>NZ_CP072877.1 GCF_017968845.1 Microbacterium sp. NIBRBAC000506063 | reverse complement strand
TCACGCGGTACGTCTGGTCGACGAACGTCTGAGCACGGTGTCGGCGCACGCCGCGCTGCGTTCCTCTGGCCGTTCCCAACGTCGATCTCGTAGCATTGTGGATCAGGTCGCCGCGGTGGTCCTGCTGCAGCAGGCGATCGATACCGAGAAGAGCACCGGCAGCCCGGCCGGTTCCCTCATCAGCCCCCGTGAGGAGTAATCCTGAACGCGCCTGAGAGCTCCGGACGCCCAGGGCCGGAGAACACGGACCCGATGGCGGGTCTGTTCGGCAACCTGCCCGATCCCGCCAAACCCGCTCCGGCCGCGCCCGCGGGCCCGCCCGCACCCGGATCGCGGCGTGCCGCCCGGGAGGCGGCGGCGCGGGAAGCGGCGCAACGGGAGGCGGCGCAGGCCGCGGCATCCGAGCCTGCCCTGTCCGAGACGCCGGCGAGTGTTCCTGCGGCGTCCGTGCTTCCCCCCTTCGAGCCCGAAGGCCTCGTACCCGGTTCGCCCGCTGAGGAGGGTCCGGCACCCGTGGTCGACGAGACGGCTGTCGGGGGATCCCGCGGTGGTCTCGACGAGCTGTTCGAGACCGCAGACGACCACCACGAGGTGAAAGACGAACGGGTGCGCAAGAAGCGCCGTCGCCGGGGCTGCCTGATCGCCCTCATCGTGGTGCTCGCGATCTTCGGCGGGATCGCGGCCGCGGGCATGTGGGTGTGGAACACCTACGGCGACAGGATCACCGAGGTCATGGGCTGGGGCGAGCCGAACGACTGGGAGCCCGGTCAGGCCGGCGACCCCGTGAACATCACGGTGCTCGAGGGCGACACCGGCGGTGCCGTTTCGGCGACGATGTACGAGGCCGGGGTCACCAAGACGCCCGAGGCGCTGTACGACTATCTGATCCGGGAGTCGATCGCGGTCACGTTCTACCCCGGGGTGTACGAGCTGCGCGAGCGGATGTCGGCGGCCGAGGCGCTGGAGGCGCTGCGGGATCCCGCGAACAAGCGGGAGAACTCCGTGCTGCTGCGCGAAGGTCTCACGGTGGACCGTTCGGTCGAGATCATCGCCGAGACGATGGGCTTCCCACTCGAGGACGTCCAGGCCGCCGCCGAAGACCCCTCCGCCTACGGCGTCTCAGCCGACTCCCTCGAGGGCTGGGTGTTCCCGGCGATGTACACCTTCGACCCGAGCGCCACCCCGACCGACGTGATCGCTCGCATGGTCGAGCGCACGCGCGAGTCGCTCAGCCGGGCCGGTGTCTCCGACGAGGACGCGCACGAGATCCTCACGATCGCCTCGATCATCCAGCGCGAAGCGCGCTTCGAAGCCGACTTCTACCGGGTCTCCCGCGTCATCCAGAACCGGCTGCAGCCGGGCAACCAGGAGACGCACGGCTATCTGCAGATGGACTCGACGGCGCAGTACGGCTATGGCGAGCTGCACGACGGTGCCGCCGCGTCGACGCAGGAGGCGCTCGATGACGACAACCCCTGGAACACCTACGTCCACACCGGTCTTCCGAAGGGGCCGATCGCCAATCCCGGCGACCTCGCGATCGATGCCGCGATGCATCCGGCGGATGGAACCTGGCTCTACTTCGTCACGGTGAACGACGAGACGGGCGAGACGGAGTTCACCGACACGTACGCCGAGCATCTCCGCGCCATCGAGGTGCGGCAGGAGTGGTGTCGCGCGGACGAGGCGCGATGCCCGTGAGCGACACCCGCCTCGAGGTCTGGGGCGACCCGATCGCGCACAGCAAATCGCCCGTCCTGCATGCCGCGGCCTACGCGCAGCTCGGCCTCGACTGGAGCTTTGAACGTCGGCGGGTGCCCGCGGGCGAGCTGAGATCGATCGTGGACGGTCTCGACGACCGTTGGCGCGGGCTCGCGGTGACGATGCCGCTCAAGGAGGAGGCCTTCCGTGCGGCCGACTCCGTGGATCGTTTCGCCCGGCTCACGGGCGCGGTCAACACCCTGCTGCTGGGCTCCACGCGTCGCGGGTTCAACACCGACGTCGTCGGCCTCGTCGACGCTTTCCGCGAGAACGGGGTCGACGGCATCGGCAACGCGCGGATCCTCGGCGCGGGAGCGACGGCCGCGTCGTCGGTCATCGCGCTGGCAGAGCTCGGTGCGACGCGGATCGACGTGCGCGCCCGCCGGCCGGAACGGGCCGCGCATCTCCTGCGGATCGGCGAGGAGCTGGGCGTGGAGGTCACCGCATCCGACCTCTCGGCGCCGGTCGGCCCCGTCGACGCGACCGTGGCCACCCTGCCCTCAGGCACGGCTCTCGACGCCGCGACAGCGGAGGCCCTCGCCACGGGAGGGGGAGTCCTGCTCGACGCCGCCTACGCGCCGTGGCCCTCGGCGCTGGCGTCCTCCTGGAACGGGGCGCCGGTGATCTCGGGCCTGCTCATGCTGCTGCACCAGGCGGTGCGTCAGGTGCGCATCTTCACCTCGGGCGAGCCCGAGGAAGCGCTGCCGGGCGAGGAGGCCGTGGTGGAAGTCATGCGCACCGCGCTCATGGGAGACTAGGGGAATGCTCCGCGTGCTCACGGCCGGCGAATCGCACGGCCCAGAACTCATTGCCGTCATGGAAGGCCTTCCCTCCGGGGTCCCGCTCTCCAGCGAGGCCATCCAGGCCGACCTCGCCCGCCGCAAGCTCGGCTATGGGCGCGGTTCGCGCATGAAGTTCGAGCAGGACGAGCTGTCGATCTCGGGCGGCGTCGTTCACGGTCGCACGCTCGGCAGCCCGATCGCCCTGCGCATCGGCAACACCGAGTGGCCCAAGTGGACCGAGGTCATGAACCCCGAGCCGGTCGAACTCACCGATCGTTCCCGCGGTCGGGGTGCCCCGCTCACCCGCCCTCGGCCCGGCCACGCCGACCTCGTCGGCATGCAGAAGTACGACTTCGACGAGGCCCGGCCGATCCTCGAGCGCGCCAGCGCGCGCGAGACGGCCGCACGGGTCGCGCTCGGCGCCGTCGCCCGTGCCTTCCTGGGCGAGCTCGGCATCCGGCTGGTCAGCCACACCCTCTCCATCGGCCCGGTCCGGGTTCCGGACGATGCGCCTCTTCCCACTCCTGACGACGTGGCCGCACTCGACGCCGATCCGCTGCGCTGCTTCCACGCAGGCACTTCCGAGCGCATGGTCGAGGAGGTCGACGCCGCGCGCAAGGACGGCGACACGCTCGGCGGCATCGTCGAGGTGCTCGCCTACGGGCTCCCGCCCGGCCTCGGATCGCACGTGCACTGGGATCGACGTCTGGACGGCCGTCTGGCACAGGCGCTCATGAGCATCCAGGCGATCAAGGGCGTCGAGGTCGGCGACGGCTTCGAGACGACGCGCCGCCGTGGCTCCGCCGCCCACGACGAGCTCTTCGCCACAGACGACGGGATCGCGCGCGCGAGCGATCGGGCCGGCGGCACCGAGGGCGGCATGTCCACGGGCACCGTCCTGCGCGTACGCGCCGGGATGAAGCCGATCGCCACGGTGCCCCGGGCCCTGCGCACGATCGACGTCACCAGCGGCGAAGCGGCATCCGCCCATCACCAACGTTCGGACGTGTGCGCCGTTCCCGCCGCGGGGGTCGTCGCCGAGGCGATGGTCGCCATCGAGCTCGCGAACTCCGTCCTGGAGAAGTTCGGCGGCGACAGCGTCGGCGAGACGCGCCGGAATCTGCAGTCGTATCTCGCGGCGATCCCGGAGGAGCTGCGCACGGCCCCGGTGTCTGAGGCGGCGCTGATCACCCACGATGAGCAGGTCTGAGACCCGTGTCGTGCTCGTCGGCCCCATGGCCGCGGGCAAGACGAGCGTCGGTCGCACGGTCGCGAAGTTGCTCGGTGTGCCCTTCCGCGACAGCGACAAGCGCATCGCCGCACTGCACGGACCGATTCCTGAGATCTTCGCCGAGCACGGCGAGGCGCGCTTCCGCGAGATCGAAAGGGAGACGATCGCCGAGATGCTCGAGGCCGAAGGGGTGCTCTCCCTCGGCGGCGGTGCCGTGATCGATCCGGCCACACGGGATCGCCTGGCGGCAGTGCCGGTCGCCTTCCTCACCGTGTCCGCGCAGGCGGTCGCCCCGCGGATCACCGGCGGGAGCCGTCCGCTGCTCGCCGGTGAGGAGGACCCGCTCGAGCGCTGGTCCCGCATCTTCGAGGAGCGGCGGGCCTGGTATGAAGAGGTGGCCGACGCCACTTTCGACACCTCCCGGATGCCGATGCAGCGGGTGGCCCAGAACATCGCGAACTGGCTGGAGGAGACAAGCGCATGACGACCGAGACCACGACGATCAGCGTCACCGGTGATACCCCCTACGACATCCTCGTGGGCCGCGGCATCCTCGACGAGGTGGCCGCCCGCCTCGCACCCGGCGTGCGCAAGGTGCTCGTCGTGCATCCGCCGACGCTCGCCGATCGCGCCGCAGAGTTCCGCGATCGTCTCCTCGCCGCCGCTGACGGCCCGCGGGAGGTGCTCCTGGCGGAAGTCCCGGATGCCGAGCAGGGCAAGCGCGTCGAGGTCGCTGCCTTCTGCTGGCAGATCATGGGCCAGGCCGATTTCACGCGCAGCGATGCCGTCATCGGCTACGGCGGGGGAGCGGTGACCGATCTGGCGGGCTTCGTCGCCGCGACGTGGCTGCGCGGCGTGCAGCTCATCCAGGTGCCGACGACCGTGCTGGGCCTGGTCGACGCCTCCGTGGGCGGCAAGACCGGTATCAACACCAACGAGGGCAAGAATCTCGTGGGCGCGTTCTGGGCGCCGCGCGCCGTCATCGGCGACCTCGATCAGCTCGGGAGCCTGAGCCCCAACGAGGCGACGGCGGGGTTCGCCGAGGTTGTCAAGGCCGGGTTTATCTGGGCGCCGGAGATCCTGGAGATCATCGAGCGCGACCCCGTCCGCGCGACCGACACGACGACCCCCGAGTTCCGCCGCGCGGTCGAGCTGGCCATCGACATGAAGGCCCGGGTCGTCTCGGACGACTTCCGTGAGGCGGGACAACGGGAGATCCTCAACTACGGGCACACGCTCGGGCACGCGATCGAGCACGCGGAGCGCTACCGCTGGCGGCACGGCGCCGCGATCTCGATCGGCATGGTCTTCGCCGCGGAGCTCTCGCGGCTGGCGGGGAGGCTCTCCGATGAGTCGGCGGGTCGGCACCGCACCGTGCTCGAGTCCCTGGGGCTTCCGACGAGCTACCGTGCCGGGGCGTGGAACACCCTCCTCGCCACGATGCAGCGCGACAAGAAGACCCGCGGCGGCATGCTGCGCTTCATCGTACTCGACGAGATCGCCAAGCCCACTGTCCTCCAGGCGCCCGACGAGTCGCTGCTCTTCGCGGCCTACCAGGAGGTCGGCGAGTGACCTTCTCGGTGCGACGCGTGCGCACCGACGAATGGCCCCGCGTGCGGGCACTCCGGTTGGAGGCACTGCAGGATGCGGATGCCGCCATCGCCTTCCTCGACAATCATGCGAGCTCCGCAGCACGCCCCGATGACTTCTGGCGTGAGCGCGCCGAGAATGCCGCATCGGGCGACGCCGCCGCGCAGTTCATCGCCGAGGAGGGCGACGACTGGATCGCCACGGTCACGGTTCTGCGACGCGCGGCCGGAGAGGCCGACCACCATGGGCTTCCCCTTCCGCACGCGCGCGCCGATGTGGTGGGGGTCTACATGCGGCCCTCCCATCGCGGAAGAGGCCTGATCGACGCGCTTCTGACATCCGCGGCGGAATGGTCCCAGGAGCACGGCGACCACGCGCTCACCCTCGATGTGCATGCCGACAACGCGCGAGCCAGGGCCGCGTATGCACGCTGCGGCTTCGTCCTCACCGGACGGCGATTCACCTCGGCCATCGGCGACGAGGTGGAGATGCGCCGCGTGCTGCGTCACGCAGGATCCGACTCCGGCGATAGGGTGCACTCGTGAGCACTCGACGTCTCCTGCTGGTCAACGGCCCCAACCTGAACCTCCTCGGTACCCGCGAACCCGAGGTCTACGGCACCGCCACGCTCGCGGACGTCGAGAAGATCGTCGCGGATGCCGCATCCGCTGCCGGATACGAGGTCCGCGCGGTGCAGAGCAACCATGAGGGCGTGCTCCTGGATGCGATCCACGCGGCGCGCGAGGACTGCGCGGGCATCATCATCAATCCCGGAGGACTCACCCACACCTCGGTGGTGCTGCGCGACGCGCTCTCGGGCGTGGCGCTTCCGTTCGCGGAGGTGCATGTGTCGGATGTGTACGCGCGCGAGGCGTTCCGCCACCACTCCTATCTGACCGACATCGCCGCCGTGCACGTCGTCGGTGAGGGCATCCAGGGCTACGTCCGCGCGCTGCGGGAGCTCGTGACGCTCTTGGCCGGGCAGGAGACGAACCGATGACACGGATCGCCTGGTCGGAGGGGAGCTGGACCCATTCTCCGGTATCGGCGATCGAGTCGGGCGGGGATCTTCTGGTGACCGCCGCCGAGGGCAGCGATGCCTGGCGGCGCACCTCCTACGGATTCATCAATGACAGCGAACACGCGCTTCTCGCGCCGCTGGGGCGGGAGGACGCCGTCGAGGTGGACTTCACCGCGGCCTTCCGAGAGCAATTCGATCAGGCGGGAGTCTTCCTGCGCGTATCCGCCGAGCAGTGGATCAAGGCCGGTGTCGAGTTCGCCGACGGCAGCCCTCAGTTGGGCGCCGTCGTCACGAACGAGTACTCGGACTGGTCGCTTGCGCCCGTGCCCACGTGGATCGACCGGCGAGTGACGGTGCGGGCCAGCCGCACCGGCGACGCTGTGACCGTTCGGGCGCGCTGCGACGGCGAGGACTTCCGTCTCGTCCGGGTGATCCCGTTGGCGCCCGAACTGGAGGTGCACGCAGGCCCCTTCGTCTGCGCTCCGACGCGTGCGGGCCTGACCGTGCCCCTGCACGAGTGGCGCCGCACCGCTCCGGACGCATCCCTGCACTGAACGAGCAGCGCGAGCCCTCGTCCCTTGATGAGCCGCATCCGCTCGCGCGACGCCGGCTCCGTGGGCATCGTCGCGGTTCAGGCGCCGTGCGGATCCGGCGACCGCACAGGATAGAATCTTGAGGTCCCTCCGCGCACGGTGCGTTTCCCGGTGTGCGAGGCGACCGCGACCACAGACAGGAACGGAACCCCGCACTCATGGCATCCACCGCAGACATCAAGAACGGCGTCGTGCTCTCCATCGACGGACAGCTCTGGAGCGTGGTGGAGTTCCAGCACGTCAAGCCCGGCAAGGGCGGCGCCTTCGTGCGCACCAAGCTGAAGAACGTCGTGACCGGAAAGGTCGTCGATCGCACCTACAACGCCGGCGCCAAGGTCGACATCCAGAACATCGATCGTCGTGACTTCACGTACCTGTACAACGACGGTGAAGGCTTCGTCTTCATGGACCAGACCGACTACGACCAGCTGACGATGTCGGCGGAGCAGGTCGGCGACGCGAAGAACTTCCTGCTGGAGAACCAGCCGGTCACGATCGCCCTCCACGACGGCAACCCGCTCTACATCGACCTGCCGGCATCCGTGATCCTCGAGATCACTTACACCGAGCCGGGTCTGCAGGGCGACCGCTCCTCGGCGGGCACGAAGCCGGCGACGGTCGAGACCGGATACGAGATCCAGGTGCCGCTGTTCCTGGAGACCGGCACCAAGGTCAAGGTCGACACCCGCACGGGCGACTACCTCGGTCGCGAGAAGTAAGGCGTGAGCGCACGCAGCAAGGCGCGCAAGCGCGCCCTCGACATCCTCTTCCAGTCGGACGTCCGCGGCGACGAGGTCGCTGTGACGCTCGCGGCGGAGGCGAAGCGCGCGGCGGGGGAGCCCGCACGCGAGGCCTCCTGGCTGTATGCGCGCGAGATCGTGGACGGCGTCATCGATCACCGCGACGACATCGACGAGCAGATCAGCACGCACAGCCGCGACTGGAAGCTGGATCGGATGCCGGCGGTCGACCGTGCCGTCCTTCGCATCGGCGTGTGGGAGCTGCTGTTCAACGACCAGGTTCCGCCCGCGGTCGCGATCGATGAGGCCGTGGAGCTCGCGAAGGAGTTCTCCACCGACGACTCCGGCGCCTTCGTGCACGGTGTCCTCGCACGCATCAGCCGCTCCTCCTGAGCCTCGGCGTCGCTTTCCGCGGCGGTTCTCGCGCCGTCGGTCTGCGCCCGATCCGTGTTTCTCCCGATTACAGCGCAAAGGGCCCGTACCGTCTCCTGTGATTGAGTGAATCAAGGAGGTGGGCCCGTGATCGAGTTCCGTGAGGTGTCCAAGCGATACCCCGACGGCACGGCCGCGGTCGGAGTTCAGCCTCGTGCTCCCGGCCCATAAGACCACGGTCTTCGTGGGCTCCTCCGGATGCGGCAAGACGACGCTGCTGCGCATGATCAACCGGATGGTCGAGCCGACCGCCGGGACGATCGAGATCGACGGCGAGAGCATCCTCGGCCGCGATCCCGTGCAACTGCGGCGCAGCATCGGCTACGTCATGCAGAACGGCGGGCTCCTGCCGCACCACACCGTCGCCGACAACGTCGCGACCGTTCCGGTCCTGAACGGCGTGAGCCGCACGGCCGCACGGGAGCGCGCTCTGGAACTCCTCGACGTCGTCGGTCTCGACCGCTCCCTCGTCGACCGCTATCCGCATCAGCTCTCCGGAGGTCAGCAGCAGCGCGTCGGCGACGCACGCGGGCTCGCCGCCGACCCCCACATCCTCCTCATGGATGAGCCCTTCGGTGCCGTCGACCCCATCGTGCGCACCGAACTGCAGCAGGAGATCATCCGCCTGCAGCGCGACCTCGACAAGACGGTGGTCTTCGTCACCCATGACATCGACGAGGCGTTCCTGCTGGGGGACCAGGTCGTGATCCTCGAGCGGGGCGCGCGCATCGCTCAAGTGGGCAGCCCGAGCGAGATCATCGAGGAACCCGCATCCGACTTCGTCGCCCAGTTCATCGGCGCGGACCGCGGGCGTCGAGCGCTGCGGCTGAAGCGGACGCCGCACGGCGTCGTCGTCGTGGACAGGCAGGGACGCACCCAGGGCGCACTGCAGGACGAGGACGCCTCTCCGTGACCTGGGTCCTCAACAACCTCGATCTCATTCTGGCGCTCTCGCTCGAGCACCTTCGCCAGAGCGTGATCGCGATCGTGCTGGCCTTCGTCATCGCGGTTCCGCTCGGCTGGGTCGCGTGGAAGTACACCCCGGCCCGGGGCGCTGTGCTCACCGCCACGGGACTGCTGTACACGATCCCCTCGCTCGCGCTGCTGTTCCTCCTGCCGGTGATCTTCGGCATTAGTCCGCTGAGCGAGCTCAACCTCATCATCGCCCTGACCATCTACGGCGTCGCGCTCATGGTGCGCTCGGTCGCCGACGGCCTGGACTCGGTCGCCCCGGACGTGCGGCTCGCGGCGGACGCGATGGGCTACGGGCCAGTGCGGCGCTTTTTCGCCGTGGACTTCCCGCTCGCCGGTCCTGTGATCCTCGCGGGGCTTCGGGTCACGGCGGTCAGCACGATCGCGCTGGCGACCGTCGGCATCTTGATCGGGATCAGCAACCTCGGCTATCTCTTCACCAACGGGCTGCAACGGCGGATCGTCGCCGAGATCTTCGCCGGTCTGGTCGCTGTCTTCCTGCTGGCGCTGATCATCGATCTCCTGCTCGTCGTCGCAGGCAGGCTCCTGCTGCCGTGGACGAGATCCCAGGTGGTGCGCAGTCCTCGTGCGGCCTCACTGAAGGAGGCGCGAGCATGAACCTCATCGCCGACGCGCTCGAGTGGATCTTCGCCGGCGCTCCCGGTGCGGGCAACGCCGCGCTGCCGGCCGCCTTCGCCGAACACCTGGTCTACACATTCATCTCGGTTGCGATCGCCGCTCTCATCGCGGTGCCTGCCGGGTGGTGGATCGGTCACACCGGACGAGGGCGAGACGTCGCCGTGGCGATCTCGGGCGCTGCGCGCGCCATTCCCTCGTTCGGACTGCTCCTGCTCCTCGTACTCATCATGGGGGTCCTGCACAAGCCTGAGGCCGCGGTGATCACCTTCGTGCTCCTCGCGATCCCCTCGCTGCTGGCGGGTGCCTACACGGGCTTCGAGGCGATCGATCGTGCCGTGATCGACGCGGGCAAGGCCACGGGGATGACCCCGGCGCAGATCCTCTGGCGCATCGAGATCCCGCTGGGGCTGCCGCTGCTAATCGCGGGCTTCCGCGCCGCGACGCTGCAGGTCGTCGCCACGGTGACCCTCGCCGCCTACGTCAATCTCGGCGGGCTCGGCCAATACATCATCACCGGACTCCCGCTGCGCCGCTTCGAGATGGTTCTCGGCGGCGCGATCCTCGTCGCCGCGCTCGCTCTCGTGCTCGACGGCGTGTTCGCCGTTCTGCAGAGGGTGCTCCTGCCCAGAGGCGTGCGCGCAGCCTTGCTGCGGGCCCCGGATCCGCGGCGTCGCACCTCCCCGGTGGCCGCGTGACTCCGGCGAACGTCCGTACCCCCGCCCAGAATGTCCCCATCACCAGAAAGCGAAGGAACACAGCACATGTCCACAGCACATAAGAAGTCGGCGGTCCTGGCCGCCACGCTCGCCGCGGCGGCCCTGGTCCTGAGCGGATGCGCCTCCGAGAATCCGCTCGACCCCGGGACCGACCCGGCTCCGGTCGACCCCACCACGATCGTCATCGGGTCGCAGGCCTACTACTCGAACGAGATCATCGCCGAGATCTACGCCCAGGCGCTCGAGGGCGCGGGATTCGTGGTGGATCGCCAGTTCAGCATCGGGCAGCGCGACGCCTACATCCCGTCGATCGAGAGCGGGGAGATCACCCTGTTCCCGGAGTACAGCGGCAACCTGCTCCAGTTCTTCGACGACACGACCACCGCGCGCAGCCCCGAGGACGTTCACGCGGCACTCCTGGATGCGCTGCCGGAAGGGTTGACGGTGCTCGATCAGTCGACGGCATCCGATCAGGACTCCTACACGGTCACCGCTGCCTTCGCGGCGGAGCACGGGCTCACGACGATCGCGGACCTCGCCAACGTCGACGTGGTCCTCACCCTCGGCGGACCGCCGGAGCTGGCCGAGCGCCCCTACGGGCCGAACGGACTCGCCGACGTCTACGGTGTCGAGGTCGGTTTCAGCGCGACGGGCGACACCACGGTCGAGGATCTCGTGGCCGGCACCGTCAATGTCGCCAACGTGTACACGGCCGATCCGCGCATCCAGACCGAGGAGCTCGTCGTCCTCGAGGACCCGGAGGCGCTCTTCCTCGCGTCGAACGTGGTGCCGCTGGTCAGCGCTGACATCGCCGATGAGATCGCGGCGGTCATCAACCCCGTGAGCGCGGCGCTGACACCGGAGGGTCTCGTCGCCCTGAACGTCGAGTCGACGGTCGACCAGCGCTCGCCCGCGGAGATCGCCACGGCGTGGCTCAGCGCGAACGGGCTCGGATAGGCGTCATCGCCACGGCGGCCGGCCCGGAGCATCTCCGGTGCCGGCCGCTTCGACGTTCCGGGCGCGAGGTCCCGCCGTGGAAAGAGTCGGACGACCCAGGCTCAGAAGGACTGCAGGTTCGCGCGCAGACCGCCGTCGGCGTACTCCGCACGGAGGATGCCGCGGCGCCGCAGGATCGGGACGAGCTCATCCAGCGTGCGATGCACCGTCACCGGGTGCAGGTCGCCCCACAGCAGCACGCCGTCGTTGCCCCAGGAGCCGAGCTCCTCGATCCGGTCGGCCAGCTCCTCGGCGGTGCCCACGAATCCCGAGCCATCGCTGAGGCGGCCGAGGCGGGCATGAGCGGCAAGGAGCCTCCGCAGCGGAGTGTCGGGGTCGTGCGCGCCGATGAGGCGTCGGATGCTGCCGTGCGAGACGTGATCGCCGAAGATCGACGTGTCCAATGGGGCGTCCAGATCCAGCGCGGTCAGATCGGTCTCCAGATCGCTGGACTGGCGTTCGGCGATGCGGAGGAGGGCGGCGTCATCGGGATGCGCCGATGCGGCGACGATCCGGTCGGCCTCCTCGGGCGAGGAGACCAGCACGGGCTGGATCGCAAACAGGATCTTGATGTCCTCGGGCTGTCTACCGCGCTCACGCGCCGCCGCGTGGATCTTGGCGCGGTAGGCGGTGATGCTGGCCTCATCGAGGGGAGCGAGGGCGAGCTGCACGTCCGAGTTCGCGCCGGCGAAGCCGAGCCCGCGCCCGGAGCCGCCGGGGGAGACGATGACCGGCTCGCCGTCGGTGAAGGGCACGAAGTTGAGAGGGCCGTCGAACGAGAAGTGCTCGCCTCGGTGGGGCACGGCGTCGAGCTGCGTCCCGTCGGCGTAGCGTCCGCGCGCCGGATCGGCGATGAGCGCGTCGTCGGGCCAACTGCGCCAGAGGGAACGGATGCCGGCGAGCCACTCCTCGGCGCGGTCATAGGCCGCATCGTGGCCCAGCGGGGGTGTCGCGCCGAAGTGCCGTGCGCTGCCGGTGTCGGTGACGACATTGAGGGCGAGCCGGTGCCCGCTGAGGTGCTGCAGCGTCGCGAACTGGCGTGCCGCCGTGTAGGGCAGGTACGCGGCGGGGTTCACCGTCGGGGCGATGCCCAGGTGACGCGTCGCGGCGAACAGATAGGGCGCCAGGAGCAGCGGATCGAGCTTGGGTCCGCCGAACGCCTGGCGCACGCGCAGATCGATCGTGGCGGCAGAGCCGAGCGACGGGGCGTCTTCGATGAGGAGGAGGTCGAAGCCCGCCTGCTCGAGCGTACGCGCGGACTCCTGGTAGAGCGCGGGCTCGGTCCAGCGGTAGTTCCAGTCGAGGTAGGGGTGGCCCCAGCCGTGCGGCCCGAATCCTCGGGCGAGGAACCAGCCGAAGTGCTGGAGCCTGCTCACGCGCCTGCTCCTGCGCTCTCCACGGACCGTGCGGCGGCGGCCGCCTCGAGGGCGCGGGTGAGATCAGCCAGCAGGTCGTCGAGGGCCTCGATGCCGATGGAGAGCCGTAGAGTTCCGGGATGCACGCCGAGTGCGCGCTGCTCGGCCTCGGTGCGCTGGGTATGGCTCGTCGAGGCCGGATGCAGCACGAGCGATCGCACATCGCCGAGATGCGTCATGTGGGTGATCACCTCGAAGGTGTTCACGGCGGCGCGGGCGGCGGCGAGGCCTCCGTGGAGGGTGACGGCGAAGACCGAGCCGTATCCGCCCTCCAGGTAGCGTCGGGCCGTGTCATAGCTCGGATGCGAGGGCAGTCCGGCGTGATCGACGGAGGCGACCTCGGGCCGGCTCTCGAGCCAGCGCGCCACCGCGAGCGCGTTCGCCGACTGCCGTTCGACGCGCAGACTCAACGTCTCGATGCCCTGGCCGATGAGGAACGCGGTCAGGGGCGAGGGGGTCGGACCGAACCGGGGCGCGACCGTCTCGCGGAGGTAGGCGATGCGGGCTCGCCCGCCGTGGCGTTCCCAGGGCGCGGGGTCTCCGGTCCTGGTGGGCGCGGTCAGCTGCGGGAACAGATCTCCCGCGCGAGCAGCATCGAAACGCCCGTCGTCGACGATCACCCCGCCGAGCACAGCGCCCTGGCCCGCGAGGAACTTGCTGGCCGAATGCACGACGATCGCGGCGCCGTGCTCGATCGGACGCAGGAGGTAGGGGGTCGCGAAGGTGTTGTCGACGACGAGAGGGATGCCGTGCTCGTCTGCGACCTGCGCGATCGCGGCGACGTCGAGCACATCGTTGCGCGCGTTGGCGATGGACTCCGCCAGCAGCAGGCGCGTCTCCGGGCGGATGGCGGCCCGCCAGGCATCCGGGTCGCCGATGTCATCGACGAAGTCGACCTCGATGCCCAGGCGGGAGAAGTTGTCGAGCAGCAGCCCGCGGGTGCCCTCGTAGATGTGGGTGGACGACACGATGTGCCCGCCGGAGGAGACGAGCCCCAGGATGACGACGGAGACCGCGGCCTGGCCGCTCGCCACCAGGAGTGCCTCGGCTCCGCCTTCGAGCGAGGCGAGCTTGCTCTCGACCGCGGAAACGGTCGGGTTACCGGTGCGGGTGTAGCCGAAGCCGTCCCCGGCGCCGAAATGGGCCGCGGCCTCCTCGAAGTCGGAGAAGGTGAAACCGGCTGTGAGATGGATCGGGAGCGCGCGCGGCGTGGCCGGCACGGCATCCGATCCGACATGCACCTGGCGAGTGGAGAATCCGCCTGCTTCTGCTCCCACGACAGGGCCCTTCCTCTTCGCTTGCAGGGATCCCAGCCTGTCATGCGCGCTTCTGCGGCACCCGCTGTGCGACGCCGTGTTACGGCCGCGCCACGGCGCAGCGGCAGCACAGGATTCGAGAACGACCGCGGGTAGAATCGAGGCGTTCACAAGACGAGGAGAACCATGCGGATCACTGGGCTCGGCCACGCCGGGATGTTCGTGGAGACCGTCGGAGGAAACTTCCTCTGCGACCCGGTGATCGGGCCCTCCTTCTACGGCTCGTGGTTCCCGTTCCCCGACAACCGTGCACTCGACTGGGAGCGCTTCGGGCGCGAGGCGGACTTCCTGTACATCTCGCACCGGCACCGCGACCACTTCGACCCGCGACTGCTCGAGCGCTACGTCTCCAAAGACATCGAGGTGCTGCTGCCCGAGTACCCCATCGACGATCTCGAGCAGGACATCCGGGCGCTCGGCTACAACAACATCACCTACGCGCCGGCCGGCGGGGTGATCCAGCGCGGCGACCTGAAGTTCATGATCACGCCGCTGCGCGCCCCCAGCGACGGTCCGATCGGCGACTCTTCGCTGAGCATCGACGACGGCACGGCCTCGATCCTGAACCAGAACGACTCGCATCCGCTGGATCTGGAGAAGCTTCTCGACTTCGGCACCCCCGACGCATACTTCACGCAGGTCTCCGGTGCGATCTGGTGGCCCATGGTCTACGACCTGCCCCAGGAGTCGAAGCGGACCTTCGCCCGCCTCAAGCGCGAGGCGCAGAACAAGCGCGCCCTCTTCTACATCGAGAAGGTCGACGCGCAGCATGTGTTCCCGATGGCGGGCCCCCGATGTTCCTGCGCGACGAGCTGTTCCGGTACAACGGCACGGGCAAGGACGACGATTCGATCTTCACCGACCAGAAGCAGTTCCTCGCGCACATGAAGGAGCGGCTGCCGAAGTACGACGGGCACCTGTTCGTCCCGGGCACGGTCGTCGACGTGCAGGGGAGCGAGGTGTCCGTCTCGCAGTCGCTGTACACCGACGAGGAGCTCACCCGCATCTTCGATGAGAAGTGGGACTACCTCGAGGAACAGCGCGCGAACCGCCAGCAGGAGCTGCGCGACGAGGAGGCCACGCGCGCGCCGGTGCTCCCGCCGGACGAGATGCTCGCCGCCATCAAGGAGTGGTGGGAGCCGCTGCTGAAGAAGTCCCGCACGATCCGTCTCGGCGTCGGCGGGAACGTGCGGTTCCGCATCGGCGAGCTCGACATGGTCGTCGACTTCCCCGCGCGAAGGTCCGCGAGTACGCGGGGAGGAGTGCATCTACTGGTACACGATCCCCGCTGACCTCGTATCGACGAACATCGTCGATCACGAGATCGACTGGTCGAACTCGATCTTCCTGTCGATGCAGTTCCAGGTGGGCCGCAGCGGCAAGTTCAACGAGTTCCTCACGACGTTCCTCAAGTGCCTCTCGGTCGACCGCATCGAGTACGTGGAGAACTGGTACCAGGAGCAGACCGATCAGACCGAGGACGCCGAGATCGGCGACTGGGTCGTGCAGCGGCGCTGCCCGCATCTGCGCGCCGACCTCACCCGCACCGGCAAGGTCGACGAGGACGGCATCCTCACGTGCAGCATGCACGACTGGAAGTGGGATCTTAAGACCGGCAAATGCCTGTCCACGAGCGGCCACCCGATTCGCGCGTCGAAGGTCGACGAGACATCGGATGCCGAGCTCCGCCCGCCGGCTGAGCCCTTAGGCCGGCGTGGCCCCAAGACCTCCGGCCTCTCGATTCCCGGTGGTCTCACAAACTGCGGGTTCCTCCGGGTGCGAGCCGCACCTTCTGAGACCGCCGAATCCCGCGGTCTCACAAAACGCGGCTTCCGGTCGAGGGAGGTCGCATCTTCTGAGACCGGCGGTCGGGAGAACGGGTAGACTCGACGCACAAGCAACCTTTAACCCCGTCCTGTGAGGCGGAGAAGGGAGCGGTGGATGAGCGCGCGCCGTGCTGCAGGAAGCCGATATCACGCGGGCACTGACCCGCATCGCCCATGAGATCCTCGAGGCGAACCGAGGCGCAGACGATCTGGTCCTGCTGGGCATCCCCACGCGGGGCGTGACCCTCGCGAATCGTCTCGCCGCCTCGATCGGTGCGATCTCCGGCACCGAGACGCCCGTCGGCGCGCTCGATGTGACGCTGTACCGCGACGATCTCGCGAAGAACCCCACGCGCTCACCGCGGCCGACGGAGATCCCGCCGGCGGCATCGACGGCAAGACCGTCGTGCTCGTCGACGACGTGCTCTTCTCGGGGCGCAGCATCCGGGCGGCACTCGACGCGCTGCAGGCGATCGGGCGTCCGGCCGCCGTGCGCCTGGCGATCCTCGTCGATCGCGGACACCGTGAGCTGCCGATCCGCCCCGACTACGTCGGCAAGAACATTCCCTCTTCCCGTCAGGAGCGCGTCAACGTGCGCCTGCGCGAGATCGATGGGCCGAGGAGGTGACGATCGAGGCATGAGGCATCTCCTGGACACCCGCACCCTGGATCGCGAGACCGCGCTGCGCATCCTCGACGTCGCCGAGGACATGGCCGACACCCAGTCCCGCGAGGTCAAGAAGCTGCCGACGCTGCGCGGCAAGACCGTCGTGAACCTCTTCTTCGAGGACTCCACACGCACGCGCATCTCCTTCGAGGCCGCCGCCAAGCGCCTCTCCGCCGACGTCATCAACTTCGCCGCGAAGGGCTCCAGCGTCTCCAAGGGCGAGAGCCTGAAGGACACCGCCCAGACCCTGCAGGCGATGGGAGCGGATGCCGTCGTCATCCGCCACGGCGCCTCCGGCGCTCCGCGCACGCTCGCCACGAGCGGCTGGATCTCCGCGGGGTGGTCAATGCCGGAGACGGCACCCACGAGCATCCGACCCAGGCGCTTCTGGACGCCTTCACCATCCGCAAGCGACGTTTCGGCGAGGACAGCCGCGGGAAGGACCTCTCCGGCATCCGTGTCGTCATCGTCGGCGACATCCTCCACTCCCGCGTCGCCCGCTCCAACGTCTGGCTGCTGACGACGCTCGGCGCGGAGGTCACGCTCGTGTGCCCGCCCACGCTCATCCCGCAGAACACCTCGCTGTGGCCGGCGCGGGTCGTCTACGATCTCGATGAGGCACTCGCCGATGGGCCCGGTGCCGTGATGATGCTGCGCATCCAGCTCGAACGCATGAACGCGGCGTTCTTCCCGACGGAGCGCGAGTACAGCCGCCGCTGGGGTCTTGATCCGACACGGCTGGCCGCACTGCCAGCAGATAGCATTGTCATGCATCCCGGCCCGATGAACCGAGGGCTGGAGATCTCGGCGGATGCCGCGGATTCCCGCGCTCCACCGTGCTGGAGCAGGTCACCAACGGCGTCTCGGTCCGGATGGCCGTGCTGTACCTGCTCCTGACCGGAGAACGATCGGACGAACGAGGGGAAGTGAAGTGAGCGAGACCCTCGTCATCACCGGGGCACTCCTATACGGGAAGGACGCCGCCGACATCGTGGTGGACGGAGGCCGGATCGCCGAGGTCGGCGCCGGCCTGAGCCGGGCCGGAGCCCGCACCATCGATGCGGAGGGCCTCGTCGCCCTCCCTGGCCTGGTCGACCTGCACACGCATCTGCGCGAGCCCGGCTACGAAGCGTCCGAGACGATCCTCACCGGCACGCGCGCCGCCGCGGCGGGGGCTTCACGGCCGTCTTCGCGATGCCCAACACCTCGCCCGTGGCCGACACCGCCGGTGTCGTCGAGCAGGAGCTCGCCCTCGGCGAGGCTGCCGGGTACGCGACCGTGCAGCCCATCGGCGCGGTCACGGTCGGCCAGAAGGGGAGCGGCTCGCCGAACTCGGCGCCATGGCGGCATCCCGCGCGAAGGTCCGCGTCTTCAGCGACGACGGCTTCTGCGTCTGGGATCCGCTCATCATGCGCCGCGCGCTCGAGTATGTGAAGTCCTTCGGCGGCGTCATCGCCCAGCACGCGCAGGACCCGCGGCTGACCGAGGGCGCCCAGATGAACGAGGGCACGGTCTCGGCGGAGCTCGGCCTGGCCGGCTGGCCGGCGGTCGCCGAGGAATCGATCATCGCCCGGGATGTGCTCCTGGCCGAGCACGTCGGCTCGCGGCTGCACGTGTGCCACCTCTCGACGGCGGGCTCCGTGGACATCATCCGCTGGGCGAAGAAGCGCGGCATCGCGGTGACGGCGGAGGTCACGCCGCATCACCTGCTGCTGACCGATGAGCTCGTGCGAGACTACGACGCGCGCTACAAGGTGAACCCTCCGCTGCGGCGCGAGGAGGACGTCCTCGCCGTGCGCGAGGGGCTCGCCGACGGCACGATCGACATCGTCGCTACCGACCACGCCCCGCACCCGAGCGAGCATAAGGCCTGCGAGTGGCAGGCGGCCGCGCACGGCATGGTGGGGCTGGAGAGCGCTCTGCGCGTCGTCCACCAGAGCATGGTCGACACGGGCCTGCTGGAGTGGTCGGATGTCGCCCGCGTGCTGAGCGAGACGCCGGCCCGCATCGGCATGCTCGACGGGCATGGGCAGCGTCTGGAGGCCGGCGCCCCGGCGCACATCACGCTGTACGACGCGGCTGCCGCGGGCACCTTCACCGAGGGGGATCTGCGCGGGCGCAGCGTCAACTCCCCATACCTCGGCCGGGAGCTTCCGGGCGGGTGGAGTGGACGATCCACCGTGGACGCGTGACCCTCGCCGGCGGCGAGCTCGAGGAGGTCGGAGCATGAGCCGGGAGGCGGCCGTCCTCGTGATGATCGGCGTCGCGGTCCTGTTCCTCGTCCTCATGCTCCTGGCCTGGCGTCGTCGACAGAAGCGCGACTCCGCGCTCTCGGCGCCGATCGGGGTGCCTGAGCACGCCGAGGTGCGGGAGCGGCAGGAGGTGCTCTACGTCGCCACGACGCGGCACGAGCAGCCGCTGGAGCGGCTGGCGCTGAAGCCCTTGACCTACCGGGCGCGCGGCGAGGCGTCGATCACCGATCGAGGGCTGGCGCTCAGCCTCGACGGAGCGCCCACGGTGTTCCTCGCATCCGACCTTCTCGTGCGCGTCGAACAGTCCACGTGGACGATCGACCGCGTCGTCGAGCCCGGCGGCCTCGTCCGCATCACGTGGCTCGCCGGCGACGACACGCCTGTCGACTCCTACCTCCGCCTCGTCGCGGGGGACACCACCGACTTCATCCGCAGCCTGGCGCCGCTGTGCCAGGCACCCCAGACGGGAGCATCCGCATGACCCCCACCACAGGAGCCGTCCCGGTCATCGGGACCGGAGCGGGCATCGCCGGCGAGGCCGTGCTCGTGCTCGAGGACGGCACCCGCTATCACGGCCGCAGCTACGGCGCCGAGGGAACGACGCTCGGCGAGGTCGTCTTCGCGACCGGGATGAGCGGCTATCAGGAGACGCTGACCGATCCTCCTACGCGGGGCAGATCGTGCTGCAGACCGCGCCGCACATCGGCAACACCGGCATGAACGAGGAGGACCCGGAGTCCCGTCGCATCTGGGTCGCCGGCTACATCGTGCGCGACCCCTCCCGGGTGGTCTCGAACTGGCGCGCCACGGCCTCCCTCGACGAGACGCTCGTCCGCGACCGCATCGTCGGCATCAGCGGCATCGACACGCGGGCGGTGACCCGCCGCATCCGCTCCTCCGGCAGCATGCGCGGCGGGATCTTCTCCGGCGCCGCCGCGGCGATCGACCCCGACGACCAGCTGCGCCAGGTGCAGGAGGCCCCGCACATGGCCGGCCAGAACCTGTCGGCGGAGGTCTCCGTCGAGACGGCCGCGGTCACCCGGCGGTGGGGGAGCGCATCGGCAACCTCGCCGTGCTCGACCTCGGCGTCAAGCAGGCGACCCTCGACAACCTCACCGCCCGCGGCTTCGACGTGCACGTGCTGCCGCAGACGGTGACCCTCGACGAGCTGCTGACGATCGATCCCGTCGCCGTCTTCTTCTCGAACGGACCGGGCGACCCGCGGCATCCGACGCTCACGTCGATCTCCTGCGCGGTGTGCTCGATCGCGGACTGCCGTTCTTCGGCATCTGCTTCGGCAACCAGCTCCTCGGCCGTGCCCTCGGGCTCGGCACCTACAAGCTGCCCTTCGGTCACCGCGGCATCAACCAGCCGGTGCTCGACAAGGCCACCGGTCGCGTGGAGATCACCGCCCACAACCATGGTTTCGCCGTGGACGCACCCCTGGAGGGCTCCTTCGACAGCCCGAACGGCTACGGCAAGGTCGAGGTCAGCCACATCGGCCTGAACGACAACGTCGTGGAAGGGCTGCGCGCCCTCGAGATCCCGGCGTTCTCCGTCCAGTACCACCCGGAGGCCGCCGCCGGCCCCCGCGACGCCAACTACCTCTTCGACCGCTTCGCAGAGCTGGTCGTCGCCACACTCAAGGAGAAGAATGCCTAAGCGCGACGACATCACCTCCGTCCTCGTGATCGGTTCCGGCCCGATCGTGATCGGTCAGGCGTGCGAGTTCGACTACTCGGGCACGCAGGCCTGCCGCGTGCTGCGCGAGGAGGGCGTGCGCGTCATCCTCGTCAACTCCAACCCGGCGACGATCATGACCGATCCCGACTTCGCCGACGCGACGTACATCGAGCCGATCACCCCGAGGTGATCGAGACGATCATCGCCAAGGAGCGCCCGGATGCCGTGCTCCCGACGCTCGGCGGCCAGACCGCGCTCAACGCGGCGATGGCCCTGCATGCCGCCGGCACGCTCGACAAGTACGACGTCGAGCTCATCGGCGCCAAGGTCGAGGCGATCGAGAAGGGCGAGGACCGCCAGATCTTCAAGGAGCTCGTGCTCGCCGCGGGCGCCGATGTCGCCGCCTCCCGCATCGCGCACACGATGGACGAGGTGCTCGCCGCCGCCGAGGAGCTCGGCTACCCGCTCGTGGTGCGCCCCTCGTTCACGATGGGCGGGCTCGGTTCCGGATTCGCCTACGACGAGGAGGATCTGCGCCGGATCGCCGGTGCGGGTCTGCACGACTCGCCGACCAACGAGGTGCTCCTGGAGGAATCGATCCTCGGCTGGAAGGAGTACGAGCTCGAGCTCATGCGCGACACGGCCGACAACACGGTCGTGGTCTGCTCGATCGAGAACGTCGACCCGGTGGGCGTCCACACGGGCGACTCGATCACCGTGGCCCCGGCGCTGACGCTGACCGACCGTGAGTTCCAGAACCTGCGCGACATCGGCATCGACATCATCCGCGCCGTGGGCGTGGACACCGGCGGTTGCAACATCCAGTTCGCCGTCAACCCCGACACCGGGCGCATCATCGTCATCGAGATGAACCCGCGCGTCTCGCGCTCCTCGGCCCTGGCCTCGAAGGCCACCGGCTTCCCGATCGCGAAGATCGCCGCCAAGCTCGCCATCGGCTACCGCCTCGACGAGATCCCCAACGACATCACCGGTGTCACCCCGGCGAGCTTCGAGCCGACGCTCGACTACATCGTGGTGAAGGTGCCGCGCTTCGCCTTCGAGAAGTTCCCGGCGGCCGATGCGACCCTGACGACCACGATGAAGTCGGTGGGGAGGCGATGGCCATCGGCCGCAACTACGCCACGGCGCTGCAGAAGGCGCTGCGTTCGCTCGAGAAGCGAGGATCGAGCTTCCACTGGGCGAGCAGCCGCTGTCGGTCGATGAGCTCGTGGAGTTGTCGAAGACGCCGACCGACGGACGCATCGTGCACGTGCAGCAGGCGCTCCGACTGGGCGCGACGATCGAGCAGCTCTTCGACGCGACCGCCATCGACCCTGGTTCCTCGACCAGATCGTGCTCATCAACGAAATCGCCGAGTTCGTGCAGAAGGCTCCCGACCTCGACGCCCAGACGATCCGCTACGCGAAGGAGCACGGCTTCTCCGATGCGCAGATCGCCGAGCTACGGGGGAGCAACGAGTCCGACGTGCGTGCGATCCGCCACGGGCTCGGCATCCGTCCGGTCTTCAAGACGGTCGACACCTGCGCGGGCGAGTTCCCGGCTCTGACGCCCTATCACTACTCCAGCTACGACTTCGAGACCGAGGTCGAGCCCTCGGAGCGCAAGAAGGTCGTCATCATCGGCTCGGGGCCGAACCGCATCGGCCAGGGTGTGGAGTTCGACTACTCCTGCGTGCACGCGTCCTTCGCGCTGTCGGATGCCGGATTCGAGACGATCATGGTCAACTGCAACCCCGAGACGGTCTCCACCGACTACGACACCTCCGACCGCCTGTACTTCGAGCCGCTGACGCTCGAGGACGTCCTGGAGGTGCTGGACGCGGAGGCCGCCAGCGGCGAGATCCTCGGTGTGGTGTGCCAGCTGGGCGGGCAGACGCCCCTGGGCCTGGCCAAGGGCATCGAGGCCGCCGGCTACACGATCCTCGGCACGAGCCCTGCGGCGATCGACATCGCCGAGGAGCGGGAGCTGTTCTCGCGTCTGCTGAACGACGCCGGGCTGGTCGCTCCGCGTCACGGCACGGCGACGGATGCCGCGGGCGCCATCGTCATCGCCGAGGAGATCGGCTACCCGGTGCTGGTGCGCCCGAGCTTCGTGCTCGGCGGACGCGGCATGGAGATCGTCTACGACACCCCGAGCCTCGAGGACTACTTCGTCCGCACCGCCGGCGAGGTCGTGATCGAGCCGGGCAAGCCGCTGCTCGTCGACCGTTTCCTCGACGACGCGGTGGAGCTGGACGTCGATGCGCTCTACGACGGGCACGAACTGTACATCGGCGGCGTCATGGAGCACCTGGAGGAGGCCGGCATCCACTCCGGCGACTCCAGCTGCACCCTGCCCCCGGTCTCGCTCGGCCGCACCGAGATCGACCGTGTCCGCACGGCCACGCTGGCCATCGCAGAGGGTGTCGGCGTACGTGGGCTCCTCAACGTGCAGTTCGCGATCAGCGCCGGGGTCCTCTACGTGATCGAGGCGAACCCGCGCGCGAGCCGCACGGTGCCGTTCGTCTCCAAGGCGCTGGGGATTCCGCTCGCCAAGGCCGCCAGTCGCATCATGACCGGCAGCACCATCGCCGAACTCAAGGCGGAGGGGATGCTTCCGGTGAACGACGGCTCCCGCGTGCCGCTGGATTCGCCGGTCTCGGTGAAGGAGGCGGTGCTTCCCTTCAAGCGGTTCCGCACGAAGGACGGCAAGACCGTCGACTCTGTGCTCGGCCCGGAGATGCGCTCGACCGGCGAGGTCATGGGCATCGACCGCGACTTCCCGACGGCATTCGCCAAGAGCCAGTCGGCTGCGTACGGGGGTATGCCGACGTCCGGCACCGTCTTCATCTCGGTCGCCGACGCCGACAAGCGCGCCGTGATCCTGCCCGCCCACCGTCTCCAGCAGCTCGGTTTCACGATCGTGGCCACCGAAGGCACGGCCGAGATCCTGGCGCGAAACGGCATCCGGGTTGAGACCGTGCAGAAGTTCAGCGAGACGCAGGACTCGGGCGGCCGCAACATCGTCGACCTCATCAACGACGGCCAGATCGACATCGTCGTGAACACCCCGAGCGGGGAGCGGCACGGGCAGACGGCTACGAGATCCGCGCGGCCGCCGTCGCCGGCGACAAGGCGCTGTTCACCACGATCGCGGTGCTCGGCGCCGCGGTCAGCGCGATCGACGCCGCCCACAAGGGCTACGACGTCCGCAGCCTGCAGGAGTACGCGCTCGACCGTGCGGGGGCCCTGTGACCCATTTCGGAGCCCGGGTCGCCGCCGGCATCGCGGAGTACGGCAACCTCTGCGTCGGCATAGATCCGCACGGGGCGCTGCTGGACGCCTGGGGCCTGGATCGCTCGGCCGACGGCGTGCGCGAGTTCGGCCTGCGCGTCGTCGAGTCCGCCGCAGGGCGCGCGGGCGTCGTCAAGCCGCAGGTCGCCTTCTTCGAGGCCTTCGGTTCGGCGGGCTTCGCCGCGCTGGAAGAGGTGCTCGCGGCCGCGCGTGCGGCAGGACTGCTCGTGATCGCCGACGCGAAACGGGGCGACATCGGCTCGACCATGGACGGCTACGCGGCCGCCTGGCTCACCGCGGGCTCGCCGCTCGAGCCGACGCGGTCACGTTGAGCCCCTATCTGGGTCCGGACTCCCTGCGTGCGGCGTTGACGACCGCGATCCGCGCCGACAAGGGCGCCTTCGTGCTCGCCGCGACGAGCAACCCCGAGGCGTTCGCGCTGCAGAGCGCCCGCACGGTGGATGTGGCATCCGGCGACGACCAGACCGTCGCCGATCGTGTCGCCCGCGACGTCGGCTGGGCGAACGGCTCCGAGGCCTTCGAGGGCGCCCTCGGCCCGATCGGTCTCGTCGTCGGGGCGACCGTCGACCGCGCCGCGGTCGGGCTGTCGGACGCGGCCCTGCATCGAGCGCCGATCCTCGCGCCGGGTTTCGGCGCCCAGGGAGCGCGCCCGGGGGATCTGCACGCGATCTTCGGACCCTTCTCGGACCAGGTACTCGCGAGCGAGAGCCGGAGCCTCCTGTCCGCGGGGCCGGATGGTCTCGCCGATGCGATCGAGAACCGTGCGAGCGAATACCGTGGTACCCGTGGTTGAGAAGCAGAATCCGCCCGAGGTCGACCGGGTCGCCGCATCCGCCCGTGCCGTCGCCGCGCGTCGCGCTCGCGCGTCACTCAAGCGCGACCTGTCGATGCGCGTGGTCACGCCTCAGACAGTGCTCGCGCGTGCCTTCGCGGAGCCATCGTCTGCGGCGGGGACGATGCGGGTCACCGACTTCCTCATGGCCCTGCCCGCGATCGGCGCGGGCAAGCGCGACCGCGTCCTCGAGGAGCTCGGCATCTCGCCGGTGAAGCGCCTCGGCGGTCTGGGCAGCAGGCAGCGCACGGAGCTGCGCGCGTGGCTGGACGAGCGGTTCCCGCAGAACACGCCCCGCTCGGGCCGCAGTCGGCTGCTCGTACTGGCCGGGCCCACCGCCGTCGGCAAGGGCACGGTGGCCACGCACATCCGCGAGAACCACCCCGAGATTCACCTCTCCGTGTCGGCGACGACCCGCGCTCCGCGCCCGGGCGAGATCGATGGCGTCCACTACTTCTTCGTCGACGACGCCGAGTTCGACCGCCTCGTGACCGAGGGGGAGCTTCTCGAGCATGCCACGGTCCACAACCGCTTCCGGTACGGCACCCCGCGGGGTCCGATCGAGAAGGCGCTGGGGGAGGGTAAGACGGTGCTTCTGGAGATCGATCTGCAGGGCGCCCGTCAGGTGCGCGAGGCGGATGCGTCGGCGACGCTCATCTTCCTGCTCCCGCCGTCGTGGGACGAGCTGGTCGATCGCCTCGTCGGCCGAGGCACGGAAGACGCCGAGGAGCGCGCCCGGCGCCTGCGCACCGCGAAGGGCGAGCTGGCCTCTCAGGGCGAGTTCGACTTCCACGTCGTGAACGAGGACGTCGGCACGGCGGCCCGCGAGGTCGTCGCTCTCGCTGAGTAGCGGCACGCCGTAGCACCCCCGCTATATTCACACTTTTCGCACAAAGTGTTGATAAGATCTACGTATGGTCACGGAAAGTGGCGTTGAGGTGCTGCCTGTCGGCTACGAGGAGCATCAGTGGCGCCTCCGCGCGCCCGAGATGTACTCGCGTGCCGAGGTCGTCCGCCAGACAGGGTCGTACGAGTCCACGATCACACGCCCCATCGCGCCTCAGCACATCAGCATCTCCTCCGCGATCGGCGCGGATGTCGAGGACGCATCCCGTGCACTCACCGACTTCGACACGTACGCACAGCGAGCCCTCGGAACACCCCATGCGGCGATCGGACCGATGTCCGCCATCTTGCTGCGCACCGAGAGCTCATCGAGCAGCCAGATCGAACAGCTCACGACGACCGCGAAACAGATCGCTCTGGCAGAGATCGACGAGGGGAACAAGTCCAACGCCCTCCTTGTGCTCGGCAACGTTCGAGCGATGGAGGCGGCTCTCCGTCTTTCGGAGAGCATCAGCACGCAGTCGGTCCTCGCCATGCACTATGAATTGCTTCGCCACTCGCCAAGCCTGGCAGCGCACGCGGGAAAGTGGCGAGAGGAGATCGTCTGGATCGGAGGAGACAATGCGGGGCCGCGTGGTGCGTCGTTCATCGCCCCGCAGCACGAGCTCATCCCTCAGCTGTCGCTGACGTGGTCGCCTTCGCCGCTCGCACCGACCTGCCGGCGATCGTGCAGGTAGCGATCGCACACGCACAGTTCGAGACGATCCATCCCTTCGTCGACGGAAACGGACGTACGGGACGCGCCCTGTCCCAGGCGATGCTGCGCAACCTCGGGGTCGTGTCGAACACGACCGTCCCGATATCGGCCGGGCTCCTTGTGAACACGGAGACCTACTTCGAGGCGCTCACCGCGTACCGCGACGGAGACGCCGCTCCGATCATTCGGCGTTTCGCGAACGCCTCCCGGTTCGCCGCTGCGACAGGGAAGAGGCTTGTCGACGCGCTGGTCCGCGACCTGGCGCAGTCCACGGAGCAACTTGCGGGGCTCAGGCCGCAGTCGCGTGCCTGGGACGTGCTTCCTCTTCTGGTCGGGCAGCCGATCGTGAACGCCAAGTACCTCAAGGGTGTGCTCGGGCTCAACGACATGACCGCGTTGCGTGCCCTCGACACGCTCAGCGATCGTGGTGTGCTGGTCGAACGATCGGGTGCGCGTCGCAACCGTGTGTGGGAGCATCGCGGCATACTCTCCACTCTCGACGAGTACGCCGCGACGGTTCGTCGATCGACGGCCCACTGAGTGGACTCGCTGCACGATCTCCGGCGGAACGCATCGAGGTCGAGGCCGGCGGATGTAGAATTGCCTGAGGCGTCCGCGCTCATCTCAGCGCGAAGTACCGAATCTCACACACCGCGACGAACCCGTCGCCATGATCAGGAGGTCCCACGTGGCCGGTCACAACAACGGCATCATCGATCCGCCCATCGACAATCTGCTCGAGCGGGTCGACTCGAAGTACGAGCTGGTGATCTACGCGGCCAAGCGCGCCCGTCAGATCAACGACTACTACTCCGACCTCCACGAGGGCAACCTGTTCGACAACGTCGGCCCGCTCGTCGACTCGACGGTCGAAGACAAGCCGCTCACGATCGCTCTCCACGAGATCAACGAAGACAAACTGCGCCTGCGTCACGCCGAGTGACCCTGTTTCCGGACGTGTCGTCATCTGCGCCCGGATGTCGGATGCAGGCGGCAGACTGGTGATGTCCTTCGTTCCCCTGTTCGATCCTCTTCTGGAGCACCGATGAGCGCCCTGCGTCTGTTCACGTCCGAGTCCGTGACCGAGGGGCACCCCGACAAGATCTGCGACCAGATCTCCGACAGCATTCTCGACGGGCTGCTCGCCGAAGATCCGGGAGCGCGCGTCGCGGTCGAGACCCTGGTCACGACCGGTCTGGTGCATGTCGCCGGTGAGATCCGCACCGAGGGTTACGTCGACATCCCCACGATCGTGCGCGACGTCGTCAACCGCATCGGGTACACCTCCAGCGACACGGGCTTCGACGGCGCCTCCTGCGGCGTGAGCGTATCGGTGGGCGAGCAGTCCGGCGAGATCGCCGCGGGCGTCGATCGCGCCCAGGAGCATCGCGACGGCGGCTCGGTCGAGCCCCGTGACCTCCTCGGCGCCGGCGACCAGGGCATCATGTTCGGGTTCGCCACGACCGAGACACCGGTGCTCATGCCGATGGCGGCATGGACGGCCCACCGCATCGCCGAGCGCCTCGCCGAGGTGCGCCGCTCAGGCCTGCTGGGCTATCTGCGCCCCGACGGCAAGACGCAGGTCACGCTCGGCTACGACGGCTTCACCCCGAAGACCATCGACGCGATCGTCCTCTCCACCCAGCACAACCCCGACGTCACCCTCGAGCAGCTGCGCGCCGAGGTGCGCGAGCACGTGATCGACCCCGTCCTCGAGACCACGGGCCTCGACCGCTCCGCCGAGCTGAAGTACTTCATCAACCCCGCCGGTCCCTTCGTCACCGGCGGACCGAAGGGCGACGCCGGCCTCACCGGTCGCAAGATCATCATCGACACCTACGGCGGCGCCGCACGTCACGGCGGGGGCGCGTTCAGCGGGAAGGACCCGTCGAAGGTCGACCGCTCGGGCGCCTACGCCACGCGCTGGGTCGCCAAGAACGCGGTGGCAGCCGGGCTCGCCGACCGTCTCGAACTGCAGGTCGCGTACGCGATCGGCGTGGCCCGTCCGGTCGGGCTGTACGTCGAGACCTTCGGCACCGGCAAGGTCGCCGACGAGGACATCACCCGCGCGATCAACGAGGTCTTCGACCTGCGCCCGCAGGCGATCATCGAGGAACTCGACCTGCTCCGCCCGATCTACGCGCAGACCGCCGCCTACGGGCACTTCGGCCGCGAGCTCCCCGACTTCACCTGGGAGCGCACCGATCGCGCCGACGAGCTGCGCCGCGCCGCCGGACTGTAGACCATGTCCCGGCGCGTCGCGCGCGTGCTGCTCGACTCTCCGCTCCCGCAGCTCGATCGACTCTTCGACTACCAGCTGCCGGATGCGCTGGGCGAGGTCGCCGTGGGCGTCCGCGTCCGCGTGCCCCTGCGCACTGCCGGACGGGTGGTCGACGGCTTCGTCATCGAGATCGCCGACGAGGCTGACGGCGAACGCACGCTCTCCGCGGTCGAAGCGGTCGTCTCCGACGTCGCCGTGCTTCCCGAGCGGCTGTACACCCTCGCACGACGCGTCGCCGACCGTGCCGCCGGCAGCGCCTCCGACATCATCCGGCTCGCGGTGCCGAAACGACAGGTGCGGGTCGAGAAGGCCTGGCTGCGTTCCTCGGAGCCCGTGACGCCGACATCGGATGCCGCAGAGCGCGCGAACGGCATCCTCGCCGAGTACGGCGACCTGGCCGACCTGCTCGCCGACCACGGCCGCGCCGCCGTCGAGGCGATGCCGCTCAGCGACGAGCACGGCGCACCGCTGTGGCCGCAGCTGATCGCCGCAGCGGCGGCCCGGACCCTCGCCGCGGGGGAGTCCTCGGTGCTGGTGGTTCCGGACCATCGGGACCTGGACGCCCTGCTCGCGGCGCTCAGCGACGTCGTTCCGGCATCCGTCGTCGTCCGCCATGACTCCCGGCAGAGCAATCCCGACCGCTACCGCGCGTTCCTCCGCACGCTCGAGGACGCCCCCTGCATCGTGGTGGGCAACCGCTCTGCGGTCTATACCCCCGTGCGCGCCGGTCTCGTCGCGATGTGGGACGACGGCGACGCTCTGCTGTCCGAGCCGCTCGCGCCCTATGTCCATGCGCGCGACGCGGCGCTCGTCCGCCAGGAGCAGGAGGGCAGCGCCCTGCTCTTCGTCGCCCACACCCGTTCGACCGACGTGGAACGTCTCGTCGCGACGGGCTGGCTCGACAGCGTGCACGCACCGCGGCGCGTACGCCCCAAGGTGTCGCTCAGCACGACGGAGGAGTTGGAGCAGCCTGGCGTCCGCCTGACCCCGACCGCGTTCCGCGCCGCACGCGAGGCGCTGTCATCGGGTCCGGTCCTCGTACAGGTGTCCGACCGGGTTTCGCCCCCTCGCTGGTCTGCGGCGACTGCCGGCATCCGGCCCGCTGCCAGGGCTGCGGCGGGCCGCTCGGTGCACGGCGCCGGGGGCGGTGCCGGTGTGCGGATGGTGCGGCCGCACCGCCATGGCGTGGACCTGCACCTCCTGCCAGGGCAGTACCTTCCGGCTCTCCTCGTCCGGCAGCGAGCGTACGGCCGAAGAGCTGGGGCGCGCCTTCCCCGGCATCCGTGTCATCGTCGCCGACGGCGCCCACCCCGTCGAGTCCGTCACCGGCGCGCCTGCGCTCGTCGTGGCGACCCGCGGTGCGGAACCGCGGGCCGAAGGAGGATACCGGGCGGTGCTGCTGCTCGACGGCGCCCGCATGCTCCAGTCGCCCGATCTGCGGATCGGCGAGTCGTGCCTGCGATGGTGGTCGAATGCGGCGGCTCTGGCGACGCCCGGTGCCCGATCCACCTCGTCGGCGTCGACGGCCCCGTCGCGAAGGCGTTCGCGACCTGGTCGCATGCCGCCCACGCGCGCTCGGAGCTCGCCGAGCGCGCCCCTCTGCGCATGCCGCCCGTGGTGCGCGTCGCGCAGGTCGACGGCACCGTCGCATCCGTCGCCCGCGCCCTGGAGTCGCTGCGCGAGCTGCAGCTGCCGGCCGACGCGATCCTCGGACCCGTACCGGTGGCCTCGGACGACGGAGGCGACGCCGGTCGCGTCCGCGCACTCGTGAGGTTCGACTACCGGCTCGGCGCACGCGTGGCAGCCGCGCTGCGCGCATCCGTCGTCGCCGATGCGGTGTCGCGGCGACGAGGGAAGGGCGGCCCGCCCGCAGTACGCTCTCAGTGAGGCTCGACGTCCTCGATCCTGATCTCTGATGTCCCTCGTGCGCGCTCTGCGCGACAGGAAAGGTCCCACGATGCGTTTGGTCTTCGCCGGCACGCCCGGTGCCGCTGTCCCCACCCTGCGTGCGCTCACTGCGCAGCACGAGGTGGTCGCGGTCGTCACCCGGCCGGACGCACCCCAGGGGCGCAAGAGGGTGCTCACGCCCTCGCCGGTGGCGGCCGCCGCCGAGGAGATCGGACTCCCGTCATCCGTGCCGCGCGCCTGGATGACGCCGTGACCGCGCAGATCGCCGGGCTCGCCCCTGACCTCGGCGTGATCGTCGCCTACGGCGGGCTGGTCCGCGAGCCGCTCCTGTCGACCCCGTGCACGGTTGGATCAACCTCCACTTCTCGATCCTGCCCCGCTGGCGCGGCGCCGCTCCCGTCCAACGGGCCCTCATCGCCGGCGACCCTGACCTGGGCGCCAGCGTCTTCCAGCTGGTCCCCGAGCTCGACGCCGGCGACGTGTTCGCGGCGGAGACGATCGCGGTGCCTGCCGATGCCACGGCGGATGCCGCGCTGGAGATCCTGGCAGAGGAGGGCGCGACGCTCACCGCCGACGTCGTCGCGAGGATCGCCGAGGGAACCGCGGTGGCCTCGCCCCAGGAGGGCGAGAGCAGCTACGCGGCCAAGCTGACGCTGGAGGACGGCCTGCTCGACTGGACCGAGCCGCTGGACGTCATCTTCGCGCGTTTCCGCGGCGTGACACCCGAGCCCGGCGCCTTCACGACCGTGGGCGGGCAGCGCCTGAAGATCCTCGACGCCAGCACAGCCGAGACCTCCGAGAGGCTGGAACCCGGACGGATTCACGGCGGCAAGACGGAGATCCTGATCGGCACGGCGACCACGCCTCTGGCCGTGCGGCGCGTCCAGCCCGCCGGACGCGGACCGATGTCCGCCGCCGACTGGTGGCGAGGGCAGCGGGACGAAGGGAGGGCCGGAACGTGAACCGACGAGACTCCCGACGCCCCCAGCACCGGGCACAGGCATCGCCCCGCACGGTGCAGCCCGCGCGACAGGTGGCCTTCGACGTCTTGCGCGCCGTCACCGACTCGGACGCCTACGCCAACCTTTTGCTTCCCGTCGCGATCGCCGAGGCCGGCCTGCCCGTGCAGGATGCGGCGTTGGCCACCGAGCTCACCTACGGCACGCTGCGCCGGCGGGGCACCTACGACGCCATCATCTCTGCGGCATCCGATCGCTCGGTCGAGGCGATCGATCCTGCGGTCCTCGAGGCGCTGCGGCTGGGAACCCACCAACTGCTCTCGACCCGGGTCGCCTCGCATGCGGCGGTCAACGAGTCGGTGAACCTGGCCGTCGCCGCCGCAGGACGCGGTGCCGGCAGCTTCGCCAACGCCGTGCTGCGCCGGATATCGCGTGAGACACCGGGGGAGTGGCAGGAACGCATCGAGGCGGCGGCACGCTCCGACGACGAGAAGCTGTCGCTGCGCACCTCCCATCCGGTCTGGGTCATCCGCGCCCTGCGCCGCGCCCTCGCCGCCCAGGAGAGGGCAGAAGAGCTCGATGCTCTGCTCGACGCCGACAATCTCGCCCCGGAGGTCACGCTCGCAGCTCTTCCCGGACTCGCCGAACCCGCTCCGCCCGGCGGCCTTATGCGCCCACGGCCTTCGCTTCCCCCGGCGGCGATCCCCGCGAGATCGTCGAGGGCTCCGGCGGCACGATCCGTGTGCAGGACGAGGGCTCGCAGCTCGTCGCGCTCGCGCTGGTGGAGGCGGCTCCGGTCCGCGAGGGGGAGCGCTGGCTGGATCTGTGCGCCGGCCCGGGAGGGAAGACGGCGCTCCTGGCCGCCTCCGCGCTCCTGCACGGGGCACGACTGGAGGCGAACGAAGTGATCCCGGCGCGCGCCGGACTCGTGCGGAACGCGCTTCGTGCGGTCCCGGGGACGTCTCCGTGCACGTGCAGGACGGACGCGCCTTCACCGCGGCCCACGAGGGCGCCTTCGACCGCATCCTCGTGGACGCTCCCTGCACGGGCCTCGGCGCCCTCCGACGTCGTCCGGAGGCGCGCTGGCGCAAGACGCCCTCAGACGTCCCGGAGCTCGTGGCGCTGCAGGAGGACCTTCTGCGCGGGGCGCTCGACGCTCTGGCCCCGGCGGAATCGTCGCCTATGTGACATGCTCTCCGCACCTGGCCGAGACCTCCGGCGTCGTCGAAGAGGTGCTGCGCGGGCGCGACGACGTGAGCGTGCTCGATGCGCGCGCCACGATCGCCTCCGTCGCCCAGAGCGAGATCGACCTCGGTGACGGCGACGGTCTGCATGCGCAGTTGTGGCCGCACCGGCACGGCACGGACGCGATGTTCCTCGCGCTGCTTCAGAAGCAGACTGCGACCTGAGCCAAGGAGCAGCAGAGTCCGGCACGCGTTCCTCGTAATCGGGGTATGTCGATGCTGTGTTGATGACGCCGCTCGGACATCTGCATTCATTCGAACCTATGTTCGACAAATGTTCGGTTCTCGGTTACGCTCAAAGTATGTCGAAACTGGCCGCGTTGCACGAGGGGATGTCGCTCCTCGATGATGCGTGGGCGGGCGCCGATGACGCGAGTGGCCTGTCGAGGGAGCAGCTCATCGAGGTGAATGACGCGATCGCCGCGCTGCACCGCCGACTGGATGCGGTGCATGCCGAGGTAGCTGCGGAGATCGCGCACCAGTCGCGCCCGGAGTTGGGGCGGAGAGCCTTGCGAAGCAGCAAGGGTTCCGGTCGCCGGCGACGCTCATCGCCGCGGCGACGGGCGGGTCGGCGGGTGACGCCTCTCGTCTGGTGAAGGTGGGGGAGGCGACGGCTCCGCGTACGAATCTTCTGGGGATCGGTTGCCGGCGAAGTATCCGCTCGTGCGTGAGGCGCTGGCTTCGGGCGTGTTGAGCGCGCCGGCGGCGGCGTTGATCATTGCGGTGCTCGATCGGTGCCGCATCGCGGCCGGTGCGGAGCGGATCGCGGAGGGTGAGCGGGTGCTCGTGGCGGGGGCGGTCGGGCTCTCGTTGGATGATGTGCGCAAGCTCGTCGTGCGTGCCGAGGCGTGGCTGGACCCGGATGGTGTGCAGCCGCGGGCCGAGGAGCAGCGCGGTAAGCGACAGGTGACGATGTTCGAGCGCGACGGGATGGTGCACCTGACCGCACAGCTCGATGTCGAGAGCGCCGCACCGGTCGTGGCCGCGATTCGCGGGTACGTGTCGGCGGCGTTCGCTGCGCGTAAGGATGCGCCGGATCCGGATGCGGCGGATGCCGACCGCCGGAGTGTGCCGATGCTGCAGGCCGATGCGCTCAGCGCGATCTGCGCGCATGTGCTCGGCTGCAAGAGCGAGAAGCTTCCCCTGGCCGGGGCGACGGTCATCGTCCGAATGAGCCTGGAGGACCTGCAGGCGGGTACCGGATCGGCGGAGATCGATGGGATCGATCAGCCGATCAGCATCTCAGCGGCCCGCAGGATGGCCGCCAATGGTGGGGTGATCCCCTGTGTTCTCGGTGGCGACAGCGAGATCCTCGACTGGGGTCGGGAGAAACGGCTCTTCACCCGGGCGCAACGCCTGGCACTGGTCGAACGCGATGGCGGATGCGCGATGTGCGGGCTGCCACCCGAGATGACCCGGGCGCATCACATCCACTGGTGGCAGCGACATCGGGCAGGACCGATCTGTCCAACGGGGTCCTGTTGTGCGAGACCTGTCACCATCGCATCCACGACAACGGGTGGGAGATCCGCATCGACGGGGCCGGTGTCGATGCGCGCGTCTGGTTCCTCCCGCCGCCCTACGTCGACCCCGCCCGCACACCGAGACTGGGTGGCCGGGCGCGATTCGGACTCGCCGCCTGAGCGTGACTTCAGCACATGGAGCAGGCGCAGGACGTCATCCGGGTATCCGGCGATAATAGGGGAGTGACCCTGCCCTCCGCACCGCGCATCAATCCGAGCATCCTCGCCGCCGACTTCGTGAACATGCAGGCGGACCTCGCCCGCATCGCGAGCGCCGACTTCGCGCATGTCGACGTCATGGACAACCACTTCGTGCCCAACCTCACCTTCGGGCCGCAGATGGTCGAACGCATCCAGGCGACGAGCCCGATCCCGCTGGACGTGCATCTCATGATCGACGACCCCGACCGCTGGGCGCCGGGCTATGCCGAGCTCGGTGCGGCGAGCGTGACCTTCCATCTGGAGGCCGCCGCCGATCCGATCGCGCTCGCACGGAGGCTCCGTGACATCGGTGCGCGCGCCGGCGTCGCGATCAAACCCGGCACCGCGGCGGAGAGCCTTTACGACGTCCTCGACGAGTTCGATCAGATCCTCGTCATGACCGTGGAGCCCGGATTCGGCGGACAGGGCTTCATGCCCGAGACGATGCCGAAGCTGCGCGGGCTCGCGGACGAGGCACGGCGGCGCGGATCGCGCGTATGGCTCCAGGTCGACGGCGGGATCTCCGACGACACGATCGCGCAGGCCGCGGCCGCCGGCGCCGACACCTTCGTCGCGGGATCGGCCGTCTACGGCGCCGCCGATGTCGAGGCGGCCATCGGCGGACTCCGGGCCCGCGCCAGAGCCGCTAGCCTTGAATCGTGAAGACTTTCGAGGAGCTGTTCGCCGAGCTGAGCGACAAGGCCGCCACGCGTCCTGCGGGCTCGGGCACGGTCGCGCAGTTGGATGCCGGCGTGCACGCGATCGGCAAGAAGATCGTCGAGGAGGCCGCCGAGGTCTGGATGGCCGCCGAGTACGAGTCGGATGAGCACGCCGCCGAGGAGATCTCGCAGCTGCTCTACCACTTGCAGGTGCTGATGGTCGCGAAGGGCCTGTCGCTGGAAGACGTCTACCGACATCTCTGAGCGACTGTCCCTCTTCCCCTGCAAATGAAGGATTCCCATGCTGCGCATTGCTGTTCCCAATAAGGGCATGCTCGCCGAGACCGCCGCCGAGATGCTCGCCGAGGCCGGATACGCCGGTCGGCGCGACCCGAAGACCCTGCACGTGATCGACTCCGAGAACGACGTGGAGTTCTTCTTCCTGCGTCCGCGCGACATCGCCACCTACGTCGCCTCCGGTGCGCTGGACGTCGGCATCACCGGACGCGACCTGCTCCTGGACGTCGCCCAGCCCGCTCGCGAGATCGAGCAGCTCGGCTTCGGCGGCTCCACCTTCCGCTTCGCCGGGCCTCCCGGACGCTTCGAGAAGCTCGAGGATCTGACCGGCGTCCGCGTCGCATCGGCCTATCCCGGGCTCGTCGGCGCGTTCCTCCGGGAGAACGGCGTCGATGCCGAGCTCGTCCAGCTCGACGGTGCCGTCGAATCCGCGGTGCGCCTCGGCGTGGCGGATGCCGTCGCCGACGTCGTCTCGACCGGCACCACCCTCCGACAGGCGGGTCTGGAGATCTTCGGGCCGGTCATCCTCGAATCCGAGGCTGTCCTCATCAGCCGCCCGGGTGACGCAGACGGCACCGAGACGCTGCTGCGCCGCCTCCGCGGCGTCATGGTGGCGCGTCGCTACGTGCTCCTGGACTACGACCTGCCGACGGAGCTCGTCGACCAGGCGGTCGCTCTCGCCCCGGGGCGCGAGTCCGCGACCATCTCGCCGCTGCGCGACCCCGAATGGGTCGCCGTGCGCGTCATGATCCCGCGCCGCGGGGTCAACCAGGTCATGGACGCCCTCTATGCGCTGGGTGCCCGCGCCATCCTCGTGACGGCGATCGACGCGGCGAGGCTCTGATGACCCTCGCCTGCCGGGTCATCCCGTGCCTCGACGTCGCCGCCGGCCGCGTCGTCAAGGGCGTCAACTTCGAGAACCTCCGTGACATGGGCGATCCCGTCGAGCTGGCCCGCCACTATGCCGCTCAGGGCGCCGACGAGATCACCTTCCTCGATGTGACGGCGACGGTCGACGCCCGCGCGACCACCTACGAGATGGTCCAGCGCACGGCCGAGCAGGTCTTCGTGCCGCTCACGGTGGGCGGGGGAGTGCGCAGCGCCGAGGACGTGGCGAAGCTCCTCGCCGTGGGCGCCGACAAGATCGGCGTCAACTCCGCCGCGATCGCGCGGCCCGAGCTCATCGGCGAGATCGCCGACCGCTTCGGACGGCAGGTGCTCGTGCTGTCGCTGGATGTCAAGCGCGCCGAGGGCACGACATCCGGATTCGTCGTCACGACCCACGGCGGCCGCACCGCGACGGCGATCGACGCCCTCGACTGGGCACGCGAGGCGATCGATCGCGGTGCCGGCGAGCTGCTCGTCAACTCGATCGACGCCGACGGGACGCGCGACGGCTTCGACCTCGAGCTCATCGCACTCATGCGCGAGATCTCCAGCGTGCCGGTGATCGCCTCCGGAGGCGCCGGAGACGTCTCGCACTTCGCGCCCGCCATCGCGGCCGGCGCGGACGCCGTTCTTGCCGCGAGCGTCTTCCACACCGGGGAGATGACCGTCGGCGAGGTCAAGGCCGCTCTCGCGGCCGAGGGGTGACGGTGCGGTGAGCGACATCGAAACGCGCGTGCAGAGCGTCGCCTGGAACGCCGACGGTCTCGCACCGGTCATCGTGCAGCAGTGGGACACGCGCGAGGTGCTCATGCTCGCGTGGACGGATGCGGAGGCCCTGCGCCGCACCCTCACGACCGGCCGCGCGACCTACTGGTCGCGTTCGCGGGGCGAGTACTGGCGCAAGGGCGACACCTCCGGTCACATCCAGGTCGTGAAGGGGGCACGTCTGGACTGCGACGCCGACGCCATCCTGCTTCTGGTGGATCAGACCGGCCCCGCGTGCCACACGGGGACCCGCACCTGCTTCGACACGGTCGATCTCGAGCCGGCCTCCGGAGACGCCGCATGATGACGCGAGGGCGCTCCCTGAGCGTGCTCCTGCTCGTCCTTGTCGGCGGGCTCGGCATCCTCTCCTCGACGCAGACCTGGCTGTTCGTCTCCGTCAGCACCGCGGCAGAGACGGTGGAGGTCTCGGGCGCCGACGCGCTGCCCATCCTCGCGCCGCTCAGTCTGACGATCCTCGCCCTCGCCGGTGTCCTCGCGATCGTGGGACGGATGCTGCGCTACGTCTTCGCCGCGATCGCCGTCGCGATCGGTGTCTGGCTGCTGATCGCCACCCTGCCGCTGGTCACGAGCCCTCCGCTGTCCGCCGCCGCCGGCACGGTCACGGAGCTCACCGGCCTCGCCGGACACGACGCCGTGGCGACGCTCGTGGAGGCCGTCGTGCCGACATCCTGGCCGCTCGTCACCCTCGTGCTCTGGGTGCTGCTCCTAGCGGCTGCGGCCTTCATCGCCGCCTCCGCCCACCGCTGGCGCACGGCGGGCAAACGCTTCCGCACCGACGGCCAGACGCACACCGGCCCCATCGACGCGATCGATTCCTGGGACGACCTTTCGCGCGGCTCCGACCCCACCCGATGAGACCGATAGACTGATCGCAAGCCCCTAGATTCCCTTCGGAGGAGCACATGACCAACCCGATCGCCGACCCCGGCCACGGACACTCGCCCGCGGCGTGGACCGCCGTCATCATCATGCTCGTGGCCTTCACGATCGGTACGGTCGCCTTCTGCCTCGACGTCCCGTGGCTCGTCTGGGCCTCGGCGGTGCTGCTGGTGCTCGGCTGGATCACGGGTGGCATCCTGGCGAAGGCCGGTTACGGCGTGAAGGGCCCCAAGTACACCCCGAAGGCCCACTAATGGTCCTCGCCGACCTGACGGCCGGCGCAGTCGAAGACGCCGAACGCCGGGCTCAGCAGCGACCGCTGGCCGAGGTGGAGCGCGCCGCGCTGGCGCGGCCCGCCGCGCAGGACGCCCTGGCCGCACTCGCTCCCGCGGATCGTGTGAAGATCATCGCCGAGGTCAAGCGGGCGAGCCCGTCGCGCGGGGCGCTCGCAGAGATCCCGGATCCTGCCCTCCAGGCCTCGCTGTACGAACAGGGCGGTGCCTCCGCGATCAGCGTCCTGACCGAGGAACGGCGCTTCGGGGGAAGCCTCGCCGATCTGGAGGCGGTGACCGGGAAGGTCAGTGTGCCGGTGCTGCGCAAGGACTTCATCGCCACCCCGTACCAGGTCTTCGAGGCCCGCGCCGCCGGTGCCGACCTGGCGCTGCTCATCGTCGCCGGCCTTGAGCCGAAGGTGCTCGCGGAGCTCTACGCGCTCATCCTCGACCTCGGCATGACCCCACTGGTCGAGACGCACTCCGCGGAAGAGCTCGATGCCGCCATCGATCTCGGCGCGTCGCTCATCGGCGTGAACGCCCGTGATCTGAAGACCTTGGAGCTGGACCGCGACCTGTTCGGCACACTGGTCGAGCGCATCCCCGACACCGCGATCAAGATCGCCGAGTCCGCGGTGCTGAGCCCTGACGACGTGCGCCACTACCGCTCCGCGGGTGCCGACGTCGTCCTGATCGGCGAGGCGCTCGTCACCGGCGATCCGGTGGCGACCCTCGCCCGTTTCCTGGAGGCCGGAGCGTGAGTCTTCGCGAACAGGCAGGTCCCTTCTTCGGCGACTTCGGCGGGCGCTACATGCCCGAGTCGCTCATCGCCGCGATCGACGAGCTCACTGCGGTGTACGAGTCGGCGATCGTCGATCCCGCCTTCCGCGACGAGTTGGCGCATCTTCTGCACAGCTACGCAGGTCGGCCCTCGGTGCTCACCGAGGTGCCGCGCTTCGCCGAGCACGCCGGCGGTGCCCGTGTCTTCCTCAAGCGGGAAGACCTCAACCACACCGGCTCGCACAAGATCAACAACGTTCTCGGGCAGGCGCTTCTGACCAAGCGGCTCGGGAAGACCCGGGTGATCGCCGAGACGGGCGCCGGACAGCACGGCGTCGCCACCGCGACCGCAGCGGCGCTCTTCGGCCTCGAGTGCACGATCTACATGGGCGAGGTCGACACCGAGCGACAGGCGCTCAACGTCGCCCGTATGCGGCTCCTCGGCGCCGAGGTCGTGCCCGTCACGACCGGCTCCCGCACCCTCAAGGACGCCATCAACGACGCCTACCGCGACTGGGTGGCTTCGGTCGAGACGACCAACTACATCTTCGGCACGGCGGCGGGCCCTCATCCGTTCCCGGCCATGGTGCGCGACTTCCAGAAGATCATCGGAGAAGAGGCGCGCGCACAGCTGCTCGACGAGGTCGGTCGCCTGCCGGATGCCGTCGTCGCCTGCGTCGGCGGCGGCTCGAACGCGATCGGCATGTTCGACGCCTTCCTCGACGACGAGGGTGTGAAGCTCTACGGGGTGGAGGCCGCCGGTGACGGCGTCGACACCGAGCGGCATGCGGCGTCGATCGAGCGTGGACGCCCGGGCGTCCTGCACGGCGCCAGGACCTACGTGCTGCAGGACGAGGACGGCCAGACCATCGAGTCCCACTCGATCTCCGCGGGCCTCGACTACCCGGGGGTCGGACCGGAGCATGCGTGGCTCGCCGACATCGGTCGTGCCGAGTACATCCCGGCCACCGACGACGAGGCTATGCAGGCTCTGCGCCTCCTCAGCCGCACCGAGGGCATCATCCCCGCCATCGAGTCCGCACATGCCCTCGCCGGAGCACTGCGACTCGGGCGTGAGCTCGGCCCCGAGGGGATCATCGCCGTGTGCCTGTCCGGTCGCGGCGACAAGGACATGGACACCGCCGCCCGTTACTTCGACCTCTACGACGAGGGAGCGCAGCCGTGAGCCGTGTCGCCGACGCCATCGCCCGCGCCAAGGCGCAGGGACGCGGAGCCTTCATGGGCTACCTGCCCATCGGCTATCCGGACCTGCAGACGAGCATCGAGGCGGCCGTCACGGTCGCAGAGAACGGCGCCGACATCCTCGAGCTCGGTCCGCCCTACTCCGATCCCGTCATGGACGGCGTGGTCATCCAGGAGGCCACACAGGCCGCCCTCGCCGCAGGGTTCCGCGTGCGGGACGTGTTCACGGCCGTCCGGGAGATCACCGCGCGCACCGACACGCCGGTGGTCATCATGACCTACTGGAACCTCGTGGTCCAGTACGGTGTGGATCGTTTCGCGGACGACCTCGTCGCCGCCGGGGGAGCGGGGCTCGTGACCCCGACATCACCCCGGATGCGGCAGCGGAGTGGATCGCGGCATCCGAGCGCACCGGGCTCGATCGCATCTTCCTCGCCGCGCCGACGTCGACCGATGAGAGGCTCGCCCTGATCGCCCGCAGTTCCACAGGCTTCGTGTACACGGTGGCGACGATGGGGACGACCGGCGAAAGGGCCGAACTGGATTCCGCCGCCCGCACCCTCGTCACCCGACTGCGCGAGCGCGAGGCGGTCAACGCCTGCGTCGGCATCGGCATCTCCACGCCCGACCAGGTGGCGAGCGTCCTGGAGTACGCTGACGGCGCGATCGTCGGCACCGCGCTGGTCCGGGCGCTGCGCGACAGCGGGCTGACGGGCCTGGCGGAGCTGACCCGTTCCCTGACGCGGGGGACCACGTCCGACGCCCCTGTCGACGACAAGTAGAATCGGCGATATGTCCCTCGCGCTTTCTCCTGCCCTCGGCGGTGTCGTCGCCAGCATCCCCAGCCCCTCGGTGAGCTACTTCGAGATCGGCCCGCTGCGCATTTACGTCTACGCGCTCTGCATCATCGTCGGCATCATCGTCGCGGTCCTGCTGACCAATAGCCGACTCACCCGCCGCGGGGCCGAGCCGTGGGTCGTGATCGACATCGCGATCTTCGCCGTCCCGCTCGCGATCATCGGTGCGAGGATCTTCCACGTCCTCACCCACCCGAACTTCTACTTCGGCGAGGGCAAGAACACCTGGAACCCCTTCGAACCGGGCTCCGTCTGGGCGATCTGGGAGGGCGGCATCGCCATCTTCGGCGCCCTGCTCGGCGGCGCCGTCGGCGCCTGGATCGGATGCCGGTGGACCGGCATCCGTTTCGCGAGCTTCGCCGACGCGATGGCCCCGGGCATGCTCCTGGCGCAGGCCATCGGCCGTTTCGGCAACTGGTTCAACCATGAACTGTTCGGGCAGCCCACCGATCTGCCGTGGGGCCTGGAGATCGAGCCCAGCAACCCCGCCTTCCCGCCCGGGCTCGCGCCCGACACGCTGTTCCACCCCACCTTCCTCTACGAGGTGATCTGGAACCTGCTGGGCGTGTTCTTCCTGCTCTGGTTGGGGCACCGCTTCCGCGTGCAGTGGGGCAAGCTCTTCGCCGTGTACCTGATCTGGTACGGCGCCGGCCGCGTGGTCTGGGAGTCGATCCGCATCGATCCGAGCGAGATCATCCTGGGCCTGCGCACGAACGTGTGGGCGGCGCTCTTCGCCGTGCTCCTCGGAATCGTCGTGATCATCGTGCAGACCCGTCGCCACCCCGGACTCGAGCCCTCGCCGTACGTGCCCGGCCGTGAGGGGAACAATCCGAGCGCTGTTGTACAATCGCAGGACGATTCCACAGAATTCGTCGATGTGAGTGAGCCCCCGCGGCCGAAGTCACAGCCGGGGCCGGTGCCACAAGCACTGATCCTTCGACCGAGGGCGAAACCCGATAGACGCCCGTCTGTCACCCTTCCACCGCAGAGAACGCGTGGGCCAACGCCGTCCCGTTGCATTCGAAGATCCTGAGGACGACCCGCATGGCAGTTAGCAACCTCCGTACACAGGTCCCCGCTCCGGCGGGGCTGGCGATCCCCGGCAAGCAGGGCATGTACAACCCTGCCTTCGAGAAGGACGCCTGCGGCCTGGCGATGGTTGCCACCCTGCGCGGGACCCCGGGCACGACATCATCTCGCTCGCGCTGGAGGCGCTGCGCAACCTCGAGCACCGCGGAGCGATCGGATCGGATGCGGGCACCGGCGACGGTGCAGGCATCCTCACCCAGATGCCCGATGACTTCCTGCGCGCGGTCACGGCGTTCGAACTTCCTCCCGTGGGGAGTACGCCGCCGGACTCGCGTTCCTGCCCCGCGACGCGGGCGAGCGCCGCACCCAGAAGGCCGGCGTGGAGAAGATCGCCCGCGAGGAAGGGCTGCGCGTCCTCGGCTGGCGTGCCGTCCCGACGGCGAACGAGCACCTCGGAAAGCTCGCCGACGAGGCGCGCCCCGCATTCGAGCAGCTCTTCGTGAGCGCCGACCACGATGCTTCCAACCCGGCTCCGGGCGACGGCTCCGCACTTTCCGGTATCGCGCTCGATCGCGTGGCGTACCGGCTGAGGAAGCGCGCCGGGCACGAGCTCGGCGCGTATTTCGTCTCCCTGTCCAGCCGGACCCTCGGCTACAAGGGCATGGTCACCACCCTGCAGCTGGAGCCGTTCTACCCCGACCTGCAGGACGAGCGCTTCGCCTCCGAGCTGGCTGTGGTGCATTCGCGCTACTCGACCAACACCTTCCCCTCCTGGCCCTCGCGCAGCCGCTGCGCATGCTCGCGCACAACGGCGAGATCAACACCGTCGGCGGCAACCGCAACTGGATGCGTGCGCGTCAGTCGCAGCTCGAGTCGGAGCTGCTCGGCGACATCCGCCCGCTCCTTCCGATCTGCACCGAGGGCGCCAGCGACTCCGCCTCCTTCGACGAGGTCCTCGAGCTGCTCACGCTGACCGGGCGCAGCCTCCCGCACGCGATCATGATGATGGTCCCGGAGGCGCACGAGAAGCAGGCGGATCTCTCACCCGAGCTGCGGTCGTTCTACGAGTACCACGCCAACCAGATGGAGCCGTGGGACGGCCCCGCCGCACTGATCTTCACCGACGGCACGCTGGTCGGCGCGACCCTCGACCGCAACGGCCTGCGCCCGGGCGCTGGACCGAGACGACCGACGGCCTCGTCGTGATCGGCTCCGAGACCGGTGTACTGGAGTTCGCGCCCGAACGCATCAAGCGTCGCGGTCGCCTGCAGCCCGGGAAGATGTTCCTCGTCGACACGGCGCAGGGCCGGATCGTCGAGGACGAGGAGGTCAAGCAGGAGCTCGCCACCCTCCACCCGTGGCAGGAGTGGCTCGAAGAGGGGCGACCCGTCTCGCCGATCTCCCGAGCGCGAGCACATCGTGCACCCGCCGGCGTCCATCACACGTCGCCAGCGCACCTTCGGCTACACGGAGGAAGAGGTGCGCATCCTCCTGACCCCGATGGGGCAGACCGGCGCCGAGCCGATCGGGGCGATGGGAAGCGACACGCCGATCGCAGTGCTCAGCAAGCGTCCGCGGCTGCTCTTCGACTACTTCATCCAGCAGTTCGCCCAGGTCACCAACCCGCCGCTGGACTCGATCCGCGAAGAGGTCGTGACGAGCCTGAGCCTCGGACTCGGACCCGAGCGCAACCTGCTGTCGTGGGGCCCGAGCACGCACGCACCGTCACGCTCGACTTCCCGGTCATCGACAACGACGAGCTCGCGAAGATCCGCCACATCGACAAGGCGATGCCCGGGCGCTCGAGCGCGACGATCCGTGGCCTGTACCACTTCGACCTCGGAGCGCACGCGATGGAGGACCGCCTCGCCGAGATGTGCGCCGAAGTCGACCAGGCGATCGAGGACGGCGCGGAATTCATCATCCTCTCCGACCGCGACTCCAACAAGGATCTCGTGCCGATCCCCTCGCTGCTCATGGTCTCCGCCGTGCACCATCACCTCATCCGGCGCGAGAACCGCATGAAGGTCGGTCTCATCGTCGAGGCCGGCGATGTGCGAGAGGTCCACCACGTCGCCACGCTCATCGGCTACGGGGCATCCGCGGTGAACCCGTACCTCGCGATGGAGACCGTCGAGCACCTGGTCCGCACCGGTTACATCACCGGGATCAGCCCCGAGACCGCGGTGCGCAACCTCATCTACGCCCTCGGCAAGGGCGTGCTCAAGATCATGTCGAAGATGGGGATCTCCACGGTCTCCTCCTACGCCGGCGCGCAGGTGTTCGAAGCCGTCGGCCTCAGCCAGGAGTTCATCGACGCATACTTCACCGGCACCGAGACGAAGCTCGGCGGCGTCGGCATCGAGGCCATCTACACCGAGAACCAGGCGCGGCACGATTACGCCTACCCCGAGGACGGCGCCGCCCGCGCCCATGAGCGTCTGTGGACCGGCGGCGAGTACCAGTGGCGTCGCGACGGGGCCCCGCACCTCTTCAATCCCGAGACGGTGTTCCGCCTCCAGCACTCCACGCGTACCCGCCGCTACGACATCTTCCGCGAGTACACGAAGCTCGTGGACGATCAGGCGGAGGAGCTCAAGACACTGCGCGGACTGTTCCAGCTGCGTACCGGCATCCGTCCTCCTGTGCCGCTCGACGAGGTCGAGCCGGTCTCCGAGATCGTCAAGCGCTTCTCGACCGGGGCGATGAGCTACGGCTCCATCTCGCGCGAGGCGCACGAGACGCTCGCCATCGCCATGAACCGGATCGGCGGGAAGTCCAACACCGGCGAGGGCGGTGAAGACCCGGAGCGCCTGGTCGACCCGGAGCGTCGCAGCGCGATCAAGCAGGTCGCCTCCGGACGGTTCGGCGTGACCAGCCACTACCTCTCGGAGTCGGACGACATCCAGATCAAGCTCGCGCAGGGCGCCAAGCCGGGGAGGGCGGTCAGCTTCCTCCGGCGAAGGTGTATCCCTGGGTGGCGCGCACGCGTCACGCGACGGCCGGCGTCGGACTCATCTCGCCCCCGCCGCACCACGACATCTACTCGATCGAGGACCTCAAGCAGCTCATCTTCGACCTGAAGCGCGCGAATCCGGATGCCCGCATCCACACCAAGCTCGTGAGCCAGTCGGGGATCGGAGCGGTCGCCGCCGGCGTCGCCAAGGCGCTCAGCGACGTCATCCTGGTCTCCGGACACGACGGCGGAACGGGCGCGAGCCCGCTGAACTCCCTCAAGCACGCCGGCACCCCCTGGGAGCTGGGCCTGGCGGAGACACAGCAGACGCTCATGCTCAACGGCATGCGCGATCGTGTCGTCGTCCAGGTCGACGGCCAGCTCAAGACCGGTCGAGACGTGATCATCGGCGCCCTCCTGGGTGCGGAGGAGTTCGGTTTCGCCACGGCCCCGCTCGTCGTGAGCGGCTGCATCATGATGCGGGTCTGCCATCTCGACACCTGCCCGGTCGGGGTCGCGACGCAGAACCCGGTCCTGCGGGAGCGTTTCACGGGCAAGCCGGAGTTCGTGGTGAACTTCATGGAGTTCATCGCGGAGGAGGTGCGTGAACTGCTCGCCGAGCTCGGCTTCCGTTCCCTCGACGAGATCATCGGCCGTGCCGACCTGCTGAAGGTCGACACCGCGATCGAGCACTGGAAGGCCGAGGGCCTCGACCTCACGCCGGTGCTGGAGGGGCCGTTGTTCCCCGCGGACGAGCCTCGCCGGAGCGCCCGCGAGCAGGATCATGAGCTCGATCAGCACTTCGACGTGGCGCTCATCGAGATGGCGACCGACGCCCTCGAGCGCCGGGAGCCGGTGGTCATCGAGTTGCCGATCCGCAACACGGAGCGGGCCGTGGGCACCATGCTCGGACACGAGGTCACGACGCGCTGCGGCGCGGAAGGCCTCGCCAAGGAGACCATCGACATCCTCCTGCACGGCACGGCCGGACAGTCGCTCGGGGCGTTCCTTCCGGCAGGGTCATCATCCGTCTCGAAGGCGACGCGAACGACTACGTCGGCAAGGGCTCTCCGGCGGCGACATCGTGATCCGTCCGCCCCGCGGCGCGACCATCGCGCCGGAACAGAACGTCATCGCCGGCAACGTCATCGGCTACGGCGCCACCTCGGGGAGCATGTTCCTCTCCGGGGTCGTCGGGGAGCGCTTCCTCGTGCGCAACTCGGGTGCGACCGCCGTCGTCGAAGGCGTCGGAGACCACGCGCTCGAGTACATGACCGGCGGCCTCGCGGTGATCCTCGGCACGACCGGCCGCAACCTCGGCGCCGGTATGTCCGGCGGCGTCGCCTACGTGCACCGGCTGCGCCCGGAGCTGGTGAACATCCAGTCGCTGCAGGGCGGCGAGCTGCTTCTCGAACAGCTCGACCGCGCCGACCTCGAGGTGCTGCGGAGCCTGCTCACCGAGCACGCCGAACGCACGTCGTCCCCCTCGCTCGGCGCATGCTCGACGACTTCGAGAACGTCGCGGCCGAGTTCGTCAAGGTGCTGCCCCGCGACTACGCGGCGGTGCAGCACACTCGCCAGGAGGCGATCGCCGAGGGGCTGGACCCCGACGGCGAAGTCGTCTGGACCCGCATCCTGGAGGTGACCGGTGGCTGATCCCAAAGGCTTCCTGAAAGTGACCGATCGCGAGCTTCCCGCTCGCCGTCCCGTTCCCGTGCGCATCCTCGACTGGAAGGAAGTGTACGAGCCCGGCGATCAGGCCGTGCTGCGTCGCCAGGCCAGCCGCTGCATGGACTGCGGAGTACCGTTCTGCCACTCGGGATGCCCGCTGGGCAACCTCATTCCGGAGTGGAACGACCTGACCTGGCGCGGAGAAGGACGCGCGGCAGCCGACCGGTTGCACGCGACCAACAACTTCCCCGAGTTCACCGGACGGCTCTGCCCCGCACCCTGCGAGAGCTCCTGCGTCCTCGGCATCAATCAGCCGGCGGTCACGATCAAGCAGATCGAGGTCTCCATCGCCGACGAGGCATTCTCCAAGGGCTGGATCGAGCCGCAGCCTCCCGCGCGCCTGACGGGCAAGACGGTCGCGGTCGTGGGTTCGGGCCCGGCCGGCCTCGCAGCCGCTCAGCAGCTCACCCGGGCCGGGCACACCGTCGCCGTGTACGAGCGCGACGACCGCATCGGCGGGCTGCTGCGCTACGGCATCCCCGACTTCAAGATGGAGAAGAGCCACCTCGAGGCGAGGCTTCGCCAGATGCAGGACGAGGGCACGCGCTTCCGTGCCGGGGTCGAGATCGGCCGCGACATCAGCTGGGACGACCTGCGCGCGCGCTACGACGCCGTGGTCGTCGCCACCGGTGCCACGGTGCCCCGCGATCTGCCGATCCCCGGACGTCAGCTCGACGGGGTCCACTTCGCGATGGAGTATCTGGTCGAGTCCAACCGTGCCACGGCGGGCGACCAGGTGCCCAACCAGATCTCTGCCGAGGGCAAACACGTCATCGTCATCGGCGGCGGCGACACCGGAGCCGACTGCATCGGCACCGCTCACCGGCAGGGCGCCTTGAGCGTGACGAACCTCGCGATCGGCAAGCAGCCCGGCGTGGAGCGCCCCGAGCACCAGCCCTGGCCCATGATGCCGACCGTCTTCGAGGTGCAGTCCGCGCACGAGGAGGGCGGCGAGCGGGTCTACCTCGCCTCGACCGTCGAGTTCCTCGCGAACGAGGCCGGCGAGGTGCGGGCGCTGAAGGTCGCCGAGACCGAGTACGTCGACGGCAAGCGACTGCCGAAGGCGGGCACCGAGCGCGAGATCCCGGCAGACCTCGTGCTGATCGCCATGGGGTTCACCGGCCCGGAGACCGACAGCTTCACGGGTCAGACCCAGCCGGAGACGACCGCCCGCGGAAACTTCGAGCGCGACGGTGAGTACGCGTCCTCGATTCCGGGCGTCTTCGTCGCCGGCGACGCCGGCCGTGGCCAGTCGCTGATCGTCTGGGCCATCGCCGAGGGGCGCGCCGCCGCCGCGAGCGTCGACCGCCACCTCATGGGTGACACGGTGCTTCCGTCCCCGGTGCGTCCCACCGATCTCGCCATCGGACTCCAGCCCGCGTAGGCTGGCCCTGGCTCTCACGCCGTTACCCACCTTCCCTTCCAATATCCCCGGAGGAATACGTTGAGACGCGCCAAGATCGTCGCCACCCTGGGTCCTGCGACCTCCACCTATGAAACGGTGCGAGCACTCGTGGATGCCGGTGTCGATGTCGCCCGACTGAATCTGAGCCACGGTGACACCGCGGTTCACGACGCCAACTACGCCAATGTCCGCAGGGCTGCCGAGGACGCCGGTCGCGCGGTGGCCATCCTCGTCGACCTGCAGGGCCCCAAGATCCGCCTCGGCAAGTTCGCCGACGGGCCTCATGAGCTCGCCGTCGGCGACATCTTCAAGATCACGATCGATGACATCGAGGGCACGCGCGAGATCTGCAGCACGACGTTCAAGGGTCTGCCCCAGGATGTCAAGGCGGGCGACCACCTGCTCATCGACGACGGAAAGGTGCGTGTCGAGGTCGTCGATTCCGATGACACGGTGGTCACGACCCGCGTCGTCGTCGCCGGTGCGGTGTCCAACAACAAGGGCATCAACCTTCCGGGCGTGGCCGTGAACGTCCCGGCCCTCAGCGAGAAGGACGAGGAGGACCTTCGCTGGGGTCTGCGCGTGGGCGCCGACCTCATCGCGCTCTCCTTCGTGCGCAACGCCTCCGACGTCACCCGCGTCCACGAGATCATGGCAGAGGAGGGCGTGCGCATCCCGGTCATCGCCAAGATCGAGAAGCCGCAGGCCGTCGAGGCCCTCGAGGGGATCGTCGACGCCTTCGACGGGATCATGGTCGCCCGTGGCGACCTGGGCGTCGAGCTTCCGCTGGAGGCCGTGCCCATCGTGCAGAAGCGCGCCGTCGAACTCGCACGCCAGAACGCCAAGCCGGTCATCGTCGCCACCCAGATGCTGGAGTCGATGATCAACAACCCGGTGCCGACACGCGCGGAGACCTCGGATGTCGCCAACGCCGTCCTCGACGGCGCCGACGCCGTCATGCTGTCGGGGGAGACGAGCGTGGGCGACTACCCGGTCGTCGTCGTCGAGACGATGGCGCGCATCATCGCCTCGACGGAGGAGCACGGACTCGAGCGCATCGCCTCGTTGACCAACCGCCCGCGTACCCAGGGCGGCATCATCACACTCGCCGCGGTCGAGGTCGCCGAGTTCGTCGACGCGAAGTTCCTGTGCGTGTTCACCCAGTCGGGCGACTCGGCCCGACGCCTCTCGCGTCTGCGTTCGCGGATCCCGATGCTCGCCTTCACGCCGGAGCCCAACATCCGACGCCGTATGGCGCTGACGTGGGGCGTGCACACCTCCCTCGTGGACGCCGTCGAGCACACCGACCTGATGTTCCTCCAGGTCGACGAGTACCTGCTGAAGAGCGGCCTGGCCGCAGAAGGCGACAAGGTCGTGGTGATCTCCGGCTCTCCTCCCGGAATCGTCGGCTCGACGAACGACATCCGCGTCCACGCGGTCGGCGACGCGGTCGGCGGTGCGGCCCGATCTACAAGTCGGCCAAGTAGACGGTCCTGAAAGGGGCGAGGCAGACGCCTCGCCCCTTTCGCATAGGCTAAAGTCGATGCGGGCCGGCGTGGCGGAATGGCAGACGCGGAGCACTCAAAATGCTTTGTCCGAAAGGGCGTGTGGGTTCCGGTCCCGCGCGGCCCGAGGCTCCGCACGCCGCGCAGCGGCGAGTGGAGTGGCCGCGTGGCCCCACCGCCGGCACGCGTCCGGAAGCCGCGCAGCGGCTGGAGGGCGCTACCGCAGCTGACCTCGCAACGCGTGCGGTAAAGTCGATGCGGGCCGGCGTGGCGGAATGGCAGACGCGGAGCACTCAAAATGCTTTGTCCGAAAGGGCGTGTGGGTTCGAGTCCCACCGCCGGCACTGTGGCTCTGCGGCCGCCCTCAGGCGGTTGCGGAGCCACATGACTCGTAGAGCGGGACTCGAACCAGCGGGCGAAGCCCGCGTGAGGTTCCGGTTCCGCGGCGCCGGAGGCTCGGTACGACACCCTGTGTCGTACCGAGAAGCGCCGTGGCCCCACCGCCGGCACCAGGGTTTCCCGATCATCTCCACTAGGATTGACACGTGACCGAGGAAGAAACCGCCGCACAGACCTCCGCCCCTGCGCCCCGACGCGTCGTCGTCGCCGAGGATGAGTCGCTCATCCGGCTCGACATCGTCGAGATCCTCCGCGACAACGGCTTCGATGTCGTCGGGGAGGCCGGTGACGGCGAGACCGCCGTGCAGCTGGCGATGGAGCTTCGTCCCGACCTGGTCGTGATGGACGTCAAGATGCCGCAGCTCGACGGCATCAGCGCGGCCGAGCGCCTCAACAAGGGCAACATCGCACCGGTCGTCCTGCTGACCGCGTTCAGCCAGAAGGAGCTCGTCGAACGGGCGAGTGAGGCCGGCGCCCTCGCCTACGTCGTCAAGCCGTTCACCCCCAACGACCTGCTGCCCGCGATCGAGATCGCCCTGGCCCGCCACGAGCAGATCCTCACGCTCGAGGCCGAGGTCTCCGACATGGTGGAGCGCTTCGAGACCCGCAAGCTCGTGGACCGGGCCAAGGGTCTCCTCAACGAGAAGATGGGTCTGAGCGAGCCCGAGGCGTTCCGCTGGATCCAGAAGGCTTCCATGGATCGCCGTCTCACCATGCAGGATGTCGCGAAGGCGATCATCGAGCAGCTCGCGCCTAAGAAAGGCTGAGCGCGATCACCGAGCGGGCAGATCCTTGATCATGTTCGTGATGCGCACGGTCGAGCAGCGTCGTCCCTGATCGTCTGTCACGACGATCTCGTGCACGGTCATGGATCGTCCGAGATGGATCGGCGTGCACACCCCGGTGACGATGCCGCTCGTCGCGGAGCGCGTGTGCGTGGCGTTGATGTCGACGCCCACGGCCAGTCGACCCGGCCCAGCGTGGAGGTTCGCGGCCATCGACCCCAGCGACTCGCCGAGCACGACGTAGGCACCGCCGTGCAGGAGTCCGACGGGCTGGGTGTTGCCCTCCACCGGCATGGTCGCCACGCACCGCTCGATGCTGAACTCGGTGAACTCGAATCCCATCTTCTCTGCGAGAGCGCCCATTCCGCGCGCGGTCGCCCATTCGAGTCCGGGACTGTCGGCTGTGCTCACGAATCCTCCTCCGTGTGTCTGCGCCCCTCGTTAGGCTGTGAGGGTGACGGACTCCGCAAAGCCTACCCTCATGATCGTCGACGGCCATTCGCTGGCCTACCGAGCCTTCTTCGCCCTCCCGGTCGAGAACTTCACCACGAAAGACAACCAGCACACGAACGCCATCTACGGCTTCCTCTCGATGCTCATCAACCTCATCAAGGCCGAGCAGCCGACGCATATGGCGATCGCCTTCGACACCTCGCGGCAGTCCTTCCGCACACGCGAGTACCCCGACTACAAGGCCACCCGGTCCGAGACACCCGCCGAGTTCCGTGGGCAGATCCCGCTCCTGCAGGAGGCACTGACGGCGATGTCGATCCCGGTCCTCACGAAGGAGGACTACGAGGCCGACGACATCCTGGCGACGCTGGCCACGCAGGGCGCCGGGGCCGGCTACGACGTGCTCGTGGTCTCCGGTGATCGCGACACGATCCAACTCGTCACCGACGAGGTCACGCTGCTCTATCCGTCGGTCCAGGGGGTCTCGCAGCTCAAGCGTTACGACCCGCCCGCCGTCGAAGAGCGCTACGGCGTCCGCCCCGCTCAGTATCCCGACGTGGCGGCGCTCGTCGGCGAGACGAGCGACAACCTCCCTGGAGTCCCGAAGGTGGGGGAGAAGACGGCCGTCAAGTGGCTCACGCAGTTCGGCACTCTCGACGAGCTGCTCGAGCGCGCCGGAGAGATCAAGGGCGTGGTCGGTGGCAACCTTCGCGACCATATCGACGACGTCCGTCGCAATCGCAAGCTCAACCGGCTGCTCACCGATGTCGAACTGCCCGTGGAGCCGGCCGACCTCGAGGTGCGTCCGATCGATGCACAAGCCGTGCGCGACATCTTCGCCCGACTCGAGTTCCGCACTCTCATGAAGCGGCTCTTCGAGGCGATGGGCGACGGCCAGGTCGCCGAAGAGGAGGCCGTGGTCGAGATGCCGGCGCCGCGCGAGGCCTCCGTCGGCGAGATCGCCACCTGGCTGGCGGCGCAGAGCGGCGAGATCGGCGTCACTTTCGTCCTCGAGGGCGACCGGCCGGTGCGGGTGGGCGTGGCGAGTCTGACCGAACTCGTCGAGGGCGAATGGACGACGGATGCCGCATCCGTGCTGTCGCCCTGGCTCACCTCGGATGCACCCAAGGCGCTGCATGCGGCCAAACCGCAGGTGAAGGCGCTGGCGCGTGCCGGTGTGCGCCTCGGCGGCCTCGCCTACGACACTCTCCTCGCGGGGTGGCTGTTGCGACCGAGCTTCCCCGACAAGACCCTCGGGCACCTCGTGGACCGCTACCTGGGCGAGAAGCTGCCCGAGGCCGACCCGAGTCAGCTCATCCCCGAGAACGACGGCGCCACACCGGCTCAGCTGGCCTGGTTCACTCTGCGCACCGCAAGGGTTCTGCGCGAGCAGATGACAGAGGGCGTGGCGTCGGTCCTCACCGACATCGAGCTGCCGACACTGCTGACACTCGCCGACATGGAGCTGGCCGGCGTCGCCGTCTCGCACGAGGTGCTCTCGACTTTCTCCGCAGAGCTCGCCGAACGAGCCCAGACGATCGCCACGAGAGCCTTCGAGACGATCGGCCGCGAGGTGAACCTCGGTTCTCCCAAACAGCTGCAAGAGGTGCTGTTCGAAGACCTGGGTCTGCCGAAGACCCGCAAGACCAAGACCGGCTACTCCACGGATGCCGCGGTTCTCGCCGATCTGCAGGAGTCTCATCCGCATCCCTTCCTCGGCCTTCTGCTCGAGCACCGCGAGGCGACCAAGCTCCGTCAGATCATCGAGTCGCTCGATTCCGCCATCGGCGCGGACGACCGCATCCACACGACCTACGTGCAGACCGGCAGCCAGACCGGCCGCCTCTCCAGCACGGATCCCAACCTGCAGAACATCCCCGTGCGCACGGAGGAGTCGCGCCGCATCCGTTCTGCCTTCCAGGTAGGGGAAGGGTTCGAGACGCTTCTGACGGCCGACTACTCGCAGATCGAGATGCGCATCATGGCGCATCTGTCGGGCGACGCGGCACTCATCGAGGCCTTCCAGGCCGGGGAGGATCTCCACCGCTTCGTAGGTGCACGCGTGTTCGGCGTGGAGCCCAGCGACGTCACCTCCGAGATGCGCACGAAGGTCAAGGCGATGTCCTACGGTCTCGTGTACGGACTCTCGGCGTTCGGGCTGGCGAAGCAGCTGCGCATCGAGCAGGCCGAGGCGAAGCAGCTGATGCTGGAGTACTTCGCGCGTTTCGGCGCTGTGCGCGACTATCTGAGGGCCTCCGTCGAGAAGGCACGCGAAGACGGCTACACCGAGACGATCTTCGGCCGGCGCCGCCCGTTCCCCGATCTGGCGAGCCCGAATCGTGTGCTGCGCGAGAACGCCGAGCGCGCGGCGCTCAACGCCCCGATTCAGGGCAGCGCCGCCGACATCATGAAGATCGCTCTGTTCCGCATCCATGAGGACTTCCGTGCGCAGGGGCTGGGCTCGCGCGTTCTTCTGCAGATCCACGACGAACTCGTCGTGGAGGTCGCGCCAGGAGAGTGGGATCGGGCCGAGGAGGTCGTCCGCACCCGTATGGGCACGGCGGCGGAGCTGTCCGTGCCGCTGGATGTGCAGGTCGGGCGCGGCCGTGACTGGAACGAGGCCGCGCACTAGGCTGGAGCGCATGTCAAAAGCACCGCGCACCCCTTCCGCGATCGACGCGCTCGCGGACGAGTGGGTCAACACACTCTGTGAGATCGAGCCCATCCTCGCGACCTACATCGGCCGGAACGAGGCGAACGACCGGTACGGCGATCTGAGCCCCGAAGGGTTTGACCGCAACGCGGAAGCGGTGCGACAGACCCTCGCGGCGCTCGACGCCCTCGAGCCGGTCGACGCCATCGACGAGGTCACCAAGACCGATCTCGGCGCGGAGCTGCGCCTCGCCCAGGAGCTGCACGAGGCGCAGTGGCACCTCCGCGATCTCAATGTGATCGCCTCGTCGGCGCAGGACATCCGCCAGGTGTACGACCTCATGCCCACGGCGACCACGGAGGACTGGAGCGTGATCGCCACGCGTCTCGGCGCCGTTCCCGATGCGCTCCGCGGCTACACCGCGACGCTGCGCGAGGGGATCGCCCGCGGCATCGTCCCCGCCCGCCGCCAGGTGACCGAGGTCGCCACGCAGATCGCCCGTTACTCCGCCGATGACGGATTCTTCGCCTCCTTCGCGGCCGAGGCGACGCCGAGCGAGGGGCAGCTGCCGGCCTCGCTCGCCCGTGATCTCGCGGATGCGTCGAACGCCGCGCGCGTCGCCTACGACGAGCTGCGCGAGTTCCTGTCGAAGGAGCTCGCCCCTGCGGCATCCGAGAACGATGCCGTCGGCCGTGACCTCTACGCCCTGCACTCCCGCCGCTTCCTGGGCGCCACGATCGATCTCGACGAGACCTACGAGTGGGGCAGGGAGGAGCTACAGAGGATGATCGCGGAACAGACCGCGATCGCGAACGAGATCCTTCCCGGCGCCACGGTCGAGGAGGCTGTCGCGCACCTCGAGCAGGACGCCTCGCGCAAGCTCGTCGGCACCGATGCGCTGCAGAAGTGGATGCAGGAGACGAGCGACCGCGCGGTGCGCGAGCTCGGCGAGACCCACTTCGACATCCCGGAGGAGATCCGCACGCTCGAGTGCATGATCGCCCCGACGAAGGAGGGCGGCATCTACTACACCGGTCCGACCGACGACTTCTCGCGTCCGGGCCGGATGTGGTGGTCGGTGCCCGAGGGTGTCACCGAGTTCGACACCTGGCGTGAGCTGACGACCGTGTACCACGAGGGGATCCCGGGCATCACCTGCAGATCGGCCAGGCGGTGTACAACCGCGCCGAGCTCAACTCCTGGCGCCGTCTTCTCGCCGGCACCTCCGGGCACGCCGAGGGCTGGGCCCTGTACGCCGAGCGTCTCATGGAGCAGCTCGGCTACCTGGACGACCCCGCCGACCGGCTCGGCATGCTCGACGGGCAGCGGATGCGTGCCGCCCGTGTCGTGCTCGACATCGGCGTCCACCTCGGCAAGGAGAGGCTCGACGGCGAGGGAATGTGGGACCATGACTATGCGTTTGCATTCATGAGCAAAAACGTGAACATGCCCGCCGAGTTCGTGCAGTTCGAGGTGAACCGTTACCTCGGCTGGCCCGGTCAGGCGCCTTCCTACAAGGTCGGCCAGCGCATCTGGGAACAGGTGCGGGACGCCTACCAGGAGGCCCGGGGCGACGCGTTCTCGATCAAAGAGTTCCACAAGCGCGCGCTCGACATGGGCGGAGTCGGTCTCGACACCCTGAGGAGTGCGCTCCTGAAATAGAGGAGGCACGGCCGTGACCGTCGAGTTCGGACTGGACACATTCGGAGACATCACCAAGGATGCCGCCGGCGGCACGTTGACGGCGGCGGAGACGATCCGCAACGTCGTCGCGCAGGCGCAGAAGGCCGACGAGGTGGGCCTGGACTACTTCGGGGTGGGCGAGCACCATCGCCGGGAGTTCGCGATCTCCAGTCCGGAGATGGTGCTCGCCGCGATCGCGAGCACGACGACGAGGCTGCGTCTGGGCAGCGCCGTCACGGTGCTCTCCTCAGACGACCCCGTGCGCGTCTATGAGCGCTTCGCGACGCTCGACGCGCTCTCGAACGGGCGCGCCGAGGTCGTCGTTGGCCGCGGCTCGTTCACCGAGTCCTTTCCGCTGTTCGGCTACGATCTGCGCGACTACGAGCGGTTGTTCGAGGAGAAACTGGACCTGCTCGTCCAGATCATGAAGGAGAAGCCGGTGACGTGGCACGGCACGATGCGTGCGCCACTGTCGGATGCCGACATCTTCCCGAAGACGGAGAGCGGCATGCCGCTCTGGGTGGGTGTGGGCGGCAGCCCCGAGTCGGTCCTGCGTGTCGCACGGCACGGTGCGGGTCTCATGCTCGCCATCATCGGGGGAGGGGCGGCTCGTTTCCGGCCGCTCGTGGAGCTGTACCACCGCTCGGTGGCCGGATTCGGCACGACGCCGCATCCGATCGCCGTGCATTCTCCTGGCCACATCGCGGCGACCGACGAGGAGGCCTGGGACACGGCGTACCCCGGATTCGAGGCCATGAACAACAGCATCGGCCGTGAACGCGGCTGGCCGCAGTACAGCCGGGCGCGCTTCCAGAACGAGGTCGGGCCCGACGGCGCCCTGTACGTGGGCTCGCCCGAGCGCGTGGCGCAGAAGATCGCCGACACGGTCCGGGTGCTCGGGGCCGGCCGCTTCGATCTGAAGTACGCCAACGGCGAGCTCGGCCACGAGCCGATGATGCGGAGCATCGAACTGTACGGCACGGAGGTGGTCCCGCGCGTGCGGGCGCTCCTCGCGAAGGACGCGTAAGGCGCCGCCCGCGTTCTACGATGAGGGGATGACCGGTACCGCGCCGCCCCGTCGTGCCACTCTCGGCGACCGCATGGACGATCTGCCGTTCACCCGCCGGCACCTGCGGCTGCTGACCGGCTCCGGTGTCGGCTGGGCACTGGACGCGATGGACGTCGGCCTCATCTCCTTCATCCTCGCGGCCCTGGCCGTGCAGTGGAACCTGACCACCGCCGAGGCGGGGTGGATCGCCTCGGTCGGCTTCATCGGAATGGCCGTGGGCGCGAGTCTCGGCGGCCTGCTCGCGGATCGCTTCGGACGTCGGCAGGTGTTCGCGTTGACCCTGCTCGTCTACGGTCTCGCCACGGGTGCCAGCGCACTGGTCGGGGGCATCGCGCTGCTGCTGGTGTTCCGGTTCTTCGTCGGGCTGGGCCTGGGCGCGGAGCTCCCGGTCGCATCGACCTATGTGAGCGAGTTCGCCCCGGCGCGCATCCGGGGCCGGCTCATCGTGATCCTGGAGGCCTTCTGGGCCGTCGGATGGACGGCGGCGGCGCTCATCGGCTACTTCGTCATCCCGCTGTCCGACGACGGCTGGCGCTGGGCGTTCCTCATCGGCGCGATTCCGGCCGCCTATGCCCTCGTGGTGCGCTGGGGGTTGCCGGAGTCCCCACGATGGCTGGCTCAGCAGGGGCGCATCGCCGAGGCGACGCTGATCCTCGAGAAGTTCGAGGCGGATGCCGGCGTCTCCACCGGCGGGGAGCTTCCTGCCTCCGAACGTCGCACCCTCGCCAAGAGCGCCGCATCCCGCCTGTCGACGCTCTGGACCCCGAGTTCCGTCTGCGCACCTTCTGCATCTGGCTGGTCTGGTTCTGCGTCAACTTCGCCTACTACGGCGCGTTCATCTGGATCCCCAGCATTCTCGTCGCCGCGGGGTACGACCTGGTGCACTCGTTCCAGTTCACGCTCATCATCACCCTCGCGCAGCTGCCCGGGTACGCGGTCGCCGCCTGGCTGATCGAAGTGTGGGGGAGGAGGCTGACCCTGTCGGTCTTCCTCGTCGGCTCGGCCGCATCCGCCGTCTTCTTCGGCACTGCCGACGGCGTTGCGGCGATCATCGCCTCGGGAATGGCGCTGTCGTTCTTCAATCTGGGGGCGTGGGGCGCGCTGTATGCGGTGACGCCCGAGATCTACCCGACCTCGCTGCGCGCCACGGGCTCGGGCTGGGCCGCTGGTGTTGGCCGGATCGCGTCGATCATCGCGCCGTTGGCCGTTCCCGTGCTGCTGGCTCTCGGGGGCGCGCCGCTGCTGTTCGTGGTGTTCGCCGGATTCTTCGTCGTCGCGGCCGTCGGCGCCTGGGGGCTCGTGGATCGGCGCGGGCTCGCGCTCGACGACCGGTAGCACCCTCCGGTCATAGACTGGAGGCGTGTCCCGTGTCCGTTTCGCAGTGATCGGCGACTCGTTCTCCGAAGGCGTCGGCGACGAGCTGCCCGACGGGCGCGTGCGCGGCTGGGGCGACCTCGTCGCGCAGGGCTGGGCGAACGCCCTCGGCGAGAGTGTGCAGTACGCGAACTTCGCGATCCGCGGCAAGCTCGCCTGGCAGATCGTGGACGAGCAACTCGAGCAGGCTCTCGCCCTCCGTCCGACGCATTTGTCGTTCAACGGCGGCGGCAACGACATGCTGCGGCCGCGCACCGACATCGAGCACGTCGCCGATGCCTTCACCCGGGTGCTGCGCCGTTGCGATGAAGAGGGCGTGACCCTTCTCGTGCTCTCGGGCGCGAACCCCTCCGGCCAGCTGCCGCTCGGTCAGGTCATGCAGCGGAGGGGAGATCAACTTGCGGAGGCGGTGAGCCGCCGCATCCGGAATCGCCCCGATGTCATCCGCGCGCTCAACTGGCCCGACCGCGAGCTCAGCCAGCCGGTGTACTGGTCGCAGGATCGACTGCACATGAACGCCCACGGTCATCACCGGGTCGCCGCCCGCGTGCTCTTCTCGCTCGGACTCGAACCCCCGGAGACCTGGTGGGCACCGCACGCGACGGTCGAACCGGGCCTGCGCGGTGCCGCGTACTACCGGGAGCACGTGGGTCCTTGGGTCAAGCGGCGCCTGACGGGCACCTCCTCGGGCGACGGGCGACCGGCCAAGTACCCGACCTGGGTCGACAGGACGCCGGAGTGATCGCGCGGGGCGTCGCATGCCCCGGCGCATCACGCAGCTGCTCGTCGGCCTCTTCCTCTACGGAATCGGGATCGCGTTCCTCCTGCGGGGAGACATCGGCTCCGCACCGTGGGACGTCCTGAGCCAGGGGTGACACGGCATGTTCCGCTGAGCTTCGGCGTGGTCACGATCCTCATCAGCATCCTGGTGCTTCTCCTGTGGATTCCCCTGCGGCAGCGGTACGGCGTCGGAACGGTCCTGAACGCTCTTCTTGTGGGTCCGTCCGCCGACATCGGGCTGTGGCTGATCCCCGCCGGGCAGCCGCTGTGGATGCGCATCGTCTTCTTCGCCCTGGGTCTGCTGATCCTGTCGATGGCGACCGGCCTCTACATCGGCGCGCACTTCGGACCGGGTCCGCGCGACGGACTGATGACGGGTCTGCACAGGCGCACCGGATGGCCGATCTGGATCGTCCGCACCGGTCTGGAGGTCACCGTCGTCGTGATCGGCTGGATCCTCGGCGGGGTCGTCGGTGTGGGGACGCTGATCTTCGCACTCTCGGTCGGCCCGCTGTGTCAGTACTTCATGAGGATCTTCGAGATCCGGATGCCGGTGAGCGCGGGATCAGCGCCGCGGCGCGTCGATACCCAGGCGGATGCGGGTGCGCTTGCGCTCGACCACGATGAAGATCGAGCCGAGCAGCCACAGCGGGAGCTGTGTGAGAAAGGCGATCCGGAACGCCTCGAGTGAGTAGGTCTCCGGGGTGCCGGCTCCCTGAAGGTCCATCGCAAGGCCGATGAGGAAGACCGCGATCAAGGCGGCGATGAAACCTCCGGCGTTGACGACGCCCGTGGCCGTGCTCAACCGGTGCGCGGGGTTCGCGGCACGGGCGTGGTCGAAGGCGATCAAAGATGCCGGGCCCCCGGAGGCGAGGGCGATCATCAGGAGGGCGAGCAACCAGAGAGGGGCGGCGCCCGGCCAGAGGGTGACCGCCAGCCAGGCGAGGACCTGCACGCCGATCGTCGGCAGGACGAGCCCGGCGGAGCGCTGGTACGGGTACCGCCGGGAGAGCTCACCGATGATTGGGCCGAAGATCATGCCGGCGACGACGAACAGCGTGAGCAGGCCGGCCGCCTCGGCGGTCGTGCGGCCTTCTCCCGCTGTGAGGAAGGGCATGCCCCAGAGCAGCACGAAGGCCGTGCCGGCGAACGGGGGAGTGAAGTGCGACCAGAACGCCAGGCGTGTTCCCGGGTGGGCCCACGCCGCACGGATGCCGACGCCCGTGTCGATCGACGACGTGACCACACGGACGACGCCTGTCTGGGTATCGACCGTGACGTCCTGCGTGAGCTCCGGCGGGCGATTGCGGATGATGAGCCAGAGCAGCACGGTGAAGAGGATCCCGAGGCCGGCGATGCTGCCGAAGGCCACCGTCCAGGTGGTGGCGTGCAGGAGTGCGGCGAGGGGCACGACGGCGATGATCTGTCCCGCCTGCCCCAGGATCCCGGTCATCTGCACCATGATCGGGCTGCGCTGCGCGGGGAACCAGAGTGCGATGAGTCGGAGGACGCTGGGGAAGATCGCCGCATCGCCGGCTCCGAGCAGCACGCGGGCGAAAAGGGCGATGCCGATGCTCGTGGAGAACGCCATCGTGAGCTGCCCGGCGGCCATCAGGAGCATGCCGATGACCATGATGGGCCGCGCCCCGAAGCGGTCCAGCAGCAGGCCGACGGGAATCTGCATTCCTCCGTACACGGCGAGCTGGATGACCGCGAAGAGCGCCAGCACCGAAGCATCCGCCTGGAACCGTTCGGCCGTATCGACTCCGACAGCGCTGAGCGAGGTGCGGTTGGTGATCGAGAGGACGTAGGCGCTGAGACCCACGATCCAGATGATCCACGCCCGCACTCCGGGGCCGGAAGCCGGGGGAGCGGAGGCGGTGTGCACCATCCCACGCTATCGGGACTGACCGCATCGCGGGCTCGTTGGCGCGTGCGTCGCCATCTGAGTGGCAGGACGAGGAGGGTGACCTCGAGATCTCCCCGCGCCGTCGTTCGGTAACTCGCGCGCCCAGAGGATCGGGGGCGGCGGGCGCGCAATACTGGATCGATGAATGACGAGCAGAATCGGGGCAGAGGGTTCGCACGATTCTGGTCGGCGAACACGCTCAGCACCTTCGGTACGACCGCCACCGCGGTGGCGCTGCCCGTGCTCGTGATCGAGGGGCTCGCCGCCGACCCTGTGGAGGTGGGGATCGTCAACGCCGCGCAGTTCATTCCCTATGCGGTGCTGGGGCTGATCGCGGGCGTGTACATCGATCGCTGGCGACGGCGCCGCACCCTGGTGGTCGCCAGCATCGGCCGTGCACTGTGCCTTGCGGCGATCGTGCTTCTGTGGACGCTGAACGCATTGACGATCGTCGCGCTCGTGGCGCTGCTGCTCCTGTTCGGCTCGTTCTCTGTCTTCGGCTTCGCCGCCTCCCAGTCGCTGCTTCCGCGGATCGTGCCCCGCGAACGGCTTCTGCGCGCCAACGCCAGACTCGACCAGGGCGAAGCAGCAGCGCAGACGTTGGGCCCGACGCTCGCCGGGCTGCTCGTGCGGTGGGTCGGCGCACCGATCGCTTTGCTCGTGGATGCGGTCACCTATGTCGTCGACGCCGTGCTCGTCGCCGGCGTCCCCGTGGAGGAGACTTCGAGGCGACGCCGCGGTCAGGTGTTGCGCGACATCCGAGAAGGGCTCAGCGCCACCTTCCGGCATCCGGTGCTGCTGCCGCTCTCGCTGTCGACGCATGTGTGGTTCGTCGCGAACGCGGCGTCGCTCACGGTGCTCTCGCTCGTCGTCCTGCGCACACTCGATCTCGGGGCGGCGGCATTCGGCCTTCTTCTCTCCGTGATCGGCGCGGCCACGCTCCTCGGCGCCTTCTTCGCCGAACGCGGGGGAGTGCGCTTCGGCGAAGGGGCGACGATCACCGGTGCGCGGCTGGTGTACCCGCTCGTCTGGGTAGTGGTGGCGGTGGTCACCGCCACAGGGGCGCGGTCGGGGTCATCGTCATGTTCGTCGCCCTCGCGCTCGGGGGATTCGCCGCGGGCATCGAGAACGCGAACGAGATGAGCTATCGGCAGCGCGCCGTGGCCGACGAGCTCCTGGGACGCGTCAACGCCACGGGGCGCTCGGTGAATCGCTCCGCCGGGGCGCTGGGCGCCGTTCTCGGCGGCGTGCTGGCGGCAGCCCTGGGCGAGACGTTCGCACTGTGGGTCGTCGCGGCGATCTTCGGCGTCGCTGCGCTCATCGCCGTGTTCTCACCCTTGCGCTCGGCTCGAGCCTGACGCGAGCGGGAAGAGCTCCGGCTCGTGCCGGCGGAAGGCGATGCCGCCCACGTCGGGGTCACCCCAGAAGCAGTCGATCGTTCCGCGGGAAGTGTCGCCTGACCACGGCACTCAGCACCGGGGCGGGCATCATTCCCACTAACTGACATAATGTGCATTATCGGCAAATAAGCTCGGCAGGCCCTTCCCAGTACGAGGAGGCGCAACGCTCATCCTGCGACGTAGTCGGCGAGGTGCTCGCCCGTGAGGGTGCTGCGCTGTGCGACGAGGTCGGAAGGCGTGCCCTCGAAGACGATGCGCCCGCCGTCGTGGCCGGCGCCCGGGCCGAGGTCGATGATCCAGTCAGCGTGCGCCATGACGGCCTGGTGGTGCTCGATGACGATGACCGACTTGCCGGCGTCCACGAGCCGGTCGAGAAGACCCAGCAGGTTCTCGACGTCCGCCAGGTGCAGACCCGTCGTCGGCTCGTCCAGAACGTACACCTCCGCCTCGTCGCCCATCTGGATCGCCAGTTTCACCCGTTGCCGCTCTCCGCCGAGAGCGTCGACAGCGGCTGCCCGAGTGTCAGGTATCCGAGGCCGACATCGGAAAGACGCTCCAGGATCTTCACGACCGCAGGGATCTTCGCCTCCCCGCCGGCGAAGAACTCCCGCGCTTCCACCACCGGCATGTCGAACACCTCGGTGATGTCGCGTCCGGCGAGCTTGTACTCGAGCACACCGGCCTGGAAACGCTTGCCTCCGCAGTCCTCACAGGGCGTCTCGACCGTGTCCATGAAGCCGAGCTCGGTGACGATGACGCCCGAACCCTTGCAGGAAGGGCATGCACCCTCGGAGTTCGCGCTGAAGAGCGCGGGCTTGACACCATTCGCCTTCGCGAAGGCCTTCCGGATCGGCTCCAGCATGCCGGTGTAGGTCGCGGGATTGCTGCGGCGCGAGCCCTTGATCGCACTCTGGTCCACAGTGACCACACCCTCGCGCGGGCCACGGATCCGTGGATCAGCGAGCTCTTGCCCGAACCAGCCACGCCGGTGACCACCGTGAGTACCCGAGCGGGATGTCGATGTCCACATCTTGCAAGTTGTTCTCGTCGGCGCCGCGCACCTCCAGCACGCCGCGAGAGGGACGCACCTCCGCCTTGAGTGCCGCGCGATCATCCAGATGCCGCCCGGTGGACGTTTCGCTCCCACGGAGTCCTTCGACCGTGCCCTCGAAGCAGATCGTTCCTCCTGCCGTGCCTGCGCCCGGACCGAGGTCGACGACATGATCGGCGATCGCGATCGCCTCCGGCTTGTGCTCGACGACGAGCACGGTGTTGCCCTTGTCGCGTAGCTGCAACAGCAGCCCGTTCATCCGCTGGATGTCATGCGGATGAAGCCCGATGGTCGGCTCGTCGAAGACATAGGTCACATCGGTGAGCGAGGAGCCGAGGTGCCGCAGCATCTTGATCCGCTGCGCCTCTCCCCCGCTGAGCGTCCCCGAAGGACGATCGAGACTGAGGTATCCGAGGCCGATCGTGACGAAGGCGTCGAGATTCGCGCGCAGCGCATCCAGGAGCGGCCCGGCCTCGGGGCGCTTCAGATCGCGCACCCAGGCGGCGAGGTCGGTCACCTGCATCCGACAGGCGTCCGCAATGCTCACACCGTCGATCTTCGACGACCGCGCGCCCTCGGTCAGGCGCGTGCCGTCGCACTCGGGACAGCTCGTGAAGGTCGCCACGCGCTCGACGAAACGCCGGATGTGCGGCTGGAGCGCATCCAGATCCTTGGAGAGCATCGACTTGCTGATCTTCGGGATGAGACCCTCATAGGTCACATTGATGCCCTGGACCTTGACCTTGGTCGGCTTGCTGTAGAGGAACGCCTCCCGCTCCTTCTCCGAGAAGGCGCCCACCGGCTTGTCGGGGTCGTAGAAGCCCGATTCGGCGAAGCCTCGAACCATCCAGCCGTCGGCCGTGTATCCCGGAACGAGGATCGCGCCCTCGTTGAGCGAGAGCGACTCGTCGACGATCTGCGACAGATCGATGTCCGAGACCGTGCCGCGTCCCTCGCAGCGCGGGCACATGCCGCCGAGGTAGATCACGTTCTTCACGACCTTCTTGTCCCCGGTCGCCGATACGGAGACGCCTCCGACCTTCTGGGTCGGGATGTTGAAGGAGAACGCGGTCGGTCCGCCGATGTGCGGCTCCCCCAGCTTGCTGAAGAGGATCCGCAGCATCGCGTTGGCGTCCGTGACGGTTCCGACGGTGGATCGCGGATTGGCGCCCAGGCGCTCCTGGTCGACGAGGATCGCCGTGGTCAGCCCTTCGAGCACATCCACATCGGGACGGGGCACCTGCGGCATGAACCCCTGCACGAACGCGCTGTAGGTCTCGTCGATCAGGCGTCGTGACTCGGCCGCGATCGTGTCGAACACGAGCGAGCTCTTTCCCGACCCGGAGACGCCGGTGAACACCGTCAGGCGCCGCTTCGGGATGTCGACCGAGACCTCTCGCAGATTGTTCTCACGCGCTCCCCGGACCTTGATCAGGTCGTGGTCGTCGGCGGGATGCGGCACGATGGGCACGGCGGATTCGTTGGCAGGCACGCAGATGATCCTGCCACTCCCCTGCTCGACACGCCACGACATATGCCGACATTCGGCGTAAGTGACCCCCAGAGCCACCCCGACACCGCTACTCTGTGGGTATCCCACTCACAGGATATTCCCAGAAAGGACCATCATGTCCGCAAATCTGAGTGAAGCGAGAGATGTGCTGAGGGCGGCGCGCATCACCCTTGCGCTCGCCGGCGTCGTCGCGCTCATCGCCGGTATCGTCATCCTCGTCTGGCCGAAGGGCGCGGCGGTCTTCATCGTCGGCATCATCGCCGCCTACCTGATCATCGCCGGGCTCGTCTATCTCGGCCTCGGGATCTTCTCGAAGGAGAAGACCGGCTGGACACGGGTCGGACACATCGTCCTCGGCCTGGTCTACGTCATCGCCGGAATCGCGGCCTTCTGGAACATCACGGCATCGGTGATCGCTCTGGCGATCTTCGTCGCGATCCTCGTCGGCATCAGCTGGATCATCGACGGCGTCGTCTCCCTGTCCTTCCTCGGCGACGCCGCCTCGAAGGGCTGGACGCTGTTCTACGCGATCATCAGCATCATCGGTGGCGTCGTGGTGCTGTTCTCGCCGCTGTACGGCGCACTGATCCTCTGGTGGATCCTCGGAATCACGCTGGTCGTCCTCGGCGTCCTGCAGATCGTCCGGGCCATCACGCTCGGCCGTACGGTCAAGAAGGCGGCGAACGAGATCCGCACCGCCGTGGCGGAGGCCTCGGATGCCGCAGAGAAGGCCGCCGAATAGCCACTCCTTCGCCGGGTTGTACGAGGCCCGCCGCCCTTCGGGGTGGCGGGCCTCGTCGTCGGCCTGATCAGTCCGCGGCGACCGGCAGCCGGCGCTGCCACCAGTCGAGGACCGCGGCGAAGCGCTGGAGACGATGACGCGGCTGACCGCTGCGGGTGAGCTCGTGGTCCTCGCCGGGGAAGATGAGCATCTCGGCATCCGTTCCCTGACGCTTCAGCGCCGAGTAGTACCGCGTGGCCTGCTCCAGCGGGCAGCGGAAGTCCAGTTCCGAGTGCAGGACGAGCGTCGGCGTCGTCACCTGCGCGACGACGGCCATGGGGCTCTGCCGTGCGAGGTCGTCCTCGTGCACCCCGACGTACTCGTCGCCGAAGAACGAGCCGATGTCGCTCGTGCCCTGGAAGGAGACGGGGTCGAGGAACCCTCGCTCGACGATGGCCCCGGCGAAGCGGTGATCGTGCGCGATGATCCATGCGGTCAGATAGCCGCCGTAGGAGCCGCCCATGACGCCGACCCTGTCGCCGTCCAGCGTGGCGTCGACGGTGAGGACGCCCTCGAGAAAGTCGATGACGTCGTGGAAATCCAGGGTGCCCATGGCCCGGCGGATGCTGCGGCCGTGCTCGCGCCCATAGCCCGCCGATCCGCGGGGTTGCAGTAGACCACGGCGTAGCCGGCGTCGACGAGCACCTGGGTCTCATCGAAGGCGTGGACCCCGTACTGCGCATAGGGACCGCCGTGGATCTGGAGGATCACGGGGAAGGGCCCGTCTCCTTCGGGCTTGGCGACCCAGCCGTGCACGGGGTAGCCGTCGCGACCGGTGATCTCCCGCTCCTCGGGGACGACGACGCCGGTGTCGCGCAGAGCGGCGCCGAAGTCCGTCAGCGTGTCCCCGCCGACCTCGACGAGCTCTCCGAAGGTGTCGGGGCGGGCGACGGATGCGAGGATGCGCCCGTCCTCCGAGGCGCCGTGGCCGTTGACCTCGAGGTCCCCGCCGAGCACCTGCTCGACAGCGCCGCTGCGTGATACACGCAGGAGCTCGACCCTGCCGCGGGTGCGGTTCTGCACGAGGAAGTCCTCGCCGATCGCCGTGATGTGACTGCCGACCTCTCCCAGATCGATCGTCTCCGGATCCGTGAGCCGCTGCGGCACGCCGTCGACGAGGATCCAGAGCGCCTGCCCTGGCGCGATGAAGTCGGTCGCGGACTCCGGGAGCTCTGCGGCGAGCAGGGCGATCGTCTCATCGTCGGCGATCGCCACACCGCTCAGGGAGAGGCGCCGGTCGCGGCCGATCACCTCGCGTTCGCCGGAACCGTCGACGCGGATGGCGAGCAGGACGTTGCTCAGATCGCGCTCCGAGGAGTCGGGCTCGTCCGGGACGGTCAGGATCTCGGTGCCGCCCGGAGCGAAGACCGATCCGGAGAAGGAACGCGTGCCGTCGGTGAGCTGTACCGCTTCGCGGTGCACGACGCGCTTGTCCGGCGCGCTCTCCCCCGCCGAGCGCACGACCGGAGCCGGATCCACGAGAGGCTCCGCGCCGAGGTCGGGGGCGTCGACGACGAAGACCTGCGCCGGTCGTCCGGTCGTCCACCCGAGCCCGTTCGCCTGCCATCGCAGTCCGGTCACGCGGCGCGGCGCCTCGGCCTGCGCGTCGAGCCCTTCGACCGAACCGTAGCGTCCGGGCTCGGGCACGGGAGCGGTGAAGGCCAGGCGCGTGCCGTCCGGCGACCAGTCGAAGGAGCGGACGCCGAGGGGCGCATCCGTGACCTGCACGGGCTCTCCGCCCGACGCTTCGACGACCCACACCTGCGGCTTGCCCTTGGCATCGGCGCGGAGGAACGCGAGGCGCGTGTCATCCGGTGAGAGCAGAGGAGCCGAGTCGGAGACTCCGCGTGTCAATGGGCGCATCCTGTGATCGGCGAGCTCGATCCGAAAGAGCCTGCCGACAGGACGGTTCGCCTCGATGGACGGACGCGAGGTCGCGAACACCGCGAAGGAGCCGTCGCGTGCGACCGCAGGGCGACCGACGGAGACGAGTGTCTCGATGTGCTCCGCCCGCACGGTCACTCCGCCACGAAGGTGCTCGTGTCTCCCACCAGGCGCGTGTTGTCGGCCGGCACCGGGTCGACAGCGGCCTGCGCGACCTCGGCCGCGAACTCCGACACATTGTAGAGCTTGCCGGCGGACTCGCGTCGACCGGCGATCGCCCCCGGGTTCGCGCGCTCGAGCAGGGTCGCGGTGATGGTGCCCTCGATCATGTCTCCGGAGACCACGGTGAAGCCGATGCCCTTCTCCGCCAGCGCCGGAATGCGCTCGCGGAGGGCGTCCTCTCCTGCCCGTTTCGACAGCGCGACCGGCTCGTATTCCGGCATCGTGGGGTGGTGCGGATGAAGTGCGCCTGGTGGCTCGTGACGAACACGACGCGCGAGCCCTCGCCCAGCAGCGGCTCGGCCGCGGCGAGGACGTTCAGCTGCGCGTCGCGGTTGAGGGTGAGCGCGTAGTCCTCGGCCATCCCTGATTCCATGCCGCCCGAGGCGTTGAGCACGAGGATGTCCAGGCGGCCGTACTCGGCGCCCACGGCGTCGAACATCTCCTGAACGGATGCCGGGTCGGTCAGGTCGGCACCGACCACGAGCGCCTTCGTCCCGCCCTCGCGGATCTGGGCGGCGAGCTTCTCGGCGCGCGGCGCCTTGTTGCGGAAGTTGATGACCACATCGGCACCGGCGTCGGCGAAGTAGCGGACGGTGTCGGCGCCGATCCCCCGTGAGGAGCCGGTCACGAGGGCGACTTTTCCGGCCAGGGATCCGGCGGCGAGAGGCTGGGGCATCGGGACTCCTTGTCGTGCGTGCGACCGCACGAGCGCACGGCCTCTGTCACCCTACCAATTGACCTCTTCCGTCGCGCTGGGCTGAGCAACGCCCATGGTAGGTTTGCGCACAGGAGGCCTCGTGGACGACATCTCTACCACCATCGCTCTGATCGCCGAGTGGGCGTGGATCGGCTGGCTCGTGCTCATCGCCCTGTTCCTGGTGATCGAGATGCTCACTCTCGACTTCACCTTCTTGATGCTCGCGCTCGGCAGCGCCGTAGGTCTCGTCTCCGGTCTGCTGGATGCGCCGATCTGGCTGCAGTTCATCATCGCCGGGCTCGCCGCGACGGTGCTGATCCTCTTCATCCGCCCACCGCTGCTGAGGAGAGTGCATCGCAGCGAAGACCCCACGAAGTCCAACGTCGAGGCGCTCATCGGCCTCGGCGGATTCACCCTTCATGAGGTCACCGCCGTGTCCGGCCAGGTCAAGCTCTCCAACGGCGATATCTGGACAGCCCGCACCGCCGGAGAGGTCGCGATCCCCCAGGGCGCCGCCATCGCCGTCGATGCGATCCACGGCGCCACCGCCATCGTCCGTCCCGCGCAAGACTAGGAGTTCCCTGTGCCCGACAGCTCGTTCATCCCCGCCACGATCGGGTGGATCCTCGCGATCGCGATCATCATCCTCGTGGTGGTCACGGTCGTCCGTTCGATCCGCATCATCCCGCAGGCGACGGCCGGCGTCGTCGAGCGCCTCGGGAAGTATCACAAGACCCTCAACCCGGGGTTGAACATCCTGGTCCCCTTCATCGATCGCCTCCGACCGTTGATCGACATGCGCGAGCAGGTCGTCTCCTTCCCGCCGCAGCCGGTCATCACCGAGGACAACCTGGTCGTCTCCATCGACACGGTGGTGTACTTCCAGGTCACCGATGCCCGTGCCGCCACCTATGAGATCGCGAACTATCTGGGTGCGGTGGAGCAGCTCACGACGACGACGCTTCGTAACGTCGTCGGCGGGCTGAACCTGGAAGAGGCCCTGACGAGCCGCGACGAGATCAATGGCCAGCTGCGCGTCGTGCTCGATGAGGCGACCGGCAAGTGGGGCATCCGCGTCGGCCGTGTCGAGCTCAAGGCCATCGATCCGCCCCTCTCGATCCAGGACTCGATGGAGAAGCAGATGCGTGCCGAGCGTGATCGCCGTGCGGCGATCCTGACGGCCGAGGGAACCAAGCAGTCGGCCATCCTCGAGGCCGAGGGCGCCCGCCAGGCGGAGATCCTTCGCGCGGAGGGCGACAAGCAGGCCGCTGTGCTGCGCGCCCAGGGCGAGGCCGAGGCGATCCAGAACGTCTTCAGCGCCATCCACCTCGGCGCCCCGGACGACAAGCTGCTGGCCTACCAGTACCTGCAGATGCTGCCCAAGATCGCCGAGAGCGAGTCGAGCAAGCTCTGGATCATCCCCAGCGAGCTGACCGAGGCGCTCAAGGGCCTGGGCAGCGCGTTCACGCCACGCCAGGCGTCCCCGGCCGACACCCCGCCGAGGGCGTGACGCACCCCTACTTCGTCGGGACGCGGCATCCGAGAGTGCTCGCACACCGCGGCCTGGCGTCGACGGCGACCGACGACGCCCCCGCCGTGTGGGAGAACTCCGCGGGCGCCTTTGCCGCCGCGCACGCCATCGGCGTCGAGTACATCGAGACCGACTGCCGCGTGACCGCCGATGGCGAGCTCGTCCTCTTCCACGACGCGACCCTCGAGCGGCTCACTGGTGACGCGCGCGAGATCGCGACCGTCAGCACCCGCGAGCTCACCGAGCTCTTCGCGGACCATGGCGGCCTGCTCACGGTTGCCGAGGCGCTCCATGCCTTTCCGGAGTCCCGGTTCAACATCGACGTGAAGACGGATGCCGCCCTGCCTCTGATCGGTCGTGCGATCGCCCCGCACACCCGCAGGGTGCTCCTGACGAGCTTCTCCGACACCCGTCGGCGACGCGCCATCGCGGAGGTCCGCCGCGCCGGCGCGGAGATGCCACCGGCGGCCTCGGCGGGTCGGGCGACGATCACCGCCCTCCTGGCCGGCGCCGCCGCCCGCCTCTCCCCCGCCGTCGCCAGGGCTTTGCGCGAGGTCGACGCGCTCCAGATCCCGCTGTCGTACGGCCCGCTGAAGGTGCTCACGAAACAGGTGCTGCGCCGTGCCCACGAGCACGACGTCGAGGTGCATGTGTGGACGATCAACGACCCCGCGCGAATGCGAGAACTCGTCGACTTCGGCGTCGACGGAGTCGTCACCGATCATGCCGATCTGGCCGTGAAAACACTGTTCTGAAGGCCCGCGTTCTCCCCGCTGGGATTCCACTGTGAGTCTGGCGCGCAATCCGCCTACGTGGATGAATTGCACAGGCAGGGGCGTTATACCTGAGAGCAGACGAGAGGACCACAAAATGGCAGATCGCAGCCTGCGCGGCATCCGACTCGGCGCCCAGAGCCTACAGAGCGAAGAGGGCGTCGTTTTCATGGAGCGCCGCGAGACCACCTACACCTGTGACGCGTGCGGCACCGACACCATCCTGATGTTCGCTGCGGACGCGGAAGCACCCCACGGCTGGGAGTGCCGCACCTGCGGCGCCGAGGCGCGCCTGCAGGTCGACGGCAAGTCCGTCGCCGTCGAAGAGGACGACTCCAAGGCCGTTCGCACCCACTGGGACATGCTCATGGAGCGCCGCACGCGCGCCGAGCTCGAGGAGCTCCTCGAAGAGCGCCTCGCCTACCTTCGCGCACGCCGTGGCGCCGGCGAGTCGCGTGAGAAGATCGGCGCCTGAGGCCGCCGTCTCCCGAGCACTCCGAAGAGCGCGAGTGCGCCCCACCCGCCCCACAGCAGCGTCCATTGCAGCCAGGGGCCGATGACGACACCCGGTGTGAGGCCGGTGCGAAGCTCGACGTCCTCGAGCAGCGCACCGGCCTCATCCGCGCCCAGTGACGAGACCGTCGACCCATCGGCACGGATGATCTGGCTCGTTCCGACGGTCGAGACGTTGACGACCCAGCGCCCGGTCTCGATCGCCCGCATGCGCGCGAAGGCCAGCTGCTGCAGATTCTCGTCCGTGCCGCGGAAGTCGGCGTTGTTGGTCTGGAACACGAGCACCTCGGCCCCTCCGAGCACGCCTTCGGTGATGACGTCGTCATAGATCACGTCGAAGCAGATCGCCAGGCCGATCGTCGCCTCGCCCACGGTCATCAGCGGGGGTTTGTGCCCGGAGTGTACTCGCGCTGCACGAGATCGACGAGGTCGGGCACGATCGCCCGGTAGAACTCACGGTCGGGGATGTGCTCGCCGAACGGCACCGGATGCCGCTTGTCGTGCGTCTGCACCTCGCCGTCTTCCGCGCCCCACAGCATCGACGTGTTGAAATACAGGTCGTCTCGCGCCGTCGCGGCGTTCGCCAGGATCGGCGCGTTCAGCCGGAAGCTCAGATAGCTCAGCCGCCGGGCGGTATTCTCGCTCAGGAACGGGTCGTAGTCGATCCCGCCCTCCGGCCACACGACGAGGTCCAGATCCTCCCCGATGAGGGGCTCGGTGGCATCCGACTGCGCCTGGATGATCGCGTAGGGTTCACGCTCATCGAAGTAGCCGGTGGGCCCGTTGCCCTGGACGGCGGCGATCCGCATCGTACCGCCGGCGACGGTGGGGAACGCCGGCACGAACAGCAGCACGGCCACGAGCGCCGCGGAAGGGCGAGCACGAGCGGACGTCGCCACGCCCCGATCCGCCCGATCTCGATCAGCACGGCGACGAGGAGCACCATCAGGAAGCCGAGCCCGCCCACGCCGACCCACGAGGACAACGTCGCCAGAGGGCTCTCCGACTGCGTCATTCCCAGACGCGCCCAGGGGAAGCCGCCGTAGGGCCAGGAGCCGAGCACGACCTCACGGCCGACCCAGAGCGCAGCCACGGTGACGGGCAGCACGATCAGCCGCCCGGCCCTTCCAGGAAGCACACGTGGCACCCATCGGTACGCCAGCGTGATCGTCACCAGGAGCACGGCGGTCAGGACGGCTTCCACGGTCGTGAGCGCGATCCACGGTATCGGGCCGAGGTAGCGGGAGGTCCACGAGACCAGGAACGCGAAGAAGACCACGCCATAGACGAGGCCGACCAGCAGCGCCCCACCCATGCGGCGGCCGATCAGAGCGAGCAGCAGCAGTGCGACGGCGACGAACGCGAGCGGCCACAGCGCCGCTTCCGGGTAGGCGAGATCCATCAGCACCCCGGCCAGCGCCGCGAGGGGCACGGCGAGCCACAGAGGCAGCAGGGGTATCGAACGCTGCCGCTCGGGCCTCGGTTCTGTCATCGGATCCTTCACACGGACGAGTAGGCCACGATCCCCGGCGGACGCCGTCGAGCGCACGCCGGGCGGTTCCGGCCAGATCGGGGTCCTCGGCGACGATGGAGAGCTGATCGAGCAGATCGATCGTCTGCTTCGCCCAGCGCACGAAGTCGCCCGCCGGCAGATCCGCCTCCTGGAGCACGCGGTCCAGTGATCCGCCCCGTGCCCAGGAGTGCATCGCACCGGCCAGGCCCGAGGCGAGCGGCTCCGAGCCCGGAAGCTTGTGATCCTGCTCGAGGTCGTCGAGCTCCGCCCAGAGCGTCTGCGTGCGGTCGAGCGCCTCGCGGAAGGCCCGCGCGGCAGACCGCGCTCCCCCATCCCGGATTCCTCCCGCCGCGGCTCGTAGACGAGGCAGCAGGCCATCGCGGCCAGAGAGGGGGCATCGAGCTTCGTCCACAGCCCCTGGCGGAGTGATTCGGCGACGAGCAGGTCGCGTTCGCCGTAGATGCGGCGCATCGTGCGGCCGGCATCCGTCAGGCTCATCTCCGCGCCCTCCCGCGCACGTAGTCCAGCGCCTCGAGCACGTCGACGACGCGGTCGAACACTCGGGCGACGGTGCCCGTCCGCGTCTCGATCTGGCGTCGGATGCGGTCGGTCTCGCGCTTGAGCTTCCAGTAGCGCTCCGCCCACCGGGCGTGCGCCTCGCGGTCGGGGCAGCGATGGCAGCCGTGCCGCTGCATCCGATTCCGCAGTTCGTGGATCTGCTTCTGCCGCTTCTCGCGCGCGGCCCGCGAGCCCTGCGAGCCGGGGCGGTTCTTCTTCTCGAGGTCGCTGAGTTCGCGACGCAGGCGCGAGTAGTCCAGGAAGTCGCCGTGCTCGCACTCCATCGCCGCGAGATAGCCCTCCAGCGACTCCTCGGCCTCACGCACCTTGCGGGCGAGGCCCACGACGGCACGGTCGGCCTGGAACTGGGCGAACGACGACTCCAGGATCTCGCGGGCGCGGGCCCGGCCGAATTGATCGATGAGGTTGACGGCCATGTTGTAGGTCGGGCGGAAGCTGGAGTTGAGCGGATAGGTGCGTCGAGAGGCGAGTGCGGCGACGGCCTGCGGGTCCATCCCCTCGGTCCACTGCACGACGGCATGGCCCTCGACGTCGATGCCGCGGCGGCCGGCGCGCCCGGTCAGCTGGGTGTACTCCCCGAGGTGATCGCCACACGCGCTTCGCCGTTGAACTTCTCCATCTTCTCCAGCACGACGGTGCGCGCCGGCATGTTGATGCCGAGGGCGAGGGTCTCCGTGGCGAAGACCACCTTGACGAGCTTGCGCTGGTAGAGCTCCTCGACGACCTCCTTGAACGCGGGCAGCAGCCCGGCGTGATGGGCGGCGACACCGCGTTCGAGGTTGTCCTTCCACTCGAAGAAGCCGAGCACCCCGAGATCCTCGTCGCCGAGGTTGCGGGTTCTGTCCTCGACGATCTCGCGGATCTCGGCACGTTCCTCGGCCGTGGTGAGTCGGGTGCCGGCCCTGCGCACCTGCTGGACGGCACCGTCGCATCCGGCGCGGCTGAAGATGAAGAAGATCGCCGGCAGGAGGTTGGCGCGCTCGAGGAGTCTGACCACGTCCGGACGGTCGATGCGCTCCATGCGCGCGGGACGCGGTCGCCGCTCGTAGCGGTGCGGACGCCGCCCACCCGAGGCACGCGACTTCTGCGTGCGGCGGTTGTTCTCGTAGTTCTGCCCCTTGAATGAGCGGACCCGCATGAGCTCCTGGTTCACCTGTGCCGTGGCGACACCGGCCCGCTCGTCGAAGAGCGGCAGGAGATCGCCGCGCACGAGCACGTGCTGCTCGAGCGGCACGGGGCGGGTCTCGGAGACGATCACTTCGGTGTCGCCGCGGACGGTGTCGAGCCAGTCGCCGAACTCCTCGGCGTTGGACACCGTCGCGCTCAGCGCGATGACGCGCACCTCCTGCGGCAGGTGGATGATCACTTCCTCCCACACGGCGCCGCGGAAGCGGTCGGCGAGATAGTGCACCTCGTCCATGATCACGTAGCGGAGATCGCGCAGCGCCGCCGAATCGGCGTAGAGCATGTTGCGGAGCACCTCGGTCGTCATGACCACGATGCGCGCATTGCCGTTGATGTTCGTGTCGCCGGTGAGCAGGCCCACGGCATCCGCTCCGTAGACGTCGACGAGCTCGCGGAACTTCTGGTTCGACAGCGCCTTCATCGGTGTCGTGTAGAAGGCCTTCTCGTTCTCGCCGAGCATCGCGAGATGGATCGCGAACTCACCGACGATCGTCTTGCCGGCGCCGGTGGGCGCCGCGACAAGCACGCCCCGGCCGTCTTCCAGCGCCTGGCAGGCCGCGATCTGGAACGGATCGAGGTCGAACCGCTGCCGGCCTGCGAATCGCGCCGTCTCGGGGTGCGCCGCGGTGTTTTGCGCGGCCGCGAACCGCTCCGCCGGTGAGCTCATATCGCTTCTCGTTCCGCCCGGAGAGGGTCCTTCTTGTTCTTGATCCTGTCCAGCAGCACCGTGAGCAGCGCTGCCGCGAAGTACAGGAGGACCAGGATGCCGGCCAGCAGAAGCATCGAGAACGCGTCCATCGCGGGTGTCGTGATCGCCGCGAACAGGGTCGCGATGAGCACCGCCGGGCGCCAGGCTCGAAGGATCGCGCGCCCGCTCATGACACCGGCGAGGTTGAGTGCGACGAGGAAGACCGGGATGACGAAGCCCACGCCGATCGCGAGCACGAACTTGAGGATGAAGTCGTAGTACTCCTTCGCCGCGAAGAAGTTCACGGTGTCCGCCGGGATGATCGATGACATCACCGTGATCACATTCGGCGCCACATAGATCGCGGTGAGCCCACCGAGGACGAACAGAGGGATCGCCGCGGCGACGAACCCGATCGTGTAGCGGATCTCCTTGCGTGTCAGCCCGGGCATGATGAACGCCCAGAGCTGCCAGAGCCAGATGGGCGCGGAGAGGATCAGGCCGATGGACACCGCCATCCGCATCCGCAGATCGAATCCGCCGGTGATCGTGGTGATCATGAGCTGGGCGTTGGCCGAGTCCAGCACGCGAATGGGTCCGGTGAGGAAGTGGATCACCGGATCGGTGATGACGAACGCGATGATCATGCCGACCAGGAGACCGGCGGCGGCGATGAGCAACCGCTTGCGGAACTCGATCAGATGCTCCGCAAGGGACATCTTGCGGTCTCGACGCGGCCGCTTTCCTGCCTCCGCCTCTTCAGGCGCGGCCACGGCTATGCGGATCGGTCGGGCGAGTCTGGGTCGGTGGCCGCAGCAGGGCTGCCCTTCGCCTCGGGAGCGTCGGCGGCCGAGGACTCCGCGCGCTGCGCGTCTTCGTCCTTCATCGCCTTCATCTCACCCTTGAACACCCGAGCCGACTGCCCCACGCTCTTGGCGAGCGCCGGCAGCTTGGCCGCGCCGAACAGCAGGATGATGACGACCAGAATGATCAGCAGGGTGGGCCACCCCATCAAATTGCCGCCCATAAGCGTTCTCCTTGTCGTTTCCGTCAGTCTACCGGCCGACTCCGGGAGTCCGCTCGTGATACAGGGCGAGTCCGGCCGCCGCCCACTCCCGCGTCGCCGCACGCGCCACAGCCGGTGCCGTGACCTCGGCCTGCCCGCCGAAGCGGCCGGCCACGCGCTTGAGGCCCCGCGGGTCCGACATCCGCAGGCGCGCCGTCACGATACCGCCCGCCTCACTCGTCTCCGCGTGGGCGAGCACATCGCCCAGCAGCCCCGCGATGTTCGCCGGCATCCGGATCTCACCGAGATCCTCGTCCGGGTCTCCCTCGAACAGCTCCGGAAGATTGTCCGCCTGGTGCGAGACCGGAAGATCGGTCAGCAGCGGGTTCCGCACGCGATCGAGGTGGAAGGTCCGCATCGCCTCGCGCAGATGGCACCATCCCTGCAGGTACCACTCCCCGTTCGAGGTGAGCACGCGCACGGGATCGACCGTGCGCGTGGTGGCTCCGGCATCCGGGGCCTGGTAGGTGAAGGAGACCGCGACACCCTCGTTCAACGCCTGGGAGACGACGTCGCGCACCTCGTCGAGCGCGGGCGGCGCGACCACGACTTCCAGCGGCGCGGCCGACGCGCCGCTGGAGAGCTTCGCCAGAAGGCCCGTGACGAGGTCGGATGCCGCGACACTCGGTACCGACGCGACCAGCTGCAGACCGGCAAGCAGCGCTGCGGCCTCCCGCGCGGTGAAGCGCGGAACCCGACGCAGTCCGACCTCGTTCGTGATCTCGATGACGCCCTCGGTGTCGAGCAGATCCCAGTTGATGTCGAAGAGCTCCTGCGGCTGCTGCCAGAAGCCGCTGTCACCGGGAAGGCCGATCAGCGTGAGCTTCTCGACCATCGAGCGCAGCTCCTGCGGGGTGATGCCGAACTCCGTCGCCGCCTCTTCCAGCGGCACCTGTCGGCGCTCCAGCAGGTAGGGCACGAGCGTGAGATACAGCCGTACCCGATCGCCGGCCAGCAGCGGCTTGCGCTTCTCGGTCATCGCGACTCCTCGTGCGCGGCGACCACGGCGCGCAGCCGTGCGATGACCGCATCGCGCAGATCGGCCGGCTCGACCACGCGCACCTCGGGACCGTAGGAGGTCAACTCGTCGGCGAACACGTCGCGATCGACGTAGGACACGCGGATGCCGTCGGCATCAGCGATGGCGCGACGCCCGAGTCGGATCGCCGCCTCCGTGCCCGGGGTGACCTGCAGCAGCGCCGAGTTCTGCGCCGCGACCGCTTCGAGCCCGGCCAGTGCGCGCTCCCCCGCCCCCGCCTGCAGGGCTGCGTCGAAGGTCTCGGAGGTCGCCTGCACCTCGCCGACGATGCGGCTGAGCAGGAAGATCCTGTCCTCGGAGAGCTCGGCATCGATGCCGAAGACGTGCCAGCGCGATTCGTATTCCACGAGCGCGAGCGGGCGAAGCCGGCGGCGACGGGGTCGGCATCGCCCGGCTTGAGATAGTCGAAGGTCACGACCACGCAGCGCTCGACGGCATCCTGCAGTGCAGCGAAGCTCGCGTCCCGCACAGCGATCCGCGGTGCGAAGCCGATGATGGGCTCGTCGCCGTCGATTCCGAGCGCACGGATCTTGCGCACCCCCGCCTGGGCGTCCTCCGACATGGATCCGGCGCTCCAGACGCTCCCGGCGAGGCGCAGCACCGCGAGCTCCTCCGCGGTGAACTCGATGTCGTCGGGCAGGTCGTATTCCCCTTTGGGAATGCGATAGCGGGCTTCGCGGAGATCGTTGGGATCGGCGAAGTCTCCCAGCGTGTCGATCGGGATCCCGAGGCTGCGCAGCTCCTCCTTGTCGCGCTCGAACATCTTCTCGAGCGCGCTGCTTCCCGTCCCCGACTCCGCACGCTGACGATAGCCGGAGACGCTCTCGAGGATCTCCTGCTTGGTCAGTCCGTGATCGGTCGCCATGAGGGCGACGACGAGATTCGTCAGTCGCTCCTCGGGCGGGATGCGCGTGCTCATCATCCCGCCGGTGGCGCGTCGATCCCGACGATGTCGAAGACGAACACGAGCGTCGAGCCGGCGGGGATGCTCCCCTGGTCGACATCGCCGTAGCCGAGCTCCGGCGGAACGACCACGAGCACCTGCGAGCCGACGGTCTGGCCCTCCAGCGCCGTGCTGACGCCGGTGATCAGTCCTTCCAGCGAGAACTGCGCCGGTGCCGTGTCCCACGAGCTGTCGAAGACCTCGCTGTCGGCCCAGGTGAGGCCCGTGTAGTGCACGCGGAAGGTGTCGTCGCCGGTGACCGGCTCGCCCTCGCCCTTGATGAGCACCTGCGTGACGAGCTCGGTCGGCGGGTCGGTGTCGGGGATGATCACGCCGGGGCGACCGTCGGGAGCACGGACCACCGAGGGAAGCCCGCGACCGGCGTTGAACTGCAGCGTGCCCTGCGCATGCGGCAGGTAGGTCTTGAGGACGTCCACGACGGCGATGACCGAGTCGCCGGCTCCGAGCCCGAGCCCCTGGCGCGCCGGCTCGCCGAGATCCTCCGGGCTGATCGCGACGAGTGTGCGCGTGCCTTCGGCCGCGCAACGGAGGGCGTCGACGAGACCCGGGATCTGGCCCGCCCAGTAGTCGATGTTGCTGAGGCGTGTGAGGTCGCCGTCGAAGGGCGAGGAGATGACCAGATCGCCGGTCTCGCCACTGTAGAGGGCGAGCTCGATCGCGGCCGGCTGGGTGTCGGCGGTCAGCGGGACTCCATCGCCGTCGATGAGATCGGTGAACGAGCTCTCGCTCACTCGCACCGGCGTGTGCATCGAGACGTTCGGGGCGCTGCCGAGCGAGCCCGTGACCGTGACGATGCCGGAGACATCGTCGTCGAACGAGGCGCGCACGCAGGTGTCACCGCCGACGGTGGTGACGGCGCAGCCGGTCAGTGTGACGGCGGAGAGGCTGAGGGCGGCCAGGACGGCGGGGAGTTTACGCACGCGCTCCAGTCTATTGCCCCGCCTCGTCCTCGTCCTCGCGTCCTCCGGCGCGGCGCACGGCCTCGGCGGCGCGTTCCGCTTCGCGGACGCGCTTGCGCAGGTTCTTGTCGGTGATCTCGCGGTCTCCCACCGCTCCCGGGGTCCACTGCTCCACGTCCTCGTCGCCGTAGCTGGACTTCGAGGCACGTCGCTGCGTCTCCGGGCGCACCGAGCCGGGGGCGAGCCGGCGTGCGGTCAGCAGGAAGCCGGTGTGCGCGACCATGCGATGGTCGGGACGCACCGCCAGCCCTTCGACATGCCAACCGCGGACCATCGTCTCGGAGGCGTCCGGATCGGTGAACACCCCCATGCCGCGCAGGTATTCGGCCGTGCGGGAGAGCTGCGTCGCCGTCGCGACGTAGCAGATGACGACGCCGCCGGGCGTGAGGGCGTCGGCGACCGCGTCCATGCACTCCCAGGGCGCGAGCATGTCGAGCACGACGCGATCGACGGAGCCGGCCTCGAAGACCTCGGGCAGCCGTTCGGCGAGATCCCCGACGGTGATGCTCCATGTGTCGGGCACGGCGCCGAAGAAGGTCTCGACGTTCGCGCGGGCGACATCGGCGAACTCCTCGCGGCGCTCGAACGACACGAGGCGGCCCTCGGGCCCGATGGCACGCAGCAGAGCGAGCGAGAGCGCACCGGAGCCCACGCCCGCCTCGACGACGACGGCGCCGGGGAAGATGTCGGCCTGCATCACGATCTGCGCGGCATCCTTCGGGTACACGATCGCCGCTCCCGCGGCATCGACATCGCGAAGTCGCGCAGGAGCGGGCGCAGCGCCAGATACGTGTGTCCGGCACTGTTGGTGACGACCGAACCGTCGTCCTGACCGATGATGTCGGCATGCCGCAGCACGCCCTTGTGCGTGTGGAGCTCGGCCTCGGCGCGCAGCGTCGTGGTGTGCAGACGTCCTTTGGCGTCGGTCAGCTGGACGCGGTCCCCCTCGCGGAACGGCCCGCGCGGACGGTGCTCGGCGATCATCGGGCGCCTCCCTGCATCAGTGCACCCCGGTGATCGGCGAACAGCGACACCAGGTCGTCGGCCGAGCGCCCGTCGAGGGTGGGCCAGAGCGCGTGTGCGCCGAGGCCGTCGAGATCGACGAAGTGCGGCACGCCGAGGGTCACGGCACCCGACGAGACCCCGGAGCGCAAGCCGCTGGGCGAGTCCTCGATCACGACCGTACGGGTGACGTCGACGCCCAGCTCCTCTGCGGCCTGCAGATAGGGGTCGGGGAAGGGCTTGGGTTGACGGGAGGTGTCCCCGGTGATCACCACGTCGAAGGCGTCGAAGTCGATCTGCTCGATCACGGCATCCGCCATCGTCCGCAGCGACATCGTCACGAGACCGGTGCGGATGCCGGACTCGCGCAGCGAGCGGAGAAGCTCCACCGCCCCGGACGGAACGGCGCACCGGCGCTGCGCAACGCGTCTCGCACCTCGTTCGTCAACGACTGCACGATCTCGTCCACCTGGAGTCGAACCCCGGCATTGCGGAGGATTTCGGCGGAGTCCTCGAGCCCTTGCCGACGAGTTGCAGAGCGCTCTCGTGGGTCCACTCACCCCCGAAGGACTCGACCATCCGAGTCTCGGCGGCCATCCAGAACGGCTCGGTGTCGACGATCGTTCCGTCCATATCCCAGAACACGGCGTGCGGCGCTTCAGTCACCGCTCAAGGCTACCTGTTCGCCCCCATCGGCCGGTGACGGCGACTAGCCTGGAGGGATACCCACGCGGCGCCGCCGCAGAAGGAGGACACTCGCGGATGGTCTCACTCGGCTCCCGGATCGTCATCGCCGCCTTCGACGGGTGGAACGATGCAGGCGAGGCGGCCAGCAGTGTCATGAGTCACCTGCGTGCTCTCGGCGACTACGAGCTCGTGCACCGAATCGATCCCGAGCTGTACTTCGACTACCAGTACACGCGCCCCACGATCTCCACGACCGCTTCCGGGAGGCGCGCGCTCCGCTGGCCGGAGGCGGCGCTGTGGCGTCCTGTGGGCGACGACACGGAGAAGCGTCTGTGGCTGCTCACCGGCGTCGAGCCCGCCCGCGCGTGGAAGGCCTTCGCCGCCGAGTTCATGGATGTCGCGCTCCGCGAGGACGTCACCGGATTCGTCACGCTCGGGGCGCTTCTCTCCGATGTGCCGCACACCCGTCCCATCTCCATCTTCGGGGCGAGCCAGAACGACGACATCCGCGACGCGCTCGGACTCGAGCGTTCGCTCTACGAGGGGCCTGTCGGCATCCTCAGCGTCCTGGAGCACTACGCCGAGAGCGCCGGGATCCCGACCGCGAGCCTGTGGGCGAGCGTGCCGCACTACGTCGCATCCGCCACGCCCTCGCCGAAGGCGACTCTCGCCCTCCTGGACCGCCTGGAGGAGATCACCGACGTCTCGGTGCCCCGTGCGGACCTCGGCACCGCCGCGGCGACGTGGGAGGCGACGATCGATGCCGCCGCCGCAGACGACGAGGACATGGCCGAGTACATCCGCGAGCTCGAGCGCACGCGCGACACCTGGGACTCCCCGAGGCCTCCGGAGATGCCATCGCCCAGGCCTTCGAGCGCTACCTGCGCCGCCGTGGCGACGGGCCGGAGGCCAAGCGCTGAGGCAGGGCGTGCCTGACAGTCCCTATGCCGCGATCACTCCGGTCGCCAGGAGGATCAGCAGGGTCGTGCCCAGCAGCACCCGGTAGATCACGAAGGGCAGGAAGCTACGCTTGGAGATCCAGCTCATGAAGAAGGCGATCACTCCCAGCGCGACGAAGAACGCGATCACCGTCGCGGCGAAGGTCTCCCCCATCGTGAAGATCGAGGTCTGTCCCCAGTTCTTGAAGAGCTGGTAGAAGCCGCTGCCGAAGACGGCGGGGATCGCGAGGAGGAAGGCGTAGCGTGCGGCCGCGGCGCGCTCGTAACCGAGGAACAGGCCCATGGTGATCGTTCCGCCCGAACGGGACACGCCCGGGACGAGCGAGAGGGCCTGAGCGAATCCATACGCGATGCCGTGCGGGTAGGTGATCTGATCGAGCTTGCGACGCTTCGCGCCCACATGGTCGGCGACGCCCAGGAGGAGCCCGAAGACGATGAGCATGATCGCGACGATCCACATCGAGCGGAAGACGGTCTCGATCTGGTCCTGGAAGAGCAGCCCCAGAACGACGATCGGGATGCTGCCGATGATGATGAGCCAGCCCATGCGCGCGTCGGGGTCGTTCCGGGGCGCCTTGCCGGCGAGGGAGCGGAACCACTGCGTGATGATGCGAACGATGTCCTTCCAGAAGAACACGACCACGGCCGCCTCGGTGCCGATCTGGGTGATGGCGGTGAAGGCGGCGCCGGGGTCGGTCGCCTCCGGCAGGAAGACGCCGAGGATGCGCAGATGTGCGCTGGAGGAGATGGGCAGGAACTCGGTCAGTCCCTGCACGACGCCGAGGATGAGCGCTTCGAGCAGATGCATGCGGGTCTTTCAGTAGGTGCGGAACAGATCGGTCAGCACCTGCTGCCCGAAGACCAACGAGTCTACGGGCACGCGCTCATCGACTCCGTGGAACATCCCTGTGAAGTCGAGGTCGGCCGGCAGCCGCAGGGGGCGAAGCCGTAGCCGGTGATGCCGATGTGCGCGAGCGCCTTGTTGTCGGTGCCGGCGCCCAGCAAGTAGGGGATCACGGGAGCGCCGGGATCATGCCGCCCCAGCGCACCGACCATCGCCTCGACCAGTTCACCCTCGAACGGCGTCTCCATGCCGATGTCGCGCACGACGACCTCGATCTCGATGCTCTCTCCCACGAGCGCCTGAAGCTCGGCGAGCACCGCATCCTCGGTGCCGGGGAGGACGCGCACATCGATGAGGGCCTCCGCCTCAGCGGGGATCACGTTGTGCTTGTAGCCCGCGGTCAGGCCCGTGGGGTTGGTCGTCGTCCGGAACGTCGAACGCAGGAAGGCCTCGGCCGGGCCTGCGGCGGATGCCAGGGCGTCGGGGTCGTCGGCGGAGCGCCCCGTGAGCGCGGCGAGACCGTCGACGAGCGCCTTCGTCGTGGGCGTGAGCCGCATCGGCCAGCGCGTGCGCCCGATCTTCGCCACGGCCTCGGCGATCGCGGTGATGGCGTTGTCGTCGTGGAGCCTGCTGCCGTGACCTGCGCGTCCGCGGGCGCGCAGGCGAATCCAGATGAGCGCCTTCTCCCCACCTGCAGCAGGTACGCGCGCCGGTCGTCCACCGAGATCGAGTAGCCGCCGACCTCGCTGATCGCCTCGGTCGCACCCGTGAACCACTCGGGTCGCTCACGCACGACGAGCGCAGACCCTTCGACCCCGCCGTTCTCCTCGTCGGCGAAGAAGGTCAGGATCAGATCGCGTTCGGGCTGCTCCCCAGCACGCAGGATGTCGGCGACCGACGTCAGGATCATCGCATCCATGTTCTTCATGTCCACCGCACCGCGGCCCCAGATGCAGCCGTCCTGGATCGTCCCCGAGAAGGGGTCGACGCTCCACTCCTCGGCGATCGCCGGCACGACGTCGAGGTGTCCGTGCACGACGAGCGCAGGCTTGTCGCGATCTCGGCCCGGCACCCGCGCCATCACGTTGGTGCGGCGCGGGATCGGCTCGTAGTACTCGGTGGTGAGTCCGAGGGCTTCCAGGTAGGCACCGACATACTCGGCGGCCTCGCGCTCGCCCCGAGCTTTTCCGCCGCCGAAGTTCGTCGTGTCGAGACGGATGAGCTCTTGTGTGAGCCGGGCGACTTCGGGCACGGTCGAGGCGGGATCAGGCATGACCCCAGGCTATCGAAGGCTCTCGGACACGCCCGGATCGATGCCGGTTCGAACGAGCGCCCGGAACGTGATAATCTCGATCTTCGGCGGGAAACCGTCGAACACCACCTTGCGCGGGTGGCGGAATAGGTAGACGCGCTAGCTTGAGGTGCTAGTGCCCGTATTAGGGCGTGGGGTTCAAGTCCCCCTCGCGCACACGAATGAAATGGCCCCTGACCTGGGATTCTATCTCTCGGGTCGGGGGCCATTCGTGTTGGAAGTGCTAGAAAAAGTGCTAAGCGCGGATCCGGAAGGATCGTAAGACGCCAACGACGGTGACATTCAGGGCTTCCTCGGGCTGAGGTGGAGATTTGTCCTTCGCGCGTTGAAGGGGCGGTTCATCGGCTCGTCCCCTGCGCGTGGTGCAGGTCACGGTGCCATGCGTAGACATGTGACGGTGTCGAGCCCCGGTGCGAGTGCGACCGCTGTGCTGGGGTCGGTTGTTTCCTGGAGTTTTCTGCGGCGCGCGCGGGTTTGGTTGAACCTGTGAGGCGTACATGTTGGGTGAATCGGCTGTAAGCTGTGGCATCGATGTTGACCACGACCCCTTCTGGATGGTCGCGCAGTATCTTGTGAGCGCACGATCGATCAGAGTGAAATTGCCCTCCGTTGACACCGTCACGCTAACGAGCCTTCGCGAGTGGGGATGTGATGGAAATCCCGCGGGTTAGGTTGAGGCCGACGGCTAGGCGAGCGTGAGAAAGAGTTTCTCGAGTTCGTCTTGATCGGGGCGCCCTCCGTGCCTGGGTGGTTCAAGCATTCTTTCAATGCGCTGGAGATCACAAGGAACCCCGCCCGGTCGAGCGCCTTGGAGACGGCGGAGAGCTGCTGCACGACATCGCGGCAGTGCGCGTCCTGCTCCACCGCGGCGATGACCGCGGCGAGCTGCCCGTGTGCACGACGCAAGCGGTTCACCACCTTGCGCTTCGCCTCCGCATCATGCTGAGCAGGAATAGGGTCTGCTGTTGTCTCATGCCCCATGACCTCTGCCTCCTTCACTGTGTTGAAACGACCTGACTTGACCAACCTGATACCCCCGGGGTATAGTTATCCTATTCCACAGGATACCCCCTGGGGTATATAGAACTAAGGAGAGCGTGATGTGTCGAGCGGTGACCTGTCGTACATGCAGGAAGACGACCTGGGCGGGATGTGGGCAGCATGTCGCGATGGTGAAGGCGGGCGTGCCCGCATCGGACTGGTGCAACGGCAAGCACACTCAGGCGCAAATCGATGCCGCGAAGGCAAACCGGGGCGGGTTCTTCTCCCGCCTGTTCGGCCGCTAAACCGCAGAGAAGGAACGGAACAGGCAATGGCTACGAGGAATCTGACGCTGGACACCTTCGAGGGTGCCGTGAACGGTGATGGCATCGTGTTCGTCGATTTCTGGGCGGCGTGGTGCGGGCCGTGCCGGGCGTTTGCCCTCACCTTCGAGCGCGCCTCCGAGCAGCATCCAGACATTGTGTTCGGCAAGGTTGACACCGAGGCCGAGCAGCAGCTCGCAGCGAGCTTCCGCATCAGCTCGATCCCGACTCTCATGGTGTTCCGCGACGGGATCCCGGTCTACGCCCAGCCTGGGGTTCTCCCTCCTGCGCAGCTCGACCAGCTCATCCAGGGCGCCCGTGACCTCGATATGGACGACGTGCGTCGGCAGATCGCCGAGCGCGGCACGCAGCCCGCCTCCTGAAACCGGCTGAGATCCACTCATCCATCCAGCACATCGTCAGAAAGGACCCTCATTATGTGCGCACGAATCACCTGCTCTGCCTGCGGCAGGCCCACCTGGACCGGCTGCGGCGAGCACATCGAGGATGCCCTCTACTGCGTACCCGAGGCCGACCGCTGCACCTGCAACTGACTCCTGAATCACTACATCACTCGAGAAAGAACTGATCATGCTGCTCGAACGCATCTATGACGAGGATCTCGCACAGGCGAGCTATTTCATCGGCTGTCAGGCGAAGGGCGAGGCCATCGTCATCGATCCCCGCCGCGACATCGATGTCTACCTCGACCTGGCCGAGAAGAACGGCATGCGAATCGTCGCCGTCACCGAGACGCACATCCACGCCGACTACCTGTCGGGCACCCGCGAACTCGCTGCGAGAACCGGCGCCCGGATGCACGTCTCCGACGAGGGCGGGCCAGACTGGACGTACGGCCCCGACTTCGACAGTGCCGTGCGCATGAAGCACGGCCACCGCATCCGACTCGGCAACATCACCGTCGAGGCCTCGCACACGCCCGGGCACACGCCTGAGCACCTGTCGTTCCTCATCACCGACGGGGCGCAGGCGAGCGAGCCGGGTTTCATGCTCACCGGCGACTTCGTGTTCGTCGGCGACCTCGGTCGCCCCGACCTGCTCGACGAGGCCGCCGGGTTCGTCGACACCCGCTTCCGGGGCGCGAGGGATCTCTTCGCAAGCCTGCGCGACCGCTTCCTCACCTTGCCCGACTATGTGCAGGTGCTGCCGGCGCACGGCTCCGGTTCGGCGTGCGGCAAAGCGCTCGGCGCGATCCCTGCGTCGACCGTCGGCTACGAGCGAAACTTCTCCTGGTGGAGCCAGTATCTGAAGAACGACGACGAACAGGGCTTCGTCGATGAACTGCTCAGCGGTCAGCCGGATGCTCACGCCTACTTCGGCCGCATGAAGATCGAGAACAAGATCGGCCCAGCCGTGATCGGCGACATGCCCGAACTCGTTGAATACACGGCAAACGAACTCCGGTCGGCGCTCGATGCCGACTTCGTGATCTTCGTGGACACCCGCCACAACAGTAAGGTGCACGAAGGTACCGTGGAGCGCTCCCTGAACATCCCGGGCGTCGCGAAGGCCGCGAGCTACGGCGCGTGGGTCTATGATCCGCAGATCGAGGATCGCCCGCTCGCGCTCCTCGCCGGCTCGCTCGAAGAGGCGCAGCAGATGCGCGACCACCTGATGCGGGTCGGCATCGACACGGTACGCGGCTACATCACCTCACTCGACGGCCTCGAACTCGTCAAGCCGAAGCTCGTGCAGCCGGAGGCTCTCGACAGCTTTGACGGGGTGATGCTGCTCGATGTGCGCAACCGCACCGAGTACGCTGAGGGCCACCTGCCAGATGCCAAGCAGCTCTCCGGCGGTCGCGTGCTCTGGAACCTCGACCTGCTGCCCGAGCCCGAGGCCGGCACGATCGTCACCTACTGCCAGAGCGGTGTACGCAATAGCGTCGCCGCCAGCGCGCTGCGCCGTCAGGGGTATGACATCGCCGAACTCGACGGTAGCTACGCGGCCTGGGCAGCGCGCCCCGGCAACCAGCCCGTCACCGCCTGACCGGCGCACTCAGGAGTCCGAGTGGAACCCCATCTGATCGTCATCGCGCTCGCTCTGGCGGCGCTGGTCGGCGTGTCCCTCGGGCTCCTGGGCGGCGGCGGATCGATCCTCACCGTCCCGATCCTCGCATATGTGCTGGGGATGGAACCGCGCGAGGCGATCGCCGCGTCTCTCTTCATCGTCGGCGCGACCAGCGCGGTCGGCATGATCGGCCACGCCAGATCGGGACGTGTGCGCTGGAAGACCGGGGCCCTGTTCGGTATCGCGGGCATGGCCGGCGCGTTCGCGGGCGGCCTGCTCGGCGGGTTCATCCCCGGGGTGGCGCTTATGATCCTGTTCGCCATCATGATGATCGTCACCGCGACCGCCATGATCCGCGGTCGCAAGGATCGCGGCGGCGCGGCGCGCGCTGCGGATCACCCGAGGCCGATCCTGCGCATCCTCATCGACGGGCTGCTCGTCGGCATCGCCACGGGCCTCGTCGGTGCGGGTGGTGGCTTCCTCATCGTCCCCGCACTCAACCTGCTCGGCGGCCTGCCCATGGCGATCGCGGTGGGCACCTCGTTGCTCGTGATCGCGATGAAGTCGTTCGCGGGACTCGGCGGCTACCTGTTCTCGGTGCAGCTGCACTGGCCGATCGTGCTCGCTTTCACGGCGACCGCCGTCGCGGGGTCGTTCGCGGGCGTCGCCCTGGCCGGGCGCATCCCCGGACGCGCGCTCCGTAAAGGGTTCGGCGTGTTCGTGCTCGTAATGGGAGCCTTCGTGCTCGTCCAAGAAGCCCCTGCGTTCCTGTCCTTGTTCACCTCAGCCTGAAACGGAAGACGCCTCCAATGATCGCTGACGCCTCAAGCGCCGAAACCCGAGCCTCGCGCATCGGCCGAGTCGTTCCCGGGCACGCGATCCCCGTCATCGACGAGCGGGCTGTGCGCGCGGCCGCGGGAATCATGTTCCTGCTGGGCGGGGCCGCATTCGCGACGGCGTTCTTCACCGGCTCGGCACAGCCGCTGCAGCCCTTCGGCATGTTCTTCATGATCGACATGCTTTTGCGTGTGACCGCAGGTGACCGCTGGTCGCCCACGCTGATGCTCGGCCGCCTTGCGGTGAAAGGGCAGCGCCCGGAATGGGTCGGCGCACCGCAGAAGGAGCTCGCATGGTGGCTGGGCTTCGGCCTCGCCCTCGTCGCCTGCGCGAGCATGGGCCTGTTCGCGGCACCGCTCTGGATCCCCGCGCGCTCTGCGGCTCCTGTCTCACTCTGCTCTTCCTCGAGACCGCGTTCGGCATCTGCGTCGGCTGCGCCCTACAGAGCCGTTTCAGCAAGCAACCGCCCAAGTACTGTCCGGGCGACACTTGCGATACGGGTTCCAGCACCCACTTTGCTGCGCCCTGGTCTGCGCCAGTCGGACACCCGACCCCTGAACCATCCGTCACCACCAGACCAAAATCAAGCTGAAAGGGCCACCCGCCATGCTCCGTTCAATCACTATCTCCCTCTCCGCTGTCGCGCTCCTGCTCGGCTTGGCAGCCTGCTCATCCGCGCCGAACTCGGCTGGCGGTGCGAACCCGGTCGAAGTCGGTGATGCCACGATCCTGCTCGACGTCCGCACCGCCGCAGAGCACTCAGCAGGGCACCTCGATGGAGCCAAGCTGCTCGACTTCAACGGCGGCGACCTCGCCGCCGCGATCCCGAGCCTCGACCCAGACGCCGAATACCTCGTCTACTGCCGCTCAGGCAACCGATCCGGCCAGGCGATCGCGCTCATGGAACAGGCCGGGTTCACGAACCTCACCAACCTCGGATCCCTCGAACAAGCAGCTCAGGCGACCGGGCTACCGATCGTGAACTAAGGACAGACCCTTATCACCTATGGGTATCGGCGCTGCGATGGGCGGCGACGCTATCGGCCCCTACAGTAAAGAGCGTTGCAAAAGTGCTAACGAAAGTGCTAAGCAACCTGTAGGTCAAGGTATCGCGGCGGAGTTATCCACAGGTCACATGTCGTAGATCGTTGATTTTATGCGGCAGAACGCTCGGCCCAGATTCGCGGCGCGAGGGGTCGAGGTCAGTTCAAGTCCCCCTCGCGCACAGAATGAACAAGGCACGGCCCACAGGGTCGGGCCTTGTTCGTTTCCTGACGATGGTAGCCCAGCGGGGCTCGTCGGGTACTGTCTCACGTGGGGGCATCTCTTTCGGGCGTGGGGGCATCTCTTGAGGGCCTTGCTGCGGCGTTTCTGATGATGGCGTCGATCTATCTGATCGAAAGCCAGCCGGGTGTGGGCACCGCGGTGGGCGCAGCCAGTCCTGATCTCAGTTGGTACGGCGATTCGGACAATCGCGCCACAGTGGAGTTCGGACTGAGCTTGGGCGTGCTCGGCATGGTCTCGTTCTTGTGGTTCATCGCCGTGATTCGCCGACGGCTTGCTGAACGTGAAGACAAGTTCTATGCGACCGTCTTTCTCGGCAGCGGCATCGTGTTCGCGATCCTGGCGACGACTGCTGCGGTGTGCGCGGCCGCTCCGACCTTGGTCGTTCGCTTCGGCGGTGAGGAGAGCCTTGACGGTTCGGCTGTTGCGCTCGCGCACGGCCTCTGGTTCGGGCTCTGGGGGATCGCTGCGTCCAGGTTCGCCGGCGTGTTCATGATGGTGACGTCGACCCTCGGCCTGCGCTTCGGAGCACTTCCGGCCTGGCTCGCCCTGGTGAGCATCACGCTGCTCTTCCTCCGTCGGGACAGATCCGCCCCTGCAAAAGGCTGGGCGCACGCATAACTGCCGACCTACGGGGACGGTAGGCACCGAGGCGCGCTGGGCCCGTCGGTAGGCGCTTCGTCAGAAGGCTGCGGTGCCGCTGAGAGCGACGTGGGTACGGCCTCCGACCCAGATGCCGTGCTCATCGACGTCGATGCGGATCCTGCCCTTCCGGCCGAGCGCCGTGCCCTGCCTCGCCAGATACGGCGCCGACAGCCGCCCCGTGGCGAAAAGCCACTGCGCCGCGGCCGCGTTGAGGCTTCCGGTGACCGGATCCTCGCGGAGCGGTGCATCGCCTTCGGTGAAGAAGGCCCGAAGCTCGATGCGCGCGTCATCCTCCGGAGGGGTCGGTCCGATCACGCCGATGTCCCAGCGCCCTGGATGACGAGAGGCGTCGGGTGCGAGCGAGAGCACGGTCTCGGCGCTGTCGAGCAGCACTCCGACCCAGCCGGGTCCGTTGTCCAGCCACTCGGCGTCGATCACCCGTGCAGAGTCGACTCCCAGCACGTCGACGACCCTCTGCAGCAGGTCATCGTCGACCGCACCGAAACGGATGCGTGGTGGAGCGGCGAAGGCGAGCACGTCGCCTGCAACCCGCACCGGAACGAGTCCCGCCTCGCACTGCTGAACGACCGCACCCGGCGTAGACGGCACGCCCCCGGCGTCGAGCCATGCGCGTGCCGTGCCCAACGTGGGGTGTCCGGCGAACTGCAGCTCTGTGCTCAGGCTGAAGATGCGCACCCGATAGTCGGCTCCCGGCACGGTCGGCGGCAGGACGAACGTGCATTCCGACAGATTCGACCAGATCGAGAACGCCCGCATCTGCTCGGCCGCGAGCCCCTCAGCGTTCAACACCACCGCGACGGGATTCCCGGTGTGCGGTCCTTCGCCGAAGACATCGATCTGCCGAAACTCACGCTCCATCCCCAGACGCTAACACCGCGCCCCGGAATCACCCGCCAGATCAATCGCGCAGCGGCGAACCGATCACGGTGAAACGGAAGCCGCCCATCTCGCCCGACAGCAGGGGCATCGCCTCGGCGATGGAAGCGCGCACGCTGTCGAGTCGGAGCGATGCCCCGTGCGCCTCGGCCGACTCCCAGAGTTCCACGACGAACACCGTATCGGGACGGTCGTCGTCGATCCCCACTTCGTAGAGGAGACACCCCGCCGCGGCGAGGTCGGGACTTCGTCGGGTCAGGATCGACACGACCTCCTCCCGCCGGCCGGGCAGCACACCGAGGGTTCCTGCATTCACGAAGGTCATGCGGTCAGTGTAGGCAGCAGCTCCGACGTTCCGGACCGGTGGATGTCTCAGAGATCGCCGGCGTCGACGCGGCGCATCTCCGCGGCGAGTGCGGGGTTTCGCTCATCCAGATGCGCGGCGATGTCGTCTCGCACGGCATCCGGCTTGTTCTGGCTCAGTTTCGCACGCGCGTCGAATCGAGAGACCCGCATCCGCAACCCCACCGTGCCCTTGGCCGCCCGGCGCGTGCCGGCCTCGTCCTCGGAGAGACTCCGCCCGTGCGGATGGTGCCTCTCGAAGCTGTCGGTGAGCAGTGCGAGCATGGCGTAGTTCTCCTCGTCGGAGAGGATCTCCGGTGTGCCGTACAGGTGCGCGGTGACGTGGTTCCAGGTCGGGACGACCTCACCAGGGGCGTACCAGCTGGGCGAGACGTAGTCATGCGGGCCCTGGATGATCACGAGGATCTCGTGCCGGCCGAGCTCGTGCGACTCCTCGTCGGGGCGACCGAAGTGGCTCACGATCACGATGTCGTCGGTGGTCTCGTCCAGGATCACCGGGTAGTGGGAGGCCACGAGGCCGGTGCTCGCCGGCGAGACGAACGTCGCCCACGGCGCCGCGCGGATGAGGCGCTTAACCTCCTCGGGGTCGGTCATCAGGTACCGCGGTGTATGGCGCATCACGACCCCTTCCTCGTCAGACGTGCGCGGACGGCGAGGCCGGCGCACATGATCACGGCCGCTCCTCCGAGGATAGTCGGAACGGTGATGTGCTCACCGAGCAGGAGTGCCGCCCAGAGGAGGGTCAGAACGGGCTGTACGAGCTGCACTTGGCTCACCTGGGCCATCGGTCCGATGGCCAGTCCCCGGTACCAGGCGAAGAAGCCCAGGAACATGCTCACCACACCGAGATAGGCGAAGGCGGCCCAGTGCACCGGCGTCGCCACGGGCGGCTCCTGCGTGACCGAGAACACGGTGAGCCCGAGCATGAGCGGCGAGAAGAGCACGAGCGCCCACGACACCGTCTGCCACGCTCCCAGTTCGCGCGCGAGAAGACCTCCCTCGGCGTATCCGACGGCACCCGCGATCACCGCCGCGAACAGGAGCAGGTCCGCCCATCGCAGCTGGCCGGCTCCCCCGTGCTGGAGGGAGGCGAAGAGCACCGCGGCCATCGCCCCGAGCAGGGCGAAGAGCCAGAACGAGCGCGTCGGGCGCTCCCTCCCCCGGATCACCGCCATCGCCGCGGTCGCCGCCGGCAGGAGACCTATCACCATCGCCCCGTGGCCCGCTTCCGCGGTCTGCAACGCGAAGGAGGTGAGCAGCGGGAAGCCCGCGACCACACCTCCGCCGACGACGGCGAGCCGGAGCCACTGCGTTCCACTCGGCCACGCCTGACGGGTGACGAGCAGCACGGCGGCGGCGCATACGGCCGCGACGACGGCCCGCCCGGCTCCGATGAACAGCGGAGACAGTCCATCGACCGCCATGCGGGTGAACGGAAGCGTGAACGAGAATGCCGCGACGCCGAGCAGTCCCCACCAGAGCCCGGAGGCCGATAGCACTTTCGGGTGAGAGAGGATAACGCTACTCTGTCGATTCATGAATCAGGATAGCACTGACCGGATCCTCTCCGCGCTGCGCGCGTGGATCGCCTCCGCGCCGCCGGGCGCCCAGGTGCCGTCCAACCGCACCCTGGTCGCTGAGCACGGAGTGAGCCCGGTGACCGTGCAGAAGGCGATGCGCACGCTCTCCGCCCTCGGCCTGGTCGAGAGCCGACCGGGCGTCGGAACCTTCGTGCGTTCGGCCCGTACGGCGCGGCCCACCGACTACAGCTGGCAGACGACCGCCCTCGGCGCCCCGCCGGCACGCCTCTCGGCTCTGCCGATGACCCAGCGCGCGGTCGCTCCCGATGCGATCACCCTGCACTCCGGCTATCCCACGCGAGATCTCCTCCCGGAGAGCCTCGTCCGCACCGCGCTGGCCCGGGCTGCGAGAACGGATGCCGCCATCCACCGCGCTCCGGCCGCGGGCCTCCCCGAACTGCGGGGTTGGTTCGCGCAGCAGCTCGCCGCAGCGACGCCGAGCGGCATCACCCCGGCGACCGCGCGCGACGCCTTCATCATCGCCGGCAGCCAGAGCGGACTCAGCTCGATCTTCCGCACGCTCGTCGGCCCGGGGCAGCCGCTCCTCATCGAGTCCCCGACGTACTGGGGCGCGCTTCTCGCCGCCGAACAGGCGGGCGTGGTCCTCGTCCCCGTCGCCACCGACTCCCACGGACCTGACCCCGACGACCTCGCCCGGGCCTTCACCGAGACGGGCGCCCGGGCCTTCTACGCGCAGCCCACCTTCGCCAATCCCACCGGCATCCGATGGTCGGCCGAGCACGGCCGCGCCATCCTCGACGTCGTCCGAGACCACGGGCCTTCCTCATCGAAGACGACTGGGCGCACGACCTGGCGATCGATGCGGAGCCTCGCCCCTTGGCCGCCTTCGACGAGGACGGCCGTGTCATCTACCTCCGGTCACTGACCAAGAGCGTCTCCCCGGCACTGCGCGTGGCCGCCGTGATCGCGCGCGGCCCCGCACGCGAGCGCATCCTCGCCGACAGAGCTGCCGAGTCGATGTACGTCAGCGGGCTGCTGCAGGCGGCCGCGCTCGAAGTCGTCACCCAGCCCGGATGGCGCACCCATCTGCGCCGACTGCGCGGGCAGCTTCGCACGCGGCGCGATCTGCTGCGCGAAGCGCTGTCCACGCATCTGCCCGAGGCCCGGCTCGATCATGTGCCGCAGGGCGGCCTGAACCTGTGGCTCCGTTTTCCGGAGGGAACCGATGTCGACCTCCTCGCGCGGGAGTGCGAACTGCGCGGTCTCATCATCGTGTCGGGCGGCGAGTGGTTCCCGGCCGAGGCACCGGCGCCCTTCGTGCGCCTGAACTTCTCGGGCGAGAGCCCGAGCGCTTCGACGAGGCCGCGCGAATCCTCCGCGATGCGCACTCCGCGTCATCCTGAGCGGGATCAGCGCTCAGTCCTCGCTGTGCTCGGAACGGCTGTCGCCCGTCCGCGTCTGGGTCATGAGGGCAAGGGTGTGGCCATCCGGGTCGGTGAAGAACGCCATCCATTCCTCGATCCCCGACTCATGGCGATGAACGAGGTGCGGCGCGCTGGCGAAGGTGACGCCGCGGCCGATGAGCGCCTCGCTGGCGGCATGGATGTCATCGACGGAGAAGTACAGAACGGACTCGCCTGGCTCGTCGACCGCCTCATCGACCGCGCTGAGGAAGAGCCTTGTGCCCCCGGCGTCGAAGAAGGCGAGATCGCCGAACGTGTAGAGGTGGGGCAGTTGCAGCACGTCTCGATACCAGGCCACCGAGGTGGCGATATCACTCACCCGGCGAGAGATCTGCCCAATGGGTCCCAGGATCTGGTCGGTCATGGGTCTTCCTTCCGTTGCGGCGCCCTAGGCCGTGTTGATCAAGTCGGTCTTGATCCAGATCAGGGTGGCGGCGAGGCAGATCGCGGCACGGTAGTTGCGAGCGAGCTTGTCTGATCGCATCGCGATCCCGCGCCACTGCTTGAGTCGGTTGAAGCAACGCTCGACGACGTTGCGGCCCTTGTATCGTTCCTGCTGCTGGTCACCGAAGTCGATCGGCCGGCCCGGCTTCTTGCGGCGGTGCGCGATCTGGTCGTCACGTTCGGGGATGGTCGCGGCGATCCCGCGCTCGCGCAGCCACGCCCGGTTCGCCCTCGACGGATAGCCCTTGTCGGCGAGCACCCTGTCCGGGCGAGTCCGCGGCCGACCCTTCCCCACGCGTGGGACGCGGATGTCCTCAAGGACGGCGGTCATCATCGTGGTGTCGTTCACGTTGCCGCCGGTGATCATCATGCCCAGCGGTCTGCCTCGCCCATCGGCAACCAGGTGCAGCTTGGTTGTCAGCCCGCCGCGGGAGCGTCCGATCGCGTGGTCAGGCGGCTCGACCCGCGAATTCTTGTGATTCGACAGAGCCCCTGTGTCCCGGCTGAGGGTCGCGCCGTGCTGATGAACACGCGCGATCGTGGAGTCGATCGAGACGACCCAGTCGATCTTCCCCGCCGCATCAGCCTGCTTCTGCACCTCGGCGAGCAGTTTCTCCCACGTGCCGTCCTCAGCCCACCGATTGAACCGCTTGTAGATCGAGTTCCACTTCCCGAACCGCTCCGGCACGTCACGCCAAGGTGCGCCGGTGCGGTACTTCCACGCCATCCCCTCGACAGCGAGCCGGTGATCCGTCCACGGCCGCGAACGGCCCGACACCGTCGGCATCAACGGCTCCATCACCGCCCACACAGCGTCAGAGATCTCGTGTCGCGTCACCGCTCAAGACTCGCCCACCGAAAGCCGAAACCTCTTGATCAACACGGCCTAGCGCCGGGCGATCGTGCGTGTCGCCATGCCGTGTCGCACCGCGTGGGCGATGCGCCACTCTGCGGGCGTCAGCGCATCGGGATGCGGCGGACGCCCACGGACACGGGAACGGCTGGACATGTCTCGAGGGTAACGACGATGAGCTCGAATCAGCCTCCCCGCGGAGATGTGAACAGATCTGCGGTCAGAGCGCTCCCACGTCGAAGATCAGCCCCAGGGTATAGGTGATCGCGGCCGCGCCGAAGCCGATCGCCAGCTGGCGCAGAGCGCGGCGCAGCGGCGGACCCCGGAGAGGATGCCGACGAGTGCCCTGTGGACAGCAGCGCGATGCCGACGAGTGCCAGCGCCACGGCGATCGCGGTGAGCCCGCTCAGGCCGAAGATCCAGGGCAGCACCGGGATGATCGCCCCGGAGGTGAAGAGCAGGAAGCTCGTCAGCGCGGCGATCCAGTCGCTTCCGACGACATCGCGGTCGCTCGATCCGCCGAACGCGCGCACTGGCCCTGTCGCCGTCCGCGCCGCTCCGGCCTTCGCTGCCGCGACGACCCTTCGCGCACGGGTGAGCGACTCCTCCGCGTCCATTCCCCGGGCTCGGTAGACGAGGGCGAGCTCGTTCTCATCGATGTCGAGGTCGCCCGCGGCATCCGCAGCACTGTCATTGACCTCGGTCGCCGCGAGGAGTTCGCGCTGCGAACGCACCGAGACGAACTCCCCGCACCCATGGAGAGGGCGCCGGCCAGAAGCCCGGCGATGCCGCTGAACAGCACGAACTGCGGCGCCACCCCGGTCGCCCCGATCGCCAGGACGAGGGCGAGATTGCTCACGAGGCCGTCGTTCATGCCGAAGACCGCGGCGCGGAACGACCCCGACAGCTTCCGCCTGCCCCGTGCCGCCAGACCGCGCACCACCTCGTAGTGCACCTTCTCGTCGGCGCGCATCGCGGCGGTCGCATACTGCTCGGTGTCGTAGGGAGACCGGGCTTCGGCGCTCTGTGCGAGCGCCAGGACGAAGATCATCCCGAACCGGCCCGCCATCCAGCCGAGCATGCGGGATCGGATGCCGGCACGCGGCAGCTTCTCGGGCACGCCACCCAACAGGCCCAGCCAGTGCGCCTCATGGCGACGCTCGGCCGCAGCGAGCTGCAGCAGGATCTCACGATCCTCGCCCGTCCGGCGCGCGGCGAGTCGCTCGTAGACACGCGCCTCGGCACGCTCCTCGACGAGATAGCGCGCCCACCGCCGGCGATCGGCGTCGGTGGGGATGGCGGGGGCGGACATGAAACCTCCTGGATGGTCGACAACCCTCAACGCTAGTCAGCCGGAGGGGAGCCGACGCGCGAAACCCATGGATTGACAGCATTTCGGATATCCGAAGTGCGCGCCGGGGCGGGTCAGGAGTGCACGCGGCGCCGCAGCACGTCGATCCGGGCCTGCAGCTGTGCGACGGTCGCCTGCGCGACGGCGGGGCCGCCGCACACCCTGCGCAGCTCTGCGTGCACGGCGCCGTGCGGCTCACCGGACTGCCGTGCGTACAGTCCCACGAGGCTGTTGAGGAGCTGCCGCTGTTCGCGGAGCGTGCGGTGCAGGGGCTCGGGGAGCGTCGTCGTGTGCTCCGGTCCGGTGCTCGCCTCACGGGCCGTGCGCAGCCGCGTCTGCCGCGCCTGGCGCTGCATGAGCAGCTCGTGCACGTGCTCGGGCTCGAGAAGTCCCGGGATGCCGATGAACTCCTCCTCCTCAGGGCTCCCCGGCTCGGCGAGCTGACCGAACTCCTTGCCCTCGAAGACGACCCGGTCGAAGTGCGCGAGCGAGGAGATCGCCTGGTAGCTGAACTCCTGCGTCAACGCGTCGGAGGCGGACTCCTCGCGGTTCGCGCTCTCCAGCAGGGAGTCGTCGAGTCCGTCGTCGTCCTTCTCCCGCCGGTCGAGGGCGTGGTCGCGCTGCCGCTCCATCTCGTTCGCGAGTCCTAGCAGCACCGGCACGTGCGGGAGAAAGACGCTCGCCGCCTCGCCCCGACGTCGGGCACGGACGAAACGCCCGATCGCCTGCGCGAAGAACAGCGGCGTCGAGGCGGAGGTCGCGTACACGCCGACGGCGAGACGGGGCACGTCCACGCCCTCCGACACCATGCGCACCGCGACCATCCACCGGCTCGTGCTCTCACTGAACTGCTCGATGCGGCGCGAAGCCTCCGCTTCATCGGAGAGCACGACCGTTGGCCTCTCCCCTGTCACGGTGCGCAGGATCGTGGCGTAGGCGCGCGCCGCGGTCTGATCGGTCGCGATGACGAGACCCCCGGCATCCGGCACATGATGACGGATCTCCGTCAGGCGCCGGTCGGCCGCCGAGAGCACGGCCGGCATCCACTCGCCTGCGGGATCGAGAGCGGTACGCCAGGCCTGGGAGGTGACGTCCTTGGTGTTGTCCTGCCCGAGGTGGGCCTCGAGCTCGTCGCCCGCGCTCGTGCGCCACTGCATCTTCCCCGAGTAGACGTGGAAGAGCACCGGGCGCACCACGCCATCCTTGAGGGCACGTCCGTAGCCGTAGCGGTAGTCGGTCGACGAGACGCGGGCCCGCTCTCGTCGGGAAGGTACTCCACGAAGGGAATGGGCGCTGTATCGCTGCGGAACGGCGTGCCCGACAGCAGCAGGCGCCTCCTGGCCGGCGTGTACGCCTCGCGGATGGCGTCGCCCCAACTGAGCGCGTCTCCGCCGTGGTGGACCTCGTCGAGGATCACCAGGGTGTTGGCCGACTCGGTGAGCACACGGTGCACGGCCGCCTTCGCGGCGACCTGCGCATAGGTCACGACCACGCCGTGATACTGGCGGGCCGGCAGATGATGGCTGTTGCGGAAGCGCGGATCGAGGCGGATGTGCACCCGCGCCGCGGCATCCGCCCACTGGGTCTTCAGATGCTCGGTCGGCGCGACCACGACGATGCGGTCGACCTCGCCCTGGCGGAGCAGCTCGACGGCGAGGGTCAGCGCGAACGTCGTCTTGCCTGCGCCCGGCGTCGCCGCAACGAGGAAATCGCGCTGGTCGGCTTCGAAGTACGCCTCCAGCGCCTCGCGCTGCCAGGCGCGGAGCTTGTCCGCCGTTCCCCACGGGGCGCGCTGGGGAAGGACGGAGAGAGCATCGGCATCCACCATAGACGCTGTCGGCGACACCGGGCGGCACTCACCCGCTTGTCACCGTCGACGGGTAGGCTCTACCCCTGCGCGGCCGCGACCTCGGTACGCGCAGCGACGGAGGAGAGCACCGATGACAACGCAGGATTCGTCCCGCACCCCCTACGTGCCGAACGAGACCGCGCACCCCTGGCGACGCTTCGTCGCGATCGGCGACTCCTTCACCGAGGGCATCGGCGACCCGGATCCGAACGCCCCGGGCGGTCACCGCGGCTGGGCCGACCGCGTCGCCGAAGTGCTCGCGCAGCAGGCCGACGACTTCGCCTATGCGAACCTCGCCGTGCGCGGCAAGCTCATCGCGCAGATCCTCGAGGACCAGCTGGAACCGGCCATCGCGCTGCGTCCGGATCTCGTCTCGATCTGCGCGGGCGGAAACGACGTGATCCGCGTCGGCACCGATCCCGATGAGATCGCCGCCCAGCTCGACGGCGCGATCGCGCGGCTCTCGGGCACGGGCGCCGCGGTCATCGTCTTCACCGGGATCGACACCGGCTTCACCCCGGTGTTCCGTCCCTTCCGCGGAAAGGTCGCGATCTACAACGAGAACGTGCGGGCGATCGCCGACCGGTACGACTGCATCGTCGCCGATCAGTGGGCTCTGAAGACGGTGCAGGATCCGCGTTTCTTCGACGACGACCGGCTGCACTACAACGCCCTCGGGCATCACGAGGTCGCCCGCATGGTGCTGCGGGCGCTGAACGTGCCGAACGACCTCAAGGCGATGGAGCCCGACCCGCTGCCGACACGCACCTGGCGCGAGGCCCGCGGCAACGACCTCGTCTGGGCACGGGAGCACCTCGTCCCCTGGGTGCTGCGGCGGCTGCGCCACCAGTCCTCCGGCGACGACATCGAGGCCAAGCGCCCGGATGCCGCTCCCGTGCTGCGTCCCGAAGCCGACTGACCGTCAGGACGCGGGCGGATGCCGCAGCGCCCAGAGGGCGACGGCCGCGGCCGACGCGACGTTGAGGGAGTCCACTCCCCCGCCCATGGGGATCGTGACGACGCGGTCGGATGCCGCCAGCGCCTTCCGCGAGAGACCGTCACCCTCCGTGCCCATCACCAGGGCGACCCTGTCGGGCCGCCGGGCCGCATAGGCGTCGAGGGTCACGGCGTCGTCGCTGAGGGCCAGTGCGGCGATCTCGAAGCCGGCAGCGTGCAGTTGCTCGGCGCCCTCGTCCCACTCGGGCAGTCGCGTCCACGGCACCTGGAACACGGTCCCCATGCTCACCCGCACGCTGCGCCGGTACAGCGGATCGGCGCAGCGCGGTGTGACGAGAACGGCATCCGCCCCGAGGCCCGCGGCGGCACGGAAGGCGGCGCCGACGTTCGTGTGGTCGACGATGTCCTCCAGGACCAGAACGAGAGCGGCGTCCACCACGACCTCCGCCACGCTCGGCAGCTCGGGTCGGTGCATCGATGCGAGCGCTCCGCGATGAACGGCATAGCCGGTCACCGCCTCGGCGACCGCATCCGGGACGAGGTAGACCGGCGTGTCCGTCTCCCCGAGGATCTCTCGGATGCCGTCCACCCACCGCTGCTGGGTGAGCACCGCACGCGGACGATGCCCGGCGGCGCAGGCGCGCGCGATGACCTTGGCCGACTCGGCGATGTACAGCCCACCCGCCGGCTCCTGCACACGCCGCAGGGCGACGTCGGTGAGGTGGCGGAAGTCGTCGAGCCGGGGTCGTCGGCATCCGATATCTGTTCGAGGTGCATAGGAGACCACTTTCGCAGACGCACGCGCATCGGTGGTGCCACGGAGCCCTATGATCGCTGAGGGAGGTTCCGTGACATATGACACACGCCCGGCGGTGCCCGCCATGTTCGCCCGCGCCGTCGAGCTGCTGCGCGGCCGCTCGATCACGGTGCTGACCGGCGCCGGCATCTCGACCGACTCGGGCATCCCGGCCTACCGCGGTGCCGGCAGCACGCCGCGCACACCGATGACGGCGAAGCGCTTCCTCTCCGACGAGGGCGCCCGACGCCGCTACTGGGTCGGCAGCCACCTCGGCTGGCGCAGCTTCGCGTACGCGGAGCCCAACGCCGGGCACGAGGCGCTGGCCTCGATGGAGGCCAGCGACATCGTCCGCGGCATCATCACCCAGAACGTCGACGGGCTGCACCTGCGCGCCGGCAGCGCGCGGGTCATCGAACTGCACGGCACGATGCGGCGGGTGAACTGCACCGTCTGCGGGCAGGTGTTCGACCGCCGCGACATCGCCGAGCGCATCGAGCAGGACAACCCCTGGATCCTCGTCCCGGAGAACATCGTGCTCGGGCCCGACGGGGATGTGCTCCCCGAGACCACCGAGGGATTCCGGGTGCCGACCTGCACCGTCTGCGCCGGAATGCTCAAGCCCGACATCGTCTTCTTCGGCGAGTACGTGCCGACCGAGCGCTTCCGTGCCGCCGAGGCGCTGCTGCGGGGAAGTGACGCGCTCCTGGTCGCCGGCACATCGCTCGTGGTGAACTCCGGTGTGCGCTTCGTCGAGCGGGCGCGGCGCCGCGGCATCCCGATCGTGCTCATCAACCGCGAGCTCACCAAGGTCGACGCCTGGGCCGATGCCGTGCTCTCCTTCGGCACGAGCGAGGCGCTGCCGGCGCTGGAGCGTGCCCTCGTCGCAGACGGTTAGGCTCGGAGGGTGACCCTTCTCACTCTCGTGCGCCACGGCCAGACCGACTGGAACCTGGCCAGGCGCATCCAGGGGTCCAGCGACATCCCGCTGAACCTGACCGGCGAGGCGCAGGCCCTCACGGCCGCGGGGATGCTTGCCGGCGAGACGCATCACGCCATCTACGCCAGTCCGCTGCGCCGCGCCCATCGCACGGCAGAGATCATCGCCGCCGAGCTGTCGCTCTCCGCGCCGGAGCTCGTCCCGGACATGCGCGAGCGCTCCTACGGAGACGCCGAAGGACTCCTGGACACCGAGTACATGGCGCGGTACGGCAACTGGCACGCCGAGGTGCCGGGCGCCGAGACCCACGCCCAGGTGCTCGACCGTGCTCTCGCCGCGCTCGAGGAGATCAGTGTGGCGTCACGCCGGCGTTCGGCGCCGGTGGCCGAATCGGTGATCATCGTCACCCACGGCGGTGTCATCCGCACGCTGCTGAACCATGCCTCCCGGGGCACGCTCCCCGCCGAGGGCGAGCAGCTGCGCAACGGCTCCGCGCACCGGTTCGTGCTCGAGCCCGGGGTCCTGCGGCTGCTCGAGTCAGAGACCAGCGCGGCTGCGCACTGACCGCGCGTGCCGGAGCACCGGCTCGTCCACCATGCTCCCGCGGAAGCGGAACACGCCGTGCTCGTTCTCGGCCGCTGCAAGCACCGCCTGCGCCCACTCGATCTCCTCGGCCGAGGGCCGGTAGGCCTCGCGGATCGCTGCGACCTGGCCGGGGTGGATGCACGCCTTGGCCCGGAAACCGGATGCCGCGGCATCCTTCACCTCGGCGAGCAGGCCTTCGGCGTCGTCGATGTCGACGTAGACGGAGTCGATCGCGGCCTTGCCTCGTGCCCCGGCGGCCAGCAGCACCTGAGAACGCGCGTGCCGGGCGACGTCGCGATAGCGGCCGTCGGCGAAGCGGCTCGAGGTGCCGCCGAGGGAGGCGACGAGGTCCTCCGCGCCCCACATGAGGCCGACGACGTTCTCCACCGCCGCGATGCGGTCGGCGTTCTGGATGCCGCGGGCCGTCTCGCACAGCGCGATGACGGAGAAGCGCTGATCGAGGGCGCGCTGCAACTTCTTCGCGCTCTCGGCCTTGGCGACCATGACGGTGCGGAAGTCGGTCTGTGCGAGGGTCGCGAGGTCGTCCTCGAAGTCGGTCGTGCCGACGGGGTTGACCCGGACGATGACCCGATCGGCGTCGACGTGCGCGTCGATGAGGTGCCCTCGGGCGGCCCGTTTCGCGGCGGGCAGCACGGCGTCTTCCAGGTCGAGGATGACGGCGTCGGCGCGCTCCATCGCCTTGGCGAAGCGTTCGGGGCGGTCGGCGGGGCAGAACAGCAGGGAGGGCCCGAGCGCGAACTCGCTCATCCCTCTCCCCCCTCAGGCAGGCAGCGGATGAGCGCGGTGCGCGTCGCGAGCGCGACGACCGTGCCGTCCTGATTGCGCCCGGTGTGCGTGATCGTGACGATGCCCTGCCCGGGACGGGACGTCGAGAGCCGTTTGCCGCTGATCACGCTCTCGGTGTAGAGCGTGTCGCCGGCGAAGAGCGGATGCGGGAACGAGATGTCGCCGAGGCCCAGCTGTGCGACGAGCGTCCCCTGGGTCAGCTGGGCGACGGAGGCGCCGACCATGGTCGAGAGGGTCCACATCGAGTTCATCAGGCGCTGTCCGAACTCCTGCGTCTGCGCGAAAGCGGCATCCAGGTGCAGCGCCTGCGTGTTCATCGTCAGCGTCGTGAACAGGACGTTGTCGGCCTCGGTCGCGGTGCGGCCGGGGCGATGCAGGTAGCGGGCCCCTTCGACCATCTCCTCGAAGTAGAGGCCGCGCTCGATGATCTCCTGTGCGGATTCCTCGGTGCTCACGTCGCTCACGCTACCTGCTCGCACCGCCGGAGCCCAGCCCGAGCGAGCGGGCGATGAGCATGAGCTGGACCTCGGTCGTGCCCTCTCCGATCTCGAGGATCTTCGAGTCGCGGTAGTGGCGGGCGACCGGGAACTCGTCCATGAAGCCGTTGCCGCCGAAGATCTGCGTCGCGTCACGCGCGTTGTCCATGGCGGCGTCGCTCGCGGCGATCTTCGCCAGTGCCGCCTCGGTCGCGAAGGGCTTGCCGGCGTCCTTGAGGCGTGCGGCGTGGTGCCATGCCAGGCGTGCGTGGTGCACGCGGGCCTTCATCCTCGCGAGGGTGAACTGGGCGTTCTGGCGGGTGGCGAGGGCGGAGCCGAAGATCATGCGGCTCTGGGCATATGCGGTCGCCTCCTCCAGGCAGCCCTCGGCGGCGCCCGTGGACAGTGCCGCGATCGCGATGCGCCCCTCGGAGAGGATGGACAGGAAGTTCGCGTATCCGCGGCCGCGCTCGCCGAGCAGGTTCTCCTCCGGCACACGGGCTCCGGTGAAGGTCAGCGGATGCGTGTCGGATGCCCGCCAGCCGAGCTTGTCGTAGGCCGGCTCGACCGTGAAGCCGGGCGTGCCGTTGGGCACGATGATCGTCGAGATCTCCTTGCGGCCGTCCCTCTCGCCCGTCACGGCCGTCACGGTCACGAAGCGCGTGATCGGGGTGCCGGAGTTGGTGATGAACTGCTTCGAGCCGTCGATGACCCACTCGCCGCCCTCCAGACGCGCCGTCGTGCGGGTGGCGCCGGCATCCGATCCCGCCTCCGGCTCGGTCAGGCCGAAGCCGGCGAGTGCCTTGCCCGCGGTGAGGTCGGGCAGCAGCTGTTCCCGCTGGGCATCGGTGCCGAAGTGGTAGATCGGCATGGCGCCCAGCCCCACACCGGCCTCGAGCGTGATGGCGATCGACTGGTCGACCCTGCCGAGACCTTCGATCGCCAGGCACAGGGCGAAGTAGTCGCCGCCCTGGCCACCGACCTCCTCAGGGAAGGGCAGGCCGAACAGCCCCAGCTCCCCAACTGCCCGACGACGTCCATCGACAGGGTCTTCGTGCGATCGGCCTCGTAGGACTGCGGTGCGACGACCTCGTTCGCGAACTCGCGCACCATCGCGGCGAGCTCTTGCTCTTCGGCGCTCAGGAATGCGGTCATGACGACTCCTCGGTGGTGTGGGCCCCGGTGGGGCATGGGGCACGCGCGCGACGGGTTGATCGGTGCGCACCTGGTCTCCGACGGCGACGAGCAGTCGCACGACCCCGTCGTGGGGGCGAGCACGGGGTGCTCCATCTTCATGGCCTCGATCGAGACGAGCCGATCGCCCTTGCGCACCTCCGCGCCGTCGTCGACGTGGAGGGCGACGACCGCACCCGGCATGGGCGCGAGACAATCCGGCCCCTGGGCGGACTCGCTCGGGTCGAGGGCGGCCAGGCGTCGTTTCAGCGCCTGCCTCCGGGTCAGCGGACGCAGCCGGATGCTGCGCCCGCCGTCGCTCACCCAGACGGCGCCGTCGTCGGCGGCGACCGCGACCTCCGAAAGAGCTTCGGCCGAGCCGTGGACGATGATGTCGGTGTCGGTCAGGAAGGCCTGGGCGGGTGGGGCCGCGGGAGCGGACAGGCGCCAGCCGCGCAGGGCGACCCACGGGTCGGGGTCGGATGCCGCATCCGCCGGCTGCAGCGCTCGCGCCGCCGCGGCGAGGGCCTCCTCCGAGACCGGTGCAGCCTCGTAGGGCAGCAGCGTCTCGATCAGGCCGGTGTCCATGTCGCCGGCCTGCACCCGCTCGTCTGCGCCGAGAGCACGAAGGAAGCCGATATTCGTCTCGACACCGAGCACGACCGTCTCGCCCAGGGCCGCGTCCAGCTGCGCGAGCGCCTCCGCACGCGACGGCGCGTGGGCGATGACCTTCGCGATCATGGGATCGTAGGAGGCGGAGACCTCGCTGCCGGTCTCGACCGCGGCATCCGTCCGCACCCCTTCGGGGGCGCCGAACACGAGCACACGGCCCACCGAGGGCAGGAAGCCGCGCTCGGGCGACTCGGCGTAGACGCGGGCCTCGATCGCGTGCCCCGCGGTTCGGGCGGCGACGCGACCCGCCCGCCGGCGGCGACCTCCAGCTGCAGGGCGACGAGGTCGAGACCGGTGACGGCTTCGGTGACCGGGTGCTCGACCTGCAACCGCGTGTTCATCTCGATGAAGAAGAACTCCTCGGGCCGGTTCTTGTCGATGAGGAACTCGACCGTGCCCGCGCCGATGTAGTCGACGCTGCGCGCGGCGGCGATAGCCGCCTCCGCCAGACGAGCACGGGTCGCATCCGACAGCCCCGGGGCCGGCGACTCCTCGATGACCTTCTGATGACGTCGCTGCAGTGTGCACTCCCGCTCGCCGTAGGCGACGATGTCTCCGTGGCTGTCGCCGAAGACCTGCACCTCGATGTGGCGGGGCGTGGCGATGAGCCGTTCGAGGATGAGCGCGTCATCGCCGAAGGCGGCCGTCGCGACCCGGCGGGCGGAGGCGAGCGCCTGAGGCAGCTCTGCGGCATCCGACACGATCTCCATGCCCTTGCCGCCGCCGCCCGCGCTGGGCTTGACCAGGAGGGGGTAGCCGATCTCGGCGGCGCGCTCGGCGATCGCCGCATCGCCGAGCCCGGCGGCGTCGAAGCCGGGGATGATCGGAACGCCGTGCGCGCTGACATGCTCCCGCGCACGGGCCTTGTCTCCGGCGACCTCCAGGGCGCGGATCCCCGGACCCACGAAGACGATCCCTGCGTCGGCACAGGCGCGGGCGAGGTCGACGCTCTCGGAGAGGAACCCGTATCCCGGGTGGATCGCCTGGGCGCCGCTCTGCCGGGCGGCGGTGATGACGGCATCCGTCCGGAGATACGACGCGGACGCCGGATCGGGCCCGAGCCGCACGGCCTCATCGGCCTCGCGGATGTGCGGCGCGCCGGCGTCGCCGTCGCTGTAGACGGCCACCGAACGGATGCCGAGGGCACGCAGCGTCCGGATGATGCGCCGGGCGATCTCGCCGCGATTGGCGACGAGGACTGTGTCGAAGGGCGGGGTCTCGGTCACAGGGATCACATCCGGAATACGCCGAAGCGCGGTTCGGGCAGCGGGGTGCGGGAGACGACGTCGAGGGCGAGGCCGAGGACATCGCGGGTCTGGTCGGGATCGATGATGCCGTCGTCCCAGAGGCGGGCGGTGGCGTAGTAGGGCTCGCCCTGCTCCTCGTAGCGCTCGCGGATCGGCTCTTCGAAGGCGGCGCGCTCCTCGGAGCTCCAGCCCTCGCCGCGCGATGCGAGCTGGTCCTCCTTGACGGTCGCGAGGACGGATGCCGCCTGCGTCCCGCCCATGACCGAGATGCGGCTGGCCGGCCAGGTCCACAGGAAGCGCGGCGAATAGGCCCGCCCGCACATGGAGTAGTTGCCGGCGCCGAAGGAGCCTCCGATGATGACGGTGAGCTTGGGGACGCGTGTGGTGGCGACGGCGGTGACCATCTTCGCGCCGTCCTTCGCGATGCCGCCGGCCTCGGCGTCCTTTCCGACCATGAACCCGGAGATGTTCTGCAGGAACAGCAGCGGGACCCCGCGCTGGTCGCACAGCTCGATGAAGTGGGCACCCTTGACGGCCGAGTCGCCGAAGAGCACGCCGTTGTTGGCGACGATGCCGACCGGGTGGCCGTGGATGCGGGCGAAGCCGGTGACGAGGGTCGTGCCGTACTGGCTCTTGAACTCGTGGAAGGAGTCGCCGTCCACCAGACGCACGATGACCTCGTGCACGTCATAGGGCTGGTTCACGTCGACCGGGACGACGTCGTAGAGGCTCGAGGTCTCCGCGGGCTCGACGACCGCCTGCACGTTCGTGACCGGAGCCGCCGAAGCCGGCAGGGTCGCGACGATGTCGCGGAGGATCTCCAGCGCGTGCTCGTCGTCCTCGGCGAGATGGTCGGCGACACCGGAGCGGCGGGCGTGCAGCTCTCCCCCGCCGAGCTCCTCGGCGGTGACGACCTCGCCGATCGCGGCCTTCACGAGGGCGGGCCGCCCAGGAAGATCGTGCCCTGGTTCCGCACGATCACGCTCTCGTCGCTCATGGCCGGCACGTAGGCGCCGCCGGCGGTACAGGAGCCGAGGACGGCGGCCAGCTGCGGGATGCCCTCGGCCGACATGCGCGCCTGGTTGAAGAAGATGCGCCCGAAGTGCTCGCGGTCGGGGAAGACCTCGTCCTGCTTCGGCAGGAACGCACCACCCGAGTCGACGAGGTAGAGGCAGGGAAGGCGGTTCTCGATCGCGATCTCCTGCGCGCGCAGGTGCTTCTTGACCGTCATCGGGAGGTAGGAGCCGCCCTTGACCGTGGCGTCATTGCACACGACCATGACCTGGCGGCCGTGCACGAGACCGATCCCGGCGACGACCCCGGCGGCCGGGACCTCGCCGCCGTACATGCCCTCGGCGGCCAGCGGTGCGACCTCGAGGAAAGGGCTGCCCTCGTCGAGGAGGCGGCTCACGCGGTCACGGGGCAGGAGCTTCCCGCGGGACACATGGCGTTCGCGCGCAGCATCCGATCCCCGCGCGCCACCTCGGCGAGGCGCTCATGGAGCGTTCTTGCGAGGGATTCCTGTGTCTGGGTCACCGGCATCCGGGGTGTCCTCCTCGACATCGCACGCTGCACCGGCCGTATCCCGTCCGGTCGTCGAACGAACGAATCGAGACGAAACGCGGCAAGCGGACTAAGCTCAGTTAGCATTGATTAACTGCACGTTCAGGTTAGCGAGGATTAACTGAAATGGCAAGCACCTCCCGTGACCGCGCCAAGGCCGAACGGTACGAGTCGCTGCTCCGCGAATCCGCGCGCCTGTTCGCCGAGCGCGGCTTCGCCGGCGTGAGCCTCGAAGAGCTGGGCGCCGCCGTCGGCGTCTCCGGTCCCGCGGTCTACCGGCACGTCAGCGGCAAGCAGGCACTGCTCGGTGCTCTCCTCGTGCGGGTCAGCGAAGATCTCGTCGCGGGCGGCATCGGCGTCGCCGAGGCGACCCCCGAGGGCATCGATCGGATGCGGGCGCTCATCCGGTTCCACGTCGACTTCGCCCTCGGCAACGCCGATGTCATCCGCGTACAGGACCGCGAGATCCCGCATCTCTCAGACGACGATCACGCCGAGGTGCGGCGCCTGCAGCGCACCTACATCGGCCTGTGGATGCAGACGCTCGCCCTCCTGCGTCCGGGATCGGAAGCCGAGCTCCGCCTGCGAGTGCAGGCCGGATTCGGCCTCATCAACTCCACGCCGCACTCGACGACCGCCGCCGCCCGCTCCGATGCGGCCACCGCCGGCGTTCTCGCCGCGATGGCCGAGGCGGCGCTCCTGGCCCCGCCTGACCGCGCCCGCCGGCGCAGCAGTGAGTGAAGAACGTCCCTCCACCTTCAGCGCCACACCGGTCTCAGTTGTTGCGGGTCGCCTCGTCCGCATCCCGCATCGTGTGCGACAGAGACGAGCGCCGGTCTCAGTTGTTGCGGCATCCGGCGTGGAATGCCCGCAACAACTGAGACCGGCACAGAAGTCGGCAGAGGCGGAGGCTGTCTCCGAACACGTGCGGACTCACCGCATGAGCATCGCGCGCCCGGGCTCCTCGAGGATGTCGGCAACGTCCTTCAGGAAACGGGCGCCCTCGGCCCCGTCCACGATCCGGTGGTCGAACGACAGGCTGAGCGTCATCACCTGGCGCAGCGCGATCTCGCCCTTGTACTCCCAGGGCTGACGACGCACCGCGCCGAGCGCGAGGATGCCGCTCTGGCCCGGCGGGAGGATCGGTGTGCCCGCATCCACCCCGAACACGCCGATGTTCGTGATCGAGAAGGTGCCCCCGGCCAGCTCGGCCGGAGACGTCTTGCCCGCGCGCGCCGTCTCCGTGAGAGAGGCGAGCGAGGCGGCGAGCTCGGTGAGCGTCATGTCCTGCGCCTCACGGATGTTCGGCACGATGAGCCCGCGCTCCGTCGCCGCCGCGATCCCCAGATCCACATAGTGGTACTGGACGATCTCCCCCGCCTCTTCATCCCAGCGGGAGTTGAGGGCCGGGGTGCGCGTCAGCGCCAGGCACACGGCCTTCGCCGCGACCACGAGCGGGCCGATGCGCGTGCCCGCCAGCGCCCTGTCCTCGCGGAGCGACGCGATCAGATCCATCGTCGCGGTCACGTCCACGGTGTGGAAGGTCGTCACATGCGGAGCGGTGAAGGCGCTCTGCACCATCGCCTGGGCGGTGTGCTTGCGCACGCCCCGGATCGGCACGCGCGTCTCCCGGCCCTCGGCGCGTCCGAGCGCCGAGACCACGGGCGCTTCGACGGGAGCGGAGGGGCGGCCGCCGCACCGACGCGCTCGGCATAGGCGTCGACGTCCTCGCGGGTGACGATGCGGTCGCCGACCTCCGCAGCGACGAGCACGATGTCGATCCCGCGGTCCTTGGCGTACTTGCGCACCGGAGGCGTCGAGCGCGGACGCTCCCCCACCGGTGTCTCCTTCTGCGTCTCGGGGATCGCATCGTGGGGTGCCGCATCGATGACCGCGGTGTCGGATGCCGCGGGCTTCGCGCCGGCACGCCGTGCGCGGCGCGCCGGACGTCCGGAGCTCACCGCCGCTCCATATCCGACGAGGTTCGGCTTCGCCCCGTCCTCGCCGGAGGACGGCGTCTCGGCCTCCGGTTCGGCGCCCTCGATCTCGAAGACGATCAGCGGGGCACCGACGGCGAGGGTCTCCCCTCGCCCACGTGCAGCTGGGCGACGGAACCCTCGTAGGGCGAGGGCAGCTCGACGACGGCCTTGGCCGTCTCGACCTCCGCGAGCGTCTGGTTGAGTGCGACGGCATCGCCGGGCTTCACATGCCACGTGACGACCTCGGCCTCGGTCAGGCCCTCTCCGAGGTCCGGGAGACGGAACTCCTGCTTCATCGCTCCACCTCCGTCAGGCTGTTCGGGCGATCGAGCACGCGGTCGACGGCATCGAGGATGCGGTCCAGGTCGGGCAGGTGGAACTTCTCCAGCTTCGCCGGCGGGTAGGGGATGTCGTGCCCGGTCACGCGCAGAGGCGCCGACTCCAGCCAGTGGAAGCAGTCCTCGGTGATGCTCGCGATGACCTCGGCGGCCACACCCGCCTCGCGGGAGGCCTCGTGCGCGACGACGACGCGACCGGTCTTGCGGACCGACGCCGACACGGTGTCGTAGTCCACCGGCGACAGGGAGCGCAGGTCGATGACTTCGAGCGAGATCCCTTCGTCCTCGGCCGCCGCGGCGGCATCCAGTGCCGTGGTCAGCATCGCGCCGTAGCTGATGAGCGTGGCATCCGTTCCCTCCCGCACGACATGGGCCAGACCCATCGGCGGCGCATCCGCCAGGGGCGCGTCCAGGTCGACTTCGCCCTTGTGGTGGTAGAGGCGCTTGGGCTCGAAGAAGATCACCGGGTCGTCGCTGGCGATCGCCTGGCGCAGGCACCGGTAGGCGTCCTGCGGGTTCGACACCGCGATCACGCGGAGGCCTGCGGTGTGCACGAAGTACGCCTCGGGCGACTCGGAGTGGTGCTCGGCCGCACCGATGCCTCCCGCCCAGGGGATGCGGATCGTGATCGGCATCTTCACGCGACCCTGGGTCCGGTAGTGGAGCTTGGCGACCTGCGAGACGATCTGATCGAAGGCCGGGTACACGAAACCGTCGAACTGGATCTCGACGACCGGCCGGTATCCGCGAAAGGCGAGGCCGACGGCCATGCCGACGATGCCGGACTCGGCCAGCGGCGTGTCCATGACGCGTTCCGCGCCGAACTCGTCGAGGAGGCCGTCGGTGATGCGGAACACCCCGCCGAGCTTGCCGATGTCCTCGCCCATGATGACGACCTTGTCGTCGTCACGCATCGCCTGCTGGAGCCCGGCGGTGAGGGCCTTGCCCAGGGTCATCTCCGTCATCTCAGGCCTCCTCGAACGCCGCGAGGTACGCCGCATAGTCATCGCGCTGACGGCGCAGGCCCGTGTGGGGCTCGGCGTAGACGTTGTCGAAGACCGCGAGCGGCTCGCGGGTCACCATGCCCAGGCACGCCGCGCGCAGCTCCTTCGCCGTGGCGTCGGCCGCCGCCTGCGCCTCCGCGACATGCTCGTCGGTCAGCGCGCCCGTCGCGCGCAGGTGCGCCTCCAGGCGTGCGATCGGGTCGCGCTGCGCCCAGGCCTCGACATCCGATTCGGTGCGGTAGCGCGTCGGGTCGTCGGCGGTCGTGTGCGGGCCCATGCGGTAAGTCACCAGCTCGAGGAACGCCGGGCCTCGGCCCGAACGGGCGTGCTCGGCCGCCCAGCGCATCGCGGCGAAGCAGGCGAGGACGTCGTTGCCGTCGACCCGCAGGCTCGGGATGCCGAACCCGGGGGCGCGGCCGGCGATCGGATGCTTGGCCTGCACCGTGACCGGCTCCGAGATCGCCCAGTGGTTGTTCTGGCAGACGAAGACGACCGGGGCGCCGTAGGAGGACGCGAAGATCATCGCCTCGTTGACGTCGCCCTGGCTGGTCGCACCGTCGCCGAAGTAGGTCACCGCCACCTCGTCAGTGCCGTCGTGACGGATGCCGACGGCGTATCCGGTCGCGTGGAGCGACTGCGCGCCGATGATGATCTGCAGCGGCGCCATGCGCATCTGCGCGGGATCGAAGGCGGACCCCTCCTCGCCGCGCCACACGCGCACGTAGTCGCCGGGCGCCACGCCCCGCGCATAGAGCACCCCGTGCTCGCGATAGCTGGGGAAGATGAAGTCGGTCTCGCGCAACGCGCGGGCGGTGCCGATCTGGGAGGCCTCCTGACCGCGGCACGGTGCCCACAGACCCAGCTGGCCCTGACGCTGAAGGGCGACGCCCTCGCTGTCGATGCGGCGCACGACCGTCATGTCGCGCCACATCCCCGCAGCTGCTCGACGTCGAGATCCCTCAGATGCGGATCGAGTCGGGGATTCGGAAGCCTCGTCCCGTCGGGCGCGAGCACCCTCTCGACCAGATCGAGATCGATGCCCTTGTCCAGAGCCGGAGATTTATGCGTTGACATCTTCGTCCTCCTCGTGGCCTCGCCCTTGTGGGGCTGTTCACGTCGTCGGCAGCCGCGTTGCTGCCCTGATGGCAGGATACGTCCGTTCATCACCTCGCTCAAGCAACTGAATCAGGCTTGAGCATGTTGCCAAGCAGAGCACAATGAGTGGGTGCTAGAGTTTGGCACTATGTCCTCCCTCGATCGCATCGACCTGGAACTGCTCGCAGCTCTCACCGCGGACCCGCGCGCGACGATCGTCGCCCTGGCCGAGCAGCTCGGCCTCTCCCGCAACACCATCCAGGCGCGCATGGCCCGCCTGGAGCAGTCCGGCGTCTTCCTCTCCTACGAGCGCTCCATCTCCACCGAGGTCCTCGGCTTCCCCCTGCAGGCCTTCATCAGCATCGGGCTGCGCCAGAACGAGCTGCCGCGCATCGCCTCCGAGCTCGCCCGCATCCCGGAGGTCGTCCAGGCGCACGGCCTCAGCGGCTCGGTCGACATCCTCGCCCGGGTCGCCTGCCGCGACGCACGGCACCTCTTCGACACCGACGCCCGCATTCTCGCGATCGAAGGGGTCGAGCGCACCGAGACCGCCCTCGCAATGGGCGAGGTGATCCCTACCGCGTCGCCGGCCTCATCGGTCTCGCCAGGCGGGAGCCCTGAGGAAACGGGTGACCGCACCGGCCGCTTCGGCCGGCGTCTCGTAGTGGATGAGGTGCCCGACGCCGGCGATCTCGTGCAGCTGAGCCCGCTCGAACATCCCGGCGAGCTCGCGCTCCGCCTCGATCGGCGTGATCTGATCCTCCTGCGCCGCCACGAGCAGCGTCGGAACCCGGATGCCGACGGCGAACTCCCGCACGTCGTGCGACACGCTCGCCACGAAGGCATCCCGCAGGACATCGCGGTCGGCGAAGCGCGAGAAGTAGGTGTCGTGCTGATCGTGGATGAAGCGGCGCAGCGCCGCATCCGAGGTCTTGACCATCGCGAGGCTCGCGACGCGAACGATCACGCGGTTGCGCAGGAGCGCGGTGCCGAGACGCTCGGGAAGCCAGGCGCCGGCGCCGTAGTAGAGCACCGCGAGACGGGTGAGCACACCCTTCGGTCCTTCCAGTGCGGGGGCGCCGATCGGATTGAGGAGGATGAGCCGCGGCGTCTCGAGCCCGCGCGCGACGGCGGCCGCGGTCACGATCGAACCGAAGGAGTGTCCGAGGATCACGGCTCCCGGGCCACCTGCCCCGCGAAGTCCGTGAGCCAGGAGGCATAGGCCTCCAGGTCGTGCCGACGGTCCGGCAGTGGCGCGGTCTCTCCGAATCCGGGAAGGTCGGGCATGATCACGCGGATGCCGGGAAGATAGGCCACGACCGGCTCCAGGCCGTGATGCTCGCCTCGGAAGCCATGCACGGCGATGACGGTCGTCTCCGCATCCGCCGACCCGTACTCCCAGTACGCGGTCGTGCCGCCGAGCACTTCGACCTCGCGCCGGGTCACCGGGATCGCGGTCAGGCGGGCGGCATACGGCGAGGGCGCGGGCATGTCTCCAGTCTAGGAGCCGGATGCCGCGCCGATCACGGTGCGCCTGGACGCCGATGTCGGCGGCCCCGTCTACCGTGAAGGTCATGAGCGAACACGGCGACCTCCCCGACTGGCTGACGACGATCGGCGTCTTCGACCTGGAGACCACCGGAGTCGACGTCGCCGAGGATCGCATCGTCACCGCGCACGTCGGCATGCTCGACGCGCGGGGCGATGTGGTCACCTCACGCTCGTGGCTCGCCGACCCGGGCATCCCGATCCCCGCCGGCGCGAGCGCCGTGCACGGGGTGACCACCGAGCAGGCGCGCGCCGAGGGCCGCCCGCCGCCGAGGTCGTCGCCGAGGTGCGCGAGGCCCTCGCCGCACTCTTCGCCCGCGGTATCCCGGTCGTCGCGTACAACGCCGCCTACGACTTCAGCCTCCTGCGGCACGAGTGCCTCCGCCACGGCCTCGCCGCACTCACCCCTCAGCCCGTGATCGACCCGCTCGTTATCGACAAGCGCATCGACCGCTACCGGCGCGGCAAGCGCACGCTCACGCACGTCGCCGAGCACTACGGCGTCGATCTCTCCGGCGCCCATGAGGCCTCCGCCGATGCCGAGGCCGCCGGCCGCGTCGCCCTCGCGATCGCCCGACGCTATCCGGCCCAGTTCGGCGAGTCCGCCCTCGGACTGCACACCGCCCAGATCGGCTGGGCCCGCGATCAGGCCGCGAGCCTGACCGAGTACTTCATCCGCATCGGGCGTCTCGAGCCGCACGAGACCCTCGACGAAGCCTGGCCCGTGCGCTGAGCTGTCGCGGATACGCGAAAGAGGGGCCCGCCGAAGCGGACCCTCTTTTCGTGCAGGTAGCGTCAGTTGCTGCCGCCGAAGCCCTTGAAGCGCTGGTTGAACTTCTCGACGCGGCCGGCCGAGTCCATGATGCGCTGCTTGCCCGTGTAGAACGGGTGCGAGGCAGACGAGATCTCGACGTCGACGACGGGGTACTCGACGCCGTCGAGTTCGATCGTCTTGTCGCTGGTGACCGTCGAGCGGGTCAGGAAGGTCTCGCCCGAACCCAGGTCACGGAACACGACGGCCTGGTAGTCGGGGTGGATGTCAGTCTTCATGCGGAATCCTTGCGGAGATGTGGATGGGAAAAGTCTGCGGGTGCGCAATCGGCACCAAGGGTCAAGTCTAGCAGATCGGAATCGAACGCTCAGGTCGTGGCGCGTGCGGCGTAGCGGCCCTCGGAGGCGGACAGGCTGATCGGCAGCCTGAACGTGTCGGTCAGCGCCTCGGCGGTGAGCGTCTCGGCGATCGGGCCGGCGGCGACGATCGCCCCTCGCGCAGCAGCAGGACGTGCGTGAACCCGACCGGGATCTCCTCGACGTGGTGGGTCACCATGACCATCGCGGGCGTCGTCGGCGCCGAGGCATAGCCGCTCAGCAGCGCCAGCAGCTCCTCGCGCGCCCCCAGGTCGAGGCTCGCGGTCGGCTCGTCGAGCAGCAGCAGCTCGGGGTCGGTCATGACGGCCCGCGCGATCTGCACGCGCTTCTGCTCGCCGTCGCTGAGGGTGCCGAAGGTGCGGTCGGCCAGGTGGTCGAGGTGCCAGTCGCGGAGCACCCGGAGCGCCCGGCGCTCATCGATGTCCTCGTACTCCTCGTTCCAGCGGCCGAGGACCGAGTAGGCAGCCGTGAGCACGGCGTTGAGCACCGTCTCATCGCGCGGCACGCGCTTGGCCATGGCCGAAGACGCGAAGCCGATGCGCGGACGCACCTCGAAGACGTCGGTGCGCCCCAGGGTCTCCCCAGCACGGTCACCGTCCCCGAGGTCGGGTGCATGAGGGTGTCAGCGAGCTGCAGCAGCGTCGTCTTGCCTGCGCCGTTCGGGCCGAGGATCACCCAGCGTTGCTCTGCGGTGACGCTCCAGGTGACGTGATCGACGATGTTGCGCCCCTCACGGCGCACGACGACATCGGTGAAATCCAGGGCGCTCGACATGCTTCCACCCTATCCGCTCAGGAACGCGCCCCTCCCGACTCGTGCCGCGTTTCTTCCCGGGTTCGCTGCGCGATGCCTGGCTCAGCGCACGGACCCGCTCAGAAGCTCGGCGTAGAGCGCGCGGGTCGTCTCGGCGATCGACGACCAGCTGAACTGCGTGCGTGCCCGCTCGCGGCCCGCCGCACCGTACTCGGCGGCCCGGGCGCGATCACCGGTGACCTCGGTGAGCACCTGGGCGAGATCCTGAACGAAGCGTTCCGGATCCAGTGGCGTGCCGGTGCCGTCCTGCAGCTGCTCGATCGGCACGAGCCGGCCCGTGACACCGTCGTCCACGACCTCCGGGATCCCTCCTGTCGACGTCCCGACGACGGCGGCGCCGCACGCCATGGCCTCGAGGTTGACGATCCCCAGCGGCTCGTACACCGAAGGGCAGACGAAGGCCGTCGCCGCCGTGAGGATCGCCGAGAGCTCGGCGCGGGGCAGCATCCGCTCGATCCACACGACCCCTCACGCGTCTTCTGCAGCTCTGCCACCCCTGCCTGCACCTCCGCCATGATCTCCGGGGTGTCGGGGGCGCCGGCGCAGAGCACCAGCTGCACATCGCCGGGGAGCGCGGCGGCCGCCCGAAGGAGGTAGGGCAGTCCTTTCTGACGCGTGATGCGCCCGACGAAGACCACCGACGGCCGATCGGGTCCATCCCGATGCTGTCCAGGAACGCCCGGTCCTCCGTGGGGTGCCAGGCGTCGATGTCGATGCCGTTGTGGATCACCCGGACTTTGGCCGGATCGACGGCGGGATAGCTGCGCAGGATGTCGGCGCGCATGCCGGCGCTCACGGCGATGATGCCCGCCGCGTTCTCGTAGGCGAGCTTCTCGATGCCGCTGGAGACCGCGTAGCCTCCGCCGAGCTGCTCGGCCTTCCACGGCCGCAGCGGCTCGAGGCTGTGCGCCGTGAGCACATGCGGGATGCCGTGCAGCTGCGAGGCCAGGTGCCCGCGAAGTTCGCGTACCAGGTATGGCTGTGCACGAGGTCGGCGCCCGCGGTGGCCGGGACGATGACCAGATCGGTGCCGAGGGTCTGCAGCGCCGGATTCGCCGTGGCGAGCTCGGCCGGCACGCCGTAGGCGGAGGTCCCGGCTCATCCCGCAGCGCGCCGAACGCCCGCACGCGCACATCGACAAGACCGCCGGGCGCCGGAAGATCTCGAAGCGCGCGGACCAGCTCGGCGACGTGAACGCCGGCGCCGCCGTAGATCTCCGGCGGGTACTCCTTGGTGATCACATCAACGCGCATGTCATGAACGCTAGTACAAGGTGGCAGGAGGGTTCTATGGTGGAGCCATGGCCACCGCACCAAAGGTTTTCGGCATCATCCTCGCCGGTGGCGAGGGCAAGCGACTCATGCCCCTCACGGCGGATCGCGCGAAACCCGCGGTGCCCTTCGGCGGCCAGTACCGCCTCATCGATTTCGCCATCTCCAACCTCATCAACTCCGGGCTCCGGCAGATCGTCGTACTGACGCAGTACAAGTCGCACAGCCTCGACCGCCACATCTCCCAGACATGGCGGATGTCGGCGCTCCTGGACTCCTATGTGACATCGGTTCCGGCGCAGCAGCGCCTCGGGAAGCGCTGGTTCTCCGGGTCCGCCGACGCGATCCTGCAGAGCCTGAACCTCATCAACGACGAGAAGCCCGACATCGTCGTCGTGATCGGCGCCGATCACGTCTACCGCATGGACTTCCGTCAGATGCTCGATGCGCACATCGCCTCGGGCGCGAAGGCGACCGTCGCCGGCATCCGCCAGCCCATCGCCCTGGCCTCGCAGTTCGGGGTCATCGATGTCGCCGCAGGAGACTCCGGGCGCATCCACGAGTTCCTCGAGAAGCCGTCGGATGCCGCGGGCCTGCCGGACTCCCCGCACGAGGTGCTCGCCTCGATGGGCAACTACATCTTCGATGCCGATGCCCTCATCGCCGCGGTCGAGGCCGATGGCGAGCTGCCGACGTCGAGCCACGACATGGGTGGCGACATCGTGCCGTACTTCGTCTCTCGCGGCGAGGCCGGCTTCTACGACATGAAGCAGAACGAAGTGCCGGGCTCCTCGCCTCGGGATCGTGCCTACTGGCGGGACGTCGGGACCATCGACTCCTTCTTCGATGCGCACATGGATCTCATCTCGACGCTGCCCGTGTTCAACCTGTACAACATGGAGTGGCCGATCCACTCGCAGATGGTCAACTCTCCCCGGCGAAGTTCGTGCGCGACTCGGTCGGCCGCATCGGCAACGCGATCGACTCGATCGTGTCGCTCGGCTCCGTGCTCTCGGGCACGCACCTCGAACGCAGCGTCGTGGGACCGTGGACGCTGGCCGGCGGCGGCTCGACGATCACCGATTCGGTCGTCTTCGAGCATGTGCGGGTGGGGCAGGGCGCCCGCGTGCACCGGGCGATCCTCGACAAGAACGTCGTGCTCGCCGATCGGGCGACCGTGGGCGTCGATCGCGAACGCGACCTGGAGCGGGGTTTCACCGTCACCGAGTCGGGGCTCACGATCGTCGGCAAGGGAGTGCACATCGAGGCCTGAGCGTCGGCCACGCCCCTCCCCGGGCCCGCGCGCCCGAGGTGCCCTAGGCTCGATCGGGTGACCACCGGCGCTTCCTCGTAGTCCTCGACGCCGACTCGACCCTGATCCAGGACGAGGTGATCGAGCTGCTCGCCGACGAGGCCGGACGCCGGGACGAGGTGCAGGCCGCGACCGAGGCCGCGATGCGGGGCGAGGTGGACTTCGCCGCGAGCCTGCGTTCGCGCGTGGAGGCGCTGCGCGGCGTGCCGGTCACGGCATTCGAGCATGTACGGCGCGGGTGCGTCCGACCCCGGGTGTACGCGAGCTGACGGCTGCGGTGCACGAACGCGGCGGGGTCGTGGGCGTCGTCTCGGGCGGCTTCCACGAGATCCTCGACCACATCGCTCCGGAGCTCGGGGTCGATCACTGGCGCGCGAATCGGCTGACGGTGACCGAAGAGGTGCTGGCCGGCACCGTCGACGGCGAGATCGTCGACGGCGGGGTCAAGGCGGTGATGCTGCGAAGGTGGGCGGAGGAGTTCTCCGTCCCGCGCGGGCGACGATCGCGATCGGCGACGGCGCGAACGACCTGCAGATGATGGCGGCCGCCGGCCTCGGCCTGGCGTTCAACGCGAAGCCGGCCGTCCGGGAGGCGGCCTCGCTCGTCGTCGGTCCGCAGGACCTCCGCGAGGTCATCCCGCTGCTGCCGTGACCGCACGGGGTGCCCGAATGTCGGCGGCCCCGCTACCGTGCAGGTATGGACGTCATCCTCATTCCCGGCCTGTGGCTCGATGCGAGCTCATGGGACCCGATCCTTCCCGCGCTCGAAGAGGCCGGGCATCGCCCGCATCCGCTGACGATGCCGGGTGTCGGTGCACCCGCATCCGATTCCGCCGACATCGGCATCGCCGACTGGGTCGCCGCCGTCGTCGAGCGGATCGACGCCCTCGACGGGCCTGTCGTGCTCGTCGGTCACAGCGGCGGGGGCAACGTGGCCTGGGGCGCGGCGGATGCGCGTCCCGAACGCGTGGCGCGCGTCGTGCTCGTCGACACGATCCTGCCCTACCCGGCGGCGTCATCTCCGAGTTCGACGTGGTCGACGGCGTCGTGCCCTTCCCCGGCTGGGACTTCTTCGACGACGAAGACGTGTCGGATCTCGATGCGACCACCCGCGAACGCACCGCGCCGCTCGCACGGAGCGTTCCCGTACGTGTGCCGACCGACCCGATCCCTCTCGGCGACGAACGCCGTTTCGACGTCCCCGTCGTGGTGCTGTCGGGTGGGTTCGACCACGATGAGCTCGTCGCCGCCCTGGCGAAGTGGGGCCCCTACGGCGACGAGGCGGCCGCGGTGAAGGACTTCCGGGTCGTGCGCATCGGTTCCGGCCACTGGCCGCAGTTCTCCGTGCCCGAGCGACTCGCCGAGCTCATCGTCGCCGGGGTATCCGGGGCATGAGTATGGGCCGCGTTCAGTGCCCCATGCCCAGACCGCCGTCGACAGGGATCACCGCGCCGGAGATGTAGGCGGCGTCGTCGCCGGAGAGCCAGGTCACGACGCCGGCGACCTCATCGGCGGTGGCGAAGCGGCCGGCGGGGATGTTCGCCTTGTACTGCTTCTGGGTCTCCTGGGGCAGCTCCGCCGTCATATCGGTCTCGATGAAGCCGGGCGCGACGACGTTCGCCGTGATACCGCGTCCGCCGAGCTCGCGCGTCAGCGACCTCGCGAAGCCGACGAGGGCGCTCTTGGAGGCGGCGTAGTTCACCTGTCCCGCAGATCCGTACAGGCCGACGACGCTGGAGATGAGGATCACGCGGCCGAAGCGGGCGCGCAGCATCCCCTTGGAAGCGCGCTTGACGACCCGGAACGTGCCGCCGAGATTCGTCGCGACGACGCTGTCGAAGTCGTCTTCGGTCATGCGCATGAGCAGCGTGTCCTTGGTGATCCCCGCGTTGGCGACGAGGATCTCGACCGGACCCAGCTGGGCCTCGACCTCGGTGAACGCGGCGTCGACCGCGGCGGCGTCCGTCACATCCGCGCGGACGGTCAGCGTGCCCTCGGGTCCTTCTCCGCTGCGCGCGGTCACCGCGACCCGATAGCCGTCACGCACGAAGCGCTCGGCGATCGCGCGGCCGATACCGCGGTTTCCGCCGGTGACGAGGACAACGCGACCATCACTCATGTGAACTTCTCCAGAATCGAGGCAGGGGCAGAGGTTCAGCCTACCGAGAACAGAGGTTTGACACCCTCGCCCGACCCTGAAAATCTTGAGTACACCGACCGAAAGGCATCGACGTGAGCGACAACACTCCCACCGGCGACAACGACACGCCTCCCTATTCCCCGCCGGCCGCACCCACCTATGGCGCGCCGCAGACCCCGCCTGCGCCCGCCTACGAATCCGCACCGCAGGCGCCGGCCTATCCCGGCTACACCGCCGCGCCCGCCCCCGGATACGCCGCTGCGCCCGGTCAGGCCTACGCGCCGGTCGCCCCACGAACTCCCTCGCCGTCGTCGCGCTGATCTCCGGCATCGCCGGGCTCGTGATCATCCCGTTCATCGGCTCGATCGTGGCCATCATCACCGGGCACATGTCTCTCGGCAAGCTCAAGACGAGCGGCGAGCAGGGTCGCGGCATGGCGCTGGCCGGCCTCATCATGGGCTACGTGGGCATCGCCTTCGCCGTCCTGGGCGTCCTGCTGTTCTTCGCCGTGCTCATCCCCTCATGACGACGTACTCCACCTACCCCTACTGACACGAGCATTCCTGGTGCGCCCGTCCCCTCTCGGGACGGGCGCACCGGTGCGTTCAGCAGGCGTAGGCTGGAGGCATCGTGAAACTCTCCCGCAAGGCCCCGTCCGTCACGTCCCTGCCGCGCGCACCGCAGGACGACGACCGGGCGCGCGTGCGCACCTACACGATCACGATGGGCATCCGCATGGCCTGCTTCGTGCTCATGGTGCTCGTGACGCCCTACGGCTGGTACACGTGGGTCTTCGCGGCGGGTGTGATCTTCCTCCCCTACATCGCCGTGGTCGTCGCCAACGCGGGGCGCGACAGCACAGCGGCCACCGCCGAGATCCCGGCGCGGGCGCTTGAGGCTCCGGAGGCCGCGATCCCCGAGGAGAACCCATCGATCATCGAGGTGCAGGAGAGCCGTCCCGACGGTCAGGATGATCCGGCGTGACCGCTGAGCTCATCTGTTCCCGTGCCGCCTGCCGCGCCCGGGCGACCCACGAGATCGTCTGGCGCAATCCGCGCATCCATGATGAGGGCCGGGAGAAGATCTGGCTCGCGTGCGAGGAGCATCGGGACTTCCTCAGCGAGTACCTGCGGGCTCGCGACTTCCCGGTGACGGTCAGGGCGGGTGCCGCCGCGTGAGCAACCGTTTCGTCCGCTGGGGCGCCTATCTCCTGATCGCCTCCGCCTTCGCCGCCGCCTGCGCCTTCCTCGCACAGTGGCAGTTCGACCGCAATGAGAGCCGCACCGCGCAGATCGCCCTGGTGGAGGCGAACTACGATCGTCCGCCTGTGCCTCTGCATGATCTGATCGGGTCCGACGGCGCGCTCGATCCCGCCGACGAGTGGCGCCAGGTGCTCCTGCAGGGCGAGTACGCCGCAGAAGACCAGGTGCTCGTGCGCAATCGCCCCCACGGCGGCACACGCGCCTTCGAGGTCATCGTGCCCTTCCACACCGACGACGATCGCGTCTTCCTCGTCAACCGCGGCTGGGTCCTCTCCGGCGAGGGCGACTCCCCCGACTCCGTCGCCGCGCCCGCGTCCGGGCCGGTCGAGGTCATCGTGCGCCTTCGGCCGGGCGAGCCGCTGCCCACGTCGGGCCGCAGCGCCCCCGAGGGCCAGGTGCCCACGATCCACCTGCCCTCGATCGCCGAGGTGTCCGGTGCCGGCACGATCACCGGTGCCTACGGTCAGATCGTCTCCGAGGACCCCGGGCCCGCGGTCTTCCTGGGCGGTTTCGACGCGCCGACCGAGGACCCGGGGCCACACCTCTCCTACGCGATCCAGTGGATCCTTTTCGCGATCATGGGCTTCGTCTTCATCGCGTACATCATCCGCACCGAGATCACCCGTCGTCGCGAGGAGGCCGCGGGCACGGTCGTCGCGGCATCCGACCGCAGGCGACGCCGCGATCGCGACGCCGAGGCCGAGGACGCGCTTCTGGACGCCTGAGCGATACCCTATCCGCGGGCGCTCTCAGGCGAGCTCGATGAGCTCCTGGTACTCCTGGTTCCAGATGTCCTCGACGCCGTCCGGCAGGATGAGGACGCGCTCGGGGTTCAGCGACTGCACGGCACCCGGGTCGTGCGAGACGAGCACGACGGCACCCTCGTAGTGCGCGAGCGCATCGAGGATCTCCTCGCGGGATGCCGGATCGAGGTTGTTCGTCGGCTCGTCCAGCAGCAGCAGGTTCGCCGAGGAGACGACCAGCGTCGCCAGTGACAGACGTGTCTTCTCCCCGCCCGAGAGGACGCCGGCGGGCTTGAGCACGTCGTCACCGGTGAACAGGAACGACCCCAGCACCTTTCGCGCCTCGGTCTCGGTGATGTGCGGCGCCGCCGAGACCATGTTCTGCAGCACCGAGCGGTCCACGTCGAGGTTCTCGTGCTCCTGCGCGTAGTAGCCGACCTTCAGGCCGTGCCCGGGCTCCAGCTGCCCGGTGTCGGGCTCGTCGACCCCGGCGAGCATCCGCAGCAGGGTGGTCTTTCCGGCGCCGTTGAGCCCCAGTACGACGACCTTGGAGCCCCGGTCGATCGCGAGGTCGACGTCGGTGAAGATCTCCAGCGACCCGTAGGACTTGGACAGGCCGGATGCCATGAGCGGGTCTTCCCGCAGGGAGCGGGCTTCGGGAAGCGGAGCTTGGCGACCCGATCGGTCTGGCGCACATCGTCCAGCCCCGCGAGGAGCTTCTCGGCACGCGCGACCATCTGGTGGGCGGCGGCGGCCTTGGAGGCCTTGGCGCCGAAGCGCGCAGCCTGCTGCTGCAGCGACGTCGCCTTCTTCTCGGCGTTGGCGCGTTCCTTCTTGCGTCGCTCCTCGTCGGCCACCCGCTGGCGCAGGTAGTTCTTCCAGTTCATGTTGTAGATGTCGATGCTCTGGCGGTTCGCATCGAGGTAGAACACGCGGTTGACGGTCTCGCCGACGAGCTCGACGTCGTGGCTGATGACGATGAGCCCGCCCTTGTAGTTCCTCAGGAACTCCCGCAGCCACACGACACTGTCCGCGTCGAGGTGGTTGGTGGGCTCGTCCAGGATCATCGTCTCGGCATCCGAGAACAGGATGCGGGCGAGCTCGATACGGCGGCGCTGACCGCCCGACAGCGTGGACAGCGGCTGGTCGAGGATCCGATCCGGCAGCGAGAGGTTGTGCGCGATCGACGCCGCCTCCGCCTCGGCGGCGTACCCGCCGAGCGCCTCGAAGCGCTCGGTGAGCTGCCCGTAGCGGCGCATCGCCTTCTCCGCCACGTCGGGGTCGGGATCCCCCATCGCGAGCGACGCCTCGGTCATGCCCAGGTGGAGCCGCCCGAGTCCTCGCGCGTCGAGGATGCGGGTGCGCGCCAGATCTTCCGGGTTGCCGGTGCGCGGATCCTGCGGCAGGTAGCCGAGCTCCCCCGAGCGGTCGACCCTTCCGTTCGAGGGCAGCAGATCGCCCGCGAGCACCTTCGTGAGGGTCGTCTTCCCGGCGCCGTTGCGGCCGACAAGACCGATCTTGTCGCCGCCGGCGACGCGGAAGGAGACGTTCTCCATGAGGAGTCGCGCACCCACGCGGATCTCGAGGTCGTGCACGGCGAGCACAGCAGATGTCCGTTTCTCTGTGTGAAGGGAGACAAAGTGCGGCCGACGGCCGATCTCCTAGTATAAGTCCGGGCCGCCTCAGGCCCGACCTTCCCGGAGCACGCAAGGAGTCGTATGTCCAGCATCGCCGCCGCCCGCAAGTCCGTCCTCGCCGATCTCATCCGCCGGCCCCGTGCCCGCGTGCAGGCGTTCGCGGTCGACTCCGCTCTCGTGCTCAGCGGCGTGGCGCTCGTAGCTCTGCTGGCCAAGGTTTCCTTCTTCATCGGCCCGATCCCGATCACCGGTCAGACCCTCGGCGTCATCGTCGTCGGCGCCGCACTCGGCGCCAGGCGCGGTGCGGCGAGCCTGACCGCCTACCTGCTCATCGGCCTGGCCGGCCTCCCGGTCTTCGCCGGCCCCGCCGCCGGTCCGGCCTATGCGCTGGCTCCCTCCTTCGGCTTCGTGATCGGTTTCATCCCGGCGGCGTTCGTGGCCGGCTGGTTCGCCGAGCGCGCCTGGGACCGCAAGCCCTACCTCGCCTTCGTCGGCTTCGTCGCCGCCAGCATCATCCCCTTCCTCATCGGCGTGCCGTACATGGCCGCGATCCTCGCCTTCGTGCTCGATGTGCCTGTGACGCTGGCCTCCGCGCTGGAGGCGGGCGTCTGGCCGTTCATCGTCCCCGGCCTGATCAAGGCCGCCGCGGCCGCACTCCTCGTGCCGGCTGCATGGGCGCTCGTGCGCGCCGTGGACCGCCGCACACGCTGAGCCCGCCGGCGGGATCCCTCTCCGGTATGGGGCAGGACGATACCCGGGACCGATGCCCTGCTCGTCACCGCCTGCCTACCGTCAGGGCATGGACATCGTCAATGAGCTCGTCATGCAGGCGGCGGCTTCGCCCTGGATCCCCTCGTGCTCTTCGCCGTCGCCGTCATAGACGGCTTCTTCCCGCCTGTTCCCAGCGAGACCCTCCTCATCGCCGCCGTGGCCGCAGCCACGTCGCTCGGAGAGGCTCCGCTGCTCCTGCTGTGCGCGGTGGCCGCGGCCGGTGCGATCATCGGCGACAACATCGCCTACCGTCTCGGGCGCGCCCTCGGCATCCGACGCTTCGCCTGGATGCGACGGCCCCGTGCGGCAGCCGCCTTCGATCGCGCACAGGCCCTCATGCAGGGACGGGGCGCACCCACGCTCATCTTCGGCGCGCGCTACATCCCCGTCGGCCGTGTGGCGGTGAACATGTCCGCAGGCGCGCTCGACTTCCCCTGGCGTCGCTTCCTCGTGCTCAGCACGTTCGCGGGGATCACCTGGGCCGTCTACGGCACGGCGCTCGGCGTCTTCGCCGGCAGCTGGCTCACCGACCAGCCGCTGCTGAGCGCGGTGATCGGCGTCACCGCGGCATCCGGGATCGCGATCGTCGTGGAGAGTATCGCCGCACGTCGACATTCCCACTCTGCCGCGATGGTGACGGCTCCGCAGAGCGACGCGCCGGAACGTCGTGACGTGTCCGCCGTGGCAGGATAGCGGGCATGATCCGCAGAGCACGGCGTCGACCTGCTGCCTGCACCGTGGCGTATGCAGGGCTCGGTTCCACCGCCGCGGTCCTCTGGCTCGTCCTCGTCCCGGTGCAGACCGCGCTCTACGGCACTCCTCTGCCTCTCGCCGTTGTCCTCGTCTCCGCATTGTGCGCGGCGCCCCTGCTCGTGATCAGCCATCGGCGCACCGGCACCGTCCTCTTCTGCGTGGCTGCACTGCTGCTCCCCTTCACGGTCGACAGCCTGCAGGCGCGGCCGTGGCCGTGGCCCTGGTCGGTGCCGGCGATGATCGCGCTCGTGCTCTTCGTCGGCGTCCTCACCTTCGTCCACGGGTGGCGCCCCGGACTCATCGCGATGGGCGTCAGCGTCATCGGCTCGGTGCTCGCCCCCGTCCTCGTTCCCGATGCCGGCACGGCGGGCAGCACGCTCGCCGATCTCATCGTGACCGCGGCGCTCGCTCCGGTCGCGCTGCTGGTCGCGATGCTGGCCTCGAGCCGGGTCCGCGTGGCCGCCGAGCTCTCGCAGGAGCGAGAGCTCTCCGCAACGGAGCACTCTCGACGACTCCTGGTGGAGGAACGCACGCGCATCGCGCGCGAACTGCACGACGTCGTCGCCCACAGCATGTCGGTCGTCCAGGTCCAGGCCGCCACCGCGCGCTATCGTCTACCCGACCTGGACGACGGGGTCGCCGCAGAGTTCGACGGGATCGCCGGGACCGCACGTGAGGCCCTGCTGGAGATGAGACGGCTCCTGGGCGTTCTGCGCACCGAGGATCACGTCGCCCCGTTGTCGCCGCAGAGCGAGTTGGCCGACATCCCCGAACTCGTGGAGACGTTCCGGCGCGCCGGCGCCGAGGTCGCGCTCGCACCGATCGACGCCCGCTCGGCTGCCGCACCCACAGCCGTGCAGATCGCCGCCTTCCGCATCGTGCAGGAGGCGATCAGCAATGCGGTGCGCCATGCGCCCGGGGCGGCGATCTCGGTGTCGGTGAGCAGCCGGGGAGATCGCACGCGGGTCCGGGTGGTCAATCCCCTGTCCGCCGCGGCACCGCTCGATGATCACGGGCACGGCCTGCGGGGAATGCAGGAGCGGGTGAATCTGCTCGAGGGCACCCTGCACGCCGGGCCGGACGGAGAGGGGCGATGGGCGGTCGATGCCCACCTGCCCTGGAAGACGATCGAAGTCGACGAGGGGAACCCATGACGATCCGCATCCTCATCGCCGATGATCAGGCGATCGTCCGCGCCGGATTCGCCGCCCTGCTCGACGCGCACCCCGGGCTCGAGGTCGTCGGTCAGGCCGCGACAGGAGCCGAGGCCGTCTCCGGCTCTGCACGGCTGGATCCGGACGTCATCCTCATGGACGTGCGGATGCCGGACCTCGACGGCATCGAGGCGACCCGCCGCATCACCGGCCCCACCTACCCCGCGGCGAAGGTTCCCCGCGTCCTGATGCTCACGACGTTCGACCTCGACGACTACGTCTACGACGCCCTTCAGGCCGGCGCGAGCGGGTTTCTGCTCAAGGATGCGCTCCCGGAGGAACTCGTCCACGCCGTTCGTGTGATCGCCGCCGGCGAAGCCCTGCTGGCTCCGAGCATCACGCGCCGGATGATCGAGCAGTTCGCGGCTCAGAAGCCGCGTGCGTCGATGTCGGCGCGCCGCGTGGCGGAGCTGACCGACCGGGAGCGGGAGGTCCTTGTCCGGATCGGACAGGGCATGTCCAACGCCGAGATCGCGGCGAGCCTGTTCATCGCCGAGCAGACGGTGAAGACGCACGTGGGGAAGATCCTGGCCAAGCTCGATCTGCGCGACCGGGTGCACGCGGTGATCTTCTCCTACGACGCCGGCCTGGTCGAACCCAGCGGCTGAAGACTCATCCCGCCGTAGGGGCACGAACGGCACCGCGGGGTGATGCCGCATCCGACACGACGCCCATAGCCTCCTGAGACACACGTCAGGAGAAGCCGATGACCGTCCTCAACCCCGCGCCGAGTGCCCCTCCCCGCACCGTCGCCTCCGCAGCGCCCGCGCGCGATCGCTCGATCGACCTCGTCCGTGCGTTCTGCATCACCATCGTCGTGGTCCTCCACGCCCTCATGGTCGGTGTGGCCGTCGATCCGGACGGCGTGACCTTCTTCGACGCGAGTGCGGGATCGGCATGGCTCGTGCCGTTGAGCTGGGTGTTCCAGGTGATGCCGCTGTTCTTCGTCGTCGGCGGCTTCTCCGGCCATCTCGCCTACCGGCGGCTTCGCGACGCCGGCGGGACGGTGTCCGACTTCGTGACCGCCCGTGCGCGGCGCCTGCTGCTGCCGGCAGCACTGGCGGTCGGCGTCGTGGGCGTGCTGCTCGTCCTCCTCGGCCTGCTCAGCGTCCCGGAGGAGTTCGTCGCCACTGCGCGCTTCCGTTTCGGTCAGCCGCTGTGGTTCCTGGGCGCGTTCCTCCTCTGCCAGGCGCTCCTGCCGGCGCTTGTCCACGCACACGAGCGGGCACCGCGGTCCACGCTGCTCGCTCTCATCGGTGCGTCGGTGGTCGTCGATCTGTCCCGATCCCTCTCCGGAGTGGAGGCGATCGGGTACCTCAATCTCGCCTTCGTCTGGCTGGCGCTCCAGCAGATCGGATTCTTCCTCGCGAGAGGCGACATAGATCGTCTCACCCCGCGCCGGCGGCTCGGCGGCGCGCTCCTGGCGATCACCCTCCTGGCGACGTCGTTCCTGGTCGGCGCGCACTCCCCGGATCTCATCGCGAACCTGAATCCGCCGACGACGGCGCTCCTGTTCGTGGGCCTCGCCCACACGCTGCTCTTCTCGCTGGCCCGGCCGATGATCGCCCGATTCGCCCAGCTCCCCGTGCCTGCCGCATTCACCGGATTCGTGACGAGACGGGCCATGACCGTCTACCTCTGGCACATGCCGGTGCTCCTGGGCATGGCCGGCGTCCTCGCCGGCTGCATCGTCGTCACCGGCGGTTCGTTGCCCCCGGTCGGCGGCCTCGACTGGTGGCTGTCACGTCCGCTGTGGCTCGCCGTCGCTCTCGCGCTGACCGCGGTGGTGGCGATCCTGCCGGCCCGGATCGAAATCGTGCGCGCGCAGGCTCTCTCCGTGCCGCCCGGTCGGGCGGCGGCCGGGACCGTGATCGGGCTCCTCGCCGTGGTCCTTCTCCTCGCGACGGGCTCCTCGGTGCCGACGGTGCTCGCCTCCGCGGGGCTCCTCCTTGTGGCGCTGCGCATCCTGCGTGCACGACGACGAGTACGGACCGCCGGAGGAACGGATCAGACGCGCTCGCGCGCGTGACCGAGACGCAGCCCCGGCACGAGCGCGAGGAGGGTCAGCAGGACAGCGACGGCGAACACGGCCGGGAACTGCGCGCCCGTGGCGGCGAAGGCCAGGAACACCAGGCCCATCGCCGCGATGGTGCTGGCCGAGCCCACGGCATCCGAGATCGACAGCGCCGACGAGTGGAAGCCCTGATTGCCGCTGTTCGAGTAGGCGAGCATGAGCACGCTCAGACGCGGATAGACGAGCCCCATGCCGCTGCCGGCCAGCGCCCAGCAGACGATGAGGATCGCCGGATGCAGGTGCCAGGCGGCCGTCGCGAAGGCGGCGCCGAACGCCACGATCATCTGCGCCGTCGCCAGCAGGGTGATCCGCCGATTGCCCAGTCTGTCGCCGATGCGTCCCTGCACCTCCGCGGCGGCCGCCCAGGCGAGCGCCGCGGTGGTGAGGGCGAGCCCCGCCACCACGGCGGAGAAGCCGTAGTCGCGGATGAGGAGGTAGGGCACGTAGATCTCCGCGCCGAACAGCGCGCCCGCGATGAGCCCACGCATGAGCACGACGCTGGGAAGCCCGCGCCCCGCCCGGAGGGTGCGCGGGGCAGCAGAGGCCGCGCAGCCAGGGCGATCAGCGCGACGGATGCCGTGACCACCGCCCACGACCACGTCCCCGCCCTTTCGGCCAGGCTCAGGCCCAACGCGCCGACGGCGACAGCGATCGCGCAGAGCAGACGCGGCATGACGCGGGCCGTCGAGGGCTCGCTGGTCGCAAGCGGCAGACTGTGCAGGCGCGCGACGACGAGCACGAAGGCGATGAGGGTGAGCGCCGCTACTCCGAGGAACACCCAGCGCCAGTGCAGGAGCTCGGTCACTGCTCCGGCGAGGAACGGACCGATGAGCGACGGGATCACCCACGCCGCGGAGAACGCCGCGAAGACACGGCCGTGCAGCACCGGCGGGTACACGCGTGCGACCACGACGTACAGCGCCACCACCTGGCCGCCGGTGCCGAGGCCCTGGATGAGGCGCCCCGCCACGAGCACCTCCATCGTCGGTGCGAGCCCCGCGATGAGCAGGCCGGTCACGAACAGCAGCACGGCGGTCGTGAGCGGAGCGAGCACGCCGCGCCGATCGCACCAGGACCCCGTCGCGACCATGCCCACAACGCTCGTGGCCAGCATCCCGGCAAAGGCCACGGCATAGAGGCGCTCCCCGCCGAGATCGGCGCTCACGACCGGCATCACCGTCGTGACCGCGAGGGACTGCATGGCGGCGAGGAACACGAGCGCGACGGCGCCGAGCGTGACCCAGAGGTGCTCCGCTCCCACACGCCGCGGGCGCGGGCATCGGGCTGGACCGCCGGAAGCGGCACGGGGCCGGTCACGCCTCCGCCAGCGTCGCGATGCGCCCGATCGCCTCGGTGAGGATCTCCGGGCTGGTGCCGAAGTTCAGGCGCACGAAGCCGGCGCCCTCGACGCCGAAGGCCGGGCCGAAGTGCAGCGCCACCCTCGCCTCGCGGAGGATGCGTCGGGCGGGGTTGTCCCCCAGCCGAGGCCGCGAAGGTCGATCCAGGCCAGATATCCGGCATCCGGCATCCGATAGCGGGCCTGCGGGATCCGTTCGGCGAGCAGATCGGCGAGGAGCCGCCGGTTCTCGTCGAGCGTCACCAGGAGTCCGTCCAGCCAGGCGTCGCTCGCTTCCGAGAAGGCGGCGACGGCCGCCAGCATGCCGAACTGACCCGTGCGCCACTCCACCTCCACGGGCAGGCCGCGCACGAGCCGCGTCGTGTCGTCTGCTGCCGTCACCATGAGCGCGCATTTGAGCCCGGCGAGGTTGAAGGCCTTGCTCGCGCTGACGACGGCATACCCGATGGTCCGCGCCTCGTCGCTCACGGCCAGGAACGGCGTGAAGTCGACCCCGTGCTGGACGAGCGGGGCGTGGATCTCATCGGACACGACCGCCGCGCCATGGGCCGCCGCGATGCGGGCGAGCTCGCCGAGGTCGTCGCGGCTGTGCACGGTGCCGGTCGGGTTGTGCGGGTTGCACAGCAGCACGGCACGGGCGCCCGCCGCCAGTGCACGCTCGATGGCCGGGAGGTCCAGCCGCCAGGACTCCCCCGTGTCGATGAGCGGCACACGCTCGGCCACGGCGCCGGCCTCGGTCACGAGCTCGAAGAACGGCGGGTACACGGGCGGGGTGACGACGACCCGCTCACCCGGCTGCGTCACCCTCCGTAGGATCTCGACGATCCCCATGCTCACATCCGCGGTGGAGCGGATGCGGGAGGGGTCGACCTCCCAGCCGTAGCGGCGCTGCGCGAAACCGACGAAGGCCTGGGCCAGGGGCGTCTTCGAGGCGACGTAGCCGGTGTCGCCCGTCCGGACGGCCTGCTCCAGCGCACGAGTGATCTCCGGTGCGAGCGGGAAGTCCGTCTCGGCGACGAACAGAGGAAGCACATCCTCGGCGTACTCGCGCCACTTCTCGCTCGTGCGCGCGCGGAGCTCGGCGAGGGGCAGGGCTACGACTTCGTATGGCATTGAGAGCTCCTGAGGTTTCGACGCGCGCCCTCCGGGCGCTTGCTCAACCTTGACATCACCCGCATCAACGCCGCTGCGCGGCATTGATCCGGGTGATGTCAAATAGCGAAGCCGAGGGCACGCATCATGTCGCGCCCGTCATCGGTGATGCGCTCGGGACCCCACGGCGGCATCCAGACCCAATTGATCCGAAAACGATCGACGACCTTCTCGAGCGCCTGAGCCGTCTGCTCCTCGAGCACATCGGTGAGGGGGCAGCCTGCGCTCGTGAGCGTCATGTGGATGATGAGCGCGTCGTTCTCGTCGTCCCAGGCGAGATCGTAGATGAGGCCGAGGTCGACGACGTTGATCCCGAGCTCGGGATCCATGACGTCCTTGAGCGCCTCGGTGACCTCGTCGTACTTCTCAGGGGCAAGAGTTGCGGTCATGTAACGATCTTACGCCTGGACGTCCTCGGAGGGGCGAACGAATCGATCGTAGCCCTCTTCCTCGAGACGGTCGGCGAGTTCGGGGCCGCCCTCTTCGACGATCCTGCCCGCCACCATGACGTGCACGAAGTCGGGGTGGATGTAGCGGAGGATGCGCGTGTAGTGCGTGATGAGCAGCACACCGAGGTTCGTGTTCTCCTTGGCGCGGTTGACGCCCTCGGAGACGACCTTGAGCGCGTCGACGTCCAGGCCAGAGTCGGTCTCGTCGAGCACGGCGAGCTTCGGCTGGAGCACCTCCAGCTGCAGGATCTCGTGGCGCTTCTTCTCACCGCCGGAGAAGCCCTCGTTGACGTTGCGCTGCGCGAACTTCGGGTCCATGCGCAGGTTCGTCATGGCCGCGTTGACGTCCTTGGTCCACTGTCGGATGCCGGGGGCTTCGCCGTCCAGCGCCGTCTTGGCGGTGCGGAGGAAGTTGGTCACCGTCACACCCGGGATCTCGACCGGGTACTGCATCGCCAGGAACAGCCCTGCGCGCGCCCGCTCATCGACGGACATCTCCAGGACGTCTTCGCCGTCGAAGGTGATCGAACCGCTGGTCACCGTGTACTTCGGGTGGCCCGCGATCGTGTACGCGAGGGTGGACTTGCCCGAGCCGTTCGGGCCCATGATCGCGTGGGTCTCGCCCGTGCGGATGGTCAGGTCGATCCCGTTGAGGATCGGGCTCGCGCCGGTTTCCGTCTCGACCGTCACATGCAGGTCGCGGATCTCAAGAACAGACATTAAATTTCCTTTGTCACAGTCGGGTCGATGAGCACGTCGTCGCCGTCGATCTCGACGATGTAGACGGGGACGGGCTCGAAAGCGGGGAGGTTCTGCGGCTTGCCGGTGCGCAGGGAGAATGCCGAGCCGTGGGCCCAGCACTCCAGCGTGTCGCCCTCGACGAAACCCTCGGACAGCGAGATGTCGCCGTGGGTGCAGGTGTCGCCGATCGCGTGGATCTCGCCTTCTCCGTCCAGCACGATGGCCATCGGGACGCCGTCGAGCTCGACGCGCAGCGGGGTGTCCTGCTCGAGATCGCTCACGGCGCAGGCGCGCTGCGCGCTCACGCGGTCACCTCCGCGAGCTCCTTTTCGATGGCGGCCAGCAGTTCGGCCTCAAGCTCGTCGATGCGCAGACGCTGGACGATGTCGCTGAGGAAGCCGAGGACGACCATGCGTCGGGCCTCCTCCTCGTCGACGCCGCGCGACTGCAGATAGAAGAGCTGCTCGTCGTCGAAGCGACCGGTGGCGCTCGCGTGACCGGCGCCCTGGATGTCGCCCGTCTCGATCTCGAGGTTCGGGATCGAGTCGGCGCGGGCTCCTTCGGTGAGCACCAGGTTGCGGTTGGCCTCGTAGGAGTCGGTGCCCACGGCCTCGCGCCCGATGAGCACATCCCCGATCCAGACGCTGCGGGCGCTCTCGCCCTGAAGGGCTCCCTTGTACAGCACGTCGCCGGTCGTGTGCGGCCCCTTGTGGTGCAGGTAGACCTGGCTCTCCAGGTGCTGTCCGGCATCCGCGTAGGACAGTCCGTACAGGCGTCCCTCGGAGCCGGCCCCGGAGAGTTCGACGTTCGGGTTCACCCGTACGACGCCGCCGCCGAAGCTGACGATGAAGTGCTCGAGCGAGGCGTCGCGGTCGACCCGTGCCTGATGGGCGGCGGCGTGCACGGCCGAGTCGTCCCACTCCTGCACCGTGATCAGCCGCAGCGATGCCCCGTCGCGCACGAGGATCTCGACGTTCTGCGCGTACTGGGCGCTGCCCCGATGACGCAGCACGACCGTGGCGGAGCTGTGCTCCTTCGCCTCGACGACGATGTGCGCGTCGGCGCGAAGCTCGGCGCCGAGGCCGGTGATGTCGACGACGATGGGATCGGCGACCTCCTCCTCACGCGGGATCAGCACGTGAAGCGCCTCCGTGCTTCCCTGCCACGCGGTGGTGGCCGTGATGTCCTCGGGACGAAGAACTCGCCGCGCGGAGCCGTGCCGGCCGCCAGGGGCGCGGCGATGTACTGCTCCCCCGCCGGGAAGGCGTAGTCGACGCCGTCGTTGCCCTCGCTCGGGGCGAACAGCGCAGTCAGCCGCGGCACGGGCGTGTGCTTCCAGTTGACCTCGCGCCCGTTCGGGGTGCCGAAGTCGGCCGGGTCGAAGGAGCGCGGACGCTCCGAGCGGGTCTGCACCGGGACGAAGCCCGTCGCCTTCGCCGCCGGGTCCACGTGCGCGTTCGTATCCTGCGCCTCTGCGGGCGCTGCCGTCTGGGCCGCCATCTAGCCGACCGATCCTTCCATGCCCATCTCGATGAGCTTGTTCAACTCCATCGCGTACTCCATCGGCAGCTCGCGCGCGATCGGCTCGATGAACCCGCGCACGATCATCGCCATGGCCTCGGTCTCCTCGACACCGCGGCTCATGAGATAGAAGAGCTGCTCCTCGCTGACCTTGGAGACCGTGGCCTCGTGCCCGAGCACGACGTCGTCGACGCGGATGTCGATGGCCGGGTAGGTGTCGGAGCGGGAGATCGTGTCGACCAGGAGCGCGTCGCACACGACCGAGTTGGCGGAGTGATGGGCGTTCGCCTCGACGCGGACCTCGCCGCGGTACCCGGTGCGGCCGCCGCCACGGGCGATCGACTTCGAGGTGATCGACGACTGCGTGTAGGGCGCCATGTGGATCATCTTCGCGCCGGCGTCCTGGTGCTGGCCGGGACCGGCGAAGGCGACCGAGAGCGTCTCGCCCTTGGCGTGCTCGCCCATGAGGAAGATCGACGGGTACTTCATCGTGACCTTCGAGCCGATGTTCCCGTCGACCCATTCCATCGTCGCGCCCTCGTGGGCGACGGCGCGCTTGGTCACGAGGTTGTAGACGTTGTTCGACCAGTTCTGGATCGTCGTGTAGCGCACGCGGGCGTTCTTCTTCACGATGATCTCGACGACGGCCGAGTGCAGGGAGTCGGACTTGTAGATCGGAGCCGTGCAGCCCTCGATGTAGTGGACGTAGGAGCCTTCGTCGGCGATGATGAGCGTCCGCTCGAACTGGCCCATGTTCTCGGTGTTGATCCGGAAGTAGGCCTGCAGCGGGATCTCCACGTGCACGCCCGGGGGCACGTACACGAAGGAACCGCCCGACCACACGGCGGTGTTCAGCGCCGCGAACTTGTTGTCTCCGGGCGGGATCACCGTGCCGAAGTACTCCTCGAAGAACTCCGGGTGCTCGCGCAGGGCCGTGTCGGTGTCCATGAAGATGACGCCCTGGGCCTCGAGCTGCTCGTTGATCTGGTGGTAGACCACCTCGGACTCGTACTGCGCGGCGACGCCAGCGACAAGGCGCTGACGCTCCGCCTCGGGGATGCCGAGTCGCTCATAGGTCTCGCGGATGTCCTCGGGGAGCTCTTCCCACGATCCCGCCTGCTTCTCCGTGGAACGGACGAAGTACTTGATGTTGTCGAAGTCGATCTCGCTGAGATCGGCACCCCAGGTGGGCATCGGCTTGCGCCCGAAGAGCTGATGACCCTTCAGCCGGGTCTTCAGCATCCATTCCGGTTCGGCCTTGAGAGCCGAGATGTCACGGACGACGTCCTCGCTGAGACCGCGCTTGGCGCTGGCGCCCGCGGCGTCGGCGTCGTGCCATCCGAACTCGTACACCCCAGACTTTCCAGCTCCGGGCGGTCGATCAGAACATCTGACATCACACTCTCCTTGGTGGCCTCAACGGTGTCATCCGCCCCGGCACGCCCCGACCCGGTCGAGTTCTCCGGGAGTGGCGGCCGCTGGTGGGCCTCTCAGCGACGCAGGTCATCGCGCCTAAACTGGTACCGGCGCGACCAACAGGCCTCGCGCGCATCGCAACACTTCGATTCTACAGGTTTCGCATGGGATCCGGGCCCGACCGGCTCCTGCGCGCTCCGAAGGAGCCCCATGTCCGACAGCACCCGGCCGCCGACACGTCGATACGCATCTCGCGTCCGCTCCGGGTGTTCGCCTGGCTGTCGTTCCTCGCGGAGGTCATCATCATCGGGACAGGCGGCGCGGTGCGGCTCACCGGTTCCGGACTCGGATGCTCCGAGTGGCCGATGTGCACCCCGGAATCGCTGGTCCCGACGCCCGAGCAGGGCTTTCACGGCATCATCGAGTTCGGCAATCGCACGATGACCGGCGTCGTCGGCGGACTCGCGATCGTCGTGCTGCTGCTCGTCCTCCACTCCGCGGGCGGCCGGCGCGCCGTCACGCGCGTCCTCTGGTACGCACTCGGCGGGATCGCCGCCGCCGTCGGGGTGTATGCGGTCACCGCGCTGTTCGACCTGGCCGCGTTCGTCGCGGCCTCTACGGCTCTCCTCCTGGTGGTGATCGTCGCTGCAGTGGATGCGATCCGGGCCGTCCCCGCGCGCCGCGACCTCACGCTGCTGGCCAGCCTGACGCTCATCGGCGTCATCGCGCAGGGCCTCGTCGGCGGCATCACCGTGCTGACCGGGCTCAACGCCTTCCTCGTCGGCTTCCACTACACGGCGTCCCTGCTCCTGGTCTGCATCACCGCGGCGTTCCTGGTGAGGATGTACGAGCCCGCCGGCCCCAGGGAGATCGCCGTGCCGAGATGGTTCGCGGTCCTCGCGCATGTCACGGGGCTCGCGCTCGCCTTCACCATCTTCTTCGGCGTCCTCACCACCGCTTCGGGCCCGCATTCCGGAGATGCCGAGGTCATCCGCCAGGGGTTCGACGCCACCGTCGTCGCGCACGTCCACTCCTGGCCGGGCTACATCCTCGCGGCGCTGATCGTCGTGCTCGCCACCGTCGCCGTCTCGCAGCAGCTGCGCCCGTGGCGCTGGCTGCTGGTTCTCGGCGGCGCCGTCCTCGTGCAGATCTTCGTCGGGGTCTGGCAATCGCGTGAGGGCCTGCCGGAACTCCTCGTCGGCATCCACATGGTGCTGGCCGCGCTGTCGGCAGCCGCCTACACCGTCGTCGTGCTGCGCATGAAGACGCCGGTGGCCGCGCACGACGAGGCCCTTCGCGAAGACGTCGGAAACGCCGTCCCGTGGCCCCGGCCTCCGGGGACGCGACGAAGGACTGAGTCCTGCCCGTCACGTCCCGCGGTGGAGGCCGAGGCGGAAGCCCAGGCCCAGCGCGAGCACGAGCGAGATCGCGAAGACCCAGCCGGAGCCCGCAGAGGCGTGGATGCCGGAGAGGAAGACCCCGATCGTGCAGCCGAGGCCGGTGACGGCTCCCCAGCCCAGCAGCACGCCGCCGACCACGGCCGTGCCCGTGCCGCGGACCGTGAGCGGCTCGATGCGGAAGCGACGCCCGGGAAGCGCGGCGAGGAGCGAGCCGAGCACGATGCCGATGATCAGCCATCCGTTCTCGGTGATCGTCTCCACCACCAGGGCGACGCAGCCGGCCAGCGCGCCGTCCAGCCCGACGAGCGTCTCGGGCAGAAGCCCGGCCTCGTCGAGCCCGGTGCGGGTGAGACTGCTGAGCTGGCTCGTCACGCCGAGAGGGCCGACGCGCAGGTAGTAGAGCACGCCGACGATGCCGACGAGCGCACCGGTGAGAAGTGCGGGCCAGCGCTTGAAGAAGAGCGTGCGCCGGATCTCGGTCGCATCGATCACGCGCTCGGCGCGCGCCTCCACCGGCGGATTCCACTTGAGCAGCCACACGCCCACGGCGATGAGGATCGCGAGCTGCAGGATCACCGCAGGCACATAGCCGGCTGCCGCAGGAAGCCAGGGCACCGGGGCGTTGAGCGTGAAGGTCGTGGCCATCGCGTTCCAGGTGAGGAAGCCCAGTCCGAAGCCGAGGATCGCACCGGCGAGAGCAGGCAGCGCTCGGAGGCTCCCCTCACCGAGTCGGTAGAGGTGCCCGCCTATGCATCCGCCTGAGATGACCACGCCCAGCCCGAAGGTGAACCCGGCGAGCACGAGCGAGAGGCTCACCGGCCCGACGTGCGCTCCCGGTGCCAGGTCTCCGGGCTGAGGGATCGGCAGCCGCAGCGAGAAGACGATCGTGTAGCCGACGAGCCCCACCGCCAGCGCGACGAGGATCGAGTAGGTGCCGCGGCTGTTCCGCTTCTCGAAGAGGTCGCGGAAGATGCAGTAGAAGCAGAACCTCCCGCGCTCGAAGAGGATGCCCAGCGAGACGCCCGTCAGGAGCGCGAAGGATGCCGTCGGTCCTGTTCCCGGGCCACGCCCCGCCTGCAGCACAAGGCCCGTGATGAAGAGCGCCACGGCGATCAGGACGGCCACGATCGTGCGCACCGTGTCGGCGCGGGTCCAGCCGAGCACACGCGGACCGCCGGCGCCCCCGTTCTCGGGAGCGCCGGCAGTCGTCGACGTCGAAGGAGCGGTCACCTTCAGTCTTCGCCGCCCCACAGGCCGCTGTAGCCGCCCGAGGCTTCGAGCGTGGGGTTCTCGACGGGCACGCCGACGGAATTGCCCCATTCGGTCCACGAGCCGTCGTAGAGCTTCACGTCGTAGCCGAGCAGCTGGCTGAGCGCGTACCACGTGTGGCTTGCCCGCTCGCCGATGCGGCAGTAGACGTAGATGGGCTTGGTGCCGTCGACGCCGAGCTCCGCGTAGTGCGCCTTGATCGCCTCGACATCGACGAAGGTGCCGTCGCCGCCGGCGTCGGGCTGGTTGACGATGAGGCCCAGGGCGAGTTGACGGCCCCGGGGACGTGGCCCCACTTCGCCGCGGCCTCGCCGCCGAAGCCCTCGGCCACGCCGATCTCGCCGTTGTACTCGGCGGGTCCGCGGATGTCGATGATCACACCGTCGATCTCGCCGTTCACGACGTCGAGCACCTCCGACTGGAAGGCGCGGATGTCGGAGTTCGGCGCGAGCGCCTCCCAGCTGCCCTGTGCAGGGGTGGGGGCGACGGGGCTGAGCTCGCGACCCTCGATCTCCCAGGCGGCACGACCGCCGTCGAGCAGGCGCACGTCCTCGAAGCCGTAGAGCTTGAAGACCCAGGCGCCGTAGGCGGCGAACCAGTTGTTCGCGTCGCCGTAGATCACGACGGTGCTGTCGTCGTCGATGCCCGCCGACTGCGCGAGTGCGGTGAACTGCTCGCGGTCGACCAGGTCACGGTTGAGCTGCTCGACGAAGTCGCGGTACCAGACGAACTCCACGGCGCCGGGGATGTGTCCGACGTCATAGCTGGTCAGGGTGCTGTTGGATCGCCCTTCACTGACCTCGATGATGACGAGGTTCGGGTCGTCGAGGTTCTCGGCGAGCCAGTCGGTGCTGACGAGGGGCTCGTCCTGGTGGACCGTGCCGCGCGCCTCGCCGTACTGGACCTGCACGGACGCCGCCTGCGCGGCACCCTCATCCGATCCGGTGGCCTGCGGCTGCGGGCCGCCGCCGAGGCTGCGCGCGCCCAGGACGCCGGCTGTGGCGGCGAGGACGGCGACGGCGACGAAGGCGACCGGGGTCACCCAGGCTTTCTTCTTGCGTTCGGGAGCAGCGGGCTCCGGGGTCTCGGTGGTCATGTGTGCGCCTCTTTCGGATCACCGTTGGTGTGTTCGGTGCTTCTACCGTGGGTGACAGCGCGACGCGGATCAATCTCTGTGACGAACGATGACGTCACAGAACGACGATCAGAAGGGCAGCAGCGGATCGACCGCGACAGCGACGAAGATGAGGGTCAGATAGGTGATCGAGGCGTGGAAGACGCGCATCGGCCGCGGCTCCGTGCCCCGCACCGCTCGCGTGTAGAGCCGATGGGACTCGTAGATGAACCAGCCGCCGAACACGGCCGCGGAGACGGTGTAGACCAGGCCCATGCCCGCGATCGGCACGAGCAGCAACGAGCAGACGACCGTGGCCCAGGCGTAGAGGATGATCTGGAGTCCGACCTGCGAAGGGCTCCGGGTGGCGCCGAGCATCGGGACGTCGACGTCGTCGTAGTCGTCCTTGTACTTCATCGACAGCGGCCAGTAGTGCGGCGGCGTCCAGAGGAAGACCAGGACGAACAGCACGAGCATCGGCCAGCCGAGCGATCCCGTGACCGCGGACCAGCCGATCGCGACGGGGAAGCAGCCGGCGATGCCGCCCACACGATGTTCTGCTCCGTGCGGCGCTTGAGGATCATCGTGTAGATGACGACGTAGAAGAAGATCGCGAAGGCCGACAGTGCTGCGGCGAGCCAGTTGGTCGTGAGCCAGAGCCACACGGTGGAGCCCACGGCGAGCACCCAGGAGAAGACGAGCGCGCCGCGCGGCGACACCTCGCCCGTCACGAGAGGGCGGTTCTCCGTCCGGTGCATGTGGACGTCGATGTCGCGGTCGAGGTACATGTTGAACGACGCGGCGGAACCTGCGCTCATCGTGCCGCCGATCACCGTGGCCAGGACCAGCCACGGGTTCGGGAATCCGCCCTCGGCGAGGATCATCACCGGCACCGTCGTCACCAGCAGCAGCTCCATGACGCGCGGCTTGGTGAGTGCGATGTATCCGCGGATCGTGCGACCGAGCGAGCGTTCGGGGACGGTGCGATGGGTCAAGGTCGAGATGTGATCGCCTCCTCCGCGCACGCCTGATGACAGCTCCCTCCAGTCTATGTCACTGTGTGACGCCGCGAGTGCCCAGAGGACGCGCGGCAGGCGCCGGGCGGTCCGGCGCGGGGATGTGGCGTCCCCGCTATGCTGAAGACCACTTGCGCGCCCGTCGCACTTTGTGCCCCTCCGTGATGCCGCGGAAAGCGCAGGCAGTCCGGGCGCCCGACCTCAACAGTCAAGAAGGGCTCAGCTGTGACCGATCTTCAGTGGGATGACCTCGACCGACGTGCCGTGGATACGGCGCGCGTGCTGGCGGCGGATGCCGTCGAGAAGGTCGGCAACGGACACCCGGGCACCGCGATGAGCCTCGCCCCCGCGGCGTATCTCCTCTATCAGCGGGTGCTGCGTCATGACCCGAAGGATGCGGACTGGCTCGGCCGCGACCGTTTCATCCTCTCCGCGGGTCACTCCTCGCTGACCCAGTACGTGCAGCTCTACCTGGGCGGCTTCGGCCTCGAGCTGGATGACCTGAAGGCGCTGCGCACCTGGGGCTCGAAGACACCGGGGCACCCGGAGTACGGGCACACCGACGGCGTCGAGATCACCACCGGTCCCCTGGGCCAAGGTCTCGCCTCTGCCGTGGGATTCGCCTACGCGGCCCGGTACGAGCGCGGTCTCCTGGATCCGGATGCCGCAGCCGGCCAGAGCCCGTTCGACCACTTCGTCTACGTCGTCGCCGGTGACGGCGACCTGCAGGAGGGCGTCACGAGCGAGGCAGGCTCGCTCGCCGGCCACCAGCAGCTGGGCAACCTCATCGCGATCTACGACTCGAACCAGATCTCCATCGAGGACGACACCAACATCGCCTTCTCGGAAGACGTGGCCGCCCGCTACAAGGCCTACGGCTGGCATGTGCAGACGGTCGACTGGAAGAAGACCGGCGAGTACGCCGAGGATGTCGCAGAGCTCTACGCGGCGATCGAGGCCGCCAAGGCGGAGACCGGCAAGCCGAGCCTGATCATCCTGAAGACGATCATCGGCTGGCCTTCGCCCGGCAAGCAGAACACGGGCAAGATCCATGGCTCCGCGCTCGGCGCCGAGGAGCTGGCCGCGACCAAGGAGGTGCTGGGCTTCGACCCGGCAGAGACCTTCGTCGTCGCCGACGATGTGATCGCGCACACCCGTGCGCTCGCCGACCGCGCCGCCGTGGCGCGCGCCGCCTGGCAGGAGTCCTTCGACGCCTGGGCGGCCGCGAATCCCGAGCGCAAGGCACTGCTGGACCGTCTGCAGGCGCGCGAGCTGCCCGGCGACATCGCCGCGGTCCTCCCCTCCTTCGAGGCGGGCAAGGACGTCTCCACCCGTGCCGCCTCCGGCCAGGTCATCAACGCCCTCGCCGCCGAGCTCCCCGAGCTCTGGGGCGGATCGGCCGACCTCGCCGAGTCGAACCTCACCACGATCAAGGGCGCCAAGTCCTTCGTCCCGGCCGAGTGGTCGACCGGCGAGTGGTCCGGCGATCCCTACGGCCGCGTGCTGCACTTCGGCATCCGCGAACACGCCATGGGCGCGATCATCAACGGCATCCAGCTGCACGGGCTGACCCGCTCCTTCGGTGGGACGTTCCTGATCTTCAGCGACTACATGCGCCCGGCCGTGCGTCTGGCCGCGCTCATGGACATCCCGAGCATCTTCGTCTGGACCCACGACTCGGTCGCCCTCGGCGAGGACGGCCCCACGCACCAGCCGGTCGAGCAGCTGGCCACGTTGCGCGCGATCCCGAACTTCACGATCGCGCGTCCGGCCGACGCGAACGAGACCGCCGTCGTCTGGCTCGAGACGCTGCGCCGCCACGGCGGCCCGGTCGGCATCGCCCTGACGCGGCAGAACATCCCCGTGTTCGCCCGCGGCGAGGGCGACGCCTCCGGCGAGGTCTTCGCGAGTGCGGAGGGCGCGGCCAAGGGCGCGTACGTGCTGGCCGAGGCGCCGAACGGCACCCCGACGTCATCCTCATCGCCACCGGTTCCGAGGTGCAGTTGGCCGTCACCGCCCGCGAGACGCTCGCCGCCGAGGGCGTGAACGCCCGCGTGGTCTCGGCGCCGTCTCTGGAATGGTTCGCCGAGCAGGACGAGGAGTACCGCGAGTCGGTCCTCCCGGCATCCGTCACCGCCCGCGTCTCGGTCGAGGCGGGCTCCGTGCTGACCTGGCGCGGCATCGTGGGCGACCGCGGCCGCTCGGTCGGCATCGACCACTTCGGCGCCTCCGCCGACTACAAGACTCTGTTCGAGAAGTTCGGCATCACCGCCGACGCGGTCGTCGCTGCCGCACGCGAGACCCTCAAGGAGAACGCATGAGCACCCCACCTCCCGTCTGTCCGACGAGGGCGTCAGCATCTGGCTCGACGACCTCTCCCGCACCCGCATCACCTCCGGCAATCTCAGTGAGCTGATCCAGACCCGCAACGTGGTCGGCGTCACAACGAATCCGACGATCTTCGCGGGCGCGATCACGAACCCCGACGACTCGTCCTACGACGCACAGGTGTCGGAGCTGGCCAAGACCGGCGCCTCTGCCGAGGAGGCCGTCTTCGCCGCCACCACGCAAGACGTCGCCGCCGCCCTCGACGTGTTCCGCCCGGTGTGGGAGTCGACGGGGCACGTCGACGGCCGCGTATCGATCGAGGTCTCCCCCGATCTCGCGCACGACACCGAGGGCACGATCGCCCAGGCCAAGCAGCTGTGGGCAGAGATCGACCGCCCGAACCTGCTGGTGAAGATCCCCGCCACCAAGGCCGGCCTCCCGGCGATCACCGAGGCGATCGCCTCCGGGGTCAGCGTCAATGTCACGCTCATCTTCAGCCTGGAGCGCTACGCCGAGGTCATCGACGCCTACCTGTCCGGGTTGGAGAAGGCCAAGGACGCCGGGATCGATCTGTCGACCATCCACTCCGTGGCGAGCTTCTTCGTGTCGCGTGTGGACACCGAGACCGACAAGCGCCTCGAGGCGATCGGATCGGATGCCGCATCCGCTCTCAAGAGCAGGGCCGGCCTGGCCAACGCCCGCCTCGCCTACGAGCTCTACGAGCAGACCTTCGCCGGCGACCGCGCCCAGGCGCTCCTCGCCGCCGGAGCCAACCCGCAGCGCCCGCTGTGGGCGTCGACCGGCGTGAAGGACCCGGCACTCCCCGACACGCTGTACGTGACCGAACTGGTCGCACCGGGCGTCGTCAACACGATGCCCGAGAAGACGCTCGAGGCGACCTTCGACCACGGCGAGGTCACCGGCGACACGATCACGGCGCACTATGACGACGCCCGCGCCGTCTTCGCCGGTCTCGCCGATCTCGGCATCGACTTCGCCGACGTGACCCAGGTCCTCGAGGACGAGGGCGTGGCGAAGTTCATCGACTCCTGGCACGGCCTGCTCGAGCAGGTCGCCGAGGCCCTGGAGGCGCAGCGATGAGCGTCGCGATCCACCTCAGCGGCCGGGTCAAGGCCGTCGTCGACGAGACCCTTCCCGGTCTCGTCGGAAGCCTCGTCGCCTCGGCGATCACGGCAGGTGACTCCTCCCTGTGGGGCCCGGAGGCGGAGGACGAAGCATCGAAGCGCCTCGGCTGGGTCGACGCCGTCTCGGTGTCTCGTCCTCTCGTCGACGAGATCCTCGCTCTGCGCGCCGAGCTCGTGGAGAAGGGCGTCACCCGCGTGGTGCTGGCCGGAATGGGCGGTTCGTCGCTGGCTCCCGAGGTCATCGCGCAGACCGCCGGGGTTCCGCTCGTGATCCTCGACTCGACCGCCCCGGGCAGGTGCTGGCCGCGGTCGACGGCGACGGCGAGGCCGGCGACCTCACCAAGACGGTGCTCGTGGTCTCCTCGAAGTCGGGCTCGACCGTCGAGACCGACTCGGCCAAGCGCACCTTCGAGGCGGCCTTCCGCGACATCGGCATCGAGCCGACCGAGCGCATCGTCGTCGTCACCGATCCCGGCTCCCCGATGGATGTCGCGGCACGCGCCGACGGGTACCGCGTCTTCAACGCCGATCCGGATGTCGGCGGCCGCTACTCGGCGCTGACGGCGTTCGGCCTCGTTCCCACCGGCCTCGCCGGCGTCGACATCGCCGAGTTGCTGGACGAGGCGGAGGCCTCACTCCTGCAGGTCGCCGTCGACAGTCCGGAGAACCCCGCCCTCATCCTCGCCGCCGCCATCGCTGGCGGCGAGCCCCGCCGCGACAAGCTGGGCCTGATCACCGACGGCACGCACATCGTGGGCCTTCCGGACTGGATCGAGCAGCTCGTGGCGGAGTCCACCGGCAAGGAGGGGACGGGAATCCTCCCCGTCGTCCTGCTGCCCGTCTCCCCGGAGCTGGACTCCCGCCCCGCCGACCTACAGGTCCTCCGTCTCGTCGACGACGCGAACGTGTTCCACATGCGCGAGCGTCACGAGGGAGAGATCCTCGTCAGCGGCACGCTGGGCGCGCAGTTCATCGTGTGGGAGTACGCCACGGCGATCGCCGGGCGGATGCTGGGCATCAACCCTTCGATCAGCCCGACGTCGAGTCCGCCAAGATCGCCGCGCGCGGTCTGCTGGACGCACGCCCCGAACCCGCCCCGCCGCCTTCGAGGAGGACGGGATCGAGGTCCGGGTGAGCGATCCTGCCCTGGCGGCATCCGGCACGATCGCCGGCGTCCTCGACGCGCTGTGGGCGACGCTCCCCGACGACGGCTACGTCTCGGTGCAGGCCTACGTCAACAGGCTCGAGCTCGGTCAGCTCCAGGGTCTGCGCGAGATGGTCGCCGCGGACTCCGGCCGCCCCGCGACCTTCGGCTGGGGCCCCGGTTCCTCCACTCGACGGGCCAGTACCACAAGGGCGGTCCGGCGCAGGGCGTTTTCCTGCAGATCCTCGAGCGCACGGACGTCGACCTGGAGATCCCCGAGCGCCCTTCACCTTCGGTCAGCTCATCGAGGCCCAGGCCGCCGGTGACGCCGCCGTCCTCGCCGAGCACGGCCGGCCGGTCGTCACGTTGACGATCACCGAGGGCGCGCAAGACATCGTCGACATCTTCACCGCCGCCCAGTAGGAGAGCCTTCCCCCGATGACCGTCCCCCTCTCTCGCGGGAACAACCCGCTGCGCGATCCCGACGATCGCCGGCTGAACCGGATCGCCGGGCCCAGCGCCCTGGTGATCTTCGGTGTCACCGGCGACCTCTCGCGCAAGAAGCTCATGCCCGCCGTCTACGACCTCGCCAATCGCGGGCTTCTGCCACCGGGCTTCGCGCTCGTCGGCTTCGCCCGCCGAGATTGGGAGGACCAGGACTTCGCCCAGGTGGTCTACGAGGCCGTCAAGGAGCACGCCCGCACCCCGTTCCGCGAGGAGACGTGGGAGCAGCTCCTCCAGGGCATCCGGTTCGTGCAGGGCACCTTCGATGACGCCGACGCCTTCCGCCGGCTGCGCGAGACCGTCGAGAAGCTGGATGTCGAGCGGGGACGATGGGCAACCACGCCTTCTACCTCTCGATCCCGCCGAAGGACTTCCCTCTGGTGGCCAAGCAGCTGAAGGAGTCCGGGCTCGTCGGCGACGCGAACGACGACGACTGCTGGCGTCGCGTCGTCATCGAGAAGCCCTTCGGCGACGACCTGGAGTCGGCGCGCGCCCTCAACCGGGCGCTGGAAGTGGCGTTCCCCGCCGACTCGATCTTCCGCATCGACCACTACCTCGGCAAGGAGACGGTGCAGAACATCCTCGCGCTGCGCTTCGCGAACGAGCTGTACGAGCCGATCTGGAACCGCAACTACGTCGACCACGTGCAGATCACGATGGCCGAGGACATCGGCGTGGGGGCCGGGCCGGCTACTACGACGGCATCGGCGCGGCGCGCGACGTCATCCAGAACCACCTCCTGCAGCTGCTGGCGCTCACCGCGATGGAGGAGCCCATCAGCCTGTCCGCCGAGCACCTGCGCTCGGAGAAGGAGACCGTGCTCGCCGCGGTCTCGCTTCCCGAGGACCTCTCCCAGGCGACGGCCCGCGGACAGTACGCGGGCGGCTGGCAGGGCGGAGAACAGGTCAACGGCTTCCTCGAGGAGGAGGGGATGAACCCCGAGTCCACGACCGAGACTTACGCCGCGCTCAAGCTCGAGATCAACACCCGGCGGTGGTCGGGCGTGCCGTTCTACCTGCGCACGGGCAAGCGGCTCGGACGCCGCGTCACCGAGATCGCGGTGGTGTTCAAGCGGGCGCCGCAGCATCTGTTCGGCAAGGACAGCACGACCGAGCTCGGTCAGAACGCCCTGGTGATCCGCGTGCAGCCCGATGAGGGCGTGACGATCCGGTTCGGCTCGAAGGTGCCCGGCGCCGGCACGCAGGTGCGCGACGTGACGATGGACTTCGGCTACGGCCATGCCTTCACCGAGGCGAGCCCGGAGGCCTACGAGCGCCTCATCCTGGACGTGCTCCTGGGCGACCCGCCGCTGTTCCCCCGCCACGAGGAGGTCGAGCTCAGCTGGAAGATCCTCGATCCCGTCGAGGAGTACTGGGCGGAGCAGGGCGGTCCGCTGGAGCAGTACTCGCCCGGGTCGTGGGGTCCGCCCTCGGCCGATGAACTTCTGGCCCGCGACGGCCGCGTCTGGAGGCGTCCGTGATCATCGATCTGCCCGACACCACCGTCAGCAAGGTCGCCAAGCAGCTCGTCAACGTGCGGGAGGAGGGCGGCGCGGTCGCCCTCGGTCGCGTGCTGACGCTCGTCATCGCCGCGCGCAACGGCGTCGCCGAGGCGGCCATCGATGCGGCCAACGATGCCTCGCGCGAACATCCGATGCGCGTGATCGTGCTGAGCATCGGCGAGGGCGAGGCGCGCCTGGACGCGCAGATCCGCGTGGGAGGCGACGCCGGTGCGAGCGAGGTCGTCGTGCTGCGCGCCTTCGGCGATGCGGCGGGCAACGCCGAGAGCCTGGTGACCGGGCTGCTCCTGCCGGATGCGCCCGTCGTCGCCTGGTGGCCGGAGGAGGCCCCGAGGAGCCGGTGAGCTCGCCGCTCGGCGGGATCGCCCAGCGCCGTATCACGGATGCGGCGACCTTCCCCGACGTGCGCGCCCGCCTCTCCCACCTCAGCCGGACCTATGCCCCCGGAGACACCGACATCGCCTGGACGCGTCTGACGCACTGGCGCGAGCAGTTGGCCGCTGTCCTGGATCAGCCGCCTTTCGACGTGGTCACCGCCGCCGAGGTGCGCGGTGCGGCCGATTCGCCGTCAACCGCGCTGCTGGCCGGGTGGCTGCAGATGGCCCTGGACGTCCCGGTCACCTGGTCGTACGAGGATCCCGACGACTGGCAGGAGGGGATCAAGTCGGTCCGCCTGACCCGCGCGGGCGGCGACATCGTCCTCGAACGCCACGGCGGCGGGCACGCGGTGCTCACCCAGCCCGGCCAGCCGGACCACGACCTGCACCTGCCCAGGCGTACGCTGCGCGAGTGCCTGGCCGAGGAGCTGCGGCGCCTGGACCCGGATGCCCTGTACGGTCGAGTCATCACGACCGGCTGGACAGAACTCGGGCCGCCGGAGACAGGAGCGTAGGAGCATGGCCGCAGGATCCTCCGACAGACGCGTCGTCATCGACAAGGCCCCCGCCGAGGTCGCCCGCCGTGTCGCGGATCGCTTCCTCGTGCGGATGCGCGCCCGCACCTCCGACGGGCGCACCGCGCACGTCGCTCTCACCGGCGGATCCATGGGCGGCGCCGTGCTGCGGGCGATCGCGGAGCATCCGGATGCGGCGGCGATCGATTGGTCGCGCGTGCACTTCTGGTGGGGCGACGAGCGGTTCGTCGCTCTGGACCACCCCGATCGCAACTCGCGCCAGTCGCGGGAGGCGCTGCTGGATCGCCTCGACATCCCCGCGGAGAACATCCACGAGGTCGCCCCGCCCGAGTCCGGGCTGAGCCTGGACGAGGCCGCCGCCGCCTATGCGGCCGACCTGGCCCGCTATGGTGACGGCGAGCAGGCCTGGCCGTCCTTCGCCGTGTGCTTCCTCGGCGTCGGCCCCGACGGGCACGTCGCCTCGCTCTTCCCGGATCGACCGGAGGTCACGGTGACGGATGCCGCCGCGCTCCCCGTGCGCAACTCCCCCAAGCCGCCGCCCGAGCGGGTCACGCTCACCCGCCCGGTGCTGAACGCCTCCAAGCGGCTCTGGCTCGTGCTCACGGGTGCCGACAAGGCCTCGGCGCTCGGTCTGGCCCTGGCAGGTGCCAGCTACACGAGCGTCCCTGCCGCCGGCGCCAAGGGACGTAAGCGCACGATCTTCTTCGTCGATGAGGCCGCCGCCTCGCAGGTCGAGCCGGACCTCATCGAGCAGGACTACTGACTCGGCGGATCGCTGCTCCCTGAGCCCGTTCCGGCCCTGGGCCCGTTCCGGTCCCTGAGCCCGTCGAAGGGCCCGGATCCCCTTCCGTGTGCGGCGCCGCGGCATCCGATCGTCCGGGTCTCGGCGCTGCCGGAAGTCCGCCCCCGCTGCTCCCCGCGTGATCCCGAGCTCCTGGCTCTCGCTGAGCACCTGCGGATGGTAACGGGCGAGTCCGATGACGCCCCAGACGGCGATGCCGCCGGCGATGAGGAACACGATGAAGACCCATCCCGGCGCCTGGGCCGCCTCGCCCAGGACGAGCATGCCGATGAGCACCGCCACGAGCGGATCGACGACGGTGAGCCCGGCGATGACGAGATCGGGGGGCCCGGAGCTGTAGGCGGTCTGGACGAAGTAGGCTCCGGCCAGCGTCGCTCCGACGAGGAACACCAGGCACAGCAGCGTCAACCATTCGAAGTTGCCGTCCTGAACCCGGCGGATGACGACCTTCGCGAGGGTCGCGACGAACCCGTAGAGGATCCCGGCGCCGGTCACGTAGAAGAGCGCACGCATGCGGTTTCGGAGAATCAGCCAGCATCCCAGAAGCAGCAGCGTCACGATGAACAGCGCGATGAGGATGATGAACAGCTGCCGGTCGTCGACGGGACGCTCGGTCGCGTAGATCGCCGCGAACAGCACGAACAGGAAGATACCGCCGACGCAGGCGATGATCGCCGTGATCGACTGCCGTGTGGGGCGTGACCGGAGACGCGCGCGTTGAGAAGCGTCGTGATCACGAGCGCCAGCGCGCCCAGCGGCTGGACGACGATGAGCGGCGCGACCCAGAGCGCGCCGAGCTGGCAGATGATCGCGGTGCCGAGCATGAGGGTGCCCGATACCCAGGACGGGCGTGTGAGGAGCCCGCGCACCTGCTTGAGCGTCAGCCCGGTCGTGGCATTGGTGCCGCTGAGACGCTCGACCTTGGTGACGCCGCGGTGCTGATACTGGGCGCCCAGCGACATGAAGACCGCTCCGGCGAGGGCGAGGGGGATGCCGAACAGGAGCCCGGGTTGCGGAAGGCTTCGACGAGCTCATCGCCGACCTGAGTCGTCAACATTCCCAGCAGACCGTTCACAGTAAGACCTTAGCCGCCTGTGACGCCCCGGTAGTGTTGTGGCGTGGCTGTTCTTCCGATCCGCATCATGGGCGACCCTGTTCTGCACGCTCCGCCGACCCCGTCTCCGAGATCACCGACGAGATCCGTCAGCTCGTCGCCGATATGTACGAGACGATGGATGCCGCTCCAGGTGTGGGGCTGGCCGCTCCGCAGGTGGGCGTCGGGCTGCGGATCTACACCTACTCGTACGTCGACGACGACGAGCAGCCCTGGCGCGGCGAGATCATCAATCCGGTGCTGTGGATGACGCCGCTGGTACCGGGATCTCCCGATCCCGAGCTGGAGTCCGAAGGCTGCCTCTCCTTCCCCGGTGAGCGCTTCGCCCTGCGCCGGTCCGAGCGGGTTCGGGTGACGGGAACCGATTTGGAGGGTGCCGATGTCGTGATCGATGTCGACGGCTGGCGTGCCCGCATCATGCAACACGAGTTCGACCACCTCGACGGCATCCTGTACCTCGACCGGCTCTCGGACGGCGACTGGAAGACCGTTCAGAAGATCGCCCGGAAGCGCGGCTGGGGCAAGCCCGGCGCGAGCTGGCTGCCTGGCGTGGACGATCTCGAGGGCTGAGGACTTTTTCCGCTACTGTTCTTTGCGGTGGCAGTTTCGTCCACCGGGCCGGAACACCTTCGCATGATGCTGTCGCGGCCCCTCTCCCGCATCGTTCACAGCGAAGGACAGTTCATGAAGACCACTCGTGCACGCCGTTTTCTCGTCATCGGCGCCGCTTCTCTCGTCGTCGCTTCCCTCACCGGGTGCAGCGCGATCTTCGACGCCGTCTTGGGACAGCAGGACGCCGAGCGCGGCGAGGACGGCCAAGTTCTCGAGGAGTCGAACGTCGGGGCCTTCGCGCTCAAGATCGGCGATTGCATCCCCGAGGACCTCAGCGAGACCGAGTTCACCGAGACGAGCGTTGTGCCGTGCTCGGAGCCGCATCTGTTCGAGGTCTTCCACGAGTTCGATCTCCGAGATGGCGACTTCCCCTCGGATGAGGAGATCTGGGATGCCGTGTTCACCGAGTGCGAGCCGGCCTTCGAAGACTTCGTCGGCACCGCTTGGGAGGAGTCCGCTCTCGATTACACGATGCTTCAGCCCACTGATTGGTCGTGGACGACGATGAAGGACCGCCTGGTCCAGTGTTTGGTGATGGATCCCGCCGGCGAGGTGACCGGATCCCTCCGCGGCTCCGGACGCTGAGGGCGGTCGACCTCCACGCTTGACCGATCGGACTATGATTAGTCCGATCGGTCAAACAATGGAGGCTCCAAGATGACGAACCCGCCCGACACCGTCCAGATCCGCCCTCCGCGTCTGCGTGTCGAACGCCGTGCCATGGCATGGTGGGCGCTGCGGGCGCTCCTGAGCTGGGGGCTGCTGCTGGCGGCTCTCCTCACCGCGTGGGCGATCTGGGAACCTGCGCGCGTGTGGCTTCTCGCGCCGATCGTCGTCGCGGGGGTGATCCTGCTCGCCAAACTCGCGATCGAACCCTGGTGGCGGTACGCCGTGCACCGCTGGGAGATCACCGATCTCGCCACCTATGCGACCAACGGCTGGATCGTGCGCGAGTGGCGCGTCGCGCCGAGTTCGCGCATCCAGACCGTCGACGCCGTGCGCGGACCGCTGGAGCAGCTCCTGGGTCTGTCCACACTGCGGGTGACCACCGCGTCGTCGTATGGCGCGATCAGCGTCGTCGGGCTCGATCGCGCCGCCGCTGAGGAGGCCGCCACCCGCCTCGCCGTCGTCGCCGAGCTCACGGAGGGCGATGCGACATGACCGCGGAGTCGAGCGTCGAGACGAACCAGTGGCGACGGCTGAGCGCCCGGGTGATCTGGGTCGATCTCGCCCGGAGCGTGCTCACCATGCTCCCCACCGTCGTCGCCGTCGTCGCCGTCGCCGTCTTCGACGTCGAGGCCTCCTTCGGTACGCTGTGGCCGCTCCTCCTCGTCGCCGCGTGGGGCACCCTCGGCGCGATCGCCGACGTGATCCGCTGGGCCTTCACCCGCTACCGCGTCACCCCTACCGAGGTCGAGCGGATCACCGGCCTGCTCGTGCGCCGCCAGCGTTCGGTGCGCCGCGACCGCATCCGCAGCGTCGACACCTCGGCCCGGCTTCGCCACCGCCTCACCGGGCTGCGGGTGGTGTCTGTGGGCGCGGGGCAGAACAACGCCGCCGGGGAGGCGGCATTGGACCTCGATGCCCTGCGGAAGGCGGATGCCGCCCTGCTGCGCCGTGAGCTGCTCGGCCTGGACCGTCCGGCCGCGATTCCGCGCGCCCAGCCGCTCCCCGAGGACGAGGCGGCCGCATCCGAGGTCCCCGCCGGCGCCGGCGACGAGACGGAGGAATCGGTCGAGGTCTTCGCCACCTTCCGCCCCTGGTGGGTCGTGTACAACATGTTCAGCATCTGGGCGTACCTCACCGCGGCGGGCCTGCTCTGGGGAGCCTTCTGGCTGACGTCGACCTTCGGCTTCGACCTGTGGGCGTTCACCACACGGCTGCTCGACTGGGACGCCCTGGGCTGGGTCGGCACCGTGCTCATCGCGCTCGTCGCCGGCGGCGTCGTCGGTGCGGTCGGGATGGGCCTGAGCTTCCTCTCCTCGTACTGGCGCTTCGAGTTGGCGCGTGTGCGCACTCCCTCCGGCAGTTACCTGCGCACTCGACGAGGCCTGTTCAGCACCCGGGAGGTCAGCCGCGACGAGTCCCGCATGCGCGGGATCACGATCTCCGAGCCCGTGCTCTGGCGGTGGATGCGGATGACCGACACCCAGGTCATCACGACCGGTCTGTCGATCTGGGACATGGAGCAGCCCTCCTCGATCCTCCCTCGGGGACCGCGGAGCGTGGCGTTTCGCGCCGTGCGGCAGGTCTTCGGCGAGGACTCTCCGATCGGCGCCCCGCTCGCTCCCCACCCGCGTGCCGCGCTGCGCCGCCGGCTGTGGTGGGCGACGGCATCCGCACTCGTGCTCCTCGGCGCGATCGGGTATCCGGTCGCGGTCGGAGCAGCGCCGCGTTGGATTCTCTGGCTCGTGCTCGGATTCTGGGTCCTCGCGCTTCTGGGCGCGGTCATCGCCTACCGCGCACTGGGCCACGCCATCCGCGGCGAGTACCTCGTCGTGCGTTCGGGGCTGCTCAGCCGTGCGACGACGGCGCTGCGCCGCGACGCGGTCAGCACGATCGCCGTACGGCAGTCGATCCTGCAGAAGCGGCTCGGTCTTGCGACCGTCTCAGCCATGACCGCTGCCGGCTGGTCGGTGTACGAGGCGCCCGACGTCGCGGCATCCGACGCCGTCGCCTTCGCGGCGCAGGCCGCGCCCGGCCTCATCGACGAGTTCCTCATCCCGCCGGGGCCGAGAGCGAAGGGAGCGTGACCGCATGACCCCACCCCACCACCGCCTGCCGACCAGAACCGCCCCACCATCACAGAGACGGCGCGGCGCGCGCAGATCCTGCGGGGCGCGATCGCCACGGTCAACGAGATCGGCTACCACGGCGCCTCGCTCGCCGAGATCGCCCGTCGCGCCGGCGTCGCCAAGAGTGCGCTCGTGTACTACTTCGGGTCGAAGGACGCCCTCATGCTGCACGTCGTCGAGGATGTCTTCGGCGAGCTCGGAGCGCGAGTGGAGGCGGCCGCATGCATGCCGCACGAGCCGGTCGATCGCCTGCGTGCGTACGCCGAGACCTATTTCACCCATGTCCTGGAGCATCGCTGGGAGGTTGCCGCAGCGCTCGACATCGTGCTCTCGCACCGTGGCGTCGACGGCGTCCCCCTGTACCAGATGGTCGACGAGGAGGACACGGCCCTCCTGCGATCCATCCTTAGGGAAGGGCTCGAATCCGGCGTCTTCCGGGCGAGCTCGCTCGATGCGGCCGTCTCGATCGTCGAAGGGCTGCTCGACCTGACGATCTCCTCGGCGAGGAATGCGACCGACGCCGATCTCACGACGCTCTCGCGGGAGATACAGGAGTTCCTCTTCCGAGGTCTGGGAGCCGAACCCTTCTCCACTCCCGCTCAGTGAGAGGTGCGAGGCGCTACGAGAACATCTGCTGGAGGACGTCGATGTCGCCGGCGTCGAGCGCACGCTCGATCGCGGCGGTCTCGGCCGGGTCGGTGAACATGCCGGCGAGCGTGTCCGCCCAGATCGCGCGCATTGCCTCGATGTCGTCTGCGTCGGCCGCGGCCCCCATCGCCTCGATCGCGTTCTGGTACGGAATCTGAAGGAAGCCCTCGGGGCATCGTGCGGGATGTAGTAGTCGATGAAGCGAATGTGGGGGTTGGCGTAGAGCCGTAGCACCTGGTCGGGGTGGATCGTCCGCGTGTGGTTCAGCGCGGAGATCGCTCTCCCGTTCTTGATGCAGAATCGCTCACCGATCACGTCGTCGACGTCGCCCGGCGCGACGGTATACGTGATCTTGCCGTCCTCCCTGACATCGGCAGTGCCCCGAGCGAACTCGCGCTCGCCCTGGTCTTCGACGACGCCAGTGATGGTCGCGCGCTCGGGCGTGAGTTCGATCCACGCCGGTCTCGTGCAGCCGTCTTCGGTTGTCGACGCTGCCTCGACCTCCGACGGGGCGGGAGATGCAGAGGGGTCCTCCCGGGGCGCGTCGGTGGCGGGGGCGCATCCTGCGAGCACGAGGGTGGCCAGTGCCGCACCAGCGAGAGCACAACCCATCTTGCGGGAACGATTCGGCATGAGCCCGATACTAGTGTCCTCCCTCTGAGCCGCTGTTGCTGACCGACCACAAAGAAAAACTCCCTTGAAGAATCAAGGGAGTGGGAGCGATGCTCGCTCCCCGAGTTGGACTCGAACCAACAACCTGCCGGTTAACAGCCGGCTGCTCTGCCAATTGAGCTATCGGGGAATGTGCCGCGCGCTGCGCGGGCAACTCGAATAGCTTAGCAAATTCTGCGGGGTGCGAATGACACCCTGGGACTGCTCACCGCAGCCACTGATCGGCCTCCGCGTTCGGCGACCAGTCCAGCTCGCTGCCGATGCCGCGCGCGACCACATGGCCGCCGCGCAGCATGAGCGTCTCGGCGCCGAGCTCGCGGATGAACGCGGCGTTGTTGGTCACCAGGAGCGCGCCCATGTGCGCTTCCGTGCGCCGGCGGGTGATCGCGTCGAAGACGACGCGTCTGACCTCCACGTCAAGATTGGCCAGCGGCTCGTCGGCGATGAACACCCGCGGCTCCAGAACGAGGGCACGCGCGATGGCGATGCGCTGCCGCATCCCGGCGCTCAGCTCATAGGGGTACTTCGAGGCCGCCCCGAGCGGAAGGTGCAGTTCGTCCAGGAGCGTCGCGATCCGGATCTGCAGGGCCTTGGTGTTGACCCGGCGCTGCCGGGAGAGGATGGGCTCGGCGATGATCTCCCCCGCCGTGAACTGCGGCTTGAGAATCGCGCCCGCGCCCTGCGCGACGTACCCGGTGACGTAGGAGAGAAGGCGTCGCTTCCTGCCCGGCCGGCGCACGGAGATCCCATCGACGTAGGCCTGACCGCCCACGACCCGCACGCTCGATTCACCGGATGCCGCCAGTGCCTCCACGAGCGTCGTCTTGCCCGACCCGGTCGGCCCGGTCACGCAGATGAGCCCACCGGCCGCGAGCTGGAAGCTCACACCGTCGACGGCACGCGTGGGTCCGCCCTGCCCGACGCGATCGATCACCAGGTCGATGCTCTCGACCGCGTACGAGGATTCCCTGCGAGCCATATGTCCATCCTGCCGGACGAGTGCCGCCGTGGTGCTCAGGACTCGACGAAGCGCTGCCGTTCCGCGTCGAGATCGCGCAGCCGCATTCGCAGCGCGCGCCCGCCGTCGGAGTCGGCCGGCACCCGCTGCACCGCGCCCAGCAGCTCGTTCTTCTCCCGATCGAGATCGCGGGTGATGAGGCGCCGGGCGAGCCCGGTGACCGAGGCCACGGCGCCCTCCTCGTCCTTCGCAGGGAAACTGGCCATGAGCAGCTCGCCGGCGAGCTTCCGGTAGGGCTCGCGCACGACCTGAATCGCGTTCATCGACCATCCCGGGCGGGTGCGATCGGATGCCGCGAGCACCGCCTCGCGCACCGCCTCGAGCGCGGGATGGCGGAAGGGGCCGCCCAGCGCGCGGGCGAGAAGCTCCTGGTCGACCTGATGGCCGTACTGCAGCGCGCCGATGAGCGCGTCGCGTTCCACGGCGGTGTCGGCGTTGCGAGGCAGCGTCGCCATGCTGATCACCGGGGCGCCCTCTCCGGCATCCGAGGGTTCGGGCACCGGCTGCTCGAACCGTTGCGGCGGCTTTCCCCCGCCGCGGGCGGCGCGCTCGACCTCGGCGTGCACGACGGTCGGGTCCATGCCGAGGCGGCGCGCGAGCACCCGTTCATAGCCGGGCCGGATCAACCGATCGCGGATCTCGGCGACGATGGGGGCGGCGGCGCGCAGTGCGCCGACCTGGCCCTCGACGGTCGCGAGGTCGAAGCCGTCGAGCCGGCGGTCGATCGCGAACTCGAACAGCGGCACCTTCTGCTCCAGGAGCCCGCGCACGGCGGCGTCGCCACGCTGGAGCCGCATGTCGCAGGGATCGAGTCCGTCGGGGGCGACCGCGACGAAGGTCTGCGCGTTGAAGCGGTTGTCTTCGCTGAAGGCGCGCAGCGCCGCCTTCTGCCCGGCCTCGTCGCCGTCGAAGGTGAAGACCACCTCGCCGGAGCCGGAGTCGTCACCCATGACGCGACGGAGCACTTTGATGTGCTCGGCACCGAAGGCCGTGCCGCAGGTGGCGATCGCCGTGGTCACACCCGCGAGGTGGCAGGCCATGACATCGGTGTACCCCTCCACGACGACCACGCGACGAGGGTCGCCGCGGGCGATGTCGCGCTTAGCGAGATCGAGCCCGTAGAGCACCTGGTTCTTCTTGTAGATCGGCGTCTCGGGCGTGTTGAGGTACTTCGGCCCCTGATCGTCGTCGAAGAGCTTGCGGGCGCCGAAGCCGATCGTCTGACCCGTCACATCGCGGATCGGCCAGACCAGCCGTCCGCGGAAGCGGTCGTAGACACCCCGCTGACCCGTGGAGACCAGGCCCGCGGCGCTGAGCTCGTCACGGGTGAAACCCTTGGCCGTGAGCGCCTTGATCAAGCCCTCCCAGCCGCGCGGGGCGAATCCGACCCCGAAGTGGGCGGCCGCGCCCGCGTCGAAGCCCCGCTCGCCGAGGAACCTGCGGGCGATCTCGGCCTCGGGCGAAAGGAGCTGCTCGCGGAAGAACTCCGCGGCGGCCGTGTTCGCGGCGAAGAGCCGGCTGCGCCCGCTCGTCTCGGGTGCCGCTCCCCCGTCTTCGTAGTGCAGCTGATAGCCGATGCGCCCGGCCAGGCGCTCCACCGCCTCGGCGAAGGTCACATGGTCCATCGCCTGCAGGAAGGAGTAGACGTCGCCCGATTCCCCGCAGCCGAAGCAGTGGTAGTAGCCGACCTGCGGGCGCACGTGGAAGCTCGGGCTCTTCTCGTCGTGGAAGGGGCACAGGCCCTTGAGGGAGCCCACGCCCGCCGACTTGAGCGACACCCGGTCGCCGACGATGTCGGCGATGTTGGTGCGGGCCTTGACTTCGTCGACGTCGGCCTGGCGGATGCGGGCCATCAGGCGATCTCCACGGGGCGCGGCGCCATCGGCGACCAGACGCCGATCGAGGCGGCGTCGACCTCGCCGACGAAGCGATGGTGCCAGGCGAGCGCCACCTGGTCGGTCAGGCTCGCGACCTGGTCGACGACGACACGGCGGCGTGCGGCATCCGATCCTGCAGCGCGGAAGTCGACCGCGAAGGCGGGGTCGAGCGCCTCCGGCCCTCGCTCCCATAGCGCCGTCGCGAGTCGCTTGAGCACCTGGCGCTGCTCGCGGTAGAGCTCCTTGCGGCCGTCGATCGAGACGACCACCGCGCCGATCACGCCCTTGAGCACCGCGATCTCGGTCTCGACGACCCGCGGGACGACCACATGGGCGCGGTAGCGGGTGAGCTGCTCCCCCGGGTACGCGTCCTTCGTCGCGGTCGTCGCCGCCCGCGCGAAACGGCCGATGAGGTCGGAGGTGAGGTTCTTCAGCTGCGCGAGGTCCCGGCGGGTGCTGTCGAACGACGACACCCAGGTGGGAAGGCGCGAGAGACGGAAGAGCCCTTCCTCGAGCTCTTCACGGGTGAAGTCGAAGCCCACCCAGCTCTGGATCGCGTTCAGCAACGCCTCGTGCTCGGCGGGTCGGTCAGACGTGCCGGATCCAGATAGCCGTTGGTGACGGCGTCCTCGAAGTCGTGCACCGAGTAGGCGATGTCGTCGGAGAGGTCCATGACCTCCGCCTCGATGCAGCGCACGCGTCCCGGTGCACCCTGCCGCATCCACTCGAAGACCGGCTCGTCGTCGGGGTACACGCCGAACTTCAGGCGTCCGCCCGGATCGGCCAGAGGATGCTCCGCGGTCCAGGGGTACTTGCACACCGCATCCAGGCTGGCGCGGGTGAGGTTGAGGCCGTGCGAGACGCCCTCGGCGTCGAAGATCTTCGGCTCCAGCCGGACGAGGATGCGCAGGCTCTGCGCATTCCCCTCGAAGCCGCCGATGTCCTCGGCCCACTCGTTGAGCGCGCGTTCGCCGTTGTGTCCGAAGGGCGGATGCCCCAGATCGTGGCTGAGACAGGCGGTGTCGACGATGTCGGGCGAGAGCCGCAGCTGACCGGCGAGCTCACGGCCCACCTGGGCGACCTCGAGCGAGTGCGTGAGGCGGTTGCGGGCGAAGTCGACGGGGTTCGCGGGGCTCAGCACCTGGGTCTTGGCCGCCAGGCGCCGCAGGGCCGCCGAGTGCAGCACGCGGGCGCGATCGCGAGAGAAGTCGTCGCGCTCGGATCTATGCGTCTCGACGAAGAAGCGCCGGGTGTCCTCGGCGTCGTATCCGTCGGTCATGATCTCCTCGGTTCCTGAGCGATCGACACGAGTCGAAGCGCCCTATCCCCATTGTTCTCGATCTCCGCGCCGCGGAGCATCTCGGTCGCCGATGCCTCCAGCTCGCGGGACTCCAGCCAGCGATCCGGAAGAGCCGGCCGCTTCGGGCGCCCGGCGCGGCCGCGCTGCCCTTCGGCGTCAGCACCAGGATAGGGGCGTCGTGGTCCAGCAGTGCGAGCAGCTCGTCCATCTCGGCCAGGCTCGACACCGTCGCCAGTCGCGTGCGGATGTCGCCGCCGACCGGGTAGCCCTTGAAGTACCAGGCGACGTGCTTGCGGATGTCGCGGCATCCGCGGTCCTCGTCCTCGAAGAACTCCACGAGCAGCTCCGCGTGCCGACGCAGAGCCTGGGCGACGAACCCGAGGGTCGCGTCGACGGCCACCGTGGCGGCCCCTGAGCCCGTCGAAGGGCCGAAGGCGGAGGCCAGCTCGCCGAACAGCCAGGGGCGCCCGAGGCACCCGCGCCCGACGACGACGCCGTCGCAGTCGGTCTCGGCCATCATGCGCACGGCGTCGGCCGCCGACCAGATGTCGCCGTTGCCGAGCACGGGGATGCTCGTGACGGCCTGCTTGAGCTCACCGATCGCGTTCCAGTCGGCGTGACCGGAGTAGAACTCGCTCGCCGTGCGGGCATGGAGAGCGACGGCGGCGGCACCGGCATCCTCTGCGGCGCGACCGGCCTCGAGGAAGGTCAGATGCTCGGGGTCGATGCCCTTGCGCATCTTGACCGTGAGCGGCACGTCTTCGGCGGCCTTCACCGCCTCGGTGACGATCTCGGCGAAGAGCGTCGACTTCCACGGCAGGGCCGCTCCTCCGCCTTGCGCGTCACCTTGGCACGGGGCAGCCGAAGTTCAGGTCGATGTGATCGGCGTGGTCCTCGGCGACGATGATGCGCACGGCCTCGGCGATCGTCCTCGGGTCGACCCCGTAGAGCTGGATCGAGCGCGGCGTCTCGCTCTCGTGATGGCGGATGAGGCGCATCGTGGTGTCGTTGCGCTCGACGAGCGCGCGCGAGGTGATCATCTCGCTGACGTAGAGGCCGGCGCCGTACTCCCGGCACAGCCGCCGGAAGGCGGTGTTGGTGATGCCCGCCATGGGCGCGAGGACGACCGGCACGTCGATGTCGAGCGGGCCGATGCGCAGCGCGGGGGCGGGAGTGGCGGTGAGAGTCATCACCCTCCATTCTCCCATCCCGCAGGCCCTTGTGCGTCTGCGCGCGCGTAGGCTGTGGACATGGCAGAAAACGACGTTCGCAGCATCCCGTTCACCGACGCCGCAGGCGAGGAGAAGACGCTCGCCGACTACGGCGCAGACGTCGTCCTGGTCGTCAACGTCGCCTCCAAGTGCGGGCTGACGCCGCAGTACGCGCAGCTGGAGGAGCTCCAGCGCACCTACGGCGACCGCGGCTTCACCGTCGTCGGCTTCCCCTGCAACCAGTTCATGGGGCAAGAGCCCGGATCGATCGAGAAGATCCTGGAGTTCTGCTCGGCCACCTACGGTGTGACGTTCCCGGTGAACGACAAGGTGAAGGTCAACGGCAAGAACGCCGCCCCGCTCTACAAGGCCCTCAAGGAGACGCCGGATGCCGGTGGCTCGGGGGCCGGGTCGAGTGGAACTTCGAGAAGTTCCTCGTCGGCCCGGACGGTTCGGTCCAGCGCTTCCGCCCGAAGCAGAAGCCCGACTCCCCCGAGATCGTCGCGGCGATCGAGAAGGCGCTCGCCGGTTAGGCGCTGACGCCCTCCGCGGCCGGCTCATCGTCTTCGACGGCCTCGGCGCCGCGCTTGGCCCAGACGTCGCGGAGCACGTTCGAGAACGTCTCCGCCGGCTGCGCGCCGCTGATGCCGTACTTGCCGTCGATCACGAAGAACGGCACCCCTGGATGCCGTAGGCCTGCGCCTGCGCCTGATCCTGGCGCACGGCCGGCAGATAGCGGGCGGACTCCAGTGCCTCGCGCGTCTCTTCGGACTCCAGACCGACGGATGCCGCGAGCTCGACGAGGTCGTCGATGCGTCCCACGTGCTTGCCCTCGGTGAAGTACGCCGCCATGAGGCGTTCGGCCACCTCCTGCTGCACGCCCTTCGCCTTCGCGTGGTGGAGGAGCTCGTGCGCCTTGACGGTGTTGGTGTGCTGGAGGATGTCGAAGCGGTACTCCAGCCCGGCGTTCTTCGCGACGCCGGTGACGCGCTCGAGCATCTGCTGCACCTGCTCTCGCGGCATGCCCTTGTGGGTGGCGAGGAAGTCGACCTCGTCGCCCTCGAAGTCGACCGGGGTGTCGGGCGAGAGCTCGTAGGAGTGGAAGGTCACCGTGACCTGCGGAGCGTCGTCATCACCCGCGGTGGCTGCGAGCCCTTCTTCGAGGTTGCGCTTGCCGATGTAGCACCATGGGCAGGCGATGTCGGACCAGATGTCGATAGAGATGGGTTCGCTCACACTGAGGACAACGGCATCCGCTTCGCGTCTATTCCTCCGAGTCGCGCCCGATCTGCGGACAGGTGCCCGATTCGCGGACGGATGTCGCGTGTTCGTCCGCAGAACGGGCGGATGTCCGCGAGTCGGGCGGGCTCACGCCTCGGGCGCATCCACGGCGCCGCCGAAGCGGCGGTCGCGCGAGAGGTAGATCTCGATCGCCCGCCACAGCTCGGTGCGGGAGAAATCGGGCCACAGCGTGTCGAGGAACACCATCTCGGCGTAGGCGGACTGCCACAGCAGGAAGTTGGAGGTGCGCTGCTCCCCCGAGCTGCGCAGGAACAGGTCGACGTCGGGCATGTCGGGGATGTAGAGGTGACGGCGCAGCATCCGCTCGGTGATCGCCTGGGGCTTGACCCGCCCGGCCCGCACGTCTTCGGCGATCGCGCGCACCGCATCGACGATCTCGTTGCGCCCGCCGTAGTTGATGCACATCGTCAGCGTCAGCACGTCGTTGTCGCGGGTGAGATCTTCGGCGATCCGCAGTTCTTTGATCACCGAACGCCAGAGCCGCGGCGTGCGCCCGGCCCAGCGGATGCGCACCCCCACTCGTTGAGCTGATCGCGGCGGCGGTGCAGCACGTCGCGGTTGTAGCCCATGAGGAAGCGCACCTCTTCGGGCGACCGTGCCCAGTTCTCGGTCGAGAAGGCGTACACCGACAGGTGCGTGACCCCGGCCTGGATGGCTCCGGCGACGACGTCGAGCAGGACCTCCTCCCCCGCCTTGTGCCCTCGATCCGCGTGAGTCCGCGCTTGTTCGCCCAGCGGCCGTTGCCGTCCATGACGATCGCGACATGCGCGGGAACCGCCGGGAACGCCGGCGGATGCAGCCCCGTCCAGTCCAGCGGACGATAGGGCACCGCATCCTTGTGCGTGTACGGCTTGGGCGTCACCGCGTTCCCTCCACATGCGACAGAGACCGGATGCCGCGTTCCAGATGGTACTGCGCATAGGCGCCGATGAGGCCCGAGGCGGATGCGGCATCCGACTCCTGCGCCTCATCGATGACCGCCCACTCGCCGCGGAGCAGCGCATGCAGGAGAGCGAGCGTGCCCGGAGCGACCCGGGCGCTGCCCGGTGGCGCGCAGGAGGCACACACGATCCCGCCGAGCTGGGCGACGAAGGAGTTGTGGGGCCCCGGGCGGCGCAGCGGGCGCAGTCGTGCAGAGACGGCGCCCATCCCGACAGCGACATGACGCGCAGGAGATAGGAGTCCAGGATGCTGCGCGCGGCATGCTCGCCCTGCGAGAGCGCACGGAGACCGCCGACGAGCAGCAGATACTGCTCGCGCGTCGCCTCGGCATCGCTCAATCTGTCGGCGGTCTCGACCATGGCGTGCGCGGCGGTGTAGCGATCGTAGTGGGCGGCGATCGCCGCCCCGTACGACCCGAGCGATTCGGCCTGCTGCACGACATCGAGCGAACGCCCCTCGTACAGCTGCACATCGGCGACCATGAACGGCTCCAGCCGCGCCCCGAACTTCGAGGAGGTGCGCCGCACGCCCTTGGCGACGGCACGGATCTTGCCGTGACGGCGCGAGAGCATCATGACGATGCGATCCGCCTCACCCAGCTTGTGGGTGCGCAGGATCACCGCTTCGTCTCGATAGGTGGGCATTACCCGATTATCCTCCGTGGGCACGACAATGGACGGGTGACCGAGCCGCTCTTCACCATTCCGTTCTGGGCCGATCTCACCGCCGTCGGACTGGGCGGCATCCAGGGAGCCATGTTCGCCTCCGGCTTCCAGGGGCAGCGACGACTGGACCTCCTGGGCGTCGCGATCATCGGCATCCTCATCGGCATGGGCGGCGGTCTCATCCGCGACCTGCTCCTCGGGCAGCCGCCGGCGACGCTGCAGAACAACTGGTACCTCGTCGCGGCGGTCGGCGGTGCGCTCTTCGGCATGCTGCTGGCCGGCGCCCTGAACCGGGTGAACGGCATCATCGTCGGACTGGACGCCGTCGTGATCGGGATGTTCGGCGCCTTCGGCACGACCAAGGCGCTGAGCCTCGGCGTCCCCCGGTGCCGGCCGTCTTCATCGGCATGTGCGCGGCCGTCGGCGGCGGCGTGCTGCGCGACATGATCATGGGGCTGCCCGTGGCGATCATGCACGTGGGCTCGCTCTACGCCATCGCCGCCGCTCTCGGCTGCCTCGTCATCGTCGTCCTCGACGCCTTCGGCGTCGGCCTCGTGATCGCGGCCATCGTCGGCATCGCCGTCACGGCGATCACCCGCGTGCTCGCCGTGATCTTCGACCTCTCACTGCCCGAGCAGCGCCGCCTACACCGCCGCCGGGTGGCGGCGGAGACGGGCGCGATCCCGATCGTCAAGCCCGGCCCCGAAGACGACACCCTCCCTCCCGGCGGTTGAGCGAGGACGCGCGGAGCGCGACCGAGACGAAACGCGGTGAGGACACCGCTCAACGTGCGCGTTCTCGCCGCGTTTCGATACTTCGACGCGCTTCGCTCGCTCAGTACGACGCTCCCTCCGCCTACGGCGATGGTCGCTCAACGACCGGTTCCTACCCGCGCTCAACGAGCGGCGGCGACCAGCTCGGACTCGCGCGTGCGGATCGCGCGGTTGACGCCCGACACGATCGCCTTGAGGCTCGCGGTGGAAATGTCGCCGTCGACGCCGACGCCCCACAGCCGCTCCTCACCGACCTGCAGCTCGACGTAGGCGGCCGCCTGCGCGTCGCCGCCGGCGCTAAGCGCGTGCTCGACGTAGTCGTAGACCGTGATGTCGAAGCCCTGCGCGCGCAGCACCTCGACGAAGGCGGCGACCGGGCCGTTGCCGCGCCCGGTGCTCTCGATCTGGGCGTCGTCGTCGCGCAGCGTCACGTCGAGCACGACCTCGCCCGACATGTCGCTGCGGGTCTGCGTCGCCAGCAGCTCGAAGCGGCCCCAGCGGGCGTCAGCGGCATCCGACGGCAGGTACTCGTCGTTGAAGATCGCCCAGATCTCCTCGCTCGTGACCTCGCCGCCCTCGGAATCGGTCTTGGCCTGGACGACGCCCGAGAACTCGATCTGGAGCTTGCGCGGCAGATCGATCGCGTGGTCGGTCTTGAGCAGGTAGGCGACGCCGCCCTTGCCGGACTGCGAGTTGACCCGGATGACGGCCTCGTAGGAACGGCCGAGGTCCTTCGGGTCGATGGGCAGGTAGGGCACGCCCCACTCGATCTCGTCGACCGTCTTCCCCTCGGATGCCGCACGGGCCTCCATCGCCTCGAAGCCCTTCTTGATGGCATCCTGGTGCGAGCCGCTGAACGCGGTGAAGACGAGGTCTCCCGCCCAGGGGCTGCGCTCGGGCACGGGCAGCTGATTGCAGTACTCGACCGTGCGCTTGATGTGATCGATGTCGCTGAAGTCGATCTGGGGGTCGATGCCCTGGGTGAACAGGTTCACGCCGAGAGCCACCAGGTCGACGTTGCCGGTGCGCTCGCCGTTGCCGAACAGGCATCCCTCGATGCGGTCGGCGCCGGCCATGTAGCCGAGCTCGGCGGCCGCCACTGCCGTGCCGCGGTCGTTGTGCGGGTGCAGAGAGAGGATGACGTTCTCGCGGTGGTTCAGGTGGCGGCTCATCCACTCGATCGAGTCGGCGTAGACGTTGGGCGTGGCCATCTCGACCGTCGCCGGCAGGTTGATGATGACCTTGCGGTCGGGCGTGGGCTCCAGGACATCGAGCACCTGGTTGCAGACGTCGACGGCGAACTCGAGCTCGGTGCCCGTGTACGACTCGGGCGAGTACTCGTAGTAGACCTGCGTGTCGGGGACCGTCTTCTCGTACTTGCGGCACAGACGCGCGCCCTCCAGCGCGATGTCGATGATGCCCTGCTTGTCGGTGCGGAAGACCACCTCGCGCTGCAGCACGCTCGTGGAGTTGTACAGGTGCACGATCGCCTGCTTGGCGCCGGCGATGGACTCGTAGGTGCGCGCGATGAGGTGCTCGCGCGCCTGGGTGAGCACCTGGATCGTGACGTCGTCGGGGATCAGGTTCTCTTCGATGAGCTGGCGGACGAAGTCGAAGTCGGTCTGACTCGCCGAGGGGAAGCCGACCTCGATCTCCTTGTAGCCCATGCCGACGAGCAGCTCGAACATGACGCGCTTGCGCTCGGGCGACATCGGGTCGATGAGGGCCTGGTTGCCGTCGCGGAGGTCGACGGCGCACCAGCGGGGTGCCTGCGTGATGCGCCGGCTCGGCCAGGTGCGGTCGGGCAGTTCGACGGCGATCTGCTCGTGGAACGGGCGGTACTTGTGGGTCGGCATGCCTGAGGGGCGCTGGGTGTTCTGCATGATGGGCTTCTTCTCTTCGTCAAACGGGAACGGGCCAGCACAAGCGCCGCGACGAGAGAGGCCCTAGTCCGAGGACTCGTCGCGGCAGCTAAGAAGAAGCAGGCCGAACTGCATGTCGACAGCGTACCATCACGCCGTCACGCGCGGCACCCGGGCGACGACGTCGATCTCGACGAGGATGTCGGCGAGCTCGGAGCCGACGGTCGTGCGCACCGGATACGGCTCGGAGAAGAACTCCCGGTAGGCCGCGTTGTACTCGGCGAAGTCCTCTTTGAGGTGGGCGAGATGCACCGTCGACTTCACGACGTCGTCGAGCGTGGCGCCGTGGGCGGCGAGCACCGCCGCGACGTTGCGCAGCACCTGGCGCGTCTGCGCGCCGACGCCTTCCGGCACCTCGCCGGTCGCCGGGTCCTGCGGGCCGAAGCCGGCGGTGAAGATGAGGTCGCCGATCACGATGCCCTGACTGTAGGGGCCTGCGGGCTTCGGGGCGTCGTCGACGCGGATGGCGGTCTTGGTCATGGGTCGTGCGTCCTCTGCGTTGGTGTGGTGGGTCTCGTGGATCGGCGGAGGCCCTGTCCCGGACTCTCCCCGTGAGCCGTCCGTCCCGGAGCACCGGCCGGCCGGCGACCCAGACGTCGTCGATCCCCTCGGCGAGGCGGGTCGGATCGGCGTAGTCCGCGCGGGCGGCGACGCGATCCTCGTCCACGAGGACGACATCGGCCATCGCTCCGAGTGACAGAGTACCGCGGGCGCCGAGCCCGAAGCGCCGCACCGCGCCCGTCGACAGGTGATCGATGGCCGCCGCCCAGGTGTAGTAGCGGTGCCGGACGGTGTGGTCGGCGAGGTAGCTCGCGAAGGTGCCGTAGCCTCGCGGGTGCGGGTGGGCGCCGATGAAGATGCCGTCGGAACCGCCGAGGTGCCCGGGCAGGGTGAAGAGCTTCCCGAGATCGGTCACGGGCCGCTCGTCGCGCACGGCCATCACGACGGCGACCTCGAGCCTGGCGGCCTGGAGCAGGTCGAAGGCGGCGGATGCGGCATCCGTCCCCGCTCGCGGGCGATGTGGCCGAGCGTCCGGCCGTGCGCCCACGCGAACTCGTCCGCGGCGATGTGCGAGACGGTGATCATCTCGGGCCAGGCGGCGCCCAGGCTGGGGTGCGCGGCGACGGTCGGGATCCACTCCTGTCGCAGCCGCGCGCGGACGTGCCCGTCGGCCAGTTCCGTGGCCGCCTGCTCGCCGCCGAGCCTGTTCAGCCAGGGCGGCAGGAGCAGCATCGCCAGGAGGGAGTTGCCGCGTGTGTACGGGTACATGTCGAAGGAGGCGGTGACGCCGGCATCCGACAGTCCGCCCATGAGGCGTTCGACCTCGTCGGCGCGGGCGTGGAAGTGCGAGACGTGCAGCCCGACGCCCGAGGCGCGGCAGATCCGCTCCGCCTCTTCGATGCCCGCACGGGAGTTGTCCTCGTATCCGCCGCGCATGTGCGTGACGTAGACGCCTCCGGCATCCGCGACCGGCGCGCACAGGGCCGCGAGCTCCTCCGCCGAGGCGAAGATCCCCGGCACGTAGTCCAGGCCGCTGGAGAGGCCGACGGCGCCCTCGCGCATGCCCGTGCGGACGAGCTCGACCATGCGGACCAGCTCGCCGGCATCCGGTGTGCGATCGTCATCGCCCATGACCTCGTGGCGGACGGTGCCCGCGGGGACGAGACAGGCGACGTTGATCGGCGTCGTGCCGTCGTAGGTCGACAGCAGCGCGGCGATGCCGCCGCCGCGGTATGTCGGATGCCGCCCGTTGATCGCTCCGAAGTACTCGCCCGCCCACGCGCCATCGCCGGGCGCGAAGGAGACGCCGTCCTGCCCCGCCACGATCGACGTGACCCCCTGGCGCAGAAGCGCCAGCTGCACGTCCTCGCGGAAGACCGCGGCGTCGGCGTGCGAGTGCGTGTCGACCAGGCCCGGGATCGCGATCCTGCCCTCCGCGTCGATCACCTCGCTGTCTTCGGGCGCCTCCACCACGCCCACGGCGCGGATGCGTCCCTCGTGCAGCAGGAGATCGGCGGGGGTCGGCTCGCCGTCGCCGACGACGATGCGCGCGCCGCGGATGACCGTGCTCATGCTCCTCCTGCCGCCGTGCTCAGAATCGCGTGTCGTGCACGGCGACGATCGTCCCGTCGGCACGGAACTCCGGGATCCTTCGCCACTTGTCGAAGGCGGTGCAGGGATGCGAGAGGCCGAAGCGCACGACGTCGCCGAGGGCCGGGCCTTCGGCATCCGGAGCGAGGCGGAGGAACAGGTGCTGATCGTTGAGCGCCGTCACGTGCGCGTCGAGAAGGGGCTGCTCCGCGGCTCCGGGTGCGGCCGACCACGCCAGCGGCACCGGGAGTCCTTCATCGAAGGGGAAGTCGCGCTTGCCCGCATCGCACAGGGCCAGACCGGGCTCGGGCATCGAGATGATGCGCGCGAATCCGACCATCGCCGATCGCAGGGAGGAGTCCCGGTCGAGAGCGTTGGCGTCGCTGAGCGGCGAGATGTCCTCGTAGAAGCCGTCGTCGTGCGTGAGGGAGGCGCCCGAGCGCACCACCACGCGCAGCCCCGCTTCGCGGCACGACGCGAGATGTTCGGCGACGAGATCGAGGTAGGCGCTGCCACCGGCCGAGACGATGAGCTGTGCCGGGGCTCCTCCGCGGCGACCTCGACGGCGAAGGCGGCGAGCTCCGCCAGGTAGGCACCCACCGCCCGCACCGACGACGGCGTGCGATCGTGCGCGAGTGCCCCTCGTAGCCGGCGACGCCGACCAGGCGCAGCGACCCCGAGGCGCGGACGGCCGCCACGACCTCTCGGGCGGTGGTGGCGCTGCGCGCTCCGGTGCGTGCGCCTGCGGCGCCCAACTCGACCAGGATGCCGATGCGCGACGGCTCCGCGACCTCGCCCAGCACCTCCTCCATCCGGGCGATGGTCGACACGGAATCGGCCCAGGCCAGTACCTGCGTGCGCGGGTTCTCTCTCAGATGGGCCGAGATCGCACGCAGCGAGCCCGGATCGAGACACTCGTTCGCGATCTGCACCGTCTCGACGCCCTCATGCAGCGCCACCCGCGCCTGCCAGCCGGTCGCGACCGTGATGCCCGTTGCTCCGGCGTCCAGTTGTCGGTGCCAGAGGCTCGGCGCCATCGTGGTCTTGCCGTGCGGCATGAGCTCGGCGCCCTGCTGCACGGCCCAGCGGGCGATCGTGGTGATGTTGTGCGCGAGCGGTTCGGCCGCCAGCGCAAAAAGCGGTGTGGAGAAGTCGGCCAAGGCGGGCTCGGTCGCGAGGAACGCGTCGACGGTGAGCCCTGCCGCATCCGCGGGGAACGACTTGTCGTGCACGCTCAGCGGGGCCGCATCCGTCTCGGTCATCGTCCCCTGCTGTCCTCTCGCTCGACGCGCTTCGCCCCCTCGGGCCTCCGGCGGGCGCTTCCCTGCGCGCGATTTGTCTGGCGACGGAAGTGTAGCCATGATAGCCACATGCCTGAACCCGAGCCCTCCGAGGTCCTCTGCATCGGCGAGACCATGGCCATGGTCACACCCGTCACCGGCGAACCGCTGCGCACCGCCGAGGAGTTCCACATCGCCTCCGGCGGCGCCGAGTGCAACGTCGCCCGCCATCTCGCCAGGCTCGGGCATCGCACCGCCTGGGCGAGCGCCCTGGGCGCCGATGCTCTCGGGAGCGCATCCTCGATCAGGTGCGCGCCGACGGCGTCGACGTCTCACGGGTGCGCATCGACCCCGAGCGTCCGACCGGGCTGTACCTGAAGAACCCGGGCCACGGCGTGCTCTACTACCGGCGTGACTCGGCCGCCACCAGGATGAGCGCAGACGATGTCGCCGACTACGGTCTGGACACGGTGCGCATCGCCCACGTCTCGGGGATCACCGCGGCCATCTCCGCCTCGGCCGCGGAGCTCGTCGCAGAGCTGATCCGCGTGGCGCGCACGAGCGAGACACTGCTGAGCTTCGATGTGAACCACCGCGCCGCGGTATGGGCCGATTCCGCCGACGCTCCTGCCGCCCTGCTCGATATCGCCCGCCGATCGGACATCGTCTTCGTCGGGCGCGACGAGGCCGAAGGGCTGTGGAACACCCCACGGCAGAGGACGTGCGGGCACTGCTGCCCGGCGTGCCCCACCTGGTCGTCAAGGACGGCGCGGTCGGCGCCACCGAGTTCACCGCCGAGGGTGCGGAGTTCGTCGCGACGCCCCCGGTCGAGGTCGTCGAGGTCGTGGGCGCCGGAGACGCCTTCGCCGCCGGGTGGCTGGCCGCCTTCCTCGACGGCGCCGGCCCGCAGGAGCGGCTTCTGCAGGGCCACGCGATCGCCGCGCGCGCCCTCAGCAGCACCCACGACGTCTGAGATCCCCTCGTTTCCGACGACACGGGCGCCGCGCAGGTTCCGCCGATGCCCTCGCAGGGGCAGACTGAAGTGGTGCGAACCATCCATGATCTTGACACCGTTGAACTCCTCCTCGACGCCCAGAGTCTGCTCGACTCCGTCCGGGGCCCTGAGCGCGTCATCGACGCAGGGACCCTGCGCGCCCTGCAGCAGTCGGGGAACTACGTCGTCGGGCTCTTCGACGACGAGGGCGGCGGGAAGCGGATGGTCGGCGCCTCCATCGCGTTCTTCGGCGAGCCCGGCAGGCGCACGATGCACTCCCACATCACCGCGCTCCTGCCCGAGTACCGCGGCAAGGGCTGGGGTCGCGAGCTCAAAGAGCACCAACGCCAGTGGGCGTTCTCCCGCGACGTCGGCCGGATCACCTGGACGTTCGATCCCCTCGTTGCCCGCAACGCGCACTTCTTCCTGACCGTCCTCGGTGCCCGGGTGACCGGCTACAGCGTGAACCTCTACGGCATCTTCGGCGGTGGCGACGCCGGGGACGAGAGCGACCGGCTCGATGTCGAGTGGTCGCTCGCCGACATCGCCGGACCTCCGCCGGCCGACAGCGTGGTCGAGACCTTGGAGATCCCCGACGACATCGAGTCGATGCGTGCCTCAGACCCCGATGCCGCACACGAATGGCGGATGCGACTGCGCGCGGAGATGGAGGCTCTCCTCGGTCGCGGCTTGCGCATCGGAGGGTTCGAGACCGGTCGCGGCTACCTCTTCACCGAGTAGGCGCGACCGCAAAGCTCAAAAGCCCAGTCGCCCCAACTGCTTGGGGTCGCGCTGCCACTCCTTGGCGATGCGCACGTGCAGCTTCAGGAACACCTGAGTGCCGACCAGCGGCTCGATCTGCGCGCGGGCGCGGGCGCCGACGTCGCGCAGGCGCGAGCCCTTGTGCCCGATGATGATGCCCTTCTGGCTGTCGCGCTCGACCACGATGCTCGCATGGATGTCGGTGATCTCCGGCGCGGTCCCTGAGCCTGTCGAAGGGCGGGCGGCGATGTCGTCGATCACGACGGCGATCGAGTGCGGGAGCTCGTCGCGCACCCCTCCAGCGCCGCCTCGCGGATGATCTCGGCGATGCGGTCCTCCTCGGACTCGTCGGTGATCACGCCTTCGGGGTAGAGCGCCTCGCCCTCGGGCATGAGCGACAGCACCTCATCGGCGAGCACGTCGAGCTGCTCGCGGGTGAGCGCCGACAGCGGGATGACCGCCGCCCAGTCCTCGCGCAGCGCGTCCACCTCGATCAGCCGCTCGGTGATCTCGTCGCGGCTCGCCGCATCCGTCTTCGTGACGATCGCGACCTTCTTCGCACGCGGGTAGCCGTCCAGAGAGGCGACGATGCGCCGATCCCCGGACCGACCTTCTCCGTCGCCGGCACGCAGAAGCCGATCACGTCGACATCGCCGAGCACCTGCTCGACGAGGTCGTTGAGCCGTTCACCCAGGAGTGTGCGCGGCTTGTGGATGCCAGGGGTGTCGACGATCACGAGCTGCCCCTGCGGGCGGTTGACGATCCCGCGGATCGCTCGGCGCGTCGTCTGCGGCTTCTCGCTCGTGATCGCGATCTTCTCGCCGACCAGCGCATTGGTGAGCGTCGACTTGCCGACGTTCGGGCGGCCCACGAACGTCACGAATCCGCTCCGGGTGGTCTCAGGCATCCGATTCCTCCTCTTCCTCGCGCGTCGCGCGCTCCACGAACACGGTCGCGATCCCCCGGCCCCGGCCGCGCGAGGCTCCACCGGTGAGCACGAGTCCCTGCACCTGAGCGGTCGCCCCGGGCTGCGGGATCTGCCCCAGCGCCTTGCCGAGGAGCCCGCCGATGGAGTCCACGTCCTCATCCTCGAGCTCGACGTCGAACAGGTCGCCGACCTCGTCGAGCGCGAGCCTGGCGCTGACACGATACGAACCGGCGCCGATCTCCACGACCTCTGCGGAGACCTGATCGTACTCATCGGCGATCTCGCCCACGAGCTCCTCGATGAGATCCTCCAATGTCACGAGCCCCGAGATGCCGCCGTGCTCGTCGATGACAAGGCACACGTGCACCGCGTCGCGCTTCATCTGCTGCAGCAGGGTCTCGGCTCGCATCGACTCCGGCACGAAGGTCGCGGGCCGCGAGATCGACCGGATCGACTCCCCCGCCAGGCGCTGTCGTCGCGGTAGGCGAACTGCACGAGGTCCTTCAGGTACAGCACGCCGACGACGTCGTCGGCGTCATCGTCGACGACCGGCATGCGCGAGACGCCCCGCTGCAGGAACAGCGTCATCGCCTCGCTCATCGTCGCCTCGGCGTCGACCGTGACCATCTCGGTGCGCGGCACCATCACGGCGCGCACGAATCGATCGGTGAAGTCGAAGACCGAGTGGATGAGCGAACGGTCGTCCTCCTCGATCAGATCGTTGGAGGCGGCCTCGTCGACCATGCTCAGCAGCTGCTCCTCCGAGGTGAAGGAGCTGCGGGAGGTTCCCGGCGTCACCTTGCTGCCGATCAGCGCGAGCCCTTCCGCGAGCGGCCCCAGAATGACCCGCAGCCCTCGCACGAGCGGGGCGGTGGTGCGGAGCATCGCCTCGGCATGATGGCGGCCGAATGCGCGCGGGCTCGCCCCGACCACGACGAAGGAGATCCCCGTCATGAGCACGGCCGCGGCGAGCATCGCCCACCAGATGTTGTCGAAGAACAGGGTGAAGGCCACCGTGACCAGCACCGCGGCGGCGGTCTCGGCGATGACCCGGATGAACACGACCGCGTTCGCGTGCGCGTCGATGTCGTCGGCGATGCGGAGAAGGGCCTTCGGATGCCGGGACTCCTCGGCCAGGTCCTGCAGGTCGCCGCGGGAGCTGACGCCGAGGGCGGCGTCGATCGCCGTCACCAGCCCGCCGAAGGCGACGAGGAGCACCGCGGCGATGAGCAGCAGCGTGGGTGTGATCATCGGTCGCTGCGACGGTCGTAGCCGGCGAAGCCCTTGATGAGCTCGCGCTGGAGACCGAACATCTCCCGCTCCTCCTCGGGCTCGGCGTGATCGAAGCCGAGGAGGTGGAGGAGGCCGTGCGTGGTCAGCAGCACGAGCTCGTCCATGAGCGAATGGCCCGCCGCCTGCGCCTGCGCATCGGCGACCTGCGGGCACAGGACGATGTCGCCCAAGAGCCCCGCCGGGGTGATGCGGCCGTCGGTCCCGGGCGCAGCTCGTCCATCGGGAAGCTCAGCACGTCGGTGGGCCCCGGCTCATCCATCCACTGCACGTGCAGCGCCTCCATGGCGCCTTCGTCGACGAGGACGATCGCGACATCCGCATCGGCGCTCACGTGGAGCTGGGCGAGGTTGTACTCGGTCAGCCGCATCAGCATCGACTCGTCGACGTCGATCGCGGACTCGTTGTTGACTTCGATCATGAGCGTCCTCGCTTGGGGCGGTGGTCACGGGGTCCGGGCCGCTGCGCCGCACGACGTTCGGCACGGTTCGCGAACTCGGATGCCTGCTCGCGCTCGAAGCGGTCGGCCATGCGCTTCTCGTCGTACTCGCTGTAGGCATCGACGATGCGCCCGACCAGGGAGTGACGCACGACGTCGGCACTGGTGAGCATCGCGAAATGGATGTCGTCGATGTCCTTGAGCACCCGCGTCACCAGCCGGAGTCCTGAGGCGCCCTGCGGGAGGTCGATCTGGGTGATGTCGCCGGTGACGACCATCTTGGTGCCGAAGCCGAGCCGGGTCAGGAACATCTTCATCTGCTCGGGCGTGGTGTTCTGCGCCTCGTCGAGCACGACGAAGGAGTCGTTCAAGGTCCTGCCGCGCATGTATGCGAGGGGGGCGACCTCGATCGTGCCGGTGGCGATGAGCCGGGGTACCAGCTCCGGGTCCATCATCTCGTTGAGCGCGTCGTAGAGCGGGCGCAGGTACGGGTCGATCTTGTCGGTCAGCGTGCCGGGGAGGAACCCGAGCCGCTCCCCCGCCTCGACCGCGGGCCGGGTGAGGATGATGCGCTGGACCTCTTTGCGCTGCAGCGCCTGCACCGCCTTGGCCATCGCGAGATAGGTCTTGCCGGTACCGGCGGGCCCGATCCCGAAGACGATCGTGCTCTCGTCGATCGCGTCGACGTAGTCCTTCTGCCCCAGCGTCTTCGGGCGGATGACCTTGCCGCGCGTGGACAGGATCGCCTCGCCGAGCACCTCGCTCGGCCGCGGTCCGTCGTCCTGACGCAGCATGCGCGCCGACGTCGTGACGTCGGCCGGTGCGAGATCATGTCCGGCGCGGGTCATCTCCAGCAGTTCGTCGACGAGCCGGCGCGCGGAGGCCACCGCATCGGTCGCTCCGGTCAGCGTGATCTCGTTGCCGCGGACGAGCACGTCGACCTCGGGATGCTCCTTCTCCAGCATGCGCAGCAGCCGGTCCTGCGGACCGAGCAGCTGCACCATCGCGATGCCGTCCGCATAGATGCGTTCGGTGACACTGTCGTGATCGTCAGAAGCCAACGAGCTTGTTCTCCTCGATGTTGCCGAGCACATGGGCGTGCACGTGGAAGACGGACTGGGCGGCGCTGGCGCCGTTGTTGAAGATGAGCCGGTACTCGCCGTTCGCGTGCTCCTCGGCGATCCGCTTCGCCACGGTCACGATCTCGGCCAGGAGTGCCGGGTCGCCCGCGGCCAGCTCGGTCACGTCGCGGTACTCCTCGGTCTTGGGGATCACGAGGGCGTGCAGCGGCGCCTGCGGATTGATGTCGCGGATCGCGAAGACGCGCTCGTCGTCCACGAGGATCTCAGCGGGGATCTCGCCGCGGAGAATGCGGGTGAAGATCGAGGGTTCGCTCATGCTCCCAGTGTAGACGTGGACGCTTCACCAGCGCCCGAGGGCGGCCGAGAGCAGGGCGATCGCCGCGGGACCGGCGGTGGAGGTGCGCAGCACGGTGTCGCCGAGTCGCACCCGCTCGGCACCGGCCTCGTCGAACTGTGCGAGCTCCTCGGGCGAGATCCCGCCTTCGGGGCCGACGACGAGGACGATGTCGCGATCGTCGGCGACGACCTCCGAGAGGCGATCGGATGCCGTGGGCTCCAGGACGAGCAGACGCTGCGCCTCGGCGCGCTGTCGCAGCTGCGCGGTCGTCACCGGCGCGGACACCTCGGGCACCCAGGCGCGATGCGCCTGCTTGGCCGCCTCCCGCACGATGCTCTCCCAGCGCTCGCGCCCCTTGACCGCCTTCGGCCCCTGCCAGCGCGACACGCTGCGGGCCGCCTGCCAGGGCACGACCTCATCGACGCCGAGCTCGCAGGCCGCCTGCACGGCCAGTTCGTCGCGGTCGCCCTTGGCCAGCGCCTGGACGAGCACGATGCGTCGCGCCGGCTTCGGATGCACCGCGCGCGCGATGATGCGGATGTCCACGTGTGACGGCGCCACCTCTTCGGCCGTGCCCTCCAGCCAAGTGCCCGCACCGTCTCCGAGCGTCACGGCCTCCCCGACGCGCAGACGACGCACGACGGCGGCGTGCTTGGCCTCGCCGCCCGTGAGCGCGACGCTGTCGCCGACGGCGGCCGCCGCGGCATCCGGCGTCAGGAAGTGCAGGGCCACCGGGTCAGTTCCCCCGGAACCGATCGCGGAACTTCGAGAAGAGCCCCTGCTGGAACTGCGCCAGCTGCGGCCCGGGCGCCTTGGTCTTCTTCGCGAACTCCTCGATGAGGGCACGCTGCTTGCCGTCGATGCGCGTCGGGGTCACCACCTGCACGCCCACCCGCAGATCACCGCGCTGCGAGCCGCGCAGCGGCGTGATGCCCCGACCCTTGATCGTGAGCACGTCGCCGGACTGCACGCCCGCGCGGATCTCCAGGTCTACGGAGCCGTCGAGCCCGTCGATGGTCGTCTGCGTGCCGAGGATCGCGTCGGTCATCGACACCTCGAGCGTCGCCAGCAGGTCGTCGCCCTCACGGCTGAAGGTCGGGTGCGGCGCGACGGTCACCTCGACGTAGAGGTCGCCGTGGGGACCGCCGCCCCGCCCGACCTCGCCGGAGCCGGGCAGCTGCAGGCGGAGCCCGCTCTCCACCCCGGCCGGGATGTCGAGGGAGACCGTGCGACGCGAGCGCACGCGCCCCTGTCCGTGGCAGGCCTCGCAGGGGTGGACGATGCGGGTGCCGAAGCCCTCGCAGCTCCCGCAGGGCTGCGAGGTCACGACGTTGCCCAGGAGCGTGCGCGCCTGGCGCTGCACGTGCCCGGTGCCGCCGCAGATGTCGCAGGTGACCGGTGAGGTGCCCGGCTGCGTGCAGGAGCCCTGGCAGGTCTCGCACAGTACCGCGGTGTCGACCTCGATGTCGCGGTGCACCCCGAAGACCACGTCGCCGAGGTCGAGCGTGATGCGTACGAGGGCGTCCTGTCCGCGTTCGCGGCGACTGCGCGGACGCGCCGATCGGCCCCGCCCTGCGCGGCGCCGAAGAACGTCTCGAAGATGTCGCCAAAGCCTCCGAAACCGCCGAAGCCGGCTCCGCCGTCACCGCCCATGTCGTAGCGGCGGCGGGAGTCGGCGTTGCTGAGCACGTCGTAGGCGTGGGTGACCTCCTTGAACTTCTCGGCCGCCTCCTCACCCGGGTTCACGTCCGGGTGCAGCTGGCGGGCGAGCTTTCGGTAGGCCTTCTTGATCTCTTCGTCGGAGGCGTCACGCGACACCCCGAGAACCTCATAGTGGTCGGCCACAATCACCTTTCTGCGTACGTGCCGGCACGCTCAGCGGCGCGCCTCGTCTTCGTCGAGCATCCGCGACAGGTAGCGGGCGACGGCCCGCGCGGCGGCGAGATTGCTCGGATAGTCCATGCGCGTGGGGCCCATGACCCCGAGACGCGCGGTGCCGCCGGCGGCGGCGTAGTCACTGGCGACGATCGAGGCCTCGGGCAGGCCGAAGGGCTCGTTCTCGGTGCCGATGCTCGCGGCGAGCCCCTGCTCGTCGGGACGCATCTCGCTCATGAGCCGCAGCAGCGTCACCTGCTCCTCGATCGCCTCGAGGATCGGGTGAAGGCTGCCCCGGAAGTCCTGCTCCCGGCGCGCGAGCGTCGCCGCACCCGCCATGACGAGCTTCTCCTGCCGGAACTCGCCCAGCTCCTCGCCGATCGCCGCACCGAGCGCGCGCAGGGCGGGCTCGATGCGCGGGGCGCTCTGCCCGTCGACGAGGGTGGTCAGACGCTCGGAGGCGTCCCGCACAGAGCGACCGGTCAGCGCCGAGGCGAGCTGAGCGCGCAGCACGGCGAGGTCGGCCTCGTCGAGATCGATCGGCAGCGGCGCGATGCGCTGCGAGACGCCGCCGGCATCCGTCACGAGGATGACCAGGAGGCGGTTCGGCGCGAGGGCGACGACCTCGACGTGCGTGAGCTGCGCCGTCGCGAACGAAGGGTACTGAGCCAGCGCGACCTGGCCGGTGAGCCGGGTGAGCACGCGCACGGACCGTGCCATCAGGTCGTCGAAGTCGGCCGGGTCGGTCAGGAAGCTCTCGATCGCCGAGCGCTGCGCCGCAGAGAGGGGACGGATGCGGGCGAGGTGGTCGACGAAGACCCGATACCCCTTGTCGGTGGGAACCCGCCCCGAAGAGGTGTGGGGGGCGGTGATGAGGTCTTCGTCTTCGAGCTGCGCCATGTCGTTGCGGATGGTCGCCGCCGACACGCCGAAGGAGTAGCGGTCGACGATCGACTTGCTGCCGACGGGCTCGTGCGTCTCGACGTAGTCCTGGACGATGGCGCGAAGCACCTGGAGTCCGCGCTCACTGACCATGATGCTCCCTCTTGGCACTCGACAACTCTGAGTGCCAATTCTATCCTGACTCCCCACCCCGGTCGTTGAGCGAGCACCGCCGTAGGCGGAGCGAGACGAAACGGTGTGCGATTCCTCGCTCAACGACCGGGGTGCGGATGCCGGGAGATCAGTCGGTCAGCGCACGCACCACCGCGTCGGCGAGCAGGCGGCCGCGCAGGGTGAGCCGAATGCGGCCGCGCAGCGCGGAGGCGGGGTCGACCAGACCGTCGGCGATGAGGCCGGCGACCCTCTCCCTGCGGTCTGCGGGGAGCACGTCGATCGCGAGCCCTTCGGCGATGCGGCTCTCCAGCAGCACGCGCTCGAGCAGGCGTGCCTCATCGTCCGGGCGCTCGCGCCCCGCCGCCGGCGACTCGCCCGCCGCAAGGCGCTGCGCGTAGGCGGCCGGGTGCTTCACGTTCCACCAGCGCAGGCCCGCGACGTGGCTGTGCGCTCCAGGACCGAAGCCCCACCAGTCGCTCCCCCGCCAGTAGGCGAGGTTGTGGCGCGACCGCTTGTCGAATGCGGTCCCTGAGCTCGTCGAGCGGCGCGCCCAGTTGCTGACCTCGTACCAGTCGAATCCGGCATCCGACAGCTTCGCATCGGCGAGCTCGTACATGTCGGCCTGGAGATCGTCGTCGGGCGCCGGCACCTCGCCCCGACGGATCTGCCGCGCGAGCTTGGTGCCGTCCTCGATGATGAGCGCATACGCGGAGATGTGATCGGATGTCAGCGACACTGCCTCGTCCAGCGAGGCCTCCCAGTCGGCGAGCGTCTCGCCCGGAGCGCCGTAGATGAGATCGACGCTCACGTCGAGTCCGGCGTCGCGGGACGCATCGACCGCGGTGCGGACGTTCTCCGGGTCGTGCGTGCGGTCCAACGCCGCCAGCACATGCGGGACCGCCGACTGCATGCCGATCGACACACGCGTCACCCCGGCATCGGCGAGCGTGCGCGCGACGGCGGGAGTGACGGTGTCGGGGTTGGCCTCGACGGTGATCTCCGCGCCGGGCTCGAGCCGGAAGGCGCCGACGGCGGCATCCAGCATCCGGGCGAGATCTCCGGCGGGCAGCAGCGTCGGCGTTCCGCCGCCGAAGAACACCGTCGACATCGGCCGCAGCGCTCCAGCATCACCCAGCACGCGACGGGCGAGCGTAATCTCGTCCTTCAGCGTGCCGGCGTACTCCTCCTGCTTCAGGCCGCGCAGCTCGCTCGCCGTGTAGGTATTGAAGTCGCAGTAGCCGCAGCGCACCCGACAGAAGGGGATGTGCAGATATACCGAGAACGGAATGGAGGGATCGAGGGCGAGATCGTCGGGGAGCCCACCGTCCGCCGGTGCGGGATCGCCGACCGGAAGTGGTCCGGCCATCACACGGGTGTCACGTACAGCGGTGAGATCGCCCGCAGATAGCGGGCGAACAGCTGACGGCGACGCCGGCGGGTGAGTCCGGGCAGCATCCGGTACAGGATCCTCGTCGGCCGGTCGAAGGCGCGCACGGTGAACCACACCTCGTCGCTGTCCTCCCGCCACTCCAGGTCGAAGGACTCCTCGCCGCTGACGACCGAGCCGCCCACCGTGCCCAAGGTGAATCCCACGCGCCGCGCCTCCTCGGTCACCGAGATCACGCGCAGCTCGGCGTCGGCCTTCATGCCGCCGACGCGTCCGCGCACGTGGATCGTCATGCCGGGCCCCACATACGGCGTGCCGTCGGCGTCGAAACGCTGCTCGGCCTCGCGCTTGCTGGGGCTGATCGGCTTGCCCTCGGCATCGAAGCTGACACCGGCGTACGAGGGTCCGGATGCCGGACGCACATCCTCGAGGGTGAGGCCGGCCGCCTTCTGCGCGGTCCAGGACAGCAGCGCATCGCTCGCCGTGTGGAAGCGCTCTTCACCGCTGCCGATGCGCCACGACTCCTCGGCGGGAGTGCTGCGCTCGGGCGGGTAGTGCATGAGGTCGGGCGCGTGAGTCGCCCCGACCGCCGCATAGTCGACCGTCTCGTCTCGGAAAGTACCGCGCCGCATGTGACAAGCCTAACCCTGGACCTTGCGCGCAAGCAGTGAGCCACGGCGCCGCGGCCGCGGCATCCGCTACTTCTTGTCCTTGCCCTCGACGTCGCCGGAGAGCGCGGCGATGAACGCCTCCTGGGGACCTCGACGCGTCCGACCATCTTCATGCGTTTTTTGCCCTCCTTCTGCTTCTCCAGGAGCTTGCGCTTGCGGCTGATGTCGCCGCCGTAGCACTTGGCGAGCACGTCCTTGCGGATCGCGCGGATGTTCTCGCGGGCGATGATCCGGGCGCCGATGGCGGCCTGGATCGGCACCTCGAACTGCTGGCGCGGGATGAGCTTGCGCAGCCGCTCGGTCATGAGCGTGCCGTAGGCGTAGGCCTTGTCGCGGTGGACGATCGAGCTGAAGGCGTCGACCTTCTCGCCCTGCAGCAGGATGTCGACCTTTACCAGATCGGCCTCCTGCGAGCCGGCGGGCTCGTAGTCGAGGCTCGCGTAGCCCTGCGTGCGCGACTTCAGCTGATCGAAGAAGTCGAAGACGATCTCGCCGAGCGGCATGTTGTAGCGCAGCTCGACACGGTCCTCGGAGAGGTAGTCCATGCCCAGGAGCGAGCCGCGCCGGGACTGGCACAGCTCCATGACGGTTCCGACATAGTCCTTCGGGAGCAGGATGCCGACCTTGACGACGGGCTCGGACACGGCTGCCACTCGGCCGTCCGGGTATTCGCTCGGGTTCGTCACCGTCACGGTCTCGCCCGTGTCGGTGGCGACCTCATAAGTGACCGACGGCGCAGTCGTGATGAGGTCGAGATCGAACTCGCGGGCGAGGCGCTCGGTGATGATCTCCAGGTGCAGGAGCCCGAGGAAGCCGCAGCGGAAGCCGAAGCCGAGCGCCACCGAGGTCTCCGGCTCGTACTGCAGCGAGGCGTCGGAGAGCTTGAGCTTGTCGAGCGCCTCGCGCAGCTCGGCGTAGTCGCTGCCGTCGATCGGGTAGATCCCGAGAAGACCATGGGCTTGGGGTCGGTGTACCCGGCCAGCGCCTCGGTCGCCGGCTTGCGGGCCGTCGTGACTGTGTCGCCGACCTTCGACTGGCGGACGTCCTTCACACCCGTGATGAGGTAGCCCACCTCGCCGACGCCGAGTCCCTTGCTCGGGTGCGGCTCGGGGCTCGATACGCCGATCTCGAGCAGCTCGTGCGTCGCGCCCGACGACATCATCTGGATCCGCTCGCGCGGTGAGAGGGAGCCGTCGACCATGCGCACGTAGGTGACGACGCCGCGATAGGAGTCGTAGACCGAGTCGAAGATCATCGCGCGGGCGGGTGCGTCGGCGTCGCCGACCGGTGCCGGGATCTCGGCGACGATCCGATCCAGCAGCTCTTCGACGCCCTGGCCGGTCTTGCCGCTCACGCGCAGCACGTCCTCGGGCTTGCCGCCGATGAGGCCGGCCAGCTCCGCGGCGAACTTCTCGGGGTCGGCGGCCGGCAGATCGATCTTGTTGAGCACCGGGATGATGTGAAGATCGTTCTCCAGCGCCAGGTAGAGGTTCGCCAGCGTCTGCGCCTCGATGCCCTGTGCGGCGTCGACGAGCAGGACGGCGCCCTCGCAGGCGGCCAGCGAGCGCGAGACCTCGTAGGTGAAGTCGACGTGTCCGGGGGTGTCGATCATGTTGAGCGCGACGGCCTCGTCGCCGAGGGCCCACGGCATCCGCACGGCCTGGCTCTTGATCGTGATGCCCCGCTCGCGCTCGATGTCCATGCGGTCCAGATACTGGGCCCGCATGTCGCGCTCAGCGACGACACCGGTGATCTGCAGCATCCGGTCGGCCAGGGTCGATTTGCCGTGGTCGATGTGCGCGATGATGCAGAAGTTCCGGATCTGCGATGCAGGTGTCGCCGCAGGCTGAAGCGGGGTGAGGGCACGTGGAGACATATTCCTTCGAGTCTACGGGCTCAGCACGCCCTTGACTTTCTTCCGATGCGCCTGCCCGAATGGGCAATTCCTCGATCGTTCACTTCGGGTTAGCCTCGTCGGACCGCCCTGTAGGGCAGTCTTTGAAGCGGACCGGAGCCTCGGGGAGGCGGTCCACACGCAGGTCAGACCGAATCATCAAGAAGAGGATCCTTCGCTGTGTCGCACCGCAACTCCCGTCGGCGCTCTCTCGCCACGCTCACCGCCCTCGCGCTGGTCACCACCGGCCTCGTCACCGCCCCGCCGCGCACGGCGCGGTCTCCCCGACGCCTCCGTCGTCATCAACGAGGTCTATGGAGGCGGCGGCAACTCGGGCGCCACGTTCACGCACGACTTCGTGGAGCTGGTCAACACGGGCGAAGAACCCGTGGACCTGGAGGGTGGACGCTGCAGTACGCCTCCAGCGCCGGCGTTTTCAACAGCAACAACGCGCACGCGCTCAGCGGCACGATCGAGCCCGGCGATCATTTCCTCGTGCAGCAGGCGCAGGGCACGGGCGGCACCACACCGCTGCCGACCCCGATGACGTCGGGAACCTCGCGCTGAGCGCGACCGGCGGCAAGATCGCCCTCGTCGCCTCCACGACCGCGCTCACCGGCTCGACCGGAAACGCGCACGGTGCGGACAGCGTCGTCGACTTCGTGGGCTGGGGACCGGCAGCATCCGACTACGCAGGTCTCGGGCCGGCGCCGGCCACGACCAACACGACGAGCATCTCCCGCGACGAGGCGAGCGCCAACACCGCGGACAACGCGGCGGACTTCGCCGTCGGGGCGCCCACGCCCCAGAACTCCACGGGCGACGACGAGGAAGAGCCGGAGCCCGAACCCGAACCCGAACCCGACCCTGAGACGCGCACGATCGCCGAGATCCAGGGCACCGGCGAGACCTCGCCGCTGGTCGGCCAGACCGTCACCACTCGCGGTGTCGTGACCGCAAGTTACCCACCGGCGGGTACAACGGCTTCGTCATCCAGACGCCCGGCACCGGCGGAGAGATCGACCTCTCCAGCCATGACGCCTCCGACGCCGTCTTCGTCTTCGGGTCCGCGGCGATCCAGCCGGTCGGCGCCTACGTCGAGGTCACCGGCGTCGTCGGCGAGTTCAACGGTCTCACCCAGATCGCCCCTGGTGCGGCGTCGAACGTGACCGTCCTCGACGAGGAGGTCGAGGCCCCGGAGCCCGCCGTCGTCCCCTGGCCGTCGACGGATGCCGAGCGCGAGACGCTCGAGTCGATGCTCGTCGCCCCGCAGGGGACGTTCACGGTCAGCAACACCTACGCCACGAACCAGTACGGCGAAGTGGGTCTCGCCTCCGGCGACACTCCGCTCTGGCAGCCGACCGACAAGGCGCGTCCGGGCTCGGCCGAGGCCGATGCCGTCACCGCCGACAACGCGGCGCGCGGCGTGATCCTCGACGACGGCGCCTCGGTGAACTTCCTGAACGCCTCAAACACCGGCCTGACCCCGCCCTACATCTCGCTGGACGCCCCGGTGGTCGTCGGCGCATCCGTCACCTTCACCGAGCCCGTGATCGTCGACTGGCGAAACAACGCCTGGAAGTTCAACCCGACCAGCTGGGTGCAGGCGGGCGCAGGCGACGACCTCGTCGAGTTCTCCGACATCCGCACCTCCGCCCGGAAGACGTCGGCGGAGACGTGACGGTCGGCGCCTTCAACGTGCTGAACTACTTCACCACCCTCGGCGCGGACACCGCCTCCTGCCGCGCCTGGGAGGACCGCGCCGGCAACGGCATCGCGGTGCGCGACGGCTGCCCGCAGCGCGGCGCCTGGGACGAGGCGAGCCTGAAGCGTCAGCAGGACAAGATCGTCGAGGCGATCAATACGCTCGACGCCGACGTGCTGGGCCTCATGGAGATCGAGAACTCCGCGGCTCTCGGCGAGGAGACCGACGAGGCGACAGCCACCCTCGTCGACGCGCTCAACGCCGCCGCGGGATCGGAGCGCTGGGACTACGTGGCCTCCTCGGTCGATCTCCCCGACCTCACCCTGCAGGACGTGATCACCAACGCGATCATCTTCCAGCCGGATGCGGTCACCCCGGTGGGCGACTCCGTGGCCCTGGGCGACCAGAGCGCGCCGGAGCAGGCGTTCGGGAACGCCCGCGAACCGATCGGCCAGGTCTTCGAACCCGCGGGCGGCGGCGACCCCTTCCTCTTCGTCGTCAACCACTTCAAGTCGAAGGGCTCGCCCGGCCCTTGGCCCGGAGACGCGGATGCCGGCGACGGCCAGGGCGCGTCCAACGAGTCCCGCGAGCGCCAGGCGACCGCCCTGCGCGACTGGGTCGAGGAGGTCCGCGGCGACGTCGAGGCTGTGCTGCTCGCGGGCGACTTCAACTCCTACACGCACGAGGACCCGCTGCAGATCCTCTACGACGACGGCTACGCGAACGCGACCCTCGCCCTCGGGATCGACGGCGCCAGCTACAACTTCTCCGGGCAGGCAGGGTCGCTCGACCACATCCTCCTGAACGAGGCGGCGCGCAAGCGCGCGACCGGCGGCGACATCTGGAACATCAACTCCGGTGAGTCGATCGCGCTCGAGTACAGCCGCTACAACTATAACGGCACGCTCTTCTACGCGCCCGACGCCTACCGTTCGTCCGACCACGACCCGGTGCTCGTCGGGCTCGCCGCGGCGGCGCCGCCGGTCGAGCTCACCCTCCTCGGCATCAACGACTTCCACGGGAGGATCGACGCCGACACCGTGAAGTTCGCCGGCACCGTCGAGCAGCTGCGCGAGGAGGCGTCGGGACCGGTGCTGTTCCTCTCCTCGGGCGACAACATCGGCGCCTCCCTGTTCGCGTCGGCGATCGCGCAGGATCAGCCGACGATCGACGTGCTGAACGCCCTCGATCTCGACACGACGGCCGTCGGAAACCACGAGTTCGATCGCGGGTGGGCGGACCTGCGCGATCGGGTGGTGCCGGCATCCGACTTCTCCCACCTCGGAGCGAATGTCTACCACGCGGGCAGCGAGGACGCCGCCCTGGACGAGTACGCACTCCTGCAGGCGGGCGAGCTCACCGTCGGCGTGATCGGCGTCGTCACCGAGGAGACCCCGGCGCTCGTCTCCCCCGCCGGCGTCGTCGACCTGTCGTTCGGCGATCCGGTCGAGGCGGTCAACCGCGTCGCCGCGCAGCTCACCGACGGCGATGAGAGCAACGGCGAGGCCGACGTCCTCGTCGCGCTCTACCACGAGGGCGCCGGCGCCGGCACGCCGGACGGCTCGAGCCTTGAGGAGGAGCTGGCGGCAGGCGGCGCCTTCGCGCAGATCGTGAACGAGACCTCGCCCGAGGTCGCGGCGATCTTCACCGGCCACACGCACAAGGAGTACGCGTGGTCGGCGCCGATCCCCGGCACCGAGCGGACCCGCCCGCTCGTGCAGACCGGCTCCTACGGCGGCCACATCGGCGAGATCGTACTGACGATCGACCCCGCGACCCACGAGGTGATCGCGCACAGCGAGCGCAACGTGCCGCGGACCACGACCGCAGACGACGAGCTCACCGACTCCTACGAGCGCGTCGCCGAGGTCAAGGCGATCGTGGATGCGGCGCTGGCGGATGCCGCGGAGATCGGCGACACCGCCGTCGCGGAGGTCGGCGCCGACATCACCACCGCGCACTCCGGCGGAGCCTTCGTCGACGGTGTCTGGACGGGCGGGGACCGTGACGACCGCGCCGCCGAGTCGACGCTGGGCAACCTCGTCGCCGACGCGATCCGCGACTCGCTCGCGGACCTGCCCAACGGCGCCGTCATCGGGGTCACCAACCCCGGCGGCCTCCGCGCCGACCTGTGGGACACGCAGGCGGAGTTCGGGGCGTCCGCGGTGCCCGGTCTCGACGACGGAACGATCTCGTTCTCGCAGGCCAATGCCGTGCTGCCGTTCAACAACACGATGGCGCTCGTGACGCTCACGGGCGAGCAGTTCACCGTGCTGCTCGAGCAGCAGTGGCAGCGCGACGAGAACGGTGACATCCCCTCGCGGCCGTACCTGCAGCTGGGTCTCTCCGACAACGTGACCTACACCTTCGACGAGAGCCGGCCGGAGGGCTCGCGCATCACCTCGGTGACGATCGACGGCGAGCCGCTCGATCCCGACGCCGAGTACCGGATCGGGACGCTCTCCTTCCTCGCCGCCGGCGGCGACAACTTCCGGGTCTTCACCGAGGGAACGGATGCCGTCGACACCGGATTCCTCGACTACGAGGCCTGGGTCGACCACCTCGCCGACAACTCCCCGGTCATGCCCTCCTTCGCCAAGCGGGCAGTGCAGGTCTCGGGTGTTCCGGAGTCCGTCGCCCCCGGCGAGACCGTCGCCTTCGACGTCTCCGGGCTGAACCTCACCAGCCGCGGGGCGCCGGAGAACACGAGCCTCACCGTTCACCTGGGAGACACGGAGCTCGGTGACTTCGCTGTCGCTGGCGGCGCGGCATCCGTCTCCGTCACGCTCCCGGCCGGCGTCGAGCCGGGCACGGCGACGCTGACGATCAGCGTCGATCCCAGCGGCACGGTCCTCCGCGTGCCGCTGACGGTGGAGCAGAGCTCTGCGGCATCCGCCACGACGCTGGAGCTGAACCGCACCACGGCCGTCTTCGGCAGCCGAGGCGGCGTCACGGCGACCGCGCACGTCTCGAGCGAGGGTGCGCCGGTCGGCACGGGCCTGGTGCAGTTCCTCGTCGACGGCGAGGTGATCGCCGAGTCGGCGTTGAGCCGCCAGGGCGTGGCGCGGGCCAGCCTTCCGCTCCCCGGCGACCGCGGAGCGGGCACCTATGAGGTGACGGCGCGCTTCGTCGGCACCGACGACATCGGTGCCTCGGTCTCGGGGCCGCTGAGCTTCACTGTCACGAAGGCGACGACGAGCACCGGCGTCCTCCCGGTGCTGCCTCTCCACGTGAACGGGCTGCTGCCGACGACGCTGGTCGCCGTGGTGGTCCAGAGCGGCGGCGGCACACCGCAGGGCGCGGTCGAGTTCCGGGATGCGAACGGCAACGTGATCGCGACCTCGACGGTCAGCGGCGGCCTCGCCACTCATACGCTCGGGCGCCTGAGCCGCGGCACCCACCAGTTCACCGCTGTGTTCGTGCCGTCGGATGCGACGAACGTCAACGGATCGCAGAGCGGCCGAACCAGCGTGCGCGTGCTGCTCTGAGGCAGGGCGAGGGCGGTGCCGGCGCGGGCTGAGCACCGCTCCTCTCGCTTCGTCCTATCCTGAGAACGTGGTGGTCAGCTGCGTTCTCGTGCACGGGATCCGTACGTCGCGGAGCATGTGGCGCGCGCAGATCGAGTATCTGGAGCAGCGGCAGATCCCGGCGATCGCCATCGACCTTCCCGGTCACGGTGCGCGCCGCGACGAGCCCTTCACACTGGATGCGGCACTGTCGGCCATCGACGAGGCCGTGCGTGCGGTCGCCGACCAGGGTCCGGTGCTCCTCGTCGGGCACTCGATGGGCGGTCTGCTGTCGACCGCCTACGCGGGAGCCCGCGATCGCCCGCCGGTGGCGGGCCTCATCGGCGCCTCCTGCACGGCGCTCCCCGCGGCCGGGCGCTGGCGCTGTACCGCTTCCTGGCCCGCACCTTCACCGCGCTGCCCCAGCACGGCGAGTGGATCACCTCCCGGGTGCTGACCGCGACCCTCCCGCCGGAGACGCGCGGCGACTTCGCCGCCGGCGGCTACGCCTACGACTCCCAGGATGTCGCTCTGGCGAGCCTCGCCGACCTCGACCTCCTCCGCGCGGTCGCCCGGTTGCGCATGCCGGTCTGGTGGATCAACGGCGCCCTCGACCAACTGCGCGTCAACGAGGAGTTGTTCCGTCGGCTGAGCCCTCACTCGGAGCTCATCGTCGTTCCGCGCACCACGCACCTGCTCCCCGCGATGCGCCCCGAGGTGTTCAACGCGATGCTGAGTCTCGCCGTCGCGACGCTGCAGCGCGACGCCGACGTTCCCGGTCGTTGAGCGAGCCGAAGGCGAGTCGAAACGCGGCGACCTCCCCGAAAGAGTCTCCATCGAGGACCCGCCGAATCCGATCATCAGGCCGGATCTGGTAGAGTTGATTCTTGGCTTGCGTGTGGGTTCATCCCTCACGACCGCCGGACGGAGCCCTCTTCCTCCCGATGGCACTCATCCATCACATCCCTGAACGAAAGTTTCCACACGTGGCAAACATCAAGTCGCAGATCAAGCGCAACAAGACCAACGAGAAGGCGCGCGAGCGCAATAAGGCCGTCAAGAGCGAGCTGAAGACCGCTGTCCGCCAGGCGCGCGAGGCTGTCGCGGCCGGTGACAAGGCTGCCGCCGAGGCCTCGCTGAAGAAGGCGTCGACCAAGCTCGACAAGGCCGTCAGCAAGGGCGTCGTGCACAAGAACCAGGCCGCCAACCGCAAGTCGGCTCTCGCCAAGCAGGTCGCCGCGCTCTGAGCGCATCATTCTCCGCAACGGCCCGTCTCCCCTGGGAGGCGGGCCGTTCGCTTTCCCCTCGGATGCCGCGCCCCACGCCCCGGCTCGGTGCGCAATGCGCCGCCGCTCAACGACCGGAGTCGGGCTCCCCGAAGGGCTTGCGCGTGGCGATGATCGTCACCATGCGCTCGAGTGCGAAGACCGGATCGCGTGAGGCGCCCTTGACCTCGGCATCTGCGCGCGCGGTGGCCTGGATCGCCAGGCCCAAGGAGCGTTCGTTCCACCCGGCGAGATCACGCTTGGCGCGGTCGACCTGCCAGTCCTTCATGCCGAGTCGCGAGGCGAGCGCCCGGCTGGGCTCGCGGGAGCCGGCCACGCGGGCCATGGTGCGCAGCTTCATGGCGAAGGCCGCGACGAGCGGCACGGGGTCGGCACCGGATGCCAGGGCGTGCCGCAGCGCGACGAGCGCCTCTCCGTAGCGACCGGCGATCGCGGTGTCGGCGACGACGAAGGCCGAGACCTCCACGCGGCCGCCGTAGTACTTCTGCACGACCTCGGGGGTGATGTCGCCGTCGACGTCGCCGATGAGCTGCTGGCAGGCCGCCGCGAGCTCGGTCAGATCGTCGGCGAAGGCCGAGACGAGGGTGCGGAGGGCGGGAGCGGCGATGCGCTTGCCCGCGGCGCGGAACTCCCCCGCCGCGAAGTCGACGCGGTCGCTTTCTCGTTTGACCGCCGGGCACGGGATCTCGATGCCGCCGCCGGTACCTGCGCGGATCGCGTCGAGCAGCTTCTTGCCGCGCACGCTCGCGCCGGTGTGCCGCAGCACGACCGTCGCCCCCTCCTGCGGCGCTTCGAGATAGGCGACGGCCTCCTTGAGGAAGTCATCGGTGCAGCGCTCGACTCCCGAAACCCGCACGAGGCGCGGTTCGCCGAATAGGGAGGGCGAGGTCAGCGCGAGAAGCGTGCCGGACTCGTAGGCATCGGCGCGGACATCGCTCACCTCGAGCGCCGGATCCTCGGCGCGAAGGTAGTCACGGATGCCGGCGATCGCCCGCTCCGCGCACACCTCTTCAGGCCCTGCGACGAGCACGATCGGAGCCGGTCGGGGTTCCCGCCAGGAGACCTGAGGAACCTTCGCGGCGCGCGCACCGCCACGGGAGGGAGTACGCGCGGCTGCCATGCCTCCAGCCTAGCCGCGGCATCCGACACCTCGGCGTCATCCGGCCGGTCGCTCCGCCCACAGCGTCAGCGCATCCTCCTCGGCTCTGAGCAGAACTCTCCCCTGCAGATCCGTGCGGAGGATGTGCGCGCCATCGACCATGGCCAGCGCGTCGGGATGCGGGTGCCCATAGGTGTTCTCACCGACCGTGAAGAGCGCGACGGCCGGGCGCGCCTCCGCATACAGCGCGGGCTCCTGGTCGCGGCTGCCGTGATGGGCGATCTTCACGATCGCGTAGGGTCCGCGGACTCGTCCGCCGCCGAGCAGCTGCCGCTGCGACGAGGCGCCGAGATCGCCGAGCAGGAGGGTGCGCGGCAGGCCTCCGCCGCCGAACTCCAGCACGAGGCTCGTGTCGTTGCCGACCTCGAACCCGCGGGTGTCACGCTGCGGCCAGAGCACCTGCCATCCGGCGCCCCCGAGAGTGCCGTGCTGGCCGGCGAAGCCCTCGACCACCTGTGCGCCGGATGCCGCGAGCTGTTCGAGCAGACGACGATCACTCTCGGCGCCGACAGGTCCGTGCAGCACGACGCCGACACGGCCGATGACGGCATCCGTCCCGCCGAAGTGGTCCAGATCGAAGTGGGTAATTATCAGCAAGTCAATGCGATCGACGCCGAGGGCGCTCAGACAGGCGTGCAGCGGAGCAGGGTCGGGCCCGGTATCGATCAGCGCCACGCGACCTGCCGAACGCAGGAGCACCGCGTCGCCCTGACCGACGTCGCAGGCAGCGATCGCCCAGTCCTGCGGGGTGGACATCGCCGCGAGCGGCCCTCCCAGCAGGAGTCTTCCCCGCCGAGACCGACCGCGAGGGCGAGGAGCAGGATCGAAGCGCGACGCAGCATGATGTGCGGGCGCCCTCCCCGCGCCCGCGTACGAGGAGGACCGTGACGGCGACCGTGAGAACCGTGACGATCAGCGCAGAGCCGATGCCCGGCGTGATCAGCACGCGTGCGCCCGGCAGTGCCGCCGAGATGTGCGCGGTCATGGCGATCCACGCCGCCGGCAGCCAGGCGCTCGCGGCGAAGAGGTCGGCAAGCAGCGGGATCGGCAGGGCCAGACATGCCAGCAGGCCGATCACGGTCGCGATGGGTGCCGCGGGAGCGGCGAGCATGTTCGCGGCGACACCCACGATCGACTGCTGCTCGGCGAACAGGGCGAGGATCGGTCCGCACGCGAGCTGGGCCGCCAGGGGACGGCGACCCCGATCGCGATCGGCTCCGGCATCCAGCGCGCGAGTCCGCGCGACACGGGACGCGAGAGCACGATGAGCGCGGCGGTGGCGGCCGCCGAGAGCGCGAAGCCCGGGGTCGCCGCGAGCCAGGGATCGACGATCAGGATGATGCCGATCGCCAGCGACAGCACACCGACTCCGGCGCCGGGGCGCCCGAGGAGCAGGGTCAGCATCCCGAGCCCCGCCATGGTCGCCGCCCGGATGACGCTCGGTTCGGGCGTGACCAGGATCACGAACGCAGCCAGCGCGACCGCGGCCAGGAGGATGCGCAGTCCGCGTCCGCCGCGCAGCAGCGCGACGGTGCCGTAGACCGCACCGACGACGATTGCGCAGTTCGCCCCTGACACAGGCAATCTGCGAGATGTGTAGTTTTCGTGACAGAGATGAGTGCAAAACGCACCCTCGCGTCCGTCACAAATCGTGCTCAGAGGGGTCTTTGCCGCTGCCCTGTGGACAGTTTCTCATTCGCGTTGCAGAGGTGCTTTATCGTCGATAGATGGTTGACCAAGAGACTGGCTACCGCACCTGCTCGTCGTGCGGAAACGACTGCGCTCCTGAGGCTCTCGTTGACTGCACGTACGGTGCGCGAATCGCTTTCACCTGCGCTGCGCACGGCGTGCAAAGTATCGTCGACCCGTTTGCGGAACATCAGTAATCTCTTGGTCTTCGCGTCGTCTCGAAGCAGGTCGCCTCGTCCATAATGGGCCAATGTGGTTCATCCGATGGCTTGGTCTGGGTGCCGTCCTCTTCGGGACGGTATGGCTAACAGGAGAAGTATGGAAGTTGGACGCTGGGGTCGTGGCGCTACTCACGATCGCAACGACAGGGGGCTACCTGTACTGGCTCTCGAAGCGTGACGACCGAGCGTAATTAGCAATGCCAAGCGCGTGCAGCAGACCGTGAGTCTCACCGTCGCTAAGCATTGTGCGGTGCGCCGTGGTTCCGGCGCCCCTTGCGCCCACGCCCATTGGCAGACTCGGCTCTAGCTATGCTGGCGCCATGAACGCATACGCTCGGATGGCCGCTGTTGCGCTAGCTGCATTGGCTGTCGGCGCCGCGCTCACAGGGTGCACACGTGCGGCAAGTTCCAGCTCAACATACATCGCACCAACCTGCACGCAATTGCTGGATGCGGCCATCAATTACGAGCGAACCGGGACCGGCGACATCAACGCGATCCTGCAATCCCTCAGCGAGCGGTGCACGAACGAGTACGAGGTCGCAACCGACTACATCTCCCACACGATCGAAGGCGATTTCCGCATCGATTCATGTGAAGAGCTGCTCGGCTATGGCGTCCGGCCCGAAGCCGTTGAACTGCTCCGGCAGGACCGATGGTGCAGTTTCGGCATTGAAGCGACAACTGTCACCCCTGACTGGCCAGAAGGCGGCCTCGGATGGGATGAAGCGCGTCAACATTCGGGCACGGTGCAGCGAGTGTGTGGCCCGCTCATGAGCGCTCGTGAGACTGCCGACGGCACCTTCATTAATGTTGGGCGCGACTACCCTTCCGCAGATCGCTTTACGTTCATCTTCTGGGATATGTACCTCGAGCGGATCCCTTCAGACGCGATCATCTGTGGACGTGGTGAGATCTACCTCTACAACGGTGTCGCACAGATGGAGATGCAGAACCCGGCCGCGCTAGAAATCTGGCGCTGACTTTGTAGCCGGTGCGTCGTGGATGAAATTCGAGGCTGCTGAAGTGGCCCGCCCGTGTCGCTGGCGGACTTGTATGCCCATGAATCGAGCGGAGTTCCCGCGACTGTCGCCGGCATAGGCCATGCTGTTATTACTCGCGGGAGGGAGAAACCTATGGGCCGTCGCGTCCTGACTGTCTCGGAACTGACTTTTCACCAGAAACACAAACCGAAGGAACGATCGTACGCGCCTGCGGATCTCAACGCCGAGGACCTGCTCGATATCTTCCACGACTGGGCTAATGGCCTCAAATCCAGCGACACACACAGTCGGGACAGGCAGACCTGGGTGAGCGTTGCGTCCGCCACGCGCTGGGCGCCTCGTGTCGAGCTGATCGACCTTCGTGTCGGAGCTTACGGCGAAGCCGGGGAACTCGTTGACATCGAAACCGGACTTCCCGTCAGCCAAATCGACGACAACCACGCCCCCACTGGCCAAAACCGAACCTTGTTGTTCGTGCCGGAGACGGGCGAAAGCGCCTACTTTCTCTCGGAGGAGTCCACGCGCGGGTCAGCGGGCGGGCACATCCTGCGGTTGTTCAAGACGTACTTCAGCCGCTACACCAACGAGGTCACGATGGTGACGAGCACAGTTACCGAAGGTGAGGCTTGGGCCGAGGCAGCCGAGTTGACCGAGGTGGAAGTCCGCGTTGAGGGCAAGAGCGCCGACCTTGCCGACGGACCGAGTGTCAAGGTCGGCCAGGTCTCGTACATCGCTCGACCTGAGAAAAGACATAGGTTCCCCGGGAGTTTGCTGAAGAGCCTCAAGAACGAGCAAACTTTGCGCCAGATCGTTTCTGTAAGAGATCTGGACGATGACCACGAGGTGTTCGTCACATTGGTCCGAGACGGTAGGACGAAGAAGTTCCAACTAGGCACGGAAGGTGCTCCAGCCATCCGCGAAGTGCTCAATGATGCCACCGAGGAGATCCTGAACACTGCGACGCTCGTTGAGCGGTGCACGGATCGAGTGTCAGACCTTTGCGATAGAAAGGGTGCTACCTGGGACCCCGCGTGGAGCCGCCAGCAGCGGAAGGAGTAGGCCATGGGGAAGGCATCGCTGTGGCGGATTCCTGTGGACCACTTCCGCACGCTGTACGACAATCGGACGCGAAAGCCCGACTGGTTGGCGATCGCAGTTCAATCGCTGGTGCCGCTGGCCACTGGGCTGGGGACGTGGATACTCGGCGCGAAGCTCACAAACGTGGAGGCCGCCGTTGCAGGTATCTCAATCGTGGCCGGCCTGCTGTTCTCGATGGCGGTATTTCTCTTCCAGCTGCGGACCTCGTTAGGAGCCGACAAGCGGCTTGTCGCCGATGATTACAAGCTTGTGGACGAGTGCATGAGCAACACTCTGTGGGCGATCCTCTGGGGTCTGGCGCTCGCGCTATTCCTGATCGTCGCCGGTGGTGGTGGCTGGATCGGGGCCGAGGGTTCTGGGCCGATCCTGACAGGGATCGCCGTCGCCGCCGCGACACACTTTCTCCTCGTGATCGGAATGTGCCTTAAGCGCCTGCGACGGGCCTACGAGCGTATCGCTATCGGTCGCAAGTGAACGAGCCGATCACTCGTTCGCACTCCCACGGCACAGTTGCTCGCACGATGTCCAATCGCCTCCGCGCTGATGTCAGCGAGCTTCTTCTGGATCTCGAGGTCAGAGATACTCCTTCGGTCCGAGCATCGGTAATGGTCGACCCGGCGGATGCGGGTGTCGTGGGTTCTTCCCGGCCTTGGTCAACGGGTCGAGGGTGAAGACCCGGACGCCCATGCGATCCAGCAGCGCAAGCACGTCGGGCAGTGCTCGCTTCAAGGTCGCGGAGCCGCCCAGATCGCCCCATCCGCCGAGCACCTCGGTCACGCCGAACCTGATGAGCACGCGCTCGATCGCGTCACAGTTTGCGGCGGAAAGTTCCGGCTTGTATCCCGCAAGATCCTTCGGCTTGGGCGATCGCTCAGGATACAGGTTGAGCATCAACCACCCGCGGTGTTCCCGCCTCGACACCTCGATCACGTGGTTCACCGTCTTGTCAGACGCAGTCTCACGCGCGTGAGACGGGTTCATACCGACCACGACGAACGGCGGCGCGGACACTGTGCAGTCTCTGATCCTCCCGAGCGCAAAGCGGTAGGCGTCATTCCCCGGGTCGGGGTCGAAGAAGTCCGGCTCCTGGCCGATGGGGTACGCGATCATCCTGGCGCACAGCCGTTGGGGATCTTCACTCGCCGCTCTCAAGGAGCTTGATCTCTAAACCGAGAGCACCGACAACCTTCACCAACGTGTCGGTATTCACGTGAGAGCCCTGTTCGATTCGGAGCACGCTCAGGCGAGAGGTATCAGCACGTTTCGCCAACTGCGATTGAGTCAAGTCTTGGTCCTCACGCGCCCGTTTGATGGACTTTCCAAGTATCTCGAGCCGTGTGGGACTGTTCGTCATAACCCGCACCCTCAACCATCGGCAGCGTCAGAGAGATCGACCGGAAGTACCCCGTGAACAATGAAGTCGCGCAGGATCCGACTAACGCGAATCCGAGCTATATAGACAGACACCGGCTTACCTTCAGCGTTAGCGACATACGCGACCGCAGCGTCTGTATCGAGACCCGCAGTCAATGCGTCAAACCGCCCAAATTCGTTGACTCTTGCTTCATCGACACCGCTGTCGATCCGTTCAGTCAGCATGCCAGCGTCAACGCCGAAGGTGTCTGCGACTCGTTTGATTCGCTCGCTCTTCGCCGAATATTGGTACGCCATGACGTACTCTCGGAACGTCCTACCCGAGACGAGCTCAACGTCCCCTGCCTCGACATCGTGTAGAAACAGCTCCGCATACTTCTGCTCATCCTGGCTGAGGTGCGCGAACTGGCGATGAATGTCTTCAAGGAGTGCCTTGCGCTCGTCTGCTGTTGCGCTGCCTGGCTCCAGCGACTTCAACCACTTTTCGAATCTGTTGTCCAGGTAGTCGCTATCGATGCGTCCCGTGTCGATCTCGGTGAGGTGAGTCTCGATCACAAAGGGAGCCTCGCGGTCACCGCCACCACTCCCCGACCCAAGCTCCTTGTACCTCAACACGAGTGTGAGGTAGGTCGTTTCGTCCAGCAACAGCGTAACCACTTTCCCATTGTCAAACGAGTAAGTGAGCTCGCCCCAAACGAACCCTTGGATCTTTGCTGCTTCAAGATGTTCATTGAATCTGGCGAACAGCTTTGCGAACTCTGCGCGCTCACGCTCATCAGCCGGGAGCTTCGCAAAGTCAGCATGCCCGGCGCTTGAAAACAGGCGACTGATCTCAGTGAAATACAGATTCATCTGCTCGAGGTTTCGATCGAGGTGCTCCACGAACAAGGCCAGTGGCTTGCCGCCGGAGTACAGTTCCACAGCACGATCGATGTTGTAGTGCATCGACCAAGGCTTTCGATAATACCGAATCGTGCCGAATGGCTTCTCCGGCCCGAACAGCCGATTTGTGCGAGAGAATGCTTGGATGATCTCTTCGAAGCGGAGTACCTTGTCGAGGTACAAGGTGTTGACCCATTTGGAGTCAAACCCGGTGAGAAGCTGAGACACGACGATGAGCAGATCTAGCTGCTGTGTCGGATCTAGAGCGACCCTCTTGTATGCCTCCTTGTGCGCAAGACGAGTCGAGACATCCACCTTGAACAACGCATGCGTGGCAAGTGTGAACTGTTGGCCGTATGCCGCGTTGTAGTCTTCGAGGATCTCAGCGACACCGGCTTCTTTCATGATCTTGGCATCGCCCTCGTCAGCATGCGGGTCGAACAAGGCAGTGACTTTCAGATCAGGGTGGAGAGCCTTGAACAGCCGGTAGTACTCGATTGCTTCAGCAATCGAGTTAGTAGCAAGAATGGCATGGAATTTCGAACCGCGGCTTCGTGAGACCCAGCCGTGGTGTATGTCGCTGACAACTGCCTCGCGGTGCGCGGCTCGGTCGTACTGGTGCGTGGGCAGGTAGTCCTCGATGCCCTTTACCCACTTGCCATCTGCACCCAAAAAGCCTGCATCCGGTACACGGTCGGGATCCATGAACTTGTCATAGATCTTCTCCTTCTCAGGATCTCCGAAGATATCTGTGTCCGAGGCAGCTCCGGCCTTGCGGAGCGCAACCTGTTTTCTCAACTCGCTCGAGGGGTAGGTCTGAACCATCGTCGTGTCGAACGCGAGGACATTGCGATCGCGGATTCCATCGGCAATCGAGTACCTGTGCAGCTCGTCACCGAACAGCGTCGCTGTTGTGCTTCCCTTCTTCTCGTTCTCGGTGTGGATGGGTGTCCCAGTGAAGCCGAAGAAGAGCGCTCGAGGGAACGAGTGTTTGATGCCGGCCATCATTGTCCCGAAGGTGCTTCGATGCGCCTCGTCAACGATGAACACGACGCGTTTGTTGCTGATCTTCTCAATATCCGCGCTTCGCCTGTCCCAGTCTTCTGCGAGGATGCTCATCTTCTGAATTGACGTGACGATGAGCGTGTCCCTCACGTTCTCGCTCTTGAGCATCGCAACAAGAGCATTCGTGTGCTCAGTCTTCTGAATGTCATCCGAGCTGTCTGCGAAACCTTGATATTCCTCATGCGACTGCGTTCCGAGCTCAATGCGGTCGAGGAGGAATACCACCTTGTCTGCGTTCCCGGAGTTCGCAATCAGTTCGGCAGATTTGAAGCTCGTCAGCGTCTTTCCTGAGCCCGTGGTGTGCCAGATATAGCCACCACGCTGGACGCCGTCGTCCCACTTCTCATCGTGGTCGTGCTTGGCAACGGTGTCACTAATCTTCTTAGTCGCGTACAGCTGGTAGCTGCGCATGACTTTCAGGACTCCGTCGCTCTCATCCGCAACTGTGTAGAAGCCGATGAGCTGGTGCGCCATCGGTATTGAGAGCAGCCCCTGCGCGACTTGATCCCATCGGTCGATACGCTCGTTATTGAAGTCTGCCCAGTGGAAGAAGAAGTCTTTGTTGAAGGAGCCGTCCGGTCCCGGGTTCGCAAAGTACACTGCCGAATCCGGTGTCATGCCAACCATGACCTGAACAAGGGAAAACAGACCCGTATACACGCCTTGACCTGCGTATCGCTCCAACTGCTTCGTTGCGTGATCCACCGTCTTACCGGAGGCTTTGAGCTCGATGTGGAACATCGGCATACCGTTGATCAGCAACATCAGATCACCACGGCGATTGCCGAGTACCGCAGAAGACGTCGCAAACTTTGGCTGCTGAGCGATCTGATACCTTGACGAGCCGCCGGCGATCTCGAGGCGGTCGTAGATGCTCAGGCTGACTTCTTTTCCGAGGTGCTCCGGGTCTGCAGGGTTGTCCCTTCGGATGGTCACTGACCGACCATTCACGAAACGATTGAGTTTGACCGGCGTGCGCAGCTCACGGATCTGCTCGACGATCTGCCGCATCTCTGTCTCGGTGAGCGGGACGCCGTTAAGCCGATCACGGCCCGCGTTGTTCTGCAGCAAGATGTTCGCCCAGTTGTCGAGAAGATCCTTCTCTGTCGGGTTCTTCAGGACTTCGGAACTCCAACCCGTGTCTTGCAGCTGCTTGATGAGCGCCTTCTCAAACTCTGTTTCAGATTTGAAACACATCTTGTCTCCTATACGAACATCTTCGACAACAGCGAACGCTTGATCTGGGATAGCTTCTCGTGCTGTTTGTCTTTCAGCTCGATGAGCGAGTCGAGGTTCTTGAAGAACTCACCGATCTTCCGTTGCTCGTCGGGGAGGGAGGGGATGGGAACGATGATGTCCATCGCTTTGGTTCTTGAAATGTTGTATCGCGAGATGCCCTGAGCGAGGCGAACAAACTGCGTTCGAACCGACGGGGATCGGAGAACTGACGCTGTGAAAAACGGATCGCACTTGGTCTTGGGTCGCCAGCCAAAACAGAAACTATTCAAGTACACGTTTGGCCTGTCATCGAGCCAGACTGACGACATGCCAACCTCCTCGGGAACCTCAGATGAAGTCGTAAAGAAGACGTCGCCAAACTTCACCTCGTTCTGGCGGCTATCCACCTCAACGCGTTCAACTCCGGATAGGTCTGCAAGCGAGTTGCTGTAAACGTTGGTGTAGACAACAAACTTGGCTTCACCGTGCCCAAAATCCCCCTTCGACTTCCCTGAGAGTCCTGAATACGTGTCACCCAAGCTGCCGAGAGACTTCCCCTCCCACTCGTCCTGGAACCCTGGAAACCGTACTTCCGGCACGGCTGCGCCCGGCCTCGGGAACATCTTGCCAAGCATTGCGTTCTTGAACTGACGCAGCTTCTTGAGCTCCTCCTGTTGCAGGTCGATGAGTGAGTCGAGCCGCTCGAAGAGGCTGCCGATCACTTGCTGTTCAGAGAGCGACGGAAACTTGACGGCGACGTCGGCAATGTCCTTACCGTGTAGGTGAACAACTGACTTTCCCTGAGCACGTTCAGCGAGCTTTGAGTGAGGTTCGCCGTTGCTCAGGCGGAGAGCGAGAAAGTGCGAGTTGAGCAGCCCAGACGGGTGAATGACATTCAGGTCTCCGGCCAAAATCACACCACTTTGCCGGACGGCAGAAGCACGCGCAATGTCTTCCGGTGTCTCGCCAGAGGCCGGGACGATCACCTCATTGCCTGTGCTGAGCCTTGAGCCCGGCTGTATCTCCGCGTAGGTATCGACTTCTGAGATTAGTGACTCGTACTTCGTGTAGAGACGTCCGTACAAAATGATGGGTACGCCGCTGTCGGCTAAGTCGGATTTGGAGTACCCGGAGCCTTTGCTGAACGTGGCGACCGTTCTCAGCTCTCGTGTCTCCCAGTCGCAGGCAAACCTCGGAAACCGCACCTCTGGAATAGGCGCCTGCTTGCTCATCATCACTCACCTCCCAGGAGGTTGCTGAACTCGGCCAGCGCGCGCATGTCGGTGTCGGAGCCCGTGAGCTCTGAAACCATCTCAGACAAGGTGTGCTTGGTCGACTTGGTCTCCAGAGCGAGCTCCGCGAAGGTCGTTTCGTACTTCTTCGCGAGCGCGACTACCTGCTTCGTGAGCGTGTCCAGGATCTCGCCCGGAACTCTGTTGATGCTGTCGATCAGGGGCTCAATCCACTTGGCGATTAGCAGTTCACGCACCTGATCATCTGCCAGGTTCTCGATCGTCACCTTCGTGTGTTGATGGAGCGCGGCCGTATCAGTCTTGACAGTCTTGGTGAGCGCCGACTTCACCGTGAGCAGTTCCTTCGCCAGGAAGGCGACTGCCTGTGGAGTGCCCTCGTCCCAGTTGTCATCCTTCCGCTCCTTCTTTGCTTCCCGGATGACCTGGTTGACGCCGCCGACGACGAAGGCATCATTCTTCACGTTCAGCATGATCGCCATGTCGAGCTTGTCTTCCTCGCTGAGCGATTCCAGGAGCTCAGCAAGACCAGATTCCGCGGCCGAGAGTTCCTCCACAGCTTCACGGAGCGCCGAAGTCTCCGCTGTGAGCAAGCGCTCCTGCACGAGCTCAAACGGCAGGATGCGACCGACCCAACCGTCCTGAACTTCGGTTTCTGCGCCCCTCACCTTCTTTGAAACCATGTTCGGAACGACCCGTCGGGTGGCCTGTTCTCCCTCGGTCTGGATCATCTCGAGGTCTGCCGAGATAGTCAGCCACTGGTCATGGAGCAGCTGATAGACCGAGTACTCATCAACCAAGGGCACTGCGCCAAGTCGCTCGAAAATGTCTGCGGCAATCGCAGTTTCCCCACCAACTACCTGAGCGTCATGGCGCCCATCCACCAGGCTCACTACGAGCTTCTCCTTGAACCCGGAGAACGCATCAGCAACGCTTGAACGAAATACGGCAGCTGAAGCGTCAGACGAGATCACGTGCTCCGGATTCTCGACGGGTGTCGCGTATCCGTTCCCGAACGAGGTGAAGAGCTTCTCTCGTAGTCCAGGCAGCGCATCCCAGTAAGTGTGAAGTTGGTCGATCTCGTGCTCGGGGACCCCGCCGAACATCGAAGCGTAGATATCCCAAGCCTCTGCCGGCGGTGCAGAATCTACATAGCGCGGGATGTTGAGGTTGTACTCGTGTCCACGGATCTCGTCGCGCGGCACATTGCGGCTGTACTTCTCAATGTTCTTGCGTTGCAAGACCGTGTCGACGATCTTGCGAATATCACGGGCGCGGAGTGCGTTGTCTTTGCCGTCCTTCACGAAGCCCTTGGATGCGTCGACGATGAGCACATCGGTTTCGATTCGTTCTTTCTTCAGGATCATGATGATCGTCGGGATGCCGGTCCCGAAGAAGATATTTGCCGGGAGCCCAATGATCGCGTCGATATAGTTCCCTTCGACCAACGCCTGGCGGATCTTCCCCTCTTCACCACCGCGGAAGAGCACCCCATGAGGCAAGACAACCGTAACGATGCCGTTGGGGCGCAAATGGAACAGGTCGTGAAGCACGAAGGCGTAATCCGCCTTACTCTTGGGCGCGAGTCCGAACTTGGCGTACCGAATGTCGTTCTCTTTGCCGGATGGATCCCAAGGCGCACTGTAGGGCGGATTGGAAACAACCGCGTCTACGAAGAGCGGCTCATCAATCAATGGCCAGTCTTCTTCGAGCGTGTCGGCGTTCCTTGCGAAGATGTTCGCCGGCTTCACCCCACGCATCACCAGATTCATACGCGTCAAGTTGTACGTGTTCTGCTTCAGTTCCTGCGCATAGTAAGCGATCTTGTCAGCGTCCCCACGACGTCGCGCGATCGAGGTGCCGATGTTCAGGAGCAGTGAGCCACTTCCGCTAGTTGGGTCATAAATGCGGATAGTTTCCTGGTCTTTCAGGTGATCGGCAACGATCTCACTGAGAATGAGTGACACCTCGTGAGGAGTGTAGAACTCCCCTGCCTTCTTGCCTGCGTTTGCGGCGAAGTTCTCGAGCAGATACTCGTAGATGAACCCAAGGACGTCGTAACCCTGCTTCCCATCGGTCGGGATGTCCTTGATGAGTTCGATGAGGTCGCGCACGGCTTTGGTCTGGGCAGGTGCATTGTCGCCGAGCTTGGACAGTCCTGACTGCAGCGTGTCGAAAATCTTCTCGAAGACCTTCTTGTGGCTGGAACCAATCAGCCTGGAAAACGCGTTCAATGCGTCGACAACATTTGAGATGTCGAAGTCTTTACCCTTCTTGAGCCATGTCGAGTACAAGTTCTCGTACTCAATGAAGTAGCCGATGTCGCTGCGCAGGCTCTGCACAATCTCTTGATCGGATTCAGTCAGGGCGTCCGGCAAGTCTTCGATCGTCGCGCCGAGGCGAAGCATGTGGCTGACCTCGTTGTCGGACAGGAACTTATAGAAGATGAAGCCGAGGATGTAGTCCTTGTACTCATTGGCTTCGATCTTCGACCGCATCTTGTTTGCGGACGCCCAGATCTTTGCTGCCAATTGCTGCTTGTTCATTCACTTACCTACTCGTGCTGAAAACCGCATGCCAGCTGCGGAAAGTTTGGACTTCGACTGTCAAGACTTGAGCTACTCGAAATGTATCAGTTCTGATACATCATCGCAAAGCCCAACCGTGGGGGTCTGTCGCCGCGAGTTCATGGCGATAGCCGATGACGTCTCGCCGCACGGTGTCGATGACATCCGGCGCGATGTCAGCGACCGCCAGCCGGAAGACCTTGTTCAGCCGTGGATTGAAAACGCCAACGTGCGTCTGACTCTCGAACTGGTCGAGTCTTGACTCTTTGCCCATCAGGAAGTACATCAACAGCTGCAGGGTGTGGTCCTTGGTCGGCGGGTTGACAGAGACCTTCATGTCCCACACCGTGTCAGCGGTGAGGAAGTCACCGTCGCCGGAGGTCACAAGTTCGGTGTACCCGCCGAAACAGCTGCGCTCGTCGTAAACGCGCGGAGTATCCGCGTCCGCGAACACGAAGCCATCTGCGGTGACCGGTCCCCACTCGTCGAAGAACGACACTGCCCGACGGACCATCTGCAGAATGTGCTCGGTCGTGACAGGATCGGGTTGCTGCAACGTACTGACGGGCTCATACAGTCCAGGGCCGGCCCTCCGCCCGACGTCATAGGTCACGAGCTTGCACGCAACGCGCACCGCCACATCGTCCACGTCGAACGTCACTGTGCCATCAGGATGCTCGATCACCGAAAGCTCACTCAGAGCGTCCACAGCATCGCCCAGCACTGACGTGTGCCGCGTGCTCACTGCAATACGCTCAGCACCGGTGAGCGAAACATGGAACACCTCCAGCAGCTCCTCAGTCACATCTTCTGGTTGCACGCGAACCCGTGCGAGCCGAGACAGATAATCCACCGCCGAACCGACGGTCGGCGCAGCGAGATTCTCGATCCGGTGGTCAAGCTCTTCTATACCGTCGTCCAGGGCTGTCGTGACGAACACCCGCGGGTTGACGAACCCTCCACGCGGTTGCCCGTGATCTCGGTTGTACGCCTTGATGCGCTGCGTCACGCTGCTCATGAGCTGGCGCTCCTCTCGATCCAGCGGCCCCCGCCGCGCTCCCAACCCTTGATGTGAGGGACCACCTGATCCATGCCATTGATTCTCTCCGGGATGAAGAATGTCCCCGTGTCAAGAACGCGGAACGGAACGACAGCCAGCCTGCGGTTCTCAGAGCCTGCATCTGCGGTCACGTAGTTGAAGACAATCTCAAAACTGACAGAGGCTCCACGGCTGTCGTTCCACGCGCCTGGCTCAAGGCACCCAACCTGCGCCGTCGCCATCGCGCGATCCTCGGAGAAAACAACAAACTCGTCGTTGCGACGAGGGCCGCTGAGTTCGTCGATCGTGGCTTTCCTCAGCGTGTCCAGGACGAACGCTTCGTGCAGTTCGTCCTCGCTAAGCGCGACCGCACCGTCTGCCCAGTCGATACCAAGCTCCACAGAACAGCGCTTCTCGCCCAGATACTCCACATTGGAGACGGTCACCGCGTCGAGGAAGTGACCGTCCTGGTAGCCCGGCACCGCACTGGCAAGTTCATCAGGCACTCGCACTGTGACTTCCTTGAGGGGACCAATCGGATTCTCCGGCGACACAGACTGGGTGAAGTCATATGCGCCGTCGCGAAGACCATCGCCGATTCCGAGCGCATCGTGGAGCGTTGGCATGGCAAAAATCGCACCGACGCCTGCAGCGACAGCACTCGCAGCGGCCGTTGCGACGATCGCTCGTCTACGCCTGCGCCGAAGTGCCGCTGTCGAACTTCCGGGGTCTGCCATGATGTCTGCCACTTTCTTTCACTGCTTGGACTACACCCCACGAACGATCCGTTCAGTGGGCATGACCCCGAGCGTGTATCAGAAAAGTGACATTATGAAACCTCGTTCCGGCGTGTCGCACGGTCGTCGGTGGGCTCTCAGATTCACCGACCGCATGGGTGAGAAACGGTCCAGAAACCTGCCGCGTCCGCGCTTACCACTGCGCTCTCGGGCCGAAGCGACGCATATTGCATGTCACGCTCGGGCGCGCGACCCGTCTTCCCGCGTCACCAGTCCCGTGAGGTCACTCCCCCTCCGGCGTTTGCCGCCATGAGGGTGTCAGTGTCCACGGTGTCGGCGATCTTGACAGCCACTTCCTCGAGCGAAGACCCGTCAGTACTCAGCCCCGAACGCGCCGCGAGCAGCGGGCTGTAGTCGCGCAGCTCATCGAAACTTGTCCCATGGACCACAGGTATCACCCGGTCGGTCGCCAGGAGCGCGGAAAGTTCTTTGTCAGCAACGCCCGCAGAGCTCAGGCTCTTGAACATCGAGGGCGTAACGAGCACGATGCCGATCTTGGACATGCCCAGGCCCTTGTCGATCTCGCGGATCAGCGAAGTACCGAGCGCAACGTCTTTTTCGCTGAACCACACCGAGACGCCGATCTTCTGAAGCTCATCGTGGAGCTCCTTCGCCGCGCCGGCACGATCGTCCCATGCATGACAAAGGAAAAGATCACGACGGTCAGGGAACTTCTCGACCTGACGCATGAACTGCTGATGGATCGGCGCAAGTGTCCGGCGCTCGGAACTGGTGTAGGTGACAGTACCGCCGGAGGATGTCCGCCGGGAGCTCGTGCCGCCCGAACTCACAGACGGCCTCGCGGCGGGCGGGCGGAACGATTGTACGGGCGGCGTGTAGGAATAGTAGGAACGGGACGAGCGACCCCGACACGCCGGGCAGTTTGCCGCGCCGCTCGCCGTACGGTGACCTTCAACAGGAGCTGTGCATCTCATGCTGCAGATCGTAGTTTCGGCCACCGACATTGAATCTCTAGGCGAGGATTCGAAGTCCCCTCATGCCTGCCAGTCAGCCCAACCGCCTGCATCGGCTTGCTGGTCGAGCTCGTCGACCCTCCGCTGAGCCGCCTCAAGTTGCTCGATGGCACGCAGCCGCTCCACCTCTCTGCGTGCAATACGACGAATCTCGCGAGTTCGTGCAGCTTCGGCTCGAGCCGGAGCCTCGGCGATCAGCTCGCTGCTGAGCACGCCTCTGATGTCGCCACACTCCGTGCACACCATAGTGCTCGCCGTGAACAAAGACGACGTGAAGTGTTGCCGCCATTCCGCGCGGTGACCGCACCTAAGCGTCACATGCCAGGTATCCAGCTCGCTCGGGTCCGGAAGAGGTTGCGAGAACACGTTGAGCAGCACTCTCTTCGCCTCAACGGATACCGGCGGTGGCGGATAGCACCAGCCACAATGCAGGGTCCGGGACCCCGCGGGTGTCCAAGAACCCGTCAGCCCACGACAGTCGGGATGTTGCTCGCGGAACCGCGCTTCCTCCGCAGCGCGTGCGGCGTGCTCTTCCTCATCGCGAAGCAGTTCAGGGGTCCAGTCCCCCGACCCGTCCGCCAAAGCGAGCCCGCAGCCACGACATGGCTCGCCGGCAGCCATCTGCTCCAGTGTCAGGAATGCGTCCGACTCGATCCAAGCTCGGAAGCGTTCACTGAGGCGTTTGGCCATCCGTTCCGCTTCGAGTGCGTCCCTCATGCGGCGACCGGCGAGCCGCGCCGCTCGTTCTTCCTCGGACCACTTCCCTCTACCCATATCCGACACATACGACACGGCGTCGCGTCGGTAAACGCATGCACCGTGCGTGCGGTGAACTCCACCAACTATTCCGATTGAGATGCGTGACAATCTCTCACCATCGTGTCGGAAGGTGCTCGCTGGCTGGCGCCTGTGCCACTTAACAATGTGACCGCGATCGGTGCGTAGCCGATCCGCAGGATATCGGGGCTCAAGACGCTCTCGAAAATGACGGTAATTCGACCCTCGCAGGCGCAATCTCCACCAACTGCGCCATATGTGTGACTACGTAGGAAGGTTCTCCTGAATTATGAGCTTGATCTGGCTTTTCTCGAGTAGATACTCATCACCGCAACCGTGAAACCGGAGACGGCGGTGAGATGGCTCAGGCCACTCGTGAGCATCGCCTGATCGAGCTCGTCGCTGACCGCGCGCGTGTCGCCGACGGCGAGCCCGGGCAGCAGACCCGCTCCGGGCTCGGGGAATCGCACGGCGCGCTCGACGAATTGGCGCCGTACTTCTCCGGCCTGAGCGAACACGAAGTTCGGCGGCCGATCCGTCACAGCCTCGCCGCGACCGAAGACGACGAGGGCGGCGCGCTCCCCCGCCCCGCCCTCCTTCGCCTGCCCGACCACCCGGATGCGCGCGCCCATCTCCCAGGTGTCGGGCGCGCCGTCATCCGGCACCTCCACGCCGACCCTGACGGATGCCGACACCGCCGCCCACTGCCCGGGTTGCGCCGCCGAGACCGTTCGCGCGTCGAACCAGAGCCGCCCGTCGCGTCCAGTCCGCAGCGCCGAGGTGATGTCGGCCACGACCTCGACGGCGAAGCCGTCCTGCGCGCGCACCGTCTCCCGGTCGGGCGCCGCGAAGGCGACGGCGGAGGCCACCCCGGCACTGAGCGCGAGCACGACGGCGAGGAGCCCGGCGGCGCCGTGCCGCGGCATCCGTGCCCGCCAGAGATATCCGACGACGACCAGAGCACCTGTCCACAGCGCCAGCGCGACGACCCACGCCGCCGTCTCGAGGAAGACGCACAGCAGAGCGGTCGACCACGTCCCGGCGGCGACCGCGGTGAGCCGGAGGTCGCGTGCCCGCACGCCGGATGCCGCGGCGGCGCTCATACGCGCACCGCGTCCCGTAGACCCGCCAGGAGCTTCTCGCCGATGCCCGGGACCGCGAGCAGATCGTCGACGGAGCGGAAGCGACCGTTCGCCTCCCGCCACTGGATGATGCGCTGCGCGAGGGCCGGGCCGATGCGCGGCAGCGTCTCCAGCTGCGCCTGGTCTGCGGTGTTGATGTCGATGCGCCCGTCGCCCGCGGCGGCGGGTTCCCCGGGCCCCTCCGACTCGCCGGCCACCGGAACGAAGAGCTGCTCGCCATCGCTGAGCAGGCGGGCGAGGTTGACCGCCCGCAGATCCGCATCCTCTTTCGTGCCTCCCGCAGCGGCGAGAGCATCGACGACCCGGGCATCAGCGTCGAGCACGTAGAGCCCCGGACGCATGACCGCGCCGAGCACGTGCACGTAGACCTCACCCGAGGGAGCCGAGACGTCGACATCGGGCAGCGGTACTGCCTCGGAGGGCGCTGTCTGACCCGCAGCAGACCGAGCCCGACCGTGACCGAGAGTGCGCCGATGACGAGGACGACGACCGCGCCCAGCCCGAGGCGCAGCTTCGCCGGGGCCGGTGGCTCTGCGCTCTCCTCGTCTGGCACAGCGTCAGGCTACGGACGCCGCGCACCCTTTCGAGCCCGGATCCCCTCGATCATGAACAACTCGCACGAATCCCGCGTTGTGCAGAAGAGGTCGCCCGGTGCCGCAGCATCAGCCCTTGACGGCGAAGTTCACCAGCTTCGGCGCGCGGACGATGACCTTGACGATCTCCTTGTCACCGATCGAACGGATCACACGACTGTCGGCGCGTGCGAGCTCCTCGAGCTCCGCCTCGCCGATGCGGGCGGGCACCTCGAGCTGGGCGCGCACCTTGCCGTTGACCTGCACCACGGCGGTGATCGAGTCCTCGACCAGCAGCGCCGGGTCGGCACTGCGCCACGGCACGAGACCGACGGAGGGCTCATGCCCGAGGATCTCCCACATCTCCTCCGCGGTGTGCGGGGCGACGAGGTCGAGCACGACGGCGACCGTCTCGGCGGCCTCGCGCACGGCCGGGTCGGCCGCTCCGGCGCCGCTGTCGATCGTCTTACGGGTGACGTTGACGAGCTCCATGAGGCGGGCGACGAGCACGTTGAACTTCGTCTGTTCCACCAGGCCCGGCGCATCGGCCAGGAGCCGGTGCGTGGCGCGGCGCAGGTCGCGGTCGCCGTCCTTGAAGAGGACATCGACCGGGCTGGCCACATCCCGCGCCACGCGCAGTGCCCGCGCGAGGAACTTCTGGGCGCCGGTCGTGGAGACGTCGTTCCAGTCGATGTCGTCTTCGACCGGGCCGGCGAAGGTCAGCGCGACGCGGGTCGCGTCCGCGCCCGGATCGACCATGCTCGAGGCGAACTCGACGAGGTTTCCCTTGCTCTTGGACATCTTCGAGCCGCCCAGCAGCACCATGCCCTGGTTGATGAGCGAGGAGAAGGGCTCGGTGAAGTCGATGAGCCCGGCGTCGAAGAGTACCTTCGTGATGAAACGCGCGTACAGCAGGTGCAGGATCGCGTGCTCGACACCGCCGATGTAGGTGTCCACCGGCGCCCAGCGCGCCGTCTCGGCGGGGTCGAAGGCGACCGCGTCGCTGTTCGGCGACATGAAGCGGAGGAAGTACCAGGAGCTGTCGACGAAGGTGTCCATCGTGTCGGGGTCGCGCAGCGCCGGCTCCCCCGTCTCGGGGTCGGTCGTCGCCATCCAATCCCCCATGGCGCCCAGCGGTGAGGCGCCCTTGGGCGCGAGGTCGAGCCCCTTCGCATCCGGCAGTGTCAGCGGCAACTGGTCTTCGGGCACCGGGACGATGCGGCCGTCTTCGGTGTGGATCATCGGGATCGGGGTTCCCCAGAAACGTTGACGCGAGATCAGCCAGTCGCGCAGACGGTAGTTCTTCGCCGCCCGGCCGGTCCCGGCCGCCTCGAGTTCCTGGATGATGCGGGCGATCGCGTTGCGCTTGGACAGGCCGTTGAGACTGCCGGAGTTGACCAGTCGGCCTTCGCCGGCGAGGGCGATGCCGGTCTGCGCCGGGTGCTGATCGTCCAGCGACTCGGGCTCGATCGGCACGCCGTCGTCATCGACCTCGATGACCGGCATCGCTCCGGTGATCGGCGCCGTCGTGTCGACGACGACCTTCACCGGCAGGTCGAAGGCGCGGGCGAAGTCGAGGTCGCGCTGGTCGTGCGCGGGCACGGCCATGACCGCGCCGTGACCATAGTCGGCCAGCACGTAGTCGGCCGCCCAGATCGGCAGGCGCTCGCCGTTGACGGGGTTGACCGCATAGCGCTCGAGGAAGACGCCGGTCTTGGGTCGATCCGTGGCCTGGCGGTCGATCTCGGTGGTCTTCTGCACCTTTGCCAGGTACGCGTCGAAGCGTTCCCGCACCTCGGCCGACGCGTCGGCGGCCAGCTCGGCCGCCAGGTCGGAGTCGGGCGCGACGACGAAGAAGGTCGCCCCGTGCAGAGTGTCGGGGCGGGTCGTGAAGACCGTCACCGGCTCGTCGCGGCCCTCGATCGTGAAGTCGACGTCGGCGCCGACCGAGCGACCGATCCAGTTGCGCTGCATCTGCAGCACCTTGTGCGGCCAGAAGCCCTCGAGCTGGTTCAGGTCGTCGAGCAGGCGGTCGGCGTAGTCGGTGATCTTGAAGTACCACTGGGTCAGCTTCTTCTTGATCACCTCGGCGCCGCAGCGCTCGCAGTGACCGTCGACGACCTGCTCGTTGGCGAGCACCGTCTGGTCGTTCGGGCACCAGTTGACCGGGCTGTCCTTGCGGTAGGCCAGGCCCCGCTCGTACAGGGTCTGGAACAGCCACTGGTTCCAGCGGTAGTACTCGGGGTCGCTCGTGTGCAGCACCCGCGTCCAGTCGTAGGACGAGCCGTACTCGCGGAAGCTCTTCTTGTGCTGGTCGATGTTCGCGTAGGTCCACTCGCGCGGGTCTGCACCGCGCTGGATGGCCGCGTTCTCGGCGGGCAGCCCGAAGGAGTCCCAGCCGATCGGGTTCAGGACGTTGTACCCGCGGTGGCGCCAGAACCGCGCCACGATGTCGACGTAGACGTAGCTCTCGGCGTGCCCCATGTGCAGGTCGCCGGAGGGGTACGGGAACATCCCGAGCACGTACTTGCGCGGCCGCGTGTCGTCTTCGCCGCCGGCCTGGAAGGTGGCGTTCTCGGCCCAGTACTCCTGCCACTTGGTCTGGATGGCATGCGTCGACAGCCCTTCGTCGACAGCTTCAACGGGCGATGAATTCTTCTCGGACAACGAACGGCCAATCTCAGGGGTGAACGCAGGAAATCAAGACATTCCAGGGTATCGGATGCCGCGGAGCCGCGCCTCAGCGCGCATCCGCCCATTCGGCGGGCAGCCGGGCACCGAGTGCGGAGAGCGGCGCCCGCGCCTTGGTGGCGACCTCGGCGACCTCGGCTGCGGCATCCGATCTCCACGTGATCCCGCCCCGGCACCGACATACGCCCCTCCCGGAGCGGTCACGATGCTGCGGATCACCATCGCGAGGTCGAGCGCGCCGTCGTCGCCGACGTAGCCGAAACACCCGCTGTAGACGCCGCGCGGTCCGCCTTCGAGGGCGTGCAGGTGCGTCATCGCCGAGAGCTTGGGTGCACCGGTCATGCTGCCGGCGGGAAGGCGACCTCCCACAGGCGCTCGACGTCGGCGCCGGCGACGGTCGTGCCGCTCACCGTGCTCACGAGCTGATGCACGGCCGGGTAGCTCTCCACCGCGAAGAGCGCATCGACGCGGATGGAACCGGGCTCGCAGATGCGCGAGAGGTCGTTGCGCATGAGATCGACGATCATGACGTTCTCGGCGCGCTCCTTGACGCTCTCGACGAGCTCGGCGGCGAGGGCGGCGTCGGATGCCGCATCCGATCCCCGAGGCCGAGTGCCCTTGATCGGGCGCGTGCGGATGCGGCCCGCCTCCGCGTGCAGGAACTGCTCGGGGCTCGCGCTCAGCAGCGCCCGGTCGCCGACCCGGATGAAACCGCCGTGGTGTGCGGGCGTCGCCGCCCGCAGCCGCAGATATGTCGCGACCGGATCCACGTCCCCCACGACGGAGAACCGCGTCGTGAGACAGAGCTGGTACGCCTCGCCACGGCGGATGAGCTCGCGGCACTCCTCGATGAGGGCGGCGTAGTCCTCGGGGTATGGCGGGCGGATGCTGCAGCGTCGCCCGGTGGCTCGGCGAGGGCGGCGGGCGCCGCGACCACGGCGATGCGGGCGGACGCCTCCGCCACCCAGTCATCGATCTCCTCGGAAGGCGCCACGGCCCACACCACACGTCGTGCGTGATCGAAGGCGAGGAGACGGTCCGCCCGCAGCCACGCGGGCGACTCCCCGCCTCCACCGGTGCCCCGGCGCGCGCGGCGCCGCTCTCGTAGTCGAGCCAGCCGACCGATCCGCCGCGGAAGGGCGGCTCGCCCGCATCCGTCGGCAATGCGAGGGAACCGTCGATGACGACATGGTCGGGGCCGGCGGCATCCGGCGTTCCGGAACCGAGGTAGCTCCAGCCCTCAGCGGCATCCGATCCCGCATCGAGCCAGAAGGCGTGCGGCTCAAGCGCCTCGCCCGCGGCGAAGAGCCACGAGGGGTCGGCCCAGCCCGTCAGGGCGCGGGCTGCCGGGCGCAGGCGATCGGTCACCTGTCCAGCGTACGCAGGAACCGCGGAGGAAGATTGTGCGACTTCTCCGGAAGATGCCCGGTACGGCATGAAAGACTGGACGGGATGGCTGACGCACCCCCGAGAAGCGCCGAATCCACCGGCTCGCCCGCTTCGAGCACCGCATGCATGTGTGGCGCGAAGGGCATGCCCGCAGACGCGGCCGCAAGCCCTCGGTCGTGCCCTTCCAGGGCTACGGCGGTCCGGGCTGGGTGCGCGTCGTCGGGCGCGTGCTGATCGTCCGTCCGCGCAAGAAGACCAGAACCGGAGAGCTCGCGAGCGTGCGCGGATGGCGCAGCTTCATCGGCGTTCCGGTGAGCTTCGCGCCCGTCCACGTGCGCATCGGTGACACCGTCCACGAGCTCATGGCCGATCGCGGCGGGGTGATCGACAGCGTCGTGCCGGCGGATCTGCCCGGCGGCTGGCAGGAGTTCACGATGTCGGTCGAGGACCAGGAGCCCGTGCGCGCGCGGGCGTTCATCGTCGGCGAGGACACCGACTTCGGCATCATCAGCGATGTCGACGACACCGTCATGGTCACGGCACTGCCCCGTCCGCTGGTCGCCGCCTGGAACTCGTTCGTCGTCGACGAGCACGCGCGTCTCCCCGTTCCCGGTATGGCCGTCCTGCTCGAGCGACTCGTCGCGCAGAACCCGGGATCTCCGGTGATCTACCTCTCCACCGGGGCCTGGAACGTCGCCCCGACGCTCCAGCGCTTCCTCAGTCGTCACCTGTTCCCGAGGGGCGATGCTCCTCACCGACTGGGGACCCACCCACGACCGCTGGTTCCGCAGCGGCCGTGAGCACAAGGTCACCAATCTGCGGCGCCTCGCCGAGGAGTTCCCCGGTGTGAAGTGGCTGCTCATCGGCGACGACGGGCAGCACGACGAGGCCATCTACGCCCAGTTCGAGAAGGAGCACCCGGACGCGGTCGCCGGCGTCGCCATCCGGCGTCTCTCCACCGCCGAGGCCGTGCTCGCCGGAGGCCGTGCGCCGGACGCCGATCACGCGGACGACGGGGTGCCGTGGGTCGCGGCATCCGACGGTGCGGGGCTGCGCAAGCGGCTCGCCCGCGCCGGCATCATGCGGTGACGCTCAGCGCATGCGAGATGCTCGGACACGCCTTAGCCTCGTAGGGTGCCCGCTCTGACCGTCCAGACCCTCGAGAGCGACGTCTGGCGCGCCCGCGAAGCCGACCATCGCCGGCGAGCCGACGCGCTGACGCAGGCTCACCGCGACCGGGCGGCGCGGGGTGAGAAGCATCCCGTCTGGGACTTCCTGTTCACCTACTACTCCTATCGCCCGTCGCTGCTGCGCCGATGGCACCCCGGAGCCGGCGTCGAACTGGCGGATGCCGCGGGCACGGAGCGCGCGGACTGGCGCTGGTACGCGCCCGGCTCCACTCCGGGCGCACTGCGCCCCGACGCCGCGGCCTTCGCGCGCGAGAAGCCGGCCCTGGCGGCTCTGATCGAGCGGATGCTGCGTGCGACCGCGCGGCGCCCCGCCCAGTTCGGCTGCTTCGGGCTGCACGAGTGGGCCATGGTGTACCGCGAGGAGGAGCACCGGCATCCGGTTCCGCTGCGGCTCGGCCGGGCGGGGACGGATGCCGTCGTCGAGGCCCACGAGCTGCGGTGCACCCACTTCGACGCGTTCCGCTTCTTCACCCCGGGCCGTGCCGCGCAATCGCTCCATGCTCACGCGTGATGATCAGCCGCTGCGCGAGCAGCCGGGGTGTCTGCACGCCGGCATGGACGTCTACAAGTGGGCGGTCAAGCTCGGTCCGCTCGTCCCGGGCGAGCTGATGCTGGACGCCTTCGAGCTCGCCCGCGACATCCGTCTCCTCGACATGGAGGCCGCACCCTACGACCTGTCTGCCTGGGGCGTCCGCCCGGTGCGGATCGAGACGCCCGAGGGGAAGGCCGAGTACGTGCGGCGTCAGCGGGAGTTCGCCGAGCGCGGCAATGCGCTCCGGGCGGAGGTCCTCCGCGCCTGGCTGGGCGAGGACGCGGGTCAGTCGGACTGAGCGACCGGTGTGCAGTCCGGGCAGGGCAGCATCGTGTCTCCGGATGCCGCGATCCGCAGACGCAGGGTCAGCACCCGTTCGGCGGCCTCCTGCAGGCGTGCGGCGTCCAGCCCTCCGGTGTCGACGGCGGTGACGAGGCCGTCGACGATCTCTCCGGCCGAGGAGGCGTTCGTGAACATCACGGCCAGGACGAGGTCGTTGCCGGCGACGACCGCGGCCACCGCGTTGGCGACCGGGTCGGCATAGGCGGCGATGCCGGTGGCCTGCAGCATGCCGAGGTCGTCGGTGACGGCGATGCCGTCGAAGCCGAGGTCGTCGCGGAGAATCTCGTGCCAGCGCGCGGAGAGCGAGGCCGGCGCCTCGTCGACCGCCGTGTACGCGAGGTGCCCGAACATCACCATCTCCGCACCGGCGTCGATCCCCGCGACGAACGGCAGGGCGTCGGTCTGCCGCCACTGCGCCAGCGGTATCGAGGTGGTGGGGACGACCCGGTGCGAGTCTCCCGGCGCGGCGCCGTGCCCCGGGAAGTGCTTGAGGGTCGACGCGACGACTGCGCCTTCGCCCCGCACGGCGGCAGTCACCCGCTCGGCCGCCGCGGCCGGGGTCGTGCCGAGTACCCGCGAGTGGATGAAGGAGCCGGCATCCGCGGTGTGGTCGGCGACGATGCCGAAGTTGACATCGACACCGGCGCGCGCGACGAGCGAACCACGGCCACTGAACGCCTCGGCGGTCTCTGCCACGGGCGCTGTGCGCAGGGCACGCGGCGAGGCGAAGTCGTCCCAGGGCAGGCGGCTGACGACACCGCCCTCCTGGTCGATCGCGAGGAGCGGAGGAAGCAGGTCGTCGACCGTGAGCGCCGAGACGATCTCCCGCAGCTGCGCCTCGGTCTCCGGCACGTTGTCGCCCATGAGGATGAAGCCGCCGATGCCGGTGTCGGTCATGTACTCGCGCAGCGCCGCGGCATCCGTGGTCGCGATGTGCCCCATGACGATGCTCGCCGCCCGCTCGCGCGTGCTCATCTCGGTCACCGCCTCGGCGGCGGCAATGTCCACGGCATCGGATGCCGCCGCCTCCACTCGCACCGACGTGGCCACCGTCGCCGGCGTCGCCTCCGGTTCCGAGGTCTCGCCGACGACGGTTGCTGTTCCGGGAAGCGACACCGCGACGGCGAGGACGGCGGCGACTCCCCACGCTCTCATGGCTCCAGAGTACGGGCCCGCTCTCGTGGCCACGACCGACGTCCTGCTCTGATGAGAATCGCCGAGTGGAGGACGTCCTCAACCGGTGGTGACCGCCGGTTGCGCCTCGAGGGCCCGCTTCACCCCGCGGGCCGCGGTACGTCCGGCGCGGTTGGCGCCGATCGTGCTCGCAGAGGGGCCATAGCCGACCAGCTGCACGCGCCGGTCGCGGACGGCGGTCGTGCCGCGCCCGTTGCGATCGAGCTGGATGCCGCCCTGCGGCCCGCGCAGCTTCAGCGGCGCGAGGTGAGAGATCGCGGGTCGGAATCCGGTCGCCCAGAGGATCACATCCACACGTTCGAAGCGTCCGTCGGCCCAGCGCACGCCGTCGGGCTCGATGGAGGAGAACATCGGATGCCGCTCATAGGCGCCGAGGCGCTCCGCCTCGCGCTCCTGCGGTCGCAGCGCGAGCCCGGTGACGCTGACGACGCTCTGCGGCGGCAGACCCTGGGCGACACGCGCTTCGACCATCGCCACAGCGGCGATCCGCGCCTCGTCGGTCGCGAAACCGTCCTCCCGCCACACCGGTTCGCTGCGCGTCACCCAGAGCGTGTCGGTGATCGGCCGCAGCGCCCCCAGGAACTGCACCGCGGACGCTCCCCCGCCGACGACGAGCACGCGCTTGCCGCGGAAGTGCTCCGGGCCGGGGTAGTCGACGGTGTGCAGCTGCTCGCCGAGAAATGTCTCCATCCCCGGGTAGTGCGGCAGGAACGGATGGGTCCAGGTGCCGGTGGCATTGACGATCGTGCGGGCTCGCCAGCTGCGGTCGCCGGCGTGCACGACGAGGACGCCGCCGTCATCGGTGACCGTGTCGACCTGAACCGGACGGAGGACGGGCAGCTCGTGCTTCCGCTCATAGGCGGCGAAGGACTCCGGCACCGCCTCCTTGGCCCGTCGGGAGTCTCGGGCCGGCGGCGTGTCGTCGGGGAGCTCCGCGACGCCGTGGACGTCGTGCATGGTGAGCGCATCCCATCGATGCTGCCAGGCGCCTCCTGGCCGCTCATCGGCGTCGAGCACGAGGTGCCGGACGCCCAGGCGCTGCAGGTGGTACGACGCGGAGAGGCCGGCCTGACCGGCGCCGATCACGATGCTGTCGAAGGTCTCCACACTCGGTCCAACTCTTCGGATGCGACGCCTATTCCATGCGACTGCATGCACTGCGTCGGCGATTCACCGCGACATCGCACTCGATTCGCGCAGCAGGCGGACCGTGTAGTAATCTATTCGAGTTGCCCCGGGCTTCTACGGGGCGGCATCTGGGCCTGTGGCGCAGCTGGTAGCGCACCTGCATGGCATGCAGGGGTCAGGGGTTCGAGTCCCCTCAGGTCCACAAAAAATCCCCGGTCAAGCCGGGGATTTTTCGTTTTCTGATCACTTCAGATAGTCACTGTGCAGCCATCCTGTGCGTGTGCCGACCTTCACCTGGATCCAGGAGCCGGACTGCGCAAGAGGCTTCCCCACATTCGTCCCGGCCTTCAGCGTCGAGTACACGCTGTGCCCCGTCCCCGCACCCGAGCGGAAATTCACCGAGGACTTCGTCGTATAGGTGGACGTAGCGCTCACGGTCAGGTACTTGCTGTGCACCCACCCGGTGGTGCTGCCGACCTTGACCTGGATCCACACACCGGACTTCTTCAGCGCCTTCCCGACGCTCGTGCCCGACTTCAGGGTCGTGAGCACCTTGTAGCCCGTCCCCGCGCCCGACCGCATGTTCACGGACCCCGTCGTTTTTGACGTCGACGATGACGTCGACGCTGAGGACGACGACGCGATCGCCGTCAGGTAGTCGCTGTGCACCCACCCCGTGCGCGTACCGACCTTCACCTGCGCCCACGCACCCGACCTCTTCAGGATCTTCCCAACACTCGTCCCCGCCTTCAGCGTGGTGAGCACCTTGTAACTCGTCCCCGCACCCGACCGCATGTTCACCGCGGCGGTCGTCTTGGGCGTGGTCGACGACGACGCGGATGCCGTCGTCGCACCGGTCGTGAGGTAGTCGCTGTGCACCCATCCCGTGCGTGTGCCGACCTTCACCTGCGCCCACGCACCCGACTTCTTCAGGATCTTCCCGACACTCGTCCCCGCCTTCAGCGTCGTGAGCACCTTGTAACTCGTCCCCGCACCCGACCGCATGTTCACAGACGACTTCGTCTTGTACGCGGAGCCGCTGCTCGACGAGGAGGCCGTCGCCGGTGACGACGCGTAGGAGCCGAACACCTGCGTGTAATACGGATAGCCATCCCTGCAGGCGACGCCGATGCCGATATGCGTGTAACCGCTCTGCTCGATGTTCGCGCGGTGGCCGGCTGACGCGATCCAGGCGGGCGTGACCTCGCGCACCTTGTAGCCGGCGGCGACGTTCTCACCGCTCCGACTGGACCCCTTGGGGATCTGCGTGCTGTACTTCGGATTGTGGCTGAGCTTCTTGTTCTTCGCCATCTGCGCCGACCAGTTCGCGGCGACCGTGTTCATAGCGGCATTCGACGCCAGCGGGCTCTTGCCCGCCTTCTTCCGCTGAGCGTTCGTCGCGTCGAGGATGATCTTCCTCGTCTCCGCGGCGGTCGTGCCGGTGCAGGGCAGCTTCGTCGATGCAGCGACGACGGGAGCCGTGGCGACGGGAGGCGGGGCGGCGACCGCGGGAGCTGCGGCGAACCCGGCGAAGGTGAGAACGAAGGACAGCACGATTCCGGCGCCGGCCTGGCACCGCGTCTTCTTGTTCATGATCGTTACCCTGTTGCGATAACGTTCCCCACGAACACCATAGCGGGTTCCTCGCCCGGCGCGCTCTCCCGGGGCAGTGCTGCCCCGGCTCAGAGGTTCTGGCCGATGTCCCAGAGACGGTCCGGGCGGCCATCGATCGCCTCGGACACCGCCATCGCCTGGTCGTCCGAGAGAGAGGCGATGTAGTCGAGCACTCCCCTGCCCCGGCCAAGACGATCCTCGTCGTCACGCTCGATCACCGGCACGCCCGGGGGCTGCTCGCGCCGCAGCCGCGCATAGCCGTCGGTCGCGATGCCGACGAGCTCCTGCAGCCGCGGCGGCACGCGATGACGATCGTGCGCATCCTCCAGCCAGGCGATGAGACCGCGCACGGCACGAGTGAGCACGCGGCCGAGCCCGCGCTGGTACATCGCGATGTCGGAGCGGCCGAGCACGAAGTGCCTGTGCACGAACTTCAGAACCTCGACCTCGTGCCACGCCCCGCGGTCCAGCATGACCAGGCCCGTGCGGGATTGTCGGTCGGGGCGAGCACGACCGAACGCTGGAAGTGGTGGATCCACCTACTCGTGAACGACGCCAGAGCCCGTTCCGAGGCGAGGGAGCCGTCGTAGGACTCCGCGAGCAGGCCGTCCACGAGATCGGATGCGACCGCGTGCACGGCCGCGCGGAACGCCTCGGCATCGGCGATCCACGGATCATCGCGGAGCTGCTTCCTCCGCAGCAGCTCGAGCGCGACCCCCGGGCGACCGGTCGCCGTCGTCAGCTCGGCATCGTCGATCGCGGCGAGCGAGGAGGCGCCGTCGATCCAACCCCGGAACTCGCGCGACACCGCACCCTGCCCCAGGAGTCCCGCCCGATGGAAGTCGTCGACGTCGTGCACCGAGTAGGCGATGTCGTCGGCGATGTCCATGACCGATCCCTCGAGCGACTGCTGCAGCGGGAGCAGCCCGTGCGCGCGTTCGCGGGCATGCGAGAGATCCTCCGCATCCAGGAAGTACGCCGAGTACTTGCGCACGCTCAACCGGCCGTTCACCCACCGCAGGCCCGGCGGCAGCGTCGCCGCGACCGGCTCGGAGAGCTCCACCCCGGGAGTCCAGGGATACTTCGCGACGGCGGAGCGGGTCGCCGCCGTGAGGTTCAATCCGTGCGAGGGCCCGTGACAGACGTCGAGCATGGCGATGATCCGGTAGGTCTGGGCATTGCCCTCGAAGCCGTCGAGCAGTCCCAACGACTCGCGCGCCAGCCGGTCCAGCACGCTCTCGCCCAGATGCCCGAAGGGCGGGTGGCCCAGATCGTGCGCGCTGGCGGCCGCCTGCGCCACCACGGGGTCGCAGACATACTCGTCGGGCAGATCCCGCGATGCGATGAGGCCCGCGACATCCGCCGCGATCGCGCGGGCGACCGCCGTCACCTTGAGCGAATGCGTCAAGCGGTTGTGGACGAGCGGACCCGCACCGGTCTGGCCGATGACCTGGGTCACCGCCGACAGTCGTGCATAGTACGAAGAGAAGCGGATGCGCTCGAGATCCTGCCGGAACGGGCTGTCGGCGTCACGCAGCCGTGATGCCGAGTCGGGCTCGGGCAGTATCCGATCGGCCCTCATTCCGCGCCCCTCTGCGTGTCCGTGCGCACCGACCGGTGCGCTGCCTCCACGCTATCGGGCGCAGAGCCCGAGCCGCGGCGACACGTCAGCCCTCGGCGGCAGGCTCGGCGACATCCAGCGGAATGACCGGGCAGTCCTTCCAGAGTCGCTCAAGGCCGTAGTAGACGCGCTCCTCGGCGTGGAAGACATGCACGATGAGGTCGCCGAAGTCGAGCAGCACCCAACGTGCCTCGGCGCGCCCCTCCCGGCGCACGCGCTTGTGGCCGGACTCGATCAGGCGGTCCTCGACCTCGTCGGCGATCGCGGCGACGTTGCGCTCGCTGTTCCCGGTGACGAGGAGGAAGACGTCCACGAGCGGCAGAGGCTCGGAGACGTCCAGAGCGAGGAGGTCGTCGCCGCCCTTGGACGCGGCGGCATCCGCCGCGATCTGGAGCATCTCGCGGGCAGAGTCAGGTGACTGCATCAGAAAACGCCGTTCGTGAAGGCAAGGATGAGGGCGACGGACAGGGCGAGCATGAGGCCGCCCGCGGTGAGGGCCAGGCCCATCAGCAGCTTGCTCCCCTTCTCGGGTGTGGGCTGGCGCATGACCTCGCCGGCGGGCTTGATCGTGCCGATCGCGGAGCTCGCCGCCACCGGCGTCGGCGACGATGTCGCCGCCAGCTCGCTGTCGACCAGGGAGGCATCGATGTCTTTGCCGTCGGTGGTGCCGGGGCATGGCCGTGCGAGCCGACGGAGCTCGGGAACTCGTAGCTGCCGGTCACGACGACCTCGCCGCTCGAGTCCAGCGGGCCGGGAAGTGTCAGTGGGCCGGGTGTCTGGCTGAAGATCAGAGCCGTGGGCGAGATGTGCTGCGAACCGGTCGTGTCGGCCGGAGCGACCAGCTCGTCGAACGACGGGGAGAGCGCCGGTCCGTCGGATATCTCCTCAGGGACGTCCTTGCCCAGAAGCGGACTGACCGCGACGACGTCCGCCGGCCCCTCAGACTGCTTCGCAGCGCCGAGCGCCTGTTCCTGGTCCTCGACCGGCTCTTCGGGGATCTCCGCCGCTGGCTCCGCAGGCTCCTCGGCCCGTGCCGCCTCTGCCGCACGGGCTTCCCTCTTCGCCTCGGCGGCGGCGCGGCGGCGTTCGAGGAAGGAAAGCCGTCCGCGATCAGACTCCGGTGCCGTCTGCTCATCCTCTTCACTCGGTTCATCCGTCGTACCGCGACCGGTCTCCGGAGCAGGGCTGATCGTCTCCGGGGGCGTCACCGCGGACGCTGTGCCCGGCGCGGCGGCACGCTGCCTCTCCAGCTCGCGGATCTCCCGGCGCGTGAGGGTGCGCTCAGGAGCGTCTGCGGCATCGGATGCGGCATCCGGGGTCTCGCGCTCCTCAGGAAGGACGACCGGGTCGTCGGACTCCGGCACGGCCGTGCGGGGTGCGTCCGCGGGTGTCGGAGCGGAGGGCGTCGCCGTGCGTGCGGATGCGGGCGCGAAGGCCTCTGCGGGCTCGTGGACAGGCGCTTCAGCGGACTCGTCCGCGGTCTCTTCGGCGTCGGGCTGCGCGACCACAGGGGTCGACCCGGTCAGCCGAAGCTCCCGCAGTTGCTTGCGGGTCAGCGGCCGTGATCCCTGCTGATCCGACGTGGTCATTCTTTGCTCCGATAGAGGTGATGCTTCGCAATGTACTGGACGACCCCGTCGGGAACCAGGTACCACACCGGATCCCCACAGCGACGCGATCGCGACAGTCCGTCGACGAGATCGCCAGGGCGGGAACCTCGAGTTGGCTCACATCGTCGCTGGGGAGTCCGTCAGTGCTCAGAACGTGTCCTGGGCGGGACACCGCGACGAAGTGGGCGAGTTCCCACAACTCATCATGGTCCCTCCAGCTGAGAATCTGCGCTATGGCGTCTGCGCCGGTGATGAAGAAGAACTCAGAATCCGGTCTGCTGTGCTTCAGGTCGCGCAGCGTGTCGATCGTGTAGGTCGGCCCCTTGCGATCGACGTCGACCCGGCTGACGGTGAACCTCGGGTTCGACGCCGTGGCGATCACCGTCATCAGATAGCGGTGCTCGCTGGCCGTGACGTTCGGCTTCTGGTACGGCTCCCCGGTGGGCACGAAGACGACCTCGTCGAGGTCGAAGGAGTGCGCGACTTCGCTCGCAGCCACGAGGTGACCGTGGTGGATCGGGTCGAACGTCCCGCCCATCACGCCGATTCGCGGTGGACGCGCGGCTGTGGTCATCCCTCGAGTCTAGTGTCCGTGCCCCGCCTCGTGGCCGTTGCGCGCCGCCCAGGCCTCAGCCTTCGCGGCGTGGCGGTTCGCGACGTTCTTGTACGAGAGGGTCACCAGGCCCAGCGCGGCGAAGCCGATGGCGGCGATCACACCGAAGATCAGCGTCTCCAGCGCCACGTTGCCGTGGTGCTCGGTCTCAGCGGCGAGGACCGCAACCTGCGCGACGAAGTTCATCGTTGCTCCATTTCCGTGCCTGGGAAGTCTGTGACACCAAGTCTAGCCGTCAGCCGCGCACTTGACCGGCACCGCGGGCGAGCCACTTCGTGCTGGTCAGCTCGGAGAGTCCCATCGGCCCGCGGGCGTGCAGCTTCTGGGTCGAGATGCCGACCTCGGCACCGAAGCCGAACTCGGCCCCGTCGGTGAACCGTGTGGACGCGTTCGCCATGACCACCGCCGAGTCCACTTCGGCGAGGAAGCGCTCGGCGTTGCGGGTGTCTGTCGTGACGATCGACTCCGTGTGACCGGTGCTGTACCGGCGGATGTGGGCGAGCGCCTCGTCGAGCGAGTCGACGACCTTCATCGCGATGTCCAGGCTCAGGTACTCGGTGGCCCAGTCCTCCTCGGTCGCGGCGACGACATCGGATGCCAGCGAGCCGACCGTGTCGTCGCCGTGCACGGTCACGCCCTGCTCCTGCAGGGCGGCGGTGACCGTGGGGATCAGGCGCTCCGCAGCGGCGCGCAGCACGAGAACTGTCTCCACCGCGTTGCAGACGCTCGGACGCTGCACCTTGGCGTTGACGACGATGTCACGCGCCCACTCCTCCGGAGCGGAGGCGTCGAGAACGATGTGCACGTTCCCGGCGCCGGTCTCGATCACCGGGACCGTCGACTCCGTCACGACCGTCTCGATGAGGCCGGCGCTGCCGCGCGGAACGAGGACGTCGATGAGTCCGCGACCGTGCATGAGCGCCTTCGCCCCTCGCGTCCGAAGTCGTCGACCGTCTGGATCGCCTCGGGCGTGACGCCCGCGCTCTCGAGCGCGTCGCGCATCACCTGGACGAGCACGGTGTTCGAGGAACGGGCCGCGCTTCCTCCTCGGAGCACCACCGCGTTGCCCGAGCGCAGCGCGAGCGTGGCGATGTCGACGGTCACGTTGGGCCGCGCCTCGTAGATCGCCCCGACCACGCCGAAGGGCACGCGCACCTGCTCCAGGGCGACGCCGCCCGGCATGCGGTGGCCGCCGACGATCTGGCCGACCGGGTCGGGCAGGGCGGCGACGTCGCGCACGCCGGCGGCCAGAGCCGCGACGCGCTTCTCGTCGAGCCGGAGGCGATCGATCAGCGCCGCGCCGATCCCCTCGTCCTCGCCGCGGGCGATGTCGGAGGCGTTCGCCTCGATGATCCGCGCCACGTTGGCCTCGATCTCGCGCGCGATCGTCTCGAGCGCCTCCGCCTTCTGGCTGCTCGTGAGACGCGCGATCTCGCGCGAGGCGTCCTTCGCACGCGTGAGGCGATCCCGCGGCGTCTCGGCGCCCGAGACGTTCGTCGGGGCAGGCGTGGCGACAGCGGCGAGATCGGGGTCATGCCGCCATTCTAGCCAGCGCCCGCAGGCCCGGGAGGGCGTGGGTCAGGCGCGGACGTCGACGGAAGCCGGCACGAACCAGGTGCCGATGGCCTCGCCCGCCAGCGCCTGCGCAACCAGGTCTGCGCTCGTGACGAGCGCACCGATCCCGGATGCCGCGGCCAGCCTCGCCGCGGAGACCTTGGTGGCGGCACCGCCGGTGCCGACGCTGTTGACGACCGTGGCGCCGAACTCGAGCCCGGCGAGGTCGGCGTCCGGCTCGATCACGTCGATGGGCTCGGCGGTCGGGTCGCTCGGCGGCTTGGTGTACAGCGACTCGACATCGCTCAGCAGCACGAGCGCATCGGCTCCGAGGAGCTGCGCGACGAGCGCCCCGAGGCGGTCGTTGTCGCCGAAGCGGATCTCCTGCGTGGCGACGGTGTCGTTCTCGTTGACGATCGGCATGATCCGCAGGCCCAGAAGGCGGTCCATGGCGCGCTGCGCGTTGCTGCGCGATGTGGGTTCTCCAGATCGCCGGTGGTGAGCAGGACCTGCCCGCGACGATGCCGTGCGGACGCAGGGCATCGAGATAGCGGTAGATGAGCACGTTCTGACCGACGGCGGCGGCGGCCTGCTGCGTGGCCAGGTCCGTCGGGCGTGCGCCGAGGTTCAGGAAGGGGATCCCTGTGGCGATCGCCCCGGAGGAGACGAGGATGACCTCGGTGCCGCGGTTGTGCGCGTCGGCCAGCGCCTCGACGAGGATCGGGATGCGCCAGGACGCCTCGCCACTGATCGACGAAGAGCCGACCTTGACGACGATCCGACCGGCGGTGGCCAGGTCGGCGCGGGTTCGCGCGGTCACTCGTCGCCCTCGTCCGCGTGACGCGAGAGCCGCTCCTGTTCGAGCTCGGCGCGCGCCGCCGCCTTGGCGTCCATGCGCTCGTAGTACTCCTCGCGGCGCTCCGACGTCGTGCGACGGCTGTTGCGGTCCAGCCGCGGGTCGAGGCCGCGCGGTGCGACCATCAGCTCGGCCGCGGAGCTCATGCTCGGCTCCCAGTCGAAGATGATGCCGTCGCCCTCGCCGATGACGACGGTCGCGCCGGGTGTCGCGCCCTGACGGAAGAGCTCATCCTCCACGCCGAGCTTCTCCAGACGATCGGCGAGATAGCCGACGGCCTCCTCGTTCTGGAAGTCGGTCTGCTGGACCCAGCGCACCGGCTTCTCTCCGAGGATGCGGTAGACGTTGCCGTAGGAACCGCCCTCGACCCGGATCGTGAAGGGCTTCTCGGAACCCTTCGGGCGGATGACGACCCGCTCGCGCGGCGGCTCTGCGGCGATCTGCGCGCGATGCTCGTCGACGATCTGCCCGAGGGCGAACGTCAGCGGGCGCAGTCCTTCGTGGGAGACCGTGGAAACCTCGAACACGCGGAACCCTCGGGCCTCGAGCTCGGGACGCACGAACTCGGCCAGCTCCCGCGCCTCGGGGACGTCGACCTTGTTCAGCGCGACGAGCTGCGGACGCTCCAGGAGCGGTATCTGCCCCTCCGGGACGTCGTAGGCGGCGAGCTCGGCCAGGATCACGTCGAGGTCGGAGATCGGGTCGCGCCCGGGCTCCAGCGTCGCGCAGTCGAGCACATGCAGCAGTGCCGTGCAGCGCTCGACGTGACGCAGGAACTGCAGACCGAGTCCGCGGCCTTCGCTGGCGCCTTCGATGAGACCCGGGACGTCGGCGATGGTGTAGCGGGAGTCGCCGGCCTGGACGACGCCCAGGTTCGGATGCAGCGTGGTGAACGGATAGTCGGCGATCTTCGGACGCGCGGCGGACACGGCGGCGATCAGGCTCGACTTGCCCGCAGAGGGGTAGCCGACGAGCGCGACGTCGGCGACCGTCTTCAGCTCCAGGACGACATCGCCCTCGAACCCGGGCGTGCCCAGCAGGGCGAAGCCCGGCGCCTTGCGCTTCGGCGTCGCCAGTGCGGCATTGCCGAGACCGCCGCGTCCGCCGGGCGCGACGACGAAGCGCTCCCCCGGGTCACCATGTCGATGAGCACGTCGCCCTCTGGGGTCTTCACGAGGGTGCCCACGGGAACGGGGAGCTCGAGGCTCTCCCCCGTGACGCCCGCGCGCAGATCGCCCATCCCGAAACCGCCGTTGCCCGCAGAGCGGTGGGGCGAGTGGTGGTAGGACAGCAGCGTCGACGTCTGCGGATCGGCGACGAGGACGATGTCGCCGCCGTCGCCGCCCTTCCCGCCGTCAGGGCCGCCGAGGGGCTTGAACTTCTCGCGGCGCACCGAGACGCATCCGTTGCCACCCTTGCCCGCGCGCAGATGGAGCGTCACCGTGTCGACGAAAGTGACCATGTCGTTCCTCTCCGTTCGGGTTCTGCTGCAGATACGGGAACGGGGCGGGCCGAAGCCCGCCCCGAACCGGAAACCGTGTGCGTGGTGCGATTACTCGCCGGCGACGATGTTGACGACCTTGCGGCCGCCCTTCGCGCCGAACTCGACCGAGCCCGCTGCGAGGGCGAACAGGGTGTCGTCGCCACCGCGACCGACGTTCACGCCGGGGTGGAAGTGGGTACCGCGCTGGCGGACGATGATCTCGCCGGCGCTGACCTTCTGGCCGCCGAAGCGCTTGACGCCCAGTCGCTGGGCGTTGGAGTCGCGACCGTTGCGCGTGGAGCTTGCGCCCTTTTTGTGTGCCATTTCCTCAGCCTCTTCCGTGCTTACTTGATGCCGGTGATCTTGACGCGCGTGAGCTCCTGGCGGTGGCCCTGACGCTTCTTGTAGCCGGTCTTGTTCTTGAACTTCTGGATGACGATCTTCGGACCGCGGAGGTTGCCGAGAACCTCGGCCGTGACCTTGACCTTCGCGAGCTTGTCGGCGTCGGTCGTGACCGTCGCACCGTCGACGAGCAGCACGGCAGGGAGCTCGATCTTCTCGCCCTGGGCAGCCTTGACACGGTCGAGCTGAACGATCGTTCCGACCTCGACCTTCTCCTGCCGGCCACCGGCGCGCACTACTGCGTAAACCACTTCACACCTGTTTCTTCTGTGGAGCGCGTCGGCTCCAGTTGTCTGTTGAGACGAAAAAGTCACGGTGCGGAAGCAGAACTCAACGCACCAAGGGTCTACTTTACCGGATGCCGGGGCGTTCGGCAAAAACGCCCGAACGCGTGTCCCGTCGTACGATCGAGGGATGGCCATCCTCGTCGACGATCCCTGTGGCCGGCCCACGGCAGGCTCTGGGCGCACCTCGTCAGCGACGAGAGCCTGGAAGAGCTGCACGCCTTCGCGCGTGCGCAGGGGCTGCCCGAGCGCGGCTTCGATCGCGATCACTACGACGTGCCCGAGGAGGCGATCCCCGGCTTGTGGCCGGAGGCGCCGAACACGTGCCCGGCAAGGAGCTCGTGCGACGCCTCATCGCCTCCGGACTACGCGTCCGAGCCCGCGACCGCCGCGTCTGAGCCACCGTCTGCGATCGGGGTCACGATCACCGGGGTGCCCGACAACGCCGCCGTGGTGACACGACGACGACCGCGGCCCTGACCGGGTGCCTTCGGTTCGGGGAGCGCGTCGAGCACCGAGTCCAGGAGCTGCTCGGCCTCGGGCTTGAGCACGGGACCGGCCTCCTTGCCGCGCTTCTTGCGCGGCTTCTTCGCACGGTCCTTGGCCGAGGCCGGCTCTGCGGTCTCCGGTGTCTCGGCGCGCGAGGGCTGGGGCAGCTCGATCGCTGCGGCACCCTCGACGAGCGGTGCGGCAGCATCCGATTCCGTGTCCCCGGTGCCCACGATCGTCGACGCCGCGATCTGGGCGAGCGCCGACTTCGCACCCTCCGGGATCACGTGCGTTCCGCCGTTGCCGGACGGCGCGCTGTTCTGCGAGCCACCGTTCCCGCCACGGCCGCGACGGTTCGAGCCGCCGCCCTGCCCGCCCGAGCGGTGCTTGACGACCGGGTCGTGGTGGACGATGACGCCGCGCCCGCGCACACGTCGCAGGCCTCGCTGAAGGTCTCCAGGAGCCCCAGCCCCAGCTTCTTGCGGGTCATCTGCACGAGTCCGAGCGAGGTCACCTCGGCGACCTGGTGCTTCGTGCGGTCGCGGCTGAGGCACTCGATGAGTCGGCGCAGCACGAGGTCGCGGTTGGACTCGAGCACCATGTCGATGAAGTCGACGACGATGATGCCGCCGATGTCGCGCAGACGCAGCTGGCGGACGATCTCCTCCGCGGCCTCGAGGTTGTTCTTGGTGACGGTCTCCTCGAGGTTGCCGCCGGAGCCGACGAACTTGCCGGTGTTGACGTCGACGACCGTCATCGCCTCGGTGCGGTCGATGACGAGCGATCCGCCCGAGGGCAGCCAGACCTTGCGATCGAGCGCCTTCTCGATCTGCTCCGTGACACGGAACTCGTCGAACGGATCCTTCTCGCCCTGATAGGTCTCGACACGCTCAAGCAGATCGGGGGCGACGCTCTCGAGGTACGAACGGATGGTGCGCTCGGCATCCGTGCCCTGGATGAGCATCTTCGTGAAGTCCTCGTTGAAGACATCGCGGACGATCTTGACCAGGAGGTCGGGCTCGGCGTGCAGCATAGCCGGGGCCTGAGAGCTCTCCACCTGCTTCTGGATGTGCTCCCACTGCGCGGTGAGGCGCTGCACGTCGCGGGTCAGCTGCTCCTCGGTCGCGCCCTCGGCGGCCGTGCGGACGATGACGCCGGAGGACTCGGGAGCACCTCCTTGAGGATGCGCTTGAGGCGCGCCCGCTCGTTGTCGGGGAGCTTGCGCGAGATGCCGTTCATCGAGCCGCCGGGCACGTACACGAGGTAGCGACCGGGAGGGAGATCTGGCTGGTCAGTCGGGCGCCCTTGTGGCCCACGGGGTCCTTCGTCACCTGCACGAGGACGCGGTCGCCGGGCTTGAGCGCGAGCTCGATGCGGCGCGGCTGGTTGCCGGTCTCGACGCCGTCCCAGTCCACCTCGCCGAGTACAGCACCGCGTTGCGTCCGCGGCCGATGTCGACGAAGGCCGCCTCCATGCTCGGCAGCACGTTCTGCACGCGGCCGAGGTAGACGTTGCCGATGAGCGAGGCGTCCTGGTTTCGTGCCACATAGTGCTCGACGAGAACCTTGTCTTCGAGGACCGCGATCTGGGTGCGGCCGTTCTTGGCGCGCACGACCATCTGGCGGTCGACCGACTCGCGGCGGGCGAGGAACTCCGCCTCGGTGACGACCGGGCGGCGACGACCCGCATCGCGCCCGTCGCGGCGGCGCTGGCGCTTGGCCTCCAGGCGGGTGGAGCCCTTGATCCGCTGCGGCTCGGTGACGTACTCGACGACACGCTGGCGCTGGCGCGGCTCGCTCTGCTGCTCTCCGCCGCCGTTCTCGGACCCCCGCGACGGCGTCGTCCGCCACGACGACCCGAGGACGAACCGCTCTCCTCATCTTCGGGCTCACGCCCGGACGCGCCGGGAGCAGGGTGATCTCGGGAGCGTAGAAGTGCAGCTGGGTCGAGGGCTTCGAGACGAAGACCTCCGGGATCAGTCCGAGCGATACGGCGGTCACCGGCTCCGGCTCGGCGGGCTCGGCTTCAGACTCGGGCTCGGCCTGCTCGGAGACGGGCTCGACGTCGACCGGCGCGGGGACCTCATCGGATGCCGACACCTCAATGGAGTCGTCGGATGCGGGCGCCTCGATGGAATCGGATGCCGGTGCCTCGACGCTCTCGCTCGCGGAAGTCTCCTCGGTGCCCTCGACTTCGGCCGGTGCCGCGGCGACGGGCTCTGCCCCAGCGAGTTCCGCCGCGACGGCCGGATCGACCGGAGCCGGAACGACCTCGGCGGGCGAGTCGTTCTCCGGCGTCACTGCGGACGCCGCCTCTGCGGCCTCGGAGACCTGCGTCTCCTCCACCGAGGTGCCGACCGGTGTCACCGCATCTGCGGCATCCGAGTCGCCCTGGGCTGTGATGTTGTCATTGTTCTCATCGGCCATCTCTGGCTAACTCCCTGCGCGGGCACCTGGTGCTCCGCGAAATCTCATGCGGTACCCGCGGGTGCCGCGAACTCACTCGGTGTGCGACCGGCTCCTGGCTCTGGTCGCGTGAGGCGTGTGCCTCCAAGTCTGCGTGTGACGCGGTCTTCGGGGCATCCGATCTCGCGTCATCAGCCATTATCGCACTTCACTGGCCCGAAAGCGGCATTGTCTACGCTCCGGGCCTGAGAATCCCTGACCGGCTCATAGGTTTCGCTGGGATAATCACGACATGACTGAGCAGCGAACCCGCCCGACCGTCTTCGCGCTGTGGCTGATCTTCGCCGGCGTGATCGGCTGGTGGGCGGCGTTCCGCCTGACCCTGGAGAAGTTCGAGGTGCTCCAGAACCCGGATGCCGAACTCGGGTGCGACTTCAGTGTGCTCGTCCAGTGCAAGGCGAACCTCGAGGCCTGGCAGGGCTCGGTCTTCGGCTTCCCGAACCCGCTGATCGGTCTCGCCGGATGGATCGCGCCGCTCATCGTCGGCGGGGCGCTGCTGGCCGGCGCGCGCTTCGCCCGCTGGTTCTGGGCGCTCTTCGGCGTCGGCATGCTCGGCGCGTTCGCTTTCGTCTGCTGGCTGATCGGCCAGAGCATCTTCGTGATCGGCACCCTCTGCCCCTGGTGCATGGTGACCTGGGCGGTGACGATCCCGACGTTCATCGCGACGGTGATCCACTTGTTCCGCAACGGAACGCTGTCGTCTTCGACGAAGGTTCAGGATGCCGCGAACCGCCTCATGGGGTGGACGCCGGTCTTCACCGTGGTTGCGTTCGCGATCATCGCGGTGCTCGCCCAGCTCCGGCTGAACGTCCTCGGCATGCTCTGAGCCGAGTCGAGATCTCTCAGGCGAACCAGATTCCGAGCTCGCGACTGGCCGACTCCGGGCTGTCCGAGCCGTGCACGAGGTTCTGCTGCACCGCCAGGCCCCAGTCGCGGCCGTAGTCGCCGCGGATCGTACCCGGTGTGGCCGAGGTCGGATCGGTCGTGCCGGCGAGCGAGCGGAAACCTTCGATGACACGGTTGCCGGCGAGGCGGATCGCCACCGACGGACCCGACATCATGAACTCCATGAGCGGCTCGTAGAAGGGCTTTCCCTCGTGCTCGGCGTAGTGGTCGGCGAGGCGCTCGCGATCGGGCTCGACGAGACGGATGTCGACGAGGGCGTAGCCCTTCGCTTCGATGCGGGCGAGGATCGCCCCCGTGAGGCCGCGGGCGACCCCGTCGGGCTTGACGAGAACGAGGGTTTCTTCGGTGGCCATGTGCAGATCTTCCTGTCGGATCGGTTGTCGGTCAGTTCTGTGTGGTCGGGGGCGAATCGGGTGCCGCGGCCGCCTGCCGCGCGTCGATGCGCGCGCCGGCGATGGTCGCGTAGCCCCACATGCCGCCGAAGACGACGGCGACGAGCAGGATCGCGGGACGAGGATCGCAGCGGCGGCGACGACGACCTGCAGCGCCCAACCGGCGGGCACGGCGAAGGGCCGCTGCATGAGTCCGGCGAGTGTGACCATCAGGACCGCCACGAGGGAACCGCCGACGATCGCCCACCATCCCGGGATGCCTTCGGGGAGCGCCCCGAGGCCGTAGATCGTCAGGCCGGCGAGGAACACCACGATCGACTCGAAGCCGAGGACGACCGCACCCAGCTTCTGCACGAGCGTACGCGGTTGGCGGGGAGCGCGGGGCCGGGACGTGCTCATGCGTTCCATCCTGCCTTCCAGTCCTGCTCCTGTGCGAGCGTGAGGGCTTCGCCGGCGAGCAGGACCGACCCGGCGATGAGCACCGCACGGCGGTCTGAAGGAGCGGCCCACTCCCGGGCCGCCGCGGCGGCCGCCTCCAGAGAGGGGTAGACCGAGACGGAGCCGCCGCCGGCCTCGACGAGATCGGCCAGGCTGTCGACGTCCGCCGCCCGGGAGGACTCGGGGCTGTGGCGAACACGTGCGCCGCACTCGGCGCGAGCGCCGCGACGATCCCCGCTGCGTCCTTGTCCGAGAGGATGCCGAGCACGATCCCCACTCGTCGAAGTCGAAGCTCTCGTCCAGCGCCAGCGCGAGAGCGGCGGCGCCGTGCGGGTTGTGCGCCGCATCGACGATCACGGTGGGGCGACGCCGACGAGCTGGAGGCGCCCGGCGAGGTGGCGCTCTGCAGACCTTCGGTGAGGATGTCACCCGGGATCGCCCGCCCCTGTCCGCCGATGAGCGATTCCACGGCGGCAACGGCCAGTGCGGCGTTGCGGCCCTGGTGCGCGCCGTACAGGGCAGGTACTCGTCGTCGTAAGCGCCGTCCAGGCCCTGCACGGTGATGAGCTGCCCGCCGACGGCGAGCTTCTGCGAGGCCAGGGCGAAGTCGCCACCCTCGAAGGAGATGGTCGCGCCCCGCTCCGCGGCGACACGCCGCAGCACGGCCTCGGCCTCGGCGGTCTGCACGGCGGAGACGACGGCGGCGCCGTCTTTGATGATCCCGGACTTCACCTCGGCGATCTCCGCGATGGTCTGACCGAGGCGGTCGGCGTGGTCGAGGGCGATCGGGGTGAACACGGCGACGTCGCCGTCGGCGGTGTTCGTCGAGTCCCAGGAGCCGCCCATGCCGACCTCGAGCACAAGGACGTCGATGGGGGCGTCGGCGAAGGCCACGAAGGCGAGCGCGGTGAGGAGCTCGAAGAACGTCAGCGGCTCGTCGCCCGCTGCCTCAAGCTCGGCGTCGACGATCGCGACGAGCGCCTCGACCTCCTCCCAGGCGTCGGCGACGGCCCCGTCCGCGATGGGTTCTCCGTCGATCATGATGCGCTCGGTGAAGCGCTCCAGGTGCGGGCTCGTGAACAGGCCCGTGCGCAGTCCGTGCGCGCGCAAGAGGCTCTCGATGATCCGGCTCGTGGAGCTCTTGCCGTTGGTCCCCGTGACATGAACGACCCGGTAGGTGTGCTGCGGGTCGTCGAGCAGCGTCAGCAGGCGTGCGACGCGCTCCTTGCGCGGCTGCACCCAGCGCTCCCCCGCACGTTCCAGGAGTGCGTCGTAGACAGCGTCGGCGCGGCTGCGGTCACTCATGCGGACACCTCGATCCTGGCCAGTCCGATCGTGAAGCCGTCGCGGTTGGCGTAGGTTCCGGCCTCGACGGCCGCTTCGTGCTCCGTGGCCATGGCCTCGCCGCCGTCGACGGATCGGAGCTCGTCGTCGCCCGTTCGCACCGAGTAGGCGACCGCGAGGGTCTCCTCCGCGACGCCCGCGGCGTCGAAGGCCGCGGTCACGGCCTCGCCGTCGGCGGCGTCGTCGAAGCGCAGCTGCAGGCGGATCCGGTCGCTCACGTCGAACCCGGCGGACTTGCGGGCGTCCTGGACGGCCCGGATGACATCGCGTGCCAGCCCCTCCGCCTCCAGTTCCGGCGTCGTGGTCGTGTCCAGCAGGACGAAGCCGCCGCCGGAGAGCAGCGAGATCGCGGTGCCCTCGTCGACGCCGCCCGCCTCGAGGGTGAGCTCGTACTCGCCCTCCTGCAGCGCGATGCCGTCGACGACGACCGCGCCGTCCTGCTCCTCCCAGATGCCCGCCTTCGCTCCGGCGATGACGTGCTGCACCTGCTTGCCCAGGCGCGGGCCCGCCGCGCGCGCGTTGACCGAGAGTCGCTGACTGATGCCGTAGCGCTCGGCGACGTCGTCCGACAGCTCGATGAGCTCGACGTTCTTCACATTGAGCTCGTCGCGGAGGATCCCCTCGAACTGCGCGAGCCCGCCGGCATCCGGAACCGCGACCGTGAGCGTCGGCAGCGGCAGGCGCACGCGCTTGCCCTCCTTCTTGCGGAGGGCGTTGGCGATACTCGAGACCTCGCGGATCGTGTCCATCGCTGCACGGATGTCGGATGCCGGCTCGAACGCCGCCGCATCCGGCCAGTCCTGCAGGTGCACGCTCCGGCCGCCCGTGAGGCCCTGCCAGACGCGCTCGGCGATGAGCGGCACGAGGGCGCGGCGACGCGGGTGAGCGTCTCCAGCACCGTGTACAGCGTGTCGAAGGCCTCGGTGGTGGTCGGATCCGAGGGGTCGACGCCCACCCAGAAGCGGTCGCGCGAGCGGCGGATGTACCAGTTCGTCAGTGCCTCGGCGAACTCGCGCAGCTTCGCGGCGGCGCCGGTCGAATCGAGCACCTCCAGGTCGTCGGCGACGCCCCGGACGAGATCGCCGGCGAGGGCGAGGATGTACTGATCGAGGACATCGGTGGAGTCCGTGCGCCACTGCGCCTCGTAACCGCCCGGTGTCGCGGCGTTGGCGTAGGTCGCGAAGAAGTACCACGCGTTCCACAGGGCAGGACGAACTCGCGCACGCCTGCGCGGATCCCCTCCTCGGTGACGCTGAGATTTCCGCCGCGCAGGATCGAGCTGGACATGAGGAACCACCGCATCGCGTCCGAGCCGTCGCGATCGAACACCTCAGAGACGTCCGGGTAGTTGCGCAGCGATTTCGACATCTTGTAGCCGTCGTTGCCCAGCACGATGCCGTGGCAGCTGACACCCGTGAACGCCGGCCGGTCGAACAGCGCGGTCGAGAGCACGTGCATGACGTAGAACCAACCGCGGGTCTGCCCGATGTACTCGACGATGAAGTCGGCCGGCGAATGCTCGTCGAACCACTCCCGGTTCTCGAAGGGGTAGTGCACCTGCGCGTAAGGCATCGATCCCGAGTCGAACCAGACGTCGAAGACGTCCTCGATCCGGCGCATCGTGCTCCGACCGGTCGGGTCGTCGGGGTTCGGGCGGGTCAGCTCGTCGATGTAAGGACGGTGCAGATCGACCTCCCCTCGGCATTGCGCGGAAGCGAGCCGAAATCGCGCTCGAGTTCCTCGAGCGAGCCGTAGGCGTCCACCCGCGGGTACTCGGGGTCATCGCTCCTCCAGATCGGGATCGGCGAGCCCCAGTAGCGGTTGCGGCTGATCGACCAGTCGCGCGCGCCCTCGAGCCACTTGCCGAACTGGCCGTGCTTGACGTTCTCGGGCACCCAGGTGATCTGCTCGTTGTTCGCGAGCAGGCGGTCCTTGATGTCGGTGACCCGGATGAACCAGCTCGAGACCGCCTTGTAGATCAGCGGGTTGCGGCAGCGCCAGCAGTGCGGATAGGAGTGCTCGTAGCTCGCGTCGCGCACGAGGCGGCCGTTCTCCTTGAGGAGGCGGATGAGCGGACGGTTCGCGTCCATCCACAGCTCTCCTGCCACGTCGCGCACCGGCGAGAGGAAGCGTCCGCCGTCGTCGAGGGAGAGGATCGTCGGGATGCCGGCTGCCTCGGCCACCCGCTGGTCGTCCTCACCGTAGGCGGGCGCCTGGTGGACGACGCCGGTGCCGTCGGTGGTGGTGACGTAGTCGTCGGCGAGGATCTGCCAGGCGTTCTGCGTGCCCCAGGTCTCGGTGTCGGTGTAGTAGTCGAAGAGGGGCTCGTAGTGCAGTCCCGCGAGCTCGCGTCCGGCAATGGTCCTCTCGACGGCGGATGCCGCGGACGCCGCATCCTCGTAGCCGAGTTCCTTCGCGTAGCCGCCGAGGAGGTCGCGGGCGAGCAGGTAGCGTGCCCCTTCGGTCCCTGAGCCCGCCGCTTGTACTGAGCGAGCGTCAGCGAGTCGAAGTGAAGGGCCCGAAGGCACCACGACGTACTCGATGTCCGGACCGACAGCGAGCGCGAGGTTGGTCGGGAGGGTCCACGGCGTCGTCGTCCACGCGAGAACGCGGACGCCCTCGAGGCCGCGCTCTGCGGCATCCGCTCCGATCAGCGGGAAGGTGACCGTGACCGAGGGGTCCTGACGCATCTGGTACACGTCGTCGTCCATGCGCAGCTCGTGCGCCGACAGCGGGGTCTCGTCGCGCCAGCAGTACGGCAGCACGCGGTAGCCCTCGTAGGCGAGGCCCTTGTCGTAGAGGGTCTTGAACGCCCACAGCACCGACTCCATGTACCCGGCGTCGAGGGTCTTGTAGCCGTTCTCGAAGTCGACCCAGCGCGCCTGGCGGGTGACGTAGTCCTCCCACTCGCGGGTGTACTCCAGCACCGACTCGCGCGCCTTCGCGTTGAAGGCGGCGATGCCCATCTCCTCGATCTCGCTCTTCTCGGTGATACCGAGCTGCTTCATCGCCTCGAGCTCGGCGGGCAGGCCGTGCGTGTCCCAGCCGAAGACGCGATCGACCTTCTTGCCGCGCATGGTCTGGAAGCGCGGGAAGAGGTCCTTCGCGTAGCCGGTGAGCAGATGCCCGTAGTGCGGGAGGCCGTTGGCGAACGGCGGGCCGTCGTAGAAGACCCACTCCTCGGCGCCCTCACGGTTGTCGATCGAAGCCTGGAACGTGCCGTCGGCCTTCCAGAAGTCGAGAACCTCGCGCTCGATCTCGGGGAAGCGCGGGCTCGGCGAGACGTCGGCGGCGGGGCCGAAGGAGGAACGGGGATAAGTCATGTCTCTCGCAGTGGTCGTGGCGGCTGATGCTCTGCGAGGACGACTCTTGCGAACCGCGGTACCACCCCGCGTGATCCCCGCGTTTCGTCTCGACGCTTCGCGTCTCGCTCAACGACCGGCGGGAATCCACTCTCACTGCGGCTGTGACGGGCCTGCCCCGCGCGGTTCTACTGACTTCGGTCGCTGAGCTGGTCGAAGCGTTCTTCCGCGAGCTCCCCGGTGATGGCCGGATCAGCGCTGCTTCGGCCATTCTACGTGGTGCCTGCGGCATCCGCAGCTCCCCGCATCCGATCCCGGGCCTAAGCCCGCCCGATCTTCGGAAAGTCGCCCGTTTCACCGACATATTCGCCTGCTTCGTCCGCGAAACGGGCGGCTGTCCGTGAATCGGGCGCTTTCCGTGTCCCTGCGAGAGAAAGCGGGAATCCCCGTAAGACGGATGCCGGAGCGGGCGCGCCCACGTAGCCTGGGCAGGGAACGAGGACCAGAGCACCCTGAGAGGACACATGACTTCGCCGGCTCAGCCCACGCCCACCGCCCTCACCGGGCGCGCGATCGCCCCGACCTCGCCCGCGGCCTCATGCTGCTGTTCATCGCCGTGGCGAACGCGCCCTGGTATCTGTGGGGCTCGGCCTCGGGGATGGTGTCCGCTCACCCGCCGGGAGCGACCGGCTGGGATCTGGTGGCGCAGTCGGTCGCGATCGTCGCGATCGACGGGCGCTCGTATCCGATGTTCGCGTTCCTGTTCGGCTACGGCATCTGGCAGCTCTACCGGCGCCAGTACGAGAAGGGCGTGCCCGAGCAGGAGGCGAGGCGACTTCTGCGCCGGCGGCACCTCTGGCTGGTCGCCTTCGGCGCCGTGCACGCGTTGCTGCTGTGGATGGGCGACATCCTCGGCGCCTACGGACTCGCGGGGCTCGTCATCGCGGCCGCCTTCCTGAACCGGCGCGACATCACGATCAAGATCTGGGCGTGGGCGCTCGCGGCCGTCGTGTTCGTCAGCGCGCTCTCCGCCGTCGGCGGCGCGTTCCTGATGGGCATGTTCCTGCCGCCCGAGCTGCTCGACATCGGCGAGTTCGACATGCGCTTCGCCGCCGGAGAGTCGAACTACGCGCTCTCCGCCGCCATGCGATTCGGCGCCTGGCTGCTGCTCACCCCCGCGCAGCTGCTGGCACTGATCATCCCGATCGCCATGCTCATCGCGCTCGTCGCGGCGCGCGCCGGGGTGCTCGAACAGCCCGAGAACCACCTCCCCCTCCTGCGCCGTACCGCGATCATCGGCATCGGCGTGGCCTGGCTCTCCGGCGGCGTGATGGCGCTGCAGAACGCCGGAGCCTTCGGCATCCCCTCCTTCTACGACTGGGCGTTCATGGGCCTGAACTCCTTCGCCGGCCTCTTCGGCGGTCTCGGCTATGTCGCGGCGTTCGCGCTGATCGCCGCCCGCTGGCGCCGCCGCGGTACGGCCGGTCCGGTCGGGAACGCGCTCCAGGCACTGGGCAAGCGATCGCTGTCCGGATACCTGGCCCAGTCGGTCGTCTTCGCGCCGCTCCTCTGCGCCTGGGGCTTCGGTCTCGGCGGGTGGCTGAGCAGCTGGTCGGTCTTCCTCATCGCGGTGGCGACGTGGCTCGTGACCGTGCTGCTCGCGGTCGTGCTCGAGCGGGCGGGTAAACGCGGCCCTGCGGAGTGGGCACTGCGGCGGCTCGCCTATCCGCCTTCGCCGCGCGCCTGAGCTTCGCGCAGAACGGGGCGGCAGCGACATCCGTCGCCCTGTCCCGGCGAGTCGTCAGAGCGACGCGGCGGCGAGGAGCTCGCGGGTGAACGGATGCTGCGGAGCCGTCAGCACCGCGGCGGCCGCGCCCTGCTCGACGACGGCGCCGTCCTGCATGACGAGGACCTCGTCGCAAGTCGCGGCGATCACGTCGAGATCGTGCGAGATGACGACGAGCGTGAGGTCCTGGGCGGCCTGCAGGCGCGTGAGCAGGGCGAGCACCCGGGTCCGCACCGAGGGGTCGAGCGCCGACACGGGTTCGTCGAGCACGAGCACGCGCGGGTCGGCCGCCAGCGCCCGGGCGATCGCGGCGCGCTGCCGCTGCCCTCCCGAGAGCTGCCGCGGGCGGCGACGCAGAAGCGCGGCGTCGAGGTCGACCTCACGCATCAGCTCTTCCGCTCGCGCCGCGCGTTCTCCCCGCGACACGCCCCGGCCGCCAGAGCCTCGCGCAGCGAACGACCGATGGTCCAGCGCGGGTCGAAGGCGCCGAGCGGGTTCTGATGCACGAGCTGGACCGTCCCGGCATCCGAACGCCAGTCCAGCACCCCGGAATCGGGGGTCTCGACGCCGACGATCATGCGGGCGAGGGTGGTCTTGCCGGAGCCGGACTCCCCCACGATCCCGAGCGTCCGCCCTGACGCAGCGCGAAGGAGGCTGCCTGCACCGCGACGTGCGCGCCGAAGGACTTCGAGACCTCGGATGCCGCGAGCACGGCCTCGGATGCCGGCGACACCTCCCGAGGCTCATGTCGCGCCGCGGCGATGAGTTCGCGCGTGTAGGCGTGCCCGGGGTCATCGAGCACCTGTGCGACCGCCCCTCCTCCAGGACACGCCCCGCACGCATCACGAGCACCCGGTCGGCGACGCGGCGCACCGCGGTGAAGTCGTGACTGATGAAGACGACCGCCACGCCGCTGTCGGCGATCGATCGCAGAAGCGACAGGATGCGCATCTGAACCGTCGCGTCGAGCGCCGTGGTCGGCTCGTCCGCGACGAGGATCGTCGGCTCGGCTGCCAGCGCGGAGGCCACGAGCGCGCGCTGGCGCAGCCCGCCCGAGAGCTCGTGCGGGTACTGGCGGGCGCGGCGCGCGGCATCCGGCATCGCCACCGAGGCGAGGAGCCCTCGCACCCGCTCGCTGCGCTCGGCGCGCGACAGCCCGGTGTGGATCTCAAGCGGCTCGGCGATCTCGGCCCCACGCGGCGCAACGGGTCGAGCGAGACGAGCGCGTCCTGTGAGACGAGGGCGATCCGGCTCCCACGGAGCCTCCGCCAGGCGCGCTCGTCGAAGCGGCGCACGTCGACGCCGTCGACGGAGAAGTCGGATGCCGTCACCCGCGCCTCGTCCGGAGCCAGACCCAGCAGGGCCCGGGCCGTGAGCGACTTGCCTGCGCCCGACTCGCCGACGATGGCGACGCACTCCCCGGCGCGACGTCGAGCGAGACGCCGTCGACGAGCGCCGTGCCGTCGATCGACACGCGGAGTTCGGTCACTCGCAGCGCGTTCACGTCGTCCGCCCTTCCGCACGTGCCCGGAGGGTGCGCCCGATCACCGTCGCGGAGAGGACGGTGAGCGTGATCGCGGCACCCGGGAAGACCGCGACCCACCAGGCCTGAGCGAGGACGTTGCGTCCGCCCGCGAGCATGAGCCCCCATTCGGGGGTCGGCTCGGTCGGGCCGAGCCCGAGGAAGCTGAGCCCGGCGGCGGCGAGGATGCTGGAGCCGATGCCGATGACCGCGAGCACACTGAGCGAGCCTGCGACACCCGGGACGACGTGGCGCAGGAAGGCCAGCGGCCCCGGCACCCCAGGATCCGCGCCGCCTCGACGTGCTCGGCCGCCGCGAGCGTGCGCGTGCGGGTGCGGGCGAGACGGATGTAGACGGGGACGGCCGCGAGGGTCACCGCGATCGCGACGTTGAGGTGGCCGGGTCCGAGGACGGCGACGACCACGAGCGCGACGAGGAACTCCGGGAACGCCAGGAGCACGTCGGTCAGGCGCATCGTGGTGGCCTCCAGAACGCGCGGCGCCGATCCCGCGAAAGCACCCACGACGAGCCCCGCGACGCTCGCGAGGGCCGTTGCGAGCAGACCGATGCCGACGGAGAGTCGCGCACCGTGCACCACCCGCGAGAAGACGTCACGCCCGCTCTGGTCGGTGCCGAAGAGGTGCTCGCCGCTCGGCGGAAGGAGCGCGCCGCGCACGTCGACCTGCAGCGGGTCGTGGGTCGCGATCCATCCGGGCGCGAGGGCGGCGAGGAGGATCAACGCGAGCACCGCGACCGCCCCGCCGAGGAGGATCCGCTGCCCGGCCCTCATGCGCGTGCTCCCGGTCTCCGCAACCGCGGGTCGATGACGGGATCGACCAGTTCCACGATGGTGTTGACGACGACGAACACCAGGGCGCTGAGCATGATGATGCCGGTGATGACCGGGAGGTCGCGGTCGGTGATCGCCGAGAGCGTGACCCGGCCGATGCCCGGGCGGGCGAACACGGTCTCCACGAGCACGGCGCCGCCGAGCAGCGAGCCGGCGAAGTAGGCGGCGAGGTCACCGCGCCCGATGCCCCGTGCCGCAGCGTGTGCCGGAGGGTCAGGCGCACCGGTCCCGCGCCCCGGGCGTGCACCGTGAGAGCGAAGGGCTGCCGCTCCGCGGCCTCGATGCCGTCGCGCAGCACCTGCCCGAGCAGGGCCGCCACCGGCAGTGCGAGCGTGACCGCCGGGAGCACGAGGGTCGCGGGGTTGCGCGAACCCGAGACGGGGAACCAGCCGAGCCCGAAGGCGAACACGCTCAGCAGCACGAGCCCGATCCAGAACACCGGGGACGAGAGCACGATCAGCTCCAGGGTCGCGGCGATCCCCGACGACACCCGCCCGCGGGCGAGAAGTGCCACAGCGAGCGCGATGACCACGGCGATGAGCAGGGCGAGCGCCGTCAGCTGCAGCGTCGCGCCCAGCTGCCGGCCGATCACCTCGGTGACCGGAAGCCGCAGCTGATACGACGTCCCGAGATCGCCGCGCAGCAGATCCCCCAGGTAGGCGAGATACTGCACGAGAGGCGGGCGGTCGAGTCCGAGCTCGGCGCGGATGCCGTCCTTGACCGCCTCGCTCACCTGCGCCTGCGGACCCAGCATGACCGACACGGGGTCCCCGGGATCAACCGGAAGGTCACGAAGGCGAGCGTGGCCGCTCCCCAGAGCACGACGAGAACGGATGCCGCGAGCCCGGCCAGTCGACGGAGCAGCTTCATCGGCACCCCGTTCCCCGCTCAGCAACGACGATAGGCGACACGGGAGACCCGGCGCCGCGTGCACGCCGGGGCGCCTCGACTCGCCGCGCTCGCTCACCGACCGGTGGTGGCCACCTCGTAGAACAGCGGCCGGCCGTACAGGTCGTACGAGAGGCCCGAGATCGTCGGGTTGACCGCCGTGATGAGCGCCGGGCTGTACAGCGGAACGATCGCCGTGTACTCGGCGTTCCAGCGCTGCAGCTGTCCGTAGACGTCGTTGCGCTCCTCCTGGCTCGAGGAGGAGAAACCCTGCTCCAGGAGCGCGTCGATCTCGGGGTCCGAGACCTGCGAGGCGTTCTGGAATCCGGCGGTGTGCAGGTGGTTGCGCAGAAGGTCCGCGTCGACGCCCGAGAAGCCCCAGTCGGTCAGATCGAAGGTCTTCGGCCCGTACTGCTCGTTGTAGGCGCCCGGCTCGAGCACCTCTCGCACGACCTCGAAGCCGATCTCCTTGAGGTCGGACTGGATGGCGTTGCCCAGCGCGGTGCGGTCGTCGGGGACGGGCGTCCAGGCGATCCAGCGCACGGAGAGCTTCTCGCCGTCCTTCGTCCGGTAGCCCTCGGCGTCGCGCTCGGTCCAGCCGGCCGCGTCGAGGAGCGCCCCCGCGGCATCCGGATCGTAGGCCCAGGTGCCCTCGACCGAGGAGTCGTATCCCGGCGTCGTGGCGCCGAGGATGCTCCAGGCGCGCGGGAACTGCCCGAAGAAGATCTCCTCGACCGCCGCATCGATGTCGATGCCGCGGGCGAAGGCCTGGCGCACGCGCTCGTCCTCGAAGACACCGTAGGCCTCGTTGAGGTAGAGCGAGTAAGGAAGGCCGGGGTACTCGAGCGAGTCGACGGTCAGATCGCCGCCGAGGGTCGAGGCGAGGTTCGGCGGCAGGTTGCTGGCGAGGTCGGCCTCGCCGCTCTGGACGACACCGATGCGCACGGAGGCCTCGGGGAGGACCTCGACGCGCAGCGTGTCGATATTCGGGGCACCGGCGCCCTTCGGACCCCAGACGTAGTCGTCGTTGCGCTCGTACACGATCTCCTGATCGGGGGTGTACGAGGCGAGCACGAAGGGACCGGTGCCGACGTTGACGTCGGGGCCGCCGCGGCGAGGAGATCGGCGGACTCGGCGAGCACCGCGGGCGAGTAGAAGCCGAGCTGGGCGGTACTGGCCGCCTGGAGGAAGGGCGCGTAGGGCTGCGTGAAGCGCACCTCGACGGTGTGCTCGCCGGTGACCTCGGTGCCGGCGTAGAACTCGCCGCCGAGCATGGCCGAAGCCTGGGCGGAGGCGGTCTCGGGGTCGGCGATGCGATCGAAGTTGGCCTTGACCGCCTCGGCGTCGAAGGGCTCGCCGTCGTGGAAGGTCACGTCGTCGCGCAGCTCGAAGGTGTACACCGTGCCGTCGGCGGAGACCGTCCAGTCCTTCGCCAGCCAGGCGGTGAAGGTGCCGTCGGCCTCCTGGAACACGAGCGAGTCGAGCACCGCGCGCTGCACCATGGCCGAGACGTCGAGCTGGCTGGTCTGCGGGTCCATGTGTCCGGCGGAGAGGTTCGCCCCCTCGATCGCCCAGACGACCTCGCCGCCGGTGACGTCGCCTCCGGGATCCTGCTCACCTGGCGAGGCGCAGGCGCTGAGGACGAGGGCGGATGCCGCGACGAGGGCGGAGGCGGACAGGACGCGACGCGTCAAGGAAGAAGGCATGCGGGACCTCGGTAAGGAAACAGGGGGTACCCCTACGTTAGCGCTTTCTTGGACGGGATCGATCAATGCCCGCGCCCGCGCCGATGCCCCCGACATCCGCTCTCCCCTCTCCGAGAACGCGGGGATCGTCCTTCCTGGCCCGAAGGACGATCCTTGCGCGCTCGCTCGGCCGGTAGAATATTCCGACAACCCACACTCAGGCACGCTCACACGGTGCCGCATACATCGCTCAAGGAGACCCATGTCTGACGCGCAGATTCCCGACAAGCCCGCACTCGAAGGTCTCGAAGCGAAGTGGGACTCCGTCTGGAAGGAACAGGGCACCTACCTGTTCGACCGCGACGCCGCTCTGGCCAAGGGCCGCGCGGGCGTCTATTCGATCGACACGCCCCGCCCACGGCATCCGGCTCCCTCCACATCGGCCACGTCTTCAGTTACACGCACACCGACGTGAAGGCCCGATTCGAGCGCATGCGCGGCAAGACCGTGTTCTACCCGATGGGCTGGGACGACAACGGCCTGCCCACCGAGCGCCGCGTGCAGAACTACTACGGCGTGCGCTGCGACACCTCGCTCCCCTACGACCCCGACTTCACGCCGCCCTTCCACGGCGATGCGAAGAGCCTGAAGCCGGCCGATCAGGTGCCGATCAGCCGCCGGAACTTCATCGAGCTCTGCGAAGAGCTCACGATCGAGGACGAGAAGAAGTTCGAGGAGCTCTTCCGCCAGCTCGGCCTGTCGGTGGACTGGACGCAGACCTACCGCACCATCTCCGACGACACGATCCGCACGAGCCAGCTCGCGTTCCTCCGCAACCTCGAGCGCGGCGAGGCCTACCAGGCGCTCGCGCCGACGCTGTGGGACATCGACTTCCGCTCGGCCATCGCCCAGGCCGAGCTCGAGGATCGCGATCAGCAGGCCGCGTTCCACAGGATCGCCTTCCACAAGACCGACGGCTCCGGAGACATCCACATCGAGACGACCCGCCCGAGCTTCTCGCCGCCTGCGTGGCGCTCGTGGCCAACCCCGACGACGAGCGCTACCAGCCGTACTTCGGCAAGACCGTGCGCACCCCGCTCTTCGATGTCGAGGTTCCCGTTCTCGCCCACCACCTCGCGCAGCAGGACAAGGGCACCGGCATCGCGATGATCTGCACCTTCGGCGATGTGACCGACATCGTGTGGTGGCGCGAGCTCGACCTGCCCAACCGCACGATCCTGGGCAAGGACGGCCGCGTGATCGCCGAGGCTCCCGAGGCCCTGGAATCGGATGCCGCGAAGGCCGCCTATGCCGAACTCGCCGGCAAGACGGTGTTCAGCGCCCGCAAGCGCACCGTCGAGCTGCTGGAGGAGTCGGGCGAGCTGCTCGAGGTGTCCAAGCCCTTCCAGCACGCGGTGAAGTTCTACGAGAAGGGCGACCGTCCGCTCGAGATCGTCTCGACGCGGCAGTGGTACCTGCGCAACGGTGCGCGCGACGCCGAACTGCGCGACAAGCTCATCGAGCTCGGGGCCGGCATGTCCTGGCATCCGGACTTCATGCGCGTGCGCTACGAGAACTGGACGAACGGCCTCACCGGCGACTGGCTCGTCTCGCGCCAGCGCTTCTTCGGCGTGGCGATCCCGGTCTGGTACGGACTCGACGAGAACGGTGAACGCGACTACGACCGCGTGATCACGCCGTCACTGGACAGCCTGCCGGTCGACCCGACCATCGACGTGCCGCCGGGTTACACGGAGGAGCAGCGCGGAGTTCCGGGCGGCTTCGATGCCGAGAAGGACATCTTCGACACCTGGGCGACCTCCTCGCTCACCCACAGCTGGTCGGCGGCTGGCAGCGCGATGAGGAGCTGTGGAACCTCGTGGCGCCCTTCGACGTGCGTCCGCAGGGGCAGGACATCATCCGTACCTGGCTCTTCTCGACCATGCTGCGCAGCGCTCTCGAAGACGGACGCGCGCCCTGGACCCACGCGTCGATCTCCGGCTTCATCGTCGATCCCGACCGCAAGAAGATGTCGAAGTCGAAGGGCAATGTGGTGACGCCGTCCGACATCCTCGACGCGCATGGATCGGATGCCGTCCGCTACTGGTCGGCATCCAGCCGCCTCGGCGCCGACGCCGCCTTCGACCCGCAGAACCCGACGCAGGTCAAGATCGGCCGGCGCCTGGCGATCAAGGTCCTCAACGCCGCGAAGTTCGTGCTCTCGTTCCCGGTTCCCGAGGGGCCCAGGTCACGCACGCCCTCGACGCGTCGATGCTCGCGACCCTCGACGGCGTCGTCGGCGAGGCGACGAAGGCCTTCGAGTCGTTCGATCACGCACGTGCGCTCGAGGTCACCGAGTCGTTCTTCTGGACCTTCTGCGACGACTACCTCGAGCTGGTGAAGGAGCGCGCCTACAACCGCGCCGACGTCGGACAGGCCTCTGCGGCGCTCGCCCTGCGCAGCGCGCTGTCGACGCTTCTGCGCCTGCTCGCCCCGTCCTCGCCTTCGCCACCGAGGAGGCGTGGTCGTGGTTCGAGGAGGGCTCGGTGCACGCGGCGTCCTGGCCCGAGCCGCTGGGCATCGAGGGCGACCCGGCGGTGCTCGCCGCCGCGAGCGAGGCGCTCATCGGCATCCGACGCGCCAAGACCGAGGCGAAGGCATCGCAGAAGACCCCGGTCTCGCGTGCGGTGGTCGGCGCTCCCGCCGGAAAGCTCGAGGCTCTCCGGCAGGCGGCCGAAGACCTCAAGGCGGTCGGCCGCATCGCCGACCTGGAGCTCACCGAGGCCGACGAACTCGTCGTGCAGACGATCGAGCTCGCACCCGTCGAGGCGTCCTGATGCAACTGGGGACGCGCTGGCCGGCGGGGCGACTCCGCCGACCAGCGTGCCCGCCGAGCTGCGGGACGCGATCGCCGAGGTGGAACGCACGGTCGGCGACGGCCGTGCCCATTGGACGCTCACCTGGCTCGAAGGGCGCCCGGTCGCCGAGCTCGATGCGGGCTGGGAGGTCCTCCTCGATGCCGCCGGCGAGGTCGTCGCCCGGCCTTGGCAGGACTGAAACCGCGTCTTCTGGGCTGCCCAGCGAAACACCTCAGCGGACGGCGCCCGCCTCCTCCGGCTCGTCGTACCGGGATGCGCTCAAGAGCAGCCGGGCAGCGATCAGTGCGGCCACGAGTGTCACGACCGCGCCGACCAGATAGGGCAGTCGCAGATCGAAGCGGGCGACCCATCCTCCGAGAAGCGTGGCCGCCGCGACGACTCCCCAGGTCACCGACCTGATGATCCCGATCACCCGACCGAACAGCTCGTTCGGCACGATCGCCTGACGCAGCGCGCCCAGGGAACGTTCCACACCGAGACGGCGAAGGCGAGCAGCGCGTAAGCGATGATCGCGGTGACGACCTCCGGAGCGGCCGATAGCGCCAGGAGGGCGACCGCCGCCGTCAGGTTGGCCCAGAGCATGACCCTGCCGCGGCGGAAACGTGTGACCAGAGCAGGTGCGGTCAGTGACCCGATCAACGCCCCGACACCGATCCCGGCCGTGACGAACCCGACCGCGGCCGGAACAACGCCCATCACATCGAGGAAGTAGAGGATCGTCGGCGCCTGCGCGAAGGCGAACGCGCTCCCGACGACGATCGTGAAGAGCACCATCGACCGCAGGAAGCGATGGTTCCACAGGTAGGAGACGGCCTCGCTCGCCGGTGCCTTCGCCCCGGCATCCGGGGTCTTCTCGGGCAGCTCGGGATCGCGGAAGGGCCGTGCAGCCGCGAGCGGGAGCAGGATCGCGAGCGCCACCGGCACGAGGTAGGCGAAGCCTCCGGTCCACAACGGCAGCGCCAGAGCGACCGCGAAGAGCACCCCGCCGATCGGGGTGGCGATGAAGCTGTCGATCGTCACCTGTGCCGCCTGCATGAAGCCGTTCGCCCGGTCCAGGGAACGCCGTTCGACGATCGCCGGGACGATCGCGCTCGTCGCGTTGTCGAAGAGCGTCTCCCCGAGTCCGAACACGAGCGTCCCGATCAGCAGACCCCAGATGCTCAGCTGCCCTGTGACGGTCAGCACGGCGAGCACGAGCGCCGTCCCGGCGCGCAGAGTGTTCGCCGTCGCCATGATCCACCGGCGGTCGAAGCGGTCGACCAGCATCCCGGCGGGAAGACCGAAGATCAGCCACGGCAGGATCGCCACCGCGCCGAAGGCGGAGATCAGGAAGGGATCGCGAGTGAGCGTCGTCGCGATGAGCGGGACCGCCATGCGACCGATGCCATCGGCAAGATTGCTGAACGCCGACGCCGTCCACAGTTTGCCGAAATCGCGACCGAGCGGTGGCTTCACCCGGGCCGCACGCGGCGTCGGTGCCGTGGCGTCGCTCATCGCGGGAGGATCCCGTATGCGCGAGAGCCGAGACGTCGCGGCGACGGGCGTCGACAGCTGATGCGGCGACGCGCAGCGGGCTGCAGCGAAGCTTCGCCGCTGCCCTCATCTGAGCCCGGCGGGAGACGAAACCGGCGATGCTCGCCGAGACATGCAGGAGAGCACGCTCGAAGGTCGTCGGCGGCGCGGGGCAACGGGGAATGGAAAGGGTGGTCATGATTCCTCCTCGAGGTCGGGGAGCGGGAAGACGTCGGCCCGGATCGTGATGGGGCGCACGTCGTCACCGGTCTGGTCGCGGTAGGCGTCGACGGTCTCGTCGATGATCGCCATGATCTTCATGGAGAGCTCCTGGCTCTGCGCGGGCGTCAGTCGGGTCGATGCCGTGGAGATGAGACTGCCCTCGCGCCACTCTTCCTTCTCGGATTCCGCCCGCGAGATGAAGTCCATGAGCTGCTCGTTCCGCTGCCGGAAGAACTCGCTCATGACGAGCTGCATGGCAGCCCGCCGGCGGGCGTCTTCGCCGCATCCGGATTGTTGAACGTCACGCCACCGGCCGGCCTCTCCCACCAGCGCTCCCGGCCCGTGCCACGACCCTCCACCTCGCGGATGAGGTCATGCTTCGCGAGGGCGCGCAGGTGATAGCTCGTCGCACCGCTCGACTCCCCAGGCGCTCGGCGAGGGTGCTCGCCGTCTGCGCACCGTACTGGCTGAGGATGTCGTAGATGCGCACGCGCAGGGGGTGTGCAAGGGCACGCAGTGCCCCGGTGTCGAGGACGCGGTCACGATCATGCCGTGCCGTGACTCTCCTGCGAAGCTCGTCGCTCGATGTCTGATCGTCCATACAGATCACCGTAGCAATGCAACGCTTTCTTTGCAAGTACTTTTTTGCAACCTGGTATTTGCAAAGAAGTCGCGGCATCCCGTACGGCCCTCGACTAGGCTGGCGTGCATGGCGTCTGAGAATCCGCTTCTGAACCCCGTCCTCTCCCTACGCGCTCCCCGATTACGCCGCGATCCGGCCTGATCACTACCTCCCGCATTCGAGGAGGCCTTCGCCGAACATCTCCGTGAGATCTCCGCGATCACGCGGGTGCGCTCCATGCCGACGTTCGAGAACACGATGGTGGCGCTGGAGGCGAGTGGAGAGCTGCTGGATCGTGTGGCCCACGCCTTCTACACCGTCAGCTCGGCGGATGCGACGGACGAGATCCAGGCGGTCGACGAGGCGCTGGCGCCGCTCATGGCCGCGCATCAGGATGCGGTCCGTCTCGATGCGCACCTCTACTGGCGAGTCAAGACGCTCTTCGAGCAGCTGGACGAGCTCGAGCTCACCGCCGAGCAGCGCTATCTCGTGGAGCGCCACTACAAGGAGATGACTCACGCCGGCGCGGCGCTCGACCCTGAGGCGAAAGAGCGGCTCACCGCGCTCAACCAGCGACTGTCGACGCTGAACACGACCTTCGAGAAGAACCTGCTCGCCGACACGAACGACCTCGCAGTCGTCTTCGACTCCGCGAGCGAGCTCGACGGGCTGACCGAGGGCGAGCTGTCGGCAGCCGCCCGCAGCGCCGCAGACCGCGGACTGGACGGCAAGTACCTCATCAGCCTCACGCTCTTCACCGGGCACCCCTACCTCTCCTCCCTGACGAACCGCGAGAGCCGCCGCAGGATCATGGAGGCGTCACGATCCCGCGCCTCCCGCGACAACGAGAACGACAATCGCGCCGTGCTCATCGAGATCGCCACGCTCCGCGCGGAACGTGCGGCGCTGCTCGGCCACGCCTCCCACGCCGCCTATGTGACCTCCGACGAGACGGCGGGCACATCCCAGGCCGTGGAGGACATGCTCCGCCGTCTCGCCGCACCGGCCGCCCGCAATGCGGAGACCGAGCGCGAGGCCCTTCAGGCGATCATCGACGAGACCGAGGCCGAACCCTTCGACCTCGAGGCCCATGACTGGGCGTTCTACACCGAGAAGGTCCGCGCCGCCGGTATGACATCGACACCGCCGCCCTGCGCCCTGGTTCGAGGCGGAGCGGGTGCTGCAGGACGGCGTCTTCTTCGCCGCCACACAGCTCTACGGCGTCACCTTCACCGAGCGTGAGGATCTCGTCTCCTACCACCCGGGAGCACGCGTCTTCGAGATCCACAACGCCGACGGCAGCGCTCTCGGGCTCTACGTGCTCGACCTCTACACGCGCGACTCCAAGCGCGGCGGTGCGTGGATGAACCCGATCGTGAGCCAGTCCGCGCTGCGCGGCACGGCCCCGGTCGTGGTGAACAACCTCAACGTCCCGCAGCCCGGCGAGGGCCAGCCGACGCTGCTGACCTTCGACGAGGTGACCACGCTCTTCCATGAGTTCGGCCATGCGCTTCACGGACTCTTCGCCACGGTCACCTATCCGCACTTCGCCGGGACCAACGTCTTCCGCGACTTCGTGGAGTTCCCCAGCCAGGTCAATGAGATGTGGATCCTCTGGCCGGAGGTGCTCGACAACTACGCCCGCCACTATGAGACCGGGGAACCGCTGCCGGCCGACATCGTGGAGCGGCTGCGCGCCACCGAGACCTTCAACCAGGGCCACGCGACCAGCGAGTATCTGGCCGCGGCCTGGCTGGATCAGGCCTGGCATCGCATCGGCCCCGACGAGAAGGTGTCGGATGCCGCGGAGTTCGAGGCCGCGGCGCTCACCGACATCGGACTGGCCAACCCGGTCGTCCCGACCCGATACTCCTCGACCTACTTCGCGCATGTGTTCTCCGGCGGTTACAGCGCCGGGTACTACTCGTACATCTGGAGCGAGGTGCTCGACGCCGATACGGTGGCCTGGTTCCGGGAGAACGGCGGCCCCACCCGCGAGAACGGCGACCGGTTCCGCGAACGCCTGCTGGGCGTGGGCGGCTCGAAGGACCCTTGGAGGCGTACCGCGACTTCCGCGGGCGCGACGCCGAGGTCGAGCCGCTGCTGAAGCGCCGCGGCCTCGATGGCTGACCGGCTGGAGCCCATCAGACGCTCCTTCGACGAGCGCGCATCGACGTACGACGACAGTGCGATGCATCGGAGACCGGCGGGAGCTGACAGCGGCTGAGAGCGCTTCAGAGCGCTCGCAGAACGATGCCTTCCACGGTCATCACGCGGTCGTAGGCGGGCGCCTCTTCCTCGTTCGACAGGAGCGTCACGGTGAGGTCGTGCTCTGGAACATGCCGGGAGAACGCCGTCATCCCGTGATCGCCGCCGACCGCGGCGACCGTTCCGGCCTTGAGCCATACGCCGAGACCATAGCCGGTGGGCTCATCGTCATCGTCATCCTCATCGTCGTCGTAGATGCCGATGTCCGGGTCACCGGTGCGGTCATCGCCGCGACCAGATCCATCGGCAGCAGCGCACCCGTGTACAGACTCGACCAGAACGCGTGCATATCGGCGACCGTCGTGCGCGCACCGCCGTCACCGACGCCGACGACGGGCACGTGGAAGATGTTGCTCGTGCCGTCCTCCTTGTAACCGACCGCCGACAGCGGTTCGAGTCGGTCGCTGCGCGCGAAGTCGGATGACGTCATCCCGCGGGATCGAACACCCTCTCGGTCATGAGCCGCCCGTAGGGCACGCCCGAGGCGCGTTCAGCGATGATCCCGAGCACGACGAAGCCGCCATTGCAGTACGCCCACTTCTCCCCGCGGGAAAGGCCGTCTCGAAGCCGTCGATGAGGGCACGTAGGCCTCGGCGCAGTCGAGCTGCTGCACCGGGATGGCAAGCGGCGCATACTCGTCGATCTCCTCATCGAGATAGTCGCCGATCCCCGAGCGATGGCTGAGCAGATGCTCGATCGTGACGTCATCGGCGATCAAGCGCAGGTCGTCACCCAGCACCGAGCGGGCGGTGGTGTCGAGGCTCAGGGTGCCCTCGGCGACAAGCGAGAGCATCCCCGCTGCGGTGAAGGTCTTCGCGAAACTGGCAGCCGCGAAGCGGGTGTCGAGCGCATTGGGGACGGCCAGGGAGCGATCGGCGAGCCCTCTGGCCCACCCCGCCACCAGCTCGCCCCGCGATAGGCGGCCAGGACGCCGCTGAAGTCATCGAGGTCGAGCTCGTCGGTGTCGCGCGCATCGATCTTTCCGGCATCCGGTGCAGGGATCATGACGTGAGCATATCCCCGGGCGCGTGACTGCGGTACCCGGCATCGGTTACACCGGCGAGAGGGTGGAGGCGAAGGCGCGTACGCGTTCGGCCATGGCGCCGGGAACCTCTGCGACGGCGAAGTGGCCACCCGTCTGGAGCCGTTCGAACACCCGGATGTCGCGGTAGAAGGACCTGGCGAGGCTCTCCGGGTAGTCGTTCTCGTGCCGTTGGATGTGGATGGAGGCCGGCACCTCGACGGGCGGACTCGGCTCCGAGTCGTCGTCTCCCTCGTAGTAGGGGCGGAACGAGGTTCCGATGCTCTGCGTGATCCAGTAGATCGTGGCTTCGGTGAGGATGCGCTCGCGCGAGAGAGTCCGCTCGATCTCCTCCGGCCGCTCCGTGGGGCTGTCGCCCCATTCGACGAGCTTCTCCGTCACCCAGGCGAGCAGACCCGCCGGCGAATCGTTGAGGGCTGCGGCCAGTGTGTCGGGACGCGTGCCTTGAACGTGCCCGTACGCGCCGTGCGGCCCCTGCCACGCGTCGAGCCGCTCGAAGAACGCGATCTCGTCGGGTGCGGTGAGTTCCTCGCGCTCCTCTCTCGAGGGAAGTGCGCGTGAGTCACGATGACGCCACGGACGGCCTCGGGGTGGGTCGCTGCCAGAAGATCGTTGATGTTCGCCGACACATCCTCTCCATAGGTGAAGTACCGGTCGTAGCCGAGAATGTCGGTGACGAGCGAGTGCATAGTCTCGGCGACACGGCGTTCTGTGAACCTTCCGGTGCGATAAGGCGACGAGAAGGCGAACCCCGGGAGGCTCGGCACAATGACATGGAAGTCCGGCAGCAGGTCGGCGAAGTCCAGTTGCAGGGCGAACGTGTGCGGCCAGCCGTGCATCACCAGAAGCACGGGCGCGTCCGCTCGGGCCGAGCGCAGGTGCACGAAATGGATCGTCGCGTCGTCGATCTCGGCGAGGAACTGGGGATGCGCGTTGAGCCAGCTCTCACGCGCACGCCAGTCGAACTCCTCCCAGGAGGCGACGAGGCGTTCGAGGTAGCCGGCCGTCATGCCGGACAGCGACCGTCGCGGTGAGTCGGGCAGCAATCGCGCTCCGGCGAGCCGGCGACGGAGGTCGCGGAGCACCTCATCCGGGACATGGATCCGGAACGGTTGCGGTGAGGTCATTCGCTGACCGTAGCGCGGACCTCGGACATCCGTGGGCGCGCGGCGTACCGGGCTTCGCTCAGGCGCTCTTGCGTTTGCGCGCCAGCACGATGGTCGGCGGCGCACCCTCGTCGACCGCGGCGCGCGTCACGACGACCTTCGAGACGTCGTCGGCGGACGGGATCTCGAACATGATCGGACCGAGCACGTCTTCGAGGATCGCGCGGAGTCCGCGCGCGCCCGTCTTGCGCTCGACGGCGAGATCGGCGATCGATCGCAGTGCGTCGTCCTCGAACTCCAGCTGCACGCCGTCGAGCTCGAACATGCGCTGATACTGCTTGACGAGCGCGTTCTTGGGACCGGTGAGGATGTCGATGAGCGCCTCCTGATCCAGGGGCGTCACCGAGGCCACGACCGGCAGGCGTCCGATGAACTCGGGATCAGGCCGAACTTGTGGAGGTCTTCGGGGAGGACCTCGCTAAACAGGTCGAGGTCGTTGCTCTTGTCGTGCAGCGGAGCGCCGAAGCCGATGCCGTGCTTGCCCACGCGCGAGGAGACGATGTCTTCCAGCCCGGCGAAGGCTCCGGCGACGATGAACAGGACGTTGGTCGTGTCGATCTGCAGGAAGTCCTGGTGCGGATGCTTGCGGCCGCCCTGCGGCGGCACGGACGCGACCGTGCCCTCCAGAATCTTCAGGAGCGCCTGCTGCACGCCTTCGCCGGAGACGTCGCGCGTGATCGAGGGGTTCTCGGCCTTGCGGGCGATCTTGTCGACCTCGTCGATGTAGATGATGCCCTGCTCGGCGCGCTTGACGTCGTAGTCGGCCGCCTGGATCAGCTTGAGGAGGATGTTCTCGACGTCTTCGCCGACGTAGCCGGCCTCGGTCAGGGCCGTCGCATCCGCCACCGCGAAGGGGACGTTGAGTCGCTTGGCGAGCGTCTGGGCGAGATATGTCTTGCCGCAGCCGGTGGGCCCGATGAGCAGGATGTTGCTCTTGGCGATCTCGATCTCTTCGGCCTTCTGCTCGGCCGGCTGCAGCGTGCCGTGGGCGCGCACGCGCTTGTAGTGGTTGTAGACCGCGACTGAGAGCGCCCGCTTGGCCGCATCCTGGCCGACGACGTACTCCTCGAGGAAGGCGAAGATCTCCCGCGGCTTGGGCAGATCGAACTCCGCCACGGTGCCCGACGAGGACTCGGCCATGCGTTCTTCGATGATCTCGTTGCACAGCTCGACGCACTCGTCGCAGATGTACACACCCGGACCTGCGATGAGCTGCTGCACCTGCTTCTGGCTCTTTCCGCAGAACGAGCACTTGAACAGGTCGGCGCTTTCACCGATACGTGCCATGCGTGCCCTCCTCGAGGCCTTCCTGAGATGCTCCTCCGAGCCTAACCGCTGGCCCGGACACTGCGCGGCATTGGCGCGACATATGGGGAAAACCACGCCCTGACACGACGGATGCCCCGGCCCAGTGGCCGAGGCATCCGTTCTTGGCTCCTTCGATCAGGAAGCGCGCTTGCGCGTCGTGAGCACCTGATCGACGATGCCGTAGTCGAGCGCCTCCTGTGCGGAGAGGATGTTGTCGCGGTCGATGTCGCGGTTGACCTCTTCGGCGCTCTTCTTCGTGTGCGCCGCGAGGGTCTCCTCCAGCCATGTGCGCATCCGCAGGATCTCCGCCGCCTGGATCTCGATGTCGGAGGCCTGACCGTGCCCTGCCTCGCCCATCGCGGGCTGGTGGATGAGGATGCGTGCGTTCGGCAGCGCCAGACGCTTGCCGGGGGCGCCGGCGGCCAGCAGCACGGCCGCGGCGGAGGCCGCCTGACCGAGCACGACCGTCTGGATGTGCGGCGAGACGTACTGCATGGTGTCGTAGATCGCCGTCATCGCGGTGAAGGATCCGCCGGGAGAGTTGATGTACATCGTGATGTCGCGCTCGGCGTCCTGGCTCTCCAGAACCAGGAGCTGAGCCATCACGTCGTCGGCCGAGGCGTCGTCGACCTGCACGCCCAGGAAGATCACGCGGTCTTCGAAGAGCTTGTTGTACGGGTCCTGGCGCTTGAAGCCGTACGCGGTGCGCTCCTCGAACTGCGGGAGGATGTAGCGGCTCGAGGGCAGGTTGCCGGCGGCACGGAATGTCGGGGTGTACATGGGTGTCCTTTCGATTCCGTTACTTCGAGTCCGGCGCGGTTCCGCCGCCGCCCGAGACGTCGGTCGCGTGCTCGCGGATGTGGTCGACGAAGCCGTACTCGAGCGCCTCCTCCGCCGAGAACCAGCGATCGCGATCGCCGTCCTCGTTGATCTGCTCGACCGACTTGCCGGTCTGGGCCGCGGTGATCTCGGCGAGGCGCTTCTTCATGTCGAGGATGAGCTGCGCCTGCGTCTGGATGTCGCTCGCGGTTCCACCGAAGCCGCCGTGCGGCTGGTGCAGCAGCACGCGGGCGTTCGGCGTGATGTAGCGCTTGCCCTTCGTGCCGCTGGTGAGCAGCAGCTGCCCCATGGACGCGGCCATGCCGATGCCGACCGTGACGATGTCGTTCGGGACGAACTGCATCGTGTCGTAGATCGCCATACCCGCCGTGATCGACCCGCCGGGCGAGTTGATGTACAGGTAGATGTCCTTCTCCGAGTCCTCTGCGGCGAGAAGAAGGATCTTCGCGCAGATCTCGTTGGCGTTCTCGTCGCGCACCTCTGAGCCGAGCCAGATGATGCGGTCCTTCAGCAGCCTGTCGAAGACACTCGTCGCAACGAGGGTTCTGCAGCCATGTGCGCTCCTGTTTGTCGTGTTCGGTGATTCGAATCTACCGGCGAGAACGTCGCCCTCAGGTCGTGTTCGCCGTCGGCATATCAGCGGGGACGGAAACGGGGACGGATGCGGCGCGCACCCGTCCCGTTCCCTCGAGGATTACTCGGCCTTCTTGGCCGAAGCATTCTTCGCGGCCGGCTTCTTGGCCGCGGTCTTCTTCGCGGGCTTCTCCTCCGCGGCGACCTCCTCGACGGGCGCGTCTGCGGCATCCGCCTGCTCGTCCTCATCGGTCACGCCGATGAAACCGGAGAGATCCACGGACTTGCCGTTGCTGTCGACGACCTTCACCTTGCCGAGCGCGACGGCGAGAGCCTTGTTGCGGGCGACCTCGCCGACGAGAGCCGGGAGCTGGTTCGAGGCCTGCAGCGCCTCGACGAACTCCTGCGGGGCCATGCCGTACTGTGCGGCCGACTGGATGAGGTACTGGCTCAGCTCGTCCTGCGAGACCTCCACCTTGGCGTCCTCGGCAATGGTGTCCAGCAACACCTGGGTGCGGAACTGCTTCTCGCTCGCCTCCGTGACCTCGGCGCGGTGCTCGTCGTCGTCCAGACGCCCCTCGGACTCGAGGTGGCTGTGCACCTCGTCCTCGACGAGCTGCGCCGGCACGGGGATCTCGATGCGCTCGAGCAGCGCCTCGACGAGCTTGTCGCGAGCGGCGGCGCCCTGGGTGAAGACGCCCTGCTCGCCCACGCGCTCGGCGAGGCTGGCACGCAGCTCGGCGATCGTGTCGAACTCGCTGGCGATCTGGGCGAAGTCGTCGTCGGCCTCCGGGAGCTCGCGCTCCTTGACGGCCTTGACGCTCACCGCGACCTCGGCCTCGGAACCGGCGTGGTCGCCGCCGATGAGCGTCGAGCGGAAGGTCGTGTCCTCACCCGCGGTGAGCGAGTCGATCGCCTCGTCGATGCCCTCGAGCAGCTCGCCGGAGCCGACCTCGTAGGAGACGCCCTCAGCACGGTCGATCTCGGTGCCGTCGATCGTGGCGACGAGGTCGAGCTCGACGAAGTCGCCGGTCGCGACCGGACGGTCGACCGGGATCAGCGTGCCGAAACGGCCGCGCAGACGGTCGAGCTCGGCATCGATGGCGTCGTCGTCGGTCTCGACGGCGTCGACCGTGAGCGTGATGTCGTCGTAGGCGGGAAGCTCGATCTCGGGGCGCACGTCGACCTCGACGTCGACGAGCAGGTCGCCCGAGAAGTCCTTCTCGTTGGGCCACTGGGTGATGTCGGCAGCAGGACGGCCGACGGGGCGCAGCTCGTTCTCGCTGACCGCCTGACGGAAGAAGCCGTCGAGGCCCTCGTTGACGGCGTGCTCGATGACGGCGCCGCGACCGATGCGCTGGTCGATGATGGGAGCGGGGACCTTGCCCTTGCGGAAGCCGGGGATCTGCACGTCCTGAGCGATGTGCTCGTAGGCGTGCTCGATGCTGGGCTTGAGGTCTTCGGGTGTGACCGTGATGCTGATCTTGACCCGGGTGGGCGACAGCTTCTCGACGGTGCTCGTAGCCATACTCGTCTGTTCTCCTTGTGCTTTCCGCGCACATGCGCGGTCGTGAGGTCCTGGTCTGTTCTGAAGTCTTTGTGGTGTGTGTCGGGGCTTGGGGTGGCGCCCGACCCCTCGGGTCGGGCTTTCGTCACTTACCAGGGGCGATTCCCCAGGCATCTCCTCCACACGTCGCATGCGCGACGCGCGGAGCCACGGATGCTGGGGCCCGCCTGACTGCCGCGAGTAGTGAGCAACCCGATCCAAGGATCGGATTTCTCACTACGTCGGGGCGACAGGATTTGAACCTGCGACTTCCCGCTCCCAAAGCGGGCGCTCTACCAAGCTGAGCTACGCCCCGGTAATACCCGCGCACGCGGGAACGGCCCCAAGAAGTCTAACGGACGGGAGCACGCTGTTCTGTCCGCTACAATCGAACAGCCGGTTCCGTGTGGTCACCGGCCCCCGATTCGGGGATGTAGCTCAATGGTAGAGCCTCAGTCTTCCAAACTGATGGTGCGGGTTCGATTCCCGTCATCCCCTCCACTTCTCCTCCGGAGAACAGATCGTCGTGGGAGATTCGGTGAACGATACGGACCGCTCTGGCGGGCATCTGCTCCCCCTCTCCTTCTCCGGCGTCGCGACGACGGATGCCGCGGCACCGCCTGCCCGCATCCGACCGCGGCGACGCGGACTCTGGATCACCGTCGCAGCCGTGCCGATTCTGGCCGGGCTCATCGGCGGCGGACACCTGTGGGCCAATCTGCAGTATGACGAGGCGGCGGCGGCGTTCTCCGCCTCCGCATCCGAGACGATCTCCCTGCACCGCGATCTGGAACGCTTCCTCCGCGAGAGCGACGGCGTGCTCGACGCCGCTGCGCTCATCTCCGAGGCCGACAGCGGGCTGCTCACCACCGCCGCGGTGCGCGAGGCCTTCGAGTCGGCGCTCGACGACACCGGTGCCAGGTTCTCGGACGCGGCGGATGCGGCTTCCGTGCCGCTCCCCGCACCCCGGAGAAGCCGGTCTGGACCTGGGAGCTCCTCGCCGGCGCCGGCGCGCTCGAGGAGGCGACGGTGGCGACGCGGGAGCACACAGGGGCGCTGGACGCGGCCGGGGAATCGATGGAGCTCAGCCTCCAGGTGCTCGATGAGGCGACCGAGGACCTGTTCGACGCCGCGGCCGATGCCGCCGAGGAGGTCGAAGAGGCGCACCCGTCGGCCCTGAACACCGACATCATCGACTTACGCCTCGCGCGCGACCACGTTCTCGCGCAGCCTTCACGCCCGGATGCCGAGACGGCCGATGCCTTCGCCGGGCTCGACGACGCCGCATCCGCCGTCGTCGCCTCGCACGAGAAGATCCTCGCGTCGAAGGCCGGCCCTCTGTTGAACAGACGCCTCCAGGTCGAGGAGTTCGCCCGATCGATCGCCGGCGGTGTCCTCCTCGACTTCGAATGGGACCGCATCGTCAACGGACGCGGACTCGGCGGCAGTGCCGGAGGACTGGCGACGTGGAACGCCGGTCACGGCGGGTTCTCCACCATCACGCTGTCCAACTCCGTGGCCGAGCACTGGCCGTCGGCCGTCATGCGGGCTCTCGTCGCCCACGAGGTCGGGCACGCGATCTCGGCGAAGTGCTACGAGATGTTCGACTGGGAGGACCGCGACGCGAACGAGGAGTGGGCGACGGCCTGGGCGATCAGCCAGGGGCACACGGCCGACGGCAACGGGGTGTCGCTCTACGGGTACCCGCGACAGGAGATCATCGACAAGGCGAAGACCTGCCGCTGAGTCGGCGGCAGGTCTTGCGCAGTGGTCTTGCGGGTGCGACGGTCAGCTCTGGCCGCGACGCTCCCGGCGCTGACGCAGGGCGTCTTCGAGGAGCTCCTCGGCCTCGTCCTCCGTGCGACGCTCCTTCACATAGGCGAGGTGCGTCTTGTAGGGCTCGTTCTTGGCGAGCTCCGGGGGGTTCTCCTTGTCGCGGCCGGCCGGGAGGCCCGACTGCGGGTGGTCGATCGTCTCCGGGATCTCCTCGTCAGGCAGCCCTGCCGCGAAGTAGCGGACCGTCTCGTTGCCGAGCGCATCCCAGTAGGAGACGGCGATGCGGTCGGCGTGGAAGCCGTGATCCTGCTCGCCCATCGGCCCCGAGCCCACTCGGGTGCCGCGAATAGCGTTGCCGCCGGTCACCATTTACATCACCTGGAATTTCGTGATCAGTCCGAGCGCGACGATCGACAGGAACCACAGAAGCGCGAGCACCACGGTGAAGCGGTTGAGGTTGCGCTCTGCGAGCCCGGACGAGCCGACGGCGGAGGTCATGCCACCGCCGAACATGTCGGACAAGCCGCCACCGCGGCCCTTGTGCAGGAGGATGAGGAGAGTCAGCAGGATGCTGGTGATGCCCAGCACGACCTGCAGGACGAACTCGAGAATTTCCACGAAGTTTGAAGCCTTTCGCTGGGACGGAGGTCCGCGTAACCACCAATTATAGGTGGTTGCGCGAACCTCCCCGTCGGTGTCAGACGCCGACGTGCTTCTCGAAACGGATGATGGCGGCGAACTCGTTCGCGTCGAGGCTCGCCCCGCCGACGAGCGCGCCGTCGACATCCGGCTCTCGCATGAAGCTGGCGATGTTCGCGGATTTTACCGAACCGCCGTAGAGGATGCGCGTGCGCGCCGCGGCCTCGTCGCCGAGCACCTTGGCGATCACACCGCGCAGCGCCGCGCAGACGTCCTGCGCCTGCTGCGGGGTCGCGGCCTGGCCCGAGCCGATCGCCCAGACCGGCTCATAGGCGACGACGATGTCGGCGGATGCCGGAACACCCTCCAGTGCCGCCTCCAACTGCGACACGGGCACCGCGCTGGCTCCGTGCTCCTCGAGATCCGCCGCCGTCTCACCGACGCAGATCACCGGGACGAGCCCGTGCTTGAGCGCGGCCTTGACCTTGGCGGCGACGACCGCATCCGACTCGGCGTGGTACTCGCGCCGCTCGGAGTGCCCGATGATCACGTACGTCGCGTCGAGCTTGGCGAGGAACGCCCCCGACACCTCGCCCGTGTAGGCGCCGGAGTCGTGCACGGAGAGGTCCTGCGCGCCCAGCGCGAAGGGGATCTTGTCGGCGTCGATGAGCGTCTGGACGCTGCGGATGTCGGTGAACGGCGGGAACACCGCCGTCTCGACGCTCTCGCTCTCGTGCTTGGCGTCCTTGAGCGTCCAGTGCAGTTTCTGCACGAACGCGACCGCCTGCAGGTGGTCGAGGTTCATCTTCCAGTTGCCCGCGATGAGCGGGGTGCGCGCTGCTACTGCCATCCGAGTACCTCCAGGCCGGGAAGCCGTTTGCCCTCGAGGAACTCGAGGCTGGCGCCCCGCCCGTCGAGATGTGTCCGAACTGATCATCCGCGAAACCGAGCTGGCGCACGGCCGCCGCGGAATCGCCGCCGCCGACGACGCCGAGGCCGTCGACCTCGGTGAGCGCCCCGGCGACGGCCTTGGTGCCCGCCGCGAAAGCCGGGAACTCGAACACGCCCATCGGGCCGTTCCAGAACACCGTGCGCGATGCGCGGATCGCCTTCGCGAAGACGGCCGCCGTGTCGGGGCCGATGTCGAGACCGATGCCCGAGGCGCCGAAGGCGGTGTCCTCGATGGCGTCGGATGCCGCGACCTCATGGGCGGCGTCGGCGGAGAAGGACGCCGCCACGACGACATCCGTCGGAAGCACGATCTCGACGCCGCGCTCTGCGGCATCCGACAGGTATCCGCGCACGGTGTCGAGCTGGTCCGTCTCCAACAGGCTCGAGGCGACCTTGTGCCCTGCGCCGCGAGGAACGTGAAGAGCATCCCGCCGCCGATGAGAAGCCGGTCCACGCGCGGCAGCAGGTGCGAGATCACGCCCAGCTTGTCGCTGACCTTCGATCCGCCCAGCACCACGGTGTAAGGGCGTTCGGGGTTCTCGGTGAGCCGGTCGAGCACATCGAGCTCGGCGGCGATCAGCAGGCCCGCCGCAGAGGGCAGCAGCTCTGCCAGCTCGTACACGCTCGCCTGACGACGGTGCACGACGCCGAAGCCGTCCGAGACGAAGGCGTCGCCGAGTGCGGCGAGCTCCTCGGCGAAGGCGCGGCGCTCCGCGTCGTCCTTCGAGGTCTCGCCCGGGTTGAACCGGAGGTTCTCCACGACGACGACACCCCCGTCCTCCAGGGACTCGACCGCGGCCTGCGCCGACTCGCCCGCGGTGTCGCGCGCGAACACGACCGGCTTGCCGAGGAGCTCGGAGAGCCGCTGGGCCACGGGCGCCAGGCTGTACTGCGGATCGGGCGCGCCGTCCGGCCGCCCGAGGTGCGAGCAGACGATGACGCGAGCGCCCTGGTTGATCAGGGCGTTCAGGGTCGGCAGCGACGCGCGCACGCGACCATCGTCGGTGATGACCCCGTCCCGCAGAGGGACGTTGAGGTCACACCGGACGATGACGCGCTTGCCGTCGAGCGACCCCAGAGAATCGAGGGTGCGCAGAGTCATGGTGCGAGCTTACAGGCGCTCGGCGACGTACTCGGTGAGGTCGACGAGACGGTTGGAGTAGCCCACTCGTTGTCGTACCAGCTGGAGAGCTTCACCTGGTTGCCGATGACGCGCAGCAGACCCGCGTCGAAGATCGACGAGTGCGGGTCGGTGACGATGTCGCTGGAGACGATCTCGTCCTCGGTGTACTTCAGGATGCCCTTGAGCGGCCCCTCGGCGGCGGCCTTGTACACGGCCTTGACCTCGTCGACGGTCACCTCGCGAGAGGTGGTGACGGTCAGGTCGGTGATCGAGCCGGTGGGAACAGGGACGCGCAGCGCGAATCCGTCGAGCTTGCCCTTGAGCTCCGGCAGCACGAGACCGATGGCCTTGGCGGCACCCGTCGAGGTGGGGACGATGTTGACCGCGGCGGCACGGGCGCGACGCAGGTCGCCGTGCGGGCCGTCCTGCAGGTTCTGATCGGCCGTGTACGCGTGGACCGTCGTCATCAGACCCGTCTCGATGCCGAAGGCGTCGTTGAAAACCTTCGCGAGGGGCGCGAGACAGTTCGTCGTGCACGAGGCATTGGAGATGATGTGGTCGGTCTCCGGGTTGTAGGTGTCCTCGTTCACGCCGATGACGATCGTGGCGTCGTCGCCGGTGGCGGGCGCCGAGATGAGCACCTTCTTGGCGCCGGCCTCGAGGTGCTTCTTCGCGAGCTCCGCCTTGGTGAAGAAGCCCGTCGACTCGATCACGATGTCCACGCCCAGCTCACCCCAGGGGAGGTTCGCGGGGTCGCGCTCGGCAAAGGCCTTGATCTCCTTGCCGTTGACGGTGATGCTGTCGTCGTCGTACGACACCTCTGCATCCAGACGACCCGTGATCGAGTCGTACTTCAGCAGGTGCGCGAGGGTCTTGTTGTCGGTGAGGTCGTTGACCGCGACGATCTCCAGGTCCGCTCCCTGCGCGAGGGCGGCGCGGAAGTAGTTGCGTCCGATGCGGCCGAAGCCGTTGATGCCGATCTTTACAGACACTCAGGTCTCCTGTTTCGTCAAGCGCTTGCGCGCTGTGTGAGGGGATAAAAACAGAAGGCGTCCCGACGAGACAACTCCGTCGGGACGCCCGGTTCAGATTATGACGTTACCAGCAGACCTGCCGCCTTCACACGAGCGTTACCGAACCGCTCCTGCACGTTCGCCCAGTTGGCGATGTTCCAGAACGCCTTCACGTAGTCGGCGCGCACGTTCTTGTAGTCGAGGTAGTACGCGTGCTCCCAGACGTCCAGGAGCAGGAGCGGCACGGTGCCGGCCGCGAACTGCGACTGCTGGTCGAAGAACTGCTGGATGATGAGGTTCTCACCGATCGAGTCCCAGAAGAGACCGGCCCAGCCCGAGCCCTGCACGCCCAGAGCCGCAGCGGTGAAGTGGGCCTGGAAGGCGTCGAAGGAGCCGAAGTGGTCGGCGATGGCGGCCTCGAGGTCGCCGGTGGGCTTGTCGCCGCCCTCGGGCGAGAGGTTGGTCCAGAAGATGGAGTGGTTGGTGTGCCCGCCAAGGTTGAAGGCGAGGTCCTTCTCGAGCTTGTTGATGTTCGCGAAGTCGCCCTTGGCGCGGGCCTCGGCGAGCTGCTCGAGAGCGGTGTTCGCACCGGTCACATACGCCTGGTGGTGCTTGCTGTGATGCAGCTCCATGATCTCGCCGCTGATGTGCGGTGCGAGAGCGCCGTAGTCGTAGGACAGTTCGGGGAGCGTGTAATTCGCCATTTCTCTCTCATCCAATCCGCGCCGCGCCGCGGCGCCTGCCGATCCTCCGGAGGCCGAGATGCCGTCCGGAGCAGACGGTTTTCATCCTACTGACGTCAACGCCGCCGCACAGCGGGTTGATTCCCCTATGACGTTGTGTCTCACTCATCGAGGCCGGCGGGCACGGCCGACTCGGTGTCGGGGATGCCCTCCTGCTGCGCGCGCTTGTCGGCCATGGCGAGGAGCCGACGGATGCGGCCGGCCACCGCGTCCTTCGTCAACGGCGGATCCGCATGGTGGCCGAGCTCGTCCAGGCTCGCCTCGCGATGCGCCAGACGAAGCTCGCCGGCCATGCGCAGGTGATCGGGCGCCTCCTCGCCGAGGATCTCCAGCGCCCGCTCGACACGCGCGCAGGCGGCGACGGCGGCCTGCGCCGAGCGCCGCAGGTTGGCGTCGTCGAAGTTCACGAGTCGGTTGACTCCGGCCCGCACCTCCCGGCGCTGACGCAGCTCCTCCCAGGCGGCGGCGGTCCGGCCCGCACCAATGATGCTCAGGATCGAGCGGATCGCCTCGCCTTCGCGCACGACGACGCGCGGGGTGCCGCGGACCTCACGGGCCTTCGCGGCGATGCCCAGGCGATGGGCGGCCCCGACGAGCGCCATGGCGGCCTCCGAGGTCGGGCAGCTCACCTCGAGGACGGCCGAACGGCCCGGCTCCCCCAACGAGCCCGCCGCGAGGAAGGCACCTCGCCAGACACCGGCGAGCTCCTCTCGCGATCCGGTGGTGAGACGGTTCGGCAGGCCGCGCACGGGGCGGCGGCGCTGATCGAGGAGCCCGGTCTGACGCGCGAGGGTCTCACCGGCGGCGATGACGCGCACCGCGTAGCGGACGCCCTCCTGCCCGGTGCCGGATTGCACCTGCGCGATCTCCGGGCGCACGCCGTAGATCTCCATGAGGTCGCGCACGACCCGTCGTGCCAGTGCCTCGGCGTCCACTTCCGCTTCGACCGCCACGCGATTGGCGATCGAGTGCAGGCCTCCCGCGAACCGCAGGATCGTCGTCACCTCGGCGACGCGCACGGTGGGCGCGGCGTTCCGGATGCTGACAAGCTCCGCTTTGACATCGGTGGTTAGTGACACGAAACTCCTTGTGCGCTCGGCGCCGGTGTGCCGACGCGAAGCACTAGCCTACTCGGCTCCCGCTCGACTCTCTGCTCGGCTCCGAAAAGACAGCCCTCGCCCCGGATGACGCTACTCCCGTCCGAGATCCCGGTGGCGGATGCTGACGGCCACGCCCTCCGCATCCGCCAGTCGCCGCGCGAGCTCCTGGACCATCGCGACCGATCGGTGCTTGCCGCCGGTGCAGCCGATGGCGACCGTCGAATGGCTCTTGTTCTCCCGTTGGTAGCCCGCGAGCACGGGCCGCAGCGTGGCCTCGAAGGAGTCGAGGAACTCCGCCGCGCCTTCCCGGGAGAGCACGTACTCGCTGACCTCGGCGTCCTTGCCCGTGTGACCGCGCAGCTCCTCGATCCAGAAGGGGTTCGGCAGGAATCGCATGTCGGCGACGAAATCGGCATCCGTGGGCGTTCCGTACTTGAACCCGAAGCTCATGAGCGTCAGACGGTGCCGGGCCGCCCCTCCTCGGCGAAGAGGTCCGACACCGTCGTCGCGAGCTGATGGATGTTGAAGTCCGAGGTGTCGACCACGATGTCGGCTGCCTCCCGGATCGGCGCCACGCGATCGCGCTCGATCCGGATGCCGTCGACGATCGTTCCGTCGCCCTGCAGCGGATGCGGGCGACGCACCGCCTCGAAGCGGCGCACGAGCGTGTCATCGGCGGCGTCGAGGAAGAGCACGCGCACCGAGCCGCGCTGACGGAGCGTGCGGGCGACGTCGGGGAAGTCGTTGAACAGGTTCCGCCCGCGCACGTCGACGACGGCGGCGACCTTCGGCAGCGTCCCGCCACCGAGACTCGTCAGATCGAGCAGAGGTCGCAGCATCTGGGGCGGCAGGTTGTCGACGACGTACCAGCCGAGGTCTTCCAGCGCATTGGCCACGGTGGATCGTCCTGCCCCGGACATCCCCGTGACGATCAGGAACTCACCGCTCTCGGTCGTCGGCATGGCCCTCCCTCACTCGGTTCCAGCCTACCGATCGGCGAGGTGCACGCGCACCGCCTCCGCGAGTGCGGGACCGACGCCGGGCACCTCCTGGATCTCGTCGGCGGTGGCCTCCCGCAGTGCGGTGACCGAGCCGAAATGCCGCAGCAGCGTCTTGATGCGGGCGGGACCGAGGCCGGGCACCTCCGAGAGCACGGTGGTGATGTCGCGCTTGCGTCGGCGTCGCTGGTGGGAGATCGCGAACCGGTGCGCCTCATCGCGCAGGCGCTGCAGCAGGTAGAGCGCCTCGCTCGTTCGAGGGAGGATCACCGGATACTCCTCCCCCGGCAGCCACACCTCCTCGAGTCGCTTCGCTATGCCGCACAGGGCGATCTCCTCGTGGCCGGCGTCCCGCAGCGCACGCGCGGCCGCCTCGACCTGCGGAGCCCCGCCGTCGACGAGAAGCAGCTGCGGCGGATAGGCGAAGCGCGGACGGCGGCGCTCTGTGACGACGAGCCCTTCGACAGGCTCGGGGACCACGGACTCGGGCGCTGAGCCTGTCGAAGCGCCCGAGGAGTCCACCCCCGATCCGGTCTCTGAGTCGGGCGTGGGGATCGAGGGGTCCGGCTCATCGAGGTGACGCAGCCGCCGCATGAGCACCTGATACATCGAATCGGTGTCATCGGTGGTCTCGGCGATGCCGAAGGAGCGGTACTGGTCTTTGCGGGGCAGTCCGTCTTCGAAGACCACCATGGAGGCCACGACGTTGGTGCCACCGAGGTGCGAGATGTCGAAGCACTCGATGCGCAGCGGCGCCTCCTCGAGCCCGAGCGCCTCCTGCAGGTCGGTGAGCGCCTGGGTACGGGCGACGTAGTCGCTGGAGCGGCGGGTCTTGTGGCGCAGGAGCGCCTGCTGGGCGTTCAGCGTCGCGGTGCGCATGATCTCGGCGCGCTGACCGCGCTGCGCGACCGCGAGCTCCACCTTGGTGCCGCGACGGGCCCTCAGCCACGGTTCGAGCTCGGCGGCGTTCTCGGGCAGGGTCGGGACGATGACCCGGCGCGGGATCTCGACGCCGCTCGCCTCACCGTAGGCGTGCTGGATGATCTGGTCCACGAGCTCCTCCGAGCTCATGTCGATCTCCTTCTCGATCGTCGAGGCGCGCACACCGCGCACGCGACCGCCACGGATGACGAACTGCTGCACGGCCGCCGACAGTTCGTCCTCGGCGATGCCGAAGAGGTCGGCGTCCTCGGTGTTCGGCAGCACGAGCGCGCTCTTGCCGAGCACCGCGTCGATCGAGGCGAGCTTGTCGCGGTACTTCGCGGCGGACTCGTAGTCCATCGCCGCGGAGGCCTCTTTCATCTTCGCCGTGAGATCGCGGGTGAAGCGCTCGTCACCGCCGGCGAGGAAGGCGACGAAGTCGTCGACCATGGCGCGGTGCTCCGCGATCGTCACCTTCATCGAGCACGGTCCGCCGCACTTTCCGATCTGGCCGGGGAAGCACGGTCGTCCGGTCTGCATGGCACGCCGGTAGCTCGCGTCACTGCAGGTGCGGATCGGGAAGACCTTGATCATTAGATCGATCGTGTCGTGCACGGCCCACACCTTCGGATAGGGACCGAAGTAGCGTGCACCGCGGATCTTGGGGTTGCGGGTGACGAGCACGCGTGGCGCCTCATCGGCCATGGTCACCGCGAGGAACGGATAGGACTTGTCGTCCTTGTACCGGACGTTGAAGGGCGGATCGAACTCCTTGATCCACATGTACTCCAGCTGCAGCGAGTCGACGTCGGTGGCGACGACCGTCCACTCGACGGATGCCGCGGTCGTCACCATCCTTCGCGTGCGCTCGTGCAGCGTGTGCAGGGGGGCGAAGTAGTTCGACAGCCGCTGGCGCAGGTTCTTCGCCTTGCCCACGTAGAGCACACGCCCGTCGGCATCCCGGAACCGATACACGCCGGGATCGGTCGGGATCTCTCCGGGACGCGGTTTGTAGGCGAGCTGATCGGCCATCAGCTGGCCAATCGCTCCGGCCCGCGCGCCTCCTCCGGCCCCTGCGCCCGCTTCAGGGCGGGTCGGCGACCGTGCAGCACCTCGGCGAGGAACTGCCCGGTGTGGCTGTCTGCGACCTTCGCGATCTGTTCGGGAGTGCCGGTGGCGAGGATCTCGCCGCCACCCGAGCCGCCCTCCGGCCCCAGGTCGATGACCCAGTCCGCCGACTTGATCACGTCGAGGTTGTGCTCGATCACGATGACGGTGTTGCCCTTGTCGACGAGTCCGCCGAGCACTTCGAGGAGTTTGCGCACGTCTTCGAAGTGCAGGCCGGTCGTCGGTTCGTCGAGCACGTAGATGCTGCGGCCGTTGCTGCGGCGCTGGAGCTCGGTGGCGAGCTTCACGCGCTGCGCCTCGCCGCCCGACAGCGTCGTGGCGGACTGGCCCAGGCGCACATAGCCGAGACCGACGTCGACGAGCGTCTTCATGTACCGGTGGATGGCCTGGATCGGCTCGAAGAACTCCGCGGCCTCCTCGATCGGCATCTCGAGCACTTCGGCGATGTTCTTGCCCTTGTAGTGCACAGCGAGCGTGTCGCGGTTGTAGCGCTTGCCGTGGCAGACCTCGCAGTCGACGTACACATCGGGCAGGAAGTTCATCTCGATCTTGATCGTGCCGTCGCCCGAGCACGCCTCGCAGCGCCCGCCCTTGACGTTGAAGCTGAATCGCCCCGGCTGATAGCCGCGGACCTTCGCCTCGGGCGTCTCGCTGAACAGGGTGCGGATGCGGTCGAAGACACCCGTGTAGGTCGCCGGATTCGACCGCGGGGTGCGGCCGATCGGCGCCTGGTCGACGTGCACGACCTTGTCGAGGTTGTCGAGCCCGGTGACCCTCGTGTGCTTGCCGGGCACCGTGCGGGCGCCGTTGAGACGCCCCGCGAGCACACGGTAGAGGATGTCGTTGACGAGCGACGACTTGCCCGAGCCGCTCACCCCCGTGACGGCGGTGAGCACGCCGAGCGGGAAGTCGACGTCGACGCCCTTGAGGTTGTTCTCCCGCGCGCCGACGACGCTCAGCATCCGCTTCTTGTCGATCTTGCGACGCTTCGCGGGCAGCGCGATCTCACGGCGTCCGGCGAGATAGTCGCCGGTGAGCGAGCGGTCCTCGCCGAGCAGCGCGTCATAGGACCCGGAGTGCACGACCTCGCCGCCGCCCACGCCCGCGCCGGGGCCGATGTCGACGACCCAGTCGGAGGCCTGGATCGTCTCTTCGTCGTGCTCGACGACGATGAGCGTGTTGCCGAGGTCGCGCAGCGTCAGCAGCGTCTCGATGAGCCGGCGGTTGTCGCGCTGATGCAGGCCGATCGACGGCTCGTCGAGGACGTAGAGCACGCCGGTCAGGCCCGAGCCGATCTGGGTCGCGAGGCGGATGCGCTGTGCCTCACCACCGGACAGAGACCCGGCCGAGCGGCTGAGGTTGAGGTAGGCGAGACCCACCTGCAGGAGGAAGTCGAGGCGGAGCTTGATCTCGCGGAGCACCTGCGCCGCGATCTTCGCCTCGCGCTCGGTGAGCGTCAGCGTCTCCATGAAGTCGCGGGCATCCGCGAGGCTCAAGTGCGAGACTTCGGAGATCGAGTGTCCGTGCACGAGCACCGAGAGCACCTCGGGCTTGAGCCTGTTGCCCTCGCAGACGGGGCATGGCACCTCGCGCAGGTACTGCGACCACCGCTGTCGCTGGTTGTCGGACTCGGCCTGCAGGAACTGCCGCTCGATGTACGGCACGACGCCCTCGAAGCCCGAGGCGTAACGCATCTCGCGCCCGTAGCGGTTCTTCCACTTGACGGTGACCTTGTAGTTCTCACCGCGCAACACCGCCTCGCGCACCTCGTCAGGGAGCTGGTTCCATGGGGTGTCGAGGGAGAAGTCGAGGTCGCGGGCGAGACCGTCGAGCAGACGTTCGTAGTACTGGAAGAGCCCTTTGCCCTGCGTGGTCCACGGCACGATGACGCCCTCACGGATGGAGAGCTCCTCGTCGCCGAGCATGAGATCGACGTCGACCGACATGCGGGTGCCGAGGCCCGAGCACGCGGGACAAGCGCCGAAGGGTGCGTTGAAGGAGAACGTGCGAGGTTCGATCTCTGTCAGCGCGATCGAGTGGCCGTTCGGGCAGGACAGCTTCTCGGAGAAGGACTGCCAGGCCGCCTCGCCCTCTTCGTCGACGAAGTTGACCTGGACGACTCCCCCGCCAGCCCCAGCGCCGTCTCGACCGAATCGGTCACGCGCCCGAGGATGTCATCGGATGCGACGAGCCGGTCGACGACGACGGCGATGTCGTGCTTGTAGCTCTTCTTCAGCGTCGGCGGCTCGGCCAGCTGGATGAGCTCGCCGTCGACGATCGCCCGAGAGTACCCCTTGGCGCCGAGCTCTCGGAAGAGGTCGACGAACTCGCCCTTCTTCTGCGAGACGACCGGGGCGACGATCTGGTACCGGGTGCGATCGGGCAGGTCCATGAGCTGATCAGCGATCTGCTGCACGGTCTGACGCTGGATCTTCTCACCGCACTCCGGACAGTGCGGCACGCCGATGCGCGCCCACAGCAGACGCATGTAGTCGTAGATCTCGGTGATCGTGCCGACCGTCGAGCGCGGATTGCGATTGGTCGACTTCTGATCGATCGAGACCGCGGGGCTCAGCCCTTCGATGAAGTCGACGTCGGGGCGATCGACCTGCCCCAGGAACTGACGCGCGTAGGCGCTGAGGGACTCGACGTAACGGCGCTGCCCCTCCGCGAAGATCGTGTCGAAGGCGAGGCTCGACTTGCCGGACCCGGACAGCCCGGTGAACACGACCAGGGAGTCGCGCGGGATGTCGAGGTCGACGTTCTTCAGGTTGTGGACGCGGGCACCGCGCACACTGAGCTTTCCTGACGTGGGTACGGGGACGATAGGCACCAGACAAGTCTAGGAGCGGCCTCCGACACTGGCTCCACCCGTTCGCGCAGGGCATTCCTCCTCCGGCCCGATCGCGGCCGATTCCGGCCCGATTCGGCGACTGCCAGGGAATCCACAGTTTGCTCCTGGGCCGCGGAATCACGCGGCGGTGATTCATAACGTTCAGGTAACACCCAACTTTCTCCCAAGGTGGGCTGGTTTCGTCTTCGGGTTGCCCGGACCCGAAAGCCGGCTCCACCTACCCGAATCTGATTGGAGTGCCATATGAATCGGCGCGCCCTCGTCATGACCCTTGCCCTCGCGCTGACCCTCGGCGCCTCCTCAGCGGCCACCGCCGCCGCCCCGGCAGCCGCCGCATCGACCGCTCCGGCGCCGACCGTCCTCACCGCTCCGGCGATCAACGCCGTCGCTCCGGCCGCCGTGAAGGCGGGCACGAAGATGCACACGGCTTCTCCCGTCAACCTCCGCACGTCGAACACGACAAAGGCGAAGGCGGTCAGCGTCATCCCCCGCAACATCACCCTCACGCCGAAGAGCGTCAAGGGCTCCTGGGTGAAGGTCACCCACAAGTCCAAGACGGGCTGGGTCCACACCAGCAACCTCAAGAAGGGCGCCGCACCGAGCGCGAAGGCGGGCGTGAAGATGCACACCGCCTCCCCCGTCAACCTCCGCACGTCGAACACGACAAAGGCGAAGGCGGTCAGCGTCATCCCCCGCAACATCACCCTCACGCCGAAGAGCGTCAAGGGCTCCTGGGTGAAGGTCACCCACAAGTCCAAGACGGGCTGGGTCCACACCAGCAACCTCAAGAAGGGCGCCGCCAGCAACAAGATCGCGACCCCGGCACAGGCGAAGGCCTACGCGAAGACCGCGGTGGCCAAGCGAGGCTGGTCGACGAAGCAGTACACCTGTCTCGTCACGCTCTGGAATCGCGAGTCGGGCTGGCGCGTGAAGGCGGCCAACCCCAGTGGCGCCTATGGCATCCCCCAGGCGCTGCCCGGGTCGAAGATGAAGTCGAAGGGCAGCGACTGGCGCACGAGCGCCGAGACGCAGATCTCCTGGGGCATCGGCTACATCAAGAGCCGCTACTCCACGCCCTGCGCGGCGCTCTCGCACTCCGATCGCCGCGGGTGGTACTGAGCCGAGCTCCGCGCCTCAGCCCGGCATCCGCCCGGCGAACGGTGCGAGACCGTCGCGGAGCGCCGTCAGCTCGGCGACGGAGAGCCCGACCCGCGCCATGATCTGCTCCGGAACGGCCAGCGCCTGTTCGCGCAGGGCCGTTCCGGCATCCGTCAACCCGATGTCGAGCACCCGCTCGTCGTCGGCGCGGCGCGTTCGCGACAGGCGCCCCTGCGCCTCGAGCCGCTTGATGATCGGCGACAGGGTCGCCGGTTCCATCGCCAGCTCCTCGGCGAGTTCGCCCAGTGAACGCGGGGCCTTCTCCCACAGCGCGAGCATGACGAGATACTGAGGATGGGTCAGCTGCAGCGGCTCGAGCACCGGACGGTAGATCGAGACGACGTTGCGGGCCGCCGTCACGATCGCGAAGCAGAGCTGGTTGTCGAGCTTGAGCATGTCGTCGCGACTCGTCATGATCTCCCCTCACTTGCTTAGTACACTAATGATCATGGCACAAAACGATTCGGACAGACCGCCGCTCCGCGCGCGAGTCGCGGCCGCGGGCGGCTGGTATCGCTACCTCAACTCACGGCTCATCCGCCTGGCCGGTCCGGCCTCGGTCGGACCCTACGACACGGAGCCCGAGCCCAACCGCACCGAGCGCGCCTGCCCGCTCTGCGGGGCGCCGATGTCCCGGCACGAGTTCGATCGCACCGGGCCGAAACCGCTCATGCACTGCCCCTGAGCCCGGCGTACTCACGGGCGGCATCGATCCAGAACAGCAGCCGCTCGTCGTCGGCGACGACCTCGGCCGGCACATCAAGCCAGCCGAGCCCCATCTTCTTCCGCCGCGGGCCCATCTCCGCCTGCCGGACGCCGTCGCTCAGCAACAGGTCGGCGCTGCGCTCGGGATCGACACGCACCAGCAGATCACCCTCGCCCCAGGCCGCCGCCACAATCCGGCCGTACACCAGGAAGGCCAGGCTGCCGAACATCCGCTTCTGCTCGCACGTCGGCTCGTCGGACAGGAGCGATCGGATGCGGTCGGCGAGCTCTGCGCGCTTCTCGTTCACGACGTCACTCCCCCTCTGCCGCGCCGCCGATCGTCACGGCGCCGGAGGCGTCCAGCGGCCAGCCGGGGTTCCAGGCCACCTCCCAGGGGTGGCCGTCGAGATCGATGAACACGCCCGAGTACCCGCCCCAGGGCGTCGGAGCGCCAGATCTCCCGATCCGCGCACCGGCATGCTTCGCCTCGAGGAGCACGGCGTCGACCTCGTCGCTCGAGCGGACGTTGTGGGCGAGCGTCACTCCGCCCAACCGCCGGCATCCGAGACGCAGGAGTCTTCGGCCAGCGACGCCCGCGACCAGAGGGCGATCGCCATGCCGCCCGCCTGGTAGAAGGCGACCTCGCCGGCGACGGAGCCCGGATGCGGCACCCACCCGAGAGCACGGTAGAAGCCGATCGCGCGATCGAGATCCGCGACGCCCAGTGTGATGAGCGTGAGTCGCTGTTCCATACCGCCTCCTGTGCCCGCGCGTCTCTCGCCGACGCGCACCCGCCGTCTACGCGTGTCCGGCGCGCTCCATGGCGCGCAGCTCCTTCTTGAGGTCCTGCACTTCGTCGCGCAGGCGCGCGGCGAGCTCGAACTTCAGCTCTTCGGCGGCGGCGAGCATCTGCGCGGAGAGATCGCCGATCGTCGCCTCGAGCTGCTCGGCACCCTCGGCCGCGATCCCCTCGCGGCGCAACTGCGGCGTCGGGCTCTTGCCCTTGCCCGACCGGCCCTTCTTCGACAGCATCTCCGCGGTGTCGGCGCCCTCGCGGGCGAGCACCTCGGTGATGTCGGCGATGCGCTTGCGCAAGGGCTGCGGATCGATGCCGTTGGCCTCGTTGTAGGCGATCTGCTTCTCGCGGCGACGCTCGGTCTCCTCGATCGCACTCGCCATCGAGTCGGTCACCCTGTCGGCGTACATGTGCACCTCACCGGAGACGTTTCGCGCGGCGCGACCGATCGTCTGGATGAGCGAGGTGCCCGAACGCAGGAACCCTCTTTGTCGGCGTCGAGGATCGCCACGAGCGACACCTCGGGAAGATCGAGCCCCTCGCGGAGCAGGTTGATGCCGACGAGCACGTCATAGACGCCGGCCCGCAGCTCCGTGAGCAGCTCGACGCGCCGCAGCGTGTCGACGTCGGAGTGCAGATAGCGCACGCGCACCCCGTGCTCGCCGAGGAAGTCGGTGAGCTCCTCGGCCATCTTCTTCGTGAGCGTCGTGACCAGCACGCGCTCGTCTCGGTCGACCCGCAGGCGGATCTCCTCCAGGAGGTCGTCGATCTGCCCCTTGGACGGCTTCACGACGATCTTCGGGTCGACCAGGCCCGTCGGGCGGATGATCTGCTCGACCACGCCGTCGGCGATGTTCATCTCGTACTTGCCCGGTGTCGCCGACAGGTACACGGTCTGGCCGATCCGATTCTTGAACTCGTCGAAGCGCAGCGGCCTGTTGTCGAGGGCGCTGGGCAGCCGGAAGCCGTGCTCGACGAGCGTGCGCTTGCGCGAGGCGTCGCCCTCGTACATCGCGCCGATCTGCGGCACCGTCACGTGCGACTCGTCGATGACCATGAGGAAGTCGTCGGGGAAGAAGTCCAGCAGCGTGTGCGGCGGCTCGCCGGGCTCGCGACCGTCGAGGTGTCGCGAGTAGTTCTCGATGCCGGAGCAGAAGCCGAGCTGCTGCAGCATCTCGAGGTCGAAGGTCGTGCGCATGCGCAGGCGCTGCGCCTCCAGCAGCTTGCCCTGCCGCTCCAGCTCGGACAGCCTCGCCGCCAGCTCGGTCTCGATCGTGCCGATCGCCCGCTGGATGACGTCCGTCCCCGCCACATAGTGGGAGGCCGGGAAGATCGGCACCGAATCGAGCTTCGCGATCACATCGCCGGTGAGCGGATGCAGCGAGTACAGCGCCTCGATCTCGTCGCCGAACAGCTCGATGCGGATCGCATGCTCTTCGTAGACCGGGATGATCTCGATCGTGTCGCCGCGCACGCGGAAGTTGCCGCGGGAGAAGTCGACGTCGTTGCGGTTGTACTGCATCGAGATGAACTGCCGGATGAGGGCGTCGCGGTCGTAGCGCTCCCCCACCTGCAGCGCGACCATCGCCCGCAGGTACTCCTCCGGAGCGCCGAGTCCGTAGATGCAGGAGACCGTCGAGACCACGACGACATCGCGCCGCGAGAGCAGCGAGTTCGTCGTCGAGTGCCGCAGCCGCTCGACCTCGGCGTTGATCGAGCTGTCTTTCTCGATGAAGGTGTCGGTCTGCGGCACGTAGGCCTCGGGCTGGTAGTAGTCGTAGTACGAGACGAAGTACTCGACCGCGTTGTGCGGCATGAGCTCGCGGAACTCGTTGGCCAGCTGCGCGGCGAGCGTCTTGTTGTGCGCGAGCACCAGGGTCGGCCGCTGCACCTGCTCGATGAGCCAGGCCGTCGTCGCCGACTTTCCGGTGCCGGTCGCGCCCAGCAGCACGACATCGGTCTCGCCCGCGTTGATGCGCGCGGCGAGCTCTGAGATCGCCTGCGGCTGGTCGCCGGCCGGCGCGTACTCACTGACGACCTCGAAGGGTCGCACGCTGCGTGTGGTCTGCATCACTCCAGCGTAGGCGCCGCATCCGACATCCGGACGGAGTTCGCCTGCGGCGCATCCCGCCGCGAGTGCCCTGGAGGTCGGTCGCTCACCGCGGCCGCAGACGCTCCCACAGGGCGTCGGTCTGCGCGAGCGTCTCCTCCAGGGTTCCCGAGGTGTCGACGACGACGTCCGCGATCGCGCGGCGCGCGGCATCCGACACCTGCGCATCGATGCGGGCCTGTGCGGCATCCGGCTCCATGTCGCGGTGGGCGACCAGACGCTCGAGGCGCAGCTGGGCCGGGGCGTCGGCCACGACGATGAGATCCCAGGGGTCGTCCACCCGCGCCTCGACGAGCAGCGGCACGTCATAGACGACGACGGCTTCGGGGTCAGCGTCGAACGCCTCCCCGAAACGCCGCGCCGACTCCGCACGCACGGCGGGATGCACGATCGCGTTGAGCCGCGCGAGCGCCTCGTCGTCACCGAAGACGCGGGCACCCAGCGCCGCACGGTCCAGCTCGCCGGCATCCGTCACCATGTCGTCGCCGAAGGCCTGGGCGATCTCGGCCAACACCGGAGAGCCCGGAGCCTGCACGTCGCGCACGATCGCGTCCGCGTCGACGATCACCGCGCCGTGCTCGCGCAGGCGAGCGGCGATGGTGGACTTGCCCGACGCGATCCCGCCGGTCAGTGCGATCAGAGGCATGCTTTCCATCCTGGCATCGGATGCCGCCACCCGCTGTCAGCGCGCGAGAACCTGCCTCTTCGAGCTGATCACGCCCGTGTCGAAGCCGGCGAGGTGTAGACCGCCGTGGAAGCGGGCGTGCTCGATCTTGACGCAGCGATCCATGACGACCGAGAGCCCGGCCGCTTCGGCAAGGGCCGCCGCCTCCTCGTTCCAGGAGCCCAGCTGCAGCCAGAGCGTCTTCGCGCCCACGTCGATCGCCTCCTGCGCGACACCGGGAAGGTCCTCGTGGCGCCGGAACACGTCGACGATGTCGGGGACGACCGGCAGATCGGCCAGCGACGCGTACACCGGCTGCCCGAGGATCTCGTCGGCCCGCGGGTTGACGAAGTAGACGTCGTAGGGCGAACTCGACAGCAGATAGGTCGCGACGAAGTAGGAGGCACGGGCGGGGTTGTTCGAGGCACCGACGATCGCGACCGAGCGCGAGCGGCGCAGCAGCGCGAAGCGCTCCCCCTGGTTCGGACCGACCCAGGTGCGCCCGGGCGTCGCCGCGACGCCCGGCAGCGCGCAGGCCTCCGCCGGTGGGGTGATCTCGCAGGCCGCCGCCTGATCCGCCGCGCTCATCGTGTGGCTCCCGTCGCCGCGGTGAGGGCCTGATCCAGGTCCCAGATGATGTCTTCGGAGTCTTCGAGACCGACCGAGATGCGGATGAGGTCGGCGGGTGCCCCGCGGCCACGAGCTGCTCGGCGGTGAGCTGACGGTGCGTCGTCGAGGCGGGGTGGATCACCAGGGTCCGCGCGTCGCCGATATTGGCCAGGTGCGAGGCCAGCTGTAGGTTCTCGATCACGCGCTCGGCCGCCGCACGGCCGTCGTCGCCGGCCACGCCGAAGGCGAAGACCGATCCGGGGCCGAGCGGGAGGTACTTCTTCGCGCGCTCGTGGTGCGGGTGACTCTCCAGCCCCGCCCAGGTGACATAGGACACGCGCGGATCGGAGTCGAGCCATTCGGCGACGATCCGGGCGTTCGCGACGTGCGCGTCCATCCGCTGCGGAAGGGTCTCGACACCCTGCAGGAGCTGGAACGCCGACTGCGGGCTCAGCGCCGGGCCGATGTCACGCAGCTGCTCCGAGCGGAGCTTGGTGAGGAACCCGTACTCGCCGAAGTTGTCCCACCAGCGGATGCCGCCGTACGACTCCACCGGCTCGGTCATCTGCGGGAAGCGCCCGCTGGACCAGTCGAACGTGCCCTTCTCGATCACGACGCCGCCGAGCGTGGTGCCGTGACCACCCAGGAACTTCGTCGCCGAGTGGATCACGATGTCGGCGCCGTGTTCGAGCGGACGTGTCAGATAGGGCGTCGCCAGGGTCGCATCGACGACGAGGGGCACGCCGGCCTCGTGCGCGACGGCGGCAAGACCCTCGATGTCGGAGATCTCGCCGGACGGGTTCCCGATCGCCTCGACGTAGACCAGCTTCGTCTCCGGCCGGATCGCCGCCGCGTAGTCGGCGGGATCGGTCGAGGCCACGAACGTCGTCTCGACGCCGAAACGGCGCAGTGTGACATCCAGCTGCGTCACCGTGCCGCCGTAGAGCTGTGCCGACGCGACGACGTGGTCGCCGGCCCCGACGAGGGCCGCGAAGGTGATGAACTCCGCGCTCATCCCCGAGGCGGTCGCGACCGCGCCGATCCCGCCCTCGAGCGAGGCCAGTCGCTCCTCGAAGGCGGCGACGGTCGGGTTGCCGATGCGCGAGTAGATGTTGCCGTACTTCTGCAGGGCGAAGAGGTTGCCCGCGTCGGCCGCGTCGTCGAACACGAACGAGGTGGTCTGGTAGATCGGCACGGCGCGCGCGCCCGTCACGGCATCCGGAGTCCCGCCGGCGTGCAGGGCACGGGTGCGGAACCCGAATCGGTGTTCTTCCGTCATGGTGTCCTTACTGTGTGTTGCTCAGGGCGAGCGCGATCTGCTCGACGGCCTCGGGGTTCTGGAGCGACGTCGTGTCTCCCAGCGGCGCGGGCGTGCGTCCCGCGCGACGCTCCTGCTCAGCCTCCCACAGCTGCGCCAGCAGTCTTCGCAGGATCTTCCCCGAGCGGGTCTTGGGAAGATCGGGAACGACGATCACGTGCTTCGGCTTGGCGACGGGCCCGATCTGTCGGGCGACCTGCTCACTCAGCGCCGCGGGCTCCGGCACCGCCTGCGCGGCCGGGGTGACGAACGCCGCGACGGCCTGGCCGGTCACCGGATCGGAGACCCCGGTGCTCCCCGCCTCGCCGACCGACTCGTGCGCGACGAGCGCGGACTCGATCTCGATCGTGGAGAGCCGGTGCCCGGAGACGTTCACGACGTCGTCGAGCCGGCCGAGGACCCAGATGTAGCCGTCGGCGTCCCTCGTCGCGCCGTCGCCGGCGAGATAGAAGCCCCCGTGCGCACCGTGCCCGGCATAGGCCGACCAGTAGGAGTCGCGGTAGCGCTCCGGATCGCCCCATACCGTCCGCGCCATCCCGGGCCAGGGACGCCGGACGACGAGGGATCCGGAGCGGCCCGGCTGAACATCGCGCCCCTCTTCGTCGACGACGGCGACGTCGATCCCGGGCAGAGGCACGCTGGCCGAGCCCGGCTTCAACGTCGTGACGCCCGGCAGCGGTGCGACCATCGCCGCACCCGTCTCGGACTGCCACCAGGTGTCGACCACGGGGACCTGTCCGCCTCCGAAGTTGCGGTGGAACCAGATCCAGGCCTCCGGGTTGATGGCCTCTCCCACGGTGCCGAGCAGTCGGATGCTGGAGAGATCGTGGCCCCCGGGCAGGCCGCCGCCGAACCAGGTCATGAAGGTGCGGATGAGCGTCGGCGCCGTGTAGTAGACCGTGACCCCGTAGCGCTCGATGATCTCGAGATGACGCTCCCGGTGCGGGCTGTCGGGCGTCCCCTCGTAGATCACCTGGGTCAGTCCGTTGGAGAGCGGCCCGTAGATCTCGTAGGTGTGCGCGGTCACCCAGGCGAGGTCGGCCGTGCACCAGTGCACGTCATCCGGCTTCGCGTCGAAGTGCGCCCAGTGCGCCCAACTCGCCTGGGTGAGATACCCGCCGGAGGTGTGCACGAGACCCTTCGGCTTGCCGGTCGTCCCCGAGGTGTAGATGATGAACAGCGGATGCTCGGCATCGAAGGCCTGCGCCTCGTGCTCGGTGCTGGCCGTGTCGACGACCTCGTGCCACCAGACGTCGCGTCCCGGCGTCCAGGGACCTCCTGCCCGGTCCGGCGCAGCACGAGGACGTGCTCGAGTGCGGCCAGCCCTTCGGCTGCGGCATCCGCCGTCGACTTCACCTCGGTGGCCTTCCCCCGCCGGAACTGTCCGTCGCTGGTCACGAGCAGCTTGGCGCCCGTGTCCTGCAGACGGAAGCGCAGCGCCTCGGCGGAGAAGCCGCCGAAGACCAGGGAGTGCACGGCACCGATCCGCGCACAGGCGAGGGTGATGACGACCGTCTCGACGAGCACAGGCAGGTAGACCACGACGCGATCGCCGGCGACGACGCCCAGCGCGGTCAGCGCGTGGGCCGCCTGCGCGACGCGCCGCTGCAGATCGGCGTAGGTCACGGCCAGGCGATCGCCGCGCTCGCCTTCGAAGTAGAGCGCGACCTTTTCGCCCTTGCCGGCCCTGACATGCCGGTCGACGCAGTTCTCGGCGACATTGAGCGTGCCGCCGAGAAACCAGCGTGCGGCCGGGATCGACTCGCCCTGCGGCGGATCCCACGCGCTGACGGTGTGCCATCCCTCGCGCCAGTCGAGGCGCGCCGCGGCCTCGGCCCAGAACGCCTCCGGATCGGCGGCGGCCCGCGCGTAGGCCTCCGCGGTGACGTTGGCCTGCGCTGCGAAGCCGGAGGGTGCGGGAAAGGTGCGGGTCTCCACGAGGCGAGCCTCGTCGGTCATGTCCACCTCTTCAGCAGGCGCTTCTCGGCGAACCCGAGGAGGGCGTTGGACAGAGCGCCGAGGAGGGCGAGGAGAACGATCGCAAGGAGGATGCGGTCGACGCGACCGTTGTTCTGCGAGTCGTCGAGAAGGAAGCCGAGACCCATCGACGAGGCCAGGAGCTCGGCCGCCACGAGGAAGAGCCAGGACTGAGCGAGGGCGAGGCGCAGCCCCGACACCACCGAGGGAACGACCGCGGGCAGCTGCACGGTGCGGAAGAGCGACCAGCCGTTGAGGCTGAAAGACCGCCCGGCTTCCACCAGCTGCGGATCCACATGCCGGAGCGCGGCGGCCACCGTCGTGTAGACAGGGAAGAAGGCGCCGATCGCGATGAGCGTGACCTTGGACTCCTCGCCGATCCCGATCCACAGGATCAGCAGCGGCACCCAGGCCAGCGACGGCACGGCCCGCACGGCGGCCAGGGTCGGGCTCAGCAGCACATCGCCCAGGCGCGAGAGGCCGACAACGGCGGCGATGGCGAGCCCGATCGCGGAGCCGATGGCGAAGCCGAGCAGGACGCGCTGCACCGAGATCGCGATATGCGTCCACAGTTGGCCCGCTCGGCCAGGTCGATGGCAGCGGCGAAGACGGATGCGGGTGCGGGCAGCCGGTACGGCGGCACGAGCCCGCTCGCGGTGACCAAGTGCCAGACGAGCAGGAGGAGTACCGGAAGGATGATCCCTCCGGCGATCCGCAGACCGCGCCGATCCCAGAGGCGACGCGCAGCCGCCACCTCGGTGACCGGCGCGTCCGCGGTGAGCGTGCTCATCCGCCGTTCACGGCCTTCTCGGCGAACTCGGCGTGGACGATGCTCGAGAGCGCGTCATCGAGCGCCGCCTGCCCGCCCTGCACGTCGCCGTCGGCGAGGAGCACGGGCAGGATCTTCTCCAGCACCGCGACCTGCGCCGCACCCGGGATGCCGCTGACGTCGAGGTTGGAACGCTCCTCGATGACGGTCGTCGCGACGGCCAGATCGATCCCGGCGACCTCGGCCAGCAGCGCGGCGGTCTCCTCGGGGTTCTCCAGCGCCCAGGAACGGGCCTGCTCGTAGGCGTCCACGACGGCCTGCGCGAGGTCGGCGTGGTTGTCGATGAAGTCCTCGGTCGCGTTCAGGAACCCGTAGGTGTTGAAGTCGACGTTGCGGTAGATGAGCGTCGCTCCGGACTCCACCTCTGCGGCGGCCATGATCGGGTCGAGGCCCGACCAGGCGTCGACCGAGCCGCCCTCGAGAGCGGAGCGCCCGTCGGCGTGCTGCAGGTTCTGCACCTCGACGTCGTCGACGCTCAGCCCGCCGACCTCCAGCGCCTGGAGCAGGAAGAAGTAGGGGTCGGTGCCCTTCGTCGCGGCGATCGAGGTGCCGGCGAGCTGCTCGAGCGAGGTGATCTCGCTGTCGGCGGGCACGACGATGGCGGCCCACTCCGGCTGCGAATAGATGTTGATCACCTTGATCGGCGAGCCGTTCGCGCGAGCGAGGAAGGCCGCCGAGCCGGCCGTCGAGCCGACGTCGATGGAGCCTGCGCGCAACAGCTCGTTGGCCTTGTTGGAGCCGGCCGACTGCACCCACTCGACCGTGACGGAGTCGCCGACGATCTCTTCGAGGATGCCCTGGTCGCGGATGATGAGGCTCAGCGGGTTGTAGGTCGCCCAGTCCAGCGTCAGCGTGCTGCTCGACCAGTCTCCGCTCGGCTCGGCCGGGTTCGCGCTGGGGTTCTCGCCGGCCACGCAGCCGGTGGCCACGAGCATCATCGCCCCGGCGAGTGCGGTCGCGGGAACGATACGTCGGGTGATGCTCATCGGGTCTCCTCGGAGAGTGTGTAGTGGTGGGTATCGACGCCGAGCCCTTCGAGCAGCTCGGCGCGGAGGTTCGCGAGGGCACTGTCTGCCCGGTCGCGAGGTCGGATGCCGGGCACGGTGATGGTGCGCGCGATCGACGGCACCTCCGCATCCGATTCGGCGACCAGCGTGCGCAGGAGCAGAACGCGGTCGGCGAGATAGAGGGCCTCCTCGACGTCATGGGTGACGAGGATGACCGTGGTCGGCTCGGCGGCGTGGATGTCGAGCAGCAGATCCTGCATCCGCAGGCGGGTCAGCGCGTCGAGCGCGCCGAAGGGCTCGTCCAGGAGAAGGACGCCGGGGTTGCGCGCCAGAGCGCGGGCGAGCGAGGCGCGCTGCGCCATGCCGCCGGAGACCTCGCGGGGGCGCTGATCGGCGGCGTGGTCGAGACCGACGAGGGCGAGCAGCTCGCGCACACGGGCGTTCCGCTCACGACGCGGATAGTCGCGGGGCAGCCCGAGCTCGACATTCTGGGCGAGCGTGCGCCACGGCAGCAGTCGCGGCTCCTGGAAGGCGATCGCGGTGCGCTCGTCGGTGTCGCGCAGCGGCGTGCCGTCAACACGGATCGAGCCCTTGCTGGGCGTGTCCAGTCCGCCGACGAGGCGCAGGAGGGTGGACTTGCCGCATCCGGACGGTCCGACGATCGCGACGATCTCGCCCGCGGCGATCGTGAGGTCCAGGCCACGAAGGACCTCGCGCCGGCCCTCCGGCATCGCGAAGGACCGGTCGACATCCGCGATGTGGACCGCTCCGGCCCGGCTGGCGGCGTCGGGGGCGCCCACGTCTCTCGCAGGCTCCAGCGTCAAGGTCATTAACCCATCGTCCTGAGGACGGTGCCCCCGAACGAAATCGCGCGTAACGTTCTGTCACACGACCGGCGGATGCCGCCTTCCCGCCGTGTCGCCCAGAGACGCGGAACGGGCCGCCACCCGAAGGTGACGACCCGTTCGCTGAGCCTGTCAGGGCTTAGGCGTTGCCGCCCGAGAGCTTCTCGCGGAGAGCCGCAAGCGCCTCGTCGTCGGCAAGGGTGCCGGCGCCGGCTGCGGACTCGGCGGCGAAGGTGCCGGAGGCCTCAAAGGAGCCCTCGTTCGCAGCCTCGGCCTCGGCGGCCTTGAGGACGGCGGCCTTGTGCGCCTCCCAGCGAGCCTGGGCAGCAGCGTACTCCTGCTCCCACTTCTCGCGCTCGGCGTCGAAGCCTTCCTTCCACGCGTTGGTCTCGGGGTCGAAGCCCTCGGGGTACTTGTACTCCCCGTTCTCGTCGTACTCCGCGACCATGCCGTAGAGGGCCGGGTCGAACTCGGTGCCGTGCGGGTCGACCGACTCGTTCGCCTGCTTGAGCGAGAGCGAGATGCGGCGACGGTCGAGGTCGATGTCGATGACCTTGACGAAGACCTCTTCGCCGACCGAGACGACCTGCTCGGCGAGCTCGACGTGCTTGGCCGAGAGCTCCGAGATGTGCACGAGGCCCTCGATGCCGTCGGCGACGCGGACGAACGCACCGAAGGGGACGAGCTTGGTGACCTTGCCCGGCGTGACCTGTCCGATCGCGTGGGTGCGGGCGAAGACCTGCCACGGGTCTTCCTGCGTCGCCTTCAGCGACAGGGAGACGCGCTCGCGGTCGAGGTCGACCTCGAGGATCTCGACGGTGACCTCCTGGCCCACCTCGACGACCTCGCTGGCGTGCTCGATGTGCTTCCACGACAGCTCGGAGACGTGCACGAGGCCGTCCACGCCGCCGAGGTCGACGAACGCACCGAAGTTGACGATCGACGAGACGACGCCCTTGCGGACCTGGCCCTTGTGCAGGTTGTTGAGGAAGGTCGTGCGCGACTCCGACTGCGTCTGCTCGAGCAGGGCGCGGCGGGAGAGGACGACGTTGTTGCGGTTCTTGTCGAGCTCGAGGATCTTCGCCTCGATCTCCTGGCCGAGGTACGGCGTGAGGTCACGGACGCGGCGCAGCTCGATGAGCGAGGCCGGCAGGAAGCCGCGGAGGCCGATGTCGACGATGAGGCCGCCCTTGACGACCTCGATCACGGAACCGGTGACGACGCCGTCGTCTTCCTTGATCTTCTCGACGTCACCCCAGGCGCGCTCGTACTGCGCGCGCTTCTTGGAGAGGATGAGGCGGCCTTCCTTGTCCTCCTTCTGGAGAACGAGGGCTTCGACCTCGTCGCCGACCTTGACGACCTCGTTGGGGTCGACGTCGTGCTTGATGGAAAGTTCGCGGGAGGGGATGACACCCTCCGTCTTGTACCCGACGTCGAGCAGAACCTCATCGCGGTCGATCTTGACGATCGTGCCTTCGATGATGTCGCCGTCGTTGAAGAACTTCAGGGTCTTCTCGACCGCGGCCAGGAAGTCCTCAGCAGATCCGATGTCGTTGATGGCGACCTGCTTGGTGGCCGGGGCGGTCGTTGCGGTAGTCATGTAGTGGGTTGTCCTTGTAGGTGGTGGTGTCGGGCTGCGACGCGCCCGGCCGAAGACGACCGGAATCACACGCCGAAGCGGTTGGATATGGGATTGCCTGTCACAAAGGCACGCAGAACCGTGCCACGAATGACACTTCAGAATATCAGAGATCGGCCCCGAGTTTCCACGGAGGATCCAGGGCTTCGCCCTGTGGATAACCCGGATGCCGGCAAGCCGCCCGGGTTAGCGTGAGACGGTGACGATCCTCCGCCTCACCGCAGCCCTCGCCGCCGGCGCTCTCGCCGTCGGACTCCTCACCGCGTGCTCCCCGAGCCGGAGCCCACGCCGACGCCGCTGTTCTCCTCGGAGGAGGAAGCGTTCGCGGCAGCGGAGGAGGTGTATCGGGCTTACATCGATGCGATGAATGACTCTCGCGCAGGCGAAGAAGACATCAATCCAAACATCTTTCTGACAGGTGTTGCGCTCGAGCTAGATCGAGAAGCTCGCGCTACCGCTGAGTCGATGGGCGTTAGGTTAGTCGGCGAAAGGGTTGTGGACTCGATAGTCCCAGTGGAAGCCGTACTCGCCCCACCCCTGCAACTGTGCAAATGATTGCCTGCGGAGACATGTCTTCGGTGCGGGTGGTTGACGAAGACGGAGCAGATGTAACACCCGACTCCAGAGGAAACACCTCACAATTGCTCATTACATTCGTGGTCGTGAGTGATCGTCTGATGATCTCCAACTCCGAGATCTCGGAGGTCGCCGCTTGCTGATTCGCTCGCTTGTTCCCATTGCTTTGACGACCATGCTGCTGGCCCCTGCGTCGTACTCTGGCTGCTCCCCTGCCCTCGAAGACCTAGATGAGTGAGTCCGTTTGCTTTCAGTGGTCGTAGGCGATGAGGGAGCGTTTCGCTGGCACGCCTCTGAGCCAGTTGTGCCAGATGCCGGCGGCGAGGGCGAGGAGGCGTGCGGCGATGCGGGAGTAGACGCCCGCTGGTGTGCGGCCGCCGTGCTGTTCGAGGGTGAGCTGTCCCTTGAGGGTGTCGAACACCGACTCGATCCATTGCCGGATCCCGCCGAGGCGCCCGAACCGGGGGTTCTCGTCTTTGCGGTCGGGGCGGACCAGATGCGCGCCGAGGTCATCGGTGACGAAGGTCTCGAACTCTTTCCCGGCGAAGCCCTTGTCGCCGACGATCACCTGCCCCGGCGCGATGAGGTGCCGGTCGTGATCGAGCATCGCGGTGGCGGCCTCGCGTTCCCCGATCTTCGGGTTCGCGAGCCCCCAGATGATCGGCATGCCGTCGGGAGCGCAGACGAGGTAGAGCCGGAGACCCCAGAAGAACCGGGAGTGGGAGGCGCAGTAGCCGTAGCCGGCGTGCCCGGCCAGGTCGGAGCGTTTCACGGTCTCCCGGGACGCCCCGCACGGCACCGGGGTGGAATCGATCAGCCGGGTCACTTCGTTCCACGACGGGGTATCGCGGGCAAGTTCGGTGATCACCGCTGACAGCAAAGCAGTGGACTGGCGGACACGTTTCCCCATCCGGACTGCTTCGGGATACCCGGGAACATGCCTCTCAGGTGAGCGCGGGCGTGCCGGATCCATTTGCGGTCCGATGCGATCCCGAGCAGGTGCTGCGCGACCAGCAGGCAGAGCAGCTCGACATCGTTGAGCGCCGGCTTTCGGCCCGGCGTGTGGTCGCGCGAGCAGCCGATCGCCGGGAGGATCCGGTCATCGAGATGGACGTAGAGTGTGACAAGGAGGGTGTTGAGGTCGGTTTTCACACACAGGGCTTAACGCCCTCCGCCCCTCGTTAACAGCGTCCACGCCGCATCAGAGCCGATCAGGGCAAACGGACTCACTCATCTAGGTCTCTGCTCCTCGAACGACGGCGAGACCATCACGGTCGGCGGCGAGCAGACCACACCCGGCTCACCCGGCACCGGCGGCCCCACGACCCCGGGAACCTCCCCGGGACATCGCCCGGCACCTCCCCCGGTCTTCCCGGCCCGCGGCCGCCCGCGCCGCCGCTGTGCGCCGATTGGGAGCCGACCTTCAACCCGGTCCTGGAGTGCATTCTGGGCACCTCCGACGACGAGGAGGAGGAGGACGAAGCGGCGCCGACCATCACGATCCGCGATCTGGCGCGCTTCGCCCCGGAGGGCTCGCTCGTCGCCGCCGAGCCCGACAACGTCGGCGTGGCCGGCCTCCCACGAACTTCGTCGCCGACTCCCGCAGTCACGAGGTGCACGGCACACTGTTCGGATGGCCGCTGTCGGTGCGCTTCACCCCCGCCGGTCACGACTTCCACTACGGCGACGGCGCGATGCGTACGTCGAGCACGAGCGGAGCGACCTGGGCCGACCTCGGCCAGGCCCAGTTCACCCCGACCGACACGAGTCATGTCTACCGAGAGCGCGGCACCTATACGGTGCGCATGGACACGCGCTACAGCGCGGAGCTGAACCTCGGCTACGGCTGGGTCCCGCTCCAGGGCGAGGTGACCTCCCGCGGTGCGGGCCAGGAGATCCGCATCTTCGAGGCGCGCACCGCCCTCGTCGCCCACACCTGCGAGCAGACCCCGACCGCGCCCGGATGCTGACGAGCGGTTCTCCGGCGGCATCCGCCCTGCAAGACTGAACGCATGACACGCCCCGACCGGCTCATGCTTCTGGACACCGCCTCGCTGTACTTCCGCGCGTTCTACGGCGTGCCCGACAAGGTGAAGGCCCCGAACGGCATGCCGGTCAACGCCGCACGCGGGCTCATCGACATGGTCAGCCGTCTGATCACCGCCTACGAGCCGACCAGCATCGTCGCCTGCTGGGACGACGACTGGCGGCCGCAGTGGCGCGTCGACCTCATCCCGAGCTACAAGACCCACCGGGTCGTGGAGGTCGTCGACGCCGGGCCCGACGTCGAGGAGGTGCCCGATCCGCTCGAGGCACAGCTCCCCTCATCCGCGAGAGCCTCGGTCTGCTCGGCATCCCGATCATCGGCGTCGCCGAGCACGAGGCCGACGACGTCATCGGCACGCTGGCCACGAAGGCCTCTTCCCCCGTCGACATCGTCACCGGCGACCGCGATCTCTTCCAGCTCGTCGACGACGCACGCGACGTCCGGGTGATCTATACCGCCCGCGGCATGAGCAATCTCGAGACCGTGACGGATGCCGTCGTCACCGCCAAGTACGGGGTCCGCCCTCGCAGTACGCCGACTTCGCGACCATGCGCGGCGACGCCTCCGACGGGCTCCCCGGCGTTCCCGGCGTCGGCGACAAGACCGCCGCGACGCTCCTGGCCGCCCACGGCGACCTCGCCGGGATCCGCAGCGCCGCCGCGGCCGGCGCGGGCATGACGGCCGGCGTCGCGGCCAAGGTCGTCGCGGCATCCGACTACCTCGACGTGGCGCCGACCGTGGTCCGGGTGGTCACCGACCTCGACATCGCCGTCCCCGGGGCGCCTCTCGCCCCGATCGACGGAGAACGCCGCGACGCGCTGGAGTCGCTCGCGGAGCAGTGGAACCTCGGATCGGCGGTCTCCCGCGTCCTCGGAGTGCTCGACGCGCGCGGCTGAACCGCTCAGCCCCGCCGGCTGCGGACGAGCAGCATCGCGCCGATCAGCGCGAGCGCGTACACGACGGTGATCGCCAGCACGGCCAGCAGCGGCACCGTCCACGCACCCGACGCCTCGTAGAGCGCGCCTACCAGCGGAGCGCCGATCGTCGCGACCAGGTAGCCGCAGCCCTGGATCACCGCCGACATCGTCGCCGCTTCGGCATCCGATCTCGAAGTCTGAACGACCGCCGTGAAGATCACGACGAATCCACTCGCATGCGCGACGGCGCCCAGCGCCGCCCACAGCCAGAACAGGTCCGGCGCCAGGAGCATCCCGAGGATCATCGCCAGCCAGCAGCCCGCGATCACGACGGCGGTCACGACCGGACCCGTGTGCCGCAGGAGCAGCGGCACGAGGAATGGGCCGACCACCGCCACCCCTGGAACACGGAGGCCAGCGCGCCCGCCACCGTGAGCGAGGCGCCCGTCGTATCGACCAGCAGCGTCGGCAGCCACGCGGTCAGGGCGAAGTACGCGGCCGACTGGCTCGCGAAGGCGAGCGTGAGCAGCCACAGCAGCGGCCGGCCGAGCACGGTCCGCAGCGACCTCTCACGCAGGACGGGCACCGGGCCGGTGAGCGCGGATGCGGCATCCGATGCGCGCCCGCGCACGACCGGGGCGACGCGTGGATGCTCCGCGGCCCGCGCCCGCCGCACCATATGCACGGCCCACAGGACCAGGCCGGCGATCGTCAGGATCATCCACGCCGCGAGGGCCGGCGACCAGCCCAGAAGGTCGGCGAGCGGAGCCGTGCCCAGCGTCGTCACGAGCGAGCCGAGGTTCATCATCGCGGCGTACCCCGCGGTGGCGGTCGAGGCATGCTCCGAGGGCAGATCGCGACGGATGATCACCGGGATCACGACATTGCCGAGGGTGATCGACACACCCATGATGAGCATTCCGGTCAGCACCCAGCCGTAGCCTGGCCCGAGGCGCACGAGAGTGCCCAGGAGCACTCCGGCGAGCGTCAGGAGCAGGGTCAGCTCGGGGCCGGCGCGACGGATCACGAGCGCGGCCGCCGGCGTGCACAGCGCGAACATGAGCAGCGGCGCCGTCGTCAGCATCCCGGCGGCGGCCGCGCTCACGCCGAGGTCGGACATGATGTGCGGAGCGACCGTCGGCACCGACGTGATGTGGCTGCGCAGGCTCAGCGCCGCCACGAGCACGCCCGCGACGACGAGCCATGGCACCGAACGACGAGTCACGGAGTCACTGGAAGCGCCGGCGGAGGCTAGGCCGAGGCCAGCTCGCGGGAGACCGCGACCCACTCGTCGAGCTTCGCGGCGGCACGGCCGTCGTCGACCGCGGCGACGGCCCGTGCGTAGGCGTCCGCGAGGCGTTCCAGGATCGGCCGCTGCGTCTGCGCGGCGTCCTGCGAGAGATCGAACGACACGATGCCGGCGGCGGCGTTGAGCAGCACGATGTCGCGCACCGGGCCCCGCTCGCCGGCGAGGGTGCGGCGAAGGATGTCGGCATTGTGCTCGGGCGAACCGCCGAGAAGGTCGGCGAGGTTCGCGAGCGGGATGCCGAGATCGCGCGGGTCGAGGTCGTGCTCATGGATGTCGCCGCGGGAGACCTCCCAGATGCGGCTGTGCCCGGTCGTGGTCAGCTCGTCCAGCCCGTCGTCACCGCGGAAGACGAGCGCGGTCGCGCCCCGCGTACGGAAGACGCCGGTGATCAGGGGATGCGCTCCAACTGCGCGACACCGACCGCGTTGGCCTCGGCGCGCGCCGGGTTGCACAGCGGGCCGAGCATGTTGAACACGGTCGGTACACCGAGCTCGGAGCGGACCGCCCCGGCGTTCCGGAACCCCGGATGGAACTTCGCCGCCCACGCGAAGGTGATCCCGATGCGATCGAGCACGGCGGCGACGCCCTCGGGCGCGAGATCGAGCTGGAGCCCCAGCGCGCCGAGCACGTCGGACGAGCCGGATGCCGAGCTCGCCGCCCTGTTGCCGTGCTTGACGACCGGGATGCCGAGGGAACCGATGATGATCGCCGCCGTCGTCGAGATGTTGACCGTGCCGACCCTGTCGCCGCCGGTGCCGACGATGTCGAGGACGTTCGGAGAGACCGGCAGCGGGACGGCCGCTTCCAGAATCGCATCCCGGAATCCGACAACCTCGTCGATCGTCTCGCCCTTGGCGCGCAGCGCCAGGAGGAAACCCGCGAGCTGCGCCTGCGTCGCCTCCCCTGCATCACCTGGCGCATCGCCCACGTCGACTCCCAGACGCTGAGATCCTTCCCCTCGAGGAGCGTCGTGAGGACATCGGGCCAGGTGAGTGAATCCGCCATGCGAGCGATCCTATCGACGTGCGGGAGACGCCGTTCGCGCGGCATCCGGACCTCACCCGCGACGCCGGCCAGGATTCACGGCCGTTTGGCAGTCGCTTCTTAGGTTCCCCTAAGTGAATAAAAGGCGCGACAGTGGTCCCTGGTGCGAAAATGTCGCGCGCAAATCGGCCATAATGGACGGGTGACCACCTCAGCGACGTATGCCCCTGCCGCGCAAACGATCAAGCGGCCCAATCCGGTAGCTGTCGGCACCATCGTGTGGCTCGGCAGTGAAGTCATGTTCTTCGCAGGACTCTTCGCGATCTACTTCACCCTGCGCAGCACGTCACCCGAGCTCTGGGCCGATCGCACCGAGCTTCTGAACATCCCGTTCGCACTGATCAACACGCTGATCCTGGTCAGCTCCTCGATCACCTGCCAGTTCGGCGTGTTCGCCGCTGAGGATCTGCAGCCCTACAAGATCGCCAAGGGCCAGGTGAACCTCGCCGGCCGTCGTCGCCTGTTCGGCTGGGGCATGGTCGAGTGGTTCTGGCTCACGTTCATCCTCGGTGCGATCTTCGTCTCCGGTCAGGTCTGGGAGTACGCGCAGCTCGTCGCCGAGGGCATGCCCATCCAGGCCGACTCCTACGCCTCCGCGTTCTACCTCACGACCGGCTTCCACGCCCTGCACGTGACCGGCGGCCTCGTCGCCTTCCTCCTGGTGATCGGGCGCGCCTACGCGGTCAAGAACTTCACGCACAAGGAAGCGACCTCCTCGATCGTGGTCTCGTACTACTGGCACTTCGTGGACGTCGTCTGGATCCTCCTGTTCGTCGTTATCTACTTCCTGAAATAAGAGAGCGGAGCTGACACCCGAGATGGCACGAGAGAAGAAGCGTCGCCCGACCGGCCGGCGCAGCCCTCTGGCTGCGGTAGCGCTCATCGGCGCAGGACTCATGATCACCGGCGGCATCTACGCCGGTGCCTCCGCAGCGATCGCTGCGACCGACACCCAGCGCGAAGTCCTCGCCGAAGTGTCCGTCGACGACGGCGAGAAGCTGTTCCAGGCGAACTGCGCCACCTGTCACGGCATGAACCTCGAGGGGACGCCCAACGGGCCGAGCCTCATCGGTGTCGGCGAGCTCGCCACCGAGTTCCAGCTGGCGACCGGCCGCATGCCGATGCAGATGCAGGGCCCGCAGGCTCCCCCGAAGCCCCCGCAGTTCACGCAGATCGAGATCGAGTCGATGGCCGCCTTCGTGCAGTCCGTGGCTCCCGGTCCGACCTACCCGGCCGACCGGATCCTCGACGGGAACGGCGACGTCGCCCACGGCGCGGAGCTCTTCCGCATCAACTGCGCGATGTGCCACAACGTCGCCGGCGCCGGCGGCGCCCTCACCGAGGGCAAGTACGCTCCCCCGCTGACCGAGGTCAGCGCACTTCACATCTATGCGGCCATGGTCACCGGTCCGCAGAACATGCCGGTCTTCGGCGACATGAACCTCTCCGCGGAGGACAAGCGCGACATCATCTCCGCGCTGCTCTTCCAGCAGGAGGCCGTCGCCGTCGGCGGATTCACGCTCGGGTCGCTCGGCCCGGTGTCCGAGGGTCTGTTCATCTGGATCTTCGGCATCGGCGCGCTCGTCGCCGCCACCGTGTGGATCACGGCGAAGTCCAACTAAAGAATTTCCATCGAAGAGGAACGTACGAGGAGCACCATGGCACACGACGACGACTCTCACGCTCTCGACAGGGCGTACGAGCCCTCGGCGGGGCTGAGCGTTGCGGTCAGCGATCCCGTGCAGAACCCGGGCCTGCCGCCGCATCGTGAGCGGATGACGGACAAGGACCCGAAGGCCATGAAGGCCGCGGTTCGCACTGTCTACACCCTGTTCTACCTGTCGGTCGCCGGGAGCATCTGGGCGGTCGCCGCCTACATGCTCTTCCCGATCGAGAGCGGCAGCCTTCTCGCCATCCGGCACAACAACCTCTTCATCGGACTCGGCATCGCCCTGGCGCTGCTCTCCCTCGGCATCGGTGCGATCCACTGGTCGAAGGCCATCATGTCCGACAAGGAGTTCGTCGAGGACCGCCACCCCACGCGGGGTCGCGACACGACGCGCGAGGCCGCCATCCAGGCCTTCGCCGACGCGAACGAGGAGTCCGGATTCGGCCGTCGCACGATGATCCGCAACTCGCTGTTCGCAGCGCTGGTGGCATCCATCGTGCCGGGCGTCGTCCTCTTCCGCGGACTCGCCCCGCACCCGGGCTCCAACCCGAACGACCCTCTGGTCGGCAACCCGGTCGCGCTGCTCAGCCGCACTTGGTGGACGCAGGGAGAGCGCCTGGCCCGCGACCCCAGCGGAACGCCGATTCGCGCCGCAGATGTCACGCTCGGATCCGCTTTCCAGGTCATGCCGGAGTCCCTCTACCCGCTCAAGCACGAGGACCACGGCCTCTACCTGAACGAGAAGGCCAAGGCCATCGTCCTGCTGATGCGTCTGCGTCCCGAAGAGCTCAACGAGGCCGAAGACCGTAAGGACTGGTCGTACGACGGCATCGTCGCCTACTCCAAGGTCTGCACCCACGTCGGCTGCCCCGTGGCCCTGTACGAGCAGAACACGCACCACCTGCTCTGCCCCTGCCACCAGTCGCAGTTCGACGTCGCGAACCACGCGGCCGTCATCTTCGGCCCGGCGGCCCGTCCGCTGCCGCAGCTGCCCATCACCGTCGACGACGAGGGCTACCTCATCGCGCAGAGCGACTTCACCGAACCCGTCGGCCCGAGCTTCTGGGAGCGCCATTGAGCACCGCAACTGATGTCAAGGAAGAGACGAAGAAGCCCCTGGGCGGTCGTTTCGTCGGCGCCGCGTCGAACTACATCGATGAGCGGACCAGCATCTCCGGCTTCGTCAAGGAGCTCGGCCGCAAGATCTTCCCCGATCACTGGTCGTTCATGCTCGGCGAGATCGCGCTGTGGAGCTTCGTCGTCGTCTTCATCTCGGGAACGTTCCTGACGTTCTTCTTCCAGGCCTCCATGGTGCCGACGCACTACACGGGCGCCTATCTGCCGATGCGCGGCGTCGAGATGTCCGCGGCCTTCGAATCGGCCCTGCGGATCTCCTTCGACGTCCGCGGCGGCCTCCTGGTCCGCCAGATCCACCACTGGGCCGCCCTCGTGTTCATCGCCGGCATCGGCGTGCACATGCTGCGCATCTTCTTCACCGGCGCGTTCCGCAAGCCGCGTGAGCTGAACTGGGTGATCGGTTACATCCTGTTCATCCTGGCCCTGGCCGAGGGTTTCACCGGATACTCGCTCCCCGACGACCTGCTCTCGGGCAACGGCCTCCGCATCATCGACGGCATGATCAAGGGCCTCCCCCTGATCGGCACCTGGACCTCCTACCTCCTCTTCGGCGGCGAGTTCCCCGGCACCGAGATCGTCGGCCGCCTGTACACGTTGCACATCCTGCTGCTGCCACTGCTGCTGATCGCCTTCCTGGTCCTGCACCTGATGTTGATGATCATCAACAAGCACACGCAGTTCGCCGGCCCCGGCCGCACGAACGACAACGTCGTGGGCTACCCGATGATGCCGGTCTACATGTCGAAGATGGGCGGCTACCTGTTCATCGTGTTCGGCACGATCGTGCTCATCGCGACGTTCTTCCAGATCCTCCCGTTCTGGGAGTACGGTCCCTACGACCCGTCACCGATCTCGGCGGGAACGCAGCCGGACTGGTACATCGGCTTCGCCGACGGCGCTCTGCGTCTGGCCCCGCCGAACTGGGACATCGTCTTCCTGAACCGCACCTGGTCGTTCGGGATCATCGTCCCGGTCGTCGTGATGCTGGTCTTCCTCGTCATCGTCGCCGTCTACCCCTTCATCGAGGCCTGGGTGACCGGTGACAAGCGCGAGCACCACATCGCCCAGCGTCCCCGCAACGCGGCCACCCGCACCGCCATCGGCGTCGCCGGCGTCATCTTCTACGCGGTCCTGTGGGCGGCGGCATCGTCCGACCTGATCGCGACGCACTTCCGCCTCACGATGGAGGGTGTGATCCACTCCCTGCAGGCCACGCTCATCCTCGGCCCGATCGTCGGCTACTTCGTCACCAAGCGCATCTGCCTCGCGCTGCAGAAGAAGGACCGCGAGATCGTGCTGCACGGCTACGAGTCGGGTCGCATCGTGCGCCTTCCGGGCGGCGAGTTCATCGAGGTCCACCAGCCCGTCGACAAGTACGACCGCTGGCGGCTGGTCGACATCGAGCAGTACGAGCCGCTCGTCGTCCGTCCGAACGCCCAGGGCCGCATCCCGTGGACCGAGAACGTCCGCTCCGCGGTGTCGCGCTGGTTCTTCGAGGACCGCCTCGCTCCCCTGACGCAGGCCGAACTCGACGCTGCCGACGCGCACCAGCACCACGCGGTCGCCCAGGTCGACGAGACTGCGGCGACGGAGATCCGCGGCGCCCACGAGCGTGCGGGCGTCGCCGAGGACGACATCGCCCCTCCGACGGCCGTATCAGCGAGACGGGCAACCTGCCCAGCTCCGTGGTCTCGACCGAGGAGACGAAGAAGCCGCGCAAGAAGAAGTCGGACGACGACGCCTGACCCGCGTCGTCTGCCTGGCCCCGTCCGAAAGGACGGGGCCTTCTTCGTCGTACAGCGGACCGGTTGGCTGTTTTCCTGCGATGATCGTCACTGCAGAGACGGTCGCACGACACGCGTCGATCGTAGGCTGAGAGCATGATCGAACGTGCCGACTACTTCGCCGCCCGACTCGCCTACGAGACCGATGCCTCTGACGTCTATGCCGCGCAGAAGGCCGGAGAGACGCACACGATCGTCGACGTGCGCTCCGACGAGGCCTGGGCACAGGGACGCGTCGCCGGAGCCATCCATATGCACTACAGCGAGATCGCCACGCGTGCTGCCGCCGAGATCCCGCAGGACTCCCCCGTCGTCGTCTACTGCTGGAGCCCCGGATGCAACGCCGGTGTCAAGGGCGCCCTCGAGTTCGCCAAGCTCGGCTATGAGGTGCGCGAGATGATCGGCGGCTTCGAGTACTGGGCCCGCGAAGGCTACCCGGTGGAGGACGCCGACGGCGTGCACCGCCGGCCGATCGACCCGCTCACGGGCGTTCCCCGCATCCGCACGCGGTCCTGATCGCGGACGTACCGTCGCCGATGCCTGCTCGGCATCGCGAGGCGGCCGCTCTCCACAGCACCACAACGAGAGAGGCCCTCGGAGAACATCTCCGAGGGCCTCTGAAACGCGCTGTGCGGGCTTCTAGCGGGCGAAGTAGCCGCGGTAGTACTCGTACACCCAGCCGACGATCGCGATGACGAAGAGCGCGAGACCGACCGGAAGCAGGAAGTGTCCGACCGCGAGACCCACGATGAAGACCGATGCCGCGGCGGCGAGGACGATCGGCCACCACGACCACGGGCTGAACTCGCCGAGCTCGGGGTCGCCGTCGTCGACGTCTGCGGTCAGGATGTCTTCGGGGAGCTCCCCGCCCTGGCTCTTGTGCGACTTGCCGAGGAAGAAGCCGACGAAGGCTCCCATCATAGCGGTGAAGAACAGCGACACCGTGCCGACCCACTCGGTCGACAGCGTGAAGGTCTCCCACCACGTCCGGTCAGGGACGCATACGTGCCCCAGTGCTCGATGAGGTTCCACCACGTGTAGACCACGCCGATGAGGAAGAAGAAGGCGCCCAGGCCCACCAGAGAATGACATTGGAACGCATGGGTTACTTGACCTCTCCCTCGGTGGCCAGCGCAACGGGCTGCTCGGCAGCCTCCGGGTGGTTCAGGTCGAACGCCGGACGCTCGCTGCGGATGCGCGGGATCGACGTGAAGTTGTGTCGCGGGGCGGGCAGGAGGTCGCCCACTCGAGCGATCCGCCGTAGCCCCACGGGTCGTTGACCGTGACCTTCGGTGCCTTGCGCGCCGTGATCCAGACGTTCAGGAAGAACGGAAGCATCGAGGCGCCCAGGATGATCGCACCCACCGTGGAGAGCTGGTTCTGCCACAGCCAGTCATCCGCCACCGAGTAGTCGGCGTAGCGGCGGACCATGCCGTCGACACCCAGCCAGTGCTGGACGAGGAAGGTCATGTGGAAGCCGATGAACAGCATCCAGAAGTGGACGTAACCCAGACGCTCGTTGAGCATGCGCCCGGTCCACTTCGGCCACCAGAAGTAGAAGCCCGCGAACATCGCGAACACCACGGTGCCGAACACGACGTAGTGGAAGTGCGCCACGACGAAGTAGGAGTCGGACAGGAAGAAGTCCAGCGGCGGCGAGGCCAGGATGACGCCGGTGAGACCACCGAAGACGAAGGACACGAGGAATCCGAGGGCGAACACCATCGGCGTCTCGAACGTGACCGAACCGCGCCACATCGTACCGATCCAGTTGAAGATCTTCACACCCGTCGGAACGGCGATGAGCATCGTCATGATCGCGAAGAACGGCAGCAGCACGGCGCCGGTGACGTACATGTGGTGCGCCCACACCGACACCGAGAGGCCGGCGATCGCGATCGTCGCGTAGACGAGGGTCTTGTAGCCAAAGATCGGCTTGCGGCTGAAGACCGGGAAGATCTCCGAGACGATGCCGAAGAACGGCAGCGCGATGATGTAGACCTCTGGATGACCGAAGAACCAGAACAAGTGCTGCCAGAGGAGCACACCGCCGTTCGCGGCATCGAAGATATGCGACCCCAGGACACGGTCGGCGCCGGCGGCGAAGATGGCCGCGGCCAGGACCGGGAAGACCATGATGACCAGGAGGCTGGTGATCAGGACGTTCCAGGAGAAGATCGGCATGCGCCACATCGTCATACCCGGCGCGCGCATCGTGATGACGGTGGTGACGAAGTTTACCGCACCCAGGATCGTTCCGAATCCGGAGAGGCCCAGACCCAGCATCCAGAGGTTTCCTCCGGCGCCTGGTGAGAACGTCGCATTCGCGAGCGGCTGATAGGCGAACCAGCCGAAGGAGGCGGCGCCCTGCGGGGTGAGGAAGCCGGCGACCGCGATCGTCGAACCGAAGGAGAACAGCCAGAACGCGAAGGCGTTCAGACGCGGGAAGGCAACGTCGGGGGCACCGAGCTGCAGCGGCAGGATCGCGTTGGCGAAGCCGGCGAACAGCGGCGTCGCGAACATCAGGAGCATGATCGTGCCGTGCATCGTGAACAGCTGGTTGAACTGCTCCTTGGTGGGGACGATCTGCATCCCGGGGGCGAACAGCTCCGCGCGGATGATGAGCGCCATGACGCCGCCGAGCAGGAAGAACAGCACGGAGGTGATCAGGTACAAGTACCCGATGGTCTTGTGATCGGTGGAGGTGATCCACTTGACGATCAGGTTGCCCTTCTGCTCGATGCGCGAAGAGCTCATGAGCGCCGCCTGGCGCGGCGGCATCGTCGTCGGACGTGCGTGCGCGGCGGTGTCTGCCTCAGGAAGAGTCGTGGACATGTTCAGTTCCCTCCCTCGGGGTTCGCTCCGGTGCCGGGCGCATTGTTGAGCCGGTTGTAGGCGTCGGCGATGTCACCGGTGTCGCCCTTGGCGCGCAGGGACTCGATGTACGCGTCGTACTCGGCCTGCTCGACGACCTTGACGTTGAAGAGCATCATCGAGTGGTACTCGCCGCACAGCTCGGCGCACTTGCCGTCGAACTCGCCCACGCGGGTCGGGATGAAGGACCAGGAGTTGTCCTTCCCGATGTACATGTCCTTCTTGTAGAGGAAGTCGATGATCCAGAAGGAGTGGATGACATCGCGAGAAGTGATGTTGATCTTGACCTTCTGATCGACGGGGAGCACGAGCGTCGGGAGCTCGGACTTGTCGACGTTGCCGTGGGCGTCCGGCTGCGCCTGGATGCCCATGGTCCAGACGGCATCGTCGCCTTCGCCGTACTGGAAGTCGAATGCCCACTGCTTGCCGATGGCGCTGACGGTGACGTCGGCCTCGTCGGGCGTCCACTGCGTCTCGATCTCGGCCTGGTCGCGGGCGGTGAAGAAGAAGAAGCCCACGACGAGGATGAGCGGCACGACCGTGTAGAAGATCTCGATCGGCATGTTGTAGCGCATCTGGACGGGCAGACCCGTCTGGCCCTTGCGCCGGCGGTACATGACCATCGCCCAGCCCATCAGGCCCCAGGTGAGGACGCCCACGCCCAGCAGGACGATCCAGGAGTTCACCCACAACGCGGCGACCTTGTCGGTCTGGTTCGTGGCCGGAGTGCCGTCCTCCACGAAACCGGGGAGGAAACCGTGCAGCTCAGTCGGGGTACACCCCGCGAGGACCACAACTGCCGCAATTCCCAGAGGAATGGCGGCCCAACGAAGGCGGCGTTTCGAGGGCACGATACACCTTTCAAGATCGCGGACTTGGGCTCTCCCAGTCTAGGGCAACCTCACACCCGATTCATGCCATACGCGCAGGTTCGGGCGCCCGCGACCGCCGGGATCAGTGGAAACTGTCGCCGCAGGCGCAGCTTCCGGCCGCGTTGGGGTTGTCGATCGTGAACCCCTGCTCGGAGATCGTGTCCTTGAAGTCGATGGCGGCGCCGTCGAGGTAGGGAACGCTCATGTTGTCGACGATCACCTCGACGCCGTCGAAGTCCACCGCGACGTCTCCGTCGAGGAAGCGCTCGTCGAAATAGAGCTGGTAGATGAGGCCGGAGCAGCCGCCCGGCTGCACGGCGACGCGCAGTCGCAGATCTTCCCGCCCCTCCTGCGCCAGCAGGCTCTTGACCTTGTCGGATGCCGCGGTCGTGAGCGTGACGCCGTGGGCGTTCTGGGTCTCGGTCGTCAGGGCGGTGTCGGTCATCTCACTCCTCGGGACGGGCCTTGCGGCACGGCTTCTCCCCGATTCTACCGCCGGATGCCGGGAACGGGCCGTACCCCGCCTGAGAGCCTGCGGGAACGACGGATGCCGCTATGCGACGATCTCGTTCATCCTCGCGAGCAGGAGCGCCTCGGTGGCCACCGCGTTGCGGAAGGTCTCCAGGTGCAGCGACTCGTTGGGGCTGTGCGCGCGGGCGTGCGGGTCCTCGACGCCGGTGACAAGGATCTGTGCGCCGGGGAACTCGCTCACGAGGTCGGCGATGAACGGGATCGAGCCGCCGACGCCCAGGTCGACGGGGTCGGCACCGTATCCGTCGCTCATTGCGCCGCGGGCGAGGCCCACTGCCCAGCCGCTCGTGTCGACGAGGAAGCCGTTGCCGAGATCGACATCGCTGAAGGCGAGCTCGGCGCCGAAGGGCGCGTGCGCCCGAAGGTGCCGCTCGATGGCGTCGTAGGCGGCCTGGGCGTCCTGTCCGGGCGCGACGCGCGCGCTGATGACGACGCTCACCTCGGGCAGCAGGGTGTTGGAGGCCGCAGCCACCGAGGTCGCGTCGATGCCGGTGACCGTGACGGAGGGCTTGTTCCAGATGCGGCTGAGGATCGAGCCCGTCCCGACGGGCGAGACGCCGTCGAGAAGACCGGCTTCGTCGCGGAGCGTCTCCTCGGCGTATTCGGGTGTCGGGGCGTCTCGCTCGACGAGGCCCTCCACGGCGACGGCTCCCTGCTCGTCCCACAGCGTCGACAGCAGCCGGACGGTGGCCATCATCGCGTCGGGCACCGCCCCGCCGAACATGCCCGAGTGGGAGGCGTGCTCGAGCGTGCGCACCGTGAGGGTGAAGCGCGCGTTGCCGCGCAGCGACACCGTCAGGCCCGGTGTGGTGGCGTCCCAGTTGCCGGAGTCGGCGACGACGATCGCGTCGGCGCGCAGCGCGTCGGCGTTGTCGCGGAGGAACTGCCCGAAGGAGCGCGATCCGTACTCCTCCTCCCCTCGATGAAGAGGTTCACCCCGAGTTCGAAGTCCTCGCCGAGGACCTCGCTGACGGCCCGCAGCGCACCGATGTGGGCCATGATCCCGGCCTTGTCGTCGGCCGCGCCGCGTCCGTACAGCCGACCGTCGCGGACGGTGGGCTCGAACGGCGGCGTCTCCCACAGCGCCTCGTCGCCCGGAGGCTGGACGTCGTGGTGGGCGTAGAGCAGGATCGTCGGCTTGCCGCCGCGGGCGGCGCGCGTGGCGAGGACCGCCGGCTGACCGAGCTCGTCCGTGCCGGAGATCGCCGCACGCGTGACCTGCACGTCGTCGAAGACGCCGGTTCCGCGGGCGAGCTCCGCGACGGCCTCCGCGCTCCGCTCGAGCTGGGTCTGATCGAAGGCGGGCCAGGCGATCCCGGGGATGCGCACGAGAGCGCCGAGATCGGACAGCGCCGACGGGATGCCGGTGGCCACCGCCTCGGCGACAGCGGATTCGACGGCAGGCGATGCGGTGACGGAGGCGTCCGGAGAACTCATGCGAGTAATCTTAAGGCCGAACCCGATCACAAGCAGAGGATTCCCCGTGGCCAAGTCCCCGACCTCACCCCCGCCGACGACGAGACCCCCGCCTCCGGCAAGGGTCGCCCGACGCCGACGCGTGCCGAGCGCGAAGCGGCGCGCCGTCGCCCGCTCGTCCCCGACACCAAGGAGGCGCGTGCCGCCGCCCGCGCCGACCTGCAGGCCAAGCGCGAGCGCGCCCGCGTGGGCATGGCCAACGGCGAGGAGAAGTTCCTGCCGACGCGGGACCGGGGCCCGCAGCGCCGCTGGGTGCGCGACCGCGTCGACGCCGGCTGGCACATGTCCGAGTTCGTGATGCCGTTCATGCTCGTCGTCGTGATCGTCTCCCTGTTCCCGAACCCGACCATCGCCTATTACGGCTTCGTCGCGCTCTGGCTCTTCGTGATCATCGCGGTCATCGACATGGTGATCCTGTCCGCGCGGACCAAGAAGAAGGCGGCCGAGAAGTTCGGCGAGGAGCGGATGGAGAAGGGGCTCGGCTGGTACGCGGCGATGCGCTCCCTGCAGATGCGCTTCATGCGCCTGCCCAAGCCGCAGGTCAAGCGCGGCGAGTATCCGGAATAAGGGCCTTCGGATGTGACCACGTTTCGACTCGGTCAGGCTTCGCCCGTCCTCGCTCCACGTTGAGTCGATCTCGCATCAACGCCGCGGAGCGGCATTGCTCCGAGCCAACTCAAGGTTGATCTGCCGGGCCCAGAGCGGACCGCGATAGAGGAAGGCCGTGTAGCCCTGCACGAGCGTGGCTCCGGCATCCGTGCGCTCGCGCACATCGGATGCCGTCTCCACGCCCCCGACGGAGATCACGCAGAAGTCTGCGGGGACGTGCGCGCGGATGGTGCGCAGAACCTCGAGGGATCGTTCCTTGAGCGGCGCCCCGGAGAGACCGCCGGCGCCGATGTTCTCGACGACGGATGCCGGTGCGCGCAGACCTTCGCGACTGACCGTCGTGTTCGTTGCGATGATCCCCGCCAGCCCTTCGGCCACGGCCAGCTGTGCGATCGCGATGATCTCGTCGTCCGGGAGGTCCGGGGCGATCTTGACCAGCAGCGGGGTGTCGTCGGCCGCGACCTTCACCGCGCGCAGCAGCGGCGCGAGCGTCTCGACGGCCTGCAGCCCACGGAGTCCGGGCGTGTTGGGAGAGGAGACGTTGACGGCCAGGTAGTCGGCCAGCGGCGCGAGTCGGACGGCCGAGGCGACGTAGTCGCCGGTCGCGTTCTCGACGTCGACGACGCGGCTCTTGCCGATGTTGACGCCGATGACGGCATCCGAGGCCCGCCTCCGCAGTTTCCGCAGGCGCCGCTCGGCGGCCTCGGCGCCGGCGTTGTTGAAGCCCATCCGGTTGATCACGGCGCGGTCGGCGACGAGCCGGAACAGGCGCGGCTTGGGGTTTCCCGCCTGGGCGAGCGCGGTGACGGTCCCGACCTCGATGTGCCCGAAGCCGAGCGCCGCCAGTCCGCGGACCCCGACCGCGTTCTTGTCGAAGCCGGCGGCGACGCCGAATGGCGAGGGGAAGTCCAGCCCGAGCGCGTGCACGCGCTGGTCCGGGGCGGGAGCCGTCAGGCCGCGCGCGATCCAGGCGAACGGTCGGATGCCGCACACGCGGATCACGGCCATGCCGAGGTGGTGCGCGAACTCGGGGTCCAGTCGCGACAGGACGGTGCGGAAGAAGAAGGGATACATCCCCTTCAGATTAGCGCTCGGCGGGCTCCGTCTCGGACGCGGCCACGCGCTCCTGGTCGGCACGCAGCTCGGAGATCGCGCTCTCGAAATCCTCCAGCGTGTCGAACGCCTGGTAGACGCTCGCGAAGCGCAGGTAGGCGATCTCGTCGAGCGCGCGCAGCGGGCCGAGGATCGCCAGGCCGATCTCGTTCGTGTCGAGCTGGGAGACGCCCGTCTGCCGCACCGCCTCCTCGACGTCCTGCGCGAGGACGGCGAGGTCGGCCTCGGTCACCGGCCGGCCCTGACAGGCCTTGCGGACGCCGGAGATCACCTTGTCGCGGCTGAACGGCTCCATGACGCCGGAGCGCTTGATGACGCTGAGGCTCGCCGTCTCGATCGTCGAGAAACGGCCGCCGCACTCCGGGCACTGCCGTCGCCGACGGATGGAGAGGCCGTCGTCGCTCGTGCGCGAATCGATGACGCGGGAGTCGGGATGGCGGCAGAACGGGCAATGCATGGTTGATAAGACTACGCGCTCGGCACGTCGCCGGCACCGGTGAACCGCGCCTCGATCGCCTCGCCGTGCGCGGGCAGCGCCTCGGCCGCGGCCAGCGCGACGATCTGGGAGCGCACGGCCGCGAGGGCGTCGCGGTCGTAGGCCACGATCTGCTGCGGACGCAGGAAGGTGTACGCGCCCAGTCCTGCGCCGTACCTCGCCTGCCCGCCCGTGGGCAGGACATGATTGCTGCCGGCCAGGTAGTCGCCGAGGCTGACGGGGGTGTGCGATCCGAGGAAGACCGCACCGGCACTCGTGAAGTCCGCGACGGCGGTCTCGGCATCCGCCAGGTGCAGTTCCAGATGCTCGGGCGCATAGGCGTTGCTGAACGCCGCCGCCGTGGCTCGGTCGTCCACGAGCACGAGAGCGGACTGAGGACCGTCCAGCGCTGCTCGCACCCGCTCGCTGTGCCGGGTCCGCGCAGCGCTCGCGGCGACCTCCTCGGCCACGCGCTCGGCGAGAGCCGGGGAGTCGGTCACGAGCACCGCGGAGGCCTGCTCGTCGTGCTCCGCCTGGCTCACGAGATCGACGGCGACGAGGCGCGGATCGGCGCTGTCGTCGGCGACGACCAGGATCTCGGTGGCCCCGGCCTCGGAGTCGATGCCGACGATGCCCGAGACGGCGCGCTTGGCGGAGGCTACAAAGTTGTTCCCCGGCCCGGAGACGACGTCGACGGGATCCAGACCGAGCGCATCCACGCCCCAGGCGAAGGCGCCGATCGCCCCGCTCCCCGATCGCGTACACCTCGGAGACGCCGAGGAGGCCGGCGGCGGCGAGGATCGTCGGGTGGATCCGCCCCCGTGCTCGGCCTGCGGCGGGGACGCCAGAGCGATCTCGGAGACACCGGCCACCTGCGCGGGCACGACGTTCATGATCACGCTCGAGGGGTACACGGCCTTGCCGCCGGGGATGTACACCCCGACGCGGCGCACCGGCTGCCAGCGCTGGACGATGCGCGCGCCGGGGCCGAGCAGCGTCACCTGCTCTTCGGGGACCTGCGCGGCCGAGCCTGCGCGCACCCGCACGATCGCCTCCTCCAGCGCGGATCGGATGCGGGCGTCCAGCCCCTCCAGCGCCTCCTGGAGGTGCGCGGTGGGCACACGGATGGCGTGACCGCTCACGCCGTCGAAACGCTCCGCCTGCTCCCGCAGCGAGTCCTCGCCGCGGGCACGCACGTCATCGACGATGCGCTGAGCGGTGGCCAGCGCCTCGGCACGGGCCTGCGTGGCCCGAGGCACGGCCGCGAGCATCTGCGCCGACGTCAGGGCACGCCCGCGCAGGTCGATGGTCCTCATGCGGTCACCCCTTCGTGAGATCGTCGATCTCGTGCAGCAGTCCTGTGCGGCCGTCCTCGTGACGGACGACATAGGCGCCGTCGCGCTCATCGATCACGAGCGCCCAGGCGGTCGGTCCGATGCCGAAGACCGCGAGGCCCAGCTCGTCGACGACGTCGCGCTCGGTGGGTGCGAGCACCCAGAACGGCTGGGGCACGGCATCCGAGGTCGTGGGACGGTCGTCCGTGGCGGAGCGGTCGTTCGTCTGCTCGTCGACCTCGCCGTCTGCCGCGTCGTCGTCTTCGCCCGTCGGCGCCTCGAGCCATTCCTCGCCGCTCTGTTCGGCGTTCTCCGCCTCGACGAACGCCGGCGCCACGACCGCGGGCCGCGGGTGCGCCACGACCGGCCGGATCGGGTTCGCCGCCCGGTGCGCCGGGCTCTCCGGGCGCCCCTCGAAGTCCTCGCGCAGCCCGGGATGAGCGGGGCGAAGACCGTCGCCGCGACGAGCACGAGCATGAGCACGGACTCGACCCAGAACACCCACGAGGAGCCGCGGCCGTGCGCGATCATCGCCGCGACCGAGTCCCAGAGGACGGGGATCCAGTAGGCCAGCGCGACCGTGAAGGCGACGGAGGCGAACTGATCGATGCTCAGGGAGCCGACTCGGCGGATGCCCTGCGGCGAGAGACGGCGCAGCACGAGCAGGAACACGGCCACGGTGGGCACGCCGATCGGCACGATCCACTGCAGACCCAGGCCCCAGATCGAGGGCTGGGAGCCCCAGTACAGCGGGAAGAACGACACGACGAAGGCGAGGAGCCACACTCCGACGATGATGAGCTCACGCAGCGTGAACCCGAGATAGCCGTACTGCGCGGCGGATGCGGCATCCGGCTCCGTGACCTCGTCCGCGACCGCCGTCTCCGCACTCTGCTCGCGGGGGTTTCGTCGTCGATGGTCATCTCATCCTCTCCGGCCACGGCGATTGCCGACGACCTGTGTGTGCGTCCTGATCCTACCTGCGGCAGGCTTCGCGACCGGTGCCCATGAGAAAACCCTCACGGTGCGCACAGGCGCGTTCAGCCGAGGCAGTTGGGTCCCAGCAGGGACTTGAGCTCCCCGAAGAGGTCGGCCGTCACCGACACCGGCATCGGGACCTCGAAGACCTTCGCGGCGCTGCCGCGGTGCACGCGAAGGAGCACCTCGGTATCACCGGTGTGGCGGCGCAGCACCTCGGCGAGCTCGGTCATGAGGCGTTCGGTGGCGCGCTGCTCGGCCACGACGAGCGAGAGGGGACCCGCCGCGTCGAAGCTTCCGATGTCGGGGGCGAACGCCGACTGCGCGTGCAGATTCAGCCCGTCGTCGCGCCGCGAGACACGCCCGCGGATCGCGAGGATCGCGTCGGACTGCAGCAGCGGTTGGAACTCCGTGTAGGTCTTGCCCATGAACATCACGGTGACCTCGCCGTTGAAGTCCTCGACGGTGACCATGCCGTAGGGTTGCCGCTGGCCTTGGCCACCCGGTGCTGCACGCTCGTCAGAAGTCCGGCCACGGTGACCTGCTCGCCGTCCTGGAGGTCGTCGGAGGCGAGGAGGTCATGGATCGAGATCGTTGCATGCTTCGCCAGCGGCACCTCGAGCCCGGCGAGCGGGTGGTCGGACACGTAGAGGCCGAGCATCTCGCGTTCGAAGGCGAGCTTGTCCTTCTTGATCCACTCCGGCCGCTCGGGCACCTTCTGGTCGTGCTGAGGCTCGTCCCACAGGCTGTCGAAGTCGAATCCGACCTCTCCGTGCGCTTCACGCCGTTTGTCGAGCACCGCCTGCTCGGTCGCGTCCTCGTGGATCTCCATGAGCGCCCGGCGCGTGCTTCCGAGCGAGTCGAACGCCCCGCTTTGATGAGCGACTCGACGGTCCGCTTGTTCGCCACGTGCAGCGGCACCTTGCCGAGGAAGTCGTGGAACGAGGTGAAGGGCTCCTTTTGTCGTGCCTTGATGATCCCGTCGACCACGTTCGCCCGACGTTGCGCACGGCGCCCAGTCCGAAACGGATGTCTTCGCCGACGGCGGCGAAGAAGTTGATCGACTCTCCCACATCGGGCGGAAGCACCTTGATGCCCATGCGGCGGCACTCGTTGAGGTAGACGGCGAGCTTGTCCTTCGAGTCGCCGACGCTCGTCAGCAGCGCCGCCATGTACTCGGCCGGGTAGTGGGCCTTGAGGTACGCCGTCCAATAGGAGATGAGGCCGTAGGCCGCCGTGTGCGCCTTGTTGAAGGCGTAGTCCGCGAAGGACTCGAGAACCTTCCACAGGGCGTTCTGCGCATCCGTGGAGTAGCCGTTGGCCGTCATCCCCGCGAAGAAGTCCGCCTGCTGCTTGTCGAGCTCGGACTTCTTCTTCTTGCCCATCGCCCGGCGCAGGATGTCGGCCTGTCCGAGGGAGAAGCCGGCGAGCTTCTGCGCCGCCTCCATGACCTGCTCCTGATAGACGATGAGCCCGTAGGTCCCGCCCAGGATGTCGCGCAGAGGCTCTTCGAGCTCCGGATGGATCGGCACGATCTCCTGCTGCTTGTTCTTGCGCAGCGCATAGTTCGTGTGCGAGTTGACGCCCATGGGTCCGGGGCGGTACAGGGCGAGCACCGCGGAGATGTCTTCGAAGTTGTCGGGCCTCATGAGCCTCAGCAGCGACCGCATCGGCCCGCCGTCGAGCTGGAAGACGCCGAGCGTGTCGCCGCGCGCGAGCAGCTCGTAGGAGGGCCCGTCGTCGAGGGTCAGCTCCTCCAGGACGAGGTCTTCCCCGCGGTTGGCCTTGATGTTGTCGAGGGCGTCGTCGATGATCGTGAGGTTGCGCAGCCCCAGGAAGTCCATCTTGATGAGTCCGAGGGACTCACATGCCGGGTAGTCGAACTGCGTGACGATCTGGCCGTCCTGCTCGCGCTTCATGATCGGGATGATGTCGATCAACGGCTCGGACGACATGATCACGCCCGCCGCGTGCACGCCCCACTGACGCTTGAGGTTCTCGAGTCCGAGGGCCGTGTCGAAGACGGTCTTGGCCTCGGGATCGGTCTCGATGAGCGTGCGGAACTCCGACGCCTCCTTGAAACGGGGGTGGTCCTTGTCGAACATCCCGTCCAGCGGCATGTCCTTGCCCATGACGGCCGGCGGCATGGCCTTGGTGAGCTTCTCACCCATGCTGAAGGGGAAGCCGAGCACGCGCCCGGCGTCTTTCAGAGCCTGCTTCGCCTTGATCGTTCCATAGGTGACGATCTGGGCGACGCGCTCGTCGCCGTACTTCTCGGTGACGTACTGGATCACCTCGCCGCGGCGACGGTCGTCGAAGTCGACGTCGAAGTCGGGCATGGACACGCGGTCGGGGTTGAGGAAGCGCTCGAAGATGAGACCGTGCTCGAGAGGGTCGAGGTCGGTGATCTTCATCGCGTAGGCCGCCATGGAGCCGGCACCGGAGCCGCGACCCGGACCCACCCGGATGCCGTTATCCTTGGCCCAGTTGATGAAGTCGGCGACGACGAGGAAGTAGCCGGGGAAGCCCATCTGCACGATGACGCCGGTCTCGTACTCGGCCTGCTTCCGCACGGCGTCCGGGATCCCCTGCGGGTAGCGGTCGTGCAGGCCCTTCTCGACCTCCTTGACGAACCAGCTCTCCTCGGTCTCGCCGTCGGGCACCGGGAAGCGCGGCATGAAGTTCGCGCTCTCGTCGAAGGCGACGTCGCAGCGCTCGGCGATCAGCAGCGTGTTGTCGCACGCCTCGGGGTGGTCGGCGAAGAGCTGGCGCATCTCGGCGGCCGACTTCACGTAGTAGCCGTCGCCGTCGAATTTGAAGCGGTTCGGGTCGTCGAGGGTCGAGCCGGACTGCACGCACAGTAGGGCCGCATGACTGGTGGCGTCGTGCTGGTGCGTGTAGTGGAGGTCGTTCGTGCCGACGAGCGGGATGTCGAGGTCCTTCGCGATCTTCAGCAGATCGGGCATGACCCGCCGCTCGATCGACAGGCCGTGATCCATGATCTCGGCGAAGTAGTTCTCCTTGCCGAAGATGTCTTGGAACTCGGCGGCGGCGGCGCGCGCCGCATCGTACTGGCCGAGGCGCAGTCGCGTCTGGATCTCACCCGAGGGCAGCCCGTCGTCGCGATGAGCCCCTTGCTGTACTTCTGCAGCAGCTCGCGGTCCATGCGCGGCTTGAAGTAGTAGCCCTCCAGGCTCGCATAGGAGGACAGCCGGAAGAGGTTGTGCATCCCCTGGGTCGTCTCGCTCAGCAGCGTCATGTGCGTATAGGCGCCGGATCCCGAGACGTCGTCGCCGTTCTGCTCCGCGGTGCCCCAGCGCACACGTGTCTTGTCGCTGCGGTGGGTGCCGGGCGTGACATAGGCCTCGATGCCGATGATCGGCTTGATGCCGGCGGCCTTGGCCGTGCGGTAGAACTCGAAGGCGGCGAAGGTGTTGCCGTGGTCGGTGACGGCCACCGCCGGCATCCCCTGCTTCACGGCCTCTTGGATGAGCGGTCCGACGCGCGCGGCGCCGTCCAGCATCGAGTACTCGCTGTGCACATGGAGGTGGACGAAGGAGTCGGATGCCATGCCTTCGAGTCTACGTTCGGCCGCCGACATGCGATCGCTGATTTCGGGGAGTCGCGCTCCGCCGACCACGCCGCATCAGATGCTGTCCTCCAGGACGTAGGTGCGGACCCAGGAGTCGGGAACCGGGAGCGGCAGTGCGTAGAAGTAGCGGATGAGCTGGCCGTGGTGCTGGGTCTCGTGCTCGAGCAGACGCACGGCGAGTCTGCGCGCCTCGTCGTCGGGCATGGGGGCGCTCAGCCAGTCGGAGATCTCGGCGCCGGTGCGCAGGAGAGCCGCCCGCACGGCGGCCGGATCCTCGTCCTCGTCGCCCTGGAGAGAGCAGGAGAAGCCCTGCCACGAGCCGGCAAGCGCCGCGCGCCGATAGCTCTCGCGGGCACCGACGACGCACCAGAAGTGGTTCGACACCGGGCTCGATCGCACTCTCGGCAGCCGGGAGCGGAGCACCTCGGGCGTGAGCGTGCCGATCAGGTCGAGGTACAGCTCGTTCGCGGCGGCATGCCGCTCGCGCAGCAGCCCTGTCCAATCGATCATCGCCTCGCCCCTTCCGCACGTCGTCGCTCCGGAAATCCTGCCCACCAGGGTACGCCCGCCCCTGCGTTCCCGGATGCCGCGGCGAGAGCCGGATGCGCCCGGGTTCCGGGCCGCATCCGGCTCTGCCTCTTCGCGCCCTGGCCCGTCAGGGCGCCTCATCGACGATCGACACCGTCACGCCGCGTCGCTCGTCCGGGACATCGTCCGGGACGAGCGACCCGTCCGCGGGGATCGACGCATCCGTGACCGCGGTCACGAGCGCGTTCGCGGTGTCGACCGTGAATGTCGTCGTGCGTGTCCACCCGTCGAAGGCCGCCTCATAGGAGAACTCGGTGACATCGCCGGCCCGCTCCGCGATCTCCACGCCGTCGATGAGCGCGAGGGTGCGGAACATCGCCGCCCGCAGATCCGCGGGAGCCAGGTTCATGCTCAGCGTGCTGCTGAGCGTCCAGACGATCCAGCCATCGGTGAGGTCCTCGGCGGTCTCCGAGCGATCGCGGTACCACTGCAGCAGCTCCTGCGGATCCCGCGGCATCTGGGCGAACTCCTCACGATTGTCCAGCGTCGCGGACCCACCCTCGGGTGCCCGGCCGCCGGGAAGCCGCCAGAGCTCGGGCGTGTCGCCGCCGGACATCCGTTCCCAGACCTCGACCGCTTCATCCGCGCGATCCCCGAAGGTGTCCGTCACGCTCCACGGCCCGCGGAGATCCCACACCCATTCGTCCTCGCGGTCGGCCGGCACGTACAGCTTCGTCGTGCGCTCGATCGCGAACGCCGCCTCGGCGTTTCCGCGATTGCCCATCGGGGCGAGCTCGCCGGTGGCCGCATCCTCGATGGCGAACTCCAGGAAGCCCTGCGTCTCCTCGATCAGCAGGAACTGTCCGGCCCGGATGCCGGCATCCACCGAGCCCTCGCTCTGCTCCGCTGTCTGCTCGAGCAGTTCCGCCGCGGAGGCGGCGCCAGGGCCGAAGTGCGGGGCGAGCCCGGATCCGACGGCCCACCGGGAGGATGCTCCCACCACGAACACCGCGGCGGCCACGGCGGCCGCTGAAGCGCTGATCACTCCGACCCGGAACCACGGCCCGCGGCGGCGGGACACCGCTGCCCTGCCCGTCGCCGGCCGGCCTGCGATCTCGCTCATCAGCGCATGCCGCGCGCCGGCGACCTGCGCCTCTGTGGGCGCCGCGTCGTGCGCGATCTCACGAACCCGATCCAGAACGTCCATGGTCATCCCCTTCCCCTGCCTTCGGCTTCCTCTGCCATCCATGTCAACCGGCCCGCCCCGCGCGAGTCGGGTGGGCGAGCTTGCGACGCACGCGGTTCAATCTCGAGCGCACCGTCCCGACGGGAACTCCGAGCACACCGGCGATCTGCTCGTAGGTGAGATCGCCCCAGGCGTACAGCAGGAGCGTGTCGCGGTCCTTGGCCGACAGCGCGGCGATCCTCGGGCCCAGCTCCCGCAGCGCGAGCGCGGCGTCCATCCGGGAGTCCACGGAGGACTGCGGCTCCCCGTCCGGCACGATCGCATCGGCCTGCGCCTGGAGAGACCGCCATTGCCGGGCCTCGTCGGCACGGTGCCGCGCGATCAGCCGGGTCGCGATGCCCAGAAGCCACGGCCGCGCGCTGTCGAAGGCGTGATCGAACGAGCCCCGGCGTCGGAACGCGACGAGGAAGGTCTCGCTGAGGACGTCGTCGACGGCGTCCGGCCCAGGCGTCGCCGGATGTAGGCGCCCACCGGCCGCACGTGCCGCTCGAAGATGCCGGAGAACGCCTCCGGCTCCTCGATCGCCCGCGCGATGATCTCGCTGTCTGTGCTCACATCAGGTGTTGCCCGATTCCGGGCATCCGGTTCACGCTTCGCTCCGGCATCCGGAATCGGATGCCGGAGCGCGGATGCCGTGCGTCCGAGTCTAGAGCGATGATCGCGCTCACTCGCCGCGCAGGATCTCCAGCGCGTTCTCGAAGTCCGCGGGGTAGGGAGAGGCGAACTCGACCCGCTCCCCGTCGCAGGGTGCGCGAAGGCCAGCCTGTGGGCGTGGAGCCACTGCCGGGTCAGCCCGAGCCGGGCGGACATCGTCGGGTCGGCGCCGTACAGCGGATCGCCGACGCAGGGATGCCGGTGGGCGGCCATGTGCACGCGGATCTGATGCGTCCGGCCCGTCTCCAGGTGGATCTCCAGCAGCGACGCGCCCCGGAAGGCCTCGAGCGTCTCGTAGTGGGTCACCGACGGCTTCCCGCTCGGCGTGACGGCGAACTTCCAGGAGTGGTTCGGATGCCGGCCGATGGGTGCGTCGATCGTCCCGGCCAGGGGTCGGGGTGCCCTGCACGACCGCGTGGTAGATCTTCTCGACCTCGCGCTCCTTGAAGGCGCGTTTGAGCGCCGTGTAGGCGTGCTCGGACTTCGCGACGACCATGAGGCCGCTCGTTCCGACATCAAGCCGGTGCACGATGCCCTGCCGCTCTGCGGCACCCGTCGTGGCAATGCGGAAGCCGGCGGCGGCGAGGGCGCCCAGCACCGTCGGCCCTTCCCAGCCCAGCGAAGGGTGGGCTGCCACGCCGGAGGGCTTGTCGACCACGACGATGTCGTCATCGTCGTGCACGATCCCGAGATCGGGAACCGCGGTCGGCACGACCCTCGGCTCCTCCTTCGGCGTCCATTCGACATCGAGGAGGCCGCCCGCGTGCAGTCGGTCGGACTTGCCGAGCACCGCCCCGTCCAGCCGCACCCCGCCGGCCTCGGCGACCTCCGCCGCGAAGGTGCGCGAGAAGCCGAGCATCTTCGCCAGCGCCGCATCGACGCGCACGCCCTCGAGCCCGTCGGGCACGATGAGACTCCGCGAGTCCACCGTCAGGCCTCGCTCGGGCCGGGCGTCCCGGGTTCCGTGGCGGCGGCATCCGAGGCGTGATCGCGCTCACGAGTTCCGTCGAGCCGGATGCCGAGCACGATCAGGAGGGCGACGGAGATCATGCCGGAGACGATGAAGATGTCGGCGACGTTGAAGACCGCGGGCATCATCCAGGGCATCGAGATCATGTCGACGACATGGCCGACCGGAAACCCGGGTCGCGGAAGAGACGGTCACCGAGGTTGCCGAGGACACCGCCAGCAGTCCACCCAGCACGACCGCCCAGAGACGGGAGTGCACGCCCAGCGCCTTCCAGGCGATGACGACGGCCACCGTGGCCAGGGCGATCGTGAACACCCAGGTCACGCTCTCGCCCAGTGAGAAGGCGGCTCCGGGATTGGTCGTGTGGTACAGCTGCAGGAAGCTCCCCACACCGGAACGACCTCCTGCCAAGGAAGCCGGGTCACGGTGAGGTGCTTGACGAACTGATCGGCGGCCAGCACGACCACCGCGAGAACCGCGATGATCGCACCGGCCGCCGACCGACGAAGGGGGCGACGTCTCAAGTGGACGCCTTACTGACCGAGTGAGGGCACGGAGTCCGCCTGCGGCTGCTCCGAGTTGAGCTGACGCAACTGACCCTCGAAGTATCCGCGCAGCTGCGAGCGGTAGGAGTTCTCGAACTCGCGCAGCTCGCCGATCTTCTGCTCGAGGCCCGAGCGCTCGGTGTTGAGCCGGTCGAGCTCCTCGCGCTGGCGCACCTCGGCCTGCGAGATGATCTGCTGTGCGCGGGACTCGGCCTCGGCGAGGATCTGGTTGCTCTTGGCCTGGCCCTCGGCGACGTACTCGTCGTGGACGCGCTGCGCCACGGCGATGATGCCGGTCGAGGCGTCGAGCGGCGACTCGCCGCCGGCTGCGGGCGCGGCCGTGACGACCGGGGCCGGGGCAGCGGGACGGGAGCCGGCGCGGCGGCGGCCTCGCCGGACTCGAGCGCGGCGATCTTCGCCTTGAGCTCGTTGTTCTCGTCGATGGTCTTGCGCCACTCGACGACGATCTCGTCGAGGTAGTCATCGACCTCGTCCGGGTCGAACCCGTCCTTGAAGCGAACGTGCTGGAACTGCTTGTGGACGACGTCATCCGGGTCAATGCCATGAGTGGCTCCTTTTTCGATGATTTCTCGGTCGGTGGCCAGGTGTTCTATGGGCGCGTACCCGGGGCGCGCACCGCTCGTTCTGTGCAAGCATAGCCGCCGCCGCGAAGAGTGCTTACCCCGGAGAGGTTTGTCCCGATTCCGTGGCGATGTCAGATGGGGGTGTCAGATGAAGGCCCTCGTGATCGACATGAGCACGAACACGAGGAGCATCGTGAGCATGAAGCCGAAGTCCAGTGAGAGCTCGCCGATCCGCAGCGGCGGGATGATCCGCCGGAAGAACTTCACGGGAGGGTCGGTCACGATGTACACCACCTCGGCGGCGACCAGGCCCGCACCTTTCGGCCGCCACTGAGGGTTGAACATCGGGATGTACTCGAGCACGAGACGGGCGAGAAGCACGAACACGTACAGGAGCAGCAGCAGATTGAGGATCGCTGCGATCGTCGAGATGAGAGGTGCCACGCCGATCTAGTGGTCGAAGCCCGCCGACTCCGGGTCGGCGCTGGCGATGCCACCGTGACCCGAGACCGCGATGTTCTCCGGCGAGAGCAGGAAGACCTTGCTCGTCACGCGCTCGATGCGTCCGTAGAGGCCGAGGGAGAGACCGCTGGCGAAGTCGATGAGACGTCGCGCATCGGCGTCGCTCATCTGCGTCAGATTGATGATGACCGGAACGCCTTCGCGGAAGTTCTCGGCGATGATCTGCGCGTCGCGGTACTGCTTGGGATGCACCGTGAGGATCTCGTTCACGGCGCCGGCAGCGGGCTGGCGCACTGCGGTAGGACGGCGCAACGGTGTCACAGGAGCCGCCACCTCCTCACGATCGCGGTCGCGCGAGACGCGCGCAGGCGTCTGCGCAGCGGGCTCGTCGTAGACCTCTTCTTCATCGGCGAGGCCGAGGTAGACCATGGTCTTCTTCAGCGGGTTTCCCATGCTTTCCTCCGGATCGGTGCGGGATCGGCTGTTTCGAGGTTAACCCCGGTCGGGGCGCGGACCGGTGATTGCCGAGCCGATCCGCAGGTGTGTCGCACCCGCGGCGATCGCCTCGCGGAAGTCGGCGGTCATCCCCATCGAGATCCACCCGGCGTCGGGGACGATGCTCCGGATCCGTTCGGAGTAGCCTCCCACCCGGGCGAAGGCGCGCGCAGGCTCCTCGTCCAGCGGGGCGACGGCCATGACGCCGCGCAGACGCAGGGTGTCGAGTCCGGCGATGTGCTCGGCGAGCTGCTCGATCTCGCCCGGAGCCGCGCCGCCCCGACCGGGATCGTCGGTGAGGTTGACCTGGAGGAGCACGTCCAAGACGTCGTCGGATGCCGCGGCGCGCTCGAGCGCGTCGGCGAGCCTCATCCGGTCGACCGAGTGCACCGCCGTGGCGACCCTGCGGATGGCTCCGGCCTTCTTCGTCTGCGCCTGGCCGATGAAGTGCCAGCGAAGCCCCTCCAGGTCTCCGGTCTCGGGGACCTTGGCCGTCAGCTCCTGCTGGCGGTTCTCGCCGACGTCGCCCACCCGAGTGCGTGCAGCTCGCGGACGAGCGCAGCCGGATGGAACTTCGTCACGACGATGCGCGTGATGCCGGCCGGGTCGCGCCCCGCGGCCCGCGCGGCTTCCGCTATCCGCGCATCGACCGCCGCCAGTCTCTCCGGAAGAGTGGACAACTCGGTCCCTGAGCCTGTCGAAGGGTTACTTGAGGAACTCGGGGATGTCGATCTCGTCGTCCTCGAGCGCGGGCTCCAGGCTCGTGGGAGCCAGGATCGGTGCGCGTTCCTCCGTCGCTTCGGGAGCTGCGTCGTCGGATCCCCTGCCACCACGTCTCCCGGATACGGCGGCAGCTCGGGAGCGGATTCTCCCGCTTCGTCGGAGCGGCTGCTGATGAGCAGGTTCTCCGCGGAGCGCGGCAGGGGCTCGCCGCCGTCGAAGCCGGCGGCGATGACCGTGACGCGCACCTCGTCGCCGAGGGTGTCGTCGATGACGGTGCCGAAGATGATGTTGGCCTCGGGGTGCGCGGCCTCCTTGACGAGGTCGGCGGCGTCGTGGATCTCGAAGATGCCGAGGTTCGAGCCGCCCTGGATCGAGAGGAGGACGCCGTGCGCACCCTCGATCGAGGCCTCCAGCAGCGGGGACTCGACCGCGAGCTCGGCGGCCTTGATCGCCCGGTCGGCGCCGCGCGCCGAGCCGATGCCCATGAGCGCGGAGCCGGCCCCCTGCATGACCGACTTGACGTCGGCGAAGTCGAGGTTGATCAGGCCCGGCGTCGTGATGAGGTCGGTGATGCCCTGCACACCGGCCAGGAGCACCTGGTCGGCGGTCGCGAAGGCCTCGATCATCGAGATGCCGCGGTCGCTGATCTCCAGGAGACGGTCGTTGGGCACGACGATGAGCGTGTCGACCTCCTCCTTGAGCTTGGTAACCCGACCTCGGCCTGGGTCTGACGGCGACGGCCCTCGAAGGAGAAGGGCTTCGTGACGACGCCGATGGTGAGGGCGCCGATGGACTTGGCGATGCGGGCGACCACGGGGGCGCCGCCGGTGCCGGTCCCTCCGCCCTCGCCGGCGGTCACGAACACCATGTCGGCGCCGGTGAGCGCCTGCTCGATCTCCTCCGCGTGGTCTTCGGCGGCGCGACGACCCACCTCGGGGTCGGCGCCGGCGCCGAGGCCCGGGTGAGTTCGCGCCCGACGTCGAGCTTGACGTCGGCATCGCTCATGAGGAGCGCCTGCGCATCGGTGTTGATCGCGATGAACTCGACTCCGCGGAGGCCGAGCTCGATCATGCGGTTGACGGCGTTGACGCCGCCACCACCGACGCCGACGACCTTGATCACGGCGAGGTAGTTCTGGTTGTGGCTCATGCCGGCCTCCGTTGTTCGAGCCTGCACCGGCGAAACCTTAAACTTCAACTAGAAGTAGAAAGAATTTCCCGGTATTGTTTTCCTGCTCTCGACGGTAAGCGCCACCCGCTCCCCGCCGCAGGAGCGACACGCGCGTGTCGGACAAACACACGGCATCCGGTACCCGGACACGCGGTCAGCGGACGACCACGGCCTCCGGCGAGGAGACGTCGTAGTTGCGCGCATCCGGGCGGCCTGCATCGTGCGATCGAGCACGACCGCCTTCAACGCCGACTGCTCCGCGCTCCCCACACGACGGTCGTGCGAGAGCCCAGGTGCAGCGTCACGTCGTCGGGCGAGGAGGCGGTCACGCGGGTGAGTTTCTCGCGGACGCCTTCCGGTACCGAGCGGACCACCAGACCGGCCGCGGTGAACGCCGCCGAGTCCACTCCGCCGTCGATGTCGAGCAGCGGCTCGCCCTTCGGCCTGTTCTGCGTGGTCGCGAGCGCGACCCCGGCCGCATCGACGATCGTGAACCCCGCGCCGGACTCGATGACACCGACCGGCGTGCGCTCGACGATGCGCACGGTCAAATCGTGCGGCGGACGCGCCTCGAGCGCGTAGGTCTCGATGAGGGGGAACGGCATCAGCGCCGCCTTGATCTCGCTCTCGTCCACGAGCGCGAGCGGCGTGCCCAACTGCCCGGACAGCGCCGCCTCCACGGTGGCGGCGTCCAGCGCCGACGTGCCCACGACGGTGATCCTCTCCAGCGCGAACAGCGGGCTGTAGGCCGCGACGACGCAGCCGAGGATGAGCGTGACGACCGCGCCGATTCCGCCGAGCCAGGCGAGGCGACGACGACGCGAGGCCTTCGTGAACCGCCGGATCTCAGCGCGCAGCGCCTTACGGCGCGCCCGGGCCGCCCGCCAGACGTCGCGGGACGAGACAGGCGCGGGCGCGTCCGGCTCCGGCGCGCCCTCCGGCGTCGGTGCCACCGGATCGGAGACGGGATCCGCCATGGGCTGCTCCTCGGCGGCGCCCCGCTCTTCCGTGCGGGGCGCCGGTGCACGCGTTCGCGAGGGCCGCGGCGTCTCCGGCACGACGGGAAGGGGCGTGGGCCGACGCATCCGCTACTCCTCGGCGGTCCCCGCAGCGCCTCGAGCACCTGCGGGATCATCAGGTACACGTTGCCGCAGCCGAGGGTGATGACGAAGTCGCCCTCTCGGGCGATGCCGGCGGTGTACTCCGCCGCCTCCTGCCAGTCCGGGACGTAGTGCACGCGCGCCGGGTCGGCGAAGGCATCGCTGACGAGCTCCCCCGTCACCCCGGGCACGGGATCCTCGCGCGCGCCGTAGACGTCGAGCATGACGGTGTGGTCGGCCAGCTCCTCGAGGACCTCGGCGAACTCGCGGTACATGTGCTGGGTGCGCGAATATGTGTGCGGCTGCTGGATCGCGATGATCCGGCCGTTCCCGACGACCGTGCGCGCCCCTCCAGGGCGGCCCGCACCTCGGTCGGGTGGTGCGCGTAGTCGTCGTAGACGTGCACGCCACGCTCGATGCCGTGCAGCTCGAAGCGGCGCACCGTGCCGGCGAAGGACTCGACCGCCCGCGCGGCATCCGGCAGCACGAAGCCCAGCGTGAGGAGCACGCCGACCGCGCCCGCGGCGTTGATCGCGTTGTGCGCGCCGGGGACGGCCAGGCGCAGCCGCACGGTCTCACCGCGATGGCTCAGCGTGGCCGAGACCGGACCGTCGGTGACGATGTCGCCCACGCGCAGGTCCGCACCCTCGGAGACCCCGAAGGTCAGCACGTTCGGATGCCGCAGATCCGCGCGCACGCGCCGGGCGCCCGGATCGTCGGCGGAGATGACGACCGCTTCGCGGGAGGCGTCGGCGAAACGGACGAAGGCGTCGTGGAAGGCGTCTTCGGTGCCGTAGTGGTCGAGGTGGTCGGGGTCGACGTTGGTGATGAGCGAGACCGAGGTGTCGTACAGCTCGAACGTGCCGTCGGACTCGTCGGCCTCGATCACGAACAGGTCGTCGCGGCCCGAGGCGCTCGAGGCGTCGAGGCCGGCGATCACGCCGCCGTTGACGAAGTGCGGATCGGCGCCGAGCGCCCGCAGGCCGGTGACGATCATGCCCGTCGAGGTCGTCTTGCCGTGGGCGCCCGCGACCGAGACGAGCCGACGACCGCGGATCAGCCAGAAGAGCGCCTGCGAGCGGTGGATGACGTGCAGTCTGCGCTCCTTCGCCGTGACGTACTCCGGGTTCTCCGGCCAGATCGCCCCCGTGTGCACGACCGTGTCGGCATCCCCCAGGTGCGCCGCGTCATGGCCGACGTGCACGGTCGCCCCGAGCGCCTCCAGGGTGCGCAGCGCCTCGCTGTCGGCACGGTCGGATCCGGAGACGCGGATGCCGGCGTCCAGGAACATCCTCGCCAGCCCGCTCATGCCGGATCCACCGATGCCGATGAAGTGCGCAGCGGTGATCGATTCGGGGATCGGCAGGGTGAGGTCGGGTCTGATCATGACCCGTCAATCTTAGATCGGCGGAGGGATGCCGCGGCCCAGGGCGCGCGGGCTTGCGCCGCGCGGTCACCGCTCTCCGCCCTTTTGTATTGACACATTGGCGCAGAGGGCGAACAATGGCCGCATGCCCTTCTGGTCCTTCGAGATGTCCGTCACGGTCTTCAACACGATGCTGCTGCTCGCCTCCGCGGCCGTGCCCATCGGATTCCTGATCGCGACGAGGAAGGCGGACTGGGGAGACGCGCGGGCGCACGAGACGTCGATGCGCGCGCGACTGCCCTTCGGCACCGACGCCGTCCACCGCGGCGTCCGTGTGCGCCTGCGGACGATCACGCGTGTCAACATGTGGGCGCTCCTCGGAGCGATCCTCCTGATGGGCGGGCTCTTCCTCTGGACGCCGCTCGTCTCCAGCTCTTACGCGATGTGGATCCTGACGCTCGTGATCGTCGTCGCCGTGGTCACCGCCGGGAGCGTCGTCGCCCAGGTGCGCGAACGCCTCTTCTCGCCCACCCCCGCCGCGCCACGCATCGCTCGGGCGACGGTTCTGCGCACGCCCGACTACCTCGGCGCCTGGCGTCGCCTCACCCCGTCGTGCTGCTGGGCGGCGCCACCGCGTCGACGGCGGTGCTGCTCTTCGCGCCCGGCCGCACGAGTGGCCGGGCCGTCTTCGCCACAGTCGCCGCGCTCGCGCTGGCGCTCGTGGTCACCGTTGCCACCCGCCTCGCCGAACGCCGCATCCTCGACCAGCCCAGCCCGCCTCCGACACGCTCGAGCTCGCCTGGGACGACCTCTTCCGCGCCGATGCCCTCGGGTCGCTGCGGATGAGCGCCGCGATGGTGTGCTGGCTGCCCTTCGGGATGGCGGCCACGCTTCTGCTGTCCGCGTGGTTGTCGCCGCGGACGTCCGATCTCCCGGCGCTCATGGATCTCTTCCCCTGGTGGGGCATCCCGCTCCTGCTCGTGCTGTACTCGCTCGGCAGCGGGAAGCTCCCCGCCGCGCTGCATCCGCTCTCCGTGCGGGCGACGCCGGTCGGGAGCCCGTCATGATCGTCATCGATCCCTCCTCGCCCGTCCCTCCGTTCGAGCAGCTGCGCGCACAGATGGTGGACGCCGTGTCGTCGGGCGCGCTCACACCGGGCGAGCGGCTTCCCCCGTGCGGCGCCTCGCCGACGACCTCGGCCTCGCGCCCGGCACCGTGGCCCGCGCCTATCGGGAGCTCGAGGCGGCGGGCTTCATCGAGACGCGAGGACGCCACGGCAGCTTCATCGCGCCGCAGGGCGACCCCGCACGTCAAGAGGCGCAGCGCGCCGCGACGGCGTTCGCCGAGCGGATGCGGACGCTGCGCGTCGATGCAGACGAAGCACTCGCCCTCGTCGCGTCCGCCCTGCGCGCGGGCGACGCCCGTCCCGGTGGCGCGGAGCTCCCTGAAGGTCCGGCCGCAGGCGAGGAACGCGCCGCTGTTCAGTCCCGCGCGGCGAGTGCCCGGTCGAGCTGCGCGATGACGTTCTCGGAGCCCGTCCGGATGCCGGTGCGTTCGGCGGCCGCGGCCATCTCCGCGATCTTTGTCCGATCGGCCAGCAGCGGCACCACGACGCGGCGGATCACGTCGCCGTCGAAGCCGGCGTCGTCGAGGAGGAGGGCCGCCCCCGCGTCGACGGACGGCGCGGCGTTCAGCCGCTGCTCGCCGTTGCCGACGGCGTAGGGCACGTACACGGCGGGAAGCCCCAGCGCGGCGATCTCGCTCACCGTCGCCGCGCCGGCGCGCGAGAGCACGAGGTCGGCCAGCGCGAAGGCCAGATCCATGCGGTCCACGTAGCGGCGCAGGGCGTATCCCTCGGCACCGGGGTCGGCGAGATCGCTGCGCTCGCCCGTCACGTGCAGGAGCTGCCAGCCGGCGGCGAGGACGTCCTGCCAGGAGCCGGCGAGGGCCTCGTTGAGGCGCTGGGCGCCCAGCGAGCCCCGAAGACGAGCAGCACCGGCCGCGCCGGGTCCAGGCCGAAGGCCGCTGCCGCCTCCTGTCGCAGCGCCGCACGATCCAGTTCCACGATCTCGCGGCGCAGCGGCATCCCCACCACCTCGGCGCCCGGCAGCGGGGTGCCGGGAAGGTGACGCCGACAGCGGCGGCGCGGCGGGCGCCGAACTTGTTCGCGAGCCCAGGAAGCGCATTCGCCTCGTGCACGACGAAGGGCACGCGCTCGCGACGGGCGGCGACGTACGCGGGCGCCGAGGCGTATCCGCCGAAGCCGACGACCGCGTCCACCCCGTGCGTGCGGATGTGGTCCCGCACCTGCGCGACCGCGCGACGGAACCGTGCCGGGAAGCGGAGCGCATCCGCGTTCGGACGACGCGGGAAGGGCACCTTGTCGACGACGAGCAGCTCGTAGCCGCGCTCGGGACCAGACGTGCCTCCAGCCCTTCCTTCGTGCCCAGGACCCGCACCTGCGCGGCGTCGTCCCTGGCCCGGAGGGCGTCGGCGACGGCGAGCAGGGGTTCACATGACCGGCGGTGCCGCCGCCGGCGAGGAGGTAGGTGGTCACCTGGCGACTTTACCCGGTTCCTCGGGCGCGGTGAGCGTGCGCGCGAACGCCAGGAGCACCCCGCTGGCCATGAGGACGGCCAGGAGCGCCGTGCCGCCCTGCGACATGAACGGGAGCGGGATGCCGAGCACCGGCACCAGACGCAGGACGACGCCGATGTTGATGAGCGCCTGCCCGATGATCCAGACCGTGATCCCGCCCGCGGCGACCCGGATGAACGGATCCCGCGTCTTGCGGATGATGTGGAAGGCGCCCACCGCGTAGAGGGTGAACAGCGCCAGGACTACGAGGCATCCGATCAGTCCCAGCTCCTCTCCCACTATCGCGAAGATGTAGTCGTTCTCGGCGTGCGGCAGCCAGCCGTACTTCTCCTTGGAGTTGCCGAGCCCCAGCCCGAAGATCCCGCCGCTGGCCAGCCCCACACCCCGTGCGTGGCCTGGTAGCACTCCCTCTGGATGTCGCACTCGTCGCTGAAGAGGTCCATGATGCGCCGCATCCGGTTCTCGCTCGTGTACGCGTAGGCGGCGACGACGGCCACGCCGATGAGCATCGGCAGGATGAAGATGCGCAGCTTGGCCCCGGAGAAGAACAGGCAACCCAGCACGATGAGCACGAGCACCATCGCCGTGCCGAGGTCGTCGCCACCCATGACCGTGGCGATCACGAGCGCCGAGACCGGCACGACCGGGATGAAGACGTGATGCCAGATCGCCAGCCGCGTGCGCTTGCGGAGGAGGACGAAGGCGATCCACAGGGCGAGCGAGAGCTTGAGGAACTCGGACGGCTGCATCGTGAAGCCGGCGATCCTGATCCAGTTCTGGTTTCCGCTGGAGGACACGCCGAGTCCGGGGACGAACACCAGCATCTGCATCATGACCGAGCCGATCAGGGCCGGCCAGGCGAGCCGGTGCAGGAATCGCAGGGGAAGCGGCTGATGAGGAACATCAGCGGCACGCCCACGACGGCGAACATCCCCTGACGGAGCGCGGCGTCCAGAGGACCGTTCGACGATGCGCTCGTCGCCGAGAGCACCATGATGATGCCGAAGATCGTCAGCAGCAGGGCCGTGGAGGCGATGAGGAGGAACTCGGTCGAGACCGGAGTGAAGAACCGGCCCAGCGAGACACGGGCCGCGAGCCCGCGCGTCTTGCCCTCAGAGGCCTCGGGAGGGCGATCCACCTGCGTCATGTGCGCTCCCCCGCCCGATCCAGTCACGCACCGCCTCGGCGAAGCGGTGGCCACGATCCTCGTAGCTGCGGAACTGGTCGAAGGATGCCGCGGCGGGGCCAGCAGAACCGTCCCGCCTCCGCGCGCAATCCCCGCGGCGAGTTCCACGACACGGATCATGACGTCTTCAGTGTCGCCAGAGTCGACCTCGAACACCGGCACCGACGGCGCGTGTCGTTCGAATGCCGCGACGACCGCGGTTCGCTCGACGCCGATCACGAGGGCCGCCTGCGCCCTGCTTCCGGGACCGGCGATGAGATCGGAGAGGTCCACGCCCTTCAGGTCGCCGCCGACGACCCAGACGGCACCGGGATGCGCGCGCAGCGACGAGGCCGCCGCATGCGGGTTGGTCGCCTTGGAGTCGTCGACCCAGACGATGCCCGCGTGCCTGGCCACGACCTCCGCACGGTGCGGGTCGAGCCGGAAGGTCTTCAGCGACGCGCTGATCGCCTCGGGCGCCACGCCCAGCGAGCGGGCGAGGGCGCCGGCGGCCAGGATGTTCTGCACCAGATGCGGGCGGCCAGGCCCACCGCGTCGAGCTCGTCGACCGTGGTCAGCTCCAGCGCCGTCCGCGCCCGGTCGTCGAGGAACGCCCGGTCGACGAGGATCCCGTCGACGACGCCCAGGTCGCTCGGACCGGGGTGCCGAGATCGAACCCGATCGCGCGCGCCCCCTCGACGACGTCGGCCTCCTCCACCATGTGCATGGTCGCGGCATCCGACTTGTTGTACACACAGGCGACGCGCGTGTTGCGGTACACCGTCGCCTTCGCGGCCCGATAGGCCTCCGCGCTCCCGTGCCAGACGAGGTGGTCGTCGGCGATGTTCAGACAGACCGAGGCGTGCGGGACGAGCTGTCCGGCGGGCTCGCTCAGCGAGAGATACCAGAGCTGATGGCTGGAGAGCTCGACGACGAGTGCGTCGAAGCCCTCCGGGTCGCGCACGGCGTCCAGGACCGGCACGCCGATGTTCCCGCAGGGCGCGGCGCGCAGTCCCGCCTCGACGAGCATCGACGCGGCCAGGCGCGTCGTCGTCGTCTTGCCGTTGGTCCCGGTGACCAGCACCCAGGGGCCGGTTCGCCGTCCTCGCGCACGACCTTGTCGCGCACGCGCCAGGCCAGTTCCACATCGCCCCAGAGCGCGGCATCCGACTCCTGCGCCCAGCGGATCACCGGATGACTCGGAGGGAAGCCCGGCGAGGCCACGACGACCTCGGGGCGAAGTCGGTCAGCACCTCGGGCACGGGATCCAGCGGCCCAATGTGCAGTCCTGCGCCGATCACGGGCACGAGGCGCCGATACTCCTCCGAGGCGGACTCCGTCAGCACGAGCACCTCCGCACCGAGCTCGGTCAGGGTGTCGGCGACGGAGAAGCCGGTGACCGAGAGGCCGAGCACGGCCACGCGCAGACCCGCCCAGTCCGCATGCCAGCTCGTGAGCGCATCGAGACGGACGTTCACAGCCTGGTCAGCCATTCGACGTAGAACAGTCCGACGCCGGAGATCGCCAGGAGCCCTGCGATGATCCAGAGGCGCACGACGATGGTGATCTCGGGCCAGCCGCGCATCTCCAGATGGTGATGGAACGGGCTCATCAGGAACAGGCGCTTGCCGCGCGTGATCTTGAAGTAGAGCCGCTGCAGGATCACCGACCCGGGAGCGATGATGAAGACGCCCGCGACGATGATGAGCAGCAGCTCGGTGCGGGTCAGGATGGCCATCGCCGCGATGACGCCGCCGATGGACATCGAGCCGACATCCCCCATGAACACCTTGGCCTTGGGCGCGTTCCACCACAGGTAGCCGATCAGGCTCGCCGCGAACGCCGCCGAGATCGTCGCGAGCGACAGCGGGTCGCGCACCTCGTAGCAGGCGGAGAGCACCGAGGGATCCACACCGATGCAGGACTGCTTGAACTTCCAGAAGGAGATCAGGCTGAAGGCGCTGACGACGAACACGCCCGCACCGGCGGCGAGACCGTCGAGGCCGTCGGTGAGGTTGACCGCGTTGGAGACGGCGACGCCGATGAGTGAGAGCCACAGCAGGTACAGGGCCCAGGCGAGCACGGGAGTGAGCGCGAAGAACCAGAGTGCGGGGATGTCGCGGAAGAGGGAGATGTACTCGCCGGCGGGGTCGTGCCCCACTGATTCGGGAACTTCAGCGCGACGATGCCGAAGGGGATGATCACGAGGATCTGGCCGACGATCTTCCAGCGACCCGACAGCCCGCCGCTGCGCTGGCTGCGCACCTTCATGTAGTCGTCGATGAACCCGACGATGCCGAAGCCGACCATGAGCCAGATCACCAGAAGAGCCGACAGCGACGGCGTCGCACCCCCGGCGAGCACGCCTGCGAAGTAGCCGACGATCGTCCCGGCGATGAAGATCGTCCCGCCCATCGTGGGCGTGCCGCGCTTGGCGCCGTGACTGGGGTTGGTGATGTCCTCGGGGTGCGGATGACCTGCCCCAGCCCCACTTGCGGAACAGCCGCAGGAACGCGGGAGTCAGGAAGAGGGTGAAGGCCAGCGATATCGCCGACGACATCAAGAGTGCTCTCACGAGAACGATTCTCCCAGACGATCGCCGAGGAACCGGAGTCCGGCGGCATTGGATGATTTGACGAGCACGCGGTCCCCGGGACGCAGCTCGTCACGGAGATACTCGAAGGCGGCATCGGCATCGGGCAGGTGCACGGCCTCGCCGTCCCAGGAGCCCTCGCCGACGGCCGCCAGATACAGGCGACGCGCCTCGGCGCCCACGACGACGATGCGCTGGATGTTCAGCCGCACGGCGAGCAGCCCGATGCGGTCGTGCTCCTCGCCGTGGACCTCGCCCAGCTCGCTCATGGCACCGAGCACCGCGACCGTGCGCTCCTCGGGACCGGTGATCTGCGCGAGCGTGCGCAGGGCTCCGGCCATGGAGTCGGGGCTGGCATTGTAGGCGTCGTTGTAGATGCGCACCTCGTCGCCGCCCATCGGCTGCATCCGCCAGCGCTCGGCCAGCTCCACCCCTTCGAGGCGGGCGATCGCATCCGCGGGGTCGACGCCGACCGCGCGGGTGAGGGCGATCGCGGCGAGGGCGTTGGACACGTGGTGAGCGCCGAGCACCTGCAGCCGCAACGGCAGCTCGCGCTCCCCGATGTGCACGGTGCAGGTGGTGCCGCTCGCCGTGACCTCGATGTCCGAGGCGCGGATGTCGGATGCCGGCGACTGCCCGAACGCGACGACCTCGAGACCGCGCTCCTCGGCCCGACCGCGCATGGCGGCCACTCGTGGGTCGTCGGCGTTGAGCACGGCGACGCCGCCCGGGCGCGTGACGTCGATGAGCTCGGCCTTGGTCGCGGCGGTCTGCTCGATGCTGCCGAAGCCGCCGGCGTGGGCGAGGCCGACCATGAGCACGGCCGAGACATCGGGTCCGACGAGTCCGCCGAGGCGCGCGATGGCGCCCGGCGCGCTCGCCCCGAGCTCGCTGACGAGGAAGCGCGTGCTCTCGGTGACCCGCAGCATCGTCACCGGCGCGCCGACGGCGTTGTTGTAGGAGCCGATGGGGCGATCGTCTCGCCCTCGGGCTCGAGGATGGCGCGCACGAAGGACTTCGTCGTGGTCTTGCCGTTGGAGCCCGTGATGCCGATGACCGTGAGTCCGCCTGCGGCACGGGCCTTCGCGACCACGGCGCTGCCCAGCGCGGCGAGAGCCTCGAGGACGTCGGCGACGACGATCTGCGTGACGGCGTCGTCCACGGGCCGCTCCACGACGGCCAGCACCGCGCCGTTCTCCACGGCCGCGCCGACGAAGAGGTGCCCGTCGGTGACCTCGCCCGGCTTGGCGAAGAAGACGCCCCCGGGGTCATCTTCCGCGAGTCCGTGTCGACGACGCCGTCCACCGTCGTCTCGGTCGTGTGGTCCCCCGCGAGCCGCAGTTCGCCACCGGTCAGGGCGGCGATCTCGGCCAGCGACAATGCGATCATGACTACTCCGGGTCGGCCTGCGCCGGCTACTTGGTCTTGGGAAGCGAGGTGTCCGTCGGGGTGTCCGAGGGGAACACCCGGTACGTCTTGAGCACCTGCGTCATGGCCTTCTGGAAGGCGGGCGCGGTGGCCGCAGACGATCTTACCTTTCTCGGCTCGTCGAGCGTCACCACGACCACGTACTCCGGATCGTCGGCGGGAGCGAAGCCGACGATGCTCGTGAAGCGCTCGACCGCCTTGTACCGGCCGTCGGCGCCCGGCTTCTGCGCGGTGCCGGTCTTGGCCGCGATCCGGTAGCCGGGGACCGCGGTCTGCTTCGCGAGGCTTCCCTGCGAGGCGACGTTCTCGAGCATGAGGGCGAGCTGGTCGGCCGTCTTCTTCTTGATCACCCGGGTCGGCTCGCCGGCATCCGGCTCGACGACGGTGCCGTCGGCGCCGGTGCAGGATTCGACCAGGCGCAGCGGCACCTTCACCCCACCGTTGGCGATCGTCTGGTAGACGCCGGCGAGCTGCGGCGTGGTCACCGTGAAGTACTGCCCGAACGTCGTCGTGTACCGGGACTGGTTGTCCCAGGCGCTGACCGGATGCAGCAGCCCCGAGCGCTCGCCGATGAAGCCGACCGCGGTGGGCTCCCCCACACCGAAGGCGGCGAGGTAGTCGTGCCGCGTCTGCATCGAGACCTTGTCGCCGAACTTCGACATCGCCACGTTCGAGGAGTCGATGAGCGCGCCCGCCAGCGTGTACTCGAGCGTGCCGTGGGGAGTGAAGTCGGTGATCACGGCGCCGTTGGGGAAGACCTCGCGTCCGGCGGCCGACACGGTCGACAGCGGCGTGACGCCACCGGCTTCCATCACGGCCGCGGCGGTGACGATCTTGTAAGTGGACCCGGGCTCGAAGGCGTCGGTGAACATCCGCGAGGTGCGGTCCGAGACGCGGGACGCGGCGGGTTCGTTGGGATCGACGACCGGGTACTCGGCCGCGGCGCGGATCTTGCCCGTGGCGACCTCGACGACCAGCACGGAGCCGGAGAGCGCACGCTGGGTCTTGACCTCTTCGGCGATCATCTGCTGCAGGTACCAGTTCAACTCGCTGTTGATCGTCAGCTGGAGGGTACCGCCGTCGATCGGCTCTGTGACCTCCTCGCTTCCGGGGATCGCCACGCCGGTCGTGCCGCGCAGGTAGGTCTGCTGGCCATCGATCGGAGCGAGGCACTCCTCGGCCATGAGCTCGTATCCCGCGAGGGGCACGCCGTCCGAGCCGACGAAGCCGATGATGTTCCCCGCCACAGCCCCGTTCGGGTAGATCCGCGTATTCTGCGCAGGCATGTGCAGGTAGGGCAGCGAGAGGTCGCGCAGTGCGAGGAACTGATCGGTCGTGAGCGACTTCGCCAGGGCAGGTACTGCGAGTCCGGGTTCGTCTCGATGGCCTCGGCGACCTTGGCGCGGATCTCCTCGCCCGGCACGCCGATGATCTCGGCGATCTGCTCGGAGGCCTCCGCCCAGGGGACCTTCGGCGGACGCTTCGTGTCCGTCTCCAGCCCGTGGATGAGCGAGGGATCCAGCTGTGCGTCGTAGACCAGCACGGAGGAGGCGAGCGTCGTGCCGTTCTCGTCGACGATCGGCCCTCGCGTCCCCGGGAGCGTCCGCTCCACCCCGAGCCGTCCGGTCTGCTGCGCGTCGGCGACGTGACCGCTGGCGTTGACGACCTGGATGTCGACGAGGCGCACCACGAAGGCAGCGAAGACGGCGAGCACGACGGCGAGAGCCACGACCGTGCGACGGCGCGGACTGCGTGTGGCCCTGGTCGTCATGTCTCCCCCGTGTCGTTGTTCATGTTCAGTGCGTGTTCGGGCTGGGCAGCCCATCGGTGATCGCCGGCGGCAGATCTATGACAGGCTCCTCCACGACGGTCGGGCCCGCCCCGGCGACCGGCACCGCGCCCTGGATCGTGGCCCTCGGATTCGTGATCAGCGGCGTGTCGGCGACCAGTGCGTTGCTCACGTTCGTGCGGCTGTTGGGCCGGACCGTCGATTTCCCGGTCGCCGAGGCGCCCGGGCCGAGGATCGTCGCATCGCTCAGCCGCAGATAGCCCGGCGTGCCGGCGACGACCATGCCGAGCGCGTCGGCGTTGGCGGCCAGGTACTGCGGCGAGCTGAGGCCGGTCAGCTGCGCCTGTACGGACTGCGTCTGCAGCGTCAGTTCGCGCTGCTCGGCACGGAGGCCCGCGAGCACGAACGAGTCCTGGGTCGTCGCGATCGACAGGGTCATCTGCGCAGCGGCGACGAGGCCGGCGAACAGCACCGCGATGAGAGCGGAGGCGAGCGTGGGCCGGCGCCGTCGGGCAGGTCGATCGACGACCCGCAGCCGAAGCCCGGGCGCCTCTGCCGGAGCCTCCCGCTCGGGCAGGTTCACGAAGGCGAGTTCGGCGCTCATGCGGCATCCCTCAGCTTCTCTGCGGCACGCAGGCGCACCGGGATCGCCCGGGGGTTGCGCGCGCGCTCCGCCTCGTCCGCGAGCTCGGCACCCTTGGTGAGCGCGCGGAAACGCGGTGCGTGCTCCGGGAGCTCCATGGGCAGCCCGGCAGGGGCCGTCGAGGAGGAGGCCGCGGCGAACGCCTGCTTGACGAGGCGGTCCTCCAGCGACTGATACGACATCACGACGATGCGCCCGCCGACGCGGAGGGAGTCCATGGCGGCGGGAATCGCGTCGGCGAGGACGCTCAGCTCGGAGTTGACCTCGATGCGCAGAGCCTGGAAGACCCGCTTCGCGGGGTGCCCGGCGCGCTGGGCGGCAGCGGGCGTCGCGGCGACCAGGACGTCGACGAGCTGACCGGAGCGCTCCAGCGGCGCCTCCCGACGCGCGGCCAGGATGGCGCGCGCATAGCGGCCGGCCAGCTTCTCCTCGCCGAAGCGCTCGAAGATGCGGCGCAGCTGCCCCTCGCTGTAGGTCGCCAGCACGTCGGCGGCCGTGATGCCGCCGGTCTGGTCCATGCGCATGTCCAAGGGTGCGTCCTTGGAGTAGGCGAATCCGCGACCGGCCTCGTCGAGCTGGAGCGAGGAGACGCCGAGGTCGAACAGGATCGCCGAGGCGCCGGCGGCGTGCCGTCCGATCGCGTCGTACACCGTGTGCACGAGAGCGGTGCGATCCGAGAAGCGCGCCAGTCGCTCCCCCGCGATGCGCAGGGCGTCGGTGTCGCGGTCGAGTCCGATGAGGCGGATGCCGTCGAAGCGCTCGAGGAAGGCCTCGGCGTGGCCGCCCATGCCGAGGGTGGCGTCGACGAGGATCGCGCCGGGCTCGGAGAGGGCGGGCGCGAGCAGCTCGACGCAGCGGTCGAGCAGGACAGGGTGTGGATGTCGCGGAGGCTCATGGTCTTCTCGGGTGGCCTTCGGCTCCGATCCCCTCCGTCCGACCCGGCACAGGGGAAGGATGCCGGGGCAGCGGCGGGGCATCGCAGCCGAAGGTCAGAACAGTCCCGGGATCACCTCCTGCTCCATGTCCGAGTAGCTCTCTTCATTGCTTTCCAGATAGTCGTTCCAGGCCTGCGCGTCCCAGATCTCGGCGTGGGCGCCGACGCCGGTGACGACGAGCTCCTTCTCCAGGCCGGCGTAGGTGCGCAGGTGCGCGGGGATCGTGATGCGGTTCTGGCTGTCGGGCATCTCTGCGCTCGCTCCGGAGAGGAACATGCGCATGAAGTCGCGCGCCTGCTTGTTGCTGAGGGTGCCTGCCGGATGCGCTCGTGCAGCGACTCGAACTCCGCGGAGCTGAAGACGTAGAGGCAGCGCTCCTGTCCGCGCGTGACGACGATGCCACCGGCGAGATCCTCGCGGAACTTCGCGGGGAGGATGACGCGCCCTTTGTCGTCGAGCTTCGGCGTGTGCGTTCCCAACAGCATCTGGCCATCACCCCTCTTCGGCCGGCCACTCCCGAGGTGTGCCCCACTTTACTCCACAATCCTCCACTTTCCTACGACAATGCAGACAACTCTCAGCAGAGGTCGTGACCGACGCGAGAGGAGAGGAACCGAAACCCGCAGAAAATCAAGGCTCTTCGCGGGTGGAGCGCGGTGGAGGGAAAGTGGAGGGAAATCGCCGACCGGCGTACGACGAGCCCGCTTCAGGGCATGAAAAAAGGCCCGGATGCCGAAGCATCCGAGCCGAGAGGAAAGCGGCGGTCAGCGACCGTCTTGACGGCGATCCCAGCGTTCGTTCATGTGGTCCATGAACGCCGCCTGCGAAGGTCCGCCGGACGAAGAGGGGCGAGGTGGGCGTGTCGCCTCGGGCGAGACGCGACGCGACGGGGTGATCGCGAACATCACGCCGGCGAACATCGCGGCGAAGCCGACGACGCCGACGACGATGCCCACGACATCGCCGATGATGACGCCCGCGACGAGAGCGCCGATGCCCACGATGAGCAGCAGCGCGCCATAGACGAGGTTGCGGTAGCTGAGCGTGCGGTCACCCGAGGGCGCGCTGACGACATCGGCGTCATTGCGGAGGAGATGGCGTTCCATCTCGTCGAGCAGACGCTGCTCCTGTTCAGACAGCGGCATGGCGACCCCCTCGGGTAGAATTCGTCTCTCCATTCTAGTCCCGCACGAGGCCGGAGGCTAGGTTCCCGCTGAATGCTCGTAGGCTGGAGAGGTGAGCACCCCCTCCCCTGTGATCGGCGCGGTCGAGCAGCGCCTGCGCCGCTTCGTCGAGGAGATGAGACGATCGGGCTCCGAGTACGGGCCGGATGCCGGCATCCTCTTCGATGCGGCCGAATCCGCGTTGAACGGCGGCAAGCGGATGCGGGCCCGCTTCTGCCATGCCGGGTGGAGCGCCGTGGCGCGCCGTGCCGCCGCGCACTCCCCCGAACCGGACGCACTGTGGGCCGTGTGCGCATCGCTGGAGGCCTTCCAGGCGGCCGCGCTCGTGCACGACGACATCATCGACAACTCCGACACGCGCCGTGGGCGACCGGCGGCCCACCGCGCCCTCGAGAGCCGCCACGAGGAGCTCCGCTGGCGTGGAGACGCAGAGGGCTTCGGCCGCTCCTCGGCGATCCTGCTCGGCGACCTGCTCCTGGCCTGGAGCGATGATCTGCTCGAGGAGGCGCTGACCGAGCACGCCCATGCGGCATCCGTGCGGGCCTCTATGCGCAGATGCGCCGGGACGTCACGGTCGGGCAGTTCCTCGACATCGCCGAGGAGTCGGCGTGGACCCTGATTCCCGACGACGAGCACGCCGCGCGCGCTCTGCGCATCGTCTCGCTCAAGTCCGCCCGCTACAGCGTCGAGCACCCGTTGCTTCTGGGCGCTGCGCTCGCGGGCGCGGATGCGGAGCAGCACGCGGCGCTGAGCGCCTTCGGCAGGCCGCTGGGCATCGCCTTCCAGCTTCGCGACGATGTCCTGGGCGTGTTCGGCGACCCCGAGGTGACGGGGAAGCCGGCCGGCGACGACCTGCGAGAAGGCAAGCGCACGCTCCTGGTGGCGCTGACCCGCGCCGCGGTGCCCGCCGGCATCCGTCAGGCGATCGACGAACTGCTCGGAGAGCCGGGGCTCGGCGACGAGCAGATCGGACTGCTGCGGGCGACGATGCGCGACTCGGGCGCTCTGGAGCGCGTCGAGGAGATCATCGCGACGTCGGCGAAGGAGGCGGAGCGGGCACTGAGCGGCGCCGCACTCGACAACGCCTCGGTCAGCGAACTGCGCGAGCTCGCGCGCGCGGCGACCGTGCGCACCTCATAGGCGGCGGATCATGCCAGAGCACGCGCGACGCGCCGCACCTCGCTCTTGTGCCCCGCGAGGAGCGCCTCTATGGGCGCACGCCCCAGGGACTCCTCGGCGGTCAGCAGCCAGTCGATGAGCTCGTCATCATCGAAGCCGGCGTCCTGGAGGGCGATCACCGTCCCGCGCAGCGAGGCGAGCGGACGCCCGCCGACGATGAAGACGGAGGGCACGGTGAGCGGGCCGTTGCGCCGGGAGCCGACCAGATACCTCTCGGCCAGCAGACGGCGCACGCGCCCTTGCGATTCGCCGAGGATCTCGATCAGCTCGGGCATGGTCAGCCACTGCGTGGGCACGGTCGGAAGTTCTTGCTCAGCCACCTAGCAACTATCTCAGGTCGTGATCGACAGCGCTATTCACACCAGCCACTTGAGTCACTCTTATTGACTTGAATTTACTTTCGTGACACCGTGTTCAGGGTCAGAGGGGGCGATCTTGATACACCACAATCCAACCCGAAGCCTGTTGCGACGCGCCGTTCCTGCACCGATCGCCGTGATCGGCACACTCGCCGCAACGCTGATTCCCACGTCGGCCGCGGCCGAGACCGAGCCTGTCCGGCACCATGCATCGGTGCCCAGCGTGCCGACTGTGGCACAGCTGGCCGCCATGCGAGCGGCTGTGCCCGCGACATCGTCGTACGTGAGTATGGCGTCCGAGAACATCGCCCAGTCGGCATCCGCACGGCCGACGACCTACACGGTGCGCAGCGGCGACACGATCTCGGGGATCGCCTCGCGCTTCGGCCTCGCGACCGCCGATGTACTCGACTGGAACACCCTCGGCTGGCGCAGCGTGGTCTACCCCGGACAGACCGTGCGTCTGACCGCGCCTCCCTCGTCAGCGGCCGCGGCAGGCGGCACCTCCGCGACGCAGAGCACGCCACCCGCATCGAAGACGGCTACGGCCAAGACGCACACCGTCGTCCGCGGCGACACCGTCTACGCGATCGCGAAGAAATACGGCAGCACAGTCAGCGCCATCCTCACCGCCAACAAGATCGGCGGCAACGCGCTCATATTCCCGGGACAGAAGCTCACCATCCCGGGGACGACCTCGACCACGTCTTCGTCGAGCAACTCATCCAGCAGCTCGTCCAGCAAGACCTCGACCTCGGCACCGAAGACCTCCGCCTCGGCGAAGACGCACACCGTCGTCCGCGGCGACACCGTCTACGCGATCGCGAAGAAGTACGGCAGCACTGTCAAGGCCATCCTCACCGCCAACAAGATCGGCAGCAACGCGCTCATCCGTGTCGGCCAGAAGCTCACCATCCCAGGGACGACCTCGACCACGTCCTCATCCAGCAGCTCGTCCAGCAAGACATCGACCTCCGCACCGAAGACCTCCGCCTCGGCGAAGACGCACACTGTCGTCCGCGGCGACACCGTCTACGACATCGCCCGGAAGTACGGCACGACCGTCAACGCGATCCTCACCGCCAACAAGATCGGCAGCAACGCCATCATCTACGTCGGCCAGAAGCTCACCATCCCCGGCGGCACGTCGTCGGGATCGTCGTCGGGATCGTCCTCCGGCTCGTCGTCGGGTTCGTCCTCCGGATCCTCCGGCGCGCCGGCAGGCAGCGCGAGCCCTCCGCAGCGGACGGCGACGCTCAGCGGTGCGCAGATCGACAACGCCCAGCTCATCATCCGGATCGGCCGCGAACTCGGTGTCTCCGAGCGCGGCATCGCCATCGCCCTGGCCGCAGCCATGGTGGAGTCCTCGATGCGCAACCTCGACTATGGCGACCGCGACTCGCTCGGCCTGTTCCAGCAGCGTCCGAGCACGGGCTGGGGAACACCGGAGCAGATCATGGACCGGGACCGCAGCATCCGGGCCTTCTACGGCGGTCCGGGCAACCCGAACGCGGGCAAGACCCGCGGGCTGCTCGACATCGCCGGCTGGGAGTCGATGGCCTTCACTGTCGCCGCACAGCGGGTGCAGATCTCGGCCTTCCCCGACCGGTACGGCCAGTGGGAGACACAGGCCTATCAGTGGCTCGCCCTCCACGGCTGAAACACGGCGGAATCTCGCGCCTTCAGGGGTGCGCCTCCCCTGCAGGTTCGCGGTTTCTCCATAGACTCGCGATGTGACTTCGAATCAGCAGGCCGACCCTCTCATCGGGCAGCTTGTTGACGGCCGCTACCGGGTGCGCGCGCGCATCGCCCGGGCGGGATGGCCACCGTGTACGTCGCCACCGACCTGCGCCTGGAGCGCCGTGTCGCGCTCAAGGTGATGCACGGGCATCTGAGCGACGATTCGGTCTTCCAGAGCCGCTTCATCCAGGAGGCCCGCGCCGCCGCGCGCCTGGCGGATCCGAACGTCGTCAACGTCTACGACCAGGGGCAGGACGGCGAGCTCGCCTACCTCGTCATGGAGTACCTTCCCGGCATCACCCTGCGAGAACTCCTGCGCGAGCAGCGGCGGCTCACGCTCGAACAGGCGGTGACGATCATGGATGCCGTGCTCTCCGGCCTCGTCGCCGCGCACAAGGCCGGGATCGTCCATCGCGATGTGAAGCCCGAGAACGTCCTGCTCGCCGAAGACGGGCGCATCAAGATCGGCGACTTCGGCCTGGCGCGCGCCTCCACCGCGAACACCGCCACCGGGCAGCAGTTGCTGGGCACGATCGCCTATCTCGCCCCGAGCTCGTCACCCGCGGCACCGCAGATGCCCGCAGCGACATCTACGCCCTCGGCATCATGCTCTACGAGATGCTCACCGGCGAGCAGCCCTACAAGGGCGAGCAGCCCATGCAGATCGCCTTCCAGCATGCGACAGAATCGGTGCCCCGTCCCAGCATCCGGAACCCGTCGATTCCCGAGCCTCTCGACGAGCTCGTGCTGTGGGCGACCGAGAAGACGCCCGACGAGCGCCCGCGCGACGCCAAGGAGATGCTCGACCGTCTGCGCCAGATCGAGCGCGAACTCGGCATCAGTCCGCTGACTGCTCCCCCGATCGCGCCGCCCGCGACGACGAAGGCGTTCAGCGACTCGGTCGACATCACGAAGGTGCTCCCCGGGACGTTGGCCTCCACCGCGCCGACCGTCACCGTCGAGCGGCAGGAGGACAACGCCTCCCGTCTTCGACGACGCACCCGCCGCCGCCGTTCCCGCGGCGGTTGGCTGCTCGCGCTCGTGCTGCTGCTGGCCGTGCTCGCCGGCGGCGCCGGCTGGTGGTTCGGCTCCGGTCCCGGAGCGCTCATCGCGGTTCCGCCGCTGGCCGGCCTCAGCAGCTTCGAGGAAGCCGAAGACGTCCTCGCCGAGGTGGGGCTGCGTGCCGCCGAAGAGGGCGAGCATACCCGTGAGGTCGCCGAGGGCGTCGTCATCCGCTCCGACCCCGAGGAGGGCGAGCGGCTCGAGGCGAACGAGCTCGTGACCGTGTTCGTCTCCCTCGGACCGCAGCTGCACAGGGTCGAGGCGCTCCGTGGTCGGGATGCGGCCGAGGTCCGCGCGCAGCTGGAGTCGCTCGGCGTGACCGTCGACGACGACGAGTCCATCTTCTCCGACCAGACCGCGCGCGACGCCGTCGCCCGCGCGACCATTCATCCGGCATCCGGTGCGGACTCCTACCGCTGCAACGACGGCTGCGAGCTCTACGACGGCGACTCGGCCACCCTGTTGGTGTCGGTCGGTCCCGTGCCCGACGTCAGCGGGCTCTCTGTGCCGGACGCCACACGGGTGCTCGAGCAGAGCGGCCTCGACGTGGACGACGAGCTGACCCGCCGCCATCACGAGTCGGTCGCCGCGGACCGCGTCATCGGCATCGCCGACCGCAGCAGCGAGGGCAACTGGCGCCCGGGCGAGACGGTGCGGCTCATCGTGTCGGACGGCCCCGCGCCCATCGAGATCCCCGATCTCAGCGACGGGTCGGTCCGCAACGCCATGGACACGCTCACGGGTCTCGGCTTCCGACCGACGACCCTCGTGCCCGAGTTCTTCTGGGACATCTTCTCGGTGCAGCGCACCGATCCCCCGCCGGCGAGTGGCGTGTGCGCGGCACCGAGGTGCGGGTCATCGCCGTAGGCTGATCGGCAGCGTCCCACCGCGAGAACGACGAATCGCCCTTCAGCAGCGGCTGCGCGCTTCTCGACCGAGACGACGGGCAGCCAGACGGATGCCGCGGCATCCGTCGTCCGCGCTCAGCGGCGCTCGAGCTCCTCGGCGACGAGGAAAGCCAGCTCCAGGCTCTGCATGTGGTTCAGGCGCGGGTCGCACAGGCTCTCGTAGCGGGTCGCGAGGCCTGCCTCGTCGATCTGCTCGGATCCCCCCAGGCATTCGGTCACGTCGTCGCCGGTGAGCTCGACGTGGATGCCGCCGGGAACGTGCCCACGGCGCGGTGCGCCTCGAAGAATCCGCGCACCTCGTCGATGACGTCGTCGAAGCGGCGCGTCTTGTAGCCGGTGGGCGTGGTGATGCCGTTGCCGTGCATGGGGTCGGTGACCCACAGCGGGGTGGCGCCGGAGTCTTTCACCGCCTCCAGCAGCGGTGGCAGGGCGTCGCGGATCTTGCCCGCGCCCATGCGCGTGATGAACGTCAGACGCCCGGGCTCGCGCTCGGGGTCGAGCTTGTCGATGAGCGCCAGCGCCGTCTCGGGCGTGGTCGTCGGGCCGAGCTTGACGCCGATCGGGTTGCGGATCTTCGAGAAGTAGTCGACGTGTGCGCCGTCGAGCTCGCGCGTGCGCTCCCCGATCCACAGGAAGTGCGCGGAGGTGTTGTACGGCGTGTCGGTGCGCGAGTCGATGCGGGTCATCGGGCGCTCGTAGTCCATGAGCAGGCCCTCGTGGCCGGTGAAGAACTCCACGCGCCGCAGCTCGTCGAAGTCGGCGCCGGCCGCCTCCATGAACTTGATGGCGCGGTCGATCTCGGCGGCCATGCGCTCGTAACGCTGGTTGGCCGGGTTCTGCGCGAAGCCCTTGTTCCACGAGTGCACCTCGCGGAGATCGGCGAAGCCGCCCTGGGTGAAGGCGCGGATGAGGTTCAGCGTCGAGGCCGCCATGTGGTAGCCCTGCAGCAGACGCCCCGGATCGGCGGTGCGGGAGGCCTCGGTGAAGTCGTAGCCGTTGACGATGTCGCCGCGGTAGGCCGGCAGCGTGACATCGCCGCGGGTCTCGGTGTCGCTCGAGCGCGGCTTGGCGAACTGCCCGCCATGCGGCCCATCTTCACCACGGGCATGGAGGCGCCGTAGGTGAGCACGACGGCCATCTGCAGCACCGTCTTGATGCGGTTGCGGATCTGGTCGGCGGTGGCCCCGGCGAAGGTCTCGGCGCAGTCGCCGCCCTGCAGGAGGAAGGCCTGACCGGATGCCGCACGCGCCAGGCGATCGCGGAGATTGTCGACCTCGCCGGCGAAGACGAGGGGCGGCAGCCCAGCGAGCTGCTCGGAGACGGCGGCGACGTGCGCCGTGTCCGGCCACTGCGGCTGCTGCTTGATCGGGAGCGAGCGCCACGCGTCGAGGGCATCGAGGTGCTTGAGCATTACTCCAGCTTAGTGCGGTCGGCGAGGTCCGAAGACCCCGGTGACGAGCGGGTGCCGCAGCGCCGGCCGCGGCACGCGAGTGCTCAGCCGCGCCGCGCCGGGAGCCGGTCTTTCACGGTAGAGGCGTAGACGTCGTCGTACTCCTGCTCCCCCAGCCGCTGGAGGGCGACCATGATCTCGTCGGTGACCGAACGGAGGATGTAGCGGTCGTTCTCCATCCCCTCGTAGCGGGAGAAGTCCAGCGGCTCCCCGATGACGATGCCGACGCGGACGATGCGCGGCATCCGCGTTCCGATCGGCATCATCGTGTCGGTGTCGACCATGACCAGCGGACCACCGGCACCTTCGCCTCCAGCGCCATGCGCGCGATGCCCGTCCGGCCCCGGTAGAGCTTGCCGTCGGGGCTGCGGGTGCCCTCCGGGTAGATGCCGAGAAGGTCGCCGCGCCCGAGCACCTGCAGGCCGGTGTTCAGCGAGGCCTCCGAGGCCTTGCCGCCGGAGCGGTCGATAGGAAGCTGTCCGGTCGCCTTGAAGAACACACGTGTGGCCCACCCCTTGAGCCCTTTCCCGGTGAAGTAGTCGCTCTTGGCGAGGAACGAGACCGGACGATCGATCATGAGCGGGAGGAAGATCGAGTCGACGAAGGAGAGGTGGTTGCTCGCGAGGATCGCGGCGCCTTCGGAGGGACGTGCCCGCGCCCGACGATCCACGGCCGGAAGATCGCCTTGACCACCGGGCCGATCACGACGTACTTCATCAACCAGTAGAACACCCTCGTGATTCTAGCCCTCGACCGCCCCGGCACAGGGTGCTGTCCGGCGGGCCGGAGACTGCGGCATCCGACTGCGTCTGGGTCTCAGAATCAGTGCGACTGGATCCCAAAAACGACCGTCGCAGTGACGCCCTGTGCCTTAGACTCGGAGGAATTACCGCACTGTCCGGTACCGAAGGAGTTGCCGTGTCCCAATTTGACATCCCCGCGATCGTGCCCGCCGATCCCGAGGCGAACATCACCGATCTGCTGGTCCAGCGCGTGGAGAAGACGCCGAACCTGGCTCTGTTCTCCGTGCCCGAGGCGAGGGTGGCGCGACGTGAGCGCGGCCGACTTCCAGACCGCCGTGATCGCCCTGGCCAAGGGATTCGCCGCCGCCGGCATCCAGCCCGGCGACAAGGTCGGCTTCATCGCCCGCACCACCTACGAGTGGAGCCTCGTCGACTTCGCGCTCTTCTATGCCGGCGCGGTCATGGTGCCGATCTACGAGACGAGCTCGCCCGCGCAGATCCAGTGGATCATGGAGGACTCCGGGCCATCGCGCTCATCGTCGAGTCCGCCGAGCACAACGCCCGCGTCGACGAGGTCCGCAGTGAACTCCCGCTCGTGCGCGAGGTCTGGCAGATGCACCTCGACGCGCTGAGCACGCTCACCGCGCAGGGCGCCGACGTCGACGACGCCGAGATCGAGCGCCGCCGCAATCTCGCGATCGGCTCCGACATCGCGACCCTCATCTACACCTCCGGCTCCACCGGCCGCCCGAAGGGATGCGTGCTCACGCACAGCAACTTCGTCGAGCTCGTGCGCAACTCGGCCAAGGCCCTCGACGTCGTCGTCTCGATGCCGGGCGCCTCGACGGTGCTGTTCATCACGACCGCACACGTCTTCGCGCGCTTCATCTCGATCCTGAACATCCACGCCGGCGTCCGCACCGGGCACCAGCCCGACACCAAGCAACTGCTGCAGGCGCTCGGCTCGTTCAAGCCGACCTTCCTGTTGGCCGTACCCCGCGTGTTCGAGAAGGTCTACAACTCGGCCGAGCAGAAGGCCGAGGCCGGAGGCAAGGGCAAGATCTTCCGCGCCGCCGCGTCCGTCGCCATCGAGCATTCGCGCCGCCTGCAGGACGGCGAGAAGATCCCGCTGGGCATGAAGATCAAGTTCGGGCTGTTCGACAAGCTCGTCTACAGCAAGCTCCGCACGGCCATGGGCGGGAACGTCCGCTACGCCGTCTCGGGCTCTGCTCCCTCGGCCCGCGTCTCGGCCACTTCTTCCACAGCCTCGGCGTCCACATCCTCGAGGGCTACGGCCTGACCGAGACGACGGCGCCGGCGACGGTGAACCTCGCCGACAAGTCGAAGATCGGCACCGTCGGGCCCGCGATCCCCGGCGTCGGCATCCGCATCGCCGAAGACGGCGAGATCGAGGTCCGCGGCATCAACGTCTTCAAGGAGTACTGGCGCAACCCCGAGGCCACCGCCGAGGCCTTCGACGGCGAGTGGTTCAAGACCGGCGACATCGGCACGATCGACTCCGAGGGCTTCCTCACGGTCACCGGCCGCAAGAAGGAGATCATCGTCACCGCCGGCGGCAAGAACGTCGCCCCGGCCGTGCTCGAGGATCCGGTGCGCGCGAACCCGATCGTCAGCCAGATCGTCGTCGTGGGCGACCAGAAGCCGTTCATCTCGGCACTGGTGACTCTCGACAGCGAGATGCTGCCGACCTGGCTGGCCAACAACGGTCTGCCCGAAGACCTGTCGCTGTCGGATGCCGCGACGCACGCGGCTGTGCGAGACGAGATCCAGACGGCGATCGACCGGGCCAACAAGGCCGTTTCGCGCGCCGAGTCGATCCGCAAGTTCACGATCCTCGACACCGAGTGGACGGAGGCCTCGGGTCACCTGACGCCAAAGATGTCGATCAAGCGCGGCGTCATCCTCGACGACTTCGCCGACGAGATCGAGGCGATCTACAGCGAGCCGGTCACGACCACGAACACGCCGGTCGGCTGAGCTTCGAGTCTGAGAACGGCCTGGCGTCAACCGCAGAGACGCCAGGCCGTTTCGACTCGCTCGCGCCGCGCGCGGGCTCGCTCAACGTTGATATGTTCCCGCCTCAACGCTGCTTCGCAGCGGTGACCCCGGGCCATATCAGAACCAGCTGCTCTCGCGCACCTCGCGCATCGCCTGGCGGCGCGTCTCCGGCGCCAGGCGCGAGAGGTAGACCTTGCCGTCGAGGTGGTCGGTCTCGTGCTGCAGCGCCTGGGCGAGCAGCCCTTCGCCCTCGAGGACGACCGGGTTCCCGTCGAGGTCGATGCCCTCCACCCGCGCCCAGGGATGCCGGAGCGCGTCGTGCCAGAGCCCGGGCACCGAAAGGCACCCCTCGCCGGTCGGGACGGGGTCGCCCCGCACCTCGACGAGCTCCGGGTTGAGCACGTAGCCGATGTCGCCGTCGATGTTGTAGCTGAACGCCCGCAGCGCGACGCCGATCTGCGGGGCGGCCACCCCGGCACGCCCCGGCAGCTCCACGCTGTCGAGCAGGTCCTGCACGAGGGCGCGCACGCCGTCGTCGATGTCGCCGATCGGCGTGCAGACCGTGCGCAGCACGGGGTCGCCGAAGAGCCGGATCTCGCGAACCGTCATCAGGCCGACCGGGCGCGCAGGCTCTCGACGACGAGCGCGGCGAGGCTCCGGGCCGCCTGCCGGGTCTCCGGCTGCAGCTCGGCGAAGGCGATCTCGCCGCCGGCGGCGATCTGCGGGTCGTAGGGCATGCGCACGACGTGGCGCACGCGCGAGGCGAAGTGCTTCTCCAGCTCGTCCTCCTGGACGATGGGCTTGCCCGGCACCGCCTTGTTGAGCACGACGATCGCATCACGGGCGAGATCGGCGCGGTCGTTGGTCTCCAGCCAGGTGAGGGTCTCCGAGGCCAGACGCGCCTCGTCGACGCTGAGCCCGGCGACGATCACGACCTGGTCGGCCTGGTCGAGCGTCTCGGTCATCACCGAGTGCACGATGCCGGTCCCCGTGTCGGTGAGGACGACGGAGTAGTAGTGCGCGGCGACCTCGGCGACACGGCGGTAGTCGACGTCGCCGAAGGCCTCGGCGATGTGGGGGTCGGCATCCGAGGCGATGACGTCCAGGCGCGTGGCGTCGCGGCCGACGATTGCCGAGATGTCCTGGTAGCCGTGCACCTCTTCGCTGATGCGGGCCAGCTCCCGCACCGACTTCGTGCCCTGGTGGGCGATGCGGTCGGCGAGCGTGCCCCGATCGGGATTCGCGTCGACGGCGACGATGCGGTCGTCGCGGGCGTCGGCCAGCGCCATCCCCAGGAGGGTGGTCACGGTCGTCTTGCCCACGCCGCCCTTGCGGGAGAGCACGGCCACGAAACGTGCGCCGCCGGGGAGGCTTCCGGCGATGCGCGCCGAGAGCTGTTTGCGGGCACGGGCCGGCTTGCTGTCACCGATGTTGATGAGGCGGCCCGAGACCGTGTACAGGAAGTGCGGCCAGGCGCCCTCGGGCTCGGGCTTGGCGCGATGGCTCGGCTCCAGCAGACGGTCGGAGGTGAGCAGGTCCGCCGACTCGCGAGAGGGCTCGCTCAGCTCGCCCAGCCGCTTGGAGGTGAGCGTCACGTCCGTGCGCGGCGCGACTCGGGCGGAATCGGATGCCAGACGAGCCGTCTCGACGGCCTTGTCGTCCTTGGATGCGTTCACAGGAGGGTCTTCTTCCTCGTCCTCGGCGGATGCGACGCCGTCGGCGGCGCCGACATCCGTTGCGGTGTCGTCGGGTGCGGTCCGGTCGAGCTCCGGCTCATCGATCTCGATCTCGTCGAGGTTGACGATGTCGTCGTCGAAGGCGGCCTCCGCCTCGGGCGACTCCTCGGGCGACTCCTCGATCGGGGTCTCCACGACGACCTCCGGCGCGATCTCCGGCTCGGGCTCCGGTGCGACCTCGATCACGATGACGGAGTCGTCGGCGAAGGCCGCCGTGGAGTCGACGGGCTCTGCGGGATCCGCCTCCGCGACGTCGGAGTCCTCCCCGGACGCAGCGCTGATCTCCCCCGCAGCCGCGTCCTCGGAGCTGCCGTCGAGGAGTTCCCCGACCACGGCGTCGTCGTCGACGACATCGTCATCGGAGTCGTCGTCCGTCATCGGCAGCGAGACGCTGACCTGCGCCGTGCCGCCGAGGATGCCGATGCCCATGGTGTCGACCGACGCAGCCTCGTCGAGCACACCCAGGGACTCGTCCTCTGTATGCGCGTCGTCCTTCTTGCCGCTCATGCCACCTGACTTTCTCGATCGTGCTGACCGGTCAAGGTTAGTGTGCCGGGCGGATCACGACCAAAAGATCACCGGCGTCGACCTGCTGGGTCGGGCCGATCGCGAGGCGCTCGACGACCCCGTCGACGGATGCGGTGATGGCCGCCTCCATCTTCATCGCCTCGATCGAGGCGATCGGTTCGCCGGCGCGCACCCGGGCTCCGACCTCGGTCTTGAGCGTGACGACGCCGGAGAACGGGGCGGCGATCTGACCGGGCACCGAGGTGTCGGCCTTCTCCACCTCGACGCTGTCGACGGCGACGGCCTCGTCGCGCACCGAGACGGGGCGCAGCTGGCCGTTGAGCGTGGTCATGACCGTGCGCATGCCCTTGTCGTCCACGTCACCGATCGCGACGAGACCGGCGTAGAGCTGGACGCCGCGGTCGATCTCGACGACGTGCTCCTCACCGGCGGTGAGCCCGTACAGGTAGTCGCCCGTGTCGAGCACGGAGACGTCGCCGTAGCGCTCGCGCACTTCGGCGAGCTCCTTGGTCGGTCCGGGGAACAGCAGCCGGTTCAGCGCGTCGCGCCGGGTCTCGCTGTCGCCGCCGAGAGCCGCATCGTCCTCTGCCGACACCTCGGTCACGCCGACGCGCACCTCGCGCCCGGCGAGCACCTTGCTGCGGAAGGGCTCGGGCCAGCCACCCGGAAGGTCGCCGAGCTCGCCGGCCATGAAGCCCACGACCGAGTCGGGCACGTCGAAGCGCTCGGGGTTGGCCTCGAACTCCGCCGGGTCGGCGCGGACGGCGGCCAGGTGCAGGGCGAGATCGCCCACGACCTTCGAGGAGGGCGTCACCTTCGGCACGCGTCCGAGGATCGCGTCGGCCGCGGCATACATGTCCTCGATGAGCTCGAAGTCCTCGGCGAGGCCCAGCGCCTTGGCCTGCTGGCGCAGGTTCGAGAGCTGCCCGCCCGGGATCTCGTGGTGGTAGACGCGGCCGGTGGGGCCGGGGAGACCCGACTCGTAGGGTGCGTACTGATGGCGCACCGCCTCCCAGTAGGGCTCGAGGCTCGAAACGGCGTCGAGATCCAGTCCGGTGTCGCGCGCGGTGTGCGACAGCGCCGCCACGAGCGCCGAGAGCGAGGGCTGGCTGGTCGTGCCCGAGAGCGGGGCGGATGCCGCATCCACCGCATCGACACCGGCCTCGCTGGCCGCGAGCAGCGTCGCGAGCTGGCCGCCGGCGGTGTCGTGCGTGTGCAGGTGCACCGGCAGGTCGAAGCGCTCGCGCAGCGCGCGCACAAGCGTGGAGGCGGCACCGGGTCGCAGGAGCCCGGCCATGTCCTTGATCGCGAGGACGTGGGCCCGGCGTCCACGATCTGCTCGGCCAGGCGCAGGTAGTAGTCCAGCGTGTAGAGCGACTCGGCGGGGTTGAGCAGGTCGCCGGTGTAGCAGAGCGCCACCTCGGCGATCGTCGTCCCGGTATCGCGTACGGCGTCGATCGCCGGCCGCATCTGCGAGACGTCGTTGAGGGCGTCGAAGATGCGGAAGATGTCGATGCCGCTGTCTGCGGCCTCGCGCACGAAGGCGTCGGTGACCTTCGTCGGGTACGGCGTGTAGCCGACCGTGTTGCGCCCCCGCAGCAGCATCTGGATCGCGACGTTCGGCAGCGCCGTGCGCAGCTTGTCCAGGCGCTCCCAGGGGTCCTCGCCGAGGAAGCGCAGCGCGACGTCGTAGGTCGCCCCACCCCAGGCCTCGACCGAAAGCAGCTCGGGGGTCAGCTGCGCGACGGCGGGCGCCGCGGCGACGAGGTCGCGCGTACGGACGCGGGTCGCCAGCAGCGACTGATGCGCGTCGCGGAAGGTGGTCTCGGTGACGGCCAGGGCGTTCTGCGCGCGCAGGTCGGCGGCGAAACGCTCGGGACCCAGCTCGAGCAGGCGCTGACGCGAACCGGGCACGGGCTCGGCGGCCGCGTCGAGGGCGGGGAGCTTGCTGAGCGGGTCGATGCTCAGCGGTCGCGGCCCGTTCGGGGCGTTGACCGTCTTCTCGACGAGCCAGGTGAGCAGCTTGGTGCCGCGGTCCTTGGACTCGCGGCCGCGCAGGAGCTCGGGGCGCTCGTCGATGAACGAGGTGCTGACGTCGCCCGAGATGAACGCCTCGTCATCCAGGAGCGCCTGCAGGAAGGGGATGTTCGTGGCGACGCCGCGGATGCGGAACTCCGCCAGCGCGCGACGGGCACGCGCGACTGCGGCGGGGAAGTCGCGTCCGCGGCAGGTGAGCTTGGAGAGCATCGAGTCGAAGTGCGGGCTGATCTGGGCACCCTGGTGCACGGTCCCGCCGTCGAGGCGGATGCCGGCACCGCCCGGCGAGCGGTACGTGGTGATCTTGCCGGTGTCGGGCCGGAAGCCCTGCGTGGGGTCCTCGGTGGTGATGCGGCACTGCAGCGCCGCACCGCGCAGGCGGATCGAGTCCTGCGTGAGGCCGATCTCGGCGAGCGTCTGACCGCTGGCGATGCGCATCTGCGCCTGGACGAGGTCGACGTCGGTGACCTCCTCGGTCACCGTGTGCTCGACCTGGATGCGCGGGTTCATCTCGATGAAGACGACCTCGCCGGTGCGCTCCCCCGCCGTCTCGAGGAGGAACTCGACCGTGCCGGCGTTCTCGTAGCCGATCGAGCGGGCAAAGGCGATCGCGTGGCGGTGCAGGGCGTCGCGGATGTCGTCGTCGAGGTTCGGCGCCGGGGCGATCTCCACGACCTTCTGGTGACGACGCTGCACCGAGCAGTCGCGCTCGAACAGGTGCACCGTCTCGCCGCTCTTGTCGGCGAGGATCTGCACCTCGATGTGCCGGGGGCGCACGACCGCCTGCTCGAGGAACATGCGCGGGTCGCCGAAGGCGCTGCCGGCCTCGCGCATCGCCTCGGCGAGGGCGGGAGCGAGCTCGTCGCGGCTCTCGACACGGCGCATGCCGCGCCCGCCACCGCCGGCGACGGCCTTCGCGAACAGCGGGAAACCGATCTCGTCGGCCTGCGCGACGAGCGCGTCGACGTCATCCGACGCCTCCGTCGAACGCAGCACCGGCACCCCGGCCTCGATGGCGTGGCGCTTGGCCTCGACCTTGTTGCCGGCCATCTGCAGGACGCCCGCGGGCGGTCCGATGAACACGATCCCGGCCGCGGCGGCCTTCTCCGCCAGATCGGGGTTCTCCGAGAGGAACCCGTAACCGGGGTAGATGGCGTCGGCGCCGCTCTCGACCGCGACCCGGACGATCTCGTCGACGTCGAGATAGGCGCGCACCGGGTGACCCCGCTCGCCGATCTCATAGGCCTCATCGGCCTTGAGCCGGTGCACCGAGCCGCGGTCCTCCCACGGGAAGACGGCAACGGTCCGAGCCCCCAGTTCGACGGCGGCACGGAAGGCCCGGATGGCGATCTCTCCGCGATTGGCGACAAGGATCTTCGTGAACATGCACACCTCTTCGTAGGGACGGTGCAACGGGGATAACTGCGCGCACGCGCGGCAGGTTGACGTTTCTCACAGCCTAAGGGACGGTAACGTGGTCTCCGTGCACGTACTCAGCGTCAGCTCCCTCAAGGGGGTGTAGGAAAGACCACGGTCACCCTCGGTCTCGCCTCCGCCGCCTTCGCCCGCGGCATCCGCACTCTCGTGGTCGACATCGACCCGCAGTCGGACGTCTCCACCGGCATGGACATCCAGGTCGCCGGCAGGCTCAACATCGCCGACGTCCTGGAGAACCCGAAGGAGAAGACCGTCCGCCAGGCGATCACCGCCTCCGGCTGGACGAAGGTGCACCCCGGCACGATCGACGTGCTCATCGGCAGCCCCTCCGCGATCAACTTCGACGGCCCGCATCCGAGCGTGCGCGACGTGTGGAAGCTCGAGGAGGCCCTGGCCTCCGTCGAGGCCGACTACGACCTCGTCCTCATCGACTGCGCCCCCTCCCTCAACGCCCTCACGCGCACCGCGTGGGCCGCGAGCGACCGTGTGGTCGTGGTGACCGAGCCCGGCCTGTTCTCCGTTGCCGCCGCCGACCGCGCCCTCCGCGCCATCGAGGAGATCCGCCGCGGCCTCTCGCCTCGGCTCCAGCCGCTGGGCATCATCGTCAACCGGGTCCGCCCCCAGTCGATCGAGCACCAGTTCCGCATCAAGGAGCTGCGCGACATGTTCGGTCCGCTCGTGCTCTCCCCGCAGCTGCCCGAGCGCACCTCACTGCAGCAGGCGCAGGGCGCCGCGAAGCCCCTGCACGTGTGGCCGGGTGAGTCGGCGCAGGAGCTGGCGTCCGACTTCGACGAGCTGCTCGACCGCGTCGTGCGCACCGGCCGCGTCCCGGTTCCCGAGCAGTAGGCCGGGCTCCCGATTCAGGAGGCGGACGCGCGAGCGTCCTTCGGACAGGGTGAAGCGTTCGGGATCCGACGCAGATCCGGATGGATCCCGGATGCCGCGATCAGGCGCTGCGGCGTGCGCGGCGCGCCGCGAGCTCGTCGACGGGGTCGGGCACCGTCGCATCGAACTCGACGAGCGTGGACTCGACCTCGCGCAGCACCTTGCCCACGGCGATCCCGAAGACGCCCTGACCGCGGCTGAGCAGGTCGATGACCTCGTCGTTCGAGGTGCAGAGGTAGACCGAGGAGCCGTCGCTCATGAGCGTGGTTCCGCTGAGATCCCGGATGCCGGCGGCACGGAGCTCTCCGACCGCGGTGCGGATCTGCTGCAGTGAGATGCCGGTGTTCAGGAGCTCTTTGACGAGCTTGAGGACGAGGATGTCACGGAAGCCGTACAGCCGCTGCGAGCCGGAGCCCTTTGCCCCGCGCACGGTGGGCTCGACCAGCTCGGTGCGCGCCCAGTAGTCGAGCTGCCGATAGGTGATGCCGGCGGCCCGCGCCGCGACCGCCCCGCGGTAGCCGACCTCGTCGTCCATCGCGGGCAATCCATCGGTGAAGAGGAGTTCCGTCACGAAAGATGCCCCATCGGACGGAGTGTTCGCATCCATCGTCTTCCCCTCCTCAGAACCAGTACTTCCACGGTAGAGCAGCGCTCCCCCTCCGGCAACGACATCCGACCCTCTGCGAGGGTGTGTCGCAATCTCTTCGTTACCGAACGTCGTCAAGACAGCATTCGACCGAGCGCCTCTTTCACGAAGACGGCCCGCACCTCGTCGATCTGGGCGGCCAGCTCAGGGGCGAGCTCGCCGGCCTTCTCGCGCGAGATGGCGTCGGTGCGGCGCAGAAGTGCGGAGAGCGCCGACTCGATGAGGGCGACTTCGCGCTCCGCGCTCTGACGCAGCGTACGCAGGTGCCGCGGCTCGATGCCGTGCCGGTCGAGCGCCACGAGCCCGCGCAGCAGCGCCACGGTCGACTCCGGATAGCTGTCGGCCGGGGTGATGACACCGGTGCTGATCGCGTCGTTGAGGAGCTGCGGCGCGGCTCCCGCGGCGGCGAGCAGATCCTCGCGCCGATAGCGCCGGGAGGCCGGCGTGATCGACGGCGGCGGGGCGAGCGGAACGGATGCCGTGTCGCGTCCGGCGTCGATGTCGTCCAGATGCGCCCGGATCACATCCAGCGGCAGGTAGTGATCGCGCTGCAGCGTGAGGGCCAGGCGCAGCCGCTCCACGTCGGCGGCGGAGAACTTGCGGTAACCCGACTCGGTGCGCGAGGGCGTGACGATCCCCTTCGACTCCAGGAAGCGCAGCTTGCTGGAGGTCAGGACGGGGAACTCGGGCGACAGGCGCGCGAGCACCTGGCCGATGCTGAGCAGCCCCGTGGGCGCGGAGCGCTCACGGGCTGAAGCGGACACCATCACTCACCCGCCGCCTGGCGGTCGGCAGGAGAGGCGAAGAAGTGGAGCCGGAACTTTCCGATGCGCAGCTCATAGCCGGTGGAGAGGGCGCTGCGATCCACCCGCTCTCCGTTGACATAGGTGCCGTTGAGCGAGCGCTGATCGACGATCTCGAAAGCGGCGCCGGTGCGGGTGATCTCGGCGTGACGGCGCGAGACGGTGACGTCGTCGAAGAAGATGTCGGCCTCGGGATGACGCCCGACGGTGGTCACATCGCGGTCGAGGAGGTAACGGGCGCCGGCGAGGGCGCCGGAACGGACCAGCAGGAGCGCCGACCCCGAGGGCAGCGCCGCGATCGCGGACTGCTCGACGTCGCTGAGCTCGGTGCCGAACGGCACGAACGACAGATCGGAATCGTGCCCGAAGGTCTGCGTCTCATCGTGGCCGATCTCACCGTCACGGTGGATCGCTTCACCACCGGCCGGTCGCTCGTCGCCCTGTGTCACTTTCGGCCCTCCTTCTTGGACGTCCAGACTAACGGATGCGTGGCCCGGTGGGGAGAGCCGATCTGCGCCGAGGCCGTGCACCGCGCGATTGCATAGGGTGGAGGCATGCTCACCCGCTCCCTCCCTCGCGTCTCCCCTGCCCTGGCCGCCGGTGCGGCCCTCCTCCTGGCGGCTGCCGCCGTCCTGGCCGCGCCGTCGGCCGCATCCGCCCACGATTCGCTCGTGGCCAGCGATCCCGCCGACGGCTCTTCGGTCGAGACCCTGCCCGCCGAGCTCGTCCTCACCTACAGTGCGGCCCTGATCGACGGGGAGGGGCGACGGTCGTCGAGGTCACCGACCCCGAGGGCGCGGAGGCCGGCGCGGGCGAGCCCGTCGTCGACGGAGCGACCGTTACGGTGCCGCTGGCGGCGGAGGCGCCCGCCGGCGCGTACCGCGTCGAATGGCGCGTGGTTTCCAGCGACGGCCACCCGATCGCCGGCGACTTCACCTTCGAGGTGCTCACGAGCACGGTCGTCGAGGCACCGGAACCCGAGGAGGAGCCGTCCGAGGAGCCCTCCGAAGAGCCCTCTGCGGAGCCCTCGGATGCCGGCGAGCAGCCCGACTCCACGGCATCCGACGCCTTCATGAGCCCGGGCGTCATCGCCGCGGTCATCGTGGGCGTCCTGTTCGTCGCCGGTCTGGCGTTCGTCATGCTGCGGGCGCGATCGCGTCGCCCCGGCGGCGGCGCGGACTCCGCCGCTTCCGACGACTCCGCTGCGCGCTAGGCTGGAAGACATGCCACACTACGACGTCGTCATTCTCGGCGCGGGCCCTGGCGGATATGTCGCCGCCGTCCGCAGTGCACAGCTCGGTCTCTCCACCGCCATCGTCGAAGAGAAGTACTGGGGCGGTGTGTGCCTGAACGTGGGGTGCATCCCCTCGAAGGCGCTGCTGAAGAACGCCGAGATCGCCCACACGCTCACCCACAAGGCCGACTTCTTCGGCATCTCGGGAGAGTTCTCGCTCGACTACGGCAAGGCGTTCGACCGCTCGCGCGACGTGGCCGACGGGCGTGTCAAGGGCATCCACTTCCTGATGAAGAAGAACAAGGTCACCGAGTACGAGGGGCGCGGCACCTTCACCGGGCCCAAGGCCATCTCGGTCGCGAAGTCCGACGGGACGACCGAAGAGGTCACCTTCGACAACGTGATCATCGCCACCGGTTCAAAGGTGCGCCTGCTCCCGGGCGTCGAGCTCAGCGAGAACATCGTCACCTATGAGGAGCAGATCCTCAGCCGCGAGCTGCCCGAGTCGATCGTCATCGTCGGCGCCGGCGCCATCGGCATGGAGTTCGCCTACGTCCTGACCAACTACGGCGTGAAGGTCACGATCATCGAGTTCCTCGACCGCGCCCTGCCGAACGAGGACCCGGACGTATCCAAGGAGATCACGAAGCAGTACAAGAACTACGGCGTCGACATCCTCACCTCCACCAAGGTCGAGACGATCGTCGACAACGGCTCCTCGGTCACCGTCACCTACACCGGCAAGGACGGCCAGCAGGCCTCCATCGACGCCGGCAAGGTGCTCATGTCGGTCGGCTTCGCGCCGAACGTCGAGGGCTTCGGGCTGGAGAAGACCGGCGTGAAGCTCACCGAGCGCGGCGCGATCGACATCGACGACCACATGCGCACCAACGTCGAGGGCATCTACGCGATCGGCGACGTGACCGCCAAGCTGCAGCTGGCCCACGTGGCCGAGGCGCAGGCGGTCGTGGCTGCCGAGACGATCGGCGATCACGAGACCATGACGCTCGGCGACTACCGCATGATGCCGCGGGCGACCTTCTGCTCGCCGCAGGTGGCCTCCTTCGGCCTGACCGAGCAGCAGGCCAAGGACGAGGGGCACGACATCAAGGTCGTCACCTTCCCGTTCATGGCCAACGGCAAGGCGCACGGCCTCGGCGAGCCCGTCGGCTTCGTCAAGCTCATCGCCGACACCGAGCACCTCGAGCTCCTCGGCGCCCACATGATCGGCCCGGACGTCTCCGAGCTCCTCCCCGAGCTCACGCTCGCGCAGAAGTGGGACCTCACCGCGCTCGAGCTGGCCCGCAACGTGCACACGCACCCGACGCTGTCGGAGGCGCTGCAGGAGGGCTTCCACGGCCTCGCCGGCCACATGATCAACTTCTGACACGAGAGGGCTCAATGCGCGCAAGCGCGTTGAGCCCTCTGCGTGTCAGGGTTGAGCAAGCCCGCGCGGAGCGCGAGCGCGTCGAAACCTCACACTGAGTTCCCGATTACGATTCAGTAGTCACATACTCATGATTACGGTAAGGTAGTCAGGGTGACATGATTACGGATTCGTTATCAGGAGGCGTGCATGCAGGCTCTCATCGACTCCCCCGCTGATCTAGGGCGCCTCGTCCGCCACACCCGCGAGGCGCATGGGCTCTCGCAACGCGAGCTGGCCGAGCGCATCGGCGTCACCCAGCGCTGGCTCTCCGAACTCGAATCGGGCAAGGGCAAGCAGATCAACGAGCGCTATTTCTCGGTGCTCGCCGTGCTCGGCATCCGACTCACCGCGAGCGTCGACGATGCCTGATGCACTCATCGTCCGCCTGTCGGGCACGGAGGTCGGCGAAATCGAGCCCGGCGGCCGCTTCCGTTGGGTGCTGGACTGGAGCCGACTCGCTCCACTGAACGCCCCCGTGCTGTCGCATTCGCTCCCCTTCGGGCCCCTGCGCTCGACCCGCAGCCGTTCTTCGGCGGCCTCCTCCCCGAAGGGGCGGGCCTCGAGAGACTCGCCCGCGAGACACGGGTCGCGTCGAACGATCTCTTCGGCCTCCTCTCGGAAGTGGGCGCGGATGTCGGCGGTGCCGTGACCATCGGCGAACCCCGGCCGGCCCTCGATCCGATCGTGATCGAAGAGGACGAGTACGATCGCATCCTGGAAGGCGCCGCCGGCTACATCCGAGGCACGAGCGTCGGCGGAGGAGGCTCGTCGGCGACCGGGATACAACCGAAGGTCGCCCTGACCTGGGACCCGCAGGCCGAACGCTGGTCGATCGGGCGGGGAAGCACGCCCAGCACGCACCTGCTGAAGCCCGTTCCTGTCGAGTATGCGGAGAGGGTGAGCGCCGAGGCGTACCTCAACGACATCGCGCGTGCGCTCGATCTCTCTGCGCACGATGCCCGGGTCGAGCCGGCCGGTGAGCGACTCGTGCTCGTCGTGGAGCGCTACGACCGCATACGCGAGGGATCCGGTCTCCGACGCCTCCATCAGGAGGACGCCGCGCAGGCGCTCGGCCTGCCCTGGGCGGGAACGACAAGTACGAGAGCGTCGATGCCCGTGCGCACTTGCGCAGCATCGCCCGGCTCCTGCCCCACTCGGCGCTCACCGCGGCATCGAGCGAGCGGGAGCGACTGCTCGCCCTGACCGTGCTCAACCTCGCTGCCGGCAACACCGATGCGCACGCGAAGAACTTCTCCTTCCTGCTCCCCGACCTCGCTGACGCCTTCCACGCACGGTCCGGACGGACCCGTCTCGCCGACGCCTACGACGTCGTCCCGCAGGTGCTCTTCGACGCGGAGCCCTCGCCGCTGGCGATGCGCATCAACGGACGGTCCCTCCCGGGCGAGATCACGATGGCCGATCTCGTCGCCGAGGGGCATCCTGGGGAATTGCCCTCTCTCGGGCGAGCGAGGTCGTCGAGAGCACGTTGCGCGGCATCACCGCGGCTGTCGCCCGGCATCCGACAGACGCCGCAGGTTCAGTGCGAGTCGCGTCGCTCCTTCAGGAACGTTCCGAGAACCTGCTCCGCGGCGATCGCGCATGGACGCGCTCTCTGCCGCCGGCGGTCGCGCTCGCGGGTCGTTGAGCGTCGCGGCTCAGGCGCCGAGCGCCCGCGCGAGCTTCGAGTCGGATGCCGCCACGCGCCCGCCCGCGGCGAAGACCGCCCGCTCGACGGCGGCGAACAGGGCCGCACGGCCCGCGGCATCCGTCGGCGCCGCCGGCCCGAGCTCGACCTCCCATTCTCGCCAGGCGCGCTGCGCGCCCCCGCGGAGGTCGGTCGTGCGGACCGTGTCGTCGACGAACTCGGCGACGACTCCCCCGTCGGCGTCGTACAGGTCGTAGGCGCGGCGGGAGTTCTCGATGCGGGCGAGCGGGGTGAACGGGGGCGCGGCCCAGTCGGCGACGGCGTCGAGGACGGCCTGCGGCATCCGCTCGTCCTCGTCCAGCGGCCAGGCGATCTCGAGACGGGCATCGCCCTGGCGGGGCCCTTGATGTGCCAGCCGGCGTCGGGCCCTCCGGTGCGACGGCGCAGCGCCACCCCGGCGCGGGAGAGCGCGAGGTCGGCGGTGTCGAAGTAGCGGGCGTCCAGTTCGCGGTCCTCGGCGGAGCCGACCCGGGCCACGCCGGGAACATCGCCCCAGTCAGGCAGGGGCGTGCCGGCATCCGCGTCGTACTTGCGCTCCACCTCGAGCGCGCGCGTCGGCTCCGGCTCAGTCGTCACTGGGGACGATGTCGTCGCTGGCGTCGGCGAACCAGAACTGCACTTCGGTCGGACCGTCGCCCTGACCGGTGCCTGTCGGTTCGCCGCTGCGCTGGTAGATGACCTGGGTCGTGCCGTAGGGCACGATCAACTCCTCCTGCTCGGTGTCGTCGAGAGGGAGGATCTGGCCGTCCAGAGGACCGCCGCGGAGACGTGCGAGTGCCATGCCCACCACCATAGCCGCCTCGGTCTCAGGAGGCGGCGATTGCCAGCACCGCGCCGACGATCATCCACGGGCCGAAGGCGATGCGCGTCTTGCCCGTCGCCCGGCGCAGGAGCATGAGCACGAGCGCGTAGAGCGAGGCGAGGAGGAAGGCGGATGCCGCCCCCAGCGCCAGCGCCGTCCAGCCGTGCCAGCCCAGCACCGCCCCGAGCACCGCGGCGAGCTTGACGTCGCCGCCGCCCATGCCGCCCCGGCTGAGCAGCCGCAGCGCGAGGAAGAAGCCGCCGAGCAGGAGCATGCCCGCGAGGGAGCGGAGAAGGCGGGTCGCATCGAGAAGGAGCAGGGCCTCGAGCGCGACGAGGAGGAGGACGCCGGCGAGGGTCGGCAGCACGATGCGGTTGGGCAGCCGGTGCGTGCGCGCGTCGATGACCAGAAGCCGGGCGCCCACGCAGAGCAGCGCGAGGTGCGCGGCGAGCACGAGAGCGCTGTGAAGGGCCATGAGGGAAGGCTAGGGGCCTGCGGACATCCGCGGCGGACGCCTGTGGACAACCTGTCGGGCGCGATGTCGGATGTACGAATTACCCTCTAGTCATCCACTTGATTTGTTCGTAGATACTTTCGAGAATGGTGACATGGGAACATCGGTGATCGAGGCCTCTCGCCTGCAGGAGCTGCATCGCCTGCGCGGCGAGATCAGTCGCATGCAGCGCCGCCGAGCCGAAGTGCCGCTGCTGCCGCTCGATCCCGCGCTCGCGGATCTCCTCCCCGATGGCGGGTTGCGCGTCGGCTCCGCCTACTCGATCGAGCCCTCCCCGAGCCTGCTGGGTGCCCTGCTCGCCCCGCCCTCGCAGAAGGGCACCTGGTGCGCGGTCATCGGCATGCCCACGATCGGTCTCGAGGCCATGGCGGGGTTCGGGGTCGATCTCCGGCGCCTCATCCTCGTGCCCGCCCCCGGCCCGCGCTGGCTCACGGTCGCCTCGGCGCTGAGCGAGGTCACGCCGCTCGTCGCCGTGCGTCCCCAGACGCCCCTGCGGGAGCCGGATGCCGCGCGGCTGAGCGCCCGCCTGCGCGACCGCGGCTGCACCCTGCTGGTGACCGCACCCTGGCCGCAGAGCGAGGCGACGCTGCGGCTGGAGGAGCCCGAGTGGCACGGGCTGCACGACGGCTGGGGTCTGCTCGAGGGGCGCACGGTGACGGTCTCGGCGAGCAGCAGACGACACGCGGCCCCTCAGCGGGTGCGGGTGCGACTGCCGGGGCCTGCGGGCACGGTCGCACCCGCGGTGCGTGTTCCCGCGCCGATCCCGCTGCGACCGGATCTGCGCCGGGAGGAGAGGTCCGCAGGAGCCGAGCCGGGCGATCGCCTGCGGAGGGCTGCTGGATGACCCCGCTGCGCAGCATGGTCCTCTGGGTGCCGGACTGGCCCGTGTTCGCCGCCTTCGGAGCGGAGGGCGCGAAGGAGGCGGTCGCGGTCGTCCACGACAACACCGTGATCGCCTGCTCCGCCGCCGCACGCGCACAGGGGTGCGGCGCGGGCAACGCCGCAGGCAGGCGCAGTCGCTGTGCCCGGCGCTGCGGTTCCTCCCCGCCGATCCGCAGCGTGACGAGCGGGCCTTCCTCCCCGTCCTGCGGGTGCTCGAAGAGCAGGTCCCGGGCGTGCAGCTGCTGCGGCCGGGGCTGACGGCGCTGCGCGCCCGGGGCGCCGCCCGCTACTACGAAGGCGAAGAGCAGGCGGCTCGAACGCTCCTCTCGGTGCTTGCCGCGCACGGCCACCCCGAGGCCCGGGCCGGCATCGCCGACGGGCTCTTCACCGCCGAGCAGGCGGCGCGCCGGGCAGACCCCTGCCTCGTCGTCGCACCCGGCGGCTCGGCCGCCTTCCTCGCTCCCCTTCCCGTGCGGTTCCTGGACGACGACGCGGTCGCCTCGCTGCTGACCCGCCTCGGGGTGCACACGATGGCGCAGTTCGCCCGGCTCGCGGAGAGCGATGTGCGTGACCGCCTCGGCGAACGCGGGGCGCGCCTGCACGCCCTCGCCGCCGGCGCCGACTCCCGCCCCTTCGTGCCGCGCTCCCCCGATGCCGAGCTCGCCCGCGAGGTCGTGTTCGAAGTACCGCTCGCCCAGGCCGAGCAGGTCGGCTTCGCGGTGCGGCAGACGGCCGACGCCGTGATCGAGGCGGTGGCTGCGGCATCCGCCGTGTGCACCGAGGTGCGCATCGACCTCACCGACGACCTCGGCGGCGTGTCCACCCGCGAATGGCTGCATCCGGCCTGCTTCGACGCCGCCGACCTCGTCGACCGGGTGCGGTGGCAGCTGGAGGGCGACGGCACGCCGACCGACGACAACCGTGTCTCGGCGGGGATCACCGAGGTGCGCATCACCCCCACGCGGATCGATGACGCCTCCCACCATCAACCGGGGCTCTTCGGCCAGGGCGTGCAGGAGCGGCTGCACCACGGGGTCTCGCGCGTGCAGGCGCTGCTCGGGCATCGGGCGGTGGTCATCGGCAGCGTCGCGGGCGGGAGGCTGCTGGCCGACCGACAGCTTCTCACCCCTTGGGGAGACCGTGCGCTCCCCGAACGCGATCCCGGGCGGCCTTGGCCCGGCCAGCTTCCGCCGCCTCTGCCGAACGAAGTGTTCTCCCCGCCTCGACCGGTACGGGTGGAGGCTGCCGACGACGCCCCGGTCGAGATCGATGGGCGTGGCACGCTCTCGGCTCCGCCCGCGCGCATCGACGGCGCCCCCGTGGTGGCGTGGGCGGGCCCCTGGGGCGTGCGCGACCGCGCCTGGGACGCCGAGAAAGGACGTATCGCGCACCGGTTTCAGGTGCTCGACGAACGGCAGCGGGCGTGGGTCGTGCTGTGCGAGGGCGGGCGATGGTGGGCCGAGGGCGTCTACCGCTGAGGCGGGCGACGAGAGCGATGAGGAGGTGAGCGCATGGGATGGCACAACTCCGACCTGCCGTGGAGGCAGATGGAGCAGCTCCTGAGCGGGGAGCACAGCGATCCGGGTCCGCTCAGCCGCAAGCGCGAGCGCGAGCCCGCCCCCGAGATCGAGAGGCCTCCGGATGCCGTGCCCTACGCCGAGCTGCACGCGCACTCCTCCTACTCCTTCCTCGACGGCGCCTCCTTCCCCGAAGATCTGCTCGCCGAGGCGGAACGCCTGGGACTCACCGCCCTCGCGATCACCGATCACGACGGCTTCTACGGTGCCGCGCGCTTCGCGGAGGCCGCCGAGAAGCTCCAGGTGGCGACCGTCTTCGGCTCCGAGCTGTCGCTCGGGCTGCCTCCGCAGAACACCACGCAGGGCGGCAGCCCCGACCCGCCCGGCGAGCACCTGCTCGTCATCGCCCGGGGCACGGAGGGATACCACCGCCTCTCGGGCGCGATCACCCGCGCGCATCTGCGCGGCGGAGAGAAGGGGCGTCCGGTCTACGATCTCGACGATCTCGCCGCCAGCGCGGAGGGGCACTGGACGATCCTCACCGGATGCCGCAAGGGCGCCGTCCGCCGCGGACTCGCCCGGGGCGACGCCGCGACTCCGCTGCGCACGCTCATCGACCTGTTCGGGAGGGAGAACGTCGCCGTCGAGCTGATCGACCACGCGGGCCCCCTCGACACTCGCGACAACGACGCCCTGGCCGAGCTCGCCGCCCTCCACCGGCTCCCGGTCGTCGCCACGGGCAACGTCCACTACGCCGTCCCCGAACGCGCCCGGCTCGCCGAGGCGATCGCCGCTGTCCGGGCGCGACGCAGCATGGACGAGCTCGACGGCTGGCTCCCCGCCCATGGCGCCGCGCATCTCCGCTCGGGCGACGAGATGACGGCGCGGTTCGCCCGTTACCCGGGCGCGATCTCGCACGGGCTGGAGATCGCCGCGGCATCCGCCTTCCCCCTCCGCCGGGCCAAGCCCGCACTCCCCACGCAGAAGGTCCCCGAAGGGCGCACGCCCATGGGCCATCTGCGCCACCTCGTCTGGGAGGCGGTGCCAGGCGCGTATCCCGACCTCACCGCCGAGGGCGGGAGCGCATCGAGCGGGAGCTCGCCGTGATCGAGGAGAAGGACTTCCCCGGCTACTTCCTCATCGTGCACGGGATCGTCGCCGAGGCAAGACGTCGAGGCATCCTCTGCCAAGGGCGGGGCTCCGCCGCGGCGAGCGCCGTCTGCTATCTGCTGGGCATCACCGCGGTCGATCCGATCAAGTACGGTCTCCCCTTCGAACGGTTCCTGGCGACGACGCGCGAGGAGGAGCCCGACATCGACGTCGACTTCGACTCGGGCCGGCGCGAGGAGATCATCCAGTGGGTCTACCGGGAGTACGGGCGCGACCGCGCGGCGCAGGTGGCCAACGTCATCCAGTACCGACCGCGCAACGCCGTGCGTGACATGGCGCGGGCGCTCGGCTACGCGGTGGGCCAACAGGACGCCTGGGCGCGTCACGTCGAGGACTGGAGCCGTGACATCGCGCCGCAGGGCGACCACGACGTCCCGGATCAGGTGATCCAGTACACGGCAGAGCTGCTCAAGGCGCCCCGGCACCTGGGCATCCACTCCGGCGGCATGGTGCTGACCGAGCGCCCCGTCGGCGAGGTCGTGCCGATCGAGCACGCCCGGATGAAGGATCGCACCGTCATCCAGTGGGACAAGGACGACGCGGCCTGGATGGGCCTGGTGAAGTTCGACCTGCTGGGGCTCGGGATGCTCGCCGCCCTGCAGTACTGCTTCGACCTGGCGGCAGAGACGATCGGCGAGCGCTGGCTGTTGGAGACCATCCCGAGGGAGGAGCCGGCGGTGTACGACATGCTCTGCCGCGCCGACTCCATCGGGGTCTTCCAGGTGGAGTCGCGGGCCCAGATGGGGTTGCTCCCCCGCCTCCAGCCGCGAGAGTTCTATGAGCTGGCGATCCAGATCGCCCTCATCCGCCCCGGCCCCATCCAGGGCGGGGCCGTGCACCCCTTCGTCCGGCGCAAGACCGACCCGGAGAACAATCCGGTGACCTACCCGCATCCGCTTCTGGAGCCGATCCTGAAACGGACGCTCGGCATCCCCGTCTTCCAGGAGCAGCTGATCCAGATGGCGACGACCCTCGGCGACTGCACGGCCGACGATGCCGATCTGCTGCGCCGGGCGATGGGCTCCAAGCGCGGTTTGGAGAAGATCGAGAGCATAAAGAAGACCCTCTACGAGGGGATGGCCCGCAAGGGTCTCGACGAGGAGGCCTCGGACCGCATCTACGCGCAGATCGAGGCTTTCGCGAACTTCGGCTTCGCCGAGTCGCACTCGCTCGCCTTCGCGCAGTTGGTCTACGTCAGCGCCTGGCTGAAGCTGCACTACCCCGCCGCGTTCCTCGCCGCCCTCCTGCGAGCGCAGCCGATGGGCTTCTACTCGGCGGCGACCCTCACCGCCGATGCCCGCCGTCACGGGGTGGAGGTGCGAAGGCCCGATCTGCACGCCTCGGGGGTGCACCCGGGCTTGGAGGCGACGGGAGAGGAGAGCGGCCCGACCGGCGATCCCGCGTGCCTGGCCGCGGAGCAGCCCTCTGTGGGCGAGTTCGATCCGCAGAGACCGGATGCCACGGCCGCCCACCGCCGCGACGGCGCCTTCGCGGTGCGACTCGGGCTGGCCGCGGTGCGCGGGATCGGCGAAGACACGGCGACGCGCATCGTCGCCGAGCGCGAAGCCCACGGCCCCTATCGCGACCTGCACGATCTCGTGCGCCGGACGGATGCCACGGCCGCCCAGCTGGAGTCCCTCGCCACCGCGGGAGCCTTCGACTGCCTGGGCCTCGAGCGACGGGAGGCGATCTGGCTGGCGGGCGCCGCCGCCGAGGACCGCGCCCGGTACCTGCCCGGCACCACCATCGCCGTGCAGCCGCCCCTGTTCCCCGACCAGACGAGTTTCGAGCAGCTCACCGCCGATCTGTGGGCCACGGGCGTCTCCAGTGACGACCACCCGCTCGCGCACTTCCGCCCGTCGCTCACCGAGCGCGGCGTGCTCACCTCCGCGCAGCTGCGCACGCACGAGACCGGGCGCCGCATCGAGGTCGCGGGGCTCGTCACCCACCGGCAGCGGCCGGGCACGGCATCCGGGATCACCTTCCTCAACCTGGAGGACGAGTGCGGCCTCGCGAACGTGATCTGCTCGGCCGGGGTCTGGAAACGGCACCGGCGCACGGCCGCGAGTCGCCGGCGCTCATCGTCCGGGGCATCCTCGAACGCTCGCCCGAAGGTGTCACGAACGTTCTGGCGGATGCCTTCGAAGACCTCCGTACGGGCATCCCGCATCATTCACGGGACTTCCAATGATCAGGGCTTGGGCGGGGGCAGGTTCGAGGGCGTGCTGCTCCAGCGCATCGCCTCGGCCTTGGCCGCGGCGAACGCCGCATCCGCTCCGCCGAGCGCCTCCTCCGCCTCCTCGGCGGCCGGTCGGCGTTCGCGGGCGGCCGCATCGGCGGCGGACTCGCCCTCGACCGGGCCGAGCACGAGGGTCGTATGCGGATGCTCCGTGCCGGGGCGACCGTGCAGGCGAGCACACTCCCCTGCCAGGTGGCCGTGCTCGTCGCCGCGCCGACGTCCTCCGAGGGCAGGTAGCGGATGCCGGTCTCGAGATCGGCGATCGCGAACGACTCGGCGAACTCGGTGACGTCGACCCGGTGCCCGACCGGGATCGCCGCGAGGTAGTCGAGCGTGAGCGTGCGATCCATGCCTCCAGCATAGGCGGGAGGCAGGCGCGGGCAATGGCATTCCCGGAAGGACATGTCAACCCCCTCCACCCCGCGCCGCGCCCGGCCTAGCCTCGCGAAGATGGACACACCGCTGATCGACCCCCGAGACAAGTACCGCAGCGAGGGCTTCCCTCCCGCCGACGGCACACAGCCCGGGCTCACGAGCGAGACGACTCCGCGCCCCGATCATGGCGAGTCGACCTACGCGGGATCCGGCCGGCTGCAGGGGCGCCGCGCCCTGATCACCGGCGGGGACTCCGGGATCGGGCGGGCCGTCGCGATCGCCTATGCCCGTGAGGGCGCGGATGTCGCACTCAGCTACCTCGACGAGGAGCGGTCGGATGCGGAGGACACCGCCGAGTGGGTGCGCCGCGCCGACCGCACGGCGGTGCTGCTCCCGGGCGACATCACCGACGAGGGGCACTGCGCTCGGATCATCGCCGACACCGTCGAGCAGCTCGGCGGCCTCGACCTGCTCGTCCTCAACGCCGCGTACCAGAAGAGTCGCGCGGAGGACGCCCGCTTCTCCACGGAGGAGTTCGACCGCGTCATGAAGACCAACCTCTACGCGGCCTTCTGGCTCACCCGCGAGGCGCTCCCCCACATGCCGCCGGGGTCATCCCTCATCGTCACGACCTCGATCCAGGGCTTCGACCCGTCGCCGGATCTCCTGGACTACGCGATGACCAAAGCGGCGCTCGTCTCCTTCGTGGAGGCGTTGGCCGACCAGCAGGGCGCGAACGGCATCCGTGTGAACGGCGTGGCTCCCGGCCCCATCTGGACGCCGCTGATCCCCGCGACGGGATGGCCCGACAAGCTCCCCGTCTTCGGCGAGAACACCGCGCTGGGCCGTGCCGGGCAGCCCGCGGAGCTCGCCGGCGCCTATGTGTACCTGGCCTCGGAGGACGCCTCCTACACCTCCGGCGCGATCCTTCCGGTGACCGGCGGCCGGCACCTGTGACCGATCCGCGACACGAGAAAGGACATGCCATGACCGAGCAGACCCCCGAGCCGACGACGACCCATGCCGAACGGGGTGCGGGGCACCCCCGCCTGCTCGTCTCCCGCGATGACGAGCGCTTCATCCATGAGATCACCACCGAGGAGGTCAGGGTGGGCTCGGCCGCCGACAACGAGCTGCCGCTGCGCGACTGCGACCCGTTGCACGCGACGATCCGGCACGACGAGCGCGACGAGTACGTGCTGACGCTGCACGGCGCCGGCGAGATGAATGCGAATCCGCTCTCGGCCGCGACCTATCCCGACGACCGCTCCGAGACGCTGCGCACGGGCGCCCACTTCACCGCGGGCCCTTGGACACTGGTCTTCGCCCGGGACGAGTTCGCCGACCATGGCCGACCCTTCGGCGGCCGGCAAGGGGCGAGTACTCGGACCAGCCTCCTCAGCCGGCCCGGCCCCGCTACGACGACCCGGATGGCGACGACCAGTCGCGCCCCTGGGTGAAGCAGGAGGGCTGAGTCGGCGGCCTCACGGCATCCGATTCCCGCTCAGTCCTCGGCGCTCTCGAAATGCTCGGAGATGAGCTTGATGCCGCCCGAGGAATGCGCGGAGCTGGCGAGTTCTTCGATCCACTGACGAGACAGCTCCGGTTGCTCCGCCCCGTCGAACACGAAGCGCAGCGGGATGGACGGATGCAGCCAGATCGTGCTCCGCCCACCCGGATGGTCGTCCGGGTGCACCCACGACACGGTGAAGCTCTCACCCCGCCGCAGTTTGGTGGAGATGACGATCTTCAGATGCGCCAGTGCCCGGTCTTCGATCTCGATCGCAGTGCCGGGACTTCCATAGAACATGATGCCCACCTCCGGAGCATACCGCCGCGGGCATCACCCGCCTATCTCACGTCCGAGATACGGTCGTCGGGGATCGGGACGACCGCGATCGGTATGCCCGGCGCGAGGAGGAGGTAGGCCGTACGGGGAGCACCTTCGCCATCGTTGACCTTGAGCCAGCGCGGCGTGTCACCGCCGGTGATCTCCTCCTGCAGCTCGGCGAGATCTCGCCCGCCGACGCTGTACTGGTCGCCTCCGTAGTGGATGTCTATGCGCTTCATGCGATTCCTCCCAGCTGATCGGTGATCTCCGGCGGCTCGGGGACGATGTAGAGCCCTGTCGGTGAGTTGGCTGTGTGTGCGAGCGCGTCCACCCAGGCCAGGTTGATACTCGGCTGCCGGCTCCCGTAGTACTTGAAGACGAGTGGGCACTGCGGTGTCATCCACACGCTCGTGCGACCGTCGCCGACGCTCGCATCGTCCCGCCATGCGAAGAAGAACGTCTCTCCGCGACGCAGTTTGGTGCCGATCACGAGCTGCAGGTGAGCGAGCAGGCGGTCCTCGAAGTCGACCTTCACCCTGCCGTCGTAGATGAACTTGCCCATCATGCTCCTTATGTCCGATGCTGGTGCCGCGGTTCCGCGGCGATCGGAAGCCCGCGGGCCCCGCTGTCAGCGTGTCACGACACGCGGCCCGCGGCCAGCTCTACGCGATCTGTCCGCTGTGTCTGCCCTCGGCGATCTCCTCGACCGTCTTGGCGTTGAAGGCGGGAAGGTCCTCGGGCGTGCGACTGGAGACGAGCCCTTGGTCGACGACGACCTCCTCGTCGACCCAGACCGCGCCGGCATTGCGCAGGTCGGTCTTCAGGCTCGGATAGCTGGTGAGCGTGCGCCCGCCCACGACGTCCGCCTCGATCAGGATCCAGGCGCCGTGGCAGATGACCGATACCGGCTTGTGCTGAACGAAGAACTCCCGGGTGAAGGCGACGGCGGACTCGTCCATGCGCAGATGGTCGGCGTTGACGACGCCTCCCGGGAGCACGAGAGCGTCGAAGTCGTCGGCGGAGACATCGCTCGAGGTCCTGTCGACGGACTGCGTGTGGCCGTTCTTACCCGTGGTCTCGCCGGTCTCGGGGGCGACGAGGGTCGCCGTCGCCCCGGCGCCGGTGACGGCGTCCCAGGGACTGGTCAGCTCGCTGTCCTCGTAGCCGTCGGTCGCGAGGAAGGCGACCCGCTTACCGTTCAGATGATGCGTCATGATCGTCCTTTCGGTCGTGGTGGTCTACGGCGACGATTCCTCAGGAGGACGAGCGGGGGAAGGGCCTGGCCAATCGCTGTCGGCTGTGCTAACCGGTCCGTGAGCGGCGACAGGATAGCCTCGCCCGGATCGTCGCGCCAGGGGATGGTCGGATGCCGCACGGAGCAGCAGTCTCGGAGCACAGACCAAGGAGGATGCTGATGAGCGAACGTCGCGACCTCGATCCCACGCTGATGCGCAACCAGCCGTCGCTGCGTACCGCGTCGGGGACCGTCTGGGTGATCATCGGCGCGCTGTTCGTGCTCGCGTGCCTGATCCCTCTGGCGCTGATCGTCCTCACCGGAGGCCCCGCCGTCGTGGCGGCGGTGATCACGATCGCCGTGGTGCTGATCCTCTACGCGACGATCGTGGTCGTGCGCTTCTCTGTGCCCGCGGGCACGCGGAGACTCCGCACCATGGCGATCTGTCTTCTCGGGATCGCCGTCGTCGCGCTGGCGGGAATGCTCCTGTGCGTCGCGATAGTGCGTCAGGCCGGCTGAGCGGGCGTCCGACGCGCTCCCGACGTGCTCCGTCTGCACCATGCCAAGACTTCGCCGCAGTCGCATCGGGGATCCGGGAATCCGCCGCATCCGTCGCGGCCGCGGGTTCTCCTACGCGGATGCCGGCGGCGACCCGATCGCCGCCGACGACGCCGAACGCATCCGTGCCCTCGCCCTGCCTCCGGCGTGGCGCGACGTATGGATCTGCCCCTTCGAGAACGGGCACATCCAGGCGGTGGGAACGGATGCCGCGGGCCGCCGCCAGTACGTCTACCACCCCGCCTGGCGGGAGCGGATGGCGCGGGAGAAGTACGACCGGATGCTGGAGCTCGCCGCTGTGCTTCCCGCCGCCCGTCGCAGTGTCACGCGGGATCTGCGTCGCAACGGGTTCGGCCGCGAACGGGTACTGGCGGGAGCATTCCGGATGCTCGACACCGGGAGCCTCCGCGTCGGTTCCGAGCGGTACGCGCGCGAGCGCGGCAGCACCGGCCTGTCGACGCTGCGCGGGCCCACGCCACCGTCCACGACCACGAGGAGGTCGAGCTGCGCTTCCCCTGCAAGAGCGGCCAGGCCTGGGAGTCGAGCCTCTCGGATCCGGACCTCGCGGCGCTCGTGGAAGGACTCAAACGGCGGGGCGGGAGGGCGCGCCTGCTCGCGTGGCGCGATGACGAGGGCGACTGGCATCCGCTCCGCGCCGAGGAGATCAATGCCGATGTGCGGGAACGGGCCGGCGAGGAGTTCACGGCGAAGGACTTCCGCACCCTGCACGGCACGGCCGCGGTGGCCGAGAGCCTCGCTCTCGCGGGGCCGCAGGACGCGATGCGCGCACGACAGCGGGCGGTCGCCGAAGCGATGCGCCAGGCGGCGACCGTCCTGGGCAACACTCCTGCGATCGCCCGGTCGAGCTACGTCGACCCGCGCCTTCTGGATGCGTATGAGGAGGGACGGCTGATCGACATCTCATCCGGCCGCTCGGTGGAGCGCGAGCTGCTCAGCCTGCTGCGCGACGCGGAGTGATCAGCGCCCTGTCGCGTCGGGTGCGCGCTCTATGGTGCCTCTCCACGCACCCGTCTCGAACTCGTTGGACTCGATCAACCTCTTGAACTCGCCCAGATCGCGGGCGATCTGCGCGTCGTCGAGTTGAAGGGCCGAACCGATCGTCTCGACGAAGCCCTCCGGGCTCCACTCCAACTGCAGACGCACACGGGTGCGATCGTCGTCGAGCCGGTGGAACGTGACGACACCGGACTGCTCGGGACCATTCGTGCTCTGCCAGGCGATGCGCTCGTCCGGCTGCTGCTCGGTGATACGAGCGTCGAACTCGCGCTCGACGCCACCGATCGACACCTGCCAGTGCAGCAGGCCGTCGGTGCGCTGGTCGACGTGGTCGACGCCATTCATGAACGCGGGGAAGTCCTCGAACTGGGTCCACTGGTTGTAGACGCTGCTGATGGGCGCCTCGATGTCGATGTCGCTGGTCACGGTGGCCATGGCAATCACTCGTCCTGTCTCTGCTGTCTTCACAGGCCGACGACTCTACGGAGTGCGTCACACGCTGTCACGGGGGTTGACTTCGGTGACGTCAGAGTCCTCGCATGGTGAACGCGCGCAGCGCGATGCCGCGAAGCGGTCGGGTGCCGAGAACTCTGGCGGCCAGATCGCGGAGACCGCGCACCGGGCCGCGCACCGGGCGCCCCATCGCCATGTTGAACCGCGCCCGTCGCCGCGCCCGGCCGGCGGAGCGCTGCTGCCTCCGCTCGTAGCGACGGAAGTCCGCGCGATCGTCGCGCAACGCGCGGCGGATCTCCGGCGCCAGTCGGAGAGCGCCGATCCACCCGAGATTCATGCCCTGTCCGCCGATGGGGCTGAGTTCGTGCGCCGCATCGCCGAGCAGCACGACACGGCCCCTCGCGAACCGCGCCGCCCGGTGCTGCCGCGCGGTGAAGGCGCTCGCAGAGTCCTGAGGCGCTGCGGTGAGGGCGATGCCGGTGCGTTCGCGGATGATCGCCGCGAGGGTCTCGGGATCTGCGGTGTCCGGGGTTCCCACGCGTGCCACCCACCGCCGGCGATGGTCGGGCAGGGGAAAGGACTCGACGATCCCGGACGCGGCGCAGAAGAGGTGCGCACGCGCCCCGAGATCGGTGACCTCGCCGGCGTCGGTCATCACATAGTGCGCGGTCCCGCGGCACTGCCGCCAGCCGAGGTCGAGCGCGGAACGGATGCCGCTGCGCACCCCGTCCGCGGCGACGACGATGCGCGCCGCGCACTCTGCGGTCTCCTCCCCCGACGTGCGCCGCATGACGATTCCGGCGTCGCTCTCGCGCAGGCCGCTGATCGCCGTCCCGGTCCGCAGGGCCCGAGGGTCCAGGGCGCTGAGCCGGGCGCGGAGAAGCTCCTCGATCCGCCATTGCGGCAGTGTGAGCACCGGGGCGTCGGCATCGTCCAGTCGCAGAGAGGCGAGCATCCGGCCGCGAGACCAGGCGACGCCTTCGGAGAGGCACAGCGCTTCGGCGCGAACGGCATCCTCGACTCCTGCGGCACGCAGTGCGCGCACCCCCGGGGGAGGATCCCGATCGCGCGGGATCCGGTGGGCGGACCGGCGCGCTTCTCGTACACCACTACCGCGACGCGCTCCTGGGCGAGCAGGCAGGCCAGCAGGAGACCGACCGGTCCCGCGCCCACGATCGCGACCTCGTGATCAGTCATCGGTGCGCTCCCGGCGCAGCTCGAGGCGTGCGGGAAACGCCGATCGCACCGTCCAGCCCGCGGGGACGACCTCGGTCAGTTCGCCTCGTCTGTACGAGCGACGGATGCTGGTGAGCCCGTCGGCACGGATGAAGGAGCGGCGCCGGTGCGTGCTCGGCAGGGGCGCGGTCGCGAGGGCGAAGCCGACGTAGGCGAGGCGCCCGCGGGCGATGTCCCGGTGCAGGGCGAGACCGCCGGAAGCGAGCAGGTGCAGCGAGTCGCGCAGGAGCCCGTGCAGCTCGGCTGGCTGGAGGTGATGGAGCAGGTGGTTGGAGATCACCAGATCGAACCGCTCCCCCGCGTCCACGAGCTCGGCGCTGTGCAGGGCGCGCAGGGTGAGTCCCGGCATCCGCCCGTGCTCTCGCGCCCACGCGATCGCGCGGCGATCGGGATCGATCGCGGAGACCTCGACGGGGCGCGGTCGCGTCGCGCCCACCGCAGGATCGCGCGCGACACATCGGCCCCGCCGCAGCCGATGTCGAGCACGCGGAGCGGTCCGCGCCGCGCGCGCGGAAGGATCTCTCGGCGGTAGACGCCGCGCCATCCGCCGACGACCGCGTTCACGAGCGCGAAGCGAGCGTAGGTGCGCGCCAGGAGCACCGGGTCGCACTCGGGATCGTCCATGAGCTCGGTCGCGTGGACGTCGCGCACGGAGAGGTCCGGGAACATCGCCTCAGCCCTGCACCACCGTGAACATTCCGCTCTCGACGGTGAGACCGGGTCCGAAGGCCATCGCCGCGACCCGATCGCCGTCCTGCGCCGATGCGTGGTCGAGGATGTTCTTCAGCACGAAGAGCACCGTCGCGCTGGACATGTTGCCGTAGTCGCGGAGCGTCTCGCGGGCGGCCCGGAGCTGGCCCTCGGAGAGCCCCAGTCGGTCCTGCACACGATCGAGGATGTCGCGCCCGCCGGGGTGGATGGCCCAGTGCGCGACCCGTGCGGAGGCATCGCCGTCGTCCAGGGCGGCCGCGAGTGACTCCTCCCCGAGAAGAGCGGCCGCAGCGCCCCCTCGATGTGGTCGCCGATGATGTGCGGCACATACGAGGAGAGCACCATCTCGAAGCCGTGGTCGCCGATCGTCCAGGCCATCGCATCGTCGCCGACCGGGGTGACGACGGTCTCGAAGGCGTCGAGACGGAGAGCGGCCCCTCCCTCCGGCGGCGTGCGGCGGGAGACCACACCGGCGGCGACGCCGTCGGAGAACAGCGAGGAGGCCACGATCGTGTCGGGGTCGTTGGAGGAGCGCAGGTGCAGGGTGCACAACTCGGCGCTGACGACGAGCACGACGGCATCCGGATCCGCCTCGCAGAACTGCGCCGCCGCCCGCAGCGCGGGCATGGCAGCGTAGCAGCCCATGAAGCCGAGGTGATAGCGCTGCACGCCTGCGGGAAGGGACAGTTCGCGGGCGATCTCGAAGTCGGGGCCGGGCGCGTAGAAGCCGGTGCACGAGACGGTCACGACATGGGTGACGTCCTCCGCCTCGATCCCCGCCGCTCCCGCGAGCGCCCTGCGGGCAGCCTCCACGAACAGGTTCGAGGCGGCCTCCGTGTACAGGTCGTTGCGGGTCTTGGTGCCCGGCATCCGCAGCGCGCCGGTCTCGGCATCGAAGAACTCGGGATCCTCGCTCGTGCGAGAGCGCGTGAGCTCCTCGATGACCGTGTGCCGGGTCTCGATGCCCGAGACCCCGAAGGACGTCGCGATGATCCGCTGCGCGAGCCGGTTCAGGCCGGGCTGCGAGGCGAAGACCTCGCGGACCTCGTCCTGCACGAGCACGGTGGGCGGGACGAGCGTCTGCAGCGAGCGGAGAAAGGCGGCCATACTCGAACCGAACCATCCGCGAGGCCTCCCTCGCAAGGGGTTGCGCTCCGCGCAGGAATGCGCTGAGGGCAGGAACGTCCCGGCGTAGAGTGACGGCATGGCCCGTCTGCTCGTCGTCCATCACTCGCCATCGCCGCGGGTGAGGGAGATCACGGATGCCGTGCTCCGCGGCATCCGGCATGAGGACATTGTCGGCGTCGACGTGGTCGAGCGCGCCGCCCTGGAGGCGACGCTGGAGGATGTGCTCGCCGCCGACGGCTACCTGCTCGGCACCACGGCGAACTACGGGTACATCTCCGGCGCGCTCAAGCACTTCTTCGACACGACGTACTATCAGGTGCGCGAGGAGACCGTGAAGCGTCCCTTCTCCTACTGGATCCACGGCGGCCACGACACGACCGGCGCCGAGCGGGCGATGACCTCGATCACCGCCGGGTACGGGTGGTCCCTCGCCGCCGAGCCCCTCGTCTTCACGGGAGAGATCGGCGCCGCGCATCTGGAACGGGCAGTCGACCTCGGCGCCACGGTCGCCGCAACCCTCATGGAGTGAGCACCCTTCCGCCGTGTGCGCGAGCGACGTAACCTGGGGGCATGCACCGAGTGTTCCGCATGCCGTTCGCCGACGTCTATCCGCACTATGTCACCAAGGCGGAGGGCAAGGGACGCACGCGCGAAGAGCTGGATCAGGTCATCGAGTGGCTGACCGGGTTCGACCAGGACGCTCTGCAGGAGCACCTGGCGAAGAGGACGACGTTCGAGGAGTTCTTCGATGCCGCCCATCTCAACGAGAACGTGACGCTCATCAAGGGGGTCGTGTGCGGCATCCGCGTCGAGGACATCGAAGACCCGCTCATGCAGAAGATCCGCTACCTCGACAAGCTCGTCGACGAACTCGCCCGGGGCAAGGCCATGGAGAAGATCCTGCGCGAGCCCGCTCCGGCGGGCTAGATCTCCTCGCCGCCGAGGTGAAACGACGCGGAGGGACCGTGCTGCAGGACCGGGTACCGCTCGCGCAGCTCCTGATGCAGGTCCTCGACCTGCGGGCAGGTGGCCGCGCCGAGCCAGACCACCTTCGTCGCGGGGTCGTTCTCACCACAGGTCCATTCGGCGAACCATCCCCTGACCGCCCGGCTCAGTCGCTGTCCTCGCGGCTCCATCGGACGGTCGATGCCCGCCTGGTCGCGGCAGAGCCAGGTCACCGTGACCCCTGAGGCTCGTCGATTCGCCGGATCTGAAGCGACGTCGCGACCTCGATGTACACCTGCCCGTAGGCGTCGACGGGCGTGCGCCGCAGAGTCGCCTGGATGAACGGGATGTCGCTGCTGTCGCCGGCGAGGAGGAACTGAGGGCGATCGGAGGAGCATGCGCACATGCTTCTAACTTAGGTAAGGCTTACCTATTCCGCAAGACTTTCACTCCTGTCGGCATTCTCGTGCGCCGCGACGAAGTCCCTGAGCGCGTCCACCTCGGGGAGCTTCACCCGCAGACGGATGCTTCCCGACCTTGATGACCCGGTCCCGTTCACGACGGCCGCTCCACCGAGCCGGTCCAGAAGAGGCGCCAGGTCGGCCGCCGGGCCGCCGGGCACATACCCACCCCGCGCCCGTTGGCGTAGACGGCGATGTCATGCGGATGCCGCCGATCACGCGACTCGCGACGCAGGACGTACAGGCGATCTCCCGACTTCTGCCGCTCACGATCGTGCACGACGTAGTGGGTGCGTTCGACGGGGACGACGGTCGACGGCAGCTCCCGCAAATCAGGCAGCTCGGAGTGCTGGCCGACGCGGCCGACGGTCAGGTGCAGGAGTTGCTCCCACCAGGTAGGCACGGTCTGTTCTCGATTCGATCGGCGGGGTGGGGCGTGATCAGCGGGTGCGGCATCCGCTCGGCTCGCGCGCTGCTGGACGAATCCGAGGACGACGGCTCACATGCTTCGACAGTACGCGCCCCTCGTGGCACCAGGGTCGATACGGGGAGACTCACAGACGTCCCGCGCCCGGCAGCACCCCTGCATAGGATGGCCGCATGCCTCTCCTCGATCACCTTGGAATCACCGTCGACGACCTCCCCGCGGGGTCGCGCAGTTCGACCCGGTGCTGAAAGCGCTCGGCTACCGGAGGGAAGACGCAGACCAGGCAGTCGCCTGGCATGTCGGCGACGAGTCAGAACTGATCCTCTTCCCCGCTCGCGAAGAGGGCACCGGCCCGCACCGGCATGGGCGTGTCGGATGGCAGCATCTCGCCTTCGCCGTCGACTCTCGCGCGGAGGTCGATCGTCTGCACGCGATCGCACTCGACGCGGGCTGGACGGCGGTGCGCGAGCCGAAGGAGTACCCGCGCTTCACCGAGCGCTACTATGCCTCCTTCGTCGAGGACGACAACGGCATCCGGATCGAGTTCATGCACAATCCGCCGAGGGACGCCGTCACGGACTGATCCGGCGGCGCGGGGGTCATCTGACCCGGACACCACCGGGCTGGATGCTGACCTCGATGCGCGTCGTCTCGCCGATGTCGTCGCCGTCCACTTCGAAGACCCGCGGCTCGTCGAGCTCGATCGTGAGATGGGTCAGACGCCGATGCACGGCGGTGTCGCTGCTCTCTGCGCTCTCGGCCGCATCCCCGCGGGCGAGGAGGCGCTTGAGTCCGTTGTCCCAGGCCATGTTCCGCAGCGTGTCCATCCACCCGGTGATCCCGTCGGCGCTCAGCACGAGCAGGTCGAGTTCACCGTCGGAGGGGTTCGCGTCGGGCAAGAGGGTGATCCCGCCCTGGAGCATGCCACAGTTACCGATGAGGAGCGTGTGCGCCTGCTCTTCGGAGGCTTCTCCCCCGGCGTCGACCAGCCGGATCCCGATGACCTCGCTGGCCGAGACGGCCCGGCCGAGGGACTCGACGTAGGCGAGCCACCCCGCCCGGTCCTTGAGGCCGTCATCGGTCTCGGTGATCATGTGCGCATCGATCCCGAACCCGGCCATCACCACGAAGGCGTACCGTTGCGCTCCCTCCGGCAGCGTCACTTCGGCCCAGCCGACATCGATCGACTGGGCGACGCCCGTGAGCGCACGAGTGAACGCCGCAGACAGGTCGTTCAGGGGAATGCCGAGGTTTCGGGCGAGAAGATTCCCTGTGCCGAGCGGGATGACCCCCAGCTCGGCACCGGCATCCGTGTCGGCGAGGTGTTCCGCGACGGCGCGGACCGTTCCGTCGCCCCCTGCCGCCAGCACGACGTCGCTGCCGGCGTCGAGCGCCTCCTGAGTCGCGGCACGACCGGGATCGTCCTTGCTCGTCTCGAACCAGCGCACCTCGGGCGCCTCCTGACCGGAAAGCGCCTTGCCCAAAGCGGATTCCAGTTCTTCCCTGGTGGTCTTGGAGGGGTTCCAGACGATGCCGATGCGGTCTGTGCTCATGACGGGTCCTTCCGGAAGATGTCGATCGTGCCGCCCCTCGGAGCATGGAGCAAGGAGAGGTCGCACCAACACGGTATCCGTTGACCTTACGCGCCCCCACTGCCAGGGTGGGCGGTGAAGGAGGTGCCGCAATGCGCGAGTACTCGTTCGTCAGGATTCCTTTCACGCGCCGTCGAGCGGGGTCCGCGCTCGCGAACGACTACCGCGATGTGATCCGCGACAGGGCCGCATCCGGGTGGGAGTTCGTCCAGGCGATCAGTTTCGACACGCATGCCCAGCCGCACCTCGATCTGGTGTTCACACGAGAGGTATGACAATGAAGCATCCGCTCCGCCTCCTGCAGGCGTTCACCCTGTTCTCGGCCGGACTGTTCGGGCTGTTCGTCTTCCTGGGGAACCTCATGGACTACGACTCGAACTACCAGTTCGTCCGGCACGTGCTGTCGATGGACACGACCTTCGAGGGCAATGCGCTCATGTGGAGGGCGATCACCATCCCGTGGGTGTGGACGGCGGCGTACATCGGCATCATCGTCGCCGAGGCCGTCTTCGCCGTGCTCGCGCTCGTGGGTGCGGTGAAGCTGTTCCTCTGTCGCGACGCGAGTGACGCCGAATACAACCGCGCACGCACCTGGGGCTACGCCGCCTACGCTCTGGGGTTCGCGATCTGGTTCCTCGGCTTCATCGTGATCGGCTCCGAGTGGTTCGCGATGTGGCAGTCGAGCATATGGAACGGCAAGGACACCGCGATGGGCATCGTGACGCTCTGGGCGGGTTTCGCCGTGCTGCTGGCGCTGAACGAACCGGCTTCTGCGAGCGTGGCGAAGGAGTAGTCGCCCCGCCCAGGCCGTGAGAGCGGGCGCGCTGAGGGATCAGCCCGGCCGCGTGCCGTCGGCCGCATCCGCGACGATCCGTGCGATGCGTACCGCGCGGGTCTCGGGCCTGCGCGCCAGCGCGATCGCGGTGAGGCCGAACTTGCGCGCCGACGCCGGGAAGGCGTCCCAGCGCTCGCGCGCCTCGGGGTTCGCGTCCAGCGCAGCGGTGAGCTCAGGCGGTTCGACGCCCGCCTCGGGGCCGTCCAGGACCTCCCACATGCCGTTGGCCTTCGCGTTCTCGATGACGCGGCGCCCGGCATCCGTCATCAGGCCGGCCGCCTCGAGCTCGGCGACGCGCGCCTTGTTCGTGCCTGCCCACATGCTGCGCGGCTTGCGGGGCGAGAACCGTTGCAGAGTGCCCTCGCCGTCATGGGGGCGCGACTGCCCGTCGACCCAGCCGAAGCACAGCGCCTGACGCACTGCCTGCTCGTAACGCTCCCGGTACCCGGATCCGCGGGGGATCACGAGCCAGACCGCGCGCGCGGTCTCATGGTTCGCGGCGAGCCAGGCCGCCACTGGGCGTCGTCCTCCACGGTCAGGACGTCGTCGTCGGTGTCCGTCATCGCGCCGTCTCCTCGTCGTGACCGCGGAACCCGCTCACAGAACTTCGGGCAGATCCGACTCGGCGGGATGGGCCGACACGAGTTCGGCGACCGAACCCAGCACCTCGCTCGGCCGGAACGGGAAGCGCTCGATCTCGGCGGGGTCGCTGATACCGGTGAGCACGAGCACGGTGTGCAGGCCGGCCTCGATGCCGGCGACGATGTCGGTATCCATGCGGTCGCCGATCATGCCGGTGTTCTCGGAGTGCGCGCCGATGCGGTTCAGCGCCGAACGGAACATCATGGGGTTGGGTTTGCCGACGACGTAGGGATCCTTGCCGGTCGCCTTGGTGATCAACGCCGAGATCGCCCCGTGGCCGGCAGCACGCCCTCCATGCTCGGCCCGGTCGCATCGGGGTTGGTCGCGATGAACCGTGCCCCCTTCCCGATGAGCCGGATCGCCTTGGTGAGCGCGTCGAAGGAGTAGTGCCGGGTCTCGCCGACGACGACGTAGTCCGGGTCGGACTCGGTCATGATGAACCCGGCCTCGTGCAGCGCGGTCGTCAGCCCCGCCTCGCCGACGACGAAGGCGGAGCCACCCGGCATCTGCGAGCGCAGGAAGTCGGCGGTCGCGAGCGCCGAGGTCCAGATGCGGTGCTCGGGTACCTCGAGCCCCGAAGCGCGAAGCCGGGCCGAGAGGTCTCGCGGGGTGAAGATCGAGTTGTTCGTGAGGACGAGGAACTCGGTGCCCTGATCGGCCCACTGCCGGAGCAGCTCGGCCGAGCCGGGGATCGCCCGGTTCTCGTGCACGAGCACGCCGTCCATGTCGGTGAGCCAGCATTCGATCTCATCGCGTCTCGACATGGTCGTCATTGTACGCAGGGGGTGTGACGGAGGGATGTCGCGCAACAGTGCTGACGCTGATGATCGGGCACGGCTCCGGGTGGGGCCGTGCCCGATCGATTCAGTGCCGCTCAGCGACGGATGCGCGAGCCTGTGCCGCTCTCCTTGATGTTGCCGTCGACCTCTGCACCTCGGTAGGTGTAGAGGTTGCCCGCATTCTTCTCGGAGGCGTTCCCGTCGACCTCGGCGGTGCCGTAGAGATACAGGTGGCCCTTGCCCGACTCGGTGACGTTGCCGTCGACCTCGCCGCGGATGTAGACGTGTCCGGTGCCGCTCTCGGTGACGTTGCCGTCCACCTCGCCGGTGCGGTAGATCCAGACGCTGCCGGCGTTGCGCTCGACGACGTTGCCGTCGACCTCGCCTCTGACCCTGACATAGCCGGTGCCCGACTCGACGACGTTGCCGTCCACCTCGCCCGAGGCCGAGATGATGACCGACCCCTTGCCGATCTGACGGACGTTGCCGTCGACCTTGCCGTGGATGGTGATGGTGCCGCCTCGCACCGTGAGATTGCCGTCGATCGTGCGCCCCTTGGGGACGACGTAGTTGCCGCTGCGGTTCACGTCGTCGGCCTGGGCGGCGCCCGGGATCCCGACGAGGAGCAGTCCTGCCACCGCTCCTACCGCAAGTGTGCTGCGAAGTTTCATGGGAGTCTTCCTCTCGTCTCGACCCGCCGAGGACCCTCGTGCGGCTGTTCTCAGTACAGCGGTGGCGGGTGAGGCGCGGCTAAGCGCTTCGTGAGGACATCCTTGGGCGGGCGAGGCGAGTCGCGTGCGAACCTGTTCACGCCGCCGTAACACCGCCGAGACAGTCGCGCCGTAGCGTCGCACCATGATCGAGCACGTCGATCCGTTCATCGGCACCGAGACCACGGCGCTTCCGGCGCGCACCGGACTGGCCGCGACCTGGTGGTGGCCGAAGCCGCAGGTGGGCAACACCCACCCGGGCGCGACCTCCCCGTTCGGGATGGTCTCGGCCTGCGCCTACTCCGGGGCCTACCCCACCGGGTACGGACGCTACGACCTCAGCACGGAGGGCCTGCCGCCGGTGATCCACGAGGAGCAGGTGGCCTCCGGTTTCACCCACTTCCAGCAGTCGGGCACCGGCGCGATCCGCAAGTACTACAACTACTTCCGGGTGACCCCGATGCTCGAGCCGCTCGACGTGCTCGGCCGACTGTGGGGCATCAGCGAGGAAGAGGCGGAGCCGGGCCGCTTCGCCGCGACGCTCGACTCCGGCATCCGGGCTGAGCTCACCGTCGGACCCAAGAGCGCCGTGCACCGCTACACCTTTCCGGAGCATCCGAATGCCCGGGTCGTGATCGACTTCTCGCTGGGCGGGCTGTCGCTGCCCCATTCGGCGACGATCCCGCTGCGCGCGCACCTCGAGTCGGTCGCACCCGGCGTCGCGCAGGGCACGATCGTCGTGGAGGGCGCGCCGCTCTCGGTCTACCTCGAATGCGACGCCGAGACCTGGCGGCAGATGCTCTGGTACGACCGGCGGCTCATGCCCGGCGGGACCCGGCTCGACTTCGACCACATCCGGCCGACGACCCTGCGCTCCTTCGGGATGATGTGGGCAGGCCCCAGCCGCGCCGGCCAGCAGATCGAGCTGCGCATGGGCTTCTCGCTGCGCGGCGTGGAGCAGGCCCGGCGCAACCTGCAGAAGGACTGCGGCGCCGACTCCGGCGGCTTCGATGCTCGCCGCGAGCGCACCCGCGCCGCCTGGCGCGACAGCCTGGAGGCGATCACGATCGAGACGGACTCGCCCGAGCGCGCCACCGTGTTCGCCACCGCGCTCTACCACTCGCTCATCAAGCCCTGCCTGGCGCCCGGCGAGAGTCCGTTCTGGCCGAGCGACGGGCCGTTCGCCTTCGACCTCTCCACGCTCTGGGACATCTACCGCACCCAGCTGCCGCTGCTGACCGCTCTGCAGCCGGAGCGCGCCGTGGAGCTGGCCGGCGCATTGCTGACCATCGCGGAAGAGGAGGGCAACTTCCCGATCGGCTACCGGATGGCGATCGGCAGCGACCGCTTCTCACGGCAAGGCAGCGCGCTGGCGCACACCTTCCTCTCCGACCTCTGTCAGCTGGGGATGCCGGGAATCGACTGGGACTGGGCATTGGTGCACATGCACAACGATCTGCGCCGCACCTACGGCGAGGACTTCCTGCTCCATGGCGAGGCGCGTCCGATCAGCCACACCCTCGACCTCGCCTTCGGCTACTGGTGCAGCGTGAAAGTGGCCACCACGGTCGGCGACCACGACCTGGCCGAGGAGTTCGTCGCCCTGGCAGAACGCTGGGTCAACGCCTACGACCCGGCCACGGGTCTGCTGAAGGACTCCACGTTCTACGAGGGCAGCAAGCACAACTACTCCTTCCGGCTCCAGCACGACATGGCCGGGCGCATCGCACTCGCCGGCGGCGACGAGGCCTTCCTCGGCATGCTCGACGCCTTCTTCGGCTATGGCGCGGAGCCCGTGGTGCAGCCCGGGCTCGCACCCGACGACGCCGAGATGCGGGCGGGCTACGCGCTCGGCCGCTTCGAGGGGCTCAACAACGAGCCGGACATGGAGGCCCCTGGGCCTACCACTACATCGGGCGTCCCGACCGCACCGCCGAGATCGTGCACGCGGCGGTGCTGCAGCAGTTCGGCACCGGCCGCGGCGGGCTGCCCGGCAACGACGACTCCGGTGGTCTCAGCTCCTGGTACGTCTGGGCGTCGCTCGGGCTGTTCCCGGTGGCGGGGCAGAACCTGTTCCTGGTGAATGCGCCCTCCTTCCGCTCGGCCCGGATCCAGCTCGCCGCCGGGCCCCTGCGCATCGAGACCGAGGGCTTCGTCGAACCGCGGGCTGGAGGCCCCGTCCAGTACGTGCAGTCGGCGACCCTGAACGGCGCGCCGCTGGCCCGCAGCTGGATCAGCGGCGCCGAGTTCCATGCCGGCGGCGAACTGCGGCTCCGGCTCGGCCCCGAACCGAGCGACTGGGGCCGGTCCGAGCGGCCGCCGTCCAGTTCCACATCCGAGTCCCCTGACCCCAGATCACCAGGAGACGAAAATGTCCGTATCCCGCCGCCTGATCATCGTCAACCGCGCCGACCCGTGATCTGCGGGCACTCGGTGGAGGGCCGCAATCTCGCCGAGGCCGCGCTCACCCGCGGCTTCGACGAGGTGCGCATCGTCACCTGGCCGCTGGAGCGGCTCGCGACGAGCGGCCTGCCGTTGAAGCCGCTGGAGACCGTGCTGCCCTACAGCGCCGGCATCCATGTCGAGCGGCCCGAGCCGGTCGGCGACTACAAGGTCCCGACGGGCGCTACCTCGCCGGGATCACCGGGCGTCTCGTCGAGCTCTTCACCGACGGTGTGCCGACGACCGTTCTTTCGCTCTACCTGAGCCCGCACACGCTCGCCGTGGCCGACGCCGTGCGCACGGCGCGGGCGACCGGCCTTCCGGTGGATGTGATCACGATCGCCGAGGCGGTGGGCAGCGACATCACCAATGTCGTGCGCTCCAGCCTGGAGCAGAACGCCTTCGGCGCCGCGGCGCAGATCTTCAGCGCCTATCTGGAGCAGGACCACCCGGTGGCGGTCTCCGAGTACACGCGCGACATCATCATCGACGCCGCATCCGAGCTCGACGCCCGCCACGGCACCCGCTTCGCCGATCAATGCCGCGAGCGCATCCGGGTCTCCTACCCCGCGATCGATACCTCGGCCTATATCGACCTCGATCCGGCGGAGACCGACAAGGTGCTGGCCCGGCGCGGGCTGGGCCGCAACCGCTACGTGCTCTTCCTCTCGCGCCTGCAGCCGGCAAAGGGCGTCGACGACCTCATCGCCGGTTTCGAACGGGCCGGGCTGCCGGAGGACGTCGAGCTGGTGATCGTCGGACGCGGACCGGATGCCGGGCGCCTGCACGATCTGGCCGCGGCCTCGCCCCTGGTGGCGCGCATCCGGTTCCTCGATGATGTCGGTGATGCCGAGAAGCCGCATCTGATGGAGGCCTGCGCGGTCTACGCGCTGCCGAGCAGGCCGAGCCCCGACTTCATCGAGACCTTCGGCATCGCGCTGGCCGAGAAGATGCTCGCCGGCGGCGGTCCGGTGATCACGACGATCACCGGCGGCATCGGCGAGGCGGTGGGCGATCACGCGCTCATCGTGCCCGTCAATGATCCGGATGCGATCGCCGCGGCGCTGCGCGAGGGCCTCTCGCTCACGCCGGAGCAGATCGCGGAGCGGGCGGCGGCGGCGCGGGCGTACGCGATGCAGTTCGATCGGGGTGCGGTGTTCGACAAGCTGTTCAGCGCTGTGACGGCAGGCGGGGCTCCCCTGCTCGCGACGCGCTGACGTCGCCGCTCATACCGCCACCCGCGCGCTGTGCGTGAACAGGGCGCTGTAGGCGTTGAGCGCGGGCTGCCCGCCGAGGTGAGCGTAGAGGACCGTGCTGTCGCGGGAGATCTCGCCGTTCGCGACAAGGTCGATGAGCCTGCCATGGACTTGCCTTCATAGACGGGGTCAAGGATGACGCCCTCCAACTGGCCGGTCAGTCGAATGGCATCGATCGTGGAGTCGACCGGGATCCCGTAGCGATCGCCCGCCCATCCGGAGAGCACGGTGATCTCGTCGTCTCGCAGGGGCGATCGACACCGATCAGCGCGGCCGTCGCCCGTGCGATACGAGCCACCTGATCGCGGGTCTCATCGATCTTCGCGCTCGCGTCGATGCCGATCACCCGGCGGGGCCGACCGCCGGCATCCTCCAGCGCGGCGAAGCCGGCGATCATGCCCGCATGCGTGGATCCGGTGACCGAGCACACCACGATCGTGTCGAAGAAAACGTCGAGTTCCTGCTCCTGCTGCTGCACCTCGTACGCCCAGTTCGCGAAGCCGAGACCGCCCAGAGGGTGGTCGGAGCCGCCGGCGGGAATCGCGTAGGGGCGTCCGCCTCTCTCCTCGACGTCGGCGATGGCCCGCTTCCACGAGTCCTTGAAGCCGATCCCGAACCCCGCCGAGTCCAGTCGCACTTCGGCGCCCAGGATGCGGCTGAGCATGATGTTGCCCACGCGGTCGTTGACGCTGTCGGGCCAATCGACCCACTTCTCCTGGACGAGCACGGCGTCAAGGCCGAGGGATGCCGCGACGGCGGCGACCTGCCTGGTGTGGTTCGACTGGTATCCGCCGATCGAGACGAGGGTGTCGGCGCCCTGCGCGAGCGCGTCGGGCACGATGTACTCCAGTTTCCGCGTCTTGTTGCCGCCGAAGGCGAGCCCGGAGTTGCAGTCCTCCCGCTTGGCCCACACCTGTGCGCCACCGAGATGGGCGCTCAACCGCGGAAGCGGATGGACGGGGCTCGGCCCGAAGGTGAGCCTGTGGCGGGGGAAGTCTGAGAGTGGCATCCGGGTCCTCACTTCATCAACGGTTTTCGATACGCAATATATTACACATTGAGGGACATTCGCACCATGTCCGGGGTGGCGGGTTGACTTCTGCCAGGATTCTGTGTGCAATACATCGCATGCCCATCCCGACCTCCTCTCCCCCGTCGGCCGGTCGCTTCTTCGGGACGATGTGTATCAGCGACTGCGTGACGCGATCGTCGACGGCACCTTCGCGCCCGGCGAGAGCCTCCGCGATGGCGAGCTCGCCGACTGGCTCGGCGTGAGCCGGACGCCGGTGCGCGAGGCGATCCTGCGGCTCGCCGAGAGCGGACTCATCGTCGCTCGGCCGGCCGGTCCACCGTCGTCGCCGACGTCGAGGAGGCCGCCGTCCGCAACGCGCGCGATGTGGTGGCCGCGATGCATGAGCTTGCGGCACGCGTTGCCGTCCCGCTCCTTTCCGAGCATCAGCTGGAAGCCATGCGCGCAGCGAATGAACGCTTCGCCGCCGCCGTCGAAGCGGGCGACGCCGCCGCCGCGGTGATCGCCGATGACGCCTTCCACGATGCACTCGTGGTCGCCGCCCACAACCCGGCACTCGCTGCGGTTCTCGAGCAGTACACGCCTGTGCTCCGTCGCGCCGAGTTCCTCCGCTTCCTCTCCGTCGACAAGTTCGCTGCGATCGAGCGCCACTCTCAGCTGATCGAGCTGTGTGCGGCCGGCGACGCCGAAGGCGCTGCGCACCTCGCCTTCCACACGTGGCACAGCCTCCCGATCACAGCCGACTGACCCACCGCGAGCGAGTCCAACCTCAAAGAGTGCGAGTCTCCTTTCGCGCGGCATGCACTATATTGCATGCCGCCGGTGTTGCACAGGGTGAGTCGAAACCGGCTCCTCGGAAGGCGCAAGCCATCGCGAAAGGAAAGACACCATGCACACGACCACCCACGCTCCGAAGCAGACCATCGTCCTGGTCCACGGGGCCTACGCCGATGGGGTCTGCTGAAGGTTCGGTTGAGTCCGGGGTTTATGCCGCCAGGCAGGCGGCTTCCATCATTATGGTCTCGAACTCGACGGGGGTCAGTTTCCCGAGTCGTCGCTGTCGCCGTTTGCGGTGGTAGATCCCTTCGATCCACTGCACGATCGCGAGCCGCAGCTGGAGCCTGCTCGCCCAGGGATGCCGGTCGAGGACGTTCTTCTGCAGCAGGCTGAAGAACGATTCCATCGCAGCGTTGATGCTCCTATATCTGTCAAGCCGCGATTTGGAGGGATGGTCGGGCTTCGCGGATGGGTCGCATTGTCGCGCGTCAGACTATGTGGCAGGGGTAGTTAGTTGCTGATGCAACGCCCCAGTTGAAAGGTCTGAACCCATCATGAGTCGTCCACCCACGATCCCTGTGGACAAGAAGCTCCGCATCGTGTTGTCCGTTCTGCAAGGCGAGATCACGATCGCCGAAGCCGCCCGCCGGGAGAAGGTCTCCGAGCAAGCGATCGGGAACTGGAAGCGACAGTTCCTCGAGGGAGGAAAGGCCGGGATCGAGGCCGGCAAGTCCAAGCCCTCGACGCGGGAGCAGCAACTCGAGGACGAGGTCGCCGAACTGACCCAAGCCCTCGGCGAGGCAGCGGTCGAGATCCGAGTGTGGAAGAAGTCCGCGGAGGGCCGCTTGGGCCCTTCGAGGACCTCGAGGTGATCCGCGTGGATGCGGGCATGTCGACTTCGAGGTTCTGCCAGCTCATCGACATGCCCGAACGCACCTGGCGACGTTGGCAAGCCCGGGCGAAGCAGTCGCAGCCGCCGAAGGGCCCGTGGCCGCAGCCGGCCAGGGACGCAGCCCGCCGCTGGTGGTCGCCCATGCGCTGGCCAAGCCGGAGTGGGGTCATCGGAAGATCTGGGCGATGACCCGCCACGACGGTCACAAGGTGTCGCAGGCGACCGTGCTGCGGCTGCTGCGCGATGACGGGCTGATCCTGCCGTCCGAGTACCAGAAACAACGCCGCGAGCTCGCGGCAGACCGCAAGGCCGCGTTCGCGGTGACACCGACAGGTCCGAACCAGGTGTGGCAGCTGGACTTCAGCGAGTTCGAGACCACCACCGGTGGCACGTGGCGGATCGCTGGATGTCGGGACTGGTACTCCAAACTCGAGCACCGCTTCCACACGTCACCGACGGCGAACCAGCACGACGCGATCGCCGCAGTCGAACTGGCTCTGGCCGACTACGAGGCCATGTTCGGGCATCCCTCGTCGACCAGTGCCAGGTCGACACCGACACCGGTGAGCTGCTGCCGGTGGTCACGATCGTCACCGACAACGGCGGCCCGTTCCGGTCGCTGAACTTCGAGCTGTTCATCATGCGCCACCCGAGCTGCGACACGTCCGCACGCGGGTGAAATCGCCCGGGCAGAACGGGTCACGCGAACGCGGGTTCGGGACGTTGAAGTACGAGCGGCTGTCCCTCGACGACATCCCCGACGCGCTCACCCTCACAGAGCGCGCCGAGGACTACCGCATCGAATACAACACGATCCGCCCTCACGAGGCAATCGCCTGGAACCGGCCAATGGAAGTCCACCTGGGCCTGGCCGACCCACCATCCCCAACTTCGAAAGAGAAGAAATCCTGCCAACTACTTGACGCGGGACAGCATCGCGGCCCAGAGTTCGCGGGCGAGAAGACGTTTCAGACACCGGATGATCTCGGACTTCGTCTTGCCTTCGGTTGTGCGGCGGGCGACGTAGGCCTTGGTGGGTTCGTGGTGCTGCATGCGAACGATGACGACACGGTAGAGCGCGGCGTTCGCTTGCCGGTGACCGCCCCGATTGAGCCGGTGTCGGGTGGTCATCCCGAAGATGCTGGGATCGGGGCGACGCCGCAGAGCCTGGCGAACGCGGCCTCCGAACGGATCCGTTCCGGATTGTCGCCGGCGACGATCAGCATCTCGGCCGCGGTGTCAGGACCGACTGCAAAAGCTTTCGCGAGATCGGGAGCGATCTGCGCGGTCAGCTCTGCCAGAAGCTTCTCATGCCCGGAGATCTCGGCATCCAGTACTTCCCACCGACGAGCAATCGACCGTAAAGTGTGCTTGGTCGACGCGATGATCGTGGTCACCTGGCCCGGACGAAGCGCCGCGCAACGGTGAATGAGCGCCATCTTCGATAGCGGCTGCAGCTCCTGACGCAGATCATCGGGGCATTCACGATGACCTGCTTGAGGCTGATCATCGCGGATGTTCTCGCCTTGACGGCGATGTCCTTGGCGACCTTGATCTGACGGATCATCTCCACCGTTCCGTCAGCTGACTTCGGGATGGCCGTGGCCAGGCCCGCGAGAACTGCCCTGGCTGCGTTCTCGGCATCGATCGTGTCGGACTTGCCTCGCAACCGCCGGTCGCGACGGTCCGTTCTCATCACCTCCAGCGTCCCGATTCCACGACGGCGCACTGCGCCAGCCAGGCCTGCGCCATAGGATCCGGTGCCTTCGATCCCGAAGGTGAGCTTCCCGCCGAACGACTCGCCCCAGTCGATCAGCTGACCGTAACCACCGGAATCCGCCGCGAAAGACCGACGATCCAGGACCGCGCCGAGCTCATCGATCGCGACGGCGACGTGGACGTGTTTGTGAGTGTCGACGCCAACAACGACTCGACGGTGAGGGGGACATGCTGCATGCTCATAGTGCTCGCTCCAACCAGATCAGGACAGGGTGAGTGACACTGGCCGGTCGGGTGGACGGGACTGTGATGGGACTGTTGCGATCAGGCTCCTATGAGGTCACGCCCGCCCGGCCAGCACCACGAGGGTGATGCGCCTCCTGACGGACGACAGATCAACAGCAAGGACACCCAGACTTCGGGGTCAGTCGTCAGCAAGAGTCAGGCCGCCAGGAGGTACTCGACACTCTCACAGTCTCCGCACGCACCGACGCGGCCCATCGACCCGAGCAGGTGGTGTCGCTTGAGCGCCTTGCGGAATTTCCTCGACCTGACTGCCACGGTCGCTGTGAACGATGACGCCTTCCGGGTCACCGCGGTGAGCGACGGCCATCTCGAGGGCGTTCACGGCCAGGCGAGCCTTCATCCTGCTGTCGATCGAGTAGCCGACGATCTTGTTGCCCCACACGTCTTTGATCGCGCACAGGTAGAGCTTTCCCTCTCCGGTCCAGTGCTCGGTGATGTCGGTCAGCCACAGCTGGTTCGGCCCGTGGCGGTGAAGTCCCGGTTCACGAGGTCATCGTGCACGGGCGGGCCCGCTTTCCGATACCGGCGTTTACGGGTCGTGATCGTTGAGCGGATCCCCGCGACATGACACAGCCGCCACACGCGCCGCTCGGAGAGCTGGTAACCGAGGTCGGTGATGTCGTCGGAGAGCACCCGGTACCCGCCTTGGGGTCGTCCTCGTGCAGTTCTCGGAGCACCTCGATCAGGTGCGCTTCCTCGACCTCGCGCGCGCTGACGGGCTGCTTCAACCACTTGTAGTACGCCTGCTCGGTGAAGCCCAGCACCCGGCACGCCACCGCGACCGGCACCGGGATGGGCGCCTTCTGCGCGGCCAGCTCACGGACGAGCGGGTAGATCTGTAATGGATTCTGGCGGGCCTGCGGCCGGCTGACAGGCTGGGCCTCGGCTCGGTCGTGTGACTCCGGGTAGAACCGACCCGCCGCTCGCGGCGGTGTCTTGAAAAGGACGTGTCCGCGACCGTGCCGCGGCTCGGCCTGCCCGCGCAGAGGCCTTGCTCAGAAGCCTGTCCGCCCGCAATGGCGTGACTCATTACAGATGTGTCTCTGAGCGACCCCACCCGAGCCAGCCCGCCGAAGTGCTGATATCCCAGAGGAGCTCGCATGACGACAGTCGCCGATCAGTTCGAACACGTCGTCGGCATCGACACTCACGCCCGAACACACACCTACTGCCTCGTCGAGACCCGCACCGGCGGCATCATCGACACGGCCACCTTCCCCACCACTTCTGCCGGCACCAACCGCGCGCTCTCCTGGATCGCTCGACGCTCCCAGGGGACGACGACACCCGCGGCCATCGAGGGGACGTCCTCCTACGGCGCGGGCATCGCGGCGGCGTTGGCTGCGAGCGGGTTCGAAGTCACGGAGATCCGACCGATCGCCAGACCGTCACGCGCCCGCACCGGGAAGTCCGACCCGATCGACGCGGAAGCCGCCGCGAGAAGCGTGATCAGAGAAGACCTCGACAAGCTCGCCCAGCCACGGCGAACCGGGGACCGGACGGCGTTGCGCGTACTCCTGACTGCCCGCGCGCTCGTCGATCAGCAACGCACCGCGAACCGCAACGCCCTCACCGCCCTTGTCCACAGCATCGGCCTCTCGGTCGACGCCCGCAAGCCGCTCACAGACGCCCAGATCGCGACGATAGCAGCCTGGCGCACAAATCGCGACGACGCGACAACTCGGGTGTTCCGCGAAGAAGCACGGCGACTCGCCAGAGCCGTGCTCGAGCAAACCGAAGTTCTGCGAGAGAACCACCGCCAGCTCGGGCAGCTCACTGAAGCGCTGGCGCCGGGGCTGCAGGCAGTCCCCGGAGTCGGAGCCGTGACCGGCGCGATCCTGGTCGCGGCCTACTCCCACCACGGCCGCGTTCGATCAGAAGCTGCATTTGCCGCCCTCGGCGGCATCGCCCCGCTGCCCGCGTCATCCGGCAACACCACCCGCCACCGCCTCTCCCGGTCCGGCGATCGCCAACTCAACCGCGCTGTCGACGTCGTCGTCCGCACACGCCTGAGCTACGACCCCACCACCGTGAGTACGCCTCCCGCCGCCGTGCCGAAGGACTCTCCATCCGTGAGATCCGACGCTGCCTGAAACGCTACGTCTGCCGAGCGCTCTACCGTGAACTACGCACCCGCATGACTTGACACGAGGCATAGAAGCGTCATTTTGGGGGCAGGATATGCGCCTGCGACAGATACGCCGCCGCACGCCGGAGCACCTCGTTCTCCATCTCCAACTCCCGGATCCGCCGCAGCGCTGCGGTCATCTCGCGGCGCTCGTCCGGATCCATCGTCGGGGTCATCCCGTGCGAGCGGAACCGGTCATCTCGCACCCACGTCTGCAGCGCAGTCTTCGAGATCCCCAGATCCCTGCACACCGCCTTCTGGGACGAGCCCGATGCGACCATCGCCACAGCGTCCCGCTTGAACTCGTCATTATAGATCTTCGGCACGATTGCCATCCTTCCAGCACGACCCCAGCCGGGAATCACGCGGTCATGGACTCAACCAAACCTTCAGCAGACCCGGTTTGAAGCGCCCCAGGTTTGATGCCGCATCCTTTTGAGTTGGAAGGATGTATGTCATGCCGAAGAAGATCGATCCCGCGCTCCGTGAGCGCGCTGTCCGGTTGGTGCGGGAGCACCGGTCGGAGTATCCCTCGCTGACGGCCGCGTCGGCAGCTGTCGCCCGCCAGGTCGGTGTCGGCAACGAGTCCGTGCGCCGGTGGGTGCTGCAAGCAGACATCGACGACGGGACCCGTGAAGGGGTGTCCAGCGCAGAGCATGCCGAGATCAAACGGCTCAAGGCGGAGAACAGTCGCCTGCGGGAAGACGTCGCCATCCTTCGAGCGGCGACGACTTTCTTCGCGGGGGAACTCGACCCCCGCAACCGTTGATGCTGGGTTTCATCGACCAGATGAGAGCTGAAGGTCACGCGGTCGAGTCGATCATCCGGGTCCTGCGTGAGCAGGGCGTGAAGATCGCCGCGCGCACCTACCGGGCCCGCCGGCAAGGCGTCGTCGCGTCGCGGACGATCGCGGACGCGCAGGTTCAGGATGCGGTCCGTTCGGCAGCCTGGACCGTTGTCGAACGAGGCGGGAAGATGCGTCGCGTGCTGACACCGGAGGGCCTCTACGGGCGTCGGAAGATGACTGCCCTGATCCGTCGAACCTCGATGCCCGACGCGTCGCGGGGAGCTGTCGATCGTGCCATGCGAGCACTCGGGCTCTCGGGGATCCGTCGTGACAAAGGCGTGCGCACCACGATCCCGCGAAAGACGGGGTCCGTGCCGGCGACCTCCTGAACCGCGACTTCACTGCGCCGCGTCCGGATCACACCTGGGTGATGGACTTCACCTACTGCCGCACCTGGGCGGGCTGGGTCTACGTCGCGTTCATCGTCGACGTGTTCTCGCAACGTATCGTGGCCTGGCATGCGCAGACCACCAAGCACGTCGAGTTGGTGATGATCCCGCTGCGCATGGCCTTGTGGGAACGAGCGCGTGAAGGGCACCCGATCCGGCCCGAGCAGCTCCGTGCGCATTCGGACGCCGGGTCTCAATACGTCTCCCTGGCCTACACCGACAAGCTCGCGCTCGACGGCATCGCTCCCTCGATCGGGTCTGTCGGCGACGCGTTCGATAACGCGCTGATGGAGACGATCAACGGGCTCTTCAAGACGGAGTGCATCCGCACGACGGTCTTCCACGACGGGCCCTACAAGACCATCAGCGACGTCGAGTTCGCGACCGCTGGCTGGGTCGATTAGTACAACACTCGTAGGCTTCACTCGAGCCTCGGCTACGTTCCACCCGCCGAGTTCGAGCAAGCCCACTACGCAGCTCTCAACCGAGAACCGCAACCCGCATAGGAGCGGCAGAGAACCTGGGGCGCTTCACCCCTGCCACATAGTCTGACGCGCGACAACGCCACCCGCCAAGGGCTCATCGGTGGATCAAGGCTTAGCGATGCTCAGCGGTACTCGCCCGGTAGTGTCCGCCCCGATTTGACCCGAAAGATAGGCGACCCGGCCGGCGGGATGTACGGCGAGATGGCTGAAGGCGCCAACAGGTGGAGCAATCCGCGGCGGGGAGAATCGCGCGACGGCTACCATGACGGGCTCCCGAAGGAACTGAACTCGGTGACGTGCTCTCGATAGGTCCCGTACGAGATGCTCAGAACGCTCCTGCCATAGCGAGCCCGGACGGCACCGATTGGCGCGAGCAAGTGGAGCGGGTCGGTGCGGTCCTCAGCCCATATAATGCGGGCGTCACCGTGGCGGACATCCTCAAACTGACTGAAGGCCCAGGGGATCTCGACGAGTCGACTGATGTCGAACCCGCTACCTTCCGCGCTGGGGATGAGTTTGTGTGTCATGTGACGGTCGAACCACTCGGGGCGGGCCGCTCGTCCTCATCTCGTCCGTCGAGGTCGACGGAGGCGCTGAGAAGTGGGATCCCTCCGGCCGTGACGAAAGAGACGTCTAGTCCCGCTTCCTTCTCTTGCAGGCGCACTTCGCGAGCCTGCTTCTTCGGAAGCCCGAACTGTTCGCGACCGAGGATGCCGTGGTTGAGACCTTCAACGAATGTGATCACGGCGTACGCGGAGTCGGCTCCGTGGTAGTCGCATCGCACCGAGACACCGCCTTGCATGTAGGCGGGCCGACGTTCCACAGTTCCGTCCGGCGTGATGAACTCCGCGCCGATGAACTCTGCAACCCACACCCCGACTTCAGGAACATTCCCCGGATAAGCGGAGCCGGTAGAAGGGATTCGAGGATGGCGGGATCGGTGGGATAGGTCATGCCGAGCCACCTCACCTCCACACGTTCCGTGCCCGTCGAGTACAGCGGCGCAAAGGAAGGCATGGAGGTTGCCCGCGGGATTGAGCGTGGGTGGTCCTGATTCATGGTCATCCTTCCGTCGACGGGGCGGCACCTTCGCTCGCCCAGCGCGCGAAGTCGAGCAGTTCCTCGTCGTGGTTGTGACGCGCGACCAGCATGGCGCCCACCGGCAGACCAGGTGTATTGATGGGGATCGACAGCGCCGGGTGGCCGGTCACATTGAACGCTCCGGTATTCGCCAGGACATCCCAGCCTCGCGAGGTTCGCTCGACGTCGGTGATGTCGTGAGAAATCGCCAGCGCATCGATAGGTGAGGTTGGGAGAACGAGGAAGTCCGCCCCGCTCAACGCGGCTTCGACGTCGGTGACCAGGGCGTCCCTCGCGGCAAGTCCTCTGCCGAAGGCGGCCCCGGGTTCGTTGCCTGCAGGCGCTGGGCGGCAAGAATGCTGAAACGAACGGGGGCGGACAGTTCCTCGAAGTTCGATGCGACACCCCGCGCAAGCGCCTGGTGTAACTCTTCCCAGAAGAAGTAGTGCCCTTCCACGGCGCAGACAAGCCACCCAATGTCGCCAGCGCCCCCTCCAAGAAGATGGCGGTTGATATCGGCCCGTGAGCCGTCAGATCCAGATCGGACTGCTCGACCGCGACGCCTCGCCGTGCCCAGTCGTTCAGACGTTCCTCGACAGCCTCCCTGATCCGCGGTTCGGCGCTGTCCATCGCGGATCGCACGACTCGCACAGTGATCGGGGGCTCTCCCGGGCTGGCATCGCGAGCGGATACACCCACGCCTTCGTACGCAGGACTCTGTCGGGCGTCCAATCCGTCCACGGCGCTCAGCACGGCGAGCGTGCGACTGATGAGCTGCGGAGAGTGGGCGAGGATTCCCACATGGTCTAGTCGGGCGTCCATGCCAACGATGCCGGTGTACGGGATGCGCCCGAATGTGGGCTTGAGCCCATAGGTTCCCGTCCATGCCGCGGGGAGTCGCACGGATCCGCCCTGGTCGGTGCCCAACGCCACGTCGATACCGTCGAGAAACAGCGATGCCGCAGCTCCACCGGATGACCCGCCGGCTAGTCGAGACGAATCATGTGGGTTGAGTACGGGACCATACGCGCTGGTGTCGCCTGCTCCTGAGAACGCGAGATCATCCATATTGGTAGTCGCGGCAATCGTCGCTCCGGCTTCAAGGAGACGACGCGTGACTGTCGCATCTCCGGAAGGCACAAAGTCGCGAAGCGCGACCGATCCTGCGGTGAGCGGAATTCCGCTGACCGCGATGGAATCCTTGAGCGAGAATCTCAACCCTTCGAGTGGACCGCCGGCACTGCCCTTGACGTCCACCCAGCGCACCACCGCGTTGTACGGGTCGGTTTGCGCTGGCGCTTCGCTTCGGACGCGCGTGTCTGCGGTCTCCAGCCCGGCAGCGGGGCTATCGAGCCGGCGGCAATGACGAGCGCTTCAACGTACGCGTCAGAATCACGCGAGGATTCAGGGTTCATCTCGGTCATCGTTCCAGGAACCCGGCGCTTCCTCGCCCCATCCGCTGGCCAGGTTGCCGACGTAGGTGAAGTCGACCCGCACTGCCGAGAATTGCCACTGGCCGTCAGAGAATCGGAACTCGTCCTGATAGCGCCCTAGCGCGACGACGGAGTCGCCTTGGCTGGTGGCAAGTTGCAGAAGGTCCCAGTGTCCGCGGGCGGTGATGACGTCGTCAGCGACGACGATTCGAGGGTTCGTCAGCAGATGAACTGCCCACGGGAACACGCCCTCACCGATCCCCGCATGAATCGGGAGATCTCATCTCGTCCGCGAACTTCGGGATATGTGTTGCTGACCCAGGACCCGTCTTCGGTGAACAGTGCTGCGATGGCGTCGCCGTCGTATCCGAGATCGCACAGACGAGCGTACTCGGCTTTCAGATCGGCGATCTGGAACTTCGCTTCGAGAGCGGCGACCCTGTGCTCCAATGACATCGCCGTGCTCACTTCCGCGCCCTGGACAGCGAGCTAAAGCGACCCGAGGTGAAGGCGACCGCGGCCAGGAGCACGACGCCTTTGAGGAGGGACTCGATGTAGAACGGCAGGCCGAACTGCTGAAGACCGGCCACGAGCGCGGCGAGAACCAGAACCGCCACAATGGTGCCGATGACGTTGTATCTGCCGATTGTGTAGATGGCCGCTCCGAGGAACACTGCGGCGAAGGCGGGCAGAAGGAAGCCAGCTCCGACCTGCGGGTTCCCGGACCCGAGAATCGCTGCCTCTGCTACTCCGGCGATACCAGCGACCGTCCCTGAAGCGACGAACGAGGCCACAGTGAGACGGTGAGTGGGAAGGCCCGCGAGACGTGCCGCGTCGTTGCTGTCGCCCATTGCATACAGATACCGGCCGGTGGGGGTCTTCTCTAGCAGCCACCAGATCGCGACACAGATCACTGCCGCGTAGACGACGGGCAGCGGAATCCCGCCTACTCGACTGCCCAGGGCACGGAAGCTCTCCGGCACATTGAGCGCGAAGATCGACCCGTTCGTCCACCACAGCGCGATCCCGAGCGCGATGCTTCCCATGGCCAGTGTGGCCACCATGGAATTGATTCTGAGCCAGGCGACGGAGATGCCGTTCAGCAGGCCTATGAACGAGCCGGTCAGAACGCCGGCTACACACGCGAGCCATGTAGGCGCTTCGAAGAACTGGAACATGCCGATGGAAACGATCATCGATAGTGTCAGCACGCTCGCCAGCGAAAGATCGAAGTAGCCCGCGACGATGGGGATGAGCATTCCGACGGCGAGCATGAGCCCGACGGCTTCGTTGCTGAAAACGGCAGTGACGTTACTTGCAGTCGGATACGTTCGCGGCAGAAGGACGCTGAACAGAACCACGATCACGACTAGCGCGTAAAAGCCGTACCAGCGAGGTTCTGCCAATCGCCGGAACCTAGATGTTCGGGTGGCGGCGACGGGGTCGCCAGTCGCGTCTGTAGATTCTTGCGTTGGGGGTGCGGTAATCGTCATGATCTTTCCTGCCTGCCGGGTTCTAGGCATCATCGCTTGCAGCGAGATGAAGGAGTTGCTCTTCTTTGGTGTCCGCAGGGTCAACTTGACCCTTCAGCTGTCCACGTCGCATGATCAGCACGCGGTCGCTGAGTTCGAGGAGCTCTGCGAAGTCTGAGGAGACCACCAGGACACTCATACCGTCGCTCGCGAGCTTTCGGATCGCGTCGTGGATCTGGAGTCTGGCGTGGACGTCGACTCCTTGTGTGGGCTCGTCGAGGAGGAGCACTTTGGGAGCGAGCCGCGCCCAGCGGCCAATGATTGCCTTCTGTTGGTTGCCGCCGCTGAAGAGCCGGAACACCTTCTCCGGGTCCCGGGGACGAACGTCGAACTGCTCCATCGTTTCCGACGCCGAGCGCGTCTCTGCTTTCCGGCGAATCCAAAACGGGCTGGCGAAGCTGTCCATCGAGGCGATGGTGACGTTGTCCGCCATAGTCATCGTCGGCAACGCACCATCTTTCCGGCGATCCTCCGGGACGAAGCCGATCCCGGCCTTCCTGGAGTATCGCGGGCTCCCTGAGCGTAGCGGAGTGCCGAAAAGCTTGGTCTCTCCTGCGTGCAACGGTTGCGCCCCGTACAACAGTCTGAGGAGTGTGCTTCTGCCGGAGCCCAGGAGTCCTGCGATCCCCACTATCTCGCCTCGCCGAATTTCGATGGACGCGTCTTTCACCTTTCCTCCGCTGATGCCGGAGGCAGAGAGCGAGACGGGCGCGTTGTTTGGTGCCCTGCTCGTGCTCAGTGCGGCGGGCGACCGGTCCGCGGTGCCAACCATCGATGCGGCGAGTTCCTGCTTGGTGAGCTCGGTCGTCGCGGTCGTGTCCACTCGTTTTCCGTCACGGAGAACGGTCACGCGGTCGGCAAGGTCGAGCACCATGCTGAGGTCGTGCGAGATGAACAGAACCGCGACACCCTCCGCTGCGACTCGTCGGACCATGTCTGTCACGAGTTTCACTTCGTGTTCGGGGAGCGAGGCAGTGGGCTCGTCGAGAACGAGCAGCCGTACCCCTCGGTCAGTCCAGAGGTCTTGTACGGCGCGGGCGATGGCGACCATCGTTCGCTCTGCTGGAGACAGGTCTGACATCTGACGCTTCGGATCGAGGTGCGGCACACCCAAGCGTTTGAACACGTGCTGTGCGACCTGATCTTCACGTCGCCGGCGAACGTGCACGCGCGAACTGGAGCGGAACCCGGACCCTACCGACACGTTGTCTGCGACAGTCAGGTGGGGAAACACGACCGGATCCTGATGCAGGAACTGCAGTCCGAACTCACCTGCGCTGGCGGGTGTGAGGTCGCCGACGACCTGGCCGTTGACCGCGATCTCTCCGCCGTCGAGCGAGTACACTCCCGCCAGCAGCTTCACGAGGGTCGACTTCCCGGACCCGTTCAGACCCGCCAGCGCATGTACTTCGCCGCCGTGGAATGTCACGGTGACCTCTGACAGTGCCCGCTGGTTTCCGAAGATCTTTGTGACGGATCGCACTTCGACGGTGTGAGGCATTGTCACTCCACCCCCACAGCGCACGGTACTGACTCTTGAAGTCGACGTCGCCGTCCCAGCCTTCGAGTCCGATCTCGTCGATGTTGGTGGAGTCGACCAGCTTCAGGCTGAGCACGTCCGCGGCGACGGTCGGATCCTCGCCCGCGAAGATCCTGTTCATCGCGTCGATATCGGTCCACCCATCCACTCGTTCGGGAAGGCGGTCGATGCGCTCTGCTCTCCGGTGCGGATTCGCTCGAGCGCGGCCGGGATGCCCTGCGATCCGAGCACGATCTTGTCTTCAGCGCCCACCGCACGCAGTCCTTGGGCTACGGAGGCCACTGCGTAGTCGTAGTCGATGTAGATGGTGTTGAAGTCGGGGTTGCGCTGGGCCATCTGCTGGACCATTCGAGGAACGGAGGTTGCGAGGTCGGCGAAGGTGAACGTCTGCTCCTCCACTACCTCACAGTTCGCGCACTCCGCGAGTCGGTCCTTGAAGGCCTCGTATCTGGCCTCCAGCACTTCGAATCCGGTGTCGTGCAGGAGGAGTGCTTTGACGTTTCCGTCCGTCTCGGCAATCGCATAGTCGGCGAGGAGGGATCCGCTGTCCTTCCACACTCGCTCCGACGGCGTGCCCGAGAAATCAACGAGGTCGGTCTCCAGGGCCTGCGAGGCGATGGTGACCACCCCTCCTCGCGTGCCTGTGCGAGCGAGGACTGAATCGTCGACGGGTTGATGGAGACAGTCAGGATTCCATCCGGGTTGAGGGTCAGAGCCTGCCGGACCGCAGCGTTCTGGGAGTCGGCGGTTTCCTTCCCGTCGACGATCTGTGCTCGCCATCCCAACGCCTCGGCCGCCTCTTTTGCCGCATAAGCGGGTTGCGCGCAGCCCTCGGATGCGAGGGCGCACGGGACGATCACGACGAACTTGTCCGGTTGTGCGGCTGGACCCGTCTCCGGCGCCCCTCTCATTACTTCTGCCCGCGCGGCGTCTACCCGCTCACGTGCCTGCTGCACGACCGGATCGGAGCCTGACGCAGTTTCGACCGGGCCCGGGTCGACAGAGGAGGCGCATCCGGACAGGAGTATCGCCATCGCCACACCGCCGGCGACGAGAATCGACCGGACCTGTCGAGGATGCGTCGAACGCTGGAGCTGTCTGCGGATCACTGCTCCACCCCCACATCTTCAGATATGCAGCCTCGAAGTCGACGTCACCGTTCCAGAGCCCGTCGATGTTCTGGTCGAGGGCGACCTGTTGATCGATGAGCTTGCGGGTGAGGACTTCCGTTGCGGGATCCGGCGACTCTCCGGCGAAGATGCGATTCATGGCGTCGATGTCCGCCCAGCCGATCCAGGCGAGAGCATACGCGGTGGTCGCGGACTGGCCGCCGCCGTCCCTGATGAGTTGGATAGCTGCAGAGGTTCCATCCGAGCCGAGCACAATCTTTCCTTCTGCACCGATCGCACGCAGGCCCTGGAGTACGGACGGGACGGCGTAGTCGTAGTCGATGTAGAAGGTATTGAAGTCCGGGTGGCGCTGCGCCATCTGCTGGACCAGGCGCGGAACCGACGTTGCCAGATCAGCGAACGTGAAGTTCTGATCTTCCAGAATCTCGCAGGTGTCGCATTCGTCGAGCCGATCGATGAACGCCTGGTGCTGGGGCTCGAGGACGTCGAAGCCCGTGTCGTGAAGGACGAGCGCCTTCACGTCGCCTTCGGTCTTCACGATGGCGTAGTCGGCGAGAAGCGACCCGCTGTCCACCCATGTCTGCAGCGAGGGGATGTTGGAGAAGTCGACGAGGTCGCTCTCGGTCGCCGATGAGGCGATGACTTTCACCGCCTGGCTCCGCGCGAGTTCGAGGGAGCCCTGGATGGCCGTCGGGTTGATCGCGAACGTGATGATGCCATCCGGACCGAGGGCGAGTGCCTGCTGGACGGCGGCATTCTGCGTGTCAGCGGTGTCCTTGCCGTCGATGATCTGTACCCGCCATCCGATGGCCTCCGCGGCTTCCTGCGCGGCCTTGGCCGGCTGCGCGCAACCTTCCGAGGCCAGTGAGCAGGTCACGAGCACGACGAACTTGTCCTCCTGGACCGGGGGCTCTGCTCGGGTGCTCCGATTTCGACGGGGGCCTGCGCGGCTGCGACGCGCGCCTGTGCCTCTTCGACGATTGCCGAGGATCCTGCCGAGCTTTCGGGGCCGGCCTCGGGGTGCTCTGGCATCCCGCCAACAGCACGCTGAGTGCCGCGACCGCGATGATCGCGGCCTTCCTGGTCTTCTTGGTGGTGAACATCATTGTCCTTCTGTATGAGTATTGGGTCGGGTGTGTGCAGGGGTTACTGCGGGGGTTGCCCGGGCTTTGTGGCAAGACCGAATCGGTTTGCCGCCCAGTCCGTGAGGTGAGGGGTCATCAACTCAAAGGCCACGCGAAGATGCTGAAAGCGCCAAGCATCGTCAACGAGTACGAACGTGTTTCGGTAGGTGCCGGCGAGCCACCCGGCCTGCTCATCGCCGCTGCTCCGGTCGGTGCAGGGCATGAGCAGATGCCAGGAGCCGTGGGCGGTTCGGCTGTCCTCCGCGAGGTCGATGCCAAGCGGCACGTTAATGTGCATCGACCAGGGGTACATCGGTCCCGCCGTGGCGAAGTGCTCCGCGATCTGTACTCGACCCTCGCAGCGAACGCCGAGTGAGCTCTCCCAGACTCCGTCCTCAACGAACAGATCGGAGATCTGCGTGGGAGGGAAGCCGTCGTCGCAGAGTGCGGAGTACGTGGCTTGCAGGCGTGCGATGTCTCGCTCGGCGCGGAGCTCGAGAAGTAGGCGCTCATCCATGAGATGCCATCGTTCCGCCGGCGAAGCTCGCGTTGATCGTGAACGTCCGGCGTAGTGCGTCGGCGATGCCAGCAGCGGATGGGATGACTGCCTGCGCGAGGTGGGGCGCGGCAGGAATGCGGACATCGGGGGTTCCGATTCGAACCACCGGTGAGGCGAGGCGCACCCCGTGCTCGGCGACGCGCGCCGCAATCTCCGCACCCACGCCGCCGGTCGTGTGTGCTTCATGGACGATGACGAGCCGGCCGGTGCGCTCCACACTTGTCAGTACCGTCTCGTGGTCCAGGGGCGGATCCAGCGCATGTCGATGACTTCGACGTCGATGCCCTCTCGCGCGACTGCCTCGGCTGCCTCCAGCGCAGCGAACTGCGTTGACCCCAGGTGACCAGGGTGATGTCGCTGCCCTGACGTCGCACACGTGCACCATCGATGGGCTGAATCGGCGCCCCGTAGGTAACGTCCACCTTTTCGCCGTGGTACAGGGTGCGGTTTTCGATGACGACGGTTGGATCGTCGCTCCAGATGCTGGTGAGGAGTAGGTCGTAGGCATCTTGCGCCGTTGTGGGCATGCAGACCTGAAGCCCGGGGATGTGGGCGAACAGCGCTTCGAGCGACTGGGAGTGTTGTGCGCAGGCGCCGGGGCGTTGCCCTGTTGCGTGCGCACCGTGATGGGTGAGCCGAGCACTCCTTGCGAGACGTATCGAACGTTTGCCGCTTGATTGACGAGCTGGTCGAGGGCGACGAGGGAGAAGTCGGCCCACATGATCTCGACGACGGATCTCATGCCGAACAGTCCGGCCCCGACCGCGCCTCCCAGGATCGCGGACTCGGAGATCGGCATGTCGAAGACTCGGTTGCCGAACCGGCGGTGGAGACCTTTGGTGACGCCGAAGACGCCACCAGGTAGGGCTACGTCCTCTCCAAAGACGAGGACTTCTGGGCGTTCCTGCAGCGCTCTGGTGAGGGCGGCGTTGACGGCCTCGGCGTAGGAAGATCGTTTGATGGTTGTCTCAGGCATAGAGGTGCTCCAGAACGGTGTCAGTCGGTGCGAGTTCGTCTGCGAGCGCCTCGGCCGCCGCGGTTTCGATCTCGTTCTGCACGCTGGCGTGTAGCTCGTCGAGCTCTTCGCGGGTGCGGCCGAGGCCGATGAGCTTCTGCTCCAGGCGCACGATGGGTTCGACCTTCGAGACCTCGTCCAGCTCGCCCTCGGGGCGGTAGTGCTGGACATCTCCGATGTAGTGGCCGACGAGGCGCTGCGTGATCAGCTCCAGCAGGACAGGGCCTTTGCCTCGTCGGGCGCGCGCGACAGCTTGGGCGACGGCGTCCGCGACGGCGGCGGGGTCGTTGCCGTCGACCCGCGCTCCAGGCATGCCGTAGGCGTTGGCCCGGCGGAACAGTTGGTCGACTTTGACCATCGCGGAGATGGGGGTCAGTTCGGAGTAGCTGTTGTTCTCGACGATGAAGATGACGGGAAGGGAACGTATTGCAGCGAAGTTCATCGCTTCGTGAACCGCTCCCTGGTTGAGAGCGCCGTCGCCGAACGATGCGACTGAGACTCGTCCTGACCCGTCGAACGTTGCGGCAAGTGCTGCACCGGTCGCAATGGGTGCGCCTGCCCCGACGATGGAGTTTTCGCCGAAGAATCCGTATTCGGGTGCGGTGAAGTACGCGGAGCCGCCGCGGCCACCGCTGATACCGGTGGAACGTCCGAGCAACTCGGCGAGAATTGCGCGCGGCGGCACGCCGCAGGCGACTGCCCAGCCGTGTCCACGGTAGGTGGGGAAGACGGCGTCTCGGGTGAGGTCGAGTGCTGCGCATGCGCCGACGTAGATGGCTTCCTGACCGTTGCACAGATGGACTGAGCCAACGATCTGATTTTCCGCGCGGAGCTGAGCGATCTTCTCTTCGAGCGCGCGGATCCGTCGCATTCGTGTGAGATGGTCCCAGAGCTTCTCGTTGTCGTTCATGTGCTCGTCTGCTTTCCGTCGTCGCCGCCGATGGAGACGACGATCTTTCCGAAGTGGGTGTTGGCGGAGAGGGCTTCGAGTGCTTCCTCCGCGCGGTCCAGCGGGTAGATTGCGCCAACGACCGGCCGGATCTCGTGGGTGGAGACGAACCGGAGCATGTCGGCGAACTCTTGTGCGCTGGCCATTGATGTGCCGGCTATAGATATCTGTCGGAAGAACAGGTCACGAAGATCCAGCGCCACCTCGGCGCCCGCCGTCGCGCCAACACTGACCAGCCGGCCGCCAGGGCGAAGTGCAGCGACCGCGCGTGAGAAAGTGGGGGCGCCGACGGTGTCCAGGACGAGGTCAACTCGTTCGCCGAGCGCTTTGGACCAGTCGCTCTCGGTCAGGAGCGCGTCAGTTGCGCCGAGTTCGAGGGCGCGTTCGAGCATCTCGGGTCGTCGCGAGGTGACAGTGACGCGGGCGCCTATAGCTCGTGCGAGCGAAAGTGCGAGGAGGGCGACCCCTCCCCGATGGCGGGGATCAGCAGGTGCTGGTCCGGGCGAAGGTCACCGACGGAGAAGAGCGCTCGGTATGCTGTCATCCCGGCCAACCCCAGCGCAGCAGCTTCGTCATCGCTGAGGTGAGCCGGTGGGGTGGCGATGTTGTTGGCGGGAACGGACACAAACTGTGCCAGCGTCCCCACCGCGGGTCACCGAGTATCTCCGGGACTATCGGAACGTCGCTCGGGTCGTCCCAACCCAGGCATGGGTTGATGATGACCCTTCGTCCGATCTTCGAGGCGCTCACTCCTGCGCCGACTTCGACGACGACGCCGATACCGTCCGATCCCAGCACGAGCGGCGGGGTGGACTCAGTCCGTGCATCCATGACGAAGACGTCGTGTCGGTTAAGGCCCGTCCGCTCGAGGGCGATGAGCACTTCTCCGTCACCGGCGCGTGGGGTCGGGACGAGCTGCTGCTGGATACCTGCCGATCCCGCACGATCTTGATGGACGGCAGCGCGCATCTCTGCGGGGGTCATTCGGCCACACCCCATCGGGCGAGGTACTCGCCGCGGTAGTCCGTGTCCCCGTCCCACATGCCGTCGATCTGGCCGGCGTTCTCGGCGGTGATGAGCTTCACTCCGATGGGGTAGGAAGCGGTCGCGGGGTCCTCGTCGGCCAGGATGTGGATCAGCTGGTCAACTGCTGCCCATCCGATGCCGCGGAGAGAGAACGCAGTGGTGGCTGTCTGACCACATGCGGACGCAATGCACTGCGTGGCATCCTGCGTGCCATTGGACGCAAGGATCGTCTTGCCTTCGAGGCCGAGGGAGTCAAGAGCCTGCAGGATCGGGGGCACCGCGTCGTCGTAGTCCACGTACAGCGTGTTGAAGTCGGGGTGGCGCTGAGCGAGCTGCTGCACCAGGCGCGGCAGTCCGACGACGAGGTCCGCGGAGGTGAATGTCTGTTCCTCGAGGACGGCACACCCCTCGCACTCGGCAAGACGGTCGAGGAATGCCTGATAGCGCGGTTCGAGGACGCTGAAGCCGGTGTCGTGCAGGACGAGTGCCTTGGCCTCCCCTGCCTGATCCGCGATTGCGACATCTGCCAGCAGGGAGCCGGTCTCCGAGTAGATGTCTAGCGTCGGGTTCACCGAAGAATCAACTAGGTCCGACTCCTGTCCCGCGGAGGAGACAACGATGACGCCCTGCTCCCGGGCCGCAGCGAGGGATTGCTGGATGGTGGGCGGGTCGATTGCGAAGGTGAGGATGGCATCCGGTGACAGTGCCAGGGCCTGCTGCACGGCGGCGTTCTGGGTGTCGCCGGTTCCCTTTCCATCGATCATCTGCACTCTCCAGCCCAGAGCCGTGAGTGCCTCCTCCGCGCCGATGGCTGGTTCGGTGCAGCCGGGCTGGGCCTGGTTGCACGGCACGAGGACAACGAATCCCTTGTCCGTTGGCGCTTTCACGCCGGCCCCGTCCCACGCCACGTCCACGGTTGACGTTGCGGCGTCGGTTCTCGCTTGCGCGTCCTGGACGATCTCAGAGTTGGAGTCGCCTGACGGTGCAGTGCCGGGTGCGGCGCTCGACGCACATGCGGTGAGAGCGAAGGCGAACACAACGGTGGAGATCGTTGCGAAGACGGTCCTGCGTGCCATGGGGAACCTTTCGAGTGTCGGATGGGGAACGGGTAGCGAGGCCGCTGGGCCAATCACCCCGGCGGGCTGGGATGCGACTTCTTGTGGAGGAACCGCGTTGCCAGCGCAGAGGCTTCGAGCACGGCGGAGATGAGTTGCGGCTTGGTCTGTTCGAACCGCTCCGAAGGGACCGACACCGTGTAAGCGCCCACAGGTAGCCCCGAGGGATCGACGAAGGACGCAGCGACGCAGTGGACACCGACGGCAAATTCGCCGCGGTCGATTGCGTACCCTTGTCGCTTGACTTGAGCGAGTTCAACACGGAGTTCGTCGTAATCGGTGATGGTCGCCGGTGTGAGCTGCGCGAGAGAAACCCCTTTGAACAGCGACTCGATCTGATCATCCGGGAGATGAGAGACGATGGCCTTGCTGGATGCACGGGCGTGCAGGTCGCCTCCGAAGCCGACCTCTAGCTTCATGACGTTGGTCGCTTGGGTTCCTGCAAGGTAGTTCTGAAGGATCACGGCAGCGTCCTGCCATCTCGAAATGTAGGTGGTCTCCCCATTTGTGATGTTGTGCAGACGCGCGAGGATCACATTGAGCTCAGGCGCGACGGACACACGCACTTGCACCTGCCGTGCGGTGCTGAATGCGCGTGGGCCAGGTTCGTACTCACCGTCGTCCAGTCGGGTCACATGCCCGGTGACTACGAGGGTTCGGAGGATGTGATAGCAGGTTCCCTGCCGAATCCCGGTCTCCTTGGCGATTCGCTTCGCGTTGACCGGGCCGTTTGCCGCGATGAAGTCGAGCACCGCGAGACCGCGTTCCAGCGTGGACAGTGTCGTCTGTTCTGGCTGCCCGCTCATGCCGCACCCGCCAACACGATTGCAAGCACCTTGGCGGCGGCAACGATCTCGGATACTTCGACGCACTCGTTAGGCGAATGTGCCAGGGTCACGTCGCCGGGGCCGAAGACGACTGTCGGAATACCCGCTCCACCGTAAAACGCGGCGTCCGAACCTGCCGTGAATCCGACCAGCTCAGGGCTGCGGTCCAATGTTTCGTGAGCACGGACGAAGGATTGGACGAGGTCGCTGTCCGTCGGTGTCTCCCAACCACGGAGCCCGTCGTTCCCCCAGGCAATCAAGGCGGATGGTCGATGAACCACGGGTCGTCGTTCTGGAGGCTCTGCACTGCATCGATGATCATCGCCCGCATGTCCTGCGGGTCCTCGCCGGGAGCCAGTCCGATCCGGCCCGACATCGTAGCGATGGCGGGGATCGATGCCGGATAGTCGCCGGCTGACACTTGGCCGATGGCGAAAGGAAGACCTGTCGGTACGTCGGCGAACAGCTCGTGCGAGTACTTTTCGGACCGCTCCTGGGCGAGCTTCATCAATGTGGCGCGGACGGTCAGAAGCTTTTCGAACGCATCCACTCCGCGCCATGGCGCTGATGTGTGCGCAGCTCGCCCCGACACGGTGATGGAGAAGAACTGGAGACCAGTACTGATGGGGACAATCCTGCATCCTGACGGCTCCAAGACCACAACTGCCGCGGGAGCCCTCGAGTCATTCTCGAGCACCAGCCTCGTTCCCACGCCCGTCGTCTCTTCGCCAATCACAAGTTCCAGACGGACGTCGTGGGCGGGCATCACGTTACTCTTTTCCAGAGCACGTATTGCCAGGACGGCTGACGCGATCCCACCCTTCATATCGACCGATCCCCGACCGTAAAGCCGGCCATCGACCACGCGGCCTGAAAACGGGGAGAGCGACCAGTCCGCTGGGTCCCCGGTGGGACGACATCTAGATGCCCGTTCAGCACAAGAAGACCAGCGTCGCGACCGCCGAACGTGGCGACGACGTTGGCGCGCTTGCCCACCCGCTTCTCCCCTTCTCGCAGACGTGAATCGGCGAGCGGCTGAGTTTCGACCATCCACCCGAAGGACCTCAGCGCCTGTTCGTAGAGCTGCACGACGGGCTCTTCATAGCCCGTGACGCTTTGTGCTTGAACGCTCTGCCCGAGAAGTTCGATGAACTCTGGTGCGAGCGCGTCGACGGCGGCCAACAGTTGATCGGTTACGTGCTTCACGACCATCCCTTCGTTGCGCCGGTCGTCTGATCGTTTGATAGTGCGCCAGTGCGTGTTCTAGTTTGCAGATGTGAACCAGAATTTCGTTTATATGAAATATCCACTCTTTTGACGCCTTGCGGGAGGGCCTCGGCGGATACGGTGTGCCCATGACGGATCAGACTTCGGCCTCAGAAGCTCACGTCCTGCTCGCCCGGCACCGCCAGGTGATGCCGGACTGGATGGCGCTGTACTATGAGGAACCCCTGGAAATCGTGTCGGGCAGTGGCCGTCACGTCGTCGGCGGCGACGGCAGGACCTATCTCGACTTCTTCGGCGGCCTCCTCGCGACCATGGTCGGCCACGGTGTGGAAGAGATCGTGGAAGCGATCCGTTCTCAAGCAAGGAAGCTCCTGCATTCGTCCACGCTCTATCTCATCCGTCAGCAGGTGGAGCTGGCCGAGAAGATCGCCAAGCACTCGCGCATCCCCGACGCACGCGTATTCTTCGTGAACTCCGGCAGCGAGGCCGTGGAGACTGCTTTCCTGATCACGACCACCGCCGCAAAGAGCAACCAGGTTCTGGCTCTACGAGGGAGCTACCACGGACGAACGTTCGGCACCGTCGCGACGACGGGCATCCGGGCTTGGTCCGCAACCAGCCTCAGCCCGCTCCAGGTGAGTTACGTGCACAGCGGCTACCGGTATCGCAGTCCATTCGGCGCTCTTCCGGACGAGCAATTCGTGGATGCGTGCATCGATGAGTTGCGAACCATCATCGAGACCACAACCAGCGGACAAGTCGCGTGCATGATCGCGGAGCCGATTCAGGGCGCCGGCGGGTTCGCCTCACCCCCGGACGGCTTCTTCCGTCGAACGAAGGCGGTTCTCGACGAGTACGGAATTCCTCTCGTTTCGGACGAGATCCAGTCGGGGTGGGGACGGACCGGTCGCGATTTCTTCAGCATGCATGCGCACGGCGTTGAACCGGAGGCAATCACCTTCGCGAAGGGCCTCGCAAACGGGATGTCAATCGGCGGAGTCGTCGCCAGCGCCGATCTGATGAATGCGGTCCAGGCGAACTCGATCTCCACCGCCGGCGGGAACCCGCTGGCGATGGCCGCGGCGAATGCAACTCTGGACTACATCCTCGACCACGAGCTTCAGGCCAACGCAGACGCTCGCGGCAGGGAGCTGCTCGTCGGCCTCCGGTCACTTGCCGAGTCGCATCCCGGCATCGGCGAGGTGAGAGGAGAGGGACTGATGATCGGTGTCGAACTCGTCGTCCCCGGGACGAAGACCCCGAACGTCGCCTACACTCTGCGCATCCTAGAGAAGGCACGTGAACTCGGCCTGCTCATCGGCCGCGGCGGTCTGCTGGGGAACGTACTACGGATCACCCCGCCGATGTCGGTCACCAAAGACGAGTGCCTGACAGCACTCTCGATAGTCCGAGACGTGTTTGCGCAAACCGCGCCGTAGGACGGCATGCTCGATCCGGCGCGCTGTCAGCAGGCTGTTTCGCCAGCCACACGCCGAGTGTGGGCGGGCAGCCGCGGCCCGAAGTCCTTTGCGCTACTAAGACCGGCACAAAGGCGTCCATTCCGAAGTACGACCGATCTGATCAGTCAGGAGAAACGCTCATGCGCGTTGGTGTGCCCGCAGAAGTCAAGAACAATGAAAGCCGCGTCGCAATCACGCCCGCAGGTGTTTACGAGCTCACCCGGCGCGGCCACGACGTCCACGTGCAGTCAGGCGCAGGCGAAGGCTCAGGCCTCACCGACTCAGCTTTCGAGGCGGCCGGAGCGACCATCTCAGCGACCGCTGCGGCGATCTGGGAAGACGCCGATCTTCTGCTGAAAGTCAAGGAGCCGGTCCCCTCCGAGTACCCCCATCTTCGGGCAGACCAGGTGTTGTTCACGTACCTCCATCTGGCGGCGGACCGGCCGCAGACGGAAGCGTTGATCGATTCGCGTACCACCGCAATCGCATACGAAACCGTGCAGGCAGACGATCGGAGTCTGCCGCTACTGTCCCCGATGAGCGAGGTGGCGGGCCGTCTAGCCGCTCAGGTCGGCGCGTATCACCTCATGAAGGCCGTTGGTGGCGCCGGGATCCTGATGGGCGGGGTTCCGAGTACGCCGAAGGCCAAGGTCGTCGTGATCGGCGGAGGAGTAGCCGGCGAGCACGCAGCCGCCAATGCGCTAGGTATGGGTGCCGATGTCACCGTCATCGATCTCTCCCTCATCCGTCTTCGACAACTGGAAGCTCGGTTCGGGCAAGCCATCCAGACACGCGCATCGTCTCGATACGAGATCGCCGAGCAAGTGGCGGCAGCTGATCTGGTCATTGGATCCGTCCTCATCCCCGGAGCTCAAGCTCCGAAGCTCGTCACGGACGAGATGGTCGCTGGAATGCGCCCCGGATCAGTACTGGTGGACATCGCAATTGACCAGGGCGGTTGCTTCGAGGGATCCCGTGCGACCACGCACGATGAACCCACGTTCTCGGTGCATGACTCGGTGTACTACTGCGTTGCGAACATGCCAGGAGCTGTACCAGCCACATCTACGCGAGCCCTCACGAACGCGACGCTCCCCTTCGTGCTCTCGCTCGCCGACAACGGATGGCGTGCGGCCGCCGCTGCCGACCCCGTTCTCGCGCGCGGAATCAACGTCCACGATGGCCACGTACTCAACGCAGGTGTAGCGAGCGCTCACGACCTCGAACTGCTTCCAGTCGAGCGCCTTTTGGGAGCGAGGTAGTCGACAGACCTGTTCGGCGACTGCCTTAATTGAGCCTGCGAGCAGTGGCCCGCGGTAGAAGACATCTATTGGATAACACACCATCACCGACCTGTAAGAAGCGCCTCCCAAGGCGACGAAACTGGGTCAGCGGGCGAGGTCCGGCGCGTTCTCACCTTGCCGTTGGGATGAGATCTTTGCACGGCGCTCGTCCAGAAGATCGTCCAAGCCACGGGGATGACGGCTGGGCCTCCGTCGTCGAACTCCAACGCCCCATGGGTGCATGAGCCGCAGCCACGCTTGCGAGATCCACAAGCGCGACGGGAGTCGCGAGCGGAGGGTGCATGTGGCACGCGATGCTCTGTGATTCCGGTGGCACCGCTGATCGCTGTCGAGTCGACGCGCAGCTTGCCAACCAATCGTGTGGCGTTCGCTGAAGCCAAGATCATCCATGTCATGGAAGGAAACGTCGAGGTCGAGACGACGGACGGCGCGACCCTGCTTGCACCTGGCACCTCGCTCGCGATCGGCGCAGAACACTGGTGTCGGATGCGCCCACGCCCACACGCGCGGATGTGGACGGTCTATGCCGATGAGGGTTTCCTACGCACGCAGATGGGTTTGCTCCTGCCAGACAGAAACCGTGTGCTCCGGGGACTCCATCCAGAGGAATGGGATGGCAGGCCTCTGCTGTTCGCCCCGGGCATCTCACGACTGCAGCTTCTCGAACCCCTCTGGCGTCAGATGAGCGTCCTTCGCGATGAGGCTCCTGTTCCAGAGGTCGTCCGCGCTCGTGCTGTGGAGTTGTTCGCGCGATGGATGAGCATCGTCGCGCCCACCTTCCTCGCACCGGAGTTCGCAGAAAGCCTCGGCCAGCCGGCGGAGTCGGCGCTCAGGCCGATTCGGGGACGGCTCACGGACACTATGACGCTCGGCCATGTGGGTCGGGCTGTGCGGCTGCTCAGAGAGCGGATGCACGAGCCGTGGACGGTGGCGGCGCTGGCGGAATCGGTGGCGCTGTCACGCGCACAGCTGACGCGCCTGTTCGCTGCGCACACGGGCCTGCCACCGATCCGCTTTCTCACCGAAGTCAGGCTGACCGAGTTCGTGCGGCTTATCGAGGAGACCGAGCTGTCGGTCGCCCATGCCGCGCAGATGGTCGGCTGGCCCGATCCGCGGATCGCGTCGGCATGGTTCAGCCGCCGTTTCGGGCTCACGCCCTCGCAGTACCGTCGCAATCCGCATCCGCATCTGAGCAGCCGCGACAGTCGCGATCAGTGTGCTGTCACCAAGGACAGCGGGCAGCGGATGCGTGGACTCGGCATGTGACTCGTGTTTCTCGTCCGGTGACGCGGAACAGACCCCTGCTGCTCGACGGTGAGGTATCCGGCAGGTAGACCGGATGAGACACGTCGGGTTCAGTGATGCACCTGGCGGTCGCCCACTGCTTGTCCGTCGTCCGTCTCGATTCCTCACTGATGCCCTTGGCGCACCTTCTGGTCGCAGGGGCACCCGCCGTGCGCGGTGTGACATGCCGGGAGGAGGAAGCCAATGGAGACAACCGAGGAGCAGCGCGCCGCGCGGGACGCGAAGCTCGACGCGCTGCACGAGCGGCTGGCGGTTGCGGTCGGTCAGCTCTCGACCGGAGACGACTGGAAGCAGGCGCTGGAGTTCGCCGCGAGGTTCCGGTCGAGGAGTTTCGGGAACACGCTGTTGATCTGGGCGCAGCACCTCGACGCTTTCGAGCATGGGCGGGTGTCCGCATCGGAGCCGACCTATGTCGCCGGGTACAAGCAGTGGCAGTCCCTGGGCCGTCAGGTCGAGAAGGGCCAGCCCGGCTACATGATCTTCGCCCCGGTCACCGGCCGGTTCGCGTCCTCGACACCGCAGGATGCCGCCTCCGCGGGCACCTTCTGGTGCACTGCAAGGGCGACGACGCCGAACGGGATTGGTCCACTTGGGCGGCGGACGGATCGAGCAGATCGAGCGAGTGGACCAGCCAGTGACCACTCCCAAAAACGACGAAGCCCTGGTGAAAGTTGCCTCTCACCAGGGCTTTTTGTCGGGATGACAGGATTTGAACCTGCGACCCCTTGACCCCAGGCGTCCAAACGGCTTCGGCCTGCCCGGATTCCGCGTGATTCCGGGCGTCAGATCATGCAGAACACGTCACGGGATGCATGGATTGCATGATTCTGGTCCCCTTCTGGTCCCCTCGTAGGCAAGCTCAGTTCGCGGCCAGAGCCGCGAGAGGCGCTACGGCGGCGTGGAACCTGTTGCCCACGAGCAGCACGACGATCTTGTGTCTGGCTCTGGAGAAGACCACGTAGAGGAGCCGACTTGTTGTGGGGAACGGTTCTGATTCGTAGCCCATGAAGTCTCCCTCCCGCAACACCACGACGGTTGCGTCGGCCTCGCGTCCCTTCGTCTGGTAGAGGTTCATTAGTTGAACCTCTCGCGGGCTCAGCGCCGAGTCCGTGAGCGCCGCGTAACTCGCCTCACGAGCTTCCGCACAGATCGCTGCAACCATCTGACGGTCATCGCGGGCGCTGCTCGTGCGTGCCGCTCGCGCGTACATCACCGAGAGCAGGGTTGCTGCTTGCTGCCAGGCGCCCGACTTCTGCGGTAGTCCGAGCGCGTCGTGTGCCGTCGCCGCTACCTCGATTACCTCCCGAATGGACCCCGCCTCGGAGAGACGCTCTCGAAGAGCGCTCAGGCGAGCTTGCAGGGTCGTGGGGCCTGAACCGTTCATCACCTGGTACGCGATGGGGGCGCCTTCTGCCCACGTTGCGCGCTCGTCAGGAACACGGCTATCGCTTCGAGAACAATTCCCCAGGTGCCATCGCCGGTATGGAATCGCGCCATCGCAGTCTGGGCGTCGAGGGCGGCGGCGAGCGCGTCACTGAGACCGGCAACTTCATGTTCGATCCCGTCGGCTTCAAGTGCATCCGAGAGAGCCGCGAGCATGTCGTTATGGTGCGTGAATACTGCCACGCCCATATCTTTCGCGGCTAACTCGCTAACGACCCGTGCGACGTGACTGGTCTCGTCGGAGAGTGGTATTCCGTCTTGGATGACCAGTCTTTCGTCCTGGATGGCGGCCGCGATGGCCTCTGAGTCGAACAGGCGTCCCCTGATGGCGTTGGCGACGGCCGGGATGATCCCGGAGGGGTCTCGGAAGGAGGTTTCTGGCAGCAGGATGGTGTTCTCTGTCCCAGCGGCCGAGCAGGCTTCATCGATGCGCTCCACTCTGACGCCGTCTTCGGCGAGGAACGTGTAGATGCACTGGTTCGGGTCGCCGAGCAGTATCAGCCTGCTGTCGCGGGCAATCAGCTGAAGGAGGTCTTGCTGCGCATCGCCGGTGTCCTGAAATTCGTCGACGATTACGAGGCCCCATCGGGTGCGAAGGTGTTCTGCGACAGCAGGTGCGGCCTGAGCGATTTCGAGTGTGAGCGGGATGAGCCTGCTGTATCCGATCTCGTGCTGGGCCAGCCCGAGCTTCTCGCGAGCGGGGCTGACGAGGACGGCGTCGCCGTGTCCGACCAGATTCCCGAATCTCCGGACCACGGAGAACGCGAGCGAGTGGAACGTCATGATGTCCACCTGGGAGCCTCGGCGGCCGAGAATCTCGTTTGCGCGGGAGGCTATGCGCGCCACCGAGGAACGAGAGAACGAGAGGAACAGGACCCGATCGTGGGGTTCGCTTTCTGCTACTCGTTCAAGATGGGCGTGAGCTGCGGCGAGCGCGCTGGTCGTCTTTCCGACACCCGCTCCGCCGAGCACGACAGTGAGTTCGGCCTGCGTCGCTACGACTCGCTGCTGCTCCGGGTTCTGCGGGGCGAATGTCATGGTAGATCAGGGATGTCGATGCGTCCGAGCGTATCGCCGCAGACTGCTTCGATCGCGGACCGCGCGATCGGCGGCTGTCGTGTCAGTGCGTGAGCCCAGGCTGCCCCTAGCCCCTGTTTCTTGATCACTTTCGTCGCGATGAGGTGGTCCGCGATGTCGTCGTCGCCGAGATCGGGTGGCAGGGCGGGCATGCCGAAGTCTTCCAGGGTCTCGACCGTCTCTCGGAGCTGATCTCCGGGTACGCCGCGGATGAGTGCGGCCTCCACGGCGGTGCGAGTGGGAAGCACGACGAGTTGTTCGATCATTCCTGCAAGGACTCCGACTGCTGGATCTTCGTGTCCTGGCTTGTCATTGTCGACGATCGCTCGGACGTGGAATCCGAGTTCAAGGGCGATCTCGGCAATGGCTGGGAGCCGGGTAACTCCTCCGTCTGACCCTGGCGGGGCGACCAGGCGGATGCCGTTAGCGGGGAGGCTGTGGTGCGGTTCGTTCGTCTTCCGGAAGAGCCGCGACGCGAGCGCGCCGTACCCCTCGACATCGAGCGGCCCCTCCAGGAGGACAACGGTTCTCGCGCTCAGCGCTGCGAGAAGCTGCTCCAGGATGAGCCTCCGGTTGACTCGGCCCGTCTTGTCCGTGACTGCAGAGAGCTGGTGCTGTCGTCTCTCGCCGTGGCTGACCGTGAGCCGAACCAGCTCACCGGGATCGAATGCTCGTACTACCTCAGGACGGCGCGTTGTGAGGATCGCTTGCCCTGCCGTTACGTGGATGAGCCGCGCCATGTGTTCAGATGACGATGCGTCAAGGCGATCTCCGAAGTCATCGCCGATGATGACGACGCCTGATTGTGCATCTCGCGCGGCTGCGATGGCTTCAGCGGCCGAGAGCACACTCTCGAGAGTCGACCCCTGGGAACGGACGGGAAGGGCCCCGGCCGCACCCATCGAGATCGCTGGTTGAAGCGCTCTGAGGAGGGCAGCCATAGAACCGTCATCCGCCAGAAAACTGATGTCGGCGGAGTCATCGATACCGAAGAGAGTCTGCGGTCCGGAATCAATGACCTTATCCAGAACGCTAGTGACCACCTCCGTCTCAGAGAACGACCCGGTTGCAGCATGGACGGCCGAATCCAGATCGGTGAGGGCGCTGTCCAGGCCACCAGGATCGGCATCAGCAAGGAGTGCTCTCAGGACTCCCTCTGCCCGCAGCTGGAGAGCCGGCGCACTGTCAACGAACTGGACAGGCAGAGACTCACGCTCGATCCGGCTCGCCTTCTTGAACACACCGGCAGCGGGATCACTTCGCGCCGGGTAATCGACCCAGTGCTCGCCGGTGTCCGTATCGAGGTCATATCGTGCGCGATAGCACAGACGTACGCCCAGAACCGCGTCGCCCGCGTTGCTTGGCGTGGCGATCTCCCCGGTTGCCCGGTCGAACGTTTCCAGATTCTCGCTGAGAAGAGTTTCGAGGTCCTCCCCGAGGTCGAGGAGAGTCACCTCTACCTCCGTCAAGGACTCTTCATCGCCGTCAGCAGGTCGGTAGACGTCGAGAGGATTCACGCGGGACCGAGTACTGCGGGCGTCGAAAACCCGGCGCAGGGCCTCGACGATGTCAGTGCGGCCCGCCTGCGGCTCACCTGCAAGCACCATGTTCTCTGGCACCACGAGCGCTGCATGGCGATAACCCCGGAAACGTCCGATACGGATGCGCGCGACCCTCATTGGCTACTCCTTGCATACCCCCCGATGCAAGCTGAGCGCTCGGCTCGCAACGGGACGATGAGCGTGAATCAACGGACCTTCTCCCGCTCGGAACCGGCGGCTCCCATGCCTATCGTCCCACGGACTGTGGTCAGTACCAGGCGGCGACGCACCATGGCCGTCCCGTGAAGACACGCGACGACAGGTTCCGTACAAGCGTCCGAAGTGGCAGCTCGGCCTCGTTTCCGTCTGGTTCCGCAGTTCACGCGACCACGCGGCGTCGCCGGCAGGCTGCATGGTTTGCATGACCGTGGTCCCGTGCCTGGGCGCCTGCCCGCGTCGAGAACTGTCACGGCGTCACGGGCGCCTATGGCAACCAGTTCGTGCGTTCGCGCGTCAGAGGAGCTTCGGTTGATGCGCCTCGACGTGTCTCAGCCCGATCGCGAAACAGCGCGGCTACAGTTAGGACTGAACGACAGCTCTCGTCCGTTCGGCACCGAGGGCGTAGATCGCCGGACGGATCATCGAGACGAGGCTGGACATGGCTTACGAGCAGCTACCCATCGTGGAGGTCGAGCTGAGCCGGCTCCTGCTCGACCTGGAGAACTACCGCATCCCGACTCGTCGCGACGATGAAGCCGGAGCCTTGAAGTATCTGTTCGCTTCCGAGGACGTCCTCGGCGCGGCGCGGCTGATCCTTCGCGACGGCTACTTCGACAACGAGGTGCCGATCGTGATCGCGGCGGAGTCACGGGACGAGCCGCCTTCGTACATCGTCCTGGAAGGCAACCGGCGCGTCAGCGCACTCAAGGCTCTCTACGACCCGACGATCGTGCCTGGTCACGAAGCCGAGGTTCGCTCACTGCTCAAGCGGTACGCAGTCGAGGCAGAAAACCTCCCCGAGCGAATCCGCGTGATCGTGGCGCCTGATCGCGCGACCGCCGCCCGCACGTTGCCCGACTGCACACTGGCATCTCCAAGAAGCGGTGGAGCCGCGACCAACAAGCAACCTTCTACTACTCACTCGTGGACGACCAGACGACTGTGGAGGACGTCAAGGCGCAGTACCCCGATGTCGAGGTCGCAAGGTTCATGAAGATGGCTGTGATGCGACGCTTCCTTGCCGCTGCGCCATTCTCCGATCACACCCTCCGGCAGTACGCCGCCAGCGACGACTTGGCGATGTCGGCCTTTGAGTACGCGTACCGAAGTAAGGACATCGCGGCTGCGATCGGGGTGGAGTTCGATAGAGACGGCATGTTGCTTCCTCGGTCCTCAACTCCCGAAAAGATCGCGTCGAAACTTCCAAAGAAGAAGCTCGGTGCATTGGAGTATCTAGTCGGGGAGTTTCGCGCTGGAAGGCTCAACACCCGCTCTCCGGAGCTCAAGAAGCGTGATGACGCCTACCAGCCGTTCGTGGACCGTCTCAACGGTGTACCCACTACAGCAACGCCGACACCATCACCCGCCGCGCCCGCACCACCGACTCCGCCTGGACCGTCGCAAGGTGTCAGCCACGGAATGCCTCCAAGCGGTCCCGGTAGCGCGACCGGCGGGGCAACGCCACCCCAGCCTGAGCCTCCGAGCGGAGCAGGAAGCCGTGGACCGAACCATCCAGACACAAAGGACACGCTCGATCTGTCTGGCCTCGACTACGAGAACGCACCACTGAACCTCAAACTGCGCTACTTCGAGCTACGACGGATCAACCTGGGAAACTTGCCTATCGCGTCCGCGATCCTATTGCGCTCTGTTCTCGAAGCCACCATCAAGGTCCATTTCGAGGGCTCTGCAACGCCCGCGACAGGCGAGTTGAGTGCGGTTTTCAAAGTGGTCGCGCAAACCTATGGCTCGGAGAAGACTCTCAAATCGACCATCGGCGCCATACAGTCGGGAAACGCCCACAAACATGGCTCTATCCAGTGGTTCAATCTCATCGCGCACAGCGCAGATGCGTCAGTGACCGCAGAGGACGTTCGGCAGGCGTGGAAGGTGGTCAATCCGCTGCTCAGGCGCTTGTTGCGTCCGCCATTACAGTCTGCCCCTGCAACGCCTTGACCACACCGGCGACCGCGGGCGATGCAACGAGCAGTTCTTCGGCCTGCCCCGGATACCGCGCGGAGTAGGTCAGTTCCAAGCGGCATTGGAAGTGCTCGCGATACAGCTTCTCAATCAGTGGAGCCGTGTCATACGTCATGAGCCAGTGCGCCTTCTCCACCGTATTGACGATCGCCGCGAGGGCTGTGTGATCGCGCCCGTCGAACGCGTTGAGGTAGAGCTGAGACCCGCCTGAACATAGGGCGGATCGATGTACATAAATGCTCGATCGTCCTGAGCGTAACGCTGGATCACTGTCCTGCCGTCAAGGTCTGAGACCGTGATCTGATCGGCCAAGCCTCCGATCGCAGTCAATCGTTCGATGAGCGTTTCGCGATTGAAGCGGGCGTCAATCTTGTATCTCCCTTCCTGCCGCTGACCGCCGATAACTCCGGCATTCAGAATCCCTGAACGATTGGTCCTGTTCAGAAAGAAGAAGGCGAACCCGAGGCGGAGTGAATCTCGCTCATCGCGCGATCTGTATATCTCTCGCTGCTTCTGCCATTCAGCGATCGTAAGTGGGACGGACGCAACCATTTCAACGAAGCTGGCATTGTCTCCGACCGCAGATTTCCAGAAGGCGTACACCGCAGGGTCAATGTCGTTGATAACCAGTTCTTCGACAATGCCCTCACGGAGCAACGCAATCCCAGCTCCCACGCCACCGGCATATGGCTCGATATAACGTGCGCGCTCGACCCTGAGAGCATCGATGATGTCGCCAAAGAAGCCAGCGAGCGCCGCCTTTCCTCCCGGATAGCGGAGCGGCGAGAGCGTTCCGTACCGACGTGACGCGACAACCCGCAGCGTGTCACTCATCAGGACTCCTTCCCCGCTCGATGCGCGGCGACTCGACAGCGAGCCGAGCAGAAGCGCGCATCACCTCGCCCGAGGAACGCCTGATCGCAACGCTCGCAGTTACGCCACGCCTTACGGCGACGTAGCCGCTCATGACGCAGCGCTCGATCAACGTCAGTGAGGCCCGCGTCGCTCAGGCTCGTGAAGTCCTGCATGTAACGGATACTACTCGTAACGACATCACAGAGCCATCGACACGCCGAATCGATGCGGTACACCGTGAAGGGACGCGCCAACCGAATGCGACTGTGTCGTGGTCAGTGCCCTATGGCGCGGTGGGCTCGCCTGCGCGTCACCGCGAGGACGGCACCGGTTGCCGTTCGCGACGCTCCCCGCACGGACACTTATGAGCTGGATCAGACTGACGGGGCCGATCCAAAGGAACTTGAAGGCGTTCCAGACGAACACCAGGACCAGCAGGTAGAGCCAACCGGGACCCCCGTCGTTGATGATCGTGGTGCAGATCGCCGCGGCGTAGAAGTAGACCCCGGCGAGCAGCATCGCGGGGACGCCCCACTTCAGGCCGCGCCGTGTGCGGATCGCGTTGAGCAGCAGGTTCGTGGGTGCGTAGCGGAGTACGCCATAGCCTCGTGCGCTGAGCGCCACGGACGTCCGGAGCATTGCAGGCCTCTTTCCTCGTCATAGCGCGACGGTGTTCCGTCGTGGAGGCGGCTATGAACCGAGTGCCCGCGAAGGGCCGTCCCGAAGGACCCGCATAGTTTGCTGAACCTGCCTCGCTACCGAGTTTACGACTGTCCTATGGCAGAGGGAACCCCATCGGCAGGCGGGCGTGTACCTCGTCGGTGACCTTGGAGCGAGAGGACACCGATCATGGCCACGTTGGCGGAGCAGGTGCAGGGTGAGCGGATGGCGCGGGTCGCGTTGTCGATGATCGCCGAGCCGAACGACCCGATCACGGGTACGTCCTGGCCCGTCACGGCGGGGTCGAGACGCTGCGGCTGATCGAGTCCGACGACGAAGTGCCCGGCCTGGCACGCGCCGACACACTGATGTGGCGCGAACGACTGACGGCGCGGGTCACGCCCGGCCTGCTGGATCAGATGGCTCAGGCGGAGCGGCATGGATTCGGCACGCTCATCCCCGCCGACAAGGAATGGCCCGCCGGCCTGAACGACCTGAGCGATCGTGCGCCGTACCTGCTGTGGACTCGCGGTGCGGTCTCGTTCTTGATGACGGCGCTGAGCGATCGGGCCACGATCACGGGCGCTCGCGCTGCGACCGCCTATGGAGAGCAGGTCGCGGGCGAGCTGGCGGCGGGTCTTGCCGATGAGGAACGGGTCGTCGTCTCCGGTGGCGCCTATGGGATCGAAGGGGCCGCGCACAAGAGCGTGCTTGCCGCGAGCGGTCAGACGATCGCCGTTCTGGCCGGCGGGTTGGACCGCCCCTACCCGGCCGGGCACAGCGAGCTGCTGAATCGCATTGGGGATGTCGGCTTGCTGGTGAGCGAGCTGCCGCCGGGAGCCGCACCGACCAGACACAGGTTCCTGGCCCGCAACCGCCTGCTGGCGGCGCTCTCGGGTGCGACCGTGATCCCCGAGGCCGGTCCTCGGTCCGGGTCGATGACCACTGTCATCGCCGCACGCGAACTCAGCCGGGGCGTCGGTGCGGTGCCCGGCCCGGTGACCAGCGTCGCGAGCGCGGGGCCGAACGAACTCATCAAGCAAGGCTTCGCCTCGCTCGTCACCCAGCCCAGCGACGTGATCGACCTACTCGACGCCGACAGAACCCGGACCGGACTGTGACGCGGCCCGAGGTCGGACGCGAGTTCGGGCACCGGCACCCGTCGCCGGGCACGCCGGGGCGCTCTCTCTGACGGCCGCCCTCGCTGGACGGGTTCACAAGCTCGGTGCGGGGCGTGATGTGGTCGCTGGCCGCACCGCATCAGCCGTCGTGCCTTCGTGAGCGATCGCCTGGGCGCGGTTGAGGGCGGCGCGGGCGCGGATGGCGTCGATCTTCTGGCTGGTGCTCTCCGGCGTCGGGCCGAGCGGGGTCCGGTCGTCGGTGATGCCGTAGCGGTCGCGGTAGGCGGCGACGGTGCGAGCGGCACGCCACCACGCCGCCTTCTGCTTGTCGCCCCTCGGAGCCGCGCCGAGGTCGGCCGTCCACGGCTCCTCATCGGTGAGGTAGCCGCGGAGCACGGCGTCGGCGCGGCCTTCGATCAGCTCGCGGCGCTCGTCCAGGGCTCGCCGCATGTCGTCTGCCATCTGCCCGCCGGCGTGCGGGATCAGTCCGACGATCAGCCTCGGGGCCTTGCGGGTGCGGCCTGATCCGGCGGGCCGGGCGGTGGCGCGTGCCACGCGGGCGTGCAGGACGGAGGCGATGTCATCGGCATCGTCCAGACTCCGCGCGGCGACCAGCCGCGGGAGCAGCGCGTCGAGGTCGTGGTGGTTGGCCTCGGCGTGACGCAGCTCGGCCGACAGCGCGCCGTAGGCGTCGGAGCCGAGCACGTCTTCGATCTGCTCGGCGGTGATCCCGGACGCGGCGAGCAAGGTCGCCCAGCGGTCGTGCTGGGCGGCTTGCGCGATCGTGTCGTACTCGGCCGCGAGCTGCGCGATCGAGCCCCAGCGGTCCTGCTCGGCAGCGACCGTCTCGTGCGCAGACAGCTCGGCGCCGATGTGCTGCAACACGCCGTAGAGGATCGAGCGAGCGGTGACGTTCGGGTTGTCTCCGGGATGCGGCACCGCGTGTTCTGCGTCCTCTCGGTCGACGGTGACATAGGCGTGGTTGCTGTGGGCGCCGCGGGTCATGGAGACGTAGAAGTTCTCCCGCGTCGTGGTGGCGGTGACGACCGCGTGCGCGGTGTCGGTGGTGACGCCCTGGGCGCGGTGCGCGGTGATCGCGTAGCCGAGGTCCAGGTGCTCGGCCACATAGTCGGCCGGCAGGACGATCCCGCCGCCGAACCTGCGCCCGGCCGGGCGGATGCTGACCGACCCGTCCTCGCGAACTCCGGTGACGGTCCAGCGGGAGCCGTTGCGGACCCAGGTTCGGCCGTTGCGGAGCCGCCGGTCGTTCTCGCGGGTGATGACCAGATCGCCCTCGGAGACCGCGGTGCCGTCGCGCAGCGGCAGTTCGCGGGTCGGGTTTACGGTGCCGTCGATGATCCGATCCGCCCGCGCTCTGGCGTTCAGCTCGGTGACGGTCGCGTGGGTCTCGGTCACCAGGATCGACGCCCGCCCGGCAGCAAGATCGGCCCGCCATTCTGTGTAGGCGGCGTCGATCATCGCTTCCTCGTCGCCGCCGGTGATCCGGCCGTGCTCGATCAGGGCGTCGATCGCCTCGGCACGGCCGTGGCGTAGCTGGAGCGAGGTGGTCTTCTCCCATTCGTTGGTGAAGCGGTGCAGATCGGTCAGCTCGGGGGCGTCATCGCGGGCGTGCACGAGCATGGCGAAACTGCCGCCGGCGCCGGGTGATTGGAGCTGGCCCCAGTCGCCGACCAGGAGGACTTTCGCGCCGGCCTTCTCGGCTTCGTGGGTGAGCCGATCCAACGACATCGTGCCGGCCAGGCTCGCCTCGTCGATGATGACGAGCTGCCCGGCCGTGAACGTAGTCCCGTACATGAGGTGGTTCTGCCACCACTTCGCCGTGTTCTCCGTGGCGATGCCGAGGTCATCGGCGAGGACCTGCGCGGCGACCGCCGAGGGGGCGAGCCCGATCACCGACCCTGTGCCGTGCTCCTTCTCCCACGCCCTGCGGAGCCCGTTCATCGCCGTCGTCTTCCCGGCCCCAGCCGGGCCGACCAGCACGTCCACGACCCGACCGGAGACCGCGATCGCGGCAAGGGCCGCGGCCTGATCCTCGCCGAGCACCCGGCCGCGTGCGTCGGGCTTGCGGGCGATCCTCTCAACCGTCTCCAACGGCACCACCGGCCCGGCCGTTGTGGCGGCACGCGCCAGGAGTCGGTCTTCGGCGGCCAGCAGGACTTCGGATGAGAACAGGGTCGAGGCGTGCGGCCGGAACCGAGAGGTGCCGTCCACGCGGCGGAACTGCAACGGGCTGGACGCCAGCTCCGGCGGCGTCAGCCGCAGCGAAGCGTGCTCGGCGGCATCGACCACGAGCCCGGTGATCGCCTCCCGGTCCTGGATGCTGGCGAACCGCCACCCCATCAACTGCCGGGATGCTTCGGCATGCAGGTTCCAGCGGGTCCAGGTCGAACGCTTCTCGCCCACCGTCTCCATCACGGTCTGCCCGACCTCGCGCACCACATCCAGCGGCACGTCGTCGGCGCGCAGCACCCGCCGCGGTGCGTCTGCGGTGGATGCGGTGAACGTGCGCGCCCAGCCGTTCGCGTCCCGGCGCAGCACCCGGCCGGCGCGCTGCCGCCACTCGGCGGTGAGGTCGGCCAGCGACCGGACCTGCTTCTCCGGCCTCGTGGCGAGCGTCGCCTGCGCCCGAAGTTTCAGCACCGTTCGCGCGGAGGGCTGCCTGCCGTGCTTGGCGACGTACCCGGCGATGAGGCGGTCTTTCTCGGCCTCGATGTGTCGGGACCGGGTGGAGAACTCGGTCACCAGCTCGTCGGGCACGCCCTCGATTTCCCATGCCGGGTTCCGGTCCCTGCCCGTTCGCGTGCTTCCCATTCGACGCCGAGGACGCGGGTGAGCTGGTCGGCCAGCGCGGCGTTGTAGAGCTCGGAGACTGCGACGACCACGGAGTGCATCGGCCGGCCGGCGAGGGTCCGCCAGCGGCCGTCCTGCACGGTCAGGACCTTGTTGCTGACGACGACGTGGGTGTGCAACTGCGGGTCGCCCGCACGGCTGTCGTAGTGATCGAATGCCGCGGCCACGACACCGGCGACGTCGACGTGCGCAACCGCGCCGTCCGGCCCGGTTGCACCGACGCGGGTTGCGGCAACCTCGCGTTCGAGGAACGCAACCAGCTCTGCAACCGCCGCATGATGGGCGTCCGCGATCAGGGCTTGGGTGCCGGCGTCCGCGACCGCCCAGATCGTGGAGACTGACTTGGGCACGCTGAATGTGAAGTCGTAACCGGCTACTGCGCGGCGGGTGCCGCGCTCGGCTTCCTCCGCCTCGATCGCGGCCACTTCCTGCGCTCGAGTCGCCGGCCCCAACTCGGGGTCGAGGGCGTCGACGCGCTGCTTGATCCGCTCGGTGATCGACGCGAACTGCTGGTAGGCGCGGCCCAGCGGCTCGCCCGTGATCGGGTCATGGCCCATCCCGACCAACAGCGCGAGCTGAGCTTCAGAGACCTGCCCTCCCTCGACCAGGTCGCCGTGCCCGAGACGACCCAGCCCGAGCCCATCCAGAAGCCCGGCGGCGTGCCCGCCTCCGCGTAGTAGCGGGTCAGCGGCGTGCTCAGGCTCCGGTCGCCGTCGCCCGCGGCGATGGACTTCAACAGGTACTTGTATCCATCGCCCGCGCTCATCACGCGCATCGAAACCGTCACCTCGGCTGCTCCTTCCGGCCGCGCTCGGAGAGCAGGTGAGCCCGCGAGACCGGTCGCATCAGATGCGACAAAGCCCGAAACGGCCTCGTCTGAAAGACGTGTGATGGCTCGGTGGGCCGGCGAACGAGAGCTGGCGGCGCCGCCTGAGTCACGGATTCCGAAGTACGCGGGGTGGTGCGCCGCGCGCGGGTCACGGCATCGGCGACGAGGCAAGCGGTGGCGGTTCGAGTGGTCGCGCACCTGGTCGCTGACCAGCCCGGTGGTGACCTCATGCGTGAAGTCCGACCGGGATCACCCGTCAACCGGAGCCCTCATGCACGACCCTCACGACCGGACTCGCCCACTCAGGGTCGGATCACTGTTCTCCGGGTACGGCGGTCTCGACCTCGCCGTCGAACACGCCTTGGATGGCGAGACGATCTGGTTCTCCGAGAACAACGAACACGTCTCCCGCATCTTCGCCCACCACTGACCCGACGCCCCAACCTGGGCGACATCACCACCATCGACTGGCGCACCGTCGAGCCGGTCGATGTTCTCTGTGGAGGCTTCCCCTGCCAGGACGTCTCGACCGTGGGCAAGCGCGCCGGCCTCGCGCCCGGCACCCGCTCCGGGCTCTGGTCGTACATGGCCGCCGCGATCGACGCGCTGCAACCCCAGCTCGTCGTCATCGAGAACGTGCGCGGCCTGCTGTCCTCACCCGCCGTCCGCGCACCCCTAGAAGAAGACGACGATGCGCAAAGCAATCCCGACCACGCAACCCCCGGCGATGCAGCCCTTCGCGAAGTGGAACCCGACCCGTGGGGTCTGGGAGACCTCGCAGCTCGACCTCTCCGGGCAGTCGGCGCCGTACTCGGCGATCTGGCCGACCTGCGGTATGACACGCAATGGATCGGCCTACCAGCGTCCCTTGTCGGCGCTCCTCATCCCAGGCTTCGCGTCTTCATCCTCGCCCGCAGCCGGGGCACTGTTCAGGACGCCGCTCGCCACGGACTCGACTCGTGGCGGCGAGTCACTGGAACAGGTGAGGGCGAGGCGGGGGACGATCGCGCTCTCGCATCAGATCATCGACCTCGCGCTAAACGGGCCGGCTGGCTTGCAGAGCAAGAGCAGCGAACCCGAGATGCTGTGGTTCCTGATCGAGGACATCTTCGCCGCTGGGGACGCTACGCCCGCGCCATCGCCCGATGGGAGCATGTGACAGGACGAATCGCGCCAGCGCTGCTAGACAGGACTAGTGGACCGCGGCCGTCGCCCGAGTTCGTGGAGTGGTTGATGGGTCTCCCCAGTGGTTGGATCACTGATCCGATCCATCAACTCACGGCTAATCAGCAGATCGCTGCGCTCGGCAACGGCGTTCTTCCGCTACAAGCGCTCTCGGCGATGCGCGTCGGCGCACTCGTGCAGGCCGATGCTGCTTCGTTGGCTGGAGTCCAGCACCCGATGGTGTCGCGAGGATGCACGGTCTCGCAGGAGGAGGAAGGCGAGGACGAGAAAGCCGGCGAGAGTGCCTGAGACGATCAGCGTGTTGATCGACTGCGCCAACATGACGGCGGCGGTGAGCCCGTCCCGGAGCTCAAGGTCGGCGATCATGAGTCCGGGTTCGTCCGCGGCTAGTGCGGCCAGCGTGGCGCCGTTCGGGGCGAGTACCTGGCTGGTGCCGGTGGTGGAGAGGTTGACGACGCTGCGGCCGGTCTCGATGGCGCGCATGCGCGCGAACGCAAGCTGTTGCAGGTTTTCATCGGTGTCGCGAAAGTCGGCGTTGTTCGTCTGGAACATGAGCACCTGGGCACCGCTGTGCGCGCCTTCGTGAATGACGTCATCGAAGGCCACGTCGAAGCAGATCGCCAGTCCCACCTCTACGCCGTCGACCTCGATGGCGGGTGTGTCGACGCCGGCGGCGTACTCGCGTTCTAGGAGGTCTACCAGGCTGGGCACGAGCGCGCCGTAGAACCACCGGTCGGGCACGTACTCGCCGAAGGGGACGGGATGGCGTTTGGCGTGCGCGGCCGTCGGCCCGTTCGAGGTCCAGAGGAAGGAAGTGTTGTAGACGAGGTGGCCGTCTGCCGCGGCGGCGTTGAGCAGGATCGGGGCGTCGTATCGGGCGGCTGCATCGTCGAGCGCGTGAGCGGTGGCCTCGTCGGCGAGGGGATCACTGTCGACGCCGCCCTCGGGCCAGAGCACGATGTCGACCTGTTCGTCTTCGAGAGGGGCGGAAGCGGCGAGCTGAGATTCCAGGACCGCGCCCGGTTCGTGCTCATCGACGTACGCGGCGGGGCCGTTGCCCTGCACAGCGCCCACCCGGATGGTGCCCGCGTGACTGGTCGGGAACTGCGGCACCAGGACCATCACCGCTGCGAGACCGAGCACGGGGATCGACGCCGCCCACGAGGCGAGAGGTGTTCTCGGGTGCTCGGTGGCGTTACCGCGTGCCGATTGCGCGCGCACGATCCAACGGACTGCTTCGATCGCGGCGGCGCACACGGCGACCATCAGGAAGCCCAGGCCGGAGACGCCGACCCATGACGCGACCGGAGCGATCGGGCTTTCCGATTGGCTCATCGCCACCCGTCCCCACGGGAATCCGCCGTAGGGCCAGGAGCCCATGATGAGTTCGCGGATCGTCCAGGCTCCCGCTACCAGCAGCGGCAGCGCCAGCAGCCGCATCGCGAAGGCGTTGCGCCGGCGCGGCAGCCATCGGTAGGCGAGGGCGATCGGCACCGTCAGCACAGCCGTGTAGATCGTCAGCGCGCCAGCCAGGGCCACCCACGGGACCCAGCTCAGCGGATGCTCCCCGAGAAACTGCGCCGACCAGGACACGTGAGGAAACCAGAACGCTGCGCCGAAGACTGTCCCGACCAGCAGCGCCCCCAGGACCGTCGCCCGATGAGAGTGACCAGGGACAACGTCACCGAGACGAACGCCAGCGGCCACCACCCGAGTGCGGGGAACGCCGCATCCATCGCGAGCCCGGCCACGCCGGCGACTGGCATCGCGGCCCATAGCGGCAAGGGCGCAGTCTCGGACGCCCGCGTCCGCGTGTCGGCCGATGTCTCGACTCTGAGCCCGGAAATGATGCGCTCCCTGTTCTAGCGAGGGTCGGACGCCTGCATTTGCGCGCGCACGTGGTCCATGTCGAGGTCGCGGATTTTGCCGATCAGGTCGTGGAGCGCTTTGGCCGGGAGCGCTCCGGGCTGGGAGTAGACCAGGACGCCGTCTTTGAAGCCCATCAGCGTGGGGATGGAGGTGATCTGTGCGGCGGCGGCCAGGGATGCCTGGGCCTCGGTGTCGACCTTGGCGAACAGGATGTCGGGATGCTCGGTGGACGCGGCCTCGAAGACGGGGGCGAAGCTGCGGCATGGTCCGCACCAGGCGGCCCAGAAGTCGACCAGCACGATGGGATGGTCGGTGATGGCGGCTGAGAATGCGTCTTCGGTGAGGTCGATGGTTGTCATGAGGGTGGGGCTCCGGAGTCTGGTCGGCGACGGTGTGTTGTGAGGTGAAGTGGTTCAGCCCGGGGTCGGCCGGGCTAGGCCGAAGGGACAGTTGAGAGCGGTCAGCCGGCAGACGAGGACGAGGACCACCGTGATGAGTCCGAGGCCTCCGGCGGCGATCGCCCAGGCCGGCGGCAGCTCGATCACGAGCACGAGCGTTCCGGTGAGCAGGACGAAGACGCCGAAGACCTTCTGGAGGGCGTCGGCTGGTATGCGTCCTGACAGGCGCGCACCGAGGAGCGCTCCGAGCACGGCCATCGCAGTGACCGCGGCCACCAGGGGCCAGTCGAGGGTCACCGTGGTCAGGTAGCCGGCGAGTCCGGCGAAGGACTTCATCGCGATCACCAGCAGTGAGGTGCCCACGGCCACCGGCATGCTGAGGCCGCCCAGCAGCACGAGGGCGGGGACGACGAGGAAGCCGCCGCCGGCGCCGACGATCCCGGTGATGAGGCCGACGACGATGCCTTCGAGCATGGTCCGCAGCATCGGCAGCGAGTGGGCGCGCTCGGTCCCGGCATCGGCCGTGGGTTGGTCGGTGTCGCGCCTGGGCTTTCTGGTGACCATCGCGATCGCGGTGGCGATCATCATGATCGCGAAGGCCACCATCAGCACGGCACCGGGGAGCTGGCCTCCGATGAGTCCTCCGGCGAAGGCGCCCACCATGCCAGCGGCTCCGAAGATGAGCCCGGTGCGCCATCGGACTCGACGGTGCCGGGCGTGCACGACGAGGCTGGACAGCGAGGTCACGCCGACGATCAGCAGCGAGGCCGCGATGGCCTCTTTCGGGGGCATGCCCGCGATGTAGGTGAGCAGCGGGACGGTCAGGATCGACCCGCCACCGCCGAGCGTCCCTAGCGCGAGCCCGACGCTCACGGCGAGCACGAGGGTGAGGATCAGGGTGCCGCTCACTCGTGCTCACCGGGCATCGTGGTTGGTGCTGCGGGTCGTGACGCCGACCGTGCCGATGCCGGTCCAAGATGCGGGGTCGTTGCGGTTGAACGCCGTCGGAACGTCGGAGCACGCCAGGGCATCACAGTTCCTGGGTCGCGACCGGGATGGATGCGATCGCGCTCCGTGCGGTGGGGCTGGCCGTGACCTTGTTCCAGGGCATGCGGGAGAGGATGCGGCCCATCAGGCAGGAGCCGGTGAGCGCCGCGACGACGAGCCCGGCGCTGAGCGCGAACGCGATGAATCGGGACTCCGGCCACAGGAACTCGGCCACGAGCAGGCTCACCAGGACGATCAGCCCGGCCGTGAACCGCACCTGGCGCTCGATGTCCCAGCGAGCTGCGCCGCGGACCACCTGGCCGCCAGCGGCCTCGAAGGCGGGCACGCCGCCGGTGAGCACGTTGGCCGTCCGCACGCCGGCGGCAGCGAGATGCTGCTGGGCCTGGGTGGCGCGGTTGCCGGACTGGCACACCAGCACCGCGCGGTGCCCGAGCCGCTCTGCCAGCTCCGAGGCATGTTCGGTCAGCAGCGGCAGCGGGACGTTGTACGAGCCGTGGATATGGAGGGTCTCGAACTCGGCCGGGGACCGCACGTCGATGATCGTGAGGTCGTCGTGAAGCTGACGCCACTGGGCGAGCTCCTCGGCGGTGATCGTTCGGAGTTCAGCGGAGGGATTGGTCATGGGGTGGTTCCTCGTCAGGTCTGGCCGCGGGCAGCGGAGATGCGAACGGAAGGGGCTGGGGCCGACCGCACGTCGGAGGATGCGAGCGGTCTGCTGTGCGTCAGGCCAGCGCGGTCTCGCTGGTGGTCTCCTGCCATGCGCGCCAGGCGTTGTAGCTGCCGTCGAGTTCTACGACGTCGTGCCCGGCGCGTCGTAGGGCGCTGGCGGCGACGGTGTTCCGCATCCCGGACTGGCAGTAGGTCACGATCGTGCCGGAGCACGGCAGCTCGTCTTGGTGCCAGAGCACGCGCGCGGCGCTGAGCTGTGTGGCGCCGGGGATGTGCCCGGCGGCGTACTCGCCGCGCTGGCGCACGTCCAGCAGCAGCGCGGCATCGAAACCTGCCAGCTCGGCCGGCTCGATGAGGGGCGGGACGAACCGGGGAAGCCCGTCGATGGTGGTGACGTAGCCGGCGGTCTGGTCGATGCCGACCCGCAGCAGCCGATCCGCGATCGCCTGGGCGGCGGTCTGGTCCTCGGCCAGCAGCACCAGCGGACGCGAGTCGGCCTCGGGATCGTAGGCCCAGGCGGCATAGGTGGCGGTCTTGGAGCCGTCGGGGATGTTGAGCGAGCCGGCAACGGTGCCCTGATGGGCCTGCGCCGGCGGGCGGGTGTCGACGAAGGTGATCTCGTCGGCCTCCAGCCGCCGCGCCACCTCCGCTACGGCCAGCTCTGGCACCGGGCCGCGCTCGCCCAGCACGGCGGGACCCTCGCGGTTCTGCTTCTTCATCCTCGCGAAGTAGGCGTGCGCGTCGGGCTGCCCGTCGAGCAGCTCCTCGATGAACCCCTGCTCGTCCTCGGCAGCCAGGTGGCGACTCCACCACGCGTGGGCGCGCTCGTAGCCGACCGTGGTCGAGGGCAGCGCTCCGAGCGCCTTGCCGCACGCACTGCCGGAGCCGTGCCCCGGGTGGACCTGGACATGATCCGGCAAGGTCAGGAACACCTCACGCAAGCTGCTGAACAGTTGCCGCGCGCCCTCGAAGCGCGTGTCGACCCCACCCGCGGCCTCGTCCAGCAGGTCGGGGCGGCCCAGGTCCCCGGCGAACACGAAGTCGCCGGAGATGAGGTAGCCGGGCTCGCTGGCGAAGGCACCATCGGTGACCAGGAACACCAGGTGCTCAGGAGTGTGACCAGGCGTGTGCCGGGCCTGGATCGTGATGTTGCCGATCGTGATCGTGTCGCCGTCGTACAGACGCCGGGCGTCGAAACCGTACTGCCAGTCCGCGCCGCCCTCGCCGGAGACGTAGACCTCGGCGCCGACCGCCGCAGCCAGCTCGCGCGTCCCGGACAGGTAGTCAGCGTGGATGTGGGTCTCGGTCACTGCGACGATCCGCATGCCGTGCTTGGCCGCGAGCGCCAGGTAGTCCGCGATGTCGCGGCGCGCGTCGATCACCACCGCCTCGCCCTTGGTCTGGCAGCCGATGAAGTACCCGGCCTGCGCCAGGTCCTCGTCGTAGATGCGTTCGAGGAGCACTGTTCATCCTTCCGTCGATGTCATCGATACCCTGGGGGTATTTTTACCGTCTCATACCCCTGGGGTATTTCAAGTCGAGTCTGCCACCCGAGCGCCCACGATCGACATGCCCGCGTGGCTGGACGTCGGGAAGGACTCGTTCAGAGGGGACTCAGCGATCGTCGCCACCAGGTGCCGTCGTTCCTGGAGGAGGAGTGCAGCGCCGTTGATGGTGATGTGGGTGGGCACGATGATCGGTCCTTGGCCGTCGGGTTCGTAGGCTTGGGCGACATCGCCGGTGAGGACGTTGTGGACCCGGATCGCCCCGTCCTCTCGCAGGTAGAGGAAGACGCCGCCGATCGCGGCGATGGTGGTCTCGGCGGCAACAGGCAGGGACCACAGCGGTCGGTCGTCGGCGTCGTAGCCGTGCAGGCCGGTGTCGTCCAGGGTGACGAGGGTCCCCGTGGTGGGGTCTACGGCGGCGTCGCGGGCGGTGCTGCTCACGATGCTGCCCTGATCCAGGTTGAGGAGCGCGCCGGTGGTCTCGGAGGTGGCGATGAGCGCGAGCCCGTCTCCCGGTTCAGGGCGCAGGGACGCGCTGATGGACGCCGCTGTCCAGCCGTGCTCGGCGAGGGGGATGCGCCAGAGCTCGTGATCGTCGGCCGTGTCGCGCGCGATCAGAGCGTCCTCGTGGGTGAGCAGCACGATGCCGTGGTACTCGCCGATGATGCGGATACCTTCAGGGCTCGACTCGTCGGCCGCGACGTCTCCGGTGGTGGGATCGAGCGCGACGCGTGGGCCGGTCTCGCCCATGAAGCCATCGGGAGGTGCGGCGAAGACCAGGCCGGGGCCTTGGTAGGGGCCGGGCACCTCGACCGGACCCCAGACCTGTTCCCCGGTCGTCAGGTCGTAGGCGGTGGCAGTCGTCGCGGCCAGGGCATCGGCCGTGATCTGGAGGTCGCCCAGGATCGCGAGGGCTCGGCCGTGCGCGTCGGTGGTCACGACGAACCCGGTGCAGCTCGCTGGACGTTGCGCGGCCCACAGCACGTCCCCGTAGACGTCCACGGCGGTGAACTCCAGCACACCGTCGCGTTCACCGGCGGCCAGGTACACCCCGTCCGCGTACTGAGGAGTGATGTCCCACCCGGGGTCCACGACCTCCAGCTCCTCGAACGGCGTCGGCAGCTGCAAGCCCGAGGTGTCCACCACGGGTAGCGACCCATCGACCGGGTAGGGGTCTCTTACGGGCTCGGGCTCGGATGCCCCGCAGCCGGTCACCAGCAGCGCGGCCACGGCGGCGAGGGCAAGGCTGGAGCGTCCCCGGCGCGGCGTCATGACTGTTCCGCGCGGTGCTCGCCCGCCTGGGCGTCAGCGCGAGCGTGGGTACGGCGGCGTCTGGCCCAGAGCACGAGCACGATCCCGGCGATGAGGACGACGGCGAGGATGTCCAGGATCGGGTTCGCCAGGATCGCGGTGTTCTCCTGGAGCCAGGCCTGGGCGTCGAGCGGAACCAGTTCGGGAGCCCCGACCAGGCCGTTGGTGGTCCAGAACAGCACCCCGACGCCCACGATCAGCAGCCCGGTGACCACCGAGGTGGTGTGCAGCTCCCGGCCCAGCACGGTGAACGATCGCCCGCGCAGGAACCGGCGTCCACGGGCGCCCAGGCGCTGCCAGAGCGCGGCGATCAGCAGCAGCGGCAGCACCATGCCCGCGCCGTACACGGCGAGCATGACGCCGGCGGCGAGGGTGTCGCCGCGGGCGGCGGCCAGGGTGAGCACGGCGCCCAGGATCGGGCCGGCGCAGAATCCCGCGATGCCGCTGGCAGCGCCCAGCAGCACCGTCTTGACGAGTCCGGTCTTGGACGCCGCTTGCGCGTGCAGGTCTGCCCCGGCCGGTAGCAGCCGGGCAGGGTCGAACCCGAACCCGAGCGCCTGCGCCGCGCCGAGGACGACCAGGACCAGCGAGGCGACGAGCACGATCGCCTGCCGGTGAGTCACGAACAGCGTCCCCAGGGCGCCGGCTCCGACCCCCACGGGGACCAGGACGGTCAGCAGGCCGACGTAGAACACGGCTCCGTGCAGCAGCAGCCGGGGCCCGCTGCCGATCGTGGAGGCGAAGAACGCCGGCATCAGCAACGCCGCGCACGGGCTCAGCAGCGCGAGCGTGCCGCCGGCGAACGCGGCGAGCAGTCCGATGTCCACGCCGCCTCACTCCGCCGCGTCGAGCGCGCTCTGGAACGCTTCCTGGAACACCTCGGTGGGCTGCGCCCCGACGATCGGCTGTCCGCCCAGGATGAAGATCGGGGTGGAGGTGGCGCCGAGGTCGAACCCGAACTGCTGGTTGGCGGCGATCACCTGCGCCGTCTCCTCCGAGCCCAGGTCGGCGGCGAACTGCTCGGTGTCCAAACCGAGTTCGCCCGCCAAGGCGACGAGGGCTTCCTCGCTCAGCTCGCTCTCGGACCTGCGCTCCCCGTCCTCGAACAGGGCGTCGTGGTACTCCCAGAGCGCCCCCTGGAGGGCGGCGGCGTACGAGGCCCGCGCTGCGCGCTCGGACGCGGGACCGAACACGTTGATGTCGCGCCACTCGATCCGCAGATCCCCGGCGTCGACGTGCTCCATCATCGACGGCAGTGTCTGCTCGCTCCACCGCGCGCAGAACGGGCACTGATAGTCCGAGAACACCACCAGCACCACCGGCGCATCCACGGGCCCGGCCGCGAGCAGGTCCGCCTCGTCCCTGGTCTCGGCCGCAGACAGGTCCGGTTGCTCGGGGTTCTGCACCTCCGTCGGCGCGCCGCTATCCGACGGCGAGCCCCCCTCCTCGGCCGTCGTGCCACTCCAGTTCACCGCCACGATCACGGCGATCAGGACAGCAGCCAGGGTCAACACGGCGACCGGCACGATTTGTGACGACCTCGAACGGTTCGACGGTTTCGGGCGGTTCGTGGTCTCGGTGGGCATAGGGATTCTCCTGTCACTGTCGCGGGCACCGACCTCTACTATCTCAGATAGTCGACTATGCGTGGTAGTCGAGTCGTGTCAGAATGGGTTCCATGACCTCTCCCACGACTCGATCCCGCCAGGGCATCGGCGAAAGCTTCCGGTTGGCGGTCCAGGCGCTTCGAGGGTGGACGGGCAGGCAGGTGCTGGCCGCGATCGCTGCCTCGGCGGTCGTCGCGGTGGTGATCGGGGTGGCGACGGTGCTGATCCCCAACCCGCTGTTCGGTCGAGACATCCCGCCGGTGTGGTGGAACTATCCGGTGTGGCTGGTCACCTCGGTGCTGTCGGGCATGCTGGTCGCTACGTATATCCGCCCGTACCGCGCCGCCGCGGACGAGCAGCAGGCGAATGCGGTCAGCGAGGACGGCGCCGCCACCGACGCGGCCGATGAGGCGCAGGCTCGGCGCAGCAGCCGGATGGGAATGGCCGGCGGCATCCTGGCGTGGTTCGCGGTGGGGTGCCCGGTGTGCAACAAGCTGGCGCTGCTGGCGCTGGGGTACTCGGGAGCGATCACCTGGTTCACCCCGTGCAGCCGTTCCTCGCGCTCGGCGCGCTGATCCTGACCGGCGTCGCACTGGTGTGGCGACTACGCGGGCAGGTCGCTTGCCCGGTCCGCCCCGAGCCGGTGGCGGCTGTGCGATGAAGGCCGCCGATGGGCGCTCCGGCGACCTGCTGCGCCTGGGGGCGTTGGAAGCGCAGGTGATGGACGTGCTGTGGGACCACGGCCCGGCTACCGTGCGCGAAGTGATCGAGCACCTGCCCTCCGACCCCGCCTACACCACCATCGCGACCGTGCTCACCAACCTGGATCGCAAGCGCCTGGTGACCATCACGAGGCAGAACCGGTCCACCCGGTACGGCGCCAAGATCACCAGGCACGAGCACGCCGCGGGGCTGATGGAGCAGGTGCTGGAGGCTAGCCGCGACCGGGCCGCCTCGATCCTGCAGTTCGTGGACTCGATGCCCGAGAACGACCTGGACCTGCTGCGCGACTACCTGGAACGCCGCGACCGGGGAGACATGCCATGACCGCGGGCATCCTCACGATGGCTCTGTGCACCGGACTGGTGGCATTGGCGGTGTTCGGGCCGTGGTTGCTGCGGCACGCTGCCCCCGCCCTGGTGCGCGTCCCGCGCTTGGCGATCGTGGTCGTCGCCGGCGGCATCGGGGTCTGGCTGGTCACGCTGCTGGCGATCGGCCCGGTGCTGGCCTGGGCCGGAGCCGGCCCCGCGCTGCTGCCCGAACGCGCGGCCGAGGTCTGCCAACGGTGCCTGACCGCCGCGAACCCGTTCTCCGCCGACACCACCGAAACCCTGATCCCCGCGGTGCTGCTGCTCGCCCTGCCGGTGGCGCTGGCCCTTGCTCTGGGAGCAGGTCTTGCCCGCCAGATGGTTCGGCGCAGCTCTCGCTCCCGGGACGCCGCCCGCACGCTGCTGCACGGCGCGCGGCGGCAGCTCCTTCACGGGCACGAGGTGGCACTGGTCGACGCCGAGCACCCGTTCGCGCTTACCTTCCCCGACCGTCACGGCGGGATCGTGCTCTCCACCGGCGCGGTGCGCGCGCTGGGGCCGGGCGAGCTGGCCGCCGTGCTGGCCCACGAGCACGCCCACCTGCACCAACGCCACCACCTCATCACCGCGCTAGTGGACAGCATCGCCGCCTACCTACGGTGGGTGCCGCTGATCCGCGCTGTCGCCGACGCGCTGCCGCACTACCTGGAGATCGCCGCGGACGACCAGGCCCGCCGTCACGCAGGAACCAGGGCGCTGGTCAGCGCCCTGGTCAAGCTCGGCGAACGCACCCACCCGCCATGCCGCAGCACTCCTGCCCTGTCGCCTTGCACGCCGCTGGTCCCGAACGCATCCGCCACCTCGTCCACCCCAGCGCCGGGCTGGCAGGCGCCCTGCCCGCCGTCGCGATCGCCGCATACCTGGTCGGCATGGCCGCCCTTGCTGCCCTCGTCCATCTGCCCTACGTCTCGGCCGCCCTCACCGGCTGCACCATCTGACCCTGCCGGAAACCAAGAGAGAACACCAAACAATGAATGAGAACACTCGTGAGGTGATCCTGCACGTGGCCGACGACCCCGCCGACGTGCAACGGGCGCTGGACGCCGCCGCCGGACTCCACGCCGCCGGCCTGGGAGTGCGGGTGCGGGTGATCGTCAACGGCCCGGCACTGGCCGGCCTGACCGGCACCGATGCCGTCCAGGTGCCCGAGCACACCGAGGTGGCCGCGTGCAGCGTCGGGCTCGGACGGCGCGGCATCGACCCCGGCGAGTTGCGACCCGAGGTCGGCACGGTCCCCTCCGCGGTCACCGCGATCGTCCATGCGCAACTGGCCGACGCCGCCTACATCCGCATCTGACCGGACCAGAAGGTGGCAGATGGAGCGCCGATGAGGACCATCGGGTTGCTGCACGGGATGAGCAGCGTCGCGACGGTGGACTACTACCGCCGGATCAACGACCGCGTGAACGAGCTGCGTGGCGGGCACGAGCGAGCCGAGCTGGTGCTGTCCAGCGTGAACTTCGGCGTCATCGAACGATGCGTGCGCGCCGAAGCCTGGGATGAGGCCGGACAGTATCTGGCAGGCAAAGCCCGGGGCCTGCAGCGGGCGGGAGCGGACTTCATCGCCTGCGGGAGCAACACGATGCACCGAGTCGCGCCCGTCATCGAGGCGGCGATCACCGTCCCATTCCTGCACATCGCCGATGTGGTCGCGACCACAGCGACCGACATCGGGGTGACCCGGCTGGGACTGCTCGGCACCGCGCCGACGATGGAACAGGACTTCTACCGGAGAAGACTCGAGCGAGCGGGCTTCACTGTGCTGCCCCCGGAGCCCGTCGACCGGACCACGGTCGATCAGATCATCTTCGACGAGCTGACCAGACACGTGTTCCGGCCTGAGTCTCGGGAGACCTACATCCGGGTCATGACAGACCTCCACGCGGCCGGGGCCGAGGCGATCGTGCTCGGATGCACCGAGATCATCCTCTTGGTCGGCCCCGACGACGTGCCGGGACTGCCGCTGCTTGACTCGACCACGCTGCACGTCGAAGCCATCGTCCAGACCGCGATGTCCCGCGGCTAAGCCGCCCCACAGCGGGTCCGCCGCGCCGGGACGAGCCGGTCACCGGCGCTGGAGGAGAAGTACCCCGTCGGTCAGCTCGGCGGCCTCGCCGGAAGGGGCGGTGGCGTGTCGGGTGTGCGTCTGGATGCTCAGGACGAGCCAGTCGTGCTCGTTGAGGTTCAGCTCCACGAACTGTCGTGCCGGGCTGGGAAAGCTGTGCGCGGGATGATCCGCGGCGTCGACCCAGGGTGGGAGTGCGGCGTGGGAGAGGACCACGAGGTGACCGCCGGCGCGCACCGTGGTGGCTGCGCGTTGCAGGATCGCGATGCGCGGGAGCGAGACAGGCGAGTGCAGGAAGCTGGCGGTCATCAGATCGTAGGGGCCGTCGTCCGGCTCCCACCGTGCCAGGTCGGCAGTGACGAACCGGGTGGCCGCGCTGGCCTGTTGACGCTGAGCCTCGCGGCGTGCGCGGGCGATAGCGGTGGCGGAGATGTCCACGCCGGTGACGAGCCAGCCCTGGGTGGCGAGCCAGATCGCATCGGCGCCCTCCCCGCACCCCAGATCCAGCGCTTTCCCCGGAGCCAAGTGCTGCACAGCGTTGACCAGGCTAGGGTTCGGGCGGCCCGACCACACGCGCTCGGCGTCCCGGTAGCGGCCCTCCCAGAACTCCTGAGGATTCTGAGAGGGCGAGTCGTGGCGCGTGGCGCCTGTCATCGTCCGAACAAGCGGGCGAAGAACCCGCTCGTCGCGGCTGCCTTCTCCTTCTCCTTGTCGTGTCCGGGGCACCACTGGCCCGCCGGCACGGTGCGCTTGACCTCGGCGATGTGCTGGCCGCAGCCGGCCCAGGTGGTCTTGCCGCAGGTCTTACAGGTCACAGCTCGGCACATGGATTGCTTCTTCCTTCGAGGGCTGGCTGTCGGTTGGTCGTGAGGATCGCTCGTTCAGGCGAGCGTGAGGAACAGCTTCTCCAGCTCCTCGGTGGTGATGTCGTCGGCACGGTTGGTGCCGTCGGGGTCGGCGATGCAGTCCTTCATCGCGGTGGAGATGATCGCGAACCCGGCACGGTCAAGCGCCGAGGAGACCGCCGCGAGCTGGGTCACCACCTCCCGGCACGACCCGCCGCCTTCGACCGCGTCAATGACGGCGTTGAGCTGGCCGCGGGCGCGGCGGAGCCGGTTGAGGATGCGGCGCTGGGCGTCGGGGTCACTCGTGGACATGAGAACTCCTGTTCGGGACGGGGGCGCTCGTCAGGTCGACGTGCTGCCGGGCATCGGGGATGTCGAGTGTGTGCTGCGGCGTCTGAGGCTGCCGACGAGTGGTGAGCCAGCTCGTCGGGCATGTTCCAGTGACCGCCATGACCGCGATGACGGTGGCCATCACGCCGGCGGCTACCGCGATCGCCGGGTCCGTCGACAGCATGGATGCACCGAACGCGCCGACGATCAGGGCGACGGCTCCACGGCTCAGCCGCCCCCATACGCCGGCGCGGCATGCCGGGGCGCAGGTGAGCTGTCGGTCAGACATAGGCGAAACTCCTCTGACTGTCAGGAACGTCGTCGAGTGGGTGGTCGGCCCAAAAGCCCAGGATCGGCACCGAGCTCTCCTCGACCACCCGGGTCGGGTTCTCTCGCCTGATCTCGGTCGCGCCCATGACTCCACTATACCCCCGGGGGTATCGCGATCTCAACTTTGTCATCGCAGCGTCGCGAACGAGGTCTCCGCGACAGAGGCAAGCGGACTCTCCGGACGGTTGTGCAGCGCCCACCGATCGCTCCTCGCGCAGCCCACTCCTCTCGGACCGCGTGGGCCGCAGAGGTCACGAACCGGGCGGGAGGCGGCTACCCCACGGCGGCCGGCGAAGACAGGCTGAACCATACGACTATGCTAGATAGTAACTATCATGGATAGTCGAACATGAGGTTGGTCAACGTGCGGAACGGGGTTCGGAGCATGCGGGAGACAGTCGGACGGAGTAAGCCACCGCCGCGGCGCTGGCATGGGTTCCTCAGCGCGGCGGCGGGGACGGTCCTCGTCCTCGCTGGCGGGGCGCTGCTGGTAGGCCTTCTCGCCGCGCCGGAGCGGGTCGAGTATGTGTACGGGACGGTGAAGACGGCGGTCACGGGAAGCATCCATGCCGCGCGGGAGGACGCGTTCGGAGACCTGCCCACCGTGGACTTGGGCGCCACGGGTGGCGTGCACGAACTAGACGGCTGCGACGGAACGTTCACGGAGATGAGTTCCTACGAGCGGGAGGGCGTTCCGCCGGTATGGGCAGCTCACAACAATTGTCAAGGCGACGTCCTGCTCCCCTGGGAGATAGGCCAACGGGTGCAGGTCGAGGGTAGCGATCAGGTGTATCAAGTGGTTGATATCCGCCACACGCCAAAGACCTGGGCGACCACCGATGACCTACTTGGCCTCGACGGTTCATTCGCCTTGCAGACATGCTTCTACGGCGAGGACCGGATGAAGTTCGTTGGGCTCGAACCGGTCGATTAGTCGCGGGATTGTCGAGACCCGCCCGTCGCGCAGTCCTCAGCGCGGTCCGTCTGGTGCCCGCGAAAGAGGTGGTCAGGAATCCCATCCCAGGAATGCGGTTGATGAGCCCGAATCGGTCGCGGCGTCGAACCAACACGAGTCCTGCAGTCTCCGCGGTTTCGCACCCATCCTCGCCCGGAACCGCATCATCGTCCAGCCGGTCGGGCCGTTGGCCTACGACTGCGTTCAGGTCATCGTCGTTCGCGATGGAAGCGCTATCCTGTTTAGCGAGTTCAAGCAGAAGCTGGTCAAGTTTGGGGACGTGATTCTCCTGGGGGCCAACACACTGCTTGGGGGTGAGCCCGAGGGTCGTGCAACTGTGACGACGGTCTATCTCGACACCGACTACTTGATTGACCAGATTTTCTGGCAACACGTCGGCATATTACGGGACCGCCTCGACGCGCAGTGCTTTGCCGAGACTATGTATGCCGAGCCTGCGCAGGTACTTCATATCGGCGAAGATCGAGCGGGTATGCTGATGCCGCGTCTCGATGAGCTGGTTGCTCTCAGTATCGATGGCCGATTCGCGGAGAACTTCAATCGAATGCAGGCATTGTGGTTCAGCATCGCTCATGTCGTGACTCCCTTTGTCAAGACCTCACCGATCCGTACATCCCCGACGCAGCGCGCGACCGCGATACCCTCCCTACCTCGTGTTCGTCGGTTTGCGCCATTGCGCACAGAAGCGCGCAAGGTCGCTGAACTCTTACGGACGGACCCGGCGCGGCGTTGGTCCGTGTCGGACTTGGCAGATGAAGTACATCTGTCGAAGTCACAGGTCAACCGCATCTTCGTTGAGGCGTACGGGAAGTCACCGATCGCTTACCTGACCATGCAGCGAGCCGAGCGGATGGCGCATCTTTTACGCACGACGTCCCGCTCTGTTGCGGCGATCGCTCAGGAGGTGGGCTGGAGCGATCCTGACTTCGCCGCTCGCCAGTTCCGCCGCGGCGTCGGCCTTACTCCCAGCGACTACCGGACGATGCATCGGGTGACGTCCACGCAAGTGGCCGGGTGAAGGACGCATCTGTCCGGGTGATAGCCGCGGGATCGGTGGCCGCAGGCCCCAGGGCCAGTTCCGATCCGGTAGGCCGGTAGAGACTCGTCGGGTTCGTCGCGGAGCTGACGGTCGCCAGTCTTGTTCCGTCGTCCGTCTTGTCTTCCTGATCCGCCCGGCGTACCTCGCGGTCGCACGGTTGCTCCCACTCGGAGTGGCCCTGGCGGAGGGAGGTCAGGCGATGGCTGCGAACGAGGACAAGCAGGCGGCGCGGCAAGTGACGCTCGATGCGCTGGAAGAACGCATCGTGCGTTCGGTCGAGGAACTGGTGTCGGGCGATGACTGGCGGCGTGCGATCGAGTTCGCCGCGAGGTTCCGGACCCGCTCGTTCAACAACACGCTGTTGATCTGGGCGCAGCATCTCGAAGCCTACGAACAGGGCCGGGTGCCGACACCGACGCCGACCTGGGTTGCCGGGTACAACGACTGGCAGAAGATGGGCCGCTGGCCGGAGAAGGACGGCGGCTATCGGATTCGCGGTCCGGTCAAGGCGAGGTTCGCATCGGCGACCCCGCGCGATCCGGCGTCGTGGCGGCGGCTCGGGAAGTGGGAGAAGCCCCGACCGGGCGAAGTCGTGCGCAGGCGGATCGTCAGCGTCGTCCCGGCCTATGTGTGGGACGTGTCGAGGACGCACGGCGCACCGCTTCCCGAGCTGCCCCGTCCGAGGCTGCTGGAAGGCGAAGCCCCGGCCGGGCTGTGGGAGGGCCTGACCGAGCAGGCGGAGTCGCTGGGGTTCGAGGTGCTGCGGATGCCGCGCGACCGCATCGAACGGGGCGCGAACGGCTGCATCGACTTCGAGACCCGGCAAGTGATGGTCTGCGCGGACATGGACCCGGCCGCGCAGGTCAAGACCCTCGCGCACGAGCTGGCGCACGTCCGGCTGGACGGCCCGAATCAGCGGGACGACGCCCGCGAGCATCGAGGAATCAGCGAGGTACGCGCGGAGTCGGTCGCGTTGATGATCGCCGCCGCACACGGCATGGACACCAGCGACTACACGATCCCGTATGTCGCCGGATGGGCGAGCAACGTGGACGGGAAAGACCCCGTGGCGGTGGTCCGCGCCACGGGCGAGCAGGTGCGCAGCACCGCATTCGACATTCTCGACAAGCTCGACACCACACAGCTCGGGAACGGCAACCCGCTGTCCCTGCGTGTCGATGGCCCGGAGCACACGCCGCAGGCCCAGGAGACGCCAGAGCAGGCCGCGCGCCAGGTCGAGCCGCTGCCGGAGCGGGAGACGCCGGCGGCCTCAGTCGGCTCGGGACGGGGCCTGTGATGGTCACCCCCGCCACGGCTGCCGCCGTGTTCGGTCAGCTCGACGGGGCACCGTTGCCGGTCGCGGCTGGTGAGCTGGCGCGGGCCGGAGTTCCGGTGTTCCCCTGTGCGCCGGCCGGGAAGCGGCCGATCCCGGAGCGCGGATTCCACGAGGCCAGCATCGACCCGAGCCGTGTTGAGGCGTGGTGGCGGGCGCGGCCGGCCGCGAACATCGGCATCCCGACCGGTGCCGTCTCGGGGCTGGTAGTGATCGACGTGGATGTGCACGGCGTCAACGGGTACGCCGCCTACGCGCGGTCAGCCCGGGCCGGGCTGATCCCCGAGCCGCTGGCGGTCGTGCGCACACCCACCGGCGGCCAGCACGCCTACTTTCCAGCCGACCCGAACCAGGCGCAACGGTCCTGGCAGGCAGGGAAGGTCGGCATCGACTGTCGCGGGGACGGCGGCTACATCATCGCCCCGCCCTCGCTGCTACGGCTCGACGGCCTGCGCACGCCGTACCGGGTCGAGCAGCTCGCGGCCGGTGCGGCCTGGCCGATAGATGCGGGCCGGCTGCGAGACTTCCTTGATCCTCGGCCCGCGCCTCGGCCGCGCCTCGGTGGGCCAGTGCGGCGCGAGGATGCGGAGCGGCTGGCGACGTGGCTGGGGCGGCAGGCCACAGACCGCAACCTCAAACTCTTCTGGGCCTCGTGCCGGTTGTCCGAGGGCGGGGTGCCGCTCACGGATGCCCTGGACGCGATGGTGACGGCCGCACAATCCGATTTCGGGGAGCGGGAGATCACCCGCACCGTCTACAGCGCCTATCGCAGCGTCGGCGCCGGAGCCCGCCGGGACCGTCCGGCCGCATCGGCTTCGGGCGAGTTCGCTCGCGGGAACGCGCAGCAGCGGGCGCCCGCCACGCGGGGCTGTCATGAAGGAGCTACGCGGCCGCCGGTGGGCGGTCATCACCTCGGTCGCCGGGACGGTGTTCATCGCTGCCGGCGCGTTCTGGTTGTCGTTCACGTCCCTGGCCGACCTTGCCCGCCGCTCCGGGATCGGGGCCGGGCAGGCGTGGGCGTGGCCGCTGATCGTCGACGGCGTAATCGTGGTCTCCACGGTGGCCGTCGTTGCCCTCGCCGGTGAGCGAGCGGCGTGGTATCCGTGGGCGTTGCTGGTCGGCGGTGCCGCGGTGTCGGTGACGGCGAACTCGCTGCATGCGGTGGTCGCGGCCGACGCCGACGTGCCCGGACCGCTCGCGGCCGCGGTCGCTGCCGTGCCGCCGGTCGTGCTGCTGGCGATCACGCATCTGACCGTTGTGCTGACCCGCGCCACCGCACGCCCGGCTACTGCGCTCGAGTTGCCGCCGGCGCTCGAGCCGATCACCCCGTTGCCCCAGAGCGAGACGGCATCTCTTGACCCGCCATCTACGGCGGCAGGCGTCACCGCTGCGGACACGGACGGCGGGCCGGATCGTCGGGCGCTGGCGGCAGAGCTGCGAGAGCAGGACTGGTCGAACAAGGCCATCGCCCGGCATTTGGGCGTGCATCCCTCGACGGTGGGTCGCTGGCTGCCTCGTGCTCACCAGTCCGATGAGGCCGACCCGTCCGGGTCGCAGCCCGAGATGGAAGGAGCCCTGCCATGAACGATCAGGACCGGATGCGGGAGCAGCATCGCTCCGAGCCCGAGCCGCCACCCCGTAAGCGGAACGACCTGAACCCAACCGAGGCGACCGAAGCAGCGGGGACGCCGGATGCGGTCAAGGCCGCCGCGTCCCGCACGGCGGCGAAGGAGAAGCTGGCGCGGGTACGGGGCCGGGGCGTGGATTGGGTGCGCCCGACCGACCTGATCGCCCAAGGCGGCGGCCGGCTGTCCCGCCGGGGCATCGACCGGACCGCCGATATGAACCGGCACGTTCGCGCCCCGATCGAGAAGGGCGCCCGCTGGGTCGCCGAGCGAGCCAAGCGTCTGCCGCCTCTGAGCGCCTTCGGCCGTCGCGGCGGCGCCGAGCAGGGACCGCACCGCTCCGGGGTCGGGATGAGGTAGCCGGGTGGTGATGAGTCATGGGCGCTCATTCCGTCAAGGCGAGCCCCGCAGTCGTCTGCGGGTGCACCTCGCCGTCGGGAGGTGCCCAGACCATGACCAACGACACCAGCACCATGAGCGAGACCAGCGGCCGGACGGCTGAGGACTACCGCACCAGCGAGGGCCTGCGTGCCCTGCTGAAACGGCTGCACGCCGCCGGCCAGCGCGCCTGGGAGCACGACCCGGTAGCGGCAGAGCTGATGGCGTTCGCGGCCGAGAAGTACGCGGCGCTGGCGCACAAGCACCGGCTCGATCCGTGGGAGGCCGCGTCGGCGGCGTTCGATGTGATGCGCACCAAGGCCGCCCGCATCGCCGATGACCCGTGGGCGGTCATCACGCACGCGGTACGGATCACCTGCATCGCCGAGGAACGCGGCCAAGGGCTGCTGTGCTCGACCCACCAGGCACGCCGGCCCGCTACTCGATCTTCCACGACCCCGAACGGCTCTCCGACCGCGAGAACGTCCTGAGCGACTACCATCCCGCGTTCCAGATCAAGGACGCCCACGACCGCGACAACACCCCGGAGCAGGCACCGGCCGAGCCGGCGGCAACCACCGCGGCGTCGGCGGTCGAGGACGCGATCACGCTGCTGATGCTGCTGGACTGGCCCGAGGGCACGGCACGCCCGGCGGTAGAACACGTCTGCGTGGCGCTGACGCGCGTCGGGAACCGGCACACCGCCTACGAGACACTGCGACGCGACAAGCACGCCCGAGCCCTGATCGACCTTCCTGGCCGGTCCTGGGCGGTGCTGCTGCGCGCCCTGCTCGGCTGCCCGGACCCGGCGCTCGCGGCGACCGGCGCGGGACGCGGCATCCTGCTGCGGCTGCTGATCGGCGAGACCCTGCCGGTGCTGCTGCGCGATGACGACCTCGTGCTCACCCTCTCCCTGGCCGCACCGGGCATCAGCAAGCCGGGCGCGAGAAAGGCGCGAGGTGCGGGATGAGCGCACCGGCCGGACACATCGAGCTGGAGCGGGCGGTTGACTCCATCACTGTCGGCCGCCGGCACCGCACGGACCTGGGCGACATCGACGCGCTCGCGGCGTCGATCGACCGGGACGGTCTGTTGCAGCCGCCGACGATCACCCCGGACGGGGTGCTGGTGTGCGGGGCGCGCCGGATGGCCGCGATCAAGAAGCTCGGCTGGCGCCGCGTCAGCGTGTGGGTGCGCTCCGGTATCTCGGACCGGCTGGGGCATCTGCTGGCCGAGCAGGACGACAACCAGCTCCACAAGCCGCTCACCGCGATCGAGGCCGCCGCCTTGTACCGGGAGATCAAGGAACTCATGGCCGAGGACGCCGCACGCCGCAAGGCCAAGACCCAGTTCCACGAGGGCCACGAGCCCGGAAAGCATGGTCCCGCCGATTCGGCGGGACCATCGGACTCGCACCAGCTCGGAGACGCTCGGACACAGGCGGCGCGGATGGTGACCGGCTCGGCGTCCTACAGTCGGCTGGAACAGATCGGCTACCTGCAACACCTGGCCGACGATCCGAGCACCCCGGAGACGATCCGCGTCCAGGCGCGGGACGGGCTGACGCAGATCGAGGCCGGTGCGGCGGTCAACCCGATCTTCCAGCGCCTCCGCGACAGCCAAGCCAAGGCCGACAGCGAGCGGGACCAACGGTTTCACGAGCTGGCCGACGAAGCCCTGGCCCGCGTCCACGCCGCCAAGACCAGCAAGGCCAGCAAGGTCAGCAAGCCGGCCACGCCGAAGCGTCGCCCCGTCGTTGAGGACGAGGAACCGACGCGGTACCCGCTGCGGGCGTTCGTACTGACCTGGGGCGACCTGGAAGCGTGGTGGACTCACTACGACGTGGACGAGCTGGCCGTCGAGCTCACCGACGAGCAGGCCGAGGCGTTCTTCGCCACCGTCGAGGGCACCACCGAGTTCGCCGACCGGCTCCGCACCGCCCGCACAACCGTCGCTGAGTCGGCGGGCCGGCCGCTGCTGCGCGCCCTCTGATGCACCGGTAGGGCCAGTCACCGGCGGGCTCACCTCTGGGCATGAAGACGAATCTCGCTTCCTGGTCCCGTGGCCGACTCATCGCGGTGATCGCCGTCGGCCTCGTGCTGCTGCTCCTGATCGGCGTCGGCGTGTATGGGCTCATCACCGGCCCACGACAGCCCACCGATCGCGCGCCCGATCCGGCTCCGACCATCACCGCTCCGGGTGAGTCCGAGCCCGGCAAACCGGGGCCGCCGCGGGTGATCCCCTCGCACGACCCGGATGAGTTCGCCCGCAATGTCGCTGAGGCGCTGTTCGCCTGGGACACCGGCTCCGGGCTGATGCCGCAGGATTACTCCGCCGCGATCTTGGAGGTCGGGGACCCTCCGGCCATGAGCAGGCGGGCCTCGCCGCCGACATCGCGTCCTATCTGCCGTCGCGGGAGGCGTGGATCGAGCTGCGCAAGTACGCCACCACCCAGCATCTCACCATCGAGTCCTCGTTCGTGCCCCAAGCATGGGACACCGCGGTTGAGCAGGCCCAGTCCGGGCAGCTCCCGCGTGGTGCGACCGCGATCACGATCGAAGGAACCCGGCACCGCGAGGGCGTCTGGAACGGCGAACCCGTCACCAGCGAGCACCCCGTGGCCTTCACCGTGTTTCTGGCCTGCCCGCCCCCGGCGCCGGAGTTCCGCACCGGCCCGTGTCACGTGCTGCGCCTGTCGCAGCTCGACAACCCGCTGCGATGACAGAAGGCACGCCGTGGTCAAGAAGCTCCTCATCCTCGGACTCGCCTTCGTCCTGTTCGGCCCTGCCTGTGTCCTGATGGCGATCGGCGTGCTGATGAACCCGCCGCCGCGAACTGCGCCGTCCCGGCGGCAGCGTCACCGTGGGCAACGTCCCCGATTCGTTGACCGTCACCACGCAAGACGGCACCACGTTCACGCTGAACAAGACCCAGCTCACGCACGCGGCCACGATCATCACTGTCGGCGGCGGCATCGAGGGCGTCGGCCGGCCCGGCATCAAGATCGCGCTGATGGCCGCGCTCACCGAGAGCACCCTGCGCCAGCTCGCCAACACCAGTGCCTACCCCGAGTCCGCGAACTACCCCAACGACGGCAACGGCGGCGACCACGACTCCCTCGGCCTGTTCCAGATGCGCCCGCAATCCGGGTGGGGAACCGTCGCGGAGCTGATGGACACGAACTATCAGGCCCGCGCGTTCTACGGCGGACCCGATGGACCTAACTATCCCTCGCCGCGGGGCCTGCTGGACATCCCCGGCTGGGCCCAGATGGACCCCGGCGAGGCCGCGCAAGCCGTCGAGGTCAGTGCCTACCCTGACCGCTACCGCAACTACGAGCCGGTCGCCGAACGCATCCTCGACGCTCTCACCGGCGCGACGGGTGCGGCTGGCCCGGCCACCGCCTCGGTGGTGGCCGGTCCGGTCGCGGAGTCCTCGCGGGTCGTGTTCCCGCTCCCCGAGGGAACTTGGGTGCTCACCAGCGAGTTCGGGCCGCGTATCCATCCGATCACCGGGGAACCGTCGTTCCACACCGGCACCGACTTCGCCGCACCGGACGGCACGCCGATCCTCGCCGCCGCAGACGGGACCGTGACCGTGGCCGAGTTCTCCGGCGGCTACGGCGGACTCATCGTCATCGAGCACCAGATCGACGGGCAGACCGTGGCGACCGCCTACGCGCATATGTGGCAGTCCGGCATCCTCGTCGCGGCCGGAGATCGTGTGACCGCGGGCCAGCACATCGGCGATGTCGGCAGCTCCGGCAACAGCACGGGCCACACCTGCATTTCGAGGTCCGGCCCGGCGGCACCAGCGGCGAGGCCGTCGACGCGGCCAAGTGGCTCAACGACCACAACGCGGTCGACCTGCCCGAAGCCACGGTCGGCAGCCCGAACGAGTGCAGTTCCGGTGGAGCGCCGGGCGATCCCGCCCCGCTGGACGGCGACCCCGACCAGATGGTCGATGACCCCACCAGCAGCGGGCAGATCACCGCGCGCATGGCGCACGTCATGGCCCAAGCCCGTGCCGCGTTCCCCGACAGCTCCTGGGCCTGCTACTCGCCCCGGCCCGGCACAACGTCAGAGCACCCGCTGGGCCGGGCGTGTGACATCACGTTCGGGAACCCGATCGGGACGCACCCGACGCCCGCGCAGCTCGAGGACGGGTGGCGGGTGACGAACTGGATGAAGGACCACGCCGAGTCGCTGGGCGTGGAGTACCTGATCTGGCAGGGCCAAATCTGGTCCCTGGCCCGCGACGCCGAAGGCTGGCGCCCCTACAACGGCGGCGGGATGCACGACCCCGGCAACGTGACCGGCGGCCATTACGACCACCTGCACATCACCGTCAGGGCCGGTTCGTGATGGAAGTGTTCCCCGACTTCGACGGGCTCGGAGGCATCGGCGATCTGAAACAGGTCATCGGCGCCCTGCTGATGTTCGTGCTCATCGTCGCGGTGCTCATGGTCATCGTCTCGGCGATCTGCTGGGCGCTGGGCGCCTCGCACGGCAACCACTCGCTTGCCTCCAAGGGCCGGGTCGGGGTGCTCGTCGGCGTCGGCGCCGCCGCGCTCGCCGGCGCGGGGGTGGCGTGGGTGAACTGGCTCATCGCCCTCGGCCAACAGCTCTGATCCTCCGTCGCCAGCAGGCCCGCTCTCTGCGTTGGGAGCGGGCCTTTCGTCTGCCCGGTCTCGCCAGTCGCTCCCTGGTTCACCTCGTCGCCACAAGCCATTCGCTCAGCGAGGGAGTAACCGCCGTGATCGACATCGACCCCAACAGCTCGGGACTGCCCGGCATCGACCAGCTCCGCACCATCGTTGGCGCCGTGATGACGGTCGGCCTCATCCTCTCCGTACTGGCGCTAATCGTCTCCGCGATCGTCTGGGCCTACGGCGCCAACAGCTCGAACCCGCATCTGGCGGGCAGGGGCAAGCTGGGCGTTCTCATCTCCTGCGGTGCCGCGGTGATCTGCGGCGCGGCGGTGACGCTCGTGAACTTCTTCTGGAACGTCGGCCAGGCCGTATAGGGCCGCCGGTCACAGCAGGAGATTTGAGATGGGTGTCTGCGACGTTCCCGTGATTTCGACCGTCTGCGACGTGGCGGGCGAGGCTGCCGCGACGGTCGTGGCTGCCCCGTTCGACTGGCTCGCCCAGGCGATGGGCGGCGCGGCCGGCTGGCTGATCGAGGCGATGTGGGCCGTGTTCGACACGACCACGCTGGTCGATGTCCAGACGGACGGGTTCACCAGCGTCTACAACCTGATCTTCGGCATCGGCGTCTTCCTCGTCCTGATCTTCTTCTGCCTGCAACTCATCACCGGGCTGATCCGCCGCGACCCGACCGCGCTGTCCAGAGCCGCGCTCGGCGCGGCGAAATCGGTGCTGGGCGCGTTCGTGGTCGTCACGCTGACCGCGCTCGCACTGGAAATCGTGGACCAGCTCAGCATCGGCATCATCCAGACGTCCGGCGAGACCACCGAGACGATGGGCGACAAGATCATCCTGCTCGCCGCCGGGCTCAGCGGCATCAACATCGCCGCGCCCGGCGTCGGCGCGATCGTCACGATCTTCCTGGCCGGGCTGATGATCGCCGCCGTCGCGATCGTCTGGTTCAGCCTGCTGATCCGCAAGGCGCTGCTGCTGGTCGGCGTGGTGCTGGCACCGATCGCGTTCGCCGGCGCGTCCTGGGACGCCACCAAAGGATGGATCGGGAAATGGGCGGCGTTCGTGATCGCCCTCATCATCAGCAAGCTCGTGCTCGTCGTCATCTTCTTGCTGGCGATCACGCAGATCGCCACCCCGATCGAGCTGGACATCGCCGCCGTCACCGAACCGATCACCGGCATCGTGCTCATGGGCATCGCGGCCTTCGCGCCCTACATGGTCTACCGCTTCGTGTCGTTCGTGGGCTTCGACCTGTACCAGCAGATGGGCACCGAGCAGGAGGCCAAGAACGCGCTCAACCGTCCCGTCCCGATCCCCTCCAAGCCCAAGGCGGCGGCGAGCCCAAGAAGGTTCTCGAAGACCCCAATGACGGCGCGTCGGACGCAGGATCAGGTGGCACGCCTCCGCCGTCGCCCGCCCCGGCGCAGGCACCTGCCGCGGCCGGCGGTGAAACCGTGGGCGCCGAAGCCGGCGCCTCCGCCGCGGGCGCGGGACCGGCGGCAGCCGTCGTGGTCGGAGCGAAGGTCGCCAAGGATGCCGCCGAGGCCGGGCCGAAGGCCGGGCACGCGGTGGCCGGTCAGGCCGAGACCGCCGCCGACGCCGCAGGCGGGCAGAACGGCGGCACCCCGCCGCCGTCGCAGACGCCCCGCCGTCCACGCCGCAGCCGAGGACGCCCACGGAGCCGTCCAACCCCACGGCATCGCCGTGGGGCAAGGAGTGACCACCCATGCCCACCACGGACCAGAAGACACCCGGTAGCGAGCTGACGCCGATGAAGTTCAGCCGACTCACCCGCCGAGGGGTGCTGCTCGGCCTCTCGGTCGCGCAGCTCATCACCCTCGGCATCGGCGGCCTGGCGCTGCTGGCCGCGTTCTACGGCGGCGCCGGGATGCTGCTGGTCTACACCGCCCCGGTCTGGCTGCTCGCGGTCGTGCTGACCTGGGTGCCCATCGCTGGGAGGCCGATGGTCGAATGGCTCCCTGTCGCGCTCTGGTGGCTGTGGCGCTCCACCGGCGGGCAACTGCTCTACCGGCGGCGGATCGTCAAGCCCCGCCCTGCCGGAAGTCTCGCGCTGCCCGGTGACATGGCCCGGCTTCGGGAGCACCTGGACCCCGAGACCGGGGCGTGCATGATCCACGACCCCGCCAGGCAACCTTGACGGTCGTGACGGAAGTGACCCATCCGGCATTCATCCTGCTCGACCCCGGCGAGCAAGAGCGCCGCGTCACCTCCTGGGGGCGAGTGCTCGCCACGGTCTGCCGGTCCGGGCGGATCGCGACCCTGCAAGTGCTCGAACGAACCCTGCCCGACTCCGGTAGCGGGCTGGCCGAGTGGTGGGCCGAGCACGGCACCGACGACGGCTCCTGGGCCGCGACCACCTACCGCGAACTGATCGAGCGGGCCGGCCCCGCCGGGAACGGCACGCCACCACGGTCAGCCTCTCCCTGGACATGAAGGTCGCCTCCCAGCAGATCAGGACCGCCGGCGGCGGCATCCGCGGCGCCGCCGCGGTGCTCCGGCAGGAGATGGCGACGCTGGTCGCCGCGCTGCGTTCGGCGGACTTGACCCCTTCGGGGTGGCTCGGCCCCGGTCAGGTCGCGGTCATCCTCCGCTCGGCGTATGACCCGGCCGTGGCCGCCACCTTGGAGCGCCACGGGCGGCTCGGGCAGGAGCTCGCCGCCGCCGGCCCGGTCGCGGTCACCGAGACCTGGGGCAACCTGCGCACCGACTCCGCCTGGCACACCGTGCTGTGGGTCTCGGAGTGGCCCCGCAGCCTCGTCTATCCGGGGTTCCTCGCGCCGGTGCTGCTCTCCACCGGCATCCAACGGGCTGTGTCGCTGATCTACACCCCGATGCGCTCGGACCAGGCGGCCCGCGACATCCGCAAGAAGAAGGTCGAACACATCTCCGATGCGGCCCAGCGCGCCCGAATCGGGCAGATCGAGGACGCCGCGCAGACCGCCGAATACCAAGACGTTCTCCAGCAGGAAGCCGACCTGACCGCCGGCCACGGGATTCTACGGGTCTCCGGGCTCATCTCCGTCTCCGCCCCAGCGTCGACGAGCTGGAAGCCGCAGTCGCCGCGATCGAACAAGCCTCGATCCAAGCCTCCTGCGAGACCCGAAGGCTCGTCGGCCAGCAAGCCGTCGCGTTCACGGCGGCCGCGCTGCCGCTGTGCCGCACGGTGTGACCGGCGCGCTCACCTGGCAGGCATCCCACCCTCGTTGAAGGAGGCCCGTGATGCCGACATACACGAACCCGACCAGCGATGCCAGCGATGCCTACGAGGCGTTGCGCGGTCTGGCTCACGCCAGCCGTAGCTTCGAGGACCCGTCCGAGACCTACGTGGTGATCGGTGAGCTGTTGGGCGGGCTGCGATCGCTGCGGCAGGTGCTCGACCAGCTCGCCGCCGCCCATCTGAGCCGGCAGCATCACGTCACCGACGAGTCCCGCGAGTACAGCGGCGGTGCGGCCGAGGCGCTGGCCGCAGCGGATGAGCTGCACCAGGCCGGCACGCTCATCGACCAGGCCGACGACCGCCTGAGCGCGGCCATGACCCACTCGGGCCGGATCGTGTGGAACCCGCAGGACCGGATGGTGGAGCGGTGGGTTGGCGTCGTGTTCCTCCAAGGCGAGGAAACCGACCGGGTGATCGACCTCATCGACGCCCACGGGGTCGAGGCGGGGATCGAGCATCTGTCGGCGTGGGACTACGGCGAGGAGACCACGAACGCCGCCTTGGAGAACGGCGACGTTCACGACACCGCCCCGGTCTATCCCGGTGACCGGCAGGCCGAGACCGGCGACTACGCGATGACCTACAACGCGATGGCCGGGCACGTCGCCCTGTACCGGCGGCACCTGATCCGTGCCGAGGACGCCATCGACAAAGAAGCAGGGGCGCACGTCCCGGCCCGCCGCCCGACGACAGGCCGTGAGCGAGAGACGGCCGGGCGGCGTAGCGCCGTCCGTGACGGGGCTGGTTCGAGCATCCCGGCGTCGCCGCCGTCAAGCAGGCCCGCGGGCTGTCGCTCTGACATAGCCACCACGGAGACGTGCCGGCGCGCACCTGCCCGCCATGAACAGCGCAGACCCCACCGCTTCGATGTCCCGGCACGTCGGGACGCTCACCTTGACCGTCTGGCCGGACTCGCCGCTGGGCGAGCACCAGCGATATGCCTACCGCATCGAGGACACCGCGACCGGGCAGACGCTCGTCGGCCGGGACCTGTTCACCGGCGCCGGAGCGCCGGTCGCCCCGGACCGCGCGATGCGCGACCTCGCCGCCTTCCTGGCAGCGGCCGGCGACGCCCGCCAGTACGCCATCGACAACCCCGGCAGCAGGCCCGAGCATGAGTGCCTGTTTCCCGGATGGGTCGCGGAGGCCGCTCGCCAGAACGCGGACGCGCTGGCACCGCTCGGCATCGAGGGCCCGCCGCAGCCCAAGCCGGACATGCCACAGCAGCCTCGCCCGGCGCCGGACTCGTCATGGTTCGACCGTCCCGCCGGCGGTTGGGTCTCCGGGACGCGGGGCGGTCGTTGTGAGCCGGGGCGAGAAGCTGCACACCGCTGTCCTCGTCACTCCCGCCTCGGAGCGGCGCCGGCTGCGCAAGCAGCGGCGGCAAGCCGCCGCCCGCCTCGTCGCCGAGCAGCGTCACGTCGAGAAGGAAGCGGCCCAGGCCAAGGCCGCCGCCGAACGGGCTGAACGCCGTGCCACGGTCTACCTGCCCGCCGCCGGCGAGCCCGGCCCGGCCGCGCTGAGGACACCGGGCCGCTTCCGGGTGGCCCGGCATCAGGACACCAGCGCCGTGCTCGCCGGGCAGTACCCGTTCCTGGCCGAAGCCGGGCTCGGAGCCGCGGGAATCTTCATCGGCCAAGACCTCTACAGCGGCTCCTCGTTCGTGTACGACCCGTGGGAGTTGTACCGCAGGGGCATCATCACCGCGCCGAACCTGATCTTGGCGGGGATCGTCGGCTCCGGGAAATCGTCGCTCGCCAAGAGCCTCTACACCCGCAGTCTGCCCTTCGGGTACCGCGTCTATGTCCCGGCGACCCCAAAGGCGAGCACTCCGGCGTCGCCGAAGCAGTCGGCGGGAAAGCGATCATCCTCGGGCACGGGATGGGCAACAGGCTCAACCCTTGGATGAGGGCTACCGGCCCGGCGGCCTGTCCGACCAGGAGTGGGCCACCACCCTCGCCGCGCGACGCCGCGATCTGCTCGGAGCCTTGACGGAGACGGTGCTGGATCGGCGGTTGGCGCCGTTGGAGCACACCGCGATCGACACCGCCCTGGCCGGCGCGGTCCGCGACGCGGACGTGCCGATCCTGCCGATGGTGGTCGACCGGCTGCTGCGCCCCGACCCTGCCGACGACCCGGACGGCCGGCTCACCGAGGACGGCCGCCAGGTCGGCCACGCGCTGCGCCGCCTGGTGGCCGGGGACCTGGCCGGCCTGTTCGACGGGCCGAGCACCGTCAGGTTCGACCCGTCGCTGCCGATGGTCAGCCTCGATCTTTCGCGCGTCACCGAGAACAGCACGTTGATTTCGGTGCTGATGACCTGCTCGTCGGCATGGATGGAAGCCGCCCTGCTCGACCCCAACGGGGCCGCAGATGGGTCGTCTACGACGAGGCATGGAGGCTCATGTCCCACCCGGCGCTCCTGCGCAGGATGGACGCCCACTGGCGTCTCGCCCGGCACTACGGGCTGGCCAATCTCTTGGTGTTCCACAAGCTCACCGACTTGGAGAACGTCGGCGATGCCGGATCGGCGAACCGGGCGCTGGCGAACAGCCTGCTGGCAAACGCGGAGACGAGGATCGTCTACCGGCAGGAGACCGATCAGCTCGGCCCCACCGCCGTCGCGCTCGGGCTGACCGGCACCGAACGCCGCCTGCTGCCCGGACTCGGCACCGGGCAAGGGCTCTGGCGGATCAAGGACCGGGCCTTCGTCGTGCAGCACCAACTCCACCCCGCCGAGCTCGCCGCGTTCGACACCACCGCCCGCATGACCGGCATTCCCCGCAAGTTGAGGAATCCTGAAGTCGATTTGGCGTGAAGATGCGGGTTGAGAGGTCGCTGGAGCAGGTGTGAGTGTGCATGTTCACGGAAGATGCAGCCTCAGCGTGGCTTCCTGCGGGATCAGCAGGGGTGCGGCGTTCGACGAGGATGGTGTCGCGCCAGCGGCCGGCGTGCGGCCCGTAGTCCATGCGGGCGATGCGTTCTCGTCTGCCGACGGTGCGGAATCCGGCGCGCTCGTGGAGGCGCAGGCTTGCGGTGTTGTCGGGGAAGATTGAGGACTGGACCGTCCAGATGCCCGCGTGGTCGGCGACGGCAAGGAATGCGGCCAGGAGCCTGGAGCCGACGCCCTGTCCTGCAGCATCGGGGTGGATGTAGATCGAGTGTTCGACGACGCCCGCATAGGCGGTCCGCGTTGAGGTGGGGGCCGCGGCAACCCATCCGTTGACCCGATCTGCGGAGTCGAGGGCTACCAGGCTCAGCTCGGAGCGTTTGCAAGTGATGAACGCGGCCCAGTTCGCGGGCGGCACAGCTTCGAAGGTGGCGTGCCCGGTGGCGATCCCGGCTTGGTAGATGCTCGCGACCTCGGGCCAGTCGGACTCGACCATCGGCCGGAACCGGGAATCTGGCGTCAGGAGAGGAACGCCCGCGCGGCGCCGGCGAGCGTGTCGGTTGTGGGCTGGTAGTAGGCCCACTTACCGCGTTGCTCGCGGGTCACGAGACCGGCTTCGACGAGGAGTTTCATGTGGTGTGACACGGTCGGCTGCGACAGTCCGACGGGTTCGGTGAGGTCGCACACGCACATCTCGCCCTCGCTGCTGCCGACGATCATCGCCATGAGCTTGACCCGGGTGGGGTCGCCGAGCGCTTTGAACACCCGGGCGAGCTGCTGCGCGGTCGCGTCATCGAGCGGCTGCCCGGGGATGCAGCAGGTCGAGGCTTCGGGGGTGCTCTCGATGGTCGCGGGAAGGGCGTTCATGGCTCCATTCTGCCCTACGCATTGACATCTGTCGATACGTGAGGCAGGCTCGTTCACATTGAAGAACGTCAATGCATGGAGGTTGGGTATGGTTTCCGTCGTCGTTATCGGTGCGGGCCCGCAGGGCTCGCAGCGGCCGCGCATCTACTGGAACGCGGATTGAACCCGCTCGTGCTGGAGGCCGGTGATGGTCCGGGGGCAGCTGTTGCGGAGTGGGGGCATGTGCGGCTGTTCTCGCCGTGGACGGAGCTCACCGATGCGGCATCTCGTCGCCTGCTGGAGCCGACGGGGTGGGTGGCGCCGGAGAAAGGCTATCCGACCGGGGCGCAGTGGATCGAGGGTATCTCGCCCCGCTTGCGGACGCGCTGGGCGACCGGGTCCGGTATGGGGCTCGTGTGGTCGGAGCGGCGCGCAAGGGGCGGGATCTCGCGGTCGATGCCGGGCGAGCGGAGCAGCCGTTCGTCGTGCACGTCCGCCGCACGGATGGTGGGCAGGAGCGGATCGAGACCGACGCGGTGATCGACGCGTCGGGCACCTGGTACACCCCGAATCCCGCGGGTGCTGACGGTCTCCCGCGCTCGGCGAGGAGGCTGCAGTCGATGCGGGGCTGGTGGAGCATCGCATGCCCGCGATCGACGATGCCCTGGGCTTGGCCGGTCAGCATGTGGTGGTGGTCGGCAACGGTCATTCTGCTGCGACGACGATCGGGATACTGTCGCGGGTAGCGAAGCGGGTGCCGGGGACGCGGATCAGCTGGGTGCTGCGCCGCGGCACGGTCGGCAACACGTTCGGCGGCGGGAGCGGGGACGAGCTGCCCGAGCGCGGTGCGCTGGGTCAGCGGGCGAAGAAGGCGGTCGAGGACGGGCTCGTGGATCTCGTCACCGGGTTCCGTACCGAAGAGGTGACGGTCGAGGACGGGCAGGCTGTGCTCCTCGCGGAGGACGGCCGCCGTTTGGAACCGGCATCGCGCGTGTTCGTCGCGACCGGGTTCCGGCCTGATCTGTCGTTCCTGTCCGAGATCCGGCTCGGTCTCGACATGCGGTTGCAGGCTCCGGTGAAGGTCGCTGTCGAGGTGGACCCGAACCTGCATTCGTGCGGCTCGGTCCGTGCCACGGGAGCTGCAGACCTCGCGCATCCGGAGCCGGGGTTCTACATCGTGGGGCGAAGTCGTACGGGCGGGCGCCGACGTTCCTGGCTCTGACCGGGTTCGAGCAGGTCCGCAGCGTCGTCGCGGCGATCGCCGGCGACCGTGAGGCTGCCGCGCGCGTCGACCTCGTCCTGCCGGACACTGGGGTGTGTGGCGGGTCTGGCCTGTTCGACGCCCCGGACGATCAGGCGGCCTCGGGTTCGTGCTGCGCGCCTGGTCCGCAGCTGGTCCAGATCGGCGCGAGGGCGGACGGATGAGTCGGGGCCGCTTGCTGGTCGTCGGTGGCGGGCAGTCTGGCCTCGCTGCCGCCCGCACCGGACGCGACCGGGGCTGGGAGCCGGTCGTGCTGGAGGCCGGCCCGGAGCCGGTGGGGTCGTGGCCGTGCTACTACGACAGCCTGCGCCTGTTCTCCCCACGCCGGTTCAGTTCCTTCCCCGGGTACTCGTTCCCCGGCGACCCGGACGGCTACCCAGGGCGCGACGAGGTCGTCGAGTACCTGCGCGGATACGCCGACCAGCTCGGCGTCGAGGTCCGGACCAATGCCCGCGTCGTCGACGTCACCGCCGACGGGCCGGCGTTCACGGTGGAGCTGGCTGACGGGAGCAGCCTGGTCGGCGACGCGCTCGTCGCTGCCTCCGGTTCGTTCGGCAATCCCCACGTGCCGGCGATCCCCGGCAGGGAGGCATTCGAGGGCGGGTTCTGCATGTGGCCGACTACCGGTCGCCGGAGGAGTTCGCCGGGCAGCGGGTCGTGGTCGTCGGGGCGGGCAACTCCGCCGTGCAGGTGGCCCACGAGCTCGCCGAGCACGCGGAGACGTCGCTGGCGGTGCGGGACCGGGTCCGGTTCGCGCCGCAGATGATCGCCGGACGCGACCTGCACTGGTGGCTGCGCCTCACGCGCGCCGACCTGCTCCCGCCATCGGTCCTCGAACGGCTCGTCACCGGCACCCCGGTGATTGGGACCGACACGTACAAGCGGGCGCTGGAGGCGGGCCGGCCCGACCAGCGGCCCATGTTCACCGCGTTGTCCCCGGACGGGGTCGTGTGGCCTGACGTCTCCCGGGAGCAGGTCGACGCCGTGATCTTCGCGACCGGCTACCGGCCGCACCTGACCTACCTGACCTCGCTCGGCGTCCTCGACGGGGCCGGCAGGCTCCGGCACGACCGCGGTGTCTCGACCGCGCTGCCGGGGCTGGGCTTCCTCGGTGTGGAGTTCCAGCGGTCGTTCTCCTCGAACACGCTGCGCGGGGTGCACCGCGACGCCCAGCACGTCGTCGACGCCCTGACCAGGCTGCTGCGGGGTGCCGCCGTTGCCTGAGCCCGGACCCCGCCCGTCGCTCGGCGCGGTGCTGGCGGCCCTGTGCGTAACCGAGATCGTCTCCTGGGGGCTGCTCTACTACGCCTTCCCGGTGCTCGCGCCGCGGATCAGCGCCGACACCGGCTGGTCCACGGTGGCCGTCACCTCGGCGTTCTCGGCGGCACTGGTGGTCTCGGCGCTGGTCGGGGTGCCGATCGGCCGCGTCATCGACCGGCGCGGACCGCGGCTGGTCATGACGGTCGGGTCGGCCCTCGGGGTCCTGGCTCTCGTGGTGATCGGCACGGCATGGAGCCTGCCGGTCTTCCTCGCCGGCTGGGTGCTGGCCGGGGCCGCGATGGCCGGGGTGCTCTACCCGCCGGCGTTCGCCGCGATCACCGGCTGGTTCGACGCACGCCGCCTCGGGGCACTGGCCACCCTGACGCTCGTCGCGGGCCTGGCCAGCACGGTCTTCGCGCCGCTGACGGCGACCGCCGGCGAGCAGCTGGGCTGGCGGGCGACCTACCTGTGGGCGGCAGCCACCCTCGCCGTCGTCACAGTGCCGGCCCACTCGCTCCTGCTGCGACGCCCCTGGCCCGCGCGCGGGCATCGCGACGCGCCCGCCACCGACAGCGCCCATGCCGTCGCGGTCCTGCGCAGCGCGCGGTTCTGGCTGCTCACGGGCGGTTTGACCGCGGCGTCGCTGGCCATGTACACGGGCCTGCTGGCCCTGGTCCCGCTCATGCTCGAGCGCGGCCTCGACGCCCGGGCCGCAGCCTGGGTGCTCGGCCTCGGGGGCGTCGGCCAGGTCGCCGGACGCCTCGTCTACACCGGCCTGGCGCACCGGGCCTCGCTGACCGCGCGCACCGCCGCCGTGTTCATCCTGGTGACTGCGAGCACGCTGGTCCTGGCCGTGGTGCCGGGCCCGGTGGGCCTGCTGATTGCGGCGTCGATGCTCGCCGGAGTCGGCCGCGGGATCGCCACGCTGCTGCAGGCGACCGCGATCACCGACCGCTGGGGAGAGCGCGCCTACGGCCACCTCTCCGGCGTCCTCGGCCTCCCGGTCCTGCTGGCCGCTGCCCTCGCCCCGTTCGCCGGGGCCGTCCTCGCCGAGGTGACCGGGAGCTACGCGAGGGCATTCGCTGTCCTGACCGCCCTGGCTGCAGTCGGGACGGCCCTGATGATCGCCAGCGCGTGGACGAGGGCCTGCGCGGAGCAGCCACTCCTCCCGCCGCGTGGCGTTCATAGTCGAAGTTGAGGTTATCGGAGCCGACAATAGGTCAGCGTTCACTGTATAGTTCAGTGTATGCTGACTATTGCTTCGCGTCTTGACGTCATGAACCGGCTGGGCCGGGCCATGGCGGATCCGACGCGCTCCCGGATCCTGATGACCCTGCTGGACGGCCCGAGCTACCCGGCCGTGCTCTCGCGCGAGCTGGAGCTGACGCGCTCGAACGTGTCGAACCATCTGACCTGTCTGCGCGACTGCGGGATCGTGGTCGCCGAGCCCGAGGGGCGGCAGACGCGCTACGAGATCGCCGACCCGCACCTCGCGGCGGCGCTCACGGCGCTGGTGGACGTGACGCTGGCCGTGGACGAGCACGCGCCGTGCGTGGATGCCGAGTGCACGGTGCCGGGCTGCTGCGGGACGGGAGCGGGCGCGTGAGCGCGGCGTGCGGCTGCGACGAGCCGGAGACCCGGGTCGGCGAGGAGGCCGAGGAGGAGCGGCCGTGGTGGCGTGACCGCGGGATCATGGTTCCGGTGTTCTCCGGCGTCGCCTTCGGCACGGGCCTGGTCCTGGAATGGACGGGTGCGGAGATCCCGGCGCTGGTGGCGTTCTGGATCGGCCTGCTGCTGGGTGCGTCGACGTTCACGCCCGGCGCGGTCCGCAAGCTGTTCACGGGCAAGCTGGGCATCGGGCTGCTGATGACGATCAGCGCGGTCGGCGCGGTGGTCCTCGGCTACGTCGAGGAGGCCGCGGCGTTGGCGTTCCTGTACTCCATCGCCGAAGCGCTGGAGGACAAGGCCATGGATCGCGCCCGCGGCGGGCTGCGGGCGCTGCTCAAGCTGGTCCCGGAGACCGCGACCATCCGGCGGGATGGCGCGTCCGTGGAGGTCGCCGCGAAGGATCTGGCCGTTGGTCAGCTGATGCTCGTGCGTCCGGGTGAGCGGATCGCGACCGACGGGATCGTCCGCACGGGCCGGTCGAGCCTTGACACCTCGGCGATCACCGGGGAGTCGATCCCGGTGGAGGTCGAGCCCGGCGACGCGGTGTCGGCCGGGGCGATCAACACCGCCGGTGCCCTGGAGGTCGAGACGACCGCGGCGGGCACCGACAACTCGTTGACCACGATCGTGGAGCTGGTCGAGCAGGCGCAGGCCGAGAAGGGCGACCGCGCCCGCCTGGCCGACCGGATCGCCCGGCCGCTCGTGCCTGGCGTGCTGATCCTCGCCGCCCTCGTCGCGATCATCGGCTCGCTGCTCGGCGACCCGGAGCTGTGGATCACCCGCGCCCTCGTGGTGCTCGTCGCCGCGTCGCCGTGCGCGCTGGCGATCTCGGTCCCGCTGACCGTCGTCGCCGCGATCGGCTCGGCGAGCAGATTCGGCGTGATCATCAAGTCCGGCGCGGTCTTCGAGCGGTTCGGCGTGATCCGCCACGTCGCCGTCGACAAGACCGGCACCCTCACCCGCAACGAGCCCGCCGTCACCGCCGTGCTCACCACCGAGGGCGTGACCGAGGCGCAGGCGTTGGCGTGGGCTGCGTCGCTGGAGCAGCATAGCACCCACCCGCTGGCCGCCGCGATCACCGCCGCCGCCCCGGAGCTCCCGCCGCCTTGGACGTGACCGAGCAGGCCGGGCACGGCATCGAAGGCAGCATCGACGGGGCCAGGGTCACCGTCGGTAGCCCCCGCTGGCTGGACGCGGGGACGCTCAAGGACCAGGTCGCGGGCTTGGAGGAGCAGGGCATGACCGTCGTGATCGTGCACCGCGACGACGCCCCGGTCGCCGCGGTCGGTGTCCGCGACGAGCTGCGCCCCGAGGTCCCAGAGGTGGTCCGCACCCTCGCCGCCCAGGGCGTCGGGGTGACGATGCTCACCGGTGACAACGCCCGCACCGCCCGGGCGCTGGCCGCGCAGGCCGGGATCGAGGACGTGCGCGCCGAGCTGCGCCCGGAGGACAAGGCCACCGCGATCAGCAAACTGGGCGGGCACGGCTCGGTCGCGATGATCGGCGATGGCATCAACGACGCCCCCGCCTTGGCCGCCGCGGACATCGGCATCGCGATGGGCGCGACCGGCTCCGACGCCGCGATCGAGTCCGCCGACGTCGCCTTCACCGGCCACGACCTCCGGCTCCTCCCGCGGGCGTTCGACCACGCCCGTCGCGGCAGGCGCATCATCAACCAGAACATCATCCTGTCGCTGCTGATCATCACCGCCCTGCTCCCGCTGGCCCTGTTCGGCGTGCTGGGGCTGGCCGCGGTGGTGCTGGTGCACGAGATCGCCGAGGTCGTCGTCATCCTCAACGGGCTCCGCGCGGCTCGGACCCGAAAAGAGCGGATCGCATGAAGGTCGAACTGTTGCACATCCTCGACTGCCCGAACACGGACATCGCCGAAGCCAACGCGCGTGCTGCGCTGGACGCAATCGGATTTGTGGACGTGGCCGTCGAACTGGTAGCCATCCGGACCGAGGCCGAAGCGACGAATTCTCCGTTCGGAGGATCACCCACGCTCCTAGTCGACGGCGTCGACCTGTTCCCGACCGCACCGGTCCGCTCGCTCGCGTGCCGCGTCTACTCGACGGAAAGCGGATTCGCCGGAGCGCCCACGCCGGAGCAGATCGAAGCAGCGCTGCGAGGCGCTTCTCGATAGAGCGACAACCACTGGGGACGCAATTAGCGGGCCACACCCGCGGCACAACGATGTTCCCCGCATGGATCGAGCTCCCTCAAGAGCATGGGAGGGGCAAGCGCCGATGTTGCTTGCCCCTCCGGCGCTCACACTCCCTCAGACGAGCAGCTCTACCAAGAGCGCTTCGATGCGCCCCTTGATCTCGTCGCGGATCGGGCGCACCGCCTCGATGCCCTGTCCGGCGGGGTCGTCGAGCTTCCAGTCCTCGTACCGCTTGCCCGGGAAGAACGGGCAGGCGTCGCCGCAGCCCATCGTGATCACCACGTCGGAGGCCTGCACCGCCTCGGTGGTGAGCACCTTCGGCTGCTCGGCGGTGATGTCAATCCCTTCCTCGCGCATGGCTTCGACGGCCACGGGGTTGATCTGCTCGGCGGGCATGGACCCGGCCGAGCGGACCTCGATGCGGCCTGCGGCGAGGTGGCGGAGGTAGCCGGCGGCCATCTGGGAGCGGCCGGCGTTGTGGACGCAGACGAACAGGACAGAGGGCTGCTGAACGGTCATGAACTTTGGCTTCTTTCAGTCGGTGAGGGTCGCGAGGAGGGCGCGGACGCGGGACTCGATGTCGTGTCGGATCGCGTCGACCCCTTGCGGGGAGGCGAGGGCGGGGTCGCCGACGGCCCAATCCTCGTAGCGGACACCCGGGATGATCGGGCACACGTCGCCGCAGCCCATCGTCACCACAACGTCCGCGGCGCGGACGGCGTCGTCGGTCAGCGGCTTCGGGAACGCATCCCGAGCCTCCTGCTCGCCTTCGATCTCGACGAGCAGGGAGCGCACGTGCGGGTGCAGGTCCGACGCCGGGGTCGAGCCTGCGGAACGGGCGATCACTCGGCCGTCGGCGAGCTGGTTGACGATGGCGGCGGCGAGCTGGGAACGGCCCGCGTTCTGCACGCACACGAACAGCACCTGCGGCACCCCGAAGACCGATCCCGGGTGAGGTCGGCGAGGCGCTGGCGGGCGAAGCGCTCGGTCAGCGGGATCATGTGCTGCGTCAGCTTCGCCGACCGCACCAGGCCCGCGTAGGACTCGCGCACGATCGCGATCACGACATCACGGTGCAGCCCGGTCAGCTCGTTGGCCAGTTCCTCGGCGAGCCGGGTCACGCGGGCGTCCATCTGCCGCAACGCTTCAACTCGCGCCTGAGCGTCCTCCGGCTCGTCGGCGACTGCCGCTGGTGCGAACGCGTCGAGGAGGGCCGCGACGGCGCGCTGCTTGCCCGGCGCGATCCGGTACCAGACCCACGTACTGCGCCGCTCGGACCGCAGCATCCCGGTCTCCTTCAACACCTTCAGATGGTGGGAGACGGTCGGCTGGGACACGTCGGCGAGCTCCGCGAGATCGCACACGCAGGACTCGCCGCGCGGGTCGGTCGCGATCGCGGACAGCATCCGCAGCCGCAGCGGATCCGCCAGCGCCTTGAGCGCCCCGGCCACAGTCGCAGCTGCGTCGGCGCCGATCGCGTGCATCGCGGAGGGCGCGCACGCCTCGGCGTCGGGAAGGACAGCGGTGTCGGTCATGACGTCCTCGATTCGATCGTGGATTCGGTGGCGTAGGGGTCCGTGCGGAACCAGGCTTTCGCCGCCCAGAGCGAGACGTAGACCAGCCCCACCAACACGGGCACCTCGATGAGCGGGCCGACGACCCCGCCAAGGCCTGCCCGGAGGCCGCGCCGAAGGTGCCGATGGCGACCGCGATGGCCAGTTCGAAGTTGTTCCCGGCCGCGGTGAACGCGAGCGTCGTCGATCGCGCGTAGCTCAGGCCGATGCCCTTGCCGAGCAGCAGCCCCGCGAACCACATCAGCCCGAAGTACACCAGCAAGGGAAGTGCGATCCGGGCGACGTCCATCGGCCGGGAGGTGACCTGTTCGCCCTGGAGGGCGAACAGCAGCACGATCGTGAACAGCAGGCCGTACAGCGCCCACGGCCCGACCCTCGGAAGGAACGTCTCCTCGTACCAGTCGCGCCCCTTCCGCTTCTCGCCGATCCACCGCGAGGCGAACCCCGCGGCGAGGGGGACGCCGAGGAAGACGATCACATTCAGCGCGATCTGCCAGACCGAGATCTCCAGCCCTTGCGTGTCCAGCCCCAGCCAGCCCGGCAGGACGGTGAGATAGAACCAGCCCAGCAGGGAGAACGCGACGACCTGGAACACCGAGTTGATCGCCACCAGCACCGCGGTCGCTTCCCGGTCACCGCAGGCCAGATCGTTCCAGATCACGACCATCGCGATGCAGCGGGCGAGCCCGACGATGATCAGCCCGGTGCGGTACTCGGGCAGATCCGGCAGGAAGATCCAGGCCAGGGCGAACATCACCGCCGGCCCCACGAGCCAGTTCAGCACGAGCGAAGAGACCAGGAGCTTCTTGTCTTCGGTGACGGCGGCGACCTTGTCGTAGCGGACCTTCGCGAGCACCGGATACATCATCACCAGCAGGCCCAGCCCGATCGGGACCGAGATCCCACCGACCTCCATCGCGGACAGCACGTCGGAGAGCACAGGCACGAACCGGCCGAGGAGGAGACCGGCGACCATGGCGAGGCCGATCCACAGCGGCAGCCACTTGTCGAGTGTGGAGAGCCGTTTCGGTGCGGTGCGGGTCACGGTGTCGGTCATGCGAGCAGCTCCTCGATCTTCGTCGCGTAGACGGGCTTCGGGTGCGCGCCGATCAACACGTCCACCCGTTCCCCGTTCCGATAGAACCCGAGGGTCGGGATCGAGGTCACGCCGGCCGCGGTCACGGTCTCGAGGTTCTGATCGGCATCGACCTTCACGATCTTCACCCGGCCCGCGTACTCACCGGCGAGCTGGTCCAGGATCGGGGCGACCGCCTTGCATGGCCCGCACCAGGCCGCCCAGATGTCGACCACGACGGGCAGCTCGGAGTCGAGCACCTCGGCCCGGAACGTGGCGTCGGTGACGGGGGTGACGGTGCTCATGCGGAAACCTCCAGAACAGGTGCGGAAACGGTGGCGGGAGCAAGGTTCGACAGGTAGTGCTGGGCGTCCTGCGCGGCCGCGCAGCCGGTGCCCGCGGCGGTGATCGCCTGCCGGTACGTGTGATCGACGAGATCCCCGGCCGCGAACACCCCGGCCAGGTTCGTCCGCGTCGACGGGTGCGCGACCCGCACGTACCCGTCCGCGTCGGTGTCGACCTGGCCGGTCACGAGATCTGAACGCGGGTCGTGCCCGACCGCGACGAACACCCCCGTCGCGTCGAGTCTCCGCTCGGTCCCAGTGACGCTATCGCGCAGCGTGAGCCCGGTGACCTCCTCGTCGCCGAGGATCGCGGCGACCTCGCTGTTCCAGGCGACCTCGATCTTCGGGTCGTCCAGCACGCGCTGCGCCATGATCTTCGACGCCCGGAACTCGTCCCGGCGGTGCACGACGGTCACTTTCGACGCGAACCGGGTGAGAAACAGGGCCTCCTCCATCGCGGAGTCTCCGCCGCCGACCACGGCGATCTCCTGGTCGCGGAAGAAGAACCCGTCGCACGTCGCGCACCAGGACACTCCGTGCCCGGACAAGCGGTCCTCCTCGGGGAGGTCGAGCTTGCGGTACGCGGAGCCCATCGCCAGGACCACCGCCCGCGCCCGATACGTGGCCCCGGCACCGGTCTCGATGATCTTCACGTCGCCGTCGAGGTCGAGGCGGGTCGCGTCGTCGTAGACGATCTGAGCGCCGAACCGTTCAGCCTGCGCCCGCATCGACTCCATCAACTCCGGACCCTGCACACCATCGACGAAGCCGGGGAAGTTCTCCACCTCGGTCGTCGTCATCAACGCCCCGCCCGCGGTCACCGAGCCGGCGATCACGACCGGGGCAAGCCCCGCACGAGCAGCGTAGACCGCCGCGGTGTACCCGGCGGGACCGGACCCGACGATGACCAACTCGACCTCTTGATTCGACATGTATCTATATTGACGCTTCTCGAAGCACGCGGCAAGTCGGCGAGGCGCATCTGGGTGGTGTTTGCCGAAGGTTCATCTTCCGAGGCGGCTACGCACTGTCGGCCGTGATGTTCTGCGGTCCCGTGGCGGTGTGGGAGTAGCGCAGCGCGGTCTCGATGCCGATGCCGAAGAGGTCGCAGATGCGCCTGAAGTCGCCGCCGGTCTGCTCGACCTCGTAGAGAATCCGGTCGGTGCGCAGGGCCTGGGCTGTCACTCCGGCCTTCTTCCAGGGGAAGTTCCGGCCGGGCGGTGAGAGACGGGGCGCGGTCTGGACGGTGACGAGCAGGTAGGGGTTCTTCGTTTCCGGCCAGCGCTGGGCACGGTGGTCGAGCCACGCGCTCAGGCGGACGCGGACAGGTTTCGCGAGCGGGATGAAGCGGACGTCGGGCATTCGCAGACGTCCGTCGATGATGTCGGTGAGTTGGATGTGCTGGACCTGCTGCGTGGTCAGGGCGTGGAAGGCGACGAGCGAGACGGCCAACGCCACTGCGGGGTCGGGGTCGACCAGGGCGTCCCGGATCGCCGTGGGCTCCATCGGCAGCGGTGTGTTGCGCCGCGGGCCGCGCAGCGGGATCGCATTCGTCGGGTCGGTGAAGACCTGCTTGCGGCCGCGCAGGATCGTGAACAGACTGCGGAAACCGAGCATCATGGTGTGACGGCGCGAGGGGTCGTCAGGGAGGGCGGCGAGGATGTCTTCGGTGCTGATCCCTGCGAGGCTGGTGCGCCCGTCGTCGACCCAGCGAGTGATCGCGGGGAGGATGCCGTACATCTGGCCTTTGACGGTCATCGTGTCGCGGGGCTGACGGCGCGGCGGGGTCTTGGAGCCGTCGACCATGATGTCGCGCCAGACCTCGAGCTGGGATCGCATCGGCTCAGGAAGGGCATGGGTCTTGCGTTCGAAGAGCTTGGTGAACGAGGGCACCCGATCGTCGATGAGGAGCCCGGCGTCTTCGAGGACTTCGATGGTGGAGCGGATGTTGCTGCCGTCGTCGTAGCTGCGCATCGCGAGGATGTCAGAGGCGCGAAAGCGCAGATTCGCGCCGGGGAACACGAGCTGCAGGACTTTCAGGGTGCGCCTGACCTGGTTGGTCTGTCGCTTGCTCCAGGCGTACTCGCGGGCTCGGGCGTAGAGGAAGTGGTCGGTGCGGCTGGTGATGTCGCGCAGCCGGATCTCGTTGGAGCGCTGACGGAGGCGTTCGGGGTCGGGGTCGATATGAAACAGGACCGGCTGGTAGCTGGCGGGAACCGGCGGCGGCGTGTTGATGACCTTGAGCGCTTCGCGGATGCTCATCGCCATCGGTAGGTGGAGTTCTGCGGGCTGACGGGAGTCGTTCATCGAGGCGAGGAAGAGCTGCTGGCCGTACGTGCGGGCCGCGTCGAGGTCGAGCGGTTCACCAGGCGTCTGGTGGTAGCGGGCGGTTTCCAGGCAGAGGCGGCAGTAGCCCTGCTCACCGATGGTGACCTCGCGGTGACAGGAGACGCACTCGCCCTGCGGGTAGTGCGTGAACCACCAGCGGCACTTCCAGCACCGCCAGTTGCGTTGCCGGTAGACGCCCCAGGCGAGGCAATCGCGGCAGGAGCCGATGAAGCCGGGGCTGCCGGGGTGACAGTGGGCGCAGAGTCCTTGGCTGTAATACTCGGTTGATCCGCACTTGCTACAGGCCGGCGGTGTGAACGGGCCGCCGGGGATGCAGTCGTAGCAGAAGTCGATTCGGGGTGTGAGCCACGCGGCCGGCTTCACCCCGCACGCAGTGCAGGGCAACGGCGGACTCAAGGGTCCGTTCGGGCCGCGTGCCGGACTCATAGCGGCGGCGCCGGCCGATCGTTCTTCGGACCGAACCGGGGCGCGACCATATTCGTGCTCCCACTCGCTTCTACCCGCCGACGGGCGCCGGGCTTGCGTGCTCGGACCTTCTCGGGCTCGGGCACGAGAAGATCAGTCGGCTCGCAACCGAGGACATGGCAGATGACATCGAGATCGTCCAGTCGGATCGTGGTCGGGGTGCCCGTCCACAGCCCGGACATCTTGCCCTGGCTGATCTCTAGCCCGGCGTCGGCGAGCATCCGCCGCAGTTCCGCCGACTTCCAGATGCCGCGCTCGGCGGCCTGGACTCGCAGGTTCCATTTCATCGCGTGGTCATCCCTTCAAATCGGTCTTCCAGCCGTTGGTTGGCTTGCATCCACGAGTCCTCGACGTGCTCGCCCGGGACGTGGATGTACTGCGTCGTGGTCGAGAGCCATTGGTGCCCCAGCAGCTCTTGCAGCGCTTTCAAGTCCATGCCCGCCAGATACAATGATGACGCGCAGTAATGGCGGAGCACATGCGGCGTCATCCGTCCTCCGGCCCAGGCGGGCAAGAACCGTTCAGTCGCTCGGGTCAGGCCCCGCCGGAGCACGTCGTCGCTGGCCCGCCACGAACGACCGAGTTCGTGGTCGAACCGCTCGGACGGGATCATCGGGGCATCCGGGTTGTCCCAGTCGGGGCCGAAGCGGTGTCGCAGATCGCCGAGCCACCAGTCGATGAGCTTGTCCGCCCCGTTGATCGCAGGCACCAGACGCTGCTTCGACCCTCGTCCCCGCGAGCCTTTCCCGAACCGGACATGCAGGTTACCCAGCGCCCCGAGATCGGGCCGCCAGTCACGGATGTCGAGTTTCGTGCTCTCCGTGATGCGCACCCCGACCCTGCGCCAGAGCGACGCAGCGAAGTAGTTCCTCGCGGCGGGCAGATAACGTCGCTCATCTTGGAGCGAGGCGGCCCACCCGCCGAAGAGCCGGCCGATCTCCGCATCGGACGGCGGCACACGGACCTTGCCCAGCGACGAGCCCGACTGCCGGTTGTACTCGTCGACGGGCTGCTCGATCACCCAATCGGTCAGCGCATTGATGTCGCCCTGGTAGCGGGCGATGGCGAAGTCGTAGAACTGCGCGATCGCGCCCGCCTTGCTCGCCCGCGTCGTGACCGCCAACCCAGCCCGACGTAGCCCGGCCAGAAAAGCGTCCGCGTCGGAGGGCCTTGCTTGCCACAGCGGGACGTCGAGATGGTGACGGAACTCGAACACGACTGCTCTGGACTGCGCGATGTAGCCGTCGCTGAGCCCGGCGGCAGCCATCGCGAGAGCGTACTGGTCGATGATCTCCTGCTCGAAGTCGGCAGCATCCTCCTCGGACCGCCAGCCCCTGGCAGTTCCGACACCCCGAACCGCATCGAGCTTCATCACTCCGCAGCTTCACGAATCATGACTATGCATCAAGAATACTGCAAAAGTGTCAGGAATCATGATGGTTCGTCAGAATTCTCGACAAGCGGTAATTCCGTTGCAGCGGCGGGCGGAGCGCACCTGCGAGGCATGAACCTCGGTCAGAAAGATGCGGCTCTAGAGATAAAAGGCTAGAGCCGTCGCCCGCGATCGATTCCCGTTCTACGCCTGTCCGCATAGCGTCCCGCTTACGCTGGAAGCATGGCTGTGGACCCCGCACTTTCCGAGCTCGCTCGCCCGATTGAGGACGGACAGCCGTGGCCGCGGCCTGCGTGCCCCAAGTGCCAGACCGGATACATCGGATTCTCAGCGCCCACCGAGGATGAAGGACACGATTCAGCTTCCGCGCGCAACCACCCTGCGTTCGAGCCGGAGTGGATTTCCGGCACGTTTGTCGTCCGCGGTCAGTGCGAGAATCCCGAGTGTCGACAGGCTGTGCACGGCACGGCGACTATCGCGTGGACTACTCCCACAGGTCGAACCGCGATGATTTCGAGTACCAAGGCATCGCCTATTCCTCGTACTACACTGTGACGCACCTGCATCCGCCGATGCTGATAATGCCGATCCCGAGATAGGCACCCGACGAAGTAAGAGAGGGTGTGCTGCGCGCTTCTCGCGTGCTTTTCGCTGATCCTGGTCTGGCCGCAACTGCGCTGCGTGCCACGGTGGAACGGTTCTTGACTTCAGAAGGAATCTCTGCAACTCGACCATCTGGGCAATTTCGGAACGCGCACGAACGTATCAAAGAGTGGCGTGATGCTGACCCAGACCGTCCAGCGGTGGCCGATCTCTTCTTCGCCGTCAAATGGCTCGGAAACGTCGGAACCCACGAGGACTCGGACTTAACCACTATGGAAGTGCTGGACGGAGCCAGAGTGCTCGACGAGGCGTTCCACCGACTCTTCACTGGCCCGGATATCGATGCCCAAGCACGAACCATAAACGCGGCCAAGGGGCCATCGCGGCAACCTTGAGCAACGATGGCCAAACCAGGGCTAAGTGACTCAACCTCTGAGTCTGTAGACCGTCTCACCCGTGTTGACATCGACCACACGGCCGTCATCGCGCACGCGAAACCGTGTCTCGCCGGAATTGGCATCCACCACTCTGCCGTCGTCGCGGACACGGAATGATGTCTCCCCAGTGTGCGCGTCAACCATCCGGTTGCCGCGCACGCGAAACCGTGTTATCACCCGAACTCGCACTGACCGCCCGGCGGCCGTCCCAAGTTTCATCACTCATACGAAGAGCCTGCCAGAGACGTCCGACATTCCTCCGTACGCGGCAGAGGTTCGACCTGCACGGCTCGTACGTGCGCGCGGACGCCCAGGAGCGCCACGCATGCTCTCATGGCGGCGTTGGCTCACCTCGACGCTATGAGGAAGCCCGAGCCTGAGCCCGTCCCGGTGTCCATCCCGCTCGTCGTGCTCGATGTGCGCGAGGACGGCACCGTGACCGTCACCGTCGACGGGAAACGGTTGGACCCTGACCCTTTCGCGCCGCCGTGGCGGCGCTCCTCGTTCGGGCAGATCATCGACCGCGCCACGAACGACCGGACGACACCGGCCAGGGTCGAGGTCCGCGAAGCGGACGGCACGAGCTTCACCGACATCATCGCCGCCCGCCGTCGGCGGTTCCGCCCCGAGCCCGAACCGGAACCGAAGGCGCCAGCCGGGCCGGTGTTTCACACCGTCGAGGGCAAGGGGTTCGTTCCCGGCGAGGACGTGGCGGTCGCCGTCGTCACCGGGCACACCGACGCCGCCCACACCGGCACCGCGCGCGCCCTCATCGACCCAGCCGGGAACGGCGCCGACCGGACCGACGAGGTCATCGAGGTCATCCTGTTCGGCCGCGTCTCCGGCACCACGATCATCCGGCGAGTGCCGTGAACGAGCAGGGCCGGCAGACCGGCTCGTTCGGGGACGAGCTGACCAACGCCGCGATGATCGGGCTGGTCGTCCTGTTCGGCGTCGCGCTGATCCTGCGCGCCGCGGGATCGGTGGCCGCGTTCCTGACCGGCACGCCCCAGCCCGCCGGCGATCCCGCCTCCGGGGTCGGAGTGCTGTTCCACCCTGGTGATCCCGGCTCGGCGCTCGACGCGGACGGCCTGAACCCGGTCGTCTACTGGATCGTCGCCGGGCTGCTGCTCGCCGGCCTCGTGACCGGCGGGCTATGGGCGTGGCTGCGGCTGCGCCGCCACACCCACCGGATCGAGACCGACCCGCGCCGCATGGCCGGGATCGCCACACGGCACGAAGTCGCCGCCGCCGCGTCTGACAAGGCGCTGCTGCGCCGCGCGGGAAACCTGCGCCCCGGCCTGGCTGACCCGAAGCCGGCGGACGTGGGCTACCGGCTCGGCACCTCCAAGAGCACCGGCGTGTGGGCGTCGGTCGAGGACTCGATCATGGTCATCGGCCCGCCCCGCTCCGGGAAGGGCCTGCATCTGGTGATCCCGGCGATCCTCGACGCCCCCGGCGCCGTCGTCGTCACCTCGACCAGGCCGGACAACCTCACCGCGACCATGCGCGCCCGCCGCAGGATCGGCCCCGTCGCGATCTTCGACCCGCAACACTTGGCCGAGGGTCTGCCCGCCGGTCTGCGCTGGTCACCGATCCGGGGCTGCGAGTCACCGCAGACGGCGATGATCCGCGCCACCGGGCTCGCCGCCGGCACCGGCCTGTCCGCAGGCGGCGTCGACGGCGGAGGCTTCTGGGAGGGCAAGACACGGGCCGCGCTCCAAGCCCTGCTGCACGCGGCAGCGATCGACCATCGGCCGCCCGCCGAGCTGTTCAGGTGGACTCTCGATCCGACCGCGGCCGCTGACGCGGTGGCGATCCTGACCGGCTCCACGCAGGCTGCGACCGGGTGGGCCGAGTCTCTGGAAGCGATGATCGACTCCGACCCCCGCACCCGCGACTCGATCTGGCAGGGCGTCTCCTTGGCTCTCGGCTCCCTCGCGGACCCGCGCGTGCTCGACGCCGTATCGCCCGGCCCCGGTGAGGGCTTCGATCCCGAAGCGTTCATCCGCGACCGCGGCACGTTGTTCCTCCTGGCAACCGGGTCCGGTGCCGGAGCCAGCGCCGCGCTGGTCGCCGCGCTCGTGGAAGACCTCATCGAGACCGCCCGCCGCCTGGCCGCACGATCGGCCGGTGCCCGGCTCGATCCGCCGATGCTGCTGGCCTTGGATGAGATAGCCAACCTCTCGCCGTTGCCGTCGCTGCCGACGCTGATGGCCGAAGGCGGCGGGTCGGGGATCACGACAATGCCGGTACTCCAATCGCTCGCGCAGGCGCGGGACAAGTGGAACGAGCACCAGGCGAACGCGATCTGGGACGCCTCCATCGTCAAGGTCATCCTCGGCGGGGCTTCCAACAGCCGGGACCTGCAAGACCTGAGCGCCCTGGTCGGCGAACGCGACGAATACACCGACTCCGTGACGCTGGGCGACCACGGCACCCGCTCCAACCAGCGCTCCGTCCGCCGGGTGCCGATCTTCCCGCCCGACCGCATCCGCCGGCTCCCGTTCGGGACCGGGATCGTGCTGCTGCGCTCCGCGGCCCCGATCGTCACCGACCTGCACCCCTGGCCCAAGCGTCCCGACGCCGGCCAGCTCGCCGCCGACCGTGCCGAGATCGAAGCCCTGCTCCGTCGTTCCGGCACCTGAACGCCGGTCGCGGCACGGAGCACCTGCCCGCCACAACGGCCCGGCACGAACCGGCGCCGGAGAGCAGACAGGAGCCCAGCATGTCCGACGAACCCGGTGGCGACGCCACGACGAACGATGTTCCCGACTCGGATGTGGACCAGATGGACGACGACGGCTACGACGAGCCGCTGATCGCCGAGCCGCCGCACCCGATCAACTGGAACCTGCTGAGTGCCGAGGACGCCGAGGCCGAGTGG
>NZ_CP072876.1 GCF_017968845.1 Microbacterium sp. NIBRBAC000506063 | reverse complement strand
CCCTCGCTCTTGGGCTTGACGTGGATGAGCTGACCCGGCTTCACACGGAAGGACGGGCGGTCGACGAGCTGGCCGTCGACGAGGATGTGGCGGTGCACGACGAGCTGGCGGGCCTGCGCGGTGGTGCGGGCGAAGCCGGCGCGCAGCACGAGGGCGTCCAGGCGCATCTCGAGCAGCTCGACGAGGTTCTCACCGGTCAGGCCGTCCTTGCGGCGGGCCTCGTTGAACGCGATGCGCAGCTGCTTCTCGCGGATGCCGTACTGCTCGCGCAGACGCTGCTTCTCGCGGAGGCGGACGGCGTAGTCGCTGTCGGCCTTGCGCTTGGTGCGGCCGTGCTCACCGGGAGCGTAGGGGCGTTTCTCGAGGTAGCGCGCAGCCTTGGGGGTGAGCGGAATACCGAGAGCGCGGGACAGGCGGACCTTGCGGCGGTCCTGGGACTTCGAAGCCATGCTTCAGCCTTTCTTGACGCGGCCGTGACTTTCACGACACGCGGGCGTATCGTCCTCGCTCTGCTCTTCCCGCGCACGCCGGGGCGTGGAAAGAGTGGGGTGTGAACGAAGAGATGCCCGAAAACACGGTTTCGAGCCGGTCAATCTTATCATCCCGGGCACCCTGCCCGAATCGCGAGGTGCTGTGCCGTGTTCCGTCGTCGTTTCAGACCATCCGGTCGTTGAGCGAGGACTCGCGCAGCGAGCCCGAGTCGAAACGGAGCAGGCTCCCCGTCAGTCGCGCCCGAGGATACGGCGGATCTTCGCGAGCCGGGAGGAGACCTCGCGCTCGGCGCCCAACTCTTTGGGGAGGTAGTACGTCCTCCCCGCAGCTCCTCAGGGAGGTACTCCTGGGCGACCACGCCGTGCTCGTGGTCGTGCGGATAGCGGTATCCCTTGCCGTGGCCGAGCCGTTTGGCACCCGGGTAATGCGCGTCGCGCAGGTGCGTCGGCACGCGCCCGAAGCCGCCCGCGCGCACATCGGCGATCGCCGCATCGATGCCGAGGTAGGCCGCGTTCGACTTCGCGGTGGTCGCCAGGTACACCGTCGCCTCGGCGAGAGGGATGCGCCCCTCCGGCATCCCGATGAACGCCACGGCGTCGGCGGCCGCGACCGCGATCACGAGCGCCTGCGGATCGGCCAGACCGATGTCCTCGGAGGCCGAGATCACCAGGCGCCGGGCGATGAACCGCGGATCCTCCCCGGCCTCGACCATGCGCGCGAGATAGTGCAGTGCGGCATCCGGATCCGACCCTCGGATCGACTTGATGAAGGCGCTGATGACGTCGTAGTGCTCGTCGCCCTGCCGGTCGTACCGGAGCAGCGCCCGATCGACGGCCTGGGCGACGTCGTCTGCGGTGACCTCGGGCCGCTCGGCGCTGGCGTCGGATGCCGACAGCGCCACCGCCGCCGCGGCCTCCAGCCCTGTCAGCGCCCGACGGGCGTCTCCCGAGGCGAGCCTGATGAGAGCGGCGCGCGCCTCGTCGTGGAGCGTGACCGCATCGGCGAGCCCGCGGGCGTCAGAGACGGCGCGATCGACGAGCACGCCGATGTCGTCGTCGGAGAGCGGCTGCAGCGTCAGCAGAAGCGACCGTGAGAGCAGGGGCGAGATGACCGAGAACGAGGGTTCTCGGTCGTCGCCGCAATGAGGATCACCCAGCCGTTCTCGACGCCGGGCAGCAGCGCATCTTGCTGGGCCTTGGTGAAGCGGTGGATCTCGTCGAGGAAGAGGATCGTCGTCTGCCCATAGAGGTCGCGCTGGTTCACCGCCTCGTTCATGACTTCGCGCACGTCTTTCACGCCGGCCGTGATCGCCGAGAGCTCGACGAAACGGCGCCCCGAGGAGCGCGCGATCGCCTGGCGAGGGTCGTCTTTCCCGTGCCCGGCGGACCCACAGGATGATCGACACCGCACCAGGGGCGTTCGCCTCGGGGTCGGCCAGCGCCACGATCGGCGAGCCCGGGCGCAGCAAGTGCTGCTGACCGGCGACCTCGGCGAGCGAGACCGGGCGCATCCGCACGGGAAGCGGGGTCTGCCCGGACAGCAGAGAGGCGGCGGAGGTCATGCAACCAGGCTACGCGGTGCCGCCGACGCTGCGGCGAAGTCGGCGCATCGCGCCGGCACCGGTAGGCTCGCACTGGTCGCCCTCTCGGCGACCCTGACGCAGGAAGGACGCACGATGGCGCGACGCGGCTCCAAGACCGCTGCGAGCGAGGCTCGCACCCAGCAGGAGCGGGCACGGGTCTACCAGGCCCGGGCGCAGTGGAACGCGGATCAGAAGCGCCGGCGCGTCCGCGACAACGTCCTCGCGAGCATCCTCGGCGGCCTTCTCGTCATCGGCGCCTTCGCCAGCCAGGCCGTGCACGCAGTCGTGACCGAGCCCGTCCCCGAGCCGTCGCCGACATCCACGCCGGTTCCCGAGCCGATCGACACCGACGAACCGGATGTCGACGACGACACTGCGGACGAGGACGCCGAGTCGGACGAGGACTCCGGCGATCTCGACGAGGAAGACACCGCCCAGGACGACTGAGCCGCCGATCTCACGACCGCGGCATCCGGGTTGTGACCGAACCGCTCCAGAGTCGTAACGGAGAACGTCACCTCCGGAAACACGCGCGACCCACGATGGATGAAACGCGAGCACCGCTCGCCCGTCCTGTCTGTGGAGGTCGTCCATGTCGTACGTCAAGCCCCCGAGCTCGTCACCCGCCTCGTGGATGCCGGTGCCTACAAGCTCCAGCTGTCCACCCGCGACACGCTGATTCGTGCGTTCATGGGCGCCGCTCTCCTCACGATGGCCGCCGCCTTCGCCGTCACCGTCGGCACGCAGACCGGGCAACCCCTGCTGGGGGCGATCCTCTTCCCCGTCGGGTTCATCATCCTGTACCTGTTCGGCTTCGACCTGCTCACGGGCGTCTTCACCCTCACCCGCTCGCGCTCCTGGACAAGCGTCCGGGGCGACGGTGCGCGCGATCCTGCGCAACTGGGGGCTGGTGTTCGTGGGCAACTTCGCCGGCGCGTTCATGGTCGCCGTGCTGATGACGATCTACTTCACCTACGGGTTCTCGACCGAGCCCGGACCAGTCGGCGAAGCGCTGGCCGACATCGGGCACGGGCGCACCGTCGGCTATGCGGAACACGGCGCGGCGGGAATGCTCACGCTCTTCATCCGCGGCGTGCTCTGCAACTGGATGGTGTCCACCGGAGTGGTCCTCGCGTTCGCCTCGGACAACGTACTGGGCAAGATCGTCGCCATGTGGATGCCCATCATGCTCTTTTTCTACATGGGCTTCGAGCACTCGATCGTGAACATGTTCCTGTTCCCCTCCGGTCTGCTGATGGGCGCCGATTTCACGGTCATGGACTACTTGCTGTGGAACGAGATCCCGACCGTCGTCGGCAACCTCGTGGGCGGACTGGTGTTCGTGGGCCTTCCGCTGTACTTCACCTACGGTCGCCCCTCGGCGCGTCGTCGGCATCGCCAGAAGCGACTTGCCGTCCAGAGCGCCGCGGAGACGGCGTCGGATGCCGCCGAGCAGCCGGCACCGGCATCCGAGCGCTCCGAGGAGCGGGCCCCGAGCCCGTGGGCGTGAGCTGACCGACACCCCGGACGAAGGGTCCGGCACGCGCAGAGGACGCGTGCCGGACCCTCCCCGTGTGTGGTGGGCGGTCCGCTTCTCCGGCGAACCGGGAAGCCCCCGCGTTGCGGGACGATGAGCGCCGTTCCTCTGACTGGTGTTCGCGGCGAGAGGCTCAACCGGCGGCGACGGCCGCGCGGTACCGATCCGCCGCCACCGCGGCGACCCGCGCGTCGGGCGCTAGCGGTGCGGTCACGATATCGGCACCGGCACGGCTCGCGATGCCCGCGAAATGGCCGGGGGCCAGGACATGGTTGGCAATGATGACGCGCCCTGCTCCTGCCGAACGGGCCTCGGCGACCGCATCCGGGATGCGGGGGTGCGCTGCCGACGCGTAGGCGACGCTCACCGGCGCCGGCACGAACCGTTCCAGGCGACGAGCGGCGAGCTCGACGTCGGCGAGGGCAAGGGTGTTGCTCGAACCTGCGGCCGCGAGGATCACGCAGTCGTCCGGCATCCAGCCCTCGGGAGGCTCTCCTCCAATCGCGCCGCCAGCAGCTCGGCGATGAGCGGATGGGTGCCCAGGGGCGCCGTCTGTCGTGTGCCCGCGACCGACCCGACGGCACGGGCGATGTCGGTCTCGGTGTGAAAGCCCCTCGAGAGCAGGAGCGGGACGACTACGGCGGGCCCGCGCTGGGTCTCCAGACGCACGACCGTGTCGATGTCGGGCTCTTCCACATCGACGAAGGCCTGCACGATGCGCACGGACGGGAGCAGTGCGGACAGCTCCTCCACGATCGTGTGCACGACCTCGCGTCCGAGGGGTCGTGCGTGCCGTGCGAGCACGCGATGAGCGCCGGGATCATACGACCTCGACAGCCAGGCGATAGCCGCGTTTGACGACGGTGCTCACGACCTCGGCGCCTCCCAGCGCCTCTCGGATGCGCGCCACGGCCATCTCCGCCGCGTGGGACTTGTGGCCGGCGCGCGGCAGGGTGCGCGCGAGCTCCTCGCGCGAGAGCACGCGGCCGCGCGCGTCGAACAACGCGCCGAGCACCTTCACGCCCGTGCCGGAGAGCGGGATGAAGCGCCCGTCGAGCACGGCACCACCGCTGCGCATCGAGAGGGTTCCTCCGGTGGTGCGCAGCGAGGGCGCGGCGCCCGTCTCGTCGAAGTGCCGGATGACGCAGCGCGCCAGAGAGCCGAGCCTCCCGCGATCGGCGATCGTCGTGACCAGGCCGGCCTCGTCGAGCGGCCGGGCCGTGATCGGCCCCACCGCCCCGATCAGCAGCCGGCCGCTCTGGGACCGTGCACGCATACCCGGCACAGCGCCGGCGCGCTTGGCCGCGCGGATCCAGGCGTCCGCTCCCGGTGCCGAGGTGAACAGGACGGCATCGGCGCCGCCGTACGCGGCCTGTGCGGCGGTGCGGCGGACGAGCTGCGGATCCGGTGCGGGGCCCCAGCGATACACCGTCAGGTTCACGACCTCCGCACCGTGCGCGGCGAGCTGCTCGTCGAGTCCGTCCGAGCCGGAGCCGTGATGCTGGACCGCGACGCGGGCTCCGGCGACCGACGAGGAGAGCAGGTGCGCGGCGACCTCGGCGGACAGCTCCGACTCGGCGACCCATTCGGCGGCGAAGCCGGCCTGCTGGATCGCTCCACGCGCCTTCGGGCCGCGGGCGATGAACCGCGCCGCCGACAGGGCCCGGGTCAGCTGCTCGGACAGGTCGTGCTCGTGGGCCGCGTCCATCCAGCCTCGGAAGCCGACCCCGGTGCTGACGACCACGATGTCGGGCGGGTCGGCGATGAGTTCGCGCGTGCGGCGAAGAAGCTCCTCGTCGTCGGCGTTCGGCACGATGCTCAGCGCCGGAGCACGGCACACGCGCGCTCCGCGTCGTTCCAGCGCGCTGGCGAGCTCTGCCGAACGCCGGTCGGCCGCGATCACGATCGTGCAGCCGGCCAACGCCGCGTTCAGTTGCGGAGGCGCGGTCACGGGCGCCGCTCCCCGTGCGCACGGACGTCGAGAGCAGGAATCCCGCCCGAGCGACATCACCGAACACGATGATCGCCGGGTTCCGGACGGCCGCCTCCTCGGCATCGTCCACCACCGTGCCGAGCGTGCTGTGCAGCGTGCGTTGACGGTCGGTGTGTCCCTCTTCGACGATCGCGACCGGGCGCTGCGCGGCCACGCCGTGGCGCAGCGCCGCCTCCACGATGCGCGGCAGCGCCGCCACGCCCATGAGCACGACCGTGGTCACGTCCTCGTCTGCGAGGGCGCGCAGGGTGGTCGTCGTCACGGATCCGTGCCCGCTGACGATGTGCAGCGCGGATGCCGTCCCCGGTGCGTGACCGGGATCCCGGCCGCCTGCGGAACTGCGACGGCACTGGAGATGCCCGGCGTGACCGCGACGGGAACTCCCGCCTCGTGGCACGCCAGCACCTCCTCTCCCCGCGCCCGAAGACGTAGGGGTCGCCGCCCTTGACCCGGACGACCCGTCGCCCGGCCCGTGCGTGCGCGATCAGCAGCGCGTTGATCTCCTCCTGCGGCACCGGGTGATGCCCCGGCGTCTTGCCGACATCGATCACGAGGACATCCGGCTCGAGATCGTGCACCAGTTCCGCACCGGGACCCAGCCGGTCGATCACGAGGACGTCGGCCTCGGCGACCAGGCGCCTCGCGCGCACGGTCATGAGGTCGGCGGGCCGGGGCCGCCGCCGATCAGGTCGACGCGACCGACGGATGCCGGCCGGCGACGGCGCAGGGGAAGACGCCCCTCCCTCAACTGGCCGGCGATCGCATCTCGCACGCGACCGGCCCGTCGCGGATCCACGCCGACATCGCCGGTGACACCCACGACGACATCGTCCGCGCGCGCCTGCGCGGCGATCCGGGCCGAACCGTGCGCACCGTCGCCCGCGTTGATGCAGAACAGCCGTCTCTCCTCGCAGAGCGCGGCGATCTCGCGATCCTGCTGCGGCGACCCGGTCGCCGTGTGCACGAGCCATGCGGCGTCGAGGTCGGCTGCGCGGAAGGGTCGCACGACCCAGGAGACGCGTTCGTGGTCGAGCAGCTCACGGGTCCGCGTGCTCAGCAGCGGGGCGACGATCGTGATCCGCGCGCCGTCGGCGAGGAGGTGGTGCGCGCGACGCGCCGCGACGTCGCCCCGCCGACGAGGAGCACCGTGCGGCCGGTGAGCGAGATCCCGAGGATTGTGGTCATGAGGGCGTCTCCTCTTTTGTCGGCGCCCGGCCGACATGGACCTCGCCGTCGACGACCGTCACCTGCCACACCTTCAGCGCCGCCGGGGCCTTCCCTGCGAATCCAGGCACTCGCCCGTGCGCAGATCGAACACTTGCTTGTGCATGGGCGAGGCGACGGTCGGTGCATCGCCGCGTGTGCCGACGATCCCGCGCGACATGACGTGGGCGCCGCTGTACGGATCGAGGTTCGACACCGCGTGCACGCTGCCGTCGCGCAGGAGGAACAGGGCGATCTGCACGCCGTCCAGCAGCGCGGCGCGACCCCGTTCGACCTCGAGGTCCGTCTGGGCGCACACGCGCACGAGCGGCATGGCGGGAACGGTCAGCGTCATCGGCGCACCTCCAGGGTGGTCCCGGCGATCAGTACGCCCTCCGTCTCCCGCTCCTCCGCGGTCGCGGGACGCACCTGCCCTCGTTCGGCGACGTAGGCCAGCGAGGGGTCCGGTGTGGTGGAGCGTTGACGAAGGAGTGGAAGCGCCGCAGTTTCTCGGGATCGCGCAGCGTCGCCGCCCACTCGTCCTCGTACCCCGCGACATGCCGTTCCATGGCGGCATCCAGGTCGGCGGCGATCCCGAGGCTGTCGTCGAAGATGACCCTCCGGAGCTCGTCGATGCCGCCCTCCAGGTCCTCCACCCAGCCTGCGGTGCGCTGCAGGCGGTCAGCAGTGCGGATGTAGTACATGAAGAATCGGTCGATGGCTCGGATGAGCTCGGCGTCGGAGAGGTCGGATGCCAGGAGCTCTGCGTGCCGCGGAGAGAACCCGCCGTTGCCGCCGACGTACATGTTCCAGCCGTTCTCGGTGGCGATCACGCCCACATCCTTCGCGCGCGCCTCCGCACACTCACGGGCGCAGCCGGAGACACCGACCTTGAGCTTGTGCGGAGCGCGAAGGCCCCGGTAGCGCAGCTCGAGCCGTACGGCCATACCGACCGAGTCGAGCACCCCGAATCGGCACCAGCTGGATCCCACGCAGGACTTGACCGTGCGCAACGACTTGCCGTAGGCGTGCCCCGACTCGAAGCCGGCGTCCACGAGCCGTCGCCAGATCAGCGGAAGCTGCTCGAGCCGCGCGCCGAACATGTCGATGCGCTGGCCGCCGGTGATCTTCGTGTAGAGCCCGAAGTCCTTGGCGACCTGCCCCACGACCAGGAGCCCGTCCGGCGTGACCTCGCCGCCGGGCATCCGCGGGACGACTGAGTAGGTGCCGTCCTTCTGCATATTGGCCATCACGTGGTCGTTGGTGTCCTGCAGGGTCGCGTTCTCCCCTCCAGGACGTGCTCGCCGACGAGCACCGAGAGGATGCTGGCGAGGGCCGGTTTGCAGATGTCGCAGCCTCGGCCGCTTCCGAAGCGCTCGATGACCGCGCTGAAGGTCGTCAGCCCCGACACACGCACCGCGTCGAAGAGCTGTCGTCGGGACATCGCGAAGTGCTCGCACAGTCCCTCGGGACGCTCTGGCCGAGCGCGGTGAGCTCGGTGCCGACGATCTTCTTGACCATGAGCACGCAGGAGCCGCAGGTGGCGCCGGCCCGGGTGCAGGCCTTGACGGCGTTCGCATCCGCGCATCCCTCCTCATGGACGGCTTCGCGGATGCGGCCGGCGGTGACGTTCGCGCAGGAGCACACCACCGCGGCATCCGGAAGCTCGGCGGCCGGCGCGGCCGCGCCGCCCTCGGGCATCAGATAGGCTGCGGGATCCCCGCCGAGCGCGGCGCCGACCAGCGGACGCAGTGCACCGTAGGCCGAGGCATCGCCGACGAGGACGCCGCCGAGGAGGGTCTTGGCGTCGTCCGAGAGCACCAGTTTCTTGTAGACGCCCGCGACGGGGTCGGCATACACGACGTCGAGCACGCCCGGGGTGTCGCCGCGATGGTCGCCGAAGCTCGCCACGTCGATTCCGGAGAGCTTGAGCTTCGCGGACTCGTCGAAGCCGGGGAACGTGGCGTCGCCGCCGAGCAGCCTCGTCGCCGCGACCTCGGCCATCGCGTAGCCGGGGGCGACCAGGCCGACGGTGCGCCCCTCGAAGGCGGCGACCTCGCCGATCGCCAGGATGTCCGCATCCGAGGTGTCGCAGCGTTCGTCGACGACGACGCCGCCCGTCGGCGTGCAGCGCAATCCGGCCTCGCGTGCGAGCTCGTCGCGCGGGCGCACCCCGACGGTGAAGACGACCACGTCCGCGGGATGCATGCTGCCGTCATGGAACTCCAGCGCCGCGACGTTCCCGGTGCGGTCGGCGTCGAGCCGGGTCGTGCGCGCCTCGGTGCGAACAGTCAGCCCGCGATCCTCGATCAGGCGTTGCAGCATCCTGCCCGCGGGGAGATCCAACTGCGCCGACATGAGACGGTCGGAGGACTGCACGATCGTGCACGCGACCTCCTGGCTCTGCAGTGCGCCCGCCGCCTCCAGACCGAGCAGGCCTCCGCCGATCACGACGCCGCGCAGCGGGCGACCGAGCTGTGCCCTCCTCGAGGCGACGAAGTCGCGCAAGGCGATGAGGTCGTCGATCGTGCGATACACGAAGCAACCGGGCAGTCGTGCGCCGTCCACCGCTACGCGCGCCGCGTACGAACCCGTCGCGAGGACCAGGCGGTCGTAACGGTGGCGCCGCGACGCGGTGTGAACGGTGCGCTCCTTCCGGTCGATCCGCTGCACGCGTTCGCCGGTGAAGAGCTCCACCCGCGGGTCGTCGAAGACCGACCGGTCGAGCTCCAGGCGCTCCGGCGACGTCCCGTCGAAGAACGCGGTCAATCCGACGCGGTCGTAGGGATGCCGTTTCTCCTCGCCGAACACGGTGACGCGCATGTCGCCGCCGTCCCGGCTGAGCAGGCTCTCCACGAAGCGGTGGGCGACCATCCCGGCTCCGACAACGGTGATCTGTGTCGTGATCCCGGAATCCTCGTGCATCGTCTCTCCTGCCCCTCGTGCCGTCCTCGTCGTGCCTCAGACATTAGGAGCGCGGTGTTTCGGTCGTGGCTCCGGGGGCGTTACACGCAGCGAACGAACTCCTCACAATCCGATAACGATGGTTGTGAAGGCGGCGGAGCGCGTGATGGTGGGCTCAGGTATTAGGCTGGGCATCGTCCTTTCCACCCTCACGCGGACCCGCCCGCGCAAGGAGCACACCGTGTCTGCCGAAGAGCCCACGAAGCCCACCCCGCCCGTCCCCGCGCCGCCCGCGGTGCCCGCACCGCCGCGCGTCCCGGTACGCCCCGCAGTGCCTGCACCACCGGCTGCCGCCCCGGTCGCGGCATCCGACTCCGCCGACTGGGGGCGGGTCGCAGACGACGGCACCGTGGAGGTGCGCGAGGGAGACCAGTGGCGTGTCGTCGGGCAGTACCCCGACGGCACCGCCGACGAGGCCCTGGCCTACTTCGTGCGCAAGTTCGACGACGTCGCCTTCCGCGTCCTGACCCTCGAGCAGCGCCACCAGGGCGGCGGCGCCAGCGCGAGCGAGCTCTCCGCCCAGGCTGATCAGCTCGTCCAGGAGCTGTCGGATGCCGCGGCTGTCGGAGACCTCGAGTCGCTGCGGGCACGGCTGACCGTGCTGACCGCCGAGCTCGCCGAGGCCCGGGAGCAGGAGGCCGCCAAGGCGAAGGAGGCTCTGGAGGCCGCCGTCGCCGAGCGGACCGCACTCGTCGAGCGCATGGAAGCCCTCGCCGCGCAGGATCTCACCAAGGTGCACTGGAAGCAGCTCACCACCGAGGTCGGCGACCTCTTCGAGGCGTGGCAGACCCACCAGCAGACCGGTCCGCGCCTGTCGAAGGGAGTCTCGCAGCAGCTGTGGAAGCGATTCCGCGACGCGCGCGCGGTGATCGACAAGCAGCGCCGTGCCTTCTATGCGGAGCTCGATGAGACGCACAAGTCCGCACGAGACCAGAAGACGCGACTCGTCGAGCGCGCCGAGGCCCTCGCTCCTCGCGGTGTCGACGGCATCCCCGCCTACCGTGACCTGCTCGCGGAGTGGAAGTCCGCCGGCCGCGCCGGCCGCAAGGCGGACGATGCGCTCTGGGCGAGGTTCAAGGCCGCCGGAGACGCCCTCTACGCCGCGCGCGCCGAGCAGGCCGCTGCCGACGAAGCCGAGTCCGCGCCCAAGATCGAGGCCCGCCAGGCTCTTCTGGAGGAGGCCAAGGCGGTCGCCGACGAGAAGGACATCAAGCGTGCCCGCGCCCTGCTGACGAAGATCCAGCGGCAGTGGGATGAGGTCGGACGCATCTTCCCGCGTGACAAGGAACGTGCCCTCGACGACAAGCTGCGCGTCATCGAGCAGGCGCTCAAGTCCCGCGAAGAGGTCGACTGGAAGCGGAACAACCCCGAGACCAAAGCCCGAGCGGGCGCGATGAGCCGCCAGCTCGAAGAGGCCATCGAGAAGCTCGAGGCCGAGGTCGCCGCCGCGGAGAAGGCCGGCGACAAGAAGGCGGCGGCTGCGGCATCCGAGGCTCTCGAGGCGCGTCGGGCCTGGCTCAGCGCCCTCGGCGGCTGAGGTTCTCCACAGCGGATCCCTCCGATCCCGTCGGCGACGGGCGATGTGCGGCACACTGACGCACATGCACCCCGCGCTCTTCTACTTCCCCGGTGAGAGGCTCTCGCTCTCCGAGCTGTGCGCCGCGCGGCTGGACGGTCACCTCGTCGAGGTCGGTGACGCCTACATGCCCGCCGACACCGTCGAGGGCCCCTCGGCACGGGCGACGGCCGTCGTCGGCTTCATCCCCGAGGGGACGGCCGCCATGGGGCCGACCGCGGCCTGGATACACGGAGCCGGCGACGGACCGCCCACGACCCATCACGTGCAGCGGGCCGTCCCGCGGCGCGTGCGCGTGCCGCATCTCCCGCGAAGGCGCTTTCACGATATCCCGCTCGCCGCTGACGACGGGCAGCTCATCGGGCCGGTCCTGGTCACCACGCCCGTCCGAACACTGTGCGACCTGGCGCGGCTGAGCCCGACTCATCCCTCCTTCACACGATGGGCGCGAGCACTCGCGGCACTGGACCCGTCACTGGCGACGGCGGCCCGCGTCTCGCTGAGCGATCGAGGACGCGTCCCCGGGAAGAGGCACGGCCTTGCGCTGCTCTCCGAGCTCGGCGCGGCCGCTACGACGAGGTGACGCGGTAGACGTCGTAGACCGCATCGATGCGGCGCACGGCGTTGAGGATCCGATCGAGGTGCACGGAGTCGCCCATCTCGAAGACGAAGCGGCTGATGGCGAGACGGTCGGTGGTCGTCGACACCGACGCCGACAGGATGTTCACGTGGTGCTCGCTGAGCACCCGGGTGACATCCGAGAGCAGTCCGGAACGGTCCAGTGCCTCGACCTGGATGTGGACGCGGAAGACCGTCTTGGACGTGGGCGCCCATTCCACCTCGATGAAGCGCTCCTTCTCGTCACCCATCGCGCGCACGTTGGTGCAGTCGGCACGGTGCACTGAGACGCCACTGCCTCGCGTCACGAAGCCGACGATCTCATCGCCGGGAACAGGGGTGCAGCACTTCGCGAGCTTCACGAGGATGTCGGCCTCACCGCGCACGAGGACGCCCGAGTCCCCGGAGCGCGGCTGACGCGCCGTGCCGAGGGTCGGAAGCTCGATCGCTCCCGTGTTCGTGTCGCTGGCCGCGACGAGGGCCGTGACCTTCTCGATCACCGACTGCGTCGAGACATGACCTTCGCCCACGGCCGCATAGAGGGCAGAGACGTCTTCGTAGTGCAGCTGACGCGCGAGCTCGGCGAAGGTGTCCTGACCCATGAGCCGCTGCAGGGGCAGGTTCTGGCGCCGCATCGCCCGGGCGATCGACTCCTTGCCCTGCTCGATCGCCTCTTCGCGGCGCTCCTTGGTGAACCATCCGCGGATCTTGTTGCGCGCGCGTGTGGACTTCACGAAGCTCAGCCAGTCCTGGCTGGGTCCGGCATCCGGGTTCTTCGAGGTGAACACCTCTGCCACGTCGCCGCTCTGGAGCACGGTCTCCAGCGGCACGAGGCGACCGTTGACCTTCGCCCCCATCGTGCGGTGGCCGATCTCGGTGTGCACCGCGTAGGCGAAGTCGACGGGTGTCGCCCCGAGGGAAGACCGATCACACGGCCCTTCGGGGTGAAGACGTAGACCTCTTTGGCACCGATCTCGAAGCGCAACGAGTCGAGGAACTCGCTCGGGTCGGCGGTCTCGGCCTGCCAGTCCGAGATGTGGGCGAGCCAGGCCATGTCGTGGTCGCTGGTCTTGGCCTCCGCCTTGCCGCCGGCCATGCGCTCTTTGTACATCCAGTGCGCAGCGACGCCGAACTCGGCCTGATGGTGCATCTCGTGCGTGCGGATCTGGATCTCGACCGTGCGTCCGCCGGGGCCGATCACCGTCGTGTGCAACGACTGGTACAGGTTGAACTTCGGCGTGGCGATGTAGTCCTTGAAGCGCCCCGGGAGCGGGGTCCAGCGCGCGTGGATCGCCCCGAGCACCGCGTAGCAGTCGCGCACCGAGTTCACGAGGACCCGGATGCCGATGAGGTCGTAGATGTCGTCGAACTCCCGGCCGCGCACCACCATCTTCTGGTAGACGGAGTACAACTGCTTCGGGCGTCCGACGACCTTGCCGCGGATGCGGAGCTCGTGCAGATCCTCGTTGATCTCGGCGACCACGTTCTGCATGTACTGGGCGCGCTGCGGGGTCCGCTGCGCGATGAGACTCTCGATCTCGGCGTAGATCTTCGGGTGCAGCACCGCGAAGGACAGGTCTTCCAGCTCCGACTTGATCGTCTGGATACCCAGTCGATGCGCGAGCGGGGCGTAGATCTCGAGTGTCTCCTTGGCCTTCTTCGCCGCCTTCTCCGGGGCGACGAAACCCCAGGTGCGAGCGTTGTGCAGGCGGTCGGCGAGCTTGATCAGCAGCACACGGATGTCCTTCGACATCGCGACGATCATCTTCCGGACGGTCTCGGCCTGAGCGCTCTCGCCGTACTTGACCTTGTCGAGCTTGGTGACGCCGTCCACGAGCATCGCCACCTCGTCGCCGAACTCGGCGGTGAGGTCGGTGAGCGCGTACCCGGTGTCCTCCACCGTGTCGTGCAGGAGCGCCGCCGCGATCGCCCGCGGACCGAGGCCGAGCTCGGCGAGGATCTGCGCGACCGCCATCGGGTGCGTGATGTACGGCTCGCCGCTATGCCGCTTCTGTCCCTCGTGCTTCTCCTTCGCGATCCCGTAGGCGCGCTCGATGACCGTGAGGTCGCCCTTCGGGTGGTTGGAGCGGACCGTGCGGATCAGGTTGTCGAGGTCATTGATCCTCGAGGCGCGCGAGAAGATGCGCGGCACGAGTCGGCGCAGGCTCGAGCCCTGTGCCTGGACCGGCGCATCCGCCATCGTTCGACCTCCTCGTGTCGCACAATCCTACGCTCCGCTGCACCCTCGGCGGCGCAGCGCCCGATGCTCAGGCGTCGGCGAGGGCGCGCTCGCGGATCTCGCGCACGCGATCGTCGCGGGCGATGATCTGCGGCTCCTTCTCACGGAAGTACGCGTACAGCGGCGCCGCGACGAAGATCGTCGAATAGGTCGACACGAGGATTCCGACGAAGATCGACAGCGAGATGTCGGTCAGCGTCTCCGCCCCATCCAGAACGCACCGATGAAGAGGATCGCCGCGACCGGCAGCGAGGCCACGATCGAGGTGTTGATCGAACGCACGAGCGTCTGGTTCACGGCGAGGTTCACCGACTCGCCGAACAGGCGCCCGGTCTTCTCCCCGTCGTCGGTCGTGTTCTCCCTGATCTTGTCGAACACGACCGTCGTATCGTAGAGCGAATAGGCCAGGATCGTGAGGAACCCGATCACCGCCGCCGGCGAGATCTGGAACCCGGCGAGGGCGTAGACCCCGATCGTGATCACGAGGACGTCGAGCAGTCCGATGATCGCCGCCAGCGACATCTTCCACGTGCGGAAGTAGATCGCGAGGATGATGAAGGTCAGGGTGAGGAAGATCACCAGCCCCCACAGCGACTGTCGCGTGACGCTCTCGCCCCAGGCCGGGCCGATGTAGGAGTCGGCGATCTCCTCGATCGGGACGTCGTACGCCCGGGAGAGCGACTGGGTGACCTGGAGGGTCTCCCCCGCCGTCATCTGGTCGGTCTGCACGCGGACGTCGGTGCCTCCGATGACGGCGACCTTCGTGGTCGCCTCCGGAACCACCTCACGCACGGCCTGCGTGGCGATGTCCTGATCGGTGTCTGCCGGGTTGTGCACGATGAACTGCGAGCCACCCGTGAACTCAATCGAGAACTGCACACCCTTGGTGAAGGGGATGATGATCGAGCCGACGACGAGGACGATCGCGATGATGAACCACAGCCGGCGCTTCGCGACGAAGGGGAAGGAGAGCTTCCCCGTGTAGAGGTCGTTGCCGAATTCGTTCCAGCCCATCAGGCGTCACCTTCTTTCCCCGATGCGCTGTCCGGGTTCGTGGCGAGAGCCTCGGCGCGCTTGCGTTCTGCGATCGTCTGGCGCCTCTCGGCCTCGCGGCGGGAGCGGGCGGCCTTGGCAGATTTGCCCGCCGTGCCCGCCTGCACCGTGCGGTACTCGGTGCGCGTGTGGTACACGGCGCCGAGCGCCGCAGGATCCATGCCCGAGAGCGGATGCCCCTGCCCGAAGAACTTCGTGCGGGCGAGCAGCTGCATGACCGGGTGGGTGAAGACGATGAAGATGAAGACGTCGAGGATCGTCGTGAGCCCCAGCGTGAACGCGAAGCCCTTCACCGTCGAGTCGGCGAGGACGTACAGCACCACGGCGGCGAGGACGTTGATCGACTTGGAGATGTAGATCGTGCGCTTGGCGCGGGCCCACCCGTCTTCGACGGCCGTCGTGATGCCCTTGCCGTCGCGCATCTCGTCTCGTATTCGTTCGAAGTAGACGATGAACGAGTCAGCACAGAAACCGATCGCGACGATCAGACCGGCCACACCGGCCAGAGACAGGCGGAACCCTATTCGCCACGCGAGGATCGCGATGAGGATATAGGTCAGCACCGCCATCACCGCCAGCGAGGCGATGATCACCACGCCCAGTGTCCGGTAGCTCAGCAAGGAGTAGAGGGCGACGAGCGCGAGACCGATGAGACCGGCGATGAGGCCGATCTGCAACTGCTGCGATCCGAGGGTCGCCGAGATCGTGTTGGTGCTCTCGACGGTGAAGCTCAGCGGCAGCGCACCGTAGCGGAGCTGATCGGCCAGCAGCTGTGCGCTCTCCTGCGTGAAACTGCCCGAGATGCTCGGGTTGCCGGTGAGGATGACCGCCTGCATCCGAGGAGCGGAGATGACCGCGCCGTCGAGGACGAAGGCGAACTGGTTGAGCGGCTCGGTCGCTCCATAGAGACGCTGGCTGATCTCGCCGAACGTCTCTCGTCCCTCCGCGTCGAAGGTGAGCTGCACCGTCCACGCGCCGGAGTTCGGGTCGCGGCCGGCCACGGCGTCGTCGATGGACGAGCCGTCGAGCTCGGCCGGGCCGAGGATGTACTTGACCGTGCCCGAGGTGTCGCACGTGATGAGCGGCTGGCTCGCGGGTGCCTGACTCGGGTTGTTCTCGGGGTTGGCGCAGTCGTAGGCGAAGAACTCGGCCTCGAGCTTGTCGGTGACCCAGGCCAGATCGCTGCCGTCGGTCGGCTCCGGCGTCGGAATCGCGTTCAGAGTCGGATCCGGACTCGGGTACGGCGTGGGCTGACCGTCCTCGCCCATGAACTGGTTCGTGCCCGCGGAAGCGGCGATCACGGCGCGCAGCTCCATCTGTGCGCTCGCCTCGATGCGGGCGCGGGTCTCTTCGTCGACGACGCCGGGGAGCTGGACGACGATGTTGCGCCCGCCCTCGGTGGTGATGTCGGCTTCAGCGACACCCGCCGCATCCACGCGCTGGCGGATGATCTGGACGGCCTGGTCGAGCTGCTCCTGTGTGGGGTTGGCATTCTCCTCCGTGACCGCGCTCAGCACGATCTGCGTGCCGCCCTGCAGGTCGAGCGCGAGCTCAGGCGCCCACGAGCTCTCCTTGACGACGTGGACGCCGACGGCGTTCACGCCGAAGAGCGCGGCGGTGACGAGGAGCAGACCGAGGAGGACTCGCCACGCATGACGAACCGGAGAAGATGAGGCCACGTGAGTTCAGGTTTCTGTCGGGGATGCGCTGGCGATTACTTGTCGTCGCCGTCGCGCTCCAGGCGCGCACGGGTCTCTTCGGGCGTCTCGATGCCGGACGAGGGCTCGACGTCGTCGCCGTCCTCCTCGTCGGTGAGATCCGAGGCGTCTTCCGGGACCTCGACCGGGTCGACGATGCGCAGGATCGCCTGGCTGTGCACCTCGACGACGGTGCCGGGAGCGAGCTCGACCAGAGCGGGAGCATCGAGGTCCTCACCGTCGTAGGACACGATCGTGCCGTACAGGCCGCCCTGGAGCAGCACCTTCGCGCCGGGAACGGTGCCCGCGCGCTTCTCCTCCTGCTCCGCCTTCATCTGACGGGTGCGGCGGCGGGTGTTGAAGATCATGAACACCAGCAGAAGACCCAGTGCGCCAAAAAGCAAGAATTCGGTGGGCATAAGAGGTTGCAAGCCTTTCGAGAAATCACGCCGACGGCGCGCAAATGGGGATTCGGGAGGAGCCTTCAGTGATTATAGGTCATGCAGCCCCAGACCCTCATGCACGGGTCTGACGCCGAGGTGCGCATAGGCCGCAGGGGTGGCGATGCGGCCGCGGGGCGTGCGTCCGAGGAATCCGATGCGCACAAGGTAGGGCTCCACGACGCTCTCGACCGTCTCGGCCTCCTCACCGACCGCCACGGCAAGGGTGCTCAGACCCACCGGTCCGCCGTTGAACTTGTGCACCAGCGCGTCGAGGACGCTGCGATCGAGACGGTCCAGGCCGATCGGGTCGACATCGTAGAGCTCCAGCGCCGCCTGCACGTCGTCCAGACTCGCCGCGGAGTCGGAGCCGCCGTGGACGAGGGCGTAGTCCCGCACCCGCCGCAGGAGACGGTTCGCGATGCGCGGCGTCCCGCGCGAGCGCCGCGCGATCTCGGCGCGCGCCTCCTGCGGGATGACGACGCCGAGCATGGAGGCGGAACGGGCGACGACCTGCTCGAGCTCTTCCGGTTCGTAGTACTCCAGGTGCGCGGTGAAGCCGAATCTGTCGCGCAGCGGGTTGGGCAGAAGCCCCGACCTCGTCGTGGCCCCGAGGAGGGTGAAGGGCGCCAGGTCCAGCGGAATGCTCGTCGCCCCCGCCCCTTGCCCACCATGATGTCGATGCGGAAGTCCTCCATCGCGAGGTAGAGCATCTCTTCGGCCGAGCGGGCCATCCGGTGGATCTCGTCGATGAACAGGACCTCGCCCGGAGTGAGGCTCGACAGCAGTGCGGCCAGGTCGCCGGCGTGCTGGATGGCGGGACCGCTCGACAGGCGCAGCGGACGATTGCTCTCGTTGGCGACGATCATCGCGAGCGTCGTCTTCCCGAGTCCGGGAGGACCCGACATGAGGATGTGGTCGGCGGGCCGGTCTTGCAGACGGGCGGCATCGAGAAGGAGCTGCAACTGCCCGCGGACCTTGTGCTGCCCGACGAACTCGGACAGCGTCGCGGGACGCAGGGCGCCCTCGACGGCGAGTTCGGTCTCGTCGAACGGTTCGGCGGCATCGAGGAAGTCAGCCACGGGCTGCTCCCGCCTGCGCCGGACCGAGTGCCGCGAGCGTGCGGCGCAGGAGTCCGGCGACCGACCGGCGCTCGGCGTCGCTCGCGCCCTCCGCGGTCTGCATCGCCGCCTCGGCGGCGACCTTCTCGGACCAGCCGAGCCCGACGAGTGCGGCGGTGACCTGATCGAGGATCGCCGACGAGGCGGATGCCGCGGCATCCGTCCGCACGGGAGCCGTGAGCTTGCCGGCCAGCTGCATGACGATGAGCTTGGCGGTCTTCGGACCGATGCCCGACACCCTCCGGAACGGCGCGTCGTCCTCCTCGGCGACGGCGACGGCGATCTGATCGACGGTGAGGTGGGCGATGACACCCAGAGCGGACTTGGGACCGACGCCGGTCACCGTGAGCAGATGGCTGAACACCTCCAGCTCATCGGCCTCGGCGAAGCCGTACAGCGAGAGCGCGTCTTCGCGCACGATGAGCTGGGTGTGCAGCCTGAGCCGTTCCCCCGCGTGCGCGGTGTGCGCGACGTCTCCGGGCACCGCCACGGAGAAGCCGACGCCCCCCACCTCGATGACGACGTGATCAGGGCCGGTGGCGAGCACCGTGCCATGCAGTGAGGAGATCATGGCTTCAGCCTACGCGTTCGGGTCGTACTTATGTTCGAGCGACACGCTCCGCCTCCGCCCACGCCCTCTGGGCGGGGGTGAGCGCCTCTGCCGCCGCGGCGACGAGGCTCCCCCGCCGCCAAGCGTGGCAGAGCGCGATCGCCAGGGCGTCTGCGGCATCCGCCGGAGTGGGCGGCGCATCCAGGCGCAGGATCCGGGCGATCATCGCCTGGACCTGCCGCTTGTCGGCGGATCCGTAGCCGGTGACGGCCGCCTTGACCTCGCTCGGCGTGTGCGTGGCCGCGGGCAGGCCCGCCTCGGCGGCGAGCAGCAGCGCCACACCGCTGGCCTGGGCCGTGCCCATCACGGTCTGCGTGTTGTGCTGGGCGAAGACGCGCTCGACGGCGACGACATTGGGTGCGTGCGTCTCGATGGCGGATCGGATGCCGGCGGCCACCGCCGCCAGCCTCTCGGCCACCGGAGCGTCGGCGGTGCTGCGCACGACGCCGACGTGCACGAGGCTCGCGCGGCGCGAGCGGTCGACGTCGACGATTCCGACGCCGCACCTGGTCAGCCCGGGGTCGATTCCGAGCACGCGCAGTCGAGGGGTGGTCACGGCTTCAGGCTACGGGGAGGACGGTCGCCGCTCCGTTCGGCACGCCGCCGCCCGGCACCGTCATATCCGGTCGCTGAGCGAGGGCGCGAAGCGACGGAGCCGAAACGCCAAAGCTCGCTCAACGACCGGGAAAGCGAGATCAGTCGTCGTTCTCGAGCTCGGCCTGCACTTCTGCGGTCAGGTCGAAGTTGCTGTAGACGTTCTGCACGTCGTCGCTGTCTTCGAGCGCGTCGATGAGACGGAAGATCTTGCGGGCCGTGTCGGCGTCGATCTCGACCTTCAGATTCGGCACGAACTCGACGTCCGCCGACTCGTAGTCGATGCCCGCCTCCTGCAGCGCCGTGCGCACCGTCACCAGATCGGTGGCCTCGGTGATGACCTCGAAGCCCTGCGCATGCGGCTCGACCTCTTCGGCGCCGGCGTCCAGCACCGCCAGCATCACATCGTCTTCGGTCGTACCCTCGCTGCCGACGACGATGACGCCCTTGCGCGTGAAGTTGTAGGCGACGCTGCCCGGGTCGGCGAGCGTGCCGCCGTTGCGGGTGAGCGCGGTGCGCACCTCGGCGGCGGCACGGTTCTTGTTGTCGGTCAGACACTCGATCATGAGCGCCACGCCGTTCGGACCATAGCCCTCGTACATGATCGAGGAGTATTCGACGGCCTCGCCGCCGATGCCCGCGCCACGCTTGATCGCGCGGTCGATGTTGTCCTTGGGCACCGAGGTCTTCTTCGCCTTCAGCACGGCGTCGAAGAGCGTCGGGTTGCCCTGCAGGTCAGGTCCGCCGAGCTTCGCCGCCACCTCGATGTTCTTGATGAGCTTGGCCCACGACTTCGCACGACGCGCGTCGATGACGGCCTTCTTGTGCTTGGTCGTCGCCCACTTGGAATGCCCTGACATGAAACTCCGCTCGTGTCTCCGCGCCCCACCCGTCCGGGAGGGCGTCGTCCATTCTAACGAACGCCTCGCCGACGCACATGATCGAGGAACCGTGCGTGGAAGCGCAGCTCGCCGTTCATCTCCGGATGGAAGGAGGTTCCCAGCAGCGCGCCCTGCTCGACCGCGACCACGGTGCCGTCGGGGAGCGTCGCCAGCGACGTCGCCCCGGGCCGACCCGTTCGACGGCCGGCGCGCGGATGAACGTCGCCGGCACGGGCGGCTCGCCGAGCACGGGAACCGGAAGCTCCGTCTCGAAGGACTCCGTCTGCCGTCCGAAGGCGTTGCGGCGCACGGCGACGTCGAGACCGCCGAAGGACTCCTGCCCGTCGATGGTGTCCAGGACGGTGTCGGCGAGCATGATGAGCCCTGCGCAGGTGCCGTACACGGGCATGCCCGCGCGGATGGCCTCGCGGATCGGATGCTGCACGCCGAAGATCCGCGAGAGCTTGTCGATCACGCTCGACTCCCCTCCGGGGATGACGAGCCCGCCGACCTGCCGGAGCTGCTCCGGCGTCCGCACGCGCACGACCTCCGCGCCCAGCGCGGTGAGCGCCGCCTCGTGCTCACGCACATCGCCCTGCAGTGCGAGAACGCCTACGGTCTCAGACACGTACGCGGTCCCGGTCGTTGAGCGAGCGGAGCGAGACGAAACGCGGCGACGTCACCAGCCACGCTCGGCGAGGCGGTGCGGCGCGGGAAGGTCGGAGACGTTGATGCCGACCATGGCCTCTCCGAGCCCGCGCGAGACGTCGGCGATGACCTTGGCGTCGTCGTAGGCCGTCGTCGCCTTCACGATCGCGGCGGCGCGCTCGGCGGGGTTGCCGGACTTGAAGATGCCCGAGCCCACGAAGACGCCGTCGGCGCCCAGCTGCATCATCATCGCGGCATCCGCGGGAGTGGCGACGCCGCCCGCGACGAACAGCACGACGGGGAGCTTTCCGGTCTCGGCGATCTCGGTGACCAGCTCGTACGGCGCCTGCAGCTCCTTCGCCGCGACGTACAGCTCGTCCCTCGACAGCGCGGCCAGGGCCGCGATCTCGCCGCGGATCTTGCGGATGTGCTTCATCGCCTCGGAGACGTCGCCGGTTCCGGCCTCGCCCTTGGATCGGATCATCGCGGCACCCTCGGTGATGCGGCGCAGCGCCTCTCCCAGGTTGGTGGCACCGCAGACGAAGGGCACGTCGAAGCCCCACTTGTCGATGTGGTTGACGTAGTCGGCGGGCGAGAGCACCTCGGACTCGTCGATGTAGTCGACGCCGAGCTCCTGGAGCACCTGCGCCTCGACGAAGTGCCCGATGCGGGCCTTGGCCATCACCGGGATGGAGACGGCCTCGATGATGCCGTCGATCATGTCGGGGTCGCTCATGCGCGAGACGCCGCCCTGCGCACGGATGTCGGCGGGCACGCGCTCCAGCGCCATGACGGCGACCGCACCCGCGTCTTCGGCGATCTTGGCCTGCTCGGGCGTGACGACATCCATGATGACGCCGCCCTTGAGCATCTCGGCGAGACCGCGCTTGACGCGCCCGGTTCCGGTGGTGGTTTCTGCAGCAGACATCTCAGAGCCTCTCGGGATGGCGGAACGTTTGACCTAGGACAGAACTTACCACTGATGCAGGACAAAGATAGACTCGGTCACACCATGAGCACCTTGATCACGGGTACGACCGCCGGCGAGATCGCCGACAGCGTCCGCTCGCTGCGCGACCGCGGCCTGCTCTCCCCTGGTGAACTCCTCCCCTCCGTGCGCGATCTGGCGACTCTGCTCGGCGTGAACAGGAACACCGCGGCATCCGCCTATCAGCAGCTCGCCGCGGCCGGCCTCGTCGTCAGCCGCGGCCGCGCGGGCACCACGCTCGCCGCCGCAGACCGCGGTCCGCAGGAGGGTTACTCGCCGGGGACGGTCCTGCGCGATATCGGCACCGGAAACCCCGACCCGGCACGCATCCCCGACCCCGCTCGTGCTCTGACCGCGGCCGCCGGTCGGCCGGTGCTGTACGGCGAGCCGGTGATCGATCAGGACCTGGAGGCGTGGGCGCTGAACTGGGTCGAGGCCGACCTGGCCCCCGAAACGGTCCGCATCACCGTCACGAGCGGCGCGGTGGACGCCGTCGAGCGCCTTCTCGCGCAGGCGCTCATGCGCGACGACGCGGTCGCCCTCGAAGACCCCTGCTTCCTGTCCAGCATCCACACCGTGCGTCTGGGCGGCTACCGCGCGATCCGCGTCCCCGTCGACGACGAGGGGATGACCGTCGACGGCCTGCGGAAGGCGCTCGATGCCGGCATCCGGGCCCTCATCTGCACCCCGCGCGCGCAGAACCCCACGGGAGCGAACCTGTCGCCCCGGCGAGCCGCCGAGCTGCGTGCGCTGCTCGCCGACCACCCCTACGTGCTCATCGTCGAAGACGATCACTTCTCGCTGCTCGCCCAGCACCCCTACGAGTCGCTCATCAGCGCGGACCACGAACGGTTCGCCCTCGTGCGCTCGGTGTCGAAGTTCCTCGGACCCGACATGTGCCTCGCGGTGGCGGCGACCGACCCGACCACCGCCGACCGCCTCGCGATGCGGCTGAGCCCCGGTACGACGTGGGTCAGCCACCTGCTGCAGCGTCTCACCTACGCGCAGCTCTCGGACGAGGCCGTGCGGGCGTCGATAGCGGATGCCGGCCGACACTATGCCGCACGCAACGCCGCCTTCGTCGCGCGTCTGAGCGCGCTCGGGCTCACGGTGACCGCCGGCGACGGCCTGAATCTCTGGGTGGGTCTGCCGATCCCTGCGCGAACCGTGGTCGAGCGCCTGATGCGCCGAGGCTGGCTGGCACGGACGGGCGACGAGTTCGCACTGGATGCCGAGGGTCCCTCGCATCACCTGCGCCTGACGGTGCACGATCTGAGTGATGCGGACGCTGCTCTGCTCGCCACCGATCTTGCCGACGCCGTGTCGTGAGCGGGAGCGTTCGCGGGACGATTCCGAGGAGTGAGAGGATCGAAGGATGACAGTGCTCTCGATACAGTCGGCGGTCGCCTACGGCCATGTCGGAAACTCCGCCGCCGTCTTCCCTCTTCAGCGCATCGGCGTCGAGGTCCTCCCCGTGTACACGGTGAACTTCTCCAACCACACCGGGTACGGCGCCTGGCGCGGGCCGCTCATCGCGCCGGAGGACGTGCGCGAGGTCATCACCGGGATCGAGGAGCGTGGCGCTTTCGCCGAGATCGATGTCGTGCTCTCGGGGTATCAGGGCAGCGAGGGCATCGCAGACGTCATCATCGACGCCGTCGCGCGGGTGAAGGCGGCCAATCCCGCGGCGATCTACGCCTGCGATCCTGTCATGGGCAACGCGAAGTCGGGCTGCTTCGTCGCTCCCGCCATCCCGGAGCTCCTCCGCGAGAAGGTCGTTCCGGTCGCCGACCTCATCACCCCGAACCAGTTCGAGCTCGGCTACCTCACCGGTACCGAGCCCGACACGCTCGAGTCGACGCTCGCATCGGCCGACCTCGCCCGGTCGATGGGTCCGCGCACGATCCTCGTGACGAGCGTCGAGCGGCCCGACCGCCCGGAGGGGACGATCGAGATGCTGGCGGTGACCGACGACGGAGCCTGGATCGTGCAGACGCCGCTGCTGCCGATGAAGGCCAACGGCTCCGGCGATGTGACGGCAGCGCTGTTCTCGGCGCACTACACGGCGACATCGGATGCCGCAGCCGCCCTCGAGCGCACGGCGTCGAGCGTCTACGACCTGCTGCGCCTCACCCACGAATCCGGCAGGCGAGAGCTGCAGCTCATCGAGGCGCAGGAGTTCTACGCGCACCCGCGCCTGCAGTTCGCCGCCACGCGCGTCCGCTGACCGCCCACTCGTTCCGGTCGCCCCGCGAGCGAAGCGAGACGAGACGCGATCAGGACGCCGGCCAGGCCCCCGCGATCGCGTCGCGCACCTCGCCCAGCAGCTGCGGCAGCGCCTTCGTCTTCGCGATGATCGGGAAGAAGTTCGCATCCGATGTCCATCGGGGCACGACGTGCTGGTGCAAGTGGGCGTCGACGCCGGCTCCGGCGACCGCGCCCTGGTTCATCCCGATGTTGAAGCCGTCGCAGCGCGACACCGCGCGGAGCACGCGCATCGCCGTCTGCGTGAGGGCGCCGATCTCGGCGACCTCCTCGCCCGTGGCCTCGTCGTACGTCGGGATGTGCCGGTAGGGGCAGACCAGCAGGTGCCCGGAGTTGTACGGGTAGAGGTTCAGCACGACATAGGCCGTCAGGCCGCGTGCCACGATGAGGCTCTCGCCGTCGCGCTTCTCCGGTGCCTCGCAGAACGGGCAGACCTCGCGCAGTGGCTCGGGGCCGGCCTTGATGTAGGCCATCCGGTGCGGCGTCCACAGCCGCTGGAACTCGTCGGGAACCCCGACGAGTCCGTCCGCCGCCTCGGCCTCCGAGCCCATCGAGGGGTCGCTCACGCCAAGTCCTCGGCCGAGTTCACCAGCGCCTTGCCCTCGATCGCCGCGAGGATCTTCTCGATCGCCTCGTCCACGGGGACGCCGTTGGTCTGCGAGCCGTCGCGGAAGCGGAAGGAGACGGTGCCGCCGTCGCGATCCTTCTCCCCCGCGATCAGCTGGACCGGCACCTTCTGCGTCGTGTGCGTACGGATCTTCTTCTGCATCCGGTCGTCGGAGTGATCGACCTCGGCGCGCACGCCGGCCCCGCGCAGACGCTCGACGATGCCGTCGAGGTACGGCGCGTACTCCTCGGCGACGGGGATGCCCACGACCTGCACCGGCGAAAGCCACACCGGGAAGGCCCCGGCGTAGTGCTCCAGCAGGATCGCGAAGAAGCGCTCGATCGAACCGAAGAGGGCACGGTGGATCATGATCGGGCGGTGCTTCTCGCCGTCAGGGCCCGTGTACTCCAGGCCGAAGCGCTCGGGCAGGTTCGGGTCGACCTGGACGGTCGACAGCTGCCAGACGCGACCGATCGCATCCCGGGTCTTCAGGTCGATCTTCGGCCCGTAGAAGGCCGCCTCGCCCGGCACCTCGGTGAGCTTCAGGCCGGTCTTCAGCGCCACGTTGCGCAGCGCGTTCGTGGAGTACTCCCAGAACTCGTCGGAGCCGATCCACTTCTCCTTCTCGTCGTCGCGCATCGACAGCTCCAGCTCGAACTCGTCCAGGCCGAAGTCGCGCAGCATGGAGATGACGAACTCGATGACCCGGGTCGTCTCGCTCTCCAGCTGCTCGGGGGTGACGAAGAGGTGCGAGTCGTCCTGGGTGAATCCCCGGACGCGCGTGAGACCGTGCAGCGTGCCGGAGAGCTCGTTGCGGTACACCGTGCCGTTCTCGGCCAGACGCATCGGGAGGTCGCGGTAGCTGCGGGCGCGCTCCTTGAAGATGAGGATGTGCATCGGGCAGTTCATGGGCTTGAGGTAGTAGTCCACGCCCTGCTTGGTGACGTTGCCCTCCGCGTCGCGCTCCTCGTCCATGTGGATGGGCGGGAACATGCCCTCCTTGTAGGTCACGAGGTGGTTCGACTGGAGGAACAGGTCTTCCTTGGAGATGTGCGGCGTGTACACGTAGGTGTAGCCGCCCTCGACGTGCCGACGACGGGCGTGCTGCTCCATCTCACCCCGCACGATCCCACCGCGGGGGTGCCAGACGGACAGTCCCGAGCCGATCTCGTCAGGGAAGGAGAAGAGGTCGAGCTCCTTGCCGAGCTTGCGGTGGTCACGCTTGGCGGCCTCCTCGAGCCGGTGCTGGTAGGCGCGCAGCTCGTCCTTCGTGGGCCATGCAGTGCCGTAGATGCGCTGCAGCTGCGGGTTCTTCTCGCTGCCGCGCCAGTAGGCGCCGGCGACGCGGGTGAGATCCCAGCCGTTGCCGATCATCCGGGTGCCGGGCACGTGCGGGCCGCGGCAGAGGTCCTTCCACGCGGTCTCGCCGTCGCGAGTGACGTTGTCGTAGATCGTCAGCTCGCCGGCGCCCACCTCGACGGAGGCGCCCTCGGCCGCGTTCGCCGCGCCGCCCTTGAGCCCGATGAGCTCGAGCTTGAAGGGCTCTCCGGCCAGCTCCGCCTGCGCGTCCTCGTCGGAGACGACCCGGCGCACGAACCGCTGGTTCTCGCGGACGATCCGCTCCATCTCCTTCTTGATCGCTTTCAGGTCTTCCGGAGTGAAAGGCTCATCGACACCGAAGTCGTAGTAGAACCCGTTCTCGATGGGCGGGCCGATGCCGAGGTTCGCCTGCGGACGGATGCGCTGCACCGCCTGCGCGAGCACGTGCGCGGCGGAGTGGCGCAGGATGTCGAGGCCGTCGGGGCTGTCGACGTGAACCGGCTCTGCGGCATCCGTCTCCGTTACGACGGTAGCGAGGTCCTTCAGCTCGCCGTTCACGCGCATGGCGACGACGGAGCGGTCCGGGAACAGCGCGAAGCCGTCGGCCGGGAACGAAACGGACGGTGAGGATGCAGGGTCGGTCAAGAGAACTTCTCCAGAATGCGGCAAGGATGATGGGTGCTCAGCTTCGAGCGCATCGCGCTCTGCCCGCTCAGGCGCGAGACGTTCGTGTGACGGACGCCGCTACTGCGGCGCGAAGCCAGCGTTGTTCCATGGCATCCAGCTTATCGAGGTTTCGCACTCTGCTGGAGCCTCCGCTCACCGCCGGATGCCCCGCGACCGAGGCGGGGCATCCGGTGCGAGGGTAGGGTCAGGCTCCGCAGAGCTCTTCGAGCTTGACGGCGGACTCCTGGATCCCGGTCATGATCGCTTCGAAGTCGTCGAGCCTGTCGGCGACCCCGGTCAGGTCGCCGTCGTCCAGACCGTCGAAGAGGTCGGCGAAGTCGCCGACATGGCCGCTCAGATCGCTGAGGACCGCCTTGACCTCGGTGTTCGACACCTTCGTCACGGTCTCGTCGAGACCATCACTGAGCTGTGTGAAGGCCTCGACCGCGGCGCCGAACTCGCCGACGGAGAGATCCTCCATCGAGGCCGACACCTCGGTGCCGACCGCTTCCATGGTGTCGTTCGCGACCTGACAGGCCTCCGCGACGCTCTGGCTTCCGCCCGACGCGACGCCCTGATCGACGCCCGAGCAGCCGGTGAGCGCGAGGGCTCCGGCAATGACGATGACAGAGAATCCGGCGATGGTGTGCTGACGCATGCTGATGATCTTCCTGGTGCGACGGTGATGTGCGCGAAAGGCGCGCGTGAGGAAGCCCCCTGTTCGGAGTCTATCCGTCTCCGTTCCGGCTGCCTCGGAACCTCGCCCTGTGCGCCGTTCAGGCCACGGTGAGCTCCACCTGGATCTCGTGTGCGAGCTGTTCCAGATCGGATGTCGCCCGCTCACGGTCTGCGGCCTGCGTGGCGCGGGCTTGCACCGATGCTTCGAAGAGAGTGCCGCCGGCCATGGGCGCTTCGCGCGTCTGGCTCGTGAAGCGGTCGATCGTGAAGCCGTTGCGTTCGAGAGCGGCGGTCACCTCGCGCACGATGCCCGGGCGGTCGTTTCCGAGCACCGAGAACGTGATCGTCTCTGCGTCGCCGCGGCCATCGGATGCCGCGAGACCGCTGTGCGCGGTGATCCGCAGCAGCCCGTCCAGTTCGTGGAGCGCCGCGGTGAGGGCCGCCTCGCGCTCGTCCGGCACCGACACCAGCACGATGCCGGCGAAGGCACCGGCGAGCTCTGCCAGTTCGCTGCGCTCCCAGTTGCCGTCGTGATCGCTCACGACCTCCGCGAGCGCCTTGACGAGTCCGGCACGATCATCCCCGACGACGGTCAGCACGAGTTGGGCCATGCAGACATGCTAGCCGCGCAGAGTGCGTGGCGACCCGCAGAAACCAGAAAACCCCGGAGATCCGGGGGTTCGTGAGTGCGCGATACTGGGATCGAACCAGTGACCTCTTCCGTGTCAGGGAAGCGCGCTACCGCTGCGCCAATCGCGCCCGTTCGGGCTGTTAAGTTGTTGCGGTGAGGTGGCGACGGGATTCGAACCCGTGTAAACGGCTTTGCAGGCCGGTGCCTAGCCGCTCGGCCACGCCACCGTGTGGATTGACCCCACGTGCCGTGAATCCCTGGCGGGGATTCCTGCACTCGAGCGGATGACGAGACTCGAACTCGCGACCCTCACCTTGGCAAGGTGATGCGCTACCAACTGCGCTACATCCGCGTTTGCTCCGGGTTACCGGCGCTTGAACGACTTTAGCCGAAACTCGCTCCCAGTCAAAACCGGGACACATTCCGCGCGTGTCATGTTTCCCGGTTCGGGAACCCCTCTCGCATCCGGTACTATCAATACTCGACCGCTTGCGGTCATGGGCGATTGGCGCAGTTGGTAGCGCGCTTCCTTCACACGGAAGAGGTCATCAGTTCGAGTCTGGTATCGCCCACCACACACCGAGGTCCTCTCATGACGAACACCCCTCCGCTCCCCTCTCTCGACGGCCTGCGTTTCGCCGCATCCGCGCCCACGGAGGGCGGGGAGGTCGGGCCCGAGACGATCTTCGAGTACCACGAGTCGGATGCCGAGATCTGGGCCTCCTACGCCGGCGGCGACGTGCGACGCGGCTTCCTCGTGGGCACGCGCCACGGCGACACGCTGCACTTCCGCTACAGCCAGCTCAGCGCCGACGGCGAGACGTCGACGGGCCGGTGCACCTCGGTGATCGTCCGCGGCGACGACGGCCGCCTCACGCTCGAAGAGACCTGGGCGTGGGAGTCGCGGCCCGGCAGCGGCACGAGCGCCGTCCACGAGCTCCACGACGCGCCGGAAGCCCGGCGCTAGCCTTCCTCCCCCACCGCCCAGCCGTAGCGCTGCACCAGGGCCCTCGCGACGACGATGTAGCGCTCCTTGTCCAGGGTCGCCGCCTCGCGCCGCATGCCGGTCGTGTGCACGCTGTAGAGCTGCTCGATGTCGACCCAGGACGGACGCCCCTGGGAGTCCCAGTCACCCGGCCCGATCGGGAGGTAGTTGCGGGAGCCCTCATGCGCCTTGCTCGTCATGCGCACCGCATAGACACGATCCGCCGACTGGCGTCCGATGACCAGCACCGGACGGTCCTTGCCGCGACCGTCGTTCTCCTCATAGGGCACCCACGTCCAGATCACCTCACCGGCATCCGGATCCCCGTCGCGCGACGGCGCATAGGTGATGCGCACATCGGGCAGACGCTGAGGATCCACCGCGATGGTCTCGGCTCCCGGGCCCTGCCGTGCTCGAGATCTTCCGGCGACGGGGAGACGCCGCCGGTCTGCCCTCGAGGCTTCGGGTTCAGCGTCGGCGTCGGCGCGCCAGAACGCCCCGGCGGATGCTCCTGCCGGGGCGTCTGGTCACTCAGTGCTGTGATGAGGCCTTGAGCGAGACCGGAGAGGATGTCCTTGAGCGCACTCACACGGACACCCTACCCGTCCTCAGTCGTTGGCCATCGCGTAGCCCTCCTCGCCGTGGACGACCAGGTCCACGCCGGCGATCTCGTCCTCGTTCTTCACGCGGAAGCCGATGGTCTTCTCGATAAGGAAGCCGAGGCCCAGGGCGACGGCGAAGGAGTAGCCGGCCACGGCGACCACCGAGATGAACTGCACGATCAGCTGCTCGAAGCCGCCACCGAGGAACAGGCCGGTGCCGGTGGCGAAGAAGCCGAGGTACAGCGTGCCGACGACGCCGGCGATCAGGTGGATGGCGACCACGTCGAGCGAGTCGTCGAAGCCGAGCTTGAACTTCAGCTCGACGGCCAGTGCCGAGATGGTTCCGGCGATGACACCCAGCAGCAGCGCCCAACCGGGGTCAGGAAGGCACAGGCGGGAGTGATGGCGACCAGGCCCGTGACGGCACCGGAGGCCGCGCCGACCGAGGTGGGCTTGCCCTCCTTGATCTTCTCCACGACCAGCCAGGCGAGCACAGCGGCCGCGGTGCAGCCGATCGTGTTCAGGACGATGATGCCCACGTCAGCCATGTCGTTGCCGAACTCGGCACCCGCGTTGAATCCGAACCAGCCGAACCACAGGATCGAGGCGCCGAGCACCACGAGCGGAACGTTGTGCGGCTTGAGGATGCCCTTCTGGAAGCCGATGCGCTTGCCGAGCACGATCGCCAGGGCGAGCGCCGCCGCACCGGAGTTGATGTGCACGGCCGTGCCGCCGGCGTAGTCGAGCACCTCGACGCTGAAGCCCAGCGATTCACCGAGGTTCTGGATCCAGCCGCCACCCCAGACCCACGCGGCGACGGGGAAGTAGACGAGAGTCGCCCAGACACCGGCGAAGATGAGCCAGGGTCCGAACTTCGCGCGGTCGGCGATGGCGCCCGAGATCAGCGCGGTGGTGATGATGGCGAAGGTGGCGCCGAAGGCGGTGCCGATGAGCGCCTCGTTGTCGTCGGCGATGCCTGCGAGGCCGAAGTCCGAGAACGGGTTGCCCGCGAAGGCCCACACCGAGTCGACTGCGCTCATGTTGGCGCCGTAGAGAATCCACAGCACGCTGACGAGCCCGAGCGCACCGAAGCTCATCATCATCATGCTGACGACGCTCTTGGCTTTGACCAGGCCGCCGTAGAAGAAAGCTAGGCCGGGAGTCATGAACAGCACCAGGGCGGTGGCTGTGACGGCCCAGGCGAAGGCTCCGTTGTCCATTGTGTGTTACCTCACATCGGTTGGTGACAGGGTCCGTGTGAGTGCGGAGACGGGTCTGGGCGCTCACTCGGTGGTTGCCAGTGTGGCGACGATCCGTTTCCGAACGAGGCGTGGAGTGTTTCGTGTGCGTTACGTAAGACGCACAGGGGTTACAAGCGTGTTACGCGCGCTGCGAGTGGGTCAGCGCGACCAGGCGCGAGATGGCTCGGAGGTACTTCTTCCGGTACCCGCCGCCGAGCATCTCCTCGCTGAAGACCTCGTTGAGCGGGGTTCCCGTGGCGATCACCGGGATCTGCGCATCGTAGGCGCGATCGACGAAAGCGACCAGGCGCAGCGCCTCGGACTGGTCGGTGAGCGTGTGCACGTCACGGAGACCGATGCCGGCCAGCCCGTCGATGAGCCGGATGTACCGCGAAGGGTGCACGCGGGCGAGGTGGCGCACGAGGTCCTCGAAGGAGTCGTCGGATGCCGCAGAGACGTCCGCCGCATCCGTGATCTCGGCCGCATAGGACTGCTCATCCCAGACCTTGGCCTGCCCGTCCAGGGAGCGCTGGCGGAAGTCGACGCCGTCGATGCGGATGGTCTGGAAGCGATCGGCCATCTGATGGATCTCGCGGAGGAAGTCCTGCGCGGCGAAGCGCCCCTCGCCCAGGGCGTTGGGCGGCGTGTTCGAGGTCGCCGCCATGCGGGTGCCGGATGCCACGAGCTCGCCGAGCAGCCGTGTCATGACCATCGTGTCGCCCGGATCGTCGAGCTCGAACTCGTCGATGCACAGCAGATCGGCACCGCGCAGCAGGTCGACGGTGTTCTTGTACCCGAGCGCACCGACGAGAGCCGTGTACTCGATGAAGGAGCCGAAGTACTTCCGGCGCGCGGGCATCGCGTGATAGATCGCCGCGAGAAGGTGGGTCTTGCCGACGCCGAACCCGCCGTCGAGGTAGACGCCGGGCTTCATCGGCGTCTCCTTCTTGGGACGGCTGAACAGGCCGGCGCGCTTCACCGGCACGGACCGTCCGGCGAAGCGCAGCAGAAGCTGCTTGGCCTCCTCCTGGGAGGGGTAGGCGTCATCGGCGCGGTAGCTGTCGAAGGTCGCCCCGTCGAACTGCGGCGGCGGGACCAGGCTCGCCAGGATCTCGGCACCGCCCATCTGCGGCATCCGATCCGTGAGGTGCACGATCCCCGTCTGGGTGGTGGTGTCGGTCATGCGGTTCCTGTGTCGAAGTCTTACGAGATTCACGCGCACGTCACCCAGGGCAACTAACGTGAGTGGGGACGGCACCAGCCTACGCCGTCTCCCCGAACCACGCCGCGCGTGACGACAAGGAGTGCATCGTGACCATCGAACTCGACACCTCGTCTCCCAAGTTCGCCGAGTACGCCGAACCCGGCCGTCTCGTCACGACCGAGTGGCTCGCCGAGAATCTCGGGAAGCCGGGTCTCGTCGTCGTCGAGTCCGACGAGGACGTGCTCCTCTACGAGACCGGTCACATCCCGGGCGCCGTGAAGGTCGACTGGCACACCGAGCTCAACGACCCGGTCGTACGCGACTACGTCGACGGTGAGGGCTTCGCCGCCCTCCTCAGCCGCAAGGGCATCTCACGCGACGACACCGTGGTCATCTACGGCGACAAGAACAACTGGTGGGCCGCTTACGCGCTGTGGGTGTTCTCGCTCTTCGGCCACGAGGACGTGCGCCTCCTCGATGGCGGCCGCGACCGCTGGATCGCCGAGGGCAGGGAGATCACGACCGAGACGCCCTCCCCCGAGCCCACCGACTACCCGGTGGTCGAGCGCGACGACACGATCCTGCGCGCCTACAAGGACGACGTGCTCGCGCACCTCGGAAACCCGCTCATCGACGTGCGCTCCCCCGAGGAGTACAGCGGTGAGCGTACCTCGGCGCCGGCGTACCCCGAGGAGGGCGCACTGCGTGCCGGCCACATCCCGACCGCGCAGAGCGTGCCCTGGGCGAAGGCCGTCGCGGAGGACGGCGGTTTCAAGACCCGCGCCGAGCTCGATGCGATCTATCGCGACGGTGCCGGCCTGACCGATGGCGACGACATCGTCGCCTATTGCCGCATCGGCGAACGCTCCAGCCACACCTGGTTCGTGCTCAAGCATCTCCTCGGCTTCGAGAAGGTGCGCAACTATGACGGCTCCTGGACGGAGTGGGGCAGCGCGGTGCGCGTTCCGATCGTGACCGGGAGCGAGCCGGGCTCGCTCTGAGCGTGCCAGAATTGCTCGCGTGAGCGATTCCACCCTTCCCGAGTCCCTCGCGGACATCCGGTCGGAGTTCCTGGAGCTTCCCGAGTCGGACAGACTCCAGTTGCTCCTGGAGTTCTCCGGCGAGCTGCCGGAGCTCCCGCAGGAACTGGCCGATCATCCGGAGCTGAGCGAACGGGTCGCGGAGTGTCAGTCGCCGGTCTACATCTTCGTCGACGTCGATGACCATGACATCGTCTCCATGCACGCGACGGCACCGCCCGAGGCGCCGACGACGCGGGGTTTCGCCGGCATCCTCGTGCAGGGGATCAGCGGCCTGACGGCAGAGCAGGTTCTCGGCATCCCTGCCGACTACCCCCAGAGCATCGGTCTGACCCGTGCGGTCTCGCCGCTGCGCATCGCCGGGATGACCGGCATGCTCATGCGGGCCAAACGACTGGTCCGCGAGAGGCGCGCCTAGTCGCCCGCAGAGTCGTTCAGGAAGCCGTTGCCGGACAGCCAGTCGGTGATCGCCTTCGTCCAGCCCTGCTGATCGTAGTTCCAGAGCTTGGTGTGACGTGCCACGGTGAAGGCCTTCATGGTCACCAGATCGGGCCGCGCCTCCGCCAGCGCGTGGGAGGCGTCGGAGGGGACGAAGCCGTCATCGTCGCTGTGCAGCAATAGGACGGGTGCACCGAGCTCGGCCGAGCGGGCGACCATGTCGAGCCGGTCGAAGGGTATCGCCGCCTCGGCGCCCGACAGGCGCGCGGTCAGATCCGACGAGAGGGCGCCGAGCGCCAGCGCCGGCAGAGGATCGCGCATGCCGGCGAGCTTCGCGTGGAAGTCCAGCACCGGGCGCCAGTCGACCACCGGAGACTCGAGCACGACGCCGGCGATGCGCTCGCGGTGGACCGAGGAGGTCAGCGCCTGGAGGACGATCGCACCACCCATCGACCATCCCATCAGGATGACGCGACGGGCCCCGTGACGCAGGGCGTGCCCGATCGCCGCATCGACGTCGTGCCACTCGGTCGAGCCGAGCCCGTAGGCGCCCGACCGGCTGCGCGCGGCCTCCCCGTCGTTGCGATAGGACACCACGAGGACGGGGAACCCCTCGGCTTGGAAGACCGGGACCGCACGAAGGCACTCCGCCCGCGTCGTGCCCCGCCCGTGCACCTGGATCACCCAGGTGTCCCGCTCCGAGGGGAAGAACCAGGCCGGGCAGGGTCCGTGCGGCGCGCCGATGATCACCGATTCGTAGGGAAGATGGAGCTCCGAGGGCGATGCGTAGTACCAACCGCTGAAGGCGGCGTCCTTGTCGACCCGTGCGGAGGCGTCGATCTTCGTCAGCAGCTTGCGACGCACGCTCATCGGGCCGGTGCTCAGCACGGCGCCGATCTTGATGTAGTCGTATGTGCCGCTCGTCAGCAGCCCGTAGCGCCCCGGCAGCTCGGTGTCGGCCGTGCGGGTCAGCTCGATCGTCTGGGCGGAGGTGTCGATCGCGAGGATCTGCAGATCCGGCTTCCGCCGCGACGGGGTCACGACCGAGCGCGCGATGCGGAAGACCACCAGGGCCAGCAGCGACCCCGCGGCCACGAGAGCGAGCAGCAGGGTGAGGGCTGCCCGTGCGGCGTGCCTGAGACTCTTCATCGCCTCCTGACTCTAGCCTGTTCACGTGACCGACCCGATCGTTCCCGATGCGCTCTTCGAGGATGCAGCCGCCTCGGTGCGGAAGATGACCTTCCGCGCAGACATCGTGGTGCACGAGATCCCGGCACCGACGGGCCTCGCGCCGGCCGCGCTCGCTCTGGCCGCCGATGTCCGCCCGAACGCGGAGGGCGATTCGCTCTACGGGACCGGTCGCTTCGTCCTCCTCCACGATCCCGACGAGCCCTCCTCCTGGGGCGGACCCTGGCGCATCGTGGCCTTCGCACAGGCTCCGCTCGAGCCGGAGATCGGTGCCGATCCGCTGCTCGCCGAGGTGGCCTGGTCCTGGCTCATCGATGCGCTCGAGTCGCGCGGCGCGACCTACCACGCCGCATCCGGGACGACCACGAAGACGATCTCCAAGGGCTTCGGCGGACTCGCCTCCGAAGGAGACGGAGCCCAGGTGGAGCTGCGCGCCTCCTGGTCGCCCGTCGCCCCCTTCCCCGCACATGTGGAAGCATGGGCAGAACTGGTGGGGATGCTCGCAGGGCTCCCGCCGGGGTCGGAGGACATCGCCGTATTCGGCGCACGAAAGGGGCAGCGTGGCTGATTTCACCGTGATCGGTGACGTCTCCGGGCTCAGGGAGGCCTCCGCGCGCCTCGCCATGGGAACGGGGCCCGCCGCCGTCGACGTCGAACGCGCCTCCGGATTCCGCTACTCGCAGCGCGCCTATCTGATCCAGGTGTTCCGCGAAGACGCGGGCACCTACCTCATCGATCCGATCGGCATCGACGACTTCTCCTCCCTGCGCGAGGCGATCGGCGGCCTGGAGTGGATCCTCCACGCGGCCAGCCAGGACCTGCCGTCGCTGCGCGAACTCGATCTCGTGCCGCCCTCCCTCTTCGACACCGAGCTCGCCGCCCGCCTCCTCGGATACGAGAAGGTCGGCCTCGGCGCGATCGTCGAGCATGTCACGGGCGTCTCCCTCGCCAAGGCGCACTCCGCCGCCGACTGGTCGACGCGTCCGCTGCCCGATTCCTGGCTGGAGTATGCCGCCCTCGACGTCGTCTACCTGCCCGAGATCCGCCGTCAGTTCCTCGCCGAGCTCGAGGAGCAGGGCAAGACCGACTTCGCCGCACAGGAGTTCGAGGCCACACGCACACGTGAGCCCAAGCCCGCCCGCGGTGAACCGTGGCGGCGCCTGAGCGGTCTCCACCAGGTGCGCGGCGGACGCAACCTCGCCATCGCGCGAGAGCTCTGGCTCGCCCGCGAGGAGTACGCGCAGGAGAAGGACGTCTCGCCGGGGCGCCTCGTCCCGGACCGCTCCCTCGTCGCCGCCGTGCTCGCCGCTCCGCAGTCGAAGGCCGCGCTCGCCGGGCTCAAGACCTTCCAGGGCAGAGCCAGCCGCTCGCAGCTGGACCGCTGGTGGCAGGCCATCGAGCGCGGCCGCGTCGCACCCGAACCGCCCCGTGAGCGCATCCCCAGTGATGCGCCGCCGCCGCCTCGTGCCTGGGCGGAACGCAACCCGGAAGCCGATGCCCGTCTGAAGCACGCCCGCCCCGCCGTCGAGCAGCGCGCGCAGGAGCTCGGCATGCCGACCGAGAACCTCCTCACCCCGATTTCCTGCGCCGAGTGTGCTGGCAGCCGAGCGGATCGAGCGCGTCGGATGTGGCATCCGATCTCACCGAACTTGGTGCTCGGTCCTGGCAGATTGCGCAGACCTCACAGATAATCGCCGACGCATTTGTCGATGCTCTGCAAAACGGCGACGCCGCGCTCGCCTCAGACTCGTAGACTCGATCCAAGCGATTCCGTCAGGGTCGCCGTGGTTCTCTAACCTGAGAGCACGCACAAACTTGGAGGCAGAGTGGCCGAGATCTCGGACGTCTACTTCGTCGATGGAGTCCGCACCCCCTTCGGGCGCGCCGGCGAAAAGGGCATGTACTGGAACACCCGCGCGGATGACCTCGTCGTCAAGGCCATGATCGGCCTGATGGAGCGCAATCCCGATGTCCCGAAGGACCGCGTCGAGGAGGTCGCGATCGCCGCGACGTCCCAGACCGGCGACCAGGGCCTCACCCTCGGGCGGAGCACCGCGATCCTCGCCGGCTTGCCCCAGTCCGTTCCCGGCTACGCGATCGACCGCATGTGCGCCGGCGCGATGACCAGCGTCACGACGATCGCCGGCTCCATCGGCTTCGGCATGTACGACGTGGCGATCGCCGGCGGCGTCGAGCACATGGGCCGCCACCCCATCGGAGCGAACGCCGACCCCAACCCGCGCTTCGTCGCGGAGAAGATGGTCGACCCGGCCGCCCTCAACATGGGCGTGACGGCCGAGCGCATCCACGACCGCTTCCCGCACCTCACCAAGGAGCGCGCCGACCGCTTCGGCATGCTCAGCCAGCACAAGGCGCAGGCGGCCTACGACGCCGGCAAGATCCAGCCCGACCTCGTGCCCGTCGCCACGAAGGGCGAGGACGGCGCCTGGGCCTGGCCACCGAGGATGAGGGCCGTCGCCCGCAGACCACGATGGAGGATCTCGCGGTTCTGAAGACACCCTTCCGCCCGCACGGCCGCGTCACCGCCGGCACCGCCTCTCCTCTCACCGACGGGGCCACAGTGAGCCTGCTCGCCTCCGGCCACGCGGTGAAGGAACTCGGTCTCGCCCGAAGATGCGTCTGGTCTCCTACGCCTTCGCCGGCGTGCAGCCCGAGATCATGGGCATCGGACCGATTCCCTCCACCGAGAAGGCGCTCAAGAAGGCCGGACTCACGATCGACGACATCGGCCTGTTCGAGCTCAACGAGGCCTTCGCGATCCAGGTGATCTCGCTGCTCGACCACTTCGGCATCGCCGACGACGACCCCGCGTCAACCAGTGGGGCGGTGCGATCGCCCTCGGGCACCCGCTGGCCGCATCCGGCGTGCGTCTCATGATCCAGCTCGCCGCGCAGTTCGCCGAGCGCCCGGACGTCCGCTACGGCCTGACGGCGATGTGCGTCGGCCTCGGTCAGGGCGGCAGCGTCATCTGGGAGAACCCCCACTACACCGGGAAGAAGTAGGAAACGGCAATGACGAACTACGAGAACATCGACTTCTCCTCGCTGCTCGAGCTCGCCGGTGACGAGGTCGTCACGCACTCCCCGTGCGCGACATCCGTCTCGCCTCGGGCAAGACCCTGGCGCTCATCACCCTGGACAACGGCCGCGACCACAACCGCCCGAACACGCTCGGCCCGAAGACGCTCATCGAGCTGGGTGAGCGCCTCGACGAGCTGAAGGCCCGTGCGGCCGCCGGCGAGATCGACGCCGTCGCCGTGACCGGCAAGCAGTACATCCTCGCCGCCGGTGCCGACCTCAGCGACATCACGCTCGTCGGCTCCAAGGAGAACGCGCGCAAGATCGCCCAGCTCGGACACCACGTGTTCGGCAAGCTCCACGAGCTCGGCGTGCCCTCCTTCGCCTTCGTGAACGGCCTCGCGCTGGGCGGCGGCCTCGAGGTCGCACTCAACTCGACGTACCGCACCGTCGACTCCTCCGCGGCCGCGATCGCCCTGCCCGAGGTGTTCCTCGGCATCATCCCCGGCTGGGGCGGCGCCTACCTGCTGCCGAACCTCATCGGCATCGAGAACGCGCTCGAAGTGGTCATCTCCAACCCGCTCAAGCAGAACCGGATGCTCAAGCCCCAGCAGGCCTTCGACCTCGGCATCGTGGACGCGATCTTCCCCGCGGCCGCGTTCCTCGAGGACTCGCTGCGCTGGGCCGACGAGGTCCTGAGCGGCTCCGTCAAGGTCACCCGCAAGAACGAGCCGGGCAAGGTCGAGCGCCTGACCAAGTGGCCGATCGCGATCAAGATGGCCCGCGGCATGCTCGAATCGAAGATCGGCACCGTGCCGCGCTCCCCCTACGTCGCGCTGGACCTGCTCGACAAGGCCAAGGGCGGAACCCGCGCCGAGGGCTTCGCCCGCGAGGACGAGGCTCTCGCCGATCTCGTCGTCGGCGACCAGTTCGCCGCGTCGATGTACGCCTTCGACCTCGTCCAGAAGCGCGCCAAGCGCCCTGTCGGCGCACCCGACAAGGAGCTCGCCAAGAAGGTCACGAAGGTCGGCATCATCGGTGCGGGCCTCATGGCCAGCCAGTTCGCCCTCCTGTTCGTCCGGCGCCTCCAGGTGCCCGTGCTCGTCACCGACATCGACCAGGCGCGCGTCGACAAGGGCGTGGCCTACATCCACGAGGAGATCGGCAAGCTCGAGCAGAAGGGTCGCATCGACGCCGACACCGCGAGCAAGCTCCGCGGACTCGTCCGCGGCACGATCGACAAGAGCGAGTACGCGGACTGCGACTTCGTGATCGAAGCGGTCTTCGAGGAGGTCTCGGTCAAGCAGCAGGTCTTCGGCGAGATCGAGAAGATCATCGCCGAAGACGCGATCCTCGCGACCAACACCTCCTCGCTCTCGGTCGAGGAGATCGGGTCCACGCTCGCCCACCCCGAGCGCCTGGTCGGCTTCCACTTCTTCAACCCGGTCGCCGTCATGCCGCTGATCGAGATCGTGAAGACCCCGCAGACATCGGATGCGGCGCTCTCCACCGCCTTCGTCGTCGCCAAGGGCCTCGGCAAGAGCGCGGTGCTCACCGCCGACGCCCCCGGTTTCGTCGTCAACCGCCTCCTCGCCAAGGTCATGGGCGAAGCGGCCCGCGCCGTCTACGAGGGCACTCCCGTCACCGACGTCGAGAAGGCCTTCGCGCCGATCGGCCTGCCGATGGGGCCGTTCCAGCTGATCGACCTCGTCGGCTGGAAGGTCGCGGCGCACGTCCAGGACACCATGGTGCGCGCCTTCCCGGAGCGGTTCTACGCGAACGAGAACTTCCACGCTCTCGCCGAGCTCGAGAAGGTCGTCGAGAAGGACAAGTCCGGCCGCGTCACCGGATGGACCAAGGCCGCCGAGAAGGTGCTCAAGCCCGCAGTGGGCGGCTCGCCCGCATCCGCCGAGGAGATCCTCCGTCGCGTCCAGGACGGGCTCGCCCAGGAGATCAGGATCATGCTCGACGAGGGCGTGGTCCCCGAGGTCGAGGACATCGACCTGTGCCTCATCTTCGGTGCCGGCTGGCCCTTCATCGACGGCGGCGCCTCGCCGTACCTCGACCGCGAGGGCGCCTCGGAGCGCGTGTTCGGCGGCACCTTCCACACGCCGCCGATCCGCGGCATCGAGAACCGCTGAGGTCGACGAAGGAGCGAGGCATCCCCCGGGCGCCTCGCTCCTTCTCCTTTGACGAGTGTGCTCCGTCGCGCCTTCTTCCCCGCTGGGCCGCGGCGCGGTATCGTCTGCTGATCGCCCCGTTCGGAGGGTGCCTGTCCAGGAGGTGCGCATGAGCGCTCCCACGTCGAAGAGGTCCCCCGCAGCGCCGAGGAGCCCATGGCCTTCACCCCGGCGAGCTCTGGCTCGGTGCGGGATTCGCGTGGTGCGCCTTCATGATCCTGCTCGGCGGCGGCTTCCTGATCGCCATGGTCGTGGAGATGGTCCTCAGCAGGACCGGACCGGAAGCGGCGTACTTCGACATCGACTTCGCTCTCACGATGAATGTGCTCATCTTCGCGGCGGTCCTCCTCGTCGCCGGCGCCGTCGGGCTCGTCGCAGCCGCCGTCGGGGCTCTTGTGGCGTGGGCCATCGGACGCGGCCTCCGTCGCGTGCGACCGATGTACGTCCACCTGCTCGTCTACGCGGCACTCGGCGCGGCGGTCGGCACCCTCGCGGTGTGGATCATGAGCCTCGACGAAGGGGCGTTCTGGACGGCGGGCCCCTATACGTGGATCATCATCGTCGTCGCCGCGACCCTGGCCGTGCCGTCGGGCTGGTGGCTCTCGGCTCGCCTCGCCCTTCGCGGGGATGGCCGAGCGGCGGCGGCGAACCCGGAGATCGTCGCGGAACTCGCGCCGTGACGATCGTCGGTGCCGCTCAGCGCGGCTCGTGCAGGGGCAGCTCGATCGCTCCGGTCTGGTCGGTCTGACGCGCCACCGGGATGCGGGTTCCCAGCACCTGCGCGACGACGTCGTGCGCGATCTTCGGCGCCGTCAGACCGGCGTCCTCGAGGATCTGCTGACGCGACGCGTGATCGATGAACTCGTCGGGAAGGCCGAGCTCGTCCACCGCGGTGTCGACCCCGGCCTCGCGCAGCACCTGACGGACGCGCGTGCCGATCCCGCCGACGCGGATGCCGTCTTCCATGGTGATGACCAGGCGGTGCCGTGCCGCGAGCTCCACGACCGAGGGCCGGACCGGGATCACCCAGCGCGGGTCGATGACCGTCGCACCGATCCCCTGTGCCCGCAGGCGCACCGCGACGTCCACCGCCAGTTCGGCGAAGGGTCCGATGCCGACGAGCAGGACGTCCTCGGTGTCTCCTCGCCAGAGCACGTCCACACCGTCGCCGAGGCGCTCCAGTGCCGGGACCTCCTCGACGGCCTCGCTCTTCGGGTAGCGGATCACCGTCGGCGCGTCATCGACGGCCACCGCCTCGTCGAGCGCTTCACGAAGGGTGACCGCGTCGCGCGGTGCGGCGATGCGGATATTCGGCACGACCTGCAGCATCGCGAGATCCCAGATGCCATGGTGGCTCGGGCCGTCCGGGCCGGTCACTCCGGCCCGGTCGAGCACGAAGGTCACTCCCGCCCGGTGTAGGGCGACGTCCATCAGGACCTGATCCACCGCGCGCCCCATGAAGGTCGCGTAGATCGCGACCACCGGGTGCAGCCCTCCGTAGGCGAGACCGGCCGCCGACGCGACGGCATGCTGCTCGGCGATGCCGACGTCGTACACCCTGTCGGGGAAGCGCTCCGCGAACGCCGCGAGCCCGGTCGGCCGCAGCATCGCGGCCGTCATCGCGATCACCTCCGGCCGACGCTCCCCGACGTCGACGAGCGCCTGGGAGAAGACATCCGTCCACCCCAGCGACTTCTTCGCGCCGAGCGCGTCGCCGGTCGCGGGATCGATGCGTCCGACGGCATGGAACTGGTCGGCCTCATCATTGCGGGCCGGCGCGTACCCGCGCCCCTTCTCCGTGATCGCGTGCACGATCACAGGCGCACCGTAGTCCCTGGCGAGCTGGAGCGTCTCGAGCATCGCCTCCAGGTCGTGACCGTCGACAGGGCCGAGATACTTGATGTCGAGGTTCGAGTAGAGCTCCTCGTTGTTGGTGAAGCGGGAGAGGAAGCCCCGTGTGCCGCCTCGGATGCCGCGATACACCGCCCTGGCGACCGGGCCGAGCCGCTCGATGAGCGAGCCGGAGCGGCGATCCAGGTCGCGGTAGGTCTCGCCGGCGCGTACCCGGTTGAGGAAGCGCGCCATGCCGCCGATGGTCGGAGCGTAGGAGCGGCCGTTGTCGTTGACGACGATGACCAGGTTGCGGTTGTTGTCGTCGGTGATGTTGTTGAGGGCCTCCCAGGTCATGCCGCCCGTCAGCGCGCCGTCGCCGACGACGGCGACCACATGACGATCGGCCCGGCCGGTGGCCGTGAGCGCGCGGGAGAGGCCGTCCGCCCAGCTCAGGGAGCTGGAGGCGTGCGACGACTCGACGACGTCGTGCGGGCTCTCGCTGCGCTGCGGATAGCCGGCGAGACCCCCGCGTTCGCGCAGACCCGAGAAGTCCTTGCGGCCGGTGAGCAGCTTGTGGACGTACGACTGATGCCCCGTGTCGAAGACGATGGGGTCGTCGGGCGAGGAGAAGACGCGGTGCAGCGCGATCGTGAGCTCGACCACACCGAGGTTCGGGCCGAGGTGCCCACCGGTGCGCGAGACGTTCTCGACGAGGAAGTCCCGGATCTCCTGCGCGAGCTGCGTGAGCTCGTCGATGGAAAGGGCGTCGAGGTCTCTGGGACCCTCGATGCGCGAGAGAATCGTCATCCGCACCTCCTCGTTGATACTCGACGGAAAGATCCGCCGAGCGGATTCAACCTGATGATTCTATCGTTCCCGCTCCTGCACGAACCATGAGCCGCGGCGGGGACGGGAAAGGGGGATCGGATGCCGCGGCATCCGATCCCCTCCACTCGTGCATCAGACCAGCGAACGCAGCACGTACTGCAGGATGCCGCCGTTGCGGTAGTAGTCCGCCTCACCCGGCGTGTCGATGCGCACGACCGCGTCGAAGGTGATGGTCTGCTTGCCCTCGGCCGAGAACTCGCTCGGCTCGGCGGTCACCTTCACGGTCTTCGGCGTGACGCCCTCGTTGAGCTGCTCCAGACCCTCGATCGAGACGATCTCGGTGCCGTCCAGGCCCAGCGACTCCCAGCTCTCGCCGGCGGGGAACTGCAGCGGGACGACGCCCATGCCGATGAGGTTGGAGCGGTGGATGCGCTCGAAGCTCTCGGTGATGACCGCCTTGACGCCGAGGAGGCTCGTGCCCTTGGCCGCCCAGTCGCGCGACGAGCCGGAGCCGTACTCCTTGCCGCCGAAGACGACCAGGGGCGTGCCCTGCTCCTGGTAGTTCATGCAGGCGTCGTAGATGAACGACTGCGGGCCGCCGGGCTGGGTGAAGTCGCGCGTGTAGCCGCCCTCGATCTCGGCGCCGTCGTTCACGGCGCGGACGAGCTGGTTCTTCAGGCGGATGTTCGCGAAGGTGCCGCGGATCATGACCTCGTGGTTGCCGCGGCGTGAGCCGTAGGAGTTGAAGTCCTTCTGCGCGACGCCGTGCTCGGTGAGGTACTGCGCGGCGGGCGTGCCGGCCTTGATGTTGCCGGCGGGGCTGATGTGGTCGGTGGTGACCGAGTCGCCCAGCGTCGCCATCACGCGCGCGCCCGTGATGTCGCTGACCGGGGTCAGCTCCATGGTCATGCCGTCGAAGTACGGCGCCTTGCGCACGTAGGTCGAGTCGGCGTCCCACTCGAAGATGGGGCCTTCGGGGTCGGCAGGCTCGTCCAGCGCTCGTCGCCGTCGAAGACGGTCGCGTACTGCTTGATGAACTGCTCCCGCGAGATCGACGAGTCGATGATCTCCTGGATCTCGGCCGGTGCCGGCCAGATGTCCTTGAGGAAGACGTCGTTGCCGTCCGCGTCCTTGCCGAGCGCGTCGGTGTCGAAGTCGAAGTGCATGGAGCCGGCCAGGGCGTAGGCGACCACCAGCGGCGGCGACGCCAGGTAGTTCATCTTCACATCGGGGCTGATGCGCCCCTCGAAGTTGCGGTTGCCGGAGAGGACGGCGGTGACCGCGAGGTCCTTCTCGTTGACCGCGGCGGAGACCTCTTCGATGAGCGGTCCGGAGTTTCCGATGCAGATCGTGCAGCCGTAGCCGACCGTGTAGAAGCCCAGTCCCTCGAGGTCCTTGTCGAGTCCGGACTTCTCGTAGTAGTCGGTGACGACCTTCGAACCCGGGCCGAGCGTGGTCTTGACCCAGGGCTTCTGCTTCAGGCCGCGCTCACGCGCCTTCCGCGCCAGGAGACCGGCGGCGATCATGACCGACGGGTTCGAGGTGTTGGTGCAGGAGTGATCGCCGCGAGGGTGACCGCACCGTTGTCGAGGACGTAGGGGTCTCCTGACGGCGGGGTGACCTTGACCGGGTTGGAGGCGCCGTTGAGGTGGCCGCTGTTGACGTGGACGAGACGGGTGTCGTCGTCCTCCTCGCCCGGGACCGGTCCGGGGTCGGATGCCGGGAAGGAGTGCTTCGAGGTCAGGTCGACCATGTCGTCGGTCGTCGACGGGGCCGCATAGCTCAGGATGTCCTTCTCGAACTGCTCCTTGGCCTCGGAGAGGAGGATGCGGTCCTGAGGACGCTTGGGGCCGGCGATCGAGGGGACCACGGTGCCGAGGTCGAGCTCCATGTACTCGCTGAAGACCGGCTCGACGGAGGGGTCGTGCCAGAGCGACTGCTCCTTGGCGTAGGCCTCCACGAGGGCGACCGTCTGCTCGTCGCGGCCGGTGAGTCGCAGGTACTCGACGGTGACGTCGTCAATGGGGAACATCGCCGCCGTGGAGCCGAACTCCGGGCTCATGTTGCCGATCGTGGCGCGGTTGGCGAGGGGCACGGAGCCCACGCCCTCGCCGTAGAACTCGACGAACTTGCCGACGACGCCGTGCTGGCGGAGCATGTCGGTGATCGTGAGCACGACGTCGGTCGCGGTGACGCCCGCCGGGATCTCGCCGGTGAGCTTGAAGCCGACGACGCGCGGGATGAGCATGGAGACCGGCTGGCCGAGCATGGCGGCCTCGGCCTCGATGCCGCCGACGCCCCAGCCGAGGACGCCGAGTCCGTTGACCATGGTGGTGTGCGAGTCGGTGCCGACACAGGTGTCGGGGTACGCGCGAAGAACCTCGCCGCCGTCGGTGGTTGAGCTTGTCGAAACCCGGTCGTAGATCACCTTGGCGAGGTGCTCGATGTTCACCTGGTGGACGATGCCGGTGCCCGGCGGGACGACCTTGAAGTCGTCGAAGGCGGTCTGGCCCCAGCGCAGGAACTGGTAGCGCTCGCCGTTGCGCTCGTACTCGATCTCGACGTTGCGCTCGAGGGCGTTCTCGGAGCCGAAGAGATCGGCGATGACCGAGTGGTCGATGACCATCTCGGCCGGCGAGAGCGGATTGATCTTGCTGGGGTCGCCGCCGAGCTGGGTGACCGCCTCGCGCATCGTGGCGAGGTCGACGATGCAGGGTACGCCGGTGAAGTCCTGCATGACGACTCGGGCCGGCGTGAACTGGATCTCGGTGTTCGGCTCAGCGCTCGCGTCCCAGGAGCCGAGCGCCTGGATCTGCTCCTTGGTGACGTTCGCACCGTCTTCGGTGCGCAGCAGGTTCTCCAGGAGGACCTTGAGACTGAACGGGAGCTTCTCGTAGCCTTCGACGGCGTCGAGCCGGAAGATCTCGTAGTCGGTGCTGCCGACTGTCAGGGTGCTCTTCGCACCGAAACTGTTCACGGTGGACACGGGTCCGTCTCCTTTTGCTCGGATGGAGGCACTCGTCGCTTCCATCTTCCTCGCCCTCGGCACCTGCGGCTAGCAAGGTTCACCTTACCCGTCGCTGCGGGCGGGAGGACATGATTTATCTTGATGTCGAGATAAATCGTATCACGCGGAGGCGTCCTCGGATTCCTCCGGAGCGCGCGGATAGAGAGCCCGCACGACAAGCCAGGAGACCGCCACCATGGGTGCGAAGAGCGGCAGCCCCATCGCGATCTTGGCGACGCCCAACGCAGTGACGTCGGCGGCGAAATAGAGCGGGAGCTGCACGCCCAGACGCAGGAAGAACAGCGAGGACCAGGCCAGCGTGAGCCAGAAGAAGGCACGGCGCTTCCGACGGTCGGAGCGCCACGCGGTGCCCTCCCCATGAGATAGCCGATGCCGAGGCCGATCAGCGACCAGCCGATCAGTGCGGACACGAGCAGCACGCTGCCGTAGATCGCATTCGTGAAGAAGCCGAGGACGAAGTTGTCCTCCCCCTTCCAGTCCACAGCGCCAGTGCGGCGGCGGCACCCGCGGCGATCAGCCCGCCCAGCGCGGCCGACGGCGGCGACTTCTGCGCGATGCGCACCACGGTGAACACCGCGGCGAGGCCGACGGACACGCCCAGCGAGAGGATCAGCGGATCCGGCCGGAGCGTGTAGAGCACGACGAACGCGAGGCTGGGCAGGACCGACTCGAGGATCCCGCGCCAGCCGCCCATCGCCGACCACACGACGGTGCGCGTGTCGGCTTCGCCCTCCGGGTCGAGACCCGCTTTCCGAGCGGCGGCGCCGAGCGCCGCACCGAGGACGTCGGATGCCGCCGGCTGCGCGTCCGCGGGTGGGTCTGCTCCGGCCCCGACTCCGGCTCCGGTCGGACCTCGCTCACGCCGAACCCGGGGTCGCCGGCATCTTGAGCGGGATGAGGTCGCGCGGCGGCATGGGCACCGTGCCGCGCACGACGACGATCGACCGGAAGAGGTCCTCGATCTGTGCGGCAGCATCGAGATCGGAAGTCGCGGCACCGCCGATCACTCCGCGCAGGAACCAGCGCGGCCCGTCGACGCCGACGAAACGTGCGAGACGCAGTCCAGAGCCCTGTGCCGCGGCGGCGGGCACCTCGGCGAGCAGCTCCCGGCCGAGCGGCCCTTCCCGCTCCTCGACACGACCGCCCTGCTGACGGACCTGCTCGCGGATCTGTTCACGGGTCTCGTGCCAGAGCCCTCCGGTGCGGGGCGCCGCGAAGGGCTGCACCTGGAGGGTCGATCCGGCGTAGTCCAGACCGACCGCGACGATCCGCTTGGTCTGCTCCTCGACCTCGAGGCGCAGGTTCAGACCCTCGCGCGGCAGCACCTTGATGCCGCCGAGGTCGATGTAGGGCGGACCGGATTGGCCTCCGATTCGTCGAAGGGCCGTCGGTGGCGCGGCCTGCCGGTGCGGCCTTCAGGCTCGGGGTGTTCTCGTCGGTCATGATGTCTTTCCTGCGTGTGCGGCGGCGTCCTGCGCCGCCGACTGGGTCCCGGTGGAGCCGAAGCCTCCCTCCCCGCGAGAGCTGTCCGGCAGCTCCTCGACGGGCAGGAATCGCGCTCGGGTCACCGGCATGATGATGAGCTGGGCGATGCGATCGCCGACCGACACATCGTACGCGCTCGAGGTGTCGGTGTTCAGCAGCGTGACCTTGATCTCGCCGCGATAGCCGGCGTCGACGGTGCCCGGAGAGTTGACGACCGTGATGCCGTGCTTGGCCGCCAGGCCGCTGCGCGGGACCACGAACGCCGCGTATCCCTCGGGCAGGGCGATGCGCACTCCGGTGCCCACGAGCGCCCGGGCTCCGGGCTCGAGTCGGACGGTCTCGGTCGAGACCAGATCCGCCCCTGCGTCACCGGGATGGGCGTACACCGGCACGGCCGGGGCGATAATGGGGATGTCCACAGAATCGGTCACCCCTGAGGCTAATGCAGAACTCACCGCACGACACCCAACCCCGCTACCGTGAGCGTCTCACGCCCAGCCTGCCGTTCTTCGTGGCGATCGCACTGGCCGGTCCGATGGTGAGTCTGTCGTTCCTGCCCGTCGGCTCGGTGCTCGCCCTCGTCCTCGGGCTCCTGGCGACCCTCGCGGTGCTGATCGCCGCCGTGCTCGCCTCCCCCGTCGTCAGCGTGGAGGGCTCGGTGCTGCGCGCCGGTCGCGCGCACATCGACGCCCGTTGGCTCGGCGAGCCCCAGGGCTTCACCGGCGACGAGGCCGCGAACGTGCGCGGAGCCGGGCTGGACGCACGCGGGTGGCACCTGATCCGCGGCGGGGTCGACGGCGCGGTGGTCGTTCCGAACATCGATCCCGCCGATCCGGTGCCGAGCTGGACGATCTCGACACGCACGCCGGACCGCCTCGTCGCGGCGATCTCACGGGCACGCGTCGCGGCACGCTGAGCGCGACGCGAACGCTCAGGCGCACTCGGTGCAGATCGGCCCGTCCGCACCCTCGTGGTCGAGCTGCGAGCGGTGCTTGACGAGGAAGCAGCTCATGCAGGTGAACTCGTCGCGCTGCGCCGGGAGGACGACCACGTCGAGCTCGACGTCGGAGAGGTCGGCGCCCGGAAGGTCGAAGCTCGACGGGTTGTCAGAGTCCTCGACGTCCACCGAGCCGGACATCTTGTCCGGGACGCGCTCCTTGAGGGCTTCGATCGACTCGCTGTCGTCGTCGCTCTTGCGGGGGCGTCGTAGTCGGTTGCCATTCGTCGGTTCTCCGCTTTCGTGGGTGAGGGCATGATTCGGGTAATCAGCGGCCATAGTTTGCATGACGGAACGTCTTTTCGCAAATGCAGTTCGGCCGCGGAGGAAAACTCACGGCGCGCCCGGTCTATTCCCGGTGCTCGCACAGCGGCGTGGCACCATGGTCCCAAACCCACCAGAGGGCATTGGTATGGAGAACGTCACGATCGTCGGCACCGAGGACAACGTCCTCGTCCTGGCCACGGAATCCGGCACCCGTTTCGCCCTCCCGATCGACGAGGTGCTGCGCCGCGAGATGCGACGCGCCCAGGCGCGGACGTCGGATGCGGTGAGCGCGGTGAGCCCGCGGGAGATCCAGGCGCACATCCGCTCAGGACTCACCTCCGCGGAGGTCTCCGAGCTCCTGGGCATCAGTCTCGAAGACGTCATCCGCTTCGAAGGACCCGTCGTGGCCGAGCGGGAGCACATCATCGGCCAGGCGCTCGCGGTCCCCGTGCTGCTGGGCAGCGAGGTCGAGCCCGCGGCCCAGCCCACCTTCGGCGCCGCCATCCGCGCCAAGCTCGCCTCCCTCGAGGCCACCGACGAGCGCTGGGTCAGCTGGAAGGACGAACGCGGCTGGACCGTGAAGCTGGAGTTCACGGCATCCGACGTCGCCCATGACGCCCGCTGGAGCTTCGAACCGCGCAGCAGCACGCTGGCGCCCTCAACACCGACGCCACCCAGCTCTCGCGCCAGGGCGCCCTCCCCGACGGGCTCATCCCGCGACTGCGCGCACTCGACACCGAGCGCACCTCGCCGTACAAGGACGACTCTCGTTTCGACTCCGGGGCGTTCGGACCGCGTGCGCTCGTCGATCCCGAGGCCGACACCGATGCGCCACCCGTGCCGGAGCGGGCGAACGCCGCCGTGCAGGAGGCCGCGATGACCCGCGCCCCCGAAGACGTCACGACCAGTGCGGAGACCGCCGACCTGCTCGAGGCGCTGCGCCGCCGACGCGGACAGCGCGAGTCCGCGCCCTCGCACGAAGAGAACGACACGCAGGAGCACAGCCCGATCGCGCTCTTCGAAGCACTCGAGGACGACGAGCCGGACGCACCCGAGCCCGAACCCGGACCGGAGCTCGCGGATGCCTCCTCGGCCCGGAAGCGTCGGCGCAACGCGATGCCCTCCTGGGACGAGATCGTGTTCGGCGCACGGACCGACGACTGAGCCGGCCGGCCCTCACCCGAAGGCGCCGAGACGGATGAGCGGCACCTGTCGCTCCTCCGGCGTCAGCGAACCGTGCTGCCCGATCATCCCCTGGGCGCGCTGGTCCTCGGCCGTGCCGTCATAGATCGCACGGTTCCCGCGTGCGGCGACGATGATATCGCCCAGGCGCGCCGCGGCTTCCTCGGTCACCACCGGCCCGAAGAGTCCCGCGGCGACGGCCTCCGCCTTGGTCGCGACCTCGGCCACTCCGGAGAGCGAGGACAGCCAGCGCTGCGCGACATCGGCGGGCGCGGCATCCGACTCCAGGTACACGTGCAGCATGCGCGGCTCGCCGCCGATGTGCCGCACGCCGTCCAAGCAGGCGTCTCCCTGCATGAGGATCGTGTGCCGGTGGGCGGGGACGTCGATCATCCCGTGATCGGATGTCACGAGCACGCCAACCCCGGCGGGCACCCGCTGCGACAGGGCGGCGTCGATCGTCTCCAGCGCGGCGATCCAGCGCGGCGAGTCCATCCCGTGCTTGTGTCCGGCCTTGTCGGCCTCCGGGAGGTAGCAGTAGACGACGGAGCCGGGTGCGTCGCGGCGAGCTCGTAGGCGCGGGAGACGCGCTCAGCGGGCGAATCGGCGGGACGAACCCCGCCCCCTCAGCACAGCGCGGGTGAAGCCGCTCCCGGCGTATTCGCGCACACCCACGGCGAAAGCATCCCTCCCCTCCGCGGTCGCACGCTCGAAGACGGTCGGCGAACCCTGCCAGGTGAGCGGATCGATCCCGGCCTTCTCCCAGTCCGTGAGCTGGTTGAACAGCGCGTCGCGGCGCGGATCGCGCACCCGGAACCCGACGAGTCCGTGCTCGCCGGGCTGCACACCGGTGAGGATGCTCGTCAGTGCCGAGGCGGTGGTGCTCGGGAAGACCGTGTGGCCGACGTCGCGCTTCCCCATCGCCGCCGACAGCGTCCGCGCGTGCCCGGCATGGGCACGCAGCGCGATCGCGCCGAGCCCGTCGACCACCACCAGGACGACCGATCGCGCCGGCGCGAGCCAGGTCGACTCCCCGCGGAGCGCGGCGAGGAGGTCGCCCGCCACCCCGACGACGCTCCGGGAGGATGCGGGAGCGGGCGGTAGCATTATTGGCATCCGGGACAGTCTCGCACAGGCCGTGTCCGGATCGCCTCGTTCAGACCCGAGCTCCGGGGCGCGTCCATCGTGTCGTCTCTCGTTGTTGGCAGGAGCCCATGCCCCGCACCCCGTCGCCCGAACCTGTCCAGGAGCGCATCCAGGACATCGAGCTCTCCAGCGAGATGCAGGGATCCTTCCTCGAGTACGCCTATTCGGTGATCTACTCGCGAGCGCTCCCCGACGCCCGCGACGGCCTCAAGCCCGTGCAGCGGCGCATCCTGTACCAGATGGCGGAGATGGGCCTGCGGCCCGATCGCGGCCACGTCAAGAGCGCCCGCGTCGTCGGCGAGGTGATGGGAAAGCTCCACCCCCACGGCGACTCCCCCATCTACGACGCGCTCGTGCGTCTGGCCCAGCCCTTCGCCCTGCGCGTCCCCCTCGTCGACGGGCACGGCAACTTCGGCTCTCTCGACGACGGCCCCGCCGCATCGCGGTACACCGAGGCGCGCCTGGCGCCCGCAGCCCTCGCCCTCACCGAGAACCTCGACGAGGACGTCGTCGACTTCATCCCCAACTACGACGGCCAGTTCCAGCAGCCCTCGGTGCTTCCCGCCGCCTTCCCGAATCTGCTCGTCAACGGCGCGGCCGGCATCGCCGTCGGCATGGCGACGAACATGGCCCGCACAACCTCATCGAGGTCGTCGCCGCGGCCGTGCATCTGCTGGAGAACCCGGAGGCCACCCTGGACGAGCTCATGGAGTTCGTGCCCGGACCCGACTTCCCCTCCGGCGGCATCATCATGGGCTCGACGGCATCAAGGACGCCTATGCCACCGGCCGCGGCGCCTTCAAGGTGCGCGGCAAGACCTCCATCGAGCCGCTCGGACCGCGGCGGACGGGCATCGTGGTCACCGAGCTGCCGTACATGGTCGGGCCCGAGCGGCTCATCGAGAAGATCCGCGACGCCGTCCAGTCCAAGAAACTGCAGGGCATCAGCGACGTCACCGACCTCACCGACCGGCAGAACGGTCTGAAGATCACGATCGGCATCAAGACGGGCTTCGATCCGCACGCCGTTCTCGAACAGCTGTACCGCTTCACCCGCTGGAGGACTCCTTCAGCATCAACAACGTCGCCCTCGTCGACGGTCAGCCCCGCACGCTCGGGCTCAAGGAGCTGCTCTCGGTCTACGTGGCCACCGCCTCGAGGTCATCACCCGGCGCAGCCGGTACCGCCTCGCCCGCCGCGAAGAGCGCCTCCACCTCGTCGAAGGACTGCTGGTCGCGATCCTCGACATCGACGAGGTCATCCAGCTCATCCGCTCGTCCGACGACGCCGAGCAGGCGCGCACAAGGCTGCGCGAGGTCTTCGACCTCAGCGACCTGCAGGCCGACTACATCCTCGAGCTGCGCCTGCGCCGGTTGACGAAGTTCTCCCGCATCGAGCTCGAGACCGAACGTGATGCACTGCAGGCCGAGATCGCGCGGCTGCGCGAGCTGCTCGCCGACGACGCCCTCCTGCGCGCGCAAGTGGCGCAGGAGCTGGACACCGCCGCCGAGGCCTACGGCACGCCCCGCCGCACACTGCTGATGAATGCGAAGCCCGCCGCTCCGCGACGCGCCAAGGCGGGCGAGGCCGATCTGCAGATCGCCGATGCCCCGACTCTCCTCGTCCTCTCCACGACCGGGCGCGCGGTGCGCGTCGAGCTCCCCGAGGACGCGACCCTGTCGGCGCCCGCACGACGCAGCAAGCACGATGCGATCCTCGCCACGGCCGAGGGGACGGTCCGCGGCGAGCTCGGCGCCCTCACCACCGCGGGGCGCGTGCTGCGCTTCTCCCCCGTCGACCTGCCGTCCGTGCCGGCGACATCGGTGCAGCTGGCGGCAGGAACCCCGATCCACGACTATCTCGGCCTGACCGACCGCGGGGAGCGGGTGCTGGCCTTCGTGCGCTTCGACTCCGACACGCCGATCGCGATCGGGACCGCCCAGGGCGTGGTGAAACGCTTCGTCCCCTCGGCTCTGCCGGTGCGTCCCGAGGTCGAGGTGATCGGCCTCAAGCCCGGCGACACCGTCGCGGGTGCCGCCGACGCCGCCGACGACGCCGAACTGGTCTTCGTCACCTCCGACGCGCAGCTGCTGCGCTTCGCCGCCTCGGCGGTCAGGCCGCAGGGCGCCGCCGCCGGAGGTATGGCGGGCATCAAGCTCGGCGGCGCGGCATCCGTCGTCCACTTCGCGGTCGTCGCCCCGCAGACCGAGGCGGTCGTGGTCACGGTCTCCGGCTCCGAGTCGATCATCCCCGGAACGGATGCCGGCAGGGCCAAGGTCTCGCACTTCGCCGACTACCCGGCGAAGGGTCGTGCCACCGGCGGCGTCCGGGCACACGCCTTCCTCAAGGGCGAAGACCGGCTGACGCTGGCCTGGGTCGGCCCCGCCCCGCCTACGCGACCGGCCCCGACGGCGCCGTGCGCGCTCTTCCGGAGGCCGGTGCGCGCCGCGACGGCTCCGGACAGCCGCTGGACGCGGTCATCGGCACGGTCGGTCGCACACTCGGCTGAGCGGAGCGACCCACGCCGCTCCGTCTCGCGGCACGGGTTCGACGGCGGAAGGCCTCCGCTCAGGCGTCGATCGCCTCGCGCGAGAGCTGATCCGAGGAGCGCACGATGAAGTCGCGCCGCGGGCGACCTCGTTGCCCATGAGCAGCTCGAACACACGACCCGCGTCTTCGGCGTCCTGCATGCGGACGCGCCGCAGCAGGCGCCCTGAGCGGTCCATCGTCGTCGTCGCCAGCTGCTCGGCGTCCATCTCACCCAGGCCCTTGTAGCGCTGCACCGGCTCCTGCCAGCGCTTGTTCGCCTTGCGGAGCTTGGCCAGCAGCGTGTGCAGTTCCTGCTCGCTGTAGGTGTAGATCGTCTCGTTGGGCTTGGAGCCGGGTTGATCACGACGACGCGATGCAGCGGCGGCACGGCGGCGAAGACGCGGCCGTCCTCGATGAGCGGCCGCATGTAACGGAAGAAGAGCGTCAGCAGGAGCGTCCGGATGTGCGCACCGTCGACGTCGGCGTCGCTCATGAGGATGATCTTGCCGTAGCGGGCCGCGGACAGATCGAAGGACCGGCCGGAGCCGGCACCGATCACCTGGATGATCGAGGCGCACTCGGCGTTGGAGAGCATGTCGGAGACCGACGCCTTCTGCACGTTGAGGATCTTGCCCCGGATGGGCAGCAGAGCCTGGAACTCGCTGTTGCGCGCGTGTTTGGCGGTGCCGAGCGCGGAGTCGCCCTCGACGATGAACAGCTCGGAGTGGGCGACGTCGTTCGTCCGGCAGTCGACGAGCTTCGCGGGCAGCGACGAAGACTCCAGCGCGTTCTTGCGGCGCTGCGTCTCCTTGTGAGTACGCGCCGCGACGCGCGCCTTCATCTCCGAGACGACCTTGTCCAGCAGCAGGGAGACCTGGTTCTTGTCGTCGCGCTTGGTTGAGGAGAACCGGGCGCCCAGCTCCTTGCGCAGCACCTGCGCGACGATCTGGCGCACCGCCGGGGTTCCGAGCACCTCCTTGGTCTGGCCCTCGAACTGCGGCTCGGGCACCTCGACGGTGAGCACGGCCGTGAGGCCCGCGAGCACGTCGTCCTTCTCGACCTTGTCGTTGCCGACCTTGAGCCGTCGCGCGTTCTGATCGACCTGCGCGCGCAGCACCTTCAGCAGCTCCTGCTCGAAGCCCTGCTGATGGGTGCCCCCTTGGGTGTGGCGATGATGTTCACGAAGGAGCGCGTGACGGTCTCGTACCCGGTGCCCCAGCGCACCGCGATGTCGACCTTGCACTCGCGTTCCACCTCGGTCGATGCCATCGTGCCGTTCGCCTGCAGCACGGGCACCGTCTCCTTGTAGGTGCCGCTGCCCTGGATGCGCCACGTGTCGGTCAGCGGCGCATCGGGGCGAGGAACTCGACGAACTCGGCGATCCCGCCGTCGTAGCGGTGGGAGGTCTCCACGACCTCCTCGCCGCGCTCGTCGCGGATGACGATCTCGAGCCCGGGACGAGGAAGGCGGTCTGCCGGGCGCGGGTCTCCAGTTCGGGAAGCTGGAAGGTCGCGTCCTTGGTGAAGATCTGCTGATCGGCCCAGTAGCGCACGCGCGTGCCGGTCGCGCCGCGCGGCGCCTTGCCGACGACGTGCAGCTCGCTCTGTTCCTCGAAGGGCGTGAAGGGCGCATCCGGACGCAGCTCGCCCTTCCCGCCGTCGGCGAACGTGCCGGGCTCGCCCCGATGGAACGACATGGCCCAGGTCTTGCCTCCGCGGTCGACCTGCACCTCGAGTCGCTCGGAGAGCGCGTTGACGACCGAGGCGCCGACGCCGTGCAGGCCTCCGGATGCCGCATACGAGCCGCCGCCGAACTTGCCGCCGGCGTGCAGTTTGGTGAAGACGACCTCGACACCGCTGAGTCCTGTTCGCGGCTCGATGTCGACGGGTATGCCGCGACCGTGATCGCGCACCTCGACGCTGCCGTCCGACCGGAGGATCACCTCGATCCGATCGCCGTTGCCGGCCACCGCCTCGTCGACGGCGTTGTCGATGATCTCCCAGAGGCAGTGCATGAGACCGGGAGAGCCGTTCGAGCCGATGTACATGCCCGGGCGCTTGCGGACCGCTTCGAGTCCCTCGAGGACCTGGAGGTGGTGGGCGGAATACTCGGCAGTCACAAGGGTCAATCCTATTTCCCCCGCAGCACGACTGGCCGCCGACACTCCCTGGGTCCCTCCGTTGGACGGCATGGCGTACGCGGTGAGCGAAACACGCCGCATCCCGGGCATACCCCCAGGCGAACCGTGGTTGTATTGAGCACACTCCACAGGAGCCCGAGACGAAGGAGGCAGTGAGATGAACGCAACGACTGAACGTGAGGCCGTCACCGTCGAGTTCCGCCTCACCGCGGCCGACCGCTGCGACTCCTGCGGCGCCCAGGCGTACATCGCCGCCGAGGTCAACGGCTCCGAGCTCCTCTTCTGCGCGCACCACGGTCGCAAGTACGAGGAGAAGCTGCGCGCGGTCGCCAGCACCTGGCACGATGAGACCGCCCGCCTCGTCGACGCTCCCTGAGGAGCGCGACACGCACGCGATCAGGGTCGCTCGACCCGCTCCACCTCCGCGGTGAGCCGTGTGACGATCTCCTCACCGACGGTGTCGATCCGCTCCGCGAGCGAGGTGGCATCGCCCTCGCCCTGAGCGCCGGGGCCGAAGATGCTCACTGCATCGCCGATGCGCAGACCTGCGCCGTCCCCGACGACGGATGTCGCCGCATCGATGCGGGTGAGGGCACGCGCTCCGCGCGGGGTGCCCACGAACGCGCCGGTCAGCGACGACGGCAGCCCGTGCAGCGCCCCGATGCCCAGAACGGCCTCGCCGCCGCGCACATCGACCACGGATGCACGCAGAGTCGCCGCCGGCAGCACGCCGGGGATCTGCGGTCCGTGGGCCGAGCGGATCCCGTAGCAGAAGGCGCCGATGCGGCAGACGCTCCCCCGCAGCTCCGGACGCCACCAGGACGCCGCCGATGCGGTCAGATGCACTGCCTCGGGGTCACCCCCTGCATCGCGCACGATCGCGACAGCGGTCCGGAACTCCTCCGCGGACTGATCGTCCTCCGCATCGCTGGCCTCCGCGAGATGACTCCAGACGCCGGCCAGGCGGATCAGACCCGCCCGCTGCGCGCTCATCGCCTCGGAGACCACCGCGGACCAGTCCTCGGGCGGATGCCGTTGCGATGCAGTCCGGTGTCGATCTTCAGATGCACCCGTGCCACGCGTCCCATGGCGCGCGCTGTGTCGATCACCCGGCGAAGGTACTCCGCCGTCCCACCCCGAGATCGATGCGGGCCTCCAGCGCCGCGGCGATCTCCGCGTCCGCCGAGGTGACCCAGGCGAACACCGAGGCGTCTGCGGCGCGCTGGCGGATACGCAGCGCCGTCGGCACGTCGTACCCGCCGAAGGAGGTCACCGGCTCCGCCGCCGCGATCGCCGCATCCACGGCCCAGTCCACACCGTGACCGTAGGCGTCGTCCTTCATGGCCAGCATGAGCGTCGAGGGCGCGATGCGCGCCTGGACGGCGGCGATGTTCTGGAGGAAGCGCGCCCGGGAGATCTCCAGCGTCGGAGGCATCAGTGCTCCCATTCGCGCACCGCCTTGGAACCGGCGACCGTGATCAGTTCCGCGGCCGAGAGGCCGGTCGCCTCCGCCCACGCCGCAAGTCCGTCCTTCACCGGCCCGGATCCGCCGAAGAACACGACCTCCGTGCCGTCGGCGACAGCGGGTGACGGCGCCTGGAGATCCACGACGCAGACATCCATCGCCACCCGACCCACGATCGGGACGAGCTCTCCCCCGACCTGCACGCGCACGCGGTTCCCCAGCGCCCGGACGACGCCCTGCGCATACCCGCCGGTCACGAGTGCGACCGTCGTGTCGACGGTCGCACGATACGTGTAGCCGTAGGACACCGCCTCCCCGGCACGCAACGGCTTCGTCGAGAGGACCTGCCCGCTCAGTCTCATGACGGGGTCGAGTCCGCTTCCGGGAAGCCCGTAGAGCGCATCGCCGTCGATGTCCGGCTCGCCCTCGACGATCGCCGGCAGCCCGCTCCGCCGCAGAGCCTCGGCGACTCGTCCGGAACCGACGAGGAGTGCCCGTGCGCCCGCGTCATGGACGATCGGGGCGACCTCCGCCACGCCGTGCCCGAACGCATCGCCGCGGAGATCGGCGACGGTGCCGCCGCGCTGGACCGCCGCCGTCGCGTTCGTGCGGAGCACGCCCGGGAGATCAGCGCGCGCGGGAGGCTCCGGCGAGGGATCACCGACGGCTGGCCTCGATGGCCGGGCGGTGCTTCGCCCGGGAGCCGGTGCGGATGCCGGTGGCGCTCACCCGCGTCTCGTAGAGTCCGGGAGTCCAGTTGCCCTCGATGATGACCGGCTTCTCCGGACCCGCCACGACGTCCCAGCCGACGTAGGGAACCGTGGGCACCTCCTGAGCGGCGCGCGTGACGATGTCGACGACCTGATCCCACAGCGGCACCTGGAAGTCGACGATCGACTTGCCGGAGTCGGGATGCGTCTCGTAGCGGCTCTTGTGCTTGCCGGTGTGCCCGGGCCGAAGGAGCGCCCGTTCTCGTCGATCATCGTGAAGAAGCCGCCCCACGTGAACTGGTCGCTCACGGCGCCCCGGCCGAACTTCTGCGCGGCCATCAGGATGTGCACGGTCTCTCCGTCGAAGAACGACACGACGCGGGTGGTGTTCACCGTTCCGGCGCAGTACTCGGCGAGGTAGGGATGCTGGACGATGGGCTGCTCGATCAGCCGCTGCCCCTTCTCGAGCAGCTCCGCGCGGAAGGCGGCCAGGTCCGTCACCTCGGCGGTGTCGTAGCGGAAGACGCCCTTGCCCTCGCGCCCGACGGGTGTCTTGGCGATGATGACCGGGTTCGCCTCGGTGAAGGCGCGGAAGGCCTCGACGTCGGTCTCCTCCAGATCGAGCCAGTCGCGCCCCAGGTACTCGGCGAAGCGGCGGTTGAAGGCGATCTTGTTCTGGAACTGCATCACGTCGTGCGGGTCGTTGAGCGCGTTGGCCAGATGGTGCTGCACGAGCGAGGTCATGAACGTCCTGCGCTCGCTCTTGGTCAGCAGCGCGAAGTCGGCCTCGTAGTAGTCGATGTATGCGGTGTCATGAAATGCGGACCAGATGAGCATGTCGACGAAGACCTTCGGCGCCCACTTGCCCTGCTCCTCGGCGATCTGCGTCGCGAAGGCCCACACCCGCCCGGTGTGAACGAGGTCAGTCGCTTCAGAAAGTACTTCAGGCGCGCCGTGAATGCGACGTCTCGAGACAAGAGGGGAACCTTTCGACATGGACCTGCCAGAACGTCCATAGTAGTCGTCCCCGCCGCGAAACCGCCGGGACGGTGCGTGTTAGCCTGGGTCGGTGGATCAGAAGCGGTTGCGCATCGGGTACCTCTTCAAGCGGGCGAGGCGGCTGAATCCGACCCAACTGCTGGAGCTCGCCCATCAGGTGAAGAAAGTCTCCACAGCACCCCTTCCGGTGATCATCGCCGACATGCTCTGGTGCTCCATCCGCTACGAGATGGGCTTCCGCGACTACGTCGTCTGGGACATCCGGCTCCTCTCGGCGCGCGAACGCGCCACCTGGATGACCCACCCCAAGGCCTTCCGCCTCAACAAGACCCTCAACGCCCCGAGTCCGCCGTCATCCTCGGCGACAAGCGGCGTTTCCTCACCGACTTCGCCGACCTGACGCGAAGGGACTGGATCGATGCCGCCGCGGCATCCGACGAGGACCTCGAGGCCTTCGTGCGTCGTCACCCCCGGGTCATCGCCAAGCCTGCGGCAGGTGAGGGCGGGCGGGGATCGCGATCCACGAGACCGCCGGCATCGACGACGTCGCCGCGTGGCGGGCCGCACTCGTCGCCGCCGATCAGACCCTCCTCGAGGAGGTCCTCCGTCAGCACGACGACCTGGCCGCCCTCTACCCCGACAGCGTCAACACGGTCCGGATGATCACCTACCGCGACCCCGCCGAGAAGCTGCACGTCATCGCCTCGGTGCTGCGCATCGGCAACGGCGCGGTGATCGACAACTTCGCCTCGGGCGGGATGTTCACGATGCTCGACGACGACGGCGTCGCCCTCTATCCCGGCGTCGACAAGCAGTCGAACATCTATCGCGAGCACCCGGTCACGGGAACGCCGATCCAGGGCCTGCACGTGCCGCACTACCAGAAGGTCGTCGAGCTCGTCGCCGACGCGGCCACGCGCCTCCCGACCATCCCCTATGTCGGGTGGGACATCGCCATCACGCAGGAGGGTCCCGCTCTCATCGAGGCCAACCACAACTCCAGCGTGTTCCAGATGAAGCCCTCGGCCTCCGGCATCCGCACCGGCCTCCTGCACCGCTACCGCGAGGCGATCGGCGCCGACATCGTCGACAAGCGCTGAGCGGCGACCGCAGGCCGCCACACGGTCACGCTGTGCGGATGATCCCCAGCGGAGTGGACTCGTGTCGCTGCCCGAGGGGTTGTCCGCCAGGATGCGCGTCAGCCGCTGCTCCTCCGCCTTCGGCAGCGTCGAGCCGAGGATGTTCCCGCCGATGTCGTTGATGTCGACGACCGCGACCTGGATCCTGCCCCGAGCAGACCCTTGAGCCGTGCCGCGACCTGCACGGGCTTCTCCGGCCCCAGGACGACCGCCTGGTTGTACGGCGGGATGGTGTGCGCGGTCGGACCGTCGATCGAGCGGGCCTTGTCACCGGCGATCCGGTAGAAGTCGCCGCGGCGCCCGAAGAGCTTCGTGACGGCGGAGACTGCGGCGGCGAAGAGAATGCGCGGCGTGCCGCACTCGCGCAGCGCCATCTCCATCGTCTCGGGCATGCCGAGGCCGATCCCGTAGCTCGTACGGGTGACGTACTTCGAGAGGAAGCGGGCCAGCGGTCGCGGCTGGATCTCGTCGAGGAGGAAGGACCGCCCCTGCGTGATCGCCACGATCTTCTCCGTGACGAACAGCAGGTCATCGTCCTGCAGATGCTCGGCGGAGTACTCCCGGACAACGGCGTCGAGGTCGTCTCCGGGCATCACGACACGCGTGCGGATCGGGATGCGCTGGTAGGAGACACCGTCGACCTCGACCGAGAGGGCCTTGCCCTTGTTCGCCTCCGGCATCACTCGAGGTAATCCCGCAGCGACTGCGAGCGGCTCGGGTGACGCAGCTTGGCCATCGTCTTCGACTCGATCTGGCGGATGCGCTCACGCGTCACGCCGAAGGTGTCACCGATCTGGTCGAGGGTCTTGGGCTGCCCGTCGCCGAGGCCGAAGCGCATGCGGATCACGCCCGCTTCGCGCTCGGAGAGCGACTCCAGCAGCTGCTCGAGCTGGCGCTGCAGCATCGTGAAGCCCACGGCGTCGGCGGGAACAACCGCCTCGGTGTCTTCGATGAGGTCGCCGAACTCGCTGTCGCCGTCTTCACCGAGCGGCGTGTGCAGCGAGATCGGCTCGCGACCGTACTTCTGCACCTCAACGACCTTCTCGGGCGTCATGTCGAGTTCGCGGCTGAGCTCTTCCGGCGTGGGCTCGCGGCCCAGATCCTGCAGCATCTGGCGCTGCACGCGGGCGAGCTTGTTGATGACCTCGACCATGTGCACGGGGATGCGGATCGTGCGGGCCTGGTCGGCCATCGCGCGCGTGATCGCCTGTCGGATCCACCAGGTGGCGTAGGTCGAGAACTTGAACCCCTTGGTGTAGTCGAACTTCTCGACGGCGCGGATGAGACCGAGGTTGCCCTCCTGGATGAGATCCAGGAACTGCATGCCGCGGCCGGTGTAGCGCTTGGCGAGCGAGACGACCAGACGCAGGTTCGCGCCCAGCAGGTGCGACTTGGCGCGCTGGCCGTCGCGGGCGACCCACTGCAGGTCCAGGCCCAGCTCGCTGGACTTCTCGGCGGCCGACATCGTCGACAGCTTCTCCTCGGCGAACAGGCCCGCTTCGATGCGCATCGCGAGCTCGACCTCTTCGGCCGCGTTCAGCAGCGCGACCTTTCCGATCTGCTTGAGGTAGTCCTTGACCGGGTCTGCCGTGGCGCCGGTGATCTGCGTCGAGTAGACGGGGACGTCGTCCTCGTCCTTGGAGGTCAGGACGATCGCACCGGTGGGCAGCGGCTCGGTGAAGGCCGGCTTGGCCTCCTCCTCGTCGTTGTCCTCGGCCTCGACCTCGGCGTCGGGCGCGTCGACGGGAGTCTCGTCGTCGGCCTTCTTGCGGCGCCCGGCCGTGCTCTTCTTGGCCGGAGCCTTGGCAGCGGGCTTGTCGGTCTTCGCCGTCGTCTTCGCGGCGGACTTCGCCTTGGTGGCGGGCTTCTCCGCCGGCTCGGCGGCGTCGGTCTGGGTGGCCGCGTCGTCGGCGGCAGAAGTCTTGCTGGAGGTCGTCCGTGATTTCTTGGTCGCGGCAGGAGTCACGTTTCGCCTTTCACGGGGTGCGGGGCCCCGGAGAATTTCGGACACTAGTAAGACCCTTGTCAAGTCTTCGTGCCGAGCACAGTGGTTGACAACGGGTCAGAGAACCATTATCGCACACCCTACGCCTATCGGAGTCGCCGGATGCCGCATATTCGTGATCCGAGAAGAATCAGCCGCGTGAGGACTTGCTCTCATCATCGCCAGGGGGTCGCGACGCGAGGTATCTCTCCAGCTCTGCGGCGAGTTCGTCGGCGCTCGGCAGGTTCCGCTCCGTGAAGGGTGCGTCGCCGAACCCGTGCTCGGCGTCCGGCGCGTTGTAGCCCGCCATGTAGGCGTCGTGGCGCTCCTCGAGGGTGTGCAGCATCTGCAGCAGCTCGTCGTTGCCCTGCACCTGCTCGTCGACGCGGGCGAGATAGTCGTCGTTCTCGCCTCGCACCGCATCCATAGCCAGGACGAGACCGGTGGCGTTCATGAGCCGATCGGCAGCCGTGAGCACCGCCTGCGGATACGAGGTCTCGGCCAGATAGTGCGGGATGAGGAGGACGAAGCCCACCGTCGCCTCGCCGCGCTCGGCGAAGCGGAATTCCAGCAGGTGCCCCGCGGTGGAGGGGACCTGCGTGCGCGGCTTCCACACCGAGTGCGCGGCGATGAGTTCCGCCCGGTTGCCGCTCACGGTCGTGCCCAGCGGCCGGGTGTGCGGCACGGGCATCGCGATCGCGTGCACCCAGCTCATCCCGAGACCTCGAACTCGTCCGCGAGCTCCAGGACGGCGTCGACGAAGGCGTTCCAGGCGAAGTCGGGCTCGTATCCGGACAGAAGCAGGAACTGCTGGCCGATCGCATCGTGCGCGACGGCGAGTTCGAGCCGCGCCGGGGCGAAGGAGGTCAGGTGGTCCTGATCGAACTGCACGACCGGGCGACGCGCGCGGTAGTCGAGGAGCACGTCGTTGTCGAAGACGGCGACCGGCTTCGGATCCGTCGTGTCCTGAAGATGGTCGATGAGACCCGAGACGGCCGAGCCGGCATCCGTGAATCCGGTCAGGAGGATCACGAGCGGGAGTCCTTTCGGCACCGCGGGTGCGTTCACGACACGCTCGAAGAGTTCTCCGGAGATGGGCATGCCTCCATGCTACGAGGCGCCATGGGCACGAGGCGCGCGGGTCCCTCGCTGTCAGCGAACACCCGCCCCGCCCACGGCGCCGACTCCGGCGAGGGAAACCTAGGATGGAAGCATGTCGCTTCCTGCGTTGTCTCGCGCTGACCACCCGTTCATCGACACCCAGGCCGATGCCGCCCTGCTGGTACTGGCCGACCTCGAGTCCTTCCCCGACGCGGTCTCCGCCTATCCCGGCCTCTCCGAGACACTCGGAGCCATCGGCTTCACCGGTGGGGCGTCCGCTTTCGCCCGGGTGCACGCGCCCGAGGTCACGAAGGTGCCGCTCGCGGTCGTGGGTGTCGGCAAGACGCCGTCGGCCGCCGCCGTGCGCGAAGCGGTCGGTGCCGGCATCCGCTCGCTCACCGGTTTCGAGACGGTCTCGGTCGGCCTCTCCGCCGGGCTCGAGGAGTACGCCACCGCCGCCGCCGAAGGCGCCGTCCTCGGCGGCTACCGCTTCGACGGCTACCGCAGCGACCCCGCTCGCCCGCGCGCGAGCGCCGTGCTGCTGCACGCCGACGCACTCGGCGACGCGGAGATCGCCCGGGCGCAGACCGTCGGCGACGCCGTCGCGCTCGTGAAGGACCTCGTCTCGACCCCCGCCGAGTGGCTCGGACCGAACGACCTCGCCACGCGCGCCGAGGAGAGCGTGGAAGGACTCGACGTCTCCGTCACGATCCTCGACGAGAAGGCCCTCGCCGAGGAGGGCTACGGTGGCATCCTGGGCGTCGGACAGGGGTCCGACCGCCCGCCGCGGCTCGTCCGCCTCGACTACGCGCCCGAGCAGGCGAACCGGCACATCGCGCTCGTCGGCAAGGGCATCACCTTCGACACCGGCGGTCTCTCTCTCAAGCCGGCGGGCAGCATGGTCGGCATGAAGTACGACATGTGCGGTGCCGCGACGAGCCTCGCCGCGTTCCGCGCGATCGCGAGCCTGCGCCTGCCCGTGCGCGTGACCGCGTGGCTCTGCATCGCCGACAACATGCCCTCCGGCCGCGCCACGCGCCCGGGCGACGTGCTGCGGCTCCTCGACGGCACGACCGTCGAAGTGCTGAACACGGATGCCGAGGGCCGCCTTGTCCTGGGCGACGGCCTCGCCGCGGCGAGCCGCGAGAACCCGGACGTCATCATCGACGTCGCCACGCTCACCGGCGCGATCACCGTCGCCCTCGGCACACGCCACGTCGGCGTCATGGGCGAGGACGACGCCGTCGCCGAGTTCCTCGCCGCCGCGGAGTCCGCCGATGAGCTCGCCTGGCACCTTCCGCTCCCCGAGCACATGGTGGACGAGCTCGAGTCCCCATCGCCGATCTCGTGAACGCCAAGGTCGGCGACCCCGCCGGCGGTTCGCTGTTCGCCGGGCTCTTCCTGCGCCACTTCATCGGCCGCACCGGTGAGGGCGACGACGCCGCACGCATCCCCTGGGTGCACCTCGACATCGCCGGGGTCGGCAACCACAAGGGCGCCCCTACGGCTTCACCGACAAGGGCGCGACCGGCGCGATGGTCCGATCGATCATCGCGTTCGCCGAAGCATCGACCACGGAGGCATGATGACCACGCACGAATTCGACCTCGTCGTCCTGGGCGGGGCAGCGGCGGCTATGCCGCAGCCCTTCGCGCCGCGGAGCTCGGCAAGAGCGTCGCGCTGATCGAGAAGGACAAGGTGGGCGGCACCTGCCTCCACCGCGGGTGCATCCCGACCAAGGCGCTGCTGCATGCGGCCGAGATCGCCGAGAACGTGCGCACCGCCGCATCCGTCGGCGTCACCGCGACCCTCCAGGGCATCGATGCCGCCGGAGTGCGCAGCTACCGCGAGGGCATCGTCGCGAAGAAGTTCAAGGGTCTCGAGGGCCTCATCAAGGCCCGCGGCATCACGACCGTCGCCGGCGAAGGCCGCCTGGACGCGGAGCGCCGTGTCGTCGTCGGTGACGACGTCTACGTCGGCAAGGACGTCGTTCTCGCGACCGGTTCGTACAGCCGCACGATCCCCGGCATCGAGATCGGCGGCCGCTTCCTCACCAGCGAGGAGGCCCTCGCGCTCGACGAGATCCCGGGCGCGTGCTCATCCTCGGCGGCGGAGTGATCGGCGTCGAGTTCGCCAGCGTCTGGCACTCCTTCGGCGCCGAGGTCACGATCATCGAGGCGCTCCCCGATCTGGTCCCCAATGAGGATGTCGCCCTCAGCAAGGGCCTGGAGCGCGCCTTCCGCCGCCGCGGCATCACCTACTCGCTGGGCAAGCCGCTGAGCACCGCCACGCAGGACGAGAACGGCGTCACCGTCACGCTCGACGACGGCACCGAGTTCACCGGCGACTACCTTCTCGTGGCCGTCGGCCGCGGGCCGGCCACGGCAGGGCTCGGCTTCGAAGAGGCCGGCGTCACGACCGACCGCGGCTTCGTCGTCGTCGACGAGGACCTGCGCACCTCTGTGGAGCACGTCTGGGCCGTGGGCGACATCACCCCCGGGCTCCAGCTCGCCCACCGCGGCTTCCTCCAGGGCATCGCCGTCGCGGAGCGCATCGCGGGCTGGAACCGGTGAGCGTGCCCGAGAGCCAGATCCCCGGGTCACCTACTCCAGCCCGGAGGTCGCCTCCGTCGGCGTCACCGAGGAGCAGGCGGCGGCAGAGCACGGCGCCGACGCGATCGTCTCCTACGATTACAACCTCGCCGGCAACGGCAAGAGCGAGATCATCGGCACGGGCGGGCTCGTGAAGGTCGTGCGCAAGAAGGACGGCCCCGTCCTGGGCGTGCATCTGCTGGGCGACCGCGTGGGTGAGCTGATCACCGAGGGTCAGCTCGCCGTCAGCTGGGAGGCGCACCCCGAAGACATCGCCCCCTCATCCACGCACACCCCACCCAGAGCGAAGCCCTGGGTGAGGCTTTCCTCGCCCTCGCGGGCAAACCTCTGCACGCGCTGTGAATGCGTGCCGCCATTCTGGTCACTAAGCTGAACACGTCACAAAACTTCCTGAAGGAGACTCCGACATGAGCACACCCGTGGTCCTCCCGGCTCTCGGTGAGAGCGTCACAGAGGGTACGGTCACCCGCTGGCTCAAGCAGGTCGGCGAGACCGTCCAGGCAGACGAGGGTCTGCTGGAGATCTCCACCGACAAGGTCGACACCGAAATACCCTCGCCCATCTCGGGCGTGCTCGAGGAGATCGTCGTCGCCGAAGACGAGACCGTCGAGGTCGGCGCGATCCTCGCGCGCATCGGCGACGGCAGCGGATCATCGGATGCCGCGCCTGCTGCCGACGCTGCACCTGCTGAGGCCGAGGCCGCGCCCGCCGAGACCGCACCGGCCGCAGAGCCCGAGGCAGCCCCCGCGCCGGAGCCTGCCGCAGAGCAGCCCGCGGCCGCACCGGCCTCCGGTGGCGGCGACGCGACCGACATCACCCTCCCCGAGCTCGGCGAGAGCGTCACCGAGGGCACGGTCACCCGCTGGCTCAAGCAGGTCGGCGACGAGATCGCCGTCGACGAGGCGCTGCTGGAGATCTCCACCGACAAGGTCGACACCGAGATCCCCTCGCCCGTGGCCGGCGTCATCCAGGAGATCCTGGTCTCCGAGGACGAGACCGTCGAGGTCGGCGCCGTGCTGGCCCGTGTCGGTGCCGCCGGCGCCGCTCCTGCCGCACCCGCGGAGCCTGCCGCACCGGCCGCAGAGGCCGCTCCTGCCGCGGAGGCGCCGGCAGCCGCCGAGCCGTCGCCCGCGGCGGAAGCCGAGGAGAGCGCGCCCGCCCAGGCCGCAGAGCCGGCAGCCGCTCCAGCCCCTGCCGCACCCGCGGCTCCGAAGCTGAGCCTGCCGACCGAGAGCGACAACCTCTACGTCACGCCGCTCGTGCGCCGCCTCGCCGCCCAGCAGGGCGTCGACCTGACCACCGTGTCCGGCACCGGTGTCGGCGGACGCATCCGCAAGGAAGACGTCCTCAAGGCGGCAGAAGGCGTGGGGGCCGCACCGGCCGCCGCGGCTCCCGCAGCGCCCGCTCCTCTGGAGGTCTCGCCCCTGCGCGGCACGACGCAGCCGATGTCGCGCCTGCGCAAGGTGGTCGCCGAACGTGCCGTCGCATCGCTGCAGCAGACCGCGCAGCTCACGACGGTCGTCGAGGTCGACGTCACGGCGCTTTCCGCCTACCGCGACCGCGTGAAGGCCGAGTTCCAGCAGAAGACCGGTGACAAGCTGTCGTTCCTGCCGTTCTTCACGCTCGCCGCCGCGGAAGCGCTGCAGGCGTTCCCGATCATCAACGCCACGGTCGACGGCGACAAGATCGTCTACCCCGACACCGAGAACATCTCGATCGCGGTCGACACCGAGCGCGGCCTGCTCACCCCGGTGCTGCGTGATGCCGCCACGAAGAACCTCGCCCAGATCGCTCACGAGATCGCTGATCTCGCGGCGCGCACGCGCGAAAACAAGCTCAAGCCCGACGAGCTCGCCGGCGGAACGTTCACGGTCACCAACACGGGTTCCCGCGGGGCACTCTTCGACACGCCGCTGGTCTTCCAGCCGCAGTCGGCGATCCTCGGCACCGGCACGGTCGTCAAGCGCCCGGGTGTCGTGAGCGTCGACGGCGTCGATGCCTTCGCCGTGCGCTCCTACGTGTACCTGGCGATCTCCTACGATCACCGGATCATCGACGGAGCGGATGCCGCCCGCTTCCTCGGCGCGGTCAAGGCCCGCCTGCAGGCGGCCGACTTCGCCGGTCAGCTGGGCGTCTGAGCCGCATCACCCTCACTCTGGCTGGTCCAGGGCGTCGTAGACGTCCCGGACCAGCCAGATGTCGTTTCTGCGGGAGACCACGACGATGAGATCCGGCTCGTCGTCGGTCGTGGAGAATCGCAGCGCCGCGACGTCCCCGTAGTCCTCGACGAGCGTCGACACCTCTCGTGCGACGGCCCGCTCGGCGACCGCGTCGATCGGCACCGAGGAGCCTTCGGCCACGGCCTCCGGACACTCCTCGACCGCACGCTGAGCGCATCCCACGATCGCATCCAGCAGCAGCGGCAACGCCCCCAGCGGGTCCGCCGCGTCGGCCAGCACCTCCGCAGGGGCGACGGCCTCCGGCGCCTCCTCGGCGGGCAGCAACGGGGCGTCGGCGGCAGAGACCTCTCGCGCGACCGCCGAAGGCTCCTCTCCGGATCCCGGCCAGAACAGGCCCCCGATGATCACCGCCGTCGCGGCCACGGCGGCGACGACGAGCGGCCGTCGGGAGCGCGGTGAGCCCGCGGAACGCTCGCCGACCGGCATCCGCGCCGCAACCGCGCGAAGCCGCATGCGCAGGGAGTCCGTCCGCGCGAGAAGGGCGTCCTTCCACGGCATCCGATCGCTTCCGCCGACCGAGGTCTCGCCGCGGCGATCCCGCGGCCGATCCAGTCCGCGGACCACCGCAGGGGCGTACACGTCGGTCCGGAGCGGGCGCGGCGCGGCGCACTCGAGCACCTCCGCCTCCCAGCGCTCCCCCTCGCGGGCCAGGGTTCGCGGATGCTCCAGCGCCGTGACGAGATCGTTCAGCACCCGGGACAGCCGCCGGTCCGAGGCCATCTCGACGATCCGGGTGATCACCTCGGCCATGGCCTCGGTCGCGCGCTGCCCCTCCTCGATCACGAGAACCGGCCGCACCTCATGAGTGAGCCACCATCGCCCGGACGTGGATGCCGCGTCCGCGCCCAGCTCGGCAAGGCCCCGCAGCATGCTGACGACGAGTGTGCCGATCTCGCCCGGGGCAAGAGGTTCGGATGCGGCGGCACGCCGCGCGAGGAAGGTGCCGACGGGTTCGCTGCACCACGGCAGAAGCACCTCGCCGCCGTGCTCCGCCAGGGCGATGTCGTGCGGTGCGGCGATGTGCTCCGCTCCTGCCCAGCGCCACGAGGACGAGGCCGCGGGGCAGTCCGAGGGCACGGCGACGGCGACGCCGTCCCCGTCGGTGACGAGCGTCCCTGCGAACGGCCCTTCACCGACCGGCAGACGTCGGATCACGCGATGGGAGCGAATCCAGATGGCGGTGGATGCAGTCATGCTCCTCATCCCACGCGAAGCCGAGCGTCGATGGGGCGGGATCCGGGCGATTGTGGACGGATGAGAGGAAAACCCTTCTTGTGGAGAAGAGCCCGGACTCGGCATCCGATCTGACTCGGTATCCTTGATGCATGGCAAAGCGCGCACCCGAACCAGAGAAGCGTCCCGGCTTCTTCTCGCAGATCAAGTCCCTCTTCCGGTTCACGCGCGAGGTCTACACCTGGATGCCGTGGATGCAGGCCGCCTTCGTGCTGCTCGGCATCGGTCTCGGCCTCGTCGTCGGCTACCTGATCCCGCCGCTGCGCTGGTGGAACCTGCTGCTGTGGGGCATCACCGGCCTCATGGTGGGCCTCCTGGCCGCGCTGTTCCTCATGACGCGTCTGTCGACCAAGGTCATGTACAAGAAGCTCGACGGCATGCCCGGTGCCGCCGGACACGTCGTCTCCACGAGCCTCGGTCGCAGGTGGCAGGCCTCTGAGATGCCCGTCGGGATCAACCCGAAGACCCAGGAGGCGGTCTACCGCGCGATCGGCCGAGGCGGCATCGTCATCGTCGGAGAGGGCGCCCGAGGTCGTCTGACCCGTCTCGTCAACGAAGAGCGCTCCAAGGCGCAGCGCGTCGCCCACGGCGTGCCCGTGACGGTCCTCTACGTCGGCGACGGCGACGACGACGTGCACATCTCCCAGCTCTCCAAGACGATCAAGAAGCTTCCGAAGGCGCTCGACAAGGCGACGATGGCCGCGGTCATCCGCCGCGTCGACTCCGTCTCGCAGTCGCTCGCGTCGCTGCCGATCCCGAAGGGGATCGACCCGACGAAGATGCGCGCGCCCCGCCCGCGCTGACTCCGGCTCGGCGCTCTACTCGGCCAACGGCTGCTTCGGCAGCCGGCGCACCCGCGCTCGGCGACGGCGCCTCTCGGGGATCATCGAGCGCATCTCCTCGAGCTTGCCGAAGCACAGCAGCCGATCCTCGGCTTCGAGGACGACGTTCTTTCGGGGGTTCGGGATGACCTGCACGCCCCGATGCAGAGTCAGCACCGTGATGTCGCGCTCCCACAGGCCCGACTCCCCCAGCGTCTTGCCGACCAGGTCGGCGTCCGAGTGCACGAGCAGCTCCGCGACGCCGTAGCCGGTGGAGACGGTCAGGCGCTGACGCACGTCGATCTCCGGGAATCCCACCTGATTGGCGATGTAGTCGATGATGGCTCCCGCTGCATCCAGCTTCGTCGCCGTCTCGATGCCCTGCAGCCCCGGTGAGGAGTTGACCTCCATGACCAGGGGGCCGTCCTCGCCCTCGAGCATGTCGACGCCGGCGACGCGCAGTCCCATGATCTGGGCGGAGCGCACGGCCGTCTGCTCGTAGACGGGGTCGAGCTCGACCGGCTCGACCGTGCCGCCGCGGTGGACATTGGAGCGGAACTCGTCGCCCGCCGCGACGCGACGCATCGCCGCCACGACGCGGTCGCCGACGACGAGCGCGCGGATGTCGCGCCCGCGGCTCTCGGCGATGAACTTCTGGATGAGGACGTTCTGGTTCGTGGAGTGCAGGGTCTCGATGATGGCCTCGGCGACCTTCACCTGCGGCGCCAGGATCACACCGATCCCCTGAGTACCCTCCAGAAGCTTGATGACGACGGGGGCGCCCCCGACCCGCTCGATCGCCGGCCGCACATCGGCACGATTGCGCACGAACGCCGTCGGCGGCATCGCGATGTTGTGCCGGGAGAGGATCTGATTCGCGCGCAGCTTGTCCCGCGCGCTGCTGATCCCGTTGGCGGTGTTCGGCGTGTACACGTCCATCTGCTCGAACTGACGCACCACGGCCGTGCCGAAGTAGGTGATCGAGCTGCCGATGCGGGGCAGGATCGCGTCGTAGTCGCTGAGCTGCCTGCCACGGTAGTGCAGGTCGGGTTCGTCGGCGGTCAGGTCGATCGCGAAGCGCAGCGTGTTGAGCACCTTCACCCTGTGGCCGCGCTGCAGCGCGGCCGCGCGAAGCCGCTGCGTGGAGTAGGACTGCGGCGCACGGGAGAGAACGGCGAGTTTCACGGGGGTTCCTGCCAGGATGAAGGGGTGAGTCGGTCCTCCAATTCAAACACGCTGATCGGGTGGCGCGAGTGGGTCAGTCTGCCCGGAACGAGCATCGAGTGGATCAAGGCGAAGATCGACACGGGCGCCCGCAGCTCTTCCCTGCACGCCTTCGACATCGTCGAGTTCACCCGGGACGGCGAGGAGTGGGTGCGCTTCCAGGTGCGCCCCTGGCAGGAGAGCCGCGAGGACATCACCGAGATCGAGTGCCCGGTGCATGATCGCCGTGATGTCCGCAGTTCTTCCGGGCACGCCCAGCGACGCGTCGTCGTGCTGCTGCCGCTGCGGCTGGCAGGCCACGACGTGACCGCGGAGGTCACCCTGACCAACCGCGACGAGATGGGCTTCCGCATGCTGATCGGCCGTCAGACGCTCCGCCAGGGCTTCCTCGTGGACCCATCGAGATCCTTCGTGGGCGGGAGGGCGCCGAAGCACACGCGTCGCCGCAACCGCGGCCGGGCATAGAGCCTCAGGCCCGGACGAGGACCGTGCCTGCGGCCTTGTCGTGCAGAGCGCGATGATCGGCGTCCCAGACGACGGCAGGGATCACCAGCAGCAGGAGCGCGGTGCGCACGATCGGTCGCCAGAGCCCCGTCCATCCGCCTCCCGCGCGGATCAGCCGCATGCCGAGCACCCGATGCCCGGGGCTGCCGCCGATCGTGGGGATGAACACGATCTGCATCGCGGCGAAGACGAGCATCGGCGCGAAGTGCGTCCAGCCGGCCTCACCGGGAAGAGCCCAGGGGTCGTAGCCGAAGAAGGCGACCGCGAGGATCGTCGCCGCCGAGTAGTCCAGGATGAGGGCGATGACGCGCCGCCCGAGGTGGGCGATGCTGCCGGGACCAGATTCGGGGAGACCGAGGCGCTCTCCGGGATAGCTGTTCTCGGCACGCGTCATGTGTCCAGCCTATCGACGGCTGTGTAATAAGTTCGAAACATAGCGGTCACTCCGGGGAAACCCCTCCCCCTAGTGTGCTGAGTGGCCTTCCAGCCCGCCCTCTCCCGATTCAGGAGCCCAAAAAATGTTCAGCGATTCCTCCGAGGTCCTCAGCTACATCAAGGAGAACGACGTCAAGTTCGTCGACATCCGCTTCACCGACCTGCCCGGCGTGCAGCAGCACTTCAACATCCCGGCATCAGCTGTCGACGAGGCCTTCTTCACGGATGGACAGCTCTTCGACGGCTCCTCGATCCGTGGGTTCGCGAGCATCCACGAGTCGGACATGCAGCTGATCCCCGACGTCTCGACCGCGTACTTGGACCCCTTCCGCGCGGAGAAGACGCTGATCATGGTCTTCGACATCTACAACCCCCGCACCGGCGAGATCTACGGCAAGGACCCGCGTCAGGTCGCCAAGAAGGCCGAGAAGTACCTCGCCTCCACCGGGATCGCCGACACGGCCTTCTTCGCTCCCGAGGCGGAGTTCTACATCTTCGACGAGGTGCGGTACAGCGTCACCGCCGGTCACAGCTTCTACAAGGTCGACTCCGACGAGGCCGCGTGGAACACCGGCCGCAAGGAAGAGGGCGGAAACCTCGGCAACAAGACCGCATTCAAGGGCGGCTACTTCCCCGTCTCCCCCGTCGACAAGCACGCCGACCTGCGCGACGACATCGTGCTCAAGCTCATCGACGCCGGTCTCGAGGTCGAGCGCTCGCACCACGAGGTCGGCACCGCAGGCCAGGGCGAGATCAACTACAAGTTCGACACGATGGTGCACGCCGCCGACGACATCCTGAAGTTCAAGTACATCGTCAAGAACACCGCCGAGGAGTGGGGCAAGTCCGCCACCTTCATGCCGAAGCCCCTCTTTGGCGACAACGGCTCGGGCATGCACACCCACCAGTCGCTCTGGAACGACGGCAAGCCGCTCTTCTACGACGAGGCCGGCTACGGCCAGCTCAGCGACACCGCTCGCTGGTACATCGGCGGCCTGCTCAAGCACGCACACGCCGTGCTCGCCTTCACCAACCCGACGCTGAACAGCTACCACCGTCTCGTCAAGCACTTCGAGGCGCCGGTCAACCTGGTCTACTCGGCCGGAAACCGCTCGGCGGCCATCCGTATCCCGATCACGGGCTCCAACCCCAAGGCCAAGCGCATCGAGTTCCGCGCGCCGGACGCCTCGGGCAACCCCTACCTCGCCTTCGCCGCGCAGCTCATGGCGGGCCTGGACGGCATCAAGAACCGCATCGAGCCGCTGGCGCCGATCGACAAGGACCTGTACGAGCTTCCCCCGGAGGAGGCCAAGAACATCCCCAGGTGCCGAACTCGCTGCTGGACTCGCTGAAGGCGCTCGAGGAGGACCACGACTTCCTGCTCGAGGGCGGCGTGTTCACCAAGGAGCTCATCGAGACCTGGATCGAGTACAAGTACGAGAACGAGATCCTGCCGATCGCGCAGCGTCCGCACCCCTTCGAGTACGAGCTGTACTACGGAGTCTGACGCACACAGCAGCGATGAGGCCCGTCCCGGTTCCGGGGCGGGCCTCATCGTGTCCCTCGGATGCGGCGGCGCCTCCTGCGATCCGGCGCCGGCCTCGGCGGTAGGTTGGGATGCATGCCTGCCGCCGATGTACTGACGAAACTCATGACGGCGATCGACGAACGCCGCTGGGGCGACCTCGAACAGTATCTGCACCCCGGCTTCTCCTGCCGCTATGTCCACACCGGAGAGCAGTTCGATCGCACCGCCTGGATCCGACTCAACGCCGAGTACCCCGGATTCGACCGGCTGCGCGTGGAGGAGATCCTCGGCGCCGACGATCGCGCCGCCTGCCGTTCGCATGTGACCGGACGCGGCGGGAACGGGCTGGAGCACTACGCCTGCGCGACCTTCGTCCTGCTGGACGGGAACAGGATCATCGAGATGACCGAGGTCTGGACCGACATGTCGCAGACGGTGCCGGTCGACGCCCGACCCTCCGGGTGACGACGGTCAGCCGTAGAAGAGCTTCTCGAAGACCCGGCGGGAGCGCCGGGTGACCGCGTGGTAGTCCTCGTCGACCTGGGTCGCCGAACGCGGCGGATAGCCGAGGATGCGGCCGATGCCGTCAAGAAGGCGACGGTCGGCCGGCAACGTGTCGCTGGTCTGCCCGGTGAGGATGGTGATCGCCGAGCGGAGCCGACTCGAGAGCAGCCACGCCTCCCGCAGCAAACGGGCCTCTTCCTCGGTGAGCAGTTCACCTTCCACCGCCGCCTCGAGGGCGCCGAGGGTCGACGTCGTGCGCAGTCCCGGCATCCGATGCGCATGCTGCAGCTGGAACAGCTGCACGAGCCACTCGACGTCGCTGAGCGTGCCGGGACCGAGCTTGAGGTGACGGCGCGGGTCGGCGCCCTGCGGCAGCCGCTCGCCCTCGACCCTCGCCTTGATCCTCTTGATCTCGGACAGCTCGGTCGCCGTCAGCGCGGCCGGATAGCGCACGGAGTCGGCCAGCGTCGTGAAACGGTCGATGAGCTTGTGGCTTCCCGCGACACCGCGCGCCCTCAAGAGCGCCTGCGCCTCCCAGGAGAGCGACCAGCGTCGGTAGTACTCGGTGTAGGCGTCCAGTGAGCGCACCATGGGGCCGTTGCGCCCCTCGGGCCGCAGGCCGGCGTCCAGCTCCAGCGGAACCCGGTTGTCGGTGAGATGCTCGCGCAGCTGCGCGACAACCTTGGCCGAGAGCGTCTGCGCCCGCTGCGAGTCGACGCCGTTGGCGTCGAAGACGAAGAGGATGTCGGCATCCGACCCGAACCCCAGCTCCGACCCGCCGAAGCGGCCCATGGCGATCACGGCGAAGTCGAGGGCGTCGTCCTCGGCCGGCACGACATCGCGCAGCACCGCGCGCAGCGCCGCCTGGATGGTCGTCTCGGTGATCTCGGTGAGCGCCGTGGCGACCTCCTCGATCGTCAGGACGCCCAGAACACCGGCCATCGCCGTGCGCAGCAGCTCCCTGCGCCGGAGCGCCCGCACGGCCTTCGACGCATCCTTCACGTCGTCGTGACGGGTCTGGATCGCCCGCGCCTCCTCATCGAGCGCCGCAGCGCCACGAGGCCGCAGCGCTTCCGGGGCATCGAGCCACGCCACCGACTCGGGGATCCACTCCATGAGCTCGCCGATGTACCGCGAGGAGGACAGCAGCCGCGTCAGACGCTCCGCCGCACCGGCGGAATCCCGCAGCACCCGGAGGAACCAGGGGTGTCCCCCAGACGCTCGCTGATCCGGCGGAAGGCCAGCAGACCGTAGTCGGGGTCGGCGCCGTCGGCGAACCAGCGCACCATGACGGGCATCAGGTGCCGCTGGATCGTGACCTTCCGGCTCAGACCGCTCGTCAGGGCGCGGATGTGCCCGAGGGCGCCTGCGGGGTCGCGGAAGCCGATGGCCGCAAGACGGTCGCGGGCCTGATCGGTCGAGAGCGTCCGCTCCTCCTCCGGCAGACCGGCGACGGCCGCCAGCAGCGGCCGGTAGAACACCTTCGTGTGGATCTCGCGCACCTCGCGCCGGGTGCGCTCCCACAGTTCGCTCATGCCCTGGGCGCTGTCGGCATGGCCGGTCGCCCGACCGAGCACGCGCAGCCCCTCCTCGGTGCGCGGGAGCAGATGGGTGCGCGAGAGCTCGCACAGCTGCAGACGGTGCTCCATGAGACGCAGCAGGGAGTAGTGACGCGCGAAGGCGGCCGCATCCATCCGCCCGATGTATCCGCCGGTGACGAGGGCGTCCAGGCTCTCCAGCGTGCCGCGGGTGCGCAGCGATTCGTCGGTGAGCCCGTGCACGAGCTGCAGCAGCTGCACGGTGAACTCGATGTCGCGCAGTCCGCCCTCGCCGAGCTTGATCTGGTACGGCGCATCCTCGGGATCGATGTGATCGGTGACGCGCTGCCGCATCCTCTGCACGCTCTCCACGAAGTCGTCGCGGGCGGCGCTCGTCCAGACCTTGGGGACGATCGCGGCGACATACTCCTCGCCGAGCCCGACGTCGCCGGCCATCGGCCGCGCCTTCAGCAGCGCCTGGAACTCCCAGCTGCTGGCCCAGCGGTCGTAGTAGGCCACATGCGAGGCGAGCGAGCGCACGAGCGCGCCCTGCTTGCCCTCGGGGCGCAGCGCGGCGTCCACCTCCCAGAGCGGAGGCTCCACGGCCATGCCGGACAGCCCGCGCATCGTCTCACGGGCGAGCTTGGTGGCGATGTCGATCGCGCGCGACTCCGAGGCGACCGACTCGTCGCTCGTGCCGCCGACGAAGATGACGTCCACGTCGCTGACGTAGTTGAGCTCCCGCGCGCCGGCCTTTCCCATGCCGATGATCGCCAACCGGGTCGCGGCCACGACGTCGTGACCGACGGAGGCGGCGACCCGCGTGCGTGCGACCGCGAGGGATGCTTCGAGAGCGGCGGATGCGGCATCCGACAGCGCGGCCGTGAGCTCGCGGATCGACGCCGCCGCATCGGGCAGGGCGATGTCGATCGCGGCGATCTCTGCGAGCGAGCGGCGGTAGGCGACGCGCAGGAGATCCCAGCTGGATTCCTCCCGGATGCGGCGAAGCCCTCGTCCGCGCCCACCGCCCCGAGCAGGCGTTCGCGCAGCGTCTCGGCGCTCGGCAGCACATGACCGACCGTCCTCAGCACCGACATCTCGGCGGGATGCCGCAGGAAGAAGGCCGCGAGTCCCGGCGAGGCGCCGAACACCTGCCAGAGTCGTCCGCGCGTCTCCGCCTCCCCAGAAGCGCCCCCAGCGCCTTAGGATCGCGCCTCGCCACGCGGACGAGGCCGGTCAGCGCCGCATCCGGATCGGCGGCTTCGAGATCGCCGAGCAGCTCATCGCGGGGCACGCCCGTGAGCTGGGCGAGTTCGTCGAGCATGGCGGAGGCTTCGCTGAGTTCGGCGAAGCCCCGCCTTGCGAGGGCGGAGAGGGAGAAGGAAGCGTCGGGGCGGGCCATCGCGCCGCTAGAGCATCTCGAGGTTGTTCTTCAGCTCGAACGGGGTAACCTGCGCACGGTACCCTCCCACTCCTTGCGCTTGTTGCGCAGCACGTAGTTGAACACCTGCTCGCCGAGCGTCTCGGCGACGAGCTCGGAGTTCTCCATGTACTCCAGCGCGTGGTCGAGGCTCGCCGGCAGCGAGCCGTAGCCGAGGGCGCGCCGCTCCGCATCCGTCAACGACCAGACGTTGTCCTCGGCCTCGGGCGGGAGCTCGTACTGCTCCTGAATGCCCTTGAGCCCGGCCGCGAGCAGCAGCGCATAGGCGAGATAGGGGTTGGTGGCCGAGTCGAGCCCGCGATACTCGACACGCGAGGACTGGCTCTTGTTCGGCTTGTACATCGGCACGCGCACGAGAGCCGAACGGTTCGTGTGCCCCCACGTGACGAAGCTCGGCGCCTCGTCGCCGCCCCAGAGCCGCTTGTAGGAGTTGACGAACTGGTTGGTCACGGCCGCGATCTCGTTCGCGTGCCGCAGAAGCCCGGCGATGAAGTGTCGTCCGGTCTTGGAGAGCTGGTACTTCGCCCCTTCTTCGTAGAAGGCGTTCTGGTCGCCCTCGAAGAGCGACATGTGCGTGTGCATGCCGCTGCCGGGCTGATCGCTCAGGGCTTGGGCATGAACGTCGCGTAGACGCCCTGCTCGATCGCGACCTCTTTGATGACCGTGCGGAAGGTCATGATGTTGTCGGCCGTGGTGAGGGCGTCCGCATAGCGCAGATCGATCTCGTTCTGGCCGCGCCCGGCCTCGTGATGGCTGAACTCCACCGAGATGCCCAGATCTTCGAGCATGCGCACCGAACGGCGCCGGAAGTCGTGCGCGGTCCCGCCGGGCACGTTGTCGAAGTAGCCGGCCGAGTCGACGGGCTCGGGCCCGTCCTGGCCGAACTTCGAGGACTTGAGCAGATAGAACTCGATCTCCGGATGCGTGTAGAAGGTGAATCCGGCATCCGCGGCCTTGGCCAGCGCGCGTTTGAGCACGTTGCGCGGATCGCCGACCGCCGGTTGACCGTCCGGCGTGGTCAGGTCGCAGAACATCCGTGCGGTCGGATCGATCTCACCGCGCCACGGCAGGGTCTGGAACGTCGTGGGGTCGGGCTGGGCGAGCAGATCCGATTCGAAGCCGCGTGTGAAGCCCTCGATCGCGGATCCGTCGAAACCGATCCCCTCGGCGAAGGCGCCTTCGACCTCGGCCGGCGCGATCGCGACCGACTTGAGCGTGCCGATGACATCCGTGAACCAGAGGCGGACGAACTTCACGCCTCGTTCTTCGATCGTCCGGAGGACGAAATCCCGCTGCTTGTCCATTCCCTACTCTCCGTCGTCGGCAGCGCCCGCGGCACTGCCCCACTGGTCTTCCGCGGCCTCTTCCTCGGCCCAGGCCTTCGAGCGCTCCCGCAGGATCTCCGGTGCCCGCGCCGCCTCCTCCGCGCTGTCGAAGGGGCCGGCACGGTCGATGGCCGGCGACTCGAAGCCGCGCTCGACCTCGCCCGTGGCCAGGTTGTACCAGTACTTCTCTTCGCCGTTGGACATCGCATCTCCGATCGTGAGCGCCTGACACGATCCTAGTGGCGCGCCGCTCTTGGCTAGGCTGTGAACATGGCACATGCGATCGGCGTCGACATCGGCGGTACCGGGATCAAAGCAGGACTCGTCGATCTCGACCGCGGCACCCTGGAATCAGACCGCATCAAGGTCCCCACACCCAAGGGAGCCGCGCCCGACGACGTGCTCGCCGCGGTCCTCAGCGTGCTCGACACGCTCGAGGTCACCGAGTCCTCGCTTCCTCTCGGGGTCGCCTTCCCCGCGATCGTCAAGGACGGACGCACCCTCTCCGCGGCGAACATCTCCAAGAAGTGGGTCGGCTTCGAGGCGGAGAAGTTCTTCGAGAAGGGCCTCGGGCGCAACATCCACTTCGTCAACGACGCGGATGCCGCCGGCGTCGCCGAGGTGCGCCACGGTGCCGCCCGCGGTGCGAAGGGTCTGACGATCCTGACCACGCTCGGCACCGGGATCGGCTCCGCCTTCCTCTACAACGGCGTGCTCGTGCCCAACACGGAGCTCGGCCACCTCGACCACGACGGCGACTCCATCGAGCGCTGGGCGGCCTACTCGGCCAAGGAGCGCGACGAACTGGACTGGGAGGACTGGGCGGCGCGGCTGCAGGTCTTCTACAGCCATGTGGAGTTCCTCTTCTCGCCCGACCTCTTCGTCGTCGGCGGCGGCGTGTCCAAGCACCCCGAGAGCTTCCTGCCGCTGCTGAAGCTGAACACCCCGATCATCCCGGCGATCCACCGGAACTCCTCGGGATCATCGGCGCGGCCTCGCTCGCGGCGGACTGATCCCACGCCCTCTCCGGGCGCGCGGCCCCTTCGCGACGAGACCGCGCAGCCGACGTGCTCTGAACGCGAGCAGCATGCTCCATCGGAGAGGGAATGGGCCGGCCTGTACGCCGGGTTCTGTTCCGGGGCGTACGCCCCTTCGACGGTCATCTCTCTCGGCGACACGTTGCCGTGCCGCTCCAGCGGCCTACCCGAGGACTCGGCGGGCAGCGTCGTCATCCTCTGTCTGGCCTTGCTCCGGGCGAGGTTTACCGAGCGGGCCGTGTCACCACGGCCCTGGTGGGCTCTTACCCCACCCTTTCACCCTTACCCCGTCGCCGGGGCGGTCTACTCTCTGTGGCACTGTCTCGCGGATTGCTCCGGGTGGGTGTTACCCACCGCCCTGCCCTGTGGAGCCCGGACGTTCCTCGGTGCGGTCACCCGCAACGCGACCGTCCGGCCGACCCATTCCTGCTGCCGATCGTATCGGATGCGGCTGGGACCCCGCCGGGCACCGTCGAGCCGGTGATCCAGCGGAAACAGGCCGAGTATGACGAAGCGCGTGAAATTCACTCCCCGCGCAGGCCCTCGGCGGCGTATAGTGAGAACTTGCGGGCAACTGGGGAGTTGGCTCGCGTCAATGCCTATTGGGGAGGCACAGATGAAGAAGAGTGTTTTTGCCGCGCTTGCGCTCGGAGCAGCGCTCGCGTTGAGCGCACCGACCGCAGCTTTCGGAGAGACCGACGAGGGATACACTCCGCCGCCGCCCGGCGAGCCCACGCTCGCGGGTTCCACGGCCAGCGGGGTGTGTGAGGCCGATGTCGCATGGATCAACTTCGACGTGGTCCTGAACGATCCCGAGCCCGGAACCGAGAACGCCGCGGTGAGCCTCGTGCTCAGCGGCAGCGGCCAGAGCACGACGATCCCGCTGGGGTCGCTGCAGGACGGCGCCCTCTCCGGACGCGTCCTCTGGCCCGGTGCCTCGATCGACGCGAACGGCGAGGCGAACGGCTGGCCCGGCTGGGTGTTCGAGAACGGCACCTGGGTCGAGACCACGGGGAACTTCGCGTGGACGCGCGGAAGCATCACCGCCACGATCGAGGTGAACCCATCGCTGTCGGTACCGCTGTCGTACCCGCCCGCGACGCCGAACTGCGCTTCGGGCCCGTCCGGTGAGGTGCTCAGCGGCAGCACCGGCGGCGATGTCGATGGAGACGGACTGGCTGCGACCGGCCTCAACGCCGCGATCCTGCCGATCGTGCTCGTCGGCGGCGTCGCTCTCCTCGGCGGTGCGGCTCTGCTGATCTCGCATCGCCGTTCCACGCGGTCCTGAATGGCTGTCGTTGATCCAGCGGCGCGACGCCCGCGCCGCTGGATCGTGCTCGCCGTCGTCGGGGTCGCCCTCGCGCTCGTCGCTGCCGTCGCCTGGGTAGGAGCGCGCGCCCTGCTCGCCAAAGGCGAGTTCGAGGCACTCGTCCCGCTCGCCGGTGACGTGCGCGATGCCGCCGCCCGCGGCGACGCGGATGCGCTCCTCGCGCTGGCCCCCGAGTTCACCGATCACAGCCGCCGCGCCGCCGAGCTCACCTCCGATCCGCTCTGGCGCGCCGCGGAGGCGCTTCCCCTGCTGGGCGACGACCTCGCGGCCATCCGCATCGCCGGCGCGCAGGTGAACGCGCTGGCACCGATCGTGCCGCTCGCCGGCGACCTTGGTCAGCGTCTCCAGGAGAGGTCCGAGGGCGCGATCGTCGATGTCGCGCTGCTCCGCGAGTTCTCCGACGATCTCGTGGAGGCGACGGCGACCGTCGAGAGCGCGTCCGCCGCGATCCACGGCATCGACACGACGACGCTTCTCTCTCCGGTCGCCGGCGGCATCCGTTCCCTGCAGGACGCGCTCGGCGAGCTGCAGCCGATGATCAGCGGCGCAGCCGCGGCCAGCGAAGTGATCCCCACGGTTCTCGGGCTCGATGAGCCTCAGACCATTCTCATCATGTTCCAGAACACGGCCGAGCTCCGCACGGGGGCGGCATCTCCGGATCCTTCGCCGAGCTCCGTGCGGATGCCGGCGCGCTCACCCTGACCCGGCAGGCCGACTCCTCGATCTTCCCCCACTTCGCAGAGCCGATCCTCGACGTGCCCGAGAGCACCGTGGCGCTCTATGGCAACGTCCTCGGCCGCTACGTGCAGAACGCGTCCATGGCGGCCGACTTCGAGACGACCGCGGCTCTCGTATCGCACTGGTGGGACGATCTGACCGGGAGCCCGCCTGACACGATCATCTCCGTCGATCCCGCGGTGCTCCGCGCCCTGCTCTCGGTGACCGGTCCGATCCCGCTGGGTGGGCAGGAACCGCTCACCGCCGAGAACATGATCGAGACGCTGCTGGTCGAGCCCTACCGAACGCTCGATCCGGGCGAACAGACCGACCTCTTCGAGTCGGCGGTGATCGCGCTCGTCGATCAGCTCGTCGCCGGGGACGTCGAGCCCATGGCCCTCCTGCGCGCTCTGGCGGAGCCGGCCGCCGCGGGCAGCCTGACCGTCTGGAGCGCGGATGCGGACACCGCGGCCGTCCTCGCCTCGAGCACGCTCGGCGGTCCGTCCGCACGTCAGGCCGCGGCCGGGGACGGTGCGTTCGCCGTCTACTTCAACGACCGCACCGGCGGCAAGATGGCACGGCTGCTGCGCACCGAGATCACCGCCGCGCTCGGATCATGCCGCGACGACGCGCACCGCGAGGTCGTCGTGACGGTGACGCTGCATCACGACGGAGACCCTTCCGTCGCGAGCCTTCCCGTCAGCGTCACCGGAGGCGGCTACTACGGGGTTCCCGCGGGCGACATCGGCACCAAGATCACCGTCGCGGCACCGGTCGGCGCCTTCTTCGGCGCCGTGTCCGAAAACGGCGCCCCCGCACAGATCACGACAGCCGTCGACGCCGGTCACCCCTCCGTCAGCGCCCAGTTGCTGCTCTCCCCGGGCAGAGCGGCTCCCTGGAGTACCGCTTCCTCATCCCGTCGGCGGATGCCGAGCACCTGACCATCGTGCACACCCCCTCCTCAACGCCCCGACGTCAGGATCGCCGCAGACCCCTGCGGGTGATCCGCATCACTTCTGCGCCGTCTCGGCGATGCGCAGATCCAGGGGAACCTCCAGCGGGAAGCCGCCGAAGAGCCGCCGTGTCGCCGTCGCGGCGGCCTCCCGGACCGCGGAGGCCGCGGCTTCCGCCTGCTCGGCGGGGGTGTGCACGATGACCTCGTCGTGCAGGAAGAAGGCCAGATGCGCACGGTGCGCGAACACCGGACCGGATGCCGCGGCGGCCGTCTCCGCGGCCGGCAGCTGCGCGAGACGATGCCGGATCTCGGCGAGCCAGATCAGCGACCATTCCGCGGCGGTGCCCTGGACGACGAAGTTGCGGGTGAAGCGCCCCGCTCGGCGGCGAGCCGTCGTGCCCGCTGCTCGTCGCCGGCGTTCGCGTCCGCGCTGCTCGCCCGCTGCTGCACGGCGAGCCACTCGCGCGAGGGAGGCGGTGCCGTGCGCCCGAGCCAGGTCGTCACCGTGCCGCCGTCCTCCCCTCTCCGAGCGGCATCGTCGACAAGACGCATGGCGCGCGGGAACACCCGACGCAGCCGAGGGACGAGCTGCCCACCCGTGCCCGACGTCGCACCGTACATCGCCCCGAGCACGGCGTACTTCGCCTCCTCGCGGTTCGTCACCGCCCCGGAGGCCACGACGCCCTCGTAGAGATCGGTGCCGCGCGCGGCCTCCGCCATGGCCAGATCGCCGGACATCGCGGCGAGCATACGAGGCTCGAGCTGGGCGACGTCGGCCACGATGAGCCTCCAGCCGGGATCCGCTCGCACGGCCGGACGTAGACTGCGAGGCAGCTGGAGCGCGCCGCCGCCGGACGAGGCCCATCGCCCGGTGACCACGCCGCCGGGCACGTAGACGGGCCGGAACCGGCCCTCGTGCACCCATTCCGCCAGCCACCCCAGCCGTTCGCCGTGTGGAGGCGCGACAGCTTCTTGTAGGCGAGCAGCGGCTCGATCGCCGGATGCTCGTGCTCGGCAAGCTCCCACCGGCTCGTGGAGCCGACCAGGATGCCGACCCGATGCAGAGCGCGCAGCAGCTTGGGCGGGCTGTCGATGTTGAGCCGAGGGTCGTCCAGATGCATCCGCACCTCCGCCGCGAGCTCGGCCATCCGCGCCGGGACCCCGGTCGCCGACGAACGGGGTCCGAGCATCCGCGTGAGCAACTCGTCATGCACGCCGGCGTCCCAGGGCACGCCGGCGACACGCATCTCTTCGGCGACGACCGCGCCGGCGGATTCCGCATGGCAGAGGAGCAGCAGCCGCGGATCCTGAGCCGCTCTTTCCCGCTGGGCGCGGAACTGCGCAAGGCTCGCCGCGGCATCCGTCTCGATGTCGTCTCCGGTAGCCTCATCTGCCGCCTCCGACAGCTCGAAGAGCGCCGGCTCCGCAGACTGCTCCTCCACGGGCGGGCGCGTCCAGGGCGGCAGCGGTCGGTCCGTGCGGTCGGCGTTGCGGATGATCTCGTGGCAGAGGTCCAGGTCCCAGACCTTGCTGACGACGACGCCCGCCCGCAGCAGCATGGGGAGGAGCTCCCCGGTGCGGCGCAGCACCCAGCGTGGCGGGCCCGAGGCCTCTGCGGCGCGCACGGCGGCGATCGCCTCCGCCGGCTCGTGCTGCGCCCGAGCGATCTCGGCGCCTGCGGAATCCAGTTCCACGACGGTGACGACGACCGCATCGTCCGACGAACGCTCCGGAATCAGCAGTGCACCGGGTTCCCCGTGCGGCGCCGTCGACGCGGCCTCACCCGAGGCCGGCACGATGCCCATGGGCTCAGAAGAGGGTCGGTCCATCGGGGTCGGATGCCGCAGGCGTCACCCCGTCGTGGTCGCGCTGGAAGCTCTCCCGGCGATCCATCGACTCGTTGGCGACGGCATCGGCGCGGGCGTTGTCCTCCCGTCGGACCCATTCGAAGGTGACATCGCGCCCGGCGATGAGCTCGTGGGCGGTGCGAGCGAGCTCGCGCATGTCGGGGTGCTTGATCTTCCAGCGTCCGGACATCTGCTCGACGACGAGCTTGGAGTCCATGCGCACGCGGACGGACGCCGCGGAGTCACGGGCGAAGGCCGCGGCGATCCCGGCGATCATGCCCTGGTACTCGGCGACGTTGTTCGTCGCGATCCCCACGTACACGCCGACCTCGGCGAGGAGCTCGCCGCCATCCGGATCGATGACGACGGCGCCGCCCGCCGCCTGCCCGGGATTTCCGCGAGAACCGCCGTCCGCCTCGACGAGGAGACGCCGGCTCATAGCCCGGATTCCTCGGTGCGTACGAGGATGCCGCCGCACTCCGGGCACGACAGCACCGCGTCCGGTGCGGCCTGTCGGATCTTGCTGATGTCGGTGCCTGAGAGCATCATCTGGCAGCCTTCGCACGTGCCGCGGCGCAGAAGGCCGACTCCGACACCGCGTGCCGCCCGGCGCTCGTACTCCGCGACGAGATCCGCCGGAGCCGCGGCGACGAGCGCCGTCCGGTCCCGGGACAGCTGTTCCCCTCCGCCGTCGCTGCGGCGATCGCGGCCTTGGCCGCGGAGGTCAGTTCCGTGCCCTCGGCAGTGGTCTGGTCGATGTTCGCCTGCTGCGCGGCGACAGCCGCCTCGGCCTCCTCCACGCGGGCCATCACCTCAAGCTCGGCGTCTTCGAGGTCGCTCTGACGCTTCGCCAGGCTCGCCAGCTCGTGCTCGAGCGCCTGGGCGTCCTTGGGGCTGCTGGTCGTCGCCAGCCGCTGCGCGTCGCGGTCCCGACGCTGCTCGACGAGTGCGACATCCGACTCCAAGCGGGTGAGCTCCGCGCGGGCGTCCTCCAGGACTCCGGTCAGCTGCGTCAGCTCGCGGACCTGCTCCTGACGCTGCGCCGCGAGCTCTTTGATGCGCGGGCCCTGCGCGGGGTTGGTGCGGGCCTTCTCGGCGCGACTGAGCTTCCGATCGATCTCGGCGATGTCGAGCAGGAGGCGCTGGTGTTCGGGACTCGCGTTCACACTTTCCAACTTAGCGGTGCTGGGTAGGCTGAGGGGACGATTCGAAGGAGCGTCCATGTCCTCCCTTCCGCTGTTCACCGCGCACAACGGCTTCACCCTCCCCGCGATCGGACTCGGCACCTACGGTCTGCGCGGTGCCGAGGGCGCCACCGCCGTCGCGACTGCCCTCGAATCCGGCTACCGCCTGGTCGACACGGCGTTCAACTACGAGAACGAGGGCGCCGTCGGTCGCGGTGTGTCGGATGCCGCCGTCCCCCGCGACGAGGTCATCGTCACCTCCAAGCTGCCGGGTCGTCATCACGCCTCGACCCGCGCACGCGCGAGCATCGAGGAGAGCGTGTACCGGCTCGGTCTGGACGCGCTCGACCTGCATCTGATCCACTGGCCGAATCCGCGACGCGACGAATACGTCCAAGCCTGGACCGCGCTCGTCGAGGCGCAGCAGCGCGGCATCGTCCGTCAGATCGGGGTGTCGAACTTCCTGCCCGAGCATCTCGAGCGGATCGAACGGGAGACGGGCATCCGACCGGTCGTGAACCAGATCGAGATCCACCCCTACTTCCCTCAGGAAGCGGCGGTCGAGTACCACGCCGAACGCGGCATCATCACCGAGGCGTGGAGCCCGCTCGGCAAGGCGAGAGACATCGTCCACGAACCGGTCGTCCTCGAGATCGCCGCCGCACACGACGCCTCGCCCGTCCAGGTCGTCCTCGCGTGGCACATCGCCCGGGGCGTGGTCTCGATCCCGAAGGCCTCGTCGCCCGAGCACCGCGCCGCCAATCTCGCCGCGGCCGCGATCGCGCTGGACGCCGCCGAGGTCGACGCGATCACGGCGCTCGGCCGACCCGACGGGCGCCTGTTCGACGGCGACCCGGCCACCCACGAAGAGCTCTGAGCGGAAGGACTCCCATGCGCGGTGTCGTGATGGCCGGACCCGGCGACGTACGCGTCGTCGATCGTGACGATCCCCGGATCATCGAACCGACGGATGCCGTCATCCGCACCGTCGCCACCTGCATCTGCGGCTCGGATCTCTGGCCCTACCGCGGTGCGGACGTGGTCGCCGATGCGCCCATGGGCCACGAGTACGTCGGCGTCGTCGAGGAGATCGGCCCGGATGTCGCCACGATCGAGGTCGGCGACTTTGTGATCGGGTCGTTCATGGCATCCGACAACACCTGTGAGATCTGCCGCGCCGGCTACCAGTCACGGTGCGTGCACGTCGTGCCGATGGGGTCGATCGGCACGCAGGCCGAGCGCATCCGCGTGCCGCTGGCCGACGGGACGCTCGTCGCCACCCCCGGCGCTCCCGAGGCCGACCTCGTCCCCTCCCTGCTGGCAGCCTCGGATGTGCTCGGAACGGGCTGGTTCGGCGCCGTCGCCGCCCAGGCAGGACCGGGGAAGAGCGTCGTCGTGGTGGGCGACGGTGCGGTGGGCCTTCTGGCGATCCTCGCGGCGAAGAATCTGGGCGCGGAGCGCATCATCGCGATGTCGCGGCACGCCGACCGGCAGGCCCTCGCGCGGGAGTTCGGCGCCACCGACATCGTCGAAGAGCGCGGTGAGGAGGGCGTCGCCCGTGTCACGGAGTTGCTCGGCGGTCTCGGTGCGCACTCGGTGATCGAGGCCGTGGGAACCCAGGAGTCGATGAAGCAGGCCATCCGCTCCGCCCGCCCCGGCGGACACGTCGGCTTCGTCGGCGTCTCGCACGGCGTCGAGCTGTCCGGGCGCTCCCTGTTCTACTCCACCGTGCACCTGCACGGCGGGCCGGCGCCGGTGCGGCAGTACCTGCCCGAGCTCATCCGGCTCATCTGGGAACGCAAGATCGACCCGGGCCGCGTCTTCGACCTCACCCTCCCGCTGGAGCGTGCGGCTGAGGGCTATGCGGCGATGGACGAGCGCCGGGCGATCAAGGTGCTGCTCACGCCCTGAATCCCGCTCAGCCGTCGGCGTACAGCGCCGTGGCCGCATCGATCAGCTCACCGAGGCCGCGGGGCTGCTGATCGCGCCACCAGGCGAGCCGCACCGGGATGCGCGGCCCATCCTTGACCGGGCGATAGGTGACGCCCGGGCGTGCATGGTGATGCGCCGTGGCCTCTGCGGTCGTGCCGATGCCGCGTCCGGCGATGATGGCGTCGAGCCAGCTGTCGACGTCCGTCGACTCGATGAAGCGCGGCATCCGGTCCAGGCCCGCCCAGAGCGCCTCGGTCGTCGTGCCCGCGCGCGGATCGATGATGACGGTGCGCTCGGCCAACTCCGACAGGCTCAGCTGCCGCCGCCGCGCCCAGTGCGAGTCATCCGAGGCGAACGCCACCAGGCGGCGCTCGAGGCCGATCACGACCGAGTCGAAGCGGGCGTCGTCCAGCGGGCGGCGGACGACCGCGACATCGCACCGCCCCTCGGCGAGGCCGGCCGTCGGCGAGTTGTGACGGATCAGCTCGAGGTCGCTGTCGACGGCGCGCGTCGCCCACTCCCGCTGCAGACGGGCCGTGTGACGCCCGAGTGCCGCCCAGGCGTAGCCGAGGCGCAGCACCCCGTGACGGTCGCGGAGGAAGTCGCTGAAGCGATCGGCCTCGGCGAGCACGCGACGGGCGTGAGGGAGCAGGAGGCGGCCCGTGTGGGTGGGCTCGCAGCCGCGCGGGATGCGGCGCAGGACGCGTTCGCCCACGGTCCGCTCGAACGCGGCGATGGTGCGCGACACGGCCGCCTGGGAGATGAACAGCTCGGCTGCGGCATCCGTGAAGGATCCGGTCTCTGCGGCCGTCACGAAGACCCGCAGCTCCCGGAGGTTCCAGTCCATAACCAAATCGTATGGCAACTGCAAAATATGCACTAGGCGAATGATGACCGCCGTCCTAGCCTCGTGCCCATGGAGACCCGCGACACCGATGCACGGCCTGCCGTCGCGCCCGCGCTGTCCGCGGCGACGGCGACGCCTCGGCAGCGCCTCGCGGGCATCGCCATGCTCCTGGGCGCCTCCGCCTCGAACCAGGTCGGCGCGGGCCTCGGCGCCCTGGCGTTCCCCGTCATCGGCCCGGTCGGCGTGGTCGCGGTCCGGCAGGTGATCACCGCGCTCGTGCTCACCCCCGTGGTGCGGCCGCGTCTGCGCGGGCTCAGTCGCGACCAGTGGATGCCGATCCTCGGCCTCGTCGTGGTCTTCAGCCTGATGAACTTCTGCCTGTACGCCGCCGTCGAGCGCATCGGGCTCGGGCTGGCGATGACGCTGGAGTTCCTCGGCCCTCTCACCGTGGCGATCCTCGGTGCGCGGTCGTTCCTGCACGTCGGATGCGCACTGCTGGCCGGCGCCGGCATCGTCATGATCACCCAGCCCGGCGCGACGACCGACCTCCTCGGAATCGCCCTCGCCCTCGTGGCCGCCGGATGCTGGGGCTGCTACATCCTCCTCAACCGCTCACTCGGACAGCACCTGCCCGGCCTCCAGGGCACCGCCGTGGCCAGTCTGCTCACGGGCGCGATCTGGGTGCCGATCGCGGGGCTCTGGTTCGCCTTCCACCCACCGACCATCGGCGCGCTCCTGCTCGCGACGGCCTGCGGAGTGCTGGCGTCGACCATCCCCTACGCCGCCGACATGCTCATCCTCCGGCGCGTCCCCGCGGCCCTGTTCGGCGCGCTCTCCAGCATCGCCCCGGTCTGGGCCGCCGCGATCGGCTGGCTCATGCTCGGCCAGGGACTCGATGCGGCCGAGATCACCGGGATCGCGCTCATCGTCACCAGCAACGTCGTCGTGTCGACGTGGGGTCGCGCATCCGGGGTCGTGCGTCGAGAACGGACTGAAGTGGGCCCTGCCGGGATCGAACCGACGACATCCACGGTGTAAACGTGGCGCTCTACCAGCTGAGCTAAAGGCCCCTCACAGGAATATTACCCGGCGCTTCGGCCCGTCCGACGCTAGCCTGAGCCTGTGCCCCCTGAGCGTGCAGAGCCCGCACCCGTCGTGAGCGTGATCATGCCGGTGTACAACGAGATGCCCCACCTGCGAGAAGCGCTCGAATCGGCACTCGCGCAGGATATGCGCGATCTCGAGCTCATCGTCGTCGACGACGGCTCCACGGACGGCTCCGGCGAACTGCTCGATGACTTCGCCGAGCGCGACGACAGGGTCACGGTGCTCCATGAGCGCAACAGCGGCTGGCCGGGAACTCCGAGGAACCGGGACTGGATCGTGCCCGCGGCGAGTTCGTGTTCTTCCTGGACGGCGACGACACCCTCGATCCGCGCGCGCTGCGGGAGATGCTGGAGATGACGCAGAAATCCGACTCGCCAGAACCTGTGGACGTCGTCATCCCCCGCCTCCGCGGGACGGGCGGACGCAGGATCGTGCCGCTGTTCCTCCGGCACCCGCATGGCGACATCGAACTCGGACGCGCCATGGAGACGCTCACCCCGCAGAAACTGATCCGCCGCGAGATGATCGAGCGCCACGGGCTGCGCTTCCCCGAGGGCGAGGTGCGTCTCGAGGACGGGATCTTCATGACCCGGGCCTACGTGCGCGCGCGCCGCATCGCCTACTGCGGACATCGGACCCTCTACTTCTTCGCCGCAGGCCGCGGTGAGAACATCTCCAGCCGCTCCTTCCGCCCGGCGAAGTACGTGGACTCCTGCCGGGTCATCGCCGGCACGCTGCGCGAGGGCATCCCCGATCAGGATCGCGCGACCCGGCTCATCGCCGAGTTCTTCGGACGCCAGGGGCTGCGCTTCTACACGCCCCGCCGCTGGCGCCTCACCCATCCGCTGCGCCGACGCGAGTGGGTCTCGCTCCACCGGGCGTTTCTGCGCGACCTGGTCCCTCCCGCCTCCGATGCCGCCCACGTGCACCCGACGGATCGGCGCAAGATCGCGCTCCTGCGCGACGGCGATCTCCGGGGGATGAACAGACTCGTCCGCGCCGAGCGACAGCTCGCTCATCTGGCGACGCTCACCGGATCCGCCGCCGACGACGGCGCGCTCGAGCTCATCGTCGAGCTCGCTCCGCAGACGCGGAGGCCGCTCTTCGGCGAAGGCTCCACCGCCACGCTCCTTCTGGCGGGATACCGATCGTCGGCGGAGACGGCGATCACCGGAGAGCGCGTCGATGCCGAGGGTCCGCACCGCTTCCGCTTTCGACTTCCCCTCGCCGACGTTCTGCGCTACGGCGGCGATCGCGTCGCGATGTGGACCGTCGCCGGTGACGGCCGCGCGAGCAGCGGCAGCCGCGTGCGCATCGTCTCGGCCTCTCCCCTGGACGAGACGCGCGCCGGTGTGCGGATCCTCTCGGCCGGTCAGGCCGGCGTCAGCCTCGATCTGAGGTCTTGATCCACGCGGCGAGGTCGATCCCGCTCCGCCGCCGCCGTGCCGATGCCTGCGAAGGGGCTAGGCTGAGTTCCGCGTTCGTTGTGCCGAGCCGACAAGGCTTCCCACGACGCATCCCGTTTCCTTGGCATGATCTGCCATCACGACGAAAGGTTCGCTCTGTGACCGTTCACGACCAGGATCCGTATTCGCAGGGACCTCACGACAGCGATCCGGACGAGACGCGCGAGTGGCAGCAGTCGCTCGAGGAGCTCGTCGCAGCGAAGGATCCGGGGCGCGGGCGCGAGATCATGCTGAGCCTCCTGAAGAAGTCCAAGGAGCTCCACCTCGGCGTGCCGATGGTCCCGACCACGGACTACATCAACACGATCGCCGCGGAGAACGAGCCCGAGTTCCCCGGTGACGAGGAGCTCGAGCGTCGGTACCGCGCCTGGATCCGCTGGAACGCCGCGGTCACGGTGCACCGCGCACAGCGACCCGGCATCGGCGTCGGCGGGCACATCTCGACCTATGCCTCCTCCGCCGCGCTCTACGAGGTCGGATTCAACCACTTCTTCCGCGGCGCCGACCACCCCGGCGGCGGCGACCAGATCTTCATCCAGGGACATGCCTCCCCGGCATCTACGCACGATCCTTCCTCGAGGGTCGCCTCACTGAAGCCCAGCTCGACGGCTTCCGTCAGGAGAAGTCGCAGGCTCCCACGGCATCCCCTCGTATCCGCACCCGCGCCTCATGCCGGACTACTGGCAGTTCCCCACCGTCTCGATGGGCCTCGGTCCGATCAACGCCATCCACCAGGCGATGACCAACAAGTACCTCACCAACCGCGGCGTCAAGGACACGAGCGACCAGCAGGTCTGGGCGTTCCTCGGCGACGGCGAGATGGACGAGGTCGAGAGCCGCGGTCAGCTCCAGGTCGCCGCCAACGAGCGCCTCGACAATCTGAACTTCGTGATCAACTGCAACCTGCAGCGCCTGGACGGCCCGGTGCGCGGCAACGGCAAGATCATCCAGGAGCTGGAGTCGTTCTTCCGTGGCGCCGGCTGGAACGTCATCAAGGTGATCTGGGGGCGCGAGTGGGACGACCTGCTCTCCCGCGACAGCGACGGCGCCCTGCTCAACATCATGAACGTCACCCCCGACGGCGACTATCAGACCTACAAGGCCGAATCGGGCGCCTACGTGCGCGAGCACTTCTTCGGCCGTGACGAGCGCGCCGCCGCTCTGGTCCGCGACCTCAGCGACGACCAGATCTGGGCGCTGCGCCGCGGCGGCCACGACTACCGGAAGGTCTACGCCGCCTTCAAGGCCGCGCAGGAGCACAAGGGCCAGCCCACCGTGATCCTCGCCAAGACGGTCAAGGGCTACGGCCTGGGTCCCCACTTCGAGGGCCGCAACGCCACGCACCAGATGAAGAAGATGACGCTCGAGAACCTCAAGACGTTCCGGGACGCCATGCACATCCCGATCTCGGACGCGCAGCTCGAGGAGAACCCGTACCTTCCGCCGTACTACCACCCGGGCGAGCAGGACGAGACGATCCAGTACATGCTCGAGCGCCGCAAGGGCCTGGGCGGATTCCTGCCCGAGCGCCGGTCGACCCATGTCGGCCTCACGCTGCCGGACGACTCCGCCTACGCCCTTCCCAAGAAGGGATCGGGCACCCAGGAGATCGCCACGACGATGGCCTTCGTGCGTCTCCTCAAGGATCTGCTGCGTGCCAAGGACTTCGGCCACCGCATCGTGCCGATCATCCCGGACGAGGCCCGCACCTTCGGCATCGACGCGTTCTTCCCGACCGCGAAGATCTACAACCCGAACGGGCAGCACTACACCTCGGTCGACCGCGAGCTGCTGCTGGCCTACAAGGAGAGCCCGCAGGGGCAGATCGTGCACGTGGGCATCAACGAGGCCGGAGCACTGGCCGCGTTCACCGCCGCCGGGACGTCCTACGCCACCCACGGCGAGCCGCTCATCCCGGTCTACGTCTTCTACTCGATGTTCGGCTTCCAGCGCACGGGCGACGCCCAGTGGGCGGCGGGCGACCAGATGGCGCGCGGGTTCATCATCGGAGCCACCGCCGGCCGGACCACCCTGACCGGTGAGGGCCTGCAGCACGCAGACGGCCACTCGCACCTGCTGGCGGCGACCAACCCGGCCACGGTCTCCTACGACCCGGCCTACGGCTACGAGATCGCGCACATCGTCAAGGACGGCCTGGAGCGGATGTACGGCGGGAACCACCCGGATCCCGACGTCATGTACTACATCACGGTCTACAACGAGCCGCTCGTGCAGCCCGCCGAGCCGGAGGACGTCGATGCCGAGGGCATCCTGCGCGGCATCCACCGCGTCTCCGTCGGCGAGGGCGACGGTCCCCGTGCCCAGCTGCTCGCCTCCGGCGTCGGTGTGCCGTGGGCGTTCGAGGCCCAGGAGCTGCTCAAGAACGACTGGGGCGTGACCGCCGACGTCTGGTCGGTCACCTCCTGGACCGAGCTGCGCCGCGACGGCCTCGCCGCCGATGAGCACAACCTCCTGCACCCCGACGAGGAGCCGCAGACCGCGTACCTCACGCAGAAGCTCCAGGGCGCCGAGGGTCCGGTCGTCGCGGTGAGCGACTTCATGCACGCCGTGCAGGACCAGATCCGTCCCTGGGTCCCGCAGCGCTTCGCGACGCTCGGCGCCGACGGCTTCGGCTTCTCGGACACCCGTGCGGCGGCGCGGCGCTTCTTCAAGATCGACGGGCCGTCGATCGTCGTGCGCACGCTGCTGTCCCTCGCCGAGGAAGGCATCGTCGATCGCGCTCTCGTCGCTCAGGCGATCGAGAAGTACCGTCTGCACGACGTGAACGCCGGCACCACGGGCAACGCCGGCGGTGAGAGCTGAGCCGCCGGTGACGCCTCCCCGACCGCATCGGCGGACAAGGCTGCGACGCTGGCATGGCTGCGCCGTATCTCCGGTGATCTCGCCACGGCGACGATCCAGAGACTGGAGGAGTCGCTGCCCTGGTACGGCGACATGCCTCCGGCGCGCCGCTCCGCGGTCGGTCTCGTTGCCCAGGCCGGCATCACGTCGTTCATCCAGTGGTACGAGGACCCGACCTCGACGCCCTGGATCGCCGCGGACATCTTCGCCGCAGCCCCCGCGAGCTGCTGCGCAGCGTGAGCCTGCAGCAGACGCTGCAGCTGATCCGGGTCACCGTCGAGGTGACCGAGGAGCGTGTGCGCGGCAGGGACGACAGCCTGCGCGAGGCGATCCTGCTGTACTCGCGCGAAGTGGCCTTCGCCGCCGCCGACGTGTACGCGCGGGCGGCCGAGGCACGCGGACTGTGGGACGCGCGTCTGGAGGCCCTCGTCGTCGACTCGATCCTCACGGGCGAGGCCGATGAGGAGCTCCCCAGCCGCATCGCGGCCCTCGGCTGGCACGGCCACGGCGAGGTCTGCGTGATCGTGGGTACGACGCCCCCGCAGTTCGACGTCGACCAGGTGCGTCGCACGGCGCGCAAGCTGTCCGTCGACGTGCTGATCGGCGTGCAGGGCTCCCGCCTCGTGCTGGTCGTCGGACGCGCTCAGGCCCCGGGGGCCGAATCTGCTGACGAACTCACCTTCGGCGAGATCGCCACGCGCCTGGAAGGGTCCTTCGGCCCCGGGCACGTCGTCGTCGGACCAGCAGCCTCCGCGCTCGTCGATGCCGGACAGAGTGCGCGCGCCGCGCTGGCCGGGTTCGCCGTCGCCCGCGCCTGGCGCGGCGCTCCGCGACCGGTGGAGGCCGACGATCTGCTTCCCGAGCGGTCCCTCGCCGGCGACCCCCTGGCGAAGCAGACGCTCATCGACCGCATCTACCGCCCGCTGCAGGCGCACTCCACCGACCTGGTGACCACCCTGTGGAGCTACCTCGACAACGGCCGCTCCCTCGAGGCCACGGCCCGGGAGCTCTTCGTCCACCCCAACACGGTGCGCTACCGTCTCAAGCGCGTCTCCGAGGTGATCGGGTGGGACGCCACCGGACCACGGGAGGCGCTGATCCTGCAGACGGCGCTCATCCTGGGGTCGATCGGCACCGAGCCGGTGCGCAAACGTCCGCTGCCGCGTCGCTCTCGCTGAGGCATCTGTGCGATCCCCACAACGGAACTTTGCAATATTGTGATGGTCCAGCCAGCACGCACTTTCGATCGTTGGCAGACTGAACAGGTGATCGTCATCGTCAGTCCTGGTCAGGGTTCGCAGACGCCGGGCTTTCTCGCCCCGTGGCTCGAACTGGATTCCACCGCCGAGAAGCTCGCCGCCTACTCCGACGCCGCACAGGTCGATCTGATCGCCCACGGCACGCAGTCGGATGCCGACACCATCCGCGACACGCGGGTCGCGCAGCCGCTCATCGTCGCTGCGAGCCTCGTGGCGGCCACCGAACTGGAGAAGCGCGCAGGACGCCGCGCCGACGGTGTGGCCGGACACTCGGTCGGCGAGCTCGCCGCCCTGGTGCAGGCCGGCGTCCTCTCCGACGAAGACAGCATGCGACTGGTCGGCGTGCGCGGGCGTGCGATGGCGGATGCGGCAGCCGAGACCCCGACGGGCATGAGCGCCGTCCTCGGTGGTAGCGAGGAGGACGTCCTCGCCCGCCTCGAAGAGCTTCAGCTCTCCCCGCGAACTACAACGGCGGAGGTCAGCTCGTCGTCGCCGGCGCCCTGCCCGCCCTGGCCGAGCTCACGGCCGAAGCCCCGCGCGGCGCGCGCGTGATCCCGCTCCAGGTCGCGGGCGCCTTCCACACCTCGTACATGGCCTCGGCCGTGGCGGCGCTGCGCGCGGCAGTCGACGGCGTCTCGGCATCCGACCCCGACATCACCCTGTGGACCAACCGCGACGGGTCCGTGGTCGACGGCGGTGCCGCCGCCCTCGATCTGCTGGTCGGTCAGGTCTCCTCGCCCGTGCGCTGGGATCTGTGCATGGACTCCTTCGCGGCGGCCGGCGTGACGGGCCTGATCGAGCTGGCTCCCGCCGGCGCCCTCGTCGGCCTCGCCAAGCGCGGCCTGCGCGGTGTGCCGACGGTCGCCGTCAAGACCCCCGATGACCTCGACGCAGCCGTCGCGCTGCTGAACGGAGAAGCCGCATGAGTGCGACGCTGAAGCAGGACCAGGGTGCCGCGCACACGCGCATCTACTCGTACGGGGCGGCACGCGGCGAGGTCGCCGTCCCCAACGACGACCTGATCGGGCCGATCGACTCGAGCGACGAGTGGATCCGCCAGCGCACCGGCATCGTCACGCGCACCCGTGCGGTCGCCGAGACCTCTGCCATCGATCTCGCCACGGACGCCGCGGCCGAGGCCGTCGCCAGGTCCGGCGTCGCCCCGGAGGACATCGATCTGGTGATCGTCGCGACGATCAGCAACCCGAAGCAGAGTCCGTCGGTGTCGGCGATCGTCGCCGACCGCATCGGCGCGAACCCCGCGGCCGCCTACGACGTCAACGCCGCGTGCGCCGGCTACGCCTATGCGATGACCCAGGCCGACGCCCTCATCCGTTCGGGCGCCGCGACCTACGCGGTCGTCATCGGCGCGGAGAAGCTCTCCGACATCGTCGACCCCGCCGACCGCAGCATCTCCTTCCTTCTCGGTGACGGCGCCGGCGCCGCCGTCGTCGGACCGAGCGACACGCCCGGCATCGGGGCTGCGGTCTGGGGCTCGGACGGCTCGAAGGCCGACGCCGTCGGCATGAACGCGACCCTGACCCAGTTCCGCGACGGCGAGGTGCCCTGGCCGACCCTCCGCCAGGAGGGGCAGACCGTGTTCCGCTGGGCCGTCTGGGAGATGGTCAAGGTTGCGCGCCAGGCGCTCGAGAAGGCCGGCGTCACGGCATCCGATCTCGCCGCTTTCATCCCGCACCAGGCGAACCTGCGCATCATCGACGAGTTCGCCAAGCAGCTCAAGCTCCCCGAGACGACGGTCATCGCCCGCGACATCGAAACCACCGGCAACACCTCCGCCGCCTCCATCCCGCTCGCCAGCCACCGCCTGCTCGAGGAGAACCCGGAGCTCTCCGGCGGTCTCGCGCTGCAGATCGGCTTCGGTGCCGGGCTGGTTTTCGCGGCGCAGGTCGTCGTCCTCCCCTGACAGACCCCGCCCGTTCCCTAGACTGTTCACCGGTACACACCCGTAAGAAAGAGGAAAACTCATGGCTTTCACCAACGAAGAGGTGCTCGCAGGTCTTGCTGAGCTCGTCACCGACGAGACCGGCATCGCCGCGGACGAGGTCGCCCTCGAGAAGTCGTTCACCGACGACCTCGACATCGACTCGATCTCGATGATGACGATCGTCGTCAACGCGGAAGAGAAGTTCGGCGTCACCATTCCCGACGACGAGGTCAAGAACCTCAAGACCGTCGCGGACGCCGTCAACTTCATCGCCTCCAACCAGGAGTGACGACGAGCGGATGCCACTCCCGGCCCACGGCCGGGGTGGCATCCACGTCGCCTCCCTTGCTCTTTCACGAAGGATCAGCTGCATGACCAAGCGCATCGTCGTCACCGGTATCGGTGCCTCCTCCCGATCGGCGGCACCGCCCCGGAAAGCTGGGCCGCGCTCCTGGCCGGAGAGTCGGGCTCCAGCACGCTGGAGCACGACTGGGTCGAGCAGTACAACCTGCCCGTCACCTTCGCCGCACAGGCCAAGGTGAGGCCCGACACCGTTCTCGAGCGGCCGGTCGCCAAGCGACTGGATCCCTCCTCGCAGTTCGCGCTGGTGGCCGCGCTCGAAGCATGGGCGGATGCCGGCAGCCCGAGGTCGACCCCGACCGCCTGGGCGTCGACTTCGCGACCGGCATCGGCGGCCTGTGGACGCTGCTGGACGCCTGGGACACGCTGCGCGAGAAGGGCCCCCGCAGGGTCCTCCCGATGACGGTCCCCATGCTGATGCCGAACTCCGCCGCCGGCAACCTCTCGCTGCACTTCCACGCGCGCGCCTTCGCACGCACGGTCGCCAGCGCCTGCGCATCCAGCACCGAGTCCCTCGTGGGCGCCCTCGAACACCTGCGCGAGGGTCTGGCAGATGTCATCATCGCCGGTGGTACCGAGTCGGTGATCCATCCGGTCACGATCGCGTCGTTCTCCTCGATGCAGGCCCTGTCGCGCCGCAACGACTCCCCGCCACCGCCTCACGTCCCGGAGACGTCACCCGTGACGGCTTCGTCATGGGCGAGGGCGCCGCCGTGCTCATCCTCGAGACCGAGGAGCACGCCAAGGCGCGTGGTGCGAAGATCTACGCCGAGATCGTGGGCGGCGGCGTCACCGCCGACTCGTACCACATCACCGCGAACGATCCCGAGGGCACCGGCGCCGCCCGGGCCGTGCGCGAAGCACTGGAGACCGCCGGCCGCAGCGCCGACGAGGTCACGCACGTCAACGCCCACCTGACCTCGACGCCCGTCGGCGACCCGAACGAGTACACCGCGCTGAAGGCCGTCTTCGGCGATCGCGTCGACGAGATCCCCGTCTCGGGGACCAAGGCGTCCACGGGTCACCTGCTCGGCGGCACCGGCGCACTGGAGGCGGTCTTCACGATCCTCGCGATCCGAGACCGCGTCGCGCCCCCGACGATCAACCTCACCGAACAGGACCCCGAGGTGCCGTTCCGTCTGTCGAGTGCGCCGCAGCCACTGGACGACGGCCCGCAGCTGGCGATCTCGAACTCCTTCGGATTCGGCGGGCACAACGCCGTCGTCGCCTTCACGGACTACACCGGCTGAGACCCGCTCACGACGAAGGCCTCGACCCGGACGGATCCGGGCGAGGCCTTCGTCGTGTGAGGCGGCGCGATTCGCTTTCCCGGCAGCCGGGGTTCTCCCTGCCGACGTCCGGTAGTCGCGCCTCTGCCGCCTCAAGTCATGTCAGCCGACCTTGTGCAGCCAGACGACGCTCGCGTCGTCGGAGGCGTGGCGGAAGGGCTCCAGCTCCTCGTCCCAGGCGGCGCCCAGGGCGATGTCGAGCTCGCGCTGGAGCTCGACGACGTTGCCGGCGGCGATCTCCATGGCATAGCGGATACGATCCTCGCCGATGACGATGTTGCCGGCGGCATCCGTCTGGGCGTAGTGGATGCCCAGATCGGGCGTGTGCAGCCAGCGTCCCCCGTCGCTGCGGGGCGTCGGGTCCTCGGTCACCTCGAACCGCAGGTGCTCCCAGCCGCGGATCGCCGTGGCCAGAGCCGCACCGGTGCCGGCCGGGCCGTCCCAGTAGAACTCGGCGCGCTGAGCGCCGCTCAGGACCGGCTGCTCTCTCCAGTCGAAATTCACCGCACGACCGATAGCGCGTCCGACCGCCCACTCCAGGTGGGGGCAGAGCGCGCGAGGGGCGGAGTGGATGAACACCACTCCGCGTGCCTGTGCCGTCGCCATGATCTCTCCGTTTCTTCAGGTGCGTCTTCCCCAACGACCTGTTCCACGAGAGTGGCGTGCTATGCGGTTATACGGTGATTATCCCTCATCGGATGCCGGAATGACAAGAGTGTGATTCGGCGCGTTCCGCGCCTCCGGCCGCACGGCTCACGAGCGGAGGCCCCGACCGCACGGGTCGAGGCCTCCTGGCGAGACGTGCGAGGATCAGGCCTCGCTCATGGCCTGCTTGACCTGCTGCCCCTTGGCGGCGTAGTAGGCCGCGCGCGCGGCATCCTTGCGGGCCTGCTCGGCGTAGCCGGCCTCGAGCACGTCCTGCGGGACCTCGACATTGGGCACGTCGTCGGTGCCGTTGTACTTCTCGATGTAGGCGTCGAGCTCGGGACCGGAGGTCCACGAGGTGATCAGGCAGTAGCGCGGTTCAGTGCCGTTGTGGGTGGCCGCGTGCCAGAGGCGCTGCGTGTCGACGATGAGCTGGGCTCCTGCGGGGAGCGCGATGCGGTACTCGATGCTCGGGTCGGTGCGGTTCTCGCGCAGGACGAAGTAGCTGTCCTTGTCGTCGGTCAGGTTGAAGAAGCCGCGGACGACCCACCCGGTGCCGTCGGGGTTCAGTCGGTTGTTGTCGTCCTGGTGGAGGTTGTAGAGGCACTCGCCGTAGGGCGTGGGCTGCAGCTCGATGATGCGGCAGCGACCGACGTTGGCGCCCGGCTCCTTGGCGCGCTCGGTCAGGGTCGGCGCGATGGCGGTCTGCGAATCGATCCAGACGCCGTCCTTGTCGGTCCGCGGCGGCTTGTGGTTCCAGAAGCCGTTGCACTCGATCTCACCCTTGGCGCTCGCGAGCGGCGCGAAGCGGGTGTCACCCGAGGACTTCCAGTCCACGTACTCGATGTCGAGCCATTCCTTCGGGTCGACTTCCTTGTTGTAGCTGTCGAGAACGACGAATCCCTTGTCCTCGAGCGCAGCCGATTTGATGTATCCCATGAGGTTCCTCATGTCCTTTCCACAGGGGCCAGCACGTTTTAACAGGCCCGCTTAGGTAAGCCTAACAGCGACATTCCCGCTCGCCTCGGGAACGGCCGTGAGTATCCGAATAGACTGTCTGCGGCGTCCGGGGCCACCCCTCGAGAGGCCGCAGCACCGAGGAGGACGACCCGCGAGCATGACCAGCGCCACCAACGTCGAGGCGACCGCCGTCGGCACGATCGAATGGCTCTCGCAGGATTCCACGACGATCGTCGTCCCGGTCTATCAGCGCCAGTACCGGTGGGACATCGGAGGCTGCGAGCAGCTGCTCGGCGACATCCGCGCGGTGGCGGACGAGGACGACGCCCACCGCCACTTCCTGGGTTCCATCCTCTCCGCGCGGGAGAGCTCCCCGACGGATGCCGACCTCATCCTCATCGACGGGCAGCAGCGCATCACGACCCTCATGCTCCTCATCGCCGCTCTCCACCACTCGGTGCGCGAGAGCGACCCCGAGATGGCCGCCGAGCTGCGACGCGTGCTCGTGAGGGCCGATGACCCCGACCGCACCAAACTGCGCCCGCATCACGCCTGGGCGGAACTGTACGAGTCGGTCGTGCTCGAGCGCGACGAGAGCGACCGCGAATCGCGTTTCGACGACAACTACGCCTTCTTTCGCAGCCAGGTGCACGCCGACGAGGCGCCGCGCATCTGGCGCGGTCTGCAGAGGCTCGAGCACGTCTCGATCACGCTCGGAGCCGCCGCCAACGCGCAGCAGATCTTCGAGAGCCTGAACTCCACGGGAGAGCCGCTGCGCGACCACGAGCTCATCCACAACTACGTGCTCATGGGCCTGTCGCACGCCGAGCAGCTGGCGATCGAAGAGGAGTACTGGCTGCCGATCGAGCGCGCCACGGGCGAGACGATCGGCACGTTCTGGCGTCACTATCTGGTCATGACGACCGGGCGCGAGGTCGCCGCCGCCGGTGAGCACGGCGTGTACAGCGCCTTCCGGCAGAGCTTCCCGCGCTTCGACCTGGAGCGCCTGAGGTCGGATGCCGCGATCTGGCGCGAGTACGCCGAGATCTACCGGATCCTCCTGGATCCGTCTCTGGAGTCGGATGCCGGCATCCGCCGCCAGCTCGCCTTCATCGGCACCTTCGGCCGTGCCGCCTTCCCCTCGTCATGCGCGTCTACCACGATCACCGCGCGGGAGCGATCACCCGCGACGACCTCATCGAGGTGCTCGAGTGGATCCAGGCGCTGTATCTGCGCCGCACGATCGTCGGGCTGCCGACGGAGCGGCTCATCGCCCGGCTCTGCCGCGCGCACGCGAAGGGCCGGGATGCGCTCATGCGCGCGGTCGCACGGATCACCCCCTCGGACGAGCGGGTCCGCGCCGTGCTCAAGTACGGCGCGCTCCCGCATCCGGCCTATGTGCTCGGCCGACTGCTCGAGGTGGACGCGCTCGACGGCTTCGACGTGGAGCACATCGTCCCGCTCGCACCCGGCGACTCGTGGTCCGGCGACGGGACGCGCTCATGGACCGACCTCGGCGAGGACGAGCAGAACAGTCATCGCGCACTCGCGCCGACGCTCGGCAACCTGACGCTGCTCGAGCAGCCCCTCGCCGAGCGCGTGTTCGGCGGTTCCTTCCCCGACAAGCGCGCCGAGGCCTATACCCGCAGCGCGGTTCCGGCCACCGCGGCGCTGGCGGAGTACGACGCCTGGGGAACGGCGGCGATCTCCGCCCGCACCGTGGCGTTGACCGACGACCTCGTGCGGATCTGGGCGCGCCCCGCGCTGCCCGAGATCGACGACGACGGCCTCACCCCGTCCTCGACGCCGTGCGCCGGCGCGGCTGGCCCGCAGGCTGGGACCGCGAGTTCGCCTACGTCGAGTACCGCGGCGAGCACTGGGAGGTCAAGGACGTCAAGCACCTGTTCAACCGGGTGTTCCGCCGCGCCTGGACCGACGACCGTGCATCCGCGATCGCGTACAGCGCACGCCGCGGCGGCCCGATCTACGACGACATGGCATGGAACGGCCAGTGGGACGAGCTCGGCGACGGCCACTTCCTCTACATGGGCTGGGACTCCAACTACATGATGGGCGCCCTCCAGGGAGTCCTCATCGAGTCGGGCATCGCCAGCGAGGTCTTCGTCAAGTACTCCTACATCGGCAATGTGATGTAGTGCCGCGGCGGCACGGCGGCCGCGGATCACGACATGCGATGCTGTCAGCATGACCGACATCCTTCGCATCGGCGACGACGTGCGTGCGGCGCTCACGGCCGGCACACCCGTGCTCGCACTCGAATCGACGATCTTCACCCACGGACTCCCCCGGCCGCGCAACCTCGAGGTCGCACTGGAGGCCGAGGAGCGCGTGCGCGAGCTGGGCGCTGTTCCTGCCACGATCGGGGTCGTCGGCGGCCATCCCGTCGTCGGACTGACCGCCGCGGAGATCACGCAGCTCGCGAACGACGACCGCGTTGTGAAGGCGAGCCTGCGCGATCTTCCCGTCGCCGCGGCCAAAGGACTCAGCGCCGGCACGACCGTCGCTGCGACGGCCTACCTCGCGCATCGCGCCGGTGTGCGAGTCTTCTCCACGGGAGGTCTCGGCGGGGTGCACCGCGGGGCGCAGGAGTCCTTCGACGAATCCGCCGACCTGCCGACGCTCGCGACGCTGCCGCTGGTCGTCGTGAGCGCGGGCGTGAAGTCCATCCTCGACATCCCGCTCACCCTGGAGCGGCTCGAGACGCTGAACCTCGCCGTCGTCGGCTACCGCACCACCAACTACCCCGGCTTCTACATCGCCGACTCGGGGCACGACATCGAGTACGCGGTCGACTCCCCCGCGGAGGTCGCCCGCATCGTCGCCGCCCGCGACGGGCTGGGCATCTCCTCGACGCTGCTGGTCGCCAACCCCGTGGCGCCGGAGCACGAGCTGCCTGCTGACATCCACGACGACGTGCTCGCGCGTGCGCTCGCCGCAGCCGAGGCCGAGGGCATCGCCGGCCACGACACGACGCCGTTCCTGCTCGACTTCGTGCAGCGGGAGACCGACGGTCGCAGTCTCGATGTCAACGTCGAGGTCTACCGCGGCAATGTCGCGCTCGGGGCCCGCATCGCCGTCGCGCTGAGCGAATGATGCTCGTCGTCATCGGAGACCTCATCGACGATGTCATCGTCATCGGCGCGTATACGATCGAGCGCGGCACCGACAACGCCGCCCAGATCAGCCATACCCGGGGCGGCAGCGCGGCCAACGTCGCAGCGGCGGCCGCATCTCTCGTGTCGACCCGCTTCATCGGGAAGGTCGGATCGGATGCCACAGGGGACGCGCTCGCGCGCGCACTGGGTCGCGGAGGCGTGGATGTGCGCGTGCAGCAGGAAGGGCGCACGGGCTCGATCGTGATCCTGGTCGACGAGACCGGAGAGCGCACGATGCTCACCGATCGCGGTGCCGCGGCGGAGCTCGGCCCGATCGACGCCTCCTGGCTGGATGCGGCGACCTGGCTGCACGTGCCGCTCTACGGGCTCGTCCCCGAGCGGTCACGAGAGGCGATCACAGCGGCGATCGACGCCCTGCCGACGACGCCGCGCAGCCTCGACCTGTCCAGCGTGTCGGCGATGCGCGAGCTCGGCGTCGAGGCCCTCACCGAGGTGCTGGCCGGCATCCGCCCGGATCTCGTCTTCGCGAACGCCGATGAGGCCGCGCTCCTGCGGGAGATGGGGGCGTCGGCGGCGGGCGGCGTCCTGATCGTCAAGGACGGCGCGGATCCCGTGAGGATCGTGACACCTGGCGGGACGATCGAGATCCCCGTCCCCGCATCGACGCGGTCGTCGACTCGACCGGGGCCGGCGATGCCTTCGCCGCCGGCTACCTCGCCGCGGCTCTGGACGGATTGACACCGGCGGAGTGCGCACGGGCCGGAATCGCGATCGCCGCGCGGACGCTCGCACGGCCCGGCGCCCTGTGACCGAAGTGGGGCGGGTGGGACTTGAACCCACGATCGTCGGGTTATGAGCCCGCTGCCTTGACCAGCTTGGCCACCGCCCCGTGACCGGCGCACGCACCGGCACACAGCAAGACTACTCGTGCGCGACAGCGCCCTCGTGCGTCTGAGCGTGCTCGAGGTAGATCTCCGCGTTGCGGAGCAGGCCCGCCTTCTCCTCGTCGCTGAGCGCACGGCGCACCTTCGCCGGCACGCCCGCGACGAGTGAGCCGTCGGGAATCTCCTCCCCGCCCAGCACGAGCGCGCCACCGGCGACGAGGCATCCCGCGCCGATCACCGCTCCACTGAGGACCACGGCACCCATGCCGATCAGCGAGCCGTCGCCGATCGTGCAGCCGTGCACGACCGCGTTGTGACCGACGGAGACGTTCTCGCCGAGGACGACGGGATGGCCGACGTCCACGTGCACCGACACGTTGTCCTGCAGATTGCTGTTCGCGCCGATGGTGATCGGCGCCGAGTCTCCCCGCAGCACCGCGTTGTACCAGGTGCTCGCGCCCGGTCCGAGCCTGACGTCTCCGATGATGCGAGAACCGGCCGCGACGAAGGCGCCGTCATCGATCTGAGGGGTTCTTCCAGGGAGCGCGAGGACGGAGGCATCGGCAGAGATCGTCATGCTCTCGAGGCTAGTCGGAGAGGCCGGAAACCCCGGGAAATCGCGGCGGTAAGCGGAGCCTCAGCTTGCTTGCGGAATGGCTGAGGCTGAGTAGCGTTGTATTCGAAGAGGCGGGATATGCCTCACCGGAGGAGACGATAATGAGCAAGACACAGACCATCTCGACGACCGCCAGCGACGCGACTGTCGCCGCTGCCGCTGCCCAGTTCCTCTCGCCCGTCGTCCTGGGGCTGCAGGCACTCGTCGTCAACGGCAAGCAGGCGCACTGGCATGTGCGCGGTGCGAACTTCATCGGCGTCCACGAGTTCCTCGACACGCTCGTCGAGCACGCCGGCGACTTCGCCGACACCGCTGCAGAGCGCATCGTCGCTCTCGGGCTTCCCATCGATGCCCGCGTGTCCACCGTGGCCGAGAAGGCCGCCAAGACCGCCGTTCCGGCCGGGTTCACCGCCTCGGACGACCTCGTCCGCGCGGTCATCTCCGACATCGACGCGATCCTCGCCGACGTCCGCACCGCGATCGACGGCCTCGACGAGGTCGACCTCACGAGCCAGGACGTCGCGATCGAGATCATGCGGGGCCTGGAGAAGGACCGCTGGTTCCTCGTGTCGCACGTCGCGGCGTAGACGACCACAGACAGGAAACGCGGCGGCTGCCTTCGGGCGGTCGCCGCGTTTCGTCTCGGTCCGGCTGCGCCGGGCCTCGCTCAACGACCGGTCGTGGTGAGCTCCGGCGAGCAGAGGGAGGTTCCCGCGTTTCGTCTCGGTTCGGCTGCGCCGGGCCTCGCTCAACGACCGGGGGTGACCGCCTCTCAGCGGCCGAGATGCGTGAGGCGGCCGGCCAGAAGCGTCGCGTGCACGGGCATCGCACGCAGTGTCGCGGCATCCGCCCTCCGCGGGTTCTCGGCGCACACGACGATGTCGGCCGCCTGACCAGGGCCAAGTTCGGATCGCACGCTCGCGGCCAGCGCATCGTCCACCGACAGCCGCTCCTGCGGCTCCCACGGCTCCCGGGCGTCGTCTGTGCGCACGACCGCCGCTGCGATCGCCATCCAGGGGTCCAGCGGCGCGACGGGCGCATCCGATCCCAGGCGCAGCTCCACGCCGACGCGACGCAGCGACTCCTGCGGATAGGCGATCGCCGTCTGGCTCCCCAGTACTCCGCGACGAGGTCACGGTCGTCGAGCGCGTGCTGGGGTTGGACGCTCGCGGCGAGCCCGAGTCGCGCCATCCTCGCGAGATCCGCGTGCCGCACGAGCTGCGCATGCTCGATCGTGCCGGTGGCACCCGTGAGCGCGAAGGCGTCGAGAGCGGATGCCACGGCGCGATCGCCGATCGCGTGCACCGCCGCGCTGATCCCCGCGCCGGTCGCCCGAGTGAGCAGGTCCGTGAGTTCCTCCGGTGAGACGTTGAGCATGCCGGTGTTGCCGACATCGTCCGGGTAAGGATGGGAGCACGCCGCCGTGCGCGTCCCCAGGGAGCCGTCGGTGATGACCTTGAGCGCCCCGAAGCGGATCAGTCCCCCGGTTCCCGGGAGCACCTCGCCGGTGCGCAGGCCTTCGGAGATCGCCCGCTCGAGCAACTCGGGGTAGACCGCGAACTCGACGCGATGCGCGTCGAAGCCCTTCTCGGCGCGGCGCGCCCAGGCCTCTGCATTCCACGCCATGTCGAAGTCCACGAGACCGGTCACGCCGCGCGCTGCGGCCTGCTCGGCCGCCGCATGAACGGCATCGTCCGCAGCCCGCGGGTCGACCGCGTTCAGGCGACGCGAGATCTCGAACGCCTCGCCTTCCCGCAGCACCCCTCCACCGCATGCTCGTAGCCTTCCCGGCGCAGAGCCGCGGAGTTCAACCAGACGCTGTGCACGTCGGCGTTGATGAGATAGGTGGGCACCTCGCCGGTGGCGGCGTCGAGCACCGCGAGCGTCGGAGCGTCCGGCCACAGCGCGTCGCGGTAGCCGGAGCCGACGCGACGCCCGTCGGGCAGGATCGCGGCATCCGACATCCGCGCGGCGGCCTCCTGCGCGGTCGTGACGTCGCCCAGCGGCACACGTTGCGCCGACAGCGCCCACTGCACGGTGTGGACGTGGTTGTCCCAGAGGCCGGGCACCGCCCAGGCGCCCTCGGCGTCGAGCACCTCACCGCGGGCGGGCAGGGCGCCGGTCGGTGCGATGTCGATGATGAGGCCGCCGTCGAGATGGATGTCGACCGGTTCGTCCTCGGCGAGGAAGTCGCGTTCCCCTCCGACGATCCGGATGCCGCGGATCATTCCGATCGGTGCGCCGCGGCCGGTCATGCCTGGCACCTCGGGCACCAGTAGAGCTTGCGCGCGCCGATCTCCTCGAGCACGATCTCGGTGCCGCACACCCGGCACGGCAGCCCCGCGCGATGGTAGACCCAATGGCGGTCGTCGCGGTGCGCCATGGCGGCACGGTACTGGTCCGGGTCCAGATCGTCCATCGTCATCATCTGACCGGTCTCCACGCCGATCGCGAGCAGCTTCACCCAGTCGCGCCACAGCTCGCGCACGAGCTCCTCGGGGACGTCGCGCCCGGGCGTATGGGGCTTCAGGCGTGCCCGGTAGAGCATCTCGGCGCGGTAGACGTTGCCGATGCCCGCGACGACGGACTGGTCCATGAGCAGGAGCGCGATCGGGGTGGGCTTGCGGCGGACGGCCCGCACGAACCGCTCCTCACCCTCGGTGACATCGCCGACGAGCGGATCGGGCCCGAGCTTCGCGACGGTGGCGAGCATCTCCTCCGGGGTCTGCAGCGCACAGGCGGTCGGCCCGCGCAGATCGGCGCAGGTGAGATCGGTGAGCAGACGCAGACGCACCTGACCCACGACCGGCGGCGGCCACTGCTCGCCGTCATCGGCGAGACCCGTGGTCTGCTCGGACATCCGCACGTGCACGCGCGTGCGCCGCGGGGCGCCGATCGATGAGAGGGAGTTCTCACCGGCGGTGTCGTAGATGGCGTCCTCGAGGGCGGTGCCGCGCTGATTCGTCTGCCCCATCCGGCCGTTCGCCGAGGCGACGGTCGGATCGACGAGGATCGCACCGGCGAAGTCCCAGGCGCCGTACATCCCCAGGTGCACACGCAGCCAGAGGTCGCCCTCGGTCTCGAGGAACATCTGCTTGCCGACGGCCTGCACGCTGGTCGCCACACGACCGTCGAGCTCCGCGGCACCTTCGGCGAAGCGGCCCTGCGGGCTCGAGGCGGCGACCGGCTTCCCGATGAAGTTGCGTTCGAACTGCCGCGCGATGCGGTGGACGGAGTGCCCCTCAGGCATTAGAGCGCCCGCGGGTCCGGCAGCAGCGTCCCGTCGCGCTCGAAGTCGGCGATCTGCCGGATGCGGCGGACATGCCGCTCGTCGCCGGGGAACTGCGTGCCGACGAAGCGGTCGATGAAGCTCGTCACCTCCTCGAAGGTGTGCTGGCGCGCCCCGATCGCGATGACGTTCGCGTCGTTGTGCTCGCGGGCGAGCTCGGCGGTCGAGAGGTTCCAGACGAGGGCCGCACGGATGCCGGCGACCTTGTTCGCCGCGATCTGCTCCCCGTTGCCGGAGCCGCCGAACACGACGCCCAACGCCTCGACACCCGCCACCTGATCGGCGACGACGGCCTGCGCGGCGCGGATGCAGAAGGCCGGGTAGTCGTCGACCGGGTCGTACTCCACGGGGCCGTGGTCGGTCACCTCGTGCCCTGCGGCGGTCAGGTGCTCCTGCAGGCGGGTCGAGAACTCCAGTCCGGCGTGGTCGGTGGCGATGTGGATACGCATGAGTCCATCCTAGGAGCGGGTCAGGGCGAGATGCCCGCCGCGGCGGGCTTGAAGCCGAGGCGAGCATTCTCGCAGCATCCCGGCGCGCAGACATCACGCCAGGGACCCAACGGCGTCACATGCGGACGCTCCGCGACCGGAGTCCCCTCCAGCCGCTCCAGCACGAGATCGACGAGTCCGGTGACGAACGCGGGGTGCACGCCGGGCGTCGCCGTGCGGATGCTGCGCAGACCTGCCTCCTTCGCGGCATCCGTCGCCTCGGTGTCGAGGTCCCACATGACCTCCATGTGGTCGCTCACGAAGCCGAGCGGGACGATCACCACGGCCTTCCGGCCGCGCGAGGGGAGCTCCTCGATGACGTCGTTGATGTCCGGCTCCAGCCAGGGCTGGCTGGGCGGACCCGAGCGCGACTGGTAGACGAGCTCCCAGGGCACGCCGCCGCCGCCCTCGACGGCGCCTCCGAGCGTCTGCATGAGGTGCTTGGCGACGGCCAGATGCTGGGCCGCGTAGGCGCCGCCCTCGCCCCAGTCGACGTCGCGGGGCCCGGAGCGCTCGGCATCCGCGGTCGGGATGCTGTGGGTCGTGAAGAGCACCTGGATCTCCTCCGGTGCGAAACCCTCGCCCAGGAACTGCGTCACCGCGGCGTCCAGCCCTTCCTGGAACGGCGCGACGAAGCCGGGGTGGTCGAAGAACAGGCGCACCTTGTCGGCGGTGACCCTGCCGGCGAGCCCCGCCTCGTCGATGGCGTGCGCGATGTCCTCGCGGTACTGACGGTCGCTCGAGTAGGAGCTGTAGGCGCTCGTGGCGAGGACGAGGAGCGTCGTGTGACCGGCATCCGCCGCCTCCTGGAAGGCCTCGTGCAGGTACGGGTTCCAGTTGCGGTTGCCCCAGTAGACGGGAAGATCGAGACCGCGACGGGCGATCTCGGCCTCCAGCGCCGCTTTGAGCGCACGGTTCTGGTCGTTGATGGGGCTGACGCCGCCGAAGTGCCGGTAGTGGACCGCCACCTCCTCGAGGCGCTCATCGGGGATACCGCGCCCGCGCGTCACATTGCGCAGGAAGGGGATGACGTCCTCCTGCCCCTCGGGTCCGCCGAACCCGGCGAGCACGAGGGCGTCGTAGGCGACGGGCACCTCCACGAAGGGGGCACCGCCCGCGGCGGCCGGGGAGGCATGGAGGACGACGAGCTGATCTGTTGAAGTCACCTCTCCATTGTCCCATCGTTCGACAGGAGGCGATCCTGGCGTAGGCTGTCAGGGTTGCCGTCGCCGCCATCCGCGAGAGAGTGCGGCATGCCCCCTCACCCCTGGGAGAACAGCAGTGCCTGGAGAGAACCTCACCCGAATCGAAGCACAGGAGCGCCGGGCGGTCGTCGACACCCAGTCGTACGAGATCGCGCTGGACCTGACGAAGGGTGACGAGGTCTTCGGCTCCCGCAGCGTCGTCCGCTTCACCGCGACCCCGGGATCCTCGACGTTCATCGACCTCATCGCCCGCGAAGTGCGCGAGATCACGCTCAATGGAGAGCAGCTGAACCCCGGCGAGGTGTTCGCCGACTCGCGCATCCGTCTGGACGGGCTCGCCGAGGAGAACGTGCTCGTCGTCGACGCGGACTGCCTCTACACCAACACCGGCGAGGGCCTGCACCGCTTCGTCGACCCCGTCGACGGCGAGGCCTACCTGTACTCCCAGTTCGAGGTGCCCGACTCCCGGCGCGTGTTCGCCGTCTTCGAGCAGCCCGATCTGAAGGCCACCTTCCAGTTCACCGTCACCGCTCCCCGGCGTGGAAGGTCGTCTCGAACTCGCCGACTCCCGAGCCGATCGTCCACGACGACCGCGCCACCTGGGGCTTCGAGCCGACCCCGCGCATCTCCTCGTACATCACCGCGATCATCGCCGGACCCTACGAGTCGACCTTCTCCGAGCTCACGAGCGCCGATGGCCGCACGATCCCCTCGGCGTCTACGGCCGCAAGAGCCTCTGGCAGCACCTCGACGCCGACTACATCTTCGAGAAGACCCGCCAGGGCTTCACCTACTTCGAGGACAAGTTCGGCGTCCCCTACCCCTTCGCCAAGTACGACCAGCTCTTCGTCCCCGAGTTCAACGCGGGCGCCATGGAGAACGCCGGCGCCGTCACCTTCACCGAGACCTACGTGTTCCGCTCGAAGGTGACCGATGCCGTCAAGGAGCGCCGCGTCGTCACGATCCTCCACGAGCTCGCCCACATGTGGTTCGGCGACCTCGTCACCATGAAGTGGTGGAACGACCTCTGGCTCAACGAGTCCTTCGCCGAGTGGGCCTCGACCATCGCCACCGCCGAGGCCACCGAGTGGACCGAGGCCTGGACCACCTTCAACGCGATGGAGAAGACCTGGGCCTACCGTCAGGACCAGCTCCCCTCGACCCACCCGGTCGTCGCCGAGATCAACGATCTCGAGGACGTGCAGGTCAACTTCGACGGCATCACCTACGCCAAGGGCGGCTCCGTCCTCAAGCAGCTGGCCGCCTGGGTCGGCATCGAGGAGTTCTTCGCGGGCGTCTCCGCGTACTTCACGAAGCACGCCTGGAGCAACACCGAGTTGCCTGACCTGCTCGCCGAGCTGGAGAAGACCAGCGGCCGCGAGCTCGGCACCTGGTCGAAGAAGTGGCTCGAGACCGCCGGCGTCAACACGCTCATCCCGAGCGTCGACACCGACGCCGAGGGCCGCATCCGCCGTTTCGCCGTGATGCAGACCGCTCCCGCCGACTACCCCACCATCCGCCCGCACCGTCTGGGCATCGGGTTCTACAACCTCGACGGCGGCGCTCTCGTGCGCACGGACTATGTCGAGGTCGACGTCGACGGCGACCTCACCGAGGTGCCCGAGCTCAAGGATCGCAAACGTCCCGACCTCGTCCTGCTCAACGACAACGACCTCGCCTACGCGAAGATCCGTCTCGACGAGCAGTCCCTCGCGACAGCGATCGCGCACCTCGCCGACATCACCGACCCGCTCGCCCGCTCCCTCGTCTGGGGCGCGGCCTGGGATCAGACGCGCGATGCCGAGGCTTCGGCATCCGATTACATCGACCTCGTGCTCGGCAACATCGGGCGCGAGACGGAGTCGACCACCCTTCGCACGACTCTCGCGCAGGTGCTGCAGGCGGCGAACCTGTATGTCGCCCCGAAGGACGGGACCAGGCCCGGCGCCGAGTCGCCGATGGGCTGTGGGCGCTCGCGCAGGACGCCGAGGCCGGAAGCGACGCGCAGCTGCAGTTCGTCACCGCCTTCGCGAACGCGCTCGTCACCCCCGCTCACGCCGAGACCGTGCGCGCACTCCGCGACGGCGAGAACGCTCTGCCAGGTCTCGACATCGACGCGGACCTGTCGTGGCAGCTCCTCGTGGGCCTGGCGACCGTCGGCGCGGTCGACGGCGCCGCGATCGACGCCGCGCTCGCTGCCGACAACACCGCCAAGGGCGGCGAGTTCGCCGCGCAGGCGCGCGCCGCGCTCCCGACCGTGGAGGCGAAGAAGGCCGCCTGGGCGTCCCTCATCGACAACGACGATCTGCCGAACACGATCGTGCGTTCCGCGGCGCTCGGGTTCGTCCACCCCGCCGGCCGTGAGGTGCTCGCCGAGTTCGTCCCCGCGTACTTCGACATGCTGCTGCCCATCTGGGAGGCCCGCACCTACCAGATCGCCCAGTACCTGATCGTCGGGCTGTACCCGAAGGCGCTCGCCGACACGGATCTGCGCGACGCGACGCGCGCCTGGCTGGCGCAGAACGCAGAGGCTCCGGCGGCGCTTCGCCGTCTCGTTCACGAGAACGTCGCCGATGTCGAGCGCTCGCTGGCCGCACAGCACCGCGACGCCGAGGGCTGAGTCGCACAGCCCTGGCAAGGAGCGGTCGCTAGGATCGCATCGTGATCAGTCTCGCATCCGCAGAGGAGACCCCGTCGAGGTCGTGCTCGACCTGTGGGCAGGGTTCTCCTGGTGCTCGGCGACATCGGCGTCAGAGCCCTCAAAGTCGCGATCATCATCGCGGCCGCCTGGCTCCTGTCGCGGCTGTGCCGGCTGGTCATCCGTCGCATCGTGCGCCGCGTGGTCGACTCCGCCAAGGTGAAGGCGAGCGTCGACGACACCCAGGCTCTGGAACGCTCGCCGCTCGCCGACATCCGGCTCGTGCAGCGCACTCGCACGCTCGGCTCGATCCTGCAGAACATCACCAATGTCGTGATCGCGGTGATCGCGCTCATCCTCTGCGTGAACGCCGTGCTCCCCGACCTCCTCGGCTCCTTCGCCCTCGTGACCGCCGCCGTCGGCGCCGGCCTCGGCTTCGGGGCGCAGAACATCGTCAAAGACACCCTCAACGGCCTCTTCATCGTCGCCGAGGATCAGGTCGGCATCGGCGACGTCGTCGACCTGGGCCTGGCCAGCGGCATGGTCGAGTACGTGAGCGTGCGCATCACGCAGGTGCGCGACGTCAACGGGACCCTCTGGTACGTCCGCAACGGCGAGATCACCCGGATCGGCAACATGTCGCAGGGCTGGGCGCGGGCGATCATCGACATCGGCGTGCCGGCGGATGCCGATGTCGAGGCCGTCGAGAGCGCACTGCTGAACGCCTCTCAAGCGCTCGCGGGCGACCCGAAGTGGCGCACCCGCATCCTCGATGCCCCGGAGGTGTGGGCCTGGAGTCCATCGACGGCGACACCCTCATGATCCGCGTCGTGATCCGCACGCGCACGAACGCGAAGGACGACGTCGCCCGCGAACTGCGGATGCGGCTGCGCAGGGCCGTGTCCGACCTCGGCCTGGACGTGCCGCGCATGGCCTCGGTCGTCCCGGAGGGCATCGAGGGCGCCCGCCGTGTGCGCGGGGCCAACCCGCCATCCACGCGCCCGAGCCCGGTGACCGGCGTCCCGCCGGTGAGCCGCGGCATCTGGAGGCGCAAGCCGGCCGATGACCACCGCAAGCCGCCGCCGACCCTCGGCGACCCCAAGAACGATGCCAAGAACGACCCGAAGGACGAGTCATGAGCTTCTACGAGGAGGTCGGCGGACACGAGACCTTCGAGCGGCTGGTGAGCATCTTCTACCGGGAGGTCGCAGACGACCCGGTGCTGCGTCCGATGTACCCCGAAGAGGATCTCGGGCCCGCCGCCGATCGCCTGACGCTCTTCCTCGTCCAGTACTGGGGCGGCCCCGGCACCTATCAGGAGCGCCGCGGGCACCCGCGCCTTCGTATGCGGCACAACGCCTTCCACGTCAATCCGGACGCCCGGACCGCTGGCTCCGTCATATGCGCACGGCCGTCGACGAGGTGGGCTTCTCGCCGATGCACGAGGCGATGCTCTGGGACTATCTGGAGCGGGCCGCCCTGGCGATGGTAAACACCTTCGAGGCCACACCCGCGAGCCCACCGGCATCCGACAGCTGAACCACCCACGAGTCAGGATTCGACGGAGAGACCATGACGAACACCCCGCCTCACTGCACGCCGACGTCCTCGTGATCGGATGGGGGTTGTCGGGACTCGTCGCCGCGAGCGAGGCGGCGGCCGCGGGCCGCAGCGTGATCGTGCTCGATCAGGAGCCGCGCGCCAATCTCGGCGGGCAGGCATGGTGGTCCTTCGGCGGTCTCTTCTTCATCGACTCCCCTGAGCAGCGCCGGATGGGCATCACGGACTCCCTCGACCTCGCCCGGCAGGACTGGTTCGGCAACGCCGGCTTCGACCGAGACGAGGACGCGTGGCCGAAGCAGTGGGCCGAGGCCTACCTGCAGTTCGCGGCGGGCGAGAAGCGCGCCTGGCTGCGAGAGCGCGGCGTGGGGTTCTTCCCGGTGGTCGGATGGGCCGAGCGCGGCGGGTACGGCGCCCTGGGCCCCGGCAACTCGGTGCCCCGCTTCCACATCACCTGGGGCACCGGCCCCGGGATCGTCGCGCCCTTCGCAGAGGCCGTGGAGCGCGCAGAGGCCGAGGGTGCGCTGACTGTGCTGCCCCGCCATCGTGTGACCGAGCTCGTACTCACCGGGGGCGCCGTGACCGGTGTCCGCGGCGAGGTGCTCGCGCCCAGCGAGGCCGCGCGCGGGGTGGCGAGCGTCCGTGACAGGATCGGCGACTTCGAGATCAGGGCGGATGCCGTCATCATCACCTCCGGCGGCATCGGCGGTAACCACGAGCTCGTGCGGCAGGCGTGGCCCGCCGACCGTCTCGGCACTCCTCCGTCCCACATGCTCTCCGGAGTTCCGGCCTATGTCGACGGGTCGATGCACGGCGTCGCCGAGAGGGCCGGCGCGCACCTCATCAACGGCGATCGGATGTGGCACTACGTCGAGGGCATCACGAACTGGGATCCGGTGTGGCCGGCCCACGGCATCCGGATCCTCCCCGGTCCTTCGTCCCTTTGGCTCGACGCGACCGGTGCCCGTCTGCCCGTGCCGCTGTTCCCCGGCTTCGACACGCTGGGCACGCTCGCGCATCTGCGGACGACCGGGCACGACCACTCGTGGTTCGTCACCTCCCGGCAGATCGTGGAGAAGGAGTTCGCGCTCTCCGGGAGCGAGCAGAACCCCGATCTGACCGGAAAGGATCTCCCGCTGCTCGTCAAGTCGCGACTGGCCAAGGGACCGACGGGTCCTGTGCAGGCGTTCCTCGACGAGGGCGAGGACTTCGTCGTCGAGGACGACCTGGAGACGCTGCTCGAACAGATGGCGCGCAAGCCCGGAGGCGAGCACCTCGACACGGACCGCGTGCGTCGGGAGGTGGAGGCGCGCGATCGCGAGATCGAGAACGACTTCACGAAGGATGCCCAGATCGGCATGCTGCGTTCGATGCGCGGTTACCGGGGCGACAAGCTGATTCGCACCGCCGCACCCCACCGGTTGCAGGACCCGAGCGCGGGTCCGCTCATCGCCGTCAAGCTGCATGTGCTCACCCGCAAGTCGCTCGGCGGGATCGAGACGGATCTCGACGGCCGGGTGCTCGGCGCTGACGGAGCCCCGATCGGCGGCCTCTTCGCGGCCGGCGAGGCGAGCGGCTTCGGGGCGGCGGGGTGCACGGCTACCGGGCGCTGGAGGGGACGTTCCTCGGCGGCTGCCTGTTCTCCGGTCGCCAGGCCGGACGGGCCGCAGCGCGTTAGCGCGACGCGCCGGTCTCGCGCACCTCGGTGAGACCGACAGCCGCAGGACCCCGGCTGAGCACGTGACCGCGGGCGAAGGAGACGCGCGTCCAGCGTCCCGACGTCGTGACCTGCGCCTGTTCCTCGCCGGAGATGAAGCCGAAGGCGTCGGCGGAGAAGGCGACGCCGCGCGGCAGTCCGCTGAGGTCGTCGTCGGGTTCGCCCCAGACGGTTGCGCGCAGTGCACGCACCGCTTCCTCGCCCGCACCGGGTGTCGCGCCGTGAGCGACGGCGGAGATCCCCCACTGGGCCCGCTGTGCGATGACGGATGCCGCCAGCGATCCGCGCGGTTCCCATCCTCCGCGCGGGGGCGAGATCCCCGCCCAGGCCGGGGAGAGCCCGGTCTCCGGCAGCGCCAGTACGGACGGTTCCTCCGTCTCGGTGAGCGCGTCGACGACGATGTCGCACTGCAGCTCGGGTCGGCGCGGACGATGCGCACCGCGAGCACCGTCGGCGTCTGATCGAACAGGGTCTGCGGCGCGAGAGCGGCGGCGGAAACGACCATGACGCCCTTCGCCGCCTGGAATCGCACTCCGTCCTCGGTGATCCGTCGTGCGCGGCCGACGAATGTCAGGACGTCGCGCGCCGTCTCAGGATCGGCGAAGACAAGGCGAGATGACACGCCCCCTAAACTACCAAGGTGACCGTACGGGCGGGCGAAGGGAGCACCATGGCTGAGGGCGCACAGAGGCACAGCTCGGTCGATCAGGTGCTGGCCGTGCTCGACCTCGAAGACAGTGTCGCCCGCACCGCGGAAGACATCTTCACCGGCATTTCCCACTTCATGCCCACCGGACGCATCTACGGCGGCCAGGTCGTCGCACAGGCCGTGATCGCCGCCCAACGCACGGTGCCCGTCGACCGCATCCTCCATTCGATGCACGGATACTTCCTCCGTCCCGGCGACACCTCGCAGGGACTCACGCTCTCGGTCGACCGCATCCACGACGGCCGCTCCTTCGCGACACGACGGGCGCAGGCCTATCAGAACGGCGTTCCCATCTGGTCGATGATCGCCTCCTTCCAGGACAGCGACCCCGGCGTGGAGCATGTGATCCCCATGCCCGAGGGCATCCCCGACCCCGACTCCCTTCCGCCTGACGAAGAGGCCTCACCCGGAATCGACGAAGGAACCCGCAAGCTCCTCGGGCTCCGCCCCGTGGACGTTCGCCATGTCGAGCAGCCCTGTGGACCTCTGCCGACCCCTCGCGCACGAACAGGCAGCACGTGTGGATGCGGATGAAGGCATCCTTCCCCGACGGGGCCGGCCTTCACCGCGCGGCCCTCGCCTACATGAGCGACATGACGATCCAGGAGACCGTGCTCCGCGCCAATGGCGTGCACTGGGCGCCCCCGGGCTGAAGGTCGCCAGCCTCGACCACGCGATGTGGTGGCATCGCTTCGCACGCGTCGACGAATGGCTGCTCTACGTGCAGGAGTCGCCGAACGCCCGTGGGGGCCGCGGACTGGCCACCGGCAGGATGTATACGCGCGACGGCATACTCGTCGCGACCGTGACGCAGGAGATCATGATCCGCGTCCCCGAGGCAACCTAGCGACGCGCGTACTTCACCGGCTCGCCGATGTACGGCGCCCAGGCCTCACGCATCTCGGAGGTCAGGCGCATCGGTCGGCCGGAGACGGCGTCGACGAGCACGAGGGTCGCCGACGACCGTGCATACAGCACACGCGGTGTGTTGCCGGCGGGCTGAAGACCTCGTAGCACACCTCGACGCTCGACCCGCCCAGGCGCCCGAACCACAGTTCGACGTCGAGCGGCTCGGGCCGATACGGCACGGGGCGAGATACTCGATCTCCTGCCGGGCCATGAGCGTGAGCATGCCCTCCTCGATGCCGGAGCTGAGCACCGCCGTGGGGTAGGCCTGCGGTCCGTCGCCGCTGCGCCACACGGCGCGCACGCGCGCCTCCTCGAGCAGCTTGAGCATGGCGGTGTTGTTGACGTGGTTGTACGCGTCGAGATCGCCCCAGCGCAGCTGGATCGGGATGTGGAGACGTGACATGTCAGTCGCGGGTCAGCTTGCGGTGCGTCGAACGATGGGGCTTTGCGGCATCCGGACCGAGTCGCTCGATCTTGTTCTGCTCGTACGCCTCGAAGTTGCCCTCGAACCAGTACCACTTCGCCGGGTCCTCATCGGTTCCCTCATAGGCGAGGATGTGCGTCGCGATGCGGTCGAGGAACCACCGGTCGTGCGTGATGACCACGGCGCAGCCGGGGAACTCCAGGAGGGCGTTCTCCAGCGAGCTCAGCGTCTCGACGTCGAGGTCGTTGGTCGGCTCGTCGAGCAGCAGCAGGTTCCCGCCCTCCTTGAGCGTGAGCGCGAGGTTCAGGCGGTTGCGCTCTCCGCCGGAGAGGATCCCCGCCTTCTTCTGCTGATCCGGGCCCTTGAAGCCGAACTTGGAGACGTAGGCACGGGAGGGGATCTCGGTCTTGCCGACGGTGATGATGTCCAGGCCGTCGGAGACGACCTCCCACAGCGTCTTGTTCGGGTCGATGCTCGCACGGGACTGGTCGACGTAGCTGATCTTGACCGTCTCACCGATCTTCAGCTCTCCGCCGTCGAGCGGCTCGAGACCGACAATGGTCTTGAACAGCGTGGTCTTGCCGACGCCGTTGGGGCCGATGACGCCGACGATGCCGTTCGGCGGCAGGCTGAAGCTCAGGCCGTCGATGAGCGTGCGGTCGCCGAAGCCCTTCTGCAGCTTCTTCGCCTCGATGACGACGCTGCCGAGGCGGGGCCCGGCCGGGATCTGGATCTCCTCGAAGTCGAGCTTCCGGGTCCGCTCCGCTTCGGCGGCCATCTCCTCGTAGCGGGCCAGACGCGCCTTCGACTTGGTCTGACGCCCCTTGGCGCTGCTGCGCACCCACTCGAGCTCGTCCTTGAGTCGCTTGGCGAGCTTGGCGTCCTTCTTGCCCTGGATGTCGAGGCGCTCGGCCTTCTTCTCCAGGTAGGTGGAGTAGTTGCCCTCGTAGCCGATGAGACGACCGCGGTCGACCTCGGCGATCCACTCGGCGACGTTGTCAAGGAAGTAGCGGTCGTGGGTGATGGCGATGACGGCGCCCTTGTACGACTTCAGGTGCTGCTCGAGCCACAGCACGCTCTCGGCGTCGAGGTGGTTGGTCGGCTCGTCGAGCAGCAGCAGATCGGGCTTCTGCAGCAGCAGCTTGGCAAGAGCGACGCGGCGGCGCTCACCACCGGAGAGCGGGGCGATCGCCGCGTCGCCCGGGGGCGTGCGCAGCGCATCCATGGCCTGCTCGAGCTGGGAGTCCAGGTCCCAGCCGTCGGCCGCGTCGATCTCCTCCTGCAGTACGCCCATCTCGGCCAGCAGCGCATCGAAGTCGGCATCCGGGTCGGCCATCAGCGCCGAGATCTCGTTGAACCGGTCGAGCTTGGCCTTGATCGCGACACCTTCCTGGATGTTCTCCAGCACCGTCTTGGATTCATCGAGCTCCGGCTCCTGCATGAGGATGCCCACCGAGAACCCCGGGCTGAGCTTCGCCTCGCCGTTGGACGGCTGGTCGAGGCCCGCCATGATCTTCAGGATCGTCGACTTACCGGCGCCGTTCGGTCCGACCATGCCGATCTTCGCGCCCGGGAGGAACGCCATCGTGACGTCGTCGAGGATGAGCTTGTCGCCCACCGCCTTGCGTGCACGCACCATCGAGTAGATGTACTCTGCCACGGGAAACCGCTCCTTCTGCCAGCGCCGAGAATCGACTCTCCAGCCTACCGGTCTCGGCCTGACCGCGTTCTCCACGCCCCGCGGCCCCGCGGCCGCGCGCTACCAGTCGATCGCGCGGGTCTCCCCGACCAGGCAGCGCCCCTCGGCGAGCTGATCCATGACCGCCACCACCGGATCTCCGGTCGAGGGACCGACCTGCCCGACGAGGCATTCCGCCTCGCCCCAGCGCACCGAGAACTGGATGCTCTCGGCCGCGTTGCCCACCGTGGTCTGGTCCTGGGTCACCTGCATGTCGTCACGGTCGAAACCGACCTCGGTCAGTGCGTCGATGTAGGCACGGCCCCGCGCACGATCGTCCGACTCCCAGACAGACAGCACGACCGACTCGAACAGCGGCAGGTTGTCGGCGGCATCGCCGTCCGGCACGAGTTCGTGGACAGGGGTCTCCGTGGGCGTGGCACCCGGCGTCGTCGGTACGCCGCCGGTGACCGTGGGCTGCGGAGCCGGATCCTCGAAGAGCGAGCATCCGGCCAGGAACGCCCCCAGTACGACGACGGCCACGACGAACACGGGACCACGGCGCACCGCGCCAGAACGAGAAGTCACGCTCCGAGTCTAGACACCCGCTCCTGTGCGTGCCTCGCGCGGATCCCTCATCTCAGACCGCGGCCGTCTCGGCCTCGGCCGGTCCCGGTATGCTCCACCCCTCGGCGTCGATCGACGACGCGACCCGGCCGGCCTGGTGTCCGTCATCCGGATCGCCCTGATCACCGGCGGACGAGTTCCTCGGCGCGTTCGCGGCATCCGATTCGCGGGAGTCCGACGCCTTCGACTTACGCGTCCACGTGCTCGTGCCCCAGCGCAGGTCATGCCCGACCGTGTCGGCCTCGAGGTCGATGGCCGTGCCGGAGCGCCCGTTCGCCTCCCACTGCCGCTGAATGACCCGGCCGGTCACGATCACGCTGTCCCCCAGCTTCAACGACGCGTGTGCGTGGTCGGCGACCTGACGGAACGTTGAGACCTGATACCAGTTGGTGTGCTTGTCGACCCATTGCCCGCTCGCGCTGTCGTAGGCGCGGTGCGTGCAGCCGACGCGGAACTTCGTGATGCTCAACCCGGTCGCGGTGACCATGTGGTGCGGTTCGCTGCCGATGTTCCCGACGATCGTGACCTGCTCTGCCATGTGCTTCTCCTTGCCTCGGCACCCGAACGGGTGCGATGAGGCTCCAGAGTTACGCACCGCGGGCGGGCACGGGCGGGAATCGGGCGACTGTGGACAGTTTCCGGCATCCGATCGATTGTGGAGAACGGATGCCGGGCCGCTCAGGACAGGTATTCCGCGAAGCGCGCACGCACCTTGTTCACCTTCGGCACCGCGACGGCCAGGCAGTAGCCCTGGGTCGGGTTCTTCGCGAAGAAGTCCTGGTGATAGTCCTCGGCGGGGTAGAACTCCGTCAACGGCTCGATCGTCGTCACCGGAGCGCCGTCCCAGAAGTCCTCCGCACGCTGGATCGCATCCTCGAACGTGGCGTGCTGATCGTCGTCGGCGGGGAACATCGCGCTGCGGTACTGCGTGCCGATGTCATTGCCCTGACGGTTCAGCTGACGCGGGTCGTGCATCGTGAAGAACGCGTCGAGGATGACGTCCTCGGGGATCACCGCGGGGTCGAAGGTCACGGCGACAGCCTCGGCGTGACCGGTCGTGCCCGTGCACACGAGCTCGTAGCTCGGATTCGGCACGGTGCCGCCGATGTACCCCGAGACGACCGACTGCACGCCGCGGAGCGGCCGGTACGCGGCGTCGAGGCACCAGAAGCAGCCGCCTGCCAGCACGAATGTCTTCATGGTCGGTCCTCTCCGTCGCCTGTTCCTGCAGGAACCACGCTACGCCCTCACCGGACCCCGAGGCGCAATGTCGGTGGTCGGTCATATGTTCGAATCAGGAAGGAGCACCCATGACCACGACCCAGCAGCTCTCCCCCGGCGTCCACTTCGCCACACCCACTCTCACATCCCCGCACGAGAAGCTCGTGCGGGCAGCAGACGACCTCTGGCGTGTGCAGGCGGCCGGCGCCCGCATCCTCGGCCATCTGCGCCTGACGATCAATCCTCTGGGCGTGCGCTATCGAGCCGAGCGCCTGCACCTGCCGACGGGCACTTTCCGTCTCGTGGGCGAGTTCTGGAGCGCCGACGATGCGGTCGCCGCACTGCGGCGATGAGACGCGATGAACAGAAGTGCCCCTGCAGGGATCGAACCTGCGACCAACGGCTTAGAAGGCCGTCGCTCTTCCGCTGAGCTAAGGAGGCGTCCCTATAAGGCTACCCGCACCTGCGCGAAAGCCGGATTACTAGGATGGAAACATGGCATCTGCATCCGAGAACGATCGTCTCGTCTGGATCGACTGCGAGATGACGGGCTCGACCTCTCGGTGGATGAGCTCGTCGAGATCGCAATCGTGATCACCGACTTCGAGCTGAATCCGGTCGACGAAGGCTTCCAGGTCGTCATCCGCCCGAGCGAGGCGGCCCTGGCGCACATGGGTGAGTTCGTCACCGAGATGCATCGCACCTCGGGGCTGCTCGACGAGATCCCCGGGGTCTCCCGCTCGATGAGGCGCAGGCAAAGGCGCTCGCCTACATCCAGCGGTTCGTCCCGCAGGAGCGCAAGGCACCCCTCGCCGGCAACACCATCGGCACCGACCGGATGTTCCTGGCGAAGTACATGCCCAGCATCGACCAGTACCTCCACTACCGCAATGTCGACGTCTCCAGCATCAAGGAGCTCGCCCGCCGCTGGTACCCCGCGTGTTCTTCCAGGCGCCCGCGAAAGACGGCGGCCACCGCGCCCTCGCCGACATCCTCGAGTCGATCCGTGAGCTGCGCTACTACCGTTCCGCCGTGTTCGTCCCCGAGCCCGGTCCCACCAGCGACGAGGCTCGGAAGATCTCCGAGGCCGCTGTGTCCGAATTCGCTCCCGAGGTGTAATAGAATCGTCTGGTTGCCTGCTCGCAGGCACATGGTGGCTATAGCTCAGTTGGTAGAGCACCGCGTTGTGGTCGCGGGGGTCGCGGGTTCAAGTCCCGTTAGCCACCCCAAGTTCATTCCTTGACTGTTTCTCACAGTCCATCAACGGGGACGCTACGATTCACCTTTGCTGAGCCCTCAGGCGTAAGTGTCCTTCACTAAAAGTCCTGCGATGAGATATCCGTCGAATCCAGCGGATCCGATTGCAAGGGACGAGGCTCCCGGAGTTCGGGCAAGCGAGGCTGCCATTCTTTAAGCCGTTGCACGACCTCTGTATAGAAGACGTCAACCGTCTCGATCACGGAATCGACGTAGGTGCCCGCACCGCGACCGCGTTTGATCCCCATCGGCACGGTGAGTGCGACACGGAACGACTTGATCTCTCGCTCTCGATCCTGGACGAGCGTAGACGGATCCTCGCGTGCGTCGCGAAGCAACTCGGCCGCGCTGGCCCCGCGCCCGCGAAGTACGAAGCTCTCAATCCTCAGATCTTCACGGGACGTCTTGAGCTGCCGAAGCAACCAGTTCACGCGTGTTGTCGGGCGTCCTTCCTGCGGTGCACTCACGTCAATCGAGCATGTGATCTGACGGGATCTGAGATCCGTCTCGACCCGAACCTCTCCGACCGCGTCAGGAACTCGCAAAGAGCCACCGATACGCCCCTCTTGAGCAAGTGTGGTGGCGAGCTGCTGCGTGTATACAGTGGGATTCTCACGTGCAGCGCGGCTGAGCACCTGTGTCACCTCAGTTCCGAGCCGACGGCCGAGCCGAAGCGAGATATACCGTAAGAGAGCCTGAAAATAAGCTGCTACTTCCGATGAGCCTTCATCTCCCGGGCGCAACGTACCCGCTGTGATCGCGTCCCGAATCTTGACCCAGTCGCTGCCCATGTCTTCGAACTCCATGGCACCAGAACGATCATGTTCGAGATACCTGATGAGCTCTCCGAGAATCCAGGCCTGTTCCGGATCGGATACGCCGTGATGCTCCTTCTCGAAGATCGCCATCGAAAGCAGATAAGACCACGACCAGTGAAACAAGGTGACCTTACGGAGCTTTCGCTTGTCCACGGTGGTCGGGTGGTTTCCGGGCATCGTCTGAACTTGGTTGCTGATCGTGATCACCGAGTCGAACCCCTGCTCACGAGCAATATCCAAGTAACGCTCGATCTGTTCTGCAGAGAGCTCATTACGCCCGGTCTTGACTTCGACAAGCGCAGTCCACTTGCGCGAACCCCGCTCAACTCGTATGACCCCGTCAGGGCGAGCTTCATGCTTGTTCAGCACGAAAGGCACTTCGATGAACGTGGAAACCCTTCCTGAGGGTGCCTTCACCGATTGCAGAAGCGACCGGGCGAAATCGGGCACGATCGAAAGCACCGCAAGTAGTGCCGACGTCGCGCGTCGTTCTTGCTCCTGTGCTCCACTGATACCCGAGGTCGGGATCAACCGGGCGGGGTGCCAGGTTTCTTCAGTCATCTTATGGATCTCCTACTCAACGCTGAGTTCGGCCCAGCGCAGGCGCCCGGCTGGTTTCGCCAATCCTATAGATATGAATGCATGCTGCTGCAACAAGGTCTGGAGATCGCACTCACTTCTCGATGAGTGAGTACCAACATCTGACAGTGCTACTGAGCCGTAGACTGTCTCGGTGTCGTGGACTGTCTGGCTCTCGCTGCTGACCGCCTCCGTCGTCATCAGCTTCACTCCCGGGGCCGGGGCCATCAACACGATGTCCAATACGCTGCGCGAGGGGTGGAAGCGTTCGGCATGGGGCGTGCTCGGGCAGCAGATCGCGCTCATCGTGCATGTCGCGATCGTCGCGGCCGGTGTCGGACTGCTCGTCTCGCGTTCACCGCTTCTGTTCGACGGCATCCGATACGCCGGTGCCGCGTATCTGGTGTTCCTCGGCATCCGATTGATCGTGAGCCGGCCGGATGCGATCGAGTCCGACACCGATCCGATCACACCGCGGCCACGAGAGAGCCGTTGGTCGCTGATCCGGCGGGGTTTCTGGGTGAACATCCTCAATCCGAAGGCGATCGTCTTCTTCCTCGCGTTCATCCCGCAGTTCATCCGCCTGGATCAGCCAGCTCTGCCCCAGTACCTGATCCTCATCGTCACGGTCGTCGTCGTCGACGTCATCGTGATGTGGTTCTTCTTCGCAGCCGCCGCCAGACCCTTCCAGAAGTTCACGCGCACGCCCCGCGGGCAGCGCACGCTCAACACGATCTTCGGGGTGCTCTTCCTCGCGATGGCCGTGCTGCTGCTCTTCCTGCACTGAGCGCCCCTGTCGCCGCCCGCAATAGGCTGGGGGTGATGGAGATGGACACCGCCGCATTCGAGAAGCTCGTCGTCGACGAGCTCGATCGGCTGCCCGACGAGATGGTCGAAGGGCTCGACAACGTCGTCTTCGTCGTGGAAGACCGCCCCGAAGACGGTACTCTCGACCTGTTCGGCCTCTACGACGGACTCGCGCTCACCGAGCGCGGAGGCTACGGCATGGGCGAACTGCCCGATCGAATCATCGTCTATCGTGAACCGCATCTGGCCGCCTGCGAAGACGAAGACGAACTGCGTGACGAGGTGCACACGACGCTCGTCCATGAGATCGCCCACTTTTACGGGATCGACGATGAGCAGTTGCATGAGCTGGGGTGGGCATGAGCGGTCCGATGATCACTCCGGATGTCGACCAGGAGATCGACCTCGTCGCCGCACCGATGGAGCCCTGGCAGGTGGTCGTCTGGAACGACCCCGTCAACCTCATGAGCTATGTCGTGCGGGTGTTCCGCACCTACTTCGGATACACCGCCGAGCGCGCGACCCAGCTCATGCTCCAGGTGCACCACGAAGGCCACGCCATCGTCGCGACAGGACCCCGGGAGACCATGGAAGTCCACGCGCAGGCCATGCACGACTACGGCCTCTGGGCGACCATTCGAAAGGCACCGCAATGACCGATCGCATAACCCTGCTCCCCTCGCCCGGATCGAGGGCACGCACCTGGCCCACCTCGTGGACGAGTTCCGCGGCCTCATCGCCTCGTCGCATCCCGCCGAGGACCCGGCCGTATCGCGCCTCGTTCCCGATGCCTATCCCGAAGACCCGGATGCCTCGGCGGCCTTCGCCGAGAGCACTCAGGCCGAGCTGCTGGATCGCCGAGAACGCGACGCGGCGGTGGTCCGCACCGCACTCGAAGCGTTCACCGCTCCCCTGGAGAACGAGGACGACGCCACTGCGCCGCTGGACGTCGTGATCCCGGATGCCGACCTCGATGCCTGGCTGCGCACGCTGTCGGCCATGCGACTCGTCATGGCGTCGCGGCTCGGCATCGACGCCGATGACGACCATGATCCGGAAGATCCCCGGTACGCCGTGTACGACTGGCTCGGGTACCGCCTGGACGGCCTCATCACCGCGACGCAGGACGACGAGGGCACGGGCGTCTAGGGCACTCGGACGATCAGGTCCGCGAGCTGCTGCGGGGCGTCACGTTCGATGTGCCGCTCCTCCTGCGCCGCCCATCGATCCCAGTGCGGACGGAACGTGTCGCCGTCGCGCGCGAGCGCGCGTGCCTTCCTCGCGGCATCCGGAGACTCGACCCAGACTCGCACATCGGCCAGACGCGCGGTCTGCGGAGTGAGCACCCCGCACCCCTCCAGGATCACTCCCAGCGCCGGATCGACGGCATGGCTCTCCGCCGGGGCGGCCCGTTCCCAGTCCCAGCGCTGCCAGGTGCCGATGAGTCCGCGACCGTGCGGCTTCAGGATCTCCGCCCGTGCCGTCTCGACGCCTGCCTCGAGGCCGTCCCAGCCCGGATAGATCGAGTCGAGCGCGATCAGCTGAACCCGCCCTGCCAGCGGCCAGCGCGTCGCCACCAGGCGCGCGAGACTCGTCTTGCCGGCACCGCTGCGTCCGTCGATGAGGACCACCGGGTTGGCCGCGAGAACGGCCGCGACAGCCGCAGTGACCTGCCCGGCCGCAGCGTCGAGAGCGCGTGCGACCGGATCGTCGTCACTTCTTGAGGGCACGGATGATGCGGGCGATCGCACGGCCCGCGACACACACGAACGGCACCGAGACGGCGATGAACGTGACCCAGTTGGGCTCGAAGCGGAGCCCTTCCTCGCGGTGCACGTAGACGCCGAGCGGGATGGCGAGGCCGCCCCGCCGCCACCGTCGGCACCCTCCGCCTGCCCGCCGCCGAACCCCGAGACGGTCAGCGCCACAGGAGTGAACATCACCCCGTCGACGACCTGCGGCTCGCCGTAGGCGCTCTTGACGCCGAAGTCCGCGCTCTTCTCACCGAGTTCCACTGCAACGTTTGGCATGTCTCCACGGTAGTCGACGCACGGAGCTGTGGCGATGCCTACTCGACGCCGTGCGCCCTCGGATGCTGCGGCGCACCGCGCCCGTCACCCCGGCCGAGATGGCGCGCCCGCGTGACCGTGCCGCCGCCGAAGCGCTCGCGGGCATCGTCGAGCGCGCTTTCGACCTTGCGCCAGTCCTCGTCGTCGTCCCACAGCCCGAGGGCACCGCCACCGGCGGCCCGCAGCTTCTCAGCGCGCACGCCGATGAGGCGGATCGGGTCACGTCGATCGACGCTCGCGAAGAGCGTCTGCGCGGCGGCACCGATGCGCTGCCCCACGGCGCTCGGCTCCGGCAGCGCCTGAGACCGGGTCACGGTGGTGAAGTCGGAGAAGCGCACCTTGATCGCCACCGTGCCGGCTTCCCACTCCGCGCGGCGGAGCCGGGCGGCGACACGGTCGGCGAGACGCAGCAGTTCGGAGCGCAGGAACTCGAGGTCCGCGACATCCGTGTGGAAGGTCTCTTCGTGCCCGACGCTCTTCTCCACGCGTTCCGGCTCGACGTCTCGCGGGTCCTGGCCCCGCGAGAGCGCAGCGAGGCGCGTGGCCGCTGCCGCCCCCACCGCTCGCTCCAGAACGTGCAGGGGCGCTTCGCGGAGGTCGGCGATCGTGCGGATGCCGCGTCCTTCCAGTGACTCGGCGGACTTCGGTCCGACGCCCCACATCGCCCTCACCGAGCGAGGTCCGAGGAAGGCGAGGGTCTGCGCTTCGGGCACGATCAGCAGTCCGTCGGGCTTGGCGAGCGTCGAGGCCATCTTCGCCACGTGCTTGGTCGCCGCCACGCCCACGCTGCAGGTGATGCCGACCTCCTCGGCGACACGCGTGCGGATCAGCCGTGCCACCTCGCCCGGACTCCCCCACAGCCGGCGCACGCCCTGCACATCCAGGAAGGCCTCGTCGATGGACAAGGGCTCGACCAGCGGGGTGATGGACTCGAAAACCTCCATCACCTGGCGCGATACCTCCTGATAGCGCGAGAAGTCGGGCCGCACGAACACGGCCTGCGGGCACAGCCGCTGCGCCTGAGCGACCGGCATCGCCGAGCGCACCCCGAATCGTCGGGCCTCGTAGGAGGCGCTGGAGACGACCGAACGGCTCTCGGGCGCGCCGATGATCAGAGGGAGCCCCTTCAGTGAGGGGTCGTCGAGCACCGCCACGGCGGCATAGAACGCGTCCATGTCGACGTGGAGGATGCGGGTGCCCGTATCGTCCGCGCCCGCGGGCGAGACGAGACGCCCCGAACCATCGCCACGACCCATGCATCCATTGTCGCCGGTCTCAGTTGTTGCGGCATCCGGTGTCTGCGACCCGCATCTTCTGAGACCGCCGATACTGCCGGTCTCAGAAATCGCGACATCCGCACCAGACGACCCGCGTTTTCTGAGACCGGCAGGGTTTGGCGACGGGCGTCGCGACAAGGCCCGGCGACAACTGCGGCGGTCGGATGACGCGCTACTGCGCGGCGCGCTCTGAGGCTTCGACACGTCGCCTACGGCGACTGCTCAACCTTGACCCGTCACGCGTCAACGCTGCGCATTGCCCCGCGCCGCGTCAAGGATCAACTCGCGCACGCGCGCGGCATCCGCCTGCCCCTTCATCGCCTTCATCACCGCGCCGATGATCGCGCCTGCGGCCTGCACCTTGCCGTCACGGATCTTCTCCATGACGTCGGGCTGGGCGGCCAGGGCCTCGTCGATCGCGGAGATGAGCGCGCCGTCGTCGGAGACCACCGCGAGGCCGCGCGCGTCCACGACCTCCTGCGGGGTTCCCTCACCCGCGATGACGCCCTCGAGCACCTGTCGGGCGAGCTTGTCGGTGAGCGTGCCCTCGTCGATGAGCTTCTGCAGGGCGGCGACGTTCTCCGGGCTCACGAGCCCTTCGGCATCGCGCTCCTGCGCGTTGGCGACGCGGGTGATCTCACCCGTCCACCACTTGCGCGCGGCCGCGGGGGCCGCTCCGGCAGCGATCGTCGCCTCGACGACGTCGATCAGGCCCCCGTTGCGGACGTCCTGGAACTCCAGGTCGGTGAAGCCCCAGTCGGCCTTCAGTCGGCGGCGGCGCGCGACGGGCTGCTCCGGAAGTGCGGCGCGCAGTTCCTCGATCAGCTCGGCCGAGGGCTGGACCGGAAGAAGGTCGGGCTCGGGGAAATAGCGGTAATCGTCGGCATCCGACTTCGGACGACCCGGCGACGTCGTGCCGGTGTCTTCGTGCCAGTGCCGGGTCTCCTGCGTGATCGTGCCGCCGTCGGCGAGGATCTGCGCCTGGCGCTGGATCTCGTAGCGGACGGCGCGCTCGACCGAGCGCATCGAATTGACGTTCTTGGTCTCGGTGCGGGTGCCGAGCTTCTCCTGCCCGCGGGGCGGAGCGAGACGTTCGCGTCGCAGCGGAGGTTGCCGCGCTCGAGTCGCGCCTCGGAGATGCCCAGGCCGCGGACGATGTCGCGGATCGTCGCGACGTAGGCCTTGGCGACCTCGGGGGCACGGTGCTCGGCACCGAAGATCGGCTTGGTGACGATCTCGATGAGCGGCACGCCGGCGCGGTTGTAGTCGACGAGCGAGTACTCGGCACCCTGGATGCGGCCGGTCGAGCCGCCCATGTGGGTGAGCTTTCCGGCGTCCTCCTCCATGTGCGCGCGCTCGATCGGAATAGTCACGAGCGTGCCGTCCTCCAGCTCGACCTCGACTGAGCCCTCGTAGGCGATCGGCTCGTCGTACTGGGAGATCTGGTAGTTCTTGCCGAGGTCAGGGTAGAAGTAGTTCTTCCGCGCGAACCGGCTGGATTCGGCGATCGAGCAGCCGAGGGCGAGGCCGAGGCTGACCGCGGAGCGGATCGCGGTCGCGTTCACGACCGGCAGCGCGCCGGGAAGACCCATGTCGACGGGAGCGACGAGCGTGTTGGGCTCTGCCCCGTGGAACCCCTCGTTGGCCGGGTTCGGTGCGGCCGAGAACATCTTCGTCCTGGTGTTCAGCTCGACGTGCACCTCGAAACCGAGGACCGGCTCGAACAGCTCGAGCGCCTTGTCGTAGTCCATGAGCTTCGCCATCAGCTGTTCCTTCCGATCGGTCCCCGTACTTCGACAGGCTCAGCAACCGGTCGAAGGGCCGGCGCCCTGTCGAGGATCGGACCGCCCCAGGAGTCCACCAGCAGCGCTTCCAGCGCCGCGCCGACGCGGTACAGTCGCGCATCCTCACGGGCGGGAGCGAGGAATTGGATGCCGACGGGCAGCCCGTCTTCGGCGGCGAGCCCCGAGGGGATCGAGATGCCGGGGACGCCGGCGAGGTTCGCCGGGATGGTCGTGACGTCGTTGAGGTACATCTGCAGGGGATCGTCGATCTTCTCGCCGATTTTGAAGGCCGTCGTCGGGGCGGACGGCGTCGCGATGACGTCGACCTGGGCGAAGGCGTTCGCGAAGTCCTGCTGGATGAGGGTGCGCACCTTCTGCGCGCTGCCGTAGTAGGCGTCGTAGTAGCCGGCCGACAGCGCATAGGTGCCGAGGATGATGCGGCGCTTGACCTCGTCCCCGAAGCCGGCCTCGCGGGTCGCCGACATGACGTCCTCGACGGTCGCGCCGCCCTCGGGGTGACCCGCAGGCCGAAACGCACCGAGTCGAACTTCGCCAGGTTGCTGGAGGCTTCGGCGGGGAGGATCAGGTAGTAGGCGGCGACGCCGTATTCGAAGTGCGGGGCGCCGATCTCGACGATCTCTGCGCCGTGCGCCTCGAGCAGCGCCAGTGACTCGCGGAAGGATGCCGCGACGCCGGTCTGGAAGCCGGAATCCGGCAGCTCGCGGACGACGCCGACCTTGAGACCCTTGAGGACATCGCCACGGGCACCCTCGCGGGCAGCCTCGGCGAAGGACGGCCAGGCATCGGTGAGCGAGGTCGAGTCGTGGGGGTCGTGCCCGCCGATGACGTCGTGCAGGAGCCCGGAGTCGAGCACCGTACGACTGACCGGGCCCACCTGGTCGAGGCTGGAGGCCAGGGCGATCGCCCCGTAGCGGCTCACTCCGCCGTACGTCGGCTTCACGCCGACGGTGCCGGTGACGTGCGCGGGCTGGCGGATCGATCCGCCGGTGTCGGAGCCGAGCGCGATCGGCGCCTCGAAGGCCGCGACCGCTGCTGCGGAGCCTCCGCCGGAGCCGCCGGGAATCCGGTCGAGGTCCCAGGGGTTGCGCGTCGGGCCGTAGGCGGAGTGCTCGGTCGAGGAGCCCATGGCGAACTCGTCGAGGTTCGTCTTGCCCAGCGGAACCAGGCCGGCCGCACGGGAACGGGCGACGACCGTCGCGTCGTAGGGCGAGCGGTAGCCCTCGAGGATGCGCGAGCCGCTCGTGGTGGGCTGGTCGGTCGTGACCAGGACGTCCTTGATCGCCAGCGGCACACCGGCCAGAGCGCCCAGCTCCTCGCCGGCGGCGCGGCGTGCATCGATCTCGGCGGCCGCCTCGATCGCGCCCTCGTGCACGTGCAGGAAGGCATGCACGTCGCCGTCGACCGCGGCGATGCGGTCCAGGTGTGCCTGCGTCGCCTCGACGCTCGACACTTCGCCGGAGGAGAGCTTGCCTGCCAGTTCTGCCGCGGTCCAGCGGATGATCTCGCTCACTGCTCCTCCCCAGGATCGCCGTGACGCGGAAGCGGCCGTCGGCGGCATCCGGTGCGTTCTGCAGCGCCTGCTCCGGCGTGAGCGGAGTACCGACCTCATCGGGACGGAAGACGTTGTGCAGCGGGATCGGGTGACTCGTCGCCTCGACGTCGGCGGTCGCGACCTCCGACACCTTCGCGATGTTGTCGACGATCACGTCGAGCTGGCCGGTGAGACGGGTCACCTCGTCGTCGCTGAGCTGGATACGCGCGAGCACGCCGAGATGGCGCACGAGATCAGGGGTGATTTCAGACACCGCTCCAGTCTAGTTCGCCCCTGACCTTCGACCTGCCGTCATCGACCGCCGTGCGGTCTTAGGCTGGACCCATGACCTCGTACGACCCGCCCCGCCCGTGGATCGCCAGCTACGCTGAAGGAGTTCCCGCCGATCTCGGCGAGGTGACCGGGTCGCTGGTCGACATCGTCGCCGCATCCGCCCGCGACTACCCGGAGGCTCCGGCCCTGCAGTTCTTCGGCCGCGAGACGACCTATGCGCAGCTTCAAGAGGCGATCGACCGCGCCGCCGCGGGCCTGCGCGACCTCGGCGTGCGCGCCGGCGATCCGGTCGCGATCGTGCTGCCGAACTGCCCGCAGCACATCATCGCCTTCTACGCCGTGCTGCGCCTGGGTGCCGTCGTCGTCGAGCACAATCCGCTGTACACCCCGCGGGAGCTGCGCAAGCAGTTCGAGGACCACGCGGCGAAGCATGCGATCGTCTGGAGCAAGGTCGTCCAGACCGTGCAGGAGTTCCCCACCGACCTTGCGGTCACAAATCTCATCTCCGTGGATGTGACCGGAGCCATGCCGTGGAAGACGCGTCTGGCCCTGAAGCTTCCCGTCGCCAAGGCTCGGGAGGCCCGCGAGGCGCTGACGACGAAGGTGCGCGGCGCGATCTCCTGGGAGTCAGTCGTCTCCGCGGACCGTCTGCCCGCGTCGCATCCGACGCCCGCCACGGATGATCTCGCGATCATCCAGTACACCTCCGGCACGACGGGGACGCCGAAGGGCGCCTCGCTCACCCACCGGAACCTCCTCGCCAACGCCGCACAGGCCCAGGCCTGGGTGCCGTCGATCCAGCGCGGCAAGGGCTGCGTCGTCTACGCGGTGCTGCCCATGTTCCACGCCTACGGGCTCACCCTCTGCCTGACGTTCGCGATGTCGATGGGCGCGCGCCTCGTGCTCTTCCCGAAGTTCGATCCCGACATGGTGCTCGAGGTCACGAAGAAGCATCCGGCGACGTTCCTTCCCCTCGTGCCGCCGATCGCCGAGCGCCTCCTCGCCGCCGCGAAGGAGAAGGGCGTATCGCTCGCGGGCACCGAGGTCGCCATCTCCGGTGCGATGGCCCTGCGCCACGAGCTCGTCGTGCCCTTCGAGGAGGCCTCGGGCGGCTATCTCGTCGAGGGCTACGGCCTCAGCGAGTGCTCTCCCGTGCTCATGGCCAACCCCGTCGCCGAGAACCGCGTGCCCGGCACCGTCGGCCTTCCGCTGCCGGGCACCGAGTGCCGCGTCGTCGACCCGGAGAACCCGACGGCGGATGTCGCACCCGGCGCCGAGGGCGAGCTTCTCGTCCGCGGGCCCCAGGTGTTCGGCGGTTACTATGGCAAGCCCGAGGAGACCGAGGCCGTGTTCATGGACGGCTGGTTCCGCACGGGCGACATCGTCACGATCGACGACGCCGGCTTCGTGCGCATCGTCGACCGCATCAAGGAGCTGATCATCACCGGCGGGTTCAATGTCGCCCCCACGGAGGTCGAGTCTGTCCTGCGCCAGCATCCTTCGGTATCGGATGCCGCGGTCGTGGGCCTCCCGAGCGAGCACTCCGGCGAGGAGGTCGTCGCCGCGGTCGTGGTCGACGGCGCCGAGGATGTCGACGTCGAGGCGATCCGCGAGTTCGCCCGCAGCATCCTGACCCCCTACAAGGTGCCGCGCCGGCTCTTCGTCGTCGACGAGCTGCCGACCTCGCTCATCGGCAAGGTGCTGCGTCGCCAGGTGCGCGAGCGACTGCTCGAGCTGACGACCGGAGCCTAGACGCGAATCACCGTCACTCCGGGCGCATCTTCCAGCGCTTCGAAGACCGCATCCTGCGTGACGATCGGAAGATCGTTCGCTGTCGCGATCGCCGCGATCCAGAGGTCGTTGACATTCAGGCGTCTCCCCTTCTCCACGAGATGAGCGCGAAGCCGTGCCCACTCGGCAGCAGCGCGCGAGTCCGCCGGAAGCGCATCGATACGGCTCAATCGCTGCAGAGTGTCGAGTCGCCTGGCTCGGGTGGAGCTGTCGGGAGCAGCAAGCACACCCGCACGAAGCTCCGCCTCGGTGATGACCGTGATCGTCACGTTCCGTGGGATCGCTTCATGATTCAGCGGACGACCAGACTCTCGAGCGATGACGACGGACGTGTCCAGCACACCGTACTCGACCGGACTCACCATGTCTGCGTCAGATCGTCGGTGGTGTCGCCGGCGATCTCGTCGAGATCGTCACGCAGCCCGGGATCTGCGGAGTGTTTCGTGATCACGTCGATGACCTCGTCGCGAGTGAACCACCGTTGCCGGGGTGACGCTTTGACAAGCTGGGCCACCGCGCGTCCGTGCACGGTGATCGTGATGTCTTCGCCCGCCTCGACGCGCCGCAGGACTCCGGCGGTGTCGTTGCGCAGTTCGCGGACCGGTACGTCTGCCATCCCCCAAGTGTAGCTCTGCGTAGCACTCTGTAGAAGACTCATGCGCGAAACTCCCCCGGTCGCGGTTGGACCCACGCCGGACGCGCATATCCGTCTTCCCAGGGGAACCGGCCGTCCACGTCGTCACAGGTCAGTTGCAACAGGTCGACGGAGTGCTCGTCAGGCCGACGATAGAAGGCGTTCGCGGCGAAGGCGATCTGACCGGGGTTGGGCACCGACTCCACGGTGACGCGGTGAGACCAGTTGTCGAAGGTCAGCACCTCGCCCGGTGTCAGATCATGGCCATCGCGTATGCGCGCGGCGACGTCGTTGAGCAGGTGCGCCGCGGTGTGCGGATCGAGACCCAGCGCAAGCAGTTCGGGGTGACCGATGCCGAAGAGACCGACGGTGTAGGCGAAGGGCGGGGACAGGCTCTGTTCGTCGCCGCCGACCGACTGGATGTACACCCCGTACTGACGGATCATTCGCGCCGTGTGCCGATCTTCCTGATCGAGCCACGCGTGGAGAGATGCATCGGAAGTGGTCATGTTCGCGTCCTTTCTCGCGTTGCCCCGACATTAGAACATATCTACGACATTGCGGATGCCGGGTGTTCACCCAGCCGCGACACGCTAGCGTTGGCAGGTGAGTACTCCTGAAGAAGTGGCGCCCGACGCCGACGCCGTGACCCGATTCGACGACCTCGGCATCTCCGGCCCTGTTCTGGCCGCCGTCCGCGACCTCGGATACGAGACGCCCTCCCCCATCCAGCTCGCGACGATCCCGACCCTGCTCGGCGGTCGCGACGTGGTCGGCATGGCGCAGACGGGCACCGGCAAGACGGCCGCCTTCGCGCTTCCGATCCTGGAACGGCTCGACATCGCCCAGAAGACCCCGCAGGCGCTCGTGCTCGCCCCCACGCGAGAGCTCGCCCTGCAGGTATCCGAGGCCTTCGAGTCGTACTCCGCCCGGATGAAGGGCGTGCACCTGCTGCCCGTCTACGGCGGACAGGGCTACGGACAGCAGCTGTCGGCTCTTCGCCGCGGCGTGCACGTCGTCGTCGGCACACCCGGGCGCATCATGGACCACCTTGCCAAGGGGACGCTCGACCTCTCCGAGCTGAAGTACCTCGTCCTCGACGAAGCCGACGAGATGCTCAAGATGGGCTTCGCCGAGGATGTGGAGCAGATCCTCGCGCAGACTCCCGAGGACAAGCAGGTCGCCCTGTTCTCGGCGACCATGCCGGCACCGATCCGCCGCCTCGCCCAGCAGTACCTGCGCGACCCCGAAGAGATCGCGATCGCTTCGAAGACGACGACCAACACCAACATCACCCAGCGCTACCTCGTCGTCTCCTACGCGCAGAAGATCGACGCCCTCACCCGCATCCTCGAGGTGGAGATCTTCGACGGGATGATCGTCTTCGTCCGCACACGGAACGAGACCGAGACCGTCGCCGAGAAGCTGCGGGCCCGAGGCTATTCCGCCGCGGCGATCAGCGGCGACGTCACGCAGGTGCAGCGCGAACGCACGGTGAGTCAGCTCAAGGCCGGAAAGCTCGACATCCTCGTCGCCACGGATGTCGCGGCGCGCGGTCTCGACGTCGAGCGCATCACCCACGTGGTGAACTTCGACATCCCCACCGACACCGAGTCCTACGTGCACCGCATCGGCCGCACCGGCCGCGCCGGGCGCACGGGCGACGCGATCAGCTTCATCACCCCGCGCGAGCGCTACCTCCTCAAGCACATCGAGAAGGCCACGCGCCAGACCCCGACGCAGATGCAGCTGCCGAGCACGGAAGACGTCAACGTCACCCGCCTCGCGCGCTTCGACGATGCGATCACGGCTGCGCTGGAGGAGACCGCGCGGATCGAGGCCTTCCGCGACATCGTGGCGCACTACGTCCGCAACCACAACGTGCCCGAGGGAGACGTCGCCGCAGCTCTCGCCGTCGTCGCCCAGGGCGAGACGCCGCTGCTGCTGAACCCCGACGACGACCCGCTCGCGAAGGCCGTCGAGGCAGACGGCCGGCCGCGCCGCGATGCCAAGGAGCGCGCGGAGCGCGGACCACGCACCGAGCGTCGTGGCCGCGGCGACTACGCGCCCTACCGCATCGAGGTCGGGCGTCGGCACCGCGTCGAGCCCCGACAGATCGTCGGCGCACTCGCCAACGAGGGCGGTCTCGGGCGGGACGACTTCGGCGCCATCACGATCCGCCCGGACTTCTCGATCGTCGAGCTCCCCGTGAACCTCGACGCGGTGGTGCTCGACAAGCTCCAGGGCACCCGCATCTCGGGTCGTCTCATCGAGATCAAGCCCGATCGCGGCCGCGCGCCGCGCCGCGAGGATCGCGGTTCCTCCTACGATCGCCCGCGCCGTGGGGACGACAGGCCCGGTTCCGACAAGCCTCGCAAGCCGCGTCACAAGCGCTGACGTTCCGCCTCCGGCAGGATTGTGTGCATGAGAGCGGTTCGAGTGATCGTGCACGGCCAGGTGCAGGGCGTCGGCTACCGCTGGTTCACTCGCCGTGAGGCGAGAGCCCGCGCGGTCTCAGGCTGGGTGCGCAATCGTCGGGACGGTACCGTCGAGGCGCTTCTCCAGGGCCCCGAGGATGCCATCGATGCGCAACTGGCGGCGATGACCGCCGGCCCCGCGCACGCCCGGGTCGATGAGCTGACGACGTCGGATGCCGCGGCGGAGCCCGGCCTCACCGGCTTCGAGATCCGTCCCACTGCCTGACCGCTGAGATCGCGATCACGCGTCCAGTGCGTCCGGCCCTCGGTGACCAGGACGGTGAACTGCGCGGCATCCAGGATCCGGATGCCGAGAGCCTCGGCCTTCGCGAGCTTGGAGCCCGCTCCGGGACCCGCCGCGACGAAGTCGGTCTTCTTCGAGACGCTGGAGGCGGCCTTGCCGCCGGCCTGGATGATCGCCTCCTGAGCGCCCTCGCGGGTGTACCCTCGAGGGTGCCGGTGGCGACGACGGTGAGACCTTCGAGCACGCCGCCCTCGGCGACGGCGGCACCGGGACCGGGGTGACCGGGTGTGGACCACTGGACGCCGGCATCCGACCACCTGTCGACGATCTCGCGGTGCCAGTCGACGTCGAACCAGTCGAGCACCGAATCGGCGATGATCTCGCCCACTCCCTCGACCGCGGCGAGCTCTTCGCGCGTGGCCGTGCGGATCGCCTCGAGCGAGCCGAACCACTGCGCGAGCGCACGAGCTGCGACAGGTCCCACGTGGCGGATGTTGAGCGAGACGAGCAGCCGCCACAGCTCCTTGGTCTTCGCCTTCTCGAGCTCGGCGAGGAGCGTGAGCGCCTGGGCCGAGGGCTGCGGGCCCTCCAGGCCGGACTTCCGCTCGGCCGCCGTCGGATTGCGGCGGAAGGGCGCGCGCATCTTGACCACTCCCGCGTCGTCTTCCTTGGGCAGACCGGTCTCGGCGTCGCGCACGACCAGCTCGATCGGCACGATCTCCTCGAGGGTGAGCGAGAAGAGACCGGCCTCGGTCACGAGCGGCGGGATCTCCGGCACCGTCGGCTGCGTGAGTGCCGCCGCCGTGACCTCGCCCAGCGCCTCGATGTCGAGGGCGCCGCGGGACCCGATGTGCTCGACGCGCCCGCGCACCTGCGCGGGCAGGAGCGGGCGTTCGGGCACCGGAGGTCGATGTCGCCCTCCTTCATCGGGCGCAGCGGCGTGCCGCACTCGGGGCAGAGTGCGGGCATGACGAACTCGCGCTCGGTGCCGTCACGTTTCTCGACGACCGGCCCCAGCACCTCGGGGATCACGTCGCCCGCCTTGCGCAGCACGACGGTGTCGCCGATGAGCACGCCCTTGGCCTTCACCACGTCTTGATTGTGCAGGGTCGCCTGGCGCACGACGCTGCCGGCGACGTGCGCGGGTGCCATGACCGCATAGGGCGTGGCCCGACCGGTGCGGCCGACCGAGACGACGATGTCGAGCAGTGTCGTCTGCACCTCTTCGGGCGGGTACTTGTAGGCGATCGCCCACCGCGGCGCGCGGGAGGTCATTCCGAGCTCGGCGTGCAGCACGAGCTCGTCGACCTTCACGACGATGCCGTCGACCTCGTGCTCGATGTCGTGCCGGTGCTCACCGAAGTACTCGACGAACGCGACCACCTCGTCGATGCCGCGGCAGACCTTGGTGTGCGGGCTCGTCGGGAGTCCCCACTCGGCGAGCAGGGCGTAGACCTCGCTCTGCGCGGCGACCGGCGGATTCTCCCAGGCGCCGATGCCGTGCACGTACAGCGCCAGGGAGTCGATGCGTTCGAGGCCGGCTTCGAGCTCGAGACCGCTCTTCTTGTCGAGCTGCTGGCGGAGTCCGCCGCTGGCGGCATTGCGCGGATTCGCGAAGGAGGGGAAGCGCCGGGCCGCGGCGGTGCGCGCCTTCTCCTCATCGAAGGGCTTCGCCGCCCCGTCCGGCTGTCGTGCCGCGCCCGGGCCTCATCGAACGCCCGCTCGCGGAACTCGGCCTGCTTCGCGTTCAGCCGTTCGAAGGCGGCGACCGGGATGAAGACCTCGCCGCGCACCTCGACGATGGGCGGATGCCCTTCGCCGGAGAGGCGCGCGGGGATCTCAGGAAGCCGCAGCGCGTTCTCGGTCACGATCTCACCCACGCGCCCGTCGCCGCGGGTGGCCGCCGAGGTCAGCACTCCGTTCTCGTAGCGCAGGCTGATCGCCAGGCCGTCGATCTTGAGCTCGGTGAGCCAGTCGACCTCGCGCCCAGCTGCGGCGACCGTCTTGGCGGCCCACTCGCGCAGCTCGTCAAGGGAGAAGACATTGTCGAGGCTCAGCATCCGTTCGGCATGCTCGATCGTCGCGAGCCCTGTCGACTGGGCGGCCCCCACCTGCTGCGTCGGGGAGTCTTGCCCGGCGAGCTCGGGATGCAGCCGTTCCAGCTCTTCGAGCCGCCGCATCCAGCCGTCGTAGGTGGCATCGTCGACGAGTGAGGTGTCACGCCCGTAGTAGGCCTCTTTGGCCTCGAGGATACGGGTGGTCAGCTCATCGGCCTCGGCACGGGCGTCTTCCCACGAGATGTTCTCCAGCACAGCATGAGTCTACGAGCCGGCACCGACATCACCGCTATCGTCGGAGGATGCAGAGCACCCACGATGTCGTGATCATCGGCGGCGGGCACAACGCGCTCGTCGCCGCCGCCTACATCGCCCGCGCGGGCCTCACCGTCGCCGTCTGCGAGAAGCAGGGCCACGTCGGCGGTGCCGCGGTCTCGGAAGAGCCCTGGCCCGGCGTCGCCGCCCGGCTCTCCCGCTACTCGTACCTGGTCAGCATGCTCCCGCAGCAGGTGATCGACGACCTCGGCCTGCAGATCGATCTGCGCCGCCGCCGCTACTCCTCGTACACTCCCGACCCGCGGATCCGAGCCGCGGCATCCTCGTCGACAACGAGGACGCCGTCGGCACAGCGACGAGCTTCGCACGCACGACCGGAGAGTCGGGCGAGGCCGAGCGCTTCGCCGCCTTCTACGAACGCCTCTCCCCCGTCGCCCAGAAGCTCTTCCCGACCGTCACCGGCCCCTCCTGCGCCGTGCGCAGGTACGAGAGCTGCTGGGCGACGAGGAGCTGTTCACCGCGCTGTTCGAGCGCCCTCTGGGCGAGATCATCCGCGCTTCGGTCGACAGCGACCTGGCCCGCGGCATCCTTCTCACCGATGGCCTGATCGGGACCTTCGCGAGCGCCGACGAGGAGAGCCTCCGCCAGAACCGCTGCTTCCTCTACCACGTGATCGGCGGCGGCACCGGTGATTGGGATGTCCCGGTCGGCGGCATGGGACGGGTCAGCGCCGAACTCGAGCGCGCCGCGCGCGAGGCGGGCGCCGAACTGCGCACCGGCGCCACGGTCACCGCTGTCACCGCCGGCGGCGAGGTCGCACTCGACAGCGGTGAGCGTCTGCACGGCCGTCTCGTGCTGAGCGGCGTCACCCCCGCCGTGCTGCAGTCCCTCCTCGCGGCGGGAGGAGAAGAGACACCGGATGCCGCAGGCATCTCGATCGACGACGGCGTCATCCGCCCCGAGGGTGCACAGCTCAAGGTGAACATGCTGCTGCGGCGTCTGCCGCGCCTGCGCGACGAGAGCGTCGACCCGCACGCCGCCTTCGCCGGCACCTTCCACATCAATGAGACGCTGACCCAGCTCGACGCCGCCTATGCGACCGCGCGAGACGGCGGGGTCCCCGATCCCCTCCCCGCCGAGATCTACTGTCACTCCCTCACCGACCCGTCGATCCTCGGCCCCGACCTGCAGGCCGAGGGCGCGCAGACCCTCACCCTGTTCGGGCTTCACGTGCCGCACCGGCTCGTCGCCGAGCACGGTGTCACGCGCGAAGAGCTGCTCGCCGCCGCCCGGCGCTCCCTCGACTCCGTTCTCGCCGAGCCCATCGCCGACTGTCTGTACACGGCATCCGACGGCACGCCCTGCATCGAGGCGCGCACGACGGCAGACCTGGAGGACTCGCTCGGCATGACCGGCGGCGACATCTTCCACGGCACACTCTCCTGGCCCTGGGCGGAGGACGACGAACCGCTGGAGACCCCCGCACAGCGCTGGGGCGTGGCCACGGCCTTCCCGAGAGTGCTCGTCTGCGGCTCGGGCGCCCGCCGCGGCGGCGCGGTCAGCGGCATCGGCGGTCACAACGCGGCGATGGCCGCGATCGAGCGGCTCGGCTGAGCGCGGTCTACGGCTTGTCGCGGACGTCGATGCCGACGGATGCCGCGAAGGTCGGGGCGAGGAGCTCCACCTGGCGGGTGGTGAGCGTCGCGCCGCGCAGGGCGTTCACGTCGAGGTAGCTCAGCGCATCCAACCCGCGCAGATCGAGATCCTGTGCGCTCATCCCCCGGGAGTCGACCTCGTCGACGCGGCAGTCGTCGAAGCGGATCCGAGTGAGCGTGGCCTGCGGTAGGTCGAGAGCCTGGAACGCGGTACCGGCGATCAGCGCATCCTCGACCCGGGCGCCGCCGACCGTGAGGTAGTCGATGCGCGAGGCGCGGATCTCGAGCTCGGCGACACGGGCGTCCGAGAGGTCGAGGGTGCCGATGCGGCATCCGATGATCCGGAGCCGGCGGATCGTGGTATCTCTCAGAGAGAGGACCGGACTGCGCAGCTCCGTCATCTCCACGTCGAGCAGCGTCGCCCCGAACAGGTCGACACGTGCGGCGGTGCCGCCCACGCGGCACTGCTCCAGCGAGGAGTGGGAGAGATCCGTTTCTCCCGTGCACTCGATCCGTGCGGCGAGGAAGTCCCCGTGCCGCGCGGCGTCAACCGGTACGAGGTCGTCAGGAAGATCGGGTGCGGTGACGACCGGCGGACGCGGGCGGATGACGGCCATGCCGCCGAGGATACGGGATGCCGCCGACAGCGGGTCCGGTCAGGAGACGCCGATCGGCACCGCCGAGACCGTACGGTCGATCGTGAACTGCCCGAGCACGCGCGTGCCGAGGTAGAGCACAGCGGTCTGCCCCGGAGCGACGCCGTCGAGCGGCTCTTCGGGCACGACGGTCACGGCATCAGAGGTCACCGTGGCGTGGGCCGGCACGGGGTCGGCGTGGGCGCGAATCTGCACGTGACACGAGAAATCGGATGCCGCAGGAGCCGCCCCGCCCAGGAGTACCGCTCCCCGCAATCTCGCCGATCGCCAGGGCCTCCTTCGGGCCGACGACGACGGTGTTCGACACCGGCCGGACCTCCAGCACGAAGCGGGGCTTGCCGTCGTCGGCGGGCACGCCGAGCTTGAGCCCGCGACGCTGTCCGACGGTGAAGGCGTGCGCGCCCTCGTGCGTGCCGATGACGGCACCGCTGCGATCGAGGATCTCGCCCTGCTCGGCGCCGACCTTCTCGGCGAGCCAGCCGCGGGTGTCACCGTCGGGGATGAAGCAGATGTCGTGGCTGTCGGGCTTCTGCGCGACGCTCAGTCCGCGCTCTTCCGCCTCGGCGCGCACGAGCGCCTTGGAGGGGGTGTCGCCCAGCGGGAAGTAGGTGTGCGCGAGCTGCTCGGCGGTGAGGACGCCGAGCACGTAGGACTGGTCCTTCGCGGCATCCGATGCCCGGTGCAGCTCCAGCCCGCCGTCGCCCTTGACGAGCGTCGCGTAATGCCCCGTGCAGACCGCGTCGAAGCCGAGCTCGAGGGCACGCTCGAGGAGCGCGGCGAACTTGATCTTCTCGTTGCAGCGCATGCAGGGGTTGGGGGTGCGCCCGGCCTGGTACTCGGCGATGAAGTCGGCGATCACGTCGTCGCGGAAGCGCTCGGAGAAGTCCCAGACGTAGAACGGGATGCCCAGCTTGTCGGCGGCGCGGCGGGCATCCATAGCGTCTTCGATCGTGCAGCAGCCGCGACTTCCGGTGCGCAGCGTCCCGCCCGCGCGTGACAGCGCCAGATGCACGCCGACGACCTCGTGGCCGGCCTCGACCGCGCGCGCGGCAGCGACGGCGGAGTCCACTCCACCGCTCATCGCCGCCAGGATCTTCATGATTCCAGTGTACGAGCGTGTGGCTGGGAGCGGACTCGGCGGTGGGAGTCTTCCGCGTCACGGGGCCGTCTGCAGGAGCGAGCGTGCCGTCTGCAGGAGCATCTCGGCGCTAACGGCGCCGAGAGCGGCGTGTCGAGGCGAGAATTGACCAACGCTCCTGCAGACGGGCTGGCGGCTCCTGCACACGGTCAACGAGTGGCCGAAGACGCCCGCGCGTAGGCGTCGCCGATCGCGGCAATCGCCGCCTCGACGTCGGCCTGCGTAGAGGTGTGGCCGAGTGTGAATCGCAGGACGCTGCGGGCATCGCGCTCGCTGCGCCCCATCGCCATGACCACGTGCGAGGGCTCGGCAACCCCGGCCTGGCACGCCGATCCGGTCGAGGCGGCCACCCCGGCCGTGTCCAGCAGGAACAGCAGGCTCTCCCCACGGCCCCGGGGAAGAGAACGTGCGCGTTCCCGGGAAGCCTCTCTTCCGGATCGCCGAGAAGCTCCGCCTGCGGCACGGCGGATCGGATGCCGAGCACGAGCCGATCCCGCAGGCTCCGCAGTCGGGCCGCCTCCGTCTCGCGCTCGGCCACGGCGAGCTCGGCCGCCACGGCGAAGGCCGCAGCACCCGCGACGTCCTGCGTGCCCGCGCGCAGCCCGCGCTGCTGGGCACCCCGTGGAGAAGCGGCGCCATCCGCGCCGTCCGGGCCACCACGAGCGCGCCCACGCCGACCGGGGCGCCGACCTTGTGCCCGGTGACGCTGAGGGCGACGAGGCCCGTGCCCGCGGACGCCTCTCCCCTCAGCGCGCGGAAGGACATCGGCACATATCCCAGCGCGGCGACGGCGTCGAGGTGCAGCGGAACCCCGGATGCCGCGGCGACGGACGACAGCGCCATGGCGTCGTTGAGCGTACCGACCTCGTTGTTCGCGATCATGGCTGTGGCGAGGGCGGTGGCGGCATCCGACATCGCAGCCGCGAATCCCTGGAGGTCGATCCGGCCGACGGTGTCGAGAGGGACGGGCAGCACATCCGCCCCTTCAGCGTGCAGCGCCTGGACGGTGTCCATGGTCGCGTGGTGCTCGCCGTCAGGCAGCACGATCGCCGTGCGCCCTTCGTCGCGCGAGGCCCATAGTCCGCGCAGTGCGGTGTTGATCGACTCGGTTCCGCCGGAGGTGAAGACCACCTCGATGGGGTCGCAGTCCAGCACGGCGGCCAGGCGCTCTCGCGATTCCTCAAGCAGTCGGCGGGCGTCCTGGCCCGCGCCGTGGGTCGAGGAGGCGTTGCCCACGAGATCGGATGCCGCAAGCCACGCCTCGCGCGCCTCCGGGCGCAGCGGGGTCGTCGCCGCGTGATCGAGATAGAAGCGCATCCCTCAACTCTCTCGCATCGTCATAAGGTCGTCATCTAGCACGCTTAGGCTAGTCGTCATGTCTCAGGCCTTGGAGTTCACCCCGCCCGGCGAGAGCCGCCTCGACGACCTTGGCGTGCGTCTGCATGAGGATGGCGGCACGCTGCGGGTGTGGTCGCGCAATGCGACAGCGATCGAGCTCGTGCTCTTCGACGACGCCGACATCGACTGGGTGCTCGATACGGCTTCCCTGACGGCGGTTGCCGGCGGCGTCTGGGAGGTCACCCACCCCGCCTCGTCGAGGGCGCCCGCTACGCGATCCGCGTCACGGGCCCGCAGGGTGGCGGAAACTCCTTCGACCCGAAGACGTATCTGCTGGAGCCTTACTCCCGCGGCGTCATCCCGGGAGAGTCCGCCAACGAGTGGCGCTCCGTCGTCGTGGACAGCACCTTCGACTGGGGCGGTGTGGCCAAGCCCGCCACGCCCTTCGCCGACACGGTGATCTACGAGGGCCACGTGAAAGGGCTCACGAAGCGGCATCCGGACGTTCCCCCGGCGCTTCACGGCACCTACGCCGGGCTCGCGCATCCGGCGATGATCGAGCACTATCACTCGCTCGGCGTCACGGCCATCGAGCTGCTGCCGGTACAGGCCTTCGAGACCGAGCCCTGGTTGGCCGCGCGCGGCCGCCCCAACTACTGGGGCTACAACACGCTGAACTTCTTCAGCCCGCACGCACCCTATGCCACGCGCACCGCACAGCAGAACGGCCCGGGCGCGGTCCTCCGCGAGTTTCAGGGCATGGTCCGGCTCCTGCACGAAGCGGGCCTCGAGGTCATCCTTGACGTCGTCTACAACCACACCGCCGAGGGCGGGATCGGTGGCCCGCGCTCGAGCCTGCGCGGGATCGACAACGCCCGCTATTACCGACACGGCGAAGACGGCGAGTACTACGACACCACGGCCTGCGGCAACACCCTCGACACCTCGACGCCGGCCGCCGCCCGCCTCGTGCTCGACTCGCTGCGCTACTGGGCCAACGACCTGCAGGTCGACGGTTTCCGCTTCGACCTGGCCACCGCACTCGGGCGCGACGAGAAGCACGAGTTCACGCCGGATCACCCGCTACTGCGGGCGATCCTGGACGATCCGCAGCTGGAGGGGGTCAAGCGCATCGTCGAGCCCTGGGATGTCGGCGACGGCGGTTGGCGGACCGGTGGCTTCGGCGAGGGATGGCACGAGTGGAACGACCGCTACCGCGACCGCGCACGCAACTTCTGGCTCAGCGACATCGACTATGCGCGCCGCGCCTCGACGGCGCCGGTGGGGATCGGCGGCTTCGCGACGCGGCTCGCCGGGTCGTCGAACACGTTCTCCGAGGAGCGCGGCCCGCTCGCGAGCGTGAACTTCGTCACCGCGCATGACGGCTTCACCCTGCGCGACCTCGTCTCGTACGACGTCAAGCACAATGAGGCGAACGGCGAGGACAACCGCGACGGCGCCAACATGAACCGCGCCTTCAACCACGGCGTGGAGGGCGCGACCGACGATCCGGTGATCGAGGCGACGCGCCGCAAGGCCATGCGCAACCTTCTCGGAACGCTCCTGCTGTCTGCGGGTGTTCCGATGCTCACCGCCGGTGACGAGGTCGGCCGCACCCAGCACGGCAACAACAACCCCTACTGCCACGACTCGCCGCTCACCTGGCTGTCGTGGGAGCACGAGGAGTGGCAGGAGAACCTGCGCGCCCACGTCGCGCTCCTGACCCGCGCCCGTCGCGAGAACCCCGCGCTGCGCCCCACCCACTACGCGCGGCTCGGCGTGCACACCCCCGGCGCGAGCGACATGTACTGGTTCAATCAGGATGGCACCGAGATGTCGATCGAGCAGTGGAACGACGCCAAGAGCCGTACGCTCCAGTACCTCGCCGCGGCGGAGAACGGCGGGGCTCCCAACCGGATCCTGCTGATCGTGCACGGCACCGAGAGCGCGATCGACGTACGCCTGCCGGATGCGCCCGACTGCCCCGGCGTCACCCGCTACGTCGCCCTGTGGTCGAGCGCCGACGAGCGCCCGAAGGAGACGCAGAGCGTCCATGCCCCGGGCGAGATCATCCCGATCGCCGGCACGTCGATGAGGCTGTTCCGCGTGGAGTGAACCACTCGTTCTCGGGGTCGACGTAACGCAGGATTCGTTCAGTGGAATTTTCTGGCTAGTTCAGTGGAATTTTCTGGCTAAGCGTTTTTCTGATGCAACCGCATGATCTCGGCTGCGGTCAGTCCTTTAGGAAACGCAAGTATTGATCCTCGGCGCTGAAGCCGTCAATGAAGTAGAGCAAGTAAAGATCCTTCGAAAGATAATCGCGCTCCATGAGGAAGTAACGATCACCGACGCAATCGGAAGAGTTATCAGACCAAACAGGCACCCCCTGCCCGCCAAGCAAGTCCCCCAAGTCCCTCGCATCTCGGACGTTTGAGTCCAGTCCAATTCGTCCAGAGTCAGTCCTTCCTGTCTGACCGGACACCCTAATTGCGTGAGCCAGTCCGCGAACACAAAGGTGCCATCCTCGGCGAATACCAGCGTCATTGTCTCTGCATCGGGATGTTCCAGACGCCATACTCCCTCCACGTCCTCATGGCTGATTCCGTCGACTCTGCCGATGGGATTAGCAAGAAAGCATGCCGCGAGGAGCGGAAGAATCCCTAACAGAACACCTCCACCAACCCACCTTCTCCAACGCCGAGAGTGTGTCACCCGTGCCCTACCAGTCGCGCGGGTACATGCCACACGGATCGGTCGACACACGACCATCCGAATACAGATATTCACCTTCCGCCAACTCACGGAAATCGAAATACGGGTAGTCCGTCCAGCCAGCGCCTTGACCACCTTCGAGATCTGAGAAATCGATGCTCGCTCCCAACGAACCGGAGAAGTCTGCGATGGGGACCTCTTGAGAAATCGTCAACTCCAATCCCGGGATTGGCCGACCGATCACAATAGGCTCGTCCCCCGGCACCGGATCGCTGATCGATGCCTCTTCCCAGCCCCGCCTGGAACGAATGCCGACTCGAGAACCTTCTCCCTCTCAGGCCTCTGCCCTCCGACGGTTCCTCTCTGATGACGACTGTTAGCTCAGCGAACCGCACTTTCGGCCCTGTACACGGCACGAAGGCCAGGTACCCATCAACCACGGTGAACGACACAGGACCTTCGTTGGGTCTCGTGGGTGCGATCCACGGGATGATCTGCTCGCACCCTGCGAGAAGACCCATCGACAGAACAACGGTCATCGCGACCAGGCCCCGACGCACGCGCCTGCCACTACCCTCCACCGCCGTACCGCCCTTCTCCGAATCCCGCATCGAACTCGAACAGGTTCGCATATCCAGAACTACTCCCCGTCATCCTCCTCCCGAGGAGGCGAGTCATGTGATCGAATCCAGGCTCCCCTCCACCGCCAGGCTCCCTCAGTTCCGCCAGCATAGACATTTGCCGGGTATCCGATGCAAGCATCTCATCATCCACCACAAGCCCTTCCGGAGCGGTACATTCAGAGTGTGGCTGCACGCGCTGAGAAGGTATCGGGGGCTCTGCGGAGCCCGACGCAGATTCCGTGGCGAGAGTCTCGTCCGGAACAGGGAGCAGGCACGCGCACCGGCCGCATCCCGCTCGCCGATCCACGGCCTCAGGCGCCCGGAGGCTTCGCCCCCAAGGCGTTCGCGGGCGAGGTCGTGCCCTTCCGCGTGGTCGCATTCCGCGAGGGCATGATCGCATCGGGGCGCACCTGCGCCTGACCTCCCCGCGGGAGACGAAAGCCTGCACCGCCTCACGCCCCTGGCCGATGGCACCGACCGCTGGGAGGCGCAGATCGCCCTCGACGAGACCGGCCGCTGGAGCTACCGCTTCGAGGCCTTCGCCGACGACTTCGCGACCTGGGCGCACGCGGCCTCCGTCAAGATCGCGGCCGGGGTCGACGTCGCGGTCATGACCGCGCTGGGCGTCGAACTGCTCACGCGGGCGGCGACAGAGGAAGACCGGCCCGCCGCCGAGCGCAAGCGCCTGCGCGCCACCGCCAAGGATCTGAAGAAGGCGGATGCCGTCGGCGCCCTCGCTACGGCATCCGACCCCGCGCTGGCAGCGCTCTTCGCCGCACGTCCGCTGTCGTCGTTGCAGAGCGAGACCTCGGACTTCACGATCCTCGTCGAGCGCGAGCGTGCCGGCGTCGGCGCCTGGTACGAGTTCTTCCCGCGCTCTGAGGGCGCGAAGCAGCGCAAGGACGGCACCATCGTCAGCGGCACCTTCCGCACCGCGACCAAGCGTCTTCCTGCCGTCGCCGACATGGGCTTCGACGTGCTCTACCTGCCTCCGATCCATCCCATCGGGCGCACGCACCGCAAGGGCCCGAACAACACGCTCAAGGCCGGCCCGCAGGATCCCGGCTCCCCCTGGGCTATCGGCGCCGCCGAGGGCGGGCACGACGCCGTTCACCCCGACCTCGGCACCCTGGCCGACTTCCGTGCCTTCCTGCGGGCCGCGAAGAAGGCGGGCATCGAGGTCGCGCTCGATCTCGCCCTCCAGGCCTCGCCCGACCACCCCTGGGTCACCGAGCACCCCGAATGGTTCACGACCCTGCCCGACGGCACGATCGCCTACGCGGAGAACCCGCCGAAGAAGTACCAGGACATCTACCCCCTCAACTTCGACGGCGACCCCGACGGCCTCTACGCCGAGGTGCTACGCATCGTGCGGCACTGGGTCGCGCAGGGCGTGCGCATCTTCCGCGTCGACAATCCGCACACCAAGCCCCTGCAGTTCTGGGAGTGGCTCATCGCCGAGGTGAACGCCGAGCACCCCGACGTCGTCTTCCTCGCCGAGGCGTTCACCCGCCCCGCCCCCTGCAGGGCCTCGCCGCCGCCGGCTTTCAGCAGAGCTACACCTACTTCACCTGGCGCAACACCAAGGCCGAGCTCGAGGAGTTCCTCACCGGGCTCGCCGACGACACCGCCGACTTCCTGCGCCCGAACCTGTTCGTGAACACCCCCGACATCCTCACCGAGTACCTGCAGTTCGGCGGGCGGGCCGCCTACAAGATCCGTGCGGCCATCGCGGCCACAGCGGCGCCGACCTACGGCGTGTACGCGGGGTACGAGCTGTTCGAGAACATCGCCCGGCCCGGCTCCGAGGAGAACATCGACAACGAGAAATACGAGTACAAGCTGCGCGACTTCGCCGGTACCGAGAAGCGCGGCGAGTCGCTCGCCCCCTACCTGCGGATGCTCAACCGCATCCGACGAGAGCACCCCGCCCTGCGCCAGTTGCGCAACTTCTCCGTGCACTGGAGCGACGACGACGCGATCCTCGTCTACTCCAAGCATCTCGACGCCGACTTCACCGGCACAGGCCGCCCCGACACGATCCTCGTGGTCGCCAACGTCGACCCGCACTCGGTCCGCGCGACCACCGTGCACCTCGACACGCGCGTCTGGGGCGTCGAGCCCGGAGACCCCTTCGAAGTGGAAGACCTCGTGACCGGCGAAACCTGGACGTGGACCGATCACAACTACGTGCGCCTCGACGCCTTCGTCGAGCCGGTGCACATCCTGAGGGTGAAGGAGGCATCATGAACACTCCGAATCCCGCCGCCGAGCAGCTCGGTGACGGAGCGTGGACAGCGGTCGCCGAAGGCGCCCATCATGATCCGCACGTGCTGCTCGGTGCGCACAAGGAGACGGATGCCGCCGGCCGCACCATCACCACGATCCGTGCCCGCAGGCCCCTGGCCGCCACCGTCACCGCGGCCTTCGCCGATGGGACGCGGCTCCCGCTCGTGCATGTCGCCGACGGCATATGGCAGGCCGTCCATCCCGGGCCGCCCAAGGTCTACCGCATCACCGCCACCTACGACGAAGGCTCCGAGTGGACCGCCGGCGACCCCTACCGGCACGAACCGACCATCGGCGAGCTCGACCTGCACCTGATCTCCGAGGGTCGCCACGAGCAGCTGTGGCGGGTGCTGGGCGCGCATCCGCGCGCGGTCGGCGGCGAGACCGGCACGTCCTTCGCCGTCTGGGCGCCGAATGCCCAGGCCGTGCGCGTCGTGGGCGACCACAACGACTGGAACGGCGAAGGGCACGCGATGCGCTCCATGGGCGCGAGCGGCGTCTGGGAGCTGTTCATCCCCGGCGTCGGGCTCGGGGCCCGGTACAAGTACGAGATCCTCACGCGCGGCGGCCGCTGGGTCGTCAAGGCCGACCCGATGGCGCAGGAGGCGCAGACCCCGCCGGAGACGGCATCCGTCGTCACCCGTTCCGCCTACGCCTGGGGCGACGGCGGATGGATGACCAAACGCGCCGCGACCGGCGCCCACGCCCAGCCGATGTCGATCTACGAGCTGCACCTGGGGTCGTGGCGCGGCGGCCTCGGCTACCGTGAGATCGCCGACCCCCTCATCGAGCACGTGACGGCCACGGGCTTCACCCATGTGGAGTTCATGCCGCTGGCCGAGCACCCCTTCGGCGGCTCATGGGGGTACCAGGTCAGCGGCTACTACGCCCCCACGCGGCGCTTCGGCTCACCGGACGATCTGCGCTACCTCGTCGACCGACTGCACCAGGCCGGCATCGGCGTGATCCTCGACTGGGTGCCCGGGCACTTCCCGCGCGACGAGTTCGCCCTCGCCCGCTTCGACGGCGAACCGCTCTACGAGCACCCCGACCCCCGCCGCGGCGAGCACCGCGACTGGGGCACGCTGATCTTCGACTACGGACGCCCCGAGGTGCGCGGATTCCTCGTGGCCAACGCCCTGTACTGGCTCGAAGAGTTCCACTTCGACGGCCTGCGCGTGGACGCCGTCGCCTCCATGCTCTACCTCGACTACTCGCGTGAGCCCGGCGAGTGGGAGCCCAACATCCACGGCGGCCGCGAGAACCTCGAGGCCATCCGCTTCCTGCAGGAGGTCAACGCGACCGTCTACCGCACGCATCCGGGCGTGACGATGATCGCCGAGGAGTCCACGAGCTTCCCCGGTGTCACCGAGCGCACCGAGCACGCCGGACTCGGCTTCGGGTTCAAGTGGAACATGGGCTGGATGAACGACTCCCTCACCTACATCCAGCGCGATCCGATCCACCGCTCGCATCACGAGGGCGAGATCACGTTCTCGTTCGTGTACTCGTTCAGCGAGAACTACGTCCTGCCCATCAGTCACGACGAGGTCGTGCACGGCAAGGGCAGCCTCCTGTCGAAGATGCCCGGCGACCACGATCGCAAGCTCGCCAACGCGCGCGCCTACCTCGGCTTCATGTGGGGGCACCCGGGCAAGAAGCTGCTGTTCATGGGTCAGGAGTTCGGGCAGCTGGCCGAGTGGGCCGAGTCCCGCGAACTGGACTGGTACCTGCGCGAGCAGCCCAGCCATCAGCAGCTCGAGAGGCTCGTGGGCGACCTGAACCGCATCTACCGGGCACAGGCTCCGCTCTGGGAGCGCGACGGCGACGGTACGTCCCTCTCGCGTATCGGCGGGCCCGCCTGGGATCCGAACATCGTCGCCTTCGTCCGCCGCGACAGCCACGGCGGCACGGTGCTGGTCGTCTCGCACTTCGCCGACACGGTGCGCAGCGGCGTCGAGCTCGACCTGCCGTTGCCGGGCGTGTGGGAGGAGATCCTGAACACGGATGCCGCAAGCTACGGCGGACGCGACGACGGCAATCTCGGCATCGTCGTCGCACACGATCACGGGGATCACCACCACCGCGCGCGCGTCACCGTCCCGGCGCTGTCGACGCTGTGGTTCCGGCATCAGCCGGAGGCGCACATCCCGTCGCCGATCTCGGGGTGAGGTCTGTTCCGGTGGCGGGCCTACCGGTCGACCGGCGGAGCGACATACGTGGTGACGTGTCCGCGACCCGGACCAGGGCGTTTCGACGCGGGCGCGCTTCGCGCCCCCTTGCTCAACGTTGACCCGAGCCGCATCAACGCGCTACGCGCATTGACCCGTCTCGCGTCAAAAGAGCAGGGAGGCGAGGCGGGTGCGGGCCGCGGCGACCCGCGGGTCGGCATCGCCGACGAGGCCGAACAGCTCCACGAGCCGCTCGCGCACGGGTGCGCGCTCGTCGGCGGGCAGCGCCGCGAAGAGGTCGAGCAGCCGTCCGAAGGCGTCGTCGACATGCCCACCGCTGATGTCGAGATCGGCGACGAGGAACTGCGCCTCGACGTCGGTGGGCTTCTCCGCCGCCGCAGCACGCGCCGCCTGCAGGTCTGCCCCCTGCACGCGCAGCAGCAGCTTCACCTGGCCGAGACCGGCACGGGCGTCCTCGTCACGAGGGTTCTCCGCCAGGGCCTTCTCGTAGGCCGCGACGGCGCGGGCGTAGTCACCTGACTCGATCGCCGCGTAGGCCTCGGCGTGCAGCGGAGGAAGCGGCGCCTCCTCCGGCACCTCTGCGGCCGCATCCGACTCTCCCGCATCGACGGTGCCGGTCACGCCGTGCTGAGCCGCCAGCTCCAGCAGCTTCGCGAAGACCTCCCGCACCTGCTCTTCAGGGACCGCTCCGGTGAACATCGGCACCGGCTGGCCGGCGATGAGCGCGATCACCATCGGGATCGACTGCGCATTGAACGCTTGCTGCAGCTGCGGGTTCGCATCGACGTCGACCTTGGCGAGCACGACACGGCCGCCGAGCTCACGGACGACCTTCTCCAGCACGGGGCTCAGCTGCTTGCAGGGACCGCACCACTCCGCCCAGAGATCCACGACGACCGGGACGCGGCGGGAGAGCTCGAGGTACTCGCCGAAGCTCGCGTCGGTGACGTCGACGACGACACCGGATGCCGCGCCCCCGCCCGCCGGAGCCGCAGGATCCGCCGCAGCCGGACGATTGCGCAGAGAGGACAGGTCCACAGCGCCACGCAGCGCCGCAGGAGAGATGTCGTTCACTTGATCACCGCCACGGAGAGAAGGGTCTGATGTGCTGCGAGAAGCTTGATCGGCTCGGTGGAGCCCTGGCTGGGCACCGAGAAGAACAGCTGCATGCTGTAGCGGGTCTCCACACCCTTGGATGCTTCGGAGACACCCGTCAGCGCTTCAGCCTCGGCGTTGTCGCCGAGCTTGATGACGGCATCCGACGATGTCGGCGTGACCCTCTCGGTGTCGACGAGGTCCACAGCGACGATCGCGCCGCTGTCGAGCGTGCCGAGCGAGACGGGTGTGCTCTTGGTCGTCTTCGTGGAGAACGCCACCTTGGACGTCTTCGCCGCCCCGTGATCGGCCAGCGCCTTCACGACGCTCTCGCGGCTCTCCTGCACGGATGCAGCCAGCGCCTGAGCCGCCTCATCGAAGGCATCGTAGTGAACACTGTCCTCGCCCTTGTCGATGACGTCCGCGAACGCCGCGTCGACCTCTTCGGGCGCGACCGAGAGGAACGGCGACGCCGGCGGGATCAGCTGGGTGCCCAACCATGCCGGAGCCAGGTCCGGAAGCTCGGCGGCCGGCTGCATGTCGGCGAAGTAGGTGAGCTTGTACGGCTCCCACGGACTCTCCTGGACCATCGTGAAGATCACGAGCTTCGACGATTCCTCGTCTTCCGCCGCCGTGTCCTCCGACAGGATGAGCACGGTGCGCGGCCAGCCGTCGTAGGCCTGCGGCAGCAGGATGTTGACCTTCTCGGTCGGGATCGCTGCCGGCACCTCGCGGTCGTCGATCTTGCCGCGGAGCCGGTAGTCGGTCCTCCGCTCGGCCAGCGGAGTGCCCGACATCCGGGTGGCGAGCAGATCGGCATCGCGCTCCTCGTCGGCCTCGGCGATCGTCGCCGCGAGGCGCTGCAGGATACGGGTCGCCTGCGACTCGGTCACGGCAGGAGCCTGCTGGTTCTCCGGCGCGATGACGGTCTCGGTCGGCGTCGGGGTCGGCGACTCCGTCAACTGCGGCCAGGAGTCGGCGGAACAGCCGGCCAGGAGCGCGACGGACAGTCCGAGCGCCGGAACAGCCAGACGCAGACGGCGGCGCTGCGTCGTGCCGCGACCAATGGCCGCGCGCTCGCTCGCGGGGATCGCCACCGTCTCGATCGGCTCGGTCGGCGGCAGCGGGCCGGGGCCCTTGCGCCTCGGACCGCGACCGCGACGCTGGTGCCGGATCGCGAGGATGTACAGGACGATGCCGAGCGCCATCAGCAGGCCGCCACCCACCATGAGCGGACCGGCCAGCGGTGTGGAGTTGTCCAGCGGCCAGGACACGGCGATGTCGGTCGGGGCGTCTTCGACGCCGTCACGCGCGATGAGCACGCTCATGCCCTCGGGAAGCTGCATGTCCGCGATCAGCGCGTCCTCGTCGGTGAACTCGTCGAGCCACAGATCCGACCCCGCCGGATCCCTTCCGGGCTTGCCCGGCTCCGCGGACTCCTCCGCGGCATCCGATGCCTCCTCGGCCTCGGGGACGAGCACCGGCGCGACGGCCTCGACGACGATCTCGCCCTCGTCATCGACGGTGATCGCGTTGTACGAGGCGTCGGCGAGCCAGGACTGCAGGTCGGGGGTGCGCCCATAGGCGGCGAAGATCTCGCCCTCTCCGCGCACGAGAAGCGTCTGAGCGCCGGCCTGCGTGCGCAGCACGGCACCGTCGACCAGCGTGTACGCCTCGGGCTGCGCGACGCTCAGCGTGGTCTGCTGGGTCTTGGGTCCGATGAAGACGGTGCGCTGGGCGATGCCCGCACCGATCAAGAGCGTGGCAAGCACGAAGGCCAGCACGGCCCACACGAATCGCACGAATCAACTCCTCCGTGATCTCGGCAGACGGCCGCAGATCTCCGTTCGACATTTCAGACTAGCGAATCGTCCTGTGTGTTGCCCGGATGCACACGTCTCCGCCGCTCCTCGGCGACGCGCACCGGCTCCCGGGGCTGTCGTCGCTACGCTGGAGGAAGCGAGCCCCGAGGAGTGCCATGAAGATCCACAGTCCCTTCCGCACGGCGCTCGTCGCAACGCTCGGCGTCGGCGTCGGCATCCTCATCATCACCGGGATCGAGAGCCTCTCCACCGTCCTGCTCTACGTCGGCACCGCCCTCTTCCTGAGCCTCGGCCTCGACCCCGCCATCCGCTGGCTCGAGCGGCGCAAGGTGCCGCGCTGGGCGGCCGTGCTCGTCACGATCCTCGCACTCCTGCTCGTCTTCGCCGGCATCATCTCGATCGTGCTGCCCCTGATCATCGGCCAGGTCGCCCAGCTCGTCGATCAGATCACCCGCTTCGTCAACCGCCCCACCCTGGTCACCGACGTCCAGGAGCGGCTCGGCGAGCTCTTCCCGAGCCTGGACACCGAGCGCGTCGTACTGGAGGCGCAGGACTGGCTGCTGGCGAACCTCGGGTCCATCGGCACCGGCCTCCTCAACGCCGGGATCCTGGCCGCCACCGGCCTCTTCGGCGCCTTCATCGTCCTCATCCTGACGATCTACCTGACCGCGTCCACCCCTCGCTCAAACGCGCCGTGTACGCGCTCGTCCCCGCGTCCAAGCGCGACCGCTTCATCGATCTCGCCGAGCAGATCACCGATTCGGTCGGCTACTACGTGCTCGGGCAGCTCAGTCTCGGCGTGATCAACGGCGTGCTGAGCGCGATCTACCTGTCGATCATCGGCGCGCCGTTCCCGATCGTGCTCGCCGTCATCGCCTTCTTCTTCTCCCTCATCCCGCTCGTCGGCACCCTCACGGGCTCGACCCTCATCGTGCTCGTCTGCCTCATCCCCGGGCTCGGCTCGCCCGGCGTCGCACTGGCGGCGGGGATCTACTATCTCGTCTACATGCAGATCGAGGCCTACTTCATCTCCCCGCGCATCATGAGCAGGGCCGTCTCGGTGCCGGGCGCGGTCATCGTCGTCGCCGCGCTGTCCGGTGGTGCGCTGCTCGGGCTGCTCGGGGCGCTCATCGCGATCCCGGTCGCCGCGAGCCTGCTGATCATCTACCGTCAGGTGATCATTCCGCAGCAGAACGAGCGCTGACCGGCCACTCGGTCGGCAGCGGGAGCGCATCGGCGTTGATCGCCGCGACGATCTCGGTGAGCACGCGCCGGGTCTGACTCTCGCCCACCCACAGGTGCTTCCCGCCCTCGATCGCGATGAGCCGGGCGTCGGGGATCGAGGCGAAGCGCTCCGTGGCCTCCGTGGGACGGAGGTAGTCGTCGTGCTCCGGGATGAGGCAGATCACACTGCGCGGATCCTCCGCCCACGCTGCCACCTCGTCCTCGGTCGCCCGATGCAGCGGCGGGGAGAGCAGGATCACTCCCTCGATGTCGTGCTCCAGACCGTACTTCAGCGCCAGTTCGGTGCCGAACGACCACCCGACCAGCCACGGGCGGGGAAGGCCGCGCTCCTGCACGAACGCCATCGCCGCCTCGACGTCGAAACGCTCCCCCACACCACCCTCGAAAGAGCCCTCGCTGGTCCCCCGCGCCGAGGTCGTCCCCCGGGTGTTGAAACGGAGCACCGCCAGATCGGCGAGGGCGGGCAGACGGGCCGCCGCCTTGCGGAGGATGTGCGAGTCCATGAATCCGCCCGCCGTCGGCAGCGGATGCAGCGTCACGAGCGTCGCGACGGGGTCGGAGGCCTCCGGCAGGGCGAGCTCGCCGACGAGCGTCAGCCCGTCGGCGGTGTGCAGTTCGATGTCCTCCCGGCGGGCCGGCAGCAGGAGCGGCCCGCGGATCTGGACCGTCATCCGATCCTCCAGCAGTGCGAGTGCCAGTGCCGCCGAGCCGCGAGGTCGGCCTGATCGCCGAGCACACCGTCCGCGCGCCAGGTGACGACGTGCGCGACGCCCGGAGAGATGACCTGGCCGCATCCGGGGCAGAGGTACTCCTTCTGCGCCTGCTGGCCCGTGACCGGCTGCACCATCCACTCCTGACCGCGACGCACCTCCGAGCGCTTCCAGCCCGCGAGCATGCGTTCGAAGGAGTCGTTGTCGCGCGACGGTTCCGGCCGGCGTCGATGTGAACGAGGCATGAGAGTCGGGAGAGCCCTTACCACCAGTGGTTGCGGACCCAGAAGGCGTAGGCCTTCTCCCAGCTGCCGTAGCGTCCCTTCGCGTAGCCGTTCGCCCAGCGCAGGTTCACAACCGGGTCGTAGGCGTTCGCGAGCTTGGAGCAGGGTAGACCTGCACGAGCCCGCAGGCGCCCGAACTGCGGTTGGTCGCGTTGGGGTTCCAGCCACTCTCGCGCCGCACGATGTAGTCGACGTAGGCGCGATCGGACTCGGCGATTCCTGCGGCTGCCATCCACTCCGCCGGAGCGCCGCCGCCGGTGTACCGCGGCGGACCGCTGACCGCTGCCGCAGCCGTCTGTGCCTGCGCCTGCGGCGTGGGCGTCGGCTTGGGTGTGACGTACACGGTGAACGCGCCGCGTTCGACCGGGGTGAAGGCCTCGCCGGACTCCTCATCGACCGTGATGCTCTGCGCATCGGCGAGGACGAGGTTGAAGGCGCCTTCGGCGGCATCCGCCTCCACGACGGGAGCCTCTGCCAGCGCGACCGCCGTCGGAGAGAGGACGGCGGCGGTGAGGCCGACCGCGCCCAGAAGCGCGAGCGTGCTCATCAGCGCGCTGCGCCTCGGACGACGCGGCGCAGCCGTTCGCCCGGCGGGGACGCTGATCGCCGGGAGTTCGGAAATCCCGGCGGGAGTGATCTCTTGACCCATCGACACAGTGCAGACAGTCTACCCAGCCTCGCTGAGACTCGCATGAACGAGCTCAGCGCACGGCCAGGATGACCTCCACGGTGGCGTCGAGGAGTGCATCCACCTGTTCCTCGCGGTACCCGCGCCGCTGCATGCGGAAGGCCGCGGAACGCACCTGCTCGGGAGTGAGCGGCTCGCCGTCGCGCAGGTAACGCGTGATGAGGTCAGCCACGTGATCGACCTCCGCGACGCGATAGCCGAAGGTGAGCAGGCCCGTTCGCGCGAAGCGGTGCTTGCGCGGCCGGGCGAGGTGGTCGAGGACCTCCTGGGCGAGTCCCCGGGCCTCGGTGACCCACTCCTCCCGACCCCGGGCGGCGATGGCGCGGTCGCGCTCGCGTCCGGCGAAGGCGTCCTCGAGCCGCCCGAGTGCGCGATCCACCGCCTCGATCTCGTAGCCGTTCCGACCGAGCGGGAAAGAGGCCTCGCGGATGTGCGCCGAGGTCACCGCGTCGTCATCGCGTTCGAAGCTCTCGCGGGCGCCGGCGAGGAACGCGTCCACGGCCGCGCGGTGATACCCGCGCGTGCGACCCTTCACCAGCGGAAACGCAGGGGAGCCTCGCGCACCTCCGGTTTAGCAGGAGCAGCGTCATCGGATTCATCATGAGCGAAGATCTCGGTCGTCATCAGGCGCCCGTCCAGAGGGGTAGCAGGTGGTAGAGGCACAGCGCTGCCGCAGCCGAGGGAAGGATGCTGTCGAGCCGGTCGAGGACGCCGCCGTGACCCGGCAGCCAGGAGCTCATGTCCTTGATGCCCAGATCACGCTTGAGCATCGACTCGGCGAGGTCGCCCAGCGTCGCCGTCAGCAGGATCACGACACCGAAGATCGGTCCCGCCCACCAGGGCAGCCCCAGCATGAACACCGCGATCAGCGTCGCAGCGACCCCCGAGACCACCAGGGCGCCAGCAAAGCCCTCCCACGTCTTCTTGGGGCTGATCCGCGGCGCCATCGGATGCTTGCCGAACATGAGCCCCGACGCGTATGCGCCCGTGTCGGCGGCGACGACCACCACGACGAAGCCCAGCAGCCACCATTCGCCGCCGTCCTCCTTCAGGAGGAGCACTGCCATGCTCGCCAGGAACGGCACGTAGATCTGGATCAGGGCGCTGCTGAGGACATCCGAGAGCACATCGCCGTAGGTGCGCCCGTCTGCAGCGAGCATCTGCGCCAGCATCCGCCACACGATCACGAGCACGACGGCGGCGAAGAGCGCCACCCAGAAGAGCCAGAGCTCCGCGAAGTAGGCCGTCAGGACGAGGAGAACCGCCGCGATGATCTGCGGCACGGTATCGATGTGGCGACCGCCCGCACGCAGGGCACGGCAGAGCTCGTAGGTTCCCAGCAGCACGATGGCGAGGGCGATCGGGAGGAAGAGCCACTTGACGAAGACGAGGGAGGAGACCACCACGGCCCCCAGGCCCACGCCGATGAGGATCGCGACGATCAGATCCCTGCCCGTGCGCTCCTTGATGCGCTCGTTCGCCTCTTCCAGCTGATCCCGCGCATGCGAGACATGCTGCCCGAACTCTCCCCGCAGCTCTTCGAAGTCCCCGCGCAGCTCCTCGCGCTTGCTGCGCCAGTGCTCTCGCAGATCGGGGTGTTCGCCGGCGTCGGAGTCGCCGTCATGCGGGTCGGTCACGGTGCTCAGACCTCGAGGAGCTCGGCCTCTTTGCGCTTGAGCGCGTCGTCGACCTGGTCGACGTGCTGGCGGGTCAGGGCGTCGAGCTCCTTCTCCCCGCGGGCGACCTCGTCCTCGCCGACCTCGGCTTTGAGCGCGTCGAGCTGATCCTTGGACTTGCGTCGGATGCCGCGCAGCTGCACCTTCGCGTCCTCGCCCTTGGAGCGCACGAGCTTGACGTACTCCTTGCGGCGCTCCTCGGTCAGCTCCGGCATCGTCACCCGCACGACGTTGCCGTCGTTCGTCGGGTTCGCGCCCAGGTTCGGCATGTCGCGGATCGCCTGCTCGACGGCCTTCAGCGCCGACTTGTCGTAGGGCGTGACGATCAGCATGCGCGCCTCCGGGTTCGCGAGCGAGGCGAGCTGTGCCAGCGGTGTCGGGGACCCGTAGTAGTCGACCATGACCTTCTGGAACAGCTGCGGGTTCGCGCGGCCGCTGCGCACCGTCGCGAAGTCCTCCTTCGCGGCTTCGACCGCCCGGGCCATGCGGGTGGTGGTTTCAGCGAGGATATCCGCGATCACGGTGACTCCAATCGTCAGGGTGGGTCAAGTCTATCGGGGAGCGTGCGGAGAGCCGTGCTCCCACACCTGGCTCAGGCCGAGACCAGGGTGCCGATGTGCTCGCCCAGCAGCGCCTTGGTGATGTTGCCGGCCGGCTCCATGCCGAACACCCGCATGTCCATGGCGTTGTCCATGCACAGGCTGAACGCCGTGGAGTCCACGACCTTGAGCCCGCGCTGCAGCGCATCGCGGTAGGTGACGGTGTCGAAACGGGTGGCCGTGGCATCCGTGCGAGGATCGGCGTCGTAGACGCCGTCGACGCCGTTCTTGGCCACGAGGACCTCGTGCGCCCGGATCTCCAGGGCCCGCTGCGCTGCGACCGTGTCGGTCGAGAAGTACGGAAGACCTGCACCGGCGCCGAAGACGACGACGCGTCCCTTCTCCATGTGCCGCTCGGCGCGCAGCGGGATGTAGGGCTCGGCGACCTGGGTCATCGCGATAGCCGACTGCACCCGCGTCGGGGCGCCGGCCTGCTCGAGGAAGTCCTGCAGGGCGAGGGCGTTCATGACGGTGCCCAGCATGCCCATGTAGTCCGCCCGGCCGCGGTCCATGCCGCGCTGGCTGAGCTCGGCCCCGCGGAAGAAGTTGCCGCCGCCGACGACCACGGCGATCTCCACCTGCTCGACGGCGGCCGCGATCTCGCGGGCGATCTCGCTGACGACGTCGGGGTTCACCCCGAGCTGCCCCCGCCGAAGGCCTCGCCGGAGAGCTTGAGCAGGACGCGACGGCGACCGGTGCGTGCAGACATGTGTGGGTTCCTCTCGTCCCGAATCAAGATACTGCCTCGTGGGCATGAAAAAGGGGGTTCGGACCGGTGAGATCCGAACCCCCTCGTGCGAGCTAGGCGCCGACCTTGAAGCGCGCGAAGTCCGTCACGGTGATACCGGCGTCCTTCGCCACCTGGGCGACGGAGAGCTTGCTGTCCTTGGCGTAGTCCTGCTCGAGGAGCGCGACCTGCTTGAAGAAGGCGGTGACCCGGCCCTCGACGATCTTCGGCAGCGCAGCCTCGGGCTTGCCCTCGTTGCGCGAGATCTCGGTGACGATCTCCCGCTCCTTCTCGACGTCCTCCGCCGGCACGTCCTCACGGGTGAGGTACGACGGGTTGGCGAACGAGATGTGCTGGGCGATGCTGCGCGCGGTCTCGGCGTCGTCACCCGAGTAGGCGACGACGACGCCGATCTGCGGCGGCAGGTCCTTGCTGGTGCGGTGCAGGTAGACCTCGAGGTTGTCACCGGTCAGGGTGCGCGCACGGCGAAGCTCGATCTTCTCACCGATGATCGCGGCCTCGTCCGAGATGAGCTGCTCGACGGTCTGCGAGCCGGCCGGAGCCGCCAGAGCAGCCTCGACCGAGTCGGCGGATGCCGCGGCGACCGCGTCGGCGACCTTGTCGGCCAGCGCGATGAAGCGCTCGTTCTTGGCGACGAAGTCGGTCTCGCAGGCGAGCTCGATGAGCGTGACGCCGGCGCCGTGCTCACGAGCGGCGACGAGGCCCTCGCTGGTGGAACGGTCAGCGCGCTTCGCGTTGCCCTTCGCACCCTTCAGGCGCAGGATCTCGACGGCCTTCTCGAGGTCGCCCTCGGCCTCCTCGAGCGCCTTCTTCGTGTCGACCATTCCGGTCCCGAGCTGCTCACGCAGCGCCTTGATGTCGGCGATGGTGAAGTTTGCCATGTTGTGGCGGCTCCTTGCTTGGTGTGTGTACGAGTGTGTGACCAGTGTTACTTGGACTCTGCGGGAGCCTCGGCCTCGGCGGCCGGCTCTGCGGGGCTTCCTCTGCCGGAGCCTCAGCGGCTTCGACGGGCGCCTCGGCGACCTCTGCGGCGGCTTCAGCGGGCGCCTCGGCGGCGGCCTCAGCACCGCCCTCGAGCAGTTCGCGCTCCCACTCGGCCAGGGGCTCTGCGTCGCCGGCCTCGGGGTTGTGCTTCTGCTGCAGGCCCTCGGCGGCGGCGTCGGCGATGATGCGCGTCAGCAGCGACACCGAGCGGATGGCGTCGTCGTTGCCGGGGATCGGGTACTGGAAGTCGTCGGGGTCGGCGTTCGTGTCGAGGATGCCGATGACGGGGATGCCCAGCTTCTTGGCCTCGTCGATGGCGAGGTGCTCACGCTTGGCGTCGACGACCCACAGGGCCGACGGGGTCTTGGTCAGGTTGCGGATACCGCCGAGCGACTTGTGCAGCTTGTCGAGCTCGCGCTTCTTCAGCAGCAGCTCCTTCTTGGTGAAGCCGCTCTCCGCCGGGTTCTCGTAGTCGAGCTCCTCGAGCTCCTTCATGCGAGCCAGACGCTTCGAGACCGTCTGGAAGTTCGTCAGGAGCCCGCCCAGCCAGCGCTGATTCACGTAGGGCTGGCCGACGCGCGTGGCCTGCTCGGCGAGGATCTCCTGTGCCTGCTTCTTGGTGCCGACGAAGAGGATGGTGCCACCGCGGGCGACCGTCTCCTTGACGAAGTCGTAGGCCTGGTCGATGTAGGCCAGCGACTGCTGCAGGTCGATGATGTGGATGCCGCTGCGCTCTGTGAGGATGAAGCGCTTGACCTTCGGGTTCCACCGGCGGGTCTGGTGTCCGAAGTGGACGCCGCTGTCGAGCAGCTGGCGAATGGTGACGACGGCCATGGCCGTTCTCCTTTTCTCGGCGCTGTGCGCCAACTCGGTTTGCTACCGGCGGATGCCGGCAATCCTGGTGCCCGGCGCACACCCCCGCCCGCTCTTCCGAGCGGGACCGGTGGGAGTGCCGTGGCCACGACCGAAGTCGCTGTGGGCACGCGTAGTCACCCCGTTTCCGAGGTGCGACCTCCAGTGTAACAGGATCCGGCCCGCGACCTCTTCTGCACAGCGGGGCGGATGCCGGAAGTTGTTCCCGAGCGCGCACCGGCGACGCTTCCGGCGAACGAGACCTGCGAGAGTGCGGAGATGCGCACGCCTCTGACCGTCCGTCTGCTCGCCGGTGCGGTGCTGTGCGGCCTGCTGCTCGCGTCGGCGCCGACCGTCTCGCAGGCCGCGGAGCGGTCGCCCACGGCATCCGACGCTCTCTCGCCGCCGAGCGACGAGTGGACCTGGCCGGTCGAAGGCGCCCGGGTCCTGCTCGAGCCGTTCCGCGCGCCCGAGCACGCCTGGTCGGCGGGACATCGGGGCATCGACGTCGCCGCCGCGATCGGCATACCCGTGCGCTCCCCGCGCCCGGCACGGTCGCCTTCCGCGGTGTCGTCGTCGACCGCCCGCTCCTGACGATCGCGCACGCCGGCGGTCTCGTGACCACCCTCGAGCCCGTCGACTCCGATCTCGAACCCGGTGACGCCGTCGAGGCGGGCGCGATCGTCGGCATGCTCGCGACCGGCGGGCACACGGCATCCGGAGCCCTGCATCTGGGCGTGCGCTGGCACGGTGCCTACATCAACCCGATGCTCCTGTTCGGGGGTGTGCCCCGCGCGGTGCTGCTGCCCTGCTGCGCTCCGCTCCCCTGAGGTGCTCAGGCACGCGGGTGGGCGAGCTTGTACGTCGTGGTGAGACGCTCGGCCGACACATGCGTGTAGATCTGGGTCGTGCCCAGACTCGCGTGCCCGAGGATCTCCTGGACCGCACGCAGATCCGCCTGGCCGTCGAGCAGGTGCGTCGCGGCCGTGTGCCGAAGAGTGTGCGGCCCGACCGTCGCACTGCCGACGACCGGGCCGAGCGCACGGGCGACCAGGTCGTAGACGACCCTCGACCCGAGACCGCCCCCTCGCACCCCAGGAACAGCGCCGAGGTCGACAGCTCGCTGCGCGCTGCCAGCGCCGGACGGGCCCGCACCAGGTAGGCGGCGACCGCGTCCCGGGCGGGAATTCCGAAGGGAACGACACGCTCCTTCGACCCCTTGCCCATCACCCGCGCGGTCGCCCGATCCAGATCGATGTCGTCGATCGCGAGGCCGCACAGCTCGGAGACGCGCATTCCGGCCCCGTACAGCAGCTCCAGCACCGCGTGGTCGCGCAGCGCGACCGGATCCCCCTCGGATGCCGCCCGCTTCCGCTCGTCCAGAAGTCCGCTCATCGCATCGCGCGAGACGACTGCGGGGAGGCTGCGTCCGCGCTTGGGCGTCACCAGCCGGAGGCTGGGATCGGCGCCCACCATGCCCTCGTCCTTCGCCCAGGAGAAGAAGGACCGCGCCGCGGCCGCCCGTCTCGCCAGAGTCGCCTTGGCATCCCCGCGCTGCGTCGCACGCCAGAGCCAGGTGCGAAGACCCTCGAGGTCGACGGCATCGAGGCGAGGGTCGTCGAGAGCGTCGGCGAGATCGCGCAGATCCGATCGATACGCCCGCACCGTGGCGGGCGAGAGCCGGCGCACCCGCTCCAGGTGCGTCGTGAACGCCTCTGCCGCCGCCGAGATCCGCATGTCACCAGCTTCTCGCCCGATGCGGCGTCCGTGTGGATGCCTCGCCGGGATTCCCCGGGCAGGCCGAAGGCCCCGACATGTGCCGGGGCCTTCGGGGTGCGGTCTGCTGCCGTCGGGTCAGTCGGACCACGCGGACGCGACCGAGTCCGGGGAGTCGGCGCTCGGAGCGGAGGCCGGGCTCGGGCGCGAGGGCGCGCTGTAGGAGGGAGCGCTGTACGACGGGGCGCTGTACTGCTTCTTCTTCGTCGCCGTCGCCTTCTTCGAGCTGTCGCTCGACTTCTTCGACACGGCAGGAGCCGAGGCCGCGCTGGCGACCGACCTGGCGCTCGGCGCCGACTGCCTCGACACCGCCGACACCGCCGACTGCGCGGTCGGCGCAGTCACGACGCTGATCGACGAGCCCGTGTCGCGCAGCTGCACCGTGGTGCCGTCGATCACCGACTTGCCGTTCGTGATCGTGCTCCCGGGGACGACCGTGCCGTCCTGCGTGCGCAGGTCCATGCTGCTCGCCGCCGCGGTGGCACCGCCTGCCACCACACCGAGCCCCACGACGCCGGTGATGCCGTATGCGATCCACTTCTTCTTGTCCATGATGTCCTCCTGCTTGACTGGGAATATCTCCATGCTTCCGGCCGCGGCTAAGGCCAATCCAAAGAGCCGGTGAGAGCGTTCTTAGGCATCCGACCCGGTTCCGCGCCATGCGAACACGACGAAGGCCCCGAGGGGATCGGGGCCTTCGCTGCGCGGTACCAATCTGTGGGGATCAGTCGGATCCCGCGGATGCGGCCGAGTCGGCGCTGGGGGCGGAGGGCGGGCTCGGACGTGAGGGGGCGCTGTACGAGGAGGCGCTGTTCTGCTTCTTCTTCGTGCTCTTCGTGGTGGTGGACTTGGGCGTCGAGACCGTGGACTTCTTCGAGACCGCGGGAGCGGAGGCGGCGCTGGCGACCGACTTGGCGCTCGGCGCCGAGACCTTTGTCACCGCCGACTGCTTCGAGACTGCCGACTGCGTGGTCGGCGCGGTCACGACGCTGATGGAGGAGCCCGTGTCGCGCAGCTGCACGTTCGTGCCGTCGATCACCGACTTCCGATCCGTGATCGCCCCTCCGGGGACGACCGTGCCGTCCTGCGTGTGCAGGCTCATGCTGCTCGCCGCTGCGGTCGCGCCGCCGGCGATCACACCGAGACCCACGACACCGGTGATGCCGTACGCGACCCACTTCTTCCTGTCCATGGCGTCCTCCTGGTGCTGGTGATCGTTCGGGATGCTCTCATCCTCTCCGCCGCTGCTAAGAGCAATCCAAAGAGTTCATGAGAGCATTCTTAGGAATCCGTGACGACGCGCCCCTGCGAGGGAGCCCGCCGTCCAGCACGGTGCGGGCGACACCGAGCAGCGTCTGCGCGCGAACCGGATCGCCGGCGTCCGAGGCTCCGATCGCGTGACCGACGAGGTGCGTCGCCGTCAGCGCCCGCACCCCCGGCTCCTCGTCCCACCGCGTCTGCGCGGCGTCGGCGAGGGCCCAGACGCGCGCGTCGTTCGGCTGGGAGGTGAGCAGCGCGCTGGCGATCGCGTGGGCGATGAACGCCGCGGCGTCTTCGGCGGGCAGCCCGGTGCCGGCCGTGTCCGCGTCGATGACCGCGCTGATCGTGCCGTCCTCCGCGAGAAAGAGCTGACCGAAATGCAGGTCCCCGTGCACCGCGACGACCTCGGCATCGGGTGCCGGCATGACCGCGCGGATGCGATCGCTCAACCCGACGGCACCGGGGAGTCCGGACGCGAGCCGCTCGTACCAGTCCTGCCGCACCGCGACCCCGCGCACCGGGCGCGGAAGCGATGCCCCACGGATCCGGGCACGGAGACGGTCGACCTCGTCGAGCAGCGCCCCCGCCCGCCACTCGACGTCGGTGGCCGGCGTTCCGCTGGCCGTCTCGAGCACGATGAGACCCTCTGCCGACCACCCGAGGACTGCGGGGCCGGGCACACCGGCGGCCGCCAGCGCCGCATGCGCCTCGACCGTGCGTTCGATGCGGGAGGGACGCACGACCTTCAGCCAGACCGTTCCGGCATCCGTCCGCACCCGCAGAACGCCCCGTCGACCGGGCCGGTACGCGACGAAGGCCGGAGCCTCCTGCGCGGTCAGGCCGAGTCGCGCCAGGAGCGACTCCGCCGCGTGATCGAAGGCCACCGGCGCCAGCGCCGGAAGATGCGGGTCGGCCGGATGCAGCCAGATGCGCGCCTCCGGGCTCTCCGGGGTGCCCCGCAGCATCCCCGTCTCCACGCGCACGCGCAGTCCCGAGGTGTCGACGAAATAGAGAAGGTCCGCCTCCTCCCCGGAGCGCGGACGTCGATGCCGACGACCGAGCCGTCGCCGAGGGGCTCGCGCGAGTGCATCGCGAGTTGCGCGGGCGAGACGTCCAGAGCTTCGGCGAGCAGCGTCGCCTCTGCGGGCAGTTCGGAGCCTTCCATCCCTCGATTGCATCACGCCGCGCCGCCCCACGGCATGAGATGTCTCTTAGGTTGAGGCGCCGCGCGCGACGGCACGACGATACTGGAGACGTGACCAGCTCTCCGGATACCGCGCGTCGGCGTCGCCTGACCATCTCGGTGCGCACTCGCATCGTCGCGGTGATCACGCTCGTCGCCGCCCTCGGACTGGTGGCGGTGGGCGTCTCGGTCTACCTCGTCGAACGCCAGCGGATCCTCGAGCAGATCGACGTGCGGCTTCGCGCGAACCTGGATTCCGCGCGCTTCCTGGTGGTCGAGGGCAATCCCGACGGGGGCGCCTGGCCCAGCAGCACTGACGCGCTCTCCGCCGTCGTGCAGCGGATGAGCCCCGACGACAACACCGGAGCCATGGGCATGGCCGAAGGAAGCATCATCCGGGCCCCGGCGTGCGGCTGGACGTCGATCTCGAGAGGGAGGGCGTGTTCGCCCAGGCCGTCCAGAGCCAGCTCGACCAGCGCACCCCCGTCGCGCCCATCATCGGAACGTACGCCACCGACGACGCCGTCTGGCGATATCTGGCCGCCCCCATTCAGATCGAGGGCTCCCCGACCCCGCCGAGGTGACCTTCGTGATGGTCTACGACGTGCGGGCGGAGCTTGCGGAGATCAACGCGGCCGGGCGCGCCTTCCTCATCGCCTCCGCGCTCACCCTGCTCGTGATCGCCGCGACCGGGACGATCGTCGCCACCCGGCTCCTGCGGCCGCTGCGTCAGATACGGGAGACCGCGGAACGCATCACGGGCCAGTCGCTCGGCGAAAGACTGCCGGTCGTCGGCAATGACGACGTGGCCGACCTCTCCGAGACCATGAACGACATGCTCGATCGCCTCGACGATGCCCTGGACTCTCAGCGAACGCTGCTCAGCGACGTCGGGCACGAACTCAAGACGCCGATCACGATCGTGCGCGGGCACCTGGAGGTGATGGACCCGGCCGACGCCGACGACGCCCGCGAGACGCAGCTCCTCGCCATCGACGAGCTGGATCGGATGGACCGACTCGTACAGGACCTCGCCGCGGCCGCCGCGCTGCACGGACCGACGCCGGTGCAGCGGCTGCCTATCGATGCCGCCGACCTCCTCGAGCAGATCACTCGCAAGGCGGAGGGGATCGTCGGCAGCGAGGTCGTCCGCGGCGCGACCGCGCATGTCGTCGCCTCGCTCGACGCTTCCCGGATCACGCAGGCGATGCTGCAGCTGGCGCAGAACGCGGTGACCCACGGGGGTGGCCGGCTGGAGATCGGAAGCGATGTCGACGGCGAGTCGCTGCTGCTCTGGGTACGTGACTTCGGACCCGGAGTGCCGGATGCCGACAAAGCCCTGGTCTTCGAGCGCTTCCATCGCGGCACGACGGCGGACGGTCCTACGGGCAGCGGTCTCGGTCTGAACATCGCCCAGGTGATCGCGCGCGCCCACGGCGGTCGGATCTCCGTCGAGGATGCTCCCGGCGGTGGCGCACGCTTCGTCATCCGCGTGCCGCGAGGGGTGACCGCCCTGCCGGCGGATGTCGTGATCCCTCCTCGACCACCGCTGCCCCGATGCCGACGCCCGCGGAAAGCAAGGAGGAGTGAGTCATGCCGTCGATCCTCATCGCCGATGACGAGCCGCGCATCTCCGGATTCATCGAGAAAGGGCTGCGCGCCGCCGGGTTCGCCACGCGTGTCGCCGCGACCGGTCCGGATGCACTCGCTCTTGCCCAGACGGATGAGTTCGATCTCATGATCCTCGACGTCAACCTCCCCGGTTTCGACGGTTTCCATGTGCTCGAGCAGCTGCGCGGCTCCGGTTCCCGACTGCCGGTCATCATGCTGACGGCGCGCGTCGAGCTGCATGACACGATCACCGGGCTCGAGGGCGGCGCCGACGACTATCTCGGCAAGCCCTTCCGCTTCGACGAGCTGCTCGCCCGCATCCGAATCCGGATGCGGCGTGACGAACCCGCGGCCGCGCCGGAGCTCTCGCACGGCGATCTGCATCTGGACATCCGCAGCCGCAAGGCCCGCGTGGGCGATCACGCGGTGGAGCTGTCGGCCAGGGAGTTCGCCCTCGCGGAGGAGCTCATCAGGCACGCCGGTCAGGTGCTCAGCCGAGAACAGCTGCTGAGCCGGGTGTGGGGCTACGACTTCGACCCCGGATCCAACGTCGCCGACGTCTACATCGGCTACCTGCGGCAGAAGATCGGCTCCGACCGCATCGAGACCGTCCGCGGCGTCGGCTACCGCCTCGTCTGAGCCGATCGGCCCTTCCTGCGGCGGCCCTCGCGGTGGGAGGATGGCGCCAAACGGCATCGAGAGCCTCAGAGCGGAGAGACGATGACGCGGCATCAGCTGACACCGGACGCGGCGCGCGCTCGCCCGTCGCGCGTACACCTACGGCTTCGCGATCGTCCAGAACTACCGGGCGCTCTTCGGCATGAGCATTGCGACGCAGTCGCCGCAGTTCTCGGGGTTCAACCGCTTCCTTCACGGCCGCGAGCTCTTCGACGCCGACTACGACCTCATCGTCAACGCGAACAACGACACGCTCTACTCCACGGCCTTCGCCGACCTGCGCACTGAGCCGCTCGTGATCGACATCCCTCCCACGGGCTCCAGGTACTTCACGATGCAGCTCGTCGACATGAGCACCGACAACTTCGCGTACCTGGGGACTCGGACGACGGGGACGGAGGGATGCCGGGCGTTGCTGGTGGGCCCGCGTTTTTGCGGGCCCCTGCCGGATGGTGACTTCGCCCGGATCATCGTGTCGCGCAGCGACTTCGTCGCGCTGGCGACGCGCACGGCCATCAGCGGCGCTGAGGATCTCGACGGCGTCGTCGCGGTCCAGGAGGCGCTGGTCCTCGCACCACTGAGCGCCCACCTCGGCACCGAGGCGCCGGCACCGGCGCCCGTTGTGGACTTCCCGCCTTTCACCCCCGCGCTGTACGGCTCCCCGGATCTGCTGGGTCTGCTCAACGTCCTCCTTGCGTTCCATACGCCCGCTCTCCACGAGGACGGCATTCTCCGAGATCTGGCCGCGATCGGCGTCGGCCCCCACCGGGACTTCGATCTCACACGATTCCCGCCCGACGTCGCCGCGGCGATCGAAGGGGGCGTCGCTGCTGCGCACACGGAGATCGAAGCCCGGGCAACAGCCTCGGCGAGACGGTCGACGGGTGGCTGGACATCCCTCCGATGGGCGACTACGGCGACGACGGGTCGCTGACTATCCACATCCAGCACGACCCGCCGGCCGATACATCGAACTGGCTTCCCGCCCCCGCCGGCCGCTTCTACCTCAACACCCGCGCCTATCTGCCCCGGCCGCCCTTCATCGACGGCAGCTATCGCCTGCCCGCGGTCCGCCGAATCGGCTGACCCTTCGACGGCCTCACCCCGCATGGCACCAGCCGTCCTCGTGACGCCGGGCGACCCCCTCCAGCGCGAGCATGCCCAGAAGCGACTCAACCCGCTCCACCGAGAGTCCTGATCGACGGGCGACCTCGTGCGGGGACCGCGGCGTCCGGGTGCTCAGCGCATCGCACAGGCGCGTGCGCTCGTGATCGAAGGCAGGGCTCTCAGGAACGGTCGTATCGGATTCGCCGAGCATCTCGCGCACATCGTCCGCGCCGGTGATGCAACGCGCGTCGTACTCGCGCAGCAGCCGGTGGCAGCCGGCGGATGCCGCCGACGTCACGGGCCCGGGGACGGCGCCCAGAGGGCGCCCCAGCGCCGCCGCGTGCCCAGCCGTGTTCAACGAGCCGCTGCGCCATCCCGCCTCGACGACGACCGTCGCCGCGCCCAGCGCGCCGATGAGCCTGTTGCGGGCGAGGAAACGCCACTTCGTCGGCGTCGAACCGCACGGCACCTCGCTCACGGCCGCGCCCTGCCCGACGATGTCGGAGAGCAGCTGAGTGTGCCCGGCCGGGTAGACGCGATCGACACCGCCGGCGAGGAAGGCCACGGTGTCCCCGTCGACCCGAGCGCGGCCCGATGGGCGGCGCCGTCGATCCCATAGGCGCCTCCGGAGACGATCGTGTGACCGGTGAGGGCGAGATCACCCGAGAGCTCGCGGGCCATGTTCTCGCCGTAGGGTGTCGCAGCACGGGCACCCACGAGAGCCACGGCACTCCCTGCCCCCGCCAGAGATCGCGCATCGCCGCGCACCCACAGCATCGCCGGCCCATGCTCTCCCAGGTCATCGAGAGCATCGGGCCAGGAAGCGTCGCCGGGCAGGAGCACGCCCACCTGCGCGTGAAGCGCCGATCGCGCGGCCTCCCGTAGGAGTCCCGCATCCGCACGCGGACGCCACCGCTTGCGGGCTTCGTGCAGCGCGCGTCCGGAGACCCCGCCGACGCCGGCATCCGACAGCGCGACCTCGATCGCCTCCGCCGCGCCGAGATGCGCACGCAGAGTGCCGCCCACGACGTCGCCGGGCTCGGTCAGCACGCTCCACGCGATGTGGGCGAGCACCTCGCGCGGGTCACGATCGGCATGCAGGCGGCCGGCAAGCGCGAGCGAGGGGGTGTCGGAGAGAAGGTCTTCGGTCATGCGACGGCTCCTTGTCTGAGGAAGAGGGCCCGACCGAGATGGTCGGCGGTCGGCGTCGAGGCGCCTTCGAGATCGGCGATCGTCCATGTCAGTCGCAGGACGCGGTCGTAGCCGCGCACGGTCAGAGCCCCGCGCTGCAGGGCGCGCTCCAGAGGTGTGACCACGCTCGGCGGGAGACGCCGTGGTCCCTGTCGCAACCATTGGCCGTCCACCTCGGAGTTGGTGCGCCACCCGGTGCCGGCGAGGCGTTCGGCCGCCGCCGCACGCGCGGCGAGCACCCGCTCTCGCGCGACGGCGGTCGAGAGCGACCCGCTGCCCGCCGACAGGCTCGCGGCCGAGACGCGGGTGACGGGGAAGTCGATGTCGACGCGGTCGCGGAGGGGGCCGGAGAGGCGCTGCTGATAGCGCCGGATCTGCGAAGGCGGACACAGGCATTCGCCGCCGCGGACGCCGTGGTTTCCGCAGGGGCAGGGATTCGTCGCGAGGAGAAGCTGGAATCGCGCGGGGAAGCGCGCGCTGACACCTGCCCGGTGGATCTCGATCACACCGTTCTCGATCGGCTGACGCAGAGCGTCCAGCACCGTGCCGGAGAACTCACCCGCCTCGTCGAGGAAGAGCACTCCGCGATGGGCACGCACGATCGCGCCGGGGCGGATGCTGCGCGACCCTCCCCGACGATCGCCGCCGCCGAGGCGCTGTGGTGCGGCGCCTCCAGGGGTGGCACGCGATCGAGAGCCACCACGCTCTCTCCCGACAGCGATCGCACCGAGGCCACTTCCAGTGCGGCCTCGTCATCCAGCGGAGGCAGGATTCCCGGCAGGCGCCGGGCGAGCATGGTCTTTCCGGCGCCGGGTGGTCCGCTCAGCAGCAGGTGATGGTTGCCCGCGGCGGCGAGGACGAGGGCGTCGACAGCATCGGGCTGGCCGACGACGTCGGCGAGCTCGCGCGTCTCCTGCTCGTGCGGCATCCGCCCCTCCGCGCCCACCGGCTCGACATCGGGAACCTCGATCTCGGCGCCGTGCCACTGCGCGACCTCGGCCAGGCACACGGCAGCGCGCACGTCGATCGAGGCGACGAGCCTCGCCTCGGCCTCATTCGCCGCCGGCACGATCACCCGCTCGGCACCCGCCCGGGCAGCGGCGAACACGGCGGGCAGGATGCCCGGAACCGGTCGGAGCCGCCCGTCTAGACCCAACTCCCCCAGGTGCACCGTGCGCGCGATCGAATCGCGACTCAGCAGCCCGTCGGTCGCGAGCGCGGCGACGGCGATCGCGAGGTCGAAGCCCGAACCGTTCTTGGGCAGGCTCGCCGGCGAGAGATTGACCGTGATGCGGCGCCGCGGCATCGGCAGGCCGCTGTTGGCACAGGCGTTGTGCACGCGTTGGACCGCCTCGCCGAGCGCCTTGTCAGGCAGGCCGATGATCTGGAATCCGGGGGTCTGCTGGGAGAGGTCCGCTTCGACCTCGACACGTTCTCCGACGAGCCCGGACAGCGCGATCGACCAGGTGCGGGCGGTGTTCATCGCAGATCCGCCAGATGCTCGAGCGCGCCCTTCTCCGGGTGCACGCCGACGATCGCGATCGCGTGCAGCCGTATTTCGCCGCCGCGCGCGAGATCAGGGTGCTCGGCCGCCCAGGCGTAGGCCAGGCGCCACAGCCGCTCACGCTTGCGGGCGTCGATCGCCTCGAAGGGATGCCCGAAGCCGAGCGCGCGCCGGGTCTTCACCTCGACGACGGCGAGCTCCCGTCCGCGACGGGCGATGATGTCGATCTCTCCCTGCGGGCACCGCCAGTTGCGGCCGAGGATCTCATATCCGAGGGTCGTCAGGTGCTCGGCTGCGCGTTGTTCTCCTGCGCGCCCGAGTTCGTCTTTCGCTGCCATGACGACAGCCTTGCGAGACTCCCGGATGAATCCGGCGGGCCCCTGCCGTCAACAACGGTCAGCGTGACAAAGAGCGGAGAATCGCCGATTGTGGAGGGAGAGTCACTCGCCGTCGAGCGAGAGCTCCTGCGGCAGCTCGAACTCCCGGCGCTGCAGTTCCTCCACGTTGACGTCCTTGAACGTCAGCACCCGAACCGCCTTCACGAAACGATCGGCGCGGTAGATGTCCCAGACCCACACATCGCTCATCGAGATCTCGAAGTAGAAGTCGTGCTCGGTGTCGTGACGGACGACGTTCACCTCGTTCGCGAGGTAGAAGCGCCGCTCGGTCTCGACGACGTACTGGAACTGCGAAACGACGTCGCGATACTCGCGGTAGAGCGCGAGCTCGAGCTCGCGGTCGTAATCCTCGAAAGCTTCCTCGTCCATGATGCTCCCTATCCTAGAGCCCCGAGTGCCGACCGTCAGAACAGGGCCGGTGCATCCGCGATCGCCCACGACGCGCGGTGGTACGGGCTCAGCCCGAGCGCGCGGATCGCCTCGCGATGCGCGGCACTCGCATACCCCTTGTTGCGGTGCCACTCGTAGACGGCGAACTCCTCGTGGAGTTCCCGCATGTGCTCGTCACGGGCGACCTTGGCGATCACCGACGCCGCGGAGATGGAGGCGCAGTCCCGGTCGCCCTTGACGACGGCCCGCACCTGAAGCGGCGAGGCGTGGACGGCCGAGACGTAGTCGTGGTTCCCGTCGAGCAGGACGACGGCGGATGCGGCATCCGATACCTGCGCGCACACCCCTTCGATCGCACGGGAGGCGGCCAGGCCCAACGCGCGCATGATGCCGACCTCGTCGACCTCGGCGGCCGTCGCCCAGCCGACGGCGGAGGCCGGCACCCAGGCCGCGGCACGCTCGGCGAGATCGGCGCGCCTGCCCTCGGGCACGAGCTTCGAGTCGCGCAGACCCTCCGGGATCGCCTTCTTCGCCGTCGCGGCATCCATGAGCGCCGCGCCCACCGCGACCGGTCCCGCGAGCGCGCCCCGGCCGACCTCGTCCAGCGAGAGGACCATCGGGTGCTGTGCGAGCACCGTGTGCTCGAGCGTCAGCGTGGGCGTTGCGCTCATTCCGCCGCCGGGACGCCGTTGAACAGCTCGTCGTGGCTGTCGAGCGTGCCGATCCGGTTGAGGGGCCACGTGATGAGGAAGGCCCGACCGACGACGTTCTCCAGGGGCACGAACCCGCCACCGGGCTGTTCCTGGTGCGAACGCGAGTCCTGCGAGCGGTTGCGGTTGTCTCCGAGCACCCACAGCGCGTCGTTCGGCACGGTCACGTCGAAGGCGATGTTCGAAGCCTGCGTATCGCCCTCAGGGAGCTTGAGGTACGACAGCTCGTTCACCGGCGCGCCGTTGATCGTGATCTGGCCGAGAGCGTTGCAGCACACGACGTGATCCCCGGGCAGTCCGATGACGCGCTTGACGAGATGATCCTCCGAGTCGGAGGTCGACAGTCCGATCAGCGTCAAGAACCAGTCGACGCCCTCGATGAGCGCAGGGCGCCCGGGCGCTGCGGCTGCACGGGCAGCCAGCCGCCAGGGTCCTTGAACACGACGATCTCGCCGTGCGAGTAGTCGTTCCAGCGCGGCGTGAGCTCGTCGACGAGGATCCGGTCGTTGATGAGCAGTGTGTTCTCCATCGACCCTGAGGGGATGTAGAACGAGCGCACCACGAAGGTCTTCATGAGGAAGGAGACCAGGCCGGCGATCACCAGGATGATCAGCAGATCGCGCAGGAACAGCAACGGGCCGCGACGACGCTGCTCGCGGCCGTCGCCGGTTCCGGGGCGACGGGCGTGGCGGTGTCACTCATCGTTTTCCTTTGCGCGTGTTCGGCCGCAGGGCGGCAACTACCAGGGTCGCACACCCCGCGGATGGAAAAGCACCCCAGGACGCTCGTGTCCTGGGGTGCTCGGGAAAGCGCGGGTCAGTTGTCGCGCTTCTCCTTGATCTTGGCCTTCTTGCCGCGGAGCTCGCGCAGGTAGTAGAGCTTCGCACGGCGCACGTCACCGCGGGTGACGACCTCGATGTGGTCGATCGTCGGGCTGTGCACGGGGAAGGTGCGCTCCACGCCCACCTGGAAGCTGATCTTGCGCACGGTGAAGGTCTCGCGCACGCCGTCACCGGAGCGACCGAGCACGACGCCCTGGAAGACCTGGATGCGGGAGCGGTTTCCCTCGGTGATGTTCACGTGCACCTTGACGGTGTCGCCGGGGTAGAACTCGGGGATGTCGGTACGGAGTGATGCCGCATCGACGGCGTCGAGGATCTGCATGATCGTCTCTCTCTGCACCCGCCGCAGGTCGGATGCATGTGTAAGGAATACGTTGGAGTGTGTGCTGCACGAGACGCGGCGCGTTCGTGGACTCCCCTGAGGCAGAGCCGGTCACAGCACAAACATCTATTCTGCCACGGATGCCGGTACCCGCCAAAACGCGTCGATCAGTGCGCAGCGCGCGGCGGATCCGCCGGCGGTGCTTCCTCGATCACGATGAAGTCGGCGTCCGAGGCATCGCCGGATGCCGCGCCCACGTCCTCGGAGAGATAGGTGCCGCCGACGGTCGCCACGGTGAGGCTGCCGCGCGCCTCCGCCCACAGCTGCCAGAGCAGCAGCCAGACCATGCCGATGCCGACGATGATCGCCGCCGTCAGCAGCAGCGCGAACCAACCCTGCGGATAGAAGCCGAGGGCGATTGTGAGGCCGTGCCAGGCGCCGAAGCCGGCGACGTCCCACCAGGAGACGGCGCGCTGATAGCGCGCCGAGGGACGCGCGCGCACGAGCAGGGCGAAGACGATCTGACCGATCAGTACGGAGGGCAGGGCGATGAAGAGCACCCAGAGGAACGCCCAGCCGCCCGCACGGAACACGCCCCAGCCGACCAGCAGCCACAGCGGCAGCACGAGCGCCGCAGGAAGCAACCAGGTGTAGAACGCGCGTCGAAGCCACATACTGCGATCGTACGCCGCGCGGCTGTGATCCGGCACCATCGGGCGGAACCTCGTCCGTGCTCTGCGAGAATGGAGGCGACGAGAGGAACCCTTCGAATGATCGAACTGCGCACGCCCGCCGAGATCGAGGCCATGCGCCCGGCCGGACGCTTCGTGGCCGAGACGCTGGCGACGCTGCGCGACGAGACCAAGGTGGGCACGAACCTGCTCACGATCGACAAGCGCGCCCACGAGCTGATCCGCAAGGCCGGGGCGGAGTCCTGCTACATCGACTATCACCCCTCCTTCGGCGCGAGCCCTTTCGGCAAGGTCATCTGCACCTCGGTCAATGACGCGGTGCTGCACGGGCTCCCCACGACTACACGCTCCGCGACGGCGATCTGGTCTCCTTGGACTTCGCGGTGTCGATCGACGGGTGGGTCGCCGACTCGGCGCTCTCCTTCGTCGTCGGCACGCCGCGAGACGAGGATCTGCGCCTCATCGACACCACGCAGCGAGCCCTTGCCGCGGCCATCGATGCGGCGACGGTCGGAAACCGCATCGGCGACATCTCGGCATCCATCGCCGCGGTCTCGCACGGCGAGGGTTACACCATCAACACCGACTTCGGCGGCCACGGTGTCGGGCGCATCATGCACGGCGATCCCCACATCCCAACGACGGGCGCGCCGGCCGGGGCTTCCCGCTGCGATCGGGGCTCGTCGTCGCCCTCGAGCCCTGGCTTCTCGCCACGACCGACGAGCTGATCACCGATCCCGACGGGTGGACCCTGCGCAGCGCGGACGGATCGCGCGGCTCGCATTCGGAGCACACGATCGCGATCACCGACGACGGACCGATCGTTCTGACCGATCGCTCCTTCCTCGGCGTCGATTGACCGTTCTCTCGCGCGGGAGTCGTTAGCCTAGAGGACCATGAGCGGCCTCGACGACCTCAAGGACTTCCGGCGCACCACCCTGCGCAACGCCCCGACGATCCGCAAGACCGATCTGAAAGCGGTGCCCTTCGTCACCCTCATGACGATCATGATCGCGCTCTCCGCGATGATCGCGTGGTTCGCGGCGACGACGGCAATGGGCGAATCGGATGCCGCAGAACGCACCCGCGGGATGCTGGTCGCCGTCGCAGCGAGCGTTCTCGGCGCGTTCTTCCTCGGCGGAGCGATCGCCGCCTTCTGGAGCCATGGCCGACGGTGGCGCCAGCGTCGGGCCGCCGCCGAACTTGCTCTGGCCCGCGGCTGGCACTACAACCTCGAGATCGATCCGCGCTCCTTCCCGGCGACGCTGTTCGCCCGGTCCGGCCGCAACTGGGTCGAGAACTCGCTGCACGTGCACGAGCCGATGTACATCGAGGTCGCGAACTACGTCGGTCAGACGACCCAGCGCGCCTCGGGGCGCGAGGAGTACGGCTTCATCGGGATCGGCATCGACCGCCGACTGCCGCACATGTATCTCGAGTCCGCCGCACGCCAGAAGAGGGCCCGCGCCTACCCGATCCCCTTCCGCCCGGATCAGCGGCTCTCCCTCGAGGGTGATTTCGATCGCTGGTTCCGTCTGTACTGCCCCAAGGAGTACGAGACCGACGCGCTCTACGTGATCACTCCCGACGTGATGGCCCTCATGATCGACGAGGCCGCCGGCTTCGACATCGAGATCGTCGACGACTGGCTGTTCGTGATCGCGCGGGCGCCGTTCGACATGGCGGACCCCGCGGTGCTCGACTTCGCCGAACGGCTCGCGGGCACCCTGGGCCGGCGCACGGAGCATCAGAGCACCGGCTACCGTGACGACCGCAGCGAGGAACCCGGATTCATCGACGCCGCCGGAGCACGGCTGCGTCGCGGTCGCCTGCTGCTGACGGTGCTGCCCCCGGCGATCGCCGTGGTGACCTGGGTGGGCTGGTTCTGGATCGCGACGACCGGTCTCGGCTGAGCCTCTGGCACGAATCCGCGCCTTCGTGGCACCCGCGCCTCTCGACATCCCCTCCTCCGAGCGATGGAATGGACGGATGCAGGCACTCATCGTCATCGACGTGCAACAGGGATTCGACGACCCCGCGTGGGGACGCACGACCAACCTCGAGGCCGAGGAGCGGATCGCCACGCTGGTCGATCACTGGCGCCACGGGGAAGAGGGCCCGATCGTGCTGGTGCGGCATGACTCGATCTCACCCGGTTCTCCGCTGCGGGCCGGTTCGGACGGCAACCGACTCAAGTCGTTCCTCGACCCGGAGGACGCGGACCTCCTCGTCACGAAGTCGGTGAACTCGGCGTTCTACGGGCACCCGGATCTGCACGCGTGGCTCTCCGAGCGCGGCATCCGCGAGATCGTGCTGTGCGGCATCCAGACCAATATGTGCGTGGAGACGACCGCGCGCATGGGCGGCAACTTGGGCTACGACGTCACCGTGGCTCTGGATGCGACCCGCACGTTCGATCTGACGTCCGTCCTGCCCGACGGAACGGAGGTCACGCTCGCGGCCGAGGACCTGATGCGCGCGACGGCGATCAACCTGCAGTCCGGCGGCTTCGCGGAGGTCACCTCCACGCAACGGATCCTGGAATCCGCGTAGCGTCAGGACACCCCTGCGAGGGCGTCTCTAGTCGCCGTGCAGCAGGTCGGGACGACGTGCGCGCGTGCGCTCGATCTGCTGCTCCCGACGCCACGTCGCGATCGCACCGTGATTGCCGCTGAGCAGGATGTCGGGGACGGAGCGCTCGCGCCAGAGCGCGGGCTTGGTGTACGAGGGATACTCGAGCAGCCCGTCCTCGTGGGACTCCTCGACGAGACTCTCGGGGTTGCCGACGACCCCGGGGATGAGGCGACCGATCGCCTCGATCATCGCCATCGCGGCGACCTCTCCTCCGTTGAGCACGTAGTCGCCGAGACTCACCAGGCGCACCTCGCCCAAGGTCTGCGCGTACTCGAAGACGCGCTCGTCGATGCCCTCGTAGCGACCGCAGCCGAACACGAGGTGCTTGCGAGTGGCGAGGTCACGCGCCGCGGCCTGCGTGAACGGCTCACCCGCGGGCGAGGGGAAGATGATCGTCGGACGCGGGGAACCGGCCGCCAGTTCGTCCAGGGCGAGCCCCCACGGCTCCGGCTTCATGACCATGCCTGCGCCGCCGCCGTACGGGGTGTCGTCGACGGTCCGGTGACGATCGAAGGTCCAGTCGCGCAGATCGCGGACACGCAGGTCGAGGATGCCGGCGCTCTGCGCCTTGCCGAGCAGCGACAGCGTCAGGCCGTCGAAGTACGACGGGAAGATCGAGACGACGTCTATGCGCACGGGGACACCGTAACAGCCTCACTCGGAGGCTGTGGGCTCCTCCGCATCCGACGACTCTTCGAAGAGACCCGGAGGGGGCGTGATGATGACGCGACCCGCAGCCACGTCGACGGTCGGTACGATCGCCTCGACGAAGGGGACCATGATCTCGTCGCCGGCGACCTTCACGATGAGGAGGTCCTGAGCCGGCAGGTGATCCACGCGCACGACCTTGCCGATCACGGCGTCGTCGCGCACGACGTCGAGCCCGACCAGCTGGTGATCGAACCAGGCGTTGTCCTCGGTCTCATCGTCGTTCTGGTCGATCCAGAGGATCGCCCGGACGAGGCTCTCTGCGGCGGTCCGGTCATCGATGTCGTCGAAGAAGACCACGGGGTTGCCGTTCATCACGCGATACTCGCGGACCGTGACGGTCTTGCCGTGCCACGGAGAGGCCTCCGGCACCTGCAGGGTGAACTCCGCACCGGGGACGAACCTGCCGGCGGGGTTGTCGGTGTACAGCTCGAGCTTGAGGGCGCCCTTGAGCCCGTGCGCCTTGACGAGGCGGCCGACGCGCAGCTGATTCTTGCTGCGGCCGCGTTCGGGTCCGACCACCTCAGTCGTCCGCGACGTCGACGCGGACGCGACGCCCATCGGCCAGCGCCGAGATGAGCGTGCGCAGTGCCTTCGCGGTGCGGCCGCCGCGCCCGATCACTCGTCCACGGTCGTCGGGGTGCACATGCACCTCCAGAAGGTCGCCTCGCGGCGACGTGGACTCATCGATGCGCACCTCGTCGGGATGATCGACGATCCCCTTGACGATGTGCTCGAGCGCAGCGGCAAGCACAGCGATTATTCGGCGTCGGCGGCGGGGCCTCAGCGGCCTCCGTCGGAGCGGCCTCGGCGACGGGTGCTTCGACAGGCTCAGCAACCGGCTCGGCGGGCTTCTCCGCCTTGGGCTTGACGACAGACTTCTTGCTCGAGTCGATCTCGAACGGCGCCTTGGGCTCGGCGACCTTGACGGTGCTCTTGGCGTCCTTGTCACCCTTGAAGGTGCCCCAGTCGCCGGTGAGCTTGAGGATCGCGAGGACCTGCTCGGTCGGCTGTGCGCCGACGCTCAGCCAGTACTGCGCGCGCTCGGAGTTCACCTCGATGAACGACGGCTCCTCGGTGGGGTGGTACTTGCCGATCTCTTCGATGACACGACCGTCGCGCTTGGTGCGCGAGTCGGCGACGACGATGCGGTAGTAAGGCGCGCGGATCTTGCCCAGGCGCTTGAGACGAATCTTGACAGCCACGATTCTCCTGAATGTGTGGAAAGGAACGATGAACCGATCGCCTGGAGAGTGGGGTGCACACCCGGCGGAAGCTCTGAGGAGGAGCGGAACACTGGATAGAGGGTCGAGTGATCCGTCCGACCCTCTATTCTGCCAGATTCACCGCGGCTGCGCGAAACGCAAGGACACGGATGTCGCGACCGGGTGGGTGTGCATGTCAGACTGTGCTCGTGACGCTGGATTTCGCGCCCTCCGCCCGCTCGACCGTGGGCCTGGAATGGGAGGTCATGCTCGCCGACCCGAAGACCGGCGACCTGGTCGGCCGTGCCCCGGAACTGCTCCACGCGCTGGAGGAGGCCAGCGCCGATGAGCGCCACACGGTGACCGGCGAGCTCCTCACCAACACGATCGAGGTGACCAGCGGCGTCGGCGAGACGGTGGGACACGCCGTCGAGGACATCGCGCAGGCGATCACCGAGGTGCGCGCGGCGACGGACCCGGCAGGGATCGCCCTGCTCTCGGCCGGAAGCCACCCTTCGCCCAGTGGTTCGATCAGGAGGTCACCGACAAGACCCGCTACCACACCCTCGTCGAGCGCACCCAGTGGTGGGGACGCAACATGATGATCTGGGGCATCCACGTGCATGTCGGCGTCGAGGACCGCGACAAGGTGCTGCCGATCATCGCGGCGCTGACCGGTTATCTCCCCCATCTTCAGGCCCTGGCCGCGTCGAGCCCGTTCTGGGCGGGTGAGCGCACCGGATACGCCTCCAACCGAGCGCTGGTGTTCCAGCAGCTGCCCACCGCCGGGCTCCCCTGGCCCCTGCACACCTGGGACGAGTTCGAGGCCTATCTCGACGACATGGTGCGCACCGGCGTCATGGCCGACGCCACCGAGGTGCGGTGGGACATCCGCCCCGCGCCGCGCTGGGGCACGATCGAGGTGCGCGCCTGCGACGGTCTCTCCACGCTCCCGGAGCTCGCCTCGGTCGCCGCGCTCGTGCAGGTCCTCGTCGAGCACTTCTCGCGCATGATCGACGAGGGGCGCACACCCCCGACCATGCCGCCCTGGTTCCACCGCGAGAACAAGTGGCGGGCGGCGCGCTACGGACTCGACGCCCGAGTGATCGCCCATGCCGACGGAACGCAACGCGGGGTGAGAGAGCACATCGCCGACCTGGTGGAGGAGCTCGCCCCGATCGCGGAGGATCTGCGCTGCGAGCGGGAGTTCACCGGCATCCGATCGATCCTCACGGGCGGCGCCGGCTACGCGCGCCAGCTCTCCGTCGCGGATGCCGCAGGCGGCGACCTGCGCGCGGTCGTGCAGCACCTCATCCGCGAGTTCCGGCTGGGGCCGGCCTCGTCGGTGGGGTGACTCAGTCCTCGTCGACCCAGTCGAAGGTGCGAGTGACGGCCTTGCGCCACTTCGCCACGAGGCGTTCGCGCTCGTCCTCGTCGATCCGCGGCTCGTAGCGCACGTCCTCAGACCACATTGCGCGCAGTTCGTCGAGATCCGCCCAGACGCCCACCGCGAGCCCCGCGGCGTAGGCGGCGCCGAGCGCTGTCGTCTCGATCACGGCGGGCCGCACGACCGGAACGCCCAGCACATCGGCCTGGAACTGCAGAAGCGTCGCGTTGGCCACCATGCCGCCGTCCACACGCAGCTCACCGAGCGCCGCACCGCTGTCGGCGATCACCGCGTCGATGACCTCCCTGGTCTGGAACGCACTGGCCTCGAGAGCAGCGCGGGCGATATGCCCCTTGTTCGCGAAGCGGGTGAGCCCCAGGATCGCCCCGCGTGCATCGGGGCGCCAATAGGGCGCGAACAGGCCCGAGAAGGCCGGCACGATGTACACGCCGCCGTTGTCCTCGACGGTGAGTGCGAGCTCCTCCACCTCCGGTGAGCGCGAGATGATCCCGAGATTGTCGCGCAGCCACTGCACGAGCGACCCGGTCACGGCGATCGAGCCCTCCAACGCGTAGCGCGCGGCATCCGATCCGAGCTTGTACGCCACGGTCGTGATCAGGCCGTTCTCAGAGCGGACGATCTCCTCCCCCGTGTTGACGATGAGGAAGTTGCCCGTGCCGTAGGTGTTCTTCGACTCGCCATGCTCGAAGGCCGCCTGGCCGAAGGTCGCCGCCTGCTGGTCGCCGAGGATCGCCGCGATCGGCACGCCGTCGACCGCCGTTCCCGCCTTCGCCTCCCCGAAGATCTCGGAGGAGGAGCGGATCTCGGGCAGCATCGCGCGCGGCACGCCGAAGGCCTCCAGCAGCTCGTCGTCCCAGTCGAGCGTGCGCAGGTCCATCAGCAGTGTGCGACTCGCGTTGGTGACGTCCGTGGCGTGCACGCCGCCGTCGGGCCCGCCGGTGAGGTTCCACAACACCCAGGTGTCGGCCGTGCCGAAGAGAAGCTCGCCACGTTCGGCGCGCTCGCGGGCGCCGTCGACGTGATCGAGGATCCAGGCGATCTTCGACGCCGAGAAGTAGGTCGCCAGCGGGAGTCCGGTCTTCTCTGCGAATCGCCCGGCACCGCCGTCGGCCGCGAGCCTGTCGATGAGCGGCTGGGTGCGGGTGTCCTGCCAGACGAGTGCGTTGTGCACGGGTTCGCCGGTCGCCCTGTCCCACACGATCGCGGTCTCACGCTGGTTGGTGATGCCCAAGCCTGCGATGTCGGATGCCGCCAGCCCTGCCTGATCGAGCGCGGAGGTCAGCACCTCCCGGGTGTTCTCCCAGATCTCGTTCGCATCGTGCTCGACCCACCCCGGCTGCGGGAAGATCTGCTCGTGCTCGCGCTGGCCGGTGGCCACCGGCCGGCCCGCCGGGTCGAACACCATGGCTCGCGTGCTCGTGGTGCCCTGATCGATGGCGACGATGTGCATGTATCACTCTCCTGGCGGGACTTCGACGTCTCCCGCCAGCCTAGGAGACCGGTGCCGCTGCGGGCGATTACGCTGGAAGTCAGGGAGGAACCTCATGAGTGCGACCGCCGATCCGGCCACACCGCGGGAGGGCGTTCGCGCCGCCCGGAAACGGGGCCGCACCCGGGTCCTCATCATCGGCGGCGGCATCAACGGGATAGCGACCTTCCGCGATCTCGCGATGCAGGGTGTGGACGTGCTGCTGGTCGAGCGCGGCGACTTCGCCTCGGGCGCGAGCGCGGCGTCGAGCCACATGATCCACGGCGGCATCCGCTATCTGGAGAACGGCGAGTTCCGGCTCGTGAAGGAGTCGGTGCAAGAGCGCAACGGGTTGCTGAAGATCGCCCCGCACTACGTCAAGCCGCTGCAGACGACGATACCGATCTACTCGACCTTCTCCGGCCTCTTCACCGCTCCCCTGCGCTTCCTCACTCACGGCAAGGGCAAGCCGCGCGAGCGCGGCGCTTTCCTCATCAAGGTCGGACTCGTCCTCTACGACACGTTCTCCCGCGACGGCGGGATCGTGCCGCGACACAGCTTCGACGGTCGCAAGAAGTCGCTGGCGGCGCTGCCGAAGCTCGATCCGCATGTGAAGTACACGGCCACCTACTACGACGCGTCGATCCACGATCCCGAGCGCCTCGCGCTGGACGTGCTGCGTGACGGGGCCCTGGCCCATCCCGGCGCACATGCCCTCAACTACGTCGAGGCGATCGGTCTGAGCCCGGCCGGCGTGCTCCTGCGCGATCACGAGAGCGACGAGGAGTTCACGATCGACGCGGATGTCGTCGTCAACGCCTCCGGCCCGTGGACGGATCTGACGAACGAGGCGCTCGGCGATGACACGTCGTTCATGGGCGGCACCAAGGGCTCGCACATCGTGCTCGACCATCCCGAGCTCCTGGAGGCCACCGGCGGGCGCGAGATCTTCTTCGAGCACTCCGACGGACGGATCGTTCTCATCTATCCACTCAAGGGTCGCGTGCTCGTCGGCACGACCGACATCCCCGCCGACCCGGCAGAGCCGGCACGCTGCACCGAGGCCGAGGTCGACTACTTCTTCGATCTCATCGCGCACGTCTTCCCGTCCATCGCCGTGGAGCGCGAGCAGATCGTCTATCGCTACGCTGGCCTCCGTCCTCTCCCGCACGCCGACGACACCGCGCCGGGGTTCATCTCCCGCGACTACCGGATCGAGCGCCGCGAGACCCCGGTCAGGCCCCCGTGCTGAGCCTCGTCGGCGGCAAGTGGACGACCTTCCGCGCCCTCGGCGAGTCGCTCGCCGACCGGGTCCTGACCGAACTCGGCACGCAGCGGCGAGTGCAGACGAAGGGCGTGCGCATCGGCGGCGGCAAGGCCTACCCGCGCACGCCCCGGCGTCGCATCCAGTGGCTGGCGCAGAACGTCGGAGACGACGAGCGCGGTCGCGTGCTGTTCACCCGCTACGGCACCCGCGCCGCGGACGTGGCCGGCTTCCTCCGCAAGGGGAAGGACGCCCCGCTCCTGGGCGACACGCTCTCCACGCGCGAGCTGGCCTGGATGGTCGCGCACGAATACGTGCGGCACGTGACGGATGTCGTCTTCCGGCGCACGAGCCTCGCCTTCACCGGCGCCGCCGATGCCGACTCCGTCCGTCTCATCGCCCAGGCACTCGCACCGCTGCTCGACTGGAACGCCGAGCGGACCGAGAAGGAGATCGACGGCTGCCTCACCCTGCTGCGCGAAGCGCATGGCGTGGAGTCCGCGGCATCCGTCCGCGCCTGAACACCAAGGGCAGGTCTCAGAAGATGCGGCCTTCTGCACAACCAGCCCGCCGTTTCTGAGACCGACGATCCTCCAGAGTCTCAGAAGATGCGACTCTCTGCGACGCAGACCCGCAACAACTGAGACCGACGGATCAGCCCTTGCCGAAGAGCTTCTGGATCTCGGCGAGTTCCTCCGCGCTCGGGGTCTGCTGACCACCGGTGCCGAGCCCGAATCCGCTCCCGGTCCCTGTCGAAGGGGCCGCGAGCCCGGCGTTCTCGGCTGCGCGCTTGGCCGGGTTGCCCGAGCGCGATCCGCCCTTGGCCTTGCCCTTCTTACCGCGCTTGGAGGAGGCGCCGGGGCGACCCATGCCGGGAACCGGCCCCATGCCCGGGATGTTGGGGGTGCCGCCGCGCGCGACGGTCTTCATCATCTTCGCCGCCTGGTCGAAGCGCGCCACGAGCTGGTTGACGTCGGTGACGGTCATGCCCGAGCCGCGGGCGATGCGCAGGCGGCGGGAGCCGTTGAGGATCTTCGGGTTGCGGCGCTCTCCAGGCGTCATGGAGCGGATGATCGCCTCGGTGCGGTCGATCTCGCGGTCGTCGAAGTTCTCGAGCTGCTGCTTCATCTGGCCGGCGCCGGGCAGCATCCCGAGCATCTTCTTCATCGAGCCCATCTTCTTCATCTGCTGAAGCTGCTCGAGGAAGTCTTCGAGGGTGAACTGCTCGCTCGCGAGCTTCTCGGCGACCTTGGCCGCCTCTTCCTCGTCGAAGGCCTGCTGCGCCTGCTCGATCAGGGTGAGTACGTCACCGAGGTCGAGGATGCGGCTGGCCATGCGGTCGGGATGGAAAGGCTCGAGATCCTCGAGGCGCTCGCCCGTGGAGGCGAAGATGATGGGACGGCCGGTGACAGAGGCCACCGACAGCGCGGCACCGCCTCGGGCGTCGCCGTCGAGCTTGGAGAGCACGACACCGGTGAAGTCGACACCCTCCTGGAACGCCTTGGCGGTGTTGACCGCGTCCTGACCGATCATCGCGTCGATGACGAAGAGCACCTCGTCGGGGTCGACCGCCTTGCGGATGTCGGAGGCCTGCTTCATGAGCTCTTCGTCGACGCCGAGACGACCGGCGGTGTCGATGATGACCACGTCGTGCTGATGCCGGCGAGCGTGCTCGACGCCGTCGCGGGAGACCCGCACCGGGTCGCCGACGCCGTTGCCCGGCTCGGGCGCGAAGATGGTGGCCCCCGCCTGCTCGGCGACGACCTGCAGCTGGTTCACCGCGTTCGGGCGCTGGAGGTCGGCGGCGACCAGGAGCGGGGTGTGCCCATCGGCCTGCAGCGACCTGGCGAGCTTGCCCGCGAAGGTGGTCTTTCCGGAGCCCTGGAGACCGGCCAGCATGATCACGGTCGGCGGGGTCTTCGCGAACTCGAGTCGGCGCTGCTCGCCGCCGAGGATGCCGACGAGTTCGTCATTGACGATCTGCACGACCTGCTGGGCGGGGTTGAGCGCCTTGTTGACCTCGTCGCCGAGGGCGCGTTCGCGCACGCGCGCGGTGAAGTCCTTGACGACCGCCAGCGCGACATCCGCGTCGAGCAGGGCTCGTCGGATCTCGCGGACGGTGCCGTCGACGTCGGCAGCGGTGAGCTTGCCCTTCGTGCGGAGGTTGCGGAAGGTCTCTGTCAGCCGGTCGGAGAGGGTTCCAAAAGTCGCCATGGTGCCTTCGATTCTACGTGGCCGCTCCGGCTTCGGTTGCGCCCACCAAAGGCTACTTCAGGTAATCGTTGTGCACCCAACCGTCGCGCGTGCCCACGTACACCTTCCGCCAGGAGCCCTGCGACCCGGCGACCGACACGGTCGTCCCCTTCGCGATCAGCGTGACGACGGCGTTCGACGTCGACGGGCCCGAGCGCATGTTGACCGCGCCCGTCGTCACCCGAGAGGTCAGGGCGCCACTCAGATAGTCGCTGTGCACCCAGCCGGTCCGCGATCCGGCGGTGACCTTCCGCCACGACCCGCTCGACTCGCCCACCCGCACGGAGGTGCCCTTCGCCAGCAGGGTGATGACCGAGCCCGACGTCGACGCACTCGAGCGCATGTTGACCGCACCGGTCGTCACCTGGGACGATCCCGCGGGGGCTTCGGCGCCGAGGACGAGGTGCCCAGGTAGTCGCTGTGCACCCAGCCGACACGAGAGCCCGCCGTGACCTTTCGCCACGATCCCTGGGAGTCGGTCACGGTGACGGACGCCCCCTTGGCCAGCAGCGTGATGACGGAACTCGAGGAGGAGGCGCCCGAGCGCAGGTTCACGGCGCCGGTGGTCACCTGGGTGATCGGCGCCGGCGGCTTCGGCGCCGTCGCGCTCAGATAGTCCTTGTGCACCCAGCCGACGCGACTGCTGGCCATCACCTTCTGCCAGGAGCCCCGCGTCTCCATCAGGGAGACCCGTGTGCCCTTGGGCAGCAGGGTGATGATCGAGGTCGACGTCGAGGCGCCCGCGCGCAGGTTGACCCCGCTGACGGTCACATCGGTCGGTGCTGTCTTGAGCTGGGAGGTGAGGACCCATCGGGTGCCGTCGGCGACCTTCACCCTCGTCCACTCCTTCCAGGTGGCGACGCGCTCGACGGCCGTGCCCTGGGCCAGCGAGACCGTGGGCTCGGAGCAGCCGGTCGACGGAGCCGTACGGGCGGGGGCCGACGCCGCACTCACGTGGAACGCGCCGGACGCCGAACTCTGCATCGACGCGGTCGGCTCGGCGCACGCCGCGGGAAGGGCCGCCCGGTGATGTAGTCGCGGTGCACCCAGCCTTCGAGGGGTCCCGAGGTCACGTTGCGCCAGGACCCGGATGCGGCCAGAACGGCCACGGTGGTGCCCTTGGGCAGCAGGGTGATCACGGTGCCGTCCATCGAACCGCTCGAACGCAGGTTCACCGCTCCAGTGGTCACATCCGTCGGAGCCGCGCGCAGCAGCGAGCTGGACACCCAATAGGTCTCGCTTCCGTTCGTGACGAGAGTCCAGGTGCCGTAGGTCGCGACGCGCTCGAGCGCCGTGTTCCACGGCAGCTTCACGATGTCGGTCGCGCAGTCCGTCGTCGGAGCAGCACGTCCGTTCAGCGTGTTCACGTTGACCAGATACGTCCCGGATGCCGCGGTCTGCTCGGAGGCGGACGGAACCGCGCACACCTGCGACGGCGGCAGTCCGGGTCCGCTGATGTAGTCCTTGTGGATCCAGCCGACACGGGATCCGGCGACGACCTTGCGCCAGGATCCGCTGACCTCGGCCACCGAGATCGCGGTGCCCTTCGGCAGCAGGGTGATCACGGAGTGCGAGCTCGACGGGCCGGAGCGCAGGTTCACCGCACCGCTGGTCACATCGGTCGGCGCCGGCGTGAGGTAACGGCTGTCGACCCAGTACGTGCTCCCGCCGCGCTCGACCTTCCACCAGATGCCGTAGGTGGCGACCCTGATGAGCTCGGTTCCGCTGCTCAGCGACACCACGCCCGTCGTGCACGCCGTCGAGGGCGCCCGGCGCCCGTTGAGGGAACCGGTGTCGACGAGGTACAGACCGCCCGCGGCCGTCACGCTCGCCGACGACGGCACGGCGCAGGCGTTCGACGTGCCCGCCGGGGCCGGGTTCGACGACATCTGCAGATGCTCGGTCGACAGCCAGACGGTGTTCCCGCCGAGGGTCGCCCGGGACCAGGCCCCGTACTGCCCCGTGACGGTCACCTGCTGCCCCTTGCTCAGCGACGTCACGTTCTGGCTGCACAGCGTCGTGGGCGCACGGCGGACGTTCAGCGTCGTCGCCGTGACGGTGGCCGTCACGCTCCGCGCGGCGACGTCCGCGGAGAGCGGCTGCGTGCACGCCGCGATCTGCGCCGGCGCACCGGTCGAGCTCGATGCGCCGGGGGCGAACCACTGGGCGTAGTAGTTGTAGAAGTTGCGGTTGCCGTAGGCCGAGCAGGCATCTCCCGTGCCCCAGCCGGCGGCCAGGGCGGCCACATTGGCGCGGTAGGGCGTGTAGATGTACAGGTTGGCGGTCGCCTGGTTCTGGATGAACACCCGCGAGGTGCCGCAGGCGTTGGAGGGATGCCACTTGATGGTGTTGACCTGGCCGGCCTTGTAGTTGAACGAGTTCGGGTTCTTCGTGTACACCTGCATCTGGCGCGCACCGCGGTACACCTGGTTCGCGAAGCCGTAGTGGGCGACGTTGCAGTTCGCGGAGTTGTTGGGTCCGGAGTCCGGGCAGGCGAAGCCCATCGCGCGGTCGAACCGCAGCTGCGAGGGGTTGGTGAGCGTCACGAGGGACTGCTCCTTCTGCAGCATCACCAGGAGCACCTTGGGGTTGATCCCGCAGGCATTAGCCACCCGGTGGATGATGCGCGCGGCGGTGAGGTTGGTGCCACCGGTCAGCGCCTTGCAGTACTGGTCGGCCGCCCGCGACTGGAAAGTCTCCTTGTAATTCTTCAGGCACGTGGCCCCGGATGCGCAGGTGGGCACACGCTGGTTCAGGAAGGTCTGGATCTGCGCCTCGGTCATCGAGTTCCCCTTGAAGAACTCGCTGTCGCTGATGATGAAGCCGCCTTCGGCGATCGATCTCGGCAGATCCGATGCCTGCGCCTGGGGTGCCGGCCCGGTCAGGGCGAGCAGCCCGACGGCAACGAAGGCGGCCGTCAGCATGGCGGTGAGTCGTTGTCCTCGTCGCCGGATGTTGTCCCGTTTCTGCGCACGCATGGACTAGTGTGACGAAAGTTAACTCGTGTTGCCACCCCTAGCGCAAAATAGTCAGCGCGCGATCCAGCACGGCGCGCAGCGAGGAGGTCCCCGGACCCGCCTGCGCCCAGACGCGGATCGCTGCGAGAACCGCGCCCCGACCGCCGCACCGCGCACCTGCGCGGCGAGGGCGTCCTGCCCCCGCGACTCCTCTCTCGAGGCGACCGCACGGGCGATCCTCGCCGACCGGAGCGCACTGTCGCGGTCGAGCTCACCGTCCAGGTGCATGGCGCCCGCGTTCATCAGCGCGAGGGCAAGGGCGTCGGGAGCGAAATCCTCGACGATCGCGCGAACGGCCGCGTCGACATCCGCGCCCTCGGCCAGAGCGTGCTCGAAGACGGATATGCGCTCGTCGATCCCGGACCAGACCACGTCGCTCTTCGAAGAGAAGTAGTTGAAGAAGCTCGATCGACTGACGCCCGCGCGCCGCGTGATGTCGGCGACGGAGGTCGCCTCATAGCCCTGTTCGAGGAACAGCTCGCTCGCCGCCTCCGCGAGCGTCTCGCGCGAGGAGGCGCGCGGACGGCCTGCGCGATGCTCCGTGGTCATGGAATCACCGTAGCGCGGCATCCGATCCTCCGTGCTGGATGTATTGTTAGACGCAATCCAATAATCCGTGGAGGAAGACATGCTCGACATCGTCACTCCGGGCCTGGCCCCCGACTTCGTCCCCTACCTGGACGGCTGGGCACTGCAGCGCAGCGTGCATCAGGAGGTGCAGGACGGCACCCGCCCCGACACACTGATCCTGCTCGAGCACGAGCCCGTGTACACGGCGGGCAAGCTCACCCGCTCACACGAGCGCCCGCAGGACGGCACCCCCGTCGTCGATGTCGACCGGGGCGGCCGCATCACCTGGCACGGTCCCGGACAGCTCGTCGGCTATCCGATCGTCCGTCTCCCCGAGCCCGTCGACGTGGTCGAGCACGTCCGGCGGCTCGAGGGCGTCCTCATCGACGTGCTCCGCCCGCTGGGCGTCGACGGGTACCGCGTGGAGGGGCGCAGCGGGGTATGGGTGCGCAGGCCGCTCTCCGAGGACAAGATCGCCGCGATCGGCGTTCGCGTGCAGCGCGGCGTCACGATGCACGGCTTCGCCCTGAATTGCGACAACTCCCTCGCCGCGTTCCGGAACATCATCCCGTGCGGGATCGCGGATGCCGGGGTCACCACGATCAGCGAGGTCGTCGGCCGCGACGTCTCCCCCGCCGACGTCTCGGAGGCCACCGCCGCCGCCTTCTCCGCCGCCTACGCAGGAGCGGTCGCATGAGTGCCGCGCCCGAAGGCCGCAAGCTCCTCCGCCTCGAGGTCCGCAACGCCCAGACCCCGATCGAGCGCAAGCCCGAATGGATCAAGACCAAGGCCAAGATGGGGCCGGAGTACACCGCCCTTCAGTCGCTCGTGAAGACCGAGGATCTCCACACCGTCTGCCAGGAAGCCGGCTGCCCCAACATCTTCGAATGCTGGGAGGACCGCGAGGCCACGTTCCTCATCGGCGGCTCGCAGTGCACGAGGCGCTGCGACTTCTGCCAGATCGACACCGGGAAGCCCGCCGACTACGACACGGATGAGCCGCGACGCGTCGCCGAGAGCGTGAAGCGCATGCGACTGCGCTACGCGACGGTCACCTGCGTCGCCCGCGACGACCTGCCCGACGGCGGCGCCTGGCTGAACGCGGAGACCGTGCGACAGATCCATGCGATGAATCCGAACACGGGCGTGGAGCTGCTCGCGACGGACTTCAACGGCGACCCCGAGCAGCTCGGCGCGGTGTTCGACGCGCGTCCGGAGGTGTTCGCGCACAACGTGGAGACCGTCCCTCGCATCTTCAAGCGCATCCGTCCCGCCTTCCGCTACGAGCGCTCCCTCGACGTGCTCACGCAGGCACGCACGGCGGGCCTCATCACCAAGTCGAATCTCATCCTCGGGATGGGCGAGGAGCCCGAGGAGGTTGTTCAGGCGCTCCAGGACCTCCACGACGCCGGATGCGACATCATCACGATCACGCAGTACCTGCGCCCCTCGCCACGGCATCTGCCCGTGGCCCGATGGGTCAAGCCCGACGAGTTCGTCGGGTTCAAGGAGGAGGCCGAGCGGATCGGCTTCCTCGGGGTCCTCGCCGGCCCCCTCGTGCGCTCGTCCTACCGCGCGGGGCGGCTCTGGGCGCAGTCGATGGTCTCGAAGGGGCGCCCGATCCCGGAGCACCTGTCGCACATCGCCGAGAGCGCCGAGCTGGGCTTCGCGCAGGCCGTCTGACCGCCCGGCCGTAGCCGTGCGATCCCGATTCGTGCACAATCGGAGTCAGCACGGGCACCCGTGCGGACGGGAGCACCATGGGGGAGATCGTCGAACGACCCGCGCCGCCCGCAGATGCGTTCGCGTACGCGGACGAAGATGCGGACGCCGCCCGCCAGTGGCTCTCCGCCGAACTGGAGGCGCAGCGACTTCGAGGGGAACCCGTCGCACTCACCGCCGAGCAGCAGGAGAGGATCCGCGACGTCCTGACGATGGACTGGTGGAAGGCGGCGATGACCGACGAGGAGGACGTGGACGAGGATCCCGCACAGGTCCTCGATGAGCTGCTCCCCCGGCGGTGCGTGCCGCGGCGGCCATCCCCTTCGGCGGCGTCGTTCTCGCGCTGTACCTGCGCAATCTCGTGAACGAGGCGTGGGCGCTGAGCTGGGACCACACTCTGATCCGCTCGGCCGTCGGCGTCGCGGTCTCCGCCGCCGCCGACCAGGCGAAGGACGACGCGGAAGCCGTCGCGTGGCGGTTGCTGGACTTCATGCAGAGCGAGTTCGATGTTGAAGCAGCCCTGCTCACGGGCCGCCTCCGGGCTGTGATCACCGTCAGCGCGCGGGCGACGTCGTCCATCGAGAAGATCCGGCGGGCGGCCGCGAAGCTCGCCGCGCACCCCGGCCGCGATGCCCTCATCGCCGAGACCAAGGGCGAGCATCGGTACTACGGGGCGATCCACGAGATCGCAACAGCCGCCCATGCGCTGCTCTCACGCGACAGCGACGACGCCTCGGCGGCGTTGGCCCGGATCGAGGCGCAGATCGACGAGGCGGATTTCCGGGCGGTGGATGCCAGCGAACTGCGCGGGCACCTCGCATCGCTGCAGACCGTCAACGCGGCGGTCCACGGGGACTGGGTGCATGTCGACGAAGGACGTGTGCTGATCGTGTACGGCTTCGGCATCCTGCATCCGCGCAGACACGACGGCATAGAAGAACTGACGGCCCTGCGTGCCCGACTCGCACTGCGACACGCGCAGCAGGGGCGGCTGGGTCCGCTCAAGATCCACAAGGTGCTTCAGAGCCTCGCACTGAGTGACGTCTGGCAGGGTTCGGACAGCCTGGGTCGGGGATTCCGGGGTTCGACGGTGCAGCTGGAGGACCTCACGCTCGCCGGCATCGGCGATGATCCCACCGAGGAGATCATCCGCACGAGCATCCAGTTCTCGGAGCTCGGCAACCATGCGATCGTGTTCGAGATCGACCTGGAGGATGCCGCCGCGTACGAAGTCGCCCAGACGATCAACCTCGCCACTCCCGTCTTCGGCGATCTGACCGAGATCCCGGAGGCCCTGCACCTGCATCCCCGATCCGACGACGACGCGAGGATCAGTCGGCTCGCGGATGTCGTCGACGAAGTCCTCGACGACCTTCGCAAGATCCTCCATCAGGTCCGCATCGACATGTCTCGAAACGAGACGAAGCAGAAGGCCCCGCCCGTCGGCACCGACCCGATCTCCGCGCGCGCGGGATCCTTCGGCGTCATCGTGACGATCGAGGGAGCATCCCGCGACTCCGGCGGTGTACGCACACCCCTGACATCGGCACGACACCTCATCGAGCTCTGGGGGATCCAGCCGATGCTCCACCCTCTGCCCGGCGGCGCATCGGGAGTGGCCGACTGGACGATGTACGACGTCGAGTCGGTGAAGCGCTTCGATCTCCTCCACCTCAACGACGAGCTGCTCTGCGCGAACTCCAACGTCACGCTCCTGGCGAGTTTCCGCTCGCCCGACTACGCCCTCAGCGAGATCGAGAGCTTCCTGCGGTTCACGCACAGCATGCACGGCATGTACCAGGCCTGGCAGAGCACGGTCCGAACCCACGCCGAGCTCATCGCTCGGCTGCTCCAGCGCGTCGAAGACGAACTCCAAGCCACGGACATCGCCATCATGGCCCACGACGATCGCGCACAGGAGGAAGCCCTGGCGAATCTCGGCGAAGTCATCCGCGTGATCGAGCGTGAAGAGCTGGCTCTGCAGTCGTTCGTGCAGTCCAAGCAGGCGATCATGCTCTTCGTCGAGTCCCCGGCGATCGTCACCTCGCCCGCGCTGCGGACGGATCTGGACGCCATCCTCCGATCGAACAGATACGACCTCCTGCGGGACGAGTTCGAGCGCTCGGTCCGCGACGTGCTCGGGACCCGGCTGCAGCCGCTGCTGGAGGTGTGCCATCGCCGAATCGCCCTGCTCCACGAGAGCCGGCAGTCCGAGCGGGAGCGGCGAACGGAACGGCTCGCGCAGGTGCTCGGCGTCATCCTCGCCGTCGTCGGGCTCTCCGGGCTCGTCCAGGTCCTCCAGGACGGCCTCGAGCTGCGCGGAGACATCACCTGGTGGTTCGTCGCCGCGATCCTCTTCGTCGCCGTCGCGCTCGGCGGCGTCATGATCATCGCGCCGCTGCGACTGCGACGGCGACGGGCCGCTGCCCGCAGACGCCGGCGGGCGTCCCGCGCCCGGAGCGAGCTGTGATCAGCGTCGAGCCGCTTTCGGACCTGGACGCGCTGCGCCGGCTCCACCGCACTCTGCTCGCGCCCTCCTTCCGCCCGAACGAGCTGCTGCCCGAGGATGACTTCATCTCGCAGTTCGGCCACGACGCCGAGGCTCTCGTCGCGCGCGATGCGTCAGGGGCGGTTCTGGGCCTCGCCGTCAGTGAGATCGCAACCCCGGTCGTGCTGCTGCAGTATCTCGTCGCCGCTCCCGGAACACGCGGTCGAGGCGTCGGCTCCGCCCTGCTCTCCGCCGTCCTCGACCGCTGGTCGTCGGATGCGGGCGTCGAGGTGCTGCTGGCGGAGTTCGACCGCCCGGACGTGCAGTCCTCGCATCCGATCTACGGCGATCCCGAGGCACGCCTGCGCTTCTACGCCCGATTCGGCGCGCTCGCGCTCGATCTTCCCTACTTCCAGCCGCCGGTCTCACCCGACGCGGAGCGAGAGCACGGCATGCTCCTGGCCGTCTTCGACGCCGACGGTGCCGGGGAACGCCGCGGCCGGCTCACGCCCGAGCAGAGCGCGGCGGTGCACGGCTACCTCGCCACGGCACTCACCGATGCCGCCGACGCCGACGCCCAGCGGTTGCTCGCAGCCGCCGAGGCGCCGGCCGGCATCGTCGTGCGGGCGCTGGATCGATATCAGGAGGTGCCGCTGTCGCGGCCTCCGCGCTGAGTCGACGAGAAGGTTGCTCAGTCGGCGCTGATGACCGAGAGGACCGCGCCGTCGGAGCCGAGGTTCACGAGCAGCACGTCATCGTCGTCGCCGGTGTCGAGCCCGTACTCGAGCACCGCGAAGGGATCCGCGCCGCCGTGCTCGTCGGCGAGGATGGTCATGCTCATGAGGCGGAGCGAGCGGATGACGTCGACGGCATCGTCTCCGCTGACGTCGACGAGAAGCTCGGTGAGCCCGTCGCCGTACGCCTCCTGCAGCCGGAGGATGTACTCGGTGACCTCGCTGGTCCGGTCGTCCACTTCGGCGAGCATCGAGCGACGCGCGCTGTCATCGACCTGCTCGAGGCCCGAGATGAGCGAGGCGGCGATATCGAGCGCGTCGGAGGAGACATCCTCCTGATCGGGCGCGGTGAGGTCGACCGTGACCGACTGATCGCCCAGGTCGACGTTCTCCGACCAGAAGATCGATCCGTCCGGCCCCGACGAGAGGAGCCCGAAGTAGTCGTGTTCGATCGCCATATCGCTATGAAACCAGTCTTGTCATGTCGTGGGTAGTCCTGTCTCAGCCGACGAGGGCCTGAACGAAGACGTGCGGGGTGAACCCGGTGAGGTCGTCGATCCCTCGCCCTGGCCCAGGAGCTTGACGGGGATGCCGGTGCGCTCCTGCACCGCCAGCACGAATCCGCCCTTGGCGGAGCCGTCGAGCTTCGTGAGGACGAGCCCGGTCACGCCGGCATGCTCGAGGAAGGCCTCGGCCTGCATGACGCCGTTCTGACCCGTGGTCGCATCCAGGACGAGGAGCACCTCGCTGATCGGCGCCTGCTTCTCGATGACGCGGCGGATCTTGGACAACTCGTCCATGAGACCGCCCTTGGTGTGCAGGCGTCCGGCGGTGTCGACGATGACGATCTCGATGCCCTCGCGCTGGGCGAACTCGATGGTCTGATAGGCGACGGATGCCGGGTCCTGGCCCTCCTGCTGAGGGCGCACGATCGCCGCTCCCCCCGCTGCGCCCAGGTGGCGAGCTGGTCGACGGCCGCCGCCCGGAACGTGTCGGCGGCGCCGACGACCACGGAGCGACCGTAGCCGCGGAGAAACTTGGTGAACTTGCCGATCGTGGTCGTCTTTCCCACGCCGTTGACGCCGACCACCAGCACGACGGCGGGACGCTCGGTGAGCTTCAGAGTCGTGTCGAACTTCGAGAAGTGCTCTTCGAGGGTCTCCCGGAGCATCCGCTGCAGATCGGCCGGGTCGGTGGTCGCGTAGCGGTCGACCTTCTCGTGCAGTTCGTCGAGGATGCGCTCGGTGATGTCCGGACCGAAGTCCGCCGTCAGCAGCGCCGTCTCGAGGTCGTCCCAGGTCGTCTCATCGATCTCGGGCTTGACGAACATGCCGCGCAGTGCGCGACCGAGGGACCAGGACTTCTCCGCCATACCTCCAGCCTACGGTGGGCGCGGTGCACGTCGGTCTCGCCCCGCCATCGACGATACGCCGCGATTGACGGCTATTGAACATGCGTTTAGTCTATTGAACATGCGTTCACACAGGGATCCCGAGGACCTCACGACACGCGCGCGCATCCGTGATGCCGCGATCGAGCTCATCGGAACGCGCGGTTTCGAGGCGGCGAGCTTGCGCGCCATCGCGCAGACTGCGGGAGTCAGTCCCGCGCTCATCGTGCATCACTTCGGCGACAAGAACGGACTCCGCGCCGCCTGCGACGCCCACGTCACGGCGATGTTCACGAACGAGGACGGCCAGACGGAAGACGCCGCGTTCACGATCGAGTCCCTCCGTGCGGCGCTGGGGGCTCCCGATGCCTACGGGCCGGCCCTCGACTACCTCGTCCGGATGCTCTCCGAGGATTCCGAGACCGCGGATCGGATCTTCGACCGGATCCTGCACGGCACGCAGAACGTGACACGCGCCCAGGAATCGGCGGGTGTCATCCGAGCGCAGGCAGACCCCGACGGCACGGCACTCGTCCTCACGCTGTTCGGGCTCGCTCCGCTCCTGCTGCGCCGGCAGTTCGCCCGCGCGCTCGGCGAGGAGAGGCTCACCCCCGCCGTCGCCGCGCGCATCACCCTCCCCACGCTGGAACTGTTCACGCACGGCCTGTACAGCGACGACTCCCTCCTGCGCGCCGCGGAGGACATGATGCGCCAGGACACCGCGCATCCGGCGCCGACCGACACCGGGAGCACCTCGTGACAGCACTCATCCCCGCCGGGACTCAAGCGACCACGGTCGACACACCGACCGGCCCGCTCCGCGTCCTCCACGCCGGACACGGCGGCGACCGTGTTCCCGCAGTACTCGTGCACGGCGGCGGTTCGGACAACTCCGCGATCTCGTGGTTCCGCGCGCTGGATCCCCTGGGCCGTGACCGCGAGGTGTGGGCGATCGACCTTCCCGGGTTCGGAGGGAGCATCGATGTCCCGCCCGTCGGCGGCCCGCGAGAGCTCGCGACCGTGGTCGTAGAGGCGATGGATGCGCTCGGGATCGATCAGGCCGTCGTGTTCGGCGTCTCGATGGGCGGAGACGTCGCCCTGAACGTCGCACTCGATCATCCGGCGCGCGTCGCCGGGCTGGTGCTGATCGCACCGGGCGGCCTCATCCCGCTTCTGCGCAATCGGACCACCCAGTACTCCGCGTGGCTGGCCGCACAGATGCCCGACTGGCTGCTGCTCCCCTTGGCGCGCTTCGCCAATCGCTTCGTCGACAGGGTGCTGCGATCGATGGTGAAGGACCCTTCGACGCTGCCCGCGGAAGTCGTGCCGGAGTTCTCCCGCGAGGCGCGGCATCCGAAGGGCGGGCTGGCGTACGGACGCTACAACCAGGCGACGATCGGAAGCCGGGGCATGCTCAACGACCTCAGCGACCGGGTGCGGGAGATCTCCGTTCCCACCCTGCTGTTCCACGGCGAGGACGACCCCCTGGTCGACCCGGAAGGCTCGAGGCGCGCTGCGGAGGAGACCCCCGGCGCGAGACTCGTGATGGTGCCCGACTGCGGCCACTGGGCGCAGCTCGAGGCGCACGATCTGTTCCTCCGCGAGGCGACGGCACTGCTCGCTCAGGTCGACGAGCGCCAGCGCGGGGCATAGGCCACAGAACCTGCCGGAGTTCGCCGATGTGCTGGCCGGCTTCGAGAGTCAGCTCGCGATGGCGGCGCGCTCGTTCACGCGCTGACCGACGACGGCCGAGACGCCGTCCTGGCGCATCGAGACGCCGTAGAGGGCGTCGGCGATCTCCATCGTGCGCTTCTGGTGGGTGATGACCAGCAGCTGCGAGCTCTCCCGCAACTGCTCGAAGACGCCGAGGAGCCGGCCGAGGTTGGCATCGTCGAGCGCCGCCTCGACCTCGTCCAGGATGTAGAACGGGCTCGGACGCGCCTTGAAGATCGCCACGAGCAGGGCCACGGCCGCGAGCGAGCGCTCACCGCCCGAGAGCAGCGAGAGGCGTTCGATCTTCTTGCCGACCGGTCTGACCGCCACCTCGATCCCGGTCGTCAACATGTCATCGGGGTTCGTGAGCGAGATGCTCCCCGAACCGCCGGGGAACAGGATCGGGAAGACCTCGCCGAAGGCGACCTTGGTGTCTTCGAAGGCCGCGGCGAAAATCGTCTGCATGCGCTCGTCGAGGTCGCCGATGATCGTCAGCAGGTCCTGGCGGGTCTGGGTCAGGTCGGCCAGCTGCTCGGTGAGGAAAGCATGGCGCTGCTCGAGCGCGGCGAACTCCTCCAGGGCGAGCGGATTGACCCGGCCGAGCTGGGTGAGCTTGCGCTCCGCCTCGCGCAGGCGCTTCTCCTGCTCCCGGCGGTCGTAGGGAACGCCCTCGGATGCCGCCGCGGTCTCCTCCTCCGGCCCGTCGTCGCTGCCATCGCTCGGCACGGGCTGATCCGGACCGTACTCCGCGATGAGGATGTCCTCGTCGAGGGCGAGCTCGCTCGCCACCCGTTCGAGCAGGCTCGACAGGTGCAGCTTCTTCTCATGGATCTGCAGCTCGAGCCCGTGCACGCTCTCGGTGAGCCCGGCAAGACGCTCCCGCAGCGCCGCCTCCTCGGCGCGCAGCGCCACGAGTTCCTGGTTCTGCGCCGCTCGTGCGGACTCCGCGGTGCTCAGCGCGAGCTGCGCCTCGGCGACCGAACGACCGAGCGAGTCGAGCACACGGGGAAGCTCCGCCGCGACACCGGATGCCGCCTCCCGCTGCGCCCGCCGGATCACCGCCCGACGCGCGGCCTCCACGGCGGCCTCCTTCTCCTGCTCGCGCTGGCGCTCGAGTCCGGCGACACGGGTCTGGCCGGCCCGGACCCGCTCGCGCAGGGTCTCGATCTCCAGCCGCGCCCGCACCTCCTCCTCGCGCGCCTTCTCCAGCGCCTCCAGCAGTCCGTCACGGGCGGAGGCGTCGAGCTCGGGCCGGGGTTCGGCCAGGGCGGCGTCGAGATCGGCTTTCGCCGCAGCAGCAGCGGTCTCGGCATCCGAGACGGCCGACTGCGCCTGCGCGAGTCCGGACTCCAGTCGTTCGCACTCGGCGACGGCCGACTCGTGCCGCACCGTCACCCTGTTGACCGCCTCGGCGTAGGCGGCGAGCTCCGCGTCGTGCTCGCGCAGCGCCCGCAGCGCCTCCTTCGCCTCACGGCGACGGGTCTCGACCTGTTCCCGCGCATCGGCGAGCTCGGCGCGCAGGCCGTCGACCGTCGCCTGCAGTTCGTCGCGCCGCTCGATGGCGGCATCCCGTTCGGCGGTGAGCTCCAGGCGCGAGCGCTCTCCCCCGGACCCGGCGCGCACGGAAAAGGCGGTCAGCAGTTCGCCGGCGCGCGTCACGACCGTGACGGGGGTCGTGCGCGTCGCTTCCGCCGCCGCACGGGCCTTTCGCGCGGAATCGAGGTCGTCGGCGATGAGCACGTGCGCGAGGATGCCCTGGATGCCGGGAGGCGCGGTGACGACCGCGGCCGCGGCGGTGGCTCCGGCGACCTCTGCGGGCGCAGTCTCTTCACGGCGCGCATCGGCGATCACGATGTCGACGGCACCGCGCGCACTCTCAGCCGCATCCGCTGCGACGGTGAACGCGTCGTCGAGCGTCTCGACCAGCACGCCTTCGGTGAGAGGACCGAGCACCGCCGCGATCGCGGCCTCGAAACCGGGCTTGACCTGCACGGCGTCGCCGACGAGCCCTCGGATGCCCGGGCCACCCGCCTTCACGATCTCGGCCGCGCCGCCGCTGAGTGCCAGCGCGCTGCCGAGAGCCGCCGCCTTGGCCGTCAGCGCATCGGCCTCGCGCTCGGTCGCGTGCAGGCGCTCCCGCAGCTCCTCCAGCGTCGACTCCGCCTCTGAAGCCGCCCGTTGCGCCCTCTCGTAGGCGGCCGAGTGCTCGGCGACCGTGCCCGAGGGCGCCTCGGCCTCCTCGATCTGGTCGAGGGCCTCCCGCGCTTCGCGGCGTCGCTGCTCGGCGGCCTCCAGCGCGTTCTCCTGTCGCAGCACCGCGCCGCGCACCGCAGCGAGGGCGGATGCGGCGGCCTCCGCCGTGCCGCGCAGCGTCGTGACCCGCATGTCGTGCTCGGAGACGAGCGCGCTCTGCTCGGCGATGTCGATGTCGAGCGCGTCCAGTTCGGCCCGCGCGCGTGTGACGGCACGGGTGGCGGCCTGGGCGGCGTCCTGCGCATCGCCGAGCCCGGCTGAGATCTCATCGATCTCGGCACGGGCATCGTCGATCTGGGCCTGGCTCACCGTCGTCGCGGCGACAGCCTGGTCGTCCTCTTCGGTTCCGAGCAGCGCGAGGCGCTGGTTCGCGAGCGTGAAGAGTCCCCGCATCCGTTCCTGGGCCTGTTCGAGGCCGAAGAGCACGCTGCGCGCCTCGTCGACGGCGATCGAACTCTGGTTCTGCTCGAGCTCGGCCATCTTCGCCCGCGCGAGATCGACCTGGTCCGAGAGCACGAGGCGTTCGGTGTGCCGCTCCTGCTCCGTGCGGGTGTGGTCGGCGAGCGCCGTGCGCAGCGCGACGACGTCGTCGGCGAACAGGCGTGCCTTGGCATCCCGCACCACGGCGGCGATCGTCTGCGCCTCCCGGGCGATCTCGGCCTGGCGCCCGAGCGGCTTGAGCTGGCGCCGGATCTCGCCGGCGAGATCGCTCAGGCGGGTGAGGTTGGTCTCCATCGCCTCGAGCTTGCGGACCGTCTTCTCCTTGCGGCGGCGGTGCTTGAGGATGCCGGCGGCCTCCTCGATGAAGCCGCGCCGGTCCTCGGGCGAGGCCTGCAGGACGGTGTCGAGCCTGCCCTGGCCGACGATGACGTGCATCTCGCGGCCGAGCCCGGAGTCGCTCAGGAGCTCCTGCACGTCCAGCAGACGGCACTGCTCGCCGTTGATGGCGTACTCGCTCGCGCCGTTGCGGAAGAGGGTGCGGCTGATCGTCACCTCGGAGTACTCGATCGGCAGGGCGCCGTCGCTGTTGTCGATCGTCAACTGCACTTCGGCGCGCCCGAGCGGTCCGCGTGTGGAGGTGCCGGCGAAGATGACGTCCTCCATCTTGCCGCCGCGGAGCGTCTTGGCACCCTGCTCCCCATGACCCAGGCGAGGGCGTCGACCACGTTCGACTTGCCGGAGCCGTTGGGCCCCACGATGCAGGTGACACCGGGCTCGAAGACGAAGCTCGTGGGCTGAGCGAACGACTTGAAGCCCTTCAACGTCAGGCTCTTCAGGTGCATCCGCACACCGATCCTCGCGCTCGCATCACGCCCATACGCTACCGGAATCCTGCGGTACGGCTGCTCTGGCGCGCCCTGTAAGGGGCGAACATCGAAGAAGTACTTGACGCGCCCACGCCGACAGGCGTAGCGTGGTTCGTCGCACCGAACCGAAGAAAGGAGGTTCCCGATGATGATTCAGCATGACGCTATTGGCGCAGGCACTGCCGCGCGCGTTGCTTTCCGGGCAGCCTCCTCCGGTCTCGTGTTCCACGCTGGCGCTTAAGTCGCGCAGGGGACGAGTCTGCCCGTCGAGGGCCTCTCTCCTTGTCCGCCGCCCCGCGAAAACCGCCGTATCCACGCGCCTTCGCCGCAGGCTCCTGCCTGCCCTCTCTCCGCCATGCTTCGTCTTCGGGCCCCGCCCGACACTCTCAGAGGAACTACTCTCATGACTACCCCACGACCACCGAGCAACGTCAACCCGACGTCCTCACCGTGGCGCTTCCCACATCCGATGCCCCGCTGTCGGCAGCCGACAGGCTGTCGCTGCGACTCGGCCTCTGGCTGCTGTTGCGCGCGCAGCGCCCGAAGCGCTCCGCCGTGCGTCATCGGCGCCGGGTGCCGCGGCCCGCGGCATCCGACCCCTTGCAGCGGCTCAGCCGCGACAACGCACAGACCTTGACCTCTTACGGGCTCCTGCGTCAGCTTCGCTGAGCCCTCGAATCACATCTGGAGAACCATCATGAGCACTCGCACCACTGACATCACGATCACCCCGCTGACCATCCCGACATCCGTCGACTCGGCGGATGCCGGGGATTTCCTGGAGATGGTCCGCGTTCGCAATCTCGTCTACCGCGAGATCGACGGCGACGACGACGGCGCGTACACGCCCGCCGAGCTTCTGCCCCACTACGGTGAGGACCCCAACGAGATCCGCTTCATCTGGGCGATCCGCCGCGACGGTGAGATCATCGGCCGGGCCGGGCTCGATCTGCCGCTGGAGGGTGACTCCAAGATCGCCTACTGGCTCGTGGAGATCCTGCGGGAGCACCACGGCCAGGGCATCGGAACGACCGCCTACGAGCTCGTCGAGAGAACCGCTCGCGAGCACGGCCGCACCGTGCTGCAGTCGTGGGCCGCGCATCCGGATGCTCCGGGGCGACGGCTCGCCGCACCGACCGGTTACGGCGAGATCCCGAGGACCACGCGGCCCGGTTCTACCTACGCCACGGTTACAGACTGGAGCAGATCGAGCGCAAGAGCGCCTTCGACCTGACGGCACCGACGGACCATGTCGATGCGCTGCTCGCCGAGGCGGAAGCGGCATCGGCCGGGTACCGCGTCGTGCAGTGGATGCTGCCGACTCCGCCCGAGCACGTCGAGGGCTACGCCTGGGTGAAGTCGCGCATGTCGACGGACGCACCGGCGGCAGCGCTGGAGTTTGACGAGGAGACCTGGGATGCCGCGCGTGTCGCCCTCCACGACAAGCGCTATCTCGACGGCGGACAGACGGTGCAGGTCACCGCGGCCGTGCACGAGGAGAGCGGCACGGTCGTCGCCTTCAATGAGCTCGTGCTGCCGAGCGATCCGACGGCCGTGTCGAGCCAGGAGGACACGCTCGTGCTCAAGGAGCACCGCGGGCACCGCCTGGGAATGCTCGTCAAATGCGCCGGCATCCGATCCTGGCGCGAGGTGGCTCCGCAGTCGCCGAAGATCATCACCTACAACGCCGAGGAGAACCGGCCGATGCTCGACATCAACGAGGCGATCGGGTTCGAGCCCGTCACGTACGAGGGTGCGTGGAAGAAGGTGCTCGTGTGACGGAGGTCACCGTCTCGCCGGTCATCGCGCCGGACTCCCTGGACTCGCCGGAGGCCGCGGACTTCGTCGCGATGGCCGAGGTGTTCAACACCGCCATGGAGCAGGACCTCGGCCTGGACCACCTGAAGTGGATCCCGGCCGAGGAACTGCCCGTCTGGCAGGAGACGACCTATCAGCATCGCCGCGGATATCTCGCCCGTGTGAACGGACGTGCCGCGGGCGCCCTGCAGGTCATGATCCCGCAGGAGGAGGGCGCGACCGAGCTGGAGTTCGACCTGCTCGCGCTTCCGGAGTTCCGGGGGCGCGGCGTCGAGGAGGCGCTGCTGGAGCCCCTCCTCGACGAGGCACGCCGGAACAAGCGCAGCGACGTGCAGACGTACACCCTGCACCGCCTCGACACCCCGCACGATCGGATGTCACCGGCCAGCGGCTTCGGCACCGTACCGGTCGACGAGCACACGGTGTTCTTCCGCGATCACGGATTCACGCTGGAGCAGGTCGAGCGCAACAGCGCCTTCGACCTCTCCGCGCCGATGGACGCCGTCCAGACGCTTCTGGATGAGAACCTGGCCGTGGCCGGCCCCGACTATCGCGTTGTCGCGTGGACCGCACCGACGCCGGAGCGGTGGCGTGAGGGCAGCGCCTTCGTCAGGTCGCGGATGTCGACGGATGTGCCGACCGGCGGCGTCGTCTGGACCGAGGAGCACTGGGACGCGGAGCGCGTCGTCACCCGGGATCGCCGGAACGCGGATGCCGGGCTGACGGTGTCGGTCGCCGCGGTGGAGCATGTTCCGAGCGGCCAGCTCGTCGCATACAGCGAGCTCGTGCTCGGGCAGGACCGCACGCGGCCCTCCGAGCAGTGGGGCACGCTCGTCGTGCGCGAGCATCGAGGACACCGGCTCGGCATGATCGTGAAGTGCGCGAACCTGCTGCGCTGGCGGGAGGTGGCTCCGGACTCACCCTTCGTGACGACGTTCAACGCGGAGGAGAATCGCCCGATGCTCGATGTGAATGAGCGGATAGGCTTCACGCCGCTGACCGTCGCGGGGGCGTGGAAGCGCGTGCTCGCCTGAGGACTCGCCTCTCCGGCGGTGTCTTCGACGACGACTCTCCTTGGCGCCGGCGCCGTCAAAGAGGCCGTTGGCAGCGCGGGCAGAAGTGCGAGCTGCGGTTCATGAAGCTCACCCGCACGATCGGCGTGCCGCAGCGCGCGCACGGCTGACCTGTGCGGCCGTAGGCGTTGAGCGAGTGGGCGAAGTAGCCGGCTTCGCCGTTGACGTTCACGTACTGCTCGTCGAAGCTCGTGCCTCCCTCGACGAGCGCCTTCTCGAGCACGGCGCGCACCTCGGCGAGCACACGGTTCACCGTGCGCGTCGAAAGCGTGTCCGCCGGGGTCTCCGGATGCAGGCGAGCCGCCCACAGCGCTTCGTCGGCGTAGATGTTGCCGATGCCGCTGACGACGGTCTGGTCGAGCAGCACGCGTTTGATCGCGGAGCGCTTCCTCGCGAGCTGCGCGCGGAAGCGTGCCTCGGAGAACGCCGGATCGAGGGGGTCGCGCGCGATGTGTGCGACCTGTGAGGGCGTTGAGGCGGCATTCGACCCCCGACCGCCGGAGCGCCGTCGGGCGTCGGGACGAGAGAGTCGAGGGCGAGTGAGCCGAAGGTCCGCTGGTCGGCGAAGACGACCGCGAGCTCACCGTGCTGCGGATGCGCGATGCCGATGCGCACGCGCTCGTGTCGCTCGGGCGGAGCCTCGGGCGCGCGCAGCAGGAGCTGCCCGCTCATGCCCAGGTGACCGACGAGCGACTCCTCGGCGCCCTCGAGCGGGAGCCAGAGGAACTTGCCGCGACGTACGGCCGTCTCGATGCGACGGCCCGTCAGCGCCGCTTCGAACTGCGCGACATCTCCTCGGTGACGCCGGAGTGCGCGGCCGTCGAGGACATGGACGCCCAGCACCGTCGCTCCGGTGACCGCCGGGGCGAGCCCGGCACGCACGACCTCGACTTCGGGGAGTTCAGGCACGACCGCCCAGCTCGTGCCAGGCGGTGAGCGCCGCGCTCATCTCCGCGGCCTTCTTGCTCGTTCCCATCCCGGTCGAGGTGACGGGGCCGACGACGACCGTCGCCGTGAACGTGCGCGCGTGATCGGGGCCGCTGGCCTCGACCGAGTACTCCGGCGGTGCGACCGAGCGACGCGCCGCGAGTTCCTGCAGGCTCGTCTTCGGGTCCATGGCGGCACCATAGCGTTCGGGGTCGGCGAGCAGCGGTGTGGTCAGCCGCAGCACGAGAGACGTCGCCGCATCCGGACCTGCGGACATGTAGGTCGCACCGATCACGGCTTCCATCGTGTCTGCGAGGATCGAATCCTTGTCACGACCTCCGGTGAGCTCCTCGCCGCGCCCCAGCAGCAGGTGCTGGCCAAGCTCGATCGTGCGCGCGACCTCTGCCAGCGCCACTGTCGATACAACGCTCGCGCGCCGCTTGGCGAGTTCGCCCTCATCGAGCTCCGGGTACGTCTCATAGAGCAGCACGGTCACCGCCTGCCCGAGTATGGAGTCCCCCAAGAACTCCAGCCGCTCATTGTGCGGAACCCCGCCGTGCTCGTATGCGAACGAACGATGCGTCAGAGCAAGCCGAAGCAGTTCCGGATCGATGTCGACCTGGAGCCGCCGGACAAGCGCCGCCGTACCGTCGCCCACGCCCCCGTGTGCAACGTGATCTCGCGATCAGACGTCGGCGACCTTGCGGCCCTTGTACTCGAGGAAAAGCTCGGTGCCCTGCGAGTCGGTGACGACCTTCGCCTGGTGCGGACGGCTGTAGACGACCTTGCCGTTCTCGACCGTCTTCACCAGTGCGGGGGCCTCCGCCTTCCACTGCGCGCGGCGCGAGCGGGTGTTCGAACGGGAAACCTTGCGCTTCGGAGGGTTACCTGCCATGACTAGCTCTCTTCTGTGTTCTCGGCGGCACGGCCTTCGGCCGCGCCCCTTGGTCTTGGTCTGCGATCTCGCGGAGCGCACTCCATCGAGGATCGATGGGAGCGGGGTTCTCCGCTTCGGTGCTCATGGTCCGCCGCTTGCCTGTTTCCGGGTCGAGACCGGGGCAATCCGGCTGACACACCGGTTGAAATGGAAGCGATAACACAACCGCATCCCTGACCAGAGTTTCAAGATCCACGTGGTCGTCTTGAACCTCGAAGTCAGTTTCTTCTTCTCCAGGATAGGCGAAAAGCTCCTGAAACTCGACTTCGATGGGCTCAGAGACGTCTGCGAGGCACCGACCGCATACTCCGTCGTACCGGGTATCCGCGGTTCCTGAGGCGAGAATGCCCTCGTGCACAGACTCCAGACGCACGGCGATGTCGACCTCCGCGTCTGCTTCCACTGAGACTATTCCCTCCCCCATCGCTCGGTGAGGGTGACGGAGAGATCATGCTCACGCATCTCCCCGGCTTGCGGACGATGTCGCGGACGGGGAGGGCGAACGGGCCGTTGCTGCGGGTTCTCACCCCGCTATGGTACCGGCCCTCACCTCGAAGGCGGCCTTGTGCCGACCGATCCGCCGGGTCGCCTCCTGCGATTCAGGTTCTTCGTCCGGTCATTGCGAGCATGCGGGTTCGCTCGACGACCGGAGGAGGGTGCACGCAGGAAACCGTCTCGCCCGAGGGGTTCGCGGACGGAGGAGCGCCTGACTAGATGCCGCGGGCGCCGGTGTCGAGGAAGGCGGCGACCGAGCGGGGCACGAAGGGAGAGACGTCGCCGCCGAGACCGGCGACCTGACGCACGAGCGAGCTCGACACGAGCGCGTGCGCCGGATCGGGCAGCAGGAACACGGTCTCGATCTCGGCCAGATGCCGGTTCACGATCGCCATCGGCGTCTCGTACGCGACATCAACCTGCGAGCGGATGCCCTTGACGAGGACACCCGCGTTGACGTCGCGCGCGTAGTCGACGAGCAGACCGACGCTCCAGGAGCCGACGATGATGTTCCCGGGCATGCCGTCTTCCTTGATCGACTGCTCGAGCAGGTTCATCCGGTCCGAGATCGGCAGCATCGCCTCTTTGCCGGGATTGTGCACCACGAGCACATGCAGCTCGTCGTACAGAGACGCCGCTCGCCGGATGACGTCGAGGTGACCGAGGGTGGGCGGGTCGAAGGAGCCGGGGACGACCGCGATCCGATTGCTCATGCCTTCAGCCTAGTTCTTCGCCAGCGCCGCGCGATCGGCGGCCGTAACCTGGCGTTCCAACGCCTCACGCAACTGTGGATGATCACTCAACGCGGGGTCGCGCTCCAGGATGTGCGCGGCGAGCGTGCGCGCCCGGGTGATCAGTTCGGCGTCCTTGGCGACACGCAGCAGCTTGAGGGAGGAACGAGCCCCCGCCTGGGCGTCGCCGAGCACATCGCCTTCACCGCGCAGCTCGAGGTCGACCTCAGCGAGGGCGAAGCCGTCGGTCGTCGACGCAACCGCCTCCACGCGCTCGCGGGCGGGCGTCCCCGCCTGCGCCTCGGTCACGAGCAGGCACAGACCGGGAAAGGACCCTCGCCCCACACGCCCCCGGAGCTGATGCAGCTGCGAGACGCCGAAGCGGTCGGCGTCGAGGATGATCATCGTCGACGCGTTCGGCACGTCGACGCCGACCTCGATCACCGTCGTGGCGATCAGGAGGTCGATCTCGCCGCGCGCGAAAGACTGCATGATCGCGTCCTTCTCGTCGGCGGGCAGCTGCCCGTGCAGCACTGCCGTGCGCACGTCCTTGATGCGCGGATGCGTGGAGAGCGCCTCCTTCAACTGGATCACGCCCCACTTCGGCGTGCTGCCGGCGGGAGCGGGGCGGCATCCGGTTCCGCGGTCTTCTTCTCCGTGTCGATCGCGGCGCACACGGCGAAGACCTGCCGGCCCTGCGCGATCTCCTCCGCCGCACGTTCCCACACGCGGGAGAACCACCCGGGGTGCTCCGCGAGCGGCGCGACGAAGGTCTGGATGCCCGCGCGTCCGCTCGGAAGCGTACGGATCGTGGATGTGTCGAGATCGCCGAACACCGTCATCGCCACGGTCCGCGGGATGGGCGTCGCCGTGAGCACGAGCGCGTGCGGGCTCGTGCCCTTGGCGCGCAGCGCCTCCCGCTGCTCGACGCCGAAACGATGCTGCTCGTCGACGACGACGAGGGCGAGATCGGCGAAGGTCGTCTTCTCGCTGAGCAGGGCGTGCGTGCCGATCACGATGAGCGACTGGCCCGAGGCCACCCGCAGCGCCGCCTTACGACGCACGGGCGCGGAGAGCTGCCCCGTCAGCAGCGTCGGCATGAGCTCGGCGGCCAGGTCGGGACCGAGCGTGCGGGTGATCGAGCGCAGATGCTGCGAGGCGAGCACCTCGGTCGGCGCGATAAGCGCTGCCTGTCCGCCGGATTCGGCCACCTGCAGCATCGCGCGCAACGCGACGAGCGTCTTGCCCGAGCCCACCTCGCCCTGGACGAGACGGTTCATCGGCCAGGCGGCCGTGAGATCGGCGGCGATGTTCACGCCGACCGTGCGCTGATCGGGCGTCAGCTCATAGGGCAGCGCCGCGTCGAACCGCTGCAGCAGACCGCCCGGCGCCGCAGGTCGCGGAATCGCCGACATCGCCCGCACGAATTCCCGCTGCTGCAACAGCGCGGTCTGGAGGACGAGCGCCTCATGCATGCGCAGTGTGCGCACGGCAGGGTCGATCGCCGAGTGCGTCGGCGGACGATGCACATGCTCGAGAGCGGTGCGCGCATCGAGCAGCCGTTCCTCCTGGCGCAGATTCGCCGGCAGAGGATCGGGCACGGCGTCGAGGTCGTCGAGCACCTGCCCGACGATCTTCTGCACCTGCCAACTCGCGATCGTCGAGGTCGCCGGATAGATCGGGATGGGCCTCTGCACCCGTTCGTCGGCGCGCTGACGCGCTTCGAGCTCGTCGTCGAGCAGTTCGTACTGCGGATGGGCGAACTGCAGCGAGTCGCGGTACTCGCTCACTTTGCCCGAGAAGACCCCACGACGTCCGGGCCAGAGCTCTTTCTCGCGCCACTCGAGTGCGCCCTGGTGCTTGCCGAAGAACGTCAGCGTCATCTGGCCGATGCCGTCACCGATCACGACCTCGAGCATCGCGCCGGGCCGATTGCGCATCCGCCGCATCCGGGTCCCCAGCACCTCTGCCACGATCGTGACCGTCTCGCCGATCGGCAGATCGAGGATCGGCGTGAGCTCCCCGAGAGAGGCATAGCGACGAGGGTAGTGCGTCAGCAGATCGCCGACCGTCGCCATTCCGAACGCACGCGTGAGCGCATCAGCCGTCTTCTTCCCAAGGGCGTCATCGAGCTGCGAGTCGAGAGAGAGCGACATGCAAGAAGTCTAGGCACTGGGGACGACACTCGACTCGCCGTCCCGCTCAGCACCTCGCATCCGCCGGCAGGCGCCGCCGGAGGCTATCGTGAACGGGTGACCAGGATCATCGCCGGCAGTGCACGCGGGATTCGCCTCGAGGTTCCGGATGCCGGAACCCGCCCACGAGCGACCGCGTGCGCGAGTCACTGTTCGGAGCCCTGGAGTCGGCCGAGGCCCTCACCGGCGCCCGCGTGCTCGATCTGTACGCCGGATCGGGCGCTCTCGGCCTCGAAGCCCTCAGCCGGGGCGCGCACAGCGTGGACCTCGTAGAGCGGTCCCGACCCGCGGCGGCCGTCGTGCGCCGCAACATCGCCCGCGTCGCCAAGGCCCTCGGCGGAGCCGCGGACGCCCGCGTGCACGAACGCGCCGTCCACGCCTTCCTGACGCGCGCCACCGGTCCCTTCGATCTCGTCTTCAGCGACCCGCCCTATGATCTCGACGACGAGGCGATGACCGCCGATCTCGTCGCCCTCGCCCCGCTGCTCGCACCCGGAGCCCTCATCGTCGTCGAGCGCGCCCGCCGCGCCACACCGCCGGACTTCGCCGCGGCAGGTCTGACGCTCGTGCGCGAGCGCTCCTACGGCGACACCGGGCTGTGGTGGGCGGAGCCCGCTCAGCGCGACGAGGCCTCCCAGTCGCGGTAGGGGTCCCAGCCGGTGGGAGCCACCGGCGCACCGTCGCAGAGGACGGCATCCACTCCGCGCTCCTGTACGCGCCCGATGGCACGGAATCCGGGCGGCAGCATGCCCTCGGGGAAAGTCGCGAGCAGCGCGTGATCCTCCCCGCCGCCCAGTGCGCGCTCCCGATCCGCACCGAGCGCGGCACCGTCGAAGGCGAACGTCACCTCCGAGGCGTCGGCCATGCGCCCGGCGTCGAGGGCGAGCCCGTCGGAGACGTCCATCATCGCCGTGGCTCCTGAGGTGGCGGCCACGACGCCGAGGCCGATCGGCGGTTGCGGGCGCAGTTGGGCGTGCAGCGCGGCGCGTTCACCCTCCGCCAGCTGCGCGGGTTCGATCGGCACCGCCGCTCCTTCGGGATGGAACCGTCCGAACAGCACCGCGAGACCGTGCGCGGCGAGTCCGAGCTCGCCGGCCACCGCCACGACATCGCCGGGACGCGCCCCGGACCGGGTCACCGCCTCGCGGCCCTCGAGGTCGCCCAGGGCCGTCACCGCCACGGTGAGGACATCGGATGCCGTGAGGTCCCTCCGACGACGGCGCACCCCGGCGCCAGCGCCGCGCACGCCTCGCGGAGTCCGTCGGCGAGCTGCTCCACGAACGACAGCTTCGTCGCGTGCGGAACGGCGAGTGCGACCAGCAGCGCCGTGGGCCGGGCACCCATGGCCGCGATGTCGGCGAGGTTCACCGCCGCGGCCTTCCAGCCGAGGTCGAATCCGCTCGACCAGGCCAGGCGGAAATCGGGGCCGTCGACGAGCGTGTCGGTCGTGGCGACGACCGTGCCCGAGGGAGCCGCGATCACGGCCGCATCGTCGCCCGGGCCGAGGATCGTGTGCGAGGCGACAGGCGTGCGGGCGAGGATCGCGCGCAGGATCTGCGACTCGCGCAGCTCACCGATCGCGGGGTCGTCGGGCATCTGTGGCATACGACCAACGGTAGCCTGGATGCATGCCCGCTCTTCGCCGTCTCGGACTCGTGTGCCTTCTGCTGACGGGGCACTGGCCCTCAGCGCCTGCACCGGAACGGTGTCGATGGAGCCGGCCAAGAACGCCAACGACCCGTTGTGCGCCGAGGTCACGGTACGCCTGCCGAACGCGGTCGGCCACCTCGACCGGCAATGGACCGATGCACAGGCCACCGGCGCCTGGGGCGATCCCGTCGCGGTGGCCCTGACGTGCGGGCTGGACGCCCCCGCACCGACCGCCGAGTTCCAGTGCGTGTCACTCGAAGGCGTCGACTGGCTTGTCGACGCCGAAGACACGCCCTACCTGCGGATGACCAGCTACGGGCGCCAGCCCGCCGTGGAGATCTACGTGAACACGACACCCGAGGTGGGCATCAGCTCGAACGAGGCGCTCAAGGCGCTCGGCCCGATCGTCACCCACATCCCGGCCACGAGCCGCTGCATCTCCCCCGACGAGCTGCCGGAGTAGGCCTCAGCGGCGAAAGGCTGCGTCGATCAGCTCGGTGATGAGGTCGCCGTAGCTCAGGCCCGAGGCGATCCAGCACTTCGGGAACATCGAGATCGGGGTGAACCCGGGCATGGTGTTGAGCTCGTTGACGACGAGTCCGGCATCCGTCAGGAACATGTCCACGCGGGCGAGGCCGCGGCACTCGACCGCCTCGAAGGCACGGAGGCCGACCTGCTGCACCGCGGCGACCTGCTCCGCGGTGAGGTCGGCCGGGCAGACGACGTCCACGCCGTCGCCGCCGAGGTACTTGCCCTCGAAGTCGTAGAAGTCCCGATCGCTGAGCACGATCTCGCCCGGCAGCGAGGCGCGCGGACCATCGGCGCCCTCGAGGATCGCCACCTCGATCTCGCGGCCCGTGACCTGCGCCTCGATGAGGACCTTGTCATCCTCGGCAAGAGCGATCCTCATCGCCTCGTCGAGCTCGTCCCAGGCCGCCACCTTCGACACGCCCACGCTCGAGCCCGCGCGTGCGGGCTTGACGAAGACGGGCAGACCGACTGCTTCTGCAGAAGAGCGGACGGATGCCGCATCCGACTCCCACTGCGCGGCCCGCACCGTCACCCAGGGCGCGACCTGGATCCCCTCGGCCTGCAGCGCGACCTTCATGAAGTGCTTGTCCATGCAGAGCGCCGAGTCCAGCACGCCGCCCCCGCGTAGGGGACCTCGATCGTGTCGAAGAAGCCCTGGATCGTGCCGTCCTCACCATGAGGTCCGTGCAGGATCGGCAGCACGGCGTCGATCTCGCCGATCACCGCGATCTCGCCGTCCGGCGCCTTCACGCGCAGACGGCGATCGCCGGCAGGCTCGGGCCAGACGATGCGCGTGCCGTTGTCGACGACCTCGGGCATGTTCGCGGCGTCGAGCGCGAACTTCTCGGGAGAGTCCTCTTCGAGGACGAAGGCCCCTTCCCGCGTGATCCCGACCGGGACGACGTCGTAGCGCTCGCGGTCAATCGCCTGCAGCACTCCGCCCGCCGTTGCGGAGCTGATCGAGTGCTCGCTGGAACGCCCGCCGAAGAGCACCACCACCGTCGCCTTGTCCATTGTTCGTCCTCTCCCCTGCGGGTGTCGTCGTCGGTGGTCAGGTGCGGGGCGATGTCACGCGGGTCCATGGTTCCGTCCAGGACCATCTTCACCTGCTCCACGATGGGCATGTGCACATCCGCCTCGTGCGCCAGCTGCAGGATCGGGGCGACAGAAGCAAGGCCCTCCGCAGTCTGGTTCATCTGTTTTATGACGTCCTGATAGCTGAAGCCCTGGCCGAGCAGTCGTCCTGCGGTGTTGTTCCGGCTCAGAGGTGACTGGCACGTCGCGATGAGGTCGCCGAGGCCGGCGAGCCCTTGCAGCGTCTCGGGCTGGGCTCCCTGAGCGACCGCGAAGTCCGTCATCTCCACGAGCCCGCGGGTGATGATCGACGCCTTCGTGTTCTCGCCGTAACCGACGCCGTCGACGATGCCGATCGCCACCGCGATGAGGTTCTTCAGGACGCCGCCGAACTCGGTGCCGATCACATCGGTGTTCACGAAGCTGCGGAAGTAACGATTGCGGGCGATGCGGGCCACGGCATCCGCCGTCTCCTGGCTCCGCGATGAGATCACGGCGGCGGTCGGCTGCTCGCGCGCGATCTCGAGGGCGAGGTTGGGGCCCGATGCCACGGCGATCCGCTCGGGATCGCAGCGCATCTCCTGCTCGATGACCTGGCTCATGCGCAGGCCGGTGCTGCGCTCGACGCCCTTCATGAGGCTCACGATCGGCGCGTCGGTGCGCTGCAGGAGGGGCCTCACGGCCTTGAGGTTCTCGCGCAGCGACTGGCTCGGAACCGACAGGAAGACGTGCTCCGCGCCGTCGAGGGCGGTCGCGAGCTCGTGCGTGGCGGTCATCCCCGCGGCAGGTTGATGCCGGGAAGATACTGCGAGTTGCGCTTGGCCTCGGAGATCTCCTGGGCGAGCTCGGGGCGTCGGGCCCACATCGTCACCTGGGCTCCGCCGTCGGCGAGGAGCTTGCCGAAAGTGGTGCCCCAGCTGCCCGCGCCGACGACGGCGACGCGGGGCCCGGTCTGCGCAGCGTTCTTACGCATCGAAGCGACCCGTCTCCTTCTGGCCGTGATCCGAGGGTTCCAGCGCTCTGCGGGCGCCTTCTCCTGGCGGATGTCCTCCAGGAGCGCGGTGATGGCGTTCATGACCCGCGCAGTGGCCTCGGTGAGGACGGCCGGCTCGGATCCGCGTCCGGCGAGATCGGAGAGGTCGACCGGGTCGCCGATCGCGACCTGTACGCGCTTGCGCAGCGGCCAGAACGAGATCTTCTTCGAGTAGCGTCCCATGATCTCCTGGGTACCCCACTGCGCCATGGGAATCAACGGGATGCCGCCCGCGAGGGCGAGCCGGACGGCGCCGGACTTGCCCCGCATCGGCCACATCTCGGGGTCGCGGGTGAGCGTGCCCTCCGGGTACACGATCACGCCACGGCCGCGTTCGACGAGGTCGCGCGACTGCTCCATCGTCTGCTTCGCCGCCGCGGCCGACGTCGCCCGCGCGACGGGCACCATGCCGGTCTTGCGCAGGATCCAACCGACCACCGGGACGCGGAACAGGCTCTCCTTCGCCATGAACCGCGGCGCACGGCCCAGCCGCCAGACGGCGACGGCGACGAGAACGGGATCGAGCTCGGAATAGTGGTTCGGCGCGAGCACGAAGGCGCCCTCACGGGGCAGCTTCGTCTTGCCACGGATCTCGACCTTCGCCAGGAGACCGACGAGGGGTATGACGATCACCGCGAGCGGCCAGAACAGGCTCGGGCGGCGCTTCTCCGAGGACCAGGCAGCCACAGGGGTCACCCGATGACGTCGAAGTCGGCGCCGAGCGCCTCGAGCTTGTCCAGGAACTTCTCGTAGCCACGGCTGAGAATCTCGACGCCGGAGACGATCGACTCCCCCGAGGCCGTCAGAGCGGCGATGACGTGGCTGTATCCGCCGCGCAGGTCGGGGACGACGATGTCGGCGCCGTGCAGCGGAGTCGGACCGTTGATCACCGCGGCCTGCTCGAGCTCGCGACGCGCGACACGTCGGTATCCTCCGTCGAGACCGTGCGGGTGCACGACGATGTCGGCGCCCATCTTCACGAGCGCGTCGGTGAAGCCCATGCGGTTCTCGTACACGGTCTCGTGAACGATCGACTCGCCCTCCGCCTGGGTGAGCGCCACGGTGAGCGGCTGCTGCCAGTCGGTCATGAAGCCGGGGTGCACGTCGGTCTCGACGACGACGGGCTTGAGCGGCCCGCCCCGGCGGAAGAGGATCCCGTCCTCGTGGATGTCGAACCAGCCGCCGGCCTTGCGGTAGACGTTCAGGAACGTCAGCATCTCCTGCTGGCGTGCGCCTTCGACGAAGATCTCGCCGTCGGTCGCGAGAGCCGCGCTCGCCCAGGATGCGGCCTCGTTGCGGTCGAAGATGCTGCGATGGTCGTACCCGCGCAGATGCGGCACGCCCTCGATGAAGATGACGCGATTGGGCTCGTAGGAGATGATCGCGCCCATCTTCTGCAGCACCGCGATGAGATCCATGATCTCCGGCTCGATCGCCGCGTTGTGGAGTTCGGTGACGCCGTCGGCGCGCACCGCCGTCAGCAGCACCTGCTCCGTCGCGCCCACACTGGGGTACGGGAGGGTGATCTCGGCACCGTGCAGGCCCTCGGGAGCCGAGAGCCGGATGCCGCTGGGCAGCTTCTCCACGACCGCGCCGAACTTCCGCAGCGCGTCGAGGTGGAAGTCGATCGGGCGGTCGCCGATGCGGCATCCGCCGAGGTCGGGGATGAAGGCCTGGCCCAGCCGGTGCAGCAGCGGCCCGCAGAACAGGATCGGGATGCGCGAAGCACCGGCGTGCGCGTCGATCTCCTCCATGTGCGCGGATTCGACATCGCTCGGGTCGAGGCGGAGCGACCCGGGCTCGTCGCCCTCGCTGACGTGCACGCCGTGCACCTCGAGCAGCGATCGCACGACCCCGACGTCGCTCAGCTCGGGGACGTCGCGCAGGACACTGACGGTCTCCCCCAGCAGCGAGGCCACCATGGCCTTGGTCGCGAGGTTCTTCGCGCCGGTGACCTTCACTCGTCCGCGCAGCGCTCGGCCTCCTCGAATGGCGAGGACGTCACCGCGGGGTGCTGCGGTGGCTTCGCGCCGGGTTCCTTGCAGGGGTGTCGTCATATCCGAGGGCCTCACTTCATCACAGATCGTGGATTGCACGCTGGGGCAGGTCGCCCCGGGACTCACGACACCGGGAGAGTGCGTGGCCGCCACGATTCGCGGCGGGCCTCGAACTGCGCGATCTTGTCTTCGTTGCGCAGTGTGAGCCCGATGTCATCGAGCCCTTCGAGGAGCCGCCATCTAGTGTAATCGTCGATCTCGAAAGTGGTCTGGACGTCGCCGATCGACACGGTGCGCTCCACGAGGTCGACCGTGATCTCGGCGCCAGGAGCCTTGTCGATCTCGGCCCAGATGCGTGCGATGTCGTCTTCGGCGACGACGCCGACGACCAAGCCCTGCTTTCCCGCGTTGCCGCGGAAGATGTCCGCGAAGCGAGGACTGAGCACGACCTTGAAGCCGAAGTCGCGCAGCGCCCAGACCGCGTGCTCGCGGCTGGACCCGGTGCCGAAGTCGGCACCGGCGACGAGCACCGAGGCGCCTTGGAAGGCCTCCTGATTGAGGACGAAGTCGGCATCCTGACGCCAGGCGGCGAAGAGCGCATCCTCGAAACCGGTCTTGGTGACGCGCTTGAGGTAGACGGCGGGGATGATCTGGTCGGTGTCGACGTTGGCACGCTTCAGCGGAGCGGCGATGCCGGTGTGGGTAGAGAACTTCTCCATGTCAGACTCCTGCACTCTCGAACTCGGTCGCTGAGCCGGCCGAAGTCTCGAGGTCGGACGGGCTCGACAGCGTGCCGCGCACCGCGGTCGCCGCCGCCACGAGCGGCGAGACCAGATGTGTGCGCCCGCCCTTGCCCTGGCGCCCCTCGAAGTTGCGGTTGGAGGTGGAGGCGCAGCGCTCCCCCGGCGCGAGTTGGTCGGGGTTCATCCCCAGGCACATCGAACACCCAGCGAAGCGCCACTCGGCTCCGAAGTCGGTGAAGATCTTGTCCAGACCCTCGGCTTCGGCCTCCAGACGCACCCGCGCGGATCCGGGGACCACCATGACGCGCACGCCATCGGCCTTCTTGCGCCCCTCGATGATCGACGCGAAGGCGCGCAGATCCTCGATGCGGCTGTTGGTGCACGATCCCATGAAGACGGCGTCGACCGGGATCTCCTTGAGGGGCGTGCCCGGGGTGAGGTCCATGTACTCGAGCGCGCGCTCGGCGCTGGCCCGCTCGTTCGGGTCGTCGTACTCGGCGGGATCGGGCACCGTCGAGGACAGCGAGCGCCCCTGGCCGGGGTTGGTGCCCCAGGTCACGAAGGGCTCCAGCGTGTTCGCGTCGATGAACACCTCCGCGTCGAAGACCGCGCCCTCGTCGGTCGGCAGCGTCTTCCAGTAGGCCACGGCCTCGTCCCAGTCCGCTCCCTGCGGGGCGTGCGGACGACCCTTGACGTACTCGAAGGTCGTCTCGTCCGGGGCGACCATGCCGGCGCGCGCGCCCGCCTCGATCGACATGTTGCAGATCGTCATGCGCCCCTCCATGGAGAGGGCCCGGATCGCGCTGCCGCGGTACTCGAGCACATAGCCCTGACCGCCTCCGGTACCGATCTTGGCGATGACGGCGAGGATGATGTCCTTCGCCGTGACGCCGGGCTTCAGCTCGCCCTCGACGGTGATCGCCATGGTCTTGAAGGGCTTCAGCGGCAGGGTCTGCGTCGCCATGACGTGCTCGACCTCGCTCGTGCCGATGCCGAAGGCCATCGCGCCGAAGGCGCCGTGCGTCGAGGTGTGCGAGTCGCCGCACACGACCGTGATGCCGGGCATCGTCAGACCGAGCTGCGGGCCGACGACATGCACGATCCCCTGCTCGGCATCGCCGAGCGGATGCAGGCGCACTCCGAACTCCTCGGCGTTGCGACGCAGGGTCTCGATCTGCGTGCGACTGGTGAGGTCGGCGATCGGCTTGTCGATGTCCCACGTGGGGGTGTTGTGGTCCTCGGTCGCGATCGTGAGGTCGACGCGGCGCAACGGCCGACCCTCGGCACGCAGGCCGTCGAAGGCCTGCGGACTCGTGACCTCGTGGACGAGGTGCAGGTCGATGTAGATGAGGTCGGGCTGGCCGTCCTCTCCCTTGACGACGAGATGGTCGTCCCAGACCTTCTCGGCGAGGGTGCGCGGACGCTCCGGATCTACGGTGTGCTCGGGGGCAGTCATAAGGTCTCTCCTGGGTTCGTGCTTCGGCCCATGCTGGACGCCGCGACGAGGAAGGCCTAGATCGAGGTCTCGTCGCGGCCGCTAAGGAGAAGCACCTTCTGCCGCATGGGCCGAGTTTAGCACCGCACCGGCGACGCCAGCGCCGAGGGCGTCACTCGGAGACGGCCGCCCGCTTGTCGCGCGCGGCGGCGATAAGGCTCGCCGTGGTCGCCACCACCATGGAGACGAGGATGACCGTCAGCGACATCCAGATCGGGATGTCCGGTGCCCATTCGATCGGCCGCCCGCCGTTCACGAAGGGCAATTCGTTGTGGTTCATCGCGTGGAGGATCAGCTTGACACCGATGAACCCGAGGATCACCGCGATCCCGTAGTGCAGGTAGCGCAGACGATCGAGCAGATCGCCGAGGAGGAAGTACAGCTGACGCAGCCCCATGAGGGCGAAGATGTTCGCGGTGAAGACGATGAAGCCGTTCTGCGTGATCGAGAAGATCGCCGGGATCGAGTCGATCGCGAACATGAGGTCGGTCACGCCGATCGCCACGAACACGATGATCATCGGCGTCCACATGCGCTTGCCGTCGACGACCGTGCGCAGCTTCCCCTCGTCGTACTCGTCGCTGACGTCGATGAAGCGCCGGACGACGCGGACCATGAAGTTCTCGCGCTGTGCCTCCCCCTCATGATCGCCTTCAGGCATCGCCTGGCGGATCGCGGTCCAGATGAGGAACGCGCCGAAGATGTAGAAGATCGGCGAGAAGTGCTCGATCAGCGCGACGCCGGCGAGGATGAACAGACCGCGCAGGATGATCGCGATCATGATCCCGACCATGAGCACCTGCTGCTGGTAGCGGCGCGGCACGGAGAACTGGGTCATGATCAGCACGAAGACGAACAGGTTGTCGATCGACAGGCTGTACTCCAGCGCCCAGCCGGTGACGAACTCCCCCGCGATCGCTCCACCGGCCACCCACCAGAGGAGTCCGGCGAACACGAACGCGAGGGTGACGTAGAACAGCACCCAGAGCGTGGACTCCTTCGTGGAGGGGATGTGGGGCCGGAGCCGAATGAGCGTGAGGTCGGCGATGAGGATCAGGGTCAGGACGATGAAGGAGGTGATCTCGAACCACAGGGGAATCAACGGGGCTCAGGGCCTTTCAGGAGGGGACGTTCGACAGTCGAAAGTCTCTCCCCCGCTGGTCGCGGTGCGCGCCCGGAGCAGCAGAACCGATGCTCGTGATGACGAACGCGCAGAAATGGGATACTCCCTCTCGCAGATACAGCGTACCCGAACGAATCGGACGCGACCTGCATCGACGCGTTCTGAGACGATGGCATCACCGCTGACACTCTCAGATGAGAGAGCAGGATCGAACGGAGCAGCATGCCGGAACAGATCAGCGATCAGGAGTGGACCGCACGGGCCGCCGCAGGCGACCAGGAGGCTTTCCGCGCTCTGTATCGCGCATATGTCCGACCTGTGTACTGGATCGCCCACGGCATCCTGGGTGCCGCCGCCGACGCGGAGGACATCACCCAGGAGACGTTCCTGGTCGCGTGGCGGAAGCTGCCCGGCATGGAACTGGCCGGGGAGTCGCTCCTGCCGTGGCTCGCGACGATCTGCCGATTCCAAGCGGCGAATCGGCTGCGGCAGCGGCGAAGGGACCAGGCGAACACCACCGATGCGCCGGACGAGAGTCTGCGCGACACCGTCGATGTGGAGGAGCAGGTCATCTCCGCCGAGCTCGCGGAGCGGATCACGACGGAGCTGGGCACGCTGAGCGACCTGGACCAGGAGATCTTCCGGCTGTGCGCCGCGGAGGGCTACGCCTACCAGGCCGCCGCCGAACAGCTCGGCGTGAGCCACGGCGTCGTCCGAAACCGGCTCTCTCGCGTACGCACCCATCTGCGCGGTGCGCTGAGTGAAACGAGCGAAGCATGAACGACACCCGGATCCCCGATCTTCCCGCGCTCTCGGAGGAGAGCATCGACCGCATCGAGCAGGCACTGTTCGCCCAGGTCGCCGACGAGCCCCGAACAGCGGATGCCGCGGCATCCGCTCGGCCTGCCCGCTCTCGACGCCGCACGTGGCTCACGATCGGCGGCGTGGCCGCGGCCTTCGTGGTCGGCGTGCTCGTGACCCCGCCCATCCTCGGCATCGTCACCCCCTCGGCGATGAACGAGTCGGCCGTCTCTCCGGCATCCGACTGGTCGATCGAGATGGCCGACAGCGCCGCTGGCATGGCGGAGAGTCTGCCGGAGCACAGGCAGGAGATGCTGTCCCTGGCCGATGGCGACGTCGCGAGCCTGGACAGCAGCGATCCCACCGCGGGTCGCGACATCATCGCCAACGGCTACGCCTCGGTGCACGTCGACGGAGTCGCTGTGGCATCCGAAGAGGTCGCCGCCCTCGCTCGGACCCACGGAGGCTACGTCGAGAGCACGAACATCGGCGAGGTCGTGCGCGCGGTCGACCCCTCGTTGCCCGCGCCGCCTCCCGGTGGCGACTACGGCTGGGTCACGATCCGCGTGCCGGCCGATGCGCTCACCGAGGTGATGTCACAGCTGCAGGAGGTCGGCGAGGTGCGTTCCTCGTCGGTGTCGCGATACGACGTGACCTCCCAGGCGATCGACCTGCGCGCCCGTGTGGAGGCCACCCGCGCCTCCGTCGAGCGGCTTACCGACCTCATGGGCCAGACCGGTTCGGTGTCCGAGCTCATCGAGGCCGAGATGGCGCTGTCGGACCGACAGGCGCAGCTGGAGTCGTACGAGCAGCAGCTGGCCGCGCTCGACGATCAGGTGGCGATGTCCTCCCTGGACATCGAGCTCGTCCGGATCACTCCGGTGACACAGGCCGATCCCGCCGGCTTCGCCGATGGGCTGAAGGCGGGCTGGAACGGGCTCATCGTCTCGCTCAACGCCCTGGTCATCGCCGCCGGCTTCGTCCTGCCGTGGCTGGCCGTCGCCGGCGTCGTCGTGCTGGTCATCTGGTTCATCCGCCGCTCTCGCCGCCAGCGCCGCACGGCGGCATCGGCGGCCGCGAGCGTCGAGCCGGACGTGCAGTAGGCGGCATCCGGCATCCGATCTCGGACCCCCACCGACTCGCCCGCCCTTTCTGTCGACGCAGATCGCCGGCCCGGGCCTCGGTGGGGGTTCGTCGTCTCGGATCCGAGGATCGCCGTTGACGCGCCATCGCGGCGCCGCTACGTTAACGGATACCTGAATCATGTCTCATTTTGGGTGATGTCAGGGAAGCGAGGGGCGATGGGGCCCCGAGCGACGATGGCGTCGCCCGCGAACAGTTCCCGAAAGGAATCATGGAGATCCGCACCTCGGGCCGCTCAGTGACGAGCAGGCTCCTGAAACTGGCGGCCGCCTTCTCGCTCGCCGCCGCTGCACTCGTCGTACCTGCCACGGCCGCGAACGCCGTCTACTGTCCCCCACCCTTCGACACCCTCCCCGGATGCGACGGCGGCGGTGGCGGTGAGACCGGCGGCGAAGGCTGGAGTACAGCCACGATCGCCGGGATGACCGTCCAGCTCTACACTCCGACGACCGCGCCGGCGCTGGGCGACGGCCGCGCGCTCATGATCACCCTGCACGGGTGCGTCCAGACCTCGGCCGCGCTCAAGAGCGGCGGCAATTGGCAGGGCACAGCCGACGAGTACGGGATGGTCGTCGCAATCCCTGCGGCGCCGAACGGCGGTGTCCTGCTCGGATGCTGGGACTACTACGACACGAACCACAGCCGCAGCAATCCCGCGCGCCACGACGACAACCTGATCGACCTGGCGACCGCGCTCACCGCTCGTGCAGATCTGAACATCGACGCAGATCAGGTCTACATCTCGGGGCTCTCCTCCGGAGGCGGCCAGTCCATGGTCATGGGGTGCCTCGCACCGGACATCTTCGCCGGTATCGGCCTGAACGCCGGGCCGACCGTGGGCACGACGTCCGGTCAGATCGGATCGGTCGCGACGAACCTCAACACGGGCAAGAGCGTGTGCACCGGGTTCGCCGGCAGTCACGGGGCGGGCTTCGAGACCCAGCTCACGAGCGTGGTCTACGGGAGCAACGACACCACGGTCGCCCCCGGGTACAACACACTGAACGCCCAGATCATGGCGAACATCTACGGCGCGGCGACGACGAGCAGCTTCTCGCTCGCCGGTCTTGCGGGCAGCAACACCAACGGCACAGGAACGCTGTACTCGGATGCAGACGGTCCTCGAGTCTCGCTCATCCAGAACACCGGCCTCGGGCACAATTGGCCCGCCGGCGGCGGGCCGGGCGGTTCGTACATCTCGACCAACAGCATCGACTATCCGGCGTACATCACCGGGTTCTTCTTCGAGAACAACCGGCGCGTGGTCGTGGACGAGCCGACGGACCCCACGGATCCGACCGATCCCACCGATCCCACGGATCCCACCGACCCCACGGATCCCACCGATCCGCAGGAGCCCGAGCTCTACTGCGGCACGGCCACCAACGCCACACACCAGGCAGAAGGCCGCGCCTACAGCTACGGGATCAACCCGTACAACCCCTACTACGCGGTGGGCACCGCCGCCTACCTCGGACAGGGCGACGCGACCCTCACCACGCTGCAGGAGAACCCGAACGGCTCCTTCTCAGTGGCGACGAGCTGCCCCGGCGGCTGACCGGAAAAGGAAGACGCCCCCGGCGTGGAACCGGGGGCGTCTTTGTGCTGTGACCCCAGCGGGATTCGAACCCGCGTTACCGCCGTGAGAGGGCGGCGTACTAGGCCGCTATACGATGGGGCCGCGTTTGCAACCGTTCAAGTATGCCATGGGAAAACGGCGTCGCCAAATCGAGCCGAACACGCGCGAAGACGTTGCCGATCCGGGGCCCACGCGGTTGACTCGGAGCATGAAGATCACCAAGCACGAGCACGCCGCGCTGCGTCTGGAGGCCCACGGCAGGACGCTGATCATCGACCCCGGGTCGTTCACCGCACCGTTGGAGAACGTGGAGAACCTCGCGGGCATCGTCCTGACCCATCAGCATCCCGATCACTGGTCGGCCGAGCACCTCGAGCGCCTTCTCGCCGACGCGCCCGGCACGCCGATCTTCGCGCCCGCCGGCGTCGTCGCCGCGGCCGAGGGTTTTCCCATCACCGAGGTCGCCGCCGGAGATGGCCTGCACGTCAAGGGCTTCTCGCTGCGGTTCTTCGGAGGAACCCACGAGGTGATCCATTCCTCGATCCCCTCCATCGACAACGTCGGAGTGCTCGTCGACGACAGCTTCTACTACCCGGGCGACTCCTACGCGGTCCCCGGCGTCGAGGTCGACATCCTCGCCGCCCCTCTCGGCGCGCCCTGGCTGCGCATCGGCGATGCGATCGACTTCGTGCTCGCCGTCGCCCCGCGCCACGCCTTCGCGACGCACGACATGACGCTCTCCGGCCTCGGCAAGGGCATGCACCGACAGCGCCTGGAGTGGGCGACCGCCCAGGCCGAGGGTACCTTCCACGTGCTCGAGCCCGGCGACAGCCTCGAGGTCTGAGATCGGATGCCGCCGCAGCGACTCCTTCCCTCCCCCACCGCGCGCCTGCGGTTCCGTGAGATGCAGGCAGTCGACCTCGACCCCTTGGCCGCGCTCCTCGGCGACCCCGAGGTGATGGCGTTCTACCCTGCGCCCAAGACGCGGGACGAGGCATCCGACTGGATCGCCCGCAGCCGGCGCAGCTACGACGAGAACGGGCACGGTCTGTGGATCGTCGAGACGCACGACGGCGCCTTCGTCGGCGACTGCGGTCTGACCTGGCAGTCGTACAATCACACGCCGGTTCTCGAGGTCGGCTACCACGTGCGCACAGAGCTCCAGGGCCAGGGCTATGCCACTGAGGCCGCCGGCGCCTGCGTGGACCTCGTGCGGGAGCAGCTTGCCCCGACCTTGCTCACGGCGATCATCCATCCCGAGAACACGGCCTCGCGCCGCGTCGCCGAGAAGCTCGGCATGACGCATATCGCCGACGACCACGCGCATCCGTGGATCGTCCGCACCGTGATGGGCATGCAGGTCGATCTGATGCGGTGACTTCCCGGAGTCTTGCAGCGTTTCGACTCCCTCGCGCTGCGCGCGGGCTCGCTCAACGACCGGAACGAGGCTGAGCGGCGCGCACGCGCAGGTCGCGCGCCAGGTGGTCGCGCTGCTCGATCACCAGACGGCGGAGGGCGGCCGGCGCATCCGGATTGCCCTGCAGCCACGCATCGGAGAGGCCGAGGGAGTCGGATGCCGGAAACAGCCCGACCACGAGCCGGCGCGCGATCTCGATGCTTCGGGAGCGCCAGGCCGGCAGGATGCGGGTGAAGTACTCCTCGTCGAAGCCCGAGATGAGATCGCGCCGGCCTCCGGCCCGGAAACCGCCGATCGTCGCATCCAGGTGATCGTTGGTGAGAGTGGTGTCGGCCCAGGCGGCCTCCCATGCCGCAGCGCGCACCTGCGGCGCCGGCCGTGCGGCGAGCGCGCGGATCGAAGCAGTCCGGCCGGCGGCGGTGTCGTCACGCTCCCGCTCGGCGCGGATCTCCTCCTCGCCCGCATGACCGGTCGCGGCGAGCGCGGTCAGCAGCTGCCAGCGCAGGTCGGCGTCCAGGGCGAGACCCATGGGCGCGGCGACGCTGCCGTCGAGGAACCCTCGGATGTCGGCCGCGTGCGCGTCGTCGAAGGACGCGACGTCGGCGAACGCCCGCGCCCATGCCAACTGCTCCCCGTCGCGGCGCCGGCGGCGTGCAGCCCCGACCAGGTCGCCTGCAGCCAGGCGCGCGCCTCGGCGTCGCGCGCGTCGCCGGCGACATAGTGCCGCACCGCGAAAGCCGCGTTCGCGAGGACAGCCGTGAGCAGGCCGACACTGGCCTCGGCTGCGGCATGTGCCCGCACGATCGCGAGGTAGCGGGCGGCCGGCAGCAGGCCGTCGCGGGTCGCGTTCCACAGCGCCGACCAGATGAGCCCGCGCGCGAGCGAGTCGTCGAGGGTCGAGAGGGAGCGCTCTGCGGCATCCGTCGACCGTTCGTCGAGACGCGCCTTCACGTAACTCAGATCGCCGTCGTTGAGGAGCACGAGGTCGGCGTCCGGCAGCTCGACCCGCGTGCGCGCCTCGGCGATGTCGAGATCCCGCGACTCGCGACGCACCAGGACGCCATCGATCAGCGCGTACAGCCCGACCCGCAGCCGGTGCGGGCGGGGCGGATCCTGCACGAGGACCGTACCACCGGCATCCGACTCCGTCCGCAGCGTCGACACGCCGCTCGTCTGCAGCCACGCGGCCGACCAGGCGCGCAGATCCCGCCCCGACACCTCTTCGAGCTGCACGAGCAGATCGTCGAGCGCGGTGTTGCCGAAGGCGTGCGCGGCGAAGTATCGACGTGCCCCTCGAAGAACGCCTCCTCGCCGACGAAGGCGACGAGCTGCTTGAGCACCGAAGCGCCCTTGGCGTAGGTGATGCCGTCGAAGTTGAGCTTGGCCGCCTCGAGGTCGGCGATGTCGGCGACGATCGGATGCGTCGTGGGCAGCTGATCCTGCGCATACGCCCAGGCCTTGCGGCGACCTGCGAAACTCGTCCACGCCTCGGTGAAGCGCGTCGCCGCGGCAGAGGCGTGTGAGCCCATGTAGTCGGCGAAGGACTCCTTGAGCCAGAGGTCGTCCCACCAGCGCATCGTGACCAGATCGCCGAACCACATGTGAGCCATCTCGTGGAGGATGGTGTTCGCCCGCCCCTCACGCTGTGAGTCGGTGGCGGCCCCGCGGAAGATGTACGCCTCGGTGAAGGTCACCAGTCCCGGATTCTCCATCGCGCCGAGGTTGTACTCGGGCACGAAGATCTGATCGTACTTCCCCCACGGGTACGGGGAGGCGAACGCCTCCGTGAAGAAGTCGAGTCCCTGCCGGGTGACCTCGAGGATCTCGTCGGCGTCCAGGTGCTCGGCGAGGGAGGCTCGGCACAGAACACCCAGTTCGACGCGCCGGGTCGCGCTACGCCACTCGCCGTCGACGCGGTGGTACGGACCGGCGGACACGGCCGTGATGTAACTGGAGATCGGGAGGGTCTCGGCGAAGGCGACCGTCTTGGTGTCGCCGTGCACCGTGGTCGCAGCGGCATGGGCGTTCGAGAGCACCTCCCATGCCGTCGGCGCGTGCACGGTGAAGGCATACCGCGCCTTCATGTCGGGCTGCTCGAAGCATGCCATGACACGGCGGGCGTCGGCCGGCTCGTACTGCGTGTAGAGGTAGGTCTCGCCGTCGGCGGGGTCGACGAAGCGGTGCAAGCCCTCGCCCGAGCGGCTGTACGCGCCGGTGGCCTCGACGGTGACGCGGTTCTTCGGCGCCAGCCCCGTCAGCACGAGGCGGGCGCCGTCATACGCGACCGGACGCTCCTCACCATTGATCCAGAGGGCGTTGACCGCCTCTCCGACGAAGTCCAGCCACGTGGCATCCGTCGTCGCATCGAACTCCAACGTCGTGGACGTGCGAAAGCCCGTGCGTGCGGGGTCCACGGCATCCGTCAGGTCGAGCTCGACCTCGACGCGATGGAGCCGGATGGTGGCGGATCGGGCGGCGGTCTCGTCACGGGTGAGGTTCGCGGAAGTCACCCCTCCATCGTTTCACGCCCTGTCGCCCTCACCCTCACCGGATGAGAACCCCAACCGCCTCCTCGGGCGAATGCCACTCTGAACCCACCATTCGACTGTGAGAAAGGACGATCATGTCTTTCTGGGATTCCTTCTGGAACATCATCTGGTGGTTCCTCTGGGCCTTCGTGTTCATCGCCTATCTGATGGCGCTGTTCGGGATCCTCGCGGACATCTTCCGCGACCGGAGGCTGAAGGGCTGGGCGAAGGCGCTCTGGGTGATCTTCCTCATCTTCGTGCCGTTCCTCACCGCCCTGATCTACCTGATCGCCCGCGGCGGCGGCATGGCCGATCGCACGGCCGACGCGATACGCGCCGACAAGGACGCCGCCGACAGCTACATCCGCGACGTCGCCGGCACCAGTTCCGTCGATCAGATCGAGAAGGCGTCGACGCTGCTGACCAACGGTGCGATCACCCGCGAGGAGTTCGACCAGATCAAGGCCAAGGCGCTCAGCGCCTGAGAGAGGACGGATCATGCTCACGCCGTTCACGCTCGGCCCCGTGGAGCTCGATGTGGTGCAGCTCGAGACGCCGGGCCTGCCGCAAGCCGTGCTCCAGGCTCTCTACGAGCAGGTCGACAGGGGCACTGTGCGTCTCGTCGACCTCGTCGTCGTGTCGCGGTCGGATGCCGGCGAGCTGACCTTCGAGGAGCTCGATCCCGAGGAGGCGGAGCTCGCCGGGCTCGAACTCCTCGCGTCCGGCCTCATCGGGGAGGACGACGTCGACGAGCTCTCGGCGGTCGTCCCCCGGGCGGGGCCGCGGCGATCGTCGCCTTCGAGCTCGTCTGGGCACGCGCCCTCGCCGAAGAGCTCGCCCGCCATGGCGGTGTGGTGGTCGCCACCGAGCGCATCCCCGCCCCCGTCGTCAACGCGATCCTCGACGCCGTCGTCGACGCCTGACCCGTCGACACCAAGGAGAGAACATGCCCCTCGTCAGAAGAGTCGGCCGCCCCGGTCTCGTGGGTCTGGCCGCCCGGACCGCGGTCGTGTCCGGCACCGCCAGTGCCGTCCAGGGCCGCGCCGCCCAGAAGCAGATGGCCCACGCTCAGCAGCAGCAGTTGGAGTATGAAGCGGCCAAGGCCGAGATGGCTGCCCAGGCCTCCCCGCCCGCAGCCGCCTCTGCCGTCGCCGATTCGGACCTCGTCGCCGAGCTGAACACACTCGCCGCTCTCCACCAGAGCGGGGCGCTCAGCGACGCGGAGTTCGCCGCTGCCAAGGCGAAGCTCATCGGCTGATCGTGTCAGGCGGTGCGTCCGCTCACAAGAGCAGGCGCACCGCCTCACGCCGCGAGGTCACACCGAGCTTGCGGTAGATCGCCCGCTGGTGCGTCTTGACCGTGTTGATCGAGACGCCCATGAGATCTGCCACCTCCTGCATGGTCCGGTTCGTCCGCAGCTGTTCGAACACCGCGCGTTCGCGCTCGGAGAGCGTGTTGAGGACCGATCCGTCGCTGCGATCGCTCAAGCAGGCCGCGATGAAGTCATCGTGAGGTGTGCCCCAGGCGATGTGCTCGGTGAGCAGCTCCCGGATCTCGAGCTCGCCGTCGCAGAACGGGCGTCGGATGCCCTCGGCGGATGCGACGTCCAGCGCCCGTTCGATCGTCTCGTGCATCAGTTCTATCGCGCCGCGTCGGCGATGCACGAGGGCGCTGGTCGTGAGACCGGCGACGCGCACATGAGGCAGCTCCCGGTAGTGCCCCATCCCCTCCAACAGCGCCAAGGCGCCGCGGAGATCGTTGCCGCGCCGCAGGACACCGGAGAGTACAACGGCTACGAGTGGCAGCGCCTTGGCCTGCTCGGTGAGATCCTGAGCGATCTTGAGCGCACGTTCGCGGCGGCCGGCCGCTTCATCGAGCACGGCGAGCGCACACTGGCGGAAGGCGGGCCAGGACCAGCCGTGCAGATCTTGACGCGGGACGGCGATGAGCTCCTGCGCGGCACGGCGCATGAGCGGAGCCCGGCGGGCGGAGGCGGCGACGATCGCCAGGATCAGCCGCGCGGCGCCATCGATGCCCATGATGGAGGCGGAGCCGTTCCGAATGACACGGTCCAGGCGCGGCAGCGCCGCGTCCAGGTCGTCCTCCCAGTATGCGATGATCGCCGCGGCGAGTTCACCGGTGCCACCGTCCGCACCGGTCCAGGTCGCCGGGTCCATGCTCTCGCGCGCCTGGATCTCGGCCACGACCTCACGGCTCTGCGCGAGCATGCCCGCCCAGGCGAGCGTCAGGGCGCGGTGGCGGTGCGCGCGCGTCGCGAGGTCCGCATCGTCGATCGCCTCCGCCTCGCGCTGCGTCGCGGTGAGGAGCTCGAGGATGCGATCCGGCGCGCTCCGCACGCGCATGTGTGCCCAGGCGAGGACATACAGCACGGCCACGTGCTCGGATGCCGTGATCGCGGCCTCATCGATGAAGGCGCTGCGCACGAGCTCTCCGGCCGCGAACACCTCGGCACGGTCGTCGCGCAGGATCAGACAGGCGATCGCGTGCACGAGGTCGTAGCCGTCAGGAGCCCCTTTCCCCGCAACGGCCTCGGCGTGCGCAAAGTGCATGCGGGCGACCTTCTCCTCGCCGATCTGGTCCTGCGCGCATGCTCGGACGAGGATGACCCTCGGGTCGCTCGCATACGGTTCCGGGAGAGTCGCACACAGCCCATCGAGCGAAGCCGCCTCGCTGCCGAGCACGAGGCGCACCCAGCTCGCGAGGATCACTCGCGTCGCTTCACCGGGATCGGATGCCGCGAGCCAGCGCTCCGCTGCCAGGAGCGGCGCCTCCCCTCCAGGCCCGTGCGGCACGACGCAGCCGGTCGTTCCGACGTGCCGGGTTCTCCAGACGTGCGATCTCCTGGCAATGCCGGGCGAAGACGGCGTGCCAGCGGTAGACCGTTCCGCGCTCGCCCGAGTACCGATCCAGGAACAGCCCCGAGGCGGCGCAGCGGTCCAGGTCGGCTTCGGCATCCGATCGCCCGGTGATGGCCGTCGCCAGGCTGCCGGACAGCTCGTGGACAACGGTCGTGTCGAGGATGAAGGCGCGCTGTTCGGCAGGCAGCACCGAGAGCAGATTGTCACGCACGTACTCCCGCACCAGCACCTCGGCGTCGGCATGGGTACCGCGCACCTCCTGGCCCCGCTGAGCAGCATGACACGGACGGCGATCGGCCAGCCCTGCGTCTCGGCGAACACCTTCACCGGATCAGCCGGATCCGCGGTGAGCGCACGCAGCGACGCGATCTCTTCCACGGTGAAGGCGAGCTCCTGAGCGGCCAACACGGTGAACGAGGGAGTGAGGAGATGCCCGGCCAGGGCGATGCCCAGGCGCGACGTTCCCACGAGCACGAGCCGGAGCGTATCGGGGCGAGAGGCGATGAGCGCTTCGATGACGGCGAAGCCGGTGCCCTCGGCGGCCCTGTGCGCGTCGTCGATCACGAGGGTCACCGGCGTCTCCAGCGCCTCGAGCGCGAAAAGGAGCTGGCGTGCGACCTCTTCGGCGGAGTTGCGCAGCGGGGCGAGGGCGAGCACTTCCGAGCGGTCGGCCACGCTCTCCTGCGCCGCCGCCTGGAGCGCCCGCACGATGCCCTGAATCACTCGCGACCGGTCCGTGTCGAAGGAGGTCAGGCGCAGCCAGGCGACCGGCGTCGCCTGCTGCGCGGCCCACGCCGCCACTGCGACGGTCTTCCCGTAGCCGGCCGGGGCCGAGACCACCACGACACCCTCGTTCGCACACCCCTCATCGAGTCGTGCACTCAGGCGTTCACGGTCGATCTGAGTCAGTTGGCGATGCGGTGGGCGGAAGCGTGTGCTGGCGCCCGCAACGGGTTCCGACGATGACATACGCTCAATTTATCGTTGCGCAACGCGGGGGGGATGGCGTCGTCATCGTGTCAGCGCAGTTCGATGACGACGTCCGAGCCGCCCTCTTCCGTGAGCCGCTCCCCCATCTGCACGAGCTGGGCCTGCGGGACGAATCCGCCCGCGAACAGCGTCTGCCCCTGCGTGAACGAACTCGCCTGCGACAGCAACCCCTCGGGGGCATATCCGAAGACCCGCCCGAGCTCCTCGAGGTCTTGACGGGAACTCATCTTCATGAGGGCGAGGTTGTCGCACTGCGAGAGGGCGTTCGGATGCACCTTCGAGGGCCGCTGCGTGGACAGCAGCAGCCACAGACCGTACTTGCGGCCCTCGGCGGCGATCTGCACGATGCGCTCGGCGAGCAGCTTCTCGACCGCTGTGACCGGATCGGGCGGGCACAGGTTGTGTGCTTCGTCGATGACGATGAGGCGTCCGACTCGCGATGCGCGATTCGCCCACAGATGGTCGAGGATCGCGAGGGCCGCGGCTTTCGGCTCGACCGAGTTCGCAAAGCCTCCGATGTCGGCGACGACCACGTCGGGTTTCTCGTCGATGAGGTCGTTGATATCGTCGTCGCCCCGCGCCCACAGGTCCCAGTCGGCGATGCCGAGGTTCTCCAGGCGCGTGGCGATCCGCTGCTGCGCCGGATCGTCCTGTCGGCGGAACCAGTCGACGATCGACCCCTCGACGCCGCCGCGAAGCGCGGACTCGGCGCGCAGGACCGCATTGAAATCCTCCGCGTCGGCGACCGGGTCCAGCTGCAGGACCGCGGCGCGGGCGCGCACTCCCATGTCGAGGAACGTCACCTTGAGGGGCTCTCCGTCGGCGGCCGACGAACGGCGCACACGGATGTCGCGCGTGCGCAGCTCCTCAGCGACATCGTCGGGCGCCGTATCGCGCACCTCGGCCAGTCGGACGAAGTCGGAGTTCGGGTCGAGGATGACGACCGGAAGCCTCGTGTGCAGCAGGACCTGCTCCAGCATCACGCCCAGGGCATATGTCTTGCCCGAGCCGCTCTGACCGCACCAGAAGGTGTGCCGGTTCAGCTTGTGCGCGAGGACATGCGCCGGATCCGTCGTGCCGAGCGCGGTGCCGATGGAGAGTTCCTTGACCATGCGCCCCATGCTATTGACCGATCTCGCTCGGCACGACGTCATCGCTCGGCTCGGCGGCTGCGGCATCCGATCTCTCGGGCGGCGCGGGGCGTCGCAGCAGTTGTGCGACCAGCAGGACGCCGAGGAACAGCGCGACGGCGCCGATGACCGCACCGAGCGTGACGGGACGCAGCGCCAGGAGCAGCAGGATCGAGGCGATCGCTGCGACGACGACGATCGCGAGATGCCAGCGGTCGACGGCCCGCCCGAAGCGGCCGGTCGAGAGTCCGTGCCGGTCGGCGGATGCGCGTACCGCACCGAATCCCTGATCGGATGCCGCGCGCACCCCTCTCGCCCAGCGGCTGCCACCGGCCAGCCAGGCGATGACCGCGATGATCGCCGCGGCGAGGGTCAGCGCCAGGACGGTGGACAGCATGAGGGCGGTGAGCTGCTCGAAGATCGCATGAGCGGATGCGGCGGGCATGACCGCCGGACTGACCGCGGCGACGAAGAAGGTGCGCCCGATGCCTAGCCCCGCAGCCGTCAGCAGGAAGACCGCCACCAGACAGGCGCCCGTGAGCGCGACCGCTCGCGGCCGGTTGAGGCTGAGCAGCACTCCGGCGGTCAGGAGCGCGAGCACGACCCAGGGCAGCCAGTAGCCGGCGACGACGGCCACCTGGTACAGGGTCCGCACGAGCACGAGCGCGTCGGCCTGCACGATCGGAACCGCGCGCTCGACCACCGGCAGGGCCTCGGCGAAGGTCAGCCCGCGTTCGACGAGCACCTCCTGGGCGGTGCCGACGACCACTCCGAGATCGACGGCGAGGACGCCGTCGTCGGTCAGGACGACCAGGGTGTCGGGCTGCCCTTGGAGCACCGCCACGGCCCGCTCATGCGTCACGCGAAGGGTGCCCGCCCAAATGGTCGCGAACTGCTCGGAGGCGATGATCTCGTCGACAGTGCGGGCCACGAGCGAATCGATCCCCTGCGCCGCAGGAGCCTCCAGCAGGGTGAGAGCAGCAGACGCGCGCGGTGGCAGATCGAGCTGTCGGATGCCGTCGAAGACCTCCCGCACGAGGGTCTCGCTGTCGAGCTGGGCGATCACGGCATCCGACACCTGATCGGAGACGAACGCCTGGACATCCGGATCCTGCGCGAGCGGCGCGAAGGTCGACACGAAGCGATCGGTGTCGACGAGCTGAACACGCGCCCAGGTTCCCAGCACGGCGACCGGCGCCAGGATCAGGCCGACGACGATCAGGAGTCCGGCGACGACGCTTCGCCACGAGAACCCGGGCCTGCCGGTGCGCAGCAGCGCGTTCTCCTGCTCGAGTTCGGCCACCCGCGCCTGAAGCTCCTCGACATCGGCCATCTCGCACTCCTTCGGTTCACCCGTGCTCATCGACGCCTGCGGTACGCCACGGCGGACACCACTGCCACTCCGATCATGATGACGCACACGACGGCCAGGGCAACGCCGACCCACGTCAGAAGATCCATTCCCCGATGGTGGCGGATCGCACGCGTCGGCTTGCACGGATGTCATCCGGAAGAGGTGAGCGCGCTCTTCACAGCGTCAGTCGAGTCCTTGAGCCCAGCTCGCCCCGTCCAGCGACAGCCCTGCGGTCATGTCGTCGAGGAAGCGGATGACGGTGTCCCTCTCCTCCCGGGTGAGCCGGGCGGCCGCGTGGAAACGACTCGCGTGCTGGCGCCCGACGGTCTGCACCGCCGACGCCTCGGTCTCCGGCGTCACGGTGATCGCGAAGGCCCGGCGATCGGTGGGGTGCACGTTCCGGACGATGTGTCCGCCCGACTCGAGCCGGTTGAGCAGTTTCGTCGTCGATGCCGCCGAGATGTGGAGATGGGCCGCCAGCATGCCGGGGGTGACGAATGCGCCGCGATTGCCGGCGACGATCAGGTAGTGGATCGCCCGCATGTCCTGCTTGCTGAGCCTCATGTACTTCTGCGAGGCGTCGGAGACCTCCTGCTCGGCTTGCCGAAGCGCAGAGAGAGCGGCCATCACTCGCGCGATCTGCTCGACGTCCTCGTCGGAGACGGGCCAGCTCGTCACCAGTTCGTCGCGGAGGTTGCTGAACCGCACGTCGTAGAGACTCTGCGCGATCGGGTCCGCCGACCCCTCCGCCGAAGAATTCACCATTCGCATATATTATCCGCAGATCTCTATGTATGGTTGATAGTTTACGTCGAGTTAGTATTTCCTTGTCGCTATTCTCTCTTGTTCTGACCTAATTTGTATAGAGTTAGGGAATGCCGAGTGACGCACCCGAAGATGTCGTACTCCTGGACGAGGAAGGCTCCCCGATCGGAACAGCCTCCAAGTCCGAGGTCCACACGCGCGACACTCCCTCCATCTCGCCTTCTCCTGCTACGTGCTCGACGAGCGCGGACTTCTTCTGACGACTCGCCGCGCCCTCTCGAAGCGGACCTGGCCCGGCGTATGGACGAACAGCTTCTGCGGGCACCCGCGACCGGCCGAGTCTCCTGAGCAGGCGATCCGCAGGCGCGCCGCCGAGGAGCTCGGCACGGGCGTCGCCGACACCCGATGCGCACTGCCCGATTTCCGCTACCGCGCAGTGGACCCCGACGGCATCGTCGAGAACGAAGTCTGCCCGGTCTTCGTGGCGAGGCTCGCCGGAGAACTCAGACCGGACCCTTCCGAGGTCGCGGAATGGCACTGGATCGCCCCGGACTCACTGGCCGAAGCCGTCGCGCGCGCGCCTTTCGCATTCAGTCCCTGGCTCGTCGAACAGTTCCCCTGCTCCAGGAGGGCGATTGGCTCGCTCGGATCGACTCATGATGGTCGGTCTGGTCACAGCGCGTCCGGCGCACGAAGAGACCGTCGAGGCCGTCGGTCGTGAACTCGCCGCCTTCCTCGAGTCGCGCTCGCGGGCCGCAGCCGCCTATGGCACGCATTTCGGGGCGCTGTGGGAGGAAGCAGGCGTCTGCATCCTCGGCGGCAAGCTGCTCCGCCCTCGGCTGCTGATCGAGTTGTTCGACGCCCTCGCCGCAGACCGCCCGGTTTCCGCATCCCGCCCGTCCGTCGTGCGCATCGCCGCAGCCGTCGAGCTCCTGCACTACTCCTTCCTCCTCCATGACGATGTGATCGATGGGGATCTCACACGGCGACACCGGCCGAATCTGATCGGAGCGCTGCTGCAGAAGACCGAGGCGGATGCCGCACCGGCTTCGAGCGCGCCGAGGCGGCCCAGTCAGGACGATGTCCTGCACTGGGCGCGAACGGGCGGGATCCTGATGGGCGATCTCATGCTCACCGCGGCGCTGCAGGCCTTCGCGCGCGAGCAGCTGCCCCCGCAGATGCGTCTCGCACTCCTCGACCTCCTGGATCGCACCATCACCGAATCCGTCGCCGGGAGCTGCTCGACGTGGGCCTCAGCGACGGCGTCATCCCCGCGGAGCTGCACACCGTGCTGTCGATGTCCCGCCTGAAGACGGCGACCTACACCTTCGAGCTCCCGATGCGTGCGGCGGCAGTCCTCGCCGGGACCTCGCCTGAGCTCGAGAGCGCTATCGGAGAGGCCGGAAGGCACCTAGGGGTGGCATTTCAGCTCCAGGACGATCTCCTCTCGACGTTCGGCGCACCGGAGAGTCATGGAAAGGATCCCTTCTCCGATCTTCGCGAGGGGAAGGAGACGGCGATCATCGCCTTCGCCCGGACGACGGCCGCGTGGCCCGCCATCGCGCCGCACTTCGAGGACTTCATCGCCGGCGAAGGAGAGGGTGGCATGCTCCGGGCACTGCTCACCGACTGCGGTGCCGAGGAGTACGCACGTTCCCTGATGGAGCAGCAGATGCGCGCCGGCATCGATGCGCTGGCCAACAGGGAGGATATCGTGCCCGCGGCGGTCATACGACTCTGCATCCGCCTCGCCTCATCGCTGGAGGGACGGCGCGCATGAGCCGAGCACTCGATCGCCTCGCGTCCTTCGACCGGTACTCCGCGACCGCGGAACGCGCCTCCAAACAGGTCATCGACGCCTACTCCACATCGTTCGGAATGGCCACGCGCCTCCTCGGTCGTCGGCACCGCCGCCACGTGCGGAACATCTACGCGCTCGTCCGGGTCGCCGACGAGCTCGTCGACGGCGTCGCCTCCGAGGCAGGGCTGACACCGTTGCAGCAGCATCGCGCCCTCACCGCGCTCGCCGAGGAGACGGCGTCGGCCCTCGCCCTCGGCTACAGCTGCAATCCGGTCGTGCACGCCTTTGCGAGGACGGCCCGGGAGTCGGGCATCGATGCGACGCTCATCGACCCCTTCTTCTCGTCTATGCGCGCCGACCTCCCGCCGCTCTCCGAGGCCACGAGCGAGACCGCGCCGTCCGACCATGTCGTCGCCTTCGGCTTCGAGGCGCATCGCGACTACGTCCACGGCTCCGCCGAGGTGGTCGGACTCATGTGCCTGCGGGTCTTCCTCCGCGAAGAGCCGCAGGACCCCGAGCAGCGCCGGATGCTCGAGCACGGCGCCAGGCAGCTGGGGCCGCCTTCCAGAACGTGAACTTTCTCCGCGATCTCGCCGATGACACCTCTCGTCTCGGGCGCAGCTACCTCAGCCCTCAGGGGCGTCTCAGCGAGCCGGAGCTGCGGCGATGGGTGGTGACCATCCGCTCCCAGCTCGCGGATGCGGCATCCGTCCTGCCGTTGCTCCCCGCGATGCGCGCACCGCGGTCAGGAGCGCGCTCGGCCTGTTCTCCGCGCTCACCGACCGCATCGCGGCCGCCTCGCCGGCCGAGCTGTACGAGCGGCGGGTGCGGCTGCCCGCCCCGGCCAAGGCGGGCGTCCTCCTGCGCTCGGTCGCGGGTGCGCCGAGGGTCGCACGCGCATGACCCGCACCGTGGTCGTCGGCGGCGGCGTGGCAGGTCTCGCGACTGCCGCGCTGCTCGCCCGGGAAGGACACTCGGTCCGGCTGCTCGAGAGGAACGACCGCCTGGAGGACGGGCCGGGGTGCTCGAGCGCGACGGGTTCCGCTTCGACACCGGACCATCGTGGTATCTCATGCCGCGGGTCTTCGACCACTTCTTCCGGCTGCTCGGGACCAGCGCCGAGGAGCAGCTCGATCTGAGGACGCTCGACCCGGGCTACCGGGTCTTCCGAGAGCCGGAGGATCCGCTCCAGCCCGATCCGCCTGTGACCGTTCCGTTCGGCACCGCGAAGGTCGCCGAGACCTTCGAAGCCCTCGAGCCCGGCAGCGCGAGCGTCCTCGCCGACTACCTGGCCTCCGCCGCGCATGCAACCGACATGGCCGAGAAGCACTTCCTCTACAACCCCTTCACCCGCGCGCGATCGCTGACGGGTCGTGAAGTGCTGCGCGATCTGCCACGGCTCGTTCCCCTGCTCACGCGTTCCCTGGAGAGGCACGTGGCCGGGCGGTTCCGGCATCCTGTCCTCCGCCAGATCCTCGGCTACCCGGCGGTGTTCCTCGGGACCGATCCCGCCCGTGCACCCGCGATGTATCACCTCATGAGCGCGCTCGACCTCGACGAGGGCGTGCAGTACCCGATGGGCGGCTTCGGGGAGCTGGTGACGCGGATCGAGCGCCTCGCCGAGGCGCAGGGCGTCGAGATCGTCCGAGACGCCGAGGTGACACGCATCATCACCACCGGAGCACAAGGGAGAAAGCGCGTCACCGGCGTGCACTGGCGTGACGGCGACGGAGCAGAGCACCGGGAGACGAGCGATGTCGTCGTCTCCGCCGCCGACCTGCACCACACCGAGACGGTGCTTCTGCATCCGGAGGCGCAGAGCTACCCGGAATCGTGGTGGGAGCGACGCGTGAGCGGCCCGGGTGCCGTGATCGTCCTGCTGGGGGTGTCGGGTGCCCTCCCCGAGCTGTCGCATCACTCGCTGCTCTTCACCCGGGACTGGAAGGAGAACTTCTCCGCGATCTTCGGTGAGGACCCCCGGATTCCCGATCCCGCCTCGATCTACGTCTGCCGACCGAGCGCGACGGATGCCGGCGTCGCCCCGGCGGGCCACGAGAACCTCTTCGTGCTCGTCCCCGTGCCGGCCGAGCCCGCCCTCGGCTCCGGTGGCGCCGACGGCGCCGGCGACCCGGCTGTGGAGCGCGCCGCGGATGCGGCCATCGACCAGATCGCGCGCTGGGCGGGCATCCCGGACCTCCGCGAGCGGGTCGTGGTGCGTCACACGCTCGGCCCCGCCGACTTCGCGCGCGACTACCACTCCTGGCGCGGCGGCATGCTCGGGCCGGCGCACACCCTTCGCCAGAGCGCCTTCCTGCGTCCGCAGAACCAGTCGAAGCGCGTCGCGGGCCTCTACTACGCGGGAGCGACGACGGCGCCGGGCGTCGGCGTGCCGATGTGCCTGATCAGCGCGGAGCTCGTCCTCAAGCGGATCCGCGGCGACCATTCGGCCGGACCCACCGCGGTGCCGACGCCCGCCCGGACGACGGAGCGGAGCCGTTGATGGGCTTCGCGTATCTCGGCGCGCTGCTGGCGGGCATCGGATGCATGCTGCTGCTCGACCGGCGTTTCCGCCTGTTCTTCTGGCGTGACGCCGCCGCAGCGGCGCTCGTCACCGCCGCAGGGCTGGCGTTCCTGCTGCTGTGGGATGCCGCGGGCATCGCCGCCGGGGTCTTCCTGCACGGCGACGCCGTCGTGGCGACGGGCATCATGCTCGGGCCGGAGATGCCGCTGGAGGAGCCCGTCTTCCTCGTCTTCCTCGTGCTGTGCACGATGGTGCTCTACACCGGATCGGTGCGCATCCTCGCCCTCCGGAAGGCGCCGAGATGACCTATGCGTTCCTCACCCTGCCCTTCCTTGCGGGCGCGGCGATCGGCGGCATCCTCCTCACCCGTCGCCTTCCCGATCGGCGCGGTCATGCAACGGCGGTCGTCCTCACTGTCGTCGTGCTCATCGCCCTCACCGCGGTCTTCGACAGCATCATGATCGGGGCCGGACTCTTCGGCTACGAGGAGTCGCTCATCCTCGGCGTCCGGATCGGCCTCGCGCCGCTCGAGGACTTCGCCTATCCCGTAGCCGTGGCGGTGGCGCTGCCCGCGCTGTGGGCGACGCTGACGATGCGGGGCCGCACACCGATGGGGCGCCTGCTGCGCGGGGCGTTCGTCGCATCACGCCCCGTGAGCTGGGTGAACACGGCCTTCCCGTTCGGGCCGCGATGCTCTTGGCCACCGGCGAGGTGGACTGGCTGCTCGTCGTCGGCGTGCTCTACTACCTCGTCCCGTACAACCTCGCGATGTACGGGATCAACGACGTCTTCGACTACGCCTCCGACGTCAAGAACCCGCGCAAGGGCGGAATCGAGGGGGCGCTGCTCCCTCCCCCGCTGCACAAGCCGCTCCTCGTCCTCGTCGCTGCGACGAACGTCCCCTTCCTCGTCCTGCTCCTCGGCGCGGGCGGCCCCGCCGCATGGGGAGCGATCGCCGTGAGCACCTTCGCGGTGATCGCCTACTCGGCTCCCGGCCTGCGCTTCAAGGAGCGCCCCGTGCTCGACTCGATCACCTCGAGCACCCATTTCGTCAGCCCCGCCGTCGTCGGGCTCACCCTGGCCGGCGCCGAGTTCAGCATGCCCGTGGTCCTGGTGCTCACCGCGTTCTTCCTCTGGGGTATGGCGGCGCACGCCTTCGGCGCCGTGCAGGACATCCTGCCCGACCGGGAGGCGGGGATCGCCTCCATCGCGACGGTGTTCGGTGCGCGCGGCACGGTGGGGGTCGCGCTGGGGCTGTGGGCGTCGGCCGGGCTCCTCATGCTCGCGGTCCCGTGGCCGGGAACCCTCGCCGCGCTGCTCGCCGTCCCCTACATCCTCAACTGCGCGCCCTCGCTCCGCGTCACCGACCAGACCTCGGCGCAGACGAACGCCGCCTGGCGAAGGTTCCTCTGGCTGAACTACCTCTCCGGCTTCTTCGTCACACTCGTCCTCATCGCGTATTGGAGGCTCTCATCGTGAGGATCTGGTCGCTGCATCCGACCCACCTCGACCGCATGGCGCTCGTCGCCTGCTGGCGCGAGACTCTGCTCGCGCAGGCGGTGCTGGCGGGGCGCACCCGCGGATACCGGAACCATCCGCAGTTGGAGCGCTTCCGCGCGCAGGCCGAGCCGCTCGCCGCCGTCGGCGCCTATCTCGAGGGGGTCGCCGAGGAGGCGACACGGCGCGGCTACCGCTTCGACGCCACGCGGATCCTGCAGCCGGGCGGTGCGGATGCCGCGAGGATTCCGGTGACGGTCGGGCAGCTCGACCACGAGTGGCGGCACCTCGGTCGCAAGCTCCACGAGCGCAGCCCGGAGGACCTCGTGCGCTGGAGTGCGGCCTCCCCGATGCCGCACCCTCTCTTCACGGTCGTGCCCGGCGGAATCGAGGCCTGGGAGAGGCCGTGAGAAGCTCGCGGAACGCAGAGGCGAAACAGCTGGTAGAGACGAGAAAACCCCGGTGGAGCGGGGGTTTTTCTCTGCTGGGGTACCTGGACTCGAACCAAGAACAACTGAACCAGAATCAGCCGTGTTGCCAATTACACCATACCCCAAGGGCACGAGCCGGAGCCGTGCACCGAGGGTCAAGTCTACCTGACCGGGCGGGGTGCTCCAAACCCGCGCGTTGCGCGTGTCACAACGTCTCGGCGAGGGCGCGCAGGCGCGCCAGGGATACGTCCTTGCCCAGCAGCTCCATCGACTCGAACAGCGGCGGCGACACGCGGCGACCGGTGATCGCCACGCGCGGCGGCCCGAAGGCGACCCGCGGCTTGAGCCCGAGCTCCTCCACGAGCGCGCCGGAGAGCGCCTCCTGGATGGCCGACGTCGTGAATGCCGAGGCGTCGAGCGGCTCGAGTGCGGCCACGGATGCGGCGAGCACCTCCGCCGCGTTCGCCGGCAGGACCTTCAGCGCGTCCTCGTCGGGGTCACGGCATCCGTGAACAGGAATCCGAGCAGTCCCGACACCTCGCCGAGGAGCGGCATCCGCTCCTGCACGAGCGGAGCGGCGGCGTCGATCAGCTCCTGCTCGCGCTCGGTCACCGGGTCGCTCACGACGTCGGCCTTCTGCAGGTACGGCGTGATGCGCGAGACGAAGTCCGCAGGCTCCAGCAGGCGGATGTGGTCGCCGTTGATCGACTCGGCCTTCTTCTGGTCGAAGCGTGCCGGGTTCGGGTTGACGTCGGCGATGTCGAAGGCCGCGACGAACTCGTCCAGCGAGAACACGTCGCGGTCGGGACCGATCGACCAGCCCAGCAGAGCGAGATAGTTCAGCAGCCCCTCGGGGATCATCCCCTTCTCGCGCTGCAGGAACAGGTCGGCCCGCGGGTCGCGCTTGGAGAGCTTCTTCGTGCCCTCGCCCAGGACGAGCGGCATGTGGCCGAAGCGCGGGAGGAAGTCCGTCACACCCGCATCGATGAGCGCGCTGTACAACGCCAGCTGGCGGGCGGTGGACGGCATGAGGTCCTCGCCGCGCAACACATGCGTCACACCCATGAGCGCGTCGTCGACCGGGTTCACGAAGGTGTACAGCGGGATGCCGTTGGGCCGCACAATCACGAAGTCGGGGAACGAGCCGCCGGGGAACGTGACCTCGCCGCGGATGAGGTCGACGTAGGTCAAGTCGTGGTCCGGGACGCGCAGGCGCAGCGCGGGCTGACGCCCCTCGGCGCGGAACGCCGCCTTCTGCTCCTCGGTGAGATCGCGATCGTGGTTGTCGTAGCCGAGCTGCTTCGCACGCCCCGCCGCCTCGTTACGGGCGTCGATCTCCTCCGCGTTCGAGAAGCTCTCGTAGACGGCGCCGGAGGCGATGAGCTTGTCGAGCACCTCACGGTGAATGTCGTGGCGCTGCGACTGCCGGTAGGGGGCGTGCGGCCCGCCGACCTCGACGCCCTCGTCCCAGTCGATGTGCAGCCACCTCAGCGCGTCGAGCAGCTGCTGGTAGCTCTCCTCGCTGTCGCGCGCGGCATCCGTGTCCTCGATCCGGAAGATGAGCTTGCCGCCGTGGTGACGCGCATAGGCCCAGTTGAACAGGGCGGTGCGGATCAGTCCGACGTGCGGGAGGCCGGTCGGCGAAGGGCAGAAGCGCACGCGCACATCGGCGCCCGTTGCGGTCGTGGTGCGGGGATCGGGAGTAGCCATAGCCTGACCAGTCTAGTTCGGGCGGATGCCGGGCCATCACCGCCGCAGCGATCGGTCCACGGCATCCGATACCGGCGACGGCGTCACGTTCTGCGGACGCCGTCCCGATCTGCGGCCGGATTCGACGATTCCCTCCGCGAATCGTGACGAACTCCGCGAAACGTGACCGCCGCACCGCCGCGGCGCGGACTCAGCGCGGATCGGATGCCGCAGCCGCCCGCATCCGGCGCGCCGCGAGCGGCGCCAGCGCCACGATCGCCACCACGATGACGAGGGCCGCCGCGGAGAGCCCGCCGTAGCCGAACTCGGCGAGCACGACGCCGGCGAGGGCCGCTCCTGCGGCCGCCGACAGGCTCATGAGCGAATCGCTCACGCCCTGCCGCTTCGGACGCTGCATGACCGTGGAGGCCTCGGTGAGCAGCGCAGCGCCGGCCACGGTGGCGGCGCTCCATCCGAGACCAAGCAGGATGAGCGCGATGATCACGCCCACGGCGCTCTCCCCCGCCACGATCGCGGTGCCCAGCGACGCGGCCAGCATCGCCTGTCCCAGCAGCACGACGTGGATCCGACCCCAGCGGTCGGCGAGCAGCCCGAACACCGGCGAGAGGGCATACATCCCGGCGACGTGCAGGGCGATCGTGACGCCGACGAGCAGCGTCACATCGGCGCTCGTGGTGTGCGCGCCGTGCGTGTGATGCGCCATGTGCGAGAGGTGGATCGGGGTCATCGCCATGACCGAGGCCATCACGGCGTGCGAGCCCGCGACGGCGAAGACGGCGTACCGGGCCACGAGAGGGCTGTCCTCCCCCGCGCCGAGCCCGGTCGCCGTCTGCTCCCCGCGGGCGATGCGCAGCGCCAGCAGCAGCGGGTCGGGGCGCAGCGCCACGAGGTACAGCACGAGGGCGATCGTCTGCGCGACGAGCGAGAACAGGTACGAGCCGGTCAGCGGCGGCATGCCGATCGCCTGCCCCAGCACCTCGCCAGGGGTCAGCAGCAGGGGGCCGGCGACCCCGCCGATCGTCGTCGACCAGACGACCACCGACAGGTCGCGCCCGCGGTGGCGATCCGCGGCGAGGTCGGTCGCGGCGAATCGCGACTGCAGGTTGCCGGCGTTGCCCATGCCGATCAGGATGACGCCGACGAGGAGGAGCGGAAAGGACCGCACCGCAGCGGACGTGATGACGATCGCGACGCCGATGAGCGCCAGGAGATTGCCCGCGGTGAGCGAACGACGACGGCCGAAGCGGCCGGCGAAGCGCGCGAGCGGGATCGCGGCAAGGGCGGCACCCAGGGTGACCGCCGCGGTCGCCAGCCCGGAGAGCGCGTCGTTGCCCGAGAGGTCGGCGGCCAGGAGCGCGCCGAGCGAGACCGTCGCACCGAAGGCGATGCCGCCGAGCACCTGGCCCAGCGCGAGAACCCGGACGGTGCGGCGCTGGATCCGCTCGACGTCCTCCGGCGAGACCGCCGTCGAGATCACGATGACGGAAGTGCGTCGCGCACGGGGTTGCGCAGCATGCCGATGCCGGTGACCTCCGCCTCCAGCACGTCGCCTTCTTCGAAAGCACCGACGCCCGCCGGCGTTCCCGTGAGGATCACGTCGCCCGGAAGCAGCGTGAACACCGCCGAGGCGTAAGCGATGATCTCGGGCACCGAGTGGATCATGTCGGTCAGCGGCGCGCTCTGCCGCACCTCGCCGTTGACCCGCGAGGTCAGCGTCGCCTGCGACAGGTCGAACTCCGTCTCGATCACGGGACCGAGCGGGCAGAACGTGTCGAAGCCCTTCGCCCGCGACCACTGGCCGTCGGACTTCTGCAGGTCACGCGCGGTGATGTCGTTGCCGACCGTATAGCCGAAGACGTAGTCGAGGGCGTCCTCCGCCGCGAGGTTCTTCGCGATGCGGCCGATCACGACGGCCAGCTCGCCCTCGAAGTGGGTCTCCTGCGACTGCGGCGGGCGCACGACCGTGTCTCCCGGTCCGATCACCGCGGTGTTCGGCTTGAGGAAGAGCAGCGGCTCCTCCGGAGCGACCCCGCCCATCTCCGCGGCGTGCTCGTGGAAGTTCTTCCCGACGCAGACCACCTTCGAGCGCGGGATCACCGGCGCCAGCAGCGCGGCATCCGCCACGGGGATCCGGGCCCCGTCGTGTCGAACCCCGCGAACATCGGATCACCCGCGAGCACGACGAGCTCGTCGTCGTCGAGGATCCCGTAGGCGATGGCGTCGTTGTGGCTGAAACGTGCGATCTTCACGGATACAGCCTATCCGCGCGTGCTTCCGGGCCCTTCACTTCTCGGATTGCTCAGGCGTCCAGGCGCAGCAGCCAGCCGTGTCGGTCCTCGCGACGCCCGTACTGGATGTCGGTGAGCTCCTCGCGCAGCGACAGCGCCAGCTCGCCCTGCGGCTGCGCATCCTCGAAGCCCTCACCCTTGAGCGTGCCGATGGGCGTGACGACGGCGGCGGTGCCGCAGGCGAAGACCTCGACGATGTCTCCGGATGCCACGCCCTCGCGCCATTCGGCGAGCGAGACCGGACGGCGCTCGACCGTGTGCCCGCGATCCTCGGCGAGCTGGAGCAGGGAGTCGCGGGTGATGCCCGGCAGGATGCTCTCCGACGACGGGGTCACGATCGTGCCGTCCTTCTTGACGAAGAGCACGTTCATGCCGCCGAGCTCCTCGACGTTGCGGTCGGGGTCGAGGAAGACCACCTGGTCGCAACCGTTGGCCGAGGCCTCCGACTGCGGCAAGAGGCTGGCGGCGTAGTTGCCGCCGGTCTTGGCCGCGCCCGTGCCGCCCTTGCTCGCTGCGCGGGCGTAGTCCTCGGAGAGCCAGATGCTCACGGGCTTCACGCCGCCGGTGAAGTAGGCGCCGGCCGGGCTCGCGATCAGGTAGTAGGCGACCTTCTGCGCCGGGCGCACGCCGAGGAACGCCTCCTTGGCGAACATGAAGGGACGCAGGTACAGCGTCTGGTCCTCGCCCGAGGGCACCCAGCCGCCGTCGACGGCGATGAGCTCCTTGAGGGACTGGATGAAGTATTCCACCGGCAGTTCGGGCAGCGCCATGCGGCGGGCGCTGCGCTGCAGACGCAGGGCGTTCTGGTCGGGCCGGAAGGTGTGGATCGAACCGTCGGCGTGGCGGTAGGCCTTGATGCCCTCGAAGATCTCCTGGCCGTAGTGGAGGACGGCCGCCGCCGGGTCCAGCGAGATCGGGCCGTAGGGCTGCACGCGCGGGCGGTGCCATCCACCGCCTGTCGACCAGCACAGGTCGACCATGTGGTCGGTGAACGTCGTCCCGAATCCGGGATTGGTCAGGATCTCCGCGCGGCGCTCCGGGGCGACCGCCTGGAGGTTGCGGGTCACGGCGAACTCCAGCGGCTTCACGGCCGCCGTCTCATCGATCGTCGTCATTGTCGTGTCCGTTCTGCGCGTATGCGCTCGTCTCTGCGCACCGATGGATGCACTCAGCCTACGCCTGTCGGCGGTGCGCGACAGCCCTGGGTCGGGTCGCGCTCAGAGCCGGGCGATGACGGCCGCGCCGACCTCGGCGGTCGTGCGCGCCTGTGCGGTGCGTGCGGCGACATCGGCTGCAACGGCTGCAGAGACCCGCTCGGACTCCGAAGTGAGGCCGAGATGGTCCAGGAGCAGTGCCACCGACAGGATTGCTGCGGTCGGGTCTGCCTTCTGCTGCCCTGCGATGTCAGGAGCCGAGCCATGTACCGGCTCGAACATCGACGGGAATGTGCCGTCGGGGTTCACATTACCGGATGCCGCGAGCCCGATGCCGCCGGCCACGGCGCCGGCGAGGTCGGTGAGGATGTCGCCGAAGAGGTTGTCGGTGACGATCACGTCGAAGCGCGAGGGGTTGTCGACGAGGAAGATGGTCGCGGCGTCCACGTGCAGGTAGTCCACCTCGATATCGGGGTGCTCGGCGCCGACCTGCTCGACGACGCGCTGCCAGATGCCGCCCGCGTGGACGAGGACGTTGGTCTTGTGCACGAGCGTGAGCCGCTTGCGGCGGCGCTGCGCGAGCGCGAAGGCGTGCCGGACGACCCGCTCGACGCCGAAGGCGGTGTTCACCGAGGTCTCGTTGGCGACCTCGTGCGGCGTGCCGCGGCGGATCGAGCCGCCGTTGCCGACGTACGGCCCCTCGGTGCCCTCGCGTACGACGACGAAGTCGATCTCGCCGGGATCGGCGAGAGGCGTGTGCGCGCCGGGGAAGAGCCGGGCGGGACGGATGTTGGCGTAGTGGTCGAGCTCGAAGCGGAGTCGCAGCAGGAGTCCGCGCTCGATGTTCGCCTCGCGCAGGCGCGGGTCGCCCGGGACGCCGCCGACGGCGCCGAGGAGGATCGCGTCCTGAGCCTTGATCGCCTCGAGATCCTCGTCGGTGAGCGTGTCGCCGGTCTCCAGGTAGCGGGTGGCGCCGAGCGCGAAGCGGGTCTTGTCGAACGTGACGTCGCTGTCTGCCGTGACGGCGTCCAGCACCTTCTCGGCCTCGGCGATGACCTCGACCCCGATGCCGTCACCGGGGATGACGGCAAGCTTCACGACACGCGACATGGCTCTCCTTCGTTGCGCACTGCCGGGCTCCTCCGGCTCCTCCAGCGTACCGAGCGCGCACGGCCGGTCCCGACCACGTTTCCTCCGGTGTCAGGCGCGGCCCGCCGCCGTGCCCTCGCCTGCGAGGATCCTTCGCGCCCGCCGCAGCATGGCGTGGACGACGAAGGGGTGCAGCAGGCTCACGGGCGCGAAATAGAGGCGTCCCCGCCCGTTGCGCAGGCGCACGACCGTGGTGACGCGCACGATCTCGGCGGTCGGATCCACGGCGACGGCGCAGCGGAAGTCGAGGTGGTCGTCGTCGAAGGCGAGCAGCGCCTCCTCGCCCTTCACCTCCCGCACGTCGAAGACCCCGCGCGGCGCCGGCCGCAACCCCAGAAGCGGGACGAGCACCATCCGGATGCCGAACAGCGCCTTCACCGGCCACGGCGTGCTGCGGGGCGAGAACATCGTCTCCGCCCATGCCCGCGGATCACGGGAGGCGCGCGGCGGCAGCGAGGCCAGCAGCACGTCGCCGTAGTCGAAGCGCCCCTGGCCGAACGCCAGGCTCGTGAAGGTCGGCTCCTGGGTCGGCATGGTCCTCCTCGGGTGCGCTCCCGCGGCTCACTCCTTACGGGCGCGTCCGCCCAGCGTAGCGCCCGCGATCACGACCGCGCCGAGCACGAGCACAGCACCGATGAGCGACGTCACGGTGACGCCGGACTCGAAGGCGGCGATGGCGGCGTCCCACAGCGCCCCGCCGATCTCGCCGGGCAGGTCCTGAGCGACCGTCCAGGCGCCGGCGAGCGTCTCGCGGGCGGCGGATGCCGCGGCATCCGGGACGCCCTCCGGGACCACGAACGCACCCCGATAGAACGCGGTGATGAGCCCGCCGAGCACCGCGGTGCCCAGCACTGCCCCCAGTTCATAGGCCGTCTCGGACACGGCGCTGGCCGCCCCCGCCTTCTCCGCAGGGGCGTGGGCGAGGATCAGTTCGTTGGAGATGGTCTCCGCCGCGCCGATGCCGATGCCCAGCACGACGAAGGCGAGGATCAGCGAGGTGAGCGCGTGCCCGTCGGCGGCGAAGGCGACGAGCAGGTATCCGGCCACGGAGAAGGTCAGCGCGGCGGGCACGACGATGCGGGGCGCCACACGACGTGAGATCGGCACGACGCCGAGTCCGGAGACGATGATCGCGAGCATGCCCGGCACGAGCGCGAGCCCGGCCATCATCGGCGACATCCCGAGGACGAGCTGCAGATGCTGCGGCACGAAGTAGAGGAAGCCCACGAGCGCGACGACGCTGAGCAGGTTCACCAGGATCGCACCGGAGAACGCGCCCCGGCGGAACAACGCCATGTCGAGCATGGGGGTGCGTCCGCTCGCCGCGGCGCGCAGCTGGCGCCGGACGAAGAGCACGCCCATGAGGATGCCCGCCAGCCCCCAGGCGCCGCCGACCCAGTTCGGGCCGTCCACGGCGAAGGACTTGATCGCGTAGACGAACGGGATCATCGCCGCCATCGACAGGACGATACTCACCGGGTCGATCCGGCCCGGGTTCGGGTCGCGGCTCTCGGGCACGAGGAACGGCGCGGCGACCAGCAGCGGGATGAGCACGGGCACGGCCAACAGGAACACCGAGCCCCACCAGTAGTGCTCGAGGAGGAGCCCGCCGACGATGGGGCCGAGCGCCGAGCCGGCGGAGAAGGCGGCCGCCCACACCGCGATGGCCAGGCGTCGCTGATCGCGGTTGGTGAAGATCGAGCGCAGCAGCGACAGCGTCGACGGCATGAGCATGGCGCCGAAGAAGCCGAGGAGCGCGCGCGAGGCGATGAGCAGGCCCGCGGTGGGCGCGAAGGCGGCGAGCGCGGAGACGGCGGCGAAACCGGTGGCGCCGATCAGCAGCATCCGGCGTCGCCCGAAGCGATCGCCGAGCGTTCCCATGGTCACGAGGAGGCCGGCCAGCACGAGCGGGTAGACGTCGATGATCCACAGCTGCTCGGCCCCCGTGGGCGCCAGCGCCATCGCGATCTCGGGCAGAGCGAAGCTCAGCACCGTGTTGTCGATGGAGACGAGCAGCACCGGGAGCATGAGCACGACGAGTGCGAGCCAGCCTCGGATGCCGGCGCGCGGCCCGTCCTCGTGCAGCACGGGGATTGAAGCGGTGGAGACCATGATGTACCTCAGTAGTATGCGATGACGGAATTACTATACCGTCCAGCTGGTATAGTAATGCAGATCGCCTTGACAATCCGCTGAGCAGAGGAGATCCGATGGCTCGTCCCCCGCGCGCACGAGAACGTGTCCTCGACGCCTTCGAAGAGATCCTGCTCACGGATGGTGAGCGCACCGCCACCCTCGACGCCACCGCGAAGAGAGCAGGGGTCTCCAAGGGCGGACTGCTCTACCACTTCGGCTCGAAGGAGGAACTCGCCGCCGGGCTCGTCGCGCGGATGAACGAGCTGGTCGAGGCTGATATCGAGACGATGCACGCCGCCGAGGACGGCCCCGTCTCCTACTACCTGCGCACCTCGATCATCCTCGACGACCCTCTCGCCCGGGCGCTGACCGCGGTCTCGCGCATCGCACAGTCCGGCTCACCCGCCGCAGTGGACGCGCTGAAAGCCGTCCGACTGCGGTGGGCCGACAGCATCCGACCCCATGTGCGCGACGAGGCGTCGCTGGACCTCGTCATGCTCGTCAGCGACGGCCTGTACTTCAACAACGCGCTCCGCCACGACGTCGACGTCACGCTCAATCCGAGCGGAGAAGGTCTGGCGGCCGTGATCGACCTCGTACGGGCGGTTACTGCTCCGTGATCTGGATCTGACGCAGCAGGTCGGCGTCGATCGCCGCACGCACGTCCTCGAGCAGCTCGTCGGGCACCGGCGAGTCCAGCGTCAGGACGCTGAGCGCCTGGCCGCCGGCCTGCTCGCGGGCGACCTGGAGACCGGCGATGTTGATGCCGGCGTCGCCGAACTTCTGGCCGTAGACGGCCACGATGCCGGGGCGATCGGTGTAGAGCATCACCAGGTGGTGCTTCTCGATCGGCAGTTCGAGCGCGTGGTCGTTGATGCCGACGAGCTTCTCGATCTGCTTCGTGCCGGTGAGGGTTCCCGAGACCGCGAGCTGCGAGCCGTCCGAAAGCGCGCCGCGCAGGGTGATCACATTGCGGAACTCGTCGCTGACCTCGTCCTGCAGCAGGCGGACGGCGATCCCGCGCTGCTCGGCCAGCAGAGGCGCGTTCACGTACGACACGGTCTCGCTGACGATGTTGGTGAACAGACCCTTGAGGGCTGCGAGCTTGAGCACGCTCACGTCATACTCGTTGAGCTCGCCGTGCACCTCGACGTCGAGGCTCGTCAGCGGCGACAGCGCGAGTGCGGCGAAGATCTGTCCGAGCTTCTCCACGAGCGGGATGCCGGGGCGCACATAGGGGTCGATGACGCCGCCGGCGACGTTGACCGCATCCGGGACGAGGTCGCCGCCGAGCGCAAGACGCACGGAGTTCGCGACCGACACGCCGGCCTTCTCCTGCGCCTCCTCGGTACTCGCCCCCAGGTGCGGGGTGACCACGACGTTGGGCAGCGACAGCAGCGCCCGCGCGGTGCTGCCCTCGGCGGGCGGTTCGGTGGTGAACACGTCCAGGCCCGCGCCGGCGATCTCACCGGTCTGCAGCGCGACGAGCAGGGCGTCCTCGTCGATCAGGCCGCCACGGGCGACGTTGACGACGTAGGCGGTCTTCTTCATCGCCTTCAGCTGCTCGGCACCGATCATCCCCGCCGTCTCGGGGGTCTTCGGCATGTGGATCGTAAGGAAGTCGGCTTCGGCGACGAGCTCGTCGAGCGAGACGAGCTGCACGCCCAGCTGCTGCGCACGAGCGCTCGTCACATAGGGGTCATAGGCGATCAGCTTGACGTCGAAGGCCGCCAGACGCGCCGCCACGAGCGCACCGATGCGGCCGAGGCCCACGATGCCGACCGTCTTCTCGAAGAGCTCGGCGCCCGTGAAGGAGCTGCGCTTCCACTCCCCCGCCGACAGCGAAGCGTGCGCCGCCGGGATGCGGCGAGCCAGGCTCAGGACGTGTCCGACCGTGAGCTCGGCGGCGGAGACGATGTTCGAGGTCGGCGCGTTGACCACCATGACACCGGCTGTCGTCGCCGCCTTGATGTCGACGTTGTCGAGCCCGACGCCCGCGCGTGCCACGACCTTCAGCTGCGGCGCGTGCGAGAGCGCCTCGGCGTCGATCTTGGTCGCCGAGCGCACGAGGACCGCGTCGGCGTCGGACAGCGCGGAGAACAGCGCCGGACGGTCCGTGCCGTCGACCGAGCGGATGTCGAAGTCAGGGCCCAGCGCATCGACGGTGGCGGGCGAGAGTTCTTCGGCGAGGAGCACGACAGGCTTCGGCACTAGGGAATCCTTCGGGTTGGCGCCGCAGCGCGGAACAGACCGATGCGCCGCACACCGTGGGGGCGCGATCATCACCACTTTAGCGGAGCAGCGCACGCCGCCCGGACGTGTGACGACCCGTGACGGACGGCGTCAGGCGGCGAACAGCGTCGGCGAGGCGGCGAAATGCGCCACCACGTTCAGCCAAAAAACCGCGACGACCCCGAGCCCGGCGATCGCGACGAGGAAGAGCTCCAGCGCCCCGCGTCCGTTGCCGATCGCGTACACGATCGCGAAGGCGATGAGCGGGAACAGGATCGCGAAGATCAGCACGAACCACCCGTAGAGCGAGAGGCCGCCCGTGGAGTGCTCGATGAGGAAGGCGACCGCGTTCCACAGCGCATAGGCGTAGAGGAGGCCGGTCAGCCCGAGGATCGCCACCGCCGCCCAGCGCGGCGCGGGCGTCCTGACCGCGGTATCGGATGTCACAGTCCACCTCCGAGAGAGCCGAACATCACGAACGGCCAGGGAATGAGCACGACGACCCCGCCAGCAGCGCCACGAGGCGCACCCAGGACTTCGAGCGCCGGGTGAGCACCCAGGCGGCGAGGAACCACAGGGCCGGTGCCGCGACGGCGAGCCACATCGCGGCCTGGTAGGCGACGGCATCCGATACCAGGAACAGCGCCACGCCCTGCAGACGGAACCCGCCGACGATCCAGCCCACGATGTACAGCAGGTAGGCGCCGCCGATCACCCCCAGCGACACCAGCATGGGCGTACTCATCGGCTCGGGCTCGCCCGGCGCGATCACGGCGCCGTCGGCGGTGATCCGCCCGACGGTCTCGCTGCCTTTGCCGATCGCGTCCCAGCCCTCGGGAAGGGCGGGCGCGGAGGTCTCCTTCCGTGCCGCAACGGGCGGGTCATCATCGCCCTCCCAGCTCAGGGCATCTTCGGCGTCGCGAACCATGTCTCTACCGTAGCCGCCCGCGACGGCACCCCACTAGGATCGACTCGTTGACATACGGGAGGACACCGCACATGGCCGACAGTGCCGAGAAGAAGACCACCACGACCGAGAAGAAGTGGGTCGCCACCGAAGGCGCCAAGAGCCAGGCGAAGAGCAAGAGGATCATCGCACTCATCCTCTGGGCCATCGCGATCGCCCTGGAGGCCGTCGGGATCTTCTGGTTGCTGCGCCAGCGCGAGTTCGTCGGCGAGGACGGTACCTTCGTCCGTGATCAGGAGACCGGTCTGCTCGAGCAGCAGAACGCGACCGCGGTCTTCCCGACCTGGGCCTTCGTCACCCTGATCGTGCTCCTCGTGGTCATCGCCGCCCTCGCGATCACGGGCTCCCTGCTGTGGAAGAAGGCCAACGCGCTCGACCCCGCCAGCAAGGAGGACAAGGTCCGCTTCTTCGTGCAGAACCAGCTGGGCGCGATCATCGCGATCATCGCCTTCCTGCCGCTGGTACTGCTCATCTTCCTGAACAAGGACATGAGCGGCACCCAGAAGGGCGTCGCCGGAGGCGTCGGGATCGTGCTCGCACTCGTGGCCGCCTACTTCGGCGCCAGCTTCTCGCCCCCTCGGTCGAGCAGTACACGGCCGACCAGTCGACCGTCATCCAGCTCCTCGGCGAAGACAATGTCTACTGGGTCGCCGGCGGCAGCGTCTACCACGTCTGCGAAGACGTCCCCGATATCCAGACCGGCAGCGAGATCCACAGCGGCACCACCGCCGAAGCAGTCGAAGCCGGCAAGAACCGACTCACGCTGCGCTTCGCCTCTGAACTGCAGGCATGCGGTCTGAACGTGCCGGAGAACTCCGACGAGATCGCCGCGGCACTGCGCGAGATCCAGGCCGGCAACACCGACACGCTCCTGCCCGCCCCGGTATGGGAGAACCCCGAGGACGCCCCGATCGTCATCAACTGACCGCTTCCGCGAACACGCCGCCGCGTCCGCTCCTCTCGAGCGGGCGCGGCGGCGTCTCACGGCTGCGACGCCCAGTCCTGCGTCAGTACCGGACGACCCCCGACGAGGTGGCGCGCTTGCGCCGGAGGAGGAACCGCGTCGGAATCATGGGAGCCCCCGCACCTCAACCGGAGGTGCTATCCGAGTCCGGTGCGCCGGGCAAGGGGTATCGCGCCGACGAGGCGGCAGCGCTACCTTGGCGTCATGACCAGAATCCTCGGGGCGGTGCTGATCGGGCTCTCCGTCGCCGCCTTCCTCAACGCCGCCCGCCTCTGGCGGCCCTGCTTCGAGGGGTCACCACGGAAGCCTGCCTGTACGCGATGGACAACCCGACGCCCGCCTATGCCGTGTTCTGGATCGTCGCGCTCGCACCGGCCCTCGTAGCCCTGCCCTGGGCGCCGAAGGCTGGGCTGCTCGGTGTCGGCATCCTTCTGTTCGTGAACCCGATCGGTGACTACGCCATCTCCAGCATCATGATGACGGTGCTGCACGAGTCGCCCTGGGACGCTCCGATCGGTCTGGGATTCCCGACGGCCGTCGGCATCGCCGCGACGGGCATCGTGATCATCGTCGGCGGCGAGCTCCGGCGAGCACGTCGCCGGTCCGCCGAAGCCGCCGCACAGCCCGCTCTCGCCTGAGAGTCGCGGCGCCGGCGTTCAGGCCCAGGCTCCGAGGGCATCGGATGCCGCAACCACCGTCGCCGCATCCGTCACGTCGTATCCCACGGCTCCCCCGCCGCCGGGGCCGCCGCCGGAGTCCCCGGCGCGACGGCGCGCCGACAGATGCACGGCGTCGACACCGGTGGAGATGAGCGCAGGGATGTCTTCCACGCGGACGCCACCGCCGGCCATGATCTCCAGGCGTCCGGCGGCACGCTCGACCATGCGCGCGAGACTGCCGGTGCCGTCGATGCTGCGTGCCGCTCCCCCGGAGCTGAGAACGCGCCTCACGCCGAGGTCCGCCAGGTCGTCGATGAGGGCGACGGGATCGCCCAGCGTGTCGATCGCGCGGTGGAAGACGATCTCGGCGTGCTCCGCGGCATCCGACCATCGGCGCAGCGCCTCCGCATCCGCGCCGCCCTCGGGCGTGAGCGCGCCGACGACCACGCTGCCGGCCCCACGGCTCACGACGGCACGGATGTCGCGGGCGACCGCATCGACCTCATCGGCGTCGTACACGAAGCCACCGGGACGCGGCCGCACGAGCACGGCGACCCGCCGCGGGTCGACGGCGTCGAACGCCGACTCGACGACGCCGATCGAGGGCGTGAGGCCGCCGACCTCCAGCGCCTGACACAGCTCGAGGCGGTCGGCGCCGGAGGCGAGAGCGACGCGCGCGCCCGCACTGTCCTGCACGGCGATCTCCAGCAGGACGGCGCGGGCGCGCATGTCAGAGGTGGTACGGGTCACGTGTGTCAGCGCGCAGCCGAACCATCCACGTAGTCCTCGTCCTGCTGCTTCCAGGCGAACAGGGAGCGCAGCTCCTTGCCGGTGGCCTCGATCGGGTGGGTCTCCTCCTTGGCGCGCAGCGACAGGAACTCCTCACCGCCGTTGTCCTGGTCGTCGATGAAGCGCTTCGCGAAGGCACCCGACTGGATGTCGGCGAGGACACCCTTCATGCTCTCCTTGACGGCGCTGTCGATGACGCGCGGGCCGGAGACGTAGTCGCCGTACTCGGCGGTGTCGGAGATCGACCAGCGCTGCTTGGCGATGCCGCCCTCCCACATGAGGTCGACGATGAGCTTGAGCTCGTGCAGCACCTCGAAGTAGGCGATCTGCGGCTGGTACCCCGCCTCGACGAGGGTCTCGAAGCCCGCCTGCACGAGGTGGCTCATGCCGCCGCAGAGCACGGCCTGCTCACCGAACAGGTCGGTCTCGGTCTCTTCGGTGAAGGTGGTCTTGATGACGCCCGCACGGGTGCCGCCGATGGCCTTCGCGTAGGAGAGGGCGAGGTCCCACGCCTTGCCCGAGGCATCCTTCTCCACGGCGATGATGTCCGGGATGCCGCGACCGGCGACGAACTCGCGACGCACCGTGTGGCCGGGCGCCTTCGGCGCGACGAGGATCACGTCGACGCCCTCAGGAGCGTCGATGTAGCCGAAGCGGATGTTGAAGCCGTGCGCGAAGGCGAGGGCCTTGCCCGGGGTCAGCTTGTCCTTGATGGAGTCGCTGTAGATGCCGCGCTGGTGCTGGTCGGGGGCGAGGATCATGATGACGTCGGCCCACTCGGTGGCGTCGGCGACGTTCTTGACCGGGAAACCGGCCTCCTCCGCCTTGGCGATCGACTTCGACCCTTCCTTGAGTGCGATGGCGACCTCGACGCCCGAGTCGCGCAGGTTCTGCGCGTGGGCGTGCCCCTGGGAGCCGTAGCCGACGATGGCCACCTTCTTGCCCTGGATGATCGACAGGTCGGCGTCGCTGTCGTAGAAGATCTCGGTGCTCACTGTTGTTTCTCCTTGATTCTGGTGAGGTTCGGCCCCTGAGCCTGTCGAAGGGCCGAAATCGGTGACGGGCGCCTCGACAGGCTCAGCGACCGTGGTCTTGGTTTATGGTTCAGCCGCGCAGGACGCGCTCTGTGATGCTCTTGGATCCGCGGCCGATGGCGACGAGACCCGACTGCGCGATCTCCTTGATGCCGAAGGGCTCCAGAGCCCGCAGCAGCGCGTCGACCTTGCCCTTGTCGCCGGTCACTTCGACGACGAGCGCATCGGTGGAGTAGTCCACGACCGACGCGCGGAAGAGGTTCACGACCTCCAGCACGTTCGAGCGCGTGGTGTTGTCGGTGCGCACCTTGATCAGCATGTGCTCGCGCTGGACGGATGCCGCGAAATCGAGCTCGACGATCTTGATGACGTTCACCAGCTTGTTCAGCTGCTTGGTGACCTGCTCCAGAGGCAGATCCTCGACATCCACGACGACGGTGATGCGCGAGATCCCGGGGACCTCGGTCACCCCACCGCGAGCGAGTGGATGTTGAAGCCGCGACGGGCGAAGAGCCCGGCGACGCGGGTCAGAAGGCCCGGACGATCCTCCACCAGGAGGCTCAGCACGTGAGTGGACATGGTCTACGCCTCCTCGTCGAACGTCGGCGCGTGATCGCGCGCGTACTGCACATAGCTGTTGCTCACGCCCTGCGGGACCATCGGCCACACCATGGCGTCGGCGCTGACGACGAAATCGATCACGACGGGGCGGTCGTTCGTCTCCAGGGCGGTCTCGATCGCGGCATCCACGTCCTCTTCCTTCTCGACGCGGATCGCGAGGCAACCGTAGGCCTCGGCGAGCTTGACGAAGTCGGGGATGCGCACGGTGTCGTGGCCGGTGTTCAGATCGGTGTTGGAGTACCGGCCGTCGTAGAACAGCGTCTGCCACTGGCGCACCATGCCCAGCGAGGAGTTGTTGATGATCGCGACCTTGATCGGGATGTTGTTGATCGCGCAGGTCGCGAGCTCCTGGTTGGTCATCTGGAAGCAGCCGTCGCCGTCGATCGCCCACACGACGCGGTCGGGCTCGGCGACCTTGGCGCCCATCGCGGCCGGCACCGAGTAGCCCATGGTGCCGGCACCGCCGGAGTTGAGCCAGGCGTTGGGGCGCTCGTACTTGATGAACTGCGCCGCCCACATCTGGTGCTGGCCGACGCCGGCGGCGTAGATCGCCTCCGGGCCGGTGAGCTCTCCGATGCGCTGGATCACGTACTGCGGCGCCAGCAGCCCATCGGTGGGCGCCGTGTAGCCGAGCGGGAACTCTGCCCGGAGCCCGTCCAGGTAGGACCACCACTCCTCGATGTCGGGCGTGGAGTCGCCGATCGCGCTGCGGAACGCCGACTCGAGGTCGACGATCACATCGCGCACATCGCCCACGATCGGCACATCGGCGGTGCGGATCTTGGAGATCTCGGCCGGGTCGATGTCGACGTGCACGACCTTCGCGTGCGGGGCGAACAGGGCCGCCTTGCCGGTCACGCGGTCGTCGAAGCGCGCGCCGAGGGAGATGAGGAGGTCGGCCTCCTGCAGAGCCAGCACCGCGGGAACCGTGCCGTGCATGCCCGGCATGCCGAGATGCTGGGCGTGCGAGTCGGGGAAGGCACCGCGCGCCATGAGCGTCGTGACCACCGGGGCGCCCGTCGCCTCGGCGAGGCTGAGCAGTTCCGCCGAGGCGCGACCGCGGATGACCCCGCCGCCGACGTACAGCACGGGCTTCTTGGCGTCGGCCAGAAGGGCTGCTGCCGCCTGGATCTGCTTGCCGTGGGCCTTGGTGACCGGACGGTAGCCGAGGAGCTCGACCTTGGGCGGCCACACATAGGGGGCCACCGCCTGCTGGGCGTCCTTGGTGATGTCCACGAGCACGGGGCCGGGGCGACCGGTGCCGGCGATCTCGAACGCCGCGGCGATCGCTCCGGGGATCTCCGAGGCCTGGGTGACGAGGATCGAGTGCTTCGTGATCGGCATCGTGATACCGACGATGTCGGCCTCCTGGAAGGCGTCCGTGCCCATGAGGGTGGAGAACACCTGACCGGTGATGCAGACCATCGGCACCGAGTCCATGTAGGCGTCGGCGATGGCCGTGACGAGGTTGGTCGCACCGGGGCCGGAGGTCGCGATCGCGACACCGACCTTCCCGGATGCGGCGGCGTACCCTTCGGCGGCGTGACCGGCGCCCTGCTCGTGACGGACGAGGATGTGACGGATCTCGGACGCGTCCATCATCGGGTCGTAGACCGGGAGGATGGCTCCGCCGGGGATCCCGAAGACGTCCGTGACGCCGAGGTTCTCCAGCGATCGGACGACGGCCTCGGCCCCGGTGATCTCGGGGGCGGCGGCAGGTCGGGACGGCGGCCGTGGCACGGCCTGGGAGGGATCAGCACTCATTGAGGTTCCTGTCGATGTCGAAACTCTGTCACGCGAGGCGAGCGCAGGGCTGCGCCGGGGTGATCTAACCCGTCGTCGCGCCCTCGGCAGCGGACCGGACAAGACGGGAGTATTTGGCAAGAACGCCACGGGTATAGCGCGGAGGAAGTGGCTCCCAGCCTTCTCGGCGGGAGCTCAGCTCTGCCTCTTCGACGAGTAGGTCAAGAGTGCGAGCTGCGATATCGACCCGTATCAGATCACCATCGCGCACGAAGGCGATGGGACCAGCGTCCACCGCTTCGGGTGCTATGTGGCCGATGCACAGGCCGGTTGTGCCGCCTGAGAATCGTCCGTCAGTCAAGAGTAGTACATCTTTTCCGAGCCCCGCGCCCTTGATGGCCGCGGTGATGGCCAGCATCTCGCGCATGCCGGGGCCGCCCTTGGGTCCTTCGTAGCGGATGACGATGACATCGCCGGCGTTGACCTCGCCGTTCGCCAGCGCGTCCATCGCGGCGCGTTCGCGCTCGAACACGCGCGCCGGCCCCTCGAAGACGTCGGCGTCGAAGCCGGCCGACTTCACCACGGCGCCCTCGGGCGCCAGTGAGCCGTGCAGGATCGTGATGCCGCCGGAGGCGTGGATCGGGTCGTCGAAGGTGTGGATGACCTCACCGTCGATGGGGTCGGGGTTCAGCTCGGCGAGGTTCTCGGCCACGGTCTTCCCGGTGACCGTCAGTGCGTCGCCGTGGATCAGGCCTTCATCGAGCATCGCCTTCATGATGACCGGGATGCCGCCATGACGGTCGACGTCGTTCATGACGTACTTGCCGAAGGGCTTCATGTCGGCCACGTGCGGCGTCCTGCTGCCGATGCGGTTGAAGTCGTGCAGGCTCAACTCGACCTGGGCCTCGCGGGCGATCGCGAGGAGGTGGAGGACGACGTTGGTCGAGCCACCGAGTGCCATGGCGAGGGCGATGGCGTTCTCGAACGCCTCCTTCGTCAGGATGTCACTGGTCGTGATGCCCTGCCGCAGCAGGTTCACGACCGCCTCGCCGGAGCGGCGGGCGAAGTAGTCGCGGCGACGGTCGGCGGAGGGCGGGGCGGCCGAGCCGGGCAGGCTCAGGCCCAGCGCCTCGGCGACGGAGGCCATGGTGTTGGCGGTGTACATGCCGCCGCAGGCGCCCTCGCCGGGCGCGAAGGAGCATTCGATGCGCTTGAGGTCCTCTTCGGTCATCCGGCCGGCACGACAGGCGCCGACGCCCTCGAAGGAGTCGATGATCGTGATCTCCTTCTCCGTGCCGTCGGAGAGCTTGACCCAGCCCGGGGCGATCGAGCCGGCGTAGAGGAAGACACTGGAGAGGTCGAGGCGGGCGGATGCCATGAGCATGCCCGGGATCGACTTGTCGCAGCCCGCCAGCAGCACGCTGCCGTCGAGCCGTTCGGCCATGATGACCGTCTCGACGGAGTCGGCGATGACCTCGCGCGAGACGAGGGAGAAGTGCATGCCCTCGTGGCCCATCGAGATGCCGTCCGAGACGGAGATCGTGCCGAACTGCAGCGGGTAGCCGCCGCCGGAGTGCACGCCCTCCTTTGCGCCCTGCGCCAGACGGTCCAGGCTCAGGTTGCAGGGGGTGATCTCGTTCCAGCTCGACGCGATGCCGATCTGCGGCTTGTCCCAGTCGGCGTCGCCCATGCCGACGCCGCGGAGCATGCCGCGGGAGGTCGTTGCCTCGATGCCGTCGGTGACGACGCGGCTGCGGGGCTTCATGTCGATGGGCGCAGAGGAGGAAGGCTCGTGGGAGGACATAGACGAAGTCTATTCCCGTCCGGCGGCGCGCTCGGTCGCCAGTGCGTCCAAGAGCAGGGCGATCTGTTGTGGACTCTCGACACGCAGGGTGGCCGCGGTCTCCCCCGCCCCGACGCGCACACCGAGGTCGCCCGCGCCCAGCACACGCATGGCATCCTCGTCGGTCACATCGTCGCCGGCGAAGAGGACGCCGGTGGCGTCGAAGCGCTCCCGCAATATGCCGATCGCGGCATCCTTTCCGGTCGCCGTCGACGAGAACTCCAGGATGTTGTGCCCCTGTCGGCGACGCCAGTGCGGCGCACGTTCGGCCATCAGCTCGTCGACGGCGGCGAAGACGGCCTCCTCGACCTCGGGCGCGGCCAGGCGCGTGTGCACGCCGAACCCCAGCGCCTTCGGCTCGAAGTTCGCTCCCGCATGGCCGTCCAGGAGCGTGCGCACGAGATCGCCGAGCTCGGCGCGGAGCTCGGAGGCGGCATCCGCCGGCTGCTCCTCACCCTGCCCCGGATACCAGTACTGGGCACCGTGCGAGCCCGCCAGGACGATCGGCGAGTCATCGTCGTGCTCGGCGATGACCCTCAGATCGTGCATGCTGCGCCCCGAGACGTAGGCGACAGTGGTGTCGGGCAGAGCCGCCAGTCGCTCGACCTGCTCCCGGACCTCGGGGAGCGCGCGGGCCGCCATCGGATCGTCGACGAGCGGCGAGGCGGTGCCGTCGAAGTCCAGGGCGACGAGCAGGCGCGGCGTGGCGGCCAGCGTGCGAAGGGGCGGCTCGGCGGCATCCGGAGACCACAGGCGGGTCATGCGCGCCCCTCCCGGGCCTCGGCGAGAGCGGCGAGGAAGGAGTCGGACCACGCCGTGACGTCGTTCTCCAGCACGCGCTTGCGCAGCGACCGCATCCGCCTTCCCTGTTCGGCGGGCGGCATCTCGATGGCGGTCATGATCGCGTCCTTGAGCCCTTCGATGTCGTGGGGGTTCACGCGCACGGCCCGGCGCAGCTCATCGGCGGCGCCGGTGAACTCGCTGAGCACCAGCACGCCGCGGTTGTCCCGCGGGTCGCGACGTACTCCTTCGCCACGAGGTTCATGCCGTCGCGGAGCGCCGTGACGAGCATGACGTCGGCGGCGAGGTAGAGGGCGACCATCTCCTCGCGCGGGAAGCCCTGGTGCAGATAGCGGATCGCGGTGTGGCCGGTCGTGTCGTGATCGCCGTTGATCCGGGCCACCGACAGCTCGATCTCGTCGCGCAGCTGCATGTACGCGTCCACCCGCTCGCGGCTCGGGCTCGCCACCTGCACGAAGGTGACGTCCTCCACCGAGATCCGCCCCTGGTCCAGCAGCTCTCCGTAGGCCTTGATGCGATGACGGATACCCTTGGTGTAGTCGAGCCGGTCGACGCCGAGCAGGATCTTCTTGGGACCACCCAGGCCCTCGCGGATCTCGGCCGCGCGGGCGAGGATGTCGGGGCGCTGTGCCATCTCACGGTACGGCGCCGTGTCGATGGAGATCGGGAAGCCCTTCACGAGCGGCGTGCGGCCATCGGGCAGCGCGACCGTGGAGGCCTTCACCTCGTAGCGGAGCCGCCGGCGCACCGCGGCGAGGAAGTAGGTGGCGTCCTGCGCGCGCTGGAATCCGATGACGTCGGCGCCCAGGAGACCTTCGAGCACCTGATCGCGCCAGGGCAGCTGGGCGTAGAGGCCGTGCGCGGGGAAGGGGATGTGATGGAAGTAGCCGATCGTGACATTGGGGCGCAGCTCGCGCAGCATCCGCGGCACCAGCTGCAGCTGGTAGTCGTGCACCCAGACGGTGCCGCCGGAGGCGGTGGCGCGTGCGGCCGCCTCCGCGAAGCGCCGGTTCACCCGCACGTAGGCGTCCCACCATTCGCGGTGGAACTGCGGCGGCGCGATCACGTCGTGGTACAGCGGCCAGATCGTGTCGTTCGAGAAGCCCTCGTAGTACTCGGCGACCTCCTCGGCGCTGAGGGAGACCGGGATGAGCGCGAGGCCGTCGAAGGTGAAGGGGCCACCTCGAGATCGGGCTGGCCCGCCCATCCGACCCAGGCGCCCTGCGCCTGCTTCATCACGGGTTCGAGGGCGGCCACGAGACCCCAGGAGACGGCCGCCAGGACTCCTCGCCGTCGCCCGTGACGACCCGGTCCACCGGCAGGCGATTGGCGACGACGACGAATTCTGCTGCGGACACGGCGGCTCCTTACGACGGTGACGCGTTCTCCCCAGGCTACCGAGGTCTGCGTGCAGCCCGATGGACCGCGCTCAACGGCCAGTTGATCGCCGCCATGGCCACCACGACCACGGCCGCGGCGATCGGGACGAGCAGTGCCGCGTCGGCGCCGGCGCGATCGGCCAGGATCCCCGTGGCGGCAGCGGCGACGGACTGGCCGACGATGACGCCGGAGCCGAGCATCGTCATGACCGTCGCCGAGCGGCCCGCCGGGCTCCGTGCCGCACCGAAGCTGTACTGCGTCACGAGTGTCGGGCCGATGCCGATGCCGATCACGGCGAGCGCCGCCATCATCCCCGCAGGTGTCTCGACGAGGGGCAGCAGGAGCGTGCCCAGCAGCAGGATGACGGCGAAGACCAGCCAGCGGGCGCGCAGTGTGAACCGCGCCGGGAACCAGGCGACCCGAGCGCGAGCAGCGCCGAGCCGATCCCCATCACCCCGTACAGGAGCCCGCCTGCTCCGGCGCGCCGCGCTCGTCCATGAAGGCCGTCAGCGACGTCAGCATCGAGCCGAAGAACAAGCCGACCCCGAAGATGCCCACGACCACGACGAGCAGGGCGGGCGGAAGAGATCGGATGCCGGCGAGGGCGCCTTCCCGTCCTCCCGCGCGCCAGCGCGATGTGCTTCCCGCTCGGATGCAGCGCGAAGGCGCCGACGAACAGCACCGTGAGCGCCGCCGCTCCCGCCAGCGGCGCCCAGGGCGCGATGAGCGAGGCGAACAGGCCCACGATGAAGGGCCCGAACACGAACACCATTTCATCGGCGGCCGATTCGTAGGCCATCGTCCCCGAGACCGTCCGCGCCTGCCGGCTCGCCGGCATCCGCTCGCTGATCATGGTCACCAGCCGGGAGCGCGACATCGGCGCCACCTGCGGCGCCGTCGCGCCTATGCCGAACCCCGCGAGCAGCACGAGGGCGTCGGAGGCGTCGCCGTAGACGATGAGGCCGAACACCGCCAGCATCGTGCCGTTCGCCAAGGCGAGGACCACGAGGACGGGTCGCTGTCCGAAACGATCCGCGGCCGCGCCCAGGAGCGGGCCGAAGATCGCCGTGCCGACGCCGACGGCGGCCGAGGTCAGACCGCCGACCGAGAGCGAGCCGCGCGCGGAGACGACGACGGTGAGAACGCCGACGACCATCATCGCGAACGGCAGGCGGGCGACGAAGGCGATCAGGAAGTAGGGCAGTCCTGCGATCTGCAGGAGACTGCGTTCGGAAGCAGGGGAAGAAACAGAATGGGACATGGCTTGCACCTCCGCGGGAGCGGGGTCAGGGTGCCGCCGCTTTCCGCCGGAGGATGCCGGCGGCCGGTAGATACACAGTCAAGGGGCCGCCGGGCGATGCCGGGGCCACCACAGATTCTAGCGCTCGGGGTAGCGTGGAGCACATGGGCTACCTCTTCAGCACCGGGATCATCGGGGCGATCACCGCCGGAATGTCACTGCTTCGCGGGTCGCGTGAACAGGAGTGGACCTGGCGCGTGGCCCTCGCCTGGCTCAGCTGGGGCATCACCCTCGCGCTCGCCATCGGCGCGATCGTCGACCTCAACCGCGAGCGCCGCGGTGTTCCCACCGCCGACGTGGAGCCGCTGAACAAGGAGACACGGAAGCAGCTCAAGCGCGCCGAGAAGCAGCTCAAGCGCCGCGACGGCTGAGAGGACTCAGCCGCCGCCCTGCCCTGCCGAGTGGTCCCACAGATTCGGGCTCTCGCAGGGCGAGAAGGTGAATCTGTGAGACCACTCGCGACAGAGCGGGTGCCGCGCGCCGTCAGCGGGTGAGGATGAGGGCCTCGCCCTGACCTCCTCCTCCGCAGAGGCCGACGGCTGCCGTGCCGGAGCCGCGTCGCGCCAGCTCATGCGCCAGGTGCACGACCAGGCGCGTACCGGAGGCCCCGATCGGGTGACCGATCGCGATTCCACCGCCGTGGATGTTCACGATGTCCGGGGAGACCCCGAGTTCGCGCACCGAGCGCGCGACGACGGCGCCGAAGGCCTCGTTGATCTCGACGAGGTCGAGGTCGGATGCCGCGATCCCCTGCTTCTCGAGGGCACGCTCGATCGCGCGCGAGGGCTGCGCCTGGAGCGAGTTGTCGGGACCGGCGACCTGGCCGTTCGCCCCGATCACGACGAGCACGGGCCACCCCTGCGCCTCGGCGTTCTCGCGGGTCGTGACGATCACCGCGGAGGCGCCGTCGGAGATCTGCGAGGAGTTGCCCGCGGTGATCGTGCCGTCCTTCGCGAACGCCGGGCGTAGACCGGCGAGGGACTCGACCGTCGTGTCGGGACGGACGCCCTCGTCCTTGGTCACGACGATCGGCTCGCCGCGACGCTGGGGCACCTCGACGGGGACGATCTCGGCGTCGAAGACACCGGCCTCCTGCGCCGCGGCGGCGCGCTGATGCGAGAGGGCTGCGACATGGTCCTGATCTTCGCGGGTGAGCTCGAACCGCTCGTTGTGGCGCTCGGTCGACAGGCCCATGCTCTCGTTGTCGTAGGCGTCGGTCAGCCCGTCGTAGGCCATGTGGTCGAGAACCTCGACGCTGCCGTAGGCCCAGCCGTCGCGCGAGCCCATGAGCAAGTGCGGGGCACGGGTCATCGATTCCATGCCTGCGGCGACGACCGTCGTGGCGTCGCCGCTGTCGATCATGCGCTTGGCGTCGATGATCGCGGTGAGCCCCGACAGGCACACCTTGTTGACCGAGTGTGCGGGAACGTCCCAGCCGAGGCCCGCCCCGATGGCCGCCTGGCGGGCGGCGTTCTGCCCGGAGCCGGCCGCCAGCACCTGGCCGATGATGACCGCGTCGACGGCATCCGGAGAGACACCCCCTGCTCCAGTGCGCCGCGGATCGCGAAGGACCCGAGCTGCGGAGCGGTGAACGACGCCAGCTGCCCCTTCAGGCGACCCTGCGCGGTGCGCGCGGCGGCGACGATGACGACATCGGTGGCATTCATGCGGTCTCCTTCAGGTTCTCCGAGACGATCAGCGCCGGCTCGGTGGCGGCGACGACCTCCTCGACCGTAACGCCCGGGGCGGTCTCGACGAGCACGAGTCCTTCATCGGTGACGTCGATGACGGCGAGATCGGTGATGATCCGGTCGACGACGCCGCGCCCCGTCAGCGGCAGCGAGCACTCGTTCACGACCTTCGCCGAGCCGTCCTTGGCGACGTGCTCCATCAGTACGATCACCTTCGCCGCGCCGTGGACGAGGTCCATCGCGCCGCCCGGACCCTTGACCATCTTGCCGGGGATCATCCAGTTGGCGATGTCGCCGGTGGCCGAGACCTGCATCGCGCCGAGGATCGCCGCGTCGATCTTGCCGCCGCGGATCATGCCGAAGCTGGTCGCCGAGTCGAAGAAGGCCGAGCCGGGCAGGGTGGTGACCGTCTCCTTGCCCGCGTTGATCAGATCGGGGTCGACATTCTCCTCGGTCGGGTACGGCCCGACGCCGAGGATGCCGTTCTCGGACTGCAGCACCACCGTGACACCCTCGGGAACATAGTTCGGCACGAGAGTCGGCAGGCCGATGCCGAGGTTCACATAGGAGCCGTCGGAGAGCTCTTGCGCCGCGCGGGCCGCCATCTGGTTGCGGTCGAGTCCCATGCTCAGGCTCCTTCCACGGCGACCGTGCGCCGTTCGATGCGCTTCTCGATGTCGCTGCCGACCTCGACGATGCGGTGGACGAACACGCCCGGGAGGTGGATCGCGTCGGGGTCGAGCTCACCGGGCTCGACGAGGCGCTCCACCTGGGCGATGCAGACACGGCCGGCCATCGCCGCCAGAGGGTTGAAGTTGCGTGCCGCCTTGTTGAAGACGAGGTTGCCGTGACGATCGCCGACGGCGGCGTGCACGAGCGAGAAGTCGGTGGCGATCGCCTCTTCCAGCACGAACTCGCGCTCCTCGCCGCGGACCTCGAACACGCGGGTGTCCTTCACGGGCGAGGCGACGGCGATCTGACCGTCGGCGCCGTAGCGACGCGGGAGCCCGCCCTCGGCCACCTGCGTGCCGACGCCGGTCTGCGTGAAGAAGGCGGCGATGCCGGAGCCGCCGGCGCGCAGCTTCTCGGCGAGCGTGCCCTGGGGCGTGAGCTCCAGCTCCAGCTCGCCCGAGAGGAACTGGCGCTCGAACTCCTTGTTCTCGCCGACGTAGGACGAGGTCATCTTGCGGATGCGCTTGGCCTGCAGCAGAACGCCCAGGCCCCAGTCGTCGACGCCGCAGTTGTTGCTGACGATGCTGAGGTCGGTCGTGCCCTGGGCGAGCAGCGCCTCGATGAGGGCGATGGGGTTTCCGGAGAGTCCGAACCCGCCGACGGCCAGCGATGTCCCGTCGGGGATGTCGGCCACTGCCTCAGCGGCAGAACTCCACTGTTTGTCGATCACGCGGCACTCCTTCGTGTAAGTCGTCATTCCAGCATCCGTCGTCCGCGCGAGGGGAACAAGCCCGTGCTTGCCATGTGGCCAGGATTCGGACTAGCGTCCACATTATGGAATCACTCTCGACTCGGACGGTGCCCGGCGCGCAGGCCATCGCCCGGGCCGCGCTCCTGCTCCGTCTCGTCACCTCTGCGGGCGAGGGCGGGGGCGCGCTGCACGAGCTCGCCGTCAAGGCGGGCCTGAGCCGATCCACCGCCCACCGTCTGCTCTCCGCACTGCGGGCGGAGGGCCTCGTCGACCGCGATGAGGAGACCTCGCGATGGATGCCGGGACCCGAGCTCTTCCTTATGGGGAGCGTGGCCGCGGCACGCTACGACGTGACCGCGGTCGCGCGTGACATCGTGCGCTCCCTGGCGGTCACGACCGAGGAGAGCGCGTTCCTGTCGGTGCGCCGCGCGGACGAGACTGTGTGCCTGCTGCGCGAGGACGGCTCCTTCCCGATCCGCTCCTTCGTGCTCAGCGAAGGCGTGCGCTTCCCGCTCGGCGTCGCCAGTGCCGGCCTCGCGATCCTCTCGTTCCTGCCTGATCACGATGTGGATGCCTATCTGGGTCGCCACACCGACCTCGACGACGCCTGGGGACGCCCCCATTCCGAGTCGCCCCTGCGCAAGCGGATCGCCGAAACGAAGGCCCGCGGCTTCGCGATCAACCCCGGACTCATCGTGGAGGGCAGCTGGGGCATCGGCGCGGCCGTCTTCGATCGGGTGGGCCGCCCGAATGGGCGCTGAGCCTCACCGGCGTCGAGTTCCGCTTCGGCCCCGACCGCATCCAGTCGCTCGGGCGCACGCTCCTGGCGCATGCGCACGAGCTGTCGTCGCGGATCGCGAACGTACGAAGGTGACCGCCCTCTCCCGGTCGAGCAACCGCGTTTCGTCTCGCTCGGCCTTCGGCCGTGCTCGCTCAACGACCGGGAGGGACGCAGTCGGGAGGGTGCTCAGCGGCCGGCGATCGGCGTCCCCGCGCGCACCTCTTCGCGCAGCACGTCGCCGATCGCGGCGGCGCCCTGCGGGCTCATGACCACCGTGTAGTGGTTGAGGTCGTCGAGAGCGATGTGCCGCACCGATGGCAGGGCCGCGAGCACGTTCTGGAGGTGATCCGGCGCATACAGCCCCGGCTCCTCGTTCTGCAATCCTCGTGGCACGCTGAGGAAGACCATCGGATGCCGGATCGAGGCCAGCGCCTCCGGCAGAGCCGTGCCGGTGTTCATGTCGATCGTGTCGTCGACGGTCGTCTGGTAGCTCGTCGCGGGCCGGAAGGCGTCGCCCTCCGGGACCAGGTCGTAGGCGATGTAGCGCTCGAGCTCCTCGCTCCAGACCTCGGCGAACGCCGGATGCTCGCGCCAGAACCCCGCGATGTAGTCCTCGACGCCCGCCCAGCGGCGCGAGAGGCGCTCCGCCGTCGGGCCGAGGATCGCCGAGACGAGTTGCTCGGCCCCGAGGCCGGCCGGGACGTCGAGCGGGAGCCCGCCGTCGATCAGCACGACCCGGGTGATCCGATCCGGATGCCGGTGAGCGAGCACCACCGAGACGAAGCCGCCCATCGAGTGACCGATGACGGGAAGACTGTCGACGCCGAGCGCGTCGAGCACGGCGACGACGTCGTCGGCGTGCGCGCTCAGACCGGCAGGACCCGAGAGCTCGTTGCTCCGCCCGCGCCCGCGCAGATCCGGCGCGATCACCCGCACGCCCGGCAGCTGATCCACGACGAACGGCCAGGCCAGATGCGACGCGGTCACGCCGTGGATCGCGAGAACGCTGGGGGTGGCATCCGTTGCGTCCTCCGGCTCCCAGACGCCCACGCGCAGGCTGCCACCGGAGACGGGGACGTCCAGCGTGCGATAGGTGTGCGTACTCATCGAGACGTCCATCCGCCATCCATCGTGTAGGAGGCACCGGTGACCATCGACGCCTTGTCGGATGCGAGCCAGCCGGCGAGTGAGGCGACCTCGTCGGCTTCGACCATCCTCTTGATCGCGCTCTCGGTGAGCATGATCTTCTCGACGACCTCGGACTCGGGGATGCCGTGCACCCGCGCCTGATCGGCGATCTGCTTCTCGACCAGCGGGGTGCGCACGTAACCGGGGTTGATGCAGTTGCTCGTGACGCCGTGCGGGCCGCCTTCGAGGCCGGTGACCTTCGACAGCCCTTCGAGGCCGTGCTTGGCGGTGACGTACGCCGATTTGAAGGCGCTCGCGCGCAGCCCGTGCACGCTCGAGATGTTGATGACGCGCCCCCAGCCGCGCGCATACATCCCGGGGAGCGCAGCCCGGATCAGCAGGAACGGTGCTTCGACCATGATGCGCTGGATGACGCGGAACATCTCCGGGTCGAACTCCTCGATGGGGCTGACCCGCTGGATGCCGGCGTTGTTGACGAGGATGTCGGCGTCGAGCTCGAGCGTGTCCAGCGGCGCGGTGTCGGACAGGTCCACGACCCAGGCCTCGCCGCCGACCTCGGTCGCGGCTGCTTCCGCGGCCTCCTGGTTGACGTCGGCGATCACGACCTGCGCGCCGCGGCCGGCGAATTCGTGCGCGCACGCGAGGCCGATGCCGCTCGCGCCGCCGGTGATGACGGCGCGCTTGCCGGAGAGGTCCTGCTCACTCATCCCTGGGTGTCCTCCTCGTGCGTGGTCCGCGCGGCGAGCGCGTTCCGGATGAACAGCATCATCGAATCGATCACGGCCGGGTCGATCTCCGTCGGCGCGGTGCCCGCGGCGTCGCGCTCCCAGAGCAGGAATCGCATGCCGATCAGCTCGCCCATGCCCATCAGCGCCCAGGCGGTGATCTCCGGGTCGAGCGCGGCGTCGACATCGCCGTCGGCCTGCGCGGCGCTGAGCCCCGCGACGTATCCCTCGACGATGCGTTCGTAGTGCAGCCGCATGGCCTGAGGTGAGACGAACTCGGCCTCGCGCACGACCCGGTACAGCGCGGGGTGCTCGGCCGTGAATCGGAAGAACCCCTCGAAGCCGCGGCGCTCCGCCTCGATACGGCTCGTCGCGCCCGTCATCGCCTCGGTCATCGAGTGCCGCACGCGGCTGTTGAGGTCGATGACGAGCGCCTCGAAGATCGTCTGCTTGCTGTCGAAGTAGAGGTAGAACGTGCCCAGGGCGACGCCGGCGCGCTCGGTGATCTTCACGATCGACGCCTCGTGGTAGCCGAGCTCGGCGAACACCGCCTCGGCGGCCTCGAGCAGCCGGCGGCGGGTCGCCTCGCCGCGCTTGGTCAGCGGACGCCCGGTGGCGGGCGAGACGAGCTCCTGCTCGTCGTCAGTCAGTGCGGACATCGCTGCTCTCCTGGGGTGTCGGGGCGATCAGTCGCTGGGCGAGATCGCGCAGGCGTCGGCGGGCGACCTTCTCGATCGTGGAACGGGGAAGCTCGTCGACGAAGACGATGCGCACGGGCAGCTTGAAGGCGGCCAGGCGCGTGCGGATGTGCGCGAGGACCTCGTCCTGCGACACCGGTCCGATGGCGGTGACGAACGCCACGCCGCGCTCCCCCACACGAGGTCGGGCACGCCCACGACGGCGGCGGCCGAGACGAGCGGATGCGAGGTCAGCGCGGCCTCGACCTCGGCCGGGGCGACGTTCTCCCGCCGGAGACGAAGATGTCCTTGAGCCGGTCGACGACCCGGTACACCCCGCTCGCGTCGCGGCTGACGAGATCGCCCGTGCGCAGCCATTCTCCGACCATGGCACGCGCGGTCGCGTCAGGGTCGCCCAGGTATCCGGCGAACACGCTCGGCCCGCGCACCCACAGCTCGCCCGTCGCCTCGCCGTCGAGCGGCATACCGGTCGCAGGGTCCACGAGGCAGACGTCGACGGTCGCGTACGGTCGCCCCACCGCACCCGGGTGCGCTTCGGCGTCCGCCGCGGGGAGCGAGAGCACATTCGGGCCGGCCTCGGTGAGCCCGTAGCCCTGGGTGAGCCGGATGCCGCGGGGCGCCCAGTCGGCGGCGAGATCCTCGGGGATCGTGGCGCCGCCCACGAGGGCGATCCGCAGGGTGCTGAGGTCGGTGGTCTCCCATTCGGGGCGTCGTGCAGCATCCGATACTGCGTGGGCACGCCCATCATCGCGGTGACGCCGCGGTCCTGGATGAGCTGGAGCACCCGGCCGGGCTGGAAGGAGCGCTCCAGCACGACGGTCGCGCCCATCCACCATGCCAGCAGGGGCTGCACGTTCCAGGCGGCGACGTGGTACTGCGGCAGGATCGCCAGCACGACGTCGTCGGAGGTCAGCGGCATCGCGCGCGAGAGCGCGAGGTTGTTCCAGAAGCAGTTCGCGTGCGTGAGGACGACGCCCTTGGGCGCGGCCTCGCTCCCGGAGGTGAAGATGACCAGCAGCGGATCGTCGTCCTGCGCGCCCCGTCGCGCGACCGGGTCCGGGCAGGCGGTCACCGCGCGCTCGACTCCGGTCTCGCCGAGGATCGCGGATGCCGGCGCCTGCTCCCCCGCACGTGCAGCGCCGCGGCGGCGAGCGCCGAGTACTCGTCGTCCACAAGAACGAGGGCGGCCTCGCTGCGGCGGACGAGGTCGGCGAGCTCGTTGGGCGTCAGCCGCCAGGACAGCGGCACGAGGGCGATGCCCAGCAGCGCGCAGGCGAAGAAGGCGACCACGTGGTCGGCGGAGTTGCCCGAGACGGTGGCGATGCGGTGACCGGGGCCGTAGCCGGCATCCGACAGTGTGGTCGCGAGCCGCTCGGCGCGGGAGTGCAGGGTGCGGTAGTCCAGGGCGACGCCGCGGTCGTCGATCGCGATGCGGCGCGGGTCGGCGCCGGCGCGCTCACGGAGCCAGCGACCGATCGTGTGCGGGCCCTCCACGTTCTCCTGCATTCCAGGAATCATCGCACGACCGCTCCGCCCTGACCAGCATCGGCGAGCTCGGCCGAGTCCAGCTGCTCGAGGCCCGCGCCGGTGTGGGCGCTGCCGCGGCGCTTGCGCATCCACGAGTCCACGGTTCCGGCGATGCCGCCGGGCAGGAACATCACGACGAGGATGAACAGCACGCCCAGCAGGAACAGCGGCTCGGTGAGCGGGATGCGCAGGAAGTCCGGGAGGGCGTGCAGCTCCTCGGCGCGCGCGAGCACCTTCAGCCGCTGGTCGAGGATCGTGAACAGCACGCCGCCCACGATCGCCCCCAGCGGTAGCCGACGCCGCCGAGCACGACCATCACCAGGACGGTGATCGTGAGGTCGGCGCTGACCGAGAACGGCTGCGTGCCCGACTGCAGCAGCAGGTAGCCGATGCCGGCGAGCCCCGCGCAGAAGGCGGCCACGACGAACACGATGAGGCGCGCGTAGACCGGGCGCAGGCCCAGCACCCGCACCCGCAGCTCGTTCTCCCGCGTCGCCGCGGCGAGGTGGCCGAGGCGCGAGCGGTCGACCCAGAGGACGACGAGGTACACGATCACGAGGATCACCAGCATGAGCCAGTACAGGTTCTTCGTGTTGATGACCCCGACGAGCCAGTCCGGCACGTGGGTGGTGCGGAGGGAGAGCCCTCCTCGCCGCCGGTGACCTGCTGGTTGCGGCGCACGAGCACCGAACCGGCCTGGGCAAAGGCGAGGGTGACCATGGCGAAGGGGATGCCCGAGACGCGCATCGCGACGGCACCTGTGACGACCGCGATCACCAGGCCGCCGAGGATCGCGACGAAGATGCCCGGCCACAGCGGGAGGTCGGTCGCCCGCAGCACGATGCCGAGGCCGTAGGCGCCCGCGCCGAAGTAGAGGGCGTGGCCGAAGGAGAGCATGCCGGCCGTGCCCAGCAGCAGGTTGTACGACAGCGCCAGGGCCGCGAACACCAGGCACAGCGACAGCAGCGCGAGGCTTCCGGGCGTGTAAGTGGGTCCTGGCAGCACGCCGGGGATGGAGATGTTCAGCAGCGGCAGCAGAGCCATGACGACGACGAGCAGGCCGCCGGCGATCGCGGGCAGGAACCGCTTCCACGAAGGTCGGGAGGTGGTGTTCACGGTCATGCCCTCTTCCCCATGAGTCCGGTCGGTCGCACCAGCAGCACGACCGCGAGCAGGATGACGACGATGAAGTCGCCCGTGCCGTTGAGATAGGTGTTCGCGACCTGCTGAAGCACCGCGACGAGGACGGATGCGAGCGCCGCGCCGGTCAGCGATCCGAGACCGCCGACCACCGTGACGATGAAGGCGAAGATCAGCAGCGTCGAGCCCAGGTGCGCGGAGACGTAGGTCGAGTAGTGCATGGCGAGCACGCCGCCGATGCCGGCCGCCGCGCCGCCGATCGCGAAGACCAGGGTGAAGGACTTGCGCACGTCGATGCCGAGGGCGGTGACCATCGAGCGGTTCTCCACGCCGGCGCGGATGATCATGCCGTAGCGCGTCTTCTGCAGGAAGAGCACGAGTCCGGCCAGGACGAGCGCGGCGGCGACGATCAGCACCCAGTACTTGTTGGGGATCTGCGCGCCCAGCACGTTCGTGGTCTGGATCAGCCAGCGGGGTCCTGTGATGTTGATCGGGTCGGAGCCCCAGATGCCCTCGAACAGGGCGATCGCCGCGAACGACAGGCCGACCGTGACCAGCACCTGTTCTATGTGCCTCTCGTAGAGGGCCTGATCAGCACGAGTTCGGTGAAGGTCGCGAACACAGCGCCGACCAGGGCGCCGACGAGGATCGAGACGAGGAAGGCGGGCCAGGTGGTCGCGCCCATCTGCTGCGCCACGAACCAGCCGATGTAGGCGCTGAGGGTGAGGAAGGCGCCGTGGGCGAAGTTCAGCACGTGCATGAGGCCGTAGATGAGGCTCAGGCCGCTGGCGACGAGGAAGTAGAGGGCGCCGAGGCCGACGCCGATGACGAGTGTCAGGACCAGGGTGCTCATGCGTGGGCCTCCGCACTGACGCCGAGAAGGCGGCGGGTGAGGTCTTCGTCGGCGAGGATCTCGCCGGCCTTGCCCGTGTGCACGACGCGGCCGCCCGCGATGACGATCGCGCCGTCTGCGAGCTGCCGCACGACCTCGAGGTTCTGCTCCACGAGCAGGATCGGCACGGTCTTCGAGGCCTCCCGGAGGGCGGCCGAGACCTCGGTCACGATCTTGGGCGCGAGGCCCTTGGTGGGTTCGTCCACGAGCAGGATCCGATTGTCGTTGAGGAGCGCCCGGGCGACGGAGACCATCTGCTGCTGGCCGCCCGAGAGGGTGCCGGCACGCTGCTCGCGGCGCTGGACGAGGTCGGGGAAGAGCTCCGCGACGAACTCGTGCCGCGGGTCGCGCTGGCGCTCGGCGAGAGCGAGGTTCTCGGCCACGGTGAGCCCGGCGAAGACCTCGCGGTCCTCGGGGACGTAGCCGACGCCGCGTTGGACGATCTTGTGGGTGGGCAGGCCGTCGATCCGCTTGCCGTCCAGGCGCACCTCGCCCTTGCGGCTGATGAGGCCCAGGATGCCTCGGAGCGTGGAGGTCTTGCCGACGCCGTTGCGGCCGAGGACGGCGGTGATGCCGGTGGCGGGGACCTCGAAGGAGAGGTCCTCGACGACCTGCTGCCCGGCGATCGAGGCGCGGAGGTTCTTGACGGTGAGGATCGGCTCGCTCATGCGGTGCTCCCCGTTCCCAGGTACGCGCTCTGCACGGTGGGTTCTCCATGATCTTCTGCGGGGTGTCCAGCGCGATGATCGTGCCGAAGTACATCACGGCGACGAGATCGACCAGCCCCATGAGGACGTCGATGTGGTGCTCGACCATGAGGACCGTGCACCCGCTGGCGCGCTGCATCTCGCGGATGTTCTCCACGAGCCCGGCGACGTCGCCGGAGGCGACGCCGGCCATCGGCTCGTCGAGGAGCACCAGGCGCGAGTGCGTGGCCAGCATCACGGCGATCTCGAGCTTGCGCTTGTCTCCGTGGCTGATGTCGCCGGCCGGGGTGTCGAGCTTGTGGCCGAGGCCGACCTGCTCGAGCGCGCCGATGGCCAGCTGCGTGGCCTCGTCCCCTCGACGAGGCACACGCAGCATGGAGTAGTTGCCGCCGAGGTCGACCTGCGCGGCCAGGCGCAGGTTCTCCAGGACGCTCAGCCTCGGAAAGAGGCTCGAGGTCTGGAAGGTGCGCCCCAGTCCCGCCCGCGCCCGCCGGGGCACGGACATCGTCGTGATGTCTTCGCCATCCATCAGGATGCGCCCGGCGGTGGGCCGCATGATCCCGGAGATCACGTTGAACAACGTGGTCTTGCCGGCACCGTTGGGCCCGATCACTCCGACGAGGGAGCCGGGAGCGATGTCGAGGTCGACATCCTTCAGGATGGTCGCGCCGCCGATCTGGAGGCCCAGGCCTTCGACGCGCAGCGCCGCACCGGGGGTCTCCGCCTGCGGGGCGGACGGGAGAGGGGTGTTCACTTCGGCTCCTTACAGTCGCTCAGTACACCGCATGCGAGGTGTTGCCGTCCGTTCCGCTCAGGGAGCGACGGAGTCGGCCGAGGCGGTGTCGATGAGCTCCGGGACGAAGGTGTCACCGTCGGCGACGAGACGGACCGTGTACATCTCCTGCAGGAGCGCGTGGTCGCTCGCGCGGACGGTGGTGGTGCCCTTCGGGCCCTCGAAGGTGAAGCCCTCGAGCGCGGCGATCATGGCGTCGACGTCGCCCTGGCCCTCCTTGACGGCCTGCACGAGCATGATGGCGGCGTTGAAGCCGTCGGGGCTGAACAGGTCGGGGGTACCGCCCGCGGCCTCGATCGCCGCGACCATCGCGTCGTTGACGGCGTTGCTCGGAGCACCCGGGAAGTAGTGGTTCAGGAAGCTGATCTGCTCCGAGGCCTCACCGTAGGCGCCGAACGTCGGCGAGTCGCCGAGGCCGGTGACGACCGGCACGGCGTCGAACACGCCCTGCTGGGTCATCGACTGCCACATGGCGCCGGTGGTGGCGCCTGCCCATGCCACGAAGACGAGGTCGGGCTGAGCGCTGAGCACCTGCTGTGCGAAGGGCGTGAACTCGGTGACGTCCTCAGCCACGAGCACGGACTCGACCGCGGCGCCCTTGCCTCCGAGGATGGCCTCGACGGCGGCCACGTTGCCCTGGCCGAAGGCGGTGTTCTGCGCGTAGACGACGATCTTCTTGCCGTCGAGGTCGTCGAGGAAGGCGCCGGCGGTGGCGACGTCCTGCGCCGACTGGCGGCCCGAGCGGAAGGTGTAGCCGTTGATGCCGGTGACGGCGTCGGCGGCGGCGGGGCCCGAGACGAAGAGGACCTTGTTCTGCTCGGCCTGCTCGGCCAGCGCCAGGGCGACCGCGGAGGAGGCGGAGCCGAGGAGGACGTTCACGCCGTTGCCGATGAGCTCCTTGGCGGCGGTGACAGCGGTGTCGGGGTCGCCGGCGTCGTCGCGGTACTCGACATCGATCTTGGTGCCGTCGATCTCGCCGGTGCCGTCGGTGGCGTAGTCAAGGCCCGCCTTGAAGCCGTCGAGGTACTGCTTGCCGTAGCCGGCCAGGGGCCCGGTCTCGCTGGTGATGACGCCGACCGTGATCTCGGTCAGACCGGGAGTGTCTCCGCCGTCCTCCCCACCCGTGCCGGGGTCGGTCGACGGCGCGCACGCCGTCATGACAAGAGCGGCCGTGGTGACCACGGTGCCCAGCAGCAACTTCTTTGTAACCCGCATGTGCGTGCCTTTCAACGTTGGAAGGTAGTTCTGAAACCTGATTCAGGTTATCTGAACTGTAGGCAGGCATGCACGCGGAGTCAAGTCGGACGAGCCGCCGTTGCCGAACTGAGACCGGGCGCGCTCGGTCAGTCCTCGACTGACGGGCCCGACGCAACTCGGCGTCCGACCCATCGAATCTCGCGAACGCACGCCGCTGCGAGACACTCGATGGAGTCCATGACCGGAAGAATCGATCGCGCGCGGCTCATGACAAGCGGAAGCTCGGTGCATGCAGCGATTGCGACGTCGACTTCTGAGCTCTTGAGATTCTGCGCCGCAGCCGCCAGTAACCGATCAGCAAGATCAAGATCGCCTCCCGCCTTGACGATCCGAATTGCTTCATCGACAAGCCTCGTCTGATCGGCTTCAGAGGGGTACGCCACCGTGAGCGAAGCACCGATCGCGGCAGCGTCGTAGAGGCCTGCCGCACGCGTACCTCTTGTGCCAAGGACTCCGATCGTTGCACACTCGGGATATGCGCGGATTGTCGCCTGCACAGTCTCCGAGACCATATCGACGAATAGCGCCTGCGTTGAGCCCCGCAACTCTCCCAAGAAGGCATGGGCTGTGTTGCAGGGCATCGCCATGACGTCAACCTTCAAAGAGCTGAGGGCGTGGACTCCACCCAGCATCCTTGGCAACGGCGAGATGCCACTGCCCGTGAGATAAGCGGTCCGATCAGGGACGGCGGGGTCGCTCCAGATGATCGTCTTGATATGGTCACCATCTTGCGACGCGGGCGTCAGACGAACCAGCGCCTCGTAGAAATAAGCGGTCGCGAGGGGCCCCATCCCGCCGAGCACCCCAAGTGTCGGCGCCGTCATCGCGACGACCTTTGGATCTGTAAGTCCCGAAACGGCAAGGCGTGTGCGGTGCGGCCGGTGCTGAGAGTGACTGTCGATGCGGCCAGAAGACCCCGATGACGCTCTCTTCGACGCAGTCCAACACCGCGGTGAAGATACGATCGAGGTCAGTCTCGCTCAGTGGATTCGCCACGGTCGGGTCCGCACTGAACGCAAGTGCGTAGTCACCGCTGCCATGACTGTAGCCTGCTCCGGCGCGTCCGATACCGAAGACGGCACGCCGCGCAAACCGCGTCAGCTCCACCGCCGACGCAGGAAAGTCGACCGCGACGACCGTCACGCACGAGCCCACCTCCGAGAGCGGCCCCGCAGCCGGCAGTTGCAAGGACTCAGGAGTGACGACGCGACCGCCGATACGGAGCTGGCCAGTCATGTTCGACAGAACGAGGGCGCCGACCGTGCGCTGCTCGCCCCTGACTTCGATGAGTCGCGACGCCGAGCCGATGCCGCTCTTGAAGCCAAGTGCACAGGCGCCGGTGCCAGCTCCGACGGCGCCCACGGCAAGCGCGCCGTCATCGGCTCCGTCGAGCGCGCTGAACACATGAGCCTCTTCGATTGGTCGATCCGCCCCCGGCGACAGCCAGGAGTCGTTGATCTCACCGACAACGGGATTGACGGAGCTGCGACGCTCTCGGCGTTGCAGCCACGAGATCAGTGCATCGGCTACACGAAAAGTTGAAAGTGTGGATGTGAGTAGCATCGGTGTCTCGATGGTGCCGAGCTCCTGCACTTGCGTAGATCCGACAAACTTGCCGTATCCGTTGCCGCAGTGAAATCCCGCCGGCAAGGTCTTCCCTCGTGTGAGCCGCTCGTGCACGATGGCGGTCACCCCGGTGTGCACGTCGCGGCTGGAATCAGAAACGGAAACGTTGCCGATCGCGATTCCGCTGACATCGATGATGGAGTTGTGAGCCCCACGCGGATGCCCGCCGAACAGCAAGCTCACATCGTTTGCGTCCGGATGATCTGATTCCGTGGAGAGTCCTGACTTCGCTGGGATGTGCACCTAACGATCATCGCCAGGAGCACGGTGGCGAACATCATCAGATGCCACGAATCTCGTCGGCTTTGATCGTTGACCTCACCCAAGATCTGCAGACGCCGACACGTTGCGCGACGACCTGAGCAACCGCAACTGCAGCATCGCCTCAAAGCGGTCACTCGCATCGGACAGGTCGATTCGACCCACTTCGGCGACGCGCTTCAAGCGGTAACGAAAAGTGTTCGTGTGCACGAAGGCTGCCGCCGCCGCCTCGGTGACATCACCGAAAGCCATGAGCCAGCACTCGAGTGTGATCAGCAATTGTGATTTATGCTCGGCGTCGTAGTCTCGCAGTCTCGCGATGGGTCCACTCAGCTGATCCCCCCGCGCCGCCGCGAGATCGCCCAGTTCGAGAAGCAAAGCCTCGACATGGACTCGATCGATCGCGGCCACGGTGCCGCTCTCACCTCGATGAAGCAGCACGCGCAGAGCGCGATCGGCGCCCGTCTTTGACCGGTTGAGGCCCGTGGCATCGTGGGCGACAGACCCGATGCCGATGACGGCAGGAACTTTGGTGCCGGTGCGGGCAAGGAAGTCCTCCGCGACGCTGACCATTCGCTCTTGCGCTCTAGGCGCGTCGTCATGAGCGGGAACCAGGCCGTAGACCGTGTCGCCGATCAGCGCCGCCACTGCTCTGGGCTGAGTTGCGCCCAAATGCATCGCGAAAGCATCTGCGAGTCGCTGTTTCTCCGCAGCACGGCGAGCGTGGGTCGTGGAGTCATCCCCTCCGCCAGGGTGTTCTGCGAGCCCCATCGCCATCGCGACCAGAGGTTTACCGAGAAGGCCTAGACGCCCCAGCGCCTCGGGCCCGGCCGTTCCTCCCTCAAGAGCTGAACTGATGAGCTCGCTGCGCAGGCCGCGTTCGACATCAGCGCCTGCGCGGATACGCAGAAGATGAAGCGCGACAAGCTTGCCCGCTTCGACGAACGCCTCCGTCCGCGCCGCATTCAGCGGCTCTCGGACGGCCGCCCAGATCGACCCGAGGATCTCATCACCGGCACGCACCGCCAATGCCGCGCGTGGCAAGGCATCGCTGACGGGGCTCCACGATCCGGGAGAAACGTATATGGGATCCTCGTTTCGGTACAACTCTGCGACGACGCCGGAAGCTGTGAGAAGACTGGCGAATCGGTCGGGGACCTGCCGTCCGAGTATCGTCTCGACACGAGACGAATCTGCTTCATCCTGGCGACCCGAGAACGCGAGAACATTGAATCCCCGGTCCTCGATCGTCACCGGCGAATCAAGCAATGCCGCGATCGCATTGGCAAGCGCAAAGAGGTCTCCCGATGGCATACCACCGATGGTCTGGGGCGATACATCCCCGACATCGGCTTCGGCGATGAGCGTACGGAGCATCGCTGCGAGCTGCCCCAGGTCGCCCCCGAGCCAGTTCCAGCAGTGTCAGCCCTGACTTGGCCACGGCGCTGAAAAGCTCGTCCGTTCGGGCGACTGGCGAACGAACGACAAGTGCTCCCGCGCCCTGATCCGCGAGCTCCATCAGGAGGGTCGCGACGTCATGTGGCTCGGTCATGCCGACGCCGAGCACGATGGCCTGTGGCGGGATCGCCGGCACGTCGGCCGGGTCGTAGATCACCACTCCACCGACATCTGTGACAGCACTCACGTTGCCGCTGACGTGCTCCAGCAGGGTGCCGCCGAGGTCATCGAGCACACGGCTCAGGCTCGTTCGAGGCTTCGCAGGCATTGCACTCAACACCACCCCACGGTATGTCGGCCGCTGATTGGACCGACAGTCCGATCCTACCTACATTCGCTGACTTTTCGTTCAATCGTACGAATCGAAACCTATGCGGGGAAGAACTCAGACGTCGCGAAAGTGAAAGAGTCAAGCCGTTCCGGGGTTGGCGAGACCCCTAGACCGTGTCCAGTCGGCACATCGAGTCCGCCCTCACGCAGCACGAACGGTTCAGTGATGTCTTCGCTGTAGAAGCGGTCGGAGGCCGACACGTCGCCAGGGAGCGTGAACCCCGGCATCGCCGCGAGAGCCACGTTCGCTGCCCTCCCCAGGCCCGTTTCGAGCATTCCCCCACACCACACCGGGATGCCGTAGGCGACGCAGACATCGTGGATCCGGCGCGCCTCAAGATACCCGCCGACTCGCCCGGGCTTGATGTTGACGATCTGACATGCCCCGAGCGCGATTGCATCCGCGGCCGAGCGCGCCGAGGTGATCGACTCATCGAGGCAGATCGGTGTGTTCACCCTTTCCGCGAGCACTGCGTGCGCTCGGACGTCCTCTTCCTCAAGTGGCTGTTCGATGAGCAAGAGATCAAAGTCGTCGAGCTTCGCAAGTTGCTTACTGTCGTTGAGCGTATAAGCGGTATTCGCATCCACCTGCAGCGCAATGTCTCCGAACCTCTCACGCACGGCCTGCACAGGCGCTACGTCCCAGCCCGGTTCGATCTTCAGCTTTATGCGCACATAGCCTTCCGACAGATACTCGTCGACGACGTCCAGAAGTGCCGGGATAGAATCCATGATGCCCACCGACACCCCGCTGGGACATGTGTCGTCACCGCTCCGAACGCCTGCGCGAACGACATCCGGTGAACCCGAAGTTCCGCATCAAGCATTGCCATCTCCAACGCGGCCTTGGCCATGCGATGACCCTTGTACTTGGCCAGCAGCGGGCCCACATCGCTCGCCTTCACATCCGTCTGCGCAAGCAGATCGGGGATCAAGAAGTTACCCATCACGTTCTCGACGGCATCGATGTACTCCGACGAGTAGAGCGGGTCGGACATCGCCACACATTCGCCCCACCCTTCGGCCTCTGGTCCGCGCACACGGACCAAGAGGAGCTCGCGTTCGGTCTGAGTGCCGAACGAGGTCCTGAACGGAGCGACAAGCGGCATCCGAACGCGCCGAATCTCAATCCCATCAATCTTCACGGTGATTTCCCTTCCTCACGATGTACGCCGCAGCACTCCGGTCAAAGCCTTCCACAACAGCGCCTTCGCTGATGAGGCCCCGAGGACGTCTCGAACAGCGATGCGCCACTCCCGAGCAAGCGGCTCATCTCGCTGTCGAATTCCTTCGATATCGGACGGCACGCTCACGAGGACCGACTCGCTGACCACGCTCGTGAGCACCGGTTCCCCTCGTTCTCCGACGATCAGCACAGGCGGCGGCAGCGCAGTGGATGCGATCTTGCGCGACCCTGGCGCTGCGTCGCACGCGCGCTGCACGTGCGCACTGTCAAGCTGCCATCGGATCAGCAGGCGATCCGTCTCATCCGCGCCGTTGAGCTCGTCGCCCATGGAACCGTAGTAGTTCGTGTAATACGCCTCGGGTCGCCCACCGAGCTTGTGCAGGTTGAAATGAGCATTACGGGCGACGAGCGGATCGAAGGTCCAGGTGATTGCGTTGACGCCGTGCGACAACGCCCAGGCGCGCTGATGAAGCTTCAGCGCGTACCCGAGGGCACGACCACGCGCTCGGCTGTCGACGCCGGCGATATGACTGTGCATGATGTGACTCGCTGGAGGCCCCAGAACGCGACGCACGCTCCGAGCAACGTCGAGTCGGCGAACGCGCCAACGACGTAATTATCGGCGGATGCGATGCCTCTGAGCAGTTCGCTCGTCAGGGGCACTCCACCGTCGCCCGGCTTCCATACCCTCGCGAACAATCGTTCGCAATCCATGAACTCTGACAGGAGCCGTAGCGGTCGTATTTCGACATCGGTCGTTTCGGCCGCGGCGACCGCCGACGCCGACGCCGCATCCAAGGCCCCTTCGAGCACGCTGGTGCCTGATCTCGATTCAAACATTCTCACACCAAAATCCTGACGCGCGGCGAACGCGCTGTGTCTATCGGTGCTCACCAGTTGCCTGCACCGTTTTAGTCCTGATCGACAATCGCGCCGATGCGTTCGACGATCCCGGCGACAAGCGCCGTCCGGCGCGGGACCTCCGCCAGAATCACGTGCTCATCGACGGCATGCGCGCCGCCGCCGACGGCACCGAGCCCGTCAAGAGTTGCCACACCGATGCCCGCCGTGAAGTTCCCGTCCGAGCCGCCACCCACCGCGGCGCCCGCGAGTGGGCCGATGCCGATGTCGCGTGCGACCTGCTGAGCCACTTCGAACAGCGATGCGGACGCGGACTGCTCCAATGGTGCCCTACTCGGACCGCCTGACAGATGCAGGCGGGCACCGGGTAACGCCGGGCTCAACGCGCGCAATGCACGGTCGACGCGCTCCTGCTCGGCTCGATCCCACGCCCGCACGTCGATGGACAGTTCCGCATTGGCAGGCACAGTGTTCAATGTCGTGCCGCTCTGCAACGCAGTGGGAACAACGCTTGTACCACGCTCGGCTGCATCCATCATTGACACGGCAAACACCTGGTGTGCTATCTCGAGTGTCGCGTTGATCCCTTTCTCAGGTTCCAGTCCTGCATGCGCGGCCCGTCCGCTGGCTTCGAGGGTGTATTGCGAGATGCCTTTGCGTTGTGTCTTCAGCGCGCCCCGTTCGGCAGCGCCTTCGAGAACGAGAACCGCAGAGCACTCAGCGGCCGTCGCTTCGATCAGCGCACGAGATGTCAGCGATCCGATTTCTTCGTCGCCAGTGAGCAAGAGGTCCACATTGGCGTGCGCAGCCACAAGTGCCATGGCATGAATAGCCATGACCACCCCGACCTTCATGTCGAAAGATCCTGGCCCTCGCACGACGCCGTCCTCGACGGTGAACGGGTGCGCCGCGAGTGAGCCGTGCGGCCATACCGTGTCGTAGTGTCCCAGGAGCAACACCCGCCCACCAGTGCGGCGTGGCGAGGTCCAGCGCAGGTGACTGCATCCCTCTACCGTCAGCCGCTCCGGTTCCCGGCCGATGACATCCGTCCCGATCTCGGCGACCGCCTCGGACACGCGCCGCACGGCATCGAGATCCGATGAAGGCGACTCGCACTCGACCAGCAGCCGAGTGTGCTCGAGCATCATCGGCAGACGCTCTTCCGCCCGCGCAAGCAGATCAGCGGCGTTCGGCGCAGGTATCACTGCGAGTGCCGATCAGCGCGCAAATGCTCCACGGCGATCTGCGCAGCGCGGCCGATAGCAGCATCCGCGGCCGCATCCCGCCCGATCATCGTGTCGGAAGTGAGAAACACGGCAACCGCGTAGGAGTCGCCGTCGGGGAAGGTCACCACACCCACCTCGTTGCGCACGGTGGGAATCGTCCCTGTCTTGCCCGCCACAGAAACGGCACTCTCGAAGCCCGATGCGAGCCGCTGAGACCATACCTGCTCCCCCATCACCGCCCGCACGTACTGACATGCCGCCGGCGATGCTGCGTCATCTGTCCAGATGGCATTGAGCAGCGTTGTGATATCGCGCGGCGTCGAGCGGTTCAATGAGCGCTCCGGGTCGATGGCGCGAAGCTTGCTCAAAGGCGGCTCGGCCCATGCCGCCTCGAGGACTCCCAGCGGCGCATCCCGGGGGATGCCGAGGTCCTCGGCAATCGTGTCGAACAAGTCACCACAGTCGCCGTCAACTCGCGTGGCGTGGAGGTCAAGGTCGTCGATCACCGCGCCTATCGCTGCCCTTCCCACTCGATCCATGACGATGTCGGTCGCGGCGTTGTCGCTGAGCGTCATCATGAAGTGCGCGAGATCCCGAAGACTCATCTCCACATCGTCCCGGCACGCGTCCGTTCCGATTGCGCCCGCCCCGCACGCTGACGCACTATCACGCGCTCTTTCGGATCCAGAGCCCCCTCATCAACGGCGCGGGCAAAGGCGACCGCAACAACGATCTTGAACACCGAGGCCAGGACGACGCCGTCGTCCGCATCGACCTCTACAGACTCCGCATGTCCGACCCGGCGTGCGTGCAGCCGACCCCTGACACCCGCCTGCGTGAATACGTCTTGGATTCGTTCGCGTACATCGTTCATCTCTGATCTCCACTGTCTTGTTTCATGTGACGCGCAGATGAGCGCGGGCGTGGTAATAAAGCACATCTTTACCGTCCGCCGACCTCATGAATGCAACGTCCAGCCACGGCTCATCGGGGTCCCGACGAATGCGTAGGCGCCCATCGACGCCCTCGACCAACTCGAATGTCGTCTCGTTCACCTGACCGGGGGCGATGAAGTCGTCGTACCGCATCGTCAAGTGCGCGCGATCGTCTTCGATGCGGACGTCAATGGTCATCCCGGTCGCCTCATATCGGCCCGCAATCGCTCGGTCAGGAACTTTCGTCGCTTCCCACCCGTCCCGTGGCCACGACGGCATGCCGAGAGCATCGAGCACCTCTCGCAAGACATCCTGTCTGAAGCTCGGCGAGTGCTCGCTGTTGCACATCACGGCGAACCCGAGCCCGTGCGACGGTACGAGACGCAATGCGGCGGTCTGCCCGATCGTGGCACCATCGTGCCCGATGACGGGCAGCTCGTACAGATCATCACGTACCCACCCGAGACCATGAGACTGTGACCACTCCGCAAGCCGCGGCATGTCCGCGACCGGCGTCTGCATCGATTGAACGGCTTGAGCCGAGAGCACTCGGAGCCCTGCGTGCACGCCCTCGCGAAGATGCATGCGCGCAAAGGTCAGAAGGTCTCCGACGCTGGCGACGATGGCCCCGCTGGGCCGATCGAACGCGGAAGAGCCCAGATAGGAGCCGGGCGCAGGTCTTCTTGCCGTTCCCCGACGTGTCCGACGGCTACATCATGCAGAATCGCTTCCTCTGGCAGCGTCACAGTACGGCGCAGACCCAGCGGCTCCGCCAGGCGTTCCCGCACAGCCACGTCCCAGATCTTCCCGCTCAGCTGTTCGACGATCCAGCCGGCGAGCACGAACCCGGAATTGCAGTACGACCATCCGGTTCCCGGGTGAACATCTGTGACGCGGAGCGCAGCTCTTCAACATATCGAGCCACACAATCATCGCCCCGGCCGGTATCGGTGAAAATATCGCCCTCAAGTCCACTGGTGTGGGAGAGCAGATGCCTCGTCGTCACAGCGCGGGCAGAGCTGCTTAGCTCAAGACTGGGGACGACCTCAACCACAGGTGCGTCGAGATCCAGTGCACCAGAGTCGGCCAGCTGCATAACGAGGCTTGCTGTCCACACTTTCGTGATCGACCCGATCTGAAACAGAGACTCTGTGCTGACCGGCGCCCCCGTGCCCACGTGCAGTACTCCATGCGCGGCGAGCGCTTCGTCAGGAGCGCTGTCTGATGACGGGCTCACCTGGGTCACTCCGAGTACCGCTCCTGGGACGCCATGACGCGTCGCGATCTCGCCGAGCAGCCCCCCCAATCGATATCACTAATGGCTTTCATCGACCTTGTCCCCTGCGACATGCTGGTTCAGCCAGTCCACGATCGCGGTGTTGACGGCGTTGCGCTGGGATGGCCGCCCCGTGAAGATGAGATCGTGATCGGCCCCCGGGAGCGTGTCTAACCGTGACGGCACGCCCCGCGCCTGGAGTCTGGACACCCATTCCACCATCGGTGCACGGGGTGCGACGAGGTCTTCGTCACCGACATACAGCAGAGTGGGTGTGCGCACATCTTCGACGCGGGTCAGCGGAGACAGTCGCTCATAAAAGGCCGGATCGTCTTCGACGCTGACACCGAACTCAGCCCGCGCGACCCACCGGCCTTCGGGGTTGCTTGAGAGCGCAGCTACGAGGTCGCATGGCGCTGCCCCTGCGACCGCTGCCGCGAATCGCTGGCTGCGCGAGACAAGCTCACATGCAAGGAAGCCCCCGTAGCTATAGCCTCCCACGGCGATCCGTTCGTGATCGACCACCCCCTCATCGATCAGTTGATCAACGACCTCAAGAACGTCCTCCGCGTCGGGACCTCCCCAGGCGCCCCGCACGTCTCGCATGAATTCCTCACCGTAACCGTCGCTGCCGCGCGCGTTCACGAGCAGAATCGTCCACCCCTGCCCCACCAGAGTGCGGTGATACGCATATGCCTCTTCGGCGGTCCCACTCCATGCCTGATGGGGTCCGACGTGAACATCGACGAGCAGGCGCCGCGGATTCGCCCCGCAACCTGCGTGCAACAACCACCCGTGAACGCGGTGGCCGTCCCGCATGGTCCAGATGCGCGGTTCGTAAAGCGTCTCGGTCTTGCCGAGATCGCCTGGCGCTTCGTCGATGTCAGACAAGCCGCCACGTCGTGTATCGACAAGGCCAATTCTTCCGTAGCTGTGTGGGGTGCGATAGACCACGGGCATCAGCCCGGCTGGACTGACTCGGCCCAGGGAGACCACATCGATTCTCGGGTCGTCGACAAGACGATGCGGACGCGGATCCTGCTCGTGAAGCAGCACGGGGTGGACGGCCCCACCGTGCCGTGCCCCGATGACGACTCGTCCCTCGCCGGCGTTCACGACGGCGAGGGGGTTCCCGTCGAGCGTCGACGTGAGGGCACGCAACCCATCCTCTGCGTCTCGGTTCTCTGTGCCGCCGTCCGACACCGGGACGACGTAGATGTCTGCGAACCCGATCTCGGTGTCGCGCCGCCCCCTCAACTGCAGGCCCTGACCATCGTCGGTGAAGTGCGCGTCGAACACGTGTCCTCCACGTGGACCCGCGACGTACGCCGGCACTTCCGCTGTCGCGTCGATCACGACTGCTGCAGTCACATCCGTCACCTCCGGATGCGGGCCATGAGGGCATACGGCAACGAGGCGTGACCCATCAACCGCCCAGTCGAAGGCGACGATGCCGTGCTCGGCAGAGTAGACGTCGCGTTCGCGCCCAGAGACCAGGTCCCTGACAACCAGCTTCTCTCCGACTGGAGCACCTATGACATAGGCGACTCCCCGGCCGTCTGGTCTCCACTGCGGGCACGCGCCCCGATGGGAAGCACACCAAGCTGGCGTGACGTGCGTGACGCACCCACATCGAGAGTGAGAAGGTGCGTACGCCCCGCCACCTGACGTAGATAGCCGACATCGCCGTCCGCTCGCCAGATAGGAGTCGAATCGGTGGGACCATCGGTGACCGCGATATAGGCAGACTCCGATACATACCTGACGTGAACCCGTCGTCGATACTCATCGGCATCATCGTCGATCTCACGAACGACGAACGCAATGACCGCCCCGTCCGGTGACAGCACAGGCTGCTCGGGGATTCGCATCGTCAACAACCCATCCGCGACCAGGGTCGTCTCAGGGGCCGTGTCGTCGATCATTGCTCCATCTTCCGCACTCTCGCGATCCTTTCACTCGTGCGGCGTTACGATACACGCATCTCCCTTTCGTTGAGCAGAACGAACGAGCAGCGTCATGCGAGTGGAAGTGTGAGACCGATCGGGGAGGGCACGGTGACAGAAAAGCTCATCATCCGCGGCGGCGTGGTCGCAGACGGCACCGGGGCGCCGCTGAAGCCCGCAGACATCCTCATCGAGAACGATCTGATCGCCGATGTGGGTGACATACGGGGCGATCGGAACGCAATCGAGCTCGACGCGAGCGGCTGCATCGTGTCGCCGGGCTTCATCAACATGCTCAGCCACGCGTACTTCGGCCTGCAGCGCGACCCGCGCGGACTCTCCGATCTCTACCAGGGAGTTACGACTGAGGTGTTCGGCGAAGGCATCTCGCTCGGACCTGTCGTGGGTCGGGCGCCGGAGGACATGACCGGCGTACCGGCCGGTGTCCCCGGACTGCGCGGCTCCTGGCCGAGTCTGCGTTCGTTTCTTACGCATCTCGAGCACCAAGGGGTCGGCTTCAACGTGGCGAGCTTCGTGGGCGCTGCCAATCTGCGGATGGCCGTAGCCGGGCCGGATCCGAGACCACTGACACCGAGCGAACTATCCGCGGCGTGCGACCTCCTGGACCGCGAGCTTTCTGACGGTGCGCTTGGCGTGGGTTCTGCTCTGATCTACCCGCCGGGAAGCTACGCCGACACCAGTGAACTCTGCGCCTTCGCCGAGGTGCTGGCCACCCACGACGCCATGCACATCTCGCATATGCGTAGCGAGGGCGACCGGCTCCTTGAGGCGGTGGAGGAGCAGATCTCCCTGGCGCAGCGCACGGGTGCGCGGGCAGAGATCTATCACCTCAAGGCGGTGGGTCAGCGCAACTGGCATAAGATGGCCGCCGTGCTCGATCGGATCGAACGCGCGCGCGGCGACGGAGTGCGGATCAGCGCGAATGTCTATCCGTACGCAGCGGGAGCAACGGCACTGCTCGCGGCGATTCCTCCCGCGTTCCGTGCGACGCCGGAGCTTCTACAGTCGCACCTTGCGTCCTCGGCAGGCCGTGAGGCGATTCGCACGGCGATCGCAGTGGAATCGCCAGAATGGGAGAATCTCTACGCGCTCGCGGGCGGAGGCGACGGGGTCATCGTGCTCACCGGCACGCCTGCACTAGACCTTGAAGGCGGGCTGACGCTGACAGCGATCGCCGAGCACCTCGGTGTCCGTGACGCCGTCGATGCTCTGCTGGCCGTCGTGAACGCCGATCCTCATGCCGATGCCGCATACTTCCTCGGCGACGAAGACAACGTCAGACTCGCGTTCGAGCGCCCCTGGGTGAGCGTTGGTTCTGACTCCGATGCCCCGAGCATTCAGGATGTAGAGGCCGGTCACCCCGCGCACCCTCGATCCTTTGGCGCATTCACTCGCGTGCTGAGCCGGTATGCGCGCGATGAGCGAAGGGTGAGCATTGAAGAGGCGGTACGCAGACTGACATCACTTCCCGCGACGAGTCTCGGTCTCGAAGGTCGCGGCGTCGTTCGCGAGGGAGCCTACGCGGATCTCGCGGTCTTCGCGTTGGACGAGCTCTCCGACCGCGCCACTTACCTGAATCCCGGGGTGTACGCCACGGGAATGCGTCACGTGCTCGTCAATGGCACAGCCGCATTACGCGACGGCCAGCCCACCGGCAATTTCGGCGGACGCGCACTTCGTCGCGCACGAACCTGATGCCTCAGAGCGAAAAGCCAGGAGGCGTGCTGAGCTCGGGGTTCGCCCCGCAGAACTCCCTAATCCTCTCCAGCGTCCGCACCCAGTCGTAGAGCAACTCCTTCGCCGAAACGAGTTCGATACCAGCCCGTTCCATTCGAGCAAGTCCGTTTGCATGCGACTGGCCCGGGGAGAACACCGCGTCGTGCACCACGAATACGCGTTTGCCGTGGTCTTGGAGGCGAAGGGCCGTCTGTGCCACACAGATGTCGGTCTCCAGCCCCACCAGCACCACGGTGTCTTTTGCGGTGGCCTCGATTGCCGCGATGATATCTGCGTTGTCGACCGCAGAGAACGCATGCTTGGCGAACGTCGGGGTTCCCGGCGACAACTGCGCAACGATTCGCGGGTCGGTGCCGCCGTTGCGAGCGGCGTCTTCCTCCGTGATGATCGTCGGCACGTCCAGCGCTCGGCCGACGCCTCCGACCCAGGCCACACGCGTGATGACCTCCGAGAGCCGCTCGCGATCAACGTCATGCCGATCGGCGCCGTAGAAGCAGTGCTGCGCATCGATCACGATAAGCGCCGAGGAGGAGAGGTCGATTAATGGCATATTGCGTTCCCTTCAGAGTGTTTACGGCACACAGGCGGGCTACTGAGCCCTACGACTGTCGACGGTGTCACGCAGCGCCTCTCCCAGAAGATTGAACGCCAGCACGACGAGGACCAGGCAGAGTCCCACAGGATAGATCAACCACCAGTACCCGGACAGCAGATAAGTGACACCGCTGGAAAGTTGGCTGCCCCAATCGGTGTCGGGGTAGCTGAGGCCGAAGCCGAGGAAACCCAATGCCGCTGCGGCAAGGATGGCATCGGCGACTTGGAAGGTGACGTTGACGACGACCACCCCGAGCGCGTTCGGAATCAGGTGCGTGAGGATGATCCGGGGCTGCTGGCGCCCATCGCCCGCGAGGCAAGAACATAGTCGCGCACGCGCAGTGTCAACACCTCGCCACGCACGAGCCGTGCAGGCACCAGCCATGAGAACACGCCGAGGATGAGCGCAAGGGTGAGCATCGACGTACTGAACTTGGTCGCAAGAATGAGCACCACGAACAGGAAGGGGATCGACATCAGTACGTCAACGATGCGCATCATCACCGCATCGACCACTCCACCGGCCAGTCCCGCAATCGCACCGTAGAGCGTGCCTATGACTGTGGCGATCAATGCCGCGAGAAGTCCGATCTGAAGTGACGTTTGGCCACCGATCATCAACCTGCCCAGCACATCGAAGCCTTGTGCATCTGTACCCAACAAGTGTTGCGAGGACGGGGCTCTGAAGGCGTTGACGATGTCGACGTCAGATTGATTCGATGGGTACAGTAGTGGACCCAGGAAGCAGAAGGCGAGAACGGCGAGGGCCAGGAGAAGGCCCAGGAAGCCGATTCTGCTTCTGACGAGCGCACGGCCCAGGGGAAATCGGCGAGCGCTGTCGCTGACCGAATCGTCGGGCGATACCCCGGGTTATCGCCTGGTCTAGCCTCGAAGTTCATATCGCACCTTCTCTCGTCTGCGCGTTCATCGCAGAGTGACCCTTGGATCGGCGACGCCGATCGCGATGTCCGCCAGAAGGTTTCCCAGAACAGTCAAGACGCCGCCGATAAGCGCGTATGCGAGGAGTACCGGATAGTCTTCGCGCTGCAGGCTGTTAATGAACAACAGGCCGAGGCCGGGATAGTTGAAGACTGTTTCGATGATGAGCGCACCAGCAAGCAATCCAGGCACGGAGAGCCCCAGCAACGTGATGATCGGCAGGCTCGAGTTGCGCAGAAGGTGTCTGCGAACGATGCCGCCTTCGGACACGCCCTTTGCCCGCGCTACCCTGATGTAGTCCTGACCCAATTGGTCAAGTGCCGCTGACCGCTGGTACCTGACGAATACGACGAAGTACGTGGTTGACAACGTGAGCACCGGCAAGACCATCGCACGCGGATCAGTGAAGACGGCGAATGCCGAACCGGTTTGAGAGGCCTGCGCCGGGAACCAGCCCAGCTGGATCGCAAACAACTCGATCACCAGGATGGCCACAAAGAATGGGGGAGCCGCGTACAGGACAAAGGTGACCGCCGTCAATGCATTGTCGACAACGGTGTTGCGTCGCCTGGCCTGGAAGATGCCCATCGGAATCGCGATGGCGAGTGCGACGCCGAGCGCCGTCAGCGTGAGTACGAAACTTCGTCCCGCGTAGAGGGCAAGAAGGGTATTGACACTCTGGTTGAGCGAGTACGACCATCCGAGATCCCCCTCACCAGATCTGACATGTACGAGAGGTACTGGATGACCAGCGGACGATTGAATCCGGCCTTTTCGTTGAAGTCCTCCACCGCCTCGATCGACGCCAGGGGACCCAGGACCGTTCGTCCCGGCGGTCCCGCCATGAAGTGCAGGAGCAGGAATACGACGATGGACAACCCCAGCACGATGACCAGCGAGACCAGCAGTCTTCGCAGTATGTACCGAGCCATCGTTTCGAATCCTTGCGTTTTTCTCGGGCGGTGCGAGGTCGGCGCCTTGAGGTTGCGCCGACCTCGCGTGGCCAACTACTCAGTGAAGTACCACAGCTCCGGAAGCAACTCGCTGAGCGGGAGGTGCGCGAATGCTTCGCGGGGACCGGAGAGCTCGGACTTCCACACGGCGATGTTCGTAGGGTTCGGGAGGAAGATAACGGGCAAATCCTCGCCCAACAGCGTCGCCTCCTGAGATAGAGCGGTCGGATCGTCTCCGAACACCGACGCCTCCATCAACGCATCCAGCTCCGCGTTCGAGTAGTGCCCGCCGTTGAATGTGCCATCAGTGCTCCACACAATGCCCGCAGACGGATAGTCCCCGAGGTTGATCGGCCCGGCATCCTGCGTCGCCCAGAGATTGACGTTGTCAGGAGCGAAGTTGTTGTCGAAGTTGTCCCACATGAAGGACGTCGCCCGCGATGCGGCTTCGATCGTGATCCCGAGCTTCTTGGCTTCCGACACGAACGCAAGATTCCGGGCCTCGATTGTCGCTGGGCTGTTGGCATAGAAGTGTGTGAAGCTGATGTCTTGGCCAGCGTCGATGCCTTCTCCGCACTGGCCCTCGCCCGATCCGGGATTCACACAGGTCGTCACTCCGCCCTCTACCACGTCCCACCCGTGATCTTCGAGGATCTGCCGTGCGACGGCAAGGTCGTGCGGATACGGTGCATCAGGCCCGAAAGCCGCGGCGAAGGGAGAATTGGGAGACGTGCTCGTGTAGTTCTCCGCTGCGGCTCCGTTGTAGATGCCCCGGCTGGCGATGTAACCGGGTTGATCAACAAGTCGCTGCAGGACTTCTCGGAAGTAGTGCTGTCCCACGAGTTTGTCGAAGTTGTTCGTAGTGTTCTTGAAGTTCAGGAACAGCGAGTTCACCTGACCGTTCGACGGCAGGCCGTAGTAGTGGTATCCGGCTCGTTCCAGCTCCGGCAGCTGTCCCACCTGCGACGGGTCCAGCAACGCAACAGTGAGCTCTCCTCCGCGTAGCTGGTTCAGGATGGCATCCGCAGAGGTGAACGCCTTGAAGCTGAGGGTATCCACCGCAGCCGCGTTCGGTCCTGTGTAATGCTCGTTCGGCACGAGCGTGTGCGAACCGGTGGCGGGGTCGAACGAGCTGATCCTGAACGGGCCGTTCACTACCTGCCAGAGCGGATTGGTAGCGAACGTCTCCTGCACCTGCGAAGCACCGTTCAGGTAGGCGTAGATCGCCCGGGCGTTCTCCGGATCGGTGAAGTCGAGTGCGGGGCCATCATCCGAGCTCTTGTTCCATGACGTAGAGGGCAACGGCACCAGGTTCCGCAAGACCCTCTGCGTGAAGTAGCTCGGGTTGTATGCATTCTCCAGCTCCAGCGTGACAGTGTTACCCGAGGCCGTCGCGCTCACGAGGTCGTCCGGAAACTGCCCGGGCGTGTAGTAGCTCCAGTTGGACGCGTTCTCGGCGATGGCCGCCTTGATCAGTTCGATGTTGAACACCACATCGTCGCCCACGACAGGCTCGCCGTCTGACCAGGTGAATGCATCGTTGATGACGAAGGTCACCGTCTTTCGGTCCTCGCTGTATTCGGGCAACGCCGCGAGACTGGCATCGGCGTTGTACTCACCTCCCGAGAACCAGTAGAGGGGCGGTGCATCAGTCCAGGAGCGACCATAAGTCCGTTGGATGCCCCCGGAATGATCGGAAAGATGTAGTTCGGTGAACGTCCCGGCAACAGGGCGACACTGACCTCACCCCCTCGACCCGGTTCATCGACTGCTCCGGCACAGAACCGAATTCACCGAAGGTCTCACCCACCGGCTGCTCCGACGCTCCGCTGGTGCACGCAACCAACGCTGAACCGAGCATGAGCGCGACCGCGGCTAGTCCCACGCTGCGCACCATTCTCTTGCTGCTGTACATTGACCTCTCCAACCCTTGGCTTCGAGCGATGACGTAAGCGATCTCCAGAACCCTTTCACCGCCCGGTGCGATCATTTTCGCAACGAGATACCATCGGCGTGCTTGTCTTTTTGAACGAGTGAATCGCATCGGATTCATCCTCCGGCACTAAGGTCGTCAGACCCGCCGGCGCATGCTCTCGCGCAACCGCCGATCCAGGCAGCACCAGTGGAAAGTGGCATGCCACTCGATGCGATCCGCTCAGTCTCGTAAGGGTCGGCTCCACGGTCGCGCACACCTCTCGGGCAATGGGGCACCGCGTGCGGAATCGACAACCGGACGGAGGGTCGACGGCGCTGGGCAGCTCCCCCACCACACCTCGTATCGACTTCGAGCGTTCGAGAGTGGGATCAGGCTCCGGTATCGCCGCGATGAGCCCGGCCGTGTAGGGGTGAGCGGGGCGGCGATAGATATCCTCACCTCGCCCCTCTTCAACGAGCTTGCCGAGATACATGACACCTATACGATCAGCGAGATACTTCACGACAGCCAGATCATGTGAGATCACCAGGGACGTCAGCCCGAACTCGGCCTGAAAACCCTTCATCAGGTTGAGCACCTGGGAACGTATTGAAACATCGAGAGCGCTGACCGGTTCATCGGCGACGAGGACCCGCGGCATCGTAGCCAGAGCTCGCGCCAGACCGATCCTCTGCCGCTGCCCACCTGACATCTCCCCGGAAGCTTCTCAAGCACGGAGCTGGAGAGACCTACCTGGTCAAGCAGCTCGCGAACTCTCGCCCGTTGCGCCGGTGCGCCCAACTCGCCAGCAATGCGCAGAGGCTCGCGCAATAGCGAGGACACTCTCATCCGTGGGTCCAAAGAGGCGAATGGATCCTGAAACATCATCTGCAGGTCACGGCGCTGGGTCTTGTCTCGGCGACGTCCTCGGAGCACGACTCCGTCGAGGGCGACATGACCCGCGCTGGGTTCTTCCAGTCCGACGATCATCCGGCCAAGTGTGGACTTACCGCATCCGGACTCTCCACGAGCCCGTACGTCTCCCCCTGTAGAATCCCCAAAGTCACGCCTGATACCGCGTGTAGAACGCTGCCTCCCCTTCGCGAACCGCGCGTCGACGCAGGATAAGTCTTGGCGAGGTCGGTGATTCTTAGTCGATGAGTGGCATCGTCTCGCAGCGGCTCTTGAGGTGGGCGCGAGGATAACGTGACGGAAACTTCTGCCGGACGTCCGTCGACGGGATGCCAACAGGCGAACGTGTGTGCCGGGTCATCACCCCGCAGAGATGGTTCCTCCAGCCGACACTTGTCCGTCGCCAAAGCGCATCGACTTGCGTACCTGCACCCCTGCGGGACATGTGCGAGATCGGGAGGCAAGCCCTTGATCGAGTAGAGGGGCTTGTCGCGGTCCTGTTCCAAGAGCGGAATGGAGGCCAGCAGGTCACGGGTATAGGGATGCTGGGTGTGGGCGAAGAGGTCGGCCGTCTCGGCGTTCTCTGCGATCCTTCCGGCATACATCACGTTCACTCGATCTGCCCTCCCCGCGATTACACCCATGTCATGGGTGATCAGGATCATCGCCATGCCGAGCTTGGACTTCAACTCGTCGAGTAGCGCGAGGACCTGAGCCTGAATGGTGACGTCCAGGGCTGTAGTCGGCTCGTCAGCGATGATGACCTTCGGTTCGCATGCAAGGGCCATAGCGATCATCACACGCTGGCGCATGCCTCCAGACAGCTGGTGCGGATAGTCGTGGAGACGTTCTCGCGAACGGGGAATGCCGACCAGCTGAAGTACTTCAGCGGCTCGATCGATAGCCTCACGCCTGCTGACTCCGCGGTGAATCCGTACGGGTTCGGCGATCTGATCTCCGATCGTGCGAGTCGGGTTGAGTGAGGTCATGCTGTCCTGGAAAACCATCGCGACATCGTTTCCACGCAAGCGTCGATATGCCGACTCATCCAGCCCGACGAGTTCGGTCTCGCCCAGACGAACAGACCCGTCGATGATGGATCCACCCTGAGGAAGCATGCCCATGATCGCCAGACCTGTCATGGACTTGCCGGATCCAGATTCGCCGACGATCCCCAAGGTCTCCCCCGCACGCACGTGAAGGGATACCTGGGTGACTGGTTCGACACTCTTGCCGTGACGATCGATCCGCACGGTGAGATCTCGAACATCAAGCGCGAATTCGCCCGGCGTCCGAACCGCTGATAACTCCCTCATCAAGACCTTTCCCTGCTCGCGTGCCGCTCAGTCCGGGCGAGAGTACTCGCGGCGGCGATACTCCTCCGAGTATGCGTTGCTTGGAGACTATTCGTCGAGATCGCCGAATCTACAGCACGCCCATCCAGATTCACGACGGCAGTAAGCCCCAGATCAACTGCTTCCGACATGTGGCGACCTCCAGTGGTTGCTGTCACACTACGCACCTAAATCGTGCGCTTCTTCGTGCTTTCCACCGAACACCGCATTACGATTCGTGCCAAAGCATGAACGTGCGCCTCTATGCTGTGCGCGATCGTATCGGTTTCCCGGGGAAGGCGTCGATGATCAGTTCGTCATGCTTCACGACGATTTCACCGGCGACGAAGACGTACTCATACCCGGTAGACGGCTCGGCTCCGCGGCGATATGTTGCGCGATCGGTGAGCCGATCGAAGTCGAAAACGACCAGGTCCGCATCGCATCCGACCTGCACGCGACCTTTCGAGGCCATGACCGGGGTGAATGACTCAAGCATCTTCGCGGGCAGCAAAGTGCACTTCTCCACGGCATCGAGCAGCGTGAAGCTCGCCAACTCGCGAACGTACCGGCGGATGAATCGCGAAAATGTACCCGCGTTCCGAGGGTGAACTGCAGTATTCGCCGGCGGTGGCCACTCGTATGGGTCTTGCCCGCTCCCCCTTGACCCGAGCGGCATAGCATCGGAACCGACTACTGCACCAGGGTACGTGAGCGCTCGAAGAAGCACTTCAGCGTCCGCCGGTACCTCTTCGTCGAGATAATGAACGACCACGATAGCGCCAGGATCGTCGCGGCGCAGTTCTCGCAGTTCGTCAACGCTCTGCAGGATGCGACCAGATGGCGTAAGCAAGATCGAACGAGGGTGCAGACGCCGCTCCGCAAGCCTCTCGGGTGCCAGGAAGCTCGCACTGATGGCAGTCGATGCTGCACCGTAGGGGTAGGCCTCTGTCGAGATCGATGTTCCGGCGCGTTCCAGAAGGTTGTGGACGCGCTCCACATGCCACAGCGACGTGCTGTGGATGTGACAATAATGAGACTGCACGCCCGTCTCTTGCGCGGCACGCACGATCTCTTCCGCGCCGTCGATCACGATGTCCGGTTTGAACTCGACGAGGTCCCGTGCGTGTGTGTACGTCGCCGTCTGGGATTGCGCGGCGATGCGACTCACATCGAGCAATTCTTGCGGGTCGACTCCTGGCGCGTATCCGACGAGCAGCCCTATGCCCAAGGCTCCTTCCTCAAGATCCCGCTCGAGTCGCGAGTAGAGCCGATGCTGCAGCTTTTTTGACGCCGAACGCTGCCACTGCATGTCACCGAAGTGAGCGAGAGCGTGGTCCAATTCGCCGGGAAGTTCAAACGACGCCACCTCGATCATCCTCGCCTGCTGCCAGGATGCCGAGAATCCGAAATGGATCGGGCGACCTTCGGCCGATGCACGCTCGTAGCAGGCAGCGACGTTCGACACACCGCCTTCCAGGTCGAGTGCGGTAGTAACGCCGTCTCGCGCCTGAAGCCTAGCGCCCATCACCGTCTGAGCGTGACTGTGAACGTCAATCCAGCCCGGTGCGACCACCCTGCCGGAGACATCGATGATGGTCCTTGCATGCGGCACCTGCCCAGTAGCAAAATCGGTGATCTGTGAGCCGGTAATACCCACATGTGCAATCCCGTCCCACCCCGTTTCCGGATCGATGACCCTTCCCCCTGCCAGGACCACATCGCATTCCCGCTCACGCACGGTGCTGTCGCTCCACTCGGCAGAAGCCCTTCCGCCCGAGTGAGTCTCGCGCGCTCTGTGCCATCTTTCGCATCGAGGGTCCCGATTCGACCTGATAGACATCGACGAGGCGTTCGATTCGATTCGCAAACCTCGCCAACGTCCTTGAGCCGTCGCAAGCAATCCGCAGTGAGACCGAACCCAGAGCATCCTCATCGGGCTCCCCGAGGCTGATGTCTCTGACGGCGATCATCATGTGATTGGCGAGGAGCACGATTCGAGCGAGCGCCGACTGCCGGGCAAAAGCCCATACCGTCAACTCGTAGTCGTTCATGGCATCTCCTCAGTTCGAGCGATACTCACATCTTCGCTTCAGGCCGCCCCTCTCCCGTCGTCGTCCTCGCACAGGATCTCTCGCACTGTTGGTTCATTCACCCGAACTCGCCGACGGCCCTCGCGAACACCTCCCTGATACGGAAACGAAAAAGCCCCGAAGAAACTGGCGAGAGTTCTCCGAGGCTTATCGGTGCACCCCCAGGGACTTGAACCCTGAACCCACTGATTAAGAGTCAGTTGCTCTGCCGATTGAGCTAGAGGTGCATGGCCGAACCATTGCCGACCGAGGGACAACGTTACCATCTCGATCGGCCTCGTGTGAAATCGAGGCCGAGGGCGGCCGGTTATCCTTGAGCCGTGCCAGACTCCCCCGTTTCCTCCGCGTTCCAGGCCGATCTCGACTTCGCTCTCCGCCTCGCGGACGCCGCCGACGCGCAGTCGCTCGCGCGCTTCGACGCCGCCGATCTCGAGATCTCCACGAAGGCCGATCACTCGCACGTCACCGATGCCGACCTCGCCACCGAGAGGGCCATCCGCGAGCTCATCGCCGCCGAACGCCCCGGAGACGGCATCCTCGGCGAGGAGTTCGGCACCGAGGGCGACACGGCCCGCCAGTGGATCGTCGACCCCATCGACGGCACCGCCAATTTCCTGCGCGGCATCCCGCTGTGGGGCACGCTCATCGCGCTCGCGGTCGACGGCGTGCCGCAGGTGGGCGTCGTGAGCATGCCGGCGCTCAGCCGGCGCTGGTGGGCGGCCCGGGCCTGGGCGCATGGACGGCGACGGATGCCGGCGAGAAGCGGCTCGCGGCATCCGATGTCTCGACGCTCGACGACGCGGCGGTGAGCTTCCAGAGCATCACCCAGTGGGTGGAGGCCGGCAAGCAGGAGGAACTGCTCGCGCTCGCCGCCCGCACGTGGCGCGACCGGGCCTACGGCGACGTGTACTCGTACATGCTGCTCGCCGAGGGCCGGATCGAGATGGTCGCCGAGTTCGGCGTCAAGGAGTACGACATCGCCGCCGTCGTCCCGATCGTCGAGGAGGCCGGCGGCCGGATGACCTCCTTCGACGGCGACGAGACGATCGCCGCCCGCTCGACACTTGCCAGCAATGGGGTGCTCCACGACGACTTCCTGCGCCTTCTGCACCCGGCCTCGCCCTGACATCCGCCGCCCCTCCCCGACGAAGGACTTATGACTCCTCCGCCCGCCTCGCCCTTGCCGCTGCAACGCTGATCGCGGCGCTCGGCCTCGCCTCCTGCACAGCCTCCCGGGCGAGGAGCCCGAGCCGACGCCGAGCGCGGAGGCTCCCCTCTTATCGCCGGAGCCCGAGCCCGAACCGGAGCCGGAGCCCGAGCCGGACGACGAGGAGCCGCAGGCGCTCCGCGCGCCCACCTGCGACGAGATGCTGTACGAGGGCACCCGCGATCGCATGATCGCCGACGGGTGGACGCACCTCGAAGACGAGTTCCGCATCGGCGAGATCCTCCTCGATGAGGGCGTCATCTGCTCCTGGTCCGACTACGAGGTCGCCAGCGACCACGGCCAGTTCTTCGGCTGGGCGTCGATCACCGCCGAGACCGCGCGCTCCGCGCAGAGCTACCTCGTCGGCGAGGGCTGGCTGCGCGAGAACGCACCCGACGGCGTCTACATCACCGAGAATCCGAGCTTCGCCTTCGTCGTGGACGACGACGGCTACGGCATGACCTACTTCTTCGGTGACGGCTGGGTGATGCTCGCCGACGTGCGGCAGAACCTCGCGCTCATCGACTGGCAGGGCTGAGGCCGAGCAGTTCCGGCAGCCCCGCGACGGAGGCTATCACATCCGTCGCCCCGGCCTCGCGCAGCGCCGCCTCGTCGTGCGCGCCGGTGAGCACGCCGACCACGCGCCCCGCGCCGGCACGCACCCCGGCCTGCATGTCGCTGACGGTGTCGCCGACGACGGCGATATCGGCGACTGCGCGCGTCGCGGTGCGGATGACGGCGACGAGATTGAGATCCGGGGCCGGGCGACCGCGCACGGGATGCGCCGGACTCAGCGACAGGGTCGGCAGCTCCTGCCAGCCGAGGGAGTCCAGCAGCGCGTTCTTCGTCGGCTCGGAGAAGCCTGTGGTGAGCACGACGGGGATCCCGGCGTCCTTCAGCACTCGGATGGTGTCCTCGGCGCCGGGGATCGCGGTGCACGCGCCTTCGGCGATCAAGCGATCGTAGGCGCGTTCGAACGCGGCGTTCGCCTCCTCCGCCCCGTCGCCGGCAAGCACCCGGAACACGTCGATCTTCGACTGCCCCATCGTCTCGCGGGCGTAGGCGCGCACGGCCTCCACATCGCCGTAGCCGTGCATGACCGTGGTCTCCGCATAGGCGACGGCGAAGGCGTCCTCCACGACGCCGTCATCCTTCACGGTCGTGCCGGCAAGGTCCATCACGACGAGGGCAGGTGCGTTCATTGTCTCTCTTCTCTTCTCACGACGAGCCTTCTCGCTCGCCGAACAGTCCATCGACGACGGATGCCGCCAGCCCCAGGCCGCACGTCATGCCGATTCCGGTGGTGACCGAGACGGCGCGCACGCCGTCCGCAGGAGCATGCACGAAGAACTCCTCCTCGGCCGCGGCGTACACGCCCTGCCAGCGCTGCAGCACGCGCATCGGCGGTCCGCCGAACAGTCCTCGGGCAGCGTCGAGCAGGGCGTCGAAGGCGGCCTCCTGCTGGAACGGGGAGGCGACGTCGCCGCGGGCGTGCGTGTCGCCCAGGATGAGCGTGCCGTCCGCGCGCTGGGTGGCCATGAGGTTGATGTCGAACTCGAAGGCCTCGGGCCAGTCCCGCTGGTAACGCGCGCGCAGCGCCTTGGCCCCGGGCAGGTCGCGGAACCCGGAGTAGCGCAGCAGAGCCGTGCCGGTCAACAACGGGCGCTCGAGGCGGGGCCGGTGCGCGCCGTCCAGTGCGAGCATCTCCAGGCGACAGCGTCGGATGCCGGCATCCGCCGCTGCGGCGGGGAAGAACTGGTCGACATCGGCGTTGACCGCCACGACGACCGCCTTCGCCCGGACCTCGCCGCGCGACGTGCGCACGAGGCCCGGCTCGACGGCCGATACCGCGCATCCGTACTCGATGCGCACCCCGTCTCCGGCGAGCGCCTCCGCGAGGTGCACGGCCGCGGTGCGGGGATCGAGCTGCAGATCCTCCACGAGCCGCGCGCCGCCGACGACACCGTGCTCGGACACCGGCGCCTCGGCCAGCGCCTCTCGGCGTCCGAGAACGCGGATACCGTCACCGCGCCGGTCGGCGAAGGCATCCAGAAGCTCCATCTCGTCGTCTCCACGGGCGACCAGCGTGGCGCCCTCGGCGCGCACCGGAAGAGCGACGCGCTCGGCCAACCGCAGCCAGCGGCGGCGTGTCTCCCGGGCGAGGTCGTGGGCGCGCCCCGATTGGCCGGTGACGCCGACGTGCCCGAAGTTGCGCACGCTCGCGCCCACGATCGCCGCCGCGCGCTCGAGCACGATCACCCGCAGGCCGCGTTCCCTCGCCGCGAGCGCGGCGCCGAGACCGATCACGCCGGCGCCGACGACGGCGAGGTCGTACTCGTTGGAATCAGTGCTCATCGGCATCCGATCACGAGATGAGCTGGCGGATCCACGACGACAGCGCCTCGATCAGCAGCACGATCACGAGCACGCACAGCAGCAGGAACAGCAGCTCGTGCTGGTTGACGCGCGCGGCCGCGGACAGCATGTAGCCGATGCCGCCGCCGCCGACGATGCCGAGGATCGTGGCCGAACGCACGTTCGTGTCGAACATGTAGAGCGTGTGCCCGATGAAGGCCGGGGCGGCCTGCGGGAGGGTCGCCGATCCGAAGATCTGGAGCCTGCTCGCGCCCGTCGCCCGCAGGGCGCGCTCGGGGCCCGGATCGACCTCCTCGAGCGAGTCCGCGAAGAGCTTGCCCAGCAGCCCGATCCCGCCGATGCCGAGCGCGAGCACCGCGGCGCCCGAGCCGAGCCCGGTGAGGATGATGAAGAACAGGGCGAGCAGCAGCTCGGGAAGGCCGCGGATGCCCACCAGCAGGAAGCGGAACGCATTGCGGGTGGCGGTGTTCGGCGCGACATTGCGCGCCGAGAAGCTGCCGATGATCGCCGAGAACGCGAGGGCGAACAGCGTCGCCGCGAGGGCGATCTGCACGGTCTCCAGGAGCGCGAAGAACACCGGCTCCCACTTCTCGCGGGCCATCATGGGCGGCCAGAGACGGTTCCAGGCGATCACGGCGTTCTGCCAGACGTTGGCGAAGGAGCTCGTCTGGGTGGAGGCGACCACGATGGAGCCGACCACGGCGATCGCGGCGAACCAGGCGAAGACCGTGTTGGCGAGGCGCGCGCGATCCCAGGGGCGGACGCGGCTCGGACGCTGCGGAGCGGATGCCGCGGCGTCCTCGGTCTTCGCCGAACGACCCTTCGTGAAGGCACGCACCGTGCGGTCGCCGAGCCCTTTGCCGGTCGGCTCGACGCCGAGGAGGGTGCGCCGCACGGCCGAGGCGATGATCTCGAAGGCCACGCACAGCACGAAGATGATGATCGCGTAGGGCATCGCCTCGCGGTAGTTGAGCGTCTGCAGGTGGTGACTGAGCTCGTAGCCCAGGCCGTAGACGCCGACGAATCCGAGGATGACCGAGACGCGCAGGTTGATGTCGGTGCGGTGCAGCACGATCGCGACGAACGCCGGCAGGATCTGCGGCCAGATCGCGCCCCAGAACTCCTGCGAGCGCGTGGCACCGGCCGCGCGCAGCGCGAGGCGCGGCCCTTCGTCGATCTGCTCGATGGCGTCGGCGGTGAGCTTGGAGATCATGCCGATCGAGTGGATGCCGAGGGCGAGGATGCCCGCGAGGGCGCCCTGACCGATGATGAGCGCGAAGATCAGCGCGAGGATCGCATCCGGGGCGGCACGGGTGACGACCGTGAGCGCGCGGCCCACCCAGCGGGTGCTCTTGCCCGGGGTGGTGTTGCGGGCGGCGAGGGAGGCGACGGGGATCGACAGGACGGCGGCGAGCACCGTGCCGCAGATCACGATCGCCAGCGTCAGGGTGCTGTACCAGACGATCTCGCCGAAGCTCGGCCAGACGAAGGGCACGGTGCGCTGCAGGAAGCGCTCGGCATAGTCGATGCCCTTGACGATCTGGCCCATGACGGTCCGGACTGGATGTACGACCAGACGGAGAGGAGGAGCAACCCCATCAGGACGATCGTGACGGTGGTCTGATTGCGCGAGGGCGGCGGAAGGCGCAACGGCTCGCGGGTGCTCGAGGAGCGGGGAGGAGCGGTGGTCGTCATCCGTGCGCTCCCGAGCGCTCCGTCGCGAGCGCCTGGACTTCGGCGGCAGCCGCGCTGAGCTCCTCGGCGACGGCCGTCAGCTCGCTCGTGGAGGTGGCGACGCGGCCGTAGATCTCCATCACCGCCTCCTTGCTGAGGCCCTCGGCGGGCGTGTCGAGCACGATCTCGCCGTGTCGGAGCCCGATGATGCGGTCGGCCCAGGCCAGCGCCAGCTCCACCTGGTGAAGGCTGCACACGACCGTGAGATGACGGCGCATGCCGATCTCGCGGATGAGATTCATCACCTGCTCGCTCGACTCGGGATCGAGCGAGGCGACGGGCTCGTCGGCGAGGAGGATCTCGGGGTCCTGCATGAGCGCGCGGGCGATCGCCACGCGCTGCTGCTGCCCACCGGAGAGGGTATCGGCGCGCTGGAACGCCTGCGCGCCGATACCCACCTCCTCGAGCAGATCGAAGGCCTTCTCGCGCAGCGCGCGGGGTAGGTGGGAAGCCCCAGTCGCGGACCCCACAGCTGCGAGAGAGACCCGGTGAGCACGTTCTCGAGCACGGTCAGAGGACCGACGAGCTCGAACTGCTGGAAGATGAAGCCGACGCGACTGCGCAGCCCCCGCATCCGCGCTCCCGTCAGACTCGGCACCTCCTCCCCCAGCACCGTGACGGTGCCGGAGGTGGGCTGCTCGAGTCCGTCGAGGTGGCGCAGGAGCGTGGACTTGCCCGAGCCGGAGAGCCCGAGCAGGACCACGATCTCCCCCTGCTCGATGCCCAGCGACACGTCCTTCAGCGCGCGGGTCTTCCCGAAGTCCTTGCGGACATCCGTCAGTTCGATAACTCTCTCGGTGCTCATCAGCCTGTCTCGTCCTTGTGCTCAGCGGTGCGTCGGGTGATCAGATCACGGCGTGCACTGGGCGGCGCCGGTCTGCTCGCAGACGAGACGCACGCTGTCGTAGTACGAGTCCTCGACGGGCACGAGCTCGAAGAAGTAGGCGGCGAAGGCCTCGGTGATCTCGATGCCCTTGGCCTCGATGTCGGCGCGGGTGATGTTCTGCAGCGAAGAGGTCAGCTCGTCCTGGACGTCCTGTGGCAGGTTGCCCGAGATGACCAGCGGCGCGCCCGGGACGGTCGTGCGGTTCACGGAGACCAGGTCGCCCTCGGCGAAGAGGCCCTGCTGCACGCCCGTGACGTCGACGACCGCGTCCTCGGCGAAGCCCGCGTCGCACTCCACGCCCTGCGCGGTCTTCTGCGCCGAGGCGTCGTGGCCGCCGGCGAACACCGGGGTGATGTCGGTCTCGGGGTCGATGCCCACCGCGAGCAGCTCCGCCGAGGGGTACAGGTAGCCCGAGGTCGAGCCCGGGTCGACGAAGCAGACGTTCTTGCCGCGGAAACCCTCGATGGAGGTGATGTCCGAGCCTGCGGGCACGATCGCCACCGACTCGTAGCCGGGCTCCTCGCCCTCCTGGGTGACCGTCACGCCGATCGGGATGAGGTTGGCGCCGCCGTTCTGCGCGGCGACGAAGGTGAAGCCGGAGAAGGAGCCGATGTCGATGCGACCGGCGATCGCGGCCTCGACGAGCGCGGCGTAGTTGGCCGACTCGATGAGCTCGACGTTCTTGCCGGTGACTTCCTCGATGTAGTCGACGAGCGGCTGGAAGTTGTTCTCGACCGACTGCTGGTCGGGAACCATGCCCATGACGAGCGTGTCGGCGTCCTTGGCGTAGCCTTCGGATTCGGCGCCGGAGGCGTCCCCGCTACAGGCGGCGAGGGACAGGGCGAGCACAGCGGCAGCGGATGCCGCGGCGACCTTGGAGAGCTTCATGTGACAGGACTCTTTCTGAGAGGGATACACAGGGGAGGATCCGCGCCCTGTACGCACGCCTGGGCATGCGAACACGGCCCCGGGTCCGCCCATGAAGCTACGGGCAGCAGGTGACGCCCACCTCAACACCGGCGATCGTCGGGTGAACTCTGAGTGACAGCTCGCGGTCGGCCTCCGCTCTGCGGCCGTACCGCACATGTCGAGCAACGAAAAAGCCCCGCACCCCCTTGTCATGGCAAGGGGTGCGGGGCTTCATCTATGACAACGACTTGGTTCTTTCGTGGAGCTGGGGGGAATCGAACCCCCGTCCAGCACTGAGTCTCCACGCCTTCTCCGGGCGCAGTCTGTGGAAGCGTTCTGCTCGGCTCCGACCTTTGTCACAGACACCTAAGTCGACGAGCCCAGTCTGGGAAAAGTCCCGAGCGGCGTCCAGACGCCACCGCTCAGCAAGATCTCTAGATGACGCCAGAGTCCGTGTCGAGATCAGCCACGGTCTGACGGACTATCGGGCTCGCTTAGGCAGCGAGGGCGAAGTCGTTGCGCTTTGCATCGGCAACTATTGGTTTGCAGAGAGCGTTTACGAGATAACTCTGCATCCTCGGCCCGCTTCTCGTGGATTCACAGGCGCTGTCGAAACCGATCAGCCCCGTGGTCCTTCTCGCGAAGGAAGCCGTTGTCACACTGTGGAATTACCAACCCGGATGCCGTGCACCCGAGCATTACAGAATACAACGGATGCCGCCCCGGCGCCATTCCTGCGCCAGACCCCTGGACGCCGCATCCGCGGGACGTGAGACTGGACACCATGGCCAAGCTCATCGTCTGGAACGTCATCTCGCTCGACGGCTACTTCGAGGGAACGCAGCCCTGGAACCTCGCGCTGCACGAGTACATCTGGGGCGAGGACCTGCGCGAGCTCAGCCTGAGCTTCGGCGAGAACCTCGGACTGCTCGTCTTCGGACGCGTGACCTACGAGGGCATGGCCGCCCACTGGCAGAGCGCGACCGACGATCCCGAGATCGCCGCGTACATGAACTCCGCGCCCAAGCTCGTCGCATCGCGAACCCTCGCCGAGGCGACCTGGCAGAACACCGAGGTCGCCTCGGACATCGTCGGCGAGCTCACCCGCCGCAAGCAGGAGGGCGAACGACCGATCTACGTGTTCGGCAGCGCCGAGCTGACCGATGCGCTGCTCGAGGCCGGGCTCGTCGACGAACTGCTCGTCGGCGTCTCCCCCGTCATCCTCGGCGCCGGCAACCCGCTGTTCAAACCCGCCGACCAGCCGCGGCCGCTGACCCTGCTCGACGCGCGCCCGCTCGACACCGGGGCGCGCTCCTGCGGTATGCGGTCCCGCGCGGCGAGAGCGCGTCGGAGTAGCATCGCATCATGAGCGAGGTCACGATCACGGTCCGCGGCGAACAGGAGGTGCGTGTGGTGCCGGAGCGGGCGACGGTGCACGTCACGGTGCGCACGGAAGGCCCGGAGCGGGCCACCGTGCTCGACGAGGCGGGCCGCTCCGCCGACCCCGTGCGTGAGAGCCTGACGGCCGGATCGGATGCCGGCACGCTCGTAGAGTGGTCGAGCACCCGACTCTCGGTACGGGCCGAGCGCCCCTGGAACCCGGAGGGCAAGCGCCTCGCGCCCGTCTTCCACGCGAGCATCGACTTCACCGCGACCTTCGCGGACTTCAGCGCGCTCTCCCTGTGGGTGACCGACGTCTCGGCCTGGGACGCCGTCGAGATCGGCCACGTCGACTGGGCGCTCACGCCGCAGACGCGCCGCGCGATCGAGCAGGACGTCGCCACCGAGGCGATCCAGGTCGCCGTGCGCCGCGCACAGGCCTATGCGACCGCGCTCGGGCGCACGAGCGTATCGCCGGTCTCCATCGCCGACCAGGGGCTTCTGCAGCACCAGGAGAGCGCACAGCCGATGCTCCGGGCGGTCGCCTTCGCCTCGGATGCTGCGGGCGGCGCGAACATGGAGTTCCAGCCCGCCGACATCGTGGTGTCGGCGACGGTCGAGGCGCGCTTCACCGCCCGCTGAACAGAGAGACCCGGCCGCACACGACCGTGTGCAGGAGGATGCTCCCCGTCTGCAGGAGCGTTGGCGCCTGCGTGCCCTGGTGACGCGACCAGGACGGGCGATTCCCTCGCTCGCTCCTGCAGACGGATCGCTCGCTCCTGCGGATCGCACGACCACACCCGCATACGGACCGATTGGTCGGAGGCAGCCGAGACCCGCTCACCCGACCGCGAAGGGCGCGAGCTCGGCCGCGAGCCGCTCGGAGACGTGGGCGCGCACCTCGGTGCCCGTCTCGCGATGCTCCGACGACAGCAGGATGCCGCTCTCGTGGATCGCCGAGACGAGACCGCCCCGGTCGTAGGGCACGATCGCGTGGATCTCGACGGCCGGACGCGGCAGCGTCTCCTCGATCGTCTGCCGCAGCCCCGCGATCCCCTCACCCGTGCGGGAGGAGACGAAGTGGGCCTTCGGCTCCAGCCCTTGCAGCACGAGCCGATCGTCGGCGCTGAGCAGGTCGGCCTTGTTGAAGGCGACGATCTCCGGGATGTCGCGCGCGCCGACATCCCCCATCACGTCGCGGACGGTCTGCAGCTGCCCGGCGGGGTCCGGATGCGAGCCGTCGACGACGTGGACGATGACGTCGGCATCGGCCACCTCCTCCAGGGTCGAGCGGAACGCCTCGACCAGCTGGTGCGGCAGGTTGCGCACGAATCCGACCGTGTCGGTCAGTGTGAACACGCGCCCGTCGGAGGTCTCCGTGCGGCGCACGGTCGCATCCAGCGTCGCGAACAGCGCGTTCTCGACGAGCACACCCGCGTTGGTGAGGGCATTGAGCAGACTCGACTTGCCGGCGTTCGTGTACCCGGCGATCGCGACGGAGGGGATCGTGTGGCGCTTGCGCTCGGCGCGCTTGGCGTCGCGCGCGGGCGCGAAGCCGCGGATCTGACGGCGCAGCTGCGCCATGCGGGTGCGGATGCGGCGACGGTCCAGCTCGATCTTCGTCTCACCCGGACCGCGCGAGCCCATACCGGCGCCGCCGGCGCCAACTTGACCACCGGCCTGACGGCTCATCGAGTCGCCCCAGCCGCGCAGGCGCGGCAGCAGATACTCGAGCTGCGCGAGCTCGACCTGCGCCTTGCCCTCGCGGCTCTTGGCGTGCTGGCTGAAGATGTCGAGGATGACGGTCGTGCGGTCGATCACCTTGACCTTGACGACGTCCTCCAGGGCACGCCGCTGGCTGGCCGCGAGTTCGGTGTCGACGACGACGGTGTCGGCTCCGGATGCCGCGACCAGATCACGCAGCTCCTCCGCCTTGCCGCGACCGAGATAGGTGGCGGGGTCCGGGTTCGGACGCCGCTGCAGCACACCGTCGAGCACCCGCGCCCCGGCGGTCTCGGACAGGGCGGCGAGCTCACGGAGGGAGTTCTCGGCATCCGACTGCGCTCCGGCGGGATACACGCCCACGAGCACGACCCGCTCCAGGCGAAGCTGGCGGTACTCGACCTCGGTGACGTCTTCGAGCTCCGTGGAGAGCCCTTCGACCCGCCGCAGGGCACGCCGCTCCTCGAGGTCCCACTGCTCGCCGTCGGCGATCGTATGCCCGGCGGTGGCCTCGTCCTGCAGCGCCTGCGCCGCGCCGAACACGCGCGCTTCGGTGCGCTTCTGCGCGCTCTGGAGCACACGATCCAGCGGATCGGTCTGCGGTGTCTCGTCTGTCGGCTGTGTCATTCGTTCCTTAGTCTTGTGCATCTGCTCCTCGCAACCTCATCGCGCGGAAGAGCGCCTTAACCTTAACCCCACCTGTCCGGTACGCTCACCGTATGGGGTCAGACCACTACTTCAGCGCGGCCCCGGCAAGTGCGGAGAACCTGCGAAAGATCCGTGTCACTCTCGCAGGCCGAGAGTGGGAACTCACCACCGCAGCGGGGTTTTCAGCCCGGACCGCCTCGATGCCGGCACCGCTGTGCTCCTCGCCAATACGCCTCCCGCGCCTCCCGGCGGCGACTTCCTGGATCTCGGATGCGGATGGGGGCCCATCAGCATCTCTCTCGCGCTGAGCGCTCCTCGCGCGACGATCTGGGCCGTCGACGTCAATGAGCGCTCCCTCGACCTCGTACGCCGCAACGCCGAGAGCCTGGGCCTGAAGAACATCAACGCCGTACAGCCCGACGATGTTCCCGATGACGTCGTGTTCCGCACAATCCGCTCCAATCCGCCCATCCGCGTCGGCAAGAACCAGCTGCACGATCTGCTCGATCGGTGGATCCCGCGGCTGGACGAGCGCAGCGACGCCTGGTTGGTGGTGCAGCGCAATCTGGGCGCCGACTCCTTGCAGCGGTGGCTGGCGGCGAACTTCGACAAGGGATACAGCGTCTACCGCACAGCGACGGGCCGCGGCTACCGCGTGATCAAGGTGCGCAAGCACGGCTCGCCGCAGACCGACGAGGTCGCGGTGGCAACGCCCTCTTCCGGTCGTTGAGCGAGGACGCCGCAGGCGACCGAGCAGTGTACTGAGCAAGCGCAGCGCGTCGAAGTGACGAAACGCGGTGACCTCGGCCGATCGACGTACTGCGTGTCGACTCTACGTCGGCTCGCGGGACGACCGGGAGAAGACCTACGCGAGCGCGATCTCGCCCGAGTAGACCAGTTGCGCGGGCCCGGAGAGTCCGACGTGCTCGCCATCCTCGGCGGGGAACATGCGCACGCCCAGCGTGCCGCCGGGCACCTCCACGCGCCAGTGGTCGGGCGCGCCCTCTCCCGCCCAGTGCCGCACCGCGAGCGCGGTGGCCGCGACGCCGGTGCCGCAGCTGAGGGTCTCACCGACCCCGCGTTCGTGCACACGCATCCTGACCCGGCCGACGCCGTCGCGCACGAGCGGCTCGCCGGGGACGACGAACTCGATGTTCGCGCCCTCGGGGAGCACCGGGTCGAGAACCGGCGGCCGGTGCAGGTCGAGCCCGGCGAGCTCCTGTTCGGAGGCCAGCGCCACCACGACATGCGGATTGCCGACGTCGATGCCGAGGCCGGGGCGTGGCACCGCCAGTCCTGACACGCTCGTCAGCGGGTCGTCTCCCGACAGCCGCCACCGGCCGAGGTCGACCTGGTAGCCGTTCTCGCTGCGGGTGACGTCGCGAACGCCCGTGCGCGTGCCGATGGGCAGCGTCGAGCCCGGCTCGATCGTCGCGAGCCCGGAACGGACGAGGTAGTGGGCGAAGACCCGGATGCCGTTGCCGCACATCTCGGCGATCGATCCGTCGGCGTTGCGGTAGTCCATGAACCACTCGGCCTCGGGCTCCTCGGCAAGGATCCCCTCGCCCTCGGCGATGACCGTCGAGCGGACGACGCGCAGCAGTCCGTCGCCCCCGATGCCGAAGTTGCGGTCGCACAGAGCCGCGATCTGCTCGGTGCTCAGCTCTAGAGCACCATCGGGATCGGCGATGATGACGAAGTCGTTGCCCGTCCCGTGCCCCTTGGTGAATGCGACCATCCTCCCAGTCTAGGGAGCTTTCACGACCCGATAGCGCCCGCATAGGAAGCTCCGGTTGCGGGCGACCTCGATCAGCTCCAGGTCGAGGCGCCGTGGCAGCAAGGGGGCTCCCGCGCCGAGGGTGACCGGCGCGTACTGCAGCCACACCTCGTCGAGCAGTCCGGCGTCGGCGAACTGACCGACGAGCTCGCCGCCGCCGACGATCCAGAGGTCTTTGCCGCCCGCGGCGGCCTGCATCTGCGCATGGACGGGCGTGACATCTCCGGAGACGAAGCGGATGTCGGCGCCGTCGAGAACGGGCAGCTCGCGATGGGTGAAGACCCAGGCCGGCATGTCGTACGACCAGCCGGCCGGGTCGTTGCGCAGCAGCCATTCATATGTGGAGGCGCCCATCGCGAGAGCACCGATGCCCGTGATGAACCCTCCGTAGTGCATCGGCCCGTGCTCGTCGATGTCTTGCGACAGCAGCCAGTCCAGGGAGTGTTCGGGCGTCGCGATGAAGCCGTCGAGACTCGTCGCGGTGTAGAAGTGGGTGGTCATGCCTGCCAGTGTGCCGACGGCATCCGACATTCCGTCACACGCGGCTCGCCGCCGTGGGCGGATCCGCCGTCGGCGGATTCCGCGGCGCGGCGGACTCTGCGCCGTCAGGCTGAGAGCATGACAGATGACACCCCGCGGAACCTCTTCGACGCCGACACGCGCCGGATGCTCTTCGCCCGTCGCGTGCTCGTGCTCGACGGGCCGCTCGACGACGACAACGGCGTGCTGCTGATGACGCAGCTGCTGGCCCTCGCCGCCGAAGATGCGCAGGCCGACATCACGCTGTGGATCCACTCTCCGGGCGGCTCGGTTCCGGCGATGTTGGCGATCCGCGACCTCATGCGGGCCGTGCCCTGCGATGTGGCGACCGTGGCCTTCGGTCTCGCGTGCAGCGCCGGGCAGTTCCTCCTCTCTGCGGGCACGCCGGGCAAGCGTCGCGCGCTGCCGCACAGCCGCATCCTGCTGCACCAGGGGTCGGCGGGCATCGGCGGCACCGCGGTGGACGTCGAGCTGCAGGCCGCCGACCTCCGGCACACGCGCGACACGGTGCTCGCCCTGATCGCCGCCGACACCGGGCAGGGCCTCGACCGGGTATTCGAAGACTCCCTGCACGACCGCTGGTTCAGCGCCGAGGAGGCGCGCGCCTACGGGTTCATCGACGAGATCACGACGGACTTCCCCACCCTCATGCCGCGCCCGGCCCGGCGCGCGGTAGGCCTCGTCGCGGAAGGAGCCTGAGATGCCCAACCTGCTGATACCCCACGTCATCAGCCAGTCGCCGCGCGGCGATCGGGTGATGGATGTCTACTCGCACCTGCTCGCCGAGCGCGTCATCTACCTGGGCACGCCGCTCGACGCAGACGTCGCCAATGCGCTGGTCGCTCAGCTGCTGCATCTGGACGCGCAGGGCGAGGACCGCGACATCCAGCTGTACATCAACTGCGAGGGCGGCGATCCGAGCGCGATGCTCGCCGTCTACGACACGATGCAGTTCATCCGATCGGATGTCGCGACCTTCTGCGTCGGTCAGGCGATCTCGGTCGGCGCGGTGCTGCTGGCCGCCGGCGCCGCGGGGAAGCGTGCCGCGCTCCCCCATGCACGCGTCATCCTGCACCAGCCGGCCGCGCAGGGGCGCGGGGCGATCCCCGATCTCATCCTGCAGGCCGACGAGATCGTGCGCGTGCGCAGCGACCTCGAGCGGATCCTCGTGGCGCACAGCGGGCAGGACCTGGAGCGCCTCCGCGCCGACACCGACCGCGATCTCGTGCTCACCGCCGAAGGCGCCAAGGAGTACGGTCTGGTCGACGAGGTGATCGCCGAGCGTCCGGTGACACGTCCGTGAGAGCGGACGCGCGGGCAGTTCTCAGGCGGCGAGGGCGAAAGCCGCGCGGACAGTCGCCATCGGCGCCGCCGCCGGGGCGATCCGCTCGGCCACGCCCCGCGTGAGGTCGAGCAGGGAGAGCTCCAGCGCGCCGGCGACGGCGGCGAGCATCTCGCTGGAGGGCTCTTTGAGTCCGCGCTCCATCTCGGAGAGGTACTGCGGCGAGACACCGGCGCGGCGCGCGGTCTCGACCAGGGTCTCGCCGCGCTCCGCACGCTCTTCGCGCAGCAGCTCCCCGACGACCTCGCGCCAGAGCGGGTCGGGGTCGTGTCTCGGGGCCGTCGGTGCTTCCGGGTTCTCGGCGACGTCGCTCATGCCCACAGCGTAGGCAGGGCCATGCACCCGGGTCGAGCCGATCCGCTCAGAGCAGAATCCCTCGCCCCTTCGCGCCGGTCTCAGTTGTTGCGGGTGTTCCCTCCTGAGCCCACAACAACTGAGACCGCCAAGATCGTCGGTCTCACAAATGGCGACGAGGCGCACGCGGATGTCGCAGGAACTGAGACCGGCGCGGGTGTTCACAGGGTGGAGGGGCGCCGCGTTCAGAGCACGGTGGCGGCATCCGTTCCGGCGTCCACCCATTCGATCTCCGGGTACCGCTTGAACCACGACACCTGGCGCCGGGCGTAGCGCCGGGTCAGTGCCTGCGTCTCGGCGATCGCCTCGGCCTCGGTCTGCGTGCCCTCCAGCTGTGCGAGCGCCTGCGCGTAGCCGATGGCACGACGCGCTGTGACGCCCTGTTCCAGCCCTCGCTCGCGCAGGCGGGCGACCTCGTCGACGAGCCCCGCCTCCCACATGCGCAGGACGCGCTGGTCCAGACGCTCGACAAGGTCGGCGCGGTCGAGTCGGATGCCGATGATCCGTGTCTCCGGATGCCACAGCTGCGGCTCCTCGGGCAGTGCGGCGCCGTGCGTCTCTGAGCCCTGGGCGAGCACCTCCAGGGCACGGACGATGCGACGACCGTTGTGCGGGTCGATGCGGGCCGCGGTGGCTGGATCCTGCGCGCGGAGACGCTCGAACATGGCGCCGGTTCCGAACTCATCGAGGTCGGCCTCGAGCCGCGCACGCAACCGCTCGTCGCGCGGCGGGAACCGAAAGTCGAAGATCACACTCGAGACGTAGAGCCCCGACCCGCCGACGAGGATCGCGTCGGCTCCCCGCGCATGAATGCCCTCGATCGCCGCGCGGGCCAGCGGCTGGTACCAGGCGACGGCGGCGTCCTCGGTGACCTCCCGCACGTCGAAGAGATGGTGTCGGATGCCGCGGCGCTCGCCCTCGGCGAGTTTGGCGGTGCCGATGTCCATCCCGCGATACAGCTGCATCGCGTCGGCGTTGACGATCTCGGCGGGAATGCCCTGGGCGCCGAGCGCTTCGGCCAGGTCGAGGGAGAAGTCGCTCTTGCCGGTGCCGGTGGCGCCGACGACGGCCCAGAGGCCTGGGGCGCGGCTCATAAGGTGACTCCCGGTCGTCGAGCGAGCCGAAGGCGAGTCGAAACGCGGTGCCCCGCCCTGTCAACGCATTCGACTCGAAGGCGGTTGCGATTCATGGGTCGTCACCACGTTTCGTCTCGTCGCTGCGCTCCTCGCTCAACGACCGGAGGGGGCGACGCGGAGGGTGGGCAGGCCCAGGGAAACTGTCCCGGCGCCGGCTGAGGAGCCGCCCGGTGCCGGCACGCCGCAGGACTCGGCCTGTGCGCGATCCCAGGCGTCGCCGCCGCGCGTGCGCCGGATCTTCAGGGGCGCACCGCTGGGGTCGTCGGCCAGCAAATGGAAGGGTGCGGCGTGGGTGATCGTGACGGTGACGGCGTCGCCGGGGCGCGGCAACTCAGAACCCTCGGGCACCTGGAAATGCACGAGTCTGTTGTCTTGGGCGCGACCGGTGAGCCGGTGCGTCTCTGCGTCTTTCTTGCCCTCGCCGACCGACACGAGCAGTTCGACCTCACGGCCGACCTGCTTCTGGTTCTCTTCGAGCGAGATGCGCTCCTGCAGCGCGATGAGGCGGTCGTAACGCTCCTGCACGACGGCCTTGGGGACCTGGTCCTCCATCGTCGCGGCGGGCGTGCCCTCGCGGATGGAGTACTGGAACGTGAAGGCGCCGGAGAAGCGCGACTGCTCGACGACGCGCATCGTCTCTTCGAAGTCCTCGTCGGTCTCACCGGGGAAGCCGACGATGATGTCGGTGGTGATCGCCGCGTGCGGGATGCGCTCGCGCACGCGGTCGAGGATGCCGAGAAACTTCGAGGAGCGATACGAACGGCGCATGGCCTTGAGGATGCGGTCGCTGCCGGACTGCAGCGGCATGTGCAGCTGGGGCATGACCGAGGGCGTCTCGGCCATCGCGTCGATGACGTCGTCGGTGAAGGCGGCGGGGTGCGGGCTCGTGAAGCGGATGCGCTCGAGCCCTTCGATCTCGCCGGCGGCGCGAAGCAGCTTGCCGAAGGCCTGACGGTCGCCGAACTCGACGCCGTAGGAGTTCACGTTCTGCCCGAGCAGGGTCACCTCGATGGCACCGTCGTCGACGAGAAGCCGGATCTCGTTGAGGATGTCGCCGGGGCGGCGGTCCTTCTCCTTGCCGCGGAGGCTCGGCACGATGCAGAAGGTGCAGGTGTTGTTGCATCCGACCGAGATCGACACCCAGCCGCTGTGCGCGGAGTCGCGCTTGGTCGGCAGCGTCGAGGGGAACACCTCGAGCGCCTCGAGGATCTCGAGCTCGGCTTCGCCGTTGTGCTTGGCGCGCTCGAGCAGCCCGGGAAGCGAGCCCATGTTGTGCGTGCCGAAGACGACGTCGACCCAGGGCGCCTTGTCGAGCACCGCCTGCTGATCCATCTGCGCAAGGCATCCGCCGACGGCGATCTGCATGCCCTCGTGCTTGTCTTTGCGCGACTTCAGGTGCCCGAGCGTGCCGTAGAGCTTGCCGGCGGCGTTGTCGCGCACGGCGCAGGTGTTGATGATGACGACGTCGGCCTCTTCGCCGAGGGCGGCGGGTACGTATCCGGCGCTCTCGAGCGAGCCGGACAACCGCTCGGAGTCGTGCACGTTCATCTGGCAGCCGAAGGTGCGCACCTCGTAGGTGCGCACGTGCCCGTCGGCGTCGACGGCGGCCGTCGACGGCGCGATGATCGTCGGTTCGCTCAGCGGAGTAGTCATGATGGATGCCATTCTACGAGCGCTTGCTGAGGATGCGGCCCCGTCGGATGCCGCTCCTCACTCGGATTCGCGGAACCGCACCCCGGACCCGCCGCCGGAAGAGGCCTCGCGCAGCGCCTGCTTCGCCGCGTTCATCGCGACTCCTCCCCCGAATCCACGACGTGCGAGCTGCCCGACGAGGCGCCGCAGTGCCGTGTCGGGGTCGAGACGGGCGAGTGACCGGGCTTTCGAGCGCGCGAACTCGAGCGCCCGCTCCGCATCGTCGTCGGGGAGTTCGGCGAGTGCCTCATCGATGACAGACCGATCGAGGCCGCGCTGGGCGAGGCTGCGCGCGAGCGCGGCCCGCCCTTGGCTCCGGCGTTCGACGCCGGCACGCACGAGCAGTTCGGCGAGGACGCGATCGTCGAGGTACCCGCGGCGCAGGCAGTCGTCGATGATCTCCTCCCCTGCTCGGTGGAGAGTCCTTCGCCGCGGAGGGTCAGTCGGGCCTCCGAGACCGACAGCGCCTTGGCGCGCAGCTTGCGCAGCAGAAGCCGCTCGGCGGCATCGCGCAGCGCCTCGGGGTCGGGCGCAGAGTCGGCGACTTCGGCATCCGAGGGTTCAGACGACCCGAATCCGGTGAAGGGGCATCGATGCGTTCGACGGCGCGGAGCGCGGGTCTCTTCGCCGTCGCACGATCATGCACGTCTGCCTCAGCGCGGGCGTCGACGCTCGAGCGCAGCGCGTGCCCGTGCGCCGGATGCCGTTCGCTCAGGCCTCTGCCGAAGAGCGGGGTGACGGGGGCGAGTCGGGCGGCGTCTCCGCCCGACTCGCCCCGGATCCGTGTGTCATCGGTCAGCCCGGGTCGCTCAGGCCGGACGCCGCTCGGCGAGCTCGTCGACCGTCTCCGCCTCTTCGGCAGGGGCGGCACCGCCGATCCCGAGCTTCTGCTTGATCTGGGTCTCGATGGCCAGCGCGACGTCGTCGTTCTTGAGGAGGAAGTTGCGCGCGTTCTCCTTGCCCTGGCCCAGCTGGTCGCCGTCGTAGGTGTACCAGGAGCCGGACTTCTTCACGATCCCGTGCTCGACGCCGAAGTCGATGAGCGAGCCCTCGCGCGAGATACCGGTGCCGTAGAGGATGTCGAACTCGGCCTGCTTGAAGGGCGGAGCCATCTTGTTCTTGACGACCTTGACGCGGGTGCGGTTGCCGACGGCATCCGTTCCGTCTTTCAGCGTCTCGATGCGGCGGATGTCGAGACGCACCGAGGCGTAGAACTTCAGCGCCTTACCGCCGGCGGTCGTCTCGGGCGAGCCGAAGAAGACACCGATCTTCTCGCGCAGCTGGTTGATGAAGATCATCGACGTGCCGGTCTGGTTCAGCCCACCGGTGAGCTTGCGCAGTGCCTGCGACATGAGGCGGGCCTGCAGACCCACGTGCGAGTCGCCCATCTCGCCCTCGATCTCGGCGCGCGGCACAAGGGCTGCCACCGAGTCGATGACGACGAGGTCGATGGAGCCGGAACGCACCAGCATGTCGGCGATCTCGAGCGCCTGCTCTCCTGTGTCGGGCTGAGAGACGAGGAGCTGATCGATGTCGACACCGAGCTTCTGCGCGTAGTCGGGGTCGAGCGCGTGCTCGGCGTCGATGAAGGCGGCGATGCCGCCGGCACGCTGCACGTTGGCGATCGCGTGCAGGGTCAGCGTCGTCTTACCCGAGGACTCCGGACCGTAGATCTCGATGATGCGGCCACGCGGCAGACCACCGACGCCGAGGGCGACGTCGAGGGCGATGGAGCCGGTGGGGATGACCTCGACCGGGGCGCGCTCGTCGCTGCCGAGGCGCATGACCGAGCCCTTTCCGAACTGACGGTCGATCTGGGCGAGGGCCGATTCGAGGGCCTTCTCGCGGTCGGCGGGTGATGGCATGGTGTGCTCCTTCTGCTCGCGTTCTGCCGCCTGTAGGCTGTCGCGGCCACCCCGGCTGGGGTGAAGCTCTCCGACAAGGCGTATGGCTGAGCCATGGCCTTCACGTTATGCGGGGCCTCGGACATTCGGTCCGCGAAACCGCACAATGTGGAAAGACAAGCGCTCGATTCCACTTGTGCAGAAGACTACGCGGCTTTCGAACACTATTTCGAAGACACGCCGCACAACGGCAGCACGAAACCACGCCGCGACTCAGCGCTTCCGCGGCTCCAGGCTCCAGGCGCCGTAGCGACGATTCGCGGGCACGTCCATCTCGGCGCACAGCGCCAGCCAGACCGTGCGCGGCGGCTCACCGGCATCCAGTGCCTCATCGGCCGTGCGCGAGCCGAGCTCGCTCAGCACGAGATCGTGCAGAAGGGATGCCGCGTTCGCGCCGAACTCGTCGTCCACCGCGCGGAAGAACTCGCTGCGTCGCACCCGCGGGCCGTCAGTGCAGCGAGAGCTCGGGCTCGATGGCCGTCGCGAAGTCGTCGGGGACGACATCCGAGAAGACCTCGAGGCCCTCCAGCACAGCGATCCGGTCGCCGACTTCGCGCATGATCATCGAGATCGGGACATCGAGGGCGTCTGCCACCGAGGCGAGGATCTCGCTCGAGGCCTCCTTCTGGCCGCGCTCGACCTCGCTGAGGTAACCGAGTGCCACAGAGGCCTTGCCCGCGACCTGGCGCAGGGTGCGACCCTTCTGAAGGCGGAAGTCCCTCAGCACATCGCCGATTTCCTGTCTTACAAGAATCATCAGGACCTCCTCTCCTTTCCTCGTACCGGAGGCGTATCCGGCCGGGTGGTCAGTCTAACCCGATCGGATGCCTCCCAGGCTACTGTTTCACGCTGTGCTTTCGATGAGAGAGCACGGGGGTTCGCTGTGAGCACATCATGAACAACGTCCCTCACGCGGCCGCTATTCCCCGTCGCGCCCCTGATCGAGCAGCGTCTCGTGCACCGCGTGGAGTGCGGCATCCGATGCCTGTCTTCTGATCTCGGGCCGGTCTCCTTCGAGGAGGAAGGATCGGATGCCGGTGCCCGCCGCCGTCGCCACGGCGATGTGCACGGTGCCCACCGGCTGCCCGTCCTGCGGGTCGGGGCCGGCGACGCCGGTGGTGGAGACCCCGACATCCGCAGGCTTGCCGTCCACGGCCACCGCGGCCCGCACGCCCTCGGCCATCTGCCGGGCGACCTCGGGGTGGACGGCGCCGTGCGCGGCGAGCAGCGCCGCGTCGACGCCCAGCAGCGAGTGCTTGAGCGGGGTCGCGTAGGCGACGACTCCCCCACGCAGCGCGTTGGAGGCGCCGGGCACCGAGACGAGCGCGGAGACCAGGTCGCCGCCCGTGAGCGACTCGGCGACGCCGATCGTCCAGCCGCGTTCTCGCAGCAGCGCGATGACGGCCTCCGCGGTGCTCACGGACGGTCTTTCGCCTGTCGGGCGCCTCGCGCCTGTGCGGCCACGTAGTCGATGCCGCTGGCGACGGTGAGCACGAGCACGATGCCGATCAGGATCGCGGTGACGAGCGTCCACGCGGGCAGGCCGATCAGCACGTGCAGCGGCAGCAGCGCCCACGAGAGGGCGACGCCCTGCACGGCGGTCTTGACCTTGCCCATCCAGGCGGCCGCGACCACGTGCTCCTTGGCGACGACGAGGCGGTGCACGGTGATGCCCCACTCCCTCAGGAGGATGATGACGACCGGCCACCACCAGACCTCGGTGAGGATCGCCAGGCCGATGAAGCCGGCACCGGTGAGCAGCTTGTCGGCGATGGGGTCCCAGAGCTTGCCGAAGTCGCTCACGATCTCGTAGCGGCGGGCGAGGTAGCCGTCGACCCAGTCGGTGGAGATCGCGACGACGAAGAGGATGCCCGCCGCCCAGCGCGCACCGAGCGATGCCTCTCCGTACGTGCCGCCGACGAGCAGAAGCACGAAGAAGACGATCGCCAGCGGGATGCGGGCGACGGTGATCGCGTTGGGCAGCTGCGGGTGGATGCTCATGTGCCGAGACTATCCGTCGCCACGGAGGTGCGCAGAGGTCACTCCCGGCCCGTCAGGCCCCACGCGTCTTCGCTGTCGCTCGCGTCGACGACGGGAAGACCCTCGTACTGCGCCTCGATCGGGTCGATGGGCGCCGACGCGGGGCTCCGGATGCCGGAGCAGCGGATGCCGCGGGCTCCTCCCCCGCAGCTTCGCCAGAACAGTCGGCAGCTGCTCGGCCGTGACGAGCACGTCGCGGGCCTTCGAGCCCTCCGAGGGTCCGACGATCTCGCGCGATTCGAGCAGGTCCATGAGGCGACCCGCCTTGGCGAAGCCGACGCGGAGCTTGCGCTGGAGCATCGAGGTCGAGCCGAACTGGGTCGACACGACGAGCTCGGCGGCGGCCAGCAGCACCTCGAGATCGTCGCCGATGTCGGCGTCGATCTCCTTCTTCTCTGCGGCGGCCTGCACATCGGCACGGTATTCGGGCTGCGCCTGCCGGGTGACGTGCTTGACGACCTTGTCGACCTCGGTCTCGCTGACCCAGGCGCCCTGCACGCGGATCGACTTGGAGGTGCCCATCGGCAGGAACAGGGCGTCGCCCTGGCCGATCAGCCGATCGGCGCCGGGCTGGTCGAGGATGACGCGCGAGTCGGTGACGCTGGTGACCGCGAAGGCCAGGCGCGAGGGGACGTTCGCCTTGATGAGACCGGTGACGACGTCGACGGAGGGGCGCTGCGTGGCGAGCACGAGGTGGATGCCGGAGGCACGCGCGAGCTGCGTGATGCGCACGATCGAGTCTTCGACGTCGCGCGGGGCGACCATCATGAGGTCGGCGAGCTCGTCGACGACCACCAGCAGATACGGGTAGGGCTTGAGCACCCGCTCGCTGCCGACCGGCGTCTCGACCTCGCCGGCGACCACGGCACGGTTGAAGTCGTCGATGTGACGGAAGCCGAACGACGCGAGGTCGTCGTACCGCATGTCCATCTCTTTCACGACCCACTGCAGGGCCTCGGCGGCCTTCTTGGGGTTGGTGATGATGGGGGTGATCAGGTGCGGCACGCCCGCGTACGAGGTGAGCTCCACACGCTTGGGGTCGATGAGGACCATGCGCACTTCGGCGGGCGTCGCACGCATGAGCAGGCTCGTGATCATCGAGTTCACGAAGCTCGACTTGCCAGAGCCTGTGGAGCCCGCCACGAGCAGGTGCGGCATCTTGGCGAGGTTGGCGACGACGTAGCCCCGCCGACGTCTTTGCCGACGCCGATCGTCATGGGGTGCGTGCTGCCGGCGGCCGCGGGCGATCGCAGCACGTCGCCCAGCGTGACGATCTCGCGGTCGCTGTTGGGGATCTCGACGCCGATCGCGCTCTTGCCCGGGATGGGGCGAGGATGCGCACCTCGTTGGACGCGACCGCGTAGGCGATGTTGTTGGTGAGCGCGGTGATGCGCTCGACCTTGACCCTGGTCCGAGCTCGATCTCGTACTGGGTGACGGTCGGCCCGCGAGAGAACCCGGTGACCCTCGCATCGATCGAGAACTGCTCGAGCACCGCGGTGATCTGCGCGACGACCTGGTCGTTGACGGCCGAGCGCTCCTTGTGCGGGCTGCCCGCCGCCAGGGCGTCGACGGTCGGGAGTATGTACGGTGCGGACGGCGGCTGCGGACCTCCCAGCCCGGGCCTTCGGTGCCCAGACCCGACATACCGGCGAGTTCGCCGGTGTCGTCTTCGCCGTCGCCGATGATCGCCGTCATGGTGGAGTCCTGCCCACCGAGGTCGAGGCCGGAAAGGATCTGGGTCGGCGACTCGTCGGGCGTGAAGACCGGGGCGATCGCCTGTTCGAAGCCGCCCTGGGCGGAGTCGGGCTCAAGCAGTGCGGTGAGGTCCTGCGAGCCCAGGTGCGAGTCGGGCTCTTCTTCGCGCCCGGTCTTGTTGCGGCGCCACCACGGGAGTGCGTCGTCGTCCGACTCGGCGGCGGGTGCGGCATCCGGGTCTGCTTCGGCGCGCTCGGCACCGAACATCCAGGCGTACAGATCGCCCAGACGCGAGCCGATGCGGTTGGGTGGCGTCTTGGTGATGATGAGGACGCTGAGCGCGGCCAGCAGACTCAGCACGATGTAGGCGCCGATGTCAGTGATGGCGAAGGCCAGCGGCTCGCCGAGCATCCAGCCGAACAGGCCGCCGGCGGCGCTGAGCGCGGGCATGCCGCTGCGCGGCTCGGGCTGCCCGCCCGCCACGTGGCAGAACCCGGCGATCGTCAGGACGAGCAGGCCGAAGCCGATGCCGATGCGCCCGTTGTCGTAGACCGACGACGGATGCCGGAACAGCCAGCCTGCAAGGACCAGCAGAAGGACGGGGAGGATGAAGGCGGTGCGGCCGAAGAGTCCGCCGAAGGTGTAGGCGCTGATGCCCTCGGCGATCTCGTTGCCGATGAAGAACCATTCGTTGACGGCCCCGCGACCGCCAGGAGCACGAGGAGGAAGGGGAAGCCGTCGCGGCGCTGCTCCTTCTCGAGCGTCTCGGGCCCGAAGGCACGGAAGAGACCACCGACCCGTGGGCGAGCCCCAACCAGGCGCGGACGACCACCGGCGCCTTCTCTGCCTCGTCGACGTACTTCTTGGGCGCGGCCGCCGCCCGCGAACGCGTCGGGGTCTTCTTCTCCGACGCGCGCGAGGTCTTCGTGGTGCTCTTGGCCATGCCCTCACGCTACGGCGCAGCACCGACATTCCCCGCAATGACGCGGGTTTCCGGCGGATTGGCGACCATCGCGAGGCAGTGAGGTCTCTGCGCTTGGCTCAGGATCCGCGCGCAGCCTCCGCCGCCTCCAGAACCTTCGCGGCGAAGGCGTTCGCCCGGCGGCAGCGCACGCGGATCGTCCCCCATCCACCTATCAGATCGAGCTGGCACGGAAATGGCCCCGCTCGGGTTCGGCTGCATACAAGCCCGAATAGGGCACGCCGACCTCCGTCAGTCCCTCCGCAGTACTGCGATAGGGCTCGTCGGCGACGAGGGATACCGCGACATCGGTGATGCTCGCGACGCCCGGAAGCCACGTGCCCTCCGGCCCTTCGGGAGCCTCGAAGGCGACACGCTCCTCGTAGAGCGCGGTGGCTGGTTGCGGACGCTGATCGCCGGTGCCGTCGGTCATGCCCCACGGTACGCGATAACCCCGCAGCGCTACGGTGCCGGCTAGGCCTCGATTACGAGCGGCACGATCATCGGCCGGCGGCGCAGCTTCTGGTTGACCCAGCGGCCGATCGTGCGGCGGACGATCTGCGAGAGCGCATGGCTGTCGCGCACGCCGTTCTGTGCGGCATCCGCCAACGCGGCGACGATCTTCGGCACGACGTCGTCGAACACCGAGTCGTCCTCGGCGACGCCGCGGGCGTGGATCTCCGGGCCGGAGATGATCTTGCCGGTGGCGGCGTCGACGACCGTGATGATCGAGATGAAGCCCTCTTCGCCGAGGATGCGGCGATCCTTGAGGTCGGCATCCGTGATCTCGCCGACGGTCGACCCGTCGACGTACACGAAGCCGAGATCGAGCTGGCCCGCCACACGGGCCTGGCCGTCCTTCAGATCGATGATCGTGCCGTTCTCGGCGATGATCGTGTTCTCCTCGGGGATGCCCGTGTCCTGCGCGAGCTTCGCATTCGCGATGAGGTGGCGGTACTCGCCGTGCACCGGCAGGACGTTCTTGGGCTTGAGGATGTTGTAGCAGTACAGCAGCTCGCCCGCCGCGGCGTGACCCGAGACGTGCACCTTCGCGTTCGCCTTGTGCACGACGGTCGCGCCGAGCTTGGTCAGGCCGTCGATCACCCGGTAGACGGCGTTCTCGTTGCCGGGGATGAGGCTGGAGGCCAGGATGACGGTGTCGCCCTCCCCGGCTCGATCGCGTGGTCGAGGTTGGCCATGCGGCTGAGCACCGCCATGGGCTCGCCCTGCGACCCCGTCGACATGTAGACGATCCTGTCGTCGGGAAGATCGCGCGCCTTCTTGTAGTCGATGAGCAGGCCGTCGGGAACCGTGAGGTACCCGAGCTCCTCCGCGATCGTCATGTTGCGCACCATGCTGCGCCCGAGCAGCGCCACCCGGCGCCCGTGGGCAGCCGCCGCATCCAGCACCTGCTGCACGCGGTGCACATGGCTGGCGAAGCTCGCCACGATCACCCGGCGCGGCGCCTTCGCGATCACCTGGTCGAGCACCGGACCGATCGCGCGCTCCAGCGGTGTGAAGCCCGGCACATCGGCGTTCGTCGAGTCCACGAGGAAGAGGTCCACGCCCTCTTCACCCAGACGCGAGAAGGCGCGCAGGTCGGTCAGGCGGCCGTCCAGCGGCAGCTGATCCATCTTGAAGTCGCCCGTGGCGAGCACGAGCCCGGCAGGCGTGCGGATCGCGACGGCCAGCGCATCCGGGATCGAGTGGTTCACGGCCACGAACTCGAGGTCGAAAGGCCCGACCTTCTCCTTCTGCCCCTCGGTCACCGTCATGGTGAACGCCTTGATGCGATGCTCCTTGAGCTTCGCCTCCACGAGCGCGAGCGTCAGGCCCGAGCCGATGACCGGGATGTCCTTCTTCAGCCGCAGCAGATAGGGCACCGCGCCGATGTGATCCTCGTGCCCGTGGGTGAGCACGATGCCGACCACGTCGTCGAGGCGGTCCCTGATGGGCTCGAAGTCCGGCAGGATCAGGTCGACGCCCGGCTGGTGCTCCTCGGGGAAGAGCACCCCGCAGTCGACGATGAGGATCTTGCCGTCGAACTCGAAGGTCGTCATGTTGCGACCGATCTCTCCGAGACCGCCGATCGGCGTCACCCGGAGGGTGCCGGCGGCGAGGGGTTCGGGATCAGCGAGCGGGATGGACATTGCGTCTCCTCAGTCGGATGCGGCTCGCATCCGGTCGTTCGTGCAGCTGCGCCGCGTCACCGCGTCGTGCCGTGCACCTTGGGCAGTGCGCCGCCGGCGGCCGCATTGCGGTCGGGGCGGAAGTTCGAGAAGTCGGCGCCGGGCACATCGCCGACGAGCGCCAGCTCGTCTTCGATCATGGCGGCCTCCCACTCCTCCGGGCCCACGAGCGGCAGTCGCACCCGCGGGCTGGAGATACGGCCGAGGCCGTGGAGGATGTACTTCGCGGCGACAGTGCCGGGCACATGCGTCATGACCGCCCTCACGAGCGGCTCCAGACGCTTGTGCTCCGCCGTCGCCGCCGCGAGATCGCCGCGGCCGATCGCGTCGACGATCACCCGGTAGGGCGCGGCGGCAACGTTGGCCGTCACGCCGATCAGGCCCGTGGCGCCGATCGACAGATGCGGCAGCACGTTGGCATCGTCACCGGAGAAGTACATCAGGTCGGTCTGGTTGAGCACACGACTCACCTCGCTGAAGTCGCCCTTGGCGTCTTTCACCGCGAGGATGTTCGGATGCTTCGCCAGGCGCAGGATCGTCTCGTACTGGATCGGCACCCCCGTGCGACCCGGGATGTCGTAGAGGATCACCGGAAGGTCGGTCGCGTCGGCCACGAGCCGGAAATGCGTGAGGATGCCGGCCTGCGTCGGCTTGTTGTAGTACGGGGTGACGATCATGATGCCGTCGGCGCCGGCCTTCTCGCTGGCCTTGTACAGCTCGATCGCATGGGCGGTCTCGTTGGAGCCGCCGCCGGTGATGATCTTCGCCCGGCCGGCCGCGACGTCCTTGCCGACCTCGACGAGGCGGATCTTCTCGGCATCGGTGAGCGTGGAGGTCTCGCCCGTCGTGCCCGTGACGACGATGCCGTCGGCGCCGGCGGTGATGACGTCGTCGATGTGCTTCTCGGTGGCGGGCCAGTCGACCTCGCCGTCGGCGGTCATCGGAGTGACCAGCGCGACGAGCACCTGTCCGAAGGGGTTGCCCGTGTGCGTCATGTCTTCAGGTTATCGGTCTTGGCGATGGGGTGCATGACGGGCCGAGGCGACGGTCTGCAGGAGCGCCCGCGCCGTATGCAGGAGCAACATGCGTGATGACCGCCGAAACACCCCGAAAACGCAAGGAATCGATGGATCGCTCCTACAGACGGTAAGCCGCCTCCTGCGGAAGGCTCAGCCCGATACGCCGCATGCGCCCCAGAATCGCGTCCAGCACGATTTGCCACCGGTACACGATCATCGCGTAGTCGAACCGCAGGGTCTCATAGCCCAGCGCTGCGGTCACCGCATCGCGCATCAGATCCTTGTGCCGCTTCGACGGGCCGTCATGATTCTCGCGGCCGTCCGCCTCCAGAATGATCCGCCCGCCCAGCAAGAAGTCCACCGGTGTGATCCCCGGGATCGATACTTGCGACTCCAAGGAGATGCCGAGAAGGTGCAGGCGGAAACGCAAGAGCGACTCGAGGCCGCTATCGGCGTCGGTACGGGCGAGGTCGACGATCCAGCGTTTCTCCTTAAGGATCCGCCGCCGGATCATGCCTCGCCCGGCATCGGTGACCAGACCCTGCCGCAAGGCCGACTCGAGTGAGGCGAAGAAGCGTTCCTCCGGTGCACAGCCGGCGTACTGGATGAGCGCGAGTGCCGCATCCGCGGTGCCCAGGCCAGGCGTTCGCGTCCATTCCTCATGGTGAACCTTGCACCCGCATCCCTCATGCTTGTGCTGCCTGCCGGAAGGCCCTACCCACACATGAATCGGCGAGTCGGCGTCGGCCGAATCGAGCTCATCATCAAGCACCCAGACCCCGAGTGTGCGCAACACGGAGACGCACGCCAGTTCGCCGCCGTGCCGGGCTGCCACGAGGCTGTCCCGGGCCAGCCCTGCCTTGGCATACACTCCCCGCCGCGCGCGATGCATGGTTCCATCGCACAGCGCTCGGTCGATGGCAGACCTATCGACGCCTGCCCGGCGGAAGTCTGCTGTCCGAGCCAGCCCACCCCTGTCATGAAGAATCTGTTTCACCTTCATGGCTGCGATCTTCCCGGGCGCATGCCGGCGCCGAGGGCACTTCATCGCGATTGTGGATGGATCAGGTCCGACCCGCGAATGTGGAGAAGTAGTCGCCGTGCTCGTCTGCAGGAGCAACCCGACCGTCTGCAGGAGCAAGTACGTCGAAACGGCGGGATTTCGAGGCACTTGCGACCTATTCGAGTGGTTGCTCCTGCAGATGGCCGGGGTGCTCCTGCAGACGGCGGCCCAGACGCGCCTGGCTTCGCGCGTGGCGACATGGCGGCGCGGCGCTAGACCCGCCCCTGCCGGCCCGTGCGGGCAAGCACCGAACGGGGCAGCACTCTCGTCAGCGCCACGATCGCCTTGTACCGCAGCGACGGGATCGAGACGGCCCTGCCGCGCGCGGCATCGCGCAGCGCCTCGCGGACCACGTCGGGGGCATCGAGCCACAGGAAAGGCGCGATGCCCTCCTGCCCGGGCGGCAGTCCCATCCGCTCGTGGAAGCTCGTGTGAGTGAAGCCCGGGCACAGCGCCGTCACCGAGACGCCGTCGCGGGCGTACTCGGCATTCGCCCACTCGCTGAAGCTGATGAGCCATGACTTGCACGCCGCGTAGGTGGAGCGCGGGATGAACGCGGCGACCGAGGCGACGTTGATGATGCGCCCGCCGCGGCCGCGCATGCCCTGGAGTGCCGCATGGGTGAGCCGCATCGGCGCCTCGACGTGGATGCGCAGATGCGCCACCTCGTCGTCGATGTCGTTGCTCGCGAAATGCAGCGGCAGCCCGAAGCCTGCGTTGTTGACGAGCAGATCGATCGGCTGCTCGGTATCGGCCAGACGCTCGGCGACCTTGTTGATGCCGCGCGTCTGGGTGAGGTCGGCCGTGCGCACATCGACGGCCACGCCGTACTCGTCGCGCAACTTCTCGGCGAGACCCTTGAGCGCGTCGGTCGAGCGCGCCACGAGCACCAGATCGGCGCCGCGCGCCGCAAGCTGCGTGGCGAACTCGGCTCCGAGGCCCGCGCTCGCTCCGGTGATGAGTGCGGTGGGCATCAGCGCTCATACCTCAGGAATCGGAATCGGATGCCGGTGCGCGAGGTCTGCCACTCCCCTCGCCGACCAGGCGCCAGCCGTCCTTCGCCGGTGCGAAGGCATCGCCGTCGACCTCCAGGTCGATCTCGGTGACCTCGAGCCGGTCGGCCTCGCCGATGACCTGGGCGAAGATCTCGGCGCCGCCGATGATCCAGACCTGATCGTGACCGCGCACGGCATCCGCCAGTGTCGCGGCGCGACGCGCGCCCTCGGCGCCCCAGTCCTGACGGCGGGTGATCACGATGTTCTCGCGGTCCGGCAGCGGACGGAAGCGCTCGGGCAGCGAGTCCCACGTCTTGCGTCCCATGATGACCGGCGCACCGAGGGTCACCTCTTTGAAGTGCGCGAGGTCTTCGGGAACATGCCAGGGCATGCCCCCTCGGCGCCGATGACGCCGCCGCGCGCCTCGGCCCAGATCAGCCCGACCCAGGTCATACCGCCACCACCGCCCGGATCGGCGGGTGGTGCTGGTAGCCCTCGACCACGAAGTCCTCGTACCGGTAGTCGAAGACCGACTCGGGCTTTCGCGCGAAGCGCAGCGTCGGGTACGGGAAGGGCTCTCGGGTCAGCTGCTCGGTGACCTGCTCGACGTGGTTGTCGTAGATGTGGCAGTCGCCGCCCGTCCAGACGAACTCGCCGGGCTCCAGCCCGGTCTGCTGCGCGATCATGAGCGTCAGCAGCGCATAGGAGGCGATGTTGAACGGCACCCCGAGGAAGAGGTCGGCGCTGCGCTGGTAGAGCTGGCACGACAGCTTACCGTCGGCGACATAGAACTGGAAGAGCGCGTGGCAGGGGGCGAGCGCCATGTCGGGGATGTCGGCCGGATTCCACGCCGACACGATCAGGCGCCGGGAATCGGGCTCCCGCCGGATCTGCTCGATCACCTCGGACAGCTGATCGATGTGCCCGCCGTCGGGGGTCGGCCAGGAGCGCCACTGCACCCCGTACACCGGACCCAGGTCGCCCGCGGCATCCGCCCATTCGTCCCAGATGGTCACGCCGTTCTCCTGCAGCCACCGCACGTTCGACTCGCCGCGCAGGAACCACAGCAGCTCATAGGCGATCGACTTGAAATGCACGCGCTTGGTCGTGATGAGGGGGAAGCCCTGGGCCAGATCGAAGCGAATCTGCCGCCCGAAGACGCTGCGGGTGCCGGTGCCGGTGCGATCGGTCTTCACCGCCCCCGACTCGAGCACATCGCGGAGCAGATCTTCGTAGGGAGTGGGCACAGCGTCGCTCATGCCTGCCACGATACCCGCGGGCACCGACGAACGGGGCGCGCCCCGCACGTCATGGGCCGTCACAACCGATCCGGATGCCGCAAACCGCCGTATTCTTGACCACATGACCCTCGGCGGCGCGCTGCTGGTCGCGGGAGTCCTCCTGGGCCTCGCGACGCTCATCGGCGTGCTGCTGCGGCGCCGCGAAGGACGACACGTCGACGCGGCGCCGGGCGAGCGGATGCGGGCATCCGATCTCGACGGCGAGGCGCTCGGAGAGCGGGCCACCCTCGTGCAGTTCAGCACCGAGCTGTGCGCACGCTGCCCGCAGGTGCGCCGTCAGCTCACGCAGCTGGCCGGCACCCGCCCCGGCGTCCGTCACATCGACGTCGATCTGACCCACCGCCCCGATCTCGCCCGTCACTACCATGTGCTGCAGACGCCGACGACCCTACTCGTCGATGTCTCGGGCGCCGTGCACGCCCGCTACCGCGGTGTTCCGCACACCCCCACGCTCTTGCAGGACCTCGCCGAGCTCGCCCCGAAGGAGCCACCCTGTGACCACTCCCGCCGGCATCGATCCGCGCGGCCCGCGCTTCGCCGCGACGATCACCGCCGCCCTGCTTCTGATCGCGACGGTGCTGGGACTCATCGGCATCTCCACGGCCTCCGGCTCGGCCTCGTTCGGATGGTTCGCGTATCAGCCCGTGTCCGGCGCCGTGTTCACGCCGGGCATCGCGGCAGCGACGTTCGCCGTTCGCGCCTCGGACCCCGGGTTCCTGCTCACCGTGGTGATCGCCCTGCTGTTCCTGTGGGGCGTGCTGTCTCCGCGCACCTCGCCGTGGAGTGTTCTCTACCGCCGTGTCTTGCAGCCGCGCCTCTCGCCGCCCACCGAGCTGGAAGACCCGCGTCCGCCGCGCTTCGCGCAGGGCGTCGGGCTGTTCGTCGTGACCGTCGGGATCGTGCTGCACCTGGTCGGTGTGCCGTGGGCGCTGCCGATCGCCACCGCCGCCGCGTTCATCGCGGCCTTCCTCAACGCCGCCTTCGCCTTCTGCCTCGGCTGCCAGATCTACCTGCTGCTGCAGCGGGCGGGCGTGCTGGGGCGCACGACGGCCTAGGTTCAGCGGTTCCGCGGCATCCGATTGCTGGGTAGGCTGGGCCCACACCTGCGAGCTCTGGAGGACCCATGCCCGTGACAAGTGAAGCCACCGCGACCTGGAACGGGAGTCTCGCCGAAGGGCAGGGCGCCGTCTCGTTCTCCTCCTCGCAGCTGGGCACCTTCCCCCTGAACTGGAAGGCGCGCAGCGAGGGGTCCGACACCGTCACCACCCCGAGGAGCTCATCGCCGCGGCGCACTCCTCGTGCTTCAGCATGGCGCTCTCGCACGCGCTGACCGAGAACGGCACTCCGCCCGAGCAGGTCAACACCTCCGCCTCGGTGACCTTCAAGCCCGGCGTCGGCATCACCGGCAGTCACCTCAACGTCAACGCGGTCGTGCCCGGGCTGTCGCCGGAGAAGTTCCAGGAGCTCGCCGAAGGCGCCAAGACCGGCTGCCCCGTCTCACAGGCGCTCGCGGGCGTGGAGATCACGCTCGAGGCGACGCTGGCCTAAGCGCTGCGCGCGGCCCTCTCGCGGCGGATCGCCTCACGGATGCTCGCCCGAGCCTCCTTGCGCTCGCCCGCGGCATCCTGAACGATGCCGAGCCGGTAGTGCGCGCGCCAGTCGTCGTCGGATGCCGCGGCCTCGGCGTACTTCGCCACGAGCGGACTGGCCTCGTCCTTCACGACGCGTCCGCTCGGGGTGAGCGCGACCTCCTCTGCGGGCATGCCGCCCTCTGCCTCGAGGGTGCGCCCGAGCCGATCGGCCTGGAAGCCGAACACCAGCTCACGTGCGAGCGCCCAGCCGCCCAGCGGCGCGAGCACGGCGAGCGCGATGCCCATCCCGATGCCGGCCGGCGTTCCCGCGAGGAGGAACTGCACGGCCAGCCACGCCGCCACGACGACGTAGAGCAGCAGTGCCGCGCCCATCACCGCGACGCCGACGCGCGAGATCACGGGGCGTGACCGATCCCGATGTCGATCATGCTCTCCAGCCCCACGAACACGCCGCGGGCGTCACGGGCGAAGGGCAGCGAGAGCCGGATGCCGGGCGCATAGGCGTCGGCAGAGACGATCGTGTCATGGGTGATCGTGAGCGACTCCCCCGCACCGGAGAGGATGACATCCTGCCGGGCGACGACGCCGGGGCGCCGCAGCGAGTGCACCTGCACGCCGGCGACCTGCTGGCCGCGGGCGCGCTGATCGGCGTGGGGCGCGTCGATCGGCCCGCGATCGGCCCGCGCCTGGGCGACGAGCTCGGCCGTGCGCACCGCGGTGCCGCTGGGCGAGTCGATCTTCGTCTCGCGATGGGCCTCGATGATCTCGACGGAGCCGAAGAACGGTGCGGCCGCTGCCGCCAGCGCCGATCCGAGCACGGAGCCCAGGGAGAAATTCGGGATGAACACCGCCCCGGTGCCGGCCGCCTCCACGAGCGGGCGCACGAGCGCGATCCGCTCGGCCGACCAGCCCGAGGTGGCCACGAGCACGTTCGTGCCGCGTTCGACGGCCGCGCGCACGATGTCGATGCTGACCGAGGGCGTGGAGGCGTCGACGACGAGACCGGCGCCGTCGAGCTCGTCGACGCTGCTGCGGGAGGTGAGCACCCGGCCCACCTCGAAGCCCTCGGTCTCGTCGATCACCCGGTGGATGATGCCACCGAGCTTTCCTGTTCCGCCGACGAGGGCGACCTGTGTCGTCATGTCCTCAGTCTATTCCGCTGCGGACATGCAGCGCCGGATGCCGCGGGTCACGCGGGGACGGCCTCGGGCATGCCGGTGCGCAGCTCGAAGGGCAGGTGGCCGAGGTCGTTGTGCGTGAGCAACGACCACGGGCGCCCTGCTTCTGCGCGATCACCGTGAGTCCGCAATGGGCCTGGTTGAGGGTCATCCACCGCCACTCGGGCGCGCCGAGCACTTCGCGCACGAACCACGCGATGACGAAGTTGTGGGTGATGAGCACCTCGTGCACGTCTCCGGTCTTGCGCACGAGGAACTCGCCGATCGCGTCGATCATCTGTGCGCGACCGGCCTCGATCTCGGCATCCGTCACCGACCCGAAGAAGGGCTCGTACGCGGAAGGGGTCTCCTCGGTCGGGCCTGTGGGCACGCAATCGAAAAGCAGCGCGGAGGGCTCGGGCTCGACCGACGGGAGCCGCTCGGCGATCGTGCGGGCCGTTTCGGCGGCGCGCAGCAGCGGAGAATGCCACACGGCGTCCAGCGGCAGACCCGACAGGCGCGCGGCGATGGCCTCGGCCTGACGCTGTCCTCGGGGAGAAAGGGGTCCGTCGGTCAATCCGTGCTCAGCATCTTGATGCTCGCCGTGTCTGACCAGGTATATGTAATGCGTCACTACCGCTCACTCCTCGCGCACCGGCATCAGCGCGGGCACGCGCTCTCCAGCCTACGTCACCGGGGCGAACGACGTCCCGGTACGACCGGAGTGCTCGGCTCGGCAGGGCTCGTGTCGGCGACCGGTGCGGGCCGAAGAAGGTCAGTTGCCGGCGCGGGTGAGCTCGGAGAGCTGCCCGCGCGTGAGCGTCACGCCCGCGCCCTGAACGAGCTCCTCGACGTGCTCGGCGGCGAAGGCGTTGACGATCGGCGCGACGACGGAGCGCTGCGCCAGCAGCCAGGCCACCGCGACGGCGGCGACCGGCGCGCCCTGCTCCTGCGCTACGACGTCCAGCGCCCTCAGGACCCGGATGCCGCGGCGGTTCAGGTTCTCGCGGATCTGCTCGCCGCGGACGTTCTGCGCGGCATCCGACTTCGAACGGTGCCGGCCCGACAGGAACCCGTGCTCCAGGGCGTGCGAAGGCGTGACCGCGAGGCTCTGCGCCCCGGCGACGAGGCGCAGATCGCCCTCGAACGGCATGCGGCGGATCAGGTTGTAGGGCTCGTCGAGCACCTCGATGCGCGGATAGCCGGCAGCGCTGAGGATGCGGGCCTCGACCAGGCGTTCGGCGCGGAAGCGGTAGGCGCCGACCGCACGGATCTTGCCGGCCTCGCGCAGCCACTCGACCGTGGCGAGGGTGTCTTCGAGGTTCGATGTCTCATCGAGCGAGGCGTCGAGGTAGAGCACATCGATGACGTCTGTTCCGAGACGACCGAGACTCGCGTCGACGGCGCGGACGAGATTGACCGGATCGAGCCCGGGGTTGTCGGCGTGGGCACCGATCCGCGCGCCCAGCACGACGCCGTCGCGGGCGCTGCGGGCCTTCAGCCACTGGCCGACGAAGTACTCGCTGCGCCCGCCGGAGAAGCCGTCGGCGGTATGGATCGCATTGCCGCCGAAGTCGATGTAGCGGTCCAGGATCGCGTTCGCGGTCGACTGGTTGACGTTCCAGCCGAACTCGCCGGTGCCGAGCATGAGCGGGAAGACGGAGATGCCGGTCTCGCCGAGCTCGACCCGGATGCCCTCGCCCACTCCGGGACCGGTGACGGGAATCGGTGCGGAGGGATGACCGGAAAGGCTCGATGATGCGACGGCTGTGCCAACGCCGAAGAACCGCATACCAACCACCCCGCCCGTCAGAGCGACTGTCCCTCTGAGGACTCTTCTCTGCACCCCCGGTGCGTACTTTGAGGGTACGTGGTAAAGCCTCGTGATCGGGCCATTCAGGTGACGAACAGCCAAATACGACATAACGCTTTGATCACGGCTGGAACGCCGAGAACCCGGCCGCCCCGTTTCCGGGGACGACCGGGTTCTCGTACGGGACGAGGATCAGGCCTCGGCGCCCTCCGCGACCGGCTCGGCGGCGGCGTCCTCGGACGCCTCCTCCAGCACCGGCTCGAGCGAGAGCTTGCCGCGGTCGTCGATCTTGGTGATGCGCACCAGGAGCTTCTGGCCGACGCCGAGCACGTCTTCGACGTTCTCCACGCGCTTGCCGCCGGCGAGCTTGCGGACCTCGCTGACGTGCAGCAGGCCGTCCTTGCCGGGAAGCAGCGAGATGAAGGCGCCGAAGGTGGCGATCTTCACGACGGTGCCCAGGAACTGCTCGCCGACCTCCGGGTTGGTGGGGTTGGCGATCGCGTTGACCTGCGCGCGGGCGGCCTCGGCCGAGGGCCGTCGGTCGCGCCGATGTAGACGGTGCCGTCCTCCTCGATGGAGATCTGCGCGCCGGTCTCGTCCTGGATCGCGTTGATCGTCTTGCCCTTGGGTCCGATGAGCTCGCCGATCTTGTCGACCGGGATCTGCACGCTGATCACGCGCGGAGCCGTCGAAGCCATCTCGTCCGGCGCGTCGATCGCGGCGTTGAGGACGTTCAGGATCGTCAGACGTGCGTCCTTCGCCTGGGTCAGTGCCCCTGCGAGCACCTCGGAGGGGATGCCGTCGAGCTTCGTGTCGAGCTGGATCGCTGTGATGAACTCCGAGGTGCCTGCGACCTTGAAGTCCATGTCGCCGAGGGCGTCCTCGGCACCGAGGATGTCGGTGAGCGCCGCGTAGCGGGTCTCACCGTTCACCTCATCGGTGACCAGGCCCATCGCGATGCCGGCGACGGGGCGCGCAGCGGCACACCCGCGTTCAGCAGCGACAGGGTCGACGCGCACACCGAGCCCATCGAGGTCGAGCCGTTGGAGCCCAGCGCCTCGGAGACCTGACGGATTGCGTACGGGAACTCCTCGCGGGTGGGCAGCACCGGCACGAGGGCGCGCTCGGCGAGGAAGCCGTGCCCGATCTCGCGACGCTTGGGGCTGCCGACGCGACCGGTCTCACCGGTCGAGTAGGGCGGGAAGTTGTAGTGGTGCATGTACCGCTTGCTCGTCACGGGCGAGAGCGAGTCGATCTGCTGCTCCATCTTGAGCATGTTCAGCGTGGTGACGCCCATGATCTGGGTCTCACCGCGCTGGAAGATCGCCGAGCCGTGCACGCGCGGGATGACCTGCACCTCGGCGTCGAGCGGACGGATGTCGGCAGGGCCGCGGCCATCGATGCGGACGCCCTCGGCGAGGATGCGACCGCGGACGATCTTCTTCGTGACGGCCTTGTACGCGCCACCGAACTCTCCGGCGGCCTCGGCGGGGATCTCCCCGGCCTCGACGGCGGCGGCGAACTCGGCCTTGACGCGCTCCTTGACGGCGTCGTCGGCGTTCTGACGCTCGGTCTTGTCGGCGATCTGGTAGATGCCGACGAGCTCGTCGTAGGCACGCGCGGCCACGAAGTCGTAGCTCTGCTCGGAGTAGGGCAGGAAGACCGGGTAGACACCGGGCTCCTTCGAGGAGGAGGCGGCGAGCTCGGCCTGTGCCTTCACAAGCTGCGCGATGAAGGGCTTCGAGGCCTCGAGACCTGCCGCGACGACCTCTTCGTTCGGCTTGGTGGCGCCGGCCTTGATGAGGTTCCAGCTGCCCTCGGTGGCCTCGGCCTCGACCATCATGATCGCGACGTCTTCGTTGCCGTTCTTGTCGGTGACGACACGGCCGGCGACGATGATGTCGAACACGGCCTGCTCGACCTGCTCGACGGTCGGGAACGCGACCCACTGGTCCTCGTGCTCGCCCTGGCCGGGAATGAGCGCGAGGCGCACGCCGGCGATGGGGCCGGAGAACGGCAGACCCGAGATCTGGGTCGAGGCGGATGCCGCGTTGATCGCGAGCGCGTCGTAGAACTCGCCCGGCGCGATCGAGAGCACGGTGATGACGATCTGGACCTCGTTGCGCAGGCCGTCGACGAACGACGGACGCAGCGGACGGTCGATCAGACGGCAGACGAGGATCGCCTCGGTCGAGGGGCGGCCCTCGCGACGGAAGAACGAACCGGGGATCTTGCCGGCGGCGTAGGAGCGCTCCTCGACGTCGACGGTCAGCGGGAAGAAGTCAAAGCCCTCGCGCGGGTGCTTGCCCGCGGAGGTTGCCGACAGCAGCATGGTCTCGCCGTCGAGGTAGGCCGCGACCGATCCCTGCGCCTGCTGAGCGAGGCGGCCGGTTTCGAAGCGGACGGTGCGGGTGCCGAAGCGGCCGTTGTCGAGAACGGCCTCAGTGGCGGTGATTTCAGGACCTTCCAAGAGGTCTCTCCTTCTTTTTTTAGGCTCGCAGGTCCGTGTGACGCACGAGCGTTCATGAAGGAGCGGATTCGGGCAGATTTCGGCGTGCGGAAATGCCCCGCGTGTCTCACCGGCGCTGGCCACCAGTAGAAGACCACCCGACATCCGACGTGCCGAGGAACCCACCACAGGGACCAGCTTCTCAGCCGACCGCTCCGTTGATCTGTGTTCAATTGTCGGATATCGCAGGGATATCCACCCTCACCCTACCAGCGTGCCCTGGGAACGGGGTGCCACTGCCGCACCGATGCGGTCCGGATGAGGGCTCGGCGAGGAGGTGAGGGTTCGGCATCCGTCCACGCGTCGTTCATGCGCGGTTCAGCGACCGGCATCCGAAGCGGGCTGGGATGAGCCCATGCGCATGTCTGTGATCGGCTGCGGGTACCTCGGTGCCGTCCACGCCGCCGCAATGGCCTCCATCGGTCACGATGTCACCGGCGTCGACGTCGACGAGGGGAAGATCGCCTCCCTCTCCGCGGGGAGGCCGCCGTTCTTCGAGCCGCAACTCGGGGAGCTGCTGGCAGAAGGGCTGGAAGGAGGGACCCTGCGCTTCACGACCGACATGAGCGAGGTGTCGGATGCCGGCGTCCACTTCATCGCCGTCGGCACCCCCAGCAGCAGGGCGGGCATGCCGCCGACCTCACCTACGTCGACGCCGCCGTCGATGCGCTCCTCGTCCATGTTAAGCCGGGAGACCTCGTGGTCGGCAAGTCGACGGTCCCGGTGGGCACCGCTGCGCGCCTCGCGGATCGCCTCGAGCCCACGGGCGCGACGCTCGTGTGGAACCCGGAGTTTCTGCGCGAGGGCTGGGCGGTGCACGACACGATCACCCCCGACCGGCTGGTGGTGGGCGTGCCCGCCGGTGACGAGGGCGAGCGTGCCGCCGCCATCCTGCGCGAGGTCTACGCGCCGGCGGTCGAGGCGGACATCCCCTACCTGGTGACAGACCTGGCCACAGCCGAACTCGTCAAGGGGCGGCCAACGCGTTCCTGGCGACCAAGATCTCCTTCATCAACGCGATGGCCGAGATCGCCGAGGCCTCCGGCGCCGATGTCACCCTTCTCGCCGATGCCATCGGGCACGACACCCGCATCGGCCGCCGCTACCTCGGCTCGGGCATCGGCTTCGGCGGCGGATGCCTGCCCAAGGACATCCGCGCCTTCGCCGCCCGCGCCGAGGAGCTCGGCCGCGGCGAGTCGGTCGGCTTCCTCCGCGAGGTCGACCAGATCAATCTCCGCCGGCGCGACCGGGCAGTGCAGCTGGTGATCGACGCGCTCGACGGATCGGTGTTCGGCCGGCGCGTGGCCGTGCTGGGCGCGGCGTTCAAGCCCTTCAGCGACGACATCCGCGACTCCCCGCGCTCGAGGTCGCCGTGCGGCTGAAGGGGCTCGGCGCCGATGTGGTCGTGACCGATCCCGCCGCGCTGGAGAACGCCCGCAGGCGGCATCCGCAGCTCGAGTACGCGGCCGAGCGCGACGAGGCGCTGCGCGGCGCCGAGGCCGTGATCATCGTCACCGAGTGGGATCTGTACCGCCGGGAGATGGACCCGGATGCCGCCGGCGCACTGGTCGCGGACCGGGTGATCGTCGACGGGCGCAACTGCCTGGATTCCGCGGCATGGCGGGCCGCCGGCTGGCGGTACCACGGGATGGGGCGGCCTTAGGCGGAGGCGCGCCCCGTTTCGCGACGGCCCGGATACGGGAAGAGAGACCGCGGCATCCTCGCTGTGACGCTTCGACTCGCGCGGCCTGCGGCCGTGCTCGCTCAACGACCGGGACTCGGGACGGGAACGCCGCTCATCGACGAGGAACGGCCCACCCAGACGTAGCCGTCGTGCTTGGCGGAGAGCCCATCGCCGGCCGTGCGGCCCCGCATCCGACGCCACATCCACGGCAGCGCGTGCGTGCGCCACCATGCGCGCTCCCCGCCGTCGCCTCGGCGTGGAACACCTCGTCGAGCGCGCCCAGCTCCTCGGCGTGCGGGACGCCGAGCGCCTCGCCCGCCCGGTAGGCGAGGAAACGGTGACCGCGGCTGCCGAGGTGGACGAAGTCCTCTCCCCAGTTCTGCCGGTCGGCGAGCGCGGGGAACAGGTCGGTGTCGATGAGGATCGCGCCCGTGCGCTCGGCGATGTCGGCCAGGCGACTCGCGAAGGCCGAGAACCGTCCGGCGTAGATCCCCGCCAGCCGCCGGTCGGGGAGGAACGGCGTCACCAGCAGCACGTCGGCGCCGTCGTCGCGCAGCGTCTGCACGGCCTGCTCGAGACTCGCGGCGAGCGCCGGCACGTCCACCGTGCGCTTCACGAGGTCGTTCGCGCCGACGAGGATCGAGACGAGGTCGGGCCGCAGCTCCCGGGCGCGCGCCAGCTGCTCGCCGCACACATCGCGCACGCGGCGGGAACGCACGGCGAGATTGGCGTAGTGCAGGCCGCCGCGGGCCGACAGGAGGTACGCGAGGCGGTCGGCCCAGCCGCGCAGCGTCCCGTCGGGTGCCGGATCGCACAGCCCCTCGGTCAGCGAGTCGCCGAGGGCGACGTAGCGGCGCCAGCCGCCCAGCGGGCGCTCCGGACGCAGCTCGGGACGCCTCTCGCGCCGGGCGCGCAGCATCCGATCGACCCGCCGCAGCTCCTGCGCCTGGGCGAAGTGGCCGAGCAGCTGATCGCAGACCGCCTCCCACGACCTGCCCTCGACGGCCTCGCGTCCTGCCGCACCGAAGGCGCGGCGCTTGGCGGCGTCGCCGGCGAGGTCGGCCACGCGCATCCGCAGGTCGGCGAGGTCGCCCGGCGTGTAGAGCCAGCCGTCGATGCCCATCCGCACGAGGTCGAGCGGGCCACCGCGGCCGGTCGCGACGACCGGCACACCGCTCGCATGGGCCTCCTGCAGCGTCTGCCCGAAGGTGTCGCTCTCGCCCGGGTGCACGAAGATGTCGAAGGACGCCATCGCCTCGGCGAGCGCCTCGCCGCTCTGGTGGCCGAGGAACGTCGCCGCGGGCAGCAGCGTCTCCAGCCGCGGACGCAGCGGACCGTCCCCGACGATCACGAGCCTCGCCCCCGGGATGTCCTGCAGCACGCGCAGATCGTCGACCTGTTCCTCGGCGGCGAGGCGGCCGACGTAGCCGATGACGACGTCTGCGGCATCCGATCGCTGCCACATGTCGTTGCGGCGGGCGGGGTGGAAGCGCTCGGCGTCGACCCCTCTCCCCAGCGGCGCACGCGGTCCACGCCCCAGCGGACGAGGTCGTCGTCGGAGGCGCTCGACGGCGAGAGCGTGAGGGTCGCCCGGCGGTGCAGGCGCGAGACGTGGCTCTGCGCGATCGTCGTGGTGGCGGGGAGCCGGTAGCGCTCCGTGTAGCCGGCGACATCGGTCTGATAGGCGGCGACCGTCGCGATGTCGAGTCTGTCCGCGGCCAGCACACCCCGCCAGCCGAGCGCGAAGGGCGACGCCAGATGCACGACGTCCGGGGCGAAGCGCTCGAGCGACACCGCGAGCCGATGGGCGGTCGCCGAACCCACCCGCACATCGCGGTAGCCGGGAAGCGCCATGCTCGAGACCGGCTCGACGCGGGCACCGTGGACATCGTCCGGCATCCCCGCCGCACGCGGAGCCAGCACGAGCGCCTCGTGCCCGCGGCGCTCCAGGTGCCGGAGGATATGGAGGACCGACCCGGTCACACCGTTCATGTGCGGGAGGAAGGATTCTGCCACGATCGCGACTCTCACACGTCAAGGTTCCCGCCCGGATCGGTCGCCGGATGACGAAACGCACCTCCCTCACCGAGAGTTCACCGTTTGCACCGGCATCCGTTACCACCGGCACCGCTAGTGGTTAGGCTGGGCCCATGAGCAACGAAGAAGGCAACGACGCTTCGAGTGCCGAAGACATCAAGCGCAAGTTCCGCGAGGCGCTCGACAAGAAGAACGCGAAGCAACGGGAGGGCGAGGCGCACCTCGACGGCGACTCGGCCGTCCACGAGACGCACGCCCCGCAGACGCGGCGGGAGTTCCGGCGCAAGAGCGGCTGAGAACGGCCGGATCCGGCGCGTAACCCGCAACGGGGGTTGAACCCCGGATCGCCATGCCCGGCCGCCTCTCCCTCGCGCAGGGCCGCTCAGCGCGTGGGCTGAGCCTGGAGCCACTCCTCGAAGGTCACCGTGCCGTGGTCGGCATCGAGACCGGGCAGGACGCTGCCGTCACGCATCGCACGGCCGAAGGCGCCGGGAAGGGCGATCGCCGGCATCCGCCCGTCGTATCCGCTGCGCGCGGCCCAGGCGCGCATCATCTCGACCATGCTCTCCTCGCGAGGACCCGCGAAGTCCGGCGCGCGTCCGGCGGGGCCGGCCTCGACCAGATCGACCAGGCGCTCGGCCACCTCCCGCACGGCGACAGGCTGCGTGCGCATCTTCACCGCGAGCCGCAGCGGCCCGACCGCCGCACGCTCGAAGAGCTGGCTGGCGAACTCGTGGAACTGGGTCGCCCGCAGGATCGTCCACGGGACCTCGCCGGCCTCCACCGCCCGCTCCTGGGCGAGCTTGCCGGCGTAGTAGCCGTACGGGACGCGGTCGACGCCCACGATCGACGGGACCACGTGGTGGGCGACACCGCCCGCCCGCGCAGCCTCCTGCAGCGCCCGAGTCGTCGTGGCGAAGAAGGCCTCCGCCCTCTTCGCGCTCGTCGTCTGGACGCTGAGCGCGTCGACGAGCGCATCGGCGCCGCCGACGGCATCCGCGAGCCCTTCGCCGGTCTCGACGTCGACGCCCTTCGAACGCGAGAGGACGCGCACGCGGTGGCCGCGCCCCTCGGCGACGGTGGCGACGGCGCTGCCCAGCACACCGGTTCCCCCGGCGATCGCGATGTCCATGCCCTCAGGTTACTCCTGGCCGCGGAGCCGGCGGGCAGGAGGTGCTAGCGTACGAATCGTACGTTCTCAGGGCAGGGTGAGAGTCCCTACCGGCGGTGAAGCGGCCTGGCCGCACAAGCCCGCGAGCAGTCTCCAGGGCGGAGACGCAGATCCAGTGCGATTCCGGAGCCGACGGTCACAGTCCGGATGGGAGAGAACGGGAAGAGAGACCGCAATGCCTGGAATCGCCATCATCGCCGCGCAGTGGCATGACGACATCGTCGAGCGAGCCGTCGAGGCGTTCGTCGCCCGGCTGTCGGAGCTCGGGCGCGACGACGTCGACACCGTCCGGGTTCCCGGTGCGTTCGAAATCCCCCTGCACGCCAGTCGCCTCGCCCGCTCCGGGCGCTACGAGGCCATCGCGACCAGCGCACTCGTCGTCGACGGCGGGATCTACCGTCACGACTTCGTGGCATCCACGGTCGTCGATGCCCTGATGCGCGTGCAGCTCGAGACCGACGTCCCGGTCTTCTCAGGCGTGCTCACCCCGCACAACTTCCATGAGCACGACGAGCACCGCGAGTACTTCACGCGTCACTTCGTGGTGAAGGGGCGCGAGCTCGCGGATGCCGTGTCGAAGACGCTCGCCAGCCTCGCCGCCCACGCCTGAGCGCGTGAGCAGCCCCGCCGTCTGCAGGAGCTGCGCCGCCGTCCGCAGGAGCAGCCCGCTCGTCGGGCCACGTGGCACGGCGTGTCACGCCCGCGAACGCCGTTTGCTCCTACAGACGGGTGGGTTGCTCCGGCAGACGGCCGCCTACTCGCCCGCGAGTCCGCCCAGCAGGTGTCCGAAGGAACGGCCCTCACCCAGATAGCTCTCCGGGGCGAAGGGGTCGTGGGTCTTGGTCGGCTCACGGCGCAGGATGGCCTCGGCGAACTCGGCCGCGCCCTTGTCGATGCGCGAGGCGAGCGTGGCGACGTCGTCGCCCCCGGCGCCCCAGTCGGCGGATGCCGCGAACACCCCGTCGACACCGGCTCCGCGTGCAGGTAGGCGAACAGCGGCCGGATCGCGTAGTCGATCGCGAGCGAGTGCCGTGCCGTGCCCGCGTTCGCGCCGATCAGCACGGGCTTGCCGCGCAGCGCGTCGGGGTCGAGCACGTCGATGAACGACTTGAACAGCCCCGAGTAGCTCGTGGAGAAGATCGGGGTCACGACGATGAGCGCGTCAGCCGAGACGACGGTGTTGATCATCGACTCCAGCTCCGCCGGCGCGAAGCCGGTGAGCATGTTGTTCGTGATGTCGTGCGCGTAGTCGCGCAGCTCGAAGGTGTCGGCCGCGACCTCGACTCCTGAGGCGACGAGCCGGTCGGCCGTCGCCTGTGCGAGGCGATCGGCGAGCATCCGGGTCGAGGAAGGGCTGGAGAGCCCGGCCGAGATGACGGCGATGCGGCGTTCCTGCATGATCATGCCCCTTCCTTCACCGCGCCGAAGGCGGCGCCGGGCGCCGAGGGTGTGTCCTGATACGGGGTCCCGACGGTGAGGTTGTCGCCGCGGTTCGCGCGCGGGCGCGCCTCGCGAGCGGGTCCGTCGCCGTAGGCCGCCTTCACGCGGGCGGCGTGTGTCGGGGCGTCGGGACGGATGCCGGACGGTCCGTGGCCAGCTCCTTGCGCAGGACCGGCACGACCTCGGCCCCGAGGAGGTCGATCTGCTCGAGCACCGTCTTCAGCGGGAGCCCGGCGTGGTCGAGGAGGAACAGCTGACGCTGGTAGTCACCGAACAGGTCGCGCATGCCCGCGTAACGGTCGATGACCTCCTGCGGGACCCGACCGTCAGCGGCGTCATCTTCGTGAAGTCCTCCATGCTCGGTCCGTGCCCGTAGACGGGGGCGTTGTCGAAGTAGGGGCGGAACTCCTTCACGGCGTCCTGCGAGTTCTTGCTCATGAACACCTGGCCGCCCAGGCCCACGATCGCCTGTTCGGGGGTGCCGTGGCCGTAGTGGGCGTAGCGCTCGCGGTAGAGGGTGATGAGGCGCTGGTAGTGCTCGGAGGGCCAGAAGATGTTGTTCGCGAAGAAGCCGTCGCCGTAGTAGGCGGCCTGCTCCGCGATCTCGGGCGTGCGGATCGAGCCGTGCCAGACGAAGGGGCCACACCGTCGAGCGGACGCGGGGTCGAGGTGAAGCCCGAGAGCGGGGTGCGGAACTTGCCCTCCCAGTCGACGACGTCCTCGCGCCACAGCTTGTGCAGCAGCGCGTAGTTCTCGATCGCGAGCGGCAGCCCCTGCCGGATGTCCTGTCCGAACCAGGGGTACACGGGGCCGGTGTTCCCGCGCCCCAGCATGAGGTCGACGCGGCCGCCGGCGAGATGCTGGAGCATCGCGTAGTCCTCGGCGATCTTGACCGGGTCGTTGGTCGTGATGAGGGTCGTCGCGGTGGAGACGATGAGCCGCTCGGTCTGCGCCGCGACGTAGGCGAGGGCCGTCGTGGGCGACGAGGACCAGAACGGCGGGTTGTGGTGCTCGCCCAGGGCGAAGACGTCCAGCCCCGCCTCTTCGGCGTGCTTCGCGATCGTCACGGCGTCACGGATCTTCTCGGCCTCGCTGGGGTGTAGCCGGTGGTCGGGTCCTGCGTGATGTCGCTCACGCTGAAGAGGCCGAACTGCATGCCGCCCGAGGGGTGTTCTCGGTCATCGTGTTCTCCGCTCTCGGATGCTGCGGCATCCGATATTTATGCAAGTGAATGTATCTGTTGCAACGGCTCCCCGCCATCATTATTCCCGGCGAGTACGCTCGAACGATGAGCAATGCCGCCCGCACGCCCGCAGGTCCCGTCACCGGGCCCATGCGGCGCGCCACCCGCCGAGTGCCCTTCTGGGACAACGCCCGCTTCGCCTGCATCACCCTCGTCGTCACCGGCCACGCCATCCAGCGCCTCACGCTCGACTCCGATGTCAGCATGGCGCTGTACCTGCTGCTGTACGCCTTCCACATGCCGGCCTTCGCCCTCATCTCGGGCTACTTCTCCAAGGCGGGCGCGCTCACCAAGCGCCAGATGGCGAGGATCATCACCGACATCATCCTCCCCTACGTCATCTTCGAGATGCTGTGGACGCTGACCCGGTGGCTCGTCGAGGGCAATGCCGATCCCAACCTCACCAAGCCCTCGTGGACCCTGTGGTTCCTCCTCGCGCTCGGCATCTTCCGGCTCGTGCTCCCCTACCTCGCGCTGCTGCGGTGGCCCCTGCTCTGGACCGTCATGGCCTCGGTCGCGGTCGGCTACCTCACCAACGTCGACCAGACCTTCTCCCTGGCCCGCACCCTCGGACTCCTGCCCTTCTTCACGCTCGGCTGGTGGCTGCGCGAGCACGACATCATCGAACGCTTCCGGCTGATGGACCGTCGGCCGTGGTGGCTGCGCGGTCTCGCCGTCCTCACCTTCGGCATGGCCGGCTGGGTGATGTGGTTCTGGGTGGACACCTGGCAGGACGTGGACCTGGTCCGCTGGTTCTTCTACGCCCAGTCCTATGAGGCGGTGGGCGCCTTCGAGTGGTGGGCCGGTGGCATCCGGCTGCTGCAGATCGCCGTCGCCCTCGTGCTGTCGTTGGCGTTCTTCATCATCATCCCGCGCCGGAAGCAGTGGTGGACGACGCTCGGTCAGTACACGATGTACGTCTACCTGCTGCACTCCTTCGTGATCTATCCGATGAGGCAGACCGGCGTGCACCACTATCTCGAGCCGACGTGGCTCTGGCTGCCGGCGATGATCGTCGTCTCCGTGCTCATCACGCTCGCTCTGGCGTCCAGGCCCGTGCGGGCCGTGTTCCGGCCGCTCATCGAGCCGCGACCCGCGTGGCTGTTCGCCGACCCTGCCCTGGCCGCACGCGAGGAGCGCCGCAGCGACCCCACCGGATCTCGCCGCTCAGGGTGAGCCGGACCGGCACGAGCCCCGTCCCGGCGCTTCGTAACAAAGCCGGATTCCGGGTGAAACATGGCGCGAATCGGGCTCCGGAGTCGCTTAGCCTCGTGTCATGTCCACACCAGACCTTCCCGTTCTCGATCTGTCCCTCCTCGACCAGGGAGACGAAGCCGCCGCCCGCTTCCGTTCCGAGCTGCGCACCGCCACCCATGAGGTCGGCTTCTTCTACCTCACCGGCACCGGCGTGCCGCCGGAGCTCTTCGAGCGGCTGCACGCCGTCGCACGCGCGTTCTTCGATCTGCCCGAGGCCGAGAAGCTCGCGATCGAGAACGTGAAGAGCCCCCAGTTCCGCGGCTACACCCGCACGGGCGGAGAACTCACCCAAGGCAAGGTCGACTGGCGTGAGCAGATCGACATCGGGCCAGAACGAGCACCCGTCTCCGGCGGCGCCACATACAACCGGCTCACCGGGCCGAACCTCTGGCCCGATGCACAGCCAGAGCTGCGCGAAGTGGTCGAGGAGTGGTTCGATCAGCTCAGCGGCGTCGCCCGCAAGCTGCTGCGCAGCTGGGCGCTGGCGCTGGGGCACCTGAGTCGCACTTCGACGCCAGCTTCGAGGACCCGGCCACGCTGGTCAAGATCGTACGCTACCCGGGAACCGACGCGCCGGAGCCCCAGCAGGGGTGGGCGCCCACAAGGACGGCGGCGTCCTGACGCTCCTGTGGGTCGAACCGGGCAAGGGCGGACTGCAGGTCGAGCGCGACGGCGCATGGGTGGATGCACCGTCGATCGAGGGCACCTTCGTCGTCAACATCGGGGAGATGCTCGAGTATGCGACCGGCGGATACTTGAAGGCGACCAACCACAGGGTCGTCTCCCCCGGGCTCCGCAGGATCGCATCTCCGTGCCGTTCTTCTTCAACCCGGCGCTGAACGCACAGGTCCCGGTCATCGAGCTGCCCGCCGACCTGAAGGCCCAGGCCCGCGGTGTGGGCGATGAGTCCTCGAACCCGATCGACGGAGTGTACGGCGAGAACGCCCTCCGCTACCGCCTCCGCGCCCACCCGAACGTCGCCGCCATTCACCACCCCGACCTTGTGGCGGCATCCGTCTGAGGCACCAGCCCTGTACCGCCGCGTGTCGCCACGGATGCAGGGAGTTCCTGCGGATGTCGGAGATTCCTCCGGCGGGTCTCCGACATCCGTGGAGCAGCTCTGCATCTATGGCTTGACGCCGGGAATGACGAAGGCCGCCCCACCGGGGCGGCCTTCTCAAGAATGTTTTGCGCGATTGAACGCTGGTCGGTGCCTTATCGGCGGAGTCCGAGGCGCTCGTACTTCGACACGCTCCCTCCGGTCGCTGCTCAGCAACCGGAAGGCAGCCTTCGCCTAGCGGCGCAGGCCCAAACGCTCAATAAGAGAGCGGTAGCGCTCGATGTCGATGTCCTGGAGGTAGCCGAGCAGACGACGGCGCTGACCGACGAGCAGAAAGAGCCCACGACGCGAGTGGTGGTCGTGCTTGTGCTCCTTGAGGTGCTCGGTGAGGTCCTTGATGCGCTGCGTCAGCATTGCGACCTGCACCTCGGGGATCCGGTGTCACCGGGGTGCGTCGCGTACTCTTCGATGATCGCCTTCTTGACGTCTGCTTCCAGTGCCATAGATTCGATCCCCTTTCACTCGTTGCGCGGCGCCCCGCACCTGGCGTGTGGGGCTCTCTTTATCCGCGGCCGATCAAACGGCAACCACAAGAGTCTACCAGTCGGGATCGGATGCCGCAGACCAGCCCCGACCCGCGGGAACCCCGATAGCCTCGTCTGGTGCAGTACACCGTCCGCGTGAAGCCCGGCAGCAAGAAGGGTCCCCTCGTCGAGGAGGACGAGAAGGGCGATCTCACCGTCTTCGTCCGCGAGCGCGCTGTCGACGGTGCCGCGAACAAGGGGTCGAGCGGACCCTGGCCGCCCACTTCAGCGTCGCACCCTCCCGGGTGACGATCCTGCGCGGTCACGCCTCGCGCATCAAGCGCGTCGAGGTCGACGAGTGAGCGCCGAGCGGCGCGGCCACTTCATCGACCTGCGCCCCCTGAAGACGAGTCCGGCCTTCGCCCGGATGTGGGTGGGATCCACGCTCGCCGGTCTCGGCGGCCAGCTCACGATCGTCACCGTGATGCTGCACGTGTTCACCCTCACCGGGAGCACCTTCGCCGTCGCGATGGTCGCGGTGGCGGGCCTGGTCCCGATGATCCTCGCCGGCCTCTACGGCGGCATGCTCGCCGACGCCTTCGACCGACGGCGCATCGCCCTCATCGCCGCGACCATCACCTTCCTCTCCACCGCTCTCCTCGCGGCCCTCACGTGGGCGCAGTGGGAGACGATCTGGTGGCTGTACGCACTCAGCATGATCAACTCCGCCGCGAACTCGGTCGGCATGGCCACTCGCAGCGCGATCGTGCCCCGGCTCATCCCCCGCGATCAGCTGGCCGCGGCATCCGCCCTCCAGGGGATGACCTTCGGCCTCATGGTCATGGTCGGTCCCGCCCTCGCCGGGCTTCTGGTGGCCTGGACGGGCTACGGATGGACCTACACGGTCGATGTGCTCCTCATGCTCGCGATGTTCCTGGGTCTGTGGTCGCTGCCGGCACTCAGGCCCGAGGGCGAGACCGTGCGACCAGGCCTGGCCTCGCTCGTGGACGGCTGGAGATTCCTGAAGCGTTCGACGAACATCCGGATGCAGTACATCCTCGACCTCATCGCCATGACCTTCGGCCAGCCGCTCGCGCTCTTCCCCGCCCTCGGCACCGTGCTGCTCGGCGGCGGCGCGATCACGACCGGCCTGCTGACGGCGGCCGTGGCCGCCGGCACGTTCCTGTCGAGCCTGTTCTCGGGCAGGATCGTGCGCTACCGCTGGCACGGCCGGGGCATCGCCCGCGCCGTGCAGGCCTACGGCGCGGCGATCCTCCTGTTCGGTGTGGTCCTGCTGTGCGGCGTGTGGGGTCCCGAGGTGGGCGAGACCTCGCCCAACCTGGCGCTCATCGTGCTCGCCTGCCTCGCCCTGGCGCTCTCCGGGGCCGCCGACAACGTCAGCGCGATCTATCGCCAGACCATGATGCAGTCCTCCGTCCCCGACGCGATGCGCGGCCGGCTGCAGGGGGTCTTCATCGTCGTCGTCGCCGGCGGACCGCGCCTGGGCGCCCTCTACGTCGGGCTGCTGTCCGCCTTCGGCGCGCTGTGGTTCCCCCCTCTGCTGGGCGGCATCGTCATCATCGCGCTCGTCGCGGTGATCGTCCGGGGCGCACGAGGATTCCTCGCCTACGACGCGGAGAACCCCGCGCCCTGAGCGGGCCACGAGGTTCTCGGGTCTGGGCGAACGGTGTTCAGCCGACGCCCACGAGGTCGATGATGAAGATGAGGGTCTTCCCGGAGAGGAAGTGCCCCCGCCCGCCTCGCCGTAGGCCAGGTGGGGCGGGATGACCAGCTCGCGACGCCCGCCGACCTTCATGCCGGGGATGCCCTCCTGCCAGCCCTGGATGAGTCCGCGCAGCGGGAACTGGATCGTCTCGCCGCGCCCCCACGACGAGTCGAACTCCTCGCCGGAGTCGAACTCGACCCCTGCGTAGTGCACGGTCACGGTGTCGCCGGGCTTCGCCTCGGCGCCGTCGCCTTCGATGAGGTCGCGGATCTTCAGCTCCGTCGGAGCGGGACCGGTGGGTGCGTCGAACTCGGGCTTGGTGCGATCTGTCATGGTTCCATCCAACCCGAGCGGCAGGGCGCGGTCAATGCGACGTGCGGATGCCGCGGCAACCGCTGCCGCCTGCTCCACATCATCGTGGCGGTCGGCGATGTGAAAACGAACGAGGAGGGTCTTGACAGAGGGAAAACTCCGAGGCACCCTGGAAACAGTTCAACTCAGCGCCCGGGAGACTCGCAGGCATCGCCGCAGCACCGGGCGCTGAGTCTTGCTACGACCGGGCTCAATGCGCGAAGCGCCTTGAGCCCGGTCGTAGCAAGGTTGAGCAAGCACGCCGCAGGCGAGCGCGTCGAAACCTCAACCTTTCGATTCAATGCGCGAAGCGCGTTGAGCCCGGTCGTAGCAAGGTTGAGCAAGCACGCCGCAGGCGAGCGCGTCGAAACCTCTCGACGATCGCCGACGAGGTCGATCCTCAGTAGGCCAGCAGCGCCTGCCGCGTCGCGGTCGTGCGCGCCAGCAGCATCCGCTCGCGCTCGGCCGTGTGCGGGTCGCGGCCGGAGATCGCCCGCTGCCGCAGGGCCGCAAGGGCCGTCGCATCCTTGATGAAGCTCTTCATGAGCTCGGTGCGGTCGCCGCGCAACGCTGCGGCCCAGGCAAGGCCCGCGCGGCGTCCCTGCTTGGTCGCGAGCATCGTGACCTCCTGAGGGGTGAACCAGCCGGCGTGCGCATAGTCGCCGAGCCGCTCGTAGGTGAGACGGGCCTCTTCGCGCCGGAGTGCGACGATCGCGAGGATGAAGCCGACGAACAGCGGGATCTGCAGCGTCACATAGAGGGCGAAGAAGTTGGCGTAGACGGCCGAGCCGTTCCAGAAGGCGTGCAGCACGATCGCGCCGAGGAGTCCGACCAGCCCCGCGGTGAAGGCGGCGGAGACAGAACCGCCGCGCCGGGCGACGAGGCCGATCGCGAATCCGGTGAGTGCGGTGAACATCGCATGCGCGAAGGGCGACATGATCGCGCGCATGAAGAAGGTGGCCGTCAGCTCAGCTCCCCCGCCCTCGATGAGGCTGACCGCGAAGTACTGGATGTTCTCGGTGAAGGCGAATCCGGCGCCGACGAGGGCCCCGTAGACGACGCCGTCCACGGGGCCGTCGAAGTTGGCCCGGGCGATGACGAAGATGAGGAACACTCCGAGCCCTTTGGCGATCTCCTCCACGATGGGCGCCTGGACGACCGCTGCGAACTCGCTCGAGCGCGGCCCCACCGCCATGGTGAGCGCGAGATCCACCAGCAGCGTCAGCCCGACCGCCGCGATCGCCCCCAGGCGAGAGCGAAGACGACGAGCCCCTTCGGCTCGGGCTCCCAACGGTCGATGTGCCGCACCCCGGCCAGCACGATCGCCAGCGGGATGAGCGCGAGTACGAGTCCGATGCCGGAGGCGACGAGCCCCAGCGCCGTGACGAAGTAGCCGACCAGCGCGAGCAGGGCGAAACCGAGCACGCCGAAGAACCACACCAGAGCGGTGCGGTGGGCGTGCACGGGTGCGGGCGGAACCTGCAGAGGCAGTGGCGCGAGGTGGGAGGACGGCGTCGCCGGCGGTCGATAGCGGGTGGGCTGCTCCAGCGCCGACACGAAGCCGCGGGCCTGGCCCTGCGGAGGACCCGGCTGCGGGGACGGCGACGGCGGAACATAAGTCATACTCCGAGCCTAGAAGATCCTTCCTCAAGATCCTCCAAGGCGTACCCGCTGCCCCTGTCCGCCCGGGTAGCGTAGACGGTATGCGGTTTGCCCATTTGCACCGCCCCGATGACCTCGCACCGCGTCTCGCGGTCGTCGACGGCTCGGAGGCGATCCTCCTCACCGATCTTCTCGACGCGCCTCCGGCGACGCTGCAGGAACTGATCGAGGGCGGTGACGACGCCCTCGCCGCGGTGCGGGAGGCGTTCGCCGCAGGCACCGCTCCGCGGCATCCGCTCGAGGACTTCGCGTTCGACTCCGCAGTGCTGAACCCGCCCGTGGTCCTCGCGGTGGGACTGAACTACGCGGCGCACTCCAGTGAGCTGGGGCTGAAGACGGATGCCGCTCCGACCGTGTTCACGCTGTGGCCGAACTCGCTGGCCGGGCACGGCGGCACGACGTCCTGGCCGCGGGAGCTCAGTCAGGCCGTCGACTACGAGTCGGAGCTGGGCGTCATCATCGGCCGCCCCACCAAGAACGTCACAGCGGATGCCGCGCTCGACAATGTGTGGGGCTATACGGTCGTCAACGACATCACCGCCCGCAACATCCAGTTCTCCGAGGCGCAGTGGTCGCGCTGCAAGTCCTTCGACGGATTCACCCCCACCGGCCCGGTCGTCGTGACCGCCGACGAGATCGCCGATCCCGGCGATCTGCACATCTGGGCGGTCGTGGACGGTCAGACGGTGCAGGACGCCTCGACGAACCAGATGGTGCGCAGCGTCGAGACGCTCATCGCCCACCTCTCCTCGTCGATCACGCTGCTGCCGGGAACCCTGATCTCGACCGGGAGCCCCGGCGGTGCCGGCTACTCGCGCGACCCGCAGATCTTCCTGCGCGACCGCTCGACCGTCTCGGTGGGCATCGACGAGATCGGCACGCTCACGACCCACTGCCGCGTCCTGGACTGACCTCAGAGGGCACACGCAGAACGCCCCGCGCTCGACGAGGTCGGATGCGGGGCGTTCGTTGCTGACGGCGGCCGGAGATCAGCCGCAGGTGTAGGCCACGCCATCGACGATGTGCGTGCCCGGGCCGAGGTCTCCGCAGAGCGCGACCAGGCTGCCGAAGGTCACGATCAGGACGATGCCGACGATGATCTGGATCGCGAGGAAGACGAAACCGAGCACGATCGCCACGGTCGCCGGCGTGTTGCGGACGCCGGCCTTCTTGCTCTGCGACTTCGCCACGAAGCCGAGGATGATGCCGATCAGCGACGCGAAGAAGGCCACGACGAGCGCGACGATCCCGAGCGTCTTGCCGGGAACCGGTGCGGCCACGGCTCCCGGAACAGGGGCGACGGGCGGGGCGGGCTGACCGGGCTGCTCCGGCGGTGTGGGGGATAGGTCATCTCAGGCTCTCTCTCGATGGGGAGTCGTACAGTCGATCACGTACGACCGACCCACCCGAACGTAGCGAGGACGGCACGGGGTGGCAAGCGTCCTCGCCGGTGGCAGAGAAGAGATCAGCTTTCGAGGTCTTCGTCCGCGATGATCGGGATGGCGGCCGTGACCGCCTCGAGCCCCGACAGGCGCGCCGGCGAGAGCTGCTTGTCGACCTCTTCGCGGGTCATGAGTTCGGCCTCGACGACCAGATCGGCGACGTTGCGATGCGTGAGCAGCGCCGTCTTGGCCAGAGCGGCGGATGCGGCATAGCCGATGAACGGCGTCAGCGCCGTGACGACACCGACCGAGGAGCCCACCATGGCGCCCAGGCGGTCTTCGTTGGCGGTGATGCCGTCGACGCAGTTCACCCGCAGCGTCCACATCGCCTGGCGCATCCAGGTGATCGACTGGAAGATCGAGTGGGCGATGACCGGCTCGAAGGCGTTGAGCTGCAGCTGCCCGCCCTCGACGGCCATCGTCACCGTCGTGTCGGCTCCCGCGACGGCGAAAGCGACCTGGTTGACGACCTCGGGGATGACCGGGTTGACCTTTCCGGGCATGATGCTCGATCCCGCCTGCTTCGGCGGGAGGTTGATCTCGCCGAACCCCGCCTGCGGACCCGACGACAGCAGCCGCAGGTCGTTGCAGATCTTCGACAGCTTCATCGCGTTGCGCTTGAGTGTCGACGAGAACGACATGAAGGCACCCGTGTCGCTCGTGGATTCGACGAGGTCTGTCGCCGTGGAGAGGTCGAGCCCGGTGATCTCGCGAAGGTGCCCGAGCACCGATGCCGAGTAGTCGCGGTGCGTCGTGATGCCCGTGCCGATCGCTGTGGCGCCCATGTTGATCTCGAAGAGCAGCGAGGCGTTCTCGGTGAGACGGCTGTGGTCCTCGCCGAGGGTCGTGGCGAAGCCGTGGAACTCCTGCCCGAGCGTCATCGGCACCGCATCCTGCAGCTGCGTGCGCCCGACCTTGAGGATCTCGCGGAACTCCCGCGACTTGCCGAGGAACGACTGTCGCAGCAGGTCGAGCTCTTCCAGCAGTGAGCGCAACGTCAGTGAGAGGCCGATCTTGATCGCCGTCGGATACACGTCGTTGGTCGACTGGCTGCGGTTGGTGTGGTCGATCGGCGAGAGGAAGGCGTAGTCGCCCTTCTCGTGCCCCGCCATCTCGAGGGCGATGTTGGTGATGACCTCATTGGCGTTCATGTTGGTCGAGGTGCCCGCCCCGCCCTGGATCACACCGACCGTGAACTGGTCGTGGAACTCCCCGTCGATGACGCGCTGCGCGGCCCGGTCGATGAGGTCCGCCCGCTCGGCATCCAGTGTGCCGATGTCGCGGTTCGCCCGGGCGCTGGCCTGCTTGACCATCGCCAGCCCTCGGATGAGGTCGGGGTAGACCGAGATCGGCCGCTTCGTGATCGGGAAGTTCGCATCGGCACGGGCGGTGTGGATACCCCAATAGGCGTCCGCGGGGATCTCCATGCTCCCCAGGGAATCGGATTCGGTTCGGGTACGGGCAGGCGCAACTGCGGCCATGACACATCCTTGTGGGTAGGTGGCGGATACACGAAGGGGGATGCCTCTATCCTACGCCGCGACCCTGCTTCCGCGAGAAGATCTCGAGCCGCTGGGCAGGGCTTCGCACGGCCATCTCCTCCGCCCAGGCGGTGGAGAAGACATCGCCTGTCGCGGCATCCGTCACGGGCACGACGGTGTGCGTGATCGTGTCGGGATACACGTGCACCAGCTGGAACGCCTGGGCGGCGTCCATGCCGTTGACCTCCTCCGGAGGACGGGCGGTGTTCATCGTGTAGCAGGTGGCCGACGCCACGCTCACCGGCACCCCTGCGAAGGTGCCGTGCGAGGAGTAGTGCAGATGCCCCGCGAGGATTCCGCGCACGTCGCTCCCCCGGACCACCGACGCCAGCGCGTCCTGGTGCTGCAGCTCCAGGATGCCGAAGAGCGGGATATGACTGGGGATCGGCGGATGGTGCATGGCCAGCAGCGTGCCGTGCGGGGCCGGCGTGGCGAGCTCGGATGCGAGCCACTCCAGCTGTCCGGCATCCAGATCTCCGTGGTGCCAGCCCGGAACGCTCGTATCGAGGGCGATCACGCGCAGCCCGCCCAGGTTCCACACCCCGGTCACAGGCTCCTCGCTCGGCTCGAGCCCGAGGAGCTCGGCCCGCAGCGCCGGGCGCTCGTCGTGGTTGCCCGCGACCCACACGATCGGCGCCCCCAGGCGCTCGGCCACCGGCTCGAAAGCGCCCTTGAGTCGGCGGTAGGCATCCGCCTCTCCGAGGTCGGCGAGATCCCCGGTGATCACCAGCGCATCCGGGTGCGGCGCCGCCTCCGCGATCGCCTCGAGCGTGCGCGCGAACGTCGTCTCCACGTCGAACCGCCCGCCCAGTCGCGCGCCGCCTGCCAGGAAATGCGGATCGCTCAGATGGACGACCGTGTGCGATGCGGGCGGGTGCTGACCGAAGGCGAAGCGTGCGGACATGCCCTCAGCCTATTCAGGAGCAGCGGATGCCGCGCTCAGTGTCCGACGACGAGGATGACGATGCCGATGAGCACCGCGACCGCGCACAGCGCGAAGCAGCCGTAGGCGCCCACGAGCGCGACCTGCTTCTGCCGAGGCGTCAGCGGACTCTTCTTGGCGGCCTTCTCCGCCATCTTCGCCGCGCGCTTGGCCTCCTTGGGCGAGATGATCGTGATCGCGTCCGTGAACTGCGCGGGAGTCACCACCGGCGCCCGCCCGCTGCGCACGAGCAGACGCAGCCCGAGCGCGTAGAAGGTGACGACGGCCCCGGCCCCAGGATCGAGGCGACGAAGACCTGGACGAACGCGGCCCAGTTGATGGCGATGGTCACTTCTTCACCTTCTTCGGCTTGGCGTTCGCGGCTTTCTCGGCCTTCTTCGCCATCCGCTCCCGGCGCGCCTTCTCGGCCGCCTCGGCGCGCAGGATGCGGCGCTGGCGACGGGTGGGCGGCGGCGCGTCGGGAACGTCGACGGCGTGGCCGGACTCGGCGACATCGCTCATCGCGTTCGAGGCGTTGACCTCGTTGCGCTTGGAGTACAGGTACAGGCCGAGGATGATCGCGACCGCGAAGACGGCGTCGATCGCGATGCCCCAGCCGCCGAAGGCGACGACCAGCAGCGCGGCGAGCGCGCCCACGGCGCCGGCCGCAGGGAGGGTGAACAGCCAACCGACCGCGATGCGCCCGGCTGTCCGCCAGCGCACCGCCGCTCCGCGCCGGCCGAGACCGGAACCGATGACCGAGCCGGAAGCGACCTGGGTCGTGGAGAGGGCGAAGCCCAGCGCCGAGGAGGCGAGGATCGTTGCCGAGGTCGACGCCTCGGCGGAGAAGCCCTGGGCGGGCTTGACGTCGGTCAGGCCCTTGCCGAGCGTGCGGATGATGCGCCAGCCGCCGAGGTAGGTGCCCAGGGCGATCGTGACTGCACAGGCCACGATGACCCAGAAGAACGGTCCGTCCCCGTCTCGCTCGGTGACCTGCCATCCGACGGAGATGAGCGCGAGCGTGATGACGCCCATGGTCTTCTGGGCGTCGTTCGTGCCGTGGGCGAGCGCGACGAGCGAAGAGGTGAAGATCTGCCCCAGCGGAAGCCGTCGCGCCCGTCGGGCTTGCCGTCGTAGCGCCGGGTGATGCCGTAGGCGATCTTGGTGACGGTGAACGCGATGATGCCGGCGGTCAGCGGAGCGATGAAGGCGGGCAGGATCACCTTCGACAGCACCACACCGAAGTCGATCCCGGAGGCGCCGACACCCACGAGCGTCGCACCGATGAGACCGCCGAAGAGCGCGTGCGAGGAGCTCGAGGGCAGTCCGAGGAGCCAGGTGAGCATGTTCCAGGAGATCGCGCCGATGAGACCGGCGAAGATCAGCGAGGGGAAGATGTCGGTGCCGACCAGTTGCTCCTCGCGGATCATGCCGCCCGAGATCGTCTTGGCGACCTCGACCGACAAGAAGGCCCCGATGAGGTTCAGGACCGCTGCCAGGAGCACCGCCGTTTTGGGCTTGAGCGCGCCCGTGGCGATCGGCGTCGCCATCGCGTTCGCGGTGTCGTGAAACCCGTTGGTGAAGTCGAAGAAGAGTGCCAGTGCGATCACCAGCAAAACTATGAGGGCTGCGGTTTCCACCGTTCACTTTCCGTCAGAGTGCAGGAAGAGAGGTGTCGACGTGATCGACGTGGCGAACGAAGAGTTCGCCGTGGGTTCATTTCCCGTTAACCGGCCCCGAAAAAGTGTCGCACCGTCACCCGCCGTGGTCAACTCCGGCTCGGCTAACGTGGTGTGGTGACTTCCGACGCACTCCCGGCGCCCCGCGCCGCCCGCCGCTCCCACGTCCGCAGCCACCACGGCGACACCTTCGACGATCCCTATGAGTGGTTGCGCGCGAAGGAGGACCCGGAGGTCATCGCGCATCTCGAAGCCGAGAACGCCTACACGCAGGAGCGCACCGCGCACCTCGAGAACCTGCGCGAGCGCATCTTCGGAGAGATCAAGTCCCGCACGCTCGAGACCGACCTCTCCGTGCCGGCACGCCGCGGCGACTGGTGGTACTACAGCCGCGTCGTCGAGGGCTCGCAGTATGCGCTGCACTGCCGTGCCGCCGTGGAAGACGACCAGTGGGAGCCGCCCGTGCTCGAGCCGGGTGTGCCGGTGCCCGGCGAGGAGATCCTGCTCGACGGCAATGCCGAGGCCGAGGGCCACGAGTTCTTCTCCCTGGGCTCCTTCGGCACCTCCGAAGACGCGACCCTCCTGCTGTGGTCGACCGACTTCGAGGGCGACGAGCGCTACACCGTGCACGTGCGCGACCTCACGACCGGCCAGACCCTTCCCGACGAGATCCCGAACACCGGCGGCGCGTTCTTCACCCCCGACGGCACCGGGATCATCTACACGACCATCGACGAGGCCTGGCGCCCCGACACCCTGTGGCTGCACCGCCTCGGGACGCCGACCGAAGACGACGTGAAGCTCTTCCACGAGCCCGACGAGCGCTACTGGCTGGGTGCCGGGCTCACCCGCAGCCGTCGCTACCTGGTCATCAGCGTCGGATCGAGCATCACCAGCGAGAACTACATCGTCGACGCGGACGACCCCATCGGCGAACCCCGCCTGGTCTGGGAGCGCCGCGAAGGCACCGAGTACGGGGTCGACCACGCCGTCGTGGGCGGCGAAGACCGGCTGTTCATCCTGCACAACGAGGATGCGCTGGACTTCGAGCTCGTCAGTGTCGCGGCATCCGATCCTGCCGGCCCGCGTCGCGTGATCCTCCCCCACACGCCCGGACGACGTCTCGAGGGCATCGACTGCTTCCGCGACTACGCCGCCATCGAGTACCGGCGCGAGGGCCTCACGCGGCTCGGCCTCCTGGACTACGAGTCGGATGCCGTCGAGGAGCTGGAGTTCGACGAGCCCCTCTACTCGGTGGGCACCGGCGGCAACCCGGAGTGGGCCTCGCCCTATCTGCGCCTGGGCTACGGATCCTTCGTGACGCCCGGAAGCGTCTACGAGCTGGAGCTTGCGACCCGGGAGCTGGTGCTGCGCAAGCAGCAGCCGGTGCTCGGCGGCTACGACCCGTCCGCGTACGGGCAGGCCAGGGAGTGGGCCACGGCATCCGACGGCACCCGGGTGCCGATCTCGCTCGTCTGGAAGCGCTCCTTCGGCGCGCCCGGCGACGCGCCCCGGCCGCTCCACCTGTACGGCTACGGCTCGTACGAGGCCTCGATGGACCCGGCGTTCTCGACCATGCGGCTCTCCGAGCTCGATCGCGGCGTGATCTTCGCCATCGCGCATGTGCGCGGCGGCGGCGAGATGGGCCGCCAGTGGTACGAGGACGGCAAGCTCACCCGCAAGAAGAACACCTTCACCGATTTCGTGGCCTGCGCCGAGCACCTCGTGGCGACCGGCTGCACGACGCCCGATCGGATGGTCGCCGAGGGCGGCAGCGCCGGCGGACTGCTCATGGGCGCCGTCGCCAATCTCGCCCCCGAGCTGTTCGCGGGGATCATCGCCGGCGTCCCCTTCGTCGACGCGCTCACCTCGATCCTCGACCCCTCGCTCCCCTCACCGTGATCGAGTGGGACGAGTGGGGCGACCCGCTGCACGACCCCGAGGTGTACGCGTACATGAAGTCGTACACGCCCTACGAGAACGTGCGCGACGGGGTGGAGTACCCCCGCATCCTCGCCGTCACCTCGCTCAACGACACGCGCGTGCTGTACGTCGAACCCGCCAAGTGGGTGGCCCGGCTGCGGGATGCCGCGGCATCCGATGTGCTCCTCAAGTGCGAGATGGTCGCCGGCCACGGCGGCGTGAGCGGTCGCTACAACTCCTGGCGCGAGCGCGCCTTCGAGCTGGCGTGGATCCTCGACGTGCTGGGGCTGGCGGAGGCATAGTCCGGCCAACGTCGCACCGGCGGTCTCAGTTGTTGCGGCATCCGCTCGTCGAAGAGCGCATCTTCTGAGACAGCGAAAGTCGGCTGTCTCAGAAGATGCGAGAAAACCGCCACGGATGCCGCAACAACTGAGACCGGCACCGAGTGGGGGAAGAGAGGAGCGAGTGGGCGCGCGCTCAGCCGAAGAGCGCCGCGGCCTCCTCGTAGCGGTAGAGCGGGACCGTGTTGAGCTCGCCCAGCGCCTCGGCGAAGGGCACGCGCACGATGTCGGTGCCGCGCATCGCCACCATCTGCCCCAGGCCTCGTCCACGAGTGCGTCGGCTGCGTGCAGCCCCAGGCGCGTGGCGAGCACGCGGTCGAAGCCCGAGGGCGAGCCGCCGCGCTGGATGTGGCCGAGCACCGTCGAGCGGGTCTCGATGCCGGTGATGCGCTCGATCTCGGGGCGAGCACCTCGCTGATGCCGCCCAGGCGCGGACGGTTGAAGGCGTCCAGGCCCTTGTCGCTGTACGCCTCGTCCATGCCCTTGAGGGTGAAGCCCTCCGAGACCACCACGAGCGGCGCGCGGCCGCGGTCGTGGGCGCTCGTGACGAGCTCGCAGATCTCGTCGATCGACATGGGCACCTCGGGGATGCAGATCGCATGGGCGCCGGCAGCCATGCCCGCGTGCAGGGCGATCCAGCCGACGTGGCGCCCCATGACCTCGGCCACCATGCAGCGCTGGTGGGAGTCGCCGGTGGTGCGGAGGCGGTCCATCGCATCCGTGGCGATGTTCACCGCGGTGTCGAAGCCGAAGGAGTAGTCGGTGGCGCGCAGGTCGTTGTCGATGGTCTTGGGAACGCCGATGACGTTGATGCCGTCTTTGGCGAGCCGGTCGGCCGCCGCCAGCGTTCCCTCGCCGCCGATCGCGACGATGCCGTCGATGCGGTGCCCGTAGAGCGTCTTGGCGATGTTCTCGGCGCCGCCGCGCTCCCCCTCGTAGGGGTTCGTGCGACTCGTGCCGAGGATCGTGCCGCCGACCTTCGACAGGCCCTTGATCTCGTGCCGCGTCAGCGGGAAGAAGTCGGCGTCGACGACGCCGCGCCAGCCGTCGCGGATGCCGACGAACTCCAGGTCATAGGTGGTCGTGCCCTTGAGGACGATGCCGCGGATGACCGCGTTGAGTCCGGGGCAGTCTCCGCCCGAGGTGAGAATGCCGATCTTCATGCAGGTGCTTCCTTCGATTCGGGGGATAGACGATTCGGGGGATACAGGATGCGGCGACGGTGCCCTTTCAGACACTAGACGATCCGGACGCGGCGTTCCACGCCGAGGGGGTCATGCCGAGCCGAGCGCCTCCCGCAGCAGGTGCATGAGAGCGGCGAGCTGCACGGACTCGCTTGCCGCGGCATCCGACGTGTCGCCGTCGAGTGCGCGCGCGGCCAGTCCTTGCTTCTGGTCGATGAGCTCGGCGATCTTCGTGTCGATCGTGTGCGCGGCGATGATGCGCCACGCGGTGACCGGCTCGTCCTGTCCGATGCGGTGCACGCGGTCGATCGCCTGCGTCTGCTCGGCGGCGGTCCACGACAGCTCGGCGAGCACCACGTTGGACGCGGCCTGCAGGTTCAGCCCCACGCCGGCGGCGGTCAGCGAGCACACGGCGATGCCGACGCTCTCGTCGCCGTTGAAGGCGTCGATGGCCTCCTGGCGGGCGGGGGTCGTCTGGTCGCCGCGGATCGACACCGATCGGATGCCGGAGGCCGCGAAGTGCGCCTCGGCCTGATCCATGACGTCGATGTGCTTCGCGAAGAACACGACCTTGCCCACCGAGCGCTGCAGCTGCGCGGCGTAGTCGGCGGCGAGCCCGGCCTTGGCCTGACCGATCTTGCGCACCATGGTGAAGACGTTGTCTCCCCGGCACCGGCGGCCTTGGACTCCTCGAGCTCGTTGTGGGCGACCAGGCGCACGATGTCGTCGTCGATCTCGCCGGGAGCCAGCCCGCGGTCTCCGCGGGACTCGATGATGCGGCGGTACTTGGCGGCCAGCCGCTCCCCAGCTCGCGCTCGGCCTGGCGGATCGAGCGCCCGAACTCGTCGTCGAGCTCCACGGGGAGGTCGGCGATGAGCTTGTCGGGGAGGTCGGCGGCGACATCCTTCTTCTTGCGCCGCACGATTCCCATCGAGATCACGGCGTCGCGCGCCTCGGCGTAGAAGGCCTTGTCGGCGGGGTGAGGCCGGTCGCATCCAGCTTCTCCATGAGGACGGGGCCGGGCTTGTCGCCCGTCGTCCAGCCCAGGAACCGCCAGATCGCGTCGAAGTCCTCGACGTCGTTGATGAGCGGGGTTCCGGTGAGGGCGAGCATGAGCGGATCGCGCACCTGCTCGCGGATGCGCGAGGCGAGGGCGAGGACGTTCTGCGAGCGCTGCGAGGTGAGGTTCTTGATGAAGTGCGCCTCGTCGACGACCATCCCCTTGAGGCCGATGGAGCTCAGCCACGACAGGTGCCGGTCGAGGATCTCGTAGTTGACGATGAAGATGTCGGCGAAGGCGTCGATGTCGGCGCCGTCGCCGTGGATGACGGTGGCGCGGCGCTGCGGCGTCCAGCGCTCGACCTCGCGCGCCCAGTTCATCTTCACGACGTTGGGCACAACGGCCAGCAGCGGGTAGGCACCGGCGACGGATGCCGCCAGCACCGACTGTGCGGTCTTGCCCAGGCCCGGCTCATCTGCCAGGAGGAACGAGCGATGCCCTTCGCGCACCGACTCCAGGAACCGCGACTGGTGCACCATGATCTCGCGCCCCTTGGGCGAGAGTCGGTCGTACTCGGGCGGTTCGGGCAGCTCCATGCTCGCCGAGGCGCCGCCGGCGCCCGTCTCGAACGCCTTGTACAGGGGGCCCATGAGCTCCCAGTCGTCCAGACGACGGCGGGGGGTCGCGGCGGGCCGCGGGGTGAGATCGGGGGCCAGGAAGGGGTTCGCGAGCTGACGCGACTCGACCGCCGGCGGGATCACCTGGCGCTCGGCGAGCGCCTCGGGGACCACGGGCGCCTTGGCCGCAGGCGCCGCGTCGGTGATGATGAGCTCCTCGGGCGGCAGTTCGGCACCCGACTCCAGCAGCCAATCGCGTCGCATGCGCTTGGCGACGGGGCTCGTGGCCTGGTCGGCCTCGAGCAGCTGGATGAGAGAGGTGTCTCGGGCCGCGGTCTTGGCGAGGATGGTCGCCACGCCGTCGAGTCGCTTGAGGAGCTCTGCTCGCGCGGCATCCGTCAGCTCGGTGTCGGCCTTGACGCGGGCGCGCTCCTCACGCACCAGGAAGGCGATCACCTGGAACTTGACGCGGTTGGTCGGGCCCAGCTTGCCGCGCTGGGCCTTGGCCTCGGTCTCGCGCACCTTGCGCGCGAGGATCGGGATCAATGGTGCCTCGTCGTCTCGACGCGAGGTCTTCTTTCGCCGCTGAGCGGCGGGTGCCGTAGTCGGCATGCTCCTCCTGAGCCTGAATCACAGGACGCCTGCAGGCGTCGGGGTCTTACTCCATGCCCGCTTGTGGCGTGCGCCAGGACTGCGGGCAGCAGCTCGCACCGCCCGTGCCGACAGCGCACGGCACCGAGGAATCGAGCCTGCGTCCAGTTTACGCCATCGGGGCGCTCAGTCCCAGATCATCGCGACGGCGTGGTCGGCGTATTCCGGAATCTCCACGTTCAGCCACTGGGTCGCGATCCACACGTTGTCGCGCAGGACGTACTCCCCACCCTGACGGAAGGTGCCGAATTCGTCGTCGCCGCCCTCGAGCAGGAACGTGCACCGGGTCTCGGCATCGGTGGCCGCCGCGCACGCGAACTCGTTCGCCTGCGCCTCGGTGAGGAGCGCGGACGCCTGCTCCGGTGTCACGAGCGCGACCGTCGTCGCGATCCCCACCTCGGAGGGAGTCCCCCATGTGCAGCGCAGCGCGGGCACTGTCTCGAGGAGGTCGAGCGCTCCGGGAAGCTCTGCGGACGGCATGGTGAGCCCCGGGTCGTTCAGCGGGAGGTTCGCGGACTCCATGTCGGCGGTGAAGGCCTCGTCGAACACCTCGCCGCAGTCGCCGGGCAGCGCGATCTCCTCCGGCTCGGCCGGGAGGCTCTCACTCATCGACGGCGTGGGCGAAGGCTCAAGGGTCGGTTCGTCGGTCGGAAGCGGTTCGGGTTGACAGCCCGTCAGAAGCACCACCAGCGCGGCGACAGCGACGAGCCCTCCCGCTCGTGATCGCGCGGCGGGATTGTCGATGAGGTCCATGCTTCGACCCTAGCGACACACTCACGCGCAAGAGAGGTGCGTACGGGATTCGAACCCGTGTCCACGGCTTTGCAGGCCGCTCCCTGACCACTCGGGCAACGCACCAAGACGCATCGAGCCTATGCGCGTCCTGGCCGCGAGGGGCGAGTGTTACGGCTGTAGTCGGCACTGTATCGCCGCTCCCGACCGCGGCCGCCTCTACACCAGGCTCTTCGTGTGCCAGACGGTCTTCGTCTCGGTGAAGGCCGTGATCCGGTCCACGCTCAGCGGCACCGAGGCCGTGTCGGGCTCGGGCGCGAGCACCCGCTTGAGGGTGTCGGCGGCGGCGATCTGAAGGTCGACCCAGTCGGTCTCCGCCGCCCCGGCGAGGTCGATCGCGTTGACATCGGCGTGCGAGGCCAGCCACGGGGCGATCTCGGCGGGCGAGCCGGTGAGCACATTGACGACGCCCCGGGGACATCGGATGTCGCCAGCACCTCGGCGAGGCTGATCGCGGAGAGCGGATGCCGCTCGCTGGCGATCACGACGACGGCATTGCCGGTGACGAGCGCCGGGGCGATGACCGAGACGAGTCCGAGGAGCGCGGTGTCCTGCGGCGCGACGATCGCGACGATGCCGGTGGGTTCGGGTACGGAGATGTTGAAGTAGGGCCCGGCGACGGGGTTGGCGTTCCCGGCGACCTGCGCGTACTTGTCGCACCAGCCCGCATACCAGACCCACCGATCGATGGCCTCGTCGACCTGGGCGCCGGCGGCGGAAGCGCTCACGCCCTCCTGCGCGACGATCTCGTCGACGAACTGCGCACGGCGCCCCTCGAGCAGCTCCGCGATGCGGTAGAGCACCTGGCCGCGGTTGTAGGCGGTCGCCCCCGACCACCCCTTGACCGCGGCACGGGCGGCCACGACGGCGTCGCGGGCGTCCTTGCGCGAAGCCAGAGCGGCGTTGGCGAGGAAGTCGCCCTTGGCGGAGAGCACCTCGTAGGTGCGGCCGGACTCGCTGCGGGGGAACTTCCCGCCGATCGCGAGCTTGTAGGTCTTGGGGATGCTGAGGCGCTTGCTCATGCTCGTGCTCCCTTCGCGGTGCTGCGTTTCGTCTCTGCGTTTCGACTCGCCTTCGGCTCGCTCAACGACCGGGAGGCCGGCTTGAGGTACGCAGCCAACCCGTGGCGTCCGCCCTCGCGGCCGTAGCCGGACTCCTTGTAGCCGCCGAAGGGGCTCGACGGGTCGAAGCGGTTGAAGGTGTTGGCCCAGATGACACCGGCGCGCAGCTTGTCGGCCACGGCGAGGATGCGCGAGCCCTTGTCGGTCCAGATCCCTGCCGAGAGGCCGTAGGGGGTGTTATTGGCCTTGGCGATGGCCTCGGCGGGCGTGCGGAACGTCAGCACCGACAGCACGGGCCCGAAGACCTCTTCCCGCGCGATGCGGTGCGAGGCCTCGACGCCGGTGAAGATCGTCGGCGCGAACCAGAAGCCCTTGTCGGGGATGACGCAGTCGGCGCTCCAGCGCTCGGCGCCCTCCTGCTCGCCGATCGCGCTGAGCTCGCGGATGCGGTCGAGCTGCGCGGCGGAGTTGATCGCCCCGATGTCGGTGTTCTTGTCGAGCGGATCGCCCAGCCGCAGGGTCGACAGGCGCGACTTGAGACGGTCGATGACCTCGTCGTGGATGGACTCCTGCACGAGCAGGCGGCTGCCCGCGCAGCACACGTGCCCCTGGTTGAAGAAGATGCCGTTGACGATGCCCTCGACGGCCTGCTCGAGGGGCGCGTCGTCGAAGACGATGTTGGCGGCCTTGCCACCGAGCTCGAGGGTGACCTTCTTGTGCGTACCGGCGACCGCCTTGGCGATGTCGCGACCGACGCCGGTCGAGCCGGTGAAGGCGACCTTGTCGACATCCGGATGCCGCACGAGCGCCGCGCCCGCGGCTCCCGCTCCGGTCACGATGTTCACGACACCGGGAGGCAGGTCCGCCTGCTGGAGGATCTCGGCGAACAGCAGCGCCGACAGCGGCGTGGTCTCGGCGGGCTTGAGCACGACCGTGTTGCCCGCGGCGAGCGCCGGGGCGATCTTCCACGCGAGCATGAGCAGCGGGAAGTTCCACGGGATGACCTGACCGGCCACACCTAGTGACCGCGGGTTCGCGCCGAGCCCGGCGTGATCGAGCTTGTCTGCCCATCCGGCGTAGTAGAAGAACCAGGCCGCCACGAGCGGCACGTCGACGTCGCGGCTCTCCTTGATCGGCTTGCCGTTGTCGAGGCTTTCGGCGACGGCCAGCTCGCGAGCGCGCTCCTGCACGAGACGGGCGATGCGGAAGAGGTACTTGCCGCGGTCGCGGCCGCTCATCTTCGACCAGACCTTGTCGTAGGCGCGACGTGCCGCCGCGACGGCGCGGTCGATGTCCGCCTCGTCGGCCGCGGACACGGTGGCGATCACGGATTCGTCGGACGGCGAGATCGTCTGGAAGGGCGTGCCGCCGCCGCCTGCGAACTCGCCATCGATGAAGAGGCCATAGCTCTCACGGAGGTTCAGGATCGCCTTCGACTCGGGAGCCGGTGCATATTCCAGGAATGACATGTTTTCGTTCCCTTAGTCGATCGTGACGTAGTCGGCACCGGAGTAGTGACCGGTGGTGATCTTCTGACGTTGCAGGAGCACGTCGTTGAGCAGGCTCGAAGCGCCGAAGCGGAACAGGTGCGGCTGCAGCCATTCCTCGCCGGTCGTCTCGGCGACGGTGACGAGGTACTTCACGGCATCCTTCGACGAACGGATGCCGCCTGCAGGCTTCACCCCGATCCTCTCCCCCGTGAGGCGATGCCAGTCGCGCACGGTCTCGAGCATGAGGAGCGTCGTCGGCAGCGTCGCCGCCGGCTGCACCTTGCCCGTGGAGGTCTTGATGAAGTCGCCGCCGGCGAGGATCGCCAGCCACGAGGCGCGCTTGATGTTGTCGTAGGTGTTCAGCTCGCCGGTCTCGAGGATGACCTTGAGAGAGGCGTAGGTGCCGTCGGCGCGTCGGCAGGCCTCCTTTACCTGCACGATCTGATCGAAGACCAGACCGTAGTTGCCGGTCAGGAAGGCGCCGCGGTCGATGACCATGTCGATCTCGTCTGCGCCTGCGGCGACGGCGTCGGCCGTGTCGGCGAGCTTGATGTCGAGCGATGCGCGGCCGCTCGGGAAGGCCGTGGCCACCGCGGCGACCGAGATCGCGCCGTCATCCGGGTCGCCGTGCGCGGCGCCGAGCGCGTCGACGGCGTGCCCGACCATGTCGCCGTAGACACAGACCGCGGCGACGGGCGGGCAGGTCGGGTCTGCGGCATCCGGATGCTTCGCCTTCGACACGAGGGAGCGCACCTTGCCCGGTGTGTCGGCGCCCTCGAGGGTCGTCAGGTCGATGAGCCGGATGATCTTCTCCAGCGCCCACTGCTTCGAGCTCGTCTTGATCGAGCGGGTTCCGAGAGAGGCCGCGCGCTGCTCGAGCCCGACGGCGTCGACGCCGGGAAGCCCGTGCAGGAAACGCCGCAGCGTCTGCTCATCGGGGCGGCGCCGAGCACCGCCAGGGCGCTGCTGCGGCTGGTTTCCTTGACCGTCACTTCTCCTCCAACAGGACTCGGGCCGTCATCTCATCGGTCACCAGGACGCTGCACAGCCCGCTGGTCACGACTGTACGCGCAATGTCGTACTTCGCGCCGCCCATGGTGACGAAGATCGAGGGGGTCGTCGCCTCGCGCAGGCGATCGAGGCCGACGCCGACCGTGCGGGCGTCCAGCTGCGGATCGACGATGTTGCCGTCGGCGTCGATGTAGCGGCCCAGCACGTCGCCCACGGCGCCCCTGCGGCTGAGCTCGTCGATGTCGTCGGGGCTGAGGTAGCCGTTCTCGATGTGCGCCGAGGAGTGGTCGCAGGGGCCGGCGGAGAAGAGGAGCACCTGCGCGCGGGCCGCGGCGTCGAGGATGCCGGCGACGGTGCGATCGGACTCGATCGCCTCCTTCGTCTCGACCCTTTCGAGGATCGCGGGGCTCGGCAGCAGCGTCGCCTGCCCTCCCCCGCGCTGCGCGATCGTCATGGCGACGGATGCCGCGCCGCCCGAGCGCCGGTTGAGGCTGACTCCGCCGTTGAGCTGCACGACGGAGATGCCGGTCGCCCAGTCCTCGGGAAGCGCCTCGGCCACCGCCGCGAGGGTACGCCCCCAGCTCACACCGAGCACGCGCGGCGTCGGGCGAATCGCGGCGAGCAGGTCGGCAGCGGCGACGGCCACCCGCTCGAGTGTGCTCTCGGAGTCTTCGGAGACCGGCACGATCGCGGCGCCGGCGAGGCCGAATCGTGCGCTCAACTCTCGTTCGAGGCTCAGCAGGCGCGCCCGCGGATGCACGATCTCGATGCGCACGATGCCCTCTTCGCGGGCGCGGGCGAGGAGTCGCCCGACCTTCCATCGCGAGATCTTCAGGAGTGCGCCGACTTCGGCCTGGGACTTGCCCTGGTCGTAGGTCAGTTCGGCCACCCGGACCATCAGCAGCTCGTCGTCCATGCGCACCTCCTTCAAGACCAGCCTAGGCGCGCACCGCCATCCGCGCACCAGCATGCGCATATGAGCACGAGCAGTGCATCCCCGCGCTCAACACCCGGCGTGCGCAACACAACCCCGCCCCCGGTCGTTGAGCGAGGCGCCCTTTCCGGTCGTTGAGCGAGGACGCCGAAGGCGACCGAGACGAAACGCCCTGGCGTCGATCGCGGACACGCCAAGGCGTTTCGTCTCGGTCGCCTCCGGCGGTGCTCGCTCAACGACCGGACATGCTCAGGGCCGGGCGGCGAGCACTTCGCGCGCCTCGACGACGTCGGCGCTCATCTTCTCCTTGAGCGCTTCGATGCCCTCGAAGGCGACCATTCCGCGCAGACGCTGCGCGAACTCCACCGTCACGCGGTGCCCGTAGAGGTCGAGGTCGTCGCGATCGATCACGTGCGCCTCCACCTGACGGGTGAGCACATCGTCGAACGTCGGGTTCGTGCCGACCGAGATCGCCGCCGGATGCCGGATGCCGGTGTCGTGGTCGTCGAGCCAACCTGCGTACACGCCGTCGGCCGGGACGATCGCATCCGTCAGGGGCGACAAATTCGCCGTGGGGAACCCGAGCTCCCGCCCGCGCTTGTGCCCGTGCACGACCTCGCCGCGCACCGCCACCGGTCGCCCGAGCACCCGCGCAGCCCCGGCGACATCGCCTTCGGCGAGCAGCTCGCGGATCCAGCTCGACGACACGCGACGCTCCAGGTCCGGGAGCAGGACGTCCTGGATGACGTCGATGCGAAAGCCGTGCTGCGGGCCCAGCTCTGCGAGCAAAGCCGGGTTTCCCGCGCCGCCGCGACCGAAGCGGAAGTCGTCGCCGACGAGCACTGTCGTCGCACCGAGCGCGTCGACAAGATAGCTCTGCACGAACTCCTCGGGCGCGAGTGCAGCGAACTCCTCGTCGAAGGTCAGCACCAGCGTCGCGTCCAGTTCGAGCTCCGCGAGCAGTTCGAGCTTGGTCTCCAGGCTCACGATGCTCTCGGGGCAGAGCTCCGGGCGCAGCAGGGCCAGCGGGTTGCGGTCGAAGGTCACGGCGACGGCGCGGGCACCGGATGCCGCGGCATCCGATCTCAAGCGCTCGATGACGGCCTGATGCCCGACGTGCACACCGTCGAACTTGCCGATCGCGACGGCCGAGGGGCCGAAGTCCGCGGGGATCTCCGCGCGGTCGCGGAAGACGATCATGCCCCGGCCTTCTGCGGGCGATGCGAGACCAGCCACCAGATGCCGAACACCGGCAGGACGAGGGGGACGAACAGGTACCCCATGCCGAACCACGACCACACCGAGGCATGGGCGAACAGGGCGGGGCTGACCAGGCTCAGGGTGCCGACGACGAGCACGCCGGTCAGCTCGAACACGATCGCGATCCAGGCGACGGTGTACCAGCCGGGCCTGTGCGCGAGGATGAGCGCGAGCGTGGCGAGGATGTAGACGACGGCGGCGACCGCCGAGAGCGTGTAGGCCAAGGGCGCGGCGTCGAAGTCGCGCACGATCTGCACGAAGGAGCGTCCGGTCGAGGCGAGGGCCATCACGGCGTAGACGATCACCAGGACGCGGCCGATGCCGGTCATCCGAGGGCGCGAGGAAACGGTGCTCATAGCGCCTTCCATCCTAGATGAGTGAGTCCGTTTGCTTTCAGTGGTCGTAGGCGATGAGGGAGCGTTTCGCTGGCACGCCTCTGAGCCAGTTGTGCCAGATGCCGGCGGCGAGGGCGAGGAGGCGTGCGGCGATGCGGGAGTAGACGCCCGCTGGTGTGCGGCCGCCGTGCTGTTCGAGGGTGAGCTGTCCCTTGAGGGTGTCGAACACCGACTCGATCCATTGCCGGATCCCGCCGAGGCGCCCGAACCGGGGTTCTCGTCTTTGCGGTCGGGGCGGACCAGATGCGCGCCGAGGTCATCGGTGACGAAGGTCTCGAACTCTTTCCCGGCGAAGCCCTTGTCGCCGACGATCACCTGCCCCGGCGCGATGAGGTGCCGGTCGTGATCGAGCATCGCGGTGGCGGCCTCGCGTTCCCCGATCTTCGGGTTCGCGAGCCCCCAGATGATCGGCATGCCGTCGGGAGCGCAGACGAGGTAGAGCCGGAGACCCCAGAAGAACCGGGAGTGGGAGGCGCAGTAGCCGTAGCCGGCGTGCCCGGCCAGGTCGGAGCGTTTCACGGTCTCCCGGGACGCCCCGCACGGCACCGGGGTGGAATCGATCAGCCGGGTCACTTCGTTCCACGACGGGGTATCGCGGGCAAGTTCGGTGATCACCGCTGACAGCAAAGCAGTGGACTGGCGGACACGTTTCCCCCATCCGGACTGCTTCGGGATACCCGGGAACATGCCTCTCAGGTGAGCGCGGGCGTGCCGGATCCATTTGCGGTCCGATGCGATCCCGAGCAGGTGCTGCGCGACCAGCAGGCAGAGCAGCTCGACATCGTTGAGCGCCGGCTTTCGGCCCGGCGTGTGGTCGCGCGAGCAGCCGATCGCCGGGAGGATCCGGTCATCGAGATGGACGTAGAGTGTGACAAGGAGGGTGTTGAGGTCGGTTTTCACACACAGGGCTTAACGCCCTCCGCCCTCGTTAACAGCGTCCACGCCGCATCAGAGCCGATCAGGGCAAACGGACTCACTCATCTAGGCGGGCGGCGGACCCTCGCCGCGCGCTCAAGCGATCTGGATCGTCCAGATGACGTGCATGCGCCAGACCATGATGGCGATAGCGAGAGCCACCACGCCGAGGATCACGGTGCTCCAGCGACTGCGCTCGATGAGCGCCCAGATGACGCCGCCGACCGGGAGGATCACGGCAGAGACCAGATAGACCCAGTACTCCAGCAGATCACCGGTGGGCGGATTGCCGGCGAAGGGCGCGATGATCGCGATCACGACCTGCACGATCAGCAGCAGCTCGACCAGCGCCAGACTCCCGACGCTCAGGTCGCTCGGGCGGCGCCCGGCGAAGCCGAGCACCAGGCAGAGGATCCCAGCAGCGATCGCCACGGCGATCTGCACGACCGTGAACCAGAGAATCATCGAGCCTCCTCGGGCATGTTCATCGCGCTCTTCAGATCATCGCCGCGTCGCTCCACGATCCCCACGAGCAGCTCGTCCGGATCGATCGCCGCCGCGTGACGCCCCGTCAGGCGATGCGCCTGCCCGGTGAGCCGCTTGCCGTGGCGCAGATCGCGCGCCTCCTCCGCGGTCACCTCGATCGCCCCGAGGACATCGGATGCCGCCTGGGCCGGCGTGAGCAGGGCAGCATCCGCGAGATCGTCGAGGCCCGCGGCATCCGACACCGTGAACGGACCCACCCGGGTGCGGCGCAGCGCCGTCAGATGCCCGCCGACGCCGAGAGCGGCCCCCAGATCACGAGCGAGCGCACGGATGTAGGTGCCCGAAGAGCAGTCGACGATCACGTCCAGGTCGAGGAACTCGGCTGTCCTTGGGTCTTCGGGCCCTTCGACAGGCTCAGGGACCGAAGACGCGGGCCCTTCGACGAGCTCAGGGACCGAGGACGACCCAGGGACCGGGGAAGGCCCAGGGACCGAAGTCCGTCGCGCGAGCACCTCGAAGCGCGAGACCGTCACCTCGCGCGCTTGGAGGGTGACCTCCTCCCCGCGCGCACCCGGTCATAGGCGCGACGCCCGTCGACCTTGATCGCCGAGACCGCGCTCGGCACCTGCGAGATGTCGCCGGTGAGCGCCGCGATCTCCTCCGCGATGCGCTCCGACGTCACGGCTTCCCACGCGTCGGCGGGGGCATGGGCGAGCGTCTCGCCCTCGGCGTCGTCGGTCGTCGTCGAGGCGCCGAGCCGGATGGTCGCCTCATAGGTCTTGTCGGCGCCGACGACATAGGTCAGCAGCCGCGTCGCGCCCTCGATGCCCAGCACGAGCAGCCCCGTCGCCATCGGATCGAGCGTACCGGCGTGCCCGACCTTGCGGGTGCCGAAAGCCCGCCGTGTGCGGGCCACCACGTCATGACTGGTCAGGCCGCCGGGCTTGTCTACGAGCAGGATGCCGGGGTTGTCACTCCCTCAGCCTAATGGGGGTGCGTCCCGGCCGACGGCGCTCAGGCGCACTGCTCGTAGGGCGGCTCGAGGAGCGTCGTCACGACCACCGCGAAGGCCTCCTCGGCATCGGGCGCGTACTGGAAGAAGATTGCGGCCTCCCCCTCGAACGGCACCCGCATCCACGTCGAGCCGTCGCCGATCGAGGCCTCTCCCTCCTCGGCCTGCGGATACTCCGCACGCACCTGCTCCTTCGTCGCGCCGATGCCCAGGCCGGCGGCGGTCACCGGGCCGACGGGTGTCACCGCGTCTGCGGGGACGGACACGGCGACGAGCGAGATCGGCGCGCTGTCGTCCTGCGCATCCTGGGAGAAGGACGCCGTGTAGCTCGCATCCGGAGCGTTCCAGTACGCCAGATACGCGCACTGCTCGTCGTTGTTCCACCCCTCCGGCAGCTCGCCCAGCGTCGCCGCGAAGTCGCCGCCGATGACCACCGGGCCGATCCCGGCGTCGTCGATCAGCCAGGTCGACGGATCCTCCGGAGCGGCAGCGGCCCCCGGGTCATCGGTCAGCACCGGATCGGGTTCGATCGGCGTGGTCGGTGCGGGCGATCCCGCGGAGCATCCGGCCAGGGCGACAGCGGCCAGTGCGGCCGCGATCATCACGCTCGCTCGATGTGTACGCATCGTCTCGTTCTCCTTGCCCTCGTACCCGGGCGGCAGCACCCCGGAATGTCCGCCTAGGCTGAAACATGATGACTCCGGATGCAAGGCACTCAGCAAGCGCTCAGAATGCGCTTGCCGCCTGGTACCGCGAGAACGCGCGGGATCTGCCGTGGCGCCGCGCGGAGTTTCACACCGAGTTCGGAGCCTGGGGCACGCTGGTGAGCGAGTTCATGCTGCAGCAGACGCCCGTGAACCGGGTGATTCCGCACATGGAGGCGTGGCTCGCCCGCTGGCCCAACCCCACGGCGCAGGCGGCGGCGACGCCCGCCGAGACCGTGACGCAGTGGGCGAACCTGGGCTATCCCCGCCGCGCGCTCTGGCTGCGCAGCGCCGCGGTCGAGATCCGCGATCGGCACGACGGCGTCGTCCCGCGGGATGTGGGCTCCCTCCTCGCACTTACCGGCATCGGCGACTACACCGCCCGTGCCGTCGCCGTCTTCGCCTACGGAGAGCACCACCCGGTCGTCGACACCAACACCCGCCGCGTGCTCGCGCGGGCCATCGACGGGCGGTCTCTGCCCGCCCGCCGGCGCGGCGCGACCTCGTCGCGATGGAGTCCTTCCTCGAGGCGATCGAGGAGGACTCGACGGTGCTGAACGCCGCGACCATGGAGCTCGGGGCGACCGTCTGCACCGCCAGGGCGCCCCGCTGCGAGGCGTGCCCGATCCAGACCATGTGCGCCTGGCGCGCCGCGGGCTATCCCGACACGGGCGACACCCGACGCCGTCAAGCCCGCTACGAGGGCTCGGACCGGCAGGCCCGCGGAGCCGCCCTGCGCACGCTGCGGGCTGCGGCCCCAGAACCCGTCGCCCTGGACGCGGTTCTGCACGACTGGCCGGATGCCGCACAGCGCGATCGCGCGATCGACTCCCTCATCGCGGACGGCCTCGTCGAAGCCTCCGAAGGGCTCCTCTCGCTGCCCCGGGCGTGACGCTCCCGGGTCGCCGCGGCATCCGACGCTCAGACGTGGTGACCGGTGCGGTACGCAAGGACCGTCAGGCTCGCGCGGGTGCGCACGTCGAGCTTCGTGCAGGCCCGGCCGGCATGCACCTCCACCGTGCGCACCGAGACCTTCAGCCGGTCGGCGATCTCACGGTTGCTGGCGCCGCCGGCGATCAGCATGGCCACCTCGAGCTCCCGCTCGGTCAGCAACGGCGCCCACGCCATGCGGCAGCGCTCGAGCGGATCACCCGCCGGCAGCGTCGGTATCGGACCGGTCTCGACACGCAGAGAGGCCGCCTCCGCCTCCGCCAGCCGGGTGAGGCGTGTGTCGACCGCACGCACCCAGGCTCCAGCCCCTGCCTCGGCGAACAGGCTCTGGGCGACCCGCAGATGACGCCGCCCCGAGGCGAACTCCTCGCGCAGCACATAAGCGGTGCCCAGCAGGGCCTCGACGCGCGCACGTTCGAAGGGAGAGACGATCGCCCGGCCAGAGTCGGCGACGCTGCGCAGCTCCGGCTCCCAGGAGCCGCCCCGCGCCGCACGCACGACCTCGCGCAGACGGCGGGCCTCGGCCGCATCCGGAGGCTCCCACGACACCGGCACGCTCAGCGGGCCGACCTCGTCGAGCCCCGGCAGCGCGAAGCAGCCCTGCACCGCGCCACGCTCCTTCCAGAGCGACATCTGCACCGCCGCGGCATCCGTCTCACCGGCGAGATAGGCGCTCAGCGCACGATCGACCAGCTGGTCGATGCGCATCGTCGGCGGCAGGACTTCCGCGAGCGCCCGCGACAGGACTCCGATACGACCGTCGACGGCCAGTTCGAGACGCCGGGCGAGGGCGACGCCCAGACCTGCGAAGGGAAGCGCCACGGGATAGCTCGCCGCGGCGAGCGAGAGCGCGTCGCGAGCCGCCCGGAGATCTCCCTGCCACAGCCACAGCAGCGACTCGGCCACCGCACGATAGGCCTGGACGATCGGTGTGCGCTCGAACCCCGCGGCGAGCGGATCGGTGCCCACCTCGTCGAGCGCATCGCTGTCGCGGAGGAGGCGGATGCCGGCACTCGTGTCTCCTTCGAGTCCTGCGCGCAGCGCACGGTAGACCGTGCCCGAGAGCAGACCGACGCTCACCGGCTCTTCCGGATCGGGCATCTCACCGAGGAGGAACAGCGTCCAGGCCTCGGCCGGGTCACGACGCACGCGCCCCGAGGGTTCCCTGACCGCGGCATCGCGGGCACGGGCCAGCCACTCCCGCGCCTCCGTACGGCTGCCGCGCTCGGCGCAGAGCCCGGCCACGAGTCCGGCCGCGTGGCCCACGACGCCCAGTTCTTGTCGCCGTCCGCCCCCGGATGCCAGCGCAGCAGCTCCATCGTCGGGGCCAGCCCCGAACGGAGCGTCTTGGCCACCGACAGCGAGGGCAGGAAGCTCCAGCGCCGGGACGGATGCGTCGCGCCGATCGTCTCGAGCAACTCGACGGCGTCGTCGAGGCACCCGGCGGCCAACGCCGCATCCGCCGCGATCGCACGAGCGCGGGTCAGGTCGTCGCCACGGGCGCGGGCACCGGCCTCACGGGCGATGCGGAACGCGCGTGCAGATTCACCGCTGCGGGCGGCCGCGTCGGCGAGCCCGATCAGCTGCGGGACCACGCACGGATCGCCGCCGAACTCCGTCAGGCAGCGATGCCACGCCGCACGGTCGGAATCGCCCAGGCGTCCGTACGCCTCGGCGAGCCGCGCGTGGACCACGGTGCGCTCCTCCAGGGAGGCCGTGCCGTGCACCCAGATGCGCGTCCGGGCGTCGGAGAAGGCGAAGCGGCCGGCCGCGAGGGTGACCAGAGCGCTCACCCTGCTGGTCACGAGCTCCTCGATCGAGCGTCCGAAGCCGAGGAGGATCCCGTCGAGACGATCGTCGACGCACACGGAGGCGGCCAGGAGCACCTCGCGCTCCCAGCCCTCCAGCTCGATGTCTTCGAAACGCAGGCGAACCGAGTCGGTCAGCGGCAAAGGATCGGGAAGGAACCGCCCTCCGGAACGCTGGGAGGCAGAGAGGATGCGGGCGGTCTCGAGCACGGCGCGCGCGTCTCCGGCGAGCGCTGCCGACAGGGCGCTGGCGACATGCGGAGCCACCGTCAGCCCATCGTCGCGCAGCAGCGTCAGGACATCATCGAGGGTGATGAGCGGTCGTTCGAGGAGCGAGACAGTGGGCATGCCCATCTGCGGCCTCGACGTCGCTTCTTTCACCCGGCCCTCCGATCCCCCTGATCCGAATGTGAAAGTCAAGCTACTTTACATATGTTTCGAGGATGATCAAAGCCCGGATGCCGTGGTGCCGGCGCCTCCGCGCGGCGCGCTACTCCTCGTCCGCCTCGCGCGGCGCGACATAGGGGTCGGCATCGCCGGCGTACTGCGCGCCGGCGGCGAGACCAGCCACGGCCTCATCGCGCTCGCGCGCTTCGCGCAACAGCTCGGCGATGTGCCCCGCCGTCTCGGGGAGGGCATCCGGGATGAACTCCAGCGAGGGGGTGAGCCGGGTGTTGAGCTGCTTGCCCACCTCGGTGCGCAGCAGGCCGGTGGCCGCCTTCAACGCCGCCGCCGAGGAGGCGCGCTCTTCGTCGGTGCCGAGCACCGTGTAGAAGACCGAGGCGTGCTGCAGATCGCCGGTCACACGCACGTCGGTGATCGTCACATAGCCCAGTCGCGGGTCGCGCAGGCCCTTGTCGAGCCGCTCGGCCAGGATCACGCGGATGCGGTCCGCGAGGCGTGCCTGTCGTTCTCCAGCCATTTCCTTCTCCTTCGTGACGAATGAGGGGCGCCCGTGGGCGCCCCTCACCGATCCATCGATCAGACTCGCGGCTTCTCGACGAGCTCGGTCGTCTCGATCTCGTCGCCGACCTGGATGTCGTTGAACTTGCCGAGGCCGATACCGCACTCGTAGTCGGTGCGGACCTCGGTGACGTCATCCTTGAAGCGACGCAGCGACTCGATGGCCAGGCCATCGGCGACCACGACGCCGTCGCGGATGATGCGCGCCTTGGCGTTGCGCGTGATGGTGCCCGAGCGCACGATACATCCGGCGATGTTGCCGAACTTCGAGGAACGGAACACCTCGCGGATCTCCGCCACGCCCGACTGGACCTCTTCGAACTCGGGCTTGAGCATGCCCTTGAGCGAGTTCTCGATCTCGTCGATGGCGGCGTAGATGACCGAGTAGAAGCGCACGTCCACGCCCTCGCGGGCGGCCGCTTCGCGGCCTTCGTGTCGGGGCGGACGTTGAAGCCGACGATGATCGCGTTGTCGATCGTCGCCAGGTTCACATCCGACTCGGTGATCGCGCCGACGCCCCGGTGGATGATGCGCAGCTGCACCGAGTCGTCGACCTCGATCTTGAGGAGCGACTCCTCCAGGGCCTCGACGGCACCGGACACGTCGCCCTTGATGATGAGGTTGAGCGTCTCGACCTTGCCCTCTTCGAGTGCGCGGGTGAAGTCCTCGAGCGAGATGCGCTTGCGGGCCTTGGCCAGCAGGGCGTTGCGCTCGACGGCTTCGCGCTTCTCGGCGATCTGACGCGCCATGCGGTCTTCCTCGGTGACGATGAAGACGTCGCCGGCGCGGGGCACGGAGTTCAGACCCTGCACCTGGACCGGACGCGAGGGGGCGGCCTCGGTCACGGCGTCGCCGTTCTCGTCGAGCATCGCACGCACGCGACCGTAGGCGGTGCCGGCGACGATCGCGTCTCCGACCCGGAGGGTTCCCGACTGGATCAGCACCGTCGCGACCGAACCACGGCCCTTGTCGAGCTTGGCCTCGATGGCGACACCGCGGGCAGCCTTGTTGGGGTTGGCGGTGAGGTCGAGCCCTGCGTCGGCGGTCAGCAGCACGGCGTCCAGAAGCTCCTGGATGCCGGTGCCCTGGCGGGCCGAGACATCCACGAACAGGACGTCGCCGCCGTACTCCTCGGCGACCAGCCCGTACTCGGTGAGCTGCTGGCGCACCTTGGCGGGGTTCGCCTCGGGCTTGTCGACCTTGTTGACCGCGACGACGATCGCAACGCCCGCGGCCTGGGCGTGGTTGAGCGCCTCGACCGTCTGCGGCATGATGCCGTCGTCGGCCGCGACCACGAGGATCGCGATGTCGGTGACCTGCGCACCACGGGCACGCATGGCGGTGAACGCCTCGTGACCCGGGGTGTCGATGAAGGTCAGCGCGCGCTCGATGCCCTCGTGCTCCGTCCATACCTGGTAGGCGCCGATGTGCTGGGTGATGCCGCCGGCCTCGCCCTCGATGACGTTGGTCTGACGGATCGCGTCGAGAAGACGGGTCTTACCGTGGTCGACGTGACCCATGACAGTGACGACCGGCGGGCGGATCTCGAGGTCGTCCTCGTTCTCCTCCTCCAGCTCCTTCTCGAGGTCGAGACCGAAGCCCTCCAGGAGCTCCTTGTCCTCGTCCTCGGGCGAGACCATCTGGATCTTGTAGCCGAGCTCTTCGCCGAGCACCTCGAAGGTCGCCTCGTCCAGCGACTCGGTGGCCGTGGCCATCTCGCCGAGGTTGAAGAGGATCGTCACGAGCGTGCCGGGCTGGACCGTGTAGCCGTTCAGCGCCTCGAGCTTGTCGGCGAAGTCGGCGATCGATGCACCGCGACGCAGGCGGATGATCTCGCCGTTGCCCTTCTGGACGTTGACGCCGCCGACCTGCGGGGCATCCCGCATCTCGAACTCTTGCCGCTTCGCCCGCCGCGACTTGCGCTGCTTGGACTTGCCGCCACCCTTGCCGAAGGCACCTGCCGTGCCGCCGCCGGGACCACGACCGCGACCGCCGCCACCACCGGGACGACCGCCGAAACCGGGGCCGCCGCCAGGGCGCTGCTGGAAGCCGGGACCGCCGCCACCGGGACGACCGCCGCCACCCGCGCCGCCGGGACGCTGCTGGAACGGTGCGCCGGGACGACCGCCCTGACCGCCGCGGGGCCGCCGGGACGGGGCGAACCGGGACGCGGAGCGCCCGGACGCGGGGCACCGGGACGCGGCGCCTGGGGACGCGGGATGTTGCCCGGGGTCGGGCGCTGGCCCATGCCCTGGGCGGATGCGAAGGGGTTGTTGCCCGGACGCGGACCGGCGGGACGCTGGCCCATGCCCTGGGAGGACGAGAAGGGGTTGTTGCCCGGACGCGGGGCACCGGGACGCGGCGCCGGCGCGGGAGCCGAACCGCCTTCAGCGGCGGCGGGCTTGGCCTCGGCTGCCGGAGCGGCCTCGGCTGCCGGAGCGGCCTCGGCCGCGGGTGCCGGCTCGCTCGCCGGCGGTTCGGCCGGTGCGGGCGCGGCGGGCTTGGCCGGGCCGGGCTTGGGTCCGGGCTTGGCCGCGGCGGGCTTCTTCGGCGCCGCCTTCTCGGCGGGCTTCGCCGCCGGCTTGGCCGACTCGTCGGCCTCGATCGCCGCACGCAGCTTGCGCGCGACGGGCGGCTCGATCGTCGAAGAGGGACTCTTGACGAACTCGCCGATCTCCTTCAGCTTCGCAAGCGCGAACTTGCTGTCGACGCCGAGTTCAGCGGCGATCTCGTGTACACGTGGTTTGGCAGCCACAATTCTCCTGTCTGGGTCGGTCTACCCAGGCAGGGCAGACCACTAGTCGCGGACGGGTCTCATCTCGAGCCGTTCACTTTGTTTCCATAGCCGTTCAGCCGTTTCTCGATGGTCTGCGTGTCCAAAGGCTCGGACACACGGAGTGCTCGTGCGAATGCACGACGCCGCAGCGCGGCCTCCATGCAATCCGCGGTCGGATGCACCCACGCGCCCTTCCCGGCAGACTCGCCCGTTCATCGACGATGAGGGAGGAATCTTCCGCGACCACCCTCAGCAGGGCGGATCGGGGCGCACGTTCGCGGCATCCGACACACGTTCGTACGGGTTCCATCTTACCCCTCCGCGCCGTGAGAGACTTCGACTCGGTCGCTGCGCGTCCTCGCTCAATCTTGAGTCGATGCCGCATCAACGCCCTCCGGGCATTGATCCGTCACGACTCAAGGATCGAATCGGGCTGGATGTCGATCTTCGCACCGGTCAGCTTGGCGGCCAGACGCGCGTTCTGACCTTCCTTGCCGATGGCGAGCGAGAGCTGGTAGTCGGGGACGAGCGCGCGCACGGCCTTGGTGGTCGCATCCAGCACGAAACTGGAGGTGACCTTCGCCGGCGAGAGCGCGTTGGCGACGAAGGTCGCCAGATCCGGGTCGTGGTCGACGATGTCGATCTTCTCGCCGGCCAGCTCCTCGGTGACCGCGCGCACGCGACGACCGAGTTCGCCGATGCAGGCACCCTTGGCGTTGATGGAGGGGTCATGGGCGACCACGGCGATCTTCGTGCGGTGACCGGCCTCGCGGGCCAGCGAGACGATCTCCACGAGCCCCGTCGCGATCTCGGGGACCTCGAGCGCGAAGAGCCGGCGGACAAGACCGGGATGCGTGCGCGACACGGTGATCGAGGGCCCTTGGCGCCCTTGGCCACGCTCGTGACGTAGACGCGGATGCGGGAGCCGTGCGCGTAGTCCTCGCCCGGCACCTGCTCCTCGGGCGGGAGGATCGCCTCGACCGAGCCGAGGTCGACATGGATCATCTTGGGGTTGGGGCCCTGCTGGATGACGCCGGCGACGATGTCGCCCTCCTTGCTGCGGAACTCGCCGAGCACCGCATCGTCGGCGACGTCGCGCAAGCGCTGGTTGATGACCTGCTTGGCGGCGAAGGCGCCGATGCGGCCGAAGTCCTCAGGCGTGGCCTCCGCCTCCCCGATGACGGCGCCCTCCTCGTCGAGGACGGGTTCCATGACCGCCACGTGACCGGTCTTGCGGTCGAGTTCGACGCGCACGCCCTCCAGAGGCGCACCGTCAGCGGAGACGTGCTTGGTGTAAGCGGTCAGAACGGCCTGCTCGATGATGCTGACGAGCTCATCGAAGGGGATGCCCTTCTCCTTCTCGATCGTCTGCAGAAGCCTCAGCTCGATGTCCATGACACTCTCCTCTATTCAGCTCTCATCCGCACACGCTCGCTGCGGATATCCGTACTACGGTACCGGATGCCGCGGTGGGCGGGAACTCGCGCACCGCGCGAGGAAGACCGCTCCTTCCGGCACCCCGGAAGGCCGACCCCTGCCGCTCGGCGCGGATCTTCGCCATACTTCGCGCATGGACGTCATCGCAGACATTCTCGGAAGCTTCCAGAACAACCTCTGGACCTGGGTGCTCGCGCCACTCGTCGCGGGCGTGGGGCTGTATCTCAGCATCCGGACCGGGTTCATCCAGTTCCGCTGGATTCCAGAGATGCTCCGCACGGTCACCGACCGCTCCCCTCTCGACGAGCACGGCAGACCGCAGTCCATCTCGGCGTTCCAGGCGTTCACCGTGTCGGCCGCCTCCCGCGTCGGCGTCGGCAACATCGCCGGTGTGGGCACCGCGATCGTCGTCGGGCGGGGCCGGGGCGATCTTCTGGATGTGGCTCATGGCACTCATCGTCGGAGCGACGAGCCTGTTCGAGTCCTCGCTCGCCCAGCTGTTCAAAGTGCGCGAGAAAGGCTCGTTCCGCGGCGGCCCGGCGTACTACATCGAGAAGGGCCTGGGCAAGCGCTGGGGCGGCATCGTCTTCGCCATCGCCCTGCTCATCTGCTTCCCTTCGCCTTCAACGCCCTGCAGGCGAACACGCTCTCGCGAACCATCGTGGGCGTCACGGGAGGCGAGACCTCGCCGGCGTGGATCCCCTTCGTGGTCGGCGGCGTGGTCGCCACGCTCACCGCACTGGTGATCTTCGGCGGCATCCGACGCATCGCGACGATCTCGCAGGCGGCGATCCCGGCCGTCGCCTTCGCCTACCTCATCATCGGGATCATCATCGTCGGCATCAACGCCGAGCACCTGCCCGCCGCCGCGGCGTCGATCTTCACCGACGCGTGGGGACCGAACCAGGTGATCGGGGCCACGCTCGGCGTCATCATCATGGAGGGCGTGCGCCGAGGGATGTTCTCGAACGAGGCCGGCCTCGGCTCGGTGCCGAACGCCGGAGCCACCGCCGCGGTCACCCACCCGTCAAGCAGGGACTCGTACAGACCCTCGGCGTCTACTTCGACACCTGGCTGGTCTGCTCGATCACAGCCTTCATCATCCTCGTCTCCGCACCCGACCTCGCCACCGCGGAGCGCGGCGTGTACCTGACCCAGAACGCCCTCGCCAGCGCCCTCGGCGACTGGACCGGCATCCTGCTGGCCGTGATCATCTTCGTGCTCGCCTTCACCTCGGTGCTGGGCAACTACTACTACGGCGAGTCGAACATCCAGTTCATCACCTCGAGTCCGCGCTACCTCACGATCTTCCGCTGGTTCGTGATCGTCGCGGTCTTCCTCGGCTGCATCGCCGGCGCCGACCTGATCTGGAACCTCGCCGACGGCGTCATGGGGTTCATGGCCCTGATCAACCTCGTCGCCGTGCTGCTGCTCTCCCCGATCGCCTTCAAGCTCATCCGCAACTATTCACGGCAGCGCAAAGAAGGCAAGGACCCCGTCTTCACCCGCGATCAGCTGCCCGAGGTCAAGGGCATCGAGTGCTGGGAGGACGAGATCACCGTCACCGGTCCCCTGGGCGTACTGACCAAGGAGGATCGCGACGAGAAGCACCGCGACCGTCTCCACACGGAGGACTGACGGGCCGCGACGACCACCGATGACGGCGAGGGATGCCGCTGATCAGCCGGCGGCATCCGACCCGAAGTCGTTGATCGCGCGGATCAGGTGGTGCAGCGACCCGATGTGCCGCTGCTTCGGCACGAGCACGAGCCGCGGCAGATCCGTCTTGTCACGGCCGGCGACTTCTTCAGGCAGCGCCTCGGTCCGGGCGATCCCGCCCTCGGCACAGACGCCGGAGAAGCGCTCGTTGAGCTCGGCGAGCTGCGCGTCGGTGGGTGCCTGCCTCATCCGGAGCACGAGCCTGTCGCCGACCCATCGCAGCGAGTCGTAGTTGCGCCAGAATCCGGTGATCTCGGCGACGGCCTCCTCGACCGAATCCGTGACCAGCACGCGCTCGAAGTCGTCGGGAGAGATGACGCCCGCGGGCACCATGTGCTCGTGGACGTAGCGCTCCAGGCCCGTCCAGAAAGTGCCGCCCGGCTCGTCGAGCAGGACGATCGGCACCGGCACGGCCTTGCCGGTCTGCTGCAGCGTCAGCAGCTCGAACATCTCGTCCAGCGTGCCGAAGCCCCGGGCAGGCACACGAACCCCGACGACTCCTTGACGAGCATGAGCTTGCGGGTGAAGAAGTACTTCATCTCGACGCGCGGCGCATCGGCGACGATGTCGTTGGGCTTCTCCTCGAAGGGCAGCTGGATCGACACGCCCAGGGACATGTCGGTCCCGGCGCCTTCGGCCGCGGCCTGCATGATCCCCGGGCCCGCGCCGGTCACGACCATCCAGTCCTGGGCGGCGAGCGCCGCGGCGACATCGCGCGCCCGGTGATACAACGGCGAGTCCATCTGCGTGCGCGCCGAGCCGAAGACGGTCACCTTGCGCCGGGAGGCGAAGGGACGGAAGAGCGCGAAGGCCTCGCGCATCTCGGCGATCGCGGCCGAGGTGATCTTCAGATCCAGCCGCGAGGTGCCGTCGGTGCCGAGCATGACCCCGGTGGCGAGGATGCGGGCGATGAGCGCCTTGTTCGCGGTCACCCCCGCCTCGTCGAGCAGGACGCGGATCGCGTCGGTCACCTCGGGCGGCAGGGAATTGCTCTCATCCGTCATGCCTCCACCCTTTCACGCCGGATGCCGGCGAGCGCGTTCACCCGCCGACTTCCTCTCCCCCGCTCCGTGCTCTCGAGTGCACACCTTCGATGAAGGCCTGAGGCCTGCGCGCTCCGGCTCAGCGGCCGGTCAGGCGCGCCACGGCATCCGATACGGCGACGACCTCGCGCTCCCCGTGCGGCGATCCCACAGCTCGACCTGCCCCTCGGCGGAGCCCGCCCGGCGATCACGATCTGCGGCACCCCGATGAGCTCGGCGTCGCCGAACTTCACGCCGGGCGACACCTTCGGGCGGTCGTCGAAGAGCACCTCGAGTCCGGCGGCTTCGAGATCCGCCGAGAGCCGGGCGCCCAGGTCGAAGGCGACCTGATCCTTGCCCGTGGCGACCACGTGCACGTCGAAGGGGGCGACGGATGCCGGCCAGAGGAGGCCCTTGTCGTCGTTGTTCAACTCGGCGAGGATCGCCAGGATGCGGGTGACGCCGATGCCGTACGAGCCCATCGTGACCGTGACGAGCTTGCCGTTCTCGTCGAGCACCTTCAAACCCAGCGCCTCGGCGAAGAAACGCCCGAGCTGGAACACATGACCGATCTCCATGCCGCGGGCCAGCTCGACCGGGCCGGAGCCGTCCGGCGCGGGGTCCCCGGCGTGCACGTCCGCGACCTCGACGAAGCCGTCGGCCGTGAAGTCGCGGCCGGCGACGAGGGAGTGCACGTGCTTCTGATCGATGTTCGCACCGGTGATCCACGACGTGCCGTCCACGACCCGGGGTCGAGGAGATAGCGGATGCCGGTCGCCGACTCCTCGCCGAGGATCGGGCCGGTCTCGGACCAGGGGCCGATGTAACCGCGGACGAGCAGCGGATGCCGCTCGAAGTCCTCGTCCGTGGCGGGCTCGACGTCGGCGGGCGCGAAGGCGACCTCGGCGCGCTTGTCATCGACGTCGCGGTCACCGGGGATGCCCACGACGACGACCTCGCGGGCGCCGCTCGGGTGCGTGAGGGCGAGGACGACGTTCTTGAGCGTGTCGGCGGCCGTGTATTCGCCGCCGAGGACCGCGTTGCTGTGCGCGACGAGCGTCTCGATCGTCGGGGTGTCGGGCGAGTCGAAGATCTCCGGCGCGGGCAGCCCGTCGAACGGGGTCGGTTCGGGAACCACCGTGGTGAACGCCTCGACGTTGGCCGCGTAGCCGCCGGCCGAGCGGACGAAGGTGTCTTCTCCGATGGGCGTCGGATGCAGGAACTCCTCCGAGCGCGCGCCACCCATCAGGCCGTTGTCGGCGTTGACGATGACGTACTCCAGGCCGAGCCGCTGGAAGATGCGCTCATAGGCGTCGCGCTGCGCCTGGTACGACGCCTCGAGGCCCTCATCGCTCGCGTCGAACGAGTAGGCGTCCTTCATCGTGAACTCGCGGCCGCGGAGCAGGCCCGCGCGAGGGCGCGCCTCGTCGCGGTACTTGTCCTGGATCTGATAGATCGCCAGCGGCAGGTCCTTGTACGAGGAGTACAGGTCTTTCACGAGGAGCGTGAACATCTCCTCGTGCGTGGGCGCGAGCAGGTAGTCGGCATCCTTGCGGTCCTTCAGACGGAAGATGCCGTCGCCATAGGCCTCCCAGCGACCGGATGCCTCGTAGGGCTCGCGCGGAAGCAGGGCCGGGAAGTGCACCTCGTGCGCGCCGGCGTTGGTCATCTCCTCGCGGATGATGCGCTCGATCCTCGCCTTGACCTTCAGCCCCAGCGGCAGCCAGGTGAAGATGCCTGGCGCGGCACGGCGGATGTAGCCTGCGCGGATGAGCAGCTTGTGGCTGCGGACCTCGGCGTCTGCCGGGTCGTCGCGGAGCGTGCGGAGGAAGAAGTTGGAGAGACGTGTGACCACGGTGCCAGTCTAGTGAGGCGCGTCGGCTCGTCAGCACCTGACCGCGGCGGTCTCATTTGTTGCGGCATCCGATGCCTGAAGGCCACCACGAATGAGACCGGCGCTCGTCGGTGTCTCACAAAACGCGACCTCCGCGGCAAGACACCCGCAACAAGTGAGACCGACAGGAGAGGCGGAAAGCGCGGGATCGGCTTTGAGACGATCCGCCGGCATCCGACACTGGAGAGTATGGAGCCCATGACCCCACGACGCGTCCTCGCGATCGCCGCCGCCCTGCTGAGCGCGACGGCGCTGGTGTCCTGTGCGGGTGGCATCGCCGGCGCCCCGACGAGCCCTCCCGGCGACGGGACGCAGCTGGGCGTGTCGACCGCGTACCACGCGACCGTGCTCGACGACGGGAGCGGACCGGAGCTGTGCCTCGGCGGTGTCATGGAGTCGCACCCGCCCCAGTGCGGCGGTCCTGCGCTCACCGGCTGGGACTGGAGCGACTGGGAGGGTCACTACGAGGAGGCCTCCGGGGTGCGCTGGGGACGTTCTGGGTCGCCGGCTACTACAACCCCTGGGAGTCCACCATCGCCGTGGAGGACGCAGAGCCCGCGGAAGAACATGACTGGCCCGACACGAGCGGTGTCGGAGAGGTCGACTTCACCTCGCCCTGCCCCGAGCCCGCGGGCGGCTGGCGCGTGCTCGACCCCGCGCTGACCACCGAGGAGAGCATGGAAGAGGTGCTCATGCTCGCCGAGACGCTCGCCGGCTACGCCGGCGCCTGGCTCGATCAGTCGCCCAACCCGCTGAACAATGCCCCGCTCGGCGAGGACGACGACGAGAACCTCCGCATCGAACTGAGCATGAACGATCCGGAGCTGCTGATCATCAACGTCAAGACGACCGGCGACGTCGCCCGGACCGAGTCGGCGCTCAGGGATCGCTGGGGCGGCATGCTGTGCGTCAGCGCCGCCGAGCGCAGCGAATCCGAGCTGCGCGGGATCGTGGAGAAGATCACCGCCGAGCGCTCGGACCTCCTATCCTCCTGGCCGGACACCACGACGAGCACGATTCACGTCGAGGTCATCTTCGACAACGGATCGATCCAGCAGGATCTCGATGAGCGCTACGGCGTCGGGGCCGTGCAGGTCAGCTCTGCGCTTCTCGCGTGGCCGTGAACCGCGCGCTCGGCATCCGACGTCCTTGGTCATCCCGTCAGGAGTGTTTCGACTCACTCGCGCTGCGCGCGGGCTCGCTCGACCTGACCCGGCTCGCCTCAACGCGCTGCGCGCAGTGAGGCGCAGCCGCGTCAGTTCAGCGCCCGCGTCCCCTCGGGGATGACGCCGTCGGCGTACAGGCTGCTCGCGACATCCTGCAGCGCCGTGAGCGCCACACGCTGGGTCAGCGGGCCATAGGAGATGCGGGCCACACCCAGCGACTCGTACTCGTTCGCGGCGAGTGCGCCCGGAAGCCCGATCACACTGACCTTGCCGTAGCCGATCCCCTCGACGAGCGTCTTGGTGGCCTCCACGTCGAGGATGCCCGGGACGAAGACGCAGTGCGCGCCGGCGTCGAGGAACGCCCGGCCGCGCTCGACGGCATCCACCAGCGACTCGGACAGCGGACGGTCGCCGCCCCGCACGATCGCATCGGTGCGGGCGTTGAGCACGAAGGGCACGCCCTCGGCCTCGCCCGCGCGCACGATCGCCTCGACCACGGCGACCGAATCGGACAGTGGCTTCAAGCGATCCTCGACGTTCGCGCCGACGACGCCGGCGCCGATCGCGAGCCGCGTGGTCTCCCCCGCGTCGCCGTAGCCGTCGTCGAGGTCTGCGGAGACCGGGAGGTCGACGGCGGCGGCGATGCGCCCGACCATGTCGATCATGAGCTCACGCGGGATCTGACCGTCGGGAAACCCGAAGGTCGAGGCGATCGAGTGGCCGGCCGTGGCCAGCGCGGTCGTCTCGGGGAGGTCGGCGATCGCCTTCGCCGAGACGACGTCCCACACGTTCACCACGCGGAGGATCTCGGGAGCGTCATACAGGCGGGCAAGGGTCTGGGCTTTCTCGACGGTGCTCATGACTCCCACGCTAGCGGCGTCGGAGCCGGAGGGGGACGGGGTTGACAGAGATAGTCTGGCTCGATGACCACCGTGCTCCTCACCGGATTCGAGCCCTTCGCCGGCGACGCGCACAACCCTTCCGGCGAGGCGGTCTCGCTCGCGGCGACGCAGTGGACCGGCCCGGAGCGACTCGTCACCGCCGTGCTGCCGGTGACGTTCGCGGGCGCGGCCGAGGAGCTCTCCCGGCTCATCGACATGCACGGCCCGGATGCGGTGATCGCGACCGGTCTCGCCGGAGGCCGCGCAGCGGTCAGCGTCGAACGCGTCGCGGTGAATCTGCTGGACGCGCGCACCCCCGACAGCGCCGGCGCGCAGCCCGTCGACGCGGAATCGGTGCCGGGAGGACCTCCCGCCGTCTTCACCTCGCTGCCCGCCAAGGCGATCGTGCGGGAGATGTCGGATGCCGGCATCCGCTCGGAGCTCTCCCTCTCCGCGGGCAGCTTCGTCTGCAACCACGTGTTCTTCCGCGCCGCGCTGTGGGCCGCCGCCGCGGGGCGCCGCGCCGGGTTCGTGCATGTGCCGTGGGCGACCGGGCAGGCGCCGGGCGGGCAGCCGGAGATGCCGCTGGACGCGATCGCGCGGGCGCTCGAGATCGCGGTGCGGACGACACTCGACACGGCGGAGGACGACGTGGTGCCCGGCGGGGCGCTGCACTGACGGCGCCTGCGCGGAAGGAGAACGGATGCGGGAACTGCAGGAGATCGCACCGGGCGTGCATGTCGCCACGAGCCGGGTGATGCACACGACATCGACCGTGCTCGCGGCATCCGATCAGGCATTCCTCGTCGACCCGGGTTGGGTGCCCGCGGAGCTCGACGGACTCGCGGCATGGCTGGACGCGCGCGGGCTCGACGTGATGGGCGGATTCGCCACGCACGCGCACCACGATCATCTGCTGTGGCATTCGAGGTTCGGTGACGTGCCGCGGTGGGCATCTGCGCAGACGGCGTCACTGGCTGAGACCGAGCGGGAGTCGCTCGTGGCTTCGCTGGGCGAGGGGTGGCCGGAGGAGCTCGTGGAGCTGATGGGGCGGGTCCGGGGCGTGTCGGGGCCGATGCCACTGCCGCCCGGGTCGAGGTCGAGCCCGTGGTGCACGACGGTCATGCGCCCGGCCATGCGGCGCTGTGGCTGCCTCGGCAGCGCGTGCTCCTCGCGGGCGACATGCTCAGCGACATCGAGCTGCCGCTGCCGTTCTGGCCGGACGATCTTCCTGCGTACATCGCCGCCCTCGACGCGCTTGCGCCGTATGCGGCGAAGGCCGCCGTCGTCGTGCCCGGACACGGGACGATCGGAACGGATGCCGCAGCCCGCCTCGACGCCGATCGACGCTACATCGACGAGGTGGTGCGCACAGGAGAGTCGGACGATCCGCGCCGCGCGAACCCGGGGATGGACGAAGAATACGCGCACCTTCAGCGACTGGTGCGGGGTCTCTGAGCGTTCCATCCGGCGATAGTTCTTCCTCTTCGCAGAAATTTCCATAATCTTCCCATTGAAAGCGGTCGGAATACGCGTCTTTCTTGGCACAAGGTGGAAACAAGCCCACCACCACCGCAAAGGAAGCGAAATGACTGCGTACGAAGACGACATCGAAGCCATCCGGGCGCTCAAGGAGCAGCACGGCTCCTCCTGGGATGCGATCAACCCCGAGTACGTCGCCCGAATGCGGGCGCAGAACCGTTTCAAGACGGGACTCGAGATCGCCCAGTACACGGCCGACATCATGCGCCGCGACATGACCGAGTACGACGCCGACTCCTCGTTGTACACCCAGTCGCTCGGCGTCTGGCACGGGTTCATCGGGCAGCAGAAGCTCATCTCGATCAAGAAGCACCTCAAGACCACGAACAAGCGCTACCTGTACCTCTCGGGCTGGATGGTCGCGGCGCTCCGCTCCGAGTTCGGCCCGCTGCCCGACCAGTCGATGCATGAGAAGACCTCCGTGCCGGCGCTCATCGAGGAGCTGTACACGTTCCTCCGCCAGGCCGACGCCCGCGAGCTCGACCTCCTCTTCACACAGCTCGACGAGGCGCGCGTCGCCGGCGACGAGACCGCGGTCGACTTCATCCAGTCACAGATCGACACCTACGAGACCCACGTCGTGCCGATCATCGCCGACATCGACGCCGGTTTCGGCAACCCCGAGGCGACGTACCTGCTGGCCAAGAAGATGATCGAGGCCGGCGCCTGCGCCATCCAGATCGAGAACCAGGTCTCCGACGAGAAGCAGTGCGGCCACCAGGACGGCAAGGTCACGGTTCCGCACGAGGACTTCATCGCCAAGCTCAATGCGGTCCGCTACGCCTTCCTCGAGCTCGGCATCGAGAACGGCGTGATCGTCGCCCGCACCGACTCGCTCGGCGCCGGACTCACGCAGAAGCTCGCGGTCACGAACGCCCCCGGCGACCTCGGCGACCAGTACAACTCCTTCCTCGACGTCGAGGAGATCTCGGAGAGCGCGCTGGGCAACGGCGACGTCGTCATCAAGCGCGACGGAGCGCTCCTGCGTCCGAAGCGCCTGGCGAGCAACCTGTACCAGTTCCGCGCCGGGACCGGCGAGGACCGCGTCGTGCTCGACTGCATCACCTCGCTGCGCAACGGTGCCGATCTGCTGTGGATCGAGACCGAGAAGCCCCACGTCGAGCAGATCGCGGGCATGGTCGACCGCATCCGCGAGGAGATCCCGAACGCCAAGCTCGTCTACAACAACAGCCCCTCGTTCAACTGGACGCTCAACTTCCGCCAGCAGGCCTACGACCTGCTCGTGGAGCAAGGCAAGGACGTCTCGGCCTACGACCGCGACAACCTGATGAGCGTCGAGTACGACGACAGCGAGCTCGCACAGCTGGCCGACGAGAAGATCCGCACCTTCCAGCGCGACGGCTCGGCGCGCGCCGGGATCTTCCACCACCTCATCACGCTGCCGACCTACCACACGGCCGCCCTGTCGACCGACAACCTCGCGAAGGGCTACTTCGGCGACGAGGGCATGCTCGCCTACGTGAAGGGCGTGCAGCGCCGCGAGATCCGTGAGGGGATCGCCACCGTCAAGCACCAGAACATGGCCGGCTCCGACATCGGCGACAACCACAAGGAGTACTTCGCCGGCGACGCCGCCCTCAAGGCCGGCGGCAAGGACAACACGATGAACCAGTTCGGCTGAGTTCCGTCTCTGCAGAAGGGGACTCCGGCTTCGGCCGGGGTCCCCTTTCTTGGGCTGCAGTATTCGTGTCCCGGATGGCAGGATGACGGGTGTGAGCCCAATAGGCCTCGCAGCACAGTTATCGTTTCGTGATGCTCTGCGGGTGATCTCTGCTCGCTTCTCTCTTCGAATGTCGGTGGTCGATGAGAATCCTGAGTATGGCAACTTTCACCGAGGTTCTGGGGCTCCTCCCACACTGCGCGCGCAGCTCGGTGATGCGGGGACGACAGACGATGTGCGGGCGACGCTGGGTGCGATGTCGGATGCCGAGGTCTTCGCCGTGCTGACAGAAGTCACCGAGACCGCCCTGGCCGTCGAGCGGCTGCGGCTGCTCGCCTCGGGAGTCGTGGCCGCACGATCCACGAAAGAGACCGGGCATGCCGGGCTGGCGCAGGCGAGGGGCACCGCACCGCGGTCTCCCTGATACAGGATGTCACCGGCGGCAGCCGCGCTGAGGCGGAACGAACAGTGCGTGTGGGCGAGGCGCTCCTGGCCGATGCGGCGCCGCAGGCGGATGCTCTGGCCGGAGAGGCAGCTACCGCGGCACCCCCGTCCACGCCCTGGCACGCACCGCTCGGGCGCGCGGTGCTGGAGGGCGCGCTCACCTCCGCGCAGCACGACGCGATCCGCAGGGGCCTCGGGGAACCGCCGGAGCAGCCGGGTGACGGCGAGCAGGGTGCCGATGCCGCAGATGTTCGAGACGGCGGGCCCGATCGTGACAGTGAGAACGCCGCGGTGCGCGAGATGTGGACGCTCGCTGCCGAGCAGCTGCTGACCGAGGCACCGCATCGCACGGTCGAGGAGCTGCGCGCCGCCGCTAAGGCGGTGCGCGATCGACTCGACCCGAAGGGCGCCGAAGAACGCTTTCGGAAACAGCTCGCACGGCGCTCGTTCCGGGTGTGGACCGACCGCGAAGGCGTGCACCACGGCCATTTCGTCTTCGATGACGAGGCGATGCTGTGGGTCCGCACCCTCATCGACAGCGCACTGCGACCGCGGCGCGGCGGCCCTCGTTTCGTCGACTCCGCTGAAGCCGCCCGCGCGCAGGACCTGGTCGACGACCCGCGTACGAACGACCAGCTCACCTACGATCTGATGATCGATGTCCTCCGCGCCGGAACCCTGGCCGAGTCCGAGAACGTGTTCGGAACCCGGCAGGCGGGCGTGCGAATCGTACGCGTGGTCGACACCGATGAAGACGGCAACGATCAGCCCGCACCCACGGCGCACAGCGAAGACGGCATCATCAGCCTTCCCGGAGCCGTCGCAGAACGGCACATCTGCAACAGCGGCACGACCACGGTCACCGTCGATGCCTTCGGCAATCCACTCGACGTGGGCCGGGAACAGCGCCTGTTCACCCCCAGACAGCGCATCGCGCTGGCGATCCGCGACGGCGGATGCAGGTGGAAGGGCTGCGACCGGCCCGCCTCCTACTGCGAGGCGCATCACATAGATCCGTACTCGGAAGGCGGGCGCACCGACATCGATCGCGGCATCCTGTTGTGCCGCTTTCACCATATGCAGCTTCATCACGGCGGGTGGCGGATCACCCGCGACGGCAAAGGCGACTTCATCCTCCAGCACCCGGACGGCAGCGGAACAGTGCTGCACCCCCAACTCGCGCTCGGCTACGCCTGGGCGGGAATCGACCCGCCTCCCAGACGCTTCCGCCCCGCGGCGGCGTAGAGCCCACGAGGAGGTGAGGCGCGCCCCGAGATTGAGGCGCGCCCCGAGGATGAGGCGGAGCCCGGGGATGAGTCCGCCTCGGCAGTACACGCGGGGCGTCATTTGCAACGACGCCGGCAGGCCCGGCAGCATCACCGCAGGCGCTTGACCATCGTCTCGCGGATGATGCCGGCGCTCGTCACCGCGAACCCTTCGCTGCGATACAGGGTGGCGGCGAAGTTGCCGCGCTCGACGCTCAGACTCAGTCGCGCATGGCCCTCGGCGCGCGCCAGCTCGCACAATCGACGCAAGAGATCACGACCGACGCCGTGCGCCCGCCAGATCGGACGAACCCCGATGATCAGCTCGGGAACGCCCACGCCGGTGAATCCGAAACCCGGATCACTGCGCGGCAGCATCCGATACCACGCCGCACCGATCGACTCGCCGGCGCCATCGACCGCGACCAGTCCCGCATCCCCGGGGCGCATCCACCCGCGATGTAGCGGCGATGCTCGACGCTCGTGAGCACTTCGTGACGCAGACGCACCGTGCCGCGCCAATTGGCCGCCTCGACGAGCATGTCGCCGAGGAAAGCACCGTCGGTCTGAACCGCCGGACGCACCGTGAAGCTCGCCAGCATGACCCGAGAGTAGCGGCGGCGCGTTACAACGACATTTCCGCGGCGCGACGACCCGGTCGGCCGTACGGCGGGATCGCGAGCGAGCCTCACTCCCCGCCCGCTCGCAGGTATCGGCCATAGCCTGGGAGCAACCCAAGGAGGTGCCCGCAATGCGAATCCGGTATCTGATCCCGCCGATGCTGCTTGCGCTCACCGTGACCGGCTGCGCGATGGGAGACCCCGTGTCCGATCCCCCACGTCACGTCCACCGTTCCAGACGACGACGCCTGGCCCGGTGAGCCCATCGGCGGAACCGAGCGGAACACCCACCGATGTCCCCCCGGCACGCTGGGCGGCGATCGAGTCCGACCTGGCCGGCCGCGGCGTCACGGCGCCCCCCGAGCTCGTCACGGCGGAGCGGGTCACGTTCTCAGACGGCTCCCTCGGCTGCCCGCAACCCGGCCAGTCCTACACGCAAGCCCTCGTCGACGGGATGCGCGTCATCGTGACCGCCGACGGCAAGCACTACGACTACCGCTTCGGCCGGGGCGACACCCCGACCCTCTGCGTCACGCCCTGAGGGCGACGATGGGGCGGATGCACGCATCCGCCCCATCGCATGAGGTCTACTTGACCTTGATCAGCAGCGCCTCTCCGGCACCGGATTGGTTGTCGAGGACGACCACCATCGTGCCGAGCGGCTTCTGCGCCTCGACACCCGCGGCGTCCACGTCGACGGTGAACTTCGCGGTCCCGCGCTTCTTCACCGTGACGTACTGGCCGTTGCTCAGCGCCGGCGCCGTCGGGTCGTAGGTCGCCCAGGCGTCGACGACGTCCTCACCGCCGTTGCGGCCATAGGTCTCGACCGTGTAGTCGAACTCCCCCTCGAGTCCGAGACTGCTCGCGTAGACCGGCATCAGCAGAGTGCTGCTGTCGGTGGGCGCCTGGGTCAGGAACCCACTCGCGTACAGTGCACCCGTGTGCGCATCGGCGAGGAACGTCTCCGGGAGTCCGTCCGCGAAGCCGGTGCGCACCGCCCCCGAATCGTAGGAGAACACGTACCAATCGGGTTCGCCGTCCTGGTCGACGTCGATGACGGCGTTGTACTCGTTGGACGCCGCGTTCGACCACCGCTTGTGGGTGTTGATCGCGAACACGAGCAGCGTGTCGTCGCCGACGGCGAACGACTGCACGCCCGCGGCGCGCACATCGTAACCGTCGTCGGGCAGCTCTCGCGTGGCGTCCTTCGGGTCGCTGAGCCCCCACTGGAACACATCGGCATCCGCGTCGATCGCACCGAGCAGATTGTTCAGCGTGATCGACTTCTTCGCGTCCCCGACATTCTGACTCTTCGTGAAGAGCGCGGAGGTGCTCGTCGAGACCACGCTGTTCGAGCGCGGAACCAACAGGTACGGCACCCGCAGCACCGAGTCGGCCGAGGTGAAGGTCACGTTCCCCGAGATCTCGTGGAACCCGAACGTGCCGTGTCCCAGCGACGAGGGAACGTCCTTGGCCGCCGCGGTGAGTGTCAGGAGCACCGTGGCCGAGCGCCCGGCGCCGACGGTCAGCGACTTCGACGAGACGTTGACCTTCGCCTTCGCGGACTCGGCCGTGGGCGTCGTCGACACCCGGTAGGTGACCGACTTCGGACCGTCGTTGTGGATCGTGACGGCCTTGACCCCGGCGTAGCCGAGCAGCGATTCCTGGAATCCGAAGCTCAGCGCCGCCTCGCGCGCCCATCCGCTCTCGACACGGAACGCATCGCCGAGCGCCGTCACCTGCGTGGTCACGGCCCGGGTCGCGTCGACCAGACCGACACCTCCCGTGACCAGGTCCTGTCCCACGACCTTGTCGGGGTCGGCCGTCGACACGATGGAGGCCGCGATCCGCGGGACCGACCAGGTCGGGTGCGCCTGCACCGACAGCGCCGCGACGCCCGCGACGTGCGGGGCCGCCATCGACGTTCCCGACGAGATCGCGACGCCGCTGCCCGTACCGACGGCCGCGGATGCGATCGACACACCCGGAGCCGCCACGTTCGGGCTCAGCGCGCCGTCCCCGCTGCGGGGGCCGGCCGAGGTGAACCCGGCGTACGCGCCGAAGTTCGGGTTGGTGATCTCCATGGGCTCCACCGTCGCCACCGCGTCTGCGGTGAAGGCGGATGCCGCCGAGGAACGCACGCCGAGGAACGGGATCGTGACGTCGAACTCCTCGCCGGTGTCGGGGTTCGAGAAGATCGGGCCCTCGTAGGGAGGGAGCGAGTCGTCGCTGTTGATCTGAAGGACCGCCGCGGCGCCGGCCTTCTCGCCTTCGATCGCCTTCGCGACACGGGCGCACTCGCCGCGCTCGACGACGGCGAGCTGGCCGCCATCGGGCACGACGCCCGCCGCGACGAAGTCGGATTCACGGCATCCGAGCGCTTCATTGCCCGGAGTCGCCGGATCGTCCACGAGCCTGACCACGGCGAGCTCGCCGAGATCCGAGACATCGGCTCCGTTCGCGTTGATCGCCTCGATCGCCTCGCCGTCGACCGTGACGGTCGCACCGGGGAACGACGACCATCCGTCCGTCGCGGCCACGGAGATCACGCCTTCGCCCGAGCCCGGCGAGCCCGTGAGGTAGGGGTTGTGACCCGAGTTGCCCGCCGAGGCGACGACGACGACGCCCGCCCCCACCGCATTGGCGGCGGCGACCGCGCTCGGATCGTCGCCGCGTCCGTAGGAGGAGCCCAGCGAGAGGTTGATGACGTCCAGACCGTTGGCGACGGCCCAGTCGATGGCGGGACGGTGACATCGGTGGAACCGGTGCAGCCGAAGACGCGGATCGCGTAGAGGTCGACCTGAGGGGCCACGCCGGGGCCGACCCGGAACTCGCGGCCGGCCGTCGACTCGTCGTAGGGGCCGGTGTAGGTCGTGCCGTCAGGGTTCACGCCGCTGCCGCCCGCAGTGCCCGCGACATGCGAGCCATGGCCCTGGCAGTCCAACGGGTTGTCGTCGGGCACGGGAATGCGGCGTTCGGGGTCGCTCGAGCTCGCATCGTAGGCGTCGCCGACGAGGTCGATGCCGCCCTTGACGCGCGGGGCGTCAGGACCGAACAGCGCCGGGTCGGCGGGCAGTGTGGAGTTCGCCGCCGCCTCTTCGAAGGCCGCGACCGTGCCGGGCCCTCCGAAGGTCGCATGGGTGTAGTCGATGCCGGTGTCGATGATGCCGACCTTGATCGCCTCGCCCGTGTATCCCGTGTTCTCCCACAGGGCAGGGATGTCCAGCGACGGCACCGACACCGCGTTGTCGAGCGAGTACGTCCGCACGGGATGGATGGCGACGACGCCGGGAAGGTCGGCGACGGCGTCGAGCTCGGCGGCCGGGATCGCCGCCTGCACACCGTTGTAGGCCGAGTGCATTTGAGCGCTCACCTCGCCGCCGGCATCGACGATCGCGTCGACCACGACCTCCTGGGCGTCCTCGAGGGAGTCGGCGATGTCTTCTCGCTCGCTCGTGCTGAGCTCGCGACCCTCTTCCGCCTCCACGACGGCGACCGGGTCGCCCTCCAGCTCGACGATCACGGTCACTCGGCCGTCGGCGCCGATGGCGCTCGGGGTGAAGTCGCTGTCGATGGCGCCGGCCCCGTCGGATGAGGGGAACCGGGAGGAGGGATCCTCCTCCCCGGCAGCCATCGCGGCTCCCGCGGGAAGCGTGAGCGCGATCGCGCCCGCTATGGCCAGTATTCGTCGATGCATCAGTGAACCGCCTCTCGTCAGGGGTGTCTTCACCGTCCGCTCATGACAGACGGCGCTCAGAACGCTAACCCTCTGTCGAGTCGGACGGGAAGAGGCCTCCGAGCAGGCGGGATGGGACGTACGTCCAAGAAGAGAGGGGACGTACGACCAATGCACCCGACGGCGCGTCAGCCGTGCGGCGGGATCGTGAAGCTCGCGAGCCGGTCGCCGTCGACGACGAGGATCCCGTCGGACTCCCCGGTGAAGCGCCTGCTCACCCACCCGAAGCGGATGCGGGTCGTGTCGCCCTCGGTGGAGGCGGACAGCACTGTCATCTGCGCGCCCATGCCGATCGCATCGCTTCCCGCCCAGCTGCGCACACCCTCCGGTCCGCTCAGCACCCGGCCCCAGTCGTCCACGAAGCCGTCCGCGGTGAATGCGGCGACGAACGCCTCGGTATCCGCATCGTTGATCGCGTCCACGAGCGCCTGCACCGGCGCCGGAAGGGTCACTTCAGCCATGTCTTCCCCCATGTCTCCCCGGCGCTCCTGCGGCGCCTCGCTCGACACTCTACGCCGCCCGGTCCCCCTTGTCGCGGAGACGCCTGATCCTATGTGCGCGCGGGGTGCACCGTCGTCGTCATCACGAGCGTCTGCGGGTCCGGCATCTCCAGGGTCACCGTGATCGCCGAGAACGCGGCGAGCGCGTCCACGTGCGTCCCTCCGCAGGGGAAGACCGCCTCGCCCTTGGGCAGCGCACACCGCCAGCGCCGCCGATCGGTGATCCGCGGACCGTCTGTCTCGACGCCGCTCGCGCCGCCCGCGGTGATCCACGAGGCCAGCTGCGCGTCGACACGCGCCTGACGCTCCCCAGCGATGCGGCGAGCCCTTCGGTGTCGAAGCCCGCCTTGCGCAGGCTCTTGCCGAGCCGGTACTCGTCGACCGCACCGTCCTCGTGGATGAAGCTCGTCTGATTGGCGCGCCCCTCGAAGTCGGGGGCGCCGAGTGGATCCGTGCCCGGGTCCTTCCGCCACAGATCCGCGAGCGCCGCATCCAGCGCGAGCGAGGCGAGATGGCACGCCGTGTGACCACGACTCAGCGCCGCCCGCCGTTCCGCGTCGACGGCGAGCTCGACATCCGTGCCGGGCGCGAGCCAGTGCGCTCCGGCATCCGACACCCTGTGCCCCACGAGCCACGTCCAGCCCTCGGCGCCGCGTTTGACGGGGATCGCCGCACCGACGGCGAACTCTCCGTCGTCGCTCACCGCGGCCATCACTGCCTCGACGACCGCGACCCGCTCCTCACCGTGCACGAGGAAGCCGGAGTCGCCGGGCTGATCGGGCCAGGTGTGGTCGACGGGGTGGAAGGGCGTCCGGTCCACGACCACGATGTCGCCCTCGACACGCATCACCGTGCCCACACCGGCCACCGCACCCTGCGGGAAGGTCACCATCGTCTCAGTCATCACAGCTCCTCCAGAATCTCTGCGATCATCCGATGCCCCTGCGCCTCGAAGTTGGCATCGCCCACCTGGAACGCCCAGACGGCGGTGCCGATCGCCTCACGGAGACGCACGAGGAGCCAATGCTCCGGATGCCGCGGATCACCACCGTACCCGTCCAGGAACGCCTCCTCGCACACCGGGCTCTCCCGCCACTCCTGCGCGGCGAGCCAGGCGAGGTCGGTCGCCGCCGCCCGGAACGCGAACCGGCCGAAGTCGATCACCCGCACCTCGTCGCCGTCGACGAGCCAGTTGCGCGGCTGCCAGTCGCCGTGGGTCGGCACGAGCGGCGGGTCGCCGGGGTCGAGGGCGTCCAGCGCCTCCCGCAGCCGCGCCTCGACGTCTCCGGCGATCCGGTGCTCGGCATCGAGCCACTCGCGGGTGCGCCGGGTGATCCTCTCCTCCGCCTCGCGTCCGCCCGCACGCGACGCCTGACTGTGGAAGAGGCGCAGCAGCTCCCCGCTCGGCGGTGCACCGCGGGGTCGGTCGCAGCGGGCGCCCGATAGGCGAGCGTTCCCGGCAGGTAGGAGAGCACGGCGATCCTCTCGGCGCGATCGGCGTGCAGCAGCGTCGGCGCGGAATCCGTGCGCGTCCACACCGAGGTGAAGCCCTCATGCGCGTCGAGCTCCCGGTCCAGGTGGTGGTTGTCGGGGCCTCCGGCCTTGACGATCGCGCGGCGCCGCCCATCCGAGATCTCGAGCACGACCGTGTCGACGAGTCCCCAGCTGTGATCGGCAAGAGCCCGGGCGTGCGGCATCCATCCGCGCAGGAGCCGGCGTTGGCTCCCGCTGAGCCTGCGGAGGGGGTCTTCGGTCACGCCGCGACGATCTCCGCCTTGAACCCGGCCGAGTTCTCCAGCCATCCCGCGTAGTGGTCCGGGCCGCCGGCGTGCGGGTACCGCTCCTGGTACAGCGGGGTCCAGCCATGCCCGGGCGCTGCGGTCATGATCGCATCGACCGCAGAGCGCTCGCCGGCGCCGAAGGCGAGATGGTTCAGCCCCGGCATCCGACGGTCGTGCGCGTCACCGTGCAGGTTCGGAGAGGTCGTCAGGGTGATGTAGGTCGCACCGGACGTCCACGTCGATCCCTCGTCCCACGAGCCGTCGTGCTCCCAGCCGAGCCGCTCGAGCAGCCATCCCCACTCGGCGCGCGCGGCATCCAGATCCGCGACCCACAGCTCGACGTGGTGCAGCACGATTACGCGGTGATGACCTGCGCCGTGCCGACGGGCGCGTCCGCCCCCATCTCGGCGGCGATGCGATTGGCCTCTTCGATGAGGGTCTGCACGATCTCGGCCTCGGGCACGGTCTTGATGACCTCGCCCTTGACGAAGATCTGCCCCTTGCCGTTGCCGCTGGCCACGCCCAGATCGGCCTCGCGGGCCTCGCCCGGACCGTTGACGACACAGCCCATGACGGCCACGCGCAGCGGCACGGTCATGTCCTTCAGCCCTTCGGTCACGCTGTCGGCGAGCGAGTAGACGTCGACCTGCGCCCGCCCGCACGAGGGGCAGGAGACGATCTCGAGCTTGCGTTCGCGCAGGTTCAGCGACTGCAGGATCTGGTGGCCGACCTTGACCTCTTCGGCCGGCGGTGCCGACAGCGACACACGGATCGTGTCGCCGATGCCCTCGGCGAGCAGGATGCCGAACGCCGTCGCCGACTTGATCGTGCCCTGGAACGCCGGACCGGCCTCGGTCACGCCCAGGTGCAGCGGCCAGTCGCCGCGCTCGGCGAGCAGCCGGTAGGCCTTGACCATGACGATCGGGTCGTTGTGCTTGACCGAGATCTTGAAGTCGTGGAAATCGTGCTCCTCGAACAGCGACGCCTCCCAGACGGCGCTCTCCATGAGCGCCTCTGGCGTCGCCTTGCCGTACTTCTCCAGCAGGCGCCTGTCGAGGGAGCCGGCGTTCACGCCGATGCGCAGCGAGACACCGGCATCCTTCGCCGCCTTCGCGATCGCACCGACCTGGTCGTCGAACTTGCGGATGTTGCCCGGGTTCACCCGCACCGCGGCGCAGCCGGCGTCGATCGCCTGGAAGACGTACTTCGGCTGGAAGTGGATGTCGGCGATGACCGGGATCTGCGACTTCTTCGCGATGATGTGCAGCACATCGGCGTCGTCCTGCGAGGGGACGGCGACGCGCACGATCTCGCATCCGGATGCCGTGAGCTCGGCGATCTGCTGCAGAGTGCCGTTGATGTCGGTCGTCTTGGTCGTGGTCATCGACTGCACGCTCACGGGGGCGTTGCCGCCGACGAGGACCTTTCCGACGCGGATCTGCCGGGACTTGCGTCGCGGAGCGAGGACTTCGGGAACCTTGGGCATCCCCAGATTGACTGCTGGCACCCCACCAGCCTACGACGCGCCGGGTGAACACGCGCTGTGTGATAGTTTCGGCTCATGCACGCGAACTCCACCTGGTGGCCCGCTTCCTAGGCGGTGTGTTCGCGTTCCCACGAAACCAGACCGCCCGCATCGGCGGTCTTTCTTGGTTGAGCCGCCCGAATCCCAGGAGTGATCGATGACCGATCCCGCCGCCCTGCTCGCCCAGCTCGCCGCCGATCCGGCCGCCTCCTTCGTGCTCATCGCGCGCGACGGCGCGGAGACCGTCGAGGTGCTCACGGGCGAGGTCCGCGATGTGGACCTGCTCGCCGACATCCCGCTGCACTCGTCGACGGGCGCGGGGACCGGCACGGAGGCGCGCGAGGTGTTCGCGATGGTCCCTTACCGGCAGGTGCGCGAGCGCGGCTTCGTCGCGCAGGACGACGGGGCGCCGCTGCGCTGCCTGCTCGTCGACGAGCACCGGCACTTCCCCCGCGAAGCGGCACTGGCCGCCCTCCCCAGGTCGCCGTGCCGTTGTCGGATGCCGGATTCGACCTCGCCGACGAGGAATATGCCGAGATCGTCGAGCGGGTCATCGCCGACGAGATCGGCCGCGGCGAGGGAGCGAACTTCGTCATCCGCCGCGACTTCACCGCCCGCATAGACGCCGACGAGCGACAGGCGGCCCTCACCTGGTTCCGGGCGCTGCTCGCCCACGAGCGGGGCGCGTACTGGACCTTCGCCGTCGTCACCCCCGGTGTGATCGCCGTCGGTGCGAGCCCTGAGGCGCACGTCGTCGCCCGGGGCGGCGTCGTCACCATGAACCCGATCTCGGGCACGTTCCGGCATCCGGCGGGCGGGGCGACGAAGGAATCGCTCATCGAGTTCCTCACCTCCACCAAGGAGACCGAGGAGCTGTTCATGGTCGTCGACGAAGAGCTGAAGATGATGAGCGCCGTCTGCTCCGACGGCGGCCGGATCACCGGCCCCCACCTCAAGCAGATGTCGCGCCTGACGCACACCGAGTACATGCTGCGCGGGCGCAGCACGATGGACCCCGCGACATCCTGCGCGAGACGATGTTCGCGCCCACCGTGACCGGGTCGCCCATGCAGAACGCCTGCACGGTCATCCGACGCCATGAGCGTGAACCCCGCGGCTACTACTCGGGCGTCGCTGCGCTGTTCACCCCGAACGATGCCGGCTCGCACGATCTGGACGCGCCGATCCTCATCCGCACCGTGTACCTCGATGAGCAGACCCTGCGCGTCCCGGTCGGGGCGACGCTCGTGCGACACTCCGACCCGCACGGCGAGGTCGGCGAGACACATGGCAAGGCGGCCGGCGTGCTGGGGGCGATCGGGGCGATCCCGCGCGATACCGTCGCCGAAGCCCGCGAGGACGCCGACGCCCCGGGCGAGCACACGGACCTCGCCGCGGACCCCGACGTCGCCGCCCTTCTCGCCTCCCGCAACTCGCGCCTCGCGGACTTCTGGCTGCAGCCGCAGCAGGACCACACCGGCGACGCCTTCGCCGGCCGCTCGGCCCTCCTGGTCGACGCCGAGGACCGTTTCACCACAATGCTCGCGCACCAGCTGCGCCATCTGGGCCTCTCGGTCGAGATCGTGAACTGGGACGAGGTGTCGGATGCCGCCGTCGACTCCGCCGATCTCCTCGTCGCCGGCCCGGGCCCCGGTGATCCGCGTGACGCCGCCCTCCCCGCATCGCCCGCATGCGCGAGATCGTCGCCCGCCGCCGTGGCTCCGGCGCACCGCTGCTGGCCGTGTGCCTGAGTCACCAGATCCTCAGCGACGGCTTCGGCATCGCCCTCGAGCCGCTCGCGGCGCCTCATCAGGGCCTGCAGAAGAGCGTGCCCGTCTTCGGCGAAGACGCCTCGATCGGCTTCTACAACACCTTCACGGCGCGCGTCGCCCCCGGGACGACACAGGTCGGCGCGGCCGAGGTGTCAGCGGATGCCGCCAGCGGCGATGTCTACGCGCTGCGCGGCGAAGGCTTCGCCTCCGTGCAGGGGCACCTGGAGTCGATCCTCTCGCGCGACGGCATGACGACGCTGGAGCGGCTGGTGGCTCACGCGCTGAGCTGAAGGGCTGGACTGGTTGTGGTCGGGCTCCGGGGGTCTGCGGGAGCGAGCGGAGGGTCCCTCCCACGCTTCGCGTGGGCCCTCCCGAGGCTCGCTCCCGCAGACCCCCTGTACCCTCGCATGCCACTTGATCGCGATCGACGCCAGGGCGTTTCGTCTCGCTGCGCTCGCTCAACGACCGGGAGGGGCTGATCGCCCGCAGCCTGCCCGTCGCGAAGTCACCGGGGTCGCCTCGCTCAACGACCGGGGGCGTCCAACCGCGCGGCCAGCAGACGCCGCTCGGCCTCGTTCGCCGCGAGCGCATGGGCACGGCGGTCGGCGCCGCGCGCGGCATCCGGCTTCCCGAGCCGCCGCAGCAGATCCGCCCGCAGCGCCCACCAGAGGTGGTACTCTTCGAAGCGCCCCGCGAGGGCGTCGACCTCGATGAGCGCCGGTTCGGCCCCGGCCACCTCGGCGAGCGCGACCGCGCGGTTCAACCGCACGAACGGCGAGGAGTCGTAGCGCAGCAGCAGATCGTAGAGGGCGAGCACCTGGGCCAGTCGGTGTCGGCCGCCTCGGCCGCATCCGAGTGGCACGCCGCGATCGCGGCCTGCAGCTGCCATCGCCCCGGCCGCCGCAGCGCCGCCGCGCGCTCCAGCGAGGAGTGGGCGGCGGCGATCAGCGATCGATCCCACAGCCGTCGATCCTGCTGCGGCAGCGGCACGAACTCGCCGCCCTGCGACCGCGCACGGTCCCGCGCCCGATGGAACAGCAGCAGCGCCCGCAAGCCGTGCGCCTCGGCCTCGCCCGGGAGCTCCTCGGCCACGACCGAGGCGAGCCAGAGCGCGTCCTCGGCGAGATCGCGATCGGCCCGCGCGTCGGCGCCGGGACGATGATGGGCGGTGTCGTACATCACGGAGATCACCGTGAGCACGAGATCCAGGCGTGATGCGCGCTCCGCGCCCTCCGGGATCCGCAGTCGGATGCCGGAGGCCGCCATCTTCCGTTTGGCCCGGCTGATCCGCTGTCCGACCGTCGCCGCCGGCTCCTGCGTCGCCTGAGCGATCTGCGCCGTGGTCACGCCGAGCACCGCGCGCAGCGTCAGGGCGAGCTTCGCCTCCGGCGAGAGCGCCGGGTGGCAGCATCCGAACAGCAGCGGAAGCCTGTCGTCCGCCTCCCCGCCCTGCCCGGCGGGCGGCACGGCGTCGGGCATCGGCGCGAGGAGCGGGAGCCGGTCGCGATGGAGCTTCGCGCGCCGCATCCGATCGAGGGCGTTGCGGCGTGCGGCGATCGTGAGCCATGCGGCGGCGCCTGGCGGCACCCCCGCCCGCCGCCACGCGCCCAGCGCCTCCTCGACCGCCTCGGCGACGGCCTCCTCTGCCACGTCGATGCTGCCGAAGAAGCGCGCGAGCGCCCCGACGATCCGCCCCGCCTCGGCACGGACCGTCTCCGCGAGCACCGCATCCGATGCCCCCGCACGGTCGTTCGCGGCATCCGATCGCATCACTGCCCGAAGAGCTCCTCATCGTCGTACATCGGCCGGATCTCGACGGAGTTGCCGGGAAGCTCCAGCGACGGCCAGGTCTTCGCGAGCGCGATGGCGGCGTCCAGGTCCGGCACGTCGACGATCGAGAAGCCGCCGATCACCTCCTTGGCCTCCGAGAAGGGGCCGTCGACGACGACCGGGCCCTCCCCGCCCGCGCGCACGGTCGTCGCGGTCTCCACTCCGTGCAGCGCCGCGCCGCCGTCGAGGACGACCGCGGCGTTCTCCTCGAACCAGGAGAAGATCCGCTGCAGATCGGCCTCCTGCCGCTCGGCGGGACCGCGGCATCCCGCTCGGGATCCGATGTGAACATGAGTACGTACTTCATGGGTCTTCCTTCCGTCTGCGTGTCGCGAGGCCGATTCGACCGTCGCATGGAGTCAGCGAACGGGCAAGGCCGTTTTCGACACTTTCGGGGATCACTCTTCGAACTGGCTGTAGTCGGTCACCATCGGCCGCACTTCGACCGACGTGCCCGGCAGGACGAGCATCGGCCACGTGCGGGCGAGCGCGAGCGCGGCATCCCGATCCGGCACATCGACCACGGCGAATCCGCCCACCGCCTCCCGCGCCTCGGTGAACGGCCCGTCGACGATCACCGGCCCGCCCGCGCGATGGCGCACGGTGCTGGCCGTCTCGACCGACTGGAGCTCGGCGCCCGCTTCCGCGAAGACCGCCGCGTTCTGCTGGAACCATTCGTAGACCTGCGCATAGATCTCTTGCGCGCGCTCCGGCGGCACCGCCGCATCGTGCACAGGGTGGACGTGAACATCAGCACGTACTTCATGGGTCTCCTCCGTCGGCGTATCGCACGGCCGATTCGACCGTCGCATGGCGTCAGCGAACGGGCAAGCCCGTTTTCGACATCCGTGCGGCGACGGCAGCTACCCCAGCAGGTTGACGGGATTGACGAGATCGGCGATGAGCAGGAGCGCGCCCATGCCGATCAGCAGCGCCGCCACGACGATCGTGACGGGCACGAGCCGCGTCGCATCCACGGGCGCGGGCGGCGGACGGCGCCAGAGCTTCGCCCAGGCGCGGCGCAGCCCGTCCCAGAGCGCGACGACGACGTGTCCGCCGTCCAGCGGCAGGAGCGGAATGAGGTTGAAGACGAACAGGGCGATATTCAGCGACCCCGTCAGGCTCAGCAGCGTCCACACGCGGTTGAGCACGGGCGCATCGGTGGCGGCAACCTCGCCGGCCAGGCGCCCGACTCCCACGACGCTGAGCGGCCCGTTCGGGTCGCGCTCACCGCCCGTGAAGGTCGAGACCGCGACATCCCAGAGACGTGCGGGCAGGTGGACGATGATCCCGGCGACGGCCTGCGTGTTCTCCCAGGTGAACTCCGCGCCGGCGCCGATCGGCTGAGGCACGAAGCTCACCTGTGCGCCCATGCCCACGTAGCCGACCTCGGTCGTCACCGGGGCGCCGTCCTCATCGACGACGGGCTGCCCACGCTCGTCGAACACGGCACGCTCGGCGAGCACCGGCGTCAGCGTGAGCGCCACCTCGGCACCGTCGCGCTCGACGACGACGGGAAGCGACTCCCCCGGCGAGGCCTGGACGATCGCCGCGGCATCCGCGAAGGTCTCCACGTCCTGCCCGTCGACCGACAGCAGCACATCGCCCGGGAGGAGCCCGGCCTCGGCCGCCGGCGCCGCCGGATCCTCCGGCCCGCACTCGGTCTGGGTCGAGCCGGCAGGCAGCACGCATTCCGACACCGTCGCGATGGTCGTCGTGCCCTGCTGCACGCCGATCCCCGAGAAGACGATCGTGAAGACCAGGAGCGCCAGGAGCAGGTTCATGAACGGGCCGCCGAGCATCACGATCACCCGCTTCCACACCGGCAGCCGGTAGAAGACACCCGTCTCGGCATCCGCCACGATCGTCTCGTCGTTGGCGTCGCGCGCCTCCTGCACGAGCGTGCGGAACATTCCGCCGGCGGGCTTGGTCGCCCCCGAGTGCGGGTACATGCCCGCCATCGAGATGTAGCCGCCCAGCGGCAGCGCCTTGACGCCGTACTCGGTCCCGCCCCGGCGCGTCGACCACAGGGTCTTGCCGAAGCCGACCATGTACTGGCTCACTCGCACGCCGAAGAGCTTCGCCGGCACGAGGTGCCCGATCTCGTGCAGGGCGATCGAGATCGTCAGGGCCAGCACCATGAAGAGGATGCCGCCCAGATACAGCAGGATGTCCACCTGCCCACCGTAGTGGGCGCGTCGTGGAATCCGCTGAGCGGCGTGCGGTGGCGGGTGCGGCCGGATAGGCGGGTGTCCTCGGCTCCGGAGCGGATGACGGATGTCAGGCCGACACGCCGTGCTCCGGTGCGCGGGCAGTGGGCCGAGGAGGAATTCCTCCGGAGTCGGACACGCCCGGCGCCTCCGATCTCGGGTCCAGCGGGCCGATGGCGTTCCTCTAGGCTGACGGTGTGACCGCCCGCCAGCTCCGCCTGCTGCGTGCGACGTCCGCCTCCTGGCTCGCCACGCTCCTCGCGGCGATGTCGCACACGCTCGGTGGCGGGGCGCCGCCGCATCCGCTGCTCGTCATCACCCTCGCCGTGTTCCTGACGCCGGTCGCAGCACTGCTGGTCGGGCCGACGCCGCACCGCGTGCGGGTCGCCCTCAGCGTCCTCGTCAGCCAGGGCGTGTTCCACGCCCTGTTCCACGCGCTCGGAACGACCGCCGGCGGAGCGACGGCCGGGCACGCGCACCACGTCGACCCGGTCGCGCTCGGCCCGGTCACGCAAGGGGCGGCGACCGGCCCCGCGATGCTCGCCGCGCACGCGGCCGCCGCGCTCCTGACGACGCTGCTGCTCTGGCACGGCGAACAGCTCCTTCTCGCCGTCGTCCGCTGGGTCCGCGCCGCCCTGCGCCCGCTGCCCGCGGTGCCCGCTCCCGCGCATCTCACTCCCGCCGGGTTCATCGATCGGATGCCGGTCCTGCGCGCCGCCGCGCTCGGCCCGGTCTCACGGCGTGGGCCTCCCGCGATCCCGGGCGGCCCACGGGCCGTCACGCTCGCCGTCTGAGCGCTTCGCCGCGCGCCGACAACTCCGGAAGAACCCCGTTCGTCCGACTGTCGGTGCGCGGAAACACGGGCGCGGCTCCCTCACGAAGAGCGATTCTTCCGGAGTTGTCGTCCGCGCGCAGCGGCGCCTCCCGCGCGCAGCGCCGGATCGGCGCGCCCGTGGCCGTGCGCTCACGGCATCCCCTCGAGACATCCCATCGACCGTTCAGGAGAACACCCATGTCTACCTCTTCCACCCGCATCACCCGCATCGTCACCGGCGCCCTCCTCGGCACCGGCCTCGCCCTGGCCGCACCGCTCGCGGCGAGCGCCCACATCGGGGTCTCGCCCGAGGAGGCGTCCCGCGGAGCGTCGAGCGTGCTGACCTTCGCCTTCACGCACGGCTGCGACCACTCGCCGACCACCGGTCTGCGCTTCGAGATGCCCGAAGGGCTCGCCTCGGTGTCGCCGACGGCGGACGCGAACTGGGACATCGCGATCGAACGCGGCGACAACGGCCTCGTCTCCGTCGTGACCTACACCGCGCTCGCCCCGATCCCCGACGAACTGCGCGGCGCGGTCAGCATGGCGGTGCGCATCGCCGAGGACGCGCCCGACACCCTCGCCTTCCCCGTCGTGCAGACGTGCGCGGACGGCACCGCCGAGTGGACCGAGCTCGCCGCCGAGGGGCAGGACCCGCACGATCTCGATGCCCCCGCGCCGGTGCTCGCGGTGGCCGACGGCGGATCCGGGCACGCGGCTCACGGCGACCGAGGCAGCGCGCACGGCACCGGCGAACACGCGTCGGAATCGGATGCCGCGGCATCCGTCCTCCCCTGGATCCTCTCCGGCACGGCCCTCGCCGTGAGCCTGGCCGCGCTGGGCACCGCCCTGCGGGCGCGCCGCTCCCGAGTCTGAGCGCCCTCGCGCAGCAACCACCTTGCGTGTCTCAGTTGTTGCGGGTCGGCCAGCCCGCAACCCGCAACAACTGAGACCGCCGGCACGCGCAGGTCGCGGACGGGGCACGCCAGGGTGGCAACATCGACCACCGGCGGCGGATCGGAGCCCGCCGGAGCGCGGAGGCGGGCATGAGAGACTGGACGATGCGCTCGGGCACGTGATGTCGCCAGAGCCGGAGAAGTGGAGAGAATCACCCCATGAAGCAGAGCATCCCTCCCGTGCTGCGACCGGAGCACAACGCTCCCCGCACGCTGACCGAGCTCGCGGAACGTTTCGGCTTCGAGGTCCGCGGCGACATCGAAGGGATCGCGACCCGCGGCGTGACACACGCCTCGAGCGATATTCGCTCCGGCGAGGTGTTCGTGGCTCTTCCGGGAGCCCGCGTGCACGGAGCGACCTACGCCGCCGACGCGCGCGAGCGCGGTGCCGTGGCAGTCGTGACGGATGCCGCCGGTGCCGACATCGCCGCAGAGACCGGGCTGCCGGTCCTCGTCACCAATGACCCGCGCACGGTGCTCGCCGCCCTCGCCTCCTGGATCTACGGCAACGACGGCAACATGCCGTTCACCTTCGGCGTCACCGGCACGAACGGCAAGACCTCGACCGTGCACCTGCAGGATGCGCTCCTGCAGCAGCTCGGCATCCGATCCGGAATGTCGTCCACCGCGCACCGCCACATCGACGGCGAGGTGGTCATGGCAGGACTCACCACGCCCGAGGCGAGCGAGCTGCACGCGCTCTTCGCCTATATGCGGGAGAAGGGCGTCAGCCATCTCGCCCTCGAGGTCAGCGCGCAGGCGATCATCCGCAACCGTGTCGATGGCATCGAGTACGACGTGGCCGGATTCACCAATCTGCAGCGCGACCACATGAACGAGTTCGCCGACATGGACGACTACCTCGCCGGCAAGCTCCCCATGCTGCGCTCGGAGCGCTCGAAGCGCGCCGTCGTCTCCCTCGATACCGCCGCCGGGCGCACCGTCGTGGAGCAGGCCGACATCCCGGTCACCACCATCGCCACGGCCGAACTGGCCGAGGACGCCGCGCTCGCCGCGACCGCCGACTGGCAGGTCGAGGTGCTCGAGCACGGCCTGAACGCGACACGGATCCGCCTGAGCGGCCCGGCCGGCACGTTGGAGACGACGATCCCGACGACCGGGGCGCATATGGCCGCCAATGCCGGACTCGCCATCGTCATGCTCCTGGAAGGCGGCATCGCCTGGGACGACATCGTCGCCGTTCTCGAGCGCGACGGCGGCATCCGCACCGTCCTCCCCGGGCGCACCGAGCTCGTCACCACCGGTCGCGGCCCGCAGGTGTACCTCGACTTCGCCCACAACACCGAGAGCTTCGAGAAGACGACCCGATCGGTGCGGCAGCTGACCAAGGGGAAGCTCATCGTCCTCTTCGGCGTCCGCGGCTCGGGCGACCAGTCCAAGCGCCACGCCATGGGCAAGGCCGCCGTCGAGCACGCCGACATCGCGATCATCACCGACCACCACCTGCGGTGGGAGGAGTCCGAGCCCATCCGCGCGGCGCTCTACGCCGGCGCCGCCGAGAACCCGCCCCCGGCGGGCTCTACAATATCTCCCCGCCCGAGGATGCGGTCGTCAAGGCCGTCTCGCTCGCCGGCCCCGACGACGTCGTGCTGTGGATGGGCCCCGGCCACCAGGACTTCCGTGAGATCCAGGGCGTGCGCTACCCGTACAGCCCGCGTCAGCTCATGCTCGACGCACTGCGGGACGCCGGATGGGGCGACCCTTCGACGAGCTCAGGGACCGAGAGCGAGGGCTGAGCCGGACGACGTCCGCACGCGATGCCCGCGGGTCAGCCCTCCGCGGCGGCTCCCAGCAACTGCTGCGCGCGTGACCGCGCCCACGACTCGGCCTCGGCGAGGCTCTCCAGGGTGAGGGCGGGCGGCGCCTCGTGCGCCTCGACGACACGCTCGACGGTCTCGACGATGCCCGTGAAGGGGATGCGCCCCTCGTGGAAGGCGTCGACCGCCTCCTCGTTGGCGGCGTTGTAGACCGCGGGGAAGGTGCCTCCGGCGCGACCGACGCGCTTGGCCAGACGCACGGCGGGGAAGGCCTCGTCGTCGAGCGGCTCGAAGGTCCAGCTGGTGGCGGCGCTCCAGTCCAGGGGCGCGCCGACGCCCCCGATGCGGTGCGGCCAGTCGAGCCCGAGCGAGATCGGCAGCCGCATGTCGGGCGGCGAGGCCTGCGCGATCGTGGAGCCGTCGATGAACTCGACCATCGAGTGGACGATCGACTGCGGATGGACGACGACCTCGATGTCGTCGAGCTCGACGCCGAACAGCAGGTGCGCCTCGATGACCTCCAGCCCCTTGTTGACCATCGTGGCGGAGTTGGTCGTCACGACCCGCCCCATGTCCCACGTCGGATGCGCGAGGGCCTCTTCGGGGGTGACGGATGCCAGGCTCTCCTTCGAGCGGCCGCGGAACGGCCCGCCCGAGGCGGTGAGCACGAGCCGGCGCACCTCGGAGCGCTCCCCCGCGCGCAGCGCCTGGGCGATCGCGGAGTGCTCGGAGTCGACCGGGACGATCTGCCCGGGCTCCGCGGCAGCCGTCACGAGCGTGCCGCCGACGATGAGCGACTCTTTGTTGGCCAGGGCGAGCGTGCGCCCGGCCTGGAGTGCGGCGAGCGTGGGACCGAGCCCGATGGAGCCGGTGATGGCGTTCAGCACGACATCGGCCTCGACATCGCGCACGAGCTGTGCGGACTCCTCCGCGCCCAGCGCCGTGTGCTCGACCTGGAAGAGCTCGGCCTGCTCGGCCACGAGCTCGGCGTTCGAGCCTGCGGCAAGGCCGACCAGTTCGAAGCGCCGCGGATTGGCGCGGATCACCTCGAGCGCCTGGGTGCCGATGGAACCGGTGGAGCCGAGGACGATGACGCGACGCATACCGCCCAGACTAGCCCCGCGGGTCTCAGCCGACGATCGGATGCTGCGTGGCGAGGATGTCGATCACGAAGACGAGCGTCTTGCCGCCGAGGTCGTGCGCCTCGGGGTCTTCGCCGTAGCCCAGGGAGGGCGGCATGACGACGAGCACCTGCGAGCCGACCTTCTGGCCCTCGAGCGCGGCGACGAAGCCGGCCACATAAGGGTTGCCCTCGAGGACCAGCGGCGCACCGTTGCTCCAGGACTGGTCGAAGGTCTCGCCCGTGGCCCAGTCGACGCCGTAGTACTGCAGGAGGCTGGTGTCGCCGGTGGCCACCTCGACGCCGTCGCCCTCCTTGAGGACCGCGATCTGCAGTTCCTCGGGGGCGTCGGCATCCGGGATGACGACGGTCGGGGCGCCGTCCTCGGCGAGCGTGACCTCCGGCATGCCCGGAGTCGGCTCCTGCTCCTCGCCCCACGCCGCCATCGGCGTGATGCCGAGGACGTCGACGATGTACAGCTGCGGGCCGGCCTGTGCGGAGCCGGGGAAGGCCACCGACAGGCGGCTTCCCACGGTGGCGCAGCCGATCACCTGGAGCAGTCCGGTCGCCTCGGAGTTGATGCCCGGCAGCAGTTCGCCGTCCTCGTAGCCGGCATCTCCCAGGCGCTCGCCGGTCTCGCCGTCGAAGGCGCTGAGGGCGTACTCGACGTACTCGTCGGCGGCCACCCGCGCGCCGTCGCCCTCCACCACGACCGTGCGCTCGAGCTCCTCGACGCTCTGGCCGGTCTCGAAGACGGCGGTCGAGACCTCGCCGAACTCGCCCTCGATCGTCACCGAGTCGGATGCCGCGCCGGGCTCCGCCGCGACCGTGCACTGATCGCCCGCGGCATCCGGGGTCGCCGGGGTCTCGGGGTCGGTGGAGCCGGAGCAGGCCGACAGCAGAAGAGCCGTCGCAACGACCGTGGAGACAGCGGCGAGAGAGCGAATGCGCACAGGAAAACCTTCGGGAAAGGATGAGGGACGTCTCCATATTGCCGCATACGGCTTTGCGGGCGCTGGGAGAGGCGGCGCGGCGCATGCCGGAGGATGCATGGAAGCAGGATTATTCTGGAGGGATGACTGCTGAGCAGAGTGACGAGTCCGCGACGACGGAAGACACCGGCGAACAGCAGCGCACCCCAAGCGGGCCGGGTTCCGCTATCGCACCGGCCGCATGATCATCAGCCCTCTCGCGCGACTCGTCTACCGCCCGCGGGTCGAGGGCCGAGAGAATGTGCCGCGCACGGGTGCCGTGATCTTCGCGAGCAACCATCTCTCCTTCATCGATTCGATCGCGATCCCCGTCGCCGCACCGCGCCCGGTGCACTTCCTCGCCAAATCCAGCTACTTCGAGGGCACGGGCCTGTCGGGGGCGATCAGCCGCGGCTTCTTCGAGTCCATCGGGGCGATCCCCGTGCGCCGCGGCGCCGGACAGGCCGCGCTGGACGCCCTCGACCAGCAGCGCCAGCTCCTCGACGAGGGCCTTGCGGTCGCGCTCTACCCCGAAGGCACCCGCTCCACCGACGGCCGGCTCTACAAGGGGCGCACGGGCGTCGCCTTCCTCGCCCTGCAGACGGGGGCGCCGGTCGTGCCGGTCGGACTCATCGGAACCGACCGCGTGATGCCCAAGGGCGCGAAGCTCCCCTCGCTGCGCGAGCGTGTGACGGTGCGCTTCGGTGCACCGCTGGACCTGTCCACGCACGGCGCGGCGAACTCGGGCAGGGCCCGTCGCACGGCCACCGACGAGATCATGGCGGCGATCCACGCGCTCTCCGAGCAGGAGCTCGCCGGCACCTACAACGAGGCGCCCGCGCACGGCCCGATCGAGAAGATCAAGCAGGCTCTCCCCCACGAGCGCCGCTGACCCGGTTCCGTGAGCGGATGCCGGCGCGCACTCCGGCTCAGGCGTCCGTGCCGGCGACGGTGATCGTCGCCTCGTGTCGCACGGGGAAGTTCACCGAGTTCGCGATGAAGCACCACTCGTTCGCCTGGGCGTGCGCAGCCTCCGCTGCGACGACCATCGACTCCTCGGCGACGACGACCTGCGGATGCAGCGTCACCTCGGCGAAGGCTCCTCCGCCCGCTCCGGTCTCGCGCATGAGGCCGGTCGCCTCGTCGCGGTAGGAGATCACGACGACACCGGCCGTGACGCAGGCGTGCAGGTACGAGAGCAGGTGGCACTCGCTGAGGGCCGCCACGAGCAGGTCTTCGGGGTTCCACCGGCTCGGGTCGCCGCGGAAGGGCTTGTCGGCCGAGGCGAGCAGCGCGGGCTTGCCCGCGACCTCGACCGTGACATCACGGGTGTAGTCGCGGTAGCCGCTCGTGCCGGTCCCGCGGTTGCCGGTCCAGGTGGTGGTCAGTGCGTAGTGATGCTCGCCGAGAGGACGAGCGGATGCGGTGCTCACCCGACCAGTCTTCCAGGCGTCCGCCCCGGCCGCCACGCACCGCGCAGGAGGGCGCGCAGGCCGGCGAACACGTGCAGACGGGAAGGGTGCCGCCGCATCCGCGTGTCCCGGCGTCTTCGCCTGTCCTCGCGTGGCGCGAACGCACGATGCCGGGTGCGACGTCCTAGGCTGGAAGGATGCCGGAGACACTCACTCTGAACGACGTCGTCGAGCTCGCCGTCGTCGAACGCAGCGGATTCGTGGAGTCGCGCCATCTCGGCGCCGCCGTCGTGCTCTCGCCGGACGGCGAGGTCCTGGCCGCATACGGCAACCCGCAGGCGCTGATCCTGCCGCGATCGAGCCTGAAGCCGCTGCAGGCGGTCGCCTCCGTCACCGCGGGCGCCGAGCTGGAGCCGCTCGGGCTCGCGCTGGCCACGGCGAGCCACGCGGGAACCGACCGCCACGCCGCCGTCGTGCGGGACGTCCTCGCCGGGGCCGGACTCACCGAAGACGACCTGGGGTGCCCGCCGGCCTGGCCGGGAGACACCGCCACCCGCGACGAGCTCGTCCGCGAGCACACGGCCCCGGCCCGCGTGCGCATGAACTGCTCCGGCAAGCACGCCGCGATGCTGCGCGCCTGCGCGGCGACCGGCTGGCCGACGGCCGGCTACCTCGACCCGGAGCACCCTCTGCAGGTGCACGTGCGGGAGGTCGTCGAACGTCTGGCCGGTGAGAAGGTCGGGCACACGGCGATCGACGGATGCGGCGCCCCCGTCTACGCGATGTCGCTGCTGGGCCTGGCCCGCGGCATCCACCGCGTCGGCGGCGCCTCCGACCGCTCTCCCTTCGCGCTGCACCGCGTGGCCGGTTCCATCGTGCGGGCCGTGCGCGAGAACCCGTGGACGATCGACGGCCCCGGCCGCCCCGACACGCTCGCGATCGAGACCCTCGGCGTCTTCGCCAAGGGCGGCGCCGAGGGCGTCATGGTCATGGTCGCGCCCGACAAGACCACCGTGGCGCTGAAGACCCTGGACGGCTCGGGGCGCGCCGCGACCCTCGTGGCCGCCGCTCTCCTCACCCAGCACGGGCACTCTCGGCGGACGATCTCGCCCGCCTCGAAGCGGTGCTGCCGCTGGACGTGCTCGGCGGCGGGGAGCGCGTCGGCCGCATCCGTGTGTCGGCCCTCAGCGCCTGAGCGACCCGGTCGCCTCCAGAAGGATCCGCGCGGGGCGCGCACCGGCGCGGAACCACCACGCCCGTCCGGCGTGCGCGAGCGCGTAGGGCGGCAGGTCGCGCATCCCCACGAGCGTGCGCAGCTCGCCCGTGCACTCGGCGGAGACCACCACATCGGCCTCGGCTCGCAGCCGCTGCCAGAGCGCCCACTGCCGCTGCCAGGCCTCGCCGTCGCCGACGAGCACGGAGGGTGCGGACGATGCCGTGGCGGCCAATCCCTGGGATGGACGGGGCTCTCGGCCGGTTCCGATGGAGGGCCCGGCCCCGAGAACCACGAGCGAAGCAGGATCCGGCCCCGCCCCGAGCAGCAGACCGTTGCCGGCATCGTGGCCTTCGAGCGGATCGGATGCCGCGCCCGGCCGGACCTCGCCGACCGGGGAGACGACGGCATCCGGATGCGACTCGCGCAGCTGCGCGACCATCCGCTGCGGCTGCGCGCACACGACCGCGGTGAGGGCGCTCGGCCGCCACGGCTCGACGGCGGGCTCTTGCATCGGCAGAACCCGGACGCCAAGGCGAACTGCACCTCCCGGCCGTCCAGATGCGCTCTTCCCGGCGCGCGCCGGGGCAGGTAGTCGCCCGCCGCTCCGCCCGCCGCGAGGTGATCCGCGCGCGACGGCAGCGCCAGCAGGGCCCGCTGAGGCAGCAGGTCGGCGATGCGGGCGACCGCCCCCGTGACCCGGCTCGCCGTCACGACCACCGTCGTCTTCTCGGTGGCGGCCCGCCGCACGGCCTGCTCCGCCCGCTCGGCGAAGGCCTGCGCGTACTCGGCGGGATAGCGGGCGATCAGCGCGTCGAGATCGTCGATGAGCAGCAGAGGCGGAGCCGGAGCCTCTCCGGCGGCGAGCACGGTGACGGCGTCCCAGGCGGCCTCCGGATCCGGCCCGATCAGCCCCGCGGCCGGGCTCTGAGCGGCCAGCAGCGCCACGAGCGAGGACTTCCCGCTCTGCGGGCCGCCGAAGACCGCGAGACCGCGATCCTGGCCGCAGCGCAGCAGGACCGGGCTCTGCCGCTGGCGCGCGGGTTCGTCGGCGAGCCCCATCACCAGCGCCCCGTCGCCCTCGCCACGGGAGAGCTCGGCGAGATCGAGCCGGGTGGGCAGCGCCGGCAGCCACGGGCTTCGTGCGGGGGCAGCGCCCTCCCAGCGCCGGCGCACCCTCTCCAGATCGGCGGGCGATGTCAGCGCCACACGCGCGAGATGCGGTGCGTCGTCCCGCGGACGCCGGGCGATCGCAAGGCCGCGGGACGCCGCGTCGCCGGGGAGCTCGGCGGCATCGCCCACGCCGAGGACGGTGCGGCTGTCGGCGGCATCCGTCACCCTCAGGCTCAGCCGCAGCGGGCAGTTCGCCGCGAGCGCCTCCCTGATGACTCCGGCCGCCCGCTGCGTGCCCAGGATGAGGTGCATGCCCAGCGCCCTCCCCGTGCGGCGATGTCGGTGAACACCTCGCCGAGATCCGGATGCTCGTGGAGGAGCGCCGCGAACTCGTCCACGACGATCACGAGCCGCGGCAGCTCCACCGCGGGATCGGCGACGTCGCGGACTCCGGCCGCGGCCAGCACCTCCTCGCGGCGCCGGAGTTCGGCACGCAGGCTCTGCACACCGCGCTGGGCGCCCTCCTCGTCGAGGTCGGTGATCACGGCCGCGACGTGCGGCAGCGTCCGCAGCGGATCGAAGGCCGTCCCGCCCTTGAAATCCGCGAGGACGAAGTTCACCTCCTCGGGCGCGTGCGCCTGCGCGATCGCGGTCACCCAGGTGATCAGCAGCTCGCTCTTCCCGCGCCCGTCATCCCCGTCACGATCGCGTGGGGGCCGTCGGCGACGAGGTCCATGTGCAGCTCGCCCCGCTCCCCGCGGCCGATGACGGCGAGGAGACCCGAGGCCTCCGAGGGCGCGGACAGCTCGCTCAGCGTCAGCGACACCGGGACCGCCGACTCGTCTCCGGTCTCCTGCGCCCATCCGGCGACGATGCGCTGCGCCTGCGCACGCGAGAGCGCATCGAGATGCACGCGTCGCACCCCGGCGCTGCTGCGCACTTGGGCCCGCGTCGGGTCCTCGCACTCGACGATGGTCGAGACGCCTTCGGGGAGCTCGTCCTCCGGCCCGAGCAGACACAGCACGGCGTCGGCTCGTGGATCGCGAGAGATTCCGAAGGCGACCGCCAGTCGGGCCGCCTCCCGCGCGCGCGGCCGCGCGTGCGGGAGCTGATCGAGTCCGAGCACCGCGAGAGCGTCGTCGCCCGCGAGGGTCAGCCGGGTCGCGCGGAAGCGCGTGCACAGCTGGATGAGAAGCGCCCGCGCGACGGCGGCGGTGACAGGACGCGCGCCCCGGATGCAGATGCCGCCGCCGAGCTCCACCGCGACGGGCGCCTCGTCGAGCAGCGCCGCCCGCGCCCGGAATCGTTCGGCGCGCTCGCCGTCGCCGCCGCTCACGCGGATCGTGCTGGTCGCCGTGCCGCGGCCGAGGACGAGCATGGTCTTGGCACCGAATCCGGCCTCGCCGAGCGGCGGCTCCTCCAGGCAGGTGCGCACATCCGGGTGCCGGTGCTGCAGCGCCTCGCGCTCGGCGGCATGGCGGCGCGCGAGCGCGGCGTCGGCTCGGCGCCACTGCTCGGCGGCATCCGCCTCCGCCCGCCTCTGCTCACGCCGTCGCTGACGTATGCCGTCGGCGACCGAGGCGAGCATCATGAGCGGTCCGAGCGCCGCGAAGCACAGCGCCAGCAGCGACCCGGTCACCGCCCACATCGCGATGCCGGCGGCCACCGGCACGAGGGCGGCGAGCTTCGGGATCGGCGGCCTGCGGGCGGGCTCCGGTGTCGGGGGAAGCGTCAGGGGCTCGGCGAGGTCCATTCCCCCATCTCAGGGCACGGAGGGCCTCACGACCGCCGAAAAAGGCGGATTGTGGACTACTCGACGGTTTCTTCGTCTGTGGAGGAGACGTCGCCACCACTCAGTGACACCCGCACGACGATCAGCGTGACGTTGTCGCGCCCGCCGTTCTCCAGCGCGGCCGACAGCATCGCGTCCACGGCCGCCGCGGGTTCGGGCTGACCCGTCACGAAGTGCAGGATCCCGTAGTCGGTGAGCTCCTTGGTTAGCCCGTCCGAACAGATCACGAACACATCGCCGTCGTGGGGCTCGATCGACACGTAGTCGGGCACCGTGAGGTCGCTGGCCCCGACGGCCCGTGTGATGACGTTGCTGTAGGGGTGGCCCTCGGCCTCCTCGGGGCTCAGACGACCCGAGGAGATCAGCTCCTGGACCACGGAATGATCGGTCGTGACCTGCGAGATCGCGCCGTCGCGGAGCAGATACACCCGCGAGTCGCCGATGTTGAGCGACATCCACCGGGGCTGACCGTCGACATCGGTGAGGAAGACACCCGTGAGCGTCGTCCCCGTGCCCTCGTCCGTGGCCTCGGGATGACTCGTGATCGCCTCGGTCGCCCGCTCCAGCGCCGCCTCGATCGTTCCCGGCGTCACCTCGCCCGCCGCAAGAACGCCGCGCAGCTCGCCGATCGTCGCCTGGCTGGCGATCTCGCCCCCGGCATGCCCGCCCATGCCGTCGGCGACGACGAAAAGGGGGTACTCGGCGAGGAAGGCGTCCTGATTCGTCTCGCGGCGACGGCCGGTGTCGGTCGTCCCCGCCCACGTCACGGAGAGCTCGCGCCCCTCGGCGAGGGGAACGCGCTGCGAATGCTGCGACGTCTCAGGCATGCACACCCTCCGAGCGGTGAGCGCCGGACCGGGTCGCCACGGCGTACTTCCACATCGTAGGGGATTCCGGATGTCGGGCGCTCATACCTGCGCGCCCGGATCGGCGGGCAGCGGGAAGAAGGCGTCGATGGCCTCGAGCTCCTCCGGACCCGGCGTCCACGCCGTGCCGGCCTTCGCATTCGCCTCGATCTGCGCGGGAGACGTCGCCCCCGCGATCACGCTCGAGACACCCGGCCGGGCCAGCAGCCACCCGAAGGTCGCCTCGAGCATCGTGAGGCCGCGCTCCTCGCAGAACGCCGTGTAGGCCTCCAGCGCTTCCCAGGGCGCGTTCTCCCAGACGTGGGAGCGCACCTGCTGGATGCGGCTTCCCGGGACGAGGTGATCCCGGCTGAACTTGCCGGTGAGCAGACCGTTGTGCAGAGGGAAGAAGGGGAAGAAACCCAGGTCGTATCGCGCCACCGCGGGGAGCACCTCCCGCTCGGCGGCACGGGCCAGCAGCGAATAGTGGTTCTGCGCGGAGATGAAACGGCCGGTCGATCGCGCCCTCGCCGTGAACTCGGCCTCGGCGATCTGCCAGCCGGAGAAGTTGGAGTGCCCGTAGTAGCGGATCTTGCCCTCGCCGACGAGCTCATCCAGCGCGTCGATCGTCTCGGCGACGGGTGTGGCGGGATCGGGCTGGTGCAGCTGGTAGAGGTCGATCCAGTCGGTGCGCAGCCGGCGCAGCGACTCCTCCACGGCGCGGCGCACGTAACGACGCGAACCGCGTCCCCGGGGAAGCCGTATCCCATGTCCATGTCGTAGCCGAACTTCGTCGCGAGCACGACCTGGTCCCTGCGGCCCTGAAGCGCCTGGCCCATGAGCGTCTCGCTGAGGCCGGGCTCCTTGCCGTAGATGTCGGCGGTGTCGAAGAAGAACACGCCGTTCTCCAAGGCCGCGTCGAGCACCGCTCGGGTGCCCTCCAGGGTCTCGGTCGCGGTTCCCGCGCGGCCGAAGTTGTTGCAGCCGAGTCCTGTGGCCGAGACGACGAGTCCGGATGCGCCGACGCGGCGCTGTGCATCACCCATGCCTCCACGCTATCGGGTCACGGCGGGGCCCGGCGACGTTCCTCGCGGTGAGCGAACGACGCAGCCCCGACCAGAGGATCGAGGGCTGCGTGCGGTGACGTTCTGCGTCAGATCACGCCGGAGGCGTGGTGGGGTTCTCCGGATCGGCCGTCGGCGCTTCGGGAGCGGCCGGGGCCTCGGGGCCGCCGGGGCGTCCGCTGCCGGAGCCGCGGGTGCGGGCGGCGCCGGAGGCGCGTCGGCCGCCGGGGCGGGCGGTGCCGACGCGGGAGGAGCCGGCGGCGCATAGGCCGGAGCGGCGGGGGCCGCCGGGGCGACGGCGCTCGTCTGCACCGGGACACCCGCCCACACGGTGCTGTCGGCGAGGAAGTTGTTGCCCGCCCACGGAGCCGGCGGGATGTCCTTGTTCCAACGCGACTTGTCGAAGGCGAGGATGCCCAGCCACACGATGGAGAGGAAGAAGGCGAGGATGAGCCACACCGGCTCCTTCTGCAGCTTCAGGCCCACGCGCCAGGCGGCCGCGAGAAGGATCGCGGCCGGGATCAGCGCGATGATCTGACCGAGGACCGGAATCCACCCCAGGACGATCGTCGCACCGAGCCCGATGAGCACGAGCCACGGCGAGAGGTCACCGAGCTTGGTGAAGACCATCGAGTTGTAGATCGGCACCCACGCGCGCCACTTGCCCTGCACACCGGCCTTGTCGAACACCTTCATGAGGAAGAACGCCGTGATGAGGTACCCGGCGATCGCGAAGATGAACAGGACGAAGTAGAAGCCGGCCAGCAGCGCGAGCACCGCCGCGTCGTCGGAATAGCCCATAATCTCACTCTCTTTCAGACTTGCCGCTGGAGATCAGCCGCACGGCAGGAAGCCCCTCCCTGCACACGTCATCGTAGTGGTGCGCGGTTTCCCCGGGCAATCGCCCACTCGGGATGGAACGAAACTTTACGGAACCGCTCATGCCTCTGCGACGAGCTCGATCACGCCCGCGTCGGCACCGCTGCGGATCACGATCCCGCGTGTCGCCGCCCAGCGCTCCAGCGCCCGCTGCGAGCGGATCGTCGGTCGGTCCTCGGCCAAGGCCCGCACGAGCAGGCCCTTGGCCTTCTTGTTGAAGTGGTTGAGGGCCCTGGTCGACCCGCCCTCGTCGGCGACGACGCGGACGTACACCGAGGGGACGGATGCCGGAATCGGCCCCAGCTCAACATAGGCTTCGCTGCGCAGGTCCAGGATGAAGCCGGGCGCCTCCGCCGCGAACGCCGCAGTGACGGCATCCGACCAATGACGGCGCAGCGGCGCGAGACCGGGCAGAGAGGTCCCGGCGGCCAGCCGATAGGCGGGGATCGCATCCAGAGCGCCCACGGGGCCGAAGGGCGCCGAGTGGATCCAGGCGTGCCTGCCCAGCCACCGACGCGCGGGGGTCTCCAGCGTGGCGGCATCGAGCGCATCGAAGAGGACACCCGTGTAGCGATCCACCGCGGGCATCGTCGGAGCGGACCGCAGCATCCGATTGTGCTCGATCTCACCGAGCTGACGCGCGCTCAGCTTGAGCGTGCGCTGCGCCTGCGCGGGATCGGCCGACAGCGCCACGAGCGCATCGACGGTCTGCTCGCGCTGTGCGGCGAGCGAGGGCAGAGACAGGGAGAGGGGATCGAGCGCCTGGCCCGATCCCCCCGTCCGCTTTGTCTCTGATGGTGGGAGAAGAACCCTCACGCGATGAGCGCCGCGTTGCCCGCGACGATCGTCAGGTCGTTGCCCTCCATCGACACGAAGCCGTCCTGCGCGTTGGCGAGGATCTTCGTGCCGTCGGCCTGGGTGATGCGCACCTGGCCCTCGGCGAGGATCGCCAGGACCGGCTCGTGACCGGTCATGAAGCCGATCTCGCCCTCGACGGTCTTGGCGACGACGAGGGTCGCCTCCCCCGTCCAGACCTCCGCATCGGCGGAGACGAGGCTGACGTGCAGCGCCATGATCAGGCGTTCTCCTTCTGGATGCGTGCCCAGTTCTCCTCGACGTCCGAGATCGGGCCGACGTTGAAGAAGGCCTGCTCGGCGACGTGGTCGAAGTCACCGCGGGCGATGGCGTCGAAGGACTCGATGGTGTCCTTGAGCGGAACGGTGGAACCCTCCACGCCCGTGAACTTCTTGGCCATGTAGGTGTTCTGCGAGAGGAACTGCTGGATGCGGCGCGCACGGGCGACGACGATCTTGTCCTCTTCCGAGAGCTCGTCGACACCGAGGATGGCGATGATCTCCTGCAGCTCCTTGTTCTTCTGGAGGATCTGCTTGACCGTGGTGGCCACGCGGTAGTGGTCCTCGCCGAGGTAGCGGGGTCCATGATCCGCGAGGTCGAGGTCAGCGGGTCGATCGCCGGGTACAGACCCTTCGAGGCGATCTCACGCGAGAGCTCGGTCGTGGCGTCGAGGTGGGCGAAGGTCGTCGCCGGTGCCGGGTCGGTGTAGTCGTCGGCGGGGACGTAGATCGCCTGGAGCGAGGTGATCGAGTGACCACGCGTCGAGGTGATGCGCTCCTGGAGCACACCCATCTCGTCGGCGAGGTTGGGCTGGTAGCCCACGGCCGAGGGCATGCGGCCCAGCAGCGTCGAGACCTCGGAGCCGGCCTGCGTGAAGCGGAAGATGTTGTCGATGAACAGCAGCACGTCCTGCTTCTGCACGTCGCGGAAGTACTCCGCCATCGTCAGCGCCGACAGGGCCACGCGAAGACGCGTCCCCGGCGGCTCGTCCATCTGGCCGAAGACCAGCGCGGTCTTGTCGAAGACGCCGGCCTCCTCCATCTCGTGGATGAGGTCGTTGCCCTCACGGGTGCGCTCGCCGACACCGGCGAACACCGAGACGCCACCGTGGTCCTGGGCCACACGCTGGATCATCTCCTGGATGAGGACGGTCTTGCCGACGCCGGCGCCGCCGAAGAGGCCGATCTTTCCACCCTGCACGTAGGGGGTGAGGAGGTCGATCGACTTGATGCCGGTCTCGAACAGCTGCGTCTTGGACTCGAGCTGGTCGAAGTTCGGGCCTTGCGGTGGATCGGCCAGCGCTCGGTGACCTCGATCTGCTCGCCCGGCTCGGCGTTGAGCACCTCACCGATGACGTTGAACACCTTGCCCTTGGTGACGTCGCCGACGGGGACCGAGATCGCCTCGCCGGTGTCGCGCACCTCCTGGCCGCGGACGATGCCGTCGGTGGGCTTGAGGGCGATCGCACGGACGAGGTCGTCGCCGAGGTGCTGTGCGACCTCGAGGGTGATCTCCGTGGACTCCTCGCCGATGACGATGGTCGTCTTCAGCGCGTTGTAGATCTCGGGGATCGAGTCGTGCGGGAACTCGATGTCGACGACCGGTCCCGTGACGCGTGCGACGCGCCCGACGACCGCGGTCTCGGCCTTGTCAGCCGTGGCGGTGGGGGTCATATCTTCGTCTCTTTCTTGAGGGTCTATTTGCTCGATGCGAGGGCGTCGGCGCCGCCGACGATCTCCGCGATCTGCTGAGTGATCTCGGCCTGGCGGGCGTTGTTGCGCAGGCGCGTGTAGTCGGTGATGAGCTTGTCGGCGTTGTCGCTGGCCGACTTCATCGCCTTCTGGGTCGCCGCCTGCTTCGAGGCCGACGACTGCAGGAGCGCGTTGAAGATGCGGCTCTGGATGTACACCGGCAGGATCGCGTCCAGCACTGTAGCCGCATCCGGCTCGAACTCGTACAGCGGGTAGACGGCGCTTCCCGCCTCCGACTCGTCGGCCTCCGCGATCTCCAGCGGCAGCAGACGCACCGACTCGGGGGTCTGCGTCATCATGCTGACGAAGCGGTTGTAGACGAGGTGGATCTCGTCGACGCCGCCCTCTTCGCCGCCACGGGTGAAGGCGTCCAGCAGCGAGGCGGAGATGTCTTCGGCGGTGTGGAAGTGCGGCGTGTCGGTGTCACCCGTCCACTCCGCCGCCGAGGCGATCCCGCGGAACTGGAAGTACCCGACGGCCTTGCGTCCGACGAGGTAGTACACCGGCTCCTTGCCCTGCGAGCGCAGGAGCTCGGCGAGCTCCAGCCCTTCACGCAGCACCTGCGAGTTGAACGCGCCGGCAAGACCGCGGTCCGAGGTGAGGATCACGATCGCGGAGCGACGGACCACCTCGGGCTCGCGCGTCAGCGGGTGGTCGACGTTCGAGTGCGTCGCGACGGCGGACACGGCCCGGGTCACGGCCCGCGCGAAGGGCGTGGACGCCTTGACGCGCGCCAGCGCCTTCTGAATGCGCGAAGCCGCGATGAGCTCCATCGCCTTCGTGATCTTCTTGGTCGTCTGAGCAGAACTGATCTTCTGCTTGTAGACCCTGAGTTGTGCGCCCATGTTTCAGATTCCGCCGCGGTCAGCCGCGACGGCCCTTGACGATCTTCTCCTGGTTGATGTCCTCGACCTCGGCCGCGGCGTGCTCCTCGTGCCCCACGGCGCCGAGCGACTTGCCGTCGCCCGACTGGAACTCGAGGATGAACTCGTCGACGACCTTCTCGAGCTCGGCGACGGTGTCGTCACCGAGGACGTTGGTCTCGCGCAGCGTCTCGAGGATGCCGGTGTTGCGACGGACGTGGTCGAGCAGCTCGCGCTCGAAGCGGAGCACGTCCTCCACGGCGATCGTGTCGAGCTTGCCGTTGGTGCCGGCCCAGATCGAGACGACCTGGTCCTCGACGGGGTACGGCGAGTACTGCGGCTGCTTGAGCAGCTCGGTCAGTCGCGCACCACGGTCGAGCTGACGACGCGAGGCCGCGTCGAGGTCGGAGGCGAACATCGCGAACGCCTCGAGCGAGCGATACTGCGCGAGCTCGAGCTTGAGGGTACCGGAGACCTTCTTGATCGACTTGACCTGCGCGTCACCGCCGACTCGCGAGACCGAGATACCCACGTCGACCGCCGGACGCTGGTTGGCGTTGAAGAGGTCGGACTGCAGGAAGATCTGGCCGTCGGTGATCGAGATCACGTTGGTGGGGATGTACGCCGAGACGTCGTTGGCCTTGGTCTCGATGATCGGCAGACCCGTCATCGAACCGGCGCCCAGCTCGTCGGAGAGCTTCGCGCAGCGCTCGAGCAGACGCGAGTGCAGGTAGAAGACGTCACCGGGGTATGCCTCGCGGCCCGGCGGGCGGCGCAGCAGCAGCGACACGGCACGGTAGGCCTCGGCCTGCTTGGACAGGTCGTCGAAGATGATCAGGACGTGCTTGCCCGCGTACATCCAGTGCTGGCCGATGGCCGAGCCGGTGTAGGGGCGAGGTACTTGAAGCCGGCGGGGTCGGATGCCGGAGCGGCCACGATCGTGGTGTACTCCATGGCACCGGCCTCTTCGAGCGCGCCCTTCACGGAAGCGATCGTCGAGCCCTTCTGGCCGATGGCGACGTAGATGCAGCGGACCTGCTTGTTGACGTCGCCCGAGTCCCAGTTGTCCTTCTGGTTGATGATCGTGTCGATCGCGATCGCGGTTTTGCCGGTCTGGCGGTCGCCGATGATGAGCTGGCGCTGGCCGCGGCCGACGGGGATCATGGCGTCGATCGCCTTGATGCCGGTCTGCATGGGCTCGTGCACGCTCTTGCGCTGCATGACGCCGGGCGCCTGGAGCTCGAGCTCGCGACGACCCTCGCTGGCGATCTCGCCGAGGCCGTCGATCGGGTTGCCCAGCGGGTCGACGACACGGCCGAGGTAGCCGTCGCCGACGGGCACCGAGAGCACCTCGCCGGTGCGGGTGACCTCCATGCCCGCCTCGATGCCGGAGAACTCGCCGAGGACGACGACACCGATCTCGTGCTCGTCGAGGTTCTGCGCGAGGCCGAGCGTGCCGTCCGCGAAGCGGATGAGCTCGTTGGCCATGACACCGGGCAGGCCCTCCACGTGTGCGATGCCGTCTGCGGCGTCGATGACGGTTCCGACCTCGGTCGCCGCGGCCCCGGTGGGCTCGTAGGCGGCGACGAAGTCCTTCAGTGCGTCACGGACGACGTCGGGGCTGATCGATAGTTCTGCCATTGTCTTCCCTTTGTGTGAGATTCTGCGCGTTGTCGCGCGAAGTCGTTAGCCCGCGAGCTTCTGCCGGAGTTCGGCGAGGCGTGCGGAGATGCTGCCGTCGATGACGTCGTCGGCGACCTGGATGCGCAGACCCCCGACGACGGCGGGGTCGAGCACCTCGTTGAGGGTGACCTTCGTGCCGTAGCGGCTCTGCAGTGAGTCGAGGAGTCGGGTGCGCTGGGCGTCGGTGAGCGCGCGGGCGCTGTGCACCGTGGCGACGATGCGCTCGTGCTGGGCCGAGACGATGCGCGAGGCGCGGCTCAGCAGCTGGCGCACGCGCCGCTCCCGCGGCTGACGCACCAGCGACGAGACGATGAGCACCGTCGCGGCGCTCGTCTGGCCCTCCAGCAGCTTCTCGACGAGCTCGCCCTTGGCGGCGTTGTCACCGAGACGGCTGCCGAGCGCGAGCTCGAGCTCGGGGTTGTCGGCGACGACGCGGGAGAAGGCGAAGATCTCGCCCTCGATGTCGTCGCTCTCCCCGGCGATGGCCGCCGCACGAATGGCCAGTTCCTCGATGCCGTCGACCAGGTCGGCGGCGGAGGACCAGCGCTCGGACACAGCGCGGGAGAGCACCGTCTTCGTCGGCGCCGAGGCGGCGCCGAAGACCGCGGCCACCACGCCCGCACGGGCTTCGGCGGGAGCCGCCGAGTCCGAGAGGGCTCCGCTGAGCTGGCCGGACTCGCCGATCAGACGCGCAGCGGTGAACAGCTCCGCCGCGGTCTCGATCGTGATCCCCTTCTCAGCGGACAGAGCCGCTGCAGAAGCGCTCAGCGCCTGAGTGGTCGCGCTGCCCATTACTTCGCCGCCTCGAGATCGGCGAGGAAGCGGTCGACGACGGCGCCCGCACGGGCGTCATCGGACAGCGTCTCTCCGACCACGCCGCCGGCGAGGTCGAGGGCGAGCGTGCCGACCTCCGAGCGCAGCGACACGAGCGCCGCCTGGCGCTCGGCGTCGATCTGCGTGGATGCCGCCGCCGTCAGACGGGCGGCCTCGGCGGTCGCCTGCTCCTTGGCCTCGGAGACGATCTTCTTGCCGTCCTCACGGGCGGCCTCGCGGATCTGACCGGCCTCGGTGCGCGCCTCGGCGAGCTGGCGGGTGTACTCCTCCAGCGCGGCCTCGGCCTGCTTCTGGGCCTCATCGGCCTTGGCGATGTTGCCCTCGATGGCCTCGGCGCGCTGATCCAGCAGTGCGGTCAGGCGCGGAATGATGACTTTCCAGAACACCACGAGGATCACCACGAAGCACACCGCCGACCAGACGATGTCGTACAGCGGCGGAAGAAGCGGGTTGGGCGCCTCTTCCGCGGCCACTGTGACAAGAGCGGAAAGCATCCTGTCTCCTTAGGTCTCGAGCGTGCGGATTAGAAGCCGAAGATGAAGCCGGCAGCGATGCCGACGAAGGCGAGCGCCTCGGTGAAGGCGATACCGATCCACATCAGCACCTGCAGGCGGCCGGCGAGCTCGGGCTGGCGAGCGACACCCTCGATGGTCTTGCCGACGACGATGCCCACACCGATGGCGGGACCGATGGCGGCGAGGCCGTAGCCGACGGCGGCGAGGGAGCCGGTGATCTCAGCGAGAACCGTAGTTGCGTCCACGGGATTTTTCCTTTCGTTGTGGTCAGGCGTTCGCCTGACCTCTTAGTGCTCTTCTGCGACCGCGAGCTGGATGTAGACCGCGGTCAGGATCGTGAAGACGTACGCCTGGAGGAAGGCCACCAGGATTTCGAACAGGGTGAAGGCGAATCCGCCGGCGAGCGTGGCTGCACCCATCGCCGTCCACCAGCCGCCGAGTCCGAAGACGAAGAAGTGCGTCGCGCCGAACAGCAGCACGAGCATGAGGTGCCCGACCATCATGTTCATCATCAGACGCAGCGTCAGCGTCACCGGACGGATGATGAAGGTCGAGATGAACTCGAGCGGGGTCACCAGGATGTACAGCACCGGCGGCACACCGCTCGGGAAGAGCGCGTTCTTGAAGAAGCCCGCCGGGCTCTTCCTGATGCCGGCGTAGATGAAGGTGAAGTAGGAGACCGCGGCCAGCAGCAGCGGGAGGGCGATCACGCTCGTGCCGGCGAGGTTGATGCCGGGGACGATGCCCATGATGTTCATGAACAGGATCATGAAGAAGAAGGTCATGAGGATCGGCAGGAAGCGGTCGCCGTCCTTGCGTCCGAGCAGGTCGTGCGCGATGCTCTTGCGCACGAAGTCGAAGCCCATCTCGATGATGCTCTGGAAACGACCCGGGATCATCTTCAGACGCCGTGTTCCCAGGAGGAAGATCACGACCAGCAACGCCGTGGCGAGGAACTGGATGAGCGTGATCCGGGTGATCTCGAAGGGGGTGCCTTCAAAGAAGATCGCCGGGGGAAGAACTCCCAGATCGACGGTGGATGGAATTCGTCGTCGGCCATGGCGAGGATATTCGCGGCTTGAGTCAACTGTGTGGCTCCAGCTTCGTGGCACCGGCGTGAACCAGCGCGAGAGGGCGGTTGGGTGTCGTCCGCGGCGACACCTTCACCTCTCGGCGCGTGGCGACCTGCCTGCGGGAACGATTACAGCCTATCAAAAGATCAGGCCCGCTCACGAATCGTCGGCGGTGCCGGAACCGGCCTCGTCTGCGGCATCCGGAAGCGTGGCGTCGCTGACGTACGGCATCCGGGTCTTGAGCATCACCACGACGTCGATGATGAGGGTGAAGAACACGCACACGACCACCGCGATGAAGAAGATCATCGGCTCGATCCAGTCCTGCTGGCGCAGCACCGCCAGCACGATGAAGAAGAGGATGAACTTCAGCAGCCACCCGCCCAGCACTCCCCCGAAGAAGATCGGCACATACAGCGGATCGCCGTACCAGCGATTGGCCACGAGGATCGTGATCGCGGTGATCGAGAGGAAGAGCGCGGCCAGCACGATCCCGCACAGGGCGCTGATGAGTCCCGGGACGCCCGCGACGAACCAGCCGATCGCCGCTCCTACGATGGCCAGCCCCAGGGTTGCCACCCCGCTCCACAGGAGAGTGCGGCGCAGCACGGGATTGCTCGTGACCGGATTCGGCTGCCGCGGGCCGCCGGACTCGTGGGGGCGGGGTCTTCACGGGGTCTCCTGAGGGATCGGGTCGGATGCCGCGGCGCGGCGTGAGGGCATGAGGGTGACGACGAGGCACGCGAGCGCGCCCACGACGCCGAAGGCGAAGCCGAGCCAGTACTGGCCGGGCCAGTCCTCGCGGGTGCCGATGTACATGAGCAGGAACGCCAGAGAGATGATCGCGGTCCAGGCGTAGAAGATGATCACGGCGTCGCGGTCGCGGTGGCCGAGATCCAGCATCCGGTGATGCAGGTGCTTGCGGTCGGGCGAGAACGGGGACTTTCCCGCGGCCATGCGACGCAGCACCGCGAGGCCGAAGTCCAGCAGCGGCAGCATGACCACGACGATCGGGAGCATGATCGGGATGAACGCGCCCAGCAGCTGCGAACGGCCGAGCTGCTCGGGGTCGAGCGCAGCGGCATCGAGCTGACCGGTGAGGGCGACCGCCGAGGTGGCCATGAGCAGGCCGATCACGAGCGCCCCCGAGTCGCCCATGAACAGCTTCGCCGGGCTCCAGTTCATCGGGAGGAACCCGATGCACGCCCCGATGAGGACCGCGGCGAGGAACGAGGCGAGGTTGAAGTAGCTGGAGGCGCCGGTGTCGCGGGTGAGCATGAAGGCGTAGGCGAAGAAGACGCCGTTGGCGATGAGGCAGACGCCCGCGACCAGGCCGTCCAGGCCGTCGATGAAGTTCACCGCGTTCATGACGATCACGATCGCGAACATCGTGATGATGATGCTCGTCCAGCTGGAGACGACCACGAGTCCGCCGACGGGGAGGGAGAGGATCTGCAGACCGCCGACGGCGGCGATGATCCCGGCGGCGAGGAACTGGGCGCTGAGCTTGATCATCCAGTCCAGGTCCCAGATGTCGTCGACGACACCGACGACCGCGATGAGCGCCACCGCTCCCAGGATCGCCCACATCGTCTGCGGCGGCACCCACAGGTTGTCGAAGTACGGTTGCGCGGCCGACACGGCGATCGCCGCGCAGATCGCGAGGAAGATCGCCACCCCGCCCAGCCTGGGCGTCGGCGTCTTGTGCACGTCGCGATCCCGGATGCCGGGATACAGCTTGTACCGCAGCGCCAGCTGCCACACGCCCCAGCTCAGCATGAGCGTGAGGGCGGCGGTGAAGATGACGATGAAGAGATACTGCTTCACGCCGCTCCGTCCGCGTCGGCCTCAGGCTCCAGCAGGTCGCCGAGGACCCGGGCGAGATCCTCCCGCTCGACGGCGCCCTCGCGGAGGATGCGGACGCGGCCGGGCGCGGCATCCGCTCCCCGGGCGACGAGCGAGGTCGCGTCGACGATGGTCGAGGCGATGCCGGTGAAGCTCGCACCGTCGTCGAGGTACACACTCACGCTCTCGCCGAGCATCGCCTCGGCGTCGATCGAGGAGACCGCCGCCCGCTGGCCGGTGAGGTTGGCGCTGGAAACGGCCAGAGGGCCGGTGTCGGCGAGGAGCTCGAGTGTCACGCGGCGATCGGGCATGCGCACCGCGACGGTGCCCCTCGTGTCGCCGAGGTCCCACGACAGCGAGGGCTGCGCGGGCAGGACGATCGTCAGCCCTCCCGGCCAGAACTCCTCGACGAGGCGCTCGACGGCATCCGGCACCTCTTCGACGAGGGCGCTGAGCATGGGCCTCCCGGAGACGAGCACGGGCGGAGGCTGGCTGCGCCCACGCCCCTTCGCGTCGAGCAGACGCTGGACCGCCGCGGGCGAGAACGCATCAGCGGCGAGGCCGTAGACCGTGTCGGTGGGGACCACGACGAGCTCGCCACGGGCGATCGCCTGACGGGCGTGGCGCATACCCGCGAGGAGCTGGGCCTCATCGCGGCAGTCGAAGACGGAGGACATGTCACGTCGATTCTACGGGTCGGGGCCGCACCGCCGCTCTCAGGCTCAGGGCGGATGGCCGTGGTGGCGCGGTCGCGCTGGGTGAGGTCGCGGTGCGTCGCGGTCGCCCGCCAGCCGTCGGCGGCCAGCAGCGCGCGGATCGCCTCGCCCTGCAACTCGCCGTGCTCGATCACGAGCAGACCCCCGAGCGCAGCAGCATCATCCCCCGCCCGCTCAGCACCCGCACGACATCGAGACCGTCGGCTCCGCCGTACAGCGCCAGCGGAGGGTCGAACAGGCGCACCTCCGGATCGCGCGGGATCGCGGCATCCGGCACGTACGGGGGGTTGGAGATCACGACGTGCGCGCGGCCGGCGAGATCGTCGAAGGCCTCGGCCAGGTCGGCCTGCACGAGCGTGAGGTTCTCGGCGCGCGCCGTGTTCTGCGCGGCCCAGCGGTGCGCCTCGGGCGACAGCTCGGCGGCGAAGATGCGGCTGTGCGGCACCTCGGTGGCCATCGCGAGGGCGATCGCGCCGCTTCCCGTGCCGAGGTCGATGCCGACCGGCGCGGGGTCGGGGGCGTTCAGCAGCGCGTCGATCGCGAACTGCACGACCGTCTCGGTCTCCGGCCGCGGCACGAAGACGCCGGGGCCGACGGCGAGCTCCAGGTGCCGGAACGGCGCGGTGCCGGTGAGATGCTGCAGCGGTTCGCGGGCGGCTCGGCGGGCCACGAGCGCATCGAGTGCTGCGGCCTCGGCGGCGGTGAGGCGGTCTCCCCGGACCGATGCCGCGGCGACCTGTCCGCGCCCCTGCCCGAGCACGTGGCCGACGAGGAGCTCGGCGTCGACCTGCGGATCGGGGACTCCCGCCGCGGCGAGGGTCTCGGCGGCGGCGCGCACGAGCGCGCTCAGCGGCCGCTCCCCGGATCCTTCACTCACCCTCCCACCCTATTCCGGCGAGGGTGTCACAAAGTGCACGGGAGAGGCCGCGCTCGCCTAGGCTTGTTCGGCACCCCTCGTGCGCAGAAAGGCGAGATTCCATGGCAGGCATCCACTCCGACATCACCACGGCCTTCGGCGGTACACCCCTGGTGAGGCTGAACTCCGTGAGCGAAGGTCTGCCGGGAACGGTCCTGGCCAAGCTGGAGTTCTACAACCCCGGCTCGAGCGTCAAGGACCGCCTGGGCATCGCGCTCATCGACGCCGCAGAGGCCTCGGGAGAGCTGAAGCCGGGCGGCACGATCGTCGAGTCGACCAGCGGCAACACCGGCATCGCCCTCGCCCTCGTCGGCGCGGCCCGCGGCTACCGGGTGATCCTCACGATGCCCGCGTCGATGAGCAAGGAGCGTCGCATGCTGCTGAAGGCATACGGCGCGGAACTCGTGCTGACCGACCCCTACAAGGGCATGACCGAGGCGGTCAACACCGCCAAGCAGATCGTCGAGGACACCCCCGGTGCGATCTGGGTGCGCCAGTTCGAGAACGAGGCGAACCCCGCGATCCACCGGCGCACGACCGCCGAGGAGATCTGGGCCGACACCGACGGCAAGGTCGACGTCTTCGTCGCCGGCATCGGGACCGGCGGCACGATCACCGGCGTCGGAGAGGTGCTCAAGCAGCGCAACCCGGACGTCCAGGTCGTCGCGGTCGAGCCCAAGGACTCCCCCATGCTCACCGAGGGGCGCCCCGGCGGTCACCGCATCCAGGGCATCGGGCCGAACTTCGTCCCCGCGATCCTCAATCGCGAGATCATCGACGAGATCTTCGACGTCGAGTTCGACGACGCCATCCGCGTCGCCCGCGAACTGGCCACACGCGAGGGGATCCTCGCGGGCATGTCCTCCGGCGCCGCCGTCTGGGCCGCGCTCGAGATCGCCCGCCGCCCGGAGAGCGCCGGCAAGAACATCGTCGTGATCGTGCCCGACTCCGGTGAGCGCTACCTCACCACGACCCTCTACGAAGACCCCGCAGAGGACTGACCATCGTGGGAGTCATCGCCCGGATCCGCGAGGACCTTCGTGCGGCGCGCGTCCACGATCCCGCGGCACGCAGCGGGTTGGAGATGGCTCTGCTGTACCCGGGTCTGCACGCCGTGTGGGCGCACCGGATCAACCACCGGCTGTGGGGGTGGAGGCTGCGCTTCCTCGCCCGGGCCGGCTCGCAGATCACCCGCTGGCTCACCGGCATCGAGATCCACCCGGGCGCCACGATCGGCCGACGCTTCTTCATCGACCACGGCATGGGCGTCGTGATCGGCGAGACCGCCGAAGTCGGTGACGACGTCATGCTCTACCACGGGGTCACCCTCGGCGGCCGGCAGCGGGAAGGCGGGAAGCGGCATCCGACGCTCCAGGACGGTGTGATGGTCGGCGCGGGCGCCAAGATCCTGGGACCCATCACGATCGGCGCCGGCAGCGTCGTCGGCGCCAACGCCGTGGTCACCAAGGACGCTCCGCCGAACGTCGTGCTCGTGGGCGTTCCCGCTCGCCCCCGCGGGAAGGCCTCGGCGCCTGCCGCGAAGAGCGCGCTGACGGTTCCCGAGTACTCGATCTAGACGCGACCCGGGTCAGGCGCGAGTCGCCGCCCTCCGCCCTCAGTTCTCGTCGCGGCGCTCTTCGACCTTCTTCTTGAGGAACACCGCGGGCAGCAGCCAGGTCGCCAGCGCGGTGACCATCCACACGATCACCGGAGCGAGGATCCACGTCAGCAGCACGGGCTCGCCGATCGACAGTCCGGCATCGGGGATCAGCACGACGATGAGCAGTGCGACGAAGGTGGACACGATGCCGATGCCGCCCAGCAGCGCCGGCGCGTTGCGCTGCGCCACACGCGCGAGCCACGGCGCGAGCACGCTCTGCAGCACCGCGAAGATGACGATGGCCAGGACGAAGCCCCACCAATCGCGCCAGTCGATATGGAACCCCGCTAGTAGCAGGTTCGCCACGATCAGTCCGACCGCGGCCGAGGCGAGGAAGATGAGCGACCGGATGAGAAACGTGATCATGGCGCTGAACATACCACCGCCGGAGAGCGCTTGACGGGAAGAGCGTCATTCGCCGAGGGCGGCGAGTCGCTCCTCCTCGTCGGCGGAGATGCACGACTCGATGATGGGCTCGAGCGCGCCGTCCATGACCTGGTCGAGGTTGTAGGACTTGTACCCGGTGCGGTGATCGGCGATGCGGTTCTCGGGGAAGTTGTAAGTGCGGATGCGCTCAGAGCGGTCCATGCCGCGGATCTGCGACCTGCGGGCGTCGGATGCCGCGGCGGCGAGCTCCTCCTGCTGGCGGGCGAGGAGCCGGGCGCGCAGGACGCGCATCCCGGCCTCGCGGTTCTGCAGCTGCGACTTCTCGTTCTGCATCGAGACGACGATGCCGGTCGGCAGATGCGTGATGCGCACGGCCGAGTCGGTCGTGTTGACCGACTGCCCGCCGGGGCCCGAGGAGCGGTAGACGTCGACCTTGAGGTCGTTCTGGTTGATCTCGATCTCTTCGGGCTCGTCGACCTCAGGAAAGACGAGCACGCCCGTGGTGGAGGTGTGGATGCGACCCTGCGACTCGGTGGCGGGCACGCGCTGCACGCGGTGCACGCCGCCCTCGTACTTCAGGTGCGCCCACACGCCCTGGGCGGGATCGGTGGAGGAGCCCTTGATCGCGACCTGGACGTCCTTGTAGCCGCCGAGGTCGGACTCGTTGCGCTCGAGGAGCTCGGTCTTCCACCCCTTGGATGCGGCGTACTGCATGTACATGCGCAGCAGGTCGGCCGCGAACAGCGCGCTCTCGGCGCCGCCCTCCCCGGCCTTGATCTCCATGATCACGTCGCGTGCGTCATCCGGGTCGCGAGGGATGAGCAGGCGCCGCAGGCGCTCCTGCGCCTCGGCGAGATGCTCCTCCAGCGTCGGCACCTCCTCGGCGAACGCCTCGTCCTCCTTGGCGAGCTCGCGCGCCGCCTCGAGGTCCTCCCCCGCCGCCACCCACGCCTCGTGCGCGGCGACGATCCGGCTCAGCTCCGCATAGCGGCGATTGACCCGCTTGGCCCGTGCCGCGTCGGCGTGCACCGCCGGGTCGGAGAGCTCCTCCTGCACCCGGCGATGCTCGTCGATGAGAGCATGGACCGATTCGAACACGATCAGCGGATGTTGTTCTCGTGGCCGTGGCTGTGGCCGCCGGCGGGAGCCGTCGGGATCGACTTCTGCATCCGCACGAGGAACTCGACGTTCGAGCTCGTCTCCTTGAGGTTGCCGAGCACGACCTCGAGCGCCTGCTGCGGGTCGAGCCCGGCGAGGGCACGGCGCAGCTTCCAGGTGATCTTGACCTCGTCGGGCGAGAGCAGCATCTCCTCGCGGCGGGTGGACGACGCGTTGACGTCGACGGCAGGGAAGATGCGCTTGTCGGCGAGCTGGCGCGACAGGCGCAGTTCGCTGTTGCCGGTGCCCTTGAACTCCTCGAAGATGACCTCGTCCATCTTGGACCCGGTCTCCACGAGCGCGGTGGCGAGGATGGTCAGCGAGCCGCCGTTCTCGATGTTGCGCGCGGCGCCGAAGAAGCGCTTGGGCGGGTACAGCGCCGAGGCGTCGACGCCGCCGGTGAGGACGCGACCGGATGCCGGGGCGGCCAGGTTGTAGGCGCGGCCCAGGCGGGTGATCGAGTCGAGGAGCACGACGACGTCACGGCCAAGCTCCACGAGGCGCTTGGCGCGCTCGATGGCGAGCTCGGCGACGGTCGTGTGATCTTCCGCGGGACGGTCGAAGGTCGAGGCGATGACCTCGCCCTTGACGGTGCGCTCCATGTCGGTGACCTCTTCGGGGCGCTCGTCGACGAGCACGACCATGAGGTGGACCTCGGGGTTGTTCTGCGCGATCGCGTTCGCGATCTGCTGCAGGACGATCGTCTTGCCGGCCTTCGGGGGCGCGACGACGAGGCCGCGCTGGCCCTTGCCGATGGGGGCGACGAGGTCGATGATGCGCTGGGTCAGTTTCTCGGGCGCCGTCTCCAGGCGCAGGCGCTCCTGCGGGTACAGCGGGGTGAGCTTGCCGAAGTCGACGCGGGTGGCGGCGTCCTCGACCGAGAGCCCGTTGACCGAGTCGACCTTGACAAGAGCGTTGTACTTCTGGCGGCCCTGCTGCTCGCCCTCGCGGGGCTGCTTGATGGCGCCGACGACCGCGTCGCCCTTGCGCAGGTTGTACTTCTTGACCTGGCCGAGCGAGACGTAGACGTCGCTGGGACCGGAGAGGTAGCCGGTCGTGCGCACGAAGGCGTAGTTGTCGAGGACATCGAGGATGCCCGCGATGGGGATGAGGACGTCGTCCTCGCCGATCTCGGGCTCGAACTCGTCGTTCGCGCCACCACGGCGCTTGTTGCGCTGGCGCGTGCGACCCCCGCCGGCGGAACCCTCGTCGTCCGCGGGCGGTTCCTGCCCGCCCGTCTGACCGCCCTGTCCGCGGCCGCGGCTGCGGCTGCGGTTGCGGTTGCGGTTGCGTCCGGTGGACTCGTTGCCGCTGTCGTCGCCCGAGGCTTCGCCTTCGCCCTCGGACTTGCCGTCGGCGGACTCGCCCTTGGTCTCGGGCTTGCTCTTCGCGTCGGCCTTGGCCTTGGCACCGCCCGGCCCTTGCTGGACGCGGTGCTCTTGGCGCCGTTGTCGGCCTTCTCGTCGCCCTTCGGCGCGTCGGAGGCGGGTGCGTCGTCCTTCGCGGTCTCACCCTGCGCGGCGCTCTCGGATGCCGCGGCATCCTCCGTCTTCGCGGGCGCCTTGCGGGCACGCGACGGGCGCTTCTTGGGCTCCTCGGCCGGAGCGTCGGATGCCGGGGCATCGGATGCGGCGGACTCGGTGGTCGCGGCATCCGACTCTGCGGCCTTCTTCGCGCGGCTCGCGCGCGGCGCCTTGGCCTTGGGCGCCTCTTCTCCGGCGGGAGCCGCGGCCTGCTCGCTCGCCTTGGCCGCGGCCGTGGCGGTGGTCGCCCGGCGCGGGGCGCGCTTGCGCGGCGCCTCGGCGACCGGCGCGTCGGTGGTGGTGTCGCCGGATGCGGCGACGGGCTGATCGTTCTGGGTCTCGGAGAAATTCTCCACGAGTACTCCCTCATATGTCGTGGGGGTGAGCGGTCCACGCGATAACGGGTGCTATACGTGTTCGCACGGAGCACCCCTGAGGGCGCATGCCAGCCACAGCTCAGAAAGCTGTGGGGATTGCCGTGCGGATCTCGCAGAAGTGCGACGGGGCCAGATTCACGAGTGTGACGTGGAGCCCTCCGCTCGATTCCATACTCTACCACCACGGACGTCGACGGCGAGCATCAGCTGCTCCCACGGGGTGTCGGAGGCTGCGTCGGCGACGGCTGCGGCCTCCTGACGGCGGCCCGGGCCGTCGGCGAGCACCAGCAGGCTCGGCCCCGCACCGGAGACGACCGCCGCGAACCCCGCCTCACGGAGGGCGCGCAGCACGCGACTCGTCTCCGGCATGGCCTCGGCGCGGTAGTCCTGATGGAGACGGTCGGCGGTCGCATCCAGGAGGAGCTCCGGGCTCTGCGTGAGCGCGGCGATCAGCAGCGCGGACCGCGAGACGTTGAAGACCGCATCCTCCCGCGGCACGTGCGCGGGCTGGAGGGAACGCGCCAGCGCCGTCGACATCGTGTACGAGGGCACGAGCACGAGCGGGGCGACACCGCGGTGCACGAGGAGCTTCTTGTGCTGCGGACCGCGATCGCCCTCCCAGGCGATGGTGAGGCCGCCGAAGAGCGCCGGGGCGACATTGTCGGGGTGGCCCTCGAGCTCGGTCGCCAGGCGCAGCAGGTCGTCGTCGGAGAAGGAGACCTCCCCTCGAGGAGCCCGGCGGCCGCCAGCACGCCGGCGACGACGGCGGCCCCGGAGGAGCCCAGACCACGGCCGTGCGGGACGCCGTTGTCGGCGACGATGCGCAGACCCGGCAGAGGGCGCCCGGCATCGGCGAACACATGGGCGATCGAGCGCACGACGAGATTGCTCTCGTCACGCGCGATCTCATCGGCACCGGAGCCGCGCACTTCGATCTCGAGTCGCGACGCCTCCAGCGCCGTGATCATCAGCTCGTCGTAGACGCTCAGCGCGAGCCCCAGCGTGTCGAAGCCCGGGCCGAGATTGGCCGCGGTGGCGGGGACGCGCACCGCGACGGTGCGCCCTTCGGCGGGCAGAGGGACCGGAGCCCCCTCGCTCACGCGTCGGATCCCTTCGGCTGCAGGCCCAGGACGCTCGCGACCTCGCTCGTGGCGGCGTCGACGACGGTGGGGCGACATCCGACCCGTCCGGCTGACGCAGCGCCCACTGGGGGTCCTTGAGGCCGTGACCGGTGACCGTGAGCACGACGCGCGCGCCCTTCGGGACGGCACCGGCCTCAGCGCGGTCGAGGAGACCCGCGACGCTGATGGCGGAGGCGGGCTCGACGAAGATCCCGACCTCGCCAGAGAGCAGCTTCTGCGCCTCGAGGATGCGCCTGTCGTCGATCGCCCCGAAGTACCCGTCCGTCGCCTTCTGCGCCTCCAGCGCGAGCTCCCACGAGGCGGGGTTGCCGATGCGGATCGCGGTCGCGACGGTGTCGGGGTTCTTCACGACCTCGCCGCGCACGATCGGCGCCGAGCCCTCGGCCTGGAAGCCGAACATGCGCGGCACGCGGGTGGCCTCGCCGCGCCCTTCCTCCTCACGATAGCCGCGGGAGTAGGCGGTGTAGTTGCCGGCGTTGCCGACCGGGATGAAGTGGAAGTCGGGTGCGTCGCCGAGCACCTCGACGACCTCGTAGGCGGCGGTCTTCTGCCCCTCGATGCGGTCGGGGTTGACGGAGTTGACCAGGTGGACCGGATAGTGCTCGGCGAGCTCGCGGGCGATGTCGAGGCAGTCGTCGAAGTTGCCGCGCACCTGGATGAGCTGTCCGTTGTGGGCGACGGCCTGGCTGAGCTTGCCCATCGCGATCTTGCCCTCGGGCACGAGCACGGCCGCGGTGATCCCCGCGTGGGCTGCGTAGGCGGCGGCGGATGCCGACGTGTTGCCCGTCGAGGCGCAGATGACGGCCTTCGCGCCGTGCTCGACGGCGCGGGACAGCGCGACGGTCATGCCGCGGTCCTTGAAGGAGCCGGTCGGGTTCATGCCCTCGAACTTCACCCAGACGTCGGCACCGGTGCGGCGCGAGAGCGCAGGTGCAGGAAGCAGGGGCGTGCCGCCCTCGCCGAGGGTGACGACGGTGGACTGCTCGGTGACCCCGAGCCGGTCGGCGTACTCGCGCAGGACTCCGCGCCAAAGATGTGCCATGGTCATTCTCCTTCCACGCGCAGCACGCTGGCCACACGTTCGACGACATCGCTTTCTGCCAGGCGCGCGACGGTGTCGCTGAGCGCCTGTTCGGTGGCCCGGTGGGTGCCGATGACGAGGAGGGCCGTGGGAATCCCGGTCCCTGTGCTTCGACCAGGCTCAGCAACCGGCGTCGAAAGGTCGACCACCGTCTGCACGACGGTGGCGACCGAGACGCCGCCGTCGCTGAGGATCCCTGCGATCGTGGCGAGGACGCCGGGCTGGTCGTCCACTTCGAGGGTGATCTGGTACCGGGTCACGACGTGGCCGATCGGGGCGACCGGCATGTTCGCCCGGGTCGATTCCCCCACCCCGGTGCCGCCGGCGATGTGGCGGCGGGCGGCCGAGACCACGTCTCCGAGCACGGCGGACGCGGTCTGGATGCCACCGGCGCCGGCGCCGTAGAACATGAGGTCGCCGGCCGCCTCGGCCTCGACGAAGACGGCGTTGTGCGCGCCGTGCACGGAGGCGAGCGGATGCGTGCGCGAGACGAGCGCCGGGTAGACCCGCACCGAGATCGACTCGGCGCCATCCACGTCGATGCGCTCACACACGGCGAGCAGCTTGATCACCTGGTCGGCGTCGCGCGCCTGGTCGATCATGGCCTTGGTGACGCCGGTGATGCCCTCGCGGTGCACGGCCTCGAGCGGAACGGCCGTGTGGAAGGCGAGGCTCGCGAGGATCGCGGCCTTCTGGGCGGCGTCATAGCTCTCGACATCCGCCGTGGGGTCGGCCTCGGCGTAGCCGAGCCTCTGCGCCTCGGCCAGGACGTCGGCGAAGTCGGCGCCCTCGGTGTCCATGCGGTCGAGGATGTAGTTGGTCGTGCCGTTGACGATGCCCATGATGCGCACGATGCGGTCGCCGGCGAGCGAATCGCGCAGCGGGCGGATGATCGGGATCGCACCGGCGGCCGCAGCCTCGTAGTGCACGGAGGCACCCACCTGGTCGGCCGCCTCGAACAGTTCGGGACCGTGGGTGGCCAGCAGCGCCTTGTTGGCGGTCACGACATCCGCGCCGGAGCCGATCGCCTGGAGGATGTACTCGCGGGCGGGCTCGATCCCGCCCATGAGCTCGATGACGATGTCCGCACCGACGATGAGGCTCTCGGCATCCGTCGTGAACAGCTCGGCGGGAAGATCCACGTCGCGGGGAGCGTTCACGTCGCGCACGGCGATGCCGGCCAGCTCCAGAACGGCCCCGGCGCGGTCGGCGAGCTCGTCGCCGTGCTGGAGCAGGAGCGAGGCCACCTGCGATCCCACCGCGCCGGCGCCCAGAAGCGCCACGCGGAGTCGTCGGTACTCGGGTGTCACTTCGACTCATTCCATTCGCTCAGTACAAGCATCGTTCTCCTTCACTTCGACCCGCTGGCGCTCGCTCAGTACGAGCTTCGGGTACAGCGGACGGGATTCCGGCATCACGCGCGAGCAGATCGTCGATGGTCTCCCCGTGCACAAGCACGCGCGAGACGCCGTCCTGCACGGCGATGACCGCCGGGCGCGGCACATGGTTGTAGTTGCTCGCGAGCGAGGCGCAATAGGCGCCGGTCGCGGGGACGGCGAGCAGGTCGCCGGGGGTGAGGTCGCCCGGCAGGTACTCGTGGTCGACGACGATGTCGCCGGACTCGCAGTGCTTGCCGACGACGCGCACGAGCACGGGATCGCCGGTGCCCTCGCGGGATGCGAGGCGGGCGGAGTACTGCGCGCCGTACAGCGCGGGGCGGGCGTTGTCGCTCATGCCGCCGTCGACGCTGACGTAGCGGCGCGCGGCGGTCTCTCCGCCCGTGTCGACCGTGACGTCCTTGGTCGTGCCGATCTCGTAGAGGGTGACGCCGGCGGTGCCGATGATGGAGCGTCCGGGTTCGAAGGCGAGGCGCGGGATCCGGATGCCGCGCGCGGCGCACTCGTCGGCGACGGTCGCGACGATGCCCTCTGCCAGCTCGTCGATCGGCGTCGGGTCGTCGGCGCTGGTATAGGCGATGCCGAAACCCCCGCCGAGGTTGAGGATCGGGACCTCGCCGCCCTCTTGGAGCCGTGCGTGCAGCTCGATCACCCGGGAGGCGGACTCGCGGAAGCCGGCGACGCCGAAGATCTGCGAACCGATGTGGCAGTGCAGCCCCACGAAGCGCACGAAAGGCAGCTCTCGGATGCGGGCGACCGCCGCCTCCGCCTCGACGAGCGTGAACCCGAACTTCTGGTCTTCGTGGGCCGTGGCGAGGAAGCTGTGGGTCTCTGCGTGCACGCCGCTGTTCACGCGCACGAGCACGCGCTGCTCGGTGCCGGTGCGCGCGGTGATCGCGGCGAGGCGCTCGATCTCGATCTCGCTGTCGACGATGATCGTGCCGACGCCCGTCTCGACGGCGCGCTCGAGTTCGGCGACCGACTTGTTGTTGCCGTGGAAGCCGACGCGGTCCGGCGCCACGCCCGCGGCGAGCGCGACGGCGAGCTCCCCACCCGTGCAGACGTCGACGTTCAGCCCGGCATCCGTCATCCACTGCGCGACGATCGTGCTGAGGAACGCCTTTCCGGCGTAATACACGGTCGCGGTCGTGCCGTGAGCGGCGGCAGCGCGGTCGAAGGCTGCGCGCAGGCGCTCGGCGCGGCCACGGGCCTCGTCCTCGTCGATGACCAGGAGCGGCGTGCCGTGCCGCTGGACGAGCTCGTCGGCGCGGGCTCCGGCGATCGTGAGGGCGCCGTCGTCGTCTCGGGCGGCGGATGCCGGCCACACGCCTGCGGCGAGCGCATTGGCGTCCTCGGGCACGGCGAGCCACTGCGGAGCGAGCGGATTGGCGGGCAGGCGGGAGATCACGGAGCACCTTAGCTGGAGACTTCGGAGGATCGCGCGGGGCGACGATCCCTCGATCATATCGACACTGCATCACCCCTCGGCATACGTCCCGTTCGCCGCAGTCGGAGCCTGTCTCAGAAGATGCGGGCAAACCCGGGCGGTTCCCGCATCTTCTGAGACACACGGTTCCGGCGGTCTCAGAAGATGCGCCTACAGTGCACGACAGCCCGCATCTTCTGAGACAGGCAGAGTCGGCCAGCGACGTGTGTCCTGTCGGATGCCGCACCGGAAGTGGGATGTCAAGGGTGTGAGCGCGCGACGGCGCCTGCGTAGGGTGGACGACGTGAGCAGGACAGAGTCAGAGAAACCGCTGGGCGGGGTGCAGCGCACGATCGCGGCGGTGACGGCCTGGGCGCTGGAGCGCAAGCCCGTCCGCGCCGCGCTCCAGTACACCGAGCGGCGTGGTCCGATGCTCGCCGACGGCATCACCTACCGCGCGCTGTTCAGCATCTTCGCCGGCCTGCTGCTGGGCTTCTCGATCGCCGCGCTGTGGCTCTCCGGCAACCCGACCGCATGGGCTGCGCTCATCGACGCGGTCGACAGCGCGATCCCGGGCCTCGTCGGGGAGAACGGCATCGTCGACCCCGACTCGATCCGTGCGCCGGTGGGGCTCTCCATCGCCGGGACGCTGTCGCTCATCGGTCTCATCGGCGCCGCGCTCGGCGCGATCGGCTCCCTGCGCACCGCGCTGCGCGTTCTGGCGGGCACCGCATCCGACGACATCTCCTTCGTGTGGGTGCTGCTGCGCAACCTCGCCCTCGCGCTCGGCATCGCCGCCGCCTTCGTCGTCGCAGCGGGCCTGACCTTCGCCGCACGCCTGGGCGTACGGGAGGTCGCGGAGGCGATCGGGCTCGACGGCGCCGCCGCCTCCTGGGGGATTCGGCTGTTGTCGCTGCTGGTCGTGTTCGCGCTCGACGTGGGTCTCATCGCCGCGGTCTTCTGGTTGCTGTCGGGGGTGCGGGCGTCGGCACGGGCCCTGTGGCCGGGAGCGCTCCTCGGCGGTGCCGGACTGCTCGTGCTGCAGGAGCTGTCGAGCCTCTTCGTCGGCGGTGCCACCTCGAACCCGCTGCTGGCCTCGTTCGCCTCCCTCATCGCGCTGCTGCTGTGGGTGAACCTGTCGACGCAGGTGATCCTCTACGCCGCCTGCTACATCTGCGTCGGCGTCGACGAGGAGCACGACCGCGTGCACGCCCGCTTCTCGGCGCGCACCCTCCCCGAGCGTCGGGTGCAGCAGGCCGAGAAGGCGGTCGCCGAAGCCGCGGCCGAGCTGCGCGCCGCCCGCGATGCGGCTGCGAGCGACTGAGCGGCATCCGCACCGCGTGTCGGCTCGGTCGCTGCGCGTCCCCGCTCAACGACCGGGTGAGGCGCGGACCGTCAGCCGCAGCTGCCGAGCTGCTGCAGCGTCTCGTCGACCGTGATCCGGCCGTCGACGGAGACGTCGAATACCGCGGCGCCACCTGCGACGGTGATATCGGTGAGAGCGATGCCCGCCGGCATCCGATCGGCGATGCACACGGTGTAGGGGCCGGTGAGGTCGCCGCCGAATCCGCCCAGTCGCTCTGCAAGGGCCGAGATGTCGACCTCGGCGCCGCCGATCTCGAAGACCGACGGACGCAGCAGGATGTCGCCGTCGCGGACACTCGGCTCGACCCCACCTTCACGGGCAGCTCGACGAGGAAGACCGGCACCGTTCCTTCGAGGGTCACGACGCCGTCACCGAGGGTGATCCGCTCCAGCGGGATGTCGGATGCCGCCAGCAACCCGGTGAACTGGTCGGCCTCGATCCGCAGGGTGCCGGTGATGCCGCCGATCTCGCCACCGCGTACGGGCACGTCGGTCGCCGTCGCCTCGACGCTGCCGGTCAGCTCCCCGAGATCGACCGCATCCGATGACAGGTGGAGGGCGTTCAGAGTTCCGGTCAGCAGCTGCGGCAGCAGGACGCCCTCGGCCTCGACCTCCAGGTCCTGGTCATCGGGGAGTTCGAGCGCCTGGACGACCTGGGCGCGCACGACCTGCGGAACGACCGCACGGGCGATCACCTCGCCGGCGACGACGAGGACGCCGGCGAGCACCACGACGATCAGCAGCACCCAGGGCCAACGACGCCGACGACGGGGTGTCTGCCCGACCGCCGCGGGGTGTGCCGTCACATGCGCTCCGGAGCCCGGACGCCGAGGAGGTCGAGTCCGTTGCGCAGCACCTGGCCGGTGGCGTCGTTGAGCCAGCGGCGTGTGTGGTGCACGGGCTCGATCGGGTCGTCGCCCTGCGGGATCACGCGGCAATTGTCGTACCAGCGGTGGTAGAGGCCGGCGAGCTCCTCGAGGTAGCGCGCGACGCGGTGGGGCTCGCGCACCTCGGCGGCGAAGGCCACGATGCGGGGAACTCCTGCAATGCGCCCAGCAGCGCCGCCTCGGTCTCGTGCGTGAGGGTCTCGGGGGCGAACTGCGTACGACCCACGCCCGAGTCCTCCGCATTGCGGGCGACGTTGTGGGTGCGGGCGTGCGCGTACTGCACGTAGAAGACGGGGTTGTCGTTCGTGCGCTTCTGGAGGATCTCGGGGTCGAGGGTGAGCGGCGAATCGGCCGGGTAGCGCTCGAGCGAGTAGCGCAGCGCGTCCGTCCCCAGCCAGTCGCGCAGGTCGTCGAGCTCGATGATGTTGCCGGCGCGCTTGCTCAGCCGCGCGCCGTTGATCGAGACGAGCTGGCCGATGAGCACCTCGATGTCCTTCTCGGGGTCGTCGCCGGCGGCACCGGCGAGCGCTTTGAGACGGTGCACGTAGCCGTGGTGGTCGGCGCCCAGCAGGTAGATCTTGTGCTGATAGCCGCGGTCGCCCTTGTTCAGGTAGTAGGCGGCATCCGCGGCGAAGTACGTGTACTCGCCGTTCGAGCGACGGATCACGCGATCCTTGTCGTCGCCGAAGTCGGTCGTGCGCACCCACACCGCATCGTCGGCGTCGAAGACGTGGCCCTGCGCGCGGAGGCGGTCGACGGCCTGGTCGACGAGGCTCGGGCCGCCGTCTTCGGCGGGGGCGTGCAGCGTGCGCTCGCTGAACCACACGTCGAAGTGCACGTTGAACTTCTCCAGCGACGCCTTCAGATCGCCGAGCTGGAACTCGTAGGCCAGGTCGCGTGCGACGAGGAACTGCTGGTCGTCGTCCAGATCCAGGATGCCGGGCTCGGCGGCGACCACGCGCTCGGCGAGGTCGTAGATGTAGGAGCCCGCGTAGCCGTCCTCGGGATCTCCTCGCCGCGCACCGCGGCCAGGATGGAGCGGCCGAAGCGGTCCATCTGGGCTCCGGCGTCGTTGATGTAGAACTCGCGGGCGACGTTGGCGCCGCTGGCGGCCAGCAGGCGTCCGATCGCATCGCCGAGCGCCGCCCAGCGGGTGTGGCCGATGTGCATCGGGCCGGTCGGGTTGGCGCTGACGAACTCGAGGTTGATCGAGTTGCCGGCCTGCGAGTCGTTCGTGCCGTAGGCGACGCCCGTCTCGACGATGGCCTTCGCGAGGGAGCCCGCCGCCGCGGCATCCAGCCGGACATTGATGAACCCGGGGCCGGCGACCTCGACGCTGGCGATGCCCTCGTGCGCGGCGAGCGCGTCGGCGATCTCCTGCGCGAGCTCACGCGGGTTCGTGCCGAAGGGCTTCGCCAGGCGCATCGCGATGTTGGACGACCAGTCGCCGTGATCGCGGTTGCGCGGGCGATCGATCGTGATGTCGGCGGCGTCGATCGCCAGAGGCTCGCCGGGTCGTCGTGCCTCCGCGATCGGTGCGATGACGGCGAGGAGGGCTTCGGCGAGAGTCTCGGGGTTCATAGACCGTCAATTCTACGGTTCTGTGACGCCGCGATTGGGCGCGAGGGCGGCATTCGCCTACTCTCGGACCATGAAAGCGGCCTCAGCGCATCGCAGCATCCGGATCCCGGGGCTCATCGCGCTGATCCTCGTGGCCGCCCTCGCCGCCGTTCTCGGCCTGTGGCGGCCGTGGGCGCCGCCCCGATCGCGTCGCCGGCGGGTGCGGGATCCGATGTCGTCTCCGTGGCCCCCGCAGCGCTCGCGCTGCCCGAGAGCCCTCGGGTCCTGGTGTTCGGCGACTCATGGACCTACGGCGCGGCCGCGAGCGCACCGACACTCGGCTACGCTGCTCTCCTCGCAGAGCTCATCGGCGGCGAGACGATCGTCGACGGCGAGCCGGCCAGCGGCTATCTGCGCGAGGGGCACTTCGGCAACACCTTCGGCGCGCGCATCGCCGCGCTCGACCCCGGACTCTCCCCGACCTCGTGATCGTCCAGGGGTCGATCAACGACCGCAGGCTCGGCACGTCCGGGTATCGAGAAGCGGTCACGGATGCCTGGGACGCGCTCTCGGCGCTCTATCCGGATGCCGCGATCGTCGTGCTCGGGCCCGCACCGCATGCGCTGCCGGTCGCGAAGGGCACGGCCCGGATCGACCGCGACCTGGGCGAGCTGGCCGCGGCACGCGGCTGGTGGTACATCTCGCCGGTCGAGCGGGAGTGGATCACGGAGGGCAACTACCTGGCGGTGATCGACGTCGACGAGGGGCGCCGGCATCCCTCCGACGACGGGCACCGGTATCTGGCCGAGCAGGTCGCGTCCGCACTCGCGGAGCTGGCTGCGCCTGCGCCTGCGGCGTCTGCCCAGTGATCTGACACGCGGGGTCGCCGCGTGAGAACAGGCGAACGCGCGGGGAACAGGAAGATATCCGGGAAACCTGCCTGTCTCCGCGTCTTCGCCTGTGCTCACGCAGCGCTTCCGGCACAGAACTCGCCCCGAACGCTGATATCGTTGACCGGTACGCCTCCGTAGCTCAGTGGATAGAGCGCCGGTTTCCGGTACCGAAGGTCGCAGGTTCGACTCCTGTCGGGGGCACACTTCACTTCTTGCCGACCCGTGAGCACCCGCCAGTTGAGCGGGAGCGGCTCGCGCAGGTCACCGAGCTCTTCCCGGCGAGCGCCTGATGGCTACGATCATCGAGCTCGGCGACGGGCGCTTCATCGCCGGCGACCCGCCCGCCGCACTCGACATCGGTGAGCACTGGTGTGAGTCGTGCGGCGGCGACGGGCTCGAGTACGACTTCGAGGGCGAGCTGACGATCTGCTTCGGCTGTCACGGGCGATGCACCGTCGATTGCGATGACACGGCATGCCCCGTGCACTCCGCGCTGCACCCTCAGTCTTGATACCCCACTGGCTGCATTCAGCCGCATGAACGACACCCACCAGGAACGCTCCGCGAGTCTGGGCGGGTCGGTCCTCGCGGCGCGCTCGTCGCGGTTCATAGCGTCGAGGAAAGCTCACCGATCAGGGGAAGACCATGAACGACGAAGATCTGCTTGCCGCCTACTCCGACTACCTGCGCGCCGGCAACCGGGCGAAACGCACCGTCAGCACCCGAGCTTCGATCCTGCGTGCATTCGCTGCACGGCAGGGCACCACACTGCTCGACGCGACGGTGTTCCACCTCCGACGCGATCAGGCCCGCGACGGCATCGCACCGTCGACCCAGGCGACAGCCCGAGCGACCTACCTCGCGTTCTACGGCTTCCTGCATGCCGAGGGCCTCCGTGCCGACAATCCCGCGCTGCGGCTCCCCGAGGTGATCGTGCCACCGCACCTTCCCCGGCCCTACACGCAGGAGCAGATCGATGCGCTGCTGTCCTCGGGCGCCTATCGGCGGACGCGGGTGATGATTCTCCTGGCCGCGTACCAGGGTCTCCGGGCATCGGAGATCGCCGCCGTGCATTCCGACGACGTCGACCTCGACGCTGGCACCCTCAAAGTCCTCGGCAAGGGCGGCCGCACCGACTATCTGCCGCTCCACGACACGATCCGCGAGATTGCCCCGACGATGGGCCCGGGTGGTGGTTCCCCGCCCGGAAGGGTCGTTCGGGGCACATCAAGGGCAGCTCGGTCAGTGACCTCCTTACCGACGCACGCAACCGTGCCGGCATCGTCGACACTTCCCTCACCGGTCACTCCCTGCGGCACGCCTTCGGCACGGAGCTCGTCCGCCGTGGAGCGAACATCCGCGCCGTCCAGGAGCTCATGCGGCACTCGTCGCTGCAGACGACGCAGCGCTACACGAAGGTGCTCGACGAGGACCGCCGTACCGCCCTCGCCGTGCTGCCGACGAGGGAGCTCCCGACGCGCTCCGGCCGCGGCACGAAGACCGCCGAGATCGTCGAGCTGCCATCCGCGGCGAGCGCAGATCAGGGGCGTCGAGGTGACAAGCTCGCTGCCTGACCACGCCCGAATGGTCGATGACCTCGAGTTCGCCCCGCTCGCTACACTGCCGGGAGACGCGACTATCGGAGGCGAGCAGCATGAAGAAGACCAACCACGTCCTGCATCTGATCCTTACGCTACTCACGGGCGGCTTGTGGCTGTTCGTGTGGATCTCGCTCGTGGTCGTGCGGAGGAAGATACCGGGTGTCAACGTGGTTCGGGTCGCTCATCGCGAACTCGGTGAGGCTGCACCGGATCGGGATCCCAACGATCTGGATTATGGGTATGCCTATGCGTGGCGCTTGCCCCAGCCTCCGCAGCTCGGCGATCGAGTGTATGTGGAGAGTGGGAGCCCTGCCGTGGTGGTCGGATTCGGGTCGAATTACCGAGGCGAGCTGGCTTCGGTAGCCCGATTCGCCTCACCAGCGGAAATCGCTGCCAGCACACAGAAGGTCAATGCCGACCGGGATACGTGGTTGAGTATGGCTCGTCGCGCCGCCGATCTGCCTACCAACGGGAGTGTGCCGAGCAATGTCCCGGACGGCTATCCCGAGGTCGCGCCGACCGATGGCGTCGCGACAGCCGGCGATGCCGACAGCTACGGCCGGATGTGGTGGCGAGCGTACAAGGCTGCCGAGGAGGCTGAATGGCCTGTCGGCGAGGTGCAGAGGTTCAGATCGATCGCTCACCGTTGGTACGCTATCCGCGACAAGGGCGGGAACGTCTGATCCGTCGGGGCGCTCAATCTTGGTGTTTAGTGACTTGACATCAATTGTGTTTAGTGGGTAAACTGCTACTATGAAGGCACGCGAAGTCATCACCAAGATCACCAGCCAGGGCGGGGAGCTGATCCGCCAGCGCGGCTCTCACCGCTTCTTCCGGATCGAAGTGAACGGCGTCGTGGCACACACCACCGTCTCCGGCAAGGATCGCGACGACATCCCCGCCGGACTGCTCAGCAAGATCGACCGCGACCTCGCACCGGCCCTCGGGAAAGGATGGACCAAGAAGTGAGCTACACCGCTATCGTCACCCGCGAAGGCGACACCTGGATCGGCGACGTCCAGGAGCTCGCCGGCGCCCACACCTTCGCCCGCAACCTCCCTGCCCTGCGCCGCAACCTCCAGGAGGTCGTAGGCCTGGTCCTCGACGCCCCGGACGACGAGACCTTCGAGATCTCCCTCCGCTTCGAGGGCGTCCCCGACGACTTCGCCGCGGCCGTCGCCCTCGGCGAGCGCCGGCATGAGCTCGAGGAGCAGCAGAAGGAGCTCGCTGACTCGACCGCGAAGGCGGCCGCTCGGCTGGCCGCTCAGGGGTGGTCGGTGCGCGACATCGCTACGGCCCTGCACATCACTCCGGGCCGCGTATCGCAGGTGGTCTCGCCGCACGCTGCGTGATCCCGGGCACGACGAAAGACCCCCGTCTCCGACCGTGAGTGGTCGGAGACGGGGGTCTCGTGTGCGAGCGGTCAGTGGCGGGGGATCTCGCCGGAGGTGCGGTGCTCGAGCGCGGTCGCGGTGGCTCTGGTCAGCAGGGCGTAGGAGGCCTGGGCGACGACGATCGCGAGGAGCACGAGGGCTGGCCAGTCCGGGATGACGTCGCCGGTGTAGATGTAGTAGAAGATCAGCACGACGGCCGTGAGCACCAGGGCGAGCACGACCGCGAGGAGCTTCTTGGCCCAGGGCTTCCAGTCCGGCGCTTGGACGAGCGCCTGCAGGTAGGGCGCGGCGAGCGCGAGCAGCACGAGCATGCCGGCGGGGATGGTGGGCAGGGTGATGTCCATCAGGACTCCTTTTGGGTGAGGTGGTTGGTCAGGCGTCCGATGTCTCGTCGGATGCCGCGGATGTCGGATTGGGTGCCGCCGAGGTCCTCGCGCAGCTGCTGGACGTCTTCGCGCAGCTGCACGGTGTCGTCGGAGCCCTTCTGCGCGGCGCGGACCGCGTGCTCGGCGATGTCGCGGACCGCGGCGATCTCGCTGCGGGTGTCGTCGAGGTCGTCGCGGAAGTTGGTGCCGTGGTCGTTCTGCACCTGGTGGCGGACTTCGCCGGTGCGCTGGAGGACGAGGCCGAGGATGGTGCCGGCCGTGCCCAGCAGCGCGACCAGGACCGCCGAGGTGGCGGTGTCGATGAGGCGGTCGCCGTGTTCGTCGCGCAGGGTGGCGACCCAGACGATGGCGGCGCCGGTCCCGAGCAGGCCGATGCCAATGATCATCCAGGTCGGGATCTTCCTGTAGCGGCGGTTGGGCATCAGGCATCACCTGCCGTGCCTGCGAGGGCGAGGAGGCAGATGATGGCGGCGGGTGCCAGCACGGCCAGGAGGGCGCTGGGGAGGCGCCCTGTGGACGGTTGGGGCCGTTTCTGGCCGTGCTGGACGTTGTGGGGCCGCATGCTCACACCTTCCGGAGGCCGGTGGTCGAGCGGTTGGTGAAGTTCCCGGCCCAGAACCAGTTGCCGTTGAACGCGCCGCGATACCAGATGTCGCTGGTGACGCCGTTTTGGGTGATCTTCTGCCCGACGCGGTAGCCGTCGAAGGTGCCGGTGACGACGCGCTTGAGCTTCTGCCGGACCGGCGCGGAGGTCCTCGGCTGAGAGCGACCGTTGACAGTCGTCGAGCCCTTGAGGGTGCGCACGGTGCGTGTGGCGGTCGTGGCCTTCGGGTTGAGGTCTTTCAGGCCGACGGTGCGGGCGCCGCCGTCGAGGCCGCCGGAGTGGAACCAGTGGCCGGAGGTGCCCTGGAACCAGACGTCGTTGCCGGCGACGCTCTCTCCACGCTTCCAGCCGACGAAGTTCCCGATGGTGCCGCGCTTGAGGGGCCGCGTCCGGCCTCGTTGATCGGCGCGGACTTGCGGTCGGGGGTGCGGCGGCGGTTCAGGGACACCGACGTCACCAGTCGCTGTGTCGGCAGGAGTGTGCCACCTCCGCCGCCGGTCGTGAGGACCTGCCTGTTGAAGGGCTCCGGGTTGATGAACACGCCCCGGGCGATGTCGAACACCTCCTGGTGCATGCAGGAGCCGGAGGTGGCTCCGGAGGTGCCCTCCTCGAGCACCTTCGTGCCGGCGCTGATGGTCTGGCCCTTTCGGACGGGTGGGGCGACGCGGCCGTGGGCGTAGGAGACCCGGTAGCGCTTGGAGCCGAACACCGACTCCACGATCGACTGGTGCCCGAAGCCATGCCCGGTTGACGGGGCGACGATCGCGTGCACGGTCCCGCCAAGAAGCGCCGGCACCGGGGTGCCCGGTGTCGTGCTGTACGAGATGTCCGTGCCGCGATGCGTGCGGCCACCGTCCCGCGGGCGCCGTAGCGCTGGCGGGCGTTCGGAGTGTAGGTGTAGTAGTCCTTCACGGATCGCATGGTGCTCCTATGGTCGGAGAGCCCGCTCGAGCGGAGCCCAGAGCGGGGATGGAGGTCAGAATTCGGGCGGTGGGGTGATCCACTGCCCGCAGGGCCGCAGAGCACCGGGTCGTCGTTGTCGGGCACCTCGATCGGGACGCCCCTGTTCATGCAGCGCGGGGTGCTGCAGACGACATCGCGGGAACCAAGCGTGCCGATCTGATTGCCGGCGTCGTCGAAGACGGGATAGACCATGTCACACCCCGATCGCCGACCAGCTCGCGGTGAGCGTCACCGCGGAGCTGGTCTCGTTGCGGATGAGGATGGTCACCCCGGATGCGGAGCGGTTGTTGTACGAGACGGAGTACAGGTGCGGATTGTTGACCTGCATGGTCGCCTGGATGTTCGGTGCCGCAGAGAACAGGCCGCCGGGAAGGTGACCGAGAAGCTGGCCGTGGTGTTGGCCGCGACCGATGCCGAGACAATGCCGTCCGCGATCGCAGGATTGGAGATCTCCAACCACCCGGTCCACGCACCGGCCGCGCTCCGTCGGCGCCGCCACTCGGTGCGCAGGGCACTGCTCGAGGTCGTGCCGGATCGGTGGGCCGTCTGCACGATCGCTCCGGCGTCGGTAGCTTCGGCGAGGACGACGAGCTCGAAGCCGGCGGGATTGTTCGCGGCGTCGCCGGCGCACCAGTGAAACCCTGGCGTGATCGCGTCGTTCAGGTCGGTGACTTCGACGAGCCGGGCGCGGCCGGCGACGTTGGCGACAGTGACGCGGCGGTGCTGCTCCACGCACAGCACCCGGTCCCCGGCACGCAGGTCCGGGATGACCGAGCGTGCCGGGGACGGCACCGGCGACCCGGCAGTGTCGAGACTGCCATCCAGGAACACGGTGAGCGGAGAGCCCGTCGCGACCGTTCCCCACCGGACTACGGGGCCGCGGTTGGCTTTCAGTTCCCTGATAGCCGCCCACAGTTCCTCGAAGACCGATGTCATAACACCTGCCTCCACTCTGCGCTGATGTCGGGAGCGAACACGAAGTCGCAGGCCATGCGCTGCACGGTCGCGAGACGCTGCACGCCGTCCTCCGGGATGAACGACACCAGGGCGTTCTGCTCCAGCTGGAGCATCGCGTGCGACACCGTCAGCCTCGAGACCGGGTCCATCAGGTCACGAAGCCGGCGAGCCGCGTACTGGTCGATGACGGTCTGCGTCTCCGCTTCCACGCCCTCGTCCGGCTCCGCGGTGATCCACCGGCCTCGCGCCTGGAAGCTGTACGGGCTAGCGGGATCCTCGTTGACCGCCACTCCCACCAAGGGAGGGTTCTCCTCGTCGCCTTCACCGATCGCGACGAAGCGGTTCGGGACGCTGGAGTGGTTCTGTTCGTGCTCCCAATCGGGGAGGTACAGGCTCGCCTCCCCGTACTCGAAGACGTGCGAGACGGGCCGGGACGCCGGATCCACGTACGGTTCGACCCGAAACTGCCCACCGCCGTCGCACCACAGTGCCCAATAGCCGGCGGACTGCAGCAGCTCGTTGATGATCGCCAACTTCGAGTTGCCGGCGTCCCAGGTCAGTGCGGAAGTGAGCACGCTGCTGCTGTCGGTGACGGCGATCCTGGTCTCCCCGGTGGAGTGGATCAGGCTCACGACGGTGGGGATGACCGGGGTGCCGGCAGGCAGGGAGAAGCGGTCTTCGACCGCGTCCTCCTGGATGACGTTCATCTTCGTCAGCAGCCCGACCTCGTAGCGGGCACCGAAGGCGGTGTGGACCGCCTTCGGCGACGACAGCAGGAAGGTGCCGACCGGCCACTCCGTGTTGCCCTGGTAGATCGCCCGCACTCGGTGCGACATCCAGTCGATGTCCTGCCGGCGGTGCAGGAACAGCTGCCCGGATCCGCCCAGGACAGACTGCGCGACGATCTCCGCGCTCCCACCGGTTACCCCGTCAAGATCCCGCAACGGATGGTCCCAGCGGTCCAGGAGCTCGAATCGCCACCTGCTCATTCCTCGGCCTCCGCCTCCGTCAGCGTCACCCCGTACTCCCACACGCCGTCCCACTCCCCGGAAGGGACGATCCGAACCTGCGCGGCAGGTTGATGGCGCTGATCGACCCGTAGATGCGATCACCGCGCGGACTGCGGAACAGGAAGACGGGATGCGACAGATGTGACAGCTCGGTCAGGTGGTCAATGCCGGCGTTGTCGACGGCCTGGTCCAGTACCGTCCCCTGGATCTGCACGATCCTCGACAACGCCTCACCGCGGTACACGACCGGCTTGGAACGTCCGGCGTACTGCTTCAGCGCCGTCTCACGGCCCACCGTGATCGTCACCTTCGGGTCGTAGGGCAGCCGCCCAGTGATCTCGAAACCGCTGCCGCCGGACAGCCAGACCGCGCTCGATCGTGCCTCGACGACGATCACCGTCTCGGCGGCCGCACCTGGTGCGGTAAACGACGTCGACCGATACCAGGTGTGCCCGTTCGACAGAGACTCCCAGTCGACGACCTCGGTGGGCTCAGTGCCCTCGGCGATGGAATGCCACTCCTCGCCGTCGAAGGACCGCTCGAGCACCACACGCACCGTCTCGGGCGCGACCTCGTCGTCCACCGGCCCGAAGGACAAGCTGACACCGCCCTGCGCCTCGTCCCACTCCCCGGCGAGCGCCGGCGCGGCGGGGGGATCGAACACGACCTGGAAGGTTGTCTCGTCCCAGTCGGACCACACGTCACCGGTGCGGCCTCGGACGCGGACCGTCCACTCGCCTTCGGTGAGGTGGCGGGGCAGGGTGAACGATGTCGCGGCGCCGACTCCGGCGCGGTACTCGATGACTTCGGAGTCCTGGAGCAGTTGCACCTGCCATTGCGTCTGCGGCCGGTCTTGCTCCTGGAACCAAGTCCAGGTGACGGGGAGGATCGCGGCGTCCCACTCGTCTTCGGGCTGGGTGATTGCGACACCGGGGCGGCTGATCACTTCGACTGTTGCGGTCGAGGACCAGTTCGACCAGTCGGGGTGCTCGCCCTTGGTGCGGACCTGCCATTCCCAGTCGCCCGCGGTGAGGGGGACGTCGCGGAAAGTCTCGTCGTCGCCGGCGAGGGTGGTCCATGCGTCGTCGGGTTCCCGGTATCGGAGCTCGTAGTCGCTCTGGTCCGACGCGTCGACAGGGTTGTGCACCCACTGGAGGCGCACGTCCATGTCGTCGGCGGCGACGCCGCCGTTGGGGGTGAGCCCGGTGGGTGGGTTTGGCGGGGCGAGCAGCTCGACGGTGGCCGAGTACGGCGAGTAGGAGCCGATCAGGGTTGATGAGCCGATCCCTCCGGACGCACGCCGGCCGCGGATGCGGTAGCGGTGCGCGATCGCCGGGTTCGGGTCTTCGTGCACCCAGGGAAGGTTCGAGACCGGCTGGGCGGAGGCGACCAGCACGCCGTCGTCCTGGATGTCGAAATGCGTCGCGTGCGTGTTCAGCGTGGACGCCGATGCGACGCGGATGCCCTCGGCGACTCGTGAGACGGCAGGGGCCAGCGGAGTGCCTGGTGTTGTGTAGACGGTGACCGGGGAGGAGTAGGCGGATACGCCGGCATCGGTGACGCCTGCCACGCGGTAGTCGACGCGCAGGTTCGCGCCGAGTCCGGACGAGTTCGTGAACGTCCCGGAGGTCGTGTTCATCGTGTAGATGGTCTGCCAGGCGCCACCGTTGATGCGCCGCTGGATGCGGCCGCGAGTGCTGGGGGAAACATGATCCCAGGTCACTCGCATGGACGTGTCGGACAGGCGTTCCACCGCCACATTGGTCGGGGTTCGTGGGATCGTCGGCAGCGGCATCGAGTAGGTGCCCTCTTGCCCGTACGAACCGCCAGGACCCCAGTCGGTGATCATGCGGATGATCGCGTTCGCGTGGGATCCATTCGAGTTGTGCGGGATACGCACACGCGCCTCGAGGTTCCACCGTTGCGCGTTCGCCCCTAGGCCGCTGGGGATGAACGGTGTCTGCGAACGAGAAGCGAACGTGCCGATCCCGTCGATCGACCCGACATGCGAACCACCGTCGTTCGACTGCGTCGCCGACGTCGCTCCCGGTCCGTTCGCGCACCGGATCCGCACGTCCACGATCGACTCGTTCGCTGCGATGTCAGCACCGATGTAGTTCGCGAACAGCTGGAACCGCACGTTCGGAGACGCACGGAGCCAGTTCAAACGCTCAGTAGTCGCGGCCACAGTGCCCCCTCAGATGACGAAGCCCCGCCAGTGACGGGGCGTAGCGGACGGGTCAGACCGACATGACGCGGGACTGCACCGGGGACGGCAGCACGTCGTCCACGACACGCTTCGCGACCGCGGTCAGCGGGGTTCCTTCGATCTCGAAGATCACCCGGTCTCCCGGCCGGATGCCGCCTGTGTCGCCATCGAGGCCTTCCTCCAATGCCCGGTTGAGCAGTCCGGTGTCCACGACGGACTCCGGCTTGCCGGCCTCGGCGAGGATCGCCGCTGTTCCGCCCGGGCGGGGCAGGATCGTGGCGCCGTCGGCGAGCCGCGGGAGGGTGCCGATCTTGAAGCTGACGGCCCCGCCGGTGATGTCCGAGAGGAAACCACCGACGGAGTTGAAGCCGCTGATGAAGCCGTTAATCCCGTCGATGATGAAGTTGATGAAGGCCTTGAATCCGGCCTTGATCCCGGACCAGATGGTCTCGAAGAAATCACCGAGCCCGCCGAAGGCGGTTTCGAATCCGGCGGCGACGTCCTTCACGATGGGGATGACGATGTTCGTGAAGAACGGCTTGATGATGGTCTTCACCAGCCACGTGATCACGTCGCCGAGAACGCGCACGATGCCGGCGACGATCTGTAGCGCGGGGACGAGAACGGCGCCGGCCAATTGCGCGACGACGGTCAGGATCGGGGCGAGGGCCTCGACCAGAGCTGAGATCAGCGGGGCGAACGCGGTCATCAGATCGACGACGACACCGACGACGATGTCGAGGATGGACGACAGCGGCGGCAGGATGGCGGCGGCGAGCTCGCTCGCGACACCGGCGACTTGGCCTAGCAGATCGGCGAGCAGCGGCAGCACGGGCTGCAGCGCCTGGAAGGCCAGCGACACGGGCGACAGTGACGTCCACAGGTCCAGCACGAGCGGGGCGAGCTCGCTCACGCTGGACAGCATCGGCCCGAAGACCTCGCCGAGATCCATACCGTCGAAGAGGTCGTTGACCCACTTCATCGCCGCGCCGAGGCTGTTGAAGACCATCGTCGCGACGGGCTCGATGGCCACCAGTGCCCGGTTCTTGAAGATCTGCCACTGCTCGGAGAAGTCGGCCGTCTCCTCGGCCACGCCGAGGATCGTGTCGCCTGTGGCGCCGGTGGACGCCATCAGATCGTCCATGTTGAGCGTGCCGGACTGGATCGCCGCGACGAACTGGGACGCTCCTCGGGTGCCGAAGATGCTGCCGGCGAGGTTTATCGCCGAGGCGGTGTCACCGGCGGCGACGAGCTCCTCGAGCTCGGCGACGACCCGGGGAAGACCTCGGCGGGCTGCTCGCCATCCTTGGACATGTTCACGAGACCGGGACCGAGGGTCGTGAGCATCTTGTTCGCGTTGAGGCCGGCCTTGTCGAGGGTGCCGATCAGCGCCGCGGTGTCCTCGAAGGTGAATCCGAGGTTCTGCACCATGGGGGCGGCGTTGGCGGTGTTGGTGGCGAGCTCGTTGATGCCGACCCCGGTCGCCTGCGACACCTGGAAGAGGGTGTCCATGGCGGATTCGACCTGCTCGCCTTCGATGCGGAAGGCGCTGAAGGCGGCCGTCGTCTTCTTGATGTCGACGTCTTCGCCGAGGATCCGGCCGGCCTCGAGGTACTGCGCCGAGACGGTCTGCAGCGTGTCGCCGGTCAACCCGAGGCGGGTGTTCAGATCGGCGACGACCGGGCCGATCTTGTCGAACTCGACCGGAACGTTGCGTCCGACGTTCTTGGCGACATCGACCAGGCCGTCGAGGGCCTCGCCCTGGGCGCCCGTCCCGATGCGGATGGTGTCGGTGACGTCGTCGAAGACGGCTCCGACCTCGTAGAGCTTCTTGAAGGTCGTGACGACCCCGGCGACGATCGCGGCGACGCCGATCGCGCCCTTGACTTTCGAGGACCAGCCGGCGCCGGCTCTCCCGCCGGCGTCCTCCGCGGCCTTCTGACCGGGCGCGAAGGCCTTCGTCACGGAGTCAGTGACGCCCTCGACCGAGGGGACGAGACGCACCCAGGCGGTTGCGAGCTCCACACCCTGCGACATCGTCTCACCCCCTCCGGGTCAGCGTCGGCCGGCGGCTTCCCACCAGTCGTCGAACTGCGACATGGGGATCGGGTCGCGCCCGAAGCGCTTCTTGACCCGCTCCCACCAGCGCTCGAAACGCCGGGGTTTGCTGCCCTTGCCGCGGCTGAGCTTGAAGCTCACGGCCTGCAGCAGATCGACGATCACTGCCAGTACCTGCTCCGACCAGGACGGCAGCGCCGCTCCCCGCCAGGACTCCGCGAAGGCGTTCCCCGGCACCTTCTGCCACCGGCGCACCAGGACGAACAGGTCACGCCAGGACAGTGCCGGGGTGCCGAGCTCGTCGAGGTGTCGGCCGATCACCAGGAGCTCGAACTCGACGGCCTCCCGATGCTCGTCTACGAGATCTAGGAGGCCGAAGATTCCCCCTGGTTCACGCGGGAGTCCTTCTGCCAGGCGGCGGCGAGCTCGGCGAAGCCCTCGAGCGTGAGCCCGTCGAGCTTGGCGAGATCCTCTTCGGGGCACAGGGCCTCGAGGAAGGTCCAGATCTGATCGCCCGCGGGTTCCTTGCGTGCCCTGCGGGCCAGCCCGGCGGGATGTGCTTGTACTTCGGGAGCGTGATCGTGTCGCCGCTGGGCAGCGTGTGGTGGAACTTCTCTTCCATGGGAACCTCTCATTCTCGGGAACCAACGGCTGCAGCGTCGCGACGGGACCGGTTCCCGGTGGCCCCGCCGCGACGGTCTATCAGTCCCCGCTGGCGGCGACGACGCCGTCGTCGAGGTAGATGTAGATGTTCTTGCCGGCGGCATCCGGGTAGGTCGTGAGCGTGACCGGCAGCGTGATCGCCTGTGAGGCGAGCAGGCTGATCTCGCCGCGGTCGGTGACCTGACCGTGCGGGACGAAGACCAGGGCGCGGCGGGTGCCGTCCTTGATCTTGAAGTACCAGGCCTTCACCGGGCGCATCTCGCCGGCGATCGCGGCGCGGGTCAGGGTGCCGGCGGAGACGGTCGCTTCGGTGACGTCGACGTTGTCCTCGCCCATGTAGTTCTTCAGCGCGGCCTCGTTGAGCTCGAGGTGCGCCCAGGCGATCGTCGAGTCGAACTCGGTGAGGATCTTGCGGATGACCTTCAGCGACCAGTCCTTGATCGACTCGGTCGACTCGGTCGGCGTGATCGTGACGCCGTCCTCGCCGACGTATCCCGAGGAGTCGAGCCCCTCGAAGGTGAAGTCATCGATGGTGTCTGGGATGACGTCCGTCTCGGGGCCGGTGAGGATCGCTCCGGTCACGGCCTGATCGGGTGCGCCGACGTAGACGTTGCTGCTGTTCACGGACATGTCTTTGCCCCTTTCAGGCACGACGGATCACCGGCACGGGCGTACCGGTGAGTGAAGCGGGGAACCTAGACCGTCGTCCTGCGGAGGTCGACGGAAACTGTGGCGGTGAACCGGAAGTGTGTGGGCACCTGTGGGTGCGGGAGGTTGCTGGGCAGGGACCCGACACGGGCGGCGTAGCATGTCACCCCGCCGAGGGAGCCGGCGCGGGCCGCGGCCTCGACGATTGCGACCATCAGCGCGCACAGGTCGCGGGCACGCTGCTCAGTGACGGCGTAGCCCTCGAGGATGAGGGTCGGGGTGTCGGTGACGAGATCCCGCCCGGCGCCGCCGGTGGTCAGCACACGGCCGAACTCGGCCGGCTTGGGGTCAGCGGTCGGGATCTTCGTCCCGAGCGCCTCAGCGGCCGACGTGACGCCGGGGAAGCCGTTTCCGGGGAGCATGGTGGACAGCTCGGCGAGCGCGGCGACCTCGACGTCGGCGGGGACCAGGAGCTCCACGGTCTACCTCCCGGCGTCGATCGATCGGGTCAGCGATCGGTCCTTGGCTTCGGCGCGCATGGCGTCGACGGTGGCGGTGCGGACGAAGACGACGGCGCGGTCGCGGTTGCTGGTGGTGTCGACCTCGAAGCCGTCGCCGGCGGCCGCGGCCATCCGGTTGCCGCGGCTGGTGAGGTCGGCGGCGACTTCGGGGGCGTTGAGGAGGGCGAGCACCCCGGGCTTGTTGATCTGGATGCGCATCTTGCCGGCCACGGTCTCACCCCTTCCACTTTGCGAGCAGCAGGATCGTGTGGGATGTCGCCGCTGTCGGTCCGGGCTGCCGGATCACGGCGCCATCGATCTTGAACTGCTCGCCGCTGACGGTGATCCGGTCATGCCGGTCGATGTCGGCGTCGAACGGGCCTCGGGCCGTCCACTGGATCAGCGCGCCGTCGCGGTTCTGCTGATCGGCGAGCGTGTTCCCCGCGTCCAGTGCCCACCCGTCCAGGTCAACTGATGTGGCGCCGGTGAAGTCCGGTTCGCGGCCTCCGCGGCCGTCGGTGACCATCACGGGTCGTTCCCGGCTGATGGTGTGGCGGGCGACGAGCCCGGAGATCACGGCAGCCTCCCGAGCTTGTATGCGGCGAGGCGGGCGTGGTCGGCAGGCTGCAGCGCACCGGAGGTGCGAGTGAAGGTCACCGAGACGGCGCCAGCCTGCTCACGGCTGATGCCGAGCGGGGAGCCGAGCGCGCCGGCGGCGAGCTCGAGGGTGAGCGTGACGAGGTCCTCGGGGATGGCCTCGTGCCCTGCGGTGAAGGTGAGGTTCACTCGCCGGCCGCACAGCGACGTCCACCCGGTGTCCGGGTCGAAATCGACGTTCGCTGGGGTGAGAGTTGTGCCGTCGATCGTGACGGAGGCGATCGCCTCGATCTGCATGGCCGGAAGCCACACGGCCTCGGAGAACGGACGCACCTTCTTGTAGGTCAGCTCTTCGACAGTCGCGATGTGCCAGCCGCAGGCGTTGCGGATCTGCCGGGTCGCGGCGTTGAGTTCGCTCTGCAGGAAGGGCGAGTGGCGGGGATGGCGCCGCCTGAGCGCTGCGCCATCTGTTCCGGTGTCGCAAACGATGTCAGTTCCAACGACATCCCCACCACCCCTCTTACTCGCTGGCGTCCGGGTCGGACGCGGCCTCGACCGAGGCATCTGCCTTCGGTGCCGTCTTCGCCGCGGGCTTGGCGGCCTTGTTGCGCGGGGTGCGCTTCGTGTTCGCCGCGGGCTTGGCGGCCTTGGCGGCAGCCGGCGTCGCGCCGAGCCTCTTCGCTTCGGCCTCGGTGAGCTTGACCGTGATGGTGTGCTCGCCGCGGCGTCCGGAGGGGATGGTGTATCGCTTCAGGCTCATGGGACTGTGCTCCTTACTGGTGATGCGTTCGTCGACGGGGATCACCGTGGTGCGCGGTCCGCAGGCCTGGTGCGGCTGACCGCAGATCTTGCACTTGGCCACGGTGACCCCGATCGATTACGCGGTCAGGTCGATCTCGACGAACGCCGTCGGGCGGGTGACACCGAACGCGAGTCGCTCCTCGCCGAGGATGGCGACGAGGTTGCGGATGAAGAAGTCCGCGTGCGAGTCGGTGGCGGTGATGGACGCCTGCTCCCGGTCCCAGATGACCGCCTTGCGGAAGTCACCGGTGAGGCCGGTGCCGGCGGGGATCGCCTCCGACTCGACGACCGGGAGTCCGTGCAGGGTCTGCACGGCGCCCGCGGTCGCCTCGTTGTTCGGGTTCTTGGCGAGGCGGGCCAGCTGGATGATCTCCCAGTCCGCCGGGTTCAGGACGTACCCGGTGGGGATCGAGCGGCCGCCGGTGCGGACCTTGGTCTTCGCCTTGAGAGTGGTCTCGATCAGCGGGTTGAGGTCTGCGACCGTCGCCGAGTAGGCCTGCGCCTGGGTGCCGGAGGTGTTCAGGATGCCGGTGAAGTTCTCACCGGATCCGTTGCCGTTGAGGATCTGGTCCTCTTCCTCCTCCGCCAGGTCGGCGCGCAGCTCGTCGTCGATCAGGCCGCGCAGCTGCTTCGCGTCGGCGAGTCCGCGCTTGGTTGCGGGGATCCACTCGGCGATCGTCTTGACGGTCGCGGTGACCTTCTCGAACGCGAGCGACCCCTCGGGCTTGTATCCGCCTCCCGGGTTCGGGACGACGGTCGAGACGAGGTCTTCGCCGTCCTCCACCGTCGCCACGGTCGGTGCGGCGGCGCTGGTGGCCTCGGGCACCGGTGCGGCGCTGGCCAGCTGCACCGTCTGGCGCACGTACTCGACCGTGTCGGACTCGGTCTGACGCACCGAGACGAGGTCGCGGATGGTCAGTGGCCGGCGTCCGAGGGGCTCGTAGATGCCGGTCTGGTCGTTCTCCACGAACGCGCCGCCGGAGGTGTCCGAGCCGCCGGTGACGAGGCCCTTGATGCCGAAGGGCGAGGACTGCACCCGCGCCTTCTCGTTGATGTGCCCGCCGCCGAACTGGGACATCAGCCCCTTGTACTCGGCGGACTCGACGAACATCTGGCCGATGCTCTTGAGCTTGGACGGCTGACGGAACGCCTTTGCCTGCGCCTCCTGCTCGGGCGTGCGCTCGAGGCCAAGATCGAAGCCGATCGCGTCGAGGCGCGCCTTGACGTCGTCGGACTCCTTGCCCTTCTCGAACTGCACCTTCAGGTCCTGATAGGCCTTCAGGTGCTTGGTGACGGCCGCGAGGTCGTCGCCCTCGATGTCGCCATCGCCGTACTTCAGTGAGATGTCGCGCGCGGCCTTGAGCTCGGCACGCATCTGCTCTTCGAGAGTCGTCGTCATGACGCTCCCCTTCCTCCCCGTGGGGACTAGATGGATTCGCTCGCGGATTCGAGAGCGATGAGCTGACGGGCGCGGGCGGACGACATGCGTGTGGGCTCCTCGGCCGCCTTGGCCCCGTCGGGGTCGTCGGCGGTCTTGGCCGGTGCGCGTTCGCTGGCCTTGCTGTCCTCGTCGGGTTCGAGAGCATCCAGCACGCGCCCGATGGACTCGTACGCGGTGCGCAGTTCGCTCTCGTTCTTGGCCGAGATCACTCGGCCGGCTTTGAGCCCAGCGGCGAGCCGGTCGGCGTGGTGCGCCGCCGACTTCACGCTGAGAAGTTCGGTTTCCTGGTTCGCGCCGATCGGCGTCGGCCCGACCTCATAGAGCTTCAGCTCGCGCAGCTCCCAGACGTACTCGTCGTCGGCGGAGGCCTTCACGACGGCGTAGTCGACGATGTCGTAGGCGAAGCTGAACTGTGTCAGCCGGCGCCCCTTCATCAGCCGGTACGCCTGCCGCGCCTTGCGTGCCTCTTCGTGCTGGTCGATCTGGCCCCTGACCCACAGGCCGCCGAGCTCCATCAGGGGCTCCGGCAGCTGCTTGTCACCAGGGGCGAGCTCTTTCGCGTCCAGGACGAGCCCGATGTTGTAGTCGGGGTCGTCCATCCGGTGCGAGTAGTAGACCGGGATCGGATTGCCTGATGCCGTCCACTCCTCGAGCGTCTTCTCGAACGCGCCCTTCATCACCCTGTCGCCGTAGCTGTCGACGTTGCCGAAGACGGAGACGATGGCCTCGAAGGTGCCATCCTCCAGACCGTCCGACTCGCCGACTGCCTTCATGAACACGGGCATCGATTTGGTGAGCATGGCTCCTCCTACTCGAAGTTGATCTCGACGTCGCAGGAACAGCCGGCGACCTCGTCGACGTCGAGCGCCCCGGTATCACCGGGCCACTTCGCGCCGTTGCTGAACACGGAATCGATGGGAACCGTTTCCCCGGCCATCTGTGCGTGCGAGGGCGTGGGTTGCCGGAGGTCACGATCCACGTCTTGGTGGCGCCGCGACTCCCGCGCACCTGCTGCACAGCCTCGACGGAGGCGAATCCCGCGAGCGTTGTCGCGAGCGTCTGTCCGCCCTGCTGGGCGCGGGCGGTCTTGGCGACCTCGAAGACGTGTCCGACCGCGTCGACGCCGTCCTCGGAGGCGAGAGCTGTGACGATCGCTGTCTGCGTGGCGGCGTTGATGCTCGTCGCCGTAGATTCGGACACCTTCCGCATCCACGCCATCGTCCGGTCGACGTCGTACTGGTCCGGGTCGATGCCGAGGCGTTCGAGCTGCTTGCGGGCGACGTCGACGGTGATCGATGAAGACAGAGCGAGCAGCGCCCCGGCGAGCTCGCGGTCCCACCGCTCACCGTCCCACCACTCGGCATCCTTCGCGCCCAGCGCGGAGCGCACGCTGCGCTCCTGCCGGGCGAAGAACTCCGACAGGACCTGCGCCGCTTTGGCGATCTGCGGTGCTGTCGCCCGCGACTTCACCTGAAGCCGCGCGGTCAGCGCCTTGGCTTCCTCGTCGAGCGGAAGTTCGCCGCCGCCGGAACCGGCGGGGACCTGGTGGGTCGGTGACGCCATACCCCCGATCAGCACATTCAGAGGGACGACCAGCTCGTCGGTGCCCTCGATGTGCGGGAGGTTCATCCGAGCTCGAGCTTCGGCGCGGCTCAGGAACGGTGCACCGACCGCGGTCTGCAGCTGCTGTACCTGCTCCTCGAACGAGCCGCGGAGCTTCTCGAGCATGTTGAACTCGACGTAGAGCTCGTCGGCGTCGTTGGGGAAGTTCGCCCGCAGGATCTGCAACACGATCTCCTGCTGCACTTCCTGCAGCGTCGGGCCGAGGGTGTCCTGATAGAGCATCTTGTGCTGCTCTTCGATGTTGCCGAAGGTGGCGTGATCGAGGATCCCGACCATCGGCGGCGGGATGAAGTACGCCGCGGCGGCTTCCTCGCGGGAGAGCTTGCGCGCCTCGATGTACTGCATGTCGGCGGCCGAGTGGCCGGCGGCGACGAAGGTCATGCCGTCCTCGAGCACCGGTGTGCCGCCGCCCTCAGTGGCGGTCTGCCCGGAGTACTGTGCCCGCCACCCCGTCGCGAATCGATCGCGGGCTGGATCTGACCAGTCCGGGGCGTCCTTGGGTCGCTGGATGTATCCGCCGATGCGGGCGCCGTTGCGCAGCGACTGCTCCCGCATCTGCCCTGCCGCGTACTCCTCGGAGAGGATGCGGCGCAGCGACTCGATCGGCGAGAGCCCGTAGCGCTCATCTTCGGGGTTGTAGCCGCGGAAGTAGACGCACTGCTCGGCGGGATGGTGGTCTTGCCGCGGTTGCCTTTGATGACGAACGCCGACGGGGAGAGCCAGTTGTCGTCGTCGCGGATCTCCCACAGTCGCGGCGGGATCCGCACGAGCATGTCGCGACCGGCGTGGCGCACCTTGACCCACAGGGCGCGATCGTAGATACCGCGGTCGGAGATCAGGTCCCGCATGAGGCGGTAGCCGGTCGTGTACGGGTTCGGCTCGCGCATCAGCACCGCGAAGGGATGATCGTGGATCCGCTTCCGGTCGCTGTCGTCGACGCGCTGGAAGGTGTGCAGGGACAGCTGCGCGATGTTCCTGGCGAGGAAGTCGACCACCGTGCGCACGGAAGGCTGCTTGCGATAGAGCGTCGCGTAGTCCTCGGACAGGTCGTCGCTGAGCCGCAGCGACGTCGGCGCCTGATACGCGGGCTTCTGGACGGAGAGGAGCTTGCCCTCGGAGACAGCGAAGACCATCGTCGCCTCCTCTCTACGGCGCCTGAACGAACAGGACCTTGGCGCGGTCGATGACGGTGTCGCCGTCGAGCTCGAGCGGCGCGGCGCCCGGCTCGTGATAGATCGCGTTCTTCAGGACGAGCAGATTGCCGGGATCGCGATAGAGGACCCCTTCGATCGACGTACCGTCGACGAGGTTCACGATCACCCGTCGCAGCAGCAGCACCTTCCGGAATGCGCCCACACGGGCCTCCCAACCTCAGACGACCATCAGGCCGTTGTTCTCGTACGCCGACCTCGATGCCGAGGCCGGGTTCGTCAGCAGCAGGCCGACAGCGGCGATGAACGCCAGCAGCGGGGCGGCATCCGCTGGGGACGCCTTCCGGTCGATCACCCATCCATCGCCGACCGCCTTGATCTGCGCGGTCGATGCGGCCACGTCGAGGACCGGCTGCGCACCGTGCGAGATTCGGACGCGTTCCCGCATCTGTTCGGGCGTTTCGCCCGCGGGCGAGTCGTCGGGCGCGGCGATGCGGAGCAGGTCGTAGACCTTCCCATGCCATCCGGCGAGCAGGTCGTCGCCCCACGCGGTCACGTCTATTCCCGCGTCTTCGAAGTCCTGCCACATTGATGAGATGGGCGCGCCGCGGCGTTGGAAGGCGACATGGTCGGGGGCGACTTTCCTGGCCGGGGACTGCAACCAGGGATCGCCCATTCGGCGCCGGCGCGCTGCGCGACGATCTCGCCACGGATCCTGCCCTCGGTGTCCCAGAACGCCAGTGCGATGTAGACCATGGTGCGGTCGTGCGACATGTCCACCCGTAGCAGGCGGGGCGGTGCGGGTCGCGGGTCACTCCCCGCTGGGCGCGGTCGGCCTTCGTGTCGAGGGTGTTCGCCCACGCCCCGTTCGGGAAGGGGCCGGCGCCGATCATGTTTACGAACTGGCACAGCACTTCGGTGCGGAACTCCCATTCCGGGTCGGACGCGGCCGCGGCGGCGATCGCGCGCTCGTCGAGCTCGGTGTAGCCCAACGAGGGGTTCGCGCGAGCCCAGCCCGCTCGGTCCCACTTGCTGACCGGCTGTCCGTCCTCGGTGCCGTCGACGGTGCCGGCCGACCACTCGAACAACCCGATGCTGTCCAGGTCGACCTGGTCGGCGATCTCGGGCGGGATGTCGTCGAGCGCCTTGCCAGTGATGTTGCCGATCGCGACGGAACGGAGGTGCCGCAGCACCACCGACGACATGTCGCCGGCGTTCGACACGCCCCATACCTGTGCACGCTTCCGGGCCAGGGTCGTCTTCGATGTCGCCGACCATGCCCGCCAGTCCTGGTGCTCGCGGAGCTCGTCGAAGATGACGAGGTCACCGCGGAAGCCACGGCCGCCGCGACGATTGGCGGTGGCGATCTTGAATCGTTCTCCGCCGTCGAGCTCGAGCAGCTCCGAGGACTTGCCGGTCTTGATCTCGGCGATCTCGTCGGACAGTTCCGGGATGGCGTCGGCGACCTTCACCGCTTCCTCCCACGCTTCCTTGGCGTGATCGAGGGAGGCGTGGGTCTCGAGGACCATTCGGGCGCCGTCTTGGAAGAGGCGCCACAGGATCAGCACGGTGAGCAGCGTGCTCTTGCCGTTCTGCCGTGCCACCAGCAACAGGACCGTGCGGAATCGGAACACACAGCCCGGCACGTCGAGCAGCTCGAGCGCGTGGATCAGCAGCCACTTCTGCCACTCCAGGGCGCGCGGCAGCAGGTCGAGATAGTCGGTGTCGTCGTTGTCGGCGCGATTCTCGGCGAGCTCCTCGAGGCGATCGCGCATCCAGTCCCAGAACTCGATGACGTCGAACCCAAGGCTCGTCTCCGGGGTGAGCTCACGCTTCGGCGGGGTGAACAGCCTCGGCGTCTGGCAGCCGTAGACCTTACGCGCGCCGCTTCGCCGGCCTCTGGAACTTGGTGACGTTGTCGCCTGACGGCGCTTCGCCTTCGCTCGACTCCCGCTCATCGTCACCCTCCGGCTTCGGCGCATGCTTCAGCGACCGCAGCTCGTATTGCAGGCGTTTGGTCGCGGTGATGCCCAGGTCGTTGAGCACCTGCGAGAGCGCGCGATGAGCCGAGAGAGCCTTCGTCGTCTCCCCCTCGTGCTCGAGGAGGTCGATGCGGCCGGCGAGAACGGTCGCCTGCGCGGTCGATGCGGAGTCGGTGCCAGTGAGCCACTTCGCCGCGGCGATCGCCTCTTTGACGGCGTCACGCATCGTCGTGGGCGCTTCTGCTTCGGCGGATGCGCGCGCGTCCGCGAGCTCGGCGTCGCGCTGCGCACGCGCTGCGGCGCGCGTGCGCCGCTTCCGTGCGGCATCGCGGGCCCTTCGCTCCTCCGGAGACATCGCCATGACGGGCCTCCGATCTGCGGACGCGGACGACTCTCTCGACGTCGAGCTAACCCTGGGTGGGGAAATCACTGCCGGCGGAGTGGCCTGGGCGTCAGGACTGCAGAGATCCGGACGCCCCTCCCTCCTCGGGTGGGACGAGCCTGCGGCCACGACGTTCTCGAAGGCAGCGACCGCGGCGGTCAGCGTCGAGCGGAGCGCGGTGGTGTCGACCTCTACGGTCGCACCGGCGACTCCTGCTCCTCCGAGCGGGCGAGGCGAACAGGGAGGGGCATGTCGATGTCGGCGTGGCCCACGTCGGTGAGCACACCGTCGACGATGCCGGCCTCGATGCGGAGGCGGAGGCGGAGCGCGATGGATCCAACGGTGGCCATCAGTTCGCCGCGCTCTTCGCGGCGGGCGTCCACTTCGCTCCCTTGTCGCCGATGTCATATCGGCCGGGCGCGGCGTGGGTGGTGAAGCTCGTCTGTGTCTCGTGGACGAGGACGGTCTTGCCCTTGAGAGGGCCGTCCTTGAGTGTGATCTTGCGCATGGTCACCAATCCTCCGTGGTCTCTCCGATGGTGGGCGTGCATCGCCGTCCTGCTTCGAGCGGTTGCACCGGCAGTGCGAGGGTTGACAGTTCGACGGGTCGAGTATCAACTCGGGGAACCCCATGGCGATGCAGCGTTTCCGACTGATCTTGTGGTCGAGTTCGAAGCTGTCGGGTTCGTTCTTCGCGCCGTCGTACTCGATCGTTGCCTGTCCGCAAATCCCACAGGCAGCGTTCCTCGCCCGCCACTCGGCTTTGAGCGTCGCGCGAAGGGCCCGGTACTCCGCTGAGTGGATGATCGCTGAGAGGCTCACAACGTGCCTCCCAACCCGAGGCGTAACCTGCTGGGGTAGGTCAGGTGTTAACGTCGAACGCCCCGGGCGTCTGCCTCGGGGCGTCTGGCGATAGAAACACTTCTACCGCGCGTCGAAACTGTAACACGAAAATGCGTCGGCCTGCGGCGAGCGCGGTTTGTCTCGGCGTGTCACTGGATGCCGATGAGCATTCCGTCGGCGGCGTCTGAGACGGCGCCGGAGCCGGGGAACAGGTCGTGGAGCTCGTCGGTGGAGGGATCGTAGCCGAGGGCGTCGAGTACCCAGCGTGTCCATTCGGGTGGCTTCGATCCAACGAAGCTTCCACGGCCACCGCGTGCTGATGGGCATTGGCGGTGAGGACGTTGGAGACTCGTGCGCCGGCGCGGGTGCGTCGTTCCTCGGGGATGTAGACGATCACGGGCTCCCATCGCTCGATGAGGCGCCCGCCTCCGGGCATCGCGGTGGGCCGGTGCCAGGCCATGATCTGCGAGTTGACGGGCAGCGGGTGGTAGGCGCCGAGACCGTCTGGTGTGGTGGCGATGGCCCAGCCGTCGAAGTGCTCCACCAGGTGCAGGAGCAGGGCGCGGTGTTCGGCTATGTCGTCCCATTTGCTCGCTTCTGGGTGGAGGTCGGCGCGTGGTGCATCGGTTCTTGAGCGCGTGCCGTCGCCGTACCAGCGGGTCGCGCGGGATCGGGCGGTGACTCTGGAGCGGCCGTCTACGAGGTCGAACCGCTCGCGGAACAGTGGCGGGTAGGGCGGGTCGGCGATCGCGATCTTCACGGCTGTCGCCGCCCGTCGCGCAGGTCGATCGATCCCAGACCGGTCTGGTCGATCGACACGCTCACGAGCCGCGCCTCGTGGATCTGCCTCCCGTCCTCGACATCTACGGGGAAGGCCTGCGCGGTTCGAGCGCCCTCAGTGATCTCGAACGTCAGCCCTTCGCCGCCGCCGTCGAGCACCTTCCGCACGGCGTCATTGCGAGAGCGCGCGGTCACTCGGTAGACCTGGACGCCCTTCATCGTGCGGTACACCTCGTACTCCTGGTCAGGCATCGCGTCTCCCAACCTCGACATCAGCCGGGGCAGTGATCTCTTCGTGCCACCGGTCGAAAGCACGAAGAGCGTCCCCGGCGCTCATGCCCTCCTGTGTCACCATGTAGAACTCGTAGGCCGCTCGCACCTTGCGAGTCATGCCTCGCGTGAATCCGTCAGCCATTGCTCTGTCTCCCGTCCTCGACATCAGCCTTGATCTCGCGGGGTCGGGGTGCCCCGACTCTGTCTCCCACTGGTAGTTGTCGATGTCGCTTGACAGGATGTGTGCGGCCTGTTGCGGCGTTGACCAGGACGCGGACGACCCGAATCCGATCTCTTCGTCATCCCGATAGATCGTGTACTCGATGCGATAGTCAGCCATTGCTCTGCCTCCAGTCCTCGTGGTTGGTGGTGTTGGTGTCGCCCCGGCCATCGCAACTTCGGTCTTCTGCACCGCGCGCGCGATCGACACGACGATCGGTAGCGGCATCGCCAGGGCGTCCCGGCGCTTTGGCTTCACCGCCGCGCGCAGGCCAGCCCCGTGCGGGACGAGGAGCCCCACCCGTCGGGCAGGTCGTCGTGCACGATCGTCTTGTCGGCGACGACGAGCCAGAAGTAGTGGCAGTAGCGTGCCCACGCCTCGGCCTTCTCCGGGTCACGTAGCTCGGTCAGCCAGTCCGCGCGGGACACCTTGACCTCGAAGCCGTGCACCGACTGCCGCTCGCCCCACTTCCGGTCGAGCTTCTCGCTCTCTGTCAGGTCATGGTGCGCGGTCGCCCACGTGTCCAGCACGATCGCATCCGCGATGCGGTCCCGCCCCATGCACCCGGTGTCGTCGCGACCTTCTCCGCGATGACGTACTGCCGGCCACGGTAGGAGCCGTTCTGGTAGGTGCGGCCGTAGCGGGCACGCAGGCGGTCCAGCATCGTGCGCTCGGTCTCCTGGCGTGCGCGTGGCAACTCCAGGCCGGGAAGCTCAGCCATCGGTCTGCCCTCCCTCGGTGCGCACAGCATCGGCCATGTCGAAGATCTCGTGGGCCAGTGCACGCGCCTCCAACCAGACCTCCTCACGCACTCCCCGGGGCATGGAATCGCTCGCGCCCCAGTGCTGCATGATCCGTTTCGCGGCCTTCTTGATCGCCTTCTCGCGTGGTGTCCACTCGCGGTCACCCATCGCCGCCTCCCTCAGTGCGGATGGACTCGGCGCGGGCGCGGAGCCAGTCACCCGCGTACTGCGCTGCGGAGAGGCGATCTGCGGCCCGCTCGGCCTTCCGGGGCGTATTCGCCCACTCGCCCTGCGTCCAGGCATTCGCCGCATCCTCCAGCGTCCGTGCCGCAACCTCCCGGTCACGCTCCCGATCATGCGCGGCGAGCCAGGCGTCGAACTGCTCAGCCAGCACACTCCGCTCCGGGTACGTGTAATGCTCAATCCATGTGCTACGGACCTCATCCGTCGTCGGAGTGTGTTCGCTCATTCCGTGTCCTCTCGTTCGGTGTGGCTGGTGGTGACGCCGGGCTGCTGCCAGACGTTGATGTCGGAGGGGTCTTGGGCGGCTTCGCGGAGGTCGAGGCGGATGTGTGTCCAGTCGTCCCCGGTGAGCGGCGTGGTGAGGTCACGGACGCGGGCAGGACGGCGCTGGGCCCACTTGAAGCGGTCCATGAGGTGGAGGAGCTCGCCGGACCAGCGGCGGTCGCAGTTGCGACAGAACGCTTCGAGTCCGTCGCCGGTGGTGTGGATCCAGCCGATCGCCGGCACCGGGATCCAGTCGCCGTCGACGAGGGCGAGGGCTGTGGTCTCGTCGCAGGAGGGGCAGCGGGCTTTGGGGATGTCTCCGGTGCGGGGCGGGTCGAAGAAGTCTCGGATGAGGTCGCGGATGCGGGTGACCTTGTGGAGGGTGAAGCGCAGCGCGTCCTGGTTCAGCCCGTGCGGTGCCGCGGCGTCGGCGGCCGCGAGCTCGCGGGACCAGGCGAGGAGGATCTGCTCGTGGCTGCCGGCGAGGGTGGGTCGCCCTCGAGGTCCTCGTGCAGCGCTTCGATGCGGCCGGTGACGTCTTCCCACAGGGTGAACGCTCCTGTGTCGATCGGGAGGCTGCGCCCGCTACCCGCCCGCTGCTGGTCGCGCCGGTCGACGGTGCGACGGCATCGCGCAGTTGTGTGATCAGCGCGGGACGGAGGATCTTCGACCGTGGCGTCGGCGCCGAGGCGATCGCGAGCTCGTCGACGATCCGGAGCACGTCCGCGACCTCGACCGGCTCGAGCTCGGATGCGGCGAGCGCGATGGGGTCGTGGTCGGGTTGGGGGTTAGCGCTTCCACCAGCGGCGTTCCTTTCGGGTGGGAGGGTTGGCGATGCGGGCTGCGGCGTCATCGGCTTTGGGGCGGGCTTCGCTGAGGGCTTCGGCGATGGCTCGGAGGTTCCGGCCGATGAGACGATCTTGTTCGCGTCGGGTGGCTTCGTCCCAGAGTCGGAGGACGAGGGTGAATGCGGCTTGTGTAGCCTCGAGGCGCTGTCGGAGGACGCCGAGTTCTTTGTCGAGGGCTTTGTTCTCGCGGCGGTGGTTGCGGAGGTCGGTGCGGCGGGTGTCTTCGCTGCGGGCGAGTTCTTGTTCGAGGCGGGTGGCGAGATCTCGGGCTCGGTCGCGTTCGTTGGTGAGGTTGACGGTCGCCCAGTCGGGGCGGCGGTGGCGCTCCTTGGGGACGGTGAGGACGTCTTGTAGCTGGGTGGGTGCGGGGTCGAGGAGGCCGTGTGCTTCCCAGTAGGCGTCGATGATGCGGCGTGGGATGGTGCCTTTCGCGGCGACTTCGTAGCCCTGGTCTCGTGCCCAGGTTCGGATGTCGGCGTTGCTGTGGGTCGCCGCGACCGGTAGCGGTGGTGCAGGGGTCTTCGGTCGGCGCGGTTGTAGGAGCTTCGACGGACCGGGTTTCGGCGGCGCCGGCCGTCGTTGTTCCTCGGCGACGTCGGGTGCTGGCTCGGGTGTCGGCTGAGGCTCGGGTTCGGGTTCCGGGTCGGTGGTCTCGTCCTCGAGGTCGGGTTCGACGTCGACCGTGCGGGCGCGCTCGGCCTTGGGCTTCGGCTTGGGGGTGTCGGTGGTGTCGTCGCCGAGGAGGCCGAGGGCGATCGCGATCTCGTGTGGAGTCTTCCCGTCGGCGGCGAGTTGGCGGTATCGGTAGTCGCCGGCGGCTTTCTGCTTCGCGGTCTTGCAGGAGAGGCCGTGTTCGATGCCGGAGGGCAGATCGCGCCGCGGCATCCGTCGTCGTAGCCGGCGGGGGTGCCGTGGGGTAGCCGTCTTCCCAGAGGTCTGCGCTGCTCATCGTGGTCATCCCCGATCAGGGTGGTGAGCAGGGTGTTGATCTGGACGCCGACCCAGACGATCGCGTAGCAGATGAGCGCCAGGAGGAGCACGCCGAGGGCGAAGAGGATCAGCTTGCCGACGCCTTCGAGTACTCGGTCTGCGAGGGAGCGTCGTCGGGGCTTGTCGGGCTTGGGTGCGTGGTGGACGGGAATGTTCATCGTTGCTCCTTGACGGGGTCGGGCAGGTTGTTGAGGGTGGTGCGCCAGATGATTCCTGGGGAGGCGTTGGAGGCCTCGAGGGTGACGTCCTGGTCGGTGATGGTGCGGATGATCCATCGGACGGCGCCGACGATGACGGTGTCGCCCTCGTGGTGGGTGGTCTGGTCGACGTGGAGGCGGGTACGGGGCTTGTAGGGGCCGCGGCGGCGGGTCATCGCTGCGCCCACAGGCTCAAGCAGACCAGGAGGACGCCGGCGGCGACGAGCACCAGGAGAATGACCTCGCCAACGGTGCTCACGCTGCGTCCTCCGTCTCGTCCTCGCCGCTCTGTTCGCTGGCGTTGATCTCGGCGTCCTCAGCGGCGTCTTCGGCGAGCGCGTCGGTGGCTGCTTGCTGGATCGCGGTGTCGTGTTCGGTGTGCTGGTAGCCCCAGGTGGTGAGGCGGTCGAGGTAGGCGATCGCGAGCCGGGGTGCGACTTCGGCGTCCCCGGGGGTTTCGGTGACGGTTTCGCAGATAGCGAGGGCGTTGGCGACGAGGGCGCGGAGGGGTGCGACTTTGCCGGCGGTGAGCATGTCGGTGAGGGCGGGGTCGGACCAGCGGGCCGGGGTGGTCTTGCCGGTGAGGATGTAGATGGCGATGTGGGTGCCGTAGCCGAGTTCGACGTCTTCTTGGAGGGCGATGCCGATGGTGGCGTCGGCGATGAGGTCGAAGATCCCTGGGTCTGGTTGAGGCGTCCCTTGATGAAGCCGCGGAGCCAGTCGCGGCGGGCGGTGGCGTTGGCTTCGTAGGCGAGGCGGAGCTGCTCCTGCTGCTCGCGGGCCTTGGCGCGTTCCTGCGCCTCGGCCTGCTCTTCGGGTGTGAGCTCGCGGACGGGACCCTCGGCGTCGGGGTGGTGGGTCTTCCAGTCGGTGCAGACGTAGCGGATGTCCATCGTGTCGGCGCTGTTGGCGTTGGTGATGATTGCGGCGTGGCCGGGGCAGGTCGTGTGGTCTGCGGGTTCGATGCTGAGGCGGTGGAGGCGGCGGCCTTGGCCCCATGGGACGGTGTCACCGTTGCCGTCCCACATGACGTTGTCGTAGCCGTGTTCGCCGACGATCTCGATGCTCTCGGTGCGGAGCTGCTCCTCGAGCTGGGTGCGCTTGATCTTCGCGGCGCGGCGGCGGCGGTAGTACTCGACGTCGGAGGCGAAGCGGGCGGGGTTGCTCAGGGCGACCTTGGAGAGATCCGCCTGGGCGGTGGGGTCGTCGTCGAACTCGGCGATGAGTGCGGCCTGCTCGAGGTCGACGCCGCCGGCGAGGCCGGCCCGGGCGACTTCGGATTCCATCGCGGTGAGCGCGGCCTTGACGCGCTCGGGCTTGTCGGCGACGGCGGCGGCGATGTCTTCGGGGCGGAGGCCGAACATGTGGAGGGCCTTGTAGCCGGCGGCCTGGTCTGCGGGGGTGAGGCCTTCGCGGCGCATGTTCTCGACGAGCTGCTGCTCGGTGCGCAGGGCGTCCTTGGCTTCGAACTCGTCGCGGACGAGGACCTGGATGCTGGGGAGCTTCGCGGCGATCGCGGCGCCGACTCGGCGGTGACCGATCACGACGATGTGCTTGTTCCGTACGGGATCGCGGTAGACCGTCGGCGGCTGGAGGATCCCGAACCGGCGCACGGAGGCGATGAGCTCGGCGTCCGGGGTGGCGTCGGAGCGGACTTGGTCGTCGACGCCGAGGGTGGCCGGGTCGATGTCGAGGAGGGTGACGGCGGTCAGGGTCGGGGTGGTGGTCTTGCGGGCCATGGTCGTGCCTTTCAGTGGAGTCGGGCTGCACGGTCGGCGACCTGGCGGTCGCGTTCCCGGCGCAGCCGGTTGGTGGTGACGGGGTCGTGTTGCAGGGCTTCGGTGGTGTCGATCGCCCGGTTCAGGAGTTGGAAGTAGCGGGCCGGCGTGATGCCGAGCTCGGCGCGGATGGTGAGGTCGACGGTCCCGTTGAACCTGCCGGCGTGCGTCGCGGCGAAGTCGATCAGCTGCGGCACGGTCGGACGCGGCGATCGCGGTTCGGTCATGATCGGGTTCCCTGTTTCGCGTAGCCGAGCCGTGCGAGGTCGGCTTCATGCGACTCGTCGTAGTGGGCCTGCATCCGGCGATTCGCGTCGTGCGCATCGTTGTCCCACACCACATGGCTGCACGTGCCGGCGAAGAAACAGTGGACGGCATAGGCGGGAATCAGCTGCGGCGAGCGCTGCTCGGTCATCGGGTGCCGCCGTTGAGTCCGCGGGCGATGGCGGCGAAGGCATCGTAGATGGCGGCGAAGGCATCGTAGATGGCTCGGAGGTTCCGGCCGAGCTGCTCCGCCGCGGCGATCGCGATGCGCTGCCGTTCGGCAGCTGCAGCCTCGATCGCGGCGCGTTCATCGGCCTCGACGTCGACGCCGATGCGGATCAGTGCCGCTCGGGCGTTGGCGTCGATCCGGGCTTGGATGCGGCGGCGTGCGGCCGCGATCTCGCCGTCGATGTTCATGTGAGCGCCTCGATGAGTGCGGTGGTGGTGGCGTCGAGTCGGCGGAGGCCGAGTCCGCCCTTGTACGGGAGCGGCTGGGCGAGGCGTCGCGGTGAGGCCAGGCACAGGTGCCAGGTGCCGGCTTGCGCCCACGCCTGATAGCGGTCTGGCGCGTTCGGGCAACAGACGAACTGGGCAGTTCCGTCGTGCTGATGCACGGCGTAGAGGTTCGCGACCGCGAGGATGTGGCCGAACATCTGCGGCATCCCGGTGAACAGCTCGGCCGCTTCGTCATTCCACTGCTCGCGTGCCCTGCGGACGAGCTCGGGGTGCGTTGCTGCGGCCTGGTCGAACCCTCGCCCGGCGTGAATGGCCACAGGCCCTCGGTAGTCGCCAGCGATGTTGCGCGTCCGATTCTCGACCGACTTGAAGCCCGCTGCGATCGCCCACGCCCATGGTTGCTTCACGGTGAGGATCCTCATGCGCTGAGCACTCGCTTGATCGCTTCGCGCATGCGGCGGGCCGTCGCGGGCTGGTCGTGCGGATCGAACTCGACGATCTCGTCGGCGATGCGGGCGAGGCGCTCGGGGATCTTCCGCCCGGGTGTGACGGCGATGATGACGGGCTTGTCGAGCATCGCCGACAGGCCGAGCTCGACGGCGAACTTGATGTCGGTGACTCCGGCGTCGTCGGGGACGATGCTGATCGTCGCGGCCGACTCGCGGATCTTCGGCAGCAGGTCGTCGATGGCGCGCTGTGCCCACTCTCGGGCGGCGGGGTCGTCGAACGGGTCAGCCATAGTGTGTCTCCTCGGGGAGTTGGGTGATGGTCAGGGTGAAACAGCGGTCGGTGACGATGCCGTGGATCTTGTCGACAGTGCGGATGACGGCGCGGGGCTTTTCCATGTAGGCGGGGCGGTCGTCGGGGACGATGCCGGCGGAGACGAGGGCGTCGAAGAGCGGTTTCTCGAGCTGGGCGAGGTTGTCGGGGTCGCGGACGTGGTTCGTGGTGACCCACCAGGTCAGCTGGGCGCGGATCCGGCCGAGGGGCGGGATGGCGGCGAGGTTCGCGAGCTGGTAGGCGTGGTTGCGGACCTGGGCGGTCTCGCGGGCGTGCCGGCGCCAGTTCCCGCGGGATCCGTTCATCGGCAGCGGGTTCGTCGGCCAGCTGAAGTGCAGGATCCACGTCGTGCGGGTCGGGTGGATGTGGCCGGAGATCTCGAGCTGGGAGCGCATCAGAACCTCCTCTGGCCGGTCGGGGTGCAGTCGAAGGCGTGCTCGCGGGCGATGTCCTCGGCGCGGATGAGCCAGGAGCCTCGGGAGACGAGGTCGCGGTCTCGGAGGGCGCGGATGACGTACCCGGTGGGGTCGAGTACTCGGGACGCGGAGCGGGCGAGGATCTCGTCGGCCAGGATCTGCAGCTGCTCGTCGTCGAACGTCGACGGGAGCGAGCGGCCGACCGCGGCGAACACGTCGGCCGGCTGCAACGGCTTGCCGTGGGTCGAGCTGAGCGTCCTCGGAGTAGGTGCGGGTGGATTCGTCCGGTCCCGGAGTTATCCACAGGCGCAGTGTCGTGATTGGTCTCAGGACTGGAGTTAATCTCTTGTTCTTCTGGTTCTTGTTCTTGGTGCGTCATATTTGACGCCCCCGAGGGGACATATTTGACGCCCCTGTGGATGATTGAGGGGCGTCATTTTTGTCGCCCCTGTGGATAGATTTCGGGGTGTCGTCGAGGACGAGGATCGTGTAGATGTTGGCGGTCTGGCGGATGCCGTCGAAGTCGGCGTCGACGGCGATCGCGCCGCGTTCTTCGAGCTCCCGGATGCCCCGGTCGATGGTCTTGACGGAGACGTTGAGGGTCTCTGCCATGGTCTTCCTCGACGGCCACGCCTTGCGGCTCCTCTCCGCGCTGTAGGTCCACAGGAGCGCGTAGATCCGCACGGCGCGGTCGGAGACGTTCGGGTCGCGGACGAGGACCTCGGGGATCTGCGCAAAGGCCCGTATCGGTTCTTGATTCGGGTGGGCTTGTCGGCGCCGGCGCTGCTCTTGGTCACTCTGCCGCGCCTCCGCCCGCCACCATGGCCGCTTGCTCACGGGCTCGGCCGCGGCGGCCTCGAGCTTCCCGATGCGTCGAGCGGCCATGGCAGACATGTTGGCCAGAGCACTAATCAGCTCGATCAGGCGGATCGGATCCGGCGTCGGGCCGCAGTAGGCCTTCACCACTTCGAGCACGTGCAGGGACAGGTGCTCCTTCTGGGGCAGGGTGCTGGCGCGCTGCTGGTCAATGGAGAACGCGACGATCTCCCGTGCCGCGGCCATGGTCTGGTCAGAGCGGGCGCGGAGCGCGGTGTATGCGGCGTCTCCGAGCTGGGCGCGCAGCTGCTCGTCGAGTGACTCCTCGTCGGGCATCTCAGGCCGCCGTGGGGAGGTTGGCGACGATGATGCCGTCGGCGAGATCCACAGCCCGGGAACAGGGGGTGTCGAGGTGGTTGTGGCCGAGGGCGACCTCGATCGCGTCGGGATCAGGCCGGTCATGTGCTCGAGGGTGTGGACCGTGGTCTCCACATGCCCGTTCTCGTCCGCGATCGCGGCGAGCGCGAGGTGTACGAGGCGGCCGACGGGTTGGGGTCTTCTCCGGCGAAGGCGGCGGTGATGACGGGGCGTGCGGGGTCATGCGGTTCTCCTTGGGCGGTAGTGGCGTCGTGCTTGCTGGTGGGCGAAGTTGAGGGCGGCGATGCGGCTGGCGAAGAATGTGGGGCCGCCTGCGGGGATACGGAGGGCGCCGCGTCCGCGGATGGGGCGGACGGCCCAGACGAGAGCGCGTGGCGAGCGGTCTTGACCTCCGGGTCGGGTGTGATGGTCTCGCCGAACATGGTGGGGCGGAGGTATTCGCGCCAGACGAGCCAGCGGAGTTCTCCGTGGCTAGTGCCTTCGATGACGTCGGTGGGGGTGCTCATGCGGCTCTCCTGGTGATCTGCTCGTGCTGGTCCCAGGCGGGGAGTCCGAGCTTGTTGCGGATGCGTTCGACGGTGCGTTCTGTGCAGCGGATGCGGTCGGCGATGCGGCCGTCGGACCAGTGCTCGGCGTGGAGGATGCGGACGCATTCACGGCGATCGACCGGGGTGAGGGGCACGGGGTGGCCGGCGATCGCGAGGTCGACGGCGATCGGGTCCGGGGTCGTGTCGGCTGTGTCGACGGTCGCCGGGTGGGGTCGTTGTCGATGTCGTCCCAGGCCAGCGGTGGCACCCAGCCGCGGCGTGCGGCGAGCGCCTGGGTGCGGTGCACGCTCATGCGCTGTCCCTTGGTGTCGGCGGGCGGTGTGGACAGGCAGAGGTCGTCGTAGGCGCGGGCGATGCGCTGGTGGGTGCTCGTCTTGATGGTGGGCTGGTAGAGGACGGCCGAGAGGCGGGCTTGTCGGATGCCGGTGCGGCGGGAGATCTCGGATTGGGACCAGCCGAGGCACATGAGGGCTTGGACTCGCCGGCGGGCGGCGGTGGCGTCGATGAGGCTGTCGAAGACGTGGGCGCGGCCGGCGGCGAGCATGTGCCGTCGGTAGAACGAGTACTCGCGGTGTGCGCCCTTGCAGTCGGGGCAGGTGCAGCCGTGGGCGGTGGCGCAGGTGAGGGTGTCTCCGTGCCGGTGCTCAGCTGGGCACCGGTAGTCGGCGGGGCGGTGGGCGCTCATGGGACGAGGACCATCCCGACGATGAAGACGGAGATCGTCGTGGCGGCCGCGGTGCCGGTGATGATCAGCGCCGCCCAGTCGCGGAGGCGGTCGTGGCGGGGTCGGCGCCGGTTGTGGGGGACGCCGTTCACCGGGCGCTCCTCGCGAGGGCGACGTTGCCGACGATCAGGGCGGCCGCGACGACCACGGCGATCAGCATCGCGATCGCCAGCGGGAGCACGGCGAGCGCCCACATGACGGCGATCAGGATCGCGAAAGCGGCGAGGGTGTAGACCCAGTGGCGCCAGGTCGTGCGCCCGGGAGCGGTGGTGGGAGTGTCCATGATCATCCTTCGGTGTCGGGGATCGGGAGGGTCTCGGGCTCGAAGAGGACCGGCTCGCTGTGGAGGGCGTGCAGAGTGCGGCGGAGCTCCGTGAGGCCGGTCTGAGTGATGTAGAGCTGGTCGTAGTAGCGGCGGGAGTTGCCGGCACGGATGACGACAGCGCGGATGGTGAGCCAGTGGTGGCGGCGGGCGGTGGCAGTGGGCTGCCAGTGGCCGTCGGGGTGGCGCTCGGCCCAGCCGATGTGCTCGAGGTGGGCGAAGAGGCTCTGCCGGCCGATGGAGACCGTGGGGTCGCGGTCGAGGATCTCCGCGGCATGGGCGACGGTGAACGCGGCGGTGTGCGGCTCGAGGGGGACGGCGCCGGCGAGGACCTCGTCGTCGAGGATCTCAGGCAGGGTCTCGCCCATCCACTCGAGCAGCTCCGTGGTCTGGTGGGTGGGGGTGTGCTCGAGCACGGCGACCGCGGAGGCGAGGTCGTACATCGGGGTCAGCTCGGCGTCCGCGTTGCGCCGCCACATCACTCGCGGCTCGATCGTCGGGTGCACCGGCTCATCGCCGTCCGCGTCGACCTCGGCGAGCGCGTGGAGGTCGGGGGCGGCGATGAGGATCGCGTCGCGGTCGACGAGGACGCGGAGGGTGCCGTGGTGTGGCCAGTGGAGGGCAGGAAGACGGCGTCGGGGTGTGTGGGGCCGGTGTCGCTGGTGGGGATCTGCGCGACCGGCCAGTCGACGCTCATGCGGGGTCTCCGGGCTCGAAGAGGTCGAGGCGGCTGGTGATGCGTTCGACGATCGCGTCGCAGTAGTGCTCCTCGAGCTCGAAAGCGACGATCGGGCGGCCGAGGGCTCGGGCGGCGGCGATGGTGGAGCCGCCGCCGGCGAAGGGGTCGACGATGAGGCCGTCGGGGGCTGCTGTGATGAGGTCGGCGAGGAGCTTCTCGGGCTTGGAGTGGATGTGGCGGGCGACGTGGGCGCGGTTCTTCTGGGTGGAGTGGCGGAGGATGCTCGAGGAGCTGTCGCTGAGGCGCTGCCATCCGTCGCCGCGGACGAAGATCGTCTCGTGGGCGTAGCGCCAGGCGCCGCCGTTGAGGCCGAGCTGGGCTTTGTCCCAGACGAGTCGGTCGGACCAGCCGCCGGGCGGTTCCTCGAGGCGGGGTGTGCCGAACATCGCGACGGGCTTGTCGCCCCACAGCTCGAGCACGGCGTCACGGACGGTGGTGTCGAGGTCGTTGGCGATCGTGACGCTACCGCGTCGGCTGGAGCGGAATCCGTAGCCGCCGGCGAGCTTCTGCAGCCCGTAGGGCGGGTCGGTGATCATGACGGCCGCGCCGGTCCAGAGCGACGGGTCGGTGAGGCAGTCGCCGTGGTAGAGGGTGACGAGGCGGTCCTGGTAGTAGAGCGTTGGTGCGGCCGCGGAGCGATAGGCTCCCGGCTCCGCGGCCGCAGTGTCGGTGCCAGAGTGGTGCACCGACTGCTCTACCCTCGGGGCTGTGACCCCACGGTCGTCCCCTGCGACCGGAGACCCTGAGGGAGAGAGATCAGAATGAGAGCTGGAACCCTGGACGTCGTCCGCAACCTCCGCGCCGCGGCCGTCGACGACATCGCCGACCTTGCCGAGCGGGGCGCGAGTGACCGGATGACGATCTCGGCGGAGTTGAACCGCATCTGGGACGCGCTCGAGCACATCGCCGCTCGCGTCGATGCGGGCTGACCGCGCCGGCCGGCGACGGTCGGTGTTCCGGATCGAGACCCGGTCCGCGTGGATCGTGAACGATTGCCGCACGGCTACTCACCGCCCCCGGCGAGCGCGACGGATACGATCGCAGGCATGGAATGGTTGGAGACGGTGGCATGGGGCGACGTCGCGACGTGGGCCGGCGTTGCAGCCGCGCTGATCGCGTCGGCGGTGGCGCTTGCTTTCGGCGTCCGCGCGGAGCGACGAGAGGCGTATCGTCCGCTTTGGGTTGTGCTGCCAGAGGGTCGCTTGGTGAATCGCACTCGGGAAGATGCCAGTGAGGTGTGGGTGATGCTCGAATCAGCGACCGAGCTCGTCGGCTCGCACAAGTTCTCCTCGGTGGCGCCCGACGAGGTGATCGAGTTGCCGGTCTGGGAGCTCGGCGCTTCTGTGACGGTCACTTGGGTCCGTCCTTCGACAGTGAAGCTGTATGTGTGGCCGTGGACGCGAACGTCACGCCGCCGCGTTCGTCGCCTCCGACGGCACGTGAACCGGCTGAACAGGAAGCACAACGCTTCTGCCCGTCGTCGGGGACAGCTGTGGCCGCATCCTGGGTCTTGATCACGTTCAACGGTCGATAGTCCGGGTCGATCTCATGCCCACAGGTCGCGCATGTAGGCCAGAGCTGGGGGAGTGTCTTCCCGGTCACGGTGTCGTAGGTGCTCCAGAACGCGTCCGCCAGCAGCTCGAAGACTCCTGCCGCGCGAAGCTGTAGCACGAGGCCCGCGATCGCGACGATCAGCGTGACGGCGACCAGCCCGACGAGAACCTCGTTCACGACTGCTCACCACCCTCGGCGAGCGCGAGAACGTCATCGACAAGGAAGCGTCGTTGCCCGCCGGGGGTGCGGGTGTGGTTCAGCTTGCCGGAGTCGGCGGCACGCCGGATGGTGTCGATGGAGAAACCTGAGATCCGAGCGGCCTCTGTTACGCCAATTCGTCGATCCTGCGCATGCGTAGTTTGCATGATGAGAACATAAGCACACGTCGCAAACATACGCAAGCGTAGTGTGATTGCGTGTCGTGCGTGTTTCGGTGGCGCTTGCGTAGGTTTGCCGAGGGTTGCATAATGTTCCTATGAGCACACCAGCACCCGCAGTGGACACCATCTACGTCCCGGACTGGACCTTCGCCGACAAGTTCCGGAAGGCCCGCATGTCGATCGGGATGGAACAGCGAGAGTTCGCGGCCGCGCTCGACCTGACGCCGAGCACTGTGGCCGCGTATGAGACCGGCCGCTCGGCTCCCCGCTTCCGCGCGGTGCCCGATCTGGCAAAGCGGCTCCAGCTACTCACCAAGATTGACTACCGCTGGTTCCTCGACGTTGGTGGCTCGACGCCGCCAGACCTCCGAACGTTGGTACCGTAGGTCGCAGGTTCGACTCCTGTCGGGGGCACGAACGAGAAAAGCCGCCCTCTGGGGCGGTTTTTCTCGTTCTACACCTCCCGTCTGACGGGCCCCTGTCGCCCAGGAGGCTCCGCGCGCCGCTCCCCCTCGCGACCCGCTGTCCGCACGCAACGTTGCGGCGCGTGGAGAGGGCGATAGGGACGCGGGGGCACACACGATTGAGCCGAGCGCATGAGCGCTTGCGCTCATTGCCGAGGCGATTGAGTGTGCCGAGGATCCCTCAGCGCGAGGGCCAGTGCCAGCTTGGGCGCTCCAGCGGCAGCTGATCGCGCACGCGCGTGCCGAAGCCCTCGGACTCGAGCTCGACGATCGCACCGTCCGCTTCGGCGAGCGCGCGGCGCAGCAGCGCCGAGTGGGTGACCACAACGACCTGGGTCTGCGCGGCGGCTGCGGCCAGCAGCGCACCCAGCGGCTCGAGGAGGCTCTCGTGCAGACTCGACTCCGGTTCGTTCACCACGAGGAGCGGCGGGGGAACGGCAGGCAGCAGGGACGCGCACAGCAACAGATAGCGCAGAGTGCCGTCGGACAGCTCGGCCGCCTCGAGAGGACGCAGCAGCCCGGGCTGGTGCAGCTGCAGGCGGAACACGCCGTCGGCGACCGCGACCTCCACGCGCGAGCCCGGGAAGGCCCGCTCGACCGCGTCGTCGAGCGGGCCTCCGCGGGCGGCGTCCTGCGTGGTCGCCCAGACCGCCGCGAGATCGGCGCCGTCGTCGCTCAGCCATCGTGTGCGCGTGCCCACCTGAGGCATCCGCGCCGGTGCCGCGGCGTCGGTGCGGAAGTGGTCGTAGAAGCGCCAGGAGGCGATCCGATGCCGAAGCGCCACCGCCTCCGGCTGCGCCGTGCCGTCGGCAAGATCGAGCAGGACGCTCTGCCCGGCCCCAGGCTCTGTGTCAGCGACACCCATCCGTCATCGCCCCGGACTCGGACGCCGGCGCTCCGCCGGTCAATCATCAGAGACCCCGGACGGGCGGCGGGCCCGCTGAAGACCTGCTCCCGCTTGATCTCAGGGTCGCGGACGAAAGGACTGGGACCGCGCGGATCGATCTGCGGCAGACCCAGATCGAGGATGTAGCCGAGTTCGTCTCCGGCGAAGCCCAGCCGCACCGAGACCGGGGACTTCCGCACGGTGCCCTGCGCACCCGGACCTTGAGGGGTCTCCGGTCCCGCCCACAGCACACTGCTCAGTCCGCCCTCGCGGGCGATCGCCGCGACCGCCTGCCCGTGCCCGGCCGCGGCGAGCAGACGCAGGGCGCGGTAGAGATTGGACTTCCCAGTGCCATTGGCGCCGGTGATCACCGTGAGCGGGCTCAGCGGCAGCACGACGTCGACGAGGGAACGGTACCCGGCGACGGCGAGGGTGGTGAGCATATGACCATCCTCGCAGGAGCATCCGACAGCCCGGCTTAACCCCTATCGGTCGACATCGGATGCCGGGCTCAGACCCGTCGTGCCCGAGCACCCCGACCCGTAGCCGGGGCGACGCCGCACATCATCCGAGCTTCTCAGCGAGCCACGACCGTGCGGTTCCCAGCAGATTCTGCGCGAGCGTCGTCTCACACGCCCAGTTCTCGAAACCGTGCGCGCCACCCTCGACGATCTCCAGCCGGGTGTCCACGCCGGCGGCCGTGAGCCTCTCGGAGTAGGTCACGACCTCGTCGAAGAACAGCTCGATGTCGCCGGCGCAGAGCCATGCGGACGGAAGCCCTCGGAGATCCTCTCGCCTGCCCGGCACGGCATAGACTGCGCGCCGTCGTCGCCGAGGTTCTGCGTTCCGCCCAAGCGTCCGGAGAAGTGCGAGCCGACGTCGAGGCCGAGGATCTTCTCGTCGCCGTCCCCATGCTCGCACTGACGGTCGCCAAGGCGCCGGAGGGTCTGCGCCGGGACACCGGAGCCCGGGCCCGGCGCGTGATCGAGGCGCGCTTCCTCGCCTGACCGAGACCCACAGCCGCCCCACATCCCCGCCTGATAGGGTCGCTTCACCGACAGACGTCGGATCAGGGAAGACTTCTCGTTGCTGCTGGGCGTTCCGACCCCGCCACGACCCCGTCGCCTCCTCTGAACTACTCAGAGGATGATCATGTTCCTGTCCGATTCCCGCCCCGATCTCTCCGACTCCGGCGCCGCCCTCGCCGCTCTCCCGCACGGGACGACGGCCGTCGTCTACTGCGAGGGCCAGTTCGGCGAGCAGGACGGCAAGACCGCGAACGGCCTGGTGCGCCACTCGGAGAAGTACGAGGTCCTCAGCGTCATCGACAGCACCCGGTCCGGCGCCGACGCCGGCAGGTTCCTGGACGACACGCCCAACGGCATCCCGGTGCTCGCGAACCTCGCCGAGGCCATCGCCCACGCCGGGCAGGTGCCGGACTACCTGATCTGCGGCGTCGCGCCCGCGAGCGGACTCCTCTCGGAGGCCCAGCGTCTCGTGCTGCTGGACGGCATCGCCAGAGGCATGCACATCATCAACGGCCTCCACGAGTTCCTGAACGACGACATCGAGTTCGCGGCCGCGAGCCTGCGTGCGAACGTGACCATCACCGATGTGCGCCGGCCCAAAGCGAAGAAGGACCTCCACCCGTTCTCGGGCCGGATCTTCGACGTGACCTGCCCGCGGATCGCGGTGCTCGGCACGGACGGGGCGATCGGCAAGCGCACGACGGCGACGCTGCTGGTCGAGTCGCTCAACGCCCGCGGCATCAAGGCCGTGCTCGTCGGCACCGGACAGACGACGATCATCCAGGGCGGAAAGTACGGCGTCGCCCTGGACGCACTGGTACCCCAGTTCTGCTCCGGCGAGGTGCGCTCAGCCACCCGGCGTACCTGACCTCCGCCTACATCCTGCGCGGCAGCAGGCCCGCGGGCGTCATCGTGCAGCACGCGCCGAAACGTCGGACCCTGGGCGACTTCCCGATGTTCCCGATGCCGAGCGTGGCCAGCGAGATCGAGCTGATCGAGGCCTTCGCCGACACCGAGGTCATCGGCGTCACCATCAACCACGAGCACATGAGCGACGGCGAGATCGACGAGGCCATCGCCGAGTACGAGCTCGAGCTCGGCGTCCCCGCCACAGATCCCCTCACGCGGCCGCTCGACCGGCTCGTCGAGATGGTCCTGCGCGCCTTCCCCGCGCTGGACACGTCACTCGCAGCGAGCTGACGGCGACCTGGCCGGAGAACCGGCACACGTCCGTCAGAGCGCATCCCCCGCCGCCCGGGCGGCGCCGGGTCTCAGCCCAGCGTCACCGTGAGGGTGAGGGCGACGATCGCCAGCAGCGGGATGCCGCCCTGCATCACGGCGGCACGCAGCATCCGCCGGTTCGAGAGGAGCAGCACGAGGGAGGCGGCGAGCATCATTCCGGTGCCGGCGAAGATGAGCGTGAGCCCAACCGTGAGGTGACCGGAGTAGGTCAGCACGATGCCGAGAATCGTCGTCAGCGCCAGGAAGAGGTTGTAGAAGCCCTGGTTGAAGGCGAGCTGCTTGGTCGTCTGGGCGTCGGCCTCGCTCCGGATGCCGAAGATCTGCCGCGTCGGCTCCTCGGTCCATCGCAACGACTCCAGCACGAAGATGAGAATGTGGGTGACGGCCGCACCGGCGGCGGCGATGATACCTATCAGGAGCATCTGTCGATTCTCGCATCCTCTCAGCGCCATCCCCGCAACGCTTGCTACCATTCCCTCGTGCAGTGGTACTTCTTCATCTGATCTGAGCTGACCTCTCCGCCCGCTCCGGGCGGTGGAGGTCCTTCGCGTATCCGCGCGCACTCGCCTGCGCGACCGCACTCAGATCCAGAGGAACCCCTCGTGACCATCACCATCTCCCTGCCTGCCCGCGCGCAGGCGCAGTTGTCCGCATCCGATATCCACGTCGCCCGCTCCGGTCGCCCGGTTCTGGCCGGCGTCGACATGCTCATCTCCCCGGCTCGCGCTGGGGGTCGTCGGCGAGAACGGCCGCGGCAAGTCCACGCTCCTGCACGTCCTGGCGGGTTCTCTCGCCCCGGATGCCGGTGAGGTGCGCCTCCACGGCACCCTCGGAGTCGCCGAGCAGTCGCTGCCCGCCCACGACGACCGCACCGTCGGCGACGTGATCGACATCGAGCTGGCCGCGGCACGTACCGCGTTGACGGCGCTGGATGCCGCGGCATCCGATCTCGCAGACGACCCCGTCGGCGCGGCCGAGGCCTACGCCGAGGCGCTCCGCGCGGCGGAGCAGCTCGACGCCTGGGACGCCGACCGGCGCGTGGACATCGCGCTGGAGGCGCTCGGCGCCGAGACCGACCGCGCCCGCCCGCTGTCGACGCTCTCGGTCGGCCAGCGCTACCGGGTGCGGCTGGCGTGCCTGCTCGGCGCCGATCACGACTTCCTGCTGCTGGACGAGCCGACCAATCACCTCGACGCCGACGGGCTCGACTTCCTCACGCGCGCGCTGCGCGCCCATCGCGGCGGCGTCGTGATCGTCAGTCACGATCGTGCCCTGCTGTCGGATGCCGCCACCGCCATCCTCGACCTGGACCCCAGCAAGGACGGCCGCGCGCGTGTCTACGGCGGTGGATTCGCCGCCTACCGTGAGGGGCGTGAGGCCGAGTGGGAGCGCTGGGTCGCCGAGCACGAACGGGAGCGCGCCGAGCACGCCCGGCTGACGCAGGATCTCTCCGAGGCGCAGAACCGGCTCGTCTCGGGCTGGCGTCCCCCGAAGGGCACCGGAAAGCATCAGCGGGCGACGCGGGCACCGGCACTCGTGCGGTCGGTGCACCGTCGACGCGACGAGCTGGAGAGGCACGCGGTCACGGTGCCCGAGCCACCGCTGCGATTCCGGATGCCGGAGCTGCCGGCCCGCCCGAGCGTCACGCTCGTGCGTGCCGAGGACGTGCGCGTGGCGGGGCGTCTGGAGGAGCCGGTGACGCTTGTGCTGGAGTCCGGCGACCGCCTGCTCATCACGGGTCCCAACGGCACCGGGAAGTCCAGCCTGCTGGGCGTGCTCGCCGGTTCGCTGGAGCCGACGGGCGGCGAGGTGCGGCGCGCCCGTGCCGCCCGCATCGAGCTCCTCGCGCAGGAATCGTCGCTGGTGAGCGCGCTCAGTGCGCGGGAGCTGTTCGAGCGCCGCCTCGAGAGGCTGCGCCGTGAGGGCGGGTGGGGTTCCGGCGACGTCCCTCGCTGTCGGCGCTCGGACTGCTCGGGGCCGCGGATGCCGCGAAGCCCTTCTCCGCGCTGTCGATGGGCCAGCAGCGCCGGGTCGACCTCGCACTCGCCCTTGCGGCCCGGCCGCATCTGCTGCTGCTCGACGAGCCGACGAACCACCTCTCCATCGCGCTCGTCGACGAGTTGACCGAGGCGCTGGATGCCACGGAGGCCGTCGTCGTGATCGCGACGCACGATCGGCAGATGCGGCGCGATCTTGCGGGATGGCCGGAGCTGGGACTGCCGGCGGCATCCGGCGCATGAGGCTCCGGCACCCGCCTCCCCTCAGGTCGTTGAGTGAGCGCAGCGAGTCGAATCGCACGGGCGTCGATAGCATCCAAGCCAGGGCGTTTCGTCTCGATCGGCTTCGCCGCTCTCGCTCAACGATCGGGTTGCGCTCGTGCGCAGCACGAGCGCTGATAGGCCTCAGACCAGGAAGATCTCCCACATCCCCGGGTTGTGGGCGTGCACGAGCACGGCGAAGACGACCGCGTCGAAGAGCAGGTGCACGGTGACGACATAGGCGAGGGATCGCGTGCGCAGGAAGATCCAGCCCTGGAGCAGCGCGAAGGGGATCGTCAGCAGCGGGCCCCACTCGCGGTAGCCCAGCTCCCACAGGAACGACACGAAGACGGTCGCCTGCAGGACGTTCGCCACGGCATCCGGGAAGTGCCGGCGCAGCAGCACGAAGACGGTGCAGATGAAGAACAGCTCGTCCCAGATGCCGACGGCGCCGACGCCGACGAAGAGGCGCGCGATGAGGTCGGGCGTGTCGACGACGGGCCAGTTCTGGTAGACGCCGGAGGTGATGAAGTAGAACGGCAGGATCAGCCAGCCGAGCACGAGCACGCCCACGAGCCAGCCCCAGTGCAGCGCGCCCCAGCGGCCGCCTCCCCGCCACGGAAAGCTGATCGCCCGGTCACGGAAGACGAAGCGTGAGATCACGTAGGGCACCACGACCGCCCGCCGAGGGCGAGGGTGAACCGCAGGAAGGCGAGGTTGTCGAGTTTGGCTGCCAGCGGCACGAGGCTCACGATGAGCATGCCGATCGCGATGAGCGCGAGGTCGCGGGTGAGGGAGGGTCGGATGCCGTCGCGCGCTGTCTCTCGATCAGCAGTGCTCCGCCCACGCCGGCCGCGAGCAGCAGCCACCCGAGCCACGAGATCTCCAGGACGAACAGCGCAGGAGCGGCGAGACAGACCAGCACCGCGGGGATCAGGCCGATGCCCACCCGGCGCTCTACGGCGACCTCGGCGTGGCTCATGCCGGCTCCTCGTGGTCGCTCGGCCCATCGCCTGTGCGCGGCTTCCGCCGGTAGGTCAGATCGCGGATGTCGCGCCCCTTGGCGAGCCCCTTGCGCTCGAAGGCGGTCATGATCCGCCCTTCGTAGCGCTCGGCCCACTCCCCTCGAAGGCGCGCTCGAGAAGCGGCTCGGCATCGAGCACCGCGCGCATCTGCAGCGCGTAGTCCTCCCAGTCGGTCGCCAGTCGCAGCACGCCGCCGTCGCGCAGGGCGCGGGCGGCGGTAGGGCCGAAGCCCTCGCGCACCATGCGGCGCTTCGTGTGGCGCTTCTTGTGCCAGGGTCGGGGAAGAAGATCCAGACCTCGGATGCCGCGCCCTGAGGCAGGAAGCTCTGCAGCACCTCCGGAGCGTTGGCCTCGACGAGCCGAAGGTTGCGCGCGCCCGCCTTGTCTGCGTCGAGCATCGTGCGGGCCAGGCCCGCCGGAACACCTCGACGGCGAGGAAGTCGTCGCCGGGGCGGGAGGCAGCAGCCGCGACGATCGCATGGCCCTGTCCGGAGCCGATCTCCACGATCAGGGGCGCCTCGCGTCCGTACTCGGATGCCGGGTCGAGCCGGGCCTCGGGGTGCACCGAGGTGGACGCGATGTCGCGGGGGACGTCGAGCAGGTAGTGCGGAGCGAGATCGGTGAAGGCGCGCTCCTGGGCCTCCGACATCCGACCGCTGCGGCGCACGAACGAGACGGGTTCATCGCGGAAGGTGCGCGGTTCGGGCATGGGTCAAGGGTACCGGGTGCCGGAGCCGGTCCGCTCGCTCCCGGCTCTCCTTCTCGACGCACGTGAGCAGCGAGCAACGCACGCGTTCACGGCGGATGCGACCTCGTTCTGCGTCGCCTCGGCAGGCAGGGGTCCACTCGCTCGTCACCGGGCGGACTGAGATCATGTCGGCGATGTCCACGCTGGCGCCTCGCGTCTCACGCTCTGAAAGGCCAACGACATCCGTTATCTTTTCGTGATACTCATGCGGTCGAAACTTCGTTCGAATGTCGGTGGTCACTGAGAGTCTTGACGTATGACGTTCTTCGCCTCGATCGCCGACTCCCTCGAGGGGTTGCGCGCGCGGCTGGCGGGGCAGAGGTCGATTCCGTTACACAAGTGGTCGCAGCGCTCGACGACGATGCGGTGGTGGCGGTTCTCGCCGAGGCAGACCAGCTCGCGAAGCTGGCAGGCATCGTGCGGGCGGCAGCCAGCGGTGTGATCAGCGCGCGGTCGAGCCGTCGGCATGGGCACGCCGGGCTCGCGCAGGCACGCGGGCACCGCAGCGCCGCCTCGCTACTGCAAGATCTCACCGGAACGACGCGGGCCGAGGCGGCCAAGCAGGTGCAGCTCGGAGCGACTCTCTTGGAGAGCAGCGGTGCCGCTGCCGCGCCGGTCGGCTCGCCGCCCGACACCGGAGCGGCGGGTGAGGGTGAACCGGCTGCCGGGATGCACGATGCTGCGCGCGCGACCGAGCCGTGGCATGCACCGCTCGGTCGCGCGATCACCGCGCAGCGGATCTCGGCGGAGCAGCACCACGCGATCCGGAAAGGGCTGGGCGAGCCGCCGGTGACCGAGGCGAGCGGTGCGGGCGATGATTCCGCTGCCTCGATCGATGAAGTCGCCACGCGTGCTGCCGCTGACGCTGCGGCCCGCGAAGCGTGGTCCTTGGCGGCAGAACAGCTCATCGACGAGGCCGCGCACCGCACGGTGGAAGAGCTCGGGCGCGCCGCGCGAGCGCTGCGCGATCAGCTCGACCCGAGGGCGCGGAGCGTCGCTATGCGCAGCGATTCGAGAACCGCTCGTTCCGGCAATGGGTCGATGAGCACGGTCAGCACCGCGCGTCAATGGTGCTCGACGATCATGCGGCGCTGTGGCTGTCGAGCGCGATCGGCGCCGCGCTGCGTCCCCGACGCGGCGGCCCCGTTTCGTCGATCGCGAAGAGAAGGTGCGGGCCGAAGAACTCGTCGCCGACACCCGCGACAACAACCAGCTCGCCTACGACCTCATCATCGACATCCTCAAGGCCGGCATACTCGCCGACGCCAAGAACGTCTTCGGCAGCCGGCAGGCCGGCGTGAGGCTCATCATCACCCATGAGGCCCAGCAGGCGGCCACGAGCGGCGGTGCCGCGATCGGCATCGCCGAAGACGACGGCACGGCTCTTCCGGCGTGGGTGCTCTCGCAGCACGCATGCGAATCGGGAACCACCGAGTGTCACCTCGACCACGACGGCAACCCGCTCTACCTCGGTCGTGAGCAACGCCTGTTCTCTTCGAAGCAGCGCATCGCGCTGGCGATCCGCGACGGCGGATGCCGATGGAAGGGCTGCGACCGACCGCCCTCCTACTGCGAGGCCCACCATATCGACCAGTTCGACCGAGATCAGGGGCGCACCGACATCGATCGCGGCATCCTGCTCTGCCGATTCCACCACATGCAGCTTCACCACGGCGGATGGCGCATCACGCGAGGCGGCGCCCAGGACTTCCTCCTGCATCCGCCGAGGACCATCCCTCGGCGTCGCCGATCGTTCTCGCGCCACGGCTGTCGCGGCGATATCTCTGGGGCGACATCGGTCCGCCCCGCAACGCTTCCGCGCCCCGACGTCGACCGTCGATGTCGCCGCCTGAACCGACGAGACTGAACCAACGAGCCCGAACGAACGAGCCTCAACGGCGTCAGTGAGCGCAGCATGCATCGGACCGGTATCGGTGAGTGCAGTGCGTATCGGACCGATATCGGTGAGCGCAGCGTGCGTGGGGCCGATCTCGCCCGCTCTCACGTCGATCACGTGCGGCCCCTCCGAGTCAGGGCGGGAACGCGCATCCCGGATCGGGAACGCGCGTCCCGGGTCACCGCGCGCCCTCGCTCAGCGAGCGGGAGGAGCCGTCACGAAGTCGATCAGCTCCTCCACACGACCCAGGAGCGCCGGCTCCAGGTCGCGGAACGACCCCACCCGACCGAGGATCCGCTTCCAGGCATGGGCGATGTCGGCCTGATCAGATGCCGGCCAGCCGAACGCCCGGCACACGCCGGTCTTCCAGTCGGTGCCGCGCGGGATCTCGGGCCAGGCTCGGATGCCGAGAGCAGCCGGGGTCACGCACTGCCAGACGTCCACGAAGGGATGCCCCACGATCCGCACGAAACGCCCGTGAGGTCCGCGCTCGATCGCCTGGGCGATCCGCGACTCCTTCGACCCGGGCACGAGGTGGTCGACGAGCACACCATAGCGGCGCTCGGCGCTGGGCGGCTCGGCGCGCAGCAGATCGTCCAGCAGATCGACGCCCTCGAGGTACTCCACGACGACGCCCTCGATCCGCAGGTCATCGCCCCACACCTTCTCGACGAGCTCGGCATCGTGCCGTCCCTCGACGAGGATGCGGCTGGGCAGCGCCGTGCGCGCCCGCGCATCCGCGACCGCGAAGGATCCGGATGCCGTGCGCCCTCGCGCGGCCTGCGCCACCGCCGGCGCGACGAGCTCGACGGGCTCGCCGTCGATGAGGAACCCGCGCCCCATCGGGAACAGGCGCCGCTTCCCGCGGAAGTCCTCGAGTTCGACCAGGCCGCCCTCGCGCTTGGTCACGGCCCCGCAGAAGCCGTCCTCGGCGACCTCGACCACGAGATCCACCTCGGCGGGGACCTGCGGGACGACCTTCGCGGCGCGCTCGCGCCACCCGGGCGCGAGCACATCGGATCCGTACCTGTCGTGCATGCCTCTCAGCGTATGTGCGAACGACGATCGTTCCGCGCACCGCGAACGGCGTTTGCGAGGCCGCACTGTCGCGCGTCGGCGGCTGTGCATAGACTCGTGCCGTGGGGTTGCCGGTTCGAGCGGAGGGAGCGGGATGCGGGCTCGCTGGGTGATCGCGATCGGCATCGTATGGGCTTTCCTCGCTCCCGGCTGGGCGGCGACGGCGGCGCCCGCGACCGACCCCGGCCCGCTGAGTCCGGGCACCTACATCACGGACGTGAGCGACGTGCTCACACCGGCGCAGGAAGCCGCCGGCGACGAGCGACTGGCGCAGTTGGCACGCGACACGGGCGTCGACCTGTTCCTCGTCTTCGTTCCCGAGTTCACCACTCCTGCGAACGACCGGGCCTGGGTCTCGGAGACCGCCGAACGCAACGGTCTCGCCGACCATCAGTACCTCATCGGCATCGCGACCGATGCCCGGATGTTCGCGATCAACGGCGCCGACGGTCTGCTCTCGGCCGCCGACCGGACGAAGGTCACCAACGCGATGCTGCCGTCCCTCGGGAACGACGACTGGGCAGGGGCGATCAACGCCGCCGCGGCCGAGATACAGGACATCCTCATCGACGGTCCGGCCCGCGACGCGCGGACGTGGGCGATCATCGGCATCGTCGTCGCGGTCGCCGTGGCCGTGATCGTCGTCGTCTTGCTCCTCCGCCGCGCGCGCAGACGTGCCGCCGAGCACGCGAAGCGGGAATCCGAGATCGCCGAACTGGCGCAGCAGGCGAACATCGCCCTCGTACGCACCGACGACCTCGTCCGGTCCAGCGAACAGGAGCTGGAATACGCCCGCGCGCAGTTCGGCGACGAGGTGATCGCGGAGTTCGTCACGGCGCTGGCGACCGCGCGCACAGACCTCAACGAGGCGTTCTCGCTCAAGCAGAAGCTCGATGACGAGATCCCCGACAGCGACCAGGAACGCAGGGACTGGAACACGCGCATCCTTGCGCTCTGCTCCGAGTCCACGGAGTCGCTCGAAGAACGCAAGGCCGACTTCGACGAGTTGCGCGAGCTCGAGCAGAGCGCACCCGCCGCTCTTGAGAACGTGCGGGCGCTCCGGGCGGCCGCCGGTGCCGAGATCGACCGGGCGGATCAGATCCTCGCTCGGCTGACCGCGGCGTATGTTCCGGCTGCGATCTCTGCCGTCGCCGACAACCCGGCACAGGCGCGCGTACGGATGTCGTTCACCGACGAGCAGATCCACGCCGCCGACGACGCGATCGTAGAGGGCCGCACCGGCGACGCCGCGGTATCGATCCGCGCCGCCGAGGGCGCCGTGCAGCAGGCGACCCAGCTCGAGGACGCCGTGGAGCATCTGGCGAACGACCTCAAAGACGCCGAGGACCGCAGCGCCGCCCTCGTCGCCGACCTCCAGCAGGATCTGCAGACAGCGGCGGCGCTTCCGGACGCCGACGGCGCCGTCGCACAGGCGATCGACGCCACCCGGCAGCATCTCGCGCGGGCACAGGCCATGCTCGGCGACACGGGTCGCGACCCCGTCGAAGCGCTGCGGATCCTCGAAGCCGCCAACACCTCGATCGATCAGATCGTCCAGCGCGTGCGAGACGAGCAGGCGAAGATCGCGCACGCGCGCAGCCTGCTGGCCGGCGCTCTGCAGCGCGCCGACACCCAGCTCTCCGCCGCCGAGAGCTTCATTCTGAACCGCCGCGGCGCCGTCGAATCGCGCGCCCGCACCCGTCTGGCCGAGGCGAGGAGCAGTCGCGATGAGGCGGGGCGGCTCGCCGAGGCGGATCCGGTGCGCGCCCTCACCCTCGCCCAGCGCGCCGACGCGCTCGCGAGCGAAGCGCTCCGCCAGGCCCAGTACGATGTTGGCTCCTGGGCGGCGGCGGATCCTGGGGCGGCGGCGGCCAGGACGACACGCTCGGCGCCCTGCTCGGCGGCATCCTCATCGGCCGATCCACCGGCGGCCGCGGCGGAGGCAGCAGCTGGGAAGCAGCGGCGGCGGCCTCTTCGGCAGTTCCGGCAGCAGCCGCTCCAGCTCCAGCGGCGGAGGCTTCTCCGTCGGCGGCTTCGGCGGCGGAGGCGGACGATCCAGCTCGGGCGGAGGCGGGCGCTCCAGCTCCAGCGGCGGCCGCTTCTGACCACACGACTCAACGACAACAGAATCCGTCCACGAAAGGAACCAACCATGGCAAAGCAGTCCATCTTCGGTCGCATCTCGACCCTCGTCCGAGCGAACATCAACGCGCTCATCGACTCGGCGGAAGACCCGCAGAAGATGATCGACCAGCTCGTGCGTGACTACACGAACAGCATCGCCGACGCGGAAGCGGCCATCGCCGAGACGATCGGCAACCTGCGCCTGCTCGAGCGCGACCACGAGGAAGACGTCCAGTCGGCCCGTGAGTGGGGCAACAAGGCGCTCGCCGCGAGCAAGAAGGCCGACGAGCTGCGCACGAGCGGCAACACGGCCGACGCCGACAAGTTCGACTCCCTCGCGAAGATCGCACTCCAGCGGCAGATCTCCGCCGAGCGCGAGGCCACCAGCGCCGAGCCGACGATCGCGGCCCAGACCGAGGTCGTCGACAAGCTCAAGGACGGCCTGAACACGATGAAGGTCAAGCTCGAGGAGCTCAAGTCCAAGCGCAGCGAGCTGCTCTCGCGCGCCAAGGTCGCCGAGGCGCAGACCAAGGTGCAGGACGCGATCTCGTCGATCAATGTGCTCGACCCGACCAGCGAGCTCGGTCGTTTCGAGGACAAGGTCCGTCGCCAGGAAGCGCTCGCCCAGGGCAAGATCGAGCTGGCCGCATCGAGCCTGGACGCCCAGTTCGAGAGCCTGGAGGATCTCGGCGAGCTCACCGAGGTCGAGGCGCGGCTGGCCGAGCTGAAGGCCGGCGGGCCCACGCAGGCCGCGATCGAGGACTGACCCTCCCGCGGCCTCGCGCCGCGCGAGTCGTCTCTCCCGGTCGTTGAGCGAGGGTGTGCGACGTGCGACCGAGTCGGAACGTGGTGAGTCACCCCGTTCCGTTCCCTCGCTCCACGACTCGCTCAACGGCCGGGAGCCGTCCGCATGATCTGAAGAGAACCTCCCATGACCCGCTTCCTCATCGTCCCGCAGTGGCAGGGGTCGCCCGCGGCCCGCGCCATGCTGCTCCGCGACGGCGCCACCGCGATCGCCGGCGACCTGCCGCGGGCGGCCACCCACATCCTCGACGTGCCGCTGGAGGCCGGTGAGTCGCTCGGCAGCGGCGTCCTGCGCAAGAGCGCGCTGGAGCGCACACGGACGCTCATCGGCGAGGCCCTGCAGGAGCACGCCGACGAACCGGTGATCGTCGTCGGCGGCGACTGCGGCATCACGGTCGGCGCTCTCGCGGCGCTTCCGGGCGGAACCGACGACGTCGCGGTGGTCTGGTGCGATGCCCATCCCGATCTCCACACGCCCGAGAGCTCCCCTTCCGGGGCGTTCTCCGGGATGGCCCTGCGGGCCGTCCTGGGCGAGGGCGCGCCCGGTCTCACGCTCTCCCCCGCCATCGACGCCGAGCGCGTCGTGCTCGTCGGCGCCCGCGAGATCGACCCGGGTGAGGAGGACGCCCTGAACCGTCTTCCCCTGACACGATTGGCCGCCGACGCGCTCACCGCCCCGGGGCGCTGGCAGAGGCGGTGTCGGCGACCGGCGCCTCCCGCGTCTACATCCACGTCGACGTCGACGTGCTCGACCCCGGTCAGTTCGGCGGGGTCTCCAGCCCGGCGCCCTTCGGCGCGACTGTGGCGGCGCTGAGCGCGACGATCAAGGCGCTGCGAGAACGGATGCCGCTGGCCGGCGCCACGATCGCCGGCTTCGCTCCACGCTCCCCGTCGACGCCGTCGACGACCTGGGGTCGCTCCTGCGGCTGGTCGGAGCCCTGGCGTGACCGACACCGAGTGGCGCCGCGATGCCGAGGAGATCCTGGCGCGCGGGCGCCGCTTCGACCGGCGCATCCCCTCTTTCCTCCTGCGCTCGCCGCTCAGCAGGCTGGGCTATCTGTGGGCGACCGCGATCGGCTGGACCTGGGGCACGCTGTGGAGCACGGGCGAGGTCGAGCGCCGACACGGGCTGCTGGTGTTCCGGGGGATGCCGCGCGGGACCTACATGCGCGGCGGGCAGTGCGTGGGCGCCTGCTTCCTCACCGGCGAGGCCGCCCCCAGTGACGCGGTGCTGCGGCACGAAGCCGTGCACAAGCAGCAGTGGCTGCGCTACGGCTTCCTCATGCCGCTCCTGTACCTGGCGGCGGGGCGCGATCCGCTGCGCAACCGCTTCGAGATCGAGGCGGGCCTGGAGGACGGCAACTACGTTCCGCGCACGAGGTCGGCTCGCTGAGCGAGCGAGCCGGATCCTCCGAAGGGCCGGGCTCTCAGGAGTTGCTGGGGAGCAGGCCGAAGCTCTCCGGGGCGTGGATGCGCTCGGCGGCGACGCCGGTCTTCTCGGTGAGGTGCTCGATGATGTCGGCGGTGCCGAGGTAGCCGCCCAGCAGCGTCACCTGCGTCTGGGCACCCGCCTCGTCGCAGAGCATCTCATCGGCCCAGGCGCAGGTGGCACGTGCCACGGCCATGCCGCGACCGCAGGCCTGCCCGGTGCCGGGGAGCCCGAGCGACGCGAACGTGCGAGCCAGGTCACCGTCATGCGTGCCGGGGCGTCGACATGACTGATCGACTCGGTATCCGGAACCTCGATGAACACCCGGCCGGTCGCGCACAGCGGCAGTGTGGCGAGGAAGGCCTCGAGCTCAGCGAGCGACTGCTCGTCGGCGGTCACCAGGTGCTGCACGCGCGACTGCCGTGCGGCACGGCGCTGCGCGCGGGAGGTGCGGACTTCGGTGATCATCGTCATAACGTGACGAGTCTATCACCGATGAAGGCTTGCCTTACCTTCCTAGCCTTCGACGAGCGCGCTCCTCAGCCCGTTCAGCTCGCCCGCGGTGAGACCGTGCGCGCGCAGATACCCCGCCGCGGAGCCGAACTCCTCGTCGATCCGCGCCAGCAGGGCGCGCATGACCGGCGCCGGAGACTTGGTCGCGAGCGCCTCGATGTTGACCGCATCGGGATGACTCGAACGGAGGAAGCCCAGTGCACGACGGACGAGCTCTGGCGGCAGCTGCGACTCGGTGAGCGCGTAGTCCGCGACGACCGCCTCGCGCTCGGCCTCGACCGCGGCCAGCGCGAGCGCGACGGTGACCCCGTGCGATCCTTGCCGACCGTGCAGTGCACGAGCGTGGGCTCCCCGCGCCGAGGATCCGCATCGCCTCGACGATCTTGTCCGAGCCCTCGTCGAGGATGTGCCCGTACAGCTCGTCGAGCGTCGCATCCGCGGTGAAGAAGGAACGGATCGACCCGTAGAAGAGCGGGAGGTGCGTGATCGTCACCCCGGTGACCGCGGTCGGCTCGTTCTTCAGCTCCCGCTCACCCCGCAGATCGACGATGTGGCGCACGCGCCCGCGGATGGCCTCGGCGCCCGCATCCGTCACCGCGGCCAGATTCCCGGAGCGCATGAGCATGCCGGAGCGGATGCGCCCCTCGGATGCCATGATCCCGCCGACGTCGCGGACGTTCCAGGCCCCTCGATCTCGAGGACGGTCACTCCGCCGCCTTCGTCCGGGGCGGAACCGGGTAGCGCCCGGCGATCACGATGCGGTTGAACGCATTGATCGACACGCAGGCCCAGCTGATGGCGGCGTACTCCTTCTCGGTGAAGATCGACCCGACCCGGTCGTACACTTCGTCGGGGATGCCGTCCTCGTGGATGAACGTGAAGGCCTCGGCGAGCTCGAGCCCGGCCCGCTCCCGATCGGAGAAGACCTGCGACTCCCGCCAGGAGGGGAGCTGGGTGAGCGTGTCTGCATCGACCCCGGCGGCGACAGCACGATCGACGTGGATGCGGGTGCAGTAGGCGCAGCCGTTCAGCTGCGAGCAGTGGATGAGCACGAGTTCCTTGAGGCGGTCGTCGATGCCCGCCGCCGCGCAGATCCTGCCCACTTCCTTCGAGAAGGCTTCGAGCGCCTTGTATGCTGACGGCTCAGTGCGGGAGAGATGGACGCGCGGGGAGGTCATGGCACCAGCCTAAGCCGATCCGGAGCGCTCGTCGCGCTTTCCGCGGAAAGGCATATCAACAAGCCGGTTGCAGATTTGATAACCATTACTTGCACATATACCCACCATTTCTTGACATTATGCTCCCTAGTTTCTCACGACGCTCCCCGCAGGGCCACAATGAGCACGTGACGAACGACACGAGCGAGTTCTCCTTCCTCGCCGGGCAGGCAGCCGCACTGGGCACCGCCGAACTCCCCGCCGAGCGACTCACACTCACCCTCGAAGACGGACGCGAGATCAGCGCCCTGCGCTGGGGCACCGACGATCCGGTCGTGACCCTCGTGCACGGCGCGGGCCTGAACGCCCACACCTGGGACAACACCGCACTGCTGCTCGGACTCCCGGCTCTCGCACTCGACCTGCCAGGACACGGCGACTCGTCCTGGCGATCGGATGCCGACTACTCCCCGCATACGCTCGCACCCGACGTCGCCGTCGCGCTCCGCGCATGGACGAACCGCCCGCAGGTGCTCGTCGGGCACTCCCTGGGAGGGCTGGTCTCGGCCGCCGTCGCCGCCGCGCATCCGGAGCTCGTACGAGCCCTCCTGCTCGTCGACATCGCGCCCGGGATCGACCTCAGCGCGGGCCCCTCCGCCCTGCGCGAGTTCTACGCCGTCACGGAGTTCGCCTCCCGCGACGAGATGGTCGACCGGGCGATGGCGTTCGGCTTCGGCGGCGCCCGCGCCGACACGGAGCGCGGCGTGTTCCACAACTCCCGCGTGACCCCCGACGGGCGCGTGCAGTGGAAGCACCACTTCGCGCACCTCGCCGCCCAGACGCTCACCGCATCCCCGGCCCCCGTCGCACCGCTGCGCGACGACGCGGCGTGGGCAGACCTCGCCGCCCTCCGCGCCCCGCTGACGCTCATCCGCGCCGATGCGGGCTACGTCAGCGAGGCGAACGCCCGGGCGTTCGCGGAGCGCCTGCCCGACGCGACCGTCACCATCGTCGCCTCCGGGCACAACGTCCAGGAGAACGCCCCTGCCGCCCTCGCCGAGCTGATCCGCTCGCACGCGGGCGGCGGAGACTGACCGTACCCCGCTCACCCGAAGCGGCCACAGCACCCCGCCGCGCCCCCGCATACCCGAGAGGACCACCTATGCAACGCCCGAGCAGACGCCTCGCTCTGATCGCCGCCCTCGCCTCGACCGCCCTCGCGTTGACCGCCTGCACCGGCGACCAGGCCGAGCCCGGCGAGCCGCCCTCGGGCGAGGTCGACAGCAACGCGACCCTCACGGTGGGCCTCGTCCTCGAGCCGACCAACCTCGACATTCGGCGCACCGACGGCTCGGCGCTCGAGCAGATCCTCATCGACAACATCTACGAAGGCCTCGTCACCCGGAGCGGCAACGAGATCGTGGAGCGTCTCGCCTCCTCCTACGAGATCTCCGAGGACGCGCTCACCTACACTTTCACACTGCGCGAGGGCGTCACCTTCCACGACGGCGACGAGTTGGAGGCCTCCGACGTCGTCGCCTCCTTCGAGGAGGTGCGCTCCGACGAGGGCCTGCACAGCCATTCCGACTTCGCCGGCGTCGAGTCGATCGAAGCGCCCGACGAGCAGACCGTCGTCATCACCCTGAGCGAGCCCAACGTGAACTTCCTGTTCGCACTCACCGGTCGCGCGGGCCTCGTCTTCCAGGAGGGCGACCGCACGGATCTGAAGACCGCCGAGAACGGCACCGGCCCGTTCACGCTCAGCCGCTGGAGCCAGGGCAGCTCCATCACCTTCCAGCGCTACGAGGACTACTGGGACGGGCCCGCCGGCGTCGCCGAGGTGGTCTTCGACTACATCACCGATGCCACCGCGCGCATCAACTCCGCTCTGGACGGCAGCGTCGACGTGCTCGTGCGCGTCGACCCGAACCTCGCGCCGCAGCTCGGCGACTCGGGCGACTTCGAGATCGTCCAGGCCGGCACGACCAGCACCGGGACCCTCGCCTTCAACAACGCGCGCGCGCCTCTGACCGACGAGCGCGTGCGCGAGGCGCTGCGCCTGGCGATCGACCACGACGCGATCGTGGAGGCGCTCGGCGCCGGACAGACCCTCTTCGGGCCGATTCCCGAGCTCGACCCGGGGTATGAGGACCTCTCGGAGGTCGCACCCCACGATCCCGACCGCGCCGCCCAGCTGCTCGCCGATGCCGGTCAGGAGAACCTCGAGCTGACCCTCACGATCGCGAACCACTACTCCACGACGATCCCGCGTCTGCTCGTGTCCGACCTCGCCAAGGTCGGCGTGACCCTCGACGTGAACGTGGTGGAGTTCGCGACCTGGCTGGAGGACGTCTACACGAACAAGGACTACGACCTGAGCTTCGTGGAGCACACCGAGGCGCGCGACTTCGTGAACTTCGCCAACCCGAACTACTACTTCCTCTACGACAACCCCGAGGTCCAGGACCTCTACGCCGAGGCGCTGCGCCAGTCCGACCTGGACGCCGCGGCCGCGCTTCTGGCCAGGGCCGCACGGATCGTGTCGGAGGATCACGCCGCGGACTGGCTGTTCACCGTCACCTCGGTCAACGCCGTGCGTCCCGGCGTGATCGACTTTCCCGACGCGCTGACCAATGCGCGCCTCGACCTGCGTGATGTGACCGTCCTCGCCGGATGATCCGATACGCGCTGACCCGGGGGCCCTGCTGATCGCAGGGCTCCTCGTGTCGAGCGTGATCATCTTCCTCACCCTCCGGGTCTTCCCCGGCGACGTCGCCCAGCTCATCGCCGGCACGCAGGCGAGCCCCGCCCAGGTCGAGGCGATCCGCGAGGCGATGGGGCTGAACCAGCCGCTGGTGGCGCAGTACCTCGGCTGGATGGGCGGCGTGCTACGCGGCGATCTGGGCTCCTCCCTCATCACCGGCGCCTCGGTCGGTCAGGAGCTCGCGGCGAAGGCGCAGGTGACGGTCCCCTCGGGATCATGTCGCTCGTGATCGCCCTCCTGATCGCGGTGCCCTTCGGGATCCTGTCGGCCATGCTGCGGGGCCGCTGGGAGGGAACGGCGATGAGCGTGACCGCGCAGGCGCTCGCGGCGGTCCCGGTCATCTGGGCCGGGATGATGCTCGTGGTCGTCTTCGCGGTCTGGCTGGGATGGCTGCCCGCGCAGGGCTTTCCCCGCACCGGGTGGGACGAGCCCTGGCGGGCCTTCCGCGCCCTGATCCTGCCGGCGCTCACGATCGGCATCGTCGAGGGCGCCATGCTCCTGCGGTTCGTGCGCAGCGCCACCCTGCAGGCGGCGGGCGAGGACTTCGTGCGCACCGCCGCCGCGAAGGGGCTCACCCGCAATCGCGCCCTCGTGCAGCACGGCATCCCGGCGGTCGGCCTGTCGATCGTCACGGTGCTCGGACTCCAGGTCGCCGGCATCCTCGTCGGCTCGGTGATCATCGAGCAACTGTTCACGCTGCCGGGGATCGGGCGCATGCTCGTGACGGACGTCGGCACGCGCGACCTCGTGAAGGTGCAGAGCGAGTTGCTCGTGCTGACCGGGTTCGTGCTCGTCGTCGGCTTCGTGATCGACCTCGTCCACCACCTCATCGACCCTCGGCAGCGGGAGGCGGCATGAAGAACAGCTGGCTCCCTCGCCTCTGGCGCACCGGCACCGGCCGCTTCGGTCTCATCGTCGTCGCGTTCGTGATGCTCACCGCCGCGGTCTCCCTCTTCTGGACGCCCTTCGACCCGCAGATGTCGGATGTCGCGAACCGGTGGGCGCCACCGGGCCTCCCCACCTGTTCGGCACCGACAGCACGGGGCGCGACATCCTGAGCCTGGTGATGGCGGGATCCCGGACGGTCGTCTTCGTCTGCGTCGGCGCCGGCCTGGTCGCCACCGTCGTCGGCATCGTCCTCGCGGCGCTCGGAGCGCTGACGATGCGGTGGATGCGCGAGAGCGTCGCGGTGCTCGTGGACATCCTCATCGCCTTCCCCGTCCTGATGATCGCCATGATGATCTCGGCGGTGTGGGGCGGGTCGCTGTGGGTGGTGATCTGGTCGGTCGGGATCGGCTTCGGCGTCAACATCGCCCGCGTCACGCGGCCGGAGCTGCGCCGCGTGCAGCAGAGCGACTTCGTGGTGGCGGGCCGAGCCGCGGGCCTGACCCGCACGCAGAACCTCGTGCGCCACCTGCTGCCGAACGTCGCCCCCGTCTTCATCATCCAGTTGTCGTGGTCGATGGCGATCGCCGTGCTCGCCGAGGCGGGGTTGAGCTACCTCGGCTTCGGCGCTTCGGTCGTCGAGCCCTCTTGGGGCATCCTCCTCGCCGACCTGCAGAACTACATCACCCTGCACCCGCTCTCGGTCATCTGGCCGGGCCTGGCGATCACCCTCACGGTGCTCGCACTGAACCTGCTGGGCGACGGACTGCGCGAGGCGACGGATCCCACGCTGCGACGCCGGGGAGCGGATGCCGCCGCCCCCGTCCCGGGGTGGTCGCATGAGCCTGGTCGTGGACGGACTCACCGTCGACATCGACGGCCGCCGCCTCCTCGACGGCGTCTCCTTCGAGGTGCCCGCCGGCGCGCGCGTGGGGATCATCGGGGAGTCCGGCTCGGGCAAGTCGCTGACGGCCCTGGCGATCATGGGCCTCCTCCCGAGGGCGCGCAGGCCGGCGGCAGCATCCGGTGGAACGGACGCGAGCTCATCGGCCTGCCCGACCGCGAGCTCGCCGAGCTCCGCGGCGACGAGATCGGCATCGTCTTCCAGGAGCCGCGCACGGCGCTCAACCCCATCCGCACGATCGGCCGGCAGATCGCCGAGTCGGTGCGCATCCACGAGGGCCTCGGCCGCCGCGCCGCCCGCGAGCGCGCGATCGCCGAGGCCGCACGGGTGAACCTCCCCGATCCGCAGACGATCGTGGAGCGCTATCCGCATCAGCTCTCGGGCGGTCAGCGCCAGCGCTCCGCGATCGCCATGGCCCTCGCCTGCCGTCCGCGCCTGCTCATCGCCGACGAGCCGACGACGGCGCTGGACGTCACCATCCAGGCGGGGATCCTGAAGCTCCTGCTCTCACTCGTGGAGGACGAGGACATGTCGCTCGTGTTCATCACGCACGATCTCGCCGTACTCGCGCAGGTGGCCGACCACGGCGTCGTGCTCGAGGGCGGCCGGGTGATCGAGTCCGCCCCCGTCTCCACCCTGCTGAGCGCCCCCGCCCACCCCATCACCCGGGCGCTGCTGCGGGATGCGACGGCCACGCTCTGGCGACCGGAGGGCGACGCATGAGCCTCATCCGAGCGCGCGGACTCGCGCGCAGCCATCCGGTCCCGCGGCGGACGCTGTTCGAGCGCGCGCAACGGCGCCCGGCGCTGCATCCGACCGATCTCGACGTCGCCGCGGGAGAGAGCCTGGGCATCATCGGCGAGTCCGGATCGGGCAAGTCCACGCTCGTCCGGCTCCTCCTGGGGCTCGACACCCCCACCGAGGGCACGGTGACGGTGGACGGCCGAGAGGTGGACGCCACGGCATCCGCACGCTCGCTGCACTGGCTGCGTCGTCAGACCGGCCTCGTCTTCCAGGACCCCTATGCGTCGCTGGACCCGCGGATGACGGCGGGCCAGATCGTCGGCGAGCCGCTGTGGGCGCTGGGAATCCCGGGTGATCGGCGCGCGCGCGTGCGCGAGGTGCTCGCGCAGGTGCGGCTCGATCCGGAGATGGCCGATCGCTATCCGCACCAGTTCTCGGGCGGGCAGCGCCAGCGCATCGCCCTGGCCCGCGCGATCGTGCACCGCCCGCGCATCCTCGTCGGCGACGAGCCTGTGTCGGCGCTCGACGTCACCGTCCGCGCGCAGATCCTCGAACTGCTGGCGGAGCTGCGCGCGAGCGAGGAACTCACCCTTCTCGTCGTGTCGCACGACATCGGCATCGTCCAGCACCTGTGCGACACGGTCGCGGTCATGAAGGACGGTCGCATCGTCGAGCACGGAACCACGACGGACGTGCTGCTGCGCCCCCGCGAGGACTACACGAAGGCACTGCTGGCGGCGATCCCGGTGATCCCGCGCACCTCCCCGTGACCCGTTCGGTCCCCAGATTCATCTTGCTCCGAGGTGAAAGGGTGAATCTGCGGGACCGGACGCGTCAGGGAGTCGCGCGACGCTTCTTCTTCGGCTTGAGGGACTTCTGCAGATAGATCGTGCCCAGGTCGCGCCCGAACTTGAAGCCCACGCGCCCCATGCGCCCCACCTCCGTGAAGCCGAACCTCTCGTGCAGGCGCACCGAGGCCTCGGCGCCGGTGTCGCTGATGACCGCGACGATCTCGCGCAGCCCGACCTCCTCGCAGGCCTCGATGAGAGCCCCCAGCAGCGCGGCGCCCAGCCCTTTGCCGGCGGCGCCCGGACCGAGGTAGATCGAGTTCTCGACCGTGTAACGGTAGGCCGACTTGGTCTGCCAGGGCTGCACGAGCGCGTAACCGAGGATCTGGCCGTTCGGCGACTCGGCGACGAGGAACGGCAGCGTGAGTTTCGCCAGCATCGTGTATTTGCTGCGCCAGGACCGCAGCGTCGACGGCTTCTCGTCGAAGGTGACCACCGAGTTGGTCACGTAGTGGTTGTAGATCGCGCGGACGTGCGGCAGATCGCGCTCGCGGGCGGGTCTGATCGAGTACGCGAAGCCCTCGGGCTCGGGCGGCGCGGGCCGAAGGTGGCGCGGGAGCCTGCGACGACGGTCGCCGGGCTCGAATTGCATGTGATCAGTGTAGAGGTGCTTCGGCCGGCGCATCGACGCGCCAGTCGACCTCGGCGGCCCCCTGCTCCCGCAGCAGCGCGTTCGCTCGCGAGAAGGGCTTCGAGCCGAAGAATCCCCGGCTCGCCGACAGCGGCGACGGATGCGGCGAGGTCACCGCCGGCGTGGCGCCGAGCAGAGGGCGGAGGTTCGCGGCATCCCTCCCCACAGGATCGCCACCAGCGGCGCGTCGCGGGCGACGAGGGCGCGGATCGCGCACTCGGTCACCTGCTCCCAGCCCCAGCCCCGATGGGAGGCGGCGGCCCCGGGGGCGACTGTGAGGACGCGGTTCAGCAGCAGCACGCCCTGACGGGTCCAGGCCGTGAGATCGCCGTGCGGTGCCGGGGCGATGCCGAGGTCGGTCTGCAGCTCACGGTAGATGTTGCCCAGACTCCGCGGCAGCGGCCGCACATCGCGATCGACCGCGAAGGAGAGCCCGATGGGTGCCCGGGCGTCGGATAGGGATCCTGGCCGACGATGAGCACGCGCACCTCGTCGAGCGGCTGGGCGAAGGCGCGCAGGACGTTCGGACCCGCGGGAAGGTAGCCTCGTCCCGCCGCCTGCTCCGCGCGCAGCCGGTCGCCGAGTCCGGCGATCACGTCCGCGACCGGGGCGAGGGCCTGGGCCCAGCCCGGGTCGATCAGGCCGTCGTCGGCGAGCTGCGAGAGCGTGCGCGGCATCGCTCAGTCGTCGCTGTGCGGACGAAGGCGCCCGCGCGCGAGCAGGTGCTGCGCGGACTGCGCGACCGGCCGCATGGTGATGAGGTCGAGATTGACGTGCCCGGGGGCGTTGAGCGCGTAGGCGATGACGTCGGCGACGTCGCCGGCCACGAGCGGCTCCTCGACGCCCGCGTACACGGCCTCGGCGGCCGTCTGGTCTCCGCCGAGCCGGTTGAGGGTGAACTCCTCGGTGTAGACCATCCCGGGCGCCACCTCCACGACGCGGATCGGCTCGCCGTTGAGCTCCTGACGCAGCACGCGCACCAGCATCCGCTCCCCGGCCTTGGCCGCGTTGTAGCCGCTGCCGCCCGGATACGGCACCTCGGCCGCGGTGGAGGTCACGAAGAGCGTGTCGGCGTGGCCGCCGTCGGCGATCGCCCGGCGCAGCGCCGGGAGGAAGGCCGCGACGAGGCGCTGTGTGGCGAGGACGTTGATGTCGAACATCCACTGCCAATCCTCGGTGCTCCCGCGCTCGACGCTGTCGGTGCCGCGGGCGCCGCCGGCCACGTGCACTAGGGCGTGGATCGGACCGTGGCTCTCGAGCTCCTGGACCAGGGCGGATGCCGCGGCCGGGTCGGTCAGGTCGCACGCCACGGCGCGTGCGCCGGTCTCGGCGGCGAGCGCCTCGAGGCGGTCCGCCGCCGGGCCACACCGACGACGTCCCATCCGCTCGCCCGCAGCGCCCGGACGGTCGCCGCTCCGATTCCGGAGCTGGCTCCGGTCACCACTGCAGTTCTGTTGGCCATGGTTTCCACCGTACGACGACAGCGCAACGACGGCCACCCGGCACACGGGAAGGGTGCCAACCGCCGCCCGTACCATTGTTACGTCACATGACCCGCGGCTTCTTGACAGGCGCCACGTCGCCGTAGTCTCGCTCCAACGGCATTCGCCGTGACGACTGCATCCGATCGTTCCAAGGGGAACAATGTCCGCACCCGAGACCTGGCGTTTCGAGACCAAGCAGATCCACTCGGGCGCCGCTCCCGACCCGGTCACCAAGGCCCGCGCCACGCCGATCTACCAGACGACCTCCTACGTCTTCGACAGCGCCGACCACGCCGCGAACCTCTTCGCGCTGGCCGAGTTCGGCAACATCTACACCCGCATCCAGAACCCGACGCAGGATGTTCTCGAGCAGCGCCTCGCGGCGCTCGAGGGGGCACCGGCGCCCTCGTCCTCGCCAGCGGTCAGGCGGCCTCGACCTTCGCGATCCTCAACATCGCCCAGGCCGGCGACCACTTCGTCTCGTCGAGCTCGATCTACGGCGGCACGTACAACCTCTTCAAGTACACCCTCGCCAAGCTCGGCATCGAGGTCACCTTCGTCGAGAACCAGGACGACCCCGAGGAGTGGCGCGCCGCGGTCCGCCCGAACACGAAGCTGTTCTTCGCCGAGACGATCGGCAACCCGAAGATCAACGTGCTCGACATCCGCTCCGTCGCCGATGTCGCCCACGCCAGCGGAGTTCCGCTCATCGTCGACAACACGATCGCGACGCCGTACCTCATCCGTCCCTTCGAGCACGGGGCCGATATCGTCGTGCACTCGCTCACGAAGTTCCTCGGCGGCCACGGCACCACGATCGGCGGCGTCGTCATCGACGGTGGCACCTTCGCCTGGTCGGAGAACGTGGAGAAGTTCCCGAGCCTGACCGAACCCGACCCTCGTACCACGGCGCCAGCTACACGGCGGCCGTCGGCGACGCCCTCGCCTACATCATCAAGGCCCGCGTGCAGCTGCTGCGCGACCTCGGCTCGGCGATCTCTCCGCAGAGCGCCTGGAACCTCATCCAGGGCGTGGAGACCCTGTCGCTGCGCATCGAACGTCACGTGCAGAACGCGCAGGAGATCGCCGAGTGGCTCGACAACCAGGCCGATGTCGCCTCGGTCAACTACTCGGGCCTGCCCACCTCGCCGTGGTACGCGAAGGCCAACGAGTATGCGCCCAAGGGCGTCGGCGCCGTGCTGTCGTTCGAGCTCAAGGGCGGTGTCGAGGCCGGGCGCGAGTTCGTCAACAGCCTCACCCTCTTCAGCCACCTCGCCAACATCGGCGACGTGCGCTCGCTCGTGATCCACCCGGCGTCGACCACGCACGCCCAGCTCACCCCCGAGCAGCAGCTCTCGGCCGGCGTCACGCCCGGTCTGGTGCGTCTCTCGGTGGGCCTGGAGAACATCGACGACCTCAAGGCCGACGTCGAGCAGGCGCTGGCCGCCGCTCGCCGCGTCGCGGAGGCCGCGCGCGCCTGATCCGCACTGCGTACGGGCGAAGCCCGGGCCGAAACGCGGTGACCTCCTTCGGGACGGTCACCGCGTTTCGCCGTTCGCCCCTGCGTCAGACGACGCCGAGACAGGCGAAGACGCGAGAACAGGCCGATATCAGCGCATCGTCCTGTTCTCGCGCTTTCGCCTGTTCCCCGTGGGGCCGGCAGCGACATACGATGCCTCTATGACCCCGGATGCCGCGAGAACCGCCGCCTACTACGACGACTTCGCCCGCAACTGGGCGCAGGGCGCCTCGCCGCTGTACCAGGAGTGGGCGGCCGGGATCGCCCAGGACCCCGAGCTCGTCGGTCGCATCGCCGCCCTGCCCACCCGAATGCAGCAGGCGAACCTCCTCTTCGCCTCGGCCCGGTGGGTCGCCGCTCCCCTCGCCCCTTCGAGATCTTCCGACCGTGGCTGATCGAGAACTGGGACGCGGTCGTCGAGACCGCCTCCGTGCGCGCCACCCAGACGAACGAACCCAGCCGGTGTGCGACGCTCCTGCCTCAGCTCTCGCGCATCGAGGGCCCCGTCGCGCTTCTGGAGGTCGGCACCTCGGCCGGCCTCTGCCTCTTCCCCGACCGCTACGGCTACGACTACACCGCGCCCTCGGGCGCGCATCGGCTCGATCCCGACGACGGCCGCTCCCCGGTCGATCTCGCCTGCCGTCTCGACGAGGACTCCTCACTCCCCGCCCGTCTCCCCGAGGTCGTCTGGCGGCACGGCATCGATCTCAATCCGATCGACGTCCGCGATGCGGAGGCCCTCGAGTGGCTCGTCACGCTCATCTGGCCGGGACCCGACCATGACCCGCGGGTGGCACGCCTGCGCGCGGCGGCGGAGGTCGCGGCATCCGAACCTCCGGAGATCACGCAGGGCGATCTGCGCGAGATCCTCGTGGACGTCGCGGCGGAATCGCCGGCGGATGCGACGCTCGTGCTGCTGCACACCGCCGTCCTGCTCTACCTCGAGCGCGAGGATCGCGAGCGCTTCGCCGCGGCGGCGGCCGGGCTCTCGCGCACCCTGGGGCGAAGGGTCGTGTGGCTGTCGAACGAGGGACGGGGGAACTTCTCCGCGGTCGATGCGCAGCTGCCGGCCGACCTGCACACCGGGGGCCGTTTCGTGCAGTCCGTCGACGGCCGCCCGGTGGCCCTGGCCGGCCAGCACGGCGCCGTCTACGAGACGCTCCCCTTCGTGTCGTAACGTTCGCACTCGGCGCTGCCGCGCCGGGCGAGAATAGGGAGCATGGACTGGCAGACCTCCGAGGACACGGTGCCCTCAGCGCCCGTGACGGAAGCCGATGTGCGTCTGCTGCGTGCGCGCCCTCCGGCGACCGGCGCCTGGCGCGACGGCGACCCCGCCGGCGCACGCCGGTTCGCGATCTCGGGGGCGTTCCGCACCGAGCGCGGTGAGGAGCTGCCCGCCATCCGTCTCGCCTACGAGACCTGGGGCACGCTCAACGAGGCGCGCGACAACGCGGTGCTCATCGCCCATGCCCTCACCGGCGACAGCCATGTGCGCGGACAGGCCGGCCCCGGGCATCCCACCGACGGCTGGTGGGGCGACGTCGTGGGGCCCGGTGCCCCGATCGACACCGATCGCTGGTTCGTGGTCGCCCCCAACATGCTGGGCGGATGCCAGGGCTCGACGGGTCCGGCCAGCATCGCCCCCGACGGCTACGAGTGGGCCTCGCGCTTCCCCTATCTGACGGTGCGCGACCAGGTCGCCGCGCAGGCGCGTCTGGCCGATGCTCTCGGCATCGACACCTGGGCCGCCGTGATCGGCGGCTCCATGGGCGGGATGCACGCGCTGGAGTGGTCGATCACCCACCCGAGCGCGTCGCGCGCCTGGCCGTGCTCTCCTCCCGCCGGTGACGACGGCCGACCAGGTGGCGTTGAACACCGTGCAGCTGGAGACCATCCGCATCGACCCGCGCTTCGCCGGCGGCGAGTACTACGACGCCGACGACGGCGAGGGCCCGCACCGCGGCCTCGCCCTCGCCCGGCGCATCGCGCTGCTCAACTACCGCAGCCCGATCGAGCTGAACCAGCGCTTCCAGCGTTCGTGGCAGTCCGACCGCTCGCCGCTCGGCCACGGCGGCAGGTTCGCGGTGGAGAGCTACCTCGACTTCCACGGCAACAAGTTCACCCGCCGCTTCGACGCGAACAGCTACCTCACGCTCGTCGAGGCCATGAACTCGCACGACATCGGGCGCGACCGCGGCAGCGTCGAGGAGGCGCTGCGACGTGTGACGGCGACGAGCCTCGTGCTGGGGATCGACACCGACCGGCTCTTCCCCGTCGACGGCCAGCATCGCATCGCCCGCGGCATCGAGAACACCCTCGACGGCGATGAGGCCGTCGTGCTCACGAGCGACTTCGGCCACGACGGCTTCCTCATCGAGACGGAGGCTGTGGGCGGGCACCTGCGGCGCCTGCTGGACGCGGCTCCCGGCGGCCCCGCGACGAGCGCCGTGCTGAGCGCGCACAGCGAGTCGACGTGACCACGCGCGGTTCGTCGTAAGACGAACCCCGTCCCGGCGCCGCCCGTTCAGCGACCGCGGTGCGACGAGCGCGTGTACACCCACGGCAGTGCGCCGATCTCGAGGCGATGACGTGCCTCCGCGGAGGCGACCGCGCCGTACTCCCCGTCCTCCTGCCAGAGCAGCGTCGACGGCGCCGCGGGTGGAACCGCGTCTCGAAGCGTCGGATGCCGGCGAGCCTGATCTCGGCGAGCGCCGCCGCCGCATCCGACTGGTCCGACAGCCCGTGCAGCGTCACCCACGTCGGCGGATACAGCCGCAACCGCCCCTGCCCGTGCCGCTCGAGGGCGTCGACCGGGCGCAGCCACTGGTACTCCTCGACCTCGTCGGGCTGCGGCACGATCTCGCCTTCCGGTGCCTCCGCGGCGAAGAACCAGGTGCGGATGCGCAGCGCCGTGTGCGCCGGCGGCACCCAGCACGAGACGGTGAGCAGGCGCGCGCCGTCGAGGACGAGGCCCACCTCCTCCCGGGTCTCGCGCACCGCGGCGACGCGGGCGATGGCGGGCTCTGCGGCATCCGATCCGGCCCTTCGTGGTCGGCGTCGTCGGTCTTGCCGCCCGGAACACCCACGCGCCCGCGAAAGAGCCCCGGTCGGGGCGGCGCAGCATGAGCACCTCCGCGCCGCTCGCCCCGTCGCGCATGAGCACGACGGTCGCCGCGACGGGGAGATCGGTGGCGGATGCGGGCGAGCTCACCCTCCAGCGCCTTCTCCAGGCGATCGAGTTTGCCGTCGATCTCGCCCGTGAACCCCGGCGGATGTCGGCCTTCAGCACGAGCGAGACGCGGGAACCGAACGGCAGGACGGCTTCGGTGGCGCGCCGCACGACGTCGAAGACCTCGTCCCACTCCCCTCGATCTCGGTGAACATGCTGGAGGTGCGATGCGGCAGGCCCGATTCCCGGACGATGCGCACGGCGGCCGCGACCGCGTCATGGACGGAGCCGTCGGCGCGACCGGTGCCGCTGGGGGCGACGGAGAAGGCGATGAGCATGGTGTTTCCTCCTGTGTGCGGGTGGTTCAGTGACGGGCGCGCGGATGGCGCAGCACCCGGACGAGTCGGGTGACGGACAGGGCGAGCAGCACGAGCAGAAGTCCGTTGCGCACGCTCAGGACGACGATGGGAAGGGCTTCGGCCGCGAGCAGCCCGCCATAGAGCACAGGGTAGACGGCGAAGGTCAGCGCGCACAGCACGAGGGTGAGGATCGCCGGGACGACGGCGCGGGCGCGGTCGAGCACGATCCACAGCATGACGGGCACGAAGAGCCAGGTCAGGAACTGCGGTGAGCCGACTTTGTTGAGAACGATGAGCGCCAGCACGAGCGCGAGGGCCAGTGGCGGGAACAGCGTCCGGTACGAGGCGCCGCGTGCCGCCGCGACGCCGCCGAGCAGAAGCAGCACGCCGACGCCGAGCATGAGCGCGGGGAGGGTGAGCGCCGCCACGAGCGCCGCCCCGGGAGCGGTGATCTGGAAGGTGAGGATCTCGAAGCTGTAGTCGATCCCTGCACGCCCGGCGAGTGCGAGCCACAGGAACGGCGTCGCGGCGACCGCCTCGATCTGCAGACCCCGATCGGTCTGTGCGGTGAGGAAGCCGAAGAGCGCGGCATCCGCCCCGAGAAGGAACAGCACCACCGGGATCGCCGCGACGGTGATCGCCCCCGCGGCGAGCAGGCGCAGGCGCGGCTTCGCCGCGAGAACGGATGCCGCAAGCAGAGCCCCGGCCAGATCTTGATCCACGCCCCACCGCCAGCAGCACCGCCGCGACGGCGGGGCGCTTCGTGATCCACAGACCCGCGATGAGCGCGAGGGGACGGTGATCGCGTCGATCCGGTAGATCGCGATCGGCCCGAGTGCGAGGAGCGCGCCGCACCAGAACCAGGCGGCGACCCGGCGCGGCTGGGTCGGGCGACGGCCGGTCAGCACGGCGAAGGCGATGACGTCGAGCAGGGTCACCAGCAGCGCCCAGGCGACCACGTAGGCGTTCGCCCCGGCGAGCGGAGCGATCGCCCAGGCGAGCAGCTGCGCGAGCATCATCGGCACAAGGGCGAGCTGCGGGTACACCCAGGCCTCGGTGATCCCGACGACAGTGCCGCCGGTGAGCGCCGCATGGGCCCAGGGCTCATAGACGAGGTAGACATCGCCCATGGGCTGGTTGGGCAGCACGCCGCCGAGCCACGCCACGAGCACATGCGCGGCGAGGAAGACGGCCCAGAGCACGGCCAGACGGGTGCGGGTGAAGGTCACCGCGACAGCACCTCCGCGATCGCGTGCGGCAGTTCCTCGGCGACGTCCATCGCGACGATCGGATGCCCGGGATGCCCCGCCGCGGCCCCCGAAGCCCGCGCGGCCGCTCGTCCGTGCAGCCAGGCTGCCGCGGCCCCCGCTTCGGCGAGCGTCGCCTGCGGATTGGCTGCGAGGAGCGCGCCCAGGACCCGGCGAGGACGTCGCCCGTGCCGGCGGTGGCGAGCCAGTGCGTCTGCGCCGCGACGACGAACACGGTGCCGTCGGATGCCGCGACGAGCGTCTCCGCACCTTTCCACAGCACCGTCTGCCCGAGCGCCGCCGCCGTCTCGCGTGCCTCTGCCACCCGGTCCTCGCTCGGCGCGCTGAGCCCAGGGCGATTCGGAGCCGGGCGAACTCGCCCGCGTGCGGGTCGCGATGACGGATGCCGCAGCATCCGGAACGAGGTCGAGAGCACCGGCGTCGGCGACCACCGGGACCGTGCCGGCGAGCAGGTCGCGCAGAAGGCGCTCCTCGGCGACCGAACGGGTGGCGGCATCCGTTCCGGATCCGATGACCCAGGCGCCCACCCGGCCGCTCGTCGCCGACCCGACCACCGTCTCGGGGCGCCGGGCGAGGACCAGTGCGCCGACCTCGGGCGGACCCGAGTAGCGGACGAAACCGGCGCCGGCGCGCCACGCCGCCTCGACGCCGAGCACGGCCGCACCCGGATACTCCGGCGATCCGGTGCGCAGACCCACGACACCGCGCGAGTACTTGTCATCGCGCGCGGTCGGCGCACGCAGCAGGCGGGCCGTGTCGCCTCGCCCCACTCGCGCACCTCGCTCATGCCTCCACGCTACTGCCGATGCCCCACCGCGCGCCCTGGCACCCCCGAGACGCAGTACCGTCGAAGACGTGACTCTGCTCTTCTCTCCGCTCACCCTCCGCGAGACGACCTTCCGCAACCGGCTGTGGGTCTCCCCATGTGCATGTACAGCGCCGTCGACGGCGTACCGCAGGAATGGCACCATACCCACCTCGCCCAGTTCGCCTCCGGCGGTGCCGGTCTCGTCGTCGCCGAGGCCACCTCGGTCGTGCCGGAGGACGCATCTCCCGCGCGACACGGGCCTCTGGAACGACGCGCAGCGCGACGCCTGGGCGCCGATCGTCCGAGCGATCCATGACCGCGGAGCCCTCGCGGGCGTCCAGCTCGCCCACGCCGGACGCAAGGCCTCGACCTGGTGGCCCTTCGCGGATGGGCGGGGCTCGGTGCCCGCAGAGGACGGCGGCTGGACGACCGTCGCCCCTCGGCCGTGGCCTTCGACGGACTGAGCGAACCGGTCGCCCTCGACGCCGCGGGCATCGACGGCGTGGTCGCGGCCTTCCGCGACGCCGCCCTCCGTGCGATCGACGCCGGCTTCGACGTGCTGGAGCTCCACGGCGCCCACGGCTACCTGCTGCACCAGTTCCTCTCGCCGCTGTCGAATCTGCGCGACGACGAGTACGGCGGCACGCTGGAGAACCGCGCCCGGCTGCTGCTGCGCATCATCGAGGAGGTGCGCGCCGTCTCAGGCGACGCACCGCTGTTGGTGCGGATCTCGGCCACCGACCACGCCGAGGGCGGATTCACCGCGGAGGAGGCCGCCACCGTCGCCGACTGGGCCACGGCGCGCGGCGCCGACCTCATCGACGTCTCCAGCGGCGGACTCGTCGCCCACCAGCGGATCACCGTCGGCCCCGGCTACCAGGTGCCCCTCGCCGCCGCGATCCGCCGCGGCGGCCGCGTGCCCGCCAGCGCCGTCGGCCTCATCACCGCCGCGGAGCAGGCCGAGCAGGTGCTCAGAGACGGCGCCGCCGACGCGATCTTCGCCGGTCGCGAGTGGCTGCGCGACCCGCACTTCGGGCTGCGCGCCGCCCACGAGCTGGGCGCCGAGATCGACTACTGGCCTCCGCAGTACCTGCGCGCCCGCTGGCGGTGACCCCGTCACCGCTGCCATCTGATCGTTGAGCGACACTTCGACTCGCTTCGCTCGCTCAGCGCAGGTCTCCGCGAGACGAAACGCAGCAAGCGTGCCGGTCAAGCACCCGCGTTTCGTCTCGGGTTCGCTTCGCGAATCCTCGCTCAACGGCCGAAGGCTCAGCGCCCCGAATTGGTGCGGCCGTAGCCGCGACGCGTCGCGTCCTGCACCTCACCGACCAGCTCCTCCAGCACGTCCTCCAGGAAGAGCACCGCCGTCGTCTCGCCCTCCGTGTCGCGCACGCGGGCCAGATGGCGACCGGCGCGACGCATCAGGGTGAGCGCGTCCTCGAGATCCGTGTCCTCCTGCACCGGCACCATGTGGTGGATGCGCTTGGCGGCGAGGGGCTCCTCGACGGCGGTCTCGGCATCCGACCCCTCCGCGGCGCGCAGGATGTCCTTCAGGTGCACGTACCCGATCGGCGCACCCGCACCGTCGACGATCACATAGCGCGAGAAGCCGTGCTTCGCCACGGCGCGCTCGATCTCGTGGGGCGTGGTGTCCTGCGGCAGAGTCACGAGCTCGTCCAGGGGCACGGCGACATCACGCGCCTTCTTGTCGGTGAACTCGACCGCCGCGGCCACCGCCCCGGTCCGGTCGTCGAGCACGCCCTCGAGGCGCGACTGGCTGACGATCGTGGCGACCTCGTCGATCGTGAAGGCGGATGCCGCCTCGTTCTTCGGCTGCACGCCGAACATCCTCAGCACGCCGTTGGAGATGCCGTTGAGGACCCAGATGATCGGCATGAACACCTTCGACACCCACACCAGCGGCCTCGCGAGGAGGAGCACCGCCCGGTCGGGCAGCGAGAACGCCAGGTTCTTCGGCACCATCTCGCCGAAGACCACGTGCAGGAAGGAGACGATCACGAGGGCGATCGTGAACGAGGTCACGCTGACGACCGTGTCCGACCATCCGAGGGCGTGCATCGGCACCGCCAGGAGATGATGGATCGCCGGCTCCGAGACGTTCAGGATCAGCAGCGAGCAGATCGTGATGCCCAGCTGGCTCGTCGCGAGCATGAGAGTGGCGTGCTCCATCGCGTACAGCGCGGTCTTCGCCGCCCGCGAACCCCGCTCGGCGCGCGGCTCGATCTGCGAACGCCGGGCCGAGATGACGGCGAACTCCGCGCCGACGAAGAAGGCGTTCGCGGCCAGCAGCACCACCAGCCAGACCAGGCCTGCCCAATCGCTCATCGGGTCACCTCCTCATCGCCGGGGCCACGTCGACGGGCGTCGGACGGTACCTGACCCGGTCGATGCGGCGGCCGTCCATGCGGACCACTTCCAGCTCTCCGCTGTCGAGCGTGACGCGGTCGCCCACGCTCGGGACGCGCTCGAGCACGCTCATGACATAGCCGCCCACCGTGTCGTAGACATCGCCTTCGGGCACGTCGATGCCCGTGCGGTCGTGCAGCTCGTCGGGGCGCAGCTCGCCCGGGAAGGTCACCGAGTCGCGGGTGCGGACCACACCCGCCCGCGAACGGTCGTGCTCATCGGCCACCTCGCCGACGATCTCCTCCACGAGATCCTCGAGCGTGACCAGCCCGCGGTGCCGCCGTACTCGTCGACGACGACCGCCAGTTGATAGCCGCGGGTGCGCAGTTCGCCCAGCAGCGTGTCCAGATGCGCGGTCTCGGGCACGCGCAAGGGTTCGGTCGACAGGGCGCCGACCGGGACATCCGCCCGCCGCTCCCGCGGCACCGAGACGGCCGCCTTGAGGTGCACGACCCCGGTGATGTCGTCGAGCGTCTCGTCGAACACCGGGAAGCGGCTGTGCCCGGTGCGGCGGGCGAGCTGAATGACCTCGTCGGCGCTGTCGCCGACGGCGATCGCATGCATGCTCGGGCGCGCGGTCATCACGTCGGCGGCGGTGAGCCTCGTGAACCGCAGGGTGCGGTCCAGGAGCGTCGCCGTGTCGGCCTCGAGCATCCCGGCGCTGGCCGAGCGCCGTACGAGCGAGGAGAGCTCCTCGGCGGTGCGCGCGCCCGACAGCTCCTCCTTCGGCTCCACGCCCATGGAGCGCAGCACGCCGTTCGCGCTGCCGTTGAGCAGGAGGATCGCCGGCTTGAACACGGCGGTGAACGCCGCCTGGAACGGGATGACGACCTTCGCCGTCTGCCGTGGCAGCGCCAGGGCGAAGTTCTTCGGCACCAGCTCGCCGATGATCATCGACAGGATCGTCGCCGTCGACATCGCCACGACGACGGCGATGGGCGAGACGGCCGCCTCGGGCACGCCCCAACCGGTCAGGACCGGGCGCAGCAGGTTCGAGAGCGCCGGCTCCATCGTGTAGCCGGTCAGCAGCGTCGTCAGCGTGATGCCCAGCTGCGCGCTGGAGAGGTGCGTCGAGGTGATCTTCAACGCGTTGATCGTCATCGACAGTCGCGTCTCGCCGCGCGCCCGCCGCGCTTCCAGTTCGGCCCGGTCGAGGTTGACCAGCGCGAACTCGCTGGCCACGAACAGTCCGGTGCCGATGATGAGCAGGAGCCCCACGCCCAGCATGATGTAGTCCATCACGCGACCCCTCCTGAATGCGGCGGGGTGAGCGGTGGGGCCAGGTACTACAAGAAGGAGGGTCGTCCATTGTGCCGACGATTCTACCGATTCCGGCGGGGTGCGCGCATCTCGAGGTACCCGGTGATTCCGAACGCCTACCAGCTCACGGGAAGTGCTTTGCCCTCTTCGTAGCCGGCGGCGGACTGCAGACCGACGCGGGCACGGTCGTGGAACTCGGGCACCGACGACGCCCCGGCGTAGGTGAACGACGACCGCACCCCGGAGGTGATCATGTCGAGGAGGTCCTCGATGCCCGGGCGCAGCGGGTCGAGATAGATCTTCGACGAGGAGATCCCCTCGGCGAACAGCTCCTTGCGCGCTCGCTCGTAGGTGTCGAGGCGGTCGAAGCGCGCCTGCACGGCCTTGGTCGAGGCCATGCCCCAGGACTCCTTGTAGAGGCGGCCGTCGGCATCGGTGCGCAGTTCTCCCGGTGCCTCGATCGTGCCGGCGAACCAGGAGCCGACCATGACGGATGCCGCACCTGCGGCAAGCGCGAGCGCCACATCGCGCGGGTAGCGCACCCGCCGTCGGCCCACACGTGCGCGCCGTACTGCCGAGCGGCCTCGGCGGTCTCGAGGACCGCCGAGAACTGCGGACGCCCGACGGCGGTCATCATGCGGGTCGTGCACATCGCGCCGGGCCCGACGCCGACCTTGAGGATCCCGGCGCCGGCGGCGACGAGATCGTGCACGCCGTCGGCGGTGACGATGTTGCCCGCGGCGATGGGGATCCCCAGGCCCAGCTCGGCGACGGTCCGCAGGGCGCGCAGCATGCCGTCCTGGTGGCCGTGCGCCGTGTCGACGACGAGCACGTCGACACCGGCGGCGGCGAGCGCCCTGGCCTTCGCGGCGACGTCGCCGTTGATGCCGACCGCGGCGGCCACCGCGAGACGCCCCGAGGAGTCGACCGCCGGCCGGTAGAGGCTCGAGCGCAGCGCGCTGCGCGCACTGAGGGTGCCCACGAGGTGCCCGTGGTCGACCACGCACACGATCTCGGCGTCGGCGGCGTCGATCACGTCGAAGGCCTCACGGCCGGAGCCGATGTCCTCCGCGTCCAGGAACGGCGAGCTGTGACGCACGAGATCCCCGAGCTGCGCGTCGGGCAATGCGGTGGCGAGGCGCTCGGCCGGCAGGATGCCGCGGATCGTCTCGATGCCGACATCCGATCCGGACTCCGACACGACGATGCCGTGCCCCGGCAGCGCGGGAAGCAGGCGCAGCGCATCGGAGACCGTGGCCTGCGGCGCGAGCACGAGCGGCGTGTCCCATCGCACCGGCTGCGCCTTGACCCAGCGGATCGCGGCGTCGAGGTCCTGCAGGGGCATGTCCTGGGGCAGCACGCCCAGTCCGCCCGCCGGGCGAGGGTGGCAGCCAGCCGCGCCCCGGTGACGGAGTTCATGTTCGCAGACACGAGCGGCACGGTCGCCGGCGTGCCGTCCTGCGGCGCGAGATCGACCTCGAGCCGGCTGCTGATCGCGGATCTGCGCGGGACGAGGAAGACATCCGAGTAGGTGAGATCGGATGCCGGTGCCTCGCCGATGAACTCCATAACCTCAAAAGTACCCAAAGAGCGAGCTTTTCATCACGGAGATTGCACCTTTCGCGCCCGCGAATGGCGTTAGGCTTGATACCCGAAAGCATGCGTACTCGGATATCCCCTCCGGGCCCCTTGCAGCATGATCTTCGGCGATGAAAGAGGCGAACCAAGGTGTCGAGTCCGGTGACCGGCGATGGGACTGTCAGCGACGAGGGCTTCGGAGCGAATTCCTGGCTCGTCGATGAACTCTACGAGCAGTTCAAGGAAGACCGAAACTCCGTCGACAAGGAGTGGTGGCCGATCCTGGAGAACTACACTCCCGGCGGCGCTTCCCCGGCATCCGCTCCGGCGGCCGCCTCTGCGGCTCCGACCAACGGAGCCGCCGCGCATCCGATGACCGCGCCGGTGCCGGTGATCGGGTCGCAGCCGATCGCGAAGACGACGGCGAAGCCGGCCGCGACGGCGCCGATCCCCGCGCAGGCCCCGTCCACCAAGAAGTCGGAGGCGGAGGCCGAGACCGACGAGCCGGCCGAAGACAAGGTCACCCCGCTGCGCGGGCTGCCCAAGACCCTCGCGGCGAACATGGATCAGTCGCTGACGGTCCCGACTGCGACGAGCGTGCGGACGATCCCGGCGAAGCTGATGATCGACAACCGCATCGTCATCAACAACCACATGTCCCGCACCCGCGGCGGCAAGATCAGCTTCACGCACCTGATCGGCTGGGCGATGATCCAGGCGCTCAAGGGCTTCCCGAGCCAGAACGTGTACTATGCCGAGGTCGACGGCAAGCCCTCGGTCGTGGCACCCGCGCACATCAACCTCGGCATCGCGATCGACCTGCCCAAGCCCGACGGCACCCGCGCGCTCCTCGTGCCGAGCATCAAGCGCGCCGACAAGCTCACCTTCACCGAGTACCTCTCCGAGTACGAGGAGCTCGTCACCCGCGCGCGCGGCAACAAGCTCACCGCCGCCGACTTCCAGGGCACGACGATCTCGCTCACCAACCCGGGCGGCATCGGCACCGTGCACTCCGTGCCGCGGCTCATGCAGGGCCAGGGCTGCATCGTCGGCGCCGGCGCGCTCGACTACCCGCCGAGTTCCAGGGCTCCAGCGGCAGGACGCTGACCGAGCTCGGCATCGGCAAGACGATCACCCTCACAAGCACCTACGACCACCGTGTGATCCAGGGCGCCGGCTCGGGCGAGTTCCTCAAGCACGTGCACGAGCTGCTCATCGGCCAGCGCGGCTTCTACGACGACATCTTCGCGTCGCTGCGCATCCCCTACGCGCCGATCCGGTGGAACGCCGACATCGCCGTCGACCTCGCCGAGCGCGTGGACAAGACGGCCCGCGTGCAGGAGCTCATCAACTCCTACCGCGTCCGCGGCCACCTCATGGCCGACATCGACCCGCTCGAGTACGTGCAGCGCTCGCACCCCGACCTGGAAATCGAGAGCCACGGTCTGACCTTCTGGGACCTCGATCGCGAGTTCGTCACGAACGGCTTCGGCGGACGCCGCATCATGAAGCTGCGCGACGTCCTGGGCGTGCTGCGCGACTCCTACTGCCGCACGCTCGGCATCGAGTACATGCACATCCAGGATCCTGAGCAGCGCCGCTGGTTCCAGGAGAAGATGGAGGTCAAGTACCAGAAGCCCGGTCACGACGAGCAGCTGCGGATCCTGCGCAAGCTCAACGAGGCCGAAGCCTTCGAGACCTTCCTGCAGACGAAGTTCGTCGGCCAGAAGCGCTTCTCTCTCGAGGGCGGCGAGTCGCTGATCCCGCTGCTGGACGAGATCCTGCGCGGAGCGGCGGATGCCGGGCTCGACGGTGCCGCGATCGGCATGGCCCACCGCGGGCGGCTGAACGTGCTCACCAACATCGCCGGCAAGACCTACGGTCAGGTGTTCCGCGAGTTCGAGGGCTCCACGGCCCCCGGCAACCAGCGCGGTTCGGGAGACGTGAAGTACCACCTCGGCACCGAGGGCACGTTCGTGTCCGACTCGGGCAACGAGGTGCCCGTCTACCTCGCGGCCAACCCTCGCACCTCGAGACCGTCGACGGCGTGCTCGAGGGCATCGTGCGCGCCAAGCAGGATGTCAAGCCGATCGGCACGTTCTCCTGGCTGCCGATCCTCGTCCACGGCGACGCGGCCTTCGCGGGCCAGGGCGTCGTGGTCGAGACGCTGCAGATGTCGCAGCTGCGCGGCTACCGCACCGGCGGCACGATCCACGTCGTCGTCAACAATCAGGTCGGCTTCACCACCGTCCCGCAGGACGCCCGCAGCTCGGTGTATGCGACGGATGTCGCCAAGACGATCCAGGCGCCCATCTTCCACGTCAACGGCGACGACCCCGAGTCGGTCGTGCACGTCGCCCAGCTCGCCTTCGAGTACCGCGAGCGGTTCCACCGCGACGTTGTGGTCGACCTGGTCTGCTACCGCCGCCGCGGGCACAACGAGGGCGACGACCCCTCGATGACCCAGCCGCTGATGACCGACCTCATCCAGGCCAAGCGCTCCGTCCGGCGCCTCTACACCGAGTCGCTCGTCGGCCGCGGTGACATCACCGAAGAGGAGTACGAGGAGGCCAAGCGCGATTTCCAGGACCGCCTCGAGGTCGCCTTCGCCGAGACCCACGCCGCGGAGACCGGCGCGACGCCGATCGCTCCGGAGAGCACCCCGGCCGTCGAGCTCGAGGGTACGCCGGAGACGACGGCCGTGTCGCAGCAGGTCATCGAGCTCATCGGCGACGCCTTCGTGAACAAGCCCGAGGGCTTCACGGTGCACTCGAAGATCCAGCAGCTGCTGGACAAGCGCCTCGATATGAGCCGCAACGGCAACATCGACTGGGGCTTCGGCGAGCTCCTCGCGTTCGGCTCCCTCCTCGTCGAGGGAACGCCGGTGCGCCTGGCCGGCCAGGACTCCCGTCGCGGCACCTTCGTGCAGCGTCACGCGGTGCTCCACGACCGTGCGAACGGCCAGGAGTGGCTGCCGCTGGCCAACCTCTCCGAGAACCAGGGCCGCTTCTGGGTGTACGACTCGCTGCTGAGCGAGTACGCGGCGATGGCCTTCGAGTACGGCTACTCCGTCGAGGCCACCAACGCCCTCGTACTGTGGGAGGCGCAGTTCGGCGACTTCGCCAACGGCGCCCAGTCGGTCATCGACGAGTACATCTCCTCCGCCGAGCAGAAGTGGGGCCAGCACTCCGCGGTCACCCTCCTGCTCCCCACGGCTACGAGGGTCAGGGTCCCGACCACTCCTCCGCGCGCATCGAGCGTTTCCTGCAGCTGTGCGCGCAGGACAACATGACGGTGGCGCGCCCCTCCACCCCGGCGTCGCACTTCCACCTCCTGCGCCGTCAGGCGTACGCGCGTCCGCGTCGACCGCTGGTCGTGTTCACCCCGAAGGCAATGCTGCGCCTGCGCGGGGCGACCAGCAGCGTCGAGGACTTCACGCAGGGGCGTTTCGAGCCCGTGATCGACGACGACCGGTCGCTGGATCGCGCCGCCGTCAAGCGCGTGCTGGTGCACTCCGGCAAGATCCACTGGGATCTGCGCAGCGAGCTGGACAAGAACCCGAACCCGGAGATCGCGCTGGTGCGGCTGGAGCAGCTCTATCCGACGCCGATCGACGAACTCAAGGCCATCACCGACTCCTATCCGAACGCGGAGCTGGTCTGGGTGCAGGACGAGCCGGAGAACCAGGGCGCCTGGCCGTTCCTGGCCCTCGCCTTCGCCGATGTCCCCGGCGATCGCGAGTTCCGCGCCGTGGCGCGTGCCGCCGCGGCGTCCCCGGCGACGGGTTCGTCGAAGGTCCACGCGATCGAGCAGGCCGAGCTGCTGCGCACCGCGTTGACTCTGGGCTGAGCAGTGGCCGCGCACGACGGCGTGCGCACGGCATCGGGAGTTCTCACGTGAGGCTGAGCGTCATCGCGAACCCGACCGCGCGCGGCGGGACGGCGATCCGGTCCGCCGAGCGCGCGATCGCCCGCCTGCGTGCACGTGCGAGCGAGATCGACGTGCATTCGGGGACGATCCGGTCGGATGCCGCACGGGCGCTGGAGAGCATGCGCGACGACCGCCCGGATGCGGTCGTCGTCGTGGGCGGCGACGGCACCGTGCATCTCGCGGTGGGCGCCCTGGCCGGCTCGGGGTGCCGCTGGCGGTGATCCCGGCGGGCACGGGGAACGACTTCGCGGCGAGCCACGGCATCCCGTCCGATCTGGTGGAAGCGGCCGATGCGGTCTTCGACGGCCGCACGATCACCACGGATCTCGCACGCGTCACGCACGACGACGGGAGGGTCGGTCATTTCGCGACGGTGCTCGCGAGCGGCTTCGACTCGAAGGTCAACGACCGGGCGAACCGCATGACGTGGCCTCGGGGCCGCGCCCGCTACAACATCGCCATCGCGGTCGAGTTCGCCCTGCTCGCCCCGATCCCCTTCACGGTCTCCTGGGTCGACGAGCACGGCGACGAGGGTGAGGTCGACGGCCCGCTCATGCTCGCTGCTGTCGGCAACACCGCGCGCTACGGCGGCGGCATCCCGATCTGCGCCGGAGCCGACCCGCACGACGGGCTGCTCGATCTCACGATCGTCCGCCCGGCCGGGCGCGCGAGGCTCGTGCAGGTGCTGGCGAAGGCCTTCGCGGGCACCCACGGCAGCCGGCCCGAGGTCTCCCTGCGGCGGGTGCGGGAGGTGCGCCTGGACGCGCCCGGGCTCACCGGCTACGCCGACGGAGACGCACTCGGCCCGCTGCCGCTGACCGTGACCGCGGATCCGGGCGCACTGGCGCTTCGCGTGCCGGCGTCCCGCGGGTAGTCAGTACCAGAGGCCGAGGGTCGGCGCCCGCTCGGGACGCAGCGCGTCGTCGAGGGCGGCAGCCGCATCCGCGGGCCCCTGGATGCGCCCGGCGGCGTGCAGGCGCACCGCACTGACCCCGCCCACACTGAGGGCGCTGAGCGCATCGACCCCGAGCGTGAGGTCGGATGCCGCATCCGTCGTCGTCGCCTCGGCATGCTCGCCCGCCGCGGCCCGGAGGCGCCACGTGCCCTCGGCGAAGCCCAGCGGGTCGGTGACCCGCAGCGTCACATCCAGCGGCGCCCGACAGGTGCGGGCCGCGAAGAACGCGGGCACGTCGAGGATGCGCAGCCAGCCGTGGTCGTGCACGGTCTGCTCGACGGCGCGCTGGTCCGCGACGAGCCACGGGAGCGGGTCGTCCACGGGGCGCAGGTCGGCGGTGACGGTGTCGACGAGGTCGTGGCTCAGCGCGAAGTGCCACAGGGCGGCGAGCGCCTCGGCGGTGACAGCGGCGAGGTGGCGGATCTTGAGCGTGAAGCGGAAGCCGTCGCCGTTCTCGACGAGATCGATCGCCATGGCCCCGCGCAGGCGCCCCTCGGCGTCGGAGTAGCGGATGCCGCGCACCGCCGCGCCGCGCTTGTCGTCCGATGCGAGGCCGCTCACGCGCTCCCAGCGCCCCGCCCAGCCGGCGATCTGGCCGGCCCGCTGCTGCCGGGCGACCTCGTGCAGGGCTCCGAGGTCGGCTGCCAGGCGCGTGCGATCGGTGTATTCGAAGCGCCCCGAGGGAGGGGGCCCGCCCAGCCGGCACGCCTCGTGTCGACGGTGACGCGCAGGACGGGGACGGCGGATCCGAAGCCGTATCGTCCGTAGATCGTCGCCTCGGACACCGTGAGTCCTGCGACGGGGACCCCGATGGCGGCTGCGGCACGCAGCTCGCCCTCCAGCAGCGCCCGGGCGATGCCCCGTCTGCGGTGCGAGGCGGCGACGGTCACATCGCTGATCGCCCACATGGGCACCTCGCCACCGGGAACGGTGAGCGGCGTCACCCAGGAGTTGACCGTGGCGATGGGCCAGGCATCGGCTGCGGTGCCCTCCTCGAACACGCCGGTGTTGCGGCGCTCGGCGAGGCCCGTGCGTCCGCGGGCGAGCGCCGCCTCCGCGGGGCGCTCCTCGAGGAAGCCGCGGGCGCCGGCCTGCAGGAAGGCATCGGCCTCGGTCGCGTTCTCGACATCGATCGTGCGATAGCGCAGACCCGTCGCCCGCAGGCGCTCGGCAGAGGTCTCGTCGACGGGCACGGTGCGGGCGTCAGGCAGGCTCATCGTTCCAGCGTAGAGGCCCGGCGGCGTTCAGTGCGCGTGCGACTGCGCGGCGCGCAGACGGGCGAGCACCTGATCGCGCAGCGTCTCGGGCGCGGTCTCCTTGCAGGCCCGGGCGACGACCTCCGTCAGGGTCTTGGCGACCAGCGCCTCATCACGGCACGACGGGCAGTTCTCCAGATGCTCGCGGATCTCGGCGTGCTCGGTCTTGCACACCTCGTTGCGGAGATACTCCTCCAGATCCTGCCGCGCCTTGTCGCAACCGCAATCGCTCATTTCCTGCTCCTCGTGTCCTTCGCCGCGACGATCCCTCGCTCGGCGGCGTAGTCCGTCAGCCTCTCGCGAAGCATCCGCCTGCCACGATGCAGGCGGCTCATCACGGTGCCGATGGGTGTCTTCATGATGTCGGCGATCTCCTGATAGGCGAAGCCTTCGACGTCGGCGAAGTAGACGGCCAGGCGGAAGTCCTCGGGAAGCTCCTGGAGGGCGTCCTTGACGACGGATGCCGGCATCCGGTCGATCGCCTCGGCCTCCGCCGAGCGGCTGTGCGAGGCGGTCGTGGACTCGGCCCCGCCCATCTGCCAGTCCTCGAGCTCGTCGATCGTTCCCTGGAAGGGCTCGCGCTGCTTCTTCCGGTAGATGTTGATGTAGGTGTTCGTCAGGATGCGGTACAGCCACGCCTTCAGGTTCGTGCCCTGCGTGAAGCTCGACCAGGCGGCGAAGGCCTTCACGAAGGTCTCCTGCACGAGGTCGGCGGCGTCGGCGGGGTTGCGCGTCATACGCATGGCCGCGGCGTAGAGCTGGTCCATGTAGGGGATCGCCTGCTCCTCGAAGGCGCGCTGCGCGCTGATCGGGGCGGCGTCGGGTGCGGGCTCGTCCATCACCGGCCAGTCTAGGCGGGTGAGCACGCGATTATCGCGCTCCAGTGTGACGACCATCCCGTTCCATCTCGATCCGGCGTTCAGCGGGGTTCACTAAGGTAGGAACCGATGACGAAGGATCGGTATTCCCCCGCCCTCGCCGAAGACGCGTACACCGCGCCCACGGCGCCCGCCCCCTGCACGCGACCCTGACCATCCCGGGCTCGAAGTCGCTCACCAACCGCGAGCTGATGATCGCGGCGATCGCCGACGGTCCCGGCCGTCTGATCGCGCCCCTGCACTCCGACGACTCACGGCGCATGGTCGAGGCGCTGCGACTGCTGGGCGTGGGCATCGAGGAGGTGGAGGGCGAGAGCAGCTTCGGCCCCGACCTGCTCGTGACCCCGGCGCCGCTCACGGGCGGCACGACGATCGACTGCGGCCAGGCGGGCACCGTCATGCGCTTCGTCGCGCCGCTGGCCGGTCTCGCCTCCGCCGACGTCGTGATCACCGCGCACGAGACGGCCCTGCACCGCCCGATGGGCGCGACGATCACGGCCCTCCGCGACCTGGGCGTCGACGTCGACGACGAGGGCACGTGGTCGCTGCCGTTCACGGTGCGCGGCCACGGCCGCATCCGCGGCGGTCGTGTCGAGATCGACGCCTCCGCATCGAGCCAGTTCGTCTCGGGGCTCCTGCTGGCCGCTCCCCGCTTCGACGTCGGTCTGCACCTCGTGCACACGGGCGAGCGGCTGCCGAGCCTGCCCCACATCGACATGACCATCGAGTCGCTCAGCCGCCGCGGCATCCACATCGAACGGCCTGCGGTCGGCGAGTGGCTCGTGGAGAGCGGTGTGCCCCGCGCGAAGGACATCGCGATCGAACCCGACCTGTCCAACGCCGCACCCTTCCTCGCGGCGGCGATGGTGACCGGCGGCGAGGTCTCGATCACGGGCTGGCCGCCGCATTCCACCCAGCCGGGCGCCCTTCTCCCCGAGATCCTCCACGCCCTGGGCGCGCATGTCTCCCGTCGCGCGGGGTGCTCACGGTGCGCGCCGGCGAGCGCATCCGGGCCGTCGACCTCGATCTGTCCGCGGCCGGCGAGCTGGCCCCCACGATCGTGGGCCTGGCCGCCTTCGCCGACGGGCCGATGGCGATCCACGGCATCGGGCACATCCGCGGGCACGAGACCGATCGGATCGCGGCGCTCATCGACAACCTCACGCGCCTCGGCGGCGAGGTCCAGGAGCTCCCCGACGGCCTGCGGGTCCTCCCCCGCTCACTGAGCGGTGGGGTGTGGGAGGTCCAGCACGACCATCGGATGGCCACCACGGGCGCGCTCATCGGCCTGCGGGTGCCGGGGGTGCTCATCGACGATATCGGCGCGACAGCCAAGACGCTCCCGGAGTTCGCCGAGCTCTGGGAGCGGATGCTCGCGGGCGGAGACGCCACCGCGTGAGCTGGCTGCCCGAGACGGACGACCTCGACGACGAGTACGAGGACTTCGACGAGAGCCGGATCAGGACGCGGCCCAACCCCAAGGCCAACCGCCCCCGCACCAAGCGCCGCCCCGCGCATGAGGATGCGGAGATCGGTCGCGTCCTGGGCGTCGACCGCGGCCGCTACACGGTCATGCTCGACGAGGACGGCCCGGACGAACGCACGATCACGACGACCCGTGCCCGCGAGCTGCGCCGCACCGCGATCGTCACGGGCGACGCCGTGCGCGTCGTGGGCGACACGAGCGGTGCCGAGGGCACGCTCGCCCGCATCGTCGGCATCCAGGATCGTCGCTCGCTCCTGCGCCGCAGCGCCGACGACACCGACCAGGTCGAGCGCATCATCGTCGCCAACGCCGATCAGATGCTCGTGGTCGTCGCCGCCGCCGATCCCGAGCCCCGCCCGCGCCTCGTCGACCGCTACCTCGTCGCGGCGCTGGACGCCGGCATCCGACCTCTCCTGGTCGTGACCAAGACCGACCTCGCCGACCCCGACGAGTTCCTCTCGCACTTCGACGGACTCGACCTCACCGTCTTCCGCAGTGCAGAGGACGAGATGCCGGTCGACGAGATCGGCGCAGCCCTCGTCGGTCACAGCACCGTGTTCGTCGGGCACTCCGGCGTCGGCAAGTCCACGCTCGTCAACGCGCTCGTGCCCAGCGCGCAGCGGGCGACCGGCCACGTCAACCAGGTCACGGGGCGCGGGCGCCACACCTCGTCATCGACCGTCTCGCTGCGCTACGTGGGCGCAGGCGGCACCGGCTGGGTCATCGATACGCCCGGCGTCCGCTCCTTCGGCCTCGGTCACGTCGACCCCGACAACATCCTGACCGCGTTCACCGAGCTGGCCGAGATCGCCGCGGAGTGTCCGCGGGGCTGCACGCATCTGCCGGATGCCGAGGACTGCCGCCTCAACGAGGCGGCCGCGGCCGGCGAGCTGAGCCCGGCGCTGCTGTCTCGTCTGGACTCGCTCCAGCGGCTCCTGGAGACCTTCGGCACGGCGCCCTGACCGGAGCCGCGGCCGATAGGCTGGAGGGGTGACTGAGACGCGCCTGGAACCCGGAACCGCTGCCCCCGACTTCACTCTTGTGGACCAGGACGCGGCCCCCGTGCGCCTGGACGACCTGCGCGGACAGAAGGTCATCCTGTACTTCTACCCCGCGGCGATGACCCCCGGCTGCACGACCCAGGCCTGCGACTTCCGCGACAGCATCGCCTCGCTCCAGGGCGCCGGCTACACGGTGCTCGGCGTCTCGCGCGACGAGCCGGCGAAGCTGCGGAAGTTCCGCGACCGCGACGGGCTCACCTTCACGCTCCTCAGCGACCCCGACCACGCCGTGCACGAGGCCTACGGCGCGTGGGGCGAGAAGATGAACTACGGCAAGAAGATCCAGGGCGTCATCCGGTCGACCTTCGTCATCGACGAGGAGGGGCGCATCGAGCACGCGCTCTACAACGTCAAGGCCACCGGGCACGTGGCCAGGCTCCGCAAGACCCTCGGACTCGCCGCCTGAGTCAGGCTCCGTCGACGGGGTCGGATGCGGCATCCGACTCCTCGGGGCGATGTAGCCCTCCCGGCGTGCGCTCGCGATGAGCAGGACGAAGCCGAGGACCCCGGGAATCCCCACCGCGGCCGCGAACGTGGTGGCGGCCGCCTCTGTCGTCAGCGCGCTGATCGCGAGGATGATCGCGAGCACATGCAGCACGACGCCGCCCGAACGCGCCGAGGAGTTGCCGCGCGCGACGCCGACCGCGAACACCGCGAGCGCCGCCGCGCCCACCACCGTGAGGACGATGAGCGCGAGCGCGGTGGGCTGCGATGTGGCGGCGCCGGCGCCCAGGTGGACGAGCTCGATGACGACGACGATCAGGAGAGCGAGAGCCTCGATGGCCAGGACGGCGGCCGCGGCGAGGGCCAGGCGAGGTGCGCGCACGGAATCTCCTGAGAATCGGATAAGAACGACTGAAATCCTTGATATTACGCACATGTTACGGAAGAATGAAAATCAGTCATGTGCTCCCACAGCGGCGTGGGTCGAGCGTTCTGCTCATTCACCATCCAGGGTAACCGACCCGATCATTGTTGCCCGCACCTGATCTTCTGCAAAACGGAAGATCGCCTACACCCCCACTGAGGAGCTATTTCATGGATTGGCGCGACAAAGCGGCCTGCCTGACCGTCGACCCCGAGCTGTTCTTCCCGGTCGGCAACACAGGCCCGGCGATCGATCAGATCGAGAAGGCCAAGGCTGTCTGTGCGCGCTGCACCGTGACCGAGGTCTGCCTGCAGTACGCCCTCGAGAGCAACCAGGACTCCGGCGTCTGGGGCGGCCTCTCCGAGGACGAGCGCCGCGCGCTCAAGCGCCGTGCCGCACGCGCCCGCCGCGCCAGCTGAGTCGACGCGACGCGGGTCAAGGGTGAGCGAGGACCGCGGCGCCGCAGTCCTCGTCGAATCCCACTATCCCCGCGCCAGCCAGCGCAGCGGGATACTGATCGACACCTCGGTGCCCTGACCGCTCGTCGCCTGCCAGTCGATCGTCCCGCCCAGCTCACCCTGGATGAGGGTGCGCACGATCTGCGTGCCCAGCCCTTGACCGACCCTGCCCTCCGGCAGCCCGTGCCCGGTGTCGCGCACGCTGACCTTGAGGTGGGACTCGCTGCGGGTCGCATCGATCGTGACCTCGCCCTCCTGCCCGGCCAAGCCGTGCTCGACGGCGTTGGTCACGAGTTCGGTCAGCGCGAGCGCGAGCGGCGTCGCGTAGGCGCTCGGCAGCACCCCGAAATGACCCGTCGACTTGGTGCGTGCCCGTGTGTTGGGCGCGGCGGCGACTTCGGCGACGAGTTTGAGCACCCGCGCGAAGACCTCGTCGAAGTCGACCTGCTGGGTCAGCCCCTCCGAGAGCGTGTCGTGCACGACCGCGATCGAGGCGACCCGGCGCATCGCCTGGGTGAGCGCCTCGCGCGCCTCCTCGGAATGGGTGCGGCGCGCCTGGATGCGCAGCAGTGACGCCACCGTCTGCAGGTTGTTCTTCACCCGGTGGTGGATCTCGCGGATCGTGGCGTCCTTGGTGATGAGCTCCTGCTCCTGGTGGCGCAGCTCCGAGACGTCGCGGCTCAGCAGGATCGCGCCGATGCGCGTGCCGTGATCCTTCAGAGGGACGCTGCGCAGCGACACCGTCACCCCTCGCGCCTCGATGTCGGTGCGCCACGGAGCCCGTCCGGCGACCACGACCGGCAGCGACTCGTCGACCTGCATGGAGGCGGGCAGGATGCGGGTGGTCACCTCGGCGAGAGATTCGCCCTCGAGCTCGTCATCGAAACCCATGCGGTTGAACGCCGAGAGGGCGTTGGGGCTCGCGAAGGTCGCGATGCCGTCGACGTCCAGACGGATGAGTCCATCGGATGCACGCGGAGCTCCGCGCCGCGGAGCCGTCGGGGCGTCGAGGTCGGGGAACTCTCCGGTCGCGACCATGCGGAACAGGTCGCTTGCGCACTCGTCGAAGGTGATCTGCTGCCGCGAGGGGTGCGCGCCTCGCCGAGGTTGGTATGGCGGGTGAGCACGCCGATGATCCGCGGCTGCTCCCCCGGCTTGGGCAGGCCGCGCACGATGGGCACGGCACGCACGCGCGTGGGCGTCTCCTCGAACCAGTCCGGCGAGGAGGAGTCGACGATCTGACCGGACTCGAACGCGCCCTGCACCTGGGTGCGCCACTGCGGCCGGACGACCTCGCCGACGATGTCGCGGTAGAACAGCGTCGCGGCACCGCTGGGCCGGGTGTGCGCGACGGCGATGAAGGAGCCCTCGGCCGTCGCGACCCAGACGACGATGTCGGCGGAGGCGAGGTCGGCCAGAAGCTGCCCGTCACCGGTCAGGCGATGGAGCCACTCGATGTCTTCATCGCCGAGCAGGCCCTGGGCATGTACAAGATCGCTGAGGGTCGACACCCTCCTAGCCTAGGGCGTATGCCTCTCAGAGCACGGCGAGGGAGGTCGCCCGCCAGCGGCGGTCGATGCCCTCCAGCCGCATGGCGACGGCACGGGACCGTGCGGGCCCTGCGACGATCACGACCGCTTCCACGACCCCGTCGGCCGGCGAGGAGTGCCGCAGCGAGAGGATCTCGAACACCGGTCGCGCCGGCGCGACCGCGCGAGCGCTGCGGGCCCGCGCGGACAGGTTCGCACGTGTGACCAGCTTGCGATAGGCGTCTTCGGCGAGCCAGCGGACGAGCTGGTCGACCTCGCGCACACCCGAGAGCACTTCGAGCACGCCGCGCGTGAGCCCTTCGATCAGCGGCACGGGATCGGGCAGGTCCTGCGTCGATGTCGGCTGCGGTGCGAAGTACTCATGAAGAATCATCATCGGCTCTCCTCCGGGAATCTCCTGGAAGTACACCATGGGACGCGACCGCGTGAGGGCCGTTCCGGCCAAGTATGTGGATAACACGTACATGGGATTCTCGTCGCCTACGCTCGAGTCGTGCATTGGGATCGCCTGTTCGAAGACCTCGAGGGCCAGCTCGCCTCCGAATGGGAGGCCGAGCGGGCGGCGCTGGACGCGGAGTCCGAGCGGCTGCGCATCTCACGCATCGAACTGGGCACGCGCCTGCGATTCCTCAGCGCCGGCCGGCATCCGCTCCTCCTCGATCTGATCGACGGGGAGCGCAGCCGCGTCGTCGTGCGCGATGTGGGGCCGACTGGCTCGCCGCCGAGCACCGGGAACGGCGGGCGCTCACGATCGTGCCGCTCACGGCCATCCTGGGCGTCTCCGTCGATCACGGCGCGATGCTCGAGAGCCTGGAGGCGTCTCCCCCGGTCGCGACCCTGCGCGGGCGGATGACGCTCGGCTTCGTGCTGCGCGATCTGGCCAGGCGAAGGATGCCGGTGACGATCACGACCGCCCGCGGAGACGCCGTGCACGGCACGATCGACCGCGCCGGTGCCGACCACCTCGACCTCGCCCTCCACGAGCGCGACGAACCGCGGCGGGCCGACGCCGTGCGCGGGTTCCGGATCATCCCGATCGCGGCGATCAGCTCGCTCGTCGTCGACAATGCCGGCTACGGCCCCTGAGCGGGTCTCTCAGCCGTGGGAGAGCGGCGTGTTGCCCCACACCTCGGGAAAGCTCGCCGCGTGGGACTGATGCCACAGGGCCATGCGCCGCGCCTCTTCGGCCTGCTCGGCGAGGTACTCCTCCAGACTCGCCGTCTCGACGCGCCAGCGCGCCGGCGATCCGAGCTGGGATCCGTGCAGCCGGCCCTCCATGACGAGGGCGATGACCTCGTCGACCTCGATGCTCAGGAGCTCGGCGACCTGAGCAGGCGCAAGGAAGCGCGCGAGGGATCCGTCGGGTTCGGGCATGCCACCATTCTGGCCCTCCCCGCGCCGATCCGCGACCCGAGGCGAGGACGTGTGGATAACTTTCCGGGGATTCCTGCCGATTCTGTGACGATGGGGGCATGAACACCTCCCCTCGCCCCGTGCGAGCCTTCTGGAGCGACGTGCGGTTCCTCATCGGCGTCGGGCTCGTGATCGCGTCGGTGGCGGCCGTCTGGCTGATCGTCACCGGCGCCCGCGAGACGGCACCCGTCCTGCAGAGCACTCGGACGATCGTCGTCGGCGAGGTGCTGACCTCGGCGGACTTCCGCGCGGTCGATGTGGGCCTCGGCGCACTCGGCGACGACTACCTGACCCCCGGCGAGCTCGGACCGGGCCTCATCGCGACGCGCACGATCACCGCCGGCGAGCTCGTACCGCACTCGGCGACCGCCCCGGCCGACTCCGCCCGCACGACGACGGTCGTCATCGACAGCGCCGCGGGTGTCTCCGAGACGATCACGGTGGGCACGGTCGTCGAACTCTGGTTCGCGCCGCCCCGCGACGGGACGCGCGGCTTCGAAGACCCCCGCATCCTCGTCCCCGATGTCACCGTCGCCGCCGTCATCGAGGCCGGCGGCATGGTGAGCCAGGGCGGCACGACGCTGGAGGTCGTCATCGACCGCTCCGACGTCGCCGACGTCCTCGCTGCGATCACCGACGGCTCGGCCCTGTCGGTCGTGCCGGTGGGCACCGGCTCATGAACGCCGTCATCGTCGCGCTTGGCGAACCCGCCGCTTCGGCGATCGCCGCCGACCTCGGCGACGAAGGTGCTCGCGTCCTCGCCGTCTGCGCTCCCGACGACGTCGACGAACGACGGCTGGAGGAGGCAGATGCCCTGCTCCTGCCGGCATCCCGTGCGGCGCTGACCCCGCGCTCGTGGCGGCATGCGATCGGGCGCGCGTGCGCGTGATCACGGTCGGCGGAGACGATGCGCGCTTCCCGACCCGCCTCGGACTGCCCGCGCCGCTGCCGCTGACCGCGAGCGCCGAAGAGATCCTCGCTGCGCTGTCGCAGCGTGCGCCGACCGATGCCGCCCCTCTCCCCTCGCGCGTCATCGCGGTCTGGGGCCGCACGGCGCACCGGGCCGATCGACCGTCGCGATCCAGCTCGCCGCCGAACTCGCCCGCGGAACACGTCATGTCGCTCTCGTCGACGCCGACACGCACGCTCCCTCGCTCGCGCTCCTGCTCGCTCAGGGCGACGACTCCCCCGGCATCGCCGCCGCCTGTCGGCGTGCGGAGCTGGGCGGACTCGATGCCGACGAGCTCGCCCGTCTCGCGACGCCGATCCTGCTCGAGGAGGGCGGCATCGACGTGCTCGGCGGCCTCAACCGCCCCTCGCGCTGGCCGGAGCTTTCGGCTCACCGACTGCGCACCGCGCTGGAGGTGTGCCGGGGCTGGGCCGACGACACGATCGTCGACGTGGCCGCGCCGCTGGAGAGCGACGAGGAGGTGAGCTTCGATCTGGAGGCTCCCCGCCGTAACGCCGCGACCCTCACCGCGCTGCGCGAAGCGGATGCGATCGTCGCCGTCGCCTCGGCGGAGCCGCTGGGCATCGCCCGGTTCCTGCACGGTCACGCCGAGCTGCGGGCGCTGGTGGGCGCGACCCCGATCACGGTGGTCGTCAACCGGGTGCGCTCCGGCCCGATGGGGATCGATGCGCGCGGACAGATCCGGCGCACGCTCGAACGGTTCGCCGGCATCCGCGACGTGCAGTTCCTCCCCGACGATCGGCGTGCCGCCGACGCCGCGCTGCTGCACTCCCGCCCGATGATCGACGTAACCCCGCGGGCACCGGTCGTCGCGGCCATGCGCTCGCTCGCCGCCGCCCTGCCGGCGGGCGCGGCATCCGACGACCCCGAGCCCGCCCCGCGGCGGCGCCTGTTCGCGCGCCGCTGAGCGGCTACTGTCGGTAGCTCGCGAGGAAGTTGCCGAGCCTCTCGACCGCTTCGCTGATGATGCGAGGCTCGGGGAGCGTGACCAGTCGCAGGTGGTCGGGCGTGGGCCAGTTGAAGCCGGTGCCCTGCACGAGCAGGATGCGCTCGGCCACGAGCAGGTCGTAGACGAGCTTGGCGTCGTCGTGGATCTCGTGCACGTTCGGATCGAGCCGCGGGAAGGCGTAGAGGGCACCGGCGGGCTTGACGCAGGAGACGCCCGGGATGGCCTCCAGCCCCTCCCAGGCGGCGTCGCGCTGCAGGTGCAGTCGCCCGCTCGGGGCGATGAGCCCGTCGATCGACTGCACGCCCGAGAGCGCCGCCTGCACCGCGTACTGCGCCGGCACGTTCGGGCACAGGCGCGTCGAGGCGAGCAGCGTGATGCCCTCGATGAAGCCCCTCGCGTGGTCCTGCGGCCCGGTGATGACCAGCCAGCCCGAGCGGTAGCCGGCGACTCGGTAGGTCTTGGACAGTCCGTTGAAGGTGAGGCAGAGCAGATCGGGCGCCAGCGTCGCGGTGGGGATGTGGACGGCGTCGTCGAAGAGGATACGGTCGTAGATCTCATCCGACAGCAGCAGCAGCGCGTGCTCCCGCGCGATCTGCACGAGGCCCTCGAGGACCTCGCGCGAGTACACGGCGCCGGTGGGGTTGTTCGGGTTGATGATCACCAGCGCCTTGGTCGCGGGGGTGATCTTGGAGCGGATGTCTTCCAGATCCGGCTCCCAGCCGGCGTCCTCGTCGCACAGATAGTGCACAGGGGTGCCGCCGGCGAGACTCGTCATCGCGGTCCACAGCGGATAGTCGGGGGCGGGATCAGCACTTCGTCGCCCTCGTCGAGCAGGGCCTGCATCGTCATCGTGATGAGCTCGGAGACCCCGTTGCCGAGGTAGACGTCGTCGGGGTCGAAGGAGGGGAAACCCGGGGTCTCCTCATAGCGGCTGACGACCGCGCGGCGCGCGGAGAGGATGCCGCGGCTGTCGCTGTAACCGTGCGCGGTGGGCAGCTCCGTGAGCATGTCGTGCACGATCTGGTGCGGCGCCTCGAACCCGAAGATCGCGGGGTTGCCGGTGTTGAGCTTGAGCACCTGGTGCCCGTCGGCCTCGAGCCGCGCCGCCTCGATCAGCGCTTTGCCGCGGATCTCGTAGAGGACGTTCTTGAGCTTCGACGACTGGTCGAGGGGCGTGAGACGGTCATCGCCCAAGCCTACTGCTTCCGCCGGATCTGCCCTCCGCGCGCGGGTGGAGGGCAGATCGCGGTCAGTGCTTCTTGCCCTGGGCGCGCCGCTGGGCGCGGTTGAGCGGCGGCTGCGAATCGGATGCCGCGGCATCCGTCCGCTGGCCGAACGCCCCTCGCGCAGCCGGCGCGGCCGGGGCTTCGGGGCACCGGCGGCAGCGGCCGTCGCTGCGGCTCGGCGCAGGCGATCGGTCGCCGACTGCTGCACCTGACCGCGCTCGTTGCGGACCTCGACCTCGCCGGCGTCATTGGGCGCCGAGTACTCCAGGCGCTGATCGCCGGCACCGGTGGCCAGACCCTTCGCCTCGACCTCGGCGGCCTGCGCCCCTTCGCCGCGACGCACCTCGACCTCGAGGTTGTAGAGGTAGCCGACCGACTCCTCCTTGATCTGGCCCATCATCAACTGGAACATCGCGTAGCCCTCGCGCTGGTACTCCACGAGCGGGTCGCGCTGCGCCATCGCACGCAGGCCGATGCCGTCCTTGAGGTAGTCCATCTCGTAGAGGTGGTCGCGCCAGCGGCGGTCGAGCACCTGCAGGACGACGCGGCGCTCGAGCTCGCGCATCGCCGCCTCGCCGAGGCTCTCCTCGCGCTTCTCGTAGGCGATCGTCGCGTCCGAGAGCAGCTCGCGCTTGAGTCCCTCGGCGGTGATGCCGCCCTTGCGGCCACCGGCCTCCGAGACGACCTCGTCGATCGTCACGCCCACCGGGTAGAGCGTCTTCAGCTCGGTCCAGAGCGCGTCGAAGTCCCAGCTCTCGTTGTGGCCGCTGGAGGTGTGATCGTCGATGACGGCGGTGATCGCGTCTTCGATGAAGTGCCCGACGCGGTCGGCGATGTCATCGCCCTGGAGGATGTGACGGCGGTCGGCGTAGATCGCCTCGCGCTGGCGGTTGAGGACGTCGTCGTACTTGAGGACGTTCTTGCGCATCTCGGCGTTGCGCGCCTCGACCTGGCTCTGCGCGCTGCGGATCGCACGGGTCACGAGCGAGGACTCGATCGGCACGTCGTCGGGGAAGTTCGTGCGCGCCAGGATCGCCTCGGCGGCGCCCGACTGGAACAGGCGCATGAGGTCGTCGGTCAACGACAGGTAGAAACGGCTCTCGCCGGGGTCGCCCTGACGGCCCGAACGACCGCGCAGCTGGTTGTCGATGCGGCGCGACTCGTGCCGCTCGGTGCCGAGCACGTAGAGGCCGCCGGCGGCGACGACCTTCTCGGCCTCCTCGGCGACCTTGGCCTTGGTCTGCTCGTAGGCCTGGTCCCACGCCGCTTCGTACTCCTCCGGCGTCTCGACCGGGTCGAGTCCCTGAGCCTTGAGCTCCTGCACCGCGAGGAACTCGGCGTTCCCGCCGAGCATGATGTCGGTACCGCGGCCGGCCATGTTCGTGGCGACGGTCACGCCGCCCAAGCGCCCGGCGCGGGCGACGATCTCGGCCTCACGCGCATGGTTCTTCGCGTTGAGGACCTCGTGCTTGACGCCCTTCTTGGCCAGCAGCCGCGAGAGGTACTCGCTCTTCTCGACGCTGACCGTGCCGACCAGGACCGGCTGGCCCTTCGCGTGACGCTCGGCGATGTCCTCGACGACCTGCGCGAACTTGGCCTGCTCGTTCTTGTAGACGAGGTCGGGCATGTCCTTGCGGATCATGGGCCGGTTCGTCGGGATCGGCACGACGCCCAGCTTGTAGGTCGACATGAACTCGGCCGCCTCGGTGTCGGCGGTACCGGTCATGCCGGCGAGCTTGTCGTAGAGGCGGAAGTAGTTCTGCAGCGTGACCGTCGCCAGCGTCTGGTTCTCGGCCTTGACCGGCACGCCCTCCTTGGCCTCGATGGCCTGGTGGATGCCCTCGTTGTAGCGGCGGCCGACCAGGATGCGGCCGGTGTGCTCATCGACGATCATGACCTCGTCGTTCATCACGACGTAGTCGGTGTCGCGCTTGAAGAGCGCGAGCGCCTTGATCGAGTTGTTCAGGAACGAGATCAGCGGCGTGTTGGCCGACTCGTAGAGGTTGTCGATGCCGAGGTAGTCCTCGACCTTCTCGATGCCCGGCTCGAGCACGCCCACGGTGCGCTTCTTCTCGTCGACCTCGTAGTCGATGCCGGCCTCGAGGGTGCGGGCGATCTTGGCGAACTCGGTGAACCACCGGTTGGCCTCGCCCGACGACGGGCCCGAGATGATCAGGGGCGTGCGCGCCTCGTCGATGAGGATCGAGTCGACCTCGTCGACGATGGCGAAGAAGTGCTCGCGCTGGACGAGATCGTCCTTGCGCCAGGCCATGTTGTCGCGCAGGTAGTCGAAGCCGAACTCGTTGTTGGTGCCGTAGGTGATGTCGGCGGCGTACTGCTCGCGGCGGACGGCCGGGGTCTGGCCCGACACGATCGTCCCGGTGGTCATGCCGAGCGCGCGGAAGACACGGCCCATCAGCTCGGACTGGTACGACGCGAGGAAGTCGTTCACCGTGATGATGTGCACGCCCTTGCCGGCGATCGCGTTGAGATAGGCGGGGAAGGTCGCCACAAGGGTCTTTCCTTCACCGGTCTTCATCTCGGCGATGTTGCCGAGGTGGAGGGCGGCGCCACCCATGATCTGCACGTCATAGGCGCGCATGCCGAGGGTGCGCTTGGCGGCCTCGCGCACGGCGGCGAACGCCTCGGGCAGGAGCTTGTCGAGGGTCTCGCCGCCCTCGTAGCGGGTGCGCAGCTCGGCGGTCTCGTTCCGGAGCTCGTCGTCGGTGAGCTTCTCGAAGTCCTCTTCCAGCGCGCCGACGGCCTTGGCGATCTGCTGCAGCTTGCGGAGGATGCGACCTTCTCCGGCGCGCAGCAGCTTGTCAAGAGGATTTGCCACGTGAGTTTCTCCCTGCCTGTGGGTCTGTGCCGAAGGGCCATCTCGGTCCGCGACGGGCATACCTCGCCATGTTACCCGTCTGTGACCTGCGCGGAGGCTGGATGTGGACGGGCGTGGCGACACGCGGTGCGCGGATGCGGCATCCAACATTTCCCGGTATGCATATACTCAGAATTGCAATACCCGGAAACCCGAAGAGAGGACGCCATGTCCGTACGCCAGAGCCTGCTCGCCATCCTCGACCAGGGGCCGTGCTACGGCTATCAGCTGCGTGCCGAGTTCGACCGCCGCACGGGATCGACCTGGCCGCTGAACGTCGGCCAGATCTACAACACCCTCGAGCGGCTCGAGCGCGACGGCCTCGTCGAGCGCGGAGAGGCCGACGAGCACGGTCACGTGTACTGGCACATCACGGATGCCGGAACCGCCGAGGTCGGCACCTGGCTCTCCTCCCCGTCGTCCGCAGCGGCGGCACCCGCGACGAACTGGCGATCAAGCTGGCGCTGGCGGCGACGCTGCCGGGCGTGGATGTGGCGGCCGTCATCCAGGCGCAGCGCCGCGCCTCCCTCGCCCAGCTCCAGGAGCTGCAGCGGGCGAAACACTCCGGTGCCGATCTCGAGGGCCGGAAGACCTCGCCTGGTCGCTCGTGGCCGACTCGATGATCTTCGCGGCCGAGGCGGAGGTCCGCTGGCTCGATCACTCCGAGCAGCGGCTCGCGCTGCATCCGAAGCAGACGATGGCCCTGGAGCTGTCGGAGGAGCGACCCAAGCGCGGGCGGCCCGCCCGGAGTACAGCCTCACTCTCCTGAGCCGAAGAGATCGACCCTGGGCTCGGATGAGTCCGATGATCCCGCAGGGCGACCACACGGCCAACAGCTCTTAGGATCGGATGGTGAGCGGATTCTGGGGCAGTCGCAAGAAGGAGCGCGCGCAGCAGGCGGCACAGGATGCCGACCTCGCCCGCAGCGCGAAGACGGCGCTCGTCGCCGCCGATGAACGCATCCGTCTCACCCAGGACGAGTACGGATTCGCCCTCGCCGAACTCGGCGAGGAGCTGACCGAGGATCTGAAGAACGCCCTCGAGTCGGTGCGCACACACATGGGCGAGGCGTTCCGGCTGCACCAGCTGCTCCATGACGAGATCCCCGACACACCCGAAGAGCAGCGCGGCTGGAACTCCCGCATCCTGCAGTTGTGCGAATGGGCCCAGACCCTGCTCGACGAGAAGACCTCCGCCCTCGAGGAGGTCGTCGCACGGGTCCGCCGCGCGCCCGAGATCATCGCTCAGGTCAGAGCGGATGCCGACAGCCTCGAGGAGCGCATCGCGCCCACCCGCCAGACCATCGAGCGGCTGAGCACGCGCTATGCCGACTCCGCGATGGCGCAGGTCGCGGCATCCGCCGACGAGGCCGCCCAGCTCCTCGCCTTCGCGCGGCACGGCGCAGACGTCTCCGAGCGCCGCCGCTCCGCCGGCCGAAACCCGGAGGCGAACCTCGCCCTCGAGACCGCGACCGAGGCGGTGCGCCGCGCCCGAGCCCTCCTGGAATCGGTCGAGGACTTCGAGATCAACGCGCTGCGCGCCGAGTCGACGCTGACCGACATCATCGCCGACTCCCGCGCCGACATCGCCGATGCCCGCCGCGCCCCGCAGGCGCCCGCCGTGATCGAGGCGACGGCCGCCCTGGAGAGCGCCCTGGGCGGACTGGTGCCGCGCCGGAACGACCCCTTCGCCGAGCTGAGTGCACTGCGCGAGGCGAACGACAGGCTCGAGCGCGCGGTCGCCGCGGCCCGCCATCGCGCCGAGAATCCGCCGCCCCGCGCGAGCACGTCCTGCACGCGATCGACGACGCCGACCGGCAGCTCGGCGTCGCGAGGTCGCTCATCGCCGGGCACCGCGGCTGGATCGGGGCGGATGCCCGCACGCGCCTGGCCGAGGCCGAGCGGGTGCGCACGGAGCTGGCCGCCACTGCCGACACAGAGGATACGCGCGAACAGGCGCTGCACATGGCACGCCGCGTCGCGCAGCTGGCCACCGAGGCGCTGCATCTCGCCCAGCGCGACATCGACGCGTCCCGCCCGCAGCAGGACTGGGGAGACTGGGGCGGCGGCCGACGCGGCGGCGGCAACGGCCTCGCCACCGGCATCCTGGGCGGGATCGTCATCGGATCGATCCTCGACGGCATCTTCGACTGACCGGCGCCGCGGCGGTCGAACGGCCCGATGCCGCAGCACCGGGCCGTCACTTCCCTCCGGTCAGGACGCGAGAGCCTCCGCGGGAGGCGCCTGCGCGGTCAGCGAGATGACGCCGTAGTCCCAGCCCTTGCGGCGGTACACCACGCTCGGGTGGTCGGTGCGGGCATCGATGAACAGGAAGAAGTCGTGGCCGACCAGCTCCATGCGGTCGACGGCCTCCTCGACGGTCATCCACTCGGCGTCGAACTCCTTGGTGCGGATGACGACGGGCGAGTACTCCTCTTCCTCCTCCGCGACGACCGGGATCGTCCCGGTCGCGACGGCGTGGATGACATCGACGGATGCCGGCTGCACATCGATTCCGGTGAGCGCCCCGCTGCCCTTCTCGAAGTGGGCGCCGCGGGCGTCGGTGCGCGCATCGACCCGCTTGCGCTTGGCGCGACGCAGCTGTTCGGTCATCTTGTCCAGGGCGAGGTCGAGTGCGGCGAACTTGTCGGGATCGGTCGCCTCCGCCCGGATGACCGGGCCCTTGCCCAGGAGCGTGAGCTCGACGGTCTCATCCGGCACCCGGCCGTTGTGATACGCCCGGTGAGTGACCTTCACGTCAAGGCGCTGCGCGCGAGCGGCGAGCGTTTCGATCCGGGCGGTCTTCTCCTCGACAACGGTTCGGAAGCGATCGGTGATTCCCACTCCAACGCCGACGATGCTCGTATCCATCCTTGCCTCCTTGCTCCGGTCCGCCCGGCCAAGGGCGGACCCGTGGTCGCCTTGTGACCCCTACCGTAGTCGGGTAAACGGCACGTGTCATCCTCTTTCTGCAATGAGTCTGCGATGAGTCTGTCGTGCCTCAGCTCCGCATCGGTGTGGACGCCGCCGCGACGCCTGCCACGACGTGGATCCCGGATGCCGCGAGCACCCGCGCCGCCTCGTCGAAGGTGGCCCCGCTCGTGGTGACGTCATCGACGATCACGACCCGGGTCGGGCGTGTCGCGGCGGCCACGCGCATGCTCCCGCGCACGTTCCGGGCGCGCTCCACCCTGCCCAGCTCGCGCTGGTCGCCGGCTGCGCGGGCCGGCAGGAGCAGTCGTCGGGGACGGTACCCCGCGCGCCGGAGGAGGAGTTCGGGCACGCGGTAGCCGCGACGGCGGAAGGCGGCGCGGCTCGTCGGGATCGGCACGAGCGCGGCGTCGGCTCCGACGTCGCGCAGCACGCTGCGCAGCGCGACCCCGAGCGGACGGGCGAGCGAGGTCTCGCCCTCCTCCTTGAGGCGCCGGATGACGCGGGCGGGCACGCCCTCGAAGGGCAGCGCCGCCACGAGCGGGAGCCCCGACGGGCTCTCCCGTCGCACGGGTCGCGGCGCGAGGGCGTCGCGGCACGACGCGCACAGGAGCGTTCCGGGCCGGTCGCAGCCCGCGCAGGTCGCCGCCAGGAGGAAGGCGGCGACCTCGTCGGCGGTGCGGGCGAACAGTCCGGAAGTCACGCTCCCGAGCCTGGCACGGAGGCGGATGCCGCAACCGCCCGCCCGGACGATCCTGAACAACTCGCCGGCATCCGACGCCTGTGCAGAAGAGGTCGTCTACCTGCCCGACTGCGTCGCCAGGACGAGGACCCCCGAGATCGCCTCCTGCCAGCTCGTGCCGCGCTTGGTCGACACGACACCCTCGCTGCTGAGCAGCCTCGTACCGGAGACGTTGTTGACGCCAGCGATCGCCACCGTGTCGGGGGAACGATCGAGGGCACGCCCGGGCCGCCGACCTGGAGCTCTATGAGCTGCTGCACCTCGCCGTCCATGGTCAGCACGCCGAGGACGTCGTCGCCGAGCCACGCCAGGCCCCGCCCGTCGCCGGGCAGAAGACTCACCCTTTCGATCGGCCCGAGGGCGATGGGCACGCCCGCGTCGTCGCGGATGATCGCCGACAGCGTCACCCACTCCTGCGCGCCCACATTCACGAGCGCGGCGATGCGCACGCCGTCGGGCGACAGTCGAAGGTGCGAGATCTCGGAGGCGTCCGGCCAGGACGCCGACACCGGGTGTTCGACACCGTCGGGCGACCAGGCGAGAAGCTCCTGCGGCTGATCGCGCGGAACCGACCAGGTGTAGCCGCGGGCGTCCAGCGCCGGAGCGATGAGGCCGTCGCGGGCATCCAGCGGTTCGAACCGCCCTCCGCGACGCGGTAGACCGCTCCCCCATCGACCAGCACCGCGGCGCTGAGGTTGTCTCCGCTCACATCGATCGCCGCGATGGGAGCGTCGATCCCCAGGATCGCCGCGCTGACGCCCGGGAGCACCCTGACCTCGTCGCCGACGCTCACTCCGAAGGCGTCCTCGGTGAGCACGATCGTGTTCGGGTCGATGCGGTTGGAGACGACCTCCGCCAGCTCCGCGTCGAGCTCACGTCCGTCGACGGTGAAGCGCACCCCGCTCACCCCCGCCGCCGCGAGGCTGCGTTCGAGCTGGAGCCGCATACGTCCGAGCGTCGTCGGATCGAGGGAGAGCGCGGAAGCGGTGAGAGCGACATCCGCGACCTGGTCTTCGGCGCTGACCGGCACGGCTCCGAGCGCGAGGGAGACCTCATCGGGGAAGGCCGTGCGCACGGAGTCGGCGAGCCACGCGCTGGGAGCGCCGGCGATCACCGCTTGCGTGATCGTCGTCGCGATCGTCCCGCGCCGGGGGAACCAGCGTGGATCGGGAACGAGGTGCTGCCAGCCGACATCGAAGAACTGCAGGGAGTAGCGCCGGAACACCTTGGGGAAGTCCTCCTCGTCGAGGACGATCCCGTCGAGCGCGGAGGTGATGCGCCACTCCCCTCGTCATTGCGCGCGAGCTCGAACGGCGTTTCGGAGGACCGCCCCGACGATTCCGTGTAAGCACCGGCCGCGTCGACGCTCGCGACCGGGGTCAGGCTCACCTGCACGGCGGCCTCCTCGTCGGAGGGCTGGATCTCGCTCGTGACCGAGCGCGTCACCCAGCGGTCGATCGTCACGGCCGCCTCCGGATGCCAGGTCTCGGCGAGCTCCGGCGCCAGGAACTGCCGGGCGATCGCCCACTCCCCGGCGGGGCTCGTCCCCGCCTCGAGAAAGCCGTCGACGATGTCCTCGGGGCTGGCGCCGGGCGTCGGTCCGTCGGGGACGAAAGTCAGATCGAGACTGGTGTCGATGCCGACTTCGAGGCCGGCGTTGATCGATCCGTTGGTGGGAAGGCCGGCGCAGGCGGTCACGGCGAGCGCGAGGACGCCGATGACCGCAGCACGGAGCGCACGACGGAGCCTCATGATCCTCCTCCTTCCAACTCGCGCCACAGCTCTGTGAGCTGGATCGGCTGCGTCGCGCTGCCGAGCTCGGCACGGGCGTCTTCGGGCTCCAGCGGGACCGGCGAGTTCCCCTCCAGCGGCTGGGCGCCCCGAGGCAGCGTCAGCACGAAGTGCGTGCCGGCGCCCTTCTCCGACCACACGGTGAGCGTCCCTCCGTGCAGGTGCGCGTCACCGAGCGAGATCGACAGCCCCAGCCCCGTGCCGCCGATCGTGCGCTGCCGGGAGGGATCGGCGCGCCAGAACCGGTCGAAGACGCGCTCGGCCTCCTCGGGAGCGAGCCCAAGCCCGTAGTCGCGCACGCCCGCAGCGACGGCATGCTGGTTGCTGTCGACGGTGATCACGACGGGCCGGCCCTCGCCGTGCTCGATCGCGTTGCCGATGAGGTTGCGGAGGATCCGTCGCACGCGGCGCGGGTCCATCTCCACGGGCGAGTACCCGCCCGGCGCGACGAGCCGCAGCTCGCTGCCCCGCTCATCGGCGAGCGGGCGGAGCTGCTCGATGACGTCTTCGGCGAGCTGGGCGAGGCCCGTCGGCTCCCGCTCGAGCTGCACCGATCCGGCGTCGTAGCGGCTGATCTCCAGCAGATCGCTCAACAGCTGCTCGAAACGCTCGACCTGGGTGTGCAGGAGCTCGGCGGTGCGGGCCGTCGTGGGGTCGAAGGTGTCGCGCTGATCGTTGATCATGTCGGCGGCCAGCCGGATCGTCGTCAGCGGCGTGCGCAGCTCGTGCGAGACATCCGACACGAACCTCTGCTGCACCATGGACAGCTCTCCCAGCTCCTTGATCTGCCGCTCGATGCTGTCGGCCATCGCGTTGAACGAGCGGCCGAGCACGGCCAGTTCGTCCTCGCCGTGCACGGTCAGTCGCACCTCGAGGTCGCCCGACGCCAGCCGTGCACTCGTCTCGGCCGCCTCGACGATCGGCACCGAGACGCTGCGCACGACGAACCAGGCGATGCCGCCGATGATCCCCAGGAGCAGGATGCCGGCCAGCCACAGCGTCCGCTGCACGAAGATGAGCGTCTGCTCGGGATCGGCGAGGTCGTAGGCGATGTAGAGGGCATAGGCCCGACATGGGGCACATCGAGCTGCTGTCCGACGACGATGCCCGGGATCTCGGCCCCGTGGCGTCCTGGAGCGCCAGCGACTGCCACCACTGGGTCTCGGGGAACTCCGCCACGCGCGAGCGCAGCCCGTCGCTGAGCAGATCGACGGTGAGCCCTCCGGAGTACAGGTCCTGCGGCGCCAGAGGGTCCGGCTCGGAGTCGATGCGGAAGACCGCGATGCGATCAGAGGTGGAGATCTGGCCGATCTGGCCGTGCACGCTGCTCATGAGCGAACGGAGCGCACCGCGCTCCCCCTGCACCTCGGCCGCCTCGAGCGTGCGCTGCGCCGCGGCGCCCGCGCGCTGAGCGTCTTCGAGCACCTGGTCCTTGCGCGAGTCGAACAGGTCGTTCTGGATGAACAGCGCCATGGCCACGAGGGCGATGAGGATGGCCAACGAGGTCAGCAGCAGCGTGAGCGACAGCGTGCGGAAGCCGAGCGAGCTCCGCCAGGCGCGACGCATCGCCTCCGGCCATCCGCGCCAGTCGCGCCACAGCGAAACCGGCGGTGGCGCGACGCTCGCCTTGGACATGGGGTTCCTAGCTCGTGCTCCCGGCGCGGTAGCCGACACCGCGGACGGTCATCACGATCTTCGGGTTGTCGGGGTCGAGCTCGACCTTGGCGCGCAGACGCTGGACGTGCACGTTCACCAGGCGCGTGTCGGCCTTGTAGTGATAGCCCACACCTGCTCCAGGAGGGCCTCGCGCGAGAAGACCTGCTGCGGCTTGGCGGCCAGCGCCGCCAGGAGCTGGAACTCCAGCGGCGTCAGCGGGATCACGTCGTCTCCTCGGCGCACCTCGTGCGCGTCGACATCGAGGACGAGGTCGCCGACCCGGAGGACGCCGGCGCTGGACTGCGGCGCCGGGCGCAGGCGGGTCCGGATGCGGGCGACGAGCTCCTTCGGGTTGAAGGGCTTGATGATGTAGTCGTCGGCACCGACCTCGAGGCCGCGCACGACGTCGGCGGTGTCGCTGCGAGCGGTGAGCATGATGATCGGCACCCCCGACTCCTCGCGGATGCGCGTGCATATCTCGATGCCGTCCATGCCCGGGAGCATGAGGTCCAGGAGGACGAGGTCGGGGCGCTGCACGCGCCACTCGTCGACGGCGAGTGCGCCGTCCGCGCAGAAGACCGGCTCGAAGCCTTCCGTGCGCAGCACGATGCCGATCATCTCCGCCAGCGCGGTGTCGTCATCGACCACAAGGATGCGTGAGGTCATGGTCCCCGTCCGACTCTCTCTCCATGTTGCAGGCCCAGGCACGCGCGAACGCGGTCCGGGCTCGTCCCAGCGTACTTCACACGTCTGATCCGCGCCTGTGTCCGCGTCCATGGCGAGTCGGCGGATGTATGACACGATGGTCAGGCGCATCACCGGAGGGATAGCTGTGAGCGGACAGACCTGGACCCCTGCTCCCAAGCGGGGCATCGTTCCCCTGCACCCGATGACCTTCGGGACGATCCTCGGGCGCGCCTTCGCCGCGCTCCGGCACAACCCGAAGGTCCTCTTCGGCTTCGCCGTCGTGGTGCAGCTGCTCGTGATGATCGCCGCGACGGCGGCGATCGCGTTCACGCTGTTCGCGACCTTCTCCCGCCTGGAGACGGTGTCGCCCTCCTCTCCGGACTTCGAGCCGCTGCTGGCCGGCGCGGTCGCCTGGAACATCGTCGTCGCCTTCCTCGTCGGGCTCGCCTCGACCGCGTTCATCGCGCTCGTGCAGGGCGTGGTCGCCGCCGACGTCGGCTTCGCCGCGGTCGGCGAGAAGGCCACGCTCGGGCAGCTGTGGCGTCGGATGCGGCCGGCGATCTGGCGGCTGTTCGGCTTCGCCGCACTCTCGATCCTCTTCGGCTTCGTGCTGATCGGAGTCATCTTCGGTCTCGGCTTCGGCCTGGCCGCAGGTCTGATCGCGATCGATCCGAACCTGGTCGGACTCGCGATTCTCGCGGCGGTGCTGGCCGGGCTCGCGGCGATCCCGCTCGCGATCTGGTTGGGCACGAAGCTGCTTCTGGTCCCCTCGACGCTCGTGCTGGAGCGCGCGACCTTCGGTCAGGCTCTCGTGCGCTCCTGGCGGCTGACCCGCGGCCGCTTCTGGGTCGCCTTCGGCGTCATCGCCCTGATCTCGGTCATCATGGGCGCCGCCGCGCAGGTCGTCAGCATCCCCGGCGCGTTCCTCTCGGGGATGCTGGGAGCGGTGGTGTCGCCGACCGGTGCGAACGACGCGAGTGCCACCGTCGGCCTGGTCTTCGCCCTGATCCTCCCGCAGATCCTCGTGCTCGTCCTTCAGGCGGTGACCGTCGTGGTCCAGTGCACCGGTTCGGTGCTCGTCTACATCGACTGCCGGATGCGGTACGAGGGACTCGACCAGACGCTCCTGTCGTATCTGGAGCGCCGCGATCACGGCGCGAGCGCCGAACAGCTCGGCGACCCTTTCGCCGTCGACCCGTCGCGGGCCGTCTCGAAGACGCCGCCGGTGGCGCCCGTCTACGCCCCGGCACCCGGTTACGCCGCCGCTCCGGCACCCGGATACTACGCCCCTCCGCAGCCGTATGCCGCTGGGGGAATGTACCCGCCGCCTCCCGCGGGCGCGACGGCCCCTCCGCCGCCCGCACCGCCGTACGCCGCTCCGGTGCCCCCGTCGCCACCGTCCCCGCGCCCCCGGCTCCTCCCGGTGAGCCGGGGCCCGAGACCCCCACCTGGACCGCACCGGGGTCCGACGCGCGATGACGGCGTCGGGAACGGTCTTCGTCCCCGACGGCGACGAGGCGCAACGCTGGGCCGAGGAGGAGCTCTCCCGGCCCATCTACGCCGATGCGAAGCCGACGGCGTTCGACCTGTGGGCGCGCGACGTCGCGCAGTTCCTCGCCGATCTCTTCACCCCCGAGGGCGGCGGACAGCTGGGGCCGTGGGCGGTCGTCGTCGTGGCGCTCATCATCGTGGCAGCCCTCGTGACGGCGCTGCTCGTCTGGGGTGTGCCGCGCCGCTCCCGGGCGGTGCGCCGCGGCGCACTCGATCTCCTGGGTTCGCGCGACGATCGCTCCGCCGCACAGCTGCGGGCCGACGCCGAGCGCAGCGCCCGCGGCGGCGACTGGGCGGAGGCCACGATCCTCCGCTACCGGGCGCTCGCCCGCGGCCTGCTCGAACGCGACCTCATCGACCCCGCCCCGGGCGCGACCGCGCAGGCGATCGCGCGCGAGGCCGCCGCGGTGTTCACGAACGAGGCCGCACCGCTCACCGAGGCCGCCGTCCTCTTCGATGACGTGCGCTACCTCGCGCACCCGGGAACCGAAGAACGCTACCGGCTCGTCGCCGACCTCGACGAGCGGATCCGCACGCACACGCCCGAGCTGGTGACGACATGACCGCCCCCGCCCGGGACGCGAGTCCGTCGACGGCCGCTCCCCCGCCCCGGGGCGTCGCCGCAATGTCCTCGGCTGGGCCGCCATCGCGCTGCTCGTGCTGGGCATCGCCCTCCTCGGCATCCGGATCGCGGCGCAGATCCCCGATCCGCACGCCGCCTTCGACCCCGAGGGCCGCGGCTCGAGCGGCACCATGGCTCTCGCCGAGATCCTGCGCGCACAGGGCGTCGAGGTCACCGCCACGGCGTCGCGCGTCGAGGCGATGGCCGCGCTCGGCCCCGACACGACGCTCGCGTTCGCCCAGCCGCCGGCGCTGTCGGATGAGGCGGTCGAGGAGCTCGTGGCGGCATCCGACAACACGGTGATCGTCAGTGCCAGCGCGAGGATCCTGCGCGTGCTCGACCTGGGCGAGGACGCCCGGGGAGCGTCGGATGCCGTGACCGCCTCCTGCGACCAGCCGGCGTTCGCGCGGGTCGGCGAGATCGTGCCCGATCGGTTCTTCGCCCCCGCCGACGGCGTGACCGGGTGCTTCACCGACACCGAGGGCAACGCGGCCGTGCTGATCGACACGCGCGGCGACCGCACTCTCGCGCTCGTGCATGCCTCGACGCTGTTCACGAACGAGTACCTCGCCGAGAACGGCAACGCCGCCCTTGCCCTCGCCCTCCTCGGGCAGCGGGGCGAGGTCGTCTGGTACGTCCCCTCGATCGCCGACAGCGACCTGGAGTGGACCGAGCCCGACACGCTCGCCTCGCTCACCCCGGAATGGGTGACGCCGGCGATCGTGCTGCTGCTCCTGACCGGGCTCGCGGTGGCCCTCTGGCGCGGACGCCGCTTCGGTCCGCTCGTGGCGGAGACGCTGCCGGTGACCGTGCGCGCCTCCGAGACGATGCACGGGCGGGCGCAGCTGACGGCGAAGGCGGCGGATGCCGCGCATGCCGCAGACGCACTGCGCATCGGCACGCTGGGCCGCCTCGCACGGCGGCTCGGCCTCGGCGAGCGGGTTCCGGCATCCGACGTCGCCGACGCCGCCGCCGACCGGCTGCGCATCCCCCGTTCCTCCCTCCACGACCTGCTGCGGGGGCCGCTCCCGCAGACCGACCCCGAGCTGATCGGCTTCGCCCGTCAGCTCGACGAACTCGAGGGGCCGTCGAGGCCGCCGTGCACACCGAAAGGAACACCCCGTGAGCACCGAGAACACCCCTGCTCCTGACGACGCCGCCCTCCGCGAGGCGATGCACCGCGTCCGCCTCGAGGTCGACAAGGCGGTGATCGGGCAGGCCGGCACCGTGACGGGCCTGCTCGTCTCGCTCCTCGCGCGCGGGCACGTGCTGCTCGAAGGCGTGCCCGGGGTCGCGAAGACCCTCGTGGTGCGCTCCTTCGCCCGGGCCCTGGGCCTGGCCACCAAGCGCGTGCAGTTCACGCCCGACCTCATGCCGGGCGATGTCACCGGCTCGCTCGTCTACGACGCGCGCACGGGCGAGTTCGAGTTCCGCAACGGCCCGGTGTTCACGAACATCCTGCTCGCCGACGAGATCAACCGCACGCCCCCCAAGACGCAGGCCGCCCTCCTGGAGGCCATGGAAGAGCGCCAGGTGTCCGCCGACGGCACCAGCCGTCCGCTTCCCGATCCCTTCCTCGTCGCGGCCACGCAGAACCCGATCGAGCACGAGGGCACCTACTCGCTTCCCGAGGCGCAGCTGGACCGCTTCCTCATGAAGCTCGTGGTGGGCATGCCCGAGCGCGACGCCGAGGTGTCGGTGCTGCGCCTGCACGCCGAGGGCTTCTCGCCGCGCGGGCTCACCGGAGTCGAGCCGGTCGTGACGGCTGAGGAGATCCGGGCGGCGCAGGATGCCGCGGCGAAGGTCGAGGTCACCGACGACGTCCTCGGCTACGTCGTCGACCTCGCACGGGCGAGCCGGCAGGCTCCCTCGGTGCAGCTGGGCGCGAGCCCGCGCGCCTCGACCGCGCTGCTCGCCGCGGCGAAGGCCTGGGCCTGGCTCAACGGCTCGACCGCGGTGACCCCCGATCATGTGCAGACCATGCTCGTGCCCGTATGGCGGCACCGCCTGCAGCTGCGCCCCGACGCAGAGATGGAGGGCGTGTCGGCCGATGCCGTGCTCACCTCCGTCGTGCAGCAGACGAGGGTTCCGATCTAAGTGTTCTTCACCGGCCGTTTCGCACTCGTCGTGGGCGCAGGGGTCATCCCCCTGGTCGCCCTCGGTGTGCTCGGCGTGCCCGCGTGGCCGGTGCTGGGCGGATGGCTCGTGCTGTGCGTCCTGCTGGTCGTGCTGGATGTGGTGCTGGCGGCATCCGTCCGCTCCGTCACGGTCTCCCGGCGGCTGCCGGCGCGCACACGCCTGGGCGAGGCGGTACCGGTGAGCGTGGCGGTGCACAACCGCGGCGGTCGGATGCTGCGGGTGCGCCTGCGCGACGCCTGGCAGCCGACGGCGGGAGCCGCTCACGGAGGGCGCGTGGCGCTGGAGGTCCCGCCCGGGGAGCGGCGACGCGCCGAGATCCCGCTGCTGCCGCGGCGGCGCGGCGAGCTCTCGAGCGAGTTCATGATGCTGCGGGCCACCGGTCCGCTGGGCCTGGCCGGGCGCCAGGCGCGCCATGACGTGCGCGGAGCGATCCGCGTGCTGCCGGCGTTCGCCTCGCGCAAGCACCTGCCCTCACGGCTCGCGCGGCTGCGCGAGCTCGACGGCAACACCTCGATCCAGGTGCGCGGGCAGGGCACCGAGTTCGACTCGCTGCGCGAGTACGTGCGCGGCGACGACGTGCGTTCGATCGATTGGCGGGCCACGGCCCGCGCCGGCACGACGATGCTGCGCACGTGGCGACCCGAGAGGGACCGGCAGGTGGTCATCCTCATCGACACCGGGCGGACAGCTGCGGCGCGAGTCGGCGACGGCACCCGGCTCGACGCCTCCTTCGAGGCCGCGCTGCTGCTCGCGGCACTGGCGAACCGGGCCGGCGACCACGTGCATGTGCTGCTGTACGACCGGGTGGTGCGGGCGCGGGTGACGGGCGTCGACGGCGCGGGTCTGCTGCCCGCGATGACGGATGCCATGGCCCCGTGCACCCGCGACTTCTCGACACCGACTGGCTGGGGGCGTTCACCGCGATCCGCTCGGTGACGACGCGGCCGTCGCTCGTGGTGGTGCTCACCGCGCAGGACTCGCCCGAGACGGCGCGCAGCTTCCTCGGTTCCTTCCCCGCGGCGACCCGCGCCACGACCTTCCTCGTGGGGTCGGTGACCGACGACGCGATCGGGCGCCTGGCGCGCGAGCGCGGCTCCCGGGAGGACATCTACCTGGCCGCGGCCGCCGAGCGCACCCTCCGCGAGGCCGAGACCGTCGCCGACGCCATCCGCCGCGCCGGCGGCGAGGCGATCTCCGCCGATCCCGAGCTGCTGCCCCGCGCATCGCCGACCGCTATCTGGAGCTCAAGGCGGCGGGTCTGCTGTAGCCGCGGCGCCACTCCTCGGCGGTCTCAGTTGTTGCGGCCTGCACTCGTCGCGAGTCACCACTAGTGAGACTGCCGAAACGGCCGGTCTCAGAAGTTGCGAGCGGATGCTGCGCGAGGTCACATCTAGTGAGACCGCCGAAAGAGGCCGCAACCTAAAGCGAGCACATCGTTATTGCGAATCATTCAGGATTATGGGATGATCGATGCATGAGCATGGTGACGCACGAGGAGCGCCTTCGCAGCGCGGGCCTGCGCGTCACGGCGCAGCGCGTCGCCGTGCTCGACGCCCTCGCCCGGCAGCCGCACGCCCCCGCTGAGGCGCTGCACGCCGGCCTCCGCGAGCGCGTCCCCGGCATCGCCCTCCCCACCGTCCACGGGATCGTCAACGACCTCACCGCCGCCGGCATCGTCCGCCGCGTGAGTCTGCCCGACGTCGGCCGCGCCCTCTACGAGATCGAAGCCGACGACAACCACCACCATGTCCAGTGCGTCTCCTGCGGCCGCGTCGAAGACGTGCCCTGCGCCGTCGGAGCGGCCCCGTGCCTGCATCCGTCGCACGATCACGGCATGCGGGTCATCGAAGCCTCCGTCACCTACCGAGCCATCTGCCAGCAATGCGAAAGGAATGGGAATGTCTGACAAGCCCACCACCACCACTCAGACCGGTACGCCGGTCGCCAGCGACGAGCACTCGCTGACCGTCGGGGCCGACGGCATCACCGCCCTCCACGACCGGTACCTGGTCGAGAAGCTCGCCTCGTTCAACCGCGAGCGCGTGCCGGAGCGCAACCCGCACGCCAAGGGCGGCGGCGCCTTCGGCGAGTTCGTCGTCACCGAAGACGTCTCGCAGTACACTCGCGCGGCCGTGTTCCAGCCCGGCGCCAAGAGCGAGACGCTGCTGCGCTTCTCGTCGGTCGCCGGCGAGCAGGGCTCCCCCGACACCTGGCGCGACGTGCGCGGCTTCGCGCTGCGCTTCTACACGACCGAGGGCAACCTCGACATCGTCGGCAACAACACCCCGGTGTTCTTCCTGCGCGATGCGATCAAGTTCCCCGACTTCATCCACTCGCAGAAGCGTCTGGGCGGCTCGGGCCTGCGCGACGCCGACATGCAGTGGGACTTCTGGACCCTCTCGCCCGAGTCGGCCCACCAGGTCACCTACCTCATGGGCGACCGCGGCCTCTCGCGCTCCTGGCGCCACGTCAACGGCTACGGCTCGCACACCTACCAGTGGGTCAACGCCGCGGGCGAGCGCTTCTGGGTGCAGTACCACTTCCTGTCGAACCAGGGCGTCGAGCCGATGTTCGCCGACGAGGCCGAGCGCATCGCCGGCGAGGACGCCGACTACTACCGTCGCGACCTCTACGAGGCGATCGAGCGCGGCGAGCACCCCTCGTGGGACGTCTACGTGCAGGTCATGCCCTACGAGGACGCCAAGACCTACCGCTTCAACCCCTTCGACATGACCAAGGTCTGGCCGAAGGCGGACTACCCGCGCATCAAGGTCGGCACCTTCACCCTCAACCGCAACCCGCGCAACTTCTTCGCCGAGATCGAGCAGGCCGCCTTCTCGCCGGGCAACCAGGTCCCCGGCACCGGCATCTCGCCCGACCGCATGCTGATGGCCCGCGTGTTCGCCTACAACGACGCGCACCGCCACCGCATCGGCACGAACTTCAACCAGCTGCCGGTGAACCAGCCGCACGCCGCCGAGGTGAACAACTACATGCATGAGGGCAACATGCAGTACCACTTCAACGGACCCGAGCACCGCGTCTACACGCCGAACTCCTACGGTGCCGCCGGCGGCCCCGAGGCAGACCCGGCGCGTGGCGTCGAGGCGAGCTGGGAGTCCGACGGCGAGCTGATCCGCACCGCCCAGACGCTGCACTCCGAGGACGACGACTTCGGCCAGGCGGGCACCCTGTACCGCGAGGTCTTCTCCGACGAGGAGCGCGAGCGCTTCATCGAGACCCTCACCGGTCAGTACAACGCCCTGACCGTCCCCGCGATCCAGGAGCGCTTCTTCTGGTACTGGGGTCAGGTCGACCAGTCCCTCGTCGAGGCGATCCGCGCCCGCGTGGGCCTGCCGGTCGGCCAGGCGGAGCCGGTGGGCGTCGGCGAGTGATCGCTTGAGTTCCCGGAAGGGGTCGGATGCAGCGCATCCGACCCCTTCTTCGTGCCCTTCTCCCGCGGGCGCCTGAGTGTGCCCCGAGATCTTCTCCGGCGCGCCTCTTCCCCCCACCGGCGCGCAACGGGATGATGTGTGGTGATTCCGCCTGCGCTGCGGATACCTACGAAGGGAATGAACATGAGTCCATCGAACGGCACGACAGAGGCCGGCGTCCCGACTCTCGGTGCGAAACTCACCGCGGAGGCATTCGGCACGTTCCTGCTCGTCTTCGGCGGCGTCGGCACCGCGCTCTTCGCCTCCCACCTGTACACCGAGGCCGGAGCGGCATCCGGCGTCTACGTCGCGGTCGCCCTGGCCTTCGGTCTCACCGTGGTCGTCGGCGCCTATGCCTTCGGTCCGGTCTCCGGCGGGCACTTCAATCCCGCCGTGACCGTCGGTGCGGCCGCGGCCGGACGCCTCCCGTGGAAGGATGTCGGACCGTACATCATCGCGCAGATCGTCGGTGGTGTCATCGCCTCCAGCGCCCTCGTGCTGATCGGGCTTTTCGGTCCGGACGGCTGGCTCAAGGGAGCGCAGGACGCCGGCTTCGCCAGCAACGGCTACGGCGACCACTCGCCCGGCGGGTTCGGCCTCGGGTCGGTGATCGTGATCGAGGTGATCCTCACGGCGATCTTCCTGTACGTCATCCTCGGGACGACGCACTCCAAGCGCGGCACCCCCTTTGCGGGCCTCGCGATCGGTCTCACCCTGACGCTGATCCACCTCATCAGCATCCCGGTGTCGAACACCTCGGTGAACCCGGCCCGCTCGATCGCCGCGGCGGTCTACGGCGGCATCGGACCGCTCTCGCAGCTGTGGGTGTTCCTGGTGTTCCCGGTCGTCGGCGCGCTCATCGCCGGCATCACTTACAAGGCGCTCTTCGACTCCGAGAAGAAGTAGCCGTTCTCTGAAGCGGGCGTCCTCGGCTCTCCTGCCGGGGGCGCCCGCTTCGCGCGTGGGGCGAATGCCGATGCGGCGCGCGCCGGGAGCGTGAGGTGTCGTCGAGAACGTTCGCTCCGGACGTCGACAGCCCACGTTCCCGACGGCATCCGACGCTCTCGACGTCGGGCGACAGGATGCCGCACGTCCCTCGCTCGCGGGGGTCAGCCCGCGACGAGCCGCGGGGTGCCCGCTTCGTACTCCGTCAGGTCGCCGGTCTCGCCCTCACGGTAGGCGCGCCTGCCGAGCAGGAGCATGTAGACGAGGAAGACGGCGAGGGCAGCGACGCCGATGCCGATCTTGATCGGCCAGGGCAGCGACCAGCCGGTCACGAAGCCCTCGACGAGGCCGGCCAGCAGGAGGGCGAAGACGAGGCCGATCGCGACGGTGCCCAGCGCCCGCCCCTCCTCGGCGAGCGCCGCCCCTCGCGTGCGGTGGCCCGGCGCGACCCACGCCCAGAAGATGCGCAGCCCTGCCGCCGCCGCGACGAAGATGCAGGTGAGCTCCAGGAGCCCGTGCGGCAGGAGGTAGAGGATCATGACGTCGACCCGGTCGTGGGCGGCCATGACCGCACCGGCGATGCCGATCCCCATGGCGTTCTGGACGAGCACGTACAGCGGCCAGATGCCGGTGACGCCGAAGAGCACGCACTGCATGGCGATCCAGGCATTGTTGGTCCACACCATGCCCGCGAACTCCGCCGCCGGATTCTCGGTGTAGTAGCTGACGAAGTCCTCCTCGGCGTACTGCTCGAGGAGGCCAGGCGGGCCGAGCGTCGCGACCAGCGCCGGGTCGCGCGAGACCCAGAAGGCGACCCCGACCGCCACCGCGAGGAAGGCGATCGCGATCACGAGCGTCTCCCAGCGCACCCGGTAGAGGGCGGCGGGCAGCTGGCGGACGAAGAAACGCCTCACCTGGGTGAGCACCGAGTCGGATGCGCCGGTCAGGCGCAGCCGCGCGGCCGCGAGGATCGTGGAGACATAGGCGCCCTGCGGCGACTCGCCGACCGAGGTCTTGAGTTCGGCGAGATCGGCGGATGCCGCACGGTACCGGGCGATGAGCTCGTCGACGCCCTCGCCGTCCAGGCGAGCACGGCTGAGTTCGTCCAGGCGGGCCCACTCGGCCCGTCGCGCGTCGGTCAGGGCGTCGGCATCCACCTGATTTACTGTACCTATGTCTGTGAGCACCGCCAGCACCGATGAAGTCCTCTCCGGCGAGGCGGTCGCGATCGACGTGCAGCCCGTGGGCTTCTTCTTCCGGGTTCTTGGCGCGCTCATCGACATGGTCGTCTCGTTCGCGGTGCTGATCTTCATGATCTGGCTGATGATCTGGCTGGGCGAGCTCGGCCTGCTCACCGATGCGACGCAGCGCATCCTCAGCGTCCTCGCCTTCGTGATCGCCTTCGTCATGCTCCCCTGCGGCATGGAGGTCGCCCTGCGCGGCCGCAGCCTCGGCAAGCTCGCCGTCGGCGGGCGGATCGTGCGCCTGGACGGCGGCACGGCGGGATTCCGGCACGCGTTCATCCGCGCACTCGTGGGGTGTTGGAGATCTACCTCACGCTGGGGGCGATCGCCGTCATCGCCGGCGCCTTCTCCTCCCGCTCGCAGCGTCTGGGCGACATGGTCGCCGGCACCTACAGCCAGCGCGTGCGCCCACCCCAGCTTGTGGAGCACACCCCGGTCATGCCCGGCGGCCTGCTCGAATGGGCGAGGCTCGCCGACGTCGCCCGGCTCCCCGACCGTCTGGCGCGCCGGGTCGCCCAGTTCCTGCAGAACGCCGATCGCCTCACCCCCGAGGCCCGCGCCCGCGTGGCGGCCGACCTCGTCGCCGAGACCCGCGAGTATGTCGCTCCGCAACCGCCGGCGCCGCCCGAGCAGATCCTCATCGCGATGACGATCCTGCGGCGCGAGCGGGAGCATCGCTCGCTCGACCTGGCCGACGAGCGCGTGGCGAAGCTCATCGGCCGCCCGCTGTGACGCGCCGTCGCATCCGTTCCTGGCCTCAGAGGGCTTCCGGGAGGATGATGTGGCTATGAATACTCCTGCGGAGGCTGCGCCGCGCGCCTCGCGACTCCCCCTGTTCATCGCGATCGGCACTGTCGTCGTGATCGTCGTGGTCGCCCTCGTCGTCGTGCTCACCCGCGGCGGCGCCGCGCCGCTGGACGAGTCGTCGCCGGAGGGCGTCGTGCAACGCTACGTCCAGGCGGTCATCGACGGCGATATGGCCGGCGCCGAGCAGTACCTGCATCCGGAGCTCACCGAGAAGTGCGACACGCTCGAGGGCTATCAGCCGGGCGACGTGCGCGTGACGCTCCGGCGCACCGTCGAACGCGGCGACACCGCCACCGTCGACGTGATCATCGTGCACTCCGGCGGGAGCGGCCTGTTCGGCCCCTCTGAATACCAGTCCGACGACCGCTTCGCCCTGAAGCGCGACGGGGACGCGTGGCGGATCACCGAGACGCCCTGGGAGTTCACGATCTGCGAAAGGGTGTGGGAATGAGTCAGCAGCTGCCCGGAACCGCCGTCTCCGGAGTCGTCCGGCGCTGGATCGTCTACGCGATCCTGTTCACCCTCGTCGCCATCGCCGCCAACGGCGTGAGCAGCCTCCTCGGTCGTCTCCTCGACGTCGATCCGCTCTTCGATGAGGGCACCTACGGCCTGGCGCTGGCGTTGGCGTACGCGCTCATCGGCGGTCCTCTGGCGCTGCTGCTGTGGTGGCTGGTGTGGCGGCGCCTCGACGATGCGGACCGCGGCTCCGTCGCCTGGGGCCTCTACATCGCCGCGATGTACGTCACCTCGCTCGTCGTCTTCACCGTGGGCGCGCTGTCGACCCTCGCGGCTCTCGTGCGCGGTGACTGGCAGCCGTGGGAGTGCGCGAGCGCGATCGTCTGGTTCGCGGTCTGGCTCGGGCACCACGCGATGCTGCGGCACCGGGACAAGGGGCCGACGCGCCTGGCGACCCTGCCCGTCGTGCTCGGCGCCGCCTATGGGCTCGGCGTCGCCGCGTTCTCGGCCGGACGCACTCTCCAGGGGCTGCTCGACACCGCCCTCCTCTCGGAGACCGGGCTCCCGCTGGGCGACCCCTGGTGGCAGTCGGTGCTGCAGTCGCTGATCTGGTGCGCCGGCGGCATCCTGCTGTGGTGGTGGCACTGGTTCCGCGACGGCGCGCGGCGCTTCCGCGGCGGATTCGCCGACGTCGCCCTGGTCCTGACCGGCATCCTCGCCGCCGCGGGGGCGATGCTCGGCGGCGTGATCTCGCTGCTGCACACCGGCCTGCGCGGGGCCTTCGACCCGAGCGCCTCCTCCCGCGACCTGCTCGGCGACCTCGCTCTCGCGATCGCGGCGGCGGTCATCGGCGCGATCGTGTGGCTCTATCATCGCCGCATCGTCCTCGAGCGGGGTGAGCGCACGCGTGCGGCCGCCGGGCTGGTCGAAGCCGGACTCGGGCTCATCGCGCTCGCCTCGGGCATCGGCGTGGTCCTCAATGCACTCCTCGCGGCGACCGTCACACCTCTGGCGGGGTCGGATGCGCTCAGCCTGCTGTTCGGCGGGCTCGCCGCGCTCATCGTCGGGGCGATCGTCTGGGTCTGGGCGTGGCGTCCTCTCCGCGTCGAGGAGGGCGCGGGCGGCCCTGCCCGCCGGGTCTATCTGGTCGCGGTCTTCGGCGCGAGCGCCGTCGTCGCGCTCAGCACGCTGCTGGTGATCGGCTTCCGCATCTTCGAGCTCGTGCTCGACTCCTCCGGCGGTGTCGTCGAACGCGTCCGGGCGCCCCTGGGGCTGCTCGTGGCGACGGCGCTCGTGGCCGGCTACCACTTCGCGATCTGGCGACGCGATCGGGCGGCGGCCCCGGCATCCGCCGCTCCCGCTCGCGCGTTCGATCAGGTCGTGCTCGTCGCCGCCGGCGACGCGCAGCCGGTCGCGCAGGCGATCCGCGAGGCGACCGGCGCCTCGGTCGTGGTGTGGACGAGGTCGGATGCCGCAGAACCCGCCTCCGCCGAGACGATCACGGCTGCGCTCGAGGGCGTCGAGGCCCGCCGCGTGCTCGTCGTGGCGGGCGCCGAGGGACGCGTCGAGGTGGTTCCGCTCGCCGGCTGACGCCCCGCCTCAGTACCGGTAGTGCTCGAGCTTGTAGGGACCGTCGACGGGCACACCGATGTAGTCGGCCTGCTCGGGGGTGAGTTCGGTCAGCTGCACGCCGAGGGCGTCGAGGTGCAGCCGCGCGACCTTCTCGTCGAGGGCCTTGGGCAGCGTGTAGACGCCGGTCGGATAGTCGGCGGTCTTCGTGAACAGCTCGATCTGGGCGAGCACCTGGTTCGTGAACGAGGCGCTCATCACGAAGGAGGGGTGACCGGTGGCGTTGCCGAGGTTCATCAGACGGCCCTCGCTGAGCACGAGCACACTGCGGCCGTTCGGCAGGCGCCACTCGTGCACCTGCGGCTTGATCTCGACCGCCTCGGCGCCGGCGATCGCGGCGAGCCCCGCCATGTCGATCTCGTTGTCGAAGTGCCCGACGTTCGCGACGATCGCGAGGTGCTTGAGTGCGAGGAGGTTCTCGGCCGTGACGACGTCCTTGTTGCCGGTGCCGGTCACGACGATGTCGACGTCGCCGGCGACATCCGCGAGCCGGGCGACCTGGTAGCCGTCCATCGCGGCCTGCAGCGCGCAGATCGGGTCGATCTCGCTGACGATCACTCGCGCGCCCTGGCCCCGCAGCGCCTCGGCCGCGCCCTTGCCGACATCGCCGTAGCCGCAGACGAAGGCGACCTTGCCGCCCATGAGCACGTCGGTGGCGCGGTTGAGGCCGTCGGGCAGGGAGTGGCGGATGCCGTACTTGTTGTCGAACTTGCTCTTGGTGACCGAGTCGTTGACGTTGATGGCGGGAAGAGCAGGTCTCCGGATGCGGCGAGCTCGTACAGGCGGTGCACGCCCGTGGTCGTCTCCTCCGTGACGCCGATGAGCCCCTCGGCCAGGCGGGTCCAGCGGGTGCTGTCGGCCGCGAGCGAGCGGCGGAGGACGCCCAGGATGACGCGGTACTCGTCGCTGTCGGCATCCGTCGCCTCCGGCACGGCGCCGGCCTTCTCGAACTCGACGCCCTTGTGCACGAGGAGCGTGGCGTCGCCGCCGTCGTCGAGGATCATGTTGGGCCCGTCATGGCCGGTGGCCGACCAGTCGAAGATCGCCTCGGTGCAGGCCCAGTACTCCTCGAGCGTCTCGCCCTTCCAGGCGAAGACCGGGACGCCGGCGGGGCATCGACGGTGCCCTCCGGTCCGACGACGACGGCCGCGGCCGCCTCGTCCTGCGTGGAGAAGATGTTGCAGCTCGCCCAGCGCACCTCGGCGCCGAGCGCCACGATCGTCTCGATGAGCACCGCGGTCTGCACCGTCATGTGCAGCGAGCCGGCGATGCGCGCGCCCTTCAGCGGCTGCGAGGGGCCGAACTCCTCACGGAGCGCCATGAGGCCCGGCATCTCGTTCTCGGCGAGACGGAGTTGGTGACGGCCGGCCTCTGCGAGCGTGATGTCGGCGATGCGGTGGTCGAGGGTCTTGAGCATTCCCCCATTCTCCCATCCCGCCGGGAGGAGTCAGACGCGCAGGCTCTCGTGCCGCACGACGAGCCAGCCGGCGGGAACCGAGAGGCGATCGGCGTGCTGGGCGCACAGGTCGTGCGCGTGCGGATCCCGGGCGGCGCCGAGGGGCCGAGTGCGGCCATCTGATCGGCGTAGTCGTAGGTGAGCGTGGCGACCGCCTCGCGCGCGCAGGCGATCTTGGAGCACAGTCTCTCTTCCACGCACTCAGCCTAGGCACCGCCCGCGGCGAAGCGGGCAGGGCACGCGGCAGCGCCTAGACTTCAGGCATGGTCCGTCGCCGCACATCCCGCAGTCAGCCGGCACCCCGGCGCCTGTCGCGCCACGGCCGCCATGGGCGGGTCGGGCGCAGCCCGGTCGTGCGCCCGCCGCTGCCGCCGCTCGACGGCCGGATCGAGCGCTTCGACGTGGTCGCGGCGACCGCGATGGAGTTCCTCCGCGGCGCCTGGCCGGAGCTGCGCGCGGTGCGCCTGGAGGTCGCGGGCATGCCCATGGCCGACTCCGAAGAGGGCATCCCCATGTGGCACCTCGATCACGCGCGCGGCCGCATCGTGCTGTTCCGCGTGCCGATCGAACGCCTGCTCGTGCCCGGCCACGATGACGCCCTGCACCGCCGCATGGCGATCGAGAGCGCGACCTTCCGCGCCGCCGCCGAATACGTCGGCCGCGAGCCGTGGGAGCTCGACGACCACGGGCACTGAGCGCGCGGTCGCGCCTGAGAAAGATCCTCAGGGATAGACGACGAGAGGTTCCGGCTGCCCGGATGCCGGCCACAGCGGCCAGCCTGCGAGGGCGTCGACGCCGCCCATGACGACGGCGGCATGGATGCCAGCATCCGATTCCACGGCGTAGCTCGCCGCGTTCCGCAGCGACACGAGCGTCGAGGAGCCCGCGGGCACGCTGATCTCGCGGACGACCTGCGACCGCAGATCCGTGATCGTGACCGTGCGATCCACGACGTCGTCGCCGACGATGTGCAGGCGCGTCGCGACGCCGGCGGGCACGGTCGTCATCACCCGGCCGTCGATCTCGGGCGCCGGGGTCATCCACGCGAAGTCGGAGCCCGGGTGGAAGCCCGAGGTCTGCCAGACCGCCGCGACGACCGGCTCGCCCGCGGTCACGTGCACGCTGTACACGCCGACCGGCAGCTCGGGGAAGTCGATCTCGACCGGCACGCCGGCGGCGAGCGACACCTCCTGAGGCTGCGCGGCATCCACCCCGCTGCCCGCGAGGCGTATGCTCACCCGCGCCGCGGTGTCGGCGTCGGGCGCCATGAGCCGCACGCTCGCGACGGCCTGGCCGGAGCGGGGGCCGACGACCTGCACGCCGGCGACGACGAGGTCGGTGTCGGGGTGCCCGGCATCGTCCTGCAGGTCGATCCCGCCCGGGTCGAGGGTGCGCACGAGGCTGGACTGCAGCGCGGCGCGCACGGGGGCGCCGTCCGCGCTGACATGCACGACCGGAGCGCTCGCACCGATCGCCGCCGATGCCAGCGGCACCGCGATCTGCGTGAACGCCGGGACGACGAGCGTGCGCCCCGTGGCATCCGTGTCTCCGAACGTCGTCACCGTCACGGTCGACGGGACCTCGCCCGGGTTGGCGAGCGTGAGCACGTCGCTTGTGCCGACGGATGCCGCACCTCCCACCAGCCAGGCCTGCATGCTGGGCGGACGGCATGCCGAGGCGGCGTACCCGGTCAGATCGTCGTCTCGCAGCCGGAGCGACTGGGCGGCGTCGATGAGAGGCACCGGGCCGTCGTCGGCCGTGACCGTGTAGACGGGTGTCGCGGCGGCGCCGACGACATCGGGAACGGCGAGCTCGGTGCGCTCCGGCTGCTCGCCGTCGCTGCCGACGGTGAAGCGCGCCGTGCCGGCCGCCTGCATCTGCAGTGCGTCGGAGGCATCGCGTCCGAGTGCGAGGAACGGCCCGCTGCAGACGAGCAGTGTGTCACCGGCATCGGGCGTCACGACGGTGCGGGCCGCCGTCGCCTGCACCCCGGGGAGAGCCGCGGGCACGCCGAGGAGAGTGCCGACGACGAGAGCGCCGGCGACGGCGATGCCGACCGCCAGGCGGGATCCTGTGGCCACGAGACGCAGCGACGGGCGGACGGGTGTGGAGTCGGTGTTCATCGCTCCTCCCCTGTCGCTCCGACGACGCGCGAACGGGAGCGGGCCGCCCGCCGTGAGGCGCGCGTGGGCAGCGCCAGCAGCAGCCCCGCCAGCAGCACGGCGAAGGTGACGCCGAAGATCTGCCCGGCCATGCGCTCCTGCCCGGCCGTGAGAGTCGTCTCGCCGGTGTCGCCGGCGGTGCGCCACAGCGTTCCCTTGTCGGTCTCGCCGACCTTCACGAGTCCGGCGCGCTGGTTGAGCGCGCTGATCGCGGCCAGGCGCAGTTCGCGTGCGCCGGCCGATTCCTCGGCGCCTTCCGAGACGAGCACGTAGCGGATGCCGTGCTCCGACAGCTCCTCGGCGACCTCGAAGGCCCGCGGCGAGACGAGGGCGACAGCGAGCTCCGAGATATCGGTGCCGACGGGCCTGGTCGCGGTGGTCACCATTGTCGTCTGGGCGCCGAGCGTCTCGCTGGAACCCCACACGGTGCGGGCGGAGAGCTCATTCGCGCCGAGCGGCGTCAGCACGAGTGTGGCGCGGGGCAGGTCGCCGCGCGCATCGGCGGCGACGTAGGCGGGGAGGGTGCTGATCGGCCCGTTGGTGAGGTGCGTGGCGTCGCGGGCGAGAGCCGTGAGCGCGGGTGCCGCACAGGCGATCACGGCAAGACCCGCGACGAGTGCGGCCAGGGCGCGCAGCTGCCGCAGCGGAAGGGCCGTGTCGAGGGTGACGAGTGCGGCGCCGGCGAGGCCGATCCAGGCGAGGCTGAGCCCGGTTCCGGGCCAGATCGCCACCGGTGCGCCCTGCACGAAGGCCACGAAGACACCGACCGCGAGGAAGGCGGTCGCGAGCCCTGTCGCCGTGACGACGAGAAGGGCGATGCCGACGCGCCAGCGCGGCGACACCGCGGCGGCGAGCGCAAGCACCGCGACCGGGGCCAGCAGGAGCGGTGCCCATACGGCCTGATCGCCGATCAGTCCTGTCCAGCCGGCGAGGTCGGGGCTCGGGAACCCCGTGGCCAGGAGGCCGCGACCGGCGGCATCCGCCCCCAACTGGGGCCCGTCCCACACGAGACCGGGGTCGGCCAGGAGCGCCCAGACGTTCCCCCGCTGCGCCTGCCACCAGATCAGCGGCGCGAAGACGACGGCGGTGGGGATCGGCACCCAGACCAGGCGCACGGCGCCGTGCCCGAGGCGATGGGCGAGGGCGAGGATGAGCGCGAGCGCCCACAGCAGCGCCAGTGCGGGGCGAGGGAGGGCGCGCAGGCGACGACGCCCACGAGGAGGAGCGAGGCGGCCCCGGCGGCGCCCCAGGAACGGTGCGCGACGGATGCGGCGTGGAAGAGCCACGGCAGGAGAAGATGCGCGATGACCGCCGCCGGGCGGCCGTCGGTGAGGGCGGTGAGGAAAGTGGGCGCGAGCGCCCACAGCAGGCCACCGAGGATGCGCAGCCCGGAACGATCGGTCACGCGCGTGGCAGCGAACCAGCCGCCGAGCACGGCGAAGGGAAGGGCGAGCAGCCACAGCAGCACGAGGGAGTAGGACGGAGCGGCCGGCCAGAGGGTGCCCAGCACGGCGATCACCCCGGCGAAAGGGTCGGCGGGCCCGATGACGTCGACGCCGAGTCCGCGCTGTCCCCAGCCCGCGTCGCGCCAGAGGGCGGCGACCGTCGTCCGCAGCGGCAGCAGGCCGCCGCCGCCGATCGCCGGCCAGGCCAGCAGCGAGACGAAGGAGGCGATGCCGACCACGAGGGCGGCGAGAACGGCCCACGCTCCCCCGCCGGAGAAGAAGCGCAGCTCGCTCACGGCGCCCTGCTCGCTGCCGTGCCCGTCGTCGAGGCGCCGGCGCAGCTCGGATCCGCTCACCCGCAGCGGCTCGACGCTCGCCCACCCCGCGCGCCGCGACGTCCGCAGGCGCGCTCGGGCCTTGGCGACCGAGGGCAGGTGCACGGCGGCCGCGACCGCCGCCGCCCACTCGGGCAGCACGGCGGCGGGCCGCTTGCCGACGAGCTGGACGAGTGAGCGCCACAGGGCGAGCGGCAGCAGGCTCAACCAGTGCAGCGGCACGACGGGCGCGGGAGCGTAGACGAGCCGGCGGTGCAGCTGCGCCCGGCGGACGGCGTAGGCGTGGGCAGAGGCGCGCGTGGGGACCGCGGCGGGTCCGGTGCCGGTGACCGTGACGCGGGCGGCGGGGTTCAGGACGAGCCGACCACCGGCCAGTCGTGCGCGCACGCCGAGATCGAGGCCCTGGTCGGCCACGCCGAGGGCGGGTCGGGTGTGAGCGTCTCGCGCAGCTCGGCGCGCAGGAGCATTCCGCGGATGTCGGCGCCCAGGGCGTCTTCGACGCCGTCCTGCTGCCCCTGGTCGATCTCGCCGGCCGCCAGCTCCACGCTGCTGCCGAACCGGGTCATGGTCACCCCGAGCGAGACGATCTCGGGCGGCTCGGAGTCGCCGAGCACCTTGGGCGCGGCCACGGCCGCCATGGGCGAGCGCTCCAGCGCCCCGGCCAGGTGGGCGAGCGCCTCGGGATCGGGCACGGTGTCGTGGTCGAGCAGCCAGATCGCGCTGTCGTCGGGGATGCGGCGGAAGGCCAGCGAGGCCGCGTGGGCGAAGGAGTCGCCGGAGCGGGTCTGGATGATCCCCTCGACGGATGCCGCGACCAGCTCGCTTCCGCGTGCGGATTCGGCGTCGCCGCAGACGACGAGGGTCACCGCCTCCGCCGGGCACGTCTGGGCGTTCAGCGCTTCGAGCACGCGCAGCAGCTGTGCATGAGAGGTCGCGCCGTGCCGCGTGACGACGACCGCGTGAACTCGAAGTGGCATGACGTGGTCAGCCTAGGCGAGCCTCCCACCGGCCGCGCGCAGGCGCGCAGCGGGTCCGGAACACGGCTTCCAAAGCCCGAGTTAGATTCCGTGGACTCATAAAGTGTTCCACGCACGACATCGGATCACGGTCTAACCCGTCAAGGCGCTCCTTGTTCACCTTCCGTTTGGTCTTGTCCCTCGTCATACTCAGCGTCTATCGAGTTCGATCCTTCATCCTGATCTAATTCTCCGTACATTTGCCCACCAACATTGTTGCGGCTATCTTGTCGTAATCTAATTCACCACATAGAAGAAAACGCTAGGAAAACAATAAGCGTTCCGCCAACTATGGCTGCAATTTTTGATATCAGCGGACCATCATTCAGCAGAAGAATTACAATCGCACAGAATGCGATTGGTACACCTGCTAGTTTCACGAATCCGCGAAGAAACCGCTTCATCTAAGCAAGAACCTCCCACCCCCTCCGCTCCCACTTTCAACGCTTGAAAATATACACCGACAGCAAACTGATAGTTCGTTCACTGCGAGGTGCGGTTCTCAGTGCGAGCCGCTGTCCCTGAACAGCAGACACGACTACGGACATGCAATTGCATAGCTCGACTTAATACCCTCGTATTGTAATGAGTCTCTCTATCTCACTATCTCATGGCAGACGAACACCTTCGATGAAGGTCGCGATGTATTCATCGACGGTCCAGTTACCTCTCCGGTCGATGTCGACCATTCCTATCCCACGGGTGATTCCGTCTACACCGGGGCGCCTCAAGAGCAGTTTCGGATATAGCACAAATCCATCACTTACACGAGGGGCAAGGAACGCTGAGACCTCGGACAACGTCACAGCAAACGACGGCGCCATTAGACATCCCATAATCTCTCGAACGCAATCTTTGTGGCTTGCATACGCAACAAAGGAATGTAGCGACTGTGGGATTGGAGTGTGGAGGCGTAACCGCATCATCTGAGTCTCGTAGGAAAACGGACCGCAGGACCATTCGAAAGACCCTTCAGATGCCACTGCATCCGGGGCAATCTCCCGCACTGTGGTGTCCGTGCTGAACTCGAGGTCATCGATCTTGCTTGAGGAGTCATCAGAATCACCCAGTTCCAGAAGACGCAATAGAGCTTCCCCATTGGTGCCATCCAAGCCGGTGCCCAGACGAGGTTCGACCAACCTCTGCTTATAAAGCTGGGGACCGGCGGCGATGATCTCGCAACGGTAGTACAGAGACGCATCTTCGCTAATGAACGCCGTATCCCCTTCTCCTAGGCGCACGGTGTTCTCCGGATGGTTCAACGCTTCTAGCTTGGTGACGAGCGTTTGCGCGAAAGCGCTACGCACCGCGGGCGGCTGTGAGTCGAGTTTCTTGTATAGCTCTCCTACCCGACTAGGGTCACCGTTCCGCCCAGGACGGAGATGTACGCCCAGAACGCCTCATCCGGCATCGGCGGTGACGACCCTGCTTTCCGCTTCCGCTTTTTAGGAATCGCCGATGCGATCACACTGTCAATCCACTTCTGCGGATCATTGGGCCGACCAGGTAGGACGCGATCACTGACAATGACTGGACCTTGTTCCGATTCTATGTCGAATGGCGTGACCGACACCACGACCGCTTCACCTACCGCTTCGGATACATCGATTCCCTCATCCGGCGATGGTTGATATCTCAGCGTCTCGTAGAAGCGGCGACCCGTACGAAACACCACACGCTCCGTCCACCCATGAGAGACTCGCCCACCCTGAAAACCATGTGCCTGGAGCTGACCAAGACGCAACTGTTCCGCTGCGCGTTTTGAAACCTCATCCCACGACAACATGTCCGCTCCTGTCACTTGCAACTAGGTTGACCGGGCGGACATTGTCCATGCTGTGCAGCGTACGCAGAGATTAAAGAGTACTCGACAAATCGCGCGTTGTAGTAGCCGACCGTGCGATGACGCTCAACCCAGTCACACGATTCACCAAAGTGCGCGCTACAGGCCGCAACCTGGCTCGCGGGTCGTTTAGTCAACGGTTCAGCGCTGGTGATCCCGTATTTCCAGGTATCGAGAGTGACTCTTGGGAAGATCTCGTACACGATATAGGTCCTGTTCTCCCGATACTTCGTCGGGACAGCACGAGGAATCTTCTTCGCCGATCCTTGTGTAGTGTCCGGAAGTACTGGAACAACAGCCTTCGGGCGTACACCAGCACCTCCTCCAGGAGAACCGAAGCCGACGGTTGCACTTCCAGTTCCGGAGCCGCGTCCGCCACCTTTGGCGCTGTGCCCGCCACCATCACGCTGGAACGCGGGTATCTCGCCGCTTAGGTCATGTCCTCCAATAGGATCACTCGGCCAAATGTAGTCATTCTCGCTGGCGCCATCGATCGGGTCGATCTGCAGGAATCTGCCCAGTGCGGAGACGTAGAGTCTGGCGCCCATTTCGGTGACGGCGACGCCCCCTGCCGTGTCGGTGGTTTTGAGTCCTACCTGGTGCCATCCAGTGCGATCCTGCTCATCGGTCTGGCCATCGGATGCGGCTGTGCCGATTGCGAGGGTTGTCGGGTCCAGGCGTTGCCCGAATGGGTCGAACAGGCCGATACCGGCGGCGGTTGTGGTGCCGTTCCCGGTGGTGAGGGTGTGTCCCAACAGTGAAGGGTAGGCGTACTCGGCAGTTGCCCCGGTGAAGGTCACGCTCACTCCGCCAGGCAGTCCCATGGTCTTAGAGAGGACGCCGTCCTTCTCCACCGCCCACGGCACGTCCCCGCCACCGACATATAAGTGTCGGGTCTCTACGGCGGGGTCTGCTCCTGCTGGGTCCACGGTGCGCGCGACAATCCGTCCGGTCGCGTCGCGCACGTTCGTGACGACGGTGCTATCTGCGTGGGTGGTGGAGGCGTGCCGGTTGTTGCCGTCGTAGGTGAAGGTCATGCCGCCGAGGGTGGTGATGTTGCCGCGAGTGTCGTAGACGATATCGGTGGCGTCCAGTCCGTCGGCGACGTCGTGTGCGCCGGTGATGGGGTTGGTCACCGAGGTGGACAGGAGCCGGTCGGCCCAGTCGTAGCAGTAGTCGGTCGTTGTCGTGATCGGGTCTTCGCCTGGCTGTGTGTAGACGTCTACGAGCTTGGTGCGGTTGCCTGAGGCTCCCGCGGCGGTGTTCGGTCCGCAGCTGCCGGTGTCGGCGAACTCGTAGCTGAGTTCGTGTCCGGGGATGACTGCGGAGGTCAGCCTGCCGGCCGCATCGTATCCGTACGTGGAGGTGTAGGTGTCTTCGTCGCGGATCGTGGTGTGTTGCACCACTCGGCCTGACTGGGCCCGCACGACTGCGTCGGTGATCGTGTCGGCGCCCGGGAATGACCATTCTTGTCCGGTCACTCGCCCGGCGCCGTCGCGGGTGATGCCTTCGAGTGCTGACCCGCCGCGATAGGTCACCGAGGCGAGTTCTTGCTGTGTCGTGTAGTTCGGGGTCGCGATCGGCTGGCCATCCAGGGTGACCAGGGTGATTTTTCCGTCCGCGTCGTAGTCGTACTCGGTCACCGACCCAGACCCGCCCTCGGGTGTTGTCGTCGAGGACAGCAGGCGTCCGGTCAGCGATTCGTACTCGTGCGTGGTGACGGTGTCCCACACGTCCGTGTACGACAGGGCACGCCCCAGCAGGTCGGTGACCGTTGTGATCGTCGATCCGTTGGGCGAGCCGGCCACAGCATCGTCGGCGACAGTGATCTGGACGCCTTGGGCCACCATGTCATATCCGGACGTCGTGGTGCGCGCCAGGGAATTGCCGTATGCGGGAGTGGTGTGTTCTGTCACCCGGCCGCGATCATCGTAGCTGGTGCAGGACCAGTCTTCGTTGTTGACGCGGGTGGCGACGGTGCGGCCCCAGCTGTCGTAGGCGAAGGAGGTCGCCACCGGTGCTCCGGAGTCGGGGGTGGGCCCGGTCACGGATTTCAGTGCCCCGTATTGCCGTGTGCCTGCGGGGATCCCGCAGACGGTCGGGGCGGTTTCGAGGTCGCCGTAGTAGGCGTAGGTAGTCTTCGCCGTCGATGGTGCGCCGGTGACGGTGCCGGCAGGCAGCGTACGGCTGGTGCGGCGCAGCCAGCCGTTCGCGTCGTCGGGTGCCTCATAGCTGACAGCGGTGATCAGCGCGAGTGTCGACGGGTCGATCGTGGACGAGGTGGCCGCCCCTAGCCAGGGGTGGGTGTAGCTGAACGATGTGGTCAGGTCCGGGACGAGTGCGTCAGTGACTTCCGGGGCGCCAGCTGCGGAATCGTGCGCGGTCGTGGTGGTGGTGACACCGTAGTCGGGGGTGAAGCGTGCACCGGGGATCACTACCGCGGTGGAGGAGCCGGGGGCGATCCACTTCAGCTGGAGTTTCGCGGCGCCGGTGTCGTCGAAGTACTCCACCCGGATGCGTTTGGAATCACCGGCTGTTACGGTCAGGGCGAAGTCGCCGGATTCACCGGCCCCGGTCTCCCATCTGTCGACGACGAGGGTGTCATCGACCCAGACGCGGGCGCCGTCGTCGCTGTTGACGATGAACTTGTAGGTACCCGCGGCAGGGAAGGAGACACGTCCGGTCAGACGCAGCGACCAGGCGTTGGCGGGGATCCCGGGTGCGGGGGCGGCCGAGGCCCAGTCCTTGTTCACCGCGCCGCCGGATACGCCCACCAAACCGAGGTTGAGCAGTTTCGGTTGCCCGGCGAGAGTCTTGTTCGCATAGTAGGCCGCGTGCAGCCCGGTCAGGCCCGTGTCGTAGCTGGTGGTGGTGTGCGCCGGACGGATCCCACACCCCGCAGTGCCCTCAGGGTCAGCGACGGGGGTGCGCGCGGCGGTGAAGCACTCTCCAGGAGCAGGACCGTAAGACGCGGTCGCCCTGTCGGTGTACGAGTCGTAGATCGTTGTGCTCGTCCGTCCCCAAGGGTCGGCTGCGGAGAGGACGAGGTCCTTGTTCGGGGCCCACTGCTGCGTCGCCGTCAACCCCAGTGCAGAGGTGGTCGACAGTTGCCGCCAGGCATCGTCATAGGTGACGGTGGCCGCATGCGAACCAGCCGGGACATCCAGGCCCAGGACGTCCACATGGGTCGTCCCGGTCGCGTACGTGTAGGACTTTCGCGGTCGTTCGGCGGCGGTGGTGCCGTCGCCGGCGGGCAGGGTCACGGTGGCGACCTTGGCCGGCTGGTCACCTGCGGGGTCGCGTAGGTGATCTGCGTAGTGGAGGCGGCATCGGGGTGTTGCCGGTCGCGGCCAGCCAATCGGCAGCAACCGAGTCACGGATCGTCGTGAGCAGCCCGTTCGTGTACCCGAAGGTGGTCAGCTCCTCACCCGGATCGAGGATCGCCGCGAGGTCACCGTCGGTGTTGAAGTGCAGACTGGTAATAGCCCCGTCCGGGTAGGAGATCTTGCAGAGCATATCCGCCGGGGCCGGGGCATACCCCGCTCCGGGAAGCGTCGGACAGTTCGAGCCGGTGCCGTTCGCGTAGGTGAACGTGACCTTGCGGTGATACGTGTCGCCGTCTTTGGAGACCGGGTCCAGGATCTCGGTGACAACCCCATTGACGGACTTCGTGATCGGAGTAGCGGGCTTGCCCGCATCAGCGGGGGCGGTCGCCGATTCCAGCTTCCCGGCGTTCGTGAACTGGTATACAGTGCCGTCGTCGCCGGTGAAGACGACTCGGCCATCTGCATCGAAACCGAGGTGCCCGTACTCACCGGTCGGAGGCGTGTACCCGCCATTGGACTTGCGCGTCCAGGTGTGCGCCTTACCGGTCGCGTCGGTGAGGATTACCGAGTTATCCATCACCTGCGCCGAGACGTATTCGGATCCCGCCCCGGCGATCGGGCTGGTAGACGTCCACCCGGCAGGGAGAGTACGGATCTTCGTCGTATACCAGTCCGGTGGGGCGATGAACTCGTTGCCGGCTGAGTCCCGCACCCAGAGCTCGAGGAAGGCCGCGCCGACCCGCTCGTAGTACTCCATGGTGATCGGTACCGCTGTGCCGGGAAGCGCTGTCGTCGATGACGCCCACGACACGGGCGTCGACAGCACGGACCACTCCTCGAACACGGAGGTGTTGTTCACCCACAGTCGCGCCCCGTGGTTGTGACGGACCCCGAAGCGGTAGGTGCCGGCCGGGCGGTGAGAAAGCCCGTCCATCGCCCCATCACGTAGTCCCCTGGCAGTGCAGGGACCAGCTGGCCGTTGCCCCAGTCGAAGGAGATCGCCGGGTCCGTGCGCACCAAGGCTGGCGTCTTCCCCGCGAAGGTGTAGCCCGCCGCCGAGGTGGGCACATTGCCCAACGCATCCAGCGCAGAGAAATACTCCCCGGTGATGCCGCGGATCGCATTGGAGCGTTCCTGCGAGTTGTAGCTGAATGAGAGACCCATCGGACCTCCGAGGGTCTCCACGAGCGGGGAGGGAAGGTGAGGTTCGCGTTGCCGTTGGCGAGGTTGACCGTCACCGGTCCCGCCGCATCGAACGGGGAAGGCCCGGTCGCGCCCAGATGCAGATCGACTTTGATCTTCATCACCCACGCCGGGTACACATTCTTGCTCAACCCGTCAGTGGGCTGCACCACCCACGAGTAAGTGCCGCCATCGCGCAGCGTCCCCTCCGGACCTGCCATTTCACGACACCACCGGAGGCGGTCAGCAGCGGTGAGGTGATCACCGCACCGGACTTTCCGTCCGTGCCGGAGGCGATCTTGAACTCATACTTCACCGTCGCGCCCGCCGGACGGTTGTCCGGGTCGGTGACCGCGCCCACCTGCAGCGTCGGGGTGAGCGTGGTCACCGTCTGCGGGGCGCCGGTCGAACCCGGCGACGCCGAGCCCACTGGGGGCGTGGGCGGCGGGTAGTTCGTCGTGAACGACCACACGCTGCTCATCTTCTCGGTCGACTGGCCCAGGAACCCGTGGCCGCCGTCGCGGATCTTCACCCGCCAGTAGTACTTCGTGCCCTGCTGCAGCTTGCCTTCCGGCACCGTCGCCGTCGTCGCCGTGGTCCACCCGCTGTTCCACACCGGGGACGACATATTCGAGTTCTTCGACACTTCCAGCAGGAAGTTCTTCACATTCGTGTTCGGATGCGCCTCCGTGCCGCTCCACCGCAACGTCGGCGTCAACGACGCACCCGTCGCCCCATTGGCCGGGGTCCCCGTTCCGGTCTGCAACGTCGCCGTGGGATAACCCCAGTACTGGATCGCCATCGCCGTCGACACCCGCTTATGCGAATAGTCCGACCCGCCCGCACCCCGCCACATCAACGCCGGAGTCTTGTCGCCGGCTTTCACCCGGTTCACCAGGAACTGCGCGAAGGTGTTGCCCGAGGTTTGCGTCGACCCCGACCCAGCGTGTAGGTGGTGATATTCGCCGTCGCCGTGCAGGTGTAACACTCGTCCGTCGCACGGCGGATCGACCCGGTGAAGCTGCCCGTCGCCCCGAGCCCGTCATAGGCGATACCCACCTGCGCCGCACCGATGAAGTTCGAAGTCGACGTGCCGTAAGGGTAACGGGCGTAGGCCCGCCAGTACACGTTCTTGTTCGACTGGCGGGTGTTACCCACGTGCGACTGATTGATGAAGACCGCACCATCAGACTTGAAAGACTTCTTATACGACGGCCCCGCATTGATCGTCGGATCCACGAACACCGGGAACACGCGCTCCTTCGCGTTCATCCACGCACTGTCCACCGTGACCGTGTACTCCCACGCCCCTTTGCCTGCAGCCGTCAACGACACAGCCGGGTTGATCAGCACCGGGGACGACTCACCCTCCACCCAGAGGAATCCCACGCCACTGGTGTCGGATATGCATCACGATCTCCCTGTCGGCGTCGACGAGATTGACCGTGCCAAGCTCGTCCAGCACCGGAGAGACTCCATCCGCGCGCAGCACCCACGTCCACGAAGACACGCCCGCAGGCGGCGCGGCAACGACCACTGTCTCCTTCACCCCGCCAGGCTCGACCACGTGCTCCACATCGACACCCGGTGCGACGCCCTCGAACGTCAGCGTGTCCACCACGCCCCGCGCCTCCGAGGCGCCCGTGGACGCCTTCCCCGCACCGACCGAACGCAGCGAGAACGACACCTCCGCCCGTCGCGACGGAACGTCGACGCCTTGGCCGCATCCGCCCGGCCCGCGAAACTCGGCGACAACGGGTGATCGGCAACCGCCCACCCCGACGACGACTTGCTCAGCCGCGTCGACGACGCCACCCACGACCCATCCGCCCGCTGCGCATTCACCGGAGACTCGGAGATCACCTCAATCAGAGACCCGTCCCCACGATCGAACGTCGTCGTGTACTCCGACCGCTCCGCCACATCCGACTCCGACGCCGAATCCAACCACCGCTCAAGATCAGCCGTATCCGGCCCCTTACCCATCGGAGCCGCCGCCGGCAGATCAGCCGCCCCCGGATCCAACAACGCCGAAAAATCCCCTACCGGTATGCGCGCGGCCGAATCCGACGCTGCCGACGACGGCAACGCAGGCAGAACCGTGACATCACCTTCCGCCAGCGCGATCCTTGCCGCCTCTTCTACCGCCGCAGCCGGCGCGACTACCAGCAGCGAGACCAGCAACGCCAACGCCGTTCCCATCGCCGAGCACAGCGCAGCAAACCCCGACCCATACCAGCCACGGAATATCCCCTCCGCCCACCGGCCAGGGACCATCCGCTCGCCGCATGTAGTTCTACCCCGAAAGCTATTGCACGAAAACCCCGCAAGGGAAGACCACAAAGCAAAGAATGTGGAAACTACGTACACCGAAATCGCGGAACAACTCGCCATCTCCGCGAAACTCGTCGCGTAAGGTCACCGCCACACGATGCCGCTGATTCGGGCCCGACGCCGACGATGTGACCTGACACCCGCAGTCCCATCTTCGGATCGAACTATGGCGGGCTGCTCTGGTTCTTCTTGAGGGCTACTTGTCGGAAGTTCTCTCGGTGAGACGAGCTCTCGCGGCGTCGATGATCGATTGGAAGTCAGGATCGAAAATCTCGTTGATGTGGGTCTCAAGAGTCGCCTCCAAGTTCCAGAGAATCCTCTCTTCTGCCTCATGCACCAATTCGAACTTGCTGGATTCGGAGTTTAGGCGGAACAAGAGATCGAACAGGACGACCATCTCGTCATACGAGATTGTGAGAGAGAGTCGCTTTCCATCCCGTGAAACTTCGCTCTCCACCGAGACTCCCTCTCTCCAGGACGTGGAAACTACGTATACCGCGGTCGGGAAGCAGCGCGCCGTATCCGCGCGACTCTTCGCGTTTCGACTCGTCGCTGCGCTCCTCGCTCAACGACCGGGAGCTGGCCGACGGCGACGCAAAGCGTCAGCTGGCCTCGCGCTTGAGCTTGCGGCGCTCGCGCTCGGAGAGGCCACCCCAGATGCCGAAGCGCTCGTCGTTCTCGAGCGCGTACTGCAGGCACTGGTCGCGCACCTCGCAGGAGGTGCAGATGCGCTTGGCGTCGCGCGTGGATCCGCCCTTCTCGGGGAAGAACGCCTCGGGGTCGGTCTGCGCGCACAGCGCGTCGCTCTGCCAGCCGAGGGCGTTGTCGTCTTCCTCGTCGAATCGGCGCACCCCGGGTACACCGAGGTTGACCGGATCGACGTACCAGTTGCCCGGGACATCTGACCGATAGCTCGTCATGTTGTCCTCCACCCTTCAAAGCCCCCACGCGGGCCGCGTGATGGACTAATTACACCGCTGTCATTCGTATCGGTCAAGTCGCGAATCGTAAACCCTCAAGACACTCTTGAAGGTTCACCCCGCCGCCACGGCGTGTCGTCGACACCACGCCGGCATCATCCGGGCTGGGCGACGAACACCTGTCCGCGCCCCGAAAGGCGCACGCGGCTCTCTTCGGCTGTCGCGAACACCGCGGTTCCGACGGGCACGGGAAGGCTCCCGGCATCCGACTCCACGGTGACGTCACCGGCGGTGGCCAGCAGGATCGCCGGGCCCGACAGTGCGACATCGACCGGCGAGGAGTCTATCTCGAAGCGGCGCAGCGCGAAGTCTGATACAGGCACCTCGTAGGAGACCTCGGATGCCGCCTCCTGCGGCCGCTGCACCCGCACCTCGTGCGGCGAGCTGTTGAGGATCGACAGCAGCTCGGGCACGTCGATGTGCTTGCCGGTGAGCCCGCCGCGCAGCACGTTGTCGCTGGCCGCCATGATCTCCACGCCCAGCCCGCCCTGATAGGCGTGCAGCACGCCGGCGGGGAGGAACACGCCCTCCCCGGCCGCAGCACCACGTGGTTCAGCAGCAGCGCCACGATCACTCCGCGGTCGCCGGGATTGCGCGCCGCCGCACGCCGCACGGCGTCGAGGGCGCCGGCGAACTCGGGCACGACGGCCGTCGCGACGGCGCCGATCACATCGTCGACCTCGGTGTCGGATGCCTCCGCCAGCGCCCAGCGGATCGCCGCCCGCAGCGGGTCGTCGCCGTCCGCGAGGTGCGCGCGCAGCGCCCGCACCCCGGGCGCGTCGTCGAGGGCGTCGACGAGACGGAGGGTGTCGCGGGTTTCGCGCAGTCCGACGAGGGCGTCGAAGCGCTCGCTCAGCGCCACGATGAGCTCGGGCTTGTGGTTGGCGTCGCGGTAGTTGCGCGCCGGATCATCGGATGCCAGCCCCGCCTCGCGCGCGAAACCGGCCTGCGCCTGCTCCCTGGTGGGGTGCGCCTGGATCGACAGGGCGCGTCGGCGGCGAGGAGCTTGAGCAGATACGGCAGTTCGCCGCCCGTGATGTCGGCGAGCGTGCCGCCCGCGGCGACGTCGGCCGGATCCGCCGGATGGTCGCCGAACCACACCTCCGCCTCGGGCGCATCGGAGGGGGCGCGGCCTTCCAGTGCGGCCAGGAGCGTCGTCGAACCCCAGGCGTAGTCGCGGGGGCGTTGGAGAGGGGATCAGCACGCTCTCAGCCTACGGCGAGCCGCGCTCGCGGGATGTAGCCTGATTCCGATGGTGCAGCATTCGAGGCAGCAGGCCGCCGCTCCGCCCACGGCGCCCGAGCGAGAGTCGACGGGTCGGCTCATGCTGCGCGCCTACGTGATCGTGGTCCTGATCGTCGCCTTCGGACACTCGGCCGTCTACAACCTCGTCGGGATGACGGGCTCGATCATCGTGCTCGCCGTCCTCACCCTGGGCACGCTCGGCATCTGGGTGCCCGCCATCTCGCGCGCCCGGCCCTGGCCTCTGGAATGGCGCCGTCTTCCCTGGGCGATCCTCGGCTACTGCGCGCTCGCCCTCGTCTCCGTGACATGGTCGCACTGGCCGCTGGCCACGCTTCTCACCGGCCTGCTCCTGCTCTCGCTCACCCTCCACGCGCTCTTCATCGCGCACATGCTCAGCTGGCGGGAGCTCCTGCGGGCCATGGCGTCGTCGCTGAAGTGGCTGCTGGGGCTCTCGGTCGCGATCGAACTGTGGGTCGCGCTCGTCGTGCGGCATCCGATCCTCCCGTTCTTCTTCGACGCCCCCGGCGACGAGGTCAACGCGCACTGGTACTGGGTGCGCGGCAACCTCATCGAGGGCGGACGCATCCAGGGGATCGTCGGCAACTCGAACATGCTCGCGGCGCTGTGCCTCGTCGCGATCATCGTCTTCGGCGTGCTCTTCGCCGCCCGGGTGCGCTGGCGCACCACCCTCGCCCTCTGGACCCTGGTCGCCGCCTACTTTCTCGTGCGCGCGGCATCGGCGACGATCTACGCCGCCGCGATCGCCGTGGCGATCACCCTCGTCGTCGCCCTCCTCATGCGCCGCGCCCCGGGACCGGGGGCGCGCACCCGCCTCTACGTCGTCGCCCTCGGCGGCACCGCCGTCCTCGCCGCCGCGGCGATCGTGTTCCGCGGGCCCATCCTGGAGCGCCTCGGCCGCACCGGCGACCTCACCGGCCGCTTCGAGATCTGGCAGCAGGTGCTCGAGCGCGCAGCGACGAGCCCGGTGTTCGGGCTGGGCTTTTCGACGCCGTGGATCCCCAGCGAGCCCGAGATCCACGGGTGGATCGTCGACCACGGGATCACCGTGTTCCACGCGCACAACATGTGGATCGACGTGCTCTTCCAGCTCGGCTGGGTCGGGGTCGTCCTCATGGCGTTCATCTGGGCGAGCCTGCTGTGGCGCAGCTGGTTCTTCGCGGTGGACCGTCCGCGGTGGGACCTCCGCGGCGATCGCCCCTTCTCGCCGCTGACCCTCGCCCCTCGCTCATCACGATCGTGCTGCTCGTGCAGGGCATCGCGGAGTCCGCGCCGATCATGATGTGGGGCTGGCTGCTGCTGGTGCTGTTCTCGTTCAAGATCAAGTCGGTGCCGCTGCTCGGCGTCGGACTCAGCGAGCGCGCCCGCGTGATCGAGCGCGGAGAGCAGCAGCGACAGGTCCCCTGATGCGCCTCCTCGATTCTCTCCTCCGGCTCCTCGCGTCGGCGGAGTTCGCCCGCGCCTACACGCTGACGGTGCTCGCCGTGACGTTCTCGGCACTCGCGATCGAGCGCATCACGAGCCCGGTGACCCTCCTCACGATGCTGACCTCGCTGAGCGTGATCGGGGCGCTCATCCTCGTCGTCCGCCGCGCCGAGCTCTCGATCCTGCGGATCGCGCCCTCCTCTCTCGTGGTCTTCCTGCTCGTCGCGCTCGCGAGCGTCGTGTGGTCGATCGACCGCGCCGACACCCTCCAGGCCTGGGTCGCCCTGTTCGCCTACGCCTTCCTCGCCGTGACGATCGGGCACGTGCGCGACACGCTCCAGACCGTGCGCGCGATCGGGGATGTGCTGAGGGTGCTGCTGACGATCTCCCTCGCCCTCGAGATCCTCTCCGGCATCCTGCTGGACGTCCCCTTCACCATCCTCGGCATCTCGGGCAACATCGCCTACGGCGGCCCGCTCGAGGGGATCTTCGGCGCCCGCAACATGCTCGGATTCGTCGCGGTGATCGCCCTCATCACCTTCGCCGTCGAGTGGCGCACGCGCTCGATCCCTCCCGGGCTGGCCGTCTACTCCACCGTGCTCGGGCCGTGCTCGCGCTCCTCGCCGCCTCGCCGGTGGTCTTCGTGCTCGCCGTCTTCGTCGGGACCGCCGCCGGCGCCCTGGCGATCGTGCGGAACACCCCGCCGCAGCGTCGTGCGATGGTGCAGTGGTCGCTCGGAGCCGTCGTGCTGCTCGGACTCGGCGTCGCGGTGCTGTTGCGCAGCCAGATCGTCGTGCTGCTGGGGCAGGCACCGACTTCTCCCGCCGCACCGAGCTGTGGCGGGAGATCTTCGACTTCGTCGCCTTCCGAAGCCTGCACGGGTGGGGCTGGTTCGGAGAGTGGGTCCCCTACCAGTTCCCGTTCAGCACGATCAACTGGCGACTCGGCGAGGACCACACCTCCGCCCTCAACGCCTACGTCGACGTGCTGCTGCAGCTGGGCGCCGTGGGCCTCGTCGCCTTCCTCGCCCTCGGCGGCATCGCCGTCATCCGCTCCTGGCTCGTCGCCAGCGCGCGTCGCTCCATCATCTACGCGTGGACCCCGCTCATCCTCGTCGCCCTCGCCGTGGAGTCGATGCTGGAGAGCTTCACGATCGTGGGCGCCGGATGGTTCCTGCTCGTACTGTGCGCGCTGCGCGCCGGGCAGTCCAGCTCCTGGCGGGAGAACATCGACGCCGTGCACACCGGGACGATGCCGACGATCCCTCCGCGGGAGTGAGCCGCGCTCAGAGGTCGGCGTGCAACGCCCAGACCCGTTCTCCCGTGCTCGCCCAGGAGAACGCGCGCGAACGGTCCTGACCGAGCACGCGCAGGCGCGCGGCATCCGGTCCCAGTGCCGCCTCGAGCGCCTCCGGCAGCTCCTCGGGAGCGACGATCGAGCCGCCGTCGGAGATGACGTCACGATGGACATCGGATGCCGCGGCCACCACCGGCACGCCGAGCGTCATCGCCTCCACGACCCGCCAGGGCCACACCGCATCCATGCTCGTCGCCACGAGCGCCCCGCACCGGCCAGCACGGCGGCGCGGTCCCCGAGCTCGAGATCCCGCGCACGTGCACGCGGTGCTCGTCCAGGCCGGCCGACACCGCGCGCTCCGCCAGCCGCGGCTCGGCCCTTCGGGAGCGTCGAGCGCGACGGCGTGCATCCCGCGGGCGGCGGCGGCGCGGAAGCCCCCGCGAGATCGGCTTCATCGCCGCTCAGCACCACGTACTCGGCGGGGAGGAACAGATCGGCACGGCGCCGCGCAGCATCCGAGGGGACGCTCAGACGCTCCGGCGGAGCGCCGGCGATCACCCGGATGCGGTCGCCCAGCCCTGCGAGGGCGCCGAGACGGGCGGCCATGGCGTGCGAGGGGACCACCACGGCATCCGCGTGCCGGACCGCGCGTCGCAGCATGCCGCGCTGCCAGGCCACGGTCGACTTCGGCAGTGCCTCCGGCCGCTCCCAGGCACGCAGGTCCCAGATCGTCGCGACCGTCTGATCGTTGTCGTGCAGCCGGTCGTGCTTGACCAGCGGCGCCATGAGCGTGGGAGCGTGGATGAGCCCGCGGCCGACGCCCGCCCGAATCCCAGACGCCAGGCGGCGGCGAGCCTCTTGCGCCCCCTGCCGAGGACGCGCACCTCGTCGATGCCGGCGATCTCCACCGCGCCGCGCGCCGCGACGATCGCCGCGACCGAGCAGCCCACCGGAGCGGTCGCCACCAGACCTGCTACCAGGGCCAGAGACGCCTCCGCCTCCGCGGGGTTGACCACGGCATCGACCTGGTCGAGGACCACCCGCAACTGCGCACCCATGCGGTAAGCGTATAGCGCGCCGGGGCCCCATCGAGGTCCGCTCGCCCGCGGGAGAGCGGTGCATCGGGGCGCCGCACAAGACGGCATGCTTGAATGCAGGGGTGAACGAGGAACGCGACTCCCCGCACGTGCGTGGATCGGCTGGACCCTGGCCGGCCTCGCCGTGCTGTTCATCCTCGTCGGCTGGGTCGTCGTGCGCGGCATGGGTGCGAGCGACACCTTGCAGCAGGCGGCCCGGACCAGCGAGACCCTCCGCACCGCGATCGTGGAGGGGAAAGAGCACCAGTACGAGATGCTCGCGACCCGGCTGAGCGACCAGACCTCCTCCGCGCGCTCGCTCACCTCCGATCCCGTCTGGCGTGCCGCGGAGTTCGTGCCGGGGATCGGATCGGGTCTCACCGCCCTCCGCGAGCTGGCCGCCGCATCCGATTCGCTCGCCGGCGGCACGCTTCCGCACCTGCTGGCCGCATCCGAGCAGTTCGACCTCGGCACCTTCGGCCTCGACGGCGACACGATCGACCTCAGCGGATACCCGGAGGCGCGGCTGCACCTCGACCGGGCCGGGTCCGCCGCCGCCGCCGTGAGCGAGCGGCTCCGCGAGATCGACCCGCCGCGGTCTCCGGCCCTGCGCGCGGCGCCGTCGCCGAGACCCACGCCGCCCTGTCGGATGCCGCGGCGACCGTCGAGGGCATGAGCGCGGCCGTCCGCCTGCTGCCGACCATGGTCGGGCAGCACGAACGCCATTCCTATCTGCTCGTCGTCCACAACGGCAGTCATCTGCGCAGCGCCGGCGGGCCGTGGAGAGCATCACCCGCATCACGGCCGACTCCGGAGTGCTCGAGCGCCGGAGCACGATCAGCGCCCGCACCGTGCCCCGGCTCTCCGAGCCACTGGTCGCCGACCTCGACGAGAACCTCTCCGCGCTGCTGCCCGCAGGATTCGACACGCGCCTGTCCGACGCCTCCTCCGTGCCCGATTTCCCCACCTCCGCCCGGCTCATCGCCGCGCACTGGGAGGAGGAGCACGGCGGCTCCATCGACGGCGTCATCGCCGTCGACGTCGCGACGCTCGCCCGCGTGCTCGCCGCGACGGGACCCACCACCGTCGGCGACTATGCGCTCAGCGGCGCGTCTCTGGTCGAGACCCTGACCGAGCGGATCCCGCTCGAGGCCGGTTCCCGCAGCCGCCAGTCCGACCACTTCTCGCGCGCCGTGCGCGCCGTGCTCGTCCAGGCGTTCGCCACCGAGGACCCGGGAGCCCTCGTCGCCGCGATCGCCGAGTCCGCCGCCGACGGCGGCATCCGCATCTGGAGTGCGCACACCACCGAGCAGGAGCAGTTCGCGGCATCCGACCTCGGGGCGTGTTCCCCCTCTCCGACGAACACGGCCCGCAGGTCGGCGTGCTCGTCAACGACGCCACCGGCGGGCGCCTGGACGCCTTCACCCGGGCCGAGATCACCACCGCGGTCGGATCCTGCGCCGGCGTGCCGATCACGCGCGTGCAGGTCACCTGGACGAACACGGTCGAGATCGACGAGGAGAACCCGCTTCCGGGCGGCTTCACCGGACCGGCACGCGAGGAGTACGAGCCCGGGAGCGTCCGCACCCGCATCACCGTCTACGGCCCCGCCGGAGCGGACGTGCGCGAAGGCGCCGCCGATGCCGTGCTCGGCACCCGGCCCGCGGTGCGGCACGAGGTCATCGTCGCCCCGGGCGGATCGGAGACCGTGACCGTGGACTTCACCGGGACGGGAGCCGGCGAACGGCTCCGCGAGGTGCGGCACACACCGATGCTCCACGCGCCCGAGATCGCCACCGCACCGCTCGAGTGCGACTGAGCGCTCACCCTCCGGCGCGTCGGTCTCCTCGAGCTCGGGCGGATGCAGGGCCTCCTGCACGAGCGTCTGGATGTACGCGAAGTCGGGGTTCGTCGCCGAGATTCCGCCGTCGGGCGTCAGCTCGATCGTCGTGACCTTCTGATCCTTGGCCTTGAGCGCCAGGTCGAAGAACTCCGGCAGCGTGTCCTTGGGCAGGTCGGTCTGCACCATGACCGAACCTGCCTCGACGATCTCGTTGAAGCGCAGCAGCACGTTCTGCGGCGTGAACTGCTCGAGGATCGCGATCTGCAGCTCGCGCTGCCGCTTCATGCGATCCCAGTCACTGGTCGTGTACCGCGAGCGCGCATACCACTGGGCGGTGTTGCCGTCCATGCGCTGCGTGCCCACCTCGATCCAGCCCGTCGCCCACTCCTCGACGGGAGGTTGTTCGGTCCGGGGCCGCCGCCCTTGGGGAGTCGCTCGTCGACGGTGATCTCCACCCCGCCGAGCGCGTCGATGAGCTCCGCGAAGCCCTTCATGTCGATGAAGACGTAGTAGGGGATCTCGATGCCGAGGATGCCCTCCGCGGCATCCTTCGTCGCCTCCACGCTCGGCGTCGAGCCGTTCAGCACGGCGTTCGGATAGAGATCCTCACCGTTGTACTGGTTCCGGCACAGATCGACCTCGGTGCGCAGCTGGTTGATGCCCGGGCCCCAGCCGCACTCCCGGTTCGCGTGGGCGGTGTGCCCGTCCGGATACAGCTCCTTCATCGGGCCCTCGGAGAACGGGAACCCCGGCAGGTCCCGCGGGATGCCGGTGATCGTCACCGCCCCGTCTCGGCGTTGAGCGAGACCACCGAGATGCTGTCGAACAGCGTGTGATCCCGGTTCTTCCCGCTGTCCGCTCCCAGCAGCAGCACGTTGTAGTAGCCGTCGCTCGGCGGCAGACTCGGCCCGCTGTTGCCGAAGACCAGCGACAGCGCACCGCGCCCGGCGCCGATGGCGGATGCCGCATAGGCCGTGCCCGAGCCGATCAGCCCGAGCAGCAGCAGCGCCACGACCGGCACCGCCAGCCGCTTCAGCGGAGGCAGCTTGACCAGGCGCACCAGACGCAGGGTGTCGAAGGTCAGCACGATCCACAGCAGCAGATAACCGATCAGCAGCACCTGCAGGAGGGTCAGCACGAACCAATTCGACATCAGGGTGATGAACAGGCCCCGGGAGAGCAGCGCCGTGGCGAGCGCCGCGATCACGAGCAGCCACGAGACGAGCGTCGCCCCGAGACCGAAGCGTCCGAGCCGGCGATTGCCGGCCAGCGCCTGGGCGGAGCCGGGGATCAGCACGTTCATCAGCACGAGCCACCAGGCGCGCCGGCTCATGAACGCCGGCGATGCGGCATCCGGATTCCGCAGAGGACGCGTCTCGACGAGACGGCCGGGCGGGGCCGGATGCGTCAGGCGCTGCGGTGGGGCGACCGTCACAGAGAGTCCTTCAGGCGGCTGTTCTTCTCCGCGACCTGCGCCTCGAGGTCGCGTGCATACTCCTCCACGCGGTCGCCGAGGGCGGCATCGGAGGAGCCGAGGATCCGGGCGGCGAGGATTCCCGCGTTGCGCGCGCCCCCGATCGACACGGTCGCGACGGGGATGCCCGCGGGCATCTGCACGATCGAGAGGAGGGAGTCCATGCCGTCGAGGTAGGCGAGCGGGACCGGCACGCCGATCACGGGCAGCGCGGTGACCGAGGCGAGCATGCCCGGAAGGTGCGCGGCGCCGCCGGCGCCGGCGATGATGACCCGGATGCCGCGGCCGCGCGCCTCGCGCCCGTACTGCATGAGCTTGTCGGGCGTGCGGTGGGCCGAGACGACCTCCACCTCGTGCGGGATGCCGAAGTCGGTGAGCGCCTGCGAGGCGTCGCTCATGACCCGCCAATCGGAGTCAGAGCCCATCACGACGCCGACGAGGGGGTTTGCGGAGGAGTGCAGCGGCTCAGTCACCCATCCAGGCTACGGCGCACTCCCTGCAAGTTCGCGGAACGGCGCGCTGCGGCATCCTGTGCCGCTCCGACTCCTGCGCACTCGATGTCGGATGCCGCGGGGCGCTGCCGAGGAGTCGGCGGATCGGCGCCGCTAGGCGAAGAACGCCGCCGTCGCGCGCGCCTGGTAGACCGCGTCGTCCAGGTCGTCGCCGACGACGTTGACGTGGCCGACCTTGCGCCCGGGGCGCGGCGCCTTGCCGTAGGTGTGGATCTTCGCCGCCGGGTGCTCGGCCATCGCCACCGGGAGCCGGGAGTCGATCGACCCCTCCTGCGGGCCGCCCAGGATGTTGACCATGACCGACCAGTCCGCCAGCGGCGAGACATCTCCCAGCGGAAGATCCGCGACCGCGCGCAGATGCTGCTCGAACTGCCCGGTCACCGCGCCGTCCTGACTCCAGTGCCCGCTGTTGTGCGGGCGCATCGCCAGCTCGTTGACGAGAATGCGCTCGTCGTCGGTCTCGAAGAGTTCGACCGCCAGCATCCCGGTCACGCCCAGCCCTCGGCGATCTCGCGCCCGATCCGGGCGGCGACCTCGAAGAGCTTCTCGGAGGCGCCGGGGGCCGGTGAGATCACCTCGGCGCACACGCCGTTCTGCTGCACGGTCTCCACGACGGGGTAGACGACCGCCTCGCCGTTCGGGCGTCGGGCGACCTGCTGGGCGAGCTCGCGAGTGAAGGAGACGAGCTCCTCGGCCAGCAGCGCCTCGCCCTCGGGTGTCGCGGCGATCCAGTCGGCGGCCTCCGCGGCATCCGACACGACGCGCACGCCCTTGCCGTCATAGCCTCCGCGGGGCGTCTTCACGACCGCCCGCCCGCCGTGATCGTCGAGGAAGGCCTGCAGCTCCGCCTCGGTGCGCACCGCCGCCCAGTCCGGCTGCGGGGCGCCCAGCTCCGCCAGCCGCGCCCGCATGGCGAGCTTGTCCTGCGCGAAGCGGAGGGCATCGGGCCCCGGGTGCACGGCCACGCCGTCGGCGACGAGGGCACGCAGCACGTCCTGCGGCACGTGCTCGTGGTCGAAGGTGACGACATCGACCTGCTCGGCGAAAGCGCGCACCGTCTCGAGGTCGCGGTAGTCGCCGACGTCGGATGCCGCCAGCTGCGCCGACATCCCCTGCTCCTCGGCGAGGACGCGCAGCTCGATGCCGAGCTCCACCGCCGGCGCGATCATCATCCGCGCCAGCTGTCCGCCGCCGACCACACCGATGCGCAACGTCATTCGATCTCCTTCTCGTCCGCGACCATTCTTCCGTACGCGAAGAGCGAAGGGGAGCGCTACTGCTCTTCGTCGCCGCCCAGCGCGTGGGCGTCGCGATGCGCGAGGATCTGGCCGATCTCGACCTGATCGGCGAGGGTCTCGTGCACGAGCGTGACGCTGGGGATGTTCTTCAGCCGCAACGTCTCCGAGCGCCCGTCGGAGAGCGTGATCGTGCCCGCCCCCACATCCGCTGCAGGATGCCGCGGCGCACCGCGATCGTGTAGCCGCGCATATGCGAGAGCTCGCGGCGGTTGCGGGCGCCGATGCCGCGCGCGGCGATGACCCGCTGCGTCGTGATCGAGTAGCTGCGCGAGGACCAGATCAGCAGCGGCAGCACCGCTCCGAAGAAGACGAGGGCACCGGCCGCCGCCAGCAGCATCCAGTCTTCGAAGGGTTCGGGCAGGTTGCCGTAGAGGTAGGCGGTCGCGCCCGAGACCGCGATCAGCAGCAGCGCCGACCAGAACAGGCGTCGACCGTGGCCGCGGAAGCGGGCGATCAGCCGCTCTTGCGCGGGCACGCCCGGCTGCGGCGCCACGGGGCGCCCTCCGAGCGTTGCGGGCTGTGTCACACCCCCATTGTGGGCCGGACCGCCGACATCGGCCGCTACGGCGCGGGTGTGTCGGACGCCGGCAGCACCCCGCCGGTCTCACTTGTTGCGACTCAGACGCGCTCGATCCCGCAACAAGTGAGACCGGCGATTCGGGCGGTCTCAGAAAATGCGACCTGCCGTGCGGCGCACCCGCAACAAGTGAGACCGGCGAGAGGGTGTCAGCGATCGGATGCGGGGCGCACGTGCACCACGTCACCGGCGCCCACCGAGTGCACGAGGCCGTCGTCGTCGACCACGAGGCGACCGTCGGCCTCCAGCCGCACCGCGCGCCCCGTCAGCTCGCCGCCGCCGGGCAGCGATACGCGCACGCGCTGCCCGAGCGTCCCGCAGCGCGAGGTCACCGCCGCGTGCACGCCGCCGGCGACCGCATCCCCCGTCGCCGCGAGCGCCGAGAGCAGCTCGTTCAGCCTCCGCAGATAGTCGGCGACGAGGCGGTCCTCCTCGCAGGTCTCCCCGAGTGCGACGAAGGAGGTCGCGGTCGGCACGGGAAGCTGCGAGACGCTCATGGCGGTGTTCACCCGGCGCCCACGACGATGACGTCGTCGCCGGCCGCCTCGGCGAGGATGCCGCAGATCTTGCCCCCGCATCCGCCGCCCCCGGCACCGGCTCGACGAGCACGTCGTTGGGCCACTTCACGCTCACCTCGCGGCGCGGCAGCTGCGCGGAGACGGCGTCGGCCATCGCCGCGCCCGCCACGAGCGGGATCCAGCCGCGTGCGGCGACCGGGATCGCCGTGTCGCGCAGCAGCACCGAGACGGCCAGCGCCGCGCCCGGCGGTGCGGACCACTCGCGATCGAGCCGCCCGCGACCGGCGGTCTGGTTCCGCGTCAGCAGTACCGAGAAGTGCGGCCACCCCGCGGCATCCGACGCCTTCTCCCTCAGGTCGGCGTTCGTCGAGCCGGTCTCGGCGACGACCTCGAGTCGGGCGGCGACGGCGGCGGTGCGGGGAAAGCTCATGCTCGTCAGCGTACGCGCAGCGACGGCCGCGATCCACGGCATATCGCGCCCCAGAGCGGAGGAGTTCGGGCCCTTCGACGGGCTCAGGGACCGTCGCTCCTCGGCGCGACCTCTAAAGCATCCGGCGCTCCGTTGTGCCGAACATCCAACGAACGCGCACGCCTCGCCGCTAGTCTGGAACCCGTGACGGACCAGCCCGACATTTCCACGACCGCCGGCAAGATCGCCGACCTCCGCGCCCGCTTCCAGGACGCGGTGACGGATGCCGAGAAGACGGCCATCGAGAAGCAGCACGCCAAGGGCAAGCTGACGGCGCGCGAGCGCATCGAGCTGCTCATGGACCCTGGCAGCTTCGTCGAGTTCGACGAGTACGTGCGTCACCGCACGACGGCGTTCGGCATGGACCGCTCCCGCCCCTACGGCGACTCGGTCGTCACCGGCATCGGCACCATCCACGGTCGCACGGTCGCGGTCTACTCGCAGGACTTCTCGACCTTCGGCGGCTCTCTGGGCGAGGTCGCGGGCGAGAAGATCATCAAGATCATGGAGTTCGCCCTCGCCGGCGGCATGCCGATCGTCGGCATCCTCGACTCGGGCGGCGCCCGCATCCAGGAGGGCGTGGTCGCCCTCGGCAAGTACGGCGAGATCTTCCGCCTGAACACCCGCGCATCGGGCGTCATCCCGCAGATCTCGATCATCATGGGCCCGGCGGCCGGCGGCGCCGTCTACTCCCCCGCCCTCACCGACTTCGTCATCATGGTCGACAAGACCAGCCAGATGTTCGTGACCGGCCCCGACGTGATCAAGACCGTCACCGGCGAAGACGTCGGCATGGAGGAGCTCGGCGGCGCCTACACGCACAACACCCGCTCGGGCGTGGCGCACTATCTGGCCGAAGACGAGGACGACGCGATCGACTATGCGCGCAGCCTGCTGAGCTTCCTGCCCGACAACAACATGGCCGAGCTCCCCTCCTACGAGACGTCGTTCGAGTTCGAGACGACGGATGCCGACCGCGTGCTCAACACGGTCATCCCCGACTCGCCGAACCAGCCCTACGACATCCACACGGTCATCCAGTCGATCCTCGACCCCGCGACCGGTGCCGAGCAGGCCACCGGGGACTTCCTCGAGGTGCAGCCGCTGTTCGCCCCGAACATCGTCATCGGCTTCGGGCGCGTCGAGGGCCGCACCGTCGGCATCATCGCCAATCAGCCCTCCCAGATGGCCGGCACCCTCAACATCGAGGCGGGCGAGAAGGCGAGCCGCTTCGTGCGCTTCTGCGACGCCTTCTCGGTGCCGATCGTGACGCTCGTCGACGTGCCCGGCTACCTGCCCGGCACCGATCAGGAGTGGACAGGCGTCATCCGCCGCGGCGCGAAGCTGCTCTACGCCTACTCCGAGGCCACCGTGCCGCTGGTGACGGTGATCCTGCGCAAGGCCTACGGCGGCGCCTACATCGTCATGGGCTCCAAGCAGCTCGGCGCCGATGTCAACCTCGCCTGGCCGACGGCCGAGATCGCGGTCATGGGCGGTCAAGGCGCGGTGAACATCCTCTACCGCGGCGAGATCAAGAAGGCCGAGGAGGCCGGCGAGGACGTCGCCGCCGTCCGCACGCGACTGGCCAACGAGTACACATACAACGTCGCCTCGCCGTTCCTGGCCGCCGAGCGCGGTGAGCTCGACGGCATCATCGAGCCCGCCGCGACGCGCGTCTCGATCGCGAAGGCCCTGCGAGCCCTGCGCGGCAAGCGCGAGGAGCTGCCGCCGAAGAAGCACGGGAACATCCCGCTGTGAGCGAGTCCGACGACGCCGTCTCGACGGATCTGCGGATCCTCCGCGGGGACGCGACCGAGGAGGAACTGGCCGCGCTCATCGCCGTGGTCGGCCAGGCCTACGCCGGCGAGCGCGAGGAGGCGGTCGCCGAGGAGCCGCACGTCTCGGCGTGGGCACGGACCCAGCGCGGACTGCGCACTCCGCTGCGCCGGGACATCCCCTGGGGGCGTTTTTCGGGCTGAATCACCCGAAATGGCTCGACTTTCGTCCATTTTGTCCCCCGAAAGGCCTACAGACAGGCTCTTGTTCCCGCGGGACAATAGACAGGACGCTTCGCGTTCGGGCTCGTTCGTCGTCCCAGGGTAGACGACCGATCGATGCCCTTGGCGGACAGTTTTCGGGTAACTGTGCCGCATTCGGCGAGGGGCGGACGGGATCTGATCCGTCCACCCTCGCCGCCTCTTCTCTCGAACCGACACCTTCCGCTCCCGTTCTCCCTCCCTCACCGGGAGCGGAAGGTGCGGGGTCAGTCGTGGGTGTCGGATGCCGCGTCACGCGCGATCTCGAGCCACAGCTCGACCGCGTCGTCGTCGGCGTAGGCGCCGCCCCCGGCCCGGCCGACCACCGTGAGGGCGGTCTGCGGGTGCCGGGCGGCGCGGATGATCACGCGCAGCGAGCCGGCTCCATGCAGCGCCGCGGCCAGCTCGTCGCGGATCTGCGCCCGGCGCTGCTCGGGAACGCCTTCGAGTCCGCCCTCGTCGAGCACCGTCACGGTGCCGCCGCTGCGGCGCACGGCGTCGATCGCGAGCCGGACCTCATCGTTGAGGAGGTCGCCTCCCCGCAGCTCGTCGCGCAGCTGCCCTTCGGCGAGCCGCGCCTGCATCCGCTCCTGCTCGTCGAGGGCCCCGCCGGTGGTGACGACCCGGCTGAGCACGGGACCGGCGACCGCCAGCGCGTACTGCACGCGGCGGCGGCGCTCCCGCTGACGCACCTGCTGGGCGGCATGCCAGCTGGAGACCTGCTGCTGGATGCCGGCCAGCCGCTCCGTGTCGCGCACGGCGCGCGCCCACATCCAGACGAGCAGCTGTGCGACGACCATCCACACCACGGATCCGACCAGGCCCAGCCTCAGCGCGTTGCCCGGTCCCATCCACGCCATCGACGACACGATGAGCGACAGCAGCACCGCCCAGCCGCAGATCGGGCGTCGGCGGACGACGCAGACGACCCCCAGAAGGCCCACGCCGCCGATGTACCAGGTCGCGAAAGGCGCCAGCCGCGACACCGGCGTGAAGGCGAGCGACACCATGGTGGGGATCGCGACGGCCACGGCGACCACCGCGATCGTCACCCACAGCGGCATCCGGCGCTGCCCGTCGTCGTCGACGAGGGTCGCGGTCACCATGATGCCCAGATACAGGGCGAGGGCGCCCAGCAGCAACGGGGGCACCAGCGGCTGCTCGATCCACCACATGCCGCGCGCGACGAAGTACAGGCTGAAGCCGAGCGCGAGGCCCGTCGCGACGCTGCGGACCGTCAGACTCATCCGCGCCGCCATGTCAGCGTCACCACCGTTCCGGCGTCATCGGAGAAGATATGGGCTGCGCCGGCGACGGCGGCCATGCGGGCGACGACGGATGCGCGCAACCCCAGGCGATCGGCGGGGATGTCCTCCGGGTCGAAGCCCGGGCCGGAGTCGCTCACCGTGATCGTGAAGCCCCCCGAGGCGTGGCCCTCGGCCAGGACGTGCAGACCGCGACCGCGCGCATGCTCCATCGCGTTGTGACACGCCTGGCGCGCCGCCAGCACGACCGCACGGGCGACGCGCTCCGGGATGCGCGGACTGTCGCCGCGGACCTCGACGACGGCATCCGCCCCGAACTCCGAGAGCATACGGCGCAGCTCGACGATGATCTGCTCCCAGGCGATCAGGGCGTCGCTGCCCTCCCTGGCCGCGTGCTCCTCTGTGTTGGCCAGGCGGGTGAGGGCCTCCCGTGCCATCGCGACGGCCAGTTCGCGCTCGCGCTCGCTGTCGGCGCGCTCCGCGGCGATGAGGGCGGCGAGCACGCTGTCGTGCATGAGCGCGGCCAGATCCACCCTCTCCTCCTCCGCGGCGGCATCGGCGGCCGCGGCGGCGTAGGTCGCCACGGCCTCACCACGGGCATCGTCGACGCCCGCCGCGACCGAACGGAACATCCAGCCCATCGCCAGAAGCACCACGCCCAGGATGAGCGTGAACGAGACGTCGAAGGCCGTGGCGATCCAGAACCCCTGCGTGAACTCGCCCTGGGCCACGCGCACCAGGCCGTACAGGAAGGGCAGAAGCAGTACCACGAAGATCTGCAGCGGCATCGGGAAGGCGAGGATCGCCGCGACGGCGGCGATGTTCACGAGGAAGAAGATCCAGGGCTGCGGCCCGGCCGAGCGGCCGTCGGGCTCCACGACGAGCGGCCAGAGCGCGAGCGCCAGGAGGTACACGATCGCGAAGGTGCCGCTGAGCACGCGCACCCATCGGCCGACGAGGCACGCCACGATCATCGCCACCAGGACCAGCAGCACCGTCACCAGCAGCACGATGTGCGCGAGGGACGCGAAGCGGATGCCGTCGAGTGCCGCGAAGAAGGCCTGCAGGCCGAGCGCGGCGGCGCCGACGGCGACCACGATCGCCATGATGCGCTCCATCCGCTGCCCGGTGAAGCGCTCCGACTCCCCTCCCGCAGAGGAGTGCGCGGAGACCGTCGACCACGCCTTCGGGAACGTCAGACGCTCAGACGCCACCCGAACCGCCCTCCGCCGAAGGCGCGATGATGCCGTCCTCCACCGCACGGCGCAGCAGATCGATCTTGGTCGGCGCCGGGCGCCCCACCTCGACGTACTTCGTGCGCACGCGGGTGATGTTCTCCTTGGCGGTCGAGTAGGCCACGCCGAGCCGCTCGGCGACCGCCTTCAGGGGCAGGCCCGTCGCATACAGGCTCAGCACCTCCCGTTCGCGCACCGACAGCTGCGCGTCGGCGAAGGCGCGGTCGCCGTCGACGGCGCTGGCCCACTCGAGGTTGTTCAGCGGCTCGCCCCGTGCGACCGTGCGGATCGCGCTGAGCACGTCCTCCAGCGCCGAGGACTTGCTCACCACACCGACGGCGCCGGCGGCGAGGGCCTCACGGACGACGGCGGGCCTGTCGGCGACGCTGTGGATCATCACGCTCGATCCGTCGTCTGTGAGCGCGCGCACGTTCTCGGTCACGGTCGTGCCGTCGCCGAGGGTGAGGTCCAGCACGACGATCTCGGCGGGAGCGGCCCCGGAGCCATGACGCCACTCGAGATAACTGCCCACGGTGCTCCCCGAGAAGACCACCGACTGCGTGCCGTCGCGCAGGCACGCCGCCTCGAGGCCGAGCCGCACGGACTCGTGGTCATCGATGAGTGCCACGGTGCTCATGATGTCAGCCTATCGAGATGTCGGGGAAGGTCTCCCTGGCCGCGGTCATGCCGCCGGAAGGAGCAGCGCGACGGTCTCGAAGTGGTGCGAATGCGGGAACAGGTCGTAGGCGCGCAGCGCCGCCGGCTCCCAGCCGAGGCCGCGGAAGGTCTTCAGATCCCGGGCGAGGGCGACCGGGTCGCAGGCGACGTAGACGACGGCGGACGGATGCAGCGCGCCGACCGCCTCCACGACCCGACGGCCCGCGCCCGAGCGCGGCGGATCGAGCACGACCGTGCCTCCGGAGAACGTCTTCGCGGCATCCGCCTCCATCTTCGCGAGGAACCGGTCGACGCGGGCCGTGACGGCCGAGACCCGGGCGGATGCCTTTGTGAGGTTCGCCGCCGCGTGGGCCGTGGCCCGCTTGCTCGACTCGACCGTGGTGACGCGGCGGGCGCCCAGGTCGCTGAGCGTGGCGGCGAACAGCCCGACGCCGCCGTAGAGGTCGAGGTGCGCGGAGCGTGTGTCGACGCGGCCGTCGAGGAGCCCTCGCACCGCCTCGTCGAGCGTCGTGGCCGCGTGCGGGTGCACCTGCCAGAAACCGCCGGCGTCGACCGCGAAGCGGCGCTCCCGCACCTGCTCCCAGACGACCTCGGGCTTGGGCTGACGCCCTTTCTCCGGCTGCGGGATCACGCGCACCCGGCCGTCGCCGGGCTCCACGAGCGTGATGCGGCCGGGATCCGCTGCGGCGAGGGTGCGGGCTGCGTCGGCGATCACGGGTCGTGCGAGCGGAAGCTCCCGCGTCTCGATCACGCGGTGGCTGCGCGCCGCGAACGGACCGATGCGGCCGTCCGCGTCGACGTGCAGCGTCACCCGGGTGCGCCAGCCGGTGCCGTCGCTCTCGTCGAGCGCCGACACCTCGGGCGCCTCGATCCCACCTCCGGCGAAGCGGTCGAGCGCCTCCGCCAGCACCTGGCGCTTGAGCGTGCGCTGATGGGCGAGCTCGATGTGGCCGAGGTCGGCCCCGCCGGGGCGGTCGGCGGGCGCGCGGGTGACGTCGGCCTCCCGCCAGATGTGCCGGCGGCGGTGCGGGGAGGCCTCGAGCACCTCGACCGTCTCGGCGCGCCAGAAGCTCCGCGTGTCGGTCTCGGAGCCGGCCGCGGGGTCGGTCAGCCGAGCGCGCACGCGCTCTCCCGGCACGGCGTCGGAGACGAACACGACCCGCCCCTCGTGGCGGGCGACGAAGACGCCTCCGTGGGCGATGCCGGTGATCTCGAGGTCGAGCAGGTCGGAGGTCATTCACCCAGAGTAGCTCTGGCTCCCCGCCCCGCCCGCTCCCGCCCCTGCCCCTGCCCCTCCGGACGCAAGTCCTCGGCACATGTTGTCGCCCCTCGCGCGCATCGGGCGACAACAGCGGTCGAGGAGTCGGGCAGGAGGGACGAATAGGGTGGGGCATGCGCGTCTGCCTCGCCTCCACCTCCCCGCCCGCCTCATGCTGCTGCGCCAGGCCGGCATCGAGCCCGTCCTGCGCTCCCCCGACATCGACGAGGACGCCGTGGCGGCGGATGCCGCTGCCCGCCGTGGAGGAGAGCTCCCGCCCGAGGAGCTCGTGCTGCTCCTGGCGCGCGCCAAGGCCGCCGACGTCGCCGAGCGCCTCTCCGCCGAAGAGCCCGGCTTCGACGGGATCGTGATCGGCGGCGACTCGATGTTCGCCCTCGGCGGCCGCGTCTACGGCAAGCCCTACACGGCCGAAGAGGCCACCCGGCGCTGGCAGGAGATGCGCGGGCACACCGGCATCCTGCACTCGGGCCACTCGGTCTTCCGCGTCACGCCCGGTCAGGATCCGCGCGAGGCGACGGCGGTGGCCGCGGCATCCGTCACCTTCGCCGCCGACGTATCGGATGCCGAGATCGCCGCCTATGTGGCATCCGGCGAGCCTCTGCACGTCGCCGGCGCCTTCACCGTCGACAGCCTCGGCGGGCCGTTCATCGACCGGGTCGACGGCGACCCCTCCACGGTGGTGGGATGTCGCTCTCGGTCCTTCGCCGCCTGGCTGCAGAACTCGGCGTGGTGTGGACCGATCTCTGGAACCGGCGCACGCCCTGATCGATCTCACGACGCCACTGCCACCGGCCCGTTCCGCAGCCGCCGCAGGCAGGCCCTCGCATGACGGGTGGGCCGCAGGTCGTCGATGGTGAATCTGCCGCCCGGCAGCGCCGCACGGATGCGCTCCTCGCTGAAGGGCAGCGCCGGTCGGATGCCGGGCGGAGGCTCCGGCGTCGAGGGAGCCGCCTCGCTGACCCCCTCGGCGAGCATGCGCGCCTGCGCCTTCGCGACGAGCGGCGTGACCATGGTCCATTCTGTCAGCTGCGCGAGTGCACGGATGGTCCATACCGGAACGGGAATGTAGACGGGCCGTCGCTGCGCGACGCGCGCGATCCGGCGCACCGCCTCGCCGAGCTCCAGCTCCTCGGCTCCCATGACCGCCACCGTCGAGTCGGGCAGCCGTCCCTGCAGTGCCGCGAGCAGCACGTCGACGGCGTCCTCGATCGGAACGGGGCGCACCTTCCGCTCGCGGAAGCCCACGGTGGCGAACACCGGCCAGGTGCGCACCGCTTTGGTGACGTGGTCGACCATGTGGTCGCCGGGGCCGTAGATCATCCCCGCCTTGAGAACCGTATGCTCGATACCCGACTGCCGGATCAGCTCCTCGGCGGCCCACTTCGTCTCGTGGTACGCGGAGCCGCAGTCCGGCCGGGCGCGCAGGAAGCTCAGCATGACGATGCGCCCCACGCCGGCCCGGCGCGCGGCCTCGACCACCGCTCGGGTGCCCTCGACGTGCACCCGCTCGAAGGTCTGACCGCCGATCTCGCGGTTGATCCCCGCGCAGTGCACCACGGCGTCGCACCCGGTGAAGGCGGCGGTCAGCGCGTCGATGTCATCGATGGCGATGCCGGTTCGTCGCGAGACGATGACGGTGTCGGCGGGGTCGAGCCTCGCGGCGAGATGGCGCCCCACGAAACCTGTTCCGCCGGTGATCGCGATGCGCATGGCTTTCTCCTTCGCTGTTCAGCTAAGAAGCTACACCGTAATTAGCAATGGTGCTATATTGCAAATATGGCAGAAATCGCGTCCGACATCTTCGCCGCACTCGCTCATCCGACGCGCCGACAGATCCTGCAGGACCTGAAGGACGGCGAGCTCACCGCGGGAGAGATCGCCGCCCGCTTCGCCGCGACGGGCCCGACGATCTCCCGACACCTGGGCGTCCTGCGTCAGGCCGGCCTCGTCGCCGAGCGGCGCGACGCGAACCGCATCTTCTACTCCCTGGTAAGCGAGAGGCTCGCCCTGTCGGTCGGCGACTTCCTGTCCACCGTGTGCCCCGAGCAGATCGTGCTGCGCGAGGTCAGAAAGCGCGGCGTCCGCCAGGACGGCGACGCCCGCGAAGCGCACGCCTGATGGCCCTCGGGTCCGTGATGACGCCGTGGTACCGGCGTCTCTCGACCGGAGTCGGACGCGGCCCGGAGGAGCCCGGCGCGACGTCGAGCACCGCGATTCTCGACTACGACGCCCCGGAGATGACACGAATGATCGACCGGGCGCGCGACGACGCACGGTCCAGCGATCCCGTGTCCGTCCTCGGCGCGGCACACGCGATCATCCGCCAGGAGGTGCGCGCGGTCTACTCCGTCGAGGAGAGGACGCCGGCCTCGCAGACCCTCCTGCGTGGCTTCGGCTCCTGCAGTCAACGGCTCGCGATCCTCGAGAGCGTCGCGCGGGCGATCGGGGTACCCACCCGGGTACGGGCGCTCTCCATCGATCGCGCCTTCTGGTATCCGCGGTTCCCACACCTCACGGCCGTCCTGCCCGACCGGATCCTGCTCGCCTGGCCGGAGTTCAGGATCGACGAGTGGCACGCGGCATCCGAACTCTTCGGCCCGATCGGATGCCGCGGGGCGGTGCGTTCACCAGCCGCGGCGCGGAGACGCTGTTCGAGGCCGTCGGGCGCTGCGCCATCGACTGGGACGGCCGTGCCGGCGACGCGAGCTACGACCTTTCGCAGTTCGTCCGGGCCCACTACGGATACTTCAGGCATCGCGATGATGTCTTCGCCCTGCTCGGCCAGACGCTCTGCGCCCCCTCCCGAAAAGTCGCCGACCCTCTGCTCCGCCGCATCGCCGCCTGACCGCGAGGCCACCGGGTCGTAGACACTCCGCTACCGATTCGACGTTTTCTTGTGGGATGTTGTCAAAGCGATCGCACAAGTCCTCACTAGGCTGGACACCATGCCTGATATCGCCAAGGTGCTCATCGCGAACCGCGGCGAGATCGCCGTACGCATCATCCGTGCCGCTCGGGACTCCGGAATCGGATCCGTGGCCGTCTACGCCGAACAGGACCGTGACGCGCTGCACACCCGCCTCGCGGACGAGGCCTATGCGCTCGGCGGCTCGACCAGCGCCGAGACCTATCTCCAGATCGACAAGATCCTCTCGGTGGCCCGCCGTGCCGGCGCAGACGCCGTGCACCCCGGCTACGGCTTCCTCGCCGAGAACGCCGACTTCGCCCGCGCCGTGATCGCGGCGGGGCTCATCTGGATCGGGCCGTCGCCCGAGGCGATCGAGTCGCTCGGCGATAAGGTCACCGCCCGGCACGTCGCCGAGAAGGTCGGCGCGCCGCTGGCCCCGGGAACCCCCGGCCCCGTCGACGGCGCCGACGAGGTGATCGCGTTCGCGAAGGAGCACGGCCTGCCCATCGCCATCAAGGCCGCCTACGGCGGCGGCGGTCGCGGCCTGAAGGTCGCCCGCGAGCTCGACGAGGTCGCCGAGCTGTTCGAGTCGGCGACCCGCGAGGCGATCACCGCCTTCGGCCGCGGCGAGTGCTTCGTGGAGAAGTACCTCGACAAGCCCCGTCACGTCGAGACGCAGTGCCTGGCGGATGCCGCGGGCAACGTCGTCGTCATCTCCACCCGCGACTGCTCGCTGCAGCGCCGCCACCAGAAGCTCGTGGAGGAGGCGCCCGCGCCCTTCCTCACCGAGGAGCAGAACCGCGTGCTCTACGAGTCGTCGAAGGCGATCATGCGCGAGGTCGGCTACGTCGGCGCGGGAACCTGCGAATTCCTCATCGGCGCCGACGGCACCGTCTCGTTCCTCGAGGTCAACACCCGCCTCCAGGTCGAGCACCCGGTCTCCGAGGAGATCACCGGCATCGACCTCGTGCGCGAGCAGTTCCGCATCGCCGCGGGCGGCACGATCGACTACGACGACCCCGAGCCCGTGGGTCACTCCATCGAGTTCCGCATCAACGGCGAGGACCCGGGTCGCGGGTTCCTCCCCAGCCCGGCCCGATCCACGTCTTCAAGACGTTCGGCGGCCCTGGCATCCGCCTCGACTCCGGCGTCACCGCCGGCGACAGCGTCTCGGGCGCCTTCGACTCGCTCCTGGCGAAGATCATCGTGACCGGCCGCGACCGCGCCCAGGCGCTCGAGCGCGCCGCCCGCGCCCTCGACGAGTTCGAGGTCGCCGGCATGCCCACCGTCCTGCCCTTCCACCGCAAGGTGGTGCGCGAACCGGCCTTCACCGCCGAGAACGGCGAGTTCGGCGTGTACACGCGCTGGATCGAGACCGAGTTCGACAACGACATCGCCCCCTGGGACGGCGAGCTGGAGGCTCCCGCCGCTGCGGAGAGCCGCCACACCGTCGTCGTGGAGGTCTCCGGCAAGCGCCTGGAGGTCTCCCTGCCCGACCGGATCGCGCAGGCCCCGGGTGTCGCCGGGCGCCCCGCCGCCGTGCCGCCGTCGCGCCGCAGCCACACCGCGGTCGTCAATGCCGGCGCCTCCGGCGACGCGGTCAAGTCGCCCATGCAGGCCACCGTCGTCAAGGTCGCCGTCGAGGAGGGCAGCAGGTCGTCAAGGGCGACCTGGTGGTCGTGCTCGAGGCGATGAAGATGGAGCAGCCGCTGCAGGCGCACAAGGACGGCACCGTCGGCTCGATCAACGCCACGCCCGGCGAGACGGTGTCCTCGGGCCACCAGCTGCTGGTCATCTCCTAGCGACCGCACACCGCGCGAGAACAGGCGAAGACCCCGCAACAGGCGGATGCGGTCCCGATCGGCCTGTTGCGGCGCGTCTGCCTGTCCTCGTGAAACCGCGGCATCGGCATGCGACGATGAACGCATGAAGCGTCTCCTCGCAGCCGGCGCCGTCGCCCTCGCTACCACGCTCGCTCTCGCAGGCTGCAGCGGCGATTCCCCAGGACTGGAGGGCGCTCATGCAGAATGGGGCGAGGCGATGGTCTCGGGCGGAACCTACGAGACACGTCTCGGGGCGATGTGGGCTCCTCTCGCCGACTCCTCCGGCTACGGGGCGCTTGACGGGGTGATCAACATCGGCATCGAGGACGAGCGCTACCTCGGCACGATCGAAATGCACTGCACGGGCGTCGACACTGCCACCTTCCACATCCGCATGGCGGCGGCCGACTCAACGATGGTCTACAGCCGTGAGGTGTCCTGCGCCGACAGTCCGCTCGTGGTCGAAGAGGCGCCCCGACTCGTCGAGGGCCTCGCCGCCATGGCCGGTTCGGATGCCGGCGACGGTGCCTGGGCGGTGATCTTCCACCGCGCAGAGGCGCCCTGACCCGGCCGTCAGCCCTGCGCGACCATGTGCATCGCCCGCGTGGCGTCGGTGATGCTGCCCGACAGCGAGGGTAGGCGGCGAAGACGCGCGAGACCTGCTCGGTCGTCAGCCGCCGCTCCACCGCGATCGCGATCGGGTAGATGAGCTCGGAGGCCTTGGGGGCGACGATCACGCCGCCGATGACGGTGCCGCTGCCCTTGCGCGCGAAGATCTTCACGAAGCCGTCTTTCACGCCCATCATCTTCGCGCGCGGGTTCGCCGCGAGCGGCAGCTTGTACACGAAGCCGTCGACGGCACCGCTGTCGATGTCGGCCTCCGAGACGCCGATCGTGGCGATCTCGGGAGCGGTGAAGATGTTCGCGGTGATCTTGCGCTCCTCGAGCGGGATCACGATGTCGCCGAGCGCATGGAAGATCGCGGTGCGGCCTTGCATGGAGGCGACGGATGCGAGCGGGAAGAAGTTCGTGCAGTCGCCCACGGCGTAGATGTTGGGCACCGAGGTGCGCGCGACGCGGTTCACCCGGACGTGACCGGAGGCGTCGAGCTCGACGCCCGCCTCCTCCAGGCCGATGCCCGTCGTGTTGGGGATGGATCCGACCGCCATGAGGCAGTGGCTGCCGTCGACGGTGCGACCATCGGAAAGGGTGACAGTGACACCGGCATCCGTCCGCTCCACCTTCTCGGCACGCGACTTCGACAGCACCTGCATGCCGCCGCGCGTGAAGACGCTCTCGAGCACCCGTGCGGCGTCCTTGTCCTCACCGGGGAGCACCTGGTCGCGGCTGGAGATGAGCGTGACCTTCGCGCCCAGGTTCATGTAGGCCGAGGCGAACTCCGCCCCGGTGACGCCGGAGCCCACGACGATGAGGTGCTCGGGCAGCGCCTTCATGTCGTACAGCTGCGTCCAGGTGAGGATGCGCTGCCCGTCGGGCTTGGCCGAGTCGAGCTCGCGGGGCGAGGCGCCGACCGAGACGACGATCGTGTCGGCCTCGACGCGGTCGAAGTCGGTGCCGCCGGGCCCGGTCGCGACGATGATCGTGCCGCGCCCTTCCAGGCGGCCGTGGCCGGAGATGATCTTCACGCCCGCGTCGGCGAGCGTCGCACGCATGTCGTCGGACTGCTGGCGGGCCAGCGACAGCAGCCGCTTGTTGACGGCGGCGAGATTGATCGCCACCTGCGGCTTGGAGGCCGTGCCGTTCTCGCCCTTGACGAAGAACTGCACGCCCAGGTCGCTCGCCTCGGAGATCGCCACCGCGGCGTCCGCCGTCGCGATGAGGCTCTTGGAGGGCACGACGTCGGTCAGCACGGCCGAGCCCCCGACCCCCACCCTCTCGATCAGCGTCACGTCGGCGCCGAGCTGGGCCGCCGACAGCGCGGCCTCGTATCCGCCCGGGCCACCGCCGAGGACGGCGACGCGCGGGGACTGTTCGAAGGTGGATGCCATGGCATCCATTCTTCCGCAATCCTGGCCGAGACGCCGCCGGCTTCCTAAAGTGGAGGCATGGCTCATTCACCGCAGAACCCTCTCGACGACCCCGCGGCAGATCCTTTCGAGATCGCAGCCCGGGCCGCCGCCGACATCGCCCGGCTCACCGGCGTCGAGAACCACGACATCGCGCTCACCCTCGGCAGCGGCTGGGGCAAGGCCGCCGAGATCATCGGCGAGACGATCGCGTCCGTTCCGGCGACCGAGGTGACGGGCTTCTCCCGGCCCGCGCTCGAGGGTCATGTCGGCACTCTGCGCAGCATCCGCACGCCCTCCGGGAGGAACGTGCTCGTCATCGGTGCGCGTACGCACTACTACGAGGATCACGGCGTTCGTCGCGTGGTCCACAGCGTGCGCACCGCCGCCGCGACCGGCGCGAAGATCATGGTGCTCACCAACGGTGCCGGCGGCATCCGCGAGACCTGGAAGCCGGGGCAGCCGGTGCTCATCAGCGACCACATCAACCTCACCGCCGACTCGCCCCTCGAGGGCGCCACCTTCATCGATCTCACCGACCTGTACTCGCGCCGACTGCGCGACATCGCCCGGCAGATCGACCCCTCGCTCGACGAGGGCGTGTACTGCCAGTTCCGAGGTCCGCACTACGAGACCCCGGCAGAGGTGCAGATGGCGAAGCACATCGGCGGGCACATCGTCGGCATGTCCACCGCCCTCGAGGCGATCGCGGCACGCCAGGCGGGCATGGAGATCCTCGGCCTCTCGCTCATCACCAACCTCGCCGCCGGCATCCAGGAGACGCCGCTCAGCCACGCCGAGGTCATCGAAGCCGGCCAGGCCGCGGAGCCGGTGATCTCCTCGCTGCTGGCGCGGATCGTCGAGGCGCTGTGAGCGAGGTGCTCGCGCAGGCCCGCGCGTGGCTGCGTCAGGATCCGGATGCCGAGACCCGCGATGAGCTGGCCGGCCTCGTGACGCGGGCCGCCGCGGGCGAGGACGCGGCCCTGCGCGATCTCGAGGATCGCTTCGGCGCGCGCCTCGCCTTCGGCACGGCCGGGCTCCGCGGCGCGCTGGGTGCCGGACCCAACCGCATGAACCGGGTGCTCGTCGCCCAAGCTGCCGCGGGATTCGCCGCCTACCTGCGCGGCCGCACGACACGCCCCACGGTCGTGATCGGCTACGACGGACGCAAGAACTCCCGGGTGTTCGCGACCGATTCGGCCGAGATCTTCGCCGGCGCGGGGCTGCGGGCGATCCTTCTCCCCCGGCTCCTGCCGACGCCGGTGCTCGCCTTCGCCGTCCGGCATCTGGGCGCCGATGCCGGGGTGATGGTCACGGCGAGCCACAACCCACCCAACGACAACGGCTACAAGGTGTATCTGGGCGGGGCCGACGAGGGCGCGCAGATCGTCTCTCCGTCGGATGCCGAGATCGCCGCCGAGATCGCCCGCGTCGCCGCGGCCGGCGACATCGGGGCGCTGCCGCGGTCGGACGGCTACGAGATCGCGGGCGAAGAGGTCATGCAGGCGTACGTCGACGCGACCGCGCGGGTCGCCCCCGCGCCGGAGGGCATACAGGACATGACCTGGGTGTACACGGCGATGCACGGCGTCGGCACCGAGACCTTCTCGCGCATCGTGGCGAAGGCAGGGTACCCCGCGCCGCACGTCGTCGCCGAGCAGCGCGACCCCGACCCCTCGTTCCGCACGGTCTCCTTCCCCAACCCGGAGGAGCCGGGCGCGATGGATCTCGCCTTCGCCCTCGCGAAGAAGACGGACGCCGAGTTCATCATCGCCAACGACCCGGATGCCGACCGGCTCGCCGTCGCGATCCCCGACGACTCCGCCGAGGGCGGCTGGCGACGCCTCACCGGCAACGAGGTCGGGCTCCTCCTCGGCGCCCGTGCCGCGCGCGCCGTCGAGGGCACCCCCGGCGCCGCTCTGGCATGCTCGCTCGTCTCCTCTCCTGGGCTCGGGGCGATAGCCGCGCACCACGGGCTCGGCTTCTCCGAGACGCTCACCGGCTTCAAGTGGATCTCGCGCGCCCCGGCATCGTCTACGGCTTCGAAGAGGCGCTGGGTATCTCGTCAACCCCGAGACGGTGCGCGACAAGGACGGGATCTCCGCCGCCGTGGCGCTGCTCGGCCTCGCCGCCGAGGCTCGCGGTCGCGGCGTGACCCTCGCCGGGCTGCTCGCCGAGCACGGGGCGACCTACGGCCATTTCGCCAGCGGTCAGGTGTCGATCCGCGTCGACGACCTGTCGATCATCTCGCGCATCATGCTCGGCCTGCGCACCCTCCCGCCCGAGCGGATCGGGCAGACCCCCGTCGTCGCCGCGGAGGATCTCGCCGTGCCGGGCGGCGACCTGCCTCCCGGCGATGTGCTCCGCTATCGGCTCGCCGACGGCTCGCGGGTGATCGTGCGTCCGAGCGGCACCGAGCCGAAGCTGAAGGTGTACATCGATGCACGGGCGGATGCGGCATCGGCCGCCCGTGACATCGTCGCCCATCTCGAAGAGGCCGTGCGCGCGCTCCTGGACGAGCGCCGATGACCCACAGACGCGTGACGATCGGCGTGCCCGACGGGGTGCACGCCCGGCCCGTGGCGCAGCTGGCCCGGCTCGCGCAGCAGCACACGACGCCGGTGACGCTGACGACGGCCTCTGGCGAAGAGGTCGACGTCTCCAGCGTGCTCGCGCTCATGGACCTCGGCCTGAATCCCGGAGACACGGTGACGCTGCGCGCCGAGGGATCGGATGCCGACGACCTCCTGGACGCGCTGAGCGCCGTCCTCGCGCCGCGGCACTGAGCCTCGGCATCCGACCCGGCGCCGTCAGCCGTCGATGACCGCGACGAGCTCGTCGAGGAAGCCGTGGAAGGTCGTTCCGCGCCGGACGATCCGCTGCACGCTGTCGCGCTCGCTGAAGACCTCGACGAACTGCTCGAAGACGGTCTGGAACGCGGCGCGATCGCTCTCGCTGAAGGCGGCGAGCACGACGACCTGCACACGCCCGTCTCCCCAGCGCACCGAACCATCGGCCACGCCCACCGACAGCGCCGTGCGGCGGGCGGTCATCTGCAGCGCATGCGGCACCGCGAGCGCATCGGTGAAGGCGGTCGAGCTCATGCGCTCCCGCTCGATGGAGTTCTCGATGTAGTCCTGGTCGATGAGCCCCGCCTCGCGCAGCGGCTCACCGAGCAGACGGATCAGCTCCTCCTCACCGGCATCGGGAAGGGGCGACACGAAGGCGCTGCCGTCGAAGTAGCGCGACAGCTCCTCGCGCAGGCGCGTGAGACGACGGCTGCGGCGGATGCGGGCGGCGGCCTGCTGCACGCGCTCGACGTCGGCGTCGGTCAGGAAGGTCTGGATCCGCACGATGTTCTCGCCCGGCGCACCCGGGTCGATCGTGGTGAGCACCAGATCGGTGTCGATCGCCGACCAGTCGGGGTCGACGCGCGTCTCCACCCCCGTGACCTCGATCGACTGGCCCAGCGACCGGTCCACGCTCGATCGCAGCAGTTCGTGCAGCTCGTAGTAGCCGGGACAGACGATCGTGGCCGTGAGCATGGAGGCGGCCCGCCGATTGCGCTCCAGGCGGCCGCCGACGTGCATGGCGATGTAGGCGATCTCGTCCTCGTTCAGCGGCACGCCCAGGCGCCGGTTCAGACCGCTGGCGATCGAGACGGCGACCTCGAAGATCATCGGGTACGCCGATTTCAGGTCGCGGGTGAGCGGGTTGCGGCTCCAGGCCTGTTCCCGGGCGCGCCGCAGCAGGTTCTGCACGTGCAGCGCCAGGCGCAGGATGAACTCCTCGCCGTTGACGCCGACGTCGTAGTCCTCGGCCGCTTGGGCGACCTCGGCGCGCACCGCCTCCTCCACCGCGGGCTCCAGACCCGCACGGGCGGCGACGGCCGGGGCGGACTCGTCGGGGGCGACGACCCGGGTGAGCACGAGGCGCGCCAGGTGCGCGCGGTCGCCGCGCCCGAGCTCCACACCGAAGTGCACCACGACGAGCTCGGCGATCGCATCGGCGAGCCCCTGCACGACCTCCCCGTCGTCGGTGCCCGTCGCCGCCAGCGCGTGCCCCGCGGCGACGCGTTCGGTCGCGATGGCGATGTGCAGCAGCACGTCGGCGATCGCCAGCTCGTTGACGTAGTAGCCGAGCTCGCCCAGCCGCCGCACGAGCGCCGCCTTGAAGGGGCCTACGGCCTCGGCCGCGGTGCTGCCGAGCAGCGCCCGCCGGAAGGCGTCGGGGCTGAAGACGCGCGACTCCATCTCGTCGTGCGCGAGACGCGAGAGCAGCCGTCGCTGCGCCGACTCCTCCCCGCGCAGGCGCACGATCGCACGATCGCGCACGAGCGTCAGACCGGTTCCCGCGAGCAGCCCTCGCACTCGTCCGAGATCGGACTCGAGCGTCGCCTCGCTCACGTGCAGCCGTTCGGCGGTCTCGTAGACGTCGACGCCCTCCTCGGCGTCCAGGAGGGCCCGCACGAGCGTGTGCAGACGATCCCGCGGCGTCGCCTCCCCCGCCTCGCGCTGCTGCAGTGCCGCGTGGGCACCGGGACCGGCGCGGTAGCCGGCGGGGCCGGACTCCACGGCATCCGTCGCCGCGACGCGGGCGTTGAGCGCGACGACATAGGAGCGGATGCTGCGGGGGGTGACCCCCAACGCGTCCGCGAGGCTCGCCGCCGTCACCCATGACTCCTCACGCAGGAGAGCGGACAGGAGCTGATCCTGGCGCTGACGCGACATGCTCCGTCCTTCCCTGGTGTGCACAGCCGGCTCGGCGGCGAACGCGACATCCCCCATGATGTCAGGAACCACCGGCGCACGGATGCCGCAACGGGATTCCGCAGGGGCGGAAAGGACTGTGGTGGCACCCTTCCCAGCGTTCTTTCAGAATGGCTCGGAAGGAGAGATCAATGAGGATTCTGGTGGTGTGCGCCGCGGGCGCGTCCAGCACGTTCGTCGCCCAGCGACTGCGCACGGCCGCTCACGCGGAAGGACTCGCCTGGAGCGCGACCGCCGGAACGGAGGATTCGCTGGGTGTGGACGTCGACGCCGTCGACCTCGTCCTCATCGGACCGCATCTCGCCCCGCGCGCCGCCGAGTTCGCCGAGATGGCCGCTCGTCACGGTGCGGCGCTCGCCGCCCTGCCGGAGGACATCTTCACCGACCTGTCCGGCCGGCGCACCCTCGCTCTCGTCCGCACCACCCTCGGCCTCGACGCCCCCAGCGAAAGGTAGACCATGACCGCTCTCTCCCGCACCGTACACATCGGCTCCTCCCACGGCCTGCACGCCCGCCCGGCGAAGCTGTTCGCCCAGGCGGCGAAGGATGCGGGCATCCCCGTGACGATCGCCAAGGATGCCGGAAAGCCGGTCAACGCGGCGAGCATCCTCGGGGTCATCGCGCTGGGCGTGGAGAAGGGCGACTATGTCACCCTCACCGCAGACGGCGACGGCGCCGAGGGCGTGCTGGACACGCTCGCCGAGCTTCTGGCCACCGACCACGACCAGGACGCCGCCGGATGAGCGAGCTCCGAGGAGTCGGCATCGGTCTGGGCGTCGCGCACGGACCGGTCGCCCGTATGACCGAGGCGCCGCCCGCACCCGAGAGCACGCCCAGTGCGCTCACCCCGACGAGGAGCGCACCCGCTTCCGCGAGGCCGTCGAGCATGTGGCCCGGGAGCTGGAGACGCGCGGTGCCGCCGCCGGCGGTGCGGCCCAGGACGTGCTGGAGGCTCAGGCCATGATCGCCGAGGATCCCACTCTGCACGATGAGGTCGACGCCCGCATCGGCGACGGCGGCACGGCGGAGTGGGCGGTGCACGACGCCTTCGCGGGTTCCGTGCGACGCTCGAGGCCGTCGGCGGCTACCTCGGCGAGCGCGCCGCGGATCTCGACGACATCGCCCTGCGCGTGATCGCACGCCTCCGGGGCGTGCCGGCGCCCGGGGTGCCCGATCCCGGGCATCCTTTCGTACTGGTCGCCCGCGACCTGGCCCCGGCCGACACCGCGACGCTCGATCTCGATCAGGTGATCGCGCTGGTCACGACCGACGGCGGCCCCACCTCGCACACGGCGATCCTCGCCCGGGAGAAGGGCATCGTCGCTGTGGTGGGCGCCGCCGGTGCCGCAGACCTCACCGAGGGCGAGACGGTCATCGTCGACGCCGCGGCGGGTGTCATCACGAGCGCCCCGAGCGACGAGGAGCTCGCCCGCGCCCAGCGCCGCGCCGCCGACCGCGCCGCGGCCACGGACGCGCCGCTCACCCCGGGCGCGCTGAAGGACGGTACGCCCGTCGCCCTGCTCGCCAACCTCGGCTCCCCGGCGGATGCCCCGGATGCCGTCGCACGCGGCGCCGAGGGCGTGGGGCTGTTCCGCACCGAGTTCCTCTTCCTCTCCTCGGCGCAGGCGCCCACGGTCGCCCAGCAGCGGGAGGCGTACCAGGAGCTGCTGGCCGCCTTCCCCGGCAAGAAGGTCGTCGTGCGGGTCCTCGACGCCGGCGCCGACAAGCCGCTGGCCTTCCTCAACGACGCGCACGAGGAGAACCCCGCCCTGGGCCTGCGCGGCCTGCGGGCGCTCCGCGCGAGCGAGGACATCCTGCGCGAGCAGCTCACGGCCCTCGCCGAGGCGGATGCCCAGACCGAGGCAGATCTGTGGGTCATGGCGCCCATGGTCGCCACGGTCGAGGAGACGCAGTACTTCACCGCGCTCGCGCGGGAGTACGGCATCCGCACGGCCGGCGTCATGGTCGAGATCCCCGCCAGCGCCCTGCTCGCCGAGCGACTGCTGCGCGACGCGGACTTCGCCTCGATCGGCACGAACGACCTCACCCAGTACACGATGGCCGCCGACCGCATGCTCGGCTCGGTCGCCTCCTTCCAGGACCCTGGCATCCGGCCGTCCTCCGCCTCGTGCGCGAGGTCGGCGATGCCGGGCGCACGACCGGCAAGCCCGTCGGGATCTGCGGCGAAGCCGCCGCGGACCCCTTCTGGCGGTCGTGCTCACGGGCCTGGGCGCCACGAGTCTTTCCATGGCCCCCGTGGCCCTTGCCGACGTGCGTCAGACGCTCGCCCAGCACTCCCTCGACGATGCCCGGCGCATCGCCGAGGCGGCGCTGGGGGCGTCGGATGCCGCGGAGGCACGTTCCCTGGCGGCAGCAGCGGCTGCGGCCTGATCCCCCACCACCCGAAAGAGAGAGACGACAATCATGACGACGACGTCACCAACACAGGTTTCCGGGGCGAGAAGGGCGCAAGTCGGCGTCCAGCGCTTCGGCGCCTTCCTCGCGGGCATGATCATGCCCAACATCTCGGCGTTCATCGCCTGGGGCCTCATCACCGCCCTGTTCATCCCGAACGGGTGGGTGGGCGCCGAAAGTCCGGTCGAGGCCTGGCAGTGGTCGGGCAGCGAACGGCTGGCCGAGATGGTCGGCCCGATGATCGTCTACCTGCTGCCGCTGCTGATCGCCAACACCGCCGGTCGCATCGTCTACAACGCCCGCGGCGGTGTCGTGGCGACGATCGCCACGATGGGTGTGATCGTCGCCACCGACATCCCGATGTTCCTCGGCGCGATGATCATGGGTCCGATCGCCGCCTGGCTCATGAAGAAGGTCGACCAGCTCTGGGAGGGCAAGATCAAGCCCGGCTTCGAGATGCTGGTGGACAACTTCTCCGCCGGCATCCTTGGCATGCTCCTGGCCATCCTCGGCTACTACATCTTCGGGCCGCTGGTCGAGTGGATCAGCAACGGCCTCGGAGCGATCGTGGACTGGCTCGTCCAGTACGGTCTGCTGCCGCTTCTGAGCATCATCGTGGAGCCGGCGAAGGTGCTGTTCCTCAACAACGCCATCAACCACGGCGTGTTCACCCCGATCGGCACCCAGCAGTCGATCGAGACCGGTCAGTCGATCCTGTTCCTCGTCGAGGCCAACCCCGGCCCGGGCCTGGGCATCCTCCTCGCGTTCGCGATCTTCGGCGTCGGCGCCGCCCGGGCCTCGGCACCGGGAGCGATCGTCATCCAGTTCCTGGGCGGCATCCACGAGATCTACTTCCCCTACGTGCTGATGAAGCCGCTCCTGATCATCGCCGCCATCGCCGGTGGCATGACGGGTGTCGCGACCAACGCGATCTTCGAGTCGGGGCTGCGCGCACCGGCCGCACCGGGCAGCATCTTCGCGGTGCTGATCCAGACGCCCGTGGGCAGTTACGTGGGAGTGATCCTCTCGGTCGTGCTGGCCGCGACGGTGTCGTTCGTGATCTCCGCGATCATCCTGCGGGCCTCGCGCAAGAAGGATCTGGCCACGGAGGGCGCGGGCGACCTGGCTGCAGCGATCGCCAAGACCGAGGCGAACAAGGGCAAGACCTCGTCGACGCTGTCGAACCTCGCCGCGGCGACCGCCGCCGCCCCGCCGCGATCGCCACCCGTATCGAGAACATCGTGTTCGCCTGCGACGCCGGCATGGGCTCCTCGGCGATGGGCGCGAGCGTCCTGCGCAACAAGTTCAAGAAGGCGGGCATCGAGGATGTCACGGTCACCAACCAGGCCGTCGCGAACCTCGACGCCAGCGCGGATCTCGTGATCACCCAGCAGCAGCTGACCGATCGCGCCCGCGGCCAAGCCCCCGACGCCGTGCACATCTCGGTGGACAACTTCATGAATTCCCCGAAGTATGAAGAGGTGGTCGAGATGGTCCGCGCGCAGCGCGAGGCCGAAGGCGACTGAGACAGGCTGGATGCCGGCGGGCTGCTGGGGAGCGCGCCGGCATCCTAAGAACGAAGGGAGCCACCATGGCACGCAGCATCCTCACCCTCGGCCAGGTCCGCATCCGCTCCGGCTCCGCCACGCGGGATCAGGCGATGCGGGAGGCGGCGGACATCCTCGAGGCCGCAGGGGCGGTGACCTCGGCCTACTACGACGCCATGCAGCAGCGGGAGCAGACCGTCTCGACCTACATGGGCAATGAGCTGGCGATCCCCCACGGCACGAACGAGACCAAGGACGCCATCCTCGACTCGGCGCTGTCGGTCGTGCGCTACGACGGCGGCGTGGACTGGGACGGCGAGCCGGTGACCTTCGTGATCGGCATCGCCGGGCGCGGCGACGAGCACCTGGAGATCCTCTCCCAGATCGCGATCCTGTTCTCCGACGAGGACGACGTCGCCCGGCTGAAGTCGCTCGACACGCCCGAGGAGCTGTACGAGGCGCTCGCGGCGGTGAACGAGCAGTGAAGGCCGTCCACTTCGGGGCCGGCAACATCGGTCGCGGCTTCGTCGGCCTGCTGCTGCACGAGGGCGGCTACGAGCTGGTCTTCTCGGATGTCGCGGCGCCCCTCATCGACGCGCTCAACGCCGCCGACTCCTACACCGTCCACGAGGCGGGCCCCGGGGGCATCGACCGCGTCGTGACCGGATTCCGCGGCGTCGACAGCGGCGCGGACCCGGACGGAGTGGCGGCGGAAGTGGCGACGGCGGACGTCGTCACCACCGCCGTGGGTCCGACCGTCCTGCGCTTCATCGCCCCCGTGATCGCCGCCGGGCTCGCCCGGCGCGCGGACGCGCTGCCGCCGCTGCAGGTCATGGCCTGCGAGAACGCGATCGGGGCGACCGAGACCCTGCACGGAGAGATCGAGAAGGCGGCGGGGGCGGATGCCGCATCCGTCCTCTCCCGCGCCGTCTTCGCCGGCACCGCCGTGGACCGCATCGTCCCCGCCCAGCCCGAAGGTGCGGGGATCGATGTGACCGTCGAGCCCTACTTCGAGTGGACGATCGAGCGGGCGCCCTTCGGCGACACCCCGCCGACGATCCCCGGGCGCACTTCGTGGACGATCTGGCCCCTTCATCGAGCGCAAGCTCTTCACGGTGAACACCGGGCACGCCGCGACGGCGTACTTCGGCGCGCAGGCCGGGATCGAGCGCATCGCCGACGCCCTCGCCGAGCCGTCGATCGCCGCACGCGTGCAGGCGGCGCTGGAGGAGACCTCCGCCGTTCTCGCCGCGACCCACGGGCTCTCCGGCGAGGATCTGGCCGACTACCGCGCGACGATCCTCGAGCGCTTCCGCAACCCCGAGCTTCCCGACACCGTGCACCGCGTCGGCCGCCAGCCGCTGCGCAAGCTCTCCCGCCACGAGAGGTTCGTGGGGCCTGCCGCGAGAGCGGCCGAGCTCGGCCTTCCCCCGAACGCGCTGGTGGCGGCGATGGCGGCGGCCCTGGAGTTCACCGACCCCGACGACGAGCAGTCCGTCGCCCTGCAGGAGCTGCTGCGCACGGGCACAGCGGACGCGGTCACGGCAGAGGTCACAGGTCTGGATGCGCGGCATCCGCTCTTCGCGAAGGTGCGGGCGGTCGTCGAGGAGCGGCAGGCGGAGCTCGGCTGACCGTCCTCCTCGACCACGGGCATCACAGGGCGGAGCCACGGCCCGCCTATGCTGGGTGCTTGTGACCGTTCAGCGCCCCACCGCGGCCGCCGCACCCTCGCCTGGGTGTTCGGCGCGATCGGCGGACTGCTCCTCGTCGCCGCCGTCGGGATCGTCGTATGGAGCCAGGTCGGCGTCATGCCGGCCGAGCCCGAACCGCTCGCGGCTGTACGAGCAGACGACCGCATCGTGGTGACCGACGACTCCGCCGGGATCGTGCTGACCCCGGCTGCCGGAACCTCCACCGTCGGACTCGTCCACATTCCCGGCGCCAAGGTCGACCCCTGGGCCTACGCGTCGAAGCTCTCCGGGGTCGTCGCCGACGACGGGATCACCGTCGTCATCACGAAGCCATGGCTCAACCTCGCGTTCTTCGACCTGCGCCCCCTCTCGGCCTTCACCGGGCTCGCCCCGACGTCGATCGATGGATCGTCGGGGGCCACTCCCTCGGCGGGGTGCGGGCGTGCATGCTCGCAGGCGACGCAGAAGGGCTCGCCCTCTTCGCGTCGTACTGCGCCGCCGATCTCTCCGAGACCGGTCTGCCCGTGCTGAGCCTCTCCGGCTCGGAAGACGGTCTCACGACGCGAGACGACATCGCCTCAGCGCGATCTCTCCTCCCCGGAGACGCGTGGCTGATCGAGATCGCCGGGGCGGGCCACTCCTCGTTCGGCGACTACGGCGTGCAGGCGGGCGACGGCACGCCGACGATCTCGGACGCCGACATGATCGCCCGACTGACGGAGGCCCTCGGCACGTTCGCCGCGTCGGTCGCTCCCTGACCCTCACCCTCCGGACCCGATCGCTTTCAACTTTCGGTTAACACCGACTAACATCTTCCTCAGTCCCTTCGGCTGCGGGATCGAGTTCCAGCCGAGGGCTCAGGAGCACAATGATGTGCAGGGGAGTCATATGAGCAAGTACGCCGTCATCGGCGCCGGTCCCTCGGGGCTGTCGGCAGCCAGGGCGCTGCAGAGGGCCGGCATCGCGGTCGACGGATACGAGGCCTCGCACGGCGTCGGCGGGCTGTGGGACATCACCAACCCGCGCAGCACGATGTACGAGTCGGCGCACCTCATCTCCTCGCGCACCACGACCGAGTTCACCGAGTTCCCCATGCGCTCGACCGTCGACTATCCGGGCCACCGGGCGCTGCGCGAGTACTTCCAGGAGTTCGCCGACCACTTCGGTCTCACCTCCCGGTTCCGCTTCCGCACCCAGGTCACCTCTCTCGAGCCGCACGACGGCGGCTGGAACCTCACCTCCGTCGCCGAGGACGGCAGCGAGGAGACCCGCTGGTACGCGGGCGTCATCCTCGCCAACGGCACCCTGGCCGAGCCGAACGTCCCCGACTTCCCCGGCGAGTTCACCGGCGAGCTCCTGCACACGAGCGCCTACAAGCAGCCCGACCAGCTGCGCGGCAAGCGCGTGCTGCTGATCGGCGCGGGCAACTCCGGCTGCGACATCGCCGTCGACGCCGTCCACCACGCGGCATCCGTCGACATGAGCGTGCGTCGCGGCTACTACTTCGTGCCCCGCTACCTCTTCGGCCGGCCCAGCGACACCCTCAACCAGGGCCGCCCGCTCCCCCGCCCGATCAAGCAGTTCGTCGACAAGCGCGTGCTGCAGGCGTTCACCGGCGACCCGGTGCGCTTCGGCTTCCCGAAGCCGCACTACAGGATCTACGAGTCGCATCCCATCGTCAACACCCTGATCCTGAACCACCTCGGCCAGGGCGATCTGCAGATCCGCGCCGATATCGCCCGCTTCGACGGGCAGAGGGTGCACTTCCGCGACGGCGGTTCGGGCGACTACGACCTCGTCCTGCTGGCGACCGGCTACACGCTGGACTACCCCTTCGTGGAACGCTCCCACCTGCACTGGTCCGGTGCCAGCCCGCACCTCTTCCTCAACGCGTTCCCCCTTCCTTCAACGGCCTCTACGTCGTCGGGATGGTCGAGGCCTCGGGGCTGGGCTGGCAGGGCCGCTACGAGCAGGCCGAGCTCATCGCCACCTATATCGAGGCCGTCGAGCGCGACCCGGCGCGCGCGGCGCGCTTCCGCGCGCGGGTGCAGGGCGAGTCCTGGCCCGATGTCACCGGAGGCTACGACTACCTGGGGCTGGACCGGATGTCCTACTACGTCAACAAAGACGCCTACCGCGCGGCCGTCCGCCGCGAGCGTGCAGCACTGGAGGAGCGGGCATGAACGTCGACGAGATCGTCCTGAACTTCACCCCCGGGAGCCTGATCATCCTCAACGTGGTGCTCGCGCTCATCATGCTCGGCATCGCCCTGGACACGGCACCGAGCGACTTCAAGGCCGTGGCGCGGCATCCGAAACCCTTCGCGATCGCCATCCTCGCCCAGCTCCTGCTGCTGCCGGCGGTGACGTTCCTCCTCACCCTCGTGCTGCCGGTGACACCGTCGATGGCACTGGGGATGATCCTCGTCGCCTGCTGCCCGCCCGGCAACATCTCGCAGGTGCTGACGCACCGCGCCGGCGGCAACGTGGCGCTCTCGGTCTCGATGACGGCGGTGGCCAACCCGCTGTACATCGTCTTCCTCCCGCTGTCGGTGGCGTTCTGGGGCTCTCTGCATCCCGGCGCCCGCGAGCTGCTGCAGACCGTGACGCTGAACCCGTGGCAGATGCTGCTGGACATCTTCCTCATCATCGGCCTCCCCTTCGCCGTCGGCCTCCTGCTCCGCGCGAAGCTCCCCGGCCTGGCCGCCAAGGTGCAGCCCTTCGTGAAGTGGTTCAGCCTGCTCGCCCTCGTCGGGTTCATCGTCGTCGCGCTCGTGGGCAACTGGGCCGTGTTCATCGCGGTGCTGGGCATCATCGTGCTCGTCGTGACGATCCACGACGGCGTCGCACTGCTCCTCGGTTACACGACCGCCCGTCTCGGGGGCTGGCCACCAGAGAGCGGAAGGCGATGACCTTCGAGGTCGGCATCCGCAACGCCGGGCTCGGTCTCGGCCTCGTCTTCACCTTCTTCGGAGGCCTCGGCGGCATGGCGATCGTCGCCGGCTGGTGGGGAATCTGGGACATCGTCGCAGGACTCATCGTGGCGACGCTGTGGGCGCGTCACACCAAGAAGCGCACCGGCGCGGTCACCGGCGACACGTCCGGCAAGGCGCTCGTATGACCCGTGTGCTCCTCACCGGCGGCAGCGGGTTCCTCGGCTCGCACGTCGCCGCGGCCCTGGCCGCACGGGACGACGTCGCTCTCGTGGTCTCGGGCGATGTGCGGGTGCCCACCTCGCCGCGGGAGGGCATCCTCGACGTCGAACTGGATGTGACCGATGCCGCAGCTCTTGAACCCCTCCTGCGCGAGCACGGGATCGACACGGTCGTGCATCTCGCCGCGATCGTGAGCCCCGGGCGCGACGCCGCGCGGGAGTACCGCGTCGACGTCGAGGGCTCGGCGAACGTGCTCGCGGCGAGCGCGGCCGCGGGTGTGCAGCGGATCGTCGTTTCCTCCTCGGGCGCGGCCTACGGCTATCACGCCGACAACCCCGAGTGGATCACCGAAGACGCGCCGCTGCGCGGCAACGACGCCTTCCCCTACTCCCGTCACAAGCGACTCGTGGAGGAGATGCTCGCGGCGTACCGGGTCTCGCACCCCGCACTGTCGCAGGTCGTCTTCCGCATCGGCACGATCCTCGGCGAGACGGTGCAGAACCAGATCACGGCGCTGTGGGACGGCACGCGCCTGCTGCACATCGCCGGCTCCGACTCGCCGTTCGTCTTCGTGTGGGTCGACGACGTCGCGGCGGCCTTCGTACGCGCGGCGACCGACGGCCCGGCGGGCGTGTACAACGTCGCGGGCGACGGCCGGATGACCGTGCCCGAGATCGCGGAGAGGCTGGGCAAGCCGCTGCTGACTCTCCCGGCATCCGTTCTCGCCTTCGCCCTGCGCGTCGGTCGGATGCTGCACCTGACCGAGCACGGCCCTGAGAAGGTGCCCTTCCTGCGCTACCGCCCGGTGCTCGCGAACGACCGACTGAAGCACGACTTCGGTTTCACGCCCACGCGCACCTCCCGCGAGGCCTTCGAGGAGTACCTGGCGACCAACCCCGGCGTGGCGCGGCGCTGACGCCGCCACGCCGTCTGCAGGAGCCGGGCGGCGGTCTGCAGGAGAATCCCTCAGAAAACCGGCCCATCGTGGCCGATTGCGGCGGTTCGGGCCGGTCGCTCCTGCGGACGGCCGCTCGGCTCCTGCAGACGGGCAGGCCCGTCCCGCAGACGAGCCGCTGCTACGCCTCGAAGCCGTCGGCGATGAGCTCGACGAGCTCCTCGCGCTCCTCGACCGGGAGGAAGGCGGCGGATGCCGCGTTGAACTGGAACGCCTCCAGATCGTCCAGGTCGTAGCCGAAGGCGTCCACGAGCAGGGCGAGCTCGCGCGTGAGCGAGGTGCGGCTCATCGTGCGGTTGTCGACGTTGACCGTGACCGCGAAGCCGAGCTGGTACAGCAGGTCGAAGGGGTGGTCGACGAGCTCGGTGCCCCAGGCCGCGATCGCGCCGGTCTGCAGGTTCGACGACGGCGAGAGCTCCAGCGGGATCTCCCGGTCGCGCACCCACCGCGCGAGATCGCCGAAGCGCACCTGCACCTCGTCGCCCTCGCGGTCGATGACCTCGAGGTCCTCGGCGATGCGCACACCGTGCCCGAGACGCAGAGCACGGCCGTCGAGCAGCGCCGATCGGATCGAGTCCGGACCGGCCGCCTCCCCGGCGTGGACGGTCACCGGGAAGAAGTGCTCGGCCAGGTAGTCGAAGGCCGCGCGGTGGTTCGACGGCGGGAAGCCGTCCTCCGGGCCGGCGATGTCGAAGCCCACCGCTCCGCGCCCGCGGAACGACACCGCGAGCTCGGCGATCTCGCGCGAACGGTCGGTGTGACGCATGGCGCTCACGAGCTGGCCCACGCGGATGCTGCGCCCCGAGCGGTCGACGGCGTCCTCGCCCTCCTCGATGCCCTGCTGGACGGCGGCCACGGCCTCCTCCAGCGTCAGCCCCCGCGCCAGGTGCTGCTCCGGGGCCCAGCGCACCTCGCCGTAGATGACGCCGTCGTCGGCCAGATCCTCGACGAACTCCCGCGCGACGCGCGTGAGCCCCTCCTTCGTCTGCATGACGGCGGTGGTCAGATCGAAGGTCTTCAGGTACTCCACGAGGGAGCCCGAGTCGCTCTGCTGCGCGAACCACTCGGCGAGCGCCTCGTCCTCGCTCTCGGGCACCTCGAGCCCGAGGGGCTCGGCCAGCTCGATGATCGTCGCCGGTCGCAGCGCGCCGTCGAGGTGGTCGTGCAGGGAGATCTTCGGCAGGGAACGGATCGAGACGCCGTCGACGGTCTGGTCGCCGTGCTGGTCGATGGCCATGTGTGTACTCCCGGGTCGTGGGGTGGTCTGGTGTCTCAGGCGGTGATGCGTTCGCGCACGAGAGGGCCGACGTCGGATGCCGCATCGCCGATCTCCCACGCCCCCTCCAGGGCATCGAGAGCGCGGTCGAAGCGGGCGTCGTCGTCGGCCGACAGCGTGAAGAGCGCCTGACCGGCCTCCACCCTATCGCCCGGCTTCGCGTGCAGATCGATCCCGGCCGCGTGCACGACGAGATCCTCGGCCCGCGCGCGGCCGGCACCCAGTCGCCAGGCGGCGATGCCGAACGGCAGCGCTTCCATCCGCGTGACGACGCCGGAGGAGGACGCGGTCACGACATGCGTCTCGCGGGGCACCGGGAGCGCGGCATCCGGGTCTCCGTCCTGCGCGCGGATCATGGCGTTCCAGACATCCATCGCCTGACCGCCGTCGAGCGCCGCTTCGACGTCCGCGTCGGGGAGACCTGCCAGCGCCAGCATCTCGCGGGCCAGGGCGACGGTGAGCTCACGCACGTCGGCGGGGCCTCCGCCGGCGAGGATCTCCACCGACTCGCGCACCTCGTTGGCGTTGCCGATCGCGAGACCGAGCGGCACCGACATGTCCGTCAGCAGTGCGGTCGTGGCCACGCCGGAGTCGGTGCCGAGCGCGACCATCGTCTCGGCCAGTTCGCGGGCCCTGTCGATGTCCTTCATGAACGCGCCCGAACCGAACTTCACGTCCAGCACGAGGGCGTCGGTGCCCTCGGCGATCTTCTTCGACATGATGCTCGAGGCGATGAGCGGGATCGCCTCGACCGTGCCGGTCACATCGCGCAGCGCGTACAGGCGCTTGTCGGCGGGAGCCAGGCCGGAACCGGCCGCGCAGATGACGGCGCCAACATCCGACAGCTGGTCGAACATCTCCTGGTTCGACAGTGCCGCGCGCCATCCGGGAATCGACTCGAGCTTGTCGAGCGTGCCGCCCGTGTGGCCGAGCCCACGCCCCGAGAGCTGCGGGACGGCGACGCCGAAGGAGGCGACCAGCGGCGCGAGCGGCAGTGTGATCTTGTCGCCGACGCCGCCCGTGGAGTGCTTGTCGACCGTGGGCTTGCCGAGCTTCGCGAAGCTCATCCGCTCCCCCGAGGCGATCATCGCATCGGTCATCACGCGGATCTCATCGCGCTCCATGCCGCGCTGGAGCACCGCCATGGCGAACGAGGCCATCTGCGCATCCGACACATAGCCGCGGGTGAAGGCGTCGACCATCCACCGCAGCGCATCCTCGGGCACCACCCCGCCGTCGCGCTTGGCGGTGATGACCTGCACCGCGTCGAACGGCTCCACGCTCATGCCATCTCCTCGAGGTCGCGGGGTCCGAAGGCGTCGGGCAGGACCTCGTCGATCGTGCGGATGCCGGAGACGGTCTCCAGCAGCATCCCGGGGATCGCGTGCTCGTACAGGAGCTGTCGACACCGGCCGCACGGCATGATCGTCTCCCCGGCGCCGTTGACGCACACGAACGCGACGAGCTGCCCGCCGCCGGACATGTGCAGGTCGCCCACGAGCGCGCATTCGGCGCAGAGACCCACGCCGTAGGAGGCGTTCTCCACGTTGCATCCGGCCACGATCCGGCCGTCGGAGGCGAGCGCCGCCGCCCCTACCCGGTACCGCGAGTACGGCGCATAGGCCTTGCGCATCGCGTCGGTGGCGACCTGGCGCAGCTCGTCCCAGTCGATGTCGGTCATCGGATGCTACTCCTTGATGTAGGGCTTGCCGACGGCCGCCGGCGGGATGGCCCTGCCCACGAACAGCACGACCGCGACGAGCGTGACGACATAGGGCACCATCTGGATGAGGTCGGAGGGGATCTCCGAGCCCACCGGGACCCCGCCTGCCCAGATGCGGAAGGCGCCGCTGAACCCGTAGAGCAGGGCGGCCATGGCCGCGTACAGCGGATGCCAGCGGCCGAGGATCACCATGGCCAGCGCGATGAAGCCCTGGCCCGCGCTCATCTCGCGGCCGAACGCGCCCACCGATCCGATGGTGAGGGCGGCGCCGCCGAGACCGGCGATGAGGCCGGCGATCGACACCGTCCAGAAGCGCGTGCGGTTGACGTTGAGACCGACGGTGTCGGCGGCCAGCGGGTGCTCGCCCATCGCGCGGATGCGCAGGCCCAGGCGGCTCTTGAACAGGACGAGCCATACGAGGAAGACGAGCACGAACATCGTGTAGGTGATGATGTTCTGATCGAACAGCACCGGCCCGAGGACGGGGATCTCGGAGAGCCAGGGGATCGTGATCTTGCGGAAGAAGCCGGGGTTGTTGAAGGCGCTCGCATTGGTGTTGAGCACCGACGAGTAGAAGAAGTTCGTCAGGCCGATGACCAGCACGTTCAGCACCACGCCGACGATGATCTGATTGACGATGTACTTGATCGAGAACACCGCCAGCACCAGGGACACGAGCGCGCCGCCGATCATCGCGCCGAACAAGCCGACCCAGAGGTTCCCGGTGATGCTCCCCAGCACGGCGGCGACGAAGGCCCCCGCCAGGAGCTGCCCCTCGATCGCGATGTTGACCACGCCCACGCGCTCGCCGATCACCCCGGCGAGCGCACCGAAGATCACGGCCGTCGAGAGGGCGATCGTGCCGTTGAGCAGGTAGACCACCTGGACCGTGCCGCCCGCACCCGTCCAGGCCAGCAGGCTCAGCAGGAACAGGACTCCCGCGAGCACCCCGAACCAGGGGCTGAAGCTCTTCCGCTCGACCGCCCGCCACAGCGCGGCGGCGGCGATCACGGCGAGCAGCGCGCCGCAGACGAAGCCGACCGTGCGCGGGGTGAGCATCGTCGGCTCGAGCGTGATGGCCGCGGTGGCGTCCGTCCACCGGAAACGTGCGGGTGTCGTGGAACCCATCACCCCGAAGAACACCAGGACGATCACCGCGCTCACCGCGTAGAGGATCGGCGCCTTCCAGGCGATGGGGGCGGCGGCGCTCAGCTCCGGCGACAGCTCGGGCGCGGACGGCTTGGTGGTGGTGCTCATCCTCGTGCCTCCTCGACGCTTTCGGACGGTTCCGGCGGCTCGGGAACCGTCTCCTCATCGGGCAGCGGCGGCTCTTCGTGCACGGCGGCCATGACCTCCGAGCCTCCCCGCGGAAGCCCGCGAAGTTCGGGTTGGGCGTCGGCAGACGGAAGATCGCGCGGACGAGGGGCGGTGCGGCGACGAACAGGACGATGAGGCCCTGCACCACGCCGAGGATGTCGGGCGAGACCCCCACCCGCTGCATCGCGGGGCCCGCCGCCTCCATCCCGCCGAAGAGGAGTCCGGCGAACAGGATGCCGATCGCCGAGTTCTGCCCGAGCAGGGCCACCGTGATCGCGTCGAAACCGATGCCGGCGTCGACCGAGGGGCTGAAGCCGCCGCTGCGACCGAGCGCCTGGTTCGCCGCAGCGACGCCGACCAGGGCACCGGAGGCCATCATCGCGATGATGATGATGCGCTTGGGATTCATGCCGGCCGTCTCGGCGGCGAGGGGGTTGTAGCCGACCGCCCGGAAGCGGAATCCGAGCGCCGAGCGCTCCATGATCCACCAGTACACCAGGACGGCGACGAGGGCGAGGAGGAAGCCGGCGTGCAGCTGGTAGCCGGGGAACAGCTGCGGGAGCTGGGCCGTGGGCGCGGGCGGATGCGTGGAGGGGTTGCTCGTCGTCGCCCCCGGGTTGAGGATCGAGGTGCGCATCAGGAAGGTCACCAGGAAGAGCGCCGTGTAGTTCATCATGATCGTCACGATCACCTCGTGCGCGCCGGTGAAGGCCTTCAGGAAGCCGACGATGCCCGCCCAGATCGCCGCTCCGATGATGCCGAACAGCACGGCCACGATCAGGTGGAGCACGATCGGCAACTGGAGCTGGAAGCTCGCCCAGCCGGCGAAGCAGGCGCCCACCAGGATCTGCCCCTGACCACCGATGTTGAACAGTCCGACGCGGAAGCTCAGCGCGATGCCGAGGCCCGCCGCGATCAGGGGGCCCGCGAAGCGCAGCGTCTCGGTGAGGGGCTTGAGACCCGCCGCGAACGTCGCCTGCGAGCTGTCGTAGACGGCTCCGCGGAACAGACCCGAGAAGAAGTTGCCGACGACGTCGCCGATCGCCGAGAAGGTGGCGCCGGGGCGCTGAAGAAGTAGCCCATCGCCTCCAGCACGCGATCATTCGTGAAGATGATCAGCAGCAGGCCGATGGCGAACGCCGCCAGCACCGCGCACAGGGTGCGCATGAAGCCGCCGGCGAAGATCTCGTGCAGGATCTGGTAGCCGCGGGTGGGCTGGCTCTCCGCCCGAAGCTTCTCGAAGTCGCGCTGAGCCGCGTCCTTCCTGCTCATGCGACCACCCCGCCATGAGTTCACCGAGTTTCGATCGGGCCGTATCCGGCGCAACGATGTCGAGGATGCGACCGTGGTACATGACCGCGATCCGATCGGCGAGCGCGACGACCTCGTCGAGCTCGCTCGAGATGATCAGCACCGGGATGCCGGAGTCCCGGGCGGCGACGACCTGCTCGTGGATGAACTCGATCGATCCGACGTCGACGCCGCGCGTCGGCTGGGAGGCGACGAGCAGACGCAGCTCGCGCGACATCTCCCGCGCGACCACGACCTTCTGCTGGTTCCCGCCCGAGAGACGGCCGGCGGGGACGTCAGGACCCTGCGTGCGCACATCGAACTCGGCGATCTTCTGGGCGGCGAACTCGTCGCGGAAGGCGAAGTTCACGCCGAACGGCCCCGCGAACGGGGCACCGTTGCTGCGGTCGAGCATGAGGTTCTCCGCGATCGTGAACTCGGCGACGAGCCCATCGCGCTTGCGGTCCTCGGGCACGTAGCCGACGCCCGCATCCAGCACCTCCCGGACACCCGCCTTGGTGAGATCCTTGCCGTAGAGCCTGATCTCGCCCTGCACCTTGCGCAGGCCCACGATCGCCTCGGCGAGCTCCGTCTGCCCGTTTCCCTGGACACCCGCGATGCCGAGGATCTCCCCTCGCGGATCTCGAAGGACACGCCGTTGAGGACGGGGTTGCGGAACTGGTCGAAAGCCACGACGTCGGTGACCTCGAGCGCCACGTCGCCGAGCTTCGCCTCTTCCTTGTTGACCACCAGGTCGATGGCGTGGCCGACCATCATGGTCGCGAGCTCCGCAGGCGTAGCCTCGGGCGAGGCCTCGCCCACCACCTTGCCGTGCCGGATGACCGTGATGGTGTCGGCGACCGCCTTCACCTCGCGCAGCTTGTGGGTGATGAAGACGATCGACGTGCCCTCCGCGGCCAGCTGCCGCATGATCTCCATGAGCTCATCGGTCTCCTGCGGCGTCAGCACCGCGGTCGGCTCGTCGAGCACGAGGACGCGCGCATCGTGCGAGAGCGCCTTGATGATCTCGACGCGCTGCTGAGCACCCACCGACAGGTCGCCGACGACGGCATCCGGATCGATGTTGAACCCGAATCGCTCGGAGAGCTCGCGCACCCGCTTCCGCGCCGTGCGCAGATCGAGCAGTCCTGCGGCACGGGTGGGCTCGAAGCCCAGGATGACGTTCTCGGCGACCGTGAACACCGGGATCAGCATGAAGTGCTGATGCACCATGCCGATGCCGGCGCGCATCGCATCGCCGGGCCCGTCGAAGTCCCGCGGCCGTCCGTCGAGAACGATCTCGCCCTCATCCGGGTCGTACAGCCCGAACAGGACGTTCATCAGCGTGGACTTGCCCGCACCGTTCTCACCGAGCAGCGCGTGGATCTGCCCTGCCTCCACGGTGATCGAGATCGAGTCGTTGGCGACGAGCGGTCCGAATCGCTTCGTGATACCGCGAAGTTCGAGCTTCATGTTTCCTTAGTCTGCCGGAGGGCCCTCGTCTGGGGAAGAACGACTTCGGTCGCCCCGCAGAGGAGATCTGCGGGGCGACCGAAGGAAGGTGCTTACGGTGCTGCTGCGGGGTCGATCTCACCCGAGATGATCTGCTGGGTGAGCTCGGCGATCTTCGCCTTGACCTCGTCGGAGACCTCCGACTCGAAGTCGTAGAAGTCGCTGAGCGCCGTGCCGCCGTTCTCGAGCGTGCCGACGTAGGAGGTCGCGTCGAAGTCCGCGCCGCCGACGAGCTCGGCGATGACGTCGAACACGGCCTGCGTCATGCGCTTCTCGACCGAGGTCAGCACCATGGGCGCCAGGTCGGGCTGCGTCAGGGCGATGTCCTTGTCGACTCCGAGGAAGACCGCGTCGCTGCCGGCTGCTTCGATCGCCGCAGCGGTGCCGGTGAACAGACCGCCGGCGACCGGGAAGATCACGTCGGCGTCATCGGCGAGGAAGGCCTCGGAGATCGACTGCGCGACACCGGTGTTGGCGAAGTCGCCGACGAACTGGTACGGCAGCACGGTGACGTCGGTGCCGTTGTCCTCGGCCCACTTCGCGGCGCCGTTGCGGAAGCCGTCCATGAAGACCGTGACCGAGGGGATGTCCATGCCGCCATAGGTGCCGAGCACCTTGCTGGTGCTGAAGTCGGCCGAGAGGTAGCCGGCGAGGAAGCTCGACTCCGCCATCGAGTACTCGATCGGCTTCAGGTTGCCGTGATCGCCCATCGGCCAGCCGTCGACCCATCCGAAGTGCGCCTCGGCGTTCTCGTTGATGATGCGCTCGAGCGAGCCCTCCCACGAGAAGTTGAAGCCGACGGCGAAGGTGATGTCGCAGTTCGCGTTCACCGCGGACTCGAGGTTCGGACCGAAGTCGTCGGGCGAGTGCGACTCGAAGCCCTGGGTGCTGACGCCGAGCTCGGCCTCTGCCTTCTTCAGGCCCTCGAACGCGGCCTCGTTGAAGCTCTTGTCGTTCCAGCTGCCCTCGTCCGAGACGGCGCAGGCGAGGAAGTCGACCTCGGGTGCGGGCTCGGTGGTGCCGGTCGGTGCCTCGGGCGCCGAGCCGCAGCCGGCGAGGGCGAGGAGCAGTGCCGCGGCGCCGGTGACGCCGAGGACCTTCTTGGTGGTCGAAATGGTCAATGCAGCCTCCACATTGATGGGACCGCGGATTTCGCGGGCGGAACAAAGTTACCTACTGTCTCACCCTGCGACCTAGAGATTTGCGCAGTCGGACCCGGAAGGTTATCGACTTGCAATGATCGCGAAACACACGGTTGTCACAGCACGTCGCCGCGACCGGTCAGCTTGAGCGATTCGACCACGCTCTTGACCCGCTGCGCATGCTCGGTCGTCGTGACCAGGAGCGCATCCGGGGTGTCGACCACGACGATGTCGCGCACGCCGACGAGGCTGATCACGCGCGAGGTCTGGCTGACGAGGATGCCGCTGGCGGCATCCGACAGCACACGGGCGTTCGGGCCCAGCACGGCCAGGTCGTTCTTGCGCCCCTGCGAGATGAGCTTGGTGAGCGAGGCGAAGTCGCCCACGTCGTCCCAGTCGAAGTGTCCGGGGACGACGGCCAGGCGGCCGCGTTCCGCGGCGGGCTCGGCGACGGCGTAGTCGATCGCGATCTTCGGCAGCGTCGGCCAGATGCGATCGACGGCGGGACCGCGCGCCTCGCGGTCGTCCCAGGAGGCGGCGAGCTCGACGAGACCCGCATGCAGGGCGGGCTGGTGCAGCGCCATCTCTTCGAGCAGCACGCTCGCCTTGGCGATGAAGATGCCGGCGTTCCACAGGTAGTTGCGTTCGGCGACGTACATCCGCGCCGTGTCGAGGTCGGGCTTCTCGACGAAACGCTCCACGAGGGCCGCTTCGGGAGCCCCCTCCACGACGAGCTCCTCTCCGCGCTTGATGTAGCCGAAGCCCACCGAGGGCTCCGTCGGCGGGATCCCGATCGTGACGATGTAGCCCTCGCGCGCCACCTGCACGGCCTGCTGCACCGCCCATTGGAAGACCTGGGTGCCGCGGATCATGTGGTCGGCCGCGAAGGAGCCGATGATGACATCCGGATCGCGATGGTGGAGGATCGCGGCGGCCAGCCCGATGGCCGCCGCCGACTCGCGCGGCTCGGACTCGAGGAAGACATTGTGATCCGGGATGCCGGGAAGCTGCGCCTCGACGGCGGCGCGATGCGCCCTTCCGGTCACCACCGAGATTCGATCGGGCCCGGCCAAAGGCTCGAGCCTGTCCCAGGTGTCGCGCAGGAGCGAGTTGCCTGAGCCGGTCAGGTCGTGCAGGAACTTCGGGGCGTCCGCCCGCGACAAGGGCCACAGACGACTGCCGATGCCGCCGGCGGGGATGACCGCGTAGAACCCTTCAATCACACCCCCACCCTATAGACCCTGCCCTGATTCGCGTCTGTGCACCGGGTTAGGGTCACCTTCGTCGCTCACAGGTGTCGGACAGGAATAGGATGAGAGGGATCGGGCGCGCCATGGTGCGCGCAGCCGACCTCGCATCGATCAGGGAGGACGACCGTGTCCGCAAGCACTCGCTTGACACCGTCGATTTCGGAAACCACTTCCAAGACCCCGCGCGGAACCCTCTACCGAGGACGCGAAGGCATGTGGTCATGGGTGCTTCACCGCATCACCGGAGTCGCCATCTTCTTCTTCCTTCTGGTTCATGTGCTCGATACCGCACTGATCCGCGTCTCCCCGAGGCGTACAACGCGGTCCTGGGCACCTACCAGAACCCGGTCATGGGCATAGGCGAGGTCGTCCTGGTCGGCGGCATCGCCTTCCACGCCTTCAACGGCCTGCGCATCATCCTCGTCGACTTCTGGTCGAAGGGGGCGCGCTACCACCGCCAGCTCTTCTGGGGCGTGCTCGGCCTGTGGGCCGTCGTCATGGCGGGCTTCACTCCGCGCCACCTCATCAACGTCTTCTCGCACGTCGGAGGGGTCACTGATGTCCGCACAGACCGTCGAGGCGCCCGCACGCCGCGCCCGCAAGATCAACCTCGAGAAGTGGGGCTGGGTCTTCATGCGCGTCTCCGGCGTGCTCCTGGTCGTCCTCATCTTCGGCCACCTCTTCGTCAACCTCATGATCGGCGACGGCATCGCCGCGCTGGACTTCGCCTTCGTCGCCGGGAAGTTCGCCTCGCCGTTCTGGCAGTGGTGGGATGTGCTGATGCTCTGGCTCGCACTCATCCACGGCGCCAACGGCATGCGCACCATCGTCAACGACTACGTGACGGCTCCGCGGGCGCGCAAGGCGCTCGTCTGGGCGATCGGCCTCGCCGCCGCCCTGCTCATCCTCCTCGGCACCCTCGTCGTCTTCACCTTCGACCCGTGCCTCGGTGTGACGGAGAGCAGCGTGCTGTGGGATGAGTGCGTCGCCCAGGGCGTCGTCGGGAACTGAGAAGAGAGCAACGAGAGTGACAACGCAGACCCAGGATTCCGTCGTTCGTGACGGCGTTCACTACCACGAGTTCGACATCGTCATCGTCGGCGCCGGCGGCGCAGGCATGCGAGCGGCGATCGAAGCCGGTCCGGGGCACGCACGGCCGTGATCTCCAAGCTCTACCCCACCCGTTCGCACACGGGTGCCGCGCAGGGCGGCATGGCCGCGGCCCTCGCGAACGTGGAAAAGGACTCCTGGGAGTGGCACACCTTCGACACCGTCAAGGGCGGTGACTACCTGGTCGACCAGGACGCCGCCGAGATCCTCGCCAAAGAAGCGATCGACGCGGTCATCGACCTGGAGAACATGGGTCTGCCGTTCAACCGCACCCCGAGGGCAAGATCGACCAGCGCCGCTTCGGCGGGCACACGGCCGAGCACGGCAAGTCGCCGGTGCGCCGCGCCTGCTACGCCGCCGACCGCACCGGCCACATGATCCTGCAGACGCTGTTCCAGAACTGCGTCAAGCTCGGCATCAACTTCTTCAACGAGTTCTACGTGCTCGACCTGATCACGGTCAAGGACGCCGACGGAAAGACCCAGACCGCCGGCGTGGTCGCCTACGACCTGTCCACCGGCGAGCTGCACGTCTTCCACGCCAAGGCGGTCGTCTTCGCCACCGGCGGCTTCGGCAAGATCTTCAAGACGACCTCCAACGCGCACACACTCACCGGCGACGGCGTCGGCATCGTCTGGCGCAAGGGTCTGCCGCTGGAGGATCTGGAGTTCTTCCAGTTCCACCCGACCGGTCTGGCCGGCCTCGGCATCCTCCTCACCGAGGGCGCGCGCGGCGAGGGAGCGATCCTGCGCAACGCGAGCGGTGAACGCTTCATGGAGCGCTACGCCCCGACGATCAAGGACCTCGCCCCGCGTGACATCGTCGCCCGCTGCATGGTCCAGGAGGTCGCCGAGGGTCGCGGCGCCGGCCCCACAAGGACTACGTGCTGCTGGACTGCACGCACTTGGGTGCGGAGGTGCTCGAGACCAAGCTCCCCGACATCACCGAGTTCGCCCGCACCTATCTGGGCGTCGACCCGGTCGTCGAGCCCGTGCCGGTCATGCCGACCGCGCACTACGCGATGGGCGGCATCCCGACCAACAACGACGCCGAGGTGCTGGCCGACAACGACACCGTCGTGCCGGGGCTGTACGCCGCGGGCGAATGCGCCTGCGTCTCGGTGCACGGCGCCAACCGTCTGGGCACGAACTCGCTTCTGGACATCAACGTGTTCGGCAAGCGCGCCGGGAAGAACGCGGTCGAGTACGTCAAGACGGCCGATTTCGTGCCGCTCCCCGACGACCCGGCGAAGGAGGTCCGCGAGATGCTCGAGGGTCTCCGCAGCAACGCCGGCACCGAGCGCATCGCCGTGCTGCGCAAGACGCTCCAGGACGAGATGGACAAGGGCGCCCAGGTGTTCCGCACCGAGGAGTCGCTCACGCACGTGCTGGGCGTGATCGCCGATCTCCGCGAGCGCTACAAGAACATCCACGTCGACGACAAGGGCAAGCGCTTCAACACCGACCTGCTCGAGGCCGTCGAGCTCGGCTTCCTCCTCGACATCGCCGAGGTCGTCGTCTACACCGCCCGCAACCGCAAGGAGAGCCGCGGCGGCCACATGCGCGACGACTTCCCGAAGCGCGACGACGAGACGTACATGAAGCACACGATGGCCTACCTGTCGGGCGACCCGCACTCCTCCGTCGCCGACGACCACATCCGTCTCGACTGGAAACCGGTCGTCATCACCAACTACCAGCCGATGGAAAGGAAGTACTGATGTCCACCGCACTCGTGGATCCGGAACTCGCGTCCGAGGCTGAGGCGCGCGACGCGGCCGACGACACCGGCGTGCAGTCCTTCCTCGTCACGCTCATCGTGCGCCGATTCAACCCCGAGGTCGACGAAGAGCCGCGTTGGGTCGACTACGACGTCGAGCTGTACTCCACCGACCGCGTGCTCGACGCCCTGCACAAGATCAAGTGGGAGGTCGACGGCTCGCTCGCCTTCCGCCGCTCCTGCGCGCACGGCATCTGCGGTTCCGACGCGATGCGCATCAACGGCCGCAACCGCCTGGCGTGCAAGACGCTGATCAAGGATCTCGACATCTCCAAGCCGATCTACGTCGAGGCGATCAAGGGCCTGCCGCTGGAGAAGGATCTCATCGTCGACATGGAGCCGTTCTTCGCCTCCTACCGCGATGTGCAGCCGTTCCTCGTGGCGAACTCCACCCCGAGAAGGGCAAGGAGCGTGTGCAGTCGATCGTCGACCGCGAGGTCTTCGACGACACCACCAAGTGCATCCTGTGCGCGGCGTGCACCTCGTCGTGCCCGGTGTTCTGGACCGACGGCCAGTACTTCGGGCCGGCGGCGATCGTCAACGCGCACCGCTTCATCTTCGACTCGCGCGACGACAACGCCGATGTGCGCCTGGACATCCTCAACGACAAAGAGGGAGTGTGGCGCTGCCGCACGACCTTCAACTGCACCGAGGCGTGCCCCCGCGGCATCGAGGTCACCAAGGCGATCGCCGAGGTCAAGCAGGCCATCCTCCGCGGCGGTCGCTGAGAACCGTCTCCACCGCCGAGAGCGCACGAGACGTCCTCTGCCCGCAGGCGGAGGAACGGTCCGCGCGTTCTCGATCGGATGCCGGAAAGCTCTAAGGTGGGGACGTGTCCGACAACCCTGAAACGCAGGACGCGAGTCCGCTGCAGTCGTTGCGGGGCCGTCTCGAACAGCCCGTCGAGCGCGCCACCGCGCTGACCCGGCGCACGCTCGCCTGGTTTCCGGTGCGCGTCTGGCGTCACTTCCTGCAGCACAATGGATTCCTCCTCGCGGCGGGGGTCAGCTACCAGGCGCTATTCGCGATCGTCGCGGCGCTCTATGTCGCCTTCGCCAGCGCTGGGCTGTGGCTCGGCGCGAACGACGACGTGATCAACAGCCTCATCGCGATCGTCAACAGCTACATCCCCGATCTGATCAGCGACAACGGCCTCGTCACACCCGAGCAGGTCAGAGAGGTCGCGGATCGGAGCGCCAGCGTCTTCACGATCACCGGTATCGTGGCGATCGGCGTCGCGATCTGGACGGCGATCGGCTTCATCACCTTCGCCCGTCGCGCCGTCCGCGACATCTTCGTGCTCCCCTTCGACAGCCGCGGTTACATCCTCCTCAAGGCGCGGGACCTGCTGGCGGCGGCCGTGTTCGGCGCAGCGTTGATCGCCGGATCGGTGGCGGCGACGGTCACCTCGGGCCTGTTCGGCTGGATCCTCTCGTTCTTCGGACCCGACACGGAGATCTGGTCCGGGATCTTCGTGCGCCTCCTGTCGATCTTCGTGGCGTTCGTGATCAACACGCTCGCCCTTGCGGGGCTGTTCCGCTTCCTCGCCGGGACGAGCCTGGGCCTGCGCTCGATCATGCCCGGCGCCACGCTGGGCGGTGCGGGCATGGCGGTCCTGCAGCTCGGTGCCGGCTACCTCTTCGGGTACACGCCGAACAACCCCCTTCTGGCGACGTTCGCGATCTTCATCGGTTTCCTGCTCTGGTTCCGCTTGAACGGCATCGTCATCCTCGTCGCAGCCTCCTGGATCGCGGTCTCCGCCGGCGATCAGGAACTCCCCCTCAGCCACCAGAGCGAGAACGAGCGGCGTGCGGCCGAGCATGCCGCGCTCCTGCTCGCCGCGCGGATCAGGCTGCGCGAAGCGAAGGAAGAACGCGCGGATGCCGCGTGGTGGCGCCGGCGGCGTGCGGATCGGGCCGTACGGCAGGCCGCGGAGGAACTGGCTCAGATCGAGGAGTCGGCTCCCCGCCGATCAAGCGCAGCAGCCTGTTCGAATGACCGTCGGCGACGCTGGCTAGGCTGGAAGCATGCCCCATCTGCGTGTCGCCTCTGTCAATGTCAACGGGATCCGCGCGGCGGTCCGCAACGGCCTGCACTCGTGGCTCGACGCCGCCGACGTCGACGTCCTGACCCTCCAGGAGGTGCGCGCGCAGGACGAGCATCTGGAGGCGGCCTTCCCCGGGTGGACGTTCGTGCACGACCCGGCCACCGCGAAGGGCCGGGCGGGTGTGGCGATCGTGAGCCGCACTCCGCCGCTGGCGACGCGCACGACGCTCGGCCCCGAGGAGTTCGACTCCGCGGGCCGCTGGCTCGAAGGCGACTTCCTGCTCGGCGACGAGCCGGTCACGATCGTCAGCACCTATGTGCACAGCGGCGAGGTCGACACCCCCGCCAAGAGCAGAAGTGGCTGTTCCTCGACGCGATGACCGAGCGTCTGGCCGCGTTGAAGAGCGAGCGCGAGCTGGCGCTCGTGACCGGCGACCTGAACGTCGGCCATCGCGAGCTCGACATCAAGAACTGGCGCGGCAACCGCAAGAAGGCCGGTTTCCTGCCGCGCGAGCGTGCTTACTTCGACCGCTTCTTCGGGCCGGAGGGCGAAGACATCGAGTGCGTCGACGGCACGCGTGGCCCGGGGCTCGGCTGGGTCGACATCGGTCGTCGCGTGCACGGCGAGGTCGACGGTCCTTACACCTGGTGGTCGGCGCGCGGCCAGGCCTTCGACAACGACACCGGCTGGCGCATCGACTATCACGTGGCGACCCCCGCCCTGGCGGAGCGCGCCGAGAACTACCGCGTCGCCAAGGCGGCCTCCTACGCCGAGCGCTGGAGCGATCACGCCCCGGTGGTCGTCGACTACCGGTACTGAGAGGCGGTCATTCCTCGTACTCGTAGTCGAACCAGCCTCGATAGCGCAGCACGGTTCCGAGCAGCGGATGCCGCACGACCGCATCGATCGTGCGCCGCCCTCGCGCCGCATCCCAGTCGTCGACGGCCTCGACCTGCACAGCGAGGATCGCCGGCAGGCGGAACCGTCGCGCTCCCAGCCTGATCCGTGCCGCGCGCGAGCGCAGGCGCAGTCCGCCGCCGGGCGTCACCGCGCACTCCAGCAGCAGTTCCACCCGGCCGCGCGTGCCGGGGACGTTGACCAGAGTGCCGGCCGTCGCGCCGACGTAGAGCACGTCGACGAAGCGCTGTGCACCCCCGCGGAACCGGAAGTCCCGCTCGGCGTGGAGCACGGGCACGCCGTTCTCCGTCGTGGGCAGGTTCACGATCTCGAAAGGCACCTCGCGCTCATAGCGCGTCAGCATCACGCCCGGTCCGGTCACGAGCGCCAACAGCCCTCCGAGTCGGCGCAGAGGGCTGCCGGCGACCGCGAAGACACCCCGGCCGCGACCGGCGGTGCGTCCCTCCGGAGGACCCGCGACGTACTCGCGCACCTCCGGGCTCAGTCGTTCGGCCTCCGGGCCGAGCGCGCGGAGGAACACGGAGTCGCGCGTACTCATTCGCGTCGCTCCTCGCGATAGGGCTTCGTGGTCACCGGCGCATCCGTGCCCTCCGGGTACTCGCAGGTGAACTCGCCGCGGTAGCCGAACAGGAAACCGAGCAGGCGATTGCGCACCTCCAGATCGATGACGAAGACCTGTCGCTCATTGTCGAAGTGCTCGGTGAGGTGGGCGAACCCGCTGAGGATCATCGGGAACCGGAACGCCAACGGCCCTCGAAGAAGCGCTGCGCACCGGAGGTCAGCCGGAGCCCGCCGTCGTCGGTGACCACCAGGTCGAGGTCGACGGCGAGATGCTGGTGCGTGCCAAGATAGTCGACGATCCTCTCCCGCGCCGGGCTGTAGATCATGGTCGCGTCGAAGCGGCGACGCCGGCCCCGGCGGATCTGCATCGTCCGGACGAAGGTGACTGTCTCCCGCCCGAATCCGTCGATGTAGGCGTAGTTCTCGATCTGGAACGGGATGTCCCTCCCCTTCTCGGGGAACATGATGTTCCGGCTCGCGCCGAGGGCGAGGAACGGCATAGTCCACCACGGCCCGCGCCGCACGTGACTCATCACTCCCCGTCCCACGCATCCGTACCCGCTGACCACCCCGACGCCGAAGCGTCGCTGCAGCTGGGGTGGAGCCGCTCGAAGTCGGCGCCGAGCGCACGAGGGAAGATCCCGTCCGGAGGCGTCATGTGTCGATCTCCTGCAGCGTGTCCGGGGCGTTCTCCACGATCGTGCGGCCGCCGGTCGGCGGACGCGACAGACAACGGCGCGCTCGCGGGCGCGGCCCGCGAGCGGGCAGCAGCGCTCGCCACAGCGAGAAGCGCTCAGGCTCGATTCCGTCCTCGGCCCACAGCCGCAGGCGGTCGAAGCTCCAGGCCGTCAGCCACCACACGAAGGGGCGTGTGATCAGGGGATCCAGCATCCGTCCAAGCCATCCCCATCCCGGGGCGTAGTCGTAGCCGGTGAAGAAGCGCACGCCGTCGTCGGTGGGGACATAGCGCCAGTAGCCGCGTCCGGGGCCCAGCGGGGAGAGGACGTCGTCGGGTGTGAAGATCAGAGCCGAGGTGCGCTCACCATGAGCGCTGCGCCGTTCCCCGAGCGAGACGCCCGTGCCGCGAATGACGTGCACGCCCAGATCGAGCTCATAGCGGAACTCCTGAGCCCCCTTCTCCCGCACACCGGTGGGCTGGATCCGACTGAAGCGCACATCCCAGCGGACATGCTCCACGGGAGTCTGCGTGAGCTCCCAGATCCGCTCCATCGGAGCGCGGATGGTCGTCTCGACATACAGTGCGCGTGACCTCGGAGCACGGCTCCCGCCGGGGAGGCGGGGCGGTACGGAGCGCATGCCTCCAGCGTAGGTCACCTCGTGCGGCATCCCCGTAGGATTGGTTCCGTGACCAAGCCTCGCCTTTACTCCGGAATGCAGCCCTCGGCCGACTCGCTTCAGATCGGCAACTACATCGGGGCTCTCCTGCAGTGGCGGGATCTGCAGACCTCCTACGACGCCTTCTTCTCCGTCGTCGACCTGCACGCCCTGACGGTCGAGCAGAACCCGGCCGAGCTGCGCGAGAAGACGCGGCGCACGGCCGCGCAGTACATCGCCGCCGGCATCGAGCCGTCGAAGTCGACGCTGTACGTGCAGTCGCATGTGCGGGCACACACCGAGCTCGCCTGGATCCTGTCGACCATCACCGGCTTCGGCGAGGCCGGGCGGATGACGCAGTTCAAGGACAAGTCCGCCCGCTACGGCGCGGACAAGGCCTCTGTCGGCCTGTTCACCTACCCGGTGCTGATGGCCGCAGACATCCTGCTCTATCAGACGGATGTCGTTCCGGTCGGCGACGACCAGAAGCAGCATGTCGAGCTCACGCGTGACCTGGCGGAGCGCTTCAACAAGCGCTTCGGCGAGGCGTTCACGGTCCCGCTTCCGGTCATCCAGAAGGAGACGGCGCGCATCTACGACCTGCAGGACCCGACCGCGAAGATGTCGAAGTCCGCGGAGTCGGATGCCGGTGTGCTGTGGATGCTGGACGAACCCGCCAAGACGGCGAAGAAGATCATGCGCGCCGTGACCGACAACGAGGGCTCCGTGCGCTTCGACCGCGAGGCCAAGCCGGGCGTCTCGAACCTGCTGGTGATCTACGCCGCACTGACCGGCCGCCAGATCGCGTCGATCGAGGACGAGTACGCCGGCCGCGGCTACGGCGACTTCAAGAAGGGTCTCGCCGAGGTCGTCACTGGTGTCTTCGGGCCGGTGCGCGAGCGCGCTCTCGAGCTGCTGGACGATCCGGCCGAGCTCGACCGGATCCTCGCGGAGAACGCCGCCAAGGCCGATGCCGTCGCCGACCGCACCCTGGCCGACGTCTACGACAAGGTGGGCCTGCTCCGGCGCGTCTGAGCGCGCTTCTCTCTTCCCTCGCGCCTCACCGGTCCGCCCGCGTGTCCGTGGTGCGTGCGAGGATGAGGCCATGCCCGAGATGCCGGAGGTGCAGGGACTCGCCGAGTTCCTCGGCGAGCGCGCCGCGGGCAGGACGATCACGAGGATCAGCGTCGCGGCGATCTCCGCACTGCGCACCTACGACCCGCCGATCGATGCCCTGCACGGCGCCGAGATCATCGGCGCCGCCCGGCACGGCAAGTTCGTCGACATCCGAACGACGCGAGACGACACCGAACTGCACTTCGTCTTCCACCTCGCCAAGGCCGGTTGGCTGCGCTGGTACGAGAAGGTGACGACCACGCTCGTGAAGCCGGGGCGCTCTCCGATCGCGCTGCGGGTCACGCTCGATGACGGCAGCGGCTTCGACCTGACCGAGGCCGGCACGAAGAAGTCGCTCGCGGTCTACGTCGTGCGCGACCCCGACGAGGTTCCCGGCATCGCGCGCCTCGGGCCCGATCCTCTGGACCCGGCGTTCACCGAAGAGGTGTTCGCCGGCCTGCTCGACGGTCGCTGCATGCAGATCAAAGGACTGCTGCGCGACCAGTCGGTGATCGCCGGGATCGGAAACGCCTACTCCGACGAGATCCTCCATGTCGCGCGGATGTCTCCGTACGCGATCTCGGGGAAGATCGGCCCCGACGAGGTCGCCCGGCTCTACGACGCGCTGCAGAGCACTCTGCGCGAGGCGGTCGCCACGGCATCCGGCACTCCGCCCGCCGACCTCAAAGACTCCAAGCGCAGCGGGATGCGCGTGCACGGCCGCCGGGGGCAGCCCTGCCCCGTCTGCGGCGACACGGTGCGCAGCGTCTTCTTCGCCGACCGGTCGCTGGAGTACTGCCCGACCTGTCAGACCGGCGGCAAACCGCTCGCCGACCGGCGACTCTCCCGCCTGCTGAAGTAGCGGCGCGAAGCTCAGGCCTTCTCGGTGGGCTGTCCGGCTTCCTCCCAGCCGGCGATGCCCGCGCTGAGCACGCTCACGTCGGTGTACCCGAGGGAGGCGGCGAACTGCGCGGCGTTCGGCGCCGCCTGGCACGTGATGCTGCCGCAGTAGAAGACCACGGGAGCGTCCTCCTCCGTCGGAAGTGCGCCGGCCACGGCGTCCTTGGCGATGTTGACCGCCCCGGGGACGTGCCCGTCCGCGTAGCGCTGGGGGAGTTCACATCGAAGATGGTGTGCGTGCCCGCGGCGACGATCTCGGCGGTCTCATCGACGGTGACGGTGCGGACGGTGGCGGCGGTGGACATGCTGTCTCCTTGGATCGCGTGCAGAGGGTCTCTTCTGACTTGACGATAGTGCCGCCGCAGAGGGCGAGGGCCGCCGAAACATTGTGACGCGCGGTCACCGCGGAACGCCCGGAGAGGTCCTTCCATGACAGGGAATGAACCGCGACGCCGCGCGTTGAGTACAATCAGAGCATCAACGTGCTCCGGGGTCGGTGAGAATCCGAACCGGCGGTGACAGTCCGCGAGCGGCGGGAACGAGGAGTTCCCTCCGCCGATCCGGTGGAATTCCGGAACCGACGGTGATGCGAGGGAGACCTCGCTAGTCCGGATGGGAGGCAGCACGCGGCGCGCATGCGCGTTCTCGAGAACCCCGGAGCCATTTTCAAAGGACGACGGATGGCAGTGACCGAGGCGGAGCGCACAGCACTCGCGCGGGCCTTCACGCTCGCCCGCCGCGGCCCACGCGGGCTGAACCCGCAGGTCGGCGCGGTCATCCTCTCCCCCTCCGGCGCCGTGCTCGCCGAGGGTTGGCACCGGGGTGCCGGCACGGCCCACGCCGAGGTCGACGCGCTCTCGAAACTGGACCCGGATGCCGCACGTGGCACGACCGCGGTCGTGACGCTCGAGCCCTGCAACCACACCGGCCGCACCGGCCCCTGCAGCCAGGCGCTCATCGACGCCGGCGTCGCCCGGGTGGTCTTCGCGATCGGCGACGACGGCGAGCTCGCCTCCGGCGGAGCCGAGCGTCTGCGCGCTGCGGGCGTCGACGTCGAAGCGGATGCCGCGACGGATGCCGCCGAAGACCTCCTGGACTCCTGGCTCACCGTGCAGCGGCTCGGCCGCCCCCACATCACCGTGAAGTGGGCGCAGAGCCTGGACGGGCGTGCTGCGGCATCCGATGGGACGAGCCAGTGGATCACCGGCCCCGAGGCACGCGCCGACGTGCACCGTCGCCGGGCCGCTGCCGACGCGATCGTCGTCGGTACCGGAACACTGCTCGCCGACGACCCGGCACTGACCGCGCGGCGCGACGACGGCTCGCTGTACGAGTCGCAGCCGGTCCCCGTGGTGCTCGGCACCCGCGAGATCCCCGCGGATGCGGCGGTGCTGCGGCATCCGCAGGCCGTGCTCCGCCACGACGGCGCGGATCTCGACGGGCTGCTCACCGACCTTCGCGAGCGCGGCGTGCAGCGCGTGTTCATCGAGGGCGGACCGACCATCGCCAGCGTGTTCCTGCGCGAGGGGCTCGCCGACGAGCTGCTCGTCTACGTGGCGCCGACGCTCCTGGGCGGCGACCGGCTCGCCATCAGAGACGTCGGCGTGACGACGATCGGCGAGCAGAAGCGTCTGACGGTGTCGTCGGCCGAATCGCTCGGTGACGACCTTCTGCTGGTTCTACGACCGCGTGTCGACTCGCCCTCTTCGAGGGCTCACTCAACCACCGGGGAAGACGACCCCGCAGCCCAAGGAGGCCCCCACTGATGTTCACCGGAATCATCACCGAGATCGGGGAGATCACCCGCATCGCACCGGCCGGCGACGGCTGGCGGCTCACCGTGCGCGCTCCGGGCGCGGTCGGCGACGCCGTGCACGGCGAGTCGATCGCGGTGAGCGGCGTGTGCCTGACCGTGGTGGACTCGACCTCCGACACCTTCGACGCCGATGTCATGAAGCAGACGCTCGACGTGTCCGCGCTCGCCGGCATCGGGGTCGGCTCGCGGGTCAACATCGAGAAGGCGATGCCGGTGGGAGCGCGCCTGGGCGGCCACATCGTGCAGGGGCACGTCGACGGGGTCGGCGAGGTGCTGGAAGTGCGCCCCGGCGACAAGTGGCAGGTGCTGCGGATCGCCCTGCCTGAGGCACTCGCTCCCCTCGTCGTCGACAAGGGCTCCATCTCGGTCGACGGCACCTCGCTGACGGTGAGCGCCGTGAGCGCCCCCTCCGCAGCGGGACCCGCGTGGTTCGAGGTCTCGCTCATCCCCGAGACGCTCACCGCGACGACCCTCGGCGCGCGCGCCGTCGGCGACCACGTCAACCTCGAGACGGACATCATCGCCCGGCATGTCGAGCGTCTGCTCGCCTTCCGGGCACCTGCGGAAGGACACTCACGATGAGTCTTGCCACCATCCCCGAGGCGCTCGACGCCCTGCGTGCCGGCCGGCCGGTGATCGTCGCCGACGACGAGAACCGCGAGAACGAGGGCGATGCGATCCTCTCCGCCGAGCTCGCCACCCCCGAGTGGGTCGCGTGGACCGTGCGCTGGTCGTCCGGCTTCATCTGCGCGCCGATGCCGGCAGACCTCGCCGACCACCTCGACCTGCCGCCGATGGTGGAGCGCAACGAGGACGCCCGCTCGACCGCGTACACGGTGAGCGTGGACGCGGCTGACGGCATCACGACCGGCATCAGCGCCGCCGATCGTGCACGCACCCTGAACGTGCTGGCGAACCCGGAGTCGACGGCGACGAACCTGATCCGACCGGGGCACGTGCTCCCCCTGCGCGCGGTCGACGGCGGCGTGCGCGAGCGCAGCGGCCACACCGAGGCGGCCGTGGAGCTCATGCGGCTGGCGGGCCTCCAGCCGGTCGGCGCGATCGCCGAGATCGTCGATGAGGACGGCAGCATGATGCGCCTGCCGCGGCTGAAGGAGCTGGGCAAGCGCGACAACGTCCCCGTCATCACGATCGAGCAGCTCATCGACCACCTGAACGAGCACGAGCCGGAGGGTCCGTCCCGCGCGGCGCGGCGCCGGGTGAGCCTGCGGGCGGATGCCACCGTCCCGACCGAGCACGGGTCCTTCCGCTTCCTCGCGTACAAGGACCGGGTGACCGGAACCGATCACATCGCGGTCGTCTCGGGGGATCTGGGCGAGACCGCGCTCGTCCGAGTGCACTCGGAGTGCCTCACCGGTGAGGCCTTCGGCTCGCTCAAGTGCGAGTGCGGTCCGCAGCTGGACGCCGCGCTCTCCGCGATCGAGCAGGAGGGCGGCGTAGTGATCTACATGCGCGGCCACGAAGGGCGCGGCATCGGCCTCATCAACAAGCTGCGCGCCTACAGCCTGCAGGAGGGCGGGCTGGACACGGTCGACGCCAACCTGGCGCTGGGCCTTCCCGCCGACGCCCGCGACTACGCGGCCGCCGCCGGCATCCTCACCGACCTCGGCATCAGCAGGGTGCGACTGATGACGAACAACACCGACAAGGTGGCACAGTTGTGCGAACTCGGGCTCGACATCGTCGAGCAGGTGCCGCTCATCGTCGGGGTCGGACCCAACAACCACCAGTACCTGGAGACCAAGCGTGACCGGATGGGTCACATCATCGGCGAGGTCGAGCTCTCGGCGGCTCTCGCGAACGGAAAGGACGCCCAGTGAGCGGAGCAGGAGCCCCGGAACGCGAGGCGGTCGACGGTGCCGGCGTGAACGTCGTCGTCATCGCCGGCACCTGGCACGACACGATCACCGATGGCCTCATCGCCGGCGCGCAGCGCGTGCTCGACGCCGCCGGTGCCGCGCACCGCCTCGTGCGCGTTCCGGGTTCCTTCGAGCTCGCGGTGGCCGCGCAGGCCGCCTTCGCCGGCGGAGCGGATGCCGTGGTCGCGCTCGGTGTCATCATCCGCGGTGGCACGCCCCACTTCGAGTACGTGTCGGCGGCGACCACCGATGGCCTCACGCGCGTCTCGCTCGACGCCGGCAAGCCCGTCGGCTTCGGCGTGCTGACCCTGGACGACGAGCAGCAGGGTCTGGACCGGGCGGGGCTTCCCGGTTCGACCGAGGACAAGGGCGCGGAGGCGGCGGATGCCGCGCTGCGCACCGCGATCGTCGTCCGCGACCTGCGCGGCACCGCACGCTGAGCGAGACGAGGGCGACGGGCCTGTCGAGGTCAGGTCTGCCTTCCTAGCGGCGGGGCGGCATCCGACGTAGCGTGAAGGCATGGAAACGCTGCGCGATGTCGTCGTCCTGGTCCACCTCGGGGGGTTCGCCGTCCTCTTCGGCGGATGGGTCGTGGAGGCCCTCGGAAAGCGCACGATCAACCGCGCGATGCACTGGGGGCTGGCCATCGCCGCCGTCGCCGGGTTCGCCCTGGCGGCCCCGTGGGGCGATGCGGATCTGAACTACATGAAGATCGGCATCAAGCTGGTCATCCTGCTCGTGATCGGTGCCCTGCTCGGCATCGGCGCCGGCCGCCAGCGCAAGAGCGCCGACGGCACGCCGCCCGCCGTGATCTTCTGGCTCATCGGTCTGCTGACCCTCGCCAACGCCGCGATCGCGGTCATCTGGTAACACCTCTCTCCCCTCCTCGACGCGAAGGCGGAGGAGTCCGCGTCAATATTGGTTGACAGCACTCGCGCGTCAATGTAGATTGACACCATGACCCTGCGCACCGCATCCGCCCTCGATCCGGAACGCGAACCGCTCGCCGAGATCCGGCGACTCGGCGACCTCCGCCAGGAGATCGCCCGCGCCGAAGAGGTGCAGGTGCGCCGTGCCCGTCTGGCCGGGTACTCCTGGCAGGCGATCGCGAGCGCCCTGGGCGTGAGCAAGCAGGCCGCGCATAGGAAATACGGCCATAGTTGAGCAAACCCTGAGAACGAGGTCACCATGTCGCGCACGGCGATCACACGCCGCCGCGGACGAGGCGCTGAACACGACGGTCCCCGCGCCACGTTCCGCCAGCTCCTCCCCTATCTCTTCGAGCACAAGCGCACGCTGATCGTCGTGGCGATCCTCAGCGTCGCCGGCGCGATCGCCTCGCTCGCACAGCCGCTGCTGGTCGGACAGCTCATCCAGGACGTGCAGGACGGCGGCGTGCTCGGCGTCCTCGTATGGGTGCTCGTCGCACTGGTCGTGATCTCTTCGGTGATCTCCGGCTATCAGCACTATCTCCTCCAGCGCACCGGCACCGCCGTCGTCTACTCCAGCCGCCGACAGCTCATCGCCCGCATCCTGCACCTGCCCGTCCGCGAGTTCGACGCGCGCCGCACCGGCGACCTCGTCTCGCGCGTCGGCACCGACACGACGCTCCTCTACGCCGTGCTGACCCAAGGGCTCGCGGACGCCGTCGGCAACGTCCTCCTCTTCCTCGGATCCCTCGTGGCGATGCTCATCATCGACCCGATACTGCTGCTGCTCATCGTCGTGGTGATCGGCGGCTCGGTCGTGGTCGTGGTGCTGCTGAGCTCCCGCATCCGCACCGCCTCCGCCGCCCAGCAGGAGAAGGTCGGCGAGCTCGCCTCCGGCGTCGAGCGCGCGGTGGGCTCGATCCGCACCATCCGCGCCTCGGGGGCCACCGAGCGTGAGAAGGACGCCGTCACCGAGCGGGCGAAGGAGGCCTACGGCATCGGCGTGCGCATCGCGAAGATCTCCGCGCTCGTCGTGCCGATCGCGGGCGTCGCGATGCAACTGTCGCTGCTGGTCGTGCTGGGCGTCGGCGGTCTGCGCGTGGCCTCAGGGGCGATCACGGTCGCCTCGCTCGTGGTGTTCGTGATGTTCCTGTTCATGCTGATCATGCCGCTGGCCTCGACCTTCGGCGCGATCACCTCGATCAACCAGGCGCTCGGCGCGCTCGGCCGCATCCAGGAGGTGCTCGAGCTCCCCGACGAAGACGCAGACGACGCCGCGATCGCCGCCGCGCTCCCTGTCGAAGAGCCGACATCGGATGCCGCAGCCCTCTCCTTCCACGACGTCCGCTTCCGGTACCCGGACGCGGTCATCGCCGCCCGGGAGGCCGCAGCCTCGGAGGCGCACTCGCTGCTCGTCGACGCGCACCTCGAGCGGGACGGTACCGAGTCGACCTCGTTGCTTCCACATCCGGTTCCTGAGCCGGCCGAAGGGTCTCTCGCCCCGCGGACCGCGAGGTCCTGCGCGGGGTCTCCTTCGCCGTGCCGCGCGGCGCCCGCGTCGCACTCGTCGGCCCGAGCGGCGCCGGCAAGAGCACGATCCTCTCCCTCATCGAGCGCTTCTACGATCCGACGGGCGGGTCGATCCGCCTGGACGGCCACGACATCCGCACGTATCCGCGCGCGCAGCTGCGCGCGCAGTTCGGCTACGTCGAGCAGGACGCCCCCACCCTCGCCGGCACCCTCGCCGACAATCTGCGGCTCGCCTCCCCCACGGCATCCGACGCCGACTGCGAGCGCGTGCTGCGCGCGGTGAACCTGGGCGACGTGCTCGAACGCAGCCCGCTCGGTCTCGATGTACCCGTCGGCGAGGACGGCGTGATGCTCTCCGGCGGTGAGCGTCAGCGCCTCGCCATCGCCCGCGCACTGCTCACCGAGGCGCCGATCCTGCTTCTGGACGAGTCGACCTCCTCCCTCGACGGCGTCAACGAGCAGCGGATGCGGGAGGCGATCGACGCCGTCGCCACCGGCCGCACGCTCGTGGTGATCGCCCACCGGCTCTCCACCGTCGTCGACAGCGACCTCATCGTGGTGCTCGAGGCCGGCCGCGTGGTCGGGCAGGGCACGCACGCCGAGCTCATCGAATCGACGCCGCTGTATCGCGACCTCGCCCGGCACCAGCTGTTGGCGTGAACCGCGGCGTCAGTCCAGGAACAGCGCCCGCAGCCTCTTGGTCGTGAAGACCAGGCCGACCGCGATCATGACCACGTAGTACAGGACATGCCAGATCATGCCGGTGTGCAGCACGCCCGTGGTGAGCCCGCGGATGAGCTCGACACCGTGCCACAGCGGCAGCGCCTTCACGATCCACTGCACGAACTCGGGGTACACCGTGATCGGGTACAGCGTCGCCGAGAACAGGAACATCGGCAGCAGCACGAAGTTGATCCAGTCCATGTGCTGGAAGGCCTTCATGTAGCTCGTGATCGCCATGCCGACACTGGCGAAGCCGAAGCCGATGAGCAGCACCGCCGGGAGGGCGAGCAGCGCCGTCCAGGAGAGGTTGAGCCCGGCGAACTGCATGATGATCATGAAGCCCGACGCGTACAGGAGCCCGCGCATGAGGGCGTAGAGGATCTCGCCCAGGGCGACGTCGAGGGACCCGAGCGAGGTCGCCAGCATCCCCTCGTAGAGCTTGCCGTAGTTGAGCTTGAAGAAGACGTTCCAGGTGGAGTCGTAGATCGCGCCGTTCATCGCCGAGACGGCCAGGAGTGCCGGCGCGATGAAGGCGGCGTACGACACCTCGAGCCCGGTGGAGGTCTCGACGTCGCCGATGAGCGCGCTCAGGCCGATCCCCATCGAGAGCAGGTAGAACACCGGCTCGAAGAAGCCGGAGAGGATGACCACCCAGCTCGATGAGCGTGCGGCGATGAAGCCCCGCTGCACGACGGCGCCGGGATTGCCCGCCCAGAGCGAGCGGACTCCGCCGGTGCGACGGGTACCGGTCGTCGGCAGCGGTGCGTGCTGAAGGGTCACTTCGCCAGCCTCCTCTGGAACAGGCGGCGTCCGATGACGTATCCGACGATGATCAACAGGATCAGATACCCCAGGTGCACGGCGATCATCCACGGCGCGACGACATGGTCGTAGGTGAGGGCGCGGCCGAGCTCCGCGGCGTGCCACAGCGGCGAGATCCAGCCGATCCACTGCAGCCAGATCGGCAGGACAGCGAGCGGGTAGAACGTGCCGGAGAACAGGAACATCGGCATGAAGACGAACCTCTGCACGAGCGCGAACTGCCCCTTGTCGTCTTCGATGGAGGCGGCGTAGGCCATGAGCGGCACGCCGAAGGCGAGACCGGCCAGGATCCCCACGAAGACCGACAGCCACCCCCAGGCGACGTTCGGGATCGCCCCGAAGAGATAGAGCAGGCCGACGTAGGCCACCGACACGACCGCCATGCGCGCGGTGGCGCCGAAGACGACGCCGGTGGCGATCTGTCCCGGCGAGAGCGAGGAAGCGCTGAAGCCGAAGAAGTAGCGACGCCACTTGAAGCCGGCCATGACCGGATAGGTGAACTCCTCGGACGCCACCGAGATCGTCGCCGACATCAGCAGCGCCGGCGCGACGAAGACCAGATAGGAGACCTCCACGCCATTGCTGACGATCGGCGCGTCGATGAGTGCGGCCAGGCCCACCACGAGCCCCAGCAGATAGACGACCGGCTGCCCGAGGGCGCCGACGATGATCGTCCAGCCGTAGGCGCGCATCGCGCGCACCATGTGCTCGGTCACGTACCAGCTGCCTCGCGCACGAGGCTTGCGCCCCCAGGCCATCGCCTCCGCGCGCAGCTCGTCGAGCGACGGGTGCGGGCGCTCCGCGGGACCCGACTCTCCCTCCGGGCCCTGTGGTTCGGTGGGCTCACCAACCGTCGGAAGGGTCATTCGATCAGCGACCTTCCGGTCAGGCGCAGGAACACGTCTTCCAGCGAGGAGCGGCGCACGAGCGACGTCCGCGGGTGCAGCCCCGCCGCCGTCACCCTCTCGAGCGCGGCCTCGCCGTCGTGCGCGTAGATGAGGATGCGGTCGGGCAGCACCTCGATGCGGTCGCCGATGCCCTGCAGCTGACCCGCGGTCTGCTCGTTGCGGTCGGAGCCGAAGCGCACCTCGAGCACCTCGCGGCTGGAGTACTCGCGGATGAGCGAGGACGGCGTGCCCTCGGCCATGATCCGACCCTTGTCGACGACGATGAGCCGGTCGCACAGCTGCTCGGCCTCGTCCATGTAGTGCGTCGTCAGCACGAGGGTCGTGCCGCGCTCCTTGAGGCGGAAGAGGCGGTCCCACAGCACGTGGCGCGCCTGCGGGTCGAGACCCGTCGTCGGCTCGTCGAGCAGCAGGATGCGCGGATCGTTCATGAGCCCGCGGGCGATCGTGAGACGCCGTTTCATGCCTCCCGAGAGCGCGTCGACCTTGCTCTTGGCCTTCTCCTCCAGCTGGGCGAAGGCGAGCAGCTCGTCGGCCTTCTCATGGCAGACCTTGGCGGGCAGGCCGAAATAGCGACCGTAGATGAAGAGATTCTCGCGCGCGTTGAGCTCGCCGTCGAGGTTGTCCTGCTGCGGGACGACGCCCAGCCGCGAACGGATCTCGGGCCCGTACTGATCCGGGTCGAGCCCGAGGATGCTCAGGTCGCCCGCGGTGCGCGTCGAGACCGCGCCGATCATCTTCATCGTCGTGGACTTTCCCGCCCCGTTGGGACCGAGAAGACCGAACGACTCTCCGGGGGCGACCTCGAAGTCGAGGCCGTCGACGGCGAGGAAGTCGGGCTTCCCCTTGATCTTGTAGGACTTCACGAGGCCCTGGGCGGAGATGACGGATGCAGGCACCGAACCATCCTATGTTCGGGTTCCGACACTCGGCCTCTGCGCCCGGCGACGTCAGCGCAGACGGTAGCCTCGCACCCCGTGCACGCAGGCGGACTTGGGGTACTCCGCCTCCTTCCGCAGCGCGGACGCGGGGAACTCGAAGAGGTCGATCATGAGCTGCATCGGGTAGTCGAAGCCCTGGTCGACATGGTGGACCAGCCGATCGTCGACGTAGAAGTCGACCGAGTCGGCATCCCAGGCGGCGGCATAGCGGTGAGGCTCTGCCGCGTCGAAGTCCACCGGCACATCGATGACGTCGTCCTGCGCGCGGGGGTCGTTGATCGCCTTCACGCCGAGCCGCACCCGTGAGCCCGCGGGGCTCACCGCATCGCCGAAGAGCTCGGCGATCGTGATCTCGCCCGACTCCTCCGGGGAACGCTCCTCGAGACCCACCAGCCAGACCGCGAGCATGCACGTCGGATCGGCGCTCGCGCTCAACGTCGCCTCGACGAAGCCGCCGGCGGGCGTCCAGAGCCGCCGTGTGGGGACCGGCGTGCGCACGACCAGTCCGGGCGTGTAACGATGCGTACCGGCATCCGAGCCCGCCCGACCGGAGTACAGCCCCGTCTGGATGCTGGAGACCCGCGTGCCCCCGTCGCCGTCGCGCCACTCGGGCTGGTCGGCGTCGATCCGGAGACGCAGTCCGCGTTCGTCGATGTCGTACCGAGCGGCGCCCTGACCCGGCGCCGTCCACTGCGGCAGGTACTCGGCGATCCACTTGTCCGGGTCGAGGGCCGCGCCGGAGAAGTCGTCGGCGAACTCCAGGATGAAGCGATGCGGGTCACGTCGCGGTGTCAGGGGCATCCGCACAGAATAGCGAGCATCGGATGCGGGAGGCACCGCGCTCCCGGCAGAAAAATCGCGGTGAGCGGACGAGACGGTTATCCCCTACCGTCGCATCCGCTCACCGCGGGTCTGGGGGCGCTACTTCGCTTGCGCGAGCCGGTAGCGCAGGGAGGCGAGCTCGGAGCGCAGGGCCGCCGGCAGCGTCTCGCCGAAGGTGTCGAAGAAGGCGTCCGTGGCATCCGCCTCGACCTCCCACGCCGCCGGGTCGACGGAGAAGAGCTCTTCGAGATCGGCCTCGGGCAGGTCGAGCCCGTCGAGGTTGAGGTCCTCGACGCGCGGCAGACGCCCGATCGGGCTCTCGACCGCGGTCACCTCGCCGTCGATGCGGCGGATGATCCAGTCGATCACGCGCGAGTTGTCGCCGAATCCCGGCCACAGGAACCGGCCGTCGGCGCCACGGCGGAACCAGTTGACCTGGAAGATGCGCGGTGCGCGGTCGAAGCGGAGCCTGCGGCCGACGTCGAGCCAGTGGGCGAAGTAGTCGCCCATGTTGTACCCGCAGAAGGGCAGCATCGCGAAGGGGTCTCGGCGGAGCTCGCCGAGCGTGCCCTCGGCGGCGGCGGTGCGCTCCGAGGAGATCGTCGAGCCGAGGAAGACCCCGTGCGCCCAGTCGGTGGCCTCGACCACGAGCGGGACGTTGGAGGCGCGGCGACCGCCGAAGAGGATGACGTCGAGGGGAACGCCCTCGGGCGCCTCCCAGTCGGCGGAGATCTGCGGGCACTGCGCCGCCGACACCGTGAAGCGGGAGTTGGGGTGGGCGGCAGGGCGACCCGAGTCGGGCGTCCAGGGGTTGCCCTCCCAGTCGGTGAGCTCGGCGGGTGCCTCGTCGGTCAGTCCTTCCCACCAGACGTCGCCGTCGGGACGGAGTGCGACGTTCGTGAAGATCGTGTTTCCCCAGAGGGTCTCGACGGCCGTCACATTGGTCGACTCGCCGGTGCCGGGTGCCACGCCGAAGAAGCCGGCCTCGGGGTTGATCGCCCACAGGCGGCCGTCGTCGCCCGGGCGGATCCAGGCGATGTCGTCGCCGAGCGTCTCGACCTTCCAGCCGGGGATCGTCGGGCGGAGCATGGCGAGGTTGGTCTTGCCGCACGCCGAGGGGAACGCCGCGGCCACGTGGTACTGCTTGCCCCCGGGCGAGACGACCCGGATGAGGAGCATGTGCTCGGCGAGCCATCCCTCGTCACGGGCGATGACGCTGGCGATGCGCAGGGCGAAGCACTTCTTCGCGAGGATCGCGTTGCCGCCGTAGCCCGAGCCGTAGGAGTAGACCTCGAGGGTCTCGGGGAAGTGAACGATGTACTTCTCGTCGTTGCAGGGCCACTCGACGTCCTCCTCGCCTGGGGCGAGGGGAGCGCCGACCGAGTGCACGGTCTTCACCCACGGGGCGCCGTCGGCGATCTGACGCGTGACGGCGTCGCCGACGCGGGTCATGATGCCGATGGAGGCGACGGCGTAGGCGCTGTCGGTGACCTGGACGCCGATGTGCGAGAGCGGTCCGCCGACCGGGCCCATCGAGAACGGCACGACGTACATCGTGCGTCCGCGCATGGAGCCCTCGAAGATCTCGTCCATCGTGGCGCGCATCTGGACGGGGTCGGCCCAGTTGTTCGTGGGGCCGGCGTCCTGCTCGCGCTCGGAGGCGATGAAGGTGCGCGCCTCGGTGCGGGCGACGTCGCTGGGGTGCGAGCGGGCGAGGTACGAGCCGGGGCGCCACTCGGGGTTGAGCTTGGTGAGCTTGCCCTCCTCGACGAGGCCGCGCAGAAGCGCGTCGTTCTCGGCGCGGGAGCCGTCGATCCAGTGGATGCGGGCGGGCTGCGTGAGTGCGGCGATGTCGTCGACCCACGCGCGCAGTGCGGACATCCCGGGCGTCTGATAGGTCGGAGCTGCACCGAACTCGCGAATGGCGGCGATGGGGCGGGTGGTCGGACGTGTCATGTCGACGATGGCCATCACTTCTCCTCAGCTGGTCGGTACATATCCAGTATCGAAGGGTTTCTGCACGCTTTCTGACGATCTGAGCGTAAAGAAGTTTGATTCTTTCGCTATGCTCAAGGAATGGACACCGGCATCCACCTGACAACGCTCGGCCACCGCATCCGACACTTCCGTCTGGCGAAGGGATACACCCTCGATGAGCTCGGGGCGCTGGTCGGGGTCGCCGGTTCACAGCTCAGCCTCATCGAGAACGGACGCCGCGAGCCCAAGCTCTCGCTCCTGCAGGCGATCGCGCAGGCCACCGACACAGAGGTCGCCGAGCTGATCGCCGCCGAGCCGCCCAACCGCCGCGCGGCGCTGGAGATCGAGCTGGAGCGCGCCCAGTCCAGTCCACTGTTCCGCCAGCTCGGAATCATCCCCGTGCGCGTGACCAAGTCGATGACAGACGAGACGATCGAGTCGATCCTGGGGCTGCACCGGGAGCTCGTCCGACGCGAGGGCGAGGCGATCGCCACCCCCGAGGAGGCGCGACGCGCGAACACCGAGCTGCGCCTGCGGATGCGGGCGCAGAACAACTATCTGCCCGACATCGAGAAGCTCGCCGAGAAGCAGCTCAAGGCCGCCGGGCACACCGGCGGCGCCCTCACCCACCGCACGGTGAGCATCATGGCCGAGAAACTCGGCTTCGAACTCATCTACGCCGGCGACCTCCCCAGCTCGACGAGGTCCATCACCGATCTCGAGAACGGCCGCATCTACCTGCCGCCGGCATCCATCCCCGGAGGTCACGGCCTGCGCTCGATGGCCCTGCAGGCGATGGCGCATCGGCTGCTCGGGCACACGCCGCCCACCGACTACGCGGCCTTCCTCGAGCAACGGCTCGAGATCAACTACTTCGCCGCCTGCTGCCTCGTCCCCGAGACCGCGGGCGTGGCGTTCCTGCAGCAGGCGAAGAAGGACAAGAACCTCGCCGTGGAGGACTTCCGCGACGCCTTCGGCGTGACGCACGAGGCCGCTGCGATGCGCATGACCAACCTCATGACCGAGCATCTCGGCATGGCTCTGCACTTCCTGCGCGTGGACTCTACCGGCGCCATCGCCCGCGTCTACGAGAACGACGACCTGCCCCTGCCCATGGACGTGACCGGATCGGTCGAGGGCCAGCCGGTGTGCCGCAAGTTCCAGGCGCGCGCGGCCTTCAGCCAGCAGAACCGCACGACCGAGCAGCACCAGTACACCGACACGCCCTCGGGCACCTTCTGGTGCGCGACCCAGACCGGGTTCTCCACCGAGGGCGAGTTCTCCATCACCGTCGGCGTGCCCTTCGACGACGCCCGCTGGTGGCGGGGCCGCGAGACCCCCGCCCGCGCGGTGTCGACCTGCCCCGATGAATCCTGCTGCCGTCGCCCCCCGGCCGAGGAGATCGCCCGCTGGCAGGGCAAGGCCTGGCCGAGCGCCCGCGTGCACACACACATCTTCTCGCCGCTGCCGCGAGGCGCCTTCCCCGGGGTCGACGACAGCGAGGTGTACGCGTTCCTGGAGCGGCACGCGGCGGAGTGAGTCGCGGCATCCGCCGTGTCACGATCTGCGGACATCTGCCCGTTTCGTGAGCGGATGCCGCAGATCAGCCCGCAGAACGGGCACCTGTCCGCGAATCGGGCGCCGGCTCCCCTCCTCCACATTCAATGAATCCGCGAAGTTCTCCACATCCGGCCGACTCCCGGCCTTGGATGCCGCGGACATCCTCCACGCTGAAGACATGCTCTCGGCACGCGACGCGATCTCTCGGCTCGGCGGGCTCGCCCGCGGAACCCACCTGCAGTCCCTGGGGTTCAGCAGACGGGCACTCGCCCGACTGGTCGACAAGGGCGAGATCGAGCGCATCCGCAACGGCGTCTTCGCCACCTCGGTGGATCCGACCCTTCGCGCTGCAATCGAGCACGGAGGCGCACTGACCTGCGTCAGCGTGCTGCGCGACGCCGGTGTCTGGACACTGTCGGACTCTGAGGTTCCGCATGTCTGGCTCGGACACAAGGGCCACCCGCACCCGCACCTCGGCTGCTCCTGCGTCTCCCACTACTATCGCGGGGCGCCACCTCTCGGGCGCGCCGAGGTCGAGACGGCCCTCGTTCACTTCCAGCGATGCGCAGGCGAGGAGGCGTTCTTCGCCGCTTTCGAGTCGGCGTGGCGGAAGGGGCTGCTCACGGCCGCCGCCCGCCGTCGGATCCGATCCGCCCTCCCTGCCTCCGCCCGATGGCTCGTCGATCTCGCCCGGCCGGACGCCGACAGCGGACTGGAGTCGCTCCTGCGTCTGCGGCTGCATGTTCTCGGCATCCGCCTGGAATGCCAGGTCGTCATCCACGGTGTCGGCAGGGTCGACTTCGTCCTCGATGATTCACTCATCATCGAAGCCGACGGCAAGGAGAACCATGCCCCTGAGAGCAAGCGTCACAAGGATCTGGTCCGCGACGCCGCCGCATCCGCCCAGGGCTTCGAAACGCTCCACTTCGACTACGCCCAGATCGTGTATGACTGGCCCGCGGTGCAGGCGTCCATCCTCGCCGCCCTCGCCCGGCTCCGTGACCGCTCCTGACGCGGCTGCCGTCCGCAAGACCGCGCCCGTTCTGCGGCCGTCCGCCCGTTCTGCGGGCGGACTCTGCGGATCAGTCCGTAGAACGGGCGCATGTCCGCGAAACGGGCGACGTCAGCCGGTGAGGAAGCGCAGGTAGGCGGCGAGCGCGGCGGAGACCTCGTCGTCACTCACGGAGGTGTCGTCGAACAGCGTCACTTCCGGCGGCGCAAGCGGTCGGCCGGCCGCCGTCGAGTGCTTCCATGTTCCCGCCGCGACACCGTCGGCGAGGATGATCGGCCGCACCTGGCCGTTCACCGCCGGGCCGATGAGCGCACGCCGCTCCGGCGGACACGCGACGTCCCGGTCCGCATAGGAGATGTAGTACTCCTCGAATGAGCCGAGCGCCAGAACACGACGCTCCTGCGGGGCGGGCAGACGATCTCGCGCGAGGAACAGTCCTTCCTCGATCTGATCCAGACGATCGGATGCCGCCTCGGCCGCTGCCCGTGAGACGCCGAGAGTGAGTCCTGACCACCACGCGAAGTCGGCGACCGTGGCAGGGCCATGTCCCTGCACGTAGCGGAGGAAGAGCTCCGAGTAAGGATCTGCCGGCCCCACCGCATCCTTGATGTGCTCCTCGACCAGCACGAAGAACTGTTCGCGGGTCACGCCGTCACGGGCGACGACGGGGCCCTGACACAGGATGCCGCGCAGCGCCAGATTCTGGATGACATGGAGACCGCGCTGCTCGCGGGGGTCGATGCCGCATCCCTCGAGGACGGCGAACAGCGCGGCCCGAGTCAGACGATCGTCGACCTGCAGAGCCTTCCGCACGGCGCGCTCCGCCGCGGAGAACGCCTCCGCGCCCAGACCGAGCTGACGATAGCGCGGCGCCGCCGCGCGAAGCTGCCGTTGCGCGGTCGCAGCGAGCACCCAGCCCAGATCGCTCGCCGGGATCGTATGCAGCGTTCCGCGCATCGTCCACGAGCGGACGAGCTCGCCGCTGTCGAAGTACGCATCCACGTCGCCGAGCGTCGGCTCTCCCGACGAGCGCACGGCGAGCGCCCAGCGCCCCGCCCAGAACTCCTGGCTCTGCACGGCGAGCAGGTGGCGCGCGGCATCCGGAACACTTTCCGATGGGCCGAGGAGGCGATGGGAACGCAGCCTCTCGGTGCGGAGCGTCTCGACCGTCATTCCCTCATCCTGCCAGCCGACTCCGCTCGCCTGGTGTCACGATCTGCGGACGGCTGCCCGTTCGGCGGACGGATGCCGCGAATCGGTCCGCGAAACGGGCACCCGTCCGCGGATCGGGCGCACCTCAGGCGCTCGGCGGCAGCGCCTGATCCTCTTCGCGGACCGTGCCCCGGAACGACCAGGGGAAGTCGATCCACCGGTCGGTGTCCTTCCAGGCGTAGTCGGGCTGGATGACCGTGGTCGGCTTCGTGTAGATCGTCACCGAGCGCACGTCGGCGCCCTTGTCGCTCAGGAGTCGCACCGCCAGCGCCAGGGTCCGCCCGGAGTCGGCGACATCATCCACGAGGAGGACACGGCGCCCGTTCAGGTACTCCAGGTCGAGCTCGGGTGGAAGCACCTCCGGGGCGTCGAGGACGGTGCCGATGCCCGTGTAGAACTCGACGTTGATCGCCCCGCAGTTCTTCGTGCCGAGCCCGTAGGCGATCGCGCCGGCCGGAAGCAGTCCGCCGCGGGCGATCGCGACGACCACCTCCGGCTCGAAGCCGTCGGCGAGGATCGCCCGCGCCAGCTCCCGCGTCGCCGAGCCGAAACCGTCCCAGGTGAGCGTCTCGCGCTCCGCCGTCGCATCCGTCATGGAGACCACTCTCCCACGCCGCGTCCTGCCTCACTCCAGCCGGGTCAGCTCGACGGAGACGAACATGCCCGACGAGCTCGGGCCGGCATAGACCCCGCGCAGCGGTGCGACGTCGGAGTAGTCCCGGCCGTGCCCGACGTAGACGTGCAGCTCGCCGATCTCGAGGAGGTTGGTGGGGTCGTAGCCGCACCACTGCCCGTCGAACCACTCGATCCACGCGTGGGACTCGCCGACGATCGGCTGTCCGATCGGGGCGTCCGGATCGGGCAGGAGATACCCCGAGACGTACCGTGCCGGGATCCCGGCGGCGCGCAGCACCCCGAGGGCGATGTGCGCGATGTCCTGGCAGACACCCGAGCGCACTGGCCACGCGTCCCGCGCCGTGGAGGTGACCCCCGTGACCCCGCGCCGGTACTCCATGGCCTCCCCGACCGCACGGCAGACGGCCAAGGCGGTCTCGCCGACCCCGCCGCCCCGGTTGAGGATCTCCTCGGCCAGGGCACGCATCTCCGCGTCGGGCGCGGTCGCGTCGGTCTGCATGAGGCATTCGGTGAGGTCGCCCGACACCGGGATGCGGGCGGCCAGCTCCTCCCAGGCGACACTCGTCTCGGGCCTGGGCGTGGGCCGGACGTCGACGATGCTCGTGGCGGTCACCGTGAGCTGCCGGTGCGGGACGAGCACCTCGAAGGTCGAGACCCGCGTGTCCCAGTAGTCGGCGTAGGAGTTCTGCGTGGCCTGCGGCGAGATCTCCAGCGCCGCCTGCAGCACGAACTGCCCCCGCGCGAGCGCGGCAGCATCCGCGCCTCGTTGTAGGAGGCCGTCGCCGGCTCCTCGTAGGTGAACCCCGTGCGATGCACGATCTGCAGCCGGCTCACAGCGCCTCCCCCGTCCAGATCGGCATGGCCATCGACGGGAAGTACCGCTCGCGCACCGCGTCGCTCGCCTGCGACACCGCGGCCTGCACCTCCTCCATCTGCTCCGGCAGCTGCACGACGATGTCATCGATCGGCCGGAACTCCAGTTCGGAGCGGATCCGCCCGAGGATCCGCGACGCCTTGTCCACCGAACCGAAGGAGATCGCCGGATCGATGCCGCGCAGACACTCCTCGGCGCGCAGCACGTTGAAGAGCACCGAGCGCGGGAACAGACGGTCCACGAGCAGGAACTCCACCGCAGAGTTCGCCGTCGGCACGGCGCGGTGGCTGCGCAGATGCGCCTCGTAGCCGCCGCAGCTGCGCAGGAGCGTCGTCCAGCTCGGGCCGCCGATCTCGGCGAGCGAGCGCGTGGCCAGGAGCCGGGCGGTCATGTCCGCGCTCTCCAATGCGCTGCCGAGGGAGAAGAAGTGCCAGGCCTCGTCGCGACTGGTGCCCGAGTCGACGACGCCGAAGGCGAGGGCGGAGCGGTCGCGCACCCAGCGGAAGAACTGGTGCGTCTTGTCGGAGGCGATCCGCCGCGGCATCCCCGTCTGCGTGTGATTGAGGGTCTCCCACAGGTCGGTCGAGATGATCTCGCGGGCACGACGCGCGTTCTCGCGAGCCGAGGCGATCGAGTGGGCGATGGATGCCGCATGGCTCTTGTCCATCGCGAGCATCGCGACCACATCATCGCGGCCCAGGGGATCGCCGGGTCGGCGGTGATCCCCATGACCGACAGCAGCGCCCGACATGCGGTGTCCTCGTCCACCCACGGATCCTCCAGCAGGAGTTGCAGATGCACATCGAGGATGCGGGCGGTGCCGTCGGCGCGCTCGACGTAGCGGCCGATCCAGAACAAGGCCTCAGCGATGCGACTCAGCATGATCCCGCCCCGGGCCCGCCTGCTGCTGCTGTTGCTGCTGCTGCTGGTGATGCCGCGTCTCGACGTCCTCGTCCAGGGGCGAGGAGCGCAGCGGCGTGGACGTGCCGTCCTGGTGCGGCGAGACGATCGAGATCGCGCCGGTCGCGAGCGAGACCTCATCGGATGCCGGCACCTGCTCGGACAGCGTGCGCATCGCCCCGCTCATCGGGCCGTCGTCGAGGACCCAGGTGTCCTTCGACCCTCCGCCCTGGCTGGAGTTGACCACCAGCTGCCCTTCGGGGAGCGCGACCCTGGTGAGGCCTCCGGGCAGCACCCAGATGTCGTCGCCGTCGTTCACGGCGAAGGGGCGGAGGTCGGCATGACGAGGGCGGAAGCCCTCGTCGACCAGCGTCGGGATCGTCGACAGCTGCACGACCGGCTGCGCGATCCAGCCGCGCGGGTCGGCCTGCAGGGTGCGCCGCAGCGCGGCGAGGGTCTCCTTCGAGGCATCCGGTCCCACGACCAGGCCCTTGCCGCCCGAGCCGTCCACGGGTTTGACGACGAGCTCGTCGAGCCGGTCGAGCACCTCGGCGAGCGCCTCGGGCTCCTCCAGGCGCCAGGTGTCGACGTTGGGGAGGATCGGCTGCTCGCTCAGGTAGTAGCGGATGAGGTCGGGCACATAGGTGTAGACGAGCTTGTCGTCGGCGACGCCGTTGCCGACGGCGTTGGCGAGGGTGACGTTGCCCAGGCGCGCGGCGAGCATGAGGCCGGGTGCCCCAGCACCGAGTCGGGCCGGAACTGCAGCGGATCGAGGAACTCGTCGTCGACCCGGCGATAGATCACATCGACCCGGGTGGGGCCGGCCGTGGTGTGCATCCAGACCCGCCCGCCCGAGCAGAACAGGTCGCGCCCCTCCACGAGCTCGACGCCCATGAGCCGGGCCAGGAGCGTGTGCTCGTAGTAGGCGGAGTTGAAGACGCCGGGGTGAGCACGACGACGGTCGGGTCGTCGATCCCCTGCGGCGCGGCGGCGCGCAGCGCCTGCAGGAGCCGCGAGGGGTAGTCCACGACCGGGCGGATGCGCAGACTCGTGAACAGCTCGGGCAGCGTCTGCGCCATGACCCGGCGATTCGAGAGCACGTAGCTGACCCCGCTGGGGACGCGCACGTTGTCCTCCAGCACGCGCCATTCGCCGCGCTCATCGCGGATCACATCAATGCCGGCGACGTGGATGCGGACGCCGTTGGCCCCCACGATGCCCGCCGCCTGGCGGTGGAAGTGCGTGGACGAGGCCAGGAGCGACGCCGGGATCACCCCGTCGCGGACCGCGCGCTGCGGACCGTACACGTCGGCCAGGAACGCCTCGAGCGCACGAACGCGCTGCGCGACGCCGGACTCGATGGTGCTCCAGTCCCGTGCGGCGATCACCCGGGGACGACGTCGAGCGGGAAGGGACGCTCCTCGCCGGCGAAGTCGAAGGTGACGCCCTGGGCGAGATAGGAGCTCGCCAGAGCATCCGTCCGCGCCTGCAGCTCCTGGTGGTCCATGCGCGCCAGCGCGCCGAACATCTCCCGGTAGGGGCGCGGACGCCGTCACGACCCACCACGGCATCGGAGGGGAACATCTCGTCCCAGGGCGAGGGGCCTGGCCGTGACGCCTGGCGAGACGCGTAATCCGTGAACAACGGCTCCATCACCGCATCCTCCCCGTCCGCATTTCGTGCGTATTACGGATGCCTACCGGGAGGGATCTCGGTCACGGCATCCGCCGTTCCGAGGAACACTACTGCGCGGAGTGCCCCGAGCGACAGAGGCGGAGCGGAACGTCACCGTCCGAGCAGGGCCGATGGCCGTCGCCTCTGCGCCCGTTCCACGGACCGTCGACCGAATCGGGGACGGATGCGGCCGATTCGTCCGCGATTCGGGCGCGCATCCGCGAAACGAGCGTCCGAACTCTGACGGCGAGGCGCCATGCCGCAGACGGCGCGGATGCCGCGCTCAGGCGTCGAGCGTCACCTCGATGCGACGGGGCAGCACCACCGGGTGGGTTCCCGCCATCGTCTCGAGCACGCGCACGACCTGGCGCGAGTAGCCGTACTCGTTGTCGTACCAGACGTAGAGGATGAGGTTGGTGTCCTCGGCGATCGTCGCCAGGCCGTCGACGATGCCCGCACGGTGCGAGCCGACGAAGTCGGTCGAGACGATCTCGGGCGACTCGACGTAGTCGATCTGCTGGCGCAGCTTCGAGTGCAGCGAGGCGCGGCGCAGGTAATCGTTGACCTGGTCCTTGGTCGCGTTCTTCTCCAGGGTGAGGTTGAGCACCGCGAGCGAGACGTCGGGGGTGGGCACGCGGATCGCGCTGCCGGTGAGCTTGCCCTCGAGCTCGGGAAGCGCCTTGGCGACGGCCTTGGCCGCACCGGTCTCGGTGATGACCATGTTCAGCACCGCTGAGCGCCCGCGCCGGTCGCCCTTGTGGAAGTTGTCGATGAGGTTCTGGTCGTTCGTGAAGGAGTGGACGGTCTCGACGTGACCGCGCACGATCCCGTAGGCCTCGTCGACGGCCTTGAGCACCGGGGTGATGGCGTTGGTGGTGCAGGAGGCCGCCGACAGGATCTTGTCGTCCGCGGTGATCATCGCCTCGTTGATGCCGTGCACGATGTTCTTCAGGGCGCCCTTGCCGGGGGCGGTCAGCAGCACACGGGCGACACCGGTGGAGCGCAGGTGCTGGCTGAGCCCTTCCTCGTCGCGCCAGCGGCCGGTGTTGTCGACGACGATCGCACGATCGATGCCGTACGCGGTGTAGTCGATCTCCGCCGGGTCGTTCGCGTAGATGACCTGGATCCGGGTGCCGTTGGCGATGATCTGGTCGTTCTCCTCGTCGACCGTGACAGTGCCCGCGAAGGGGCCGTGCACGGAGTCGCGGGCCAGGAGGCTCGCGCGCTTGACGAGGTCGTTCTCGCCGCCCCGGCGCACGACGATCGCCCGCAGCTGCAGGCCCTTGCCGCCGCCGGCGTGGGCGATGAGGATGCGGGCGACGAGGCGGCCGATGCGGCCGAACCCGTAGAGGACGACGTCGGTTCCTCCGTCGTGCGCCTCGGAGGCGCCGAGGACGTCGGCGAGCTCGCCGCGCAGGTAGCCGACCATCGACAGCCCGGATGCCGCGTGCCCGGAGATCAGGCGGGCGACGTCGAGCGAGGCCGGTCCGGGGCCGATCTCCTGCAGTCCCTCGAGCACGGCGAAGGTGTCCTCGAGGCGGATCGTGGCGTGACCGAGGTGCTCGGCGAGCTCATGGGCCTCGAGGATCCCGGTCGCCGAGCGGTTGATCAGCCGGTGTCCGTGGATGGAGGTGACGACGCCGTGATCGCGGTAGAGGCCCCCGACGAGCGGGATGATCCGCTCGGCGAGCTCTTCGCGGGCGACCCAGGCGCTGCGGTGCGCATTCCAGTTAGTCATGACGTGTTCCTTCGCGATGGCGTGCGGATCGCGCACGACAAACGTGTGAATCGAAATGGTGGGGATATGCGGCCGACGGCCTTCCTCCAGTCTACGGGAGCGCGAGGACGACTCCGACCGGCGTATAGAATCGAAGCGTCCGAGCCCTTCGCGGCTCGGTGCCCGAAAAAGGGGCACGAAGCGTCTGGTGCACAGTCGCACCGAGCGAGACACATACGGATTCCCTCACCGTTCCGTCTCGAAAGGCCTCACCATGCCTACCGTCTCCGCGCACGTCGCCCTCACCCTCGCTCAGCACATCGACGCCGTCTTCGGCCTCATGGGCAACGGAAACGCCTACTTCCTCGACGCCCTGGAGCGCGAGACCCCCGTCCCGTTCACGGCCGTCCGCCATGAGCAGGGTGCGGTGGTCGCCGCCGACGCCCACTACCGCGCCTCCGGTCGCATCGCCGCTGCCACGACGACCTACGGCGCCGGCTTCACCAACACCCTCACGGCGCTGGCCGAGGCCGTGCAGGCGCAGGTCCCGCTCGTCCTCGTCGTCGGCGACGAGCCGACCTCGGGCCCCCGCCCCTGGGACGTCGACCAGATCGCGCTGGCCTCCGCCGTCGGCGCGCGCACCTATACGGCCGGGCGCACGGATGCCGCGGCCTCCACCGTCATCGCGATCGAGCATGCCCTGACCTACCGCGTGCCGGTCGTGCTCGCGATCCCCTACGACGTCGCCGCGCTCGAGGCGGGCCCCGTGCCGCCGGCCCCGAGCCTGCGCCTGCCCGAGCCACTCGCCCCGCGCGGGGAGTTCGCCGAGGCGACGATCACCGAGATCGCCGATGCCCTCCGCGGCGCGAAGCGCCCCCATCTGCTCGCCGGCCGCGGCGCCTGGCTCGCCGGTGCCGGCGACGCCCTCGGCCGGCTGGCCGATGCCACGGGTGCGCTGACCTCGACGACGGCACTCGGACGCGGCGTCTTCCCGGCATCCGAGTTCGACCTCGGGGTCACCGGCGGGTTCGGGGCCGAGGGGGCGATGGAGCTCATCGGCGAGGCGGATGTCGCGGTCGTCTTCGGCGCGGGCCTGAACCAGTTCACGATGCGGTTCGGGGAGCTCTTCTCCCCGGCACGCGCGTGTATCAGGTCGACATCACCAGCGCCGCGACGCACGCGCACGTCGGCGGCTTCGTCCGCGGCGACGCCCGCCTCGTGGCCGAGGAGATCGTGCGGCTGCTCGCGGACGCCGCGCCCTCCGGTTGGCGCGAGAGCGTCGACGTGGCCGCGGCGCGCACCTACGAGCCCGGCGAGGAGCTCGCCCCGGACGGCCGGCTCGACCCGCGCTCGACGGCGGCGCGCCTGACCGAGCTGCTGCCGACCGACCGCGTGGTCGTCACCGACGGCGGACACTTCCTGGGCTGGTCGAACATGTACTGGCCGGTCGCCGCTCCGGATCGGATGATGATGGTCGGCACCGCCTTCCAGGCGATCGGCCTGGGCTGGCCGAGCGTCGTGGGCGCCGCGGTGGCGCGCCCGGAGACCACGGTGATCCTCAACTCCGGAGACGGCGGCGGACTCATGGCGCTGGCCGACCTGGAGTCGGCGGTGCGCGTCGCGGGCGGCCGCGGCTGCGCGGTCGTCTGGAACGACGCCGCCTATGGCGCCGAGATCAACCTGTACGGGCTCAAGGGTCTCGCCGAGGGGCCCATGCGCATCCCCGAGGTGGACTTCGCCGGGCTCGCGACCGCCGCCGGCGGCGAAGGGCTGATCGTGCGCACCCTCGACGACCTCGAGCGCGTGCGCGAATGGACCGCCGAGGACCCGGCGACCCGCCCGTTCCTGCTGATCGACCTGCGCATCTGCGGCACGATCATCGCCCCGTACCAGCAGGAGATCATCCGCATCAACTCCTGAGAGGAGGGGGCGGATGCCGCGGCATCCGCCCCTCGCTCGTCAGTCCCCGATCTCGGTGAGGGTCGCCGCCTCGTCGTCGGCGCCGTGACCGATCCGCGCGTAGTCGGCGGGACGGTTCCGCTTCATCCAGAAGCCCCAGGCGATGCCGAGGATCCCCGGCACGATCACCAGCGCCGGAAGGAGGAAGGTGACGGCGTTGGCCTCGGGCTGGTCCAGCAGCACGTTGAAGTTCGCGATGATCAGCACGAGCGCGACCGTCAGTGCGAGGAAGGCCACGATCGGCGCGACGACGCGCGCGACGATCCCGACGTCCTTCGGATCGCGCCGGAAGTAGCCGATCACCGCGATCGAGACGATGGCCATGAGCAGCACGAGACCGAGAGCGCCGGTGTTCGTCAGCCAGGAGAACAGGGTGACGACGGGGAAGAGCGGACCGAGCTCCGACCCGGCACCGGCGATCGCGAACACGATCACCACGACGGCGGCGAGTACCGACTGGGTCAGCGACCCCGCCCAGGGCGCGTCCTGGCGCGGGCGCACGGCCGAGAGCCCGTGCGGAAGGACCCGCTCGCGACCGAGCGAGAAGAGGTAGCGTGCGACGGCGTTGTGGAAGGCGACGAGCGCGGCGAACAGGCTCGTGATGAACAGCAGCGACATGATGTCCACGACGATGAGCCCCAGGCGGTCGGCGACGAAGGTGAAGAACAGCGGCGGACCGGCCTCGTCCATCGTGATGCCGCCGGAGGTGATCTTCTCGGGACCGATCGCCAGCGCCAGCGCCCACGACGACAGCGCGTAGAACAGTCCGATGATGACGACGGCGCTGAAGGTCGCCCGCGCCACTGTCCGCTTGGGGTCCTTGGCCTCCTCGCCGTAGATCGCCGCGGACTCGAAGCCCATGAAGGCGGCGATGCCGAAGACGAGCACGGCACCGATCCCGGGCACGAACAGCGCGCTCGGCGAGATGGGGGCAGCGGTGAAGCCCTCGGCGGGATTCGCGAAGGCGACGACGTTGAAGACGATGACCGCCGCGAACTCCAGCAGCACGATGACCCGAGGACCTTCGCCGACAGGTCGACGCGGTTGACGCCGAGGAGTCCGACCACGACGATGCACACGAGGATCGGGATCCACCACGGCACGTCCCAGCCGAGCTTCTCGTCCAGCAGCATCGAGATCTGGAAGCCGAACATGCCGTAGATGCCGATCTGCATGCAGTTGTAGGCCACGAGCGCGATGAGCGAGACGCCGACCCCGGTCGGGCGACCGAGACCGCGCGAGGCGTAGGCGTAGAAGGCCCCGGCGTTGGTGATGAAGCGGCTCATCGCGGCGTAGCCGATCGCGAAGATCGCCAGCGCGAGCGCCAGGACGATGTAGCCGACGGGCACGGCGATGGAGCCGGTGACCGAGTAGGCGGTCGTGGCGCCGCCGGCGATGACGGTCAGCGGCGCGGAGGCCGCGATGATCATGACGGTGATCGCCGGGACGCCCAGCCGGCGGCTCTGCCGGACCGTGGTGTCTGTGGCGACGGTGTTCGCACTCATGGAAAACTCCTGCGTTCGGGTGACGTTCCTCGAATCCTCCCGCGGCGGCCGCCCCGCGACTTGTCTGATCCGGCACACCCCTTGCCCGATCGGGCACGAGGGGAGCACAGGCCCTTAGGGTTGCGGATGTGAGCACTTCTCCCGGACGCGAATCCCTGCTGCGCGCCACGATCACCGTCGTCGCCCGCGGAGGCCTGCGGGATCTGACCTACCGCGCCGTCGCCGCGGAGGCCGGTGTCTCGCACGGGCTCGTCCGCCATCACTTCGGCTCCCGCGACCAGCTCATCGCCGCGGCGCTCGAGTTCGCCGTCGAGGAGAGCCTGCGCGACACGAGCATGCGCGCGGCGGTGTCGGATGTCGCAGCCTTCGCCGCCGGCATCGAGTCGCATGCCAGGCGCAGCGAGGAAATCGAGGCCTTCCAGTACGAGCTGCTGCTGGAGTCGCGCCGCCGCCCGGAGCTGCGCCCCACGTCGAGCGCTACTACGAGACGTACCGCGCGGCCACGCGCGAGCGCCTCCGCGAGCTGGGGCTCGACGACGAGGAGCTCGTCGAGGCGATCTGGTTCGCCCTGGACGGCATCGTGCTCAAGCAGCTGACGCTCGGCGACGGCGCCGATGTGGAGCGCGTGCTCACCCGCATCCGACGCCTGATCTCGGAGGCTTCGGCCGGAAGAACCTGAAGACTATCCAGATGGATATTGACTATCCAATTGGATAGTCGTAGGCTCGGGGCGCCCACCGAACGAACCAAAGGCGGTTTCCCATGGCCCACGCACGTCCCGTACTGTCACCATCGTCGGCGCCGGATTCTCCGGCCTGATCGCAGCCCGCGAGCTCGAAGCGGCGGGAGTGGCCGTGACGATCCTCGAAGCACGCGACCGCATCGGCGGGCGCGCCTGGACCGAGGAGCGTCTCGGGCACACGCTCGAGATGGGCGCGACCTGGGTGCACTGGATGCAGCCGTTCATCTGGACCGAGATCACCCGCTACGGGCAGACCATCTACCCGAGCCCCGTCGCCGACACCGCGTACTGGCTGAGCGGCGGCGAGGTCCACCAGGGCACCGAGGCCGAGCTCGATGCGAAGCTGGAGCGCCCCCAGGCGAAGATCTTCGAGGGCTCGCGCGACTTCTTCCCCTACCCGCATGAGCCGCTGCACATCCTCGACTCCGGCGACGACGCGCTCATCGAGCGGTTCCGCGCCGCCGACCAGGGCGGCGTCCTCGACGCGCTCCGCGACGGCGGATTCAGCCAGGAGGAGATCGACCTCGCCGACGCCTATTGGTCGGCCGGCTACAACGGCTACACCGCGACCGCATCGCCGCTCATGGCCAAGCACTGGGCGTCCCTCAGCGACCACCGCCTGGGTCTGCTCGACGAGCAGACGCTGCGGTTCAAGCTGCATGGCGGCATGCGCGGCATCTATGAGGCCATCGCGGCGGATCTGCGCACCGACATCCGCCTGAGCACCGTCGTCACGGCCGTGGAGCACGGCGCGCATGGCGCGACCGTCACGCTCGAGGACGGCAGTCGGATCGAATCGGATGCCGTCATCGTCACCGCTCCGCTCGGCGCCCTGGGGAACCTCTCGTTCTCCCCCGCCCTGCCCGAGAAGGCACAGGCCGTGATCGAGGAGGGCTGGGACTGCACCGGCTTCAAGATCTGGATCAAGATCCGCGGTCATCGCTCGCTCATCGCCTACGCGCCGACCGGACACCCGATCGCCCTCATCCGCAGCGAGTACTTCCTCGACGACGACACGACGATCCTCGTCGGCTTCGGCCCCGATCACACGAAGATCGACCTGAAGGACCGAGACTCCGTCGAGGAGCTCATCAGGCAGTGGGTGCCGGATCTCGAGGTCGTCGAGACCACCGGTCACGACTGGGGCGCCGACCGCTGGTCGGGACAGACCTGGGCCACACCCCGCTCCGGCCAGTTCCTGGAGGGCTGGAGCCTCTTCCGCGACACCGGCACGCGCCTGCGCTTCGCGGGCGCCGACTGGGCGAAGGGGTGGAACGGCGTCGTCGTCGATGGCGCCATCGAGACCGGGATCACGACCGCGCGCGGTCTCATCGAGGAGTTCCGCGCGACAGAGGAGGGATAGCACCATGGCTCGCACGACAACGGCGTCGGCGACACCCGCCGGAATCCGGGCGCGCTCGATTTCACCCGGTTCCGTACGGCGGTGAGCGAGTCGTTCGTGCCGCTGCAGGTGACGACCGAGCATCCGGATCCGTTCCGCGGATCGATCCGGCACACCACCGCCGACGAGGTGCACTTCTCGATCGTGGAGGCCACCGATCATACGGTGGAACGCACCCCGGCGCTCATCGCGGCCCGGAGCCGGCGCTACTTCAAGGTCGGCGTCCAGCTCGAGGGCACGGGCCTGCTGGTCCAGGAGGGCCGCGAGACCCTGCTGCGGCCGGGGTCGATCGCCATCTACGACACCGATCGCCCCTACACGCTCTCCTTCGAGGACCGCTTCCGCACGCTCGTGATGATGTTCCCCGCGCACTGCGTCGACCTGCCGCTGGACGCGGTCGCCGAGCTCACCGCGACCCCGCTCGAGCGCAGCGGCGGCATGGGGCGGCTCATCGTGCCGCACCTGACGAACTTGGCCGCCGACCTCGGCGTGGTGCAGGGCGCCGCGGGCGCGCGCCTTGCCCGGAACTCGGTCGACATGGTCGTGACGCTGCTGGCGGACGAGCTCGCGCGCGGACCGCTGACCCTGACGCCGCACCAGCGGCTCTTCGGCGACATCGTCCGCTTCATCGACCGCAACCTCGGATCCCCGACCTCGACCCGGCGAGCATCGCCGCCGCCCACTTCATCTCGCCCCGGCATCTGCACGCGCTCTTCCATGAGAACGACGCGACCGTGGCGACCTGGGTGCGGCGGCGACGCCTGGAGGAGTGCCGGATGCGGCTGCTCGACCCGCTCTGCGACGACCGCCCGATCATGGGCATCGCCGCCGAGTGGGGCTTCACGGACGCCGCGCACTTCAGCCGTGCGTTCCGCGCCGAGTTCGGCTGCTCGCCCCGCACCCTCAGATCCGAGCGGTGACGACGTTCGCGGTCCTGCGCCAGACGCACGCAGCCGTGCACGATCAGACAAGCCCGCGCCCGCACCCGGGCGCATGATCGACCTGGAGCCGAGAGGCTCCCTACCCCAGGAGGACACAGACATGGACACCTACGAGACTCTGCTCGCCGCGATCACGGCGGACGGCGGCCAGGGCCGACCGGTGGAGGATCCGGCCACGGGAGAGGTCATCGGCGCCGCGCCGGTGCACACCGCCGCCGATCTCGACGCCGCGGTCGCCCGTGCGCAGTCGGCGCAGGCGGCCTGGGCCGCACTCGGCGACGAGGAGCGCGTCGCGACCCTGAACCGGGTGGCGGATGCCGTCGAACGCTCGAGCGAAGCGCTCGCGCACCTCCTCTCCCGGGAACAGGGCAAGCCCTTGAACGGCCCGAACGCGCGTTTCGAGGTGGGCGCCTGCGTCGCCTGGCTGCGTGCGACCGCCGCGACTCCCTCCCCTTCGAGGTCGTCGTCGACGACGGCGAGACCTACGCCGAGCTGCACTACCGCCCGGTCGGGCTCGTCGGCGCGATCACGCCGTGGAACTGGCCGATGATGATCGCGATCTGGCAGCTGGCGCCCGCGCTGCGCATGGGCAACGCGGTGGTCGCCAAGCCCAGCGAGTACACGACGCTGTCGGGTCTGGCGCTGGCCGCCGTGATGAACCAGGAACTGCCCGAGGGCGTGCTGAACGTCGTCGCCGGCGCCGGCGACATCGGCGCGGCGATGGTCGCGAACCCGGCCTTCGGCAAGATCATGTTCACCGGTTCCACCGCGACCGGCCAGAAGATCATCGAGAGCTCGGCGGGCAACGTCACCCGCCTCACGCTGGAGCTGGGCGGCAACGACGCCGGCATCGTCCTGCCGGATGTCGATCCTGCCGCGATCGCCGAGGGCCTGTTCTGGGGGTCGTTCATCAACACTGGGCAGACCTGCGCGGCGCTCAAGCGCCTCTACGTGCACGACGACGTCTACGACGAGGTCGTCTCGGCCCTGACCGAGGTCGCCAAGAACATGCCGATGGGCATCGGGCTCGAGGAGCAGAACGTGCTCGGGCCCCTGCAGAACCGGATGCAGTTCGAGGTCGTCGACCGGCTCGTGGAGGCCGCGAAGTCCTCCGGCGCCCGCGTCGTGCTGGGCGGGGAGCCCGATCGCGACGCGGCCGGGCACTTCTACCCGACCACTCTCGTCGCCGACATCGATCCGGAGAACCCGCTCGTCGTCGAGGAGCAGTTCGGGCCGGCGCTGCCGATCATCCGCTACCGCGACGTGGATGAGGCGGTCGCGCTCGCCAACGGGGTCGACGTCGGCCTCGGCGCCTCGGTGTGGTCGGCCGACCGCGATCGTGCCCGCGAGATCGCCGCCCGACTGGAGGCGGGTACGGTGTGGATCAACTCGCACGGCGGTGTGCACCCCTTCGTCCCCTTCGGCGGCGTGAAGAAGTCCGGCTACGGTCTGGAGTTCGGCACCGAGGGCTCAAGGCCGTCTCGGTGCCGCAGGTCATCAACGGCTGAGGCGGCATCCGATCCCCCTTCCGCGGGACACGGCGCACGGAAGCGGGTACCGTTTCTCGGAGTCGTCGTACACCCGCCGAGGAGGATGTCGCCATGACCGAGCCGCAGGTCGCCGAGCTGATCGCGCACCTCGGCGACCGTCTGGTGCTCGATCCCGAGACGGTCGCCGCGTTCAGCCGCGACAGCTCACGAGCCGAGCCCCAGGGGGCCGCGCGGGCGGTCGTGCTCGCCGCGTCGACAGCGGATGTGTCGGCGGCCCTCGCCTGGGCGCACCGCCACGGCGTGCCCGTCTCGGTCCGCGGCGCCGGAACGGGCCTGTCGGGCGGCGCCATCGCCTATCCGCGAGGGCTCATCGTCTCGCTGGAGCGCATGAACCGCATCATCGCCATCGACGCCGGCAATCGCCTCGCCGACATCGAGCCCGGTGTCATCACCGCCGACCTCGATCAGGCCGCCCGCGCGCACGGGCTGTTCTTCCCGCCCGATCCGGCCAGCGCCCGCACCTCCACCGTCGGCGGGAACATCGCCACGAACGCGGGCGGTCTGCGCTGCGTCTCCCACGGGGTGACGACGGATGCCGTCGCCGCCCTCGAGGTGGTGCTCGCCGACGGCCGCGTGCTGCGCACGGGCGCCCGCACCCGCAAGAACACCACGGGCTACGACCTGACGAGCCTGTTCGTCGGATCCGAGGGGACGCTGGGGGTGATCACCGGCGCGACCGTGCGGCTCAAGCCCGTCGCACCGGGCACTCCTCGCACGTTCCGAGCGAGCTTCGACGATATTGAGGATGCCGGGCGCGCGGTCACCACGATCGTCGGCAGTGCCGCCCAGCCCGAGGTGCTCGAGCTCATCGATCGCGCGAGCGTGGAGATCATCGAGTCGTTCCAGCCCAGCGGCCTGCCGCTTCCGGGCGCCGCGCTCCTGGTCGGTCAGACCACCGGGCTCGACGCCGCGGCGCGGGCCGAGACGATCCTGCAGCTGTGTCGCGAGCACGGCGCCGACGACACCGAGATCGCCGACTCCGACGCCCTGCTGGAGGCACGCCGTCTCGCCAACCCCGCGCTGACCGCGCGCGGGCTGCGGGTGTCGTGCGACGTGGCCGTGCCCATCAGCGAGCTGGCCGCGGTCTTCCGCGGCATCGACGAGATCGCCGCACGGCACGGCCGGCAGGTCTCGACCGTCGCGCACGCCGGCGACGGGAACCTGCATCCGAGCGTGCAGGCCGGCGAGACGCCCGAGGAGTACCGGGCGGCCGAAGCCGTGATCGACGACATCACCCGGCTCGCCCTGTCGCTGCGCGGCACGATCACCGGGGAGCACGGCATCGGCTCGGTCAAGCAGCACGAGCTGCCCTGGCAGCTCGACGAGGTCGCCCTCGACACGCAGCGCGCGATCAAGGCGGCGCTGGATCCGACCGGGATCCTCACCCCCGGACGCGCGATCTGAGCCACCGGCTGACGACGACAGCGCCCCCGCCGGCCGGGCGGGGGCGCTGTGCACCGGGACTCAGGCCTTGGAGAGCCCGCGGATCGGGGAGACCGCCTGCTCCGCCTCGTGCTCCGGCCCGAGCGGGATGCCCGAGCGGTCGCGCAGCAGCAGAGTCGCGATCAGGCCGAGCGCCGTCATCCCGGCGAGGTACCAGGTGACGCCATCGGTGGAGCCCGTCGACTGCACGATCGCCCGAGCGATCATCGGCGCGAAGGCACCGCCGATGATGGCGCCGATCGCGTAGGAGATCGATACGCCCGAGAAGCGGATGCTGGCGGGGAACAGCTCGGAGTAGAGCGCCGACTGCGGACCGTAGGTGAGCCCGAGTCCGACGGTGAGGATGACCAGCGCGAGCGTGAGGTTGACGATGCTCCCGGTGTTGACGAGGGGAACAGCAGGAAGACGCCGATGCCCTGCAGGATCCAGCCGGCGATGTAGGTCGTGCGGCGTCCGATCTTGTCGGAGATCCACCCGGCGAACCAGGTGAACACCAGCCACGAGACACCGGAGAGGGTCACCGCACCGAGCACCTCGGCGCGCGCGAGGCCGACAGGCCCCTCGGGGTCGGTCGCATAGCTCTGGATGTACCCGCCGGTGGTCATGTAACCGACGGCGTTGTTGCCCGCGAAGACGAGCGCCGCGATGAGCACCAGCAGCGCGTGCCGACGGAACAGCTGCACGATCGGCATCCTCGTCTGCTCCTTGCGCTCGGCGATCTCGGCGAACACGGGGCTCTCCTCGACGCGACGACGGATGTAGTGGCCGACGAGGATCAGCACGATGCTGAAGAGGAACGGGATGCGCCAGCCCCAGGCCAGGAACCACTCGTCGCCGGGGAGCGCGACGAGCGCCATGACCCCGGATGCCAGCAGAAGGCCCAGAGGCACACCGACCTGCGGCGAGGCGCCGAAGAGTCCGCGCTTGGCCTTCGGGGCGTGCTCCACGGCCATGAGGACCGCCCCGCCCACTCGCCGCCGGCCGAGATGCCCTGCAGGATGCGCAGGAGCAGCAGGATCACCGGGGCGGCGACGCCGATCATCTCGAAGGTGGGCAGCAGGCCGATCAGGGTGGTCGCCGCGCCCATCAGGATCAGCGTCCACATCAGCACGATGCGGCGACCGTACCGGTCGCCGAGGTGGCCGGCGAGGAAGGCGCCGAGCGGACGGAACAGGAAGCTGATGCCGACGGTGGCGAAGGAGAACAGCAGGCTGTTCGGGCCGAGCCCGGCGAAGAAGAGCGTCCCGAAGACGAGACCCGCGGCCTGCGCGTAGATGAAGAAGTCGTACCACTCGACGGTGGTGCCGACGACGGTTGCGAACACGACGCGGCGCCGGTCCTTGGACTGTGAGATCGTGCCGGTGGGCGTGAACCCCTCCGGCGGCGAGGCGGGACTCTGCGGTGTGCTCATGCGGGTGACTCCTGTGTCGGTCGGACGTCGCTGTCTTCGGGTCGCGATGCGAGAACTCGCTCTTGCCCGATGAGGTACGATCATATACGATTTGAGATACAGCGCAAGAGCGCTCGTCAAAATTCGCAAGGAGGCGTACCCGTGACGGCACACCCGGCCACCCCGGCAAGATCATCGCGATCCACCTGAGCTACACCTCTCGCGCCGAGCAGCGCGGCCGGCGCCCCGCCCACCCCTCCTACTTCTTCAAGCCGACCAGCTCCCTCGCCGCCACCGGCGGCGCGGTCGAACGCCCCGCGGGCACCGAGCTCCTCGCCTTCGAGGGCGAGATCGCCCTCGTCATCGGCGAGCCCGCGCGCTGGGTGGGCGTCGACGACGCCTGGGCGCACGTGGCATCCGTCACCGCCGCCAACGACCTCGGCCTCTACGACCTGCGCACGAACGACAAGGGCTCCAACGTCCGCTCCAAGGGCGGCGACGGCTACACGCCTCTCGGCCCCGAGCTCATCGACGCGCGGGGCATCGACCCGGCCGGCATCCGCGTACGCACCTGGGTCAACGGCGAGCTCCGCCAAGACGACTCCAGCGCGGGCATGTTCTTCTCACTCCCCAGATCGTCGCCGACCTCTCCCAGCACTTCACGCTCGAGACCGGCGACGTGATCCTCACGGGGACACCGGCCGGCTCCTCCGTCCTCGTCCCCGGCGACATCGTCGAGGTGGAGGTCGACGTCCCGGCCACCGGCGCGAGCTCCGGACGCCTGGTGACCACGGTCATCCAGGGCGACACGCCCTTCGACGGTCGCCTCGGCTCCCTGCCCGCGGTCGACGATCTGCAGCGCACGGAGGCCTGGGGCTCGCGCGAGGCGGCCGGACTGCCCGAGGCGGGCGGGCTCGATCCCGAGCTGCGCGCCAAGCTCGAGAAGGCACCGACCGCGGGTCTCTCGGCGCAGCTGCGCAAGCGCGGATACAACGCCACTTCGATCGAGGGCGTGCGCACCAACATCCCGGGGGCGAAGATCGTCGGCACCGCGAAGACGCTGCGCTTCGTCCCGGGACGCGAAGACCTCTTCCGCAGCCACGGCGGCGGATACAACGCGCAGAAGCGCACCTTCGACGCCGTCGCACCCGGCGAGATCATCGTCATCGAGGCCCGCGGCGAGCGCGGCTCCGGCACGCTCGGCGACATCCTGGCCCTCCGCGCCCAGGCGCGCGGCGCGGCGGGCGTCGTCACCGACGGCGGGGTGCGCGACTTCGACGCGGTCGCCGAGATCGGCCTGCCCGTCTTCTCGCAGGGCGCGCACCCCGCGGTCCTCGGACGCAAGCACGTGCCCTGGGACTACGACGTGACGATCGCCTGCGGCGGCGCGACCGTCCAGCCCGGCGACATCATCGTCGGCGACGGCGACGGCGTGATCGTGATCCCTCCGGCCCTCGCCGAAGAGGTCGTCGATGAGGCGCTCGCCCAGGAGGACGAGGACGCGTGGGTCGCCGAGCAGGTCGCCGCCGGTCACCCGGTCGACGGACTGTTCCCGATGAACGCGCAGTGGCGCGCGAAGTATCAGGCGACGCGGAGCGACGCATGAGCACGGTCACGCTCAGCAAGTCGCAGCAGGCCTACGCCTGGATCAAGGAGCGCATCGCCGACCGGCGCTTCTCCCCCGGCTATCGTCTGGTGCTGGGCACGATCGCGAAAGAGCTCGACATGAGCGTGGTGCCCGTGCGGGAGGCGATCCGTCAGCTCGAGGCCGAGGGCCTGATCACGTTCGAGACGAACGTCGGCGCACATGTGTCGATGGTCAGGGAGTCGGAGTACTCCACCACGATGCAGACGCTCTCCATCGTGGAGGGCGCGGCGACGATGCTCTCGGCGCCCCATGTCTCCTCCGAGGACATCGCCCGTGCCCGCGAGATCAACGAGCTCATGATCGCCAGCCTCGACCATTTCGACCCGCACCGCCTCACCGAGCTCAACCGCCGCTTCCACTCGACCCTCTTCGAGAACTGTCCCAACGACCACATCCTCGATCTCGTCCATCGCGGCTGGGCGCGCCTCGACGCGCTGCGCGACTCGATCTTCAGCTTCGTCCCGGGCCGCGCCCGCGAGTCGGTTAAGGAGCACGAGGAGATCCTCGCGCTCATCGAGTCTGGCGCCCCGCCCCTGGACATCGAGCTCGCCGCCCGTGCGCACCGTCAGCGCACTCTCGACGCCTTCCTCGCCCACCAGGACTCGCAGAAGTCCGTCTGAACCGGAGACCATCATGACCCACCCCACTCCCGAGAACCTGCCCGACCGCCTCCGCCACTACATCGACGGCGAGTTCGTCGACTCGATCGACGGCGACACCTTCGACGTCCTCGAACCGGTCTCGAACGAGGTCTACATCCAGGCGGCGTCGGGCAAGGTCGCCGACATCGACCGCGCCGTCCAGGCGGCCAAGAAGGCCTTCGAGGAAGGGCCCTGGCCCGGATGCTGCCGCGCGAGCGCTCGCGCGTGCTGCACAGGATCGCCGACATCGTCGAGTCGCGCGACCAGCGACTGGCCGAGCTGGAGTCCTTCGACTCGGGTCTGCCGATCACCCAGGCACTGGGCCAGGCCCGCCGGGCCGCGGAGAACTTCCGCTTCTTCGCCGACCTCATCGTCGCGCAGGCCGACGACACCTACAAGGTGCCCGGCCGGCAGATCAACTACGTCAACCGCAAGCCGATCGGCGTCGCGGGCCTGATCACCCCGTGGAACACGCCGTTCATGCTCGAGTCGTGGAAGCTGGGCCCGGCCCTGGCCACCGGAAACACGGTCGTGCTCAAGCCCGCCGAGTTCACACCGCTGTCGGCGTCACTGTGGGCGGGCATCTTCGAGGAGGCCGGCCTGCCCCGGGGCGTGTTCAACCTCGTCAACGGCTTCGGCGAGGAGGGCTTCGCGGGCGATTCGCTCGTCAAGCACCCCGATGTCCCGCTCATCTCCTTCACCGGCGAGAGCCGCACCGGGCAGATCATCTTCGGCAACGCCGCCCCTACCTCAAGGGCCTCTCGATGGAACTCGGCGGCAAGAGCCCCGCCATCGTCTTCGAGGACGCTGATCTGGATGCCGCGATCGACGCGACGATCTTCGGCGTCTTCTCGCTCAACGGCGAGCGCTGCACCGCGGGCTCCCGCATCCTGGTGCAGCGCTCGGTCTACGACGAGTTCGTCGAGCGCTACGCCGCGCAGGCGAAGCGGGTCAAGGTCGGCTACCCGCACGACCCGCCACCGAGGTGGGCGCGCTCGTGCATCCGGAGCACTACGAGAAGGTCATGGGCTACATCGAGATCGGCAAGTCCGAGGGGCGCCTCGTCGCCGGCGGCGGCCGGCCGGAGGGCTTCGAGTTCGGCAACTTCGTCGCACCGACCGTGTTCGCCGATGTCGCCCCCGACGCCCGCATCTTCCAAGAGGAGATCTTCGGCCCTGTCGTCGCGATCACGCCCTTCGACACCTGGGAGGACGCGCTCGCGCTCGCGAACAACACCAAGTACGGCCTCGCCGCCTACGTCTGGACCAACGACCTCAAGGGCGCGCACAACTTCGCGCAGTCGGTCGAGGCCGGCATGGTGTGGCTGAACTCGAACAACGTCCGCGACCTGCGCACCCCTTCGGCGGTGTGAAGGCCTCGGGCCTCGGTCACGAGGGCGGCTACCGCTCGATCGACTTCTACACCGACCAGCAGGCCGTGCACATCACGCTCGGCGCTGTCCACAACCCCACCTTCGGCAAGAACTGAACGCAAGGAAGCGACCATGACCAACCGAGAAGAGATGACCCGCACCTCCTCCGGCTTCTTCGTGAGCCAGGAGGCGCCCATCCAGACGGACAACCCCGTCCCGACCCCGACCTCGCCGGCACCGGACATCCTCCGCTGCGCCTACATGGAGCTCGTCGTCACCGACCTCGCCGCCTCGCGCGAGTTCTACGTCGACGTGCTCGGGCTGTACGTGACCGAGGAGGACGACGAGGCGATCTACCTGCGCTCGACCGAGGAGTTCATCCACCACAACCTCGTCCTGCGCAAGGGACCGATCGCCGCCGTGGCCGCGTTCTCCTATCGGGTGCGCAGCGCTGAGGACCTCGACAAGGCCGTCGCCTTCTACGAGGAGATCGGATGCGACGTGCGCCGCGATCCGCAGGGCTTCACCACGGGCATCGGCGACTCGGTGCGCGTGGTCGACCCGCTCGGCTTCCCCTACGAGTTCTTCTTCGACACCACGCATGTCGAGCGGCTCTCCTGGCGCTACGACCTGCACACGCCGGGCGAGCTGGTGCGCCTGGATCACTTCAACCAGGTCACCCCCGATGTGCCCCGCGCGGTCAAGCACTACCAGGACCTCGGCTTCCGTGTGACGGAGGACATCCAGGACGAGGCGGGCACGGTCTACGCGGCCTGGATGCGGCGCAAGCCCACCGTGCACGACACCGCCGCCACCGGCGGTGACGGCCCGCGCATGCACCATGTCGCCTTCGCCACTCACGAGAAGCACAACATCCTCGCGATCTGCGACAAGCTCGGCGCGCTGCGTCGCTCGGACGCGATCGAGCGCGGCCCGGGCCGCCACGGCGTCTCCAACGCCTTCTACCTGTACCTGCGCGACCCCGACGGGCACCGCGTCGAGATCTACACGCAGGACTACTACACCGGCGATCCCGACAACCCCGTCGTCACCTGGGACGTGCACGACAACCAGCGTCGCGACTGGTGGGGCAACCCCGTCGTGCCGTCCTGGTACACCGAGGCGTCCCTCGTGCTCGACCTCGACGGCAACCCGCAGCCGGTCGTCGCCCGCACCGACGACAGCGAGATGGCCGTCACGATCGGCGCCGACGGCTTCTCCTACACCCGCCCCGAGGAGGCCGAGTACAAGCTGGGGAACCAGCTGTGACGCTGCCCACCGACGTGATCGCGCAGCTCGCGGAGGAGCTCGCCGAGGCGGATCGCACGAAGGTGCTGATCCCCGCATCACCGCACGCTACCCGGAGGCGACGATCGAGGACTCCTATGCCGTGCAGGGCATATGGCGCGATCAGCAGCTCGCCGCCGGGCGCACGCTCGTCGGTCGCAAGATCGGGCTGACGTCGAAGGCCATGCAGCAGGCGACGGGGATCACCGAGCCGGACTACGGCGTCATGTTCGACGACACCGTCTACGCCACCGGCGCCGAGATCCCCTTCGACGACTTCGCGAACGTGCGCATCGAGGTCGAGCTGGCGTTCGTCCTGAAGCACCCGCTGGAAGGACCCGACTGCACGCTCGAGGACGCCTTGGCCGCGATCGACTACGCCGTGCCCGCCCTCGAGGTGCTCAACTCGCACATCGAGCTGGAGGGGCGCACGATCGTCGACACGATCAGCGACAACGCCGCCTACGGTGCGATGGTGCTCGGCGACGTGCACCTGGACCCGCAGGAGGTCGATCTGCGCTGGGTACCGGGGGTGCTCAGCCGCAACGGCGAGATCGAGGAGACGGGCGTGGCCGCCGGCGTCCTCGGGCACCCCGCGACCGGGGTGGCGTGGCTGGCGAACAAGTTCCATCAGCACGGCGCGCGCCTCGAGGCGGGCGAGATCATCCTGGCGGGATCCTTCACCCGCCCGATGTGGGTGGAGCGCGGTGACGAGGTAGTGTGCGACTACCGCGAGGGAGGAACCATCACATGTCGCTTCGTCTAGCACCGACCTTCCGCGAGCGGCTCGCGGCATCCGATCGCCCTCAGATCGGCATGTGGGCATGCACGGGATCACCCGTGCTCGCCGAGATCTGCGCCGGCTCGGGCCTGGACTGGCTGCTCATCGACGGCGAGCACGGGCCGAACACGATCGAGTCGATCCAGTTGCAGCTCCAGGTCGTGGCCGCCTACCCGATCACCCCGCTCGTGCGCGTTCCGGCCAATGACACCGTCACGATCAAGCAGGTGCTCGACGTGGGCGCGCAGAACATCCTCGTGCCGATGGTGTCGGATGCCGCAGAGGCCCGCGCCGCGGTAGAAGCCGTGCACTACCCGCCGCGCGGGCGTCGTGGCGTCGGCAGCGCCCTGGCCCGCTCGGCGCGCTGGAACCGCGTCGACGACTACCTCGCGCAGGCCGCCGAGCACGTGTCGCTGACGGTGCAGATCGAGACCGCGGGGGCGGTCGTGAAGGCCGAGGAGATCCTCGCGGTCGACGGCGTCGACGCTGTCTTCGTCGGCCCCTCGGATCTCGCCGCCTCCATGGGGCTCCTCGGACAGCAGACCCATCCCGAGGTCGTCACCGCCGTGCACCGCGTCTTCGCCGCCGCGAAGAAGGTGGGAAAGCCCGTGGGGTGAACGCCTTCGACCCCGCCGCCGCGGACGCCTATCTCGCAGAGGGCGCCGACTTCGTCGCGGTGGGCGCCGACGTCGCCCTCCTCGCCCGCTCCTCCGAGGCGCTCGCGTCACGCTTCATCGGCGCCCCCGACGAGAACCGCGCCAGCTACTGAGCCTCCCGCTTCCTGCCGAGTGCACCACGTGTCGACGAAGGACCCACGTCGTCGTGGGGAACAGACAGTGCACTCGCCGACAGATGGTGCACTCGGCGACACGGCTGGCGGATTCATAGCAACCGGCGCAAGACTGGAGCCATGACGCTCGAAGCCCTGTACCCCTCGCCGACCGCGCCGCGCTCTTCGCCGCCCTGCGACGCGAGGCGCTGAACACCGCCACGGCCGCGCTCGGCGAACACCGCTGGGACGTGGATCTCGAGGCCGGCACCGTGACGTTCTCGGCCGTCGCCGACCCGGCGCGGCGACTCGTGGCATCCGCCGAGCTCGTGGCGACGCTCGCCCCGGCATCCGGATCGATCCTCTGGGGCTGGGCGCACCCGCAGGGCAAGGCCGAGGGCCCCGTCGCGAAGCTCCGCACGCACGGCGAGGAGGCCGGCATCGGCCTGTTGTCGCAGGCCGAGGTGCCGTTCCCACCAACGGCGACCCTGCAGCCCGACACCTGGATCGACGACACGGCCTTCGTGATCGGCCTCGCCGCGACCGAGCTCACCGGCGCCGCACCCGCCTTCGTCGCACCGGTCGAGGGCGGCACGCGCGCGGTGTTCCTACTCGACGCCGGCCTGCCGCCGCTGACCGTGGCCGGCGCCTTCGGCGCACTCCCCCACATCCTGTCCACGACCCCGCTGCGCGACGGCCGCACCTCGGCGTGGGGCCTGGCCCGGCTGGCCGGCTGGCAGTTCGAATGGGCGGATGCCGCGTACAGCGGCGCCCGCGTCTCCGACGCCTCCGGGCACGCGACGTTCCACTTCGACGAGAGCGCCCGCATCATCGGCTTCCAGCCCGGAGCCTGAGGCACGTCGTCCCTCCGCCTCGGGCGATTCCGCTGGCGAGGACAAGGCCGCTCTGACATTCTGGGCGCATGAGGAAATGGATCGTGCGCTTCGCCTGCCTGTTCATCTTCAATGCGGGCGTGCTGCTGCTGATCGGCTTCCTGACCCCCGCGAGCGTCGGGTTCTCGGCGCTGTGGGCCGCCGTGGTGATGACGGTGCTCGTACTGTTCGTGAAGCCTCTCGTGCACAAGTGGTTCACCTCGTTGAGCGCGAAGTCCCGCCCCGAGCGCACGAGCGCCGGCGAAGGGCTCGTGCAGCTCCTCGTCGTGCTCGCCGTGGCCTGGGTGGTCTGGGTCCTGACCGTCATCTTCAGCGGCATCCGCGCACCCGGCTGGCTGTGGGCCTATGCCCTCCCGCCGATCATCATCGCGATCGGCTGGGTCGTCTACGCGAAGATCGTCGACCGGTTCGAGGCCAAGGCCGGCGAGATCTACGACAGCATCGACCAGAAGGCGGCGCGCTCGGCATCCGGCTCCTCGGCACCCTCGGCGGCGACCGATGCGGCGCGCGCCGAGGCGAACGACGGGCTCACACCCGAGCAGCGGAAGATGCTCGACGAACTCTAGACCGGATCGCTCAGGAGGCGGATGCCGCGGCCCGCTCGGCCGCCTCGACGACGTTCGTCATGAGCAGCGCGACCGTCATCGGCCCTACCCCGCCGGGGTTCGGCGAGACGTAGCCGGCGACCCCTGCGGCATCCGGATGGACGTCGCCGTACACGCGCGCCTTGCCGGTCTCGGCATCCTGCTCGCGGGTCACGCCGACATCGAGCACGGCGGCGCCGGGCTTGACGTCCTCGGGGCGGACGAGGTGCTTCACGCCCGCGGCGGCCACGATGACATCCGCCTCGCGCAGGTGCCGGGGCATGTCGACGGTGCCGGTGTGGGTGAGGGTCACGGTCGCGTTGTACTCGCGCCTGGTCAGCAGCAGCCCGATCGAGCGGCCGATCGTGACGCCGCGGCCGACGACGACGACATGCTTGCCGTTCAGGTCATAGCCATTGCGCACGAGCAGCTCTATCACTCCGCGCGGCGTGCACGGCAGCGGGGTCGTGATGGGCTCGTTGACGTTGAGGACGAGCCGGCCGAGGTTGGTCGGATGCAGCCCGTCGGCGTCCTTGGCCGGATCGATCCGCTCCAGGATCACATCGGTGTCGATGTGCTTCGGCAGCGGCAGCTGGACGATGTAGCCGTGGCAGTCAGGATCGGCATTGAGCTCGTCGATCAGCGCCTCGACGTCTTCCTGCGTAGCATCGGCGGGCAGCTCCTTCTGGATCGAGTTCATCCCGATCGCCAGCGACTGCTTGTGCTTCATCCCCACGTACAGCTGGGATGCCGGATCGGCCCCGACGAGCACCGTGGCGATGCCCGGAGTGATCCCCTGCTCCTTCAGCGCGGCGACGCGCTCGGTCAGCTCGGCGCGGATGGCCGCCGAAGCCGCCCTGCCGTCGAGGACCTTCGCGGTCACTGGGTCAGACCCGGGTAGAGCGGGAAGGCCTCGGCGAGCGCGTCGACTCGGGCGCGGAGCGCGTCGACGTCGGCGCCGGGCTGCAGCGCGAGCGCGATGATGTCGGCGACCTCTGTGAACTCGGCGTCGCCGAAGCCGCGGGTCGCCAGCGCCGGGGTGCCGATGCGCAGACCACTGGTCACCATCGGGGGACGCGGGTCGTTGGGGACGGCGTTGCGGTTGACGGTGATGTGGATCTCGTGCAGGAGGTCCTCGGCCTGCTTGCCGTCGATCGCGGCGTCGCGCAGATCCACGAGCACGAGGTGCACGTCGGTGCCTCCGGAGCGGACGGCGATGCCGGCATCCGCCACGTCCTGCTGCGTGAGGCGCTCGGCGAGGATCGCCGCACCGCGGACCGTGCGCTCCTGGCGCTCCTTGAACTCGGGCGTCGCGGCGAGCTTGAACGCCGTCGCCTTCGCGGCGATCACATGCATGAGCGGGCCGCCCTGCTGGCCCGGGAAGACGGCCGAGTTCAGCTTCTTGGCGATCTCGGCGTCGTTGGTGAGGATGAAGCCCGAGCGCGGGCCGCCGATCGTCTTGTGCACGGTGGAGGAGACCACGTGCGCGTGCGGCACGGGATTCGGGTGGATGCCCGCGGCGACGAGCCCGGCGAAGTGCGCCATGTCGACCCACAGGAGCGCCCCGACCTCGTCGGCGATCGCGCGGAACGCGGCGAAGTCGAGCTGACGGGGGTAGGCCGACCAGCCGGCGATGATGACCTTGGGCTTGTGCTCCTGGGCCAGGCGCCGCACCTCGTCCATGTCGATGAGGCTGGTCTCGGGGTCGACGCCATAGGCGACGATGTCGTAGAGGCGGCCGGAGAAGTTGATCTTCATGCCGTGGGTGAGGTGCCCGCCCTGGTCGAGCGAGAGGCCGAGCAGCGTGTCACCGGGACGGGCGATCGCGTGCAGCACCGCGGCGTTGGCCGTCGCGCCCGAGTGCGGCTGGACGTTCGCGAACGCGGAGCCGAACAGGCTCTTGGCGCGCTCGATCGCCAGCGACTCGGCGACGTCGACCTCTTCGCAGCCGCCGTAGTAGCGGCGGCCCGGGTAGCCCTCGGCGTACTTGTTGGTGAGCACCGAGCCCTGCGACTGCAGCACCGAGACGGGCACGAAGTTCTCGGAGGCGATCATCTCGAGGAATCCGCGCTGGCGGTTCAGCTCGCGCTCGAGGACCTCGGCGATCTCCGGGTCGACCTCCGACAGCGGGGCGTTGAAGTACGGGTCGGTCATGGCGTTCTCCACTCGATAGCAACAGAATTCGGTCATTGAGCACGTCCGCGAAGTGAACGTGTCGAAATGCGCATCGGCCCAGGCGCGCGGTCGAATTCCGTTGTGGGTCGCTCCCCGGTGGTGATCCACCCAGACGCCAGTCGCGACGTCTCGAGCATACCGGATCGGCATCCCCTCCGCGGGAGCCGGCTGTTCCCTCCCGCACCCGCATCCGATAGGTTTTGTTCATGGTCTTACCTAACACCCTGCCCCTCGTCCCCTACCCCGCTTCGGTCGCACTCGGCGAAGGTCTGCCGTTCCGCCTCGCCGCCGACGACGCGAACGTGGTGACCCGCATCGACGCGGGCGCGAAGGCCGAGTCGTACACGATCAGCGTGAGCGCCGCATCCGCCGTCCTCACCGCCGGCGACGAGGCCGGCCTCTTCTACGCGCGCCAGACCTTCGCCCAGCTCGTGGGCGAAGACGCCGAGGGGCGGTTCGTCCCGGCCGTGGAGATCGCGGATGCGCCGCGCTTCCCCCACCGCGGGGTCATGCTCGACATCGCGCGCCACTTCCACGGCACGGACGTCATCAAGGGGTTCATCGACCGCGCCTCCTCACTGAAGTTCAACCGCCTGCATCTGCACCTCAGCGATGACCAGGGCTGGCGCATCCAGATCGACAGCTGGCCGCTGCTGACCGAACGCGCCTCGGGCACTTCGTCGCTCGGCGACCCGGGCGGCTTCCTCACGAAGGACGACTACCGGGAGATCGTCGCCTACGCCGCCGAGCGCCACATGCTGGTGATCCCCGAGATCGACCTGCCGGGGCACACCCACGCCGTGGGCGTCGCCTACCCGGACCTCGTCGAGGAACCGGTCCTCAACGACCACCTCGTCACGCAGGCCGCCGAGCTCGGTCAGGACCTGCCGGTGCACGGCGAGCCGTTCCTCGGCTGGGGCGTCGGGCACTCCTCGGTGAAGATCCGCGAGGAGCGCACCTACGACTTCCTGCGCGGCGTGCTCGAAGAGATCGCCGAGCTCACGCCCGGACCCTACCTGCACATCGGCGGCGACGAGGCGCTGGGCACACCGGCCGACGACTTCGACTACTTCATCGGGCGCATCACCGCCCTCGTCCAGGAGCGGGGCAAGACGCCGATCGCGTGGCACGAGGCCGGGGCGGGCACCATCGCCCCCGGCACGATCGGCCAGTTCTGGGGCAGCACGACCCCCGACCCCGCGCACGCGGCGGCGACGGTGAACTTCGCCGCCCGCGGCGGATCCGTGATCCTGTCCCCTCCGACGCCGCCTACCTCGACATGAAGCCGACGCCCGACTTCCCGGTGGGGCTGGTCTGGGCGGGAATCGTCCCGGTCCGACAGTCCTACGAATGGGAGCCGAGCGGTCTCGTCCCCGGCCTCGCCGACGAGGCGATCCTCGGCGTCGAGGCGCCGCTGTGGTCGGAGACGGTGCGTGCGGCATCCGACATCGATCAGCTCATCTTCCCGCGGGCGGCGGCCCAGGCCGAGATAGCCTGGTCGCAACCCGCCGGTACGCCCGAGCGCTCCTGGGAGTCGTTCGCAGAGCGCGTGGGCAGGCTCGCACCGCTGTGGAAGGCCGCCGGATGGGGGTGGCACGCCGCACCCGAGATCCCCTGGAGCACATCATGACGGATGCCGGTTCCCGGCTGATCCACTCCGCCCGCCTCGTCTCGGGGGGTGCCGTCACCGACGACGCCTGGGTGCGCAGCGAGGGCGGTCGCGTGATCGCGGTGGGCACGGGGCCGACGTGGACCGAGGCGGATGCCGTGATCGACGCCGCCGCGGAGGCCGGCCCCGGTGCGGTGCTGACCCCGGGCTTCATCGACATCCACAGCCACGGCGGCGCGGGGCCTCGTTCGACGACGGCGTCGAGGCGATCCGCGCGGCCCGCGCATTGCACCGAGCACACGGCACGACCCGCTCGGTGGTCTCGCTCGTGACAGCGCCGCTGGAGGATCTGGAGCGCCGCGTCGCTCTGGTCGCGGAGCTCACCCGCACGGACACCGACATCCTCGGCTCGCATCTCGAGGGCCCGTTCCTGGACCTGGCCCATCACGGTGCGCACGAGCCCTCTCTTCTGCGGCATCCGGACCCTGCCGCGGTCGAGCGGCTGCTGGAGGCCGGCGAGGGCACGGTGCGGCAGGTGACGCTCGCCCCGGAGCTGCCGGGCGGCCTCGACGCGATCCGGCGCATCGTGGCGGCCGGCGCCGCCGCCGCCGTCGGGCACACGAACGCCGACGGGACGATGGCCGCGGCCGCCTTCGACGCGGGCGCGACGATCCTCACGCACGCCTTCAACGCGATGCGGGGCATCCACCATCGCGACCCCGGCCCCGTGCTGGCCGCGGCCGCCGACCACAGGGTCTTCCTCGAGGGCGTCGCCGACGGTGTGCACCTGCACCCGCAGGTGATCCGGCTGCTGTTCGACACCGCACCCGGGCGGGTCGTGCTGGTGACGGACGCGATGGCCGCCGCGGGGTCGGGCGATGGCGACTACGACCTCGGTGCCGTCGCCGTGACCGTCACCGACGGCGTCGCCCGCACCCGAGCGACCGGGTCGATCGCCGGCTCGACGCTCACCCAGGATCAGGCGCTGCGCATCAGCGTTGCCGCGGGTGCTGCGTTGCCGGACGCCGTGCTCGCGCTCACGGCGACGCCTGCGCAGGCGATCGGATGCGGCGAGGAGTTCGGACGGCTGGCGCCGGGATTCGCGGCGGACGCCGTGCTGCTGGACGCGGAGCTGACCGTGCAGCACGTGTGGGCCGACTGAATCGGGCCTGTCGACCCACACACGCTGTCTCTTCCGGTCATCGGTGATGACTCCCCAAAAAGAGGGCGGCCCTGGAACTCCTCCCCGAGGCACCAGCACCGCCCGAGCCACGACCCTCGCCCCCCGGTGAGGATCACGGCCTGTCTCTACAAGAAGAGACGGGCGTGATGCGGATTCATTACGCGGCTTTCGAGATTTTTTCTGAGACTCTGCTGACGGGTTTTCCACACCCAGTGATTTCCTGGGAGTTTCGGGGAGAATGGTCGGATGGCGTCATAAATCCGCCGTCATCGCATCTCTCAGATGACAGCGTTCGTACGCCCACCGACCGATTGACGACATTGACAGACCAGATCCCTGAAGTTCCCACCGCGGCCTCTGACGCCGAACTCGTGCTCCGCACGCGCTCGGGCGACGCAGGGGCCTTCGGTGAACTCTGGTCACGGCACTACCGGTCCGGCCTGACCGTCGCCCGGTCGATGACCTCGCGCATCGACCCCGACGATCTCGTGCAGGAGGCCTACGCGCGCATCTTCCAGGCGATCCAGAAGGGCGGCGGCCCCAACGGCTCTTTCCGCGCCTATCTGTTCACGAGCATCCGGAACACCGCCGCAGGCTGGGGTCGCGCGAACCGCGAGTCCCCCATCGACGAGCTCGATGTGCTGCCCGATCCCGACACGACCGAGCAGGCCGCCGATGACGCCCTTGATCGCAGCCTGACGGCGCAGGCGTTCCGGAGCCTCCCCTCGCGCTGGCAGGAGGTGCTCTGGTACACCGAGATCGAGCAGATGAAGCCCGCCGCCGTCGCCCCGCTGCTCGGCATGAGCGCCGGCGCGGTCTCGCAGCTCGCGTTCCGCGCGCGCGAAGGCCTGCGCGAGGCGTGGATCCAGGCTCATCTGCGCAGCGCGCCCGCGGGCTCGGACTGCCAGTGGACGATCGAGTCGCTCGGCGCCTACGCCCGCGGCAATCTCAGCACCCGTGACCACAAGCGACTCGAACAGCACCTCGAAGAGTGCGCCCGCTGCATGATCGTGGCCGCCGAGGCCAAAGACGTCTCGCACCGTCTCGCCCTCGTGCTGCTGCCGCTGGTGCTCGGCGTCACCGGCGCAAGCGCCTACCTCGCCGCGCTCCAGGGCGGGGGCACGCCGATCGTCGCCCTCGCGGCCATGCCTCCCGGCGTGGTCGATGGCGCGGCCGTGACAGCCGGCAGCACCGCTGGCGGCGGGTCGTTCGGCGGCACGGGCGGAAGCGGGGCAGGCGGCAGCGGAGCGGCGGGCGGCGGAGCCGGCGCCGCAGGAGGCGCAGGCGCAGTGGGCGCGGGCATCGGAGCCGGTGCCGCAGCCGGCGGTGTGCTCAGCGGCGCGGGGATCCTCGTCGGATCAGCCGCGGCCGCAGTCGCGATCGCGGGCGTCGTCGTCGCCGCGGCCATCGTCCCCGGACTCATGAACGGTTCCGCCACGAGCGCTCTCGCACAGGGCGACGACACGTCCTCGTCGTCGTCCATCACCGCAGAGATCGGGCCCGAAGACGACCTCGAGGCCGTTCCCGTGCCGCTCGACGAAGAGGACGAGCAGGAGCTGCTCCCCGACGAGGAGTTCAGATCGGCAGACCCGGATGCCGCGCCCGAGCAGGATGCCCCGGGGGCCCCGCCGGCGCAGGACCCTCCGTTCAGCGCCGCACCCGAACAGCCGAGCACTCCGGCTCCGGGCGGTACGACACCGCAGGAGCCGAGCGAGCCCGAGCAGCCGGGTTCCGGTACACCAGGTGAGCCTGGAGAACCCGGTGAGGAACCGGGCGAGCCTGGCGATGGCGAGCCTGAACCTGGAGATGGCGAAGGTCAGCCGGGCGACGGTGACGAAGGCGGCGAGCCCGGCGACGGTGGAGACGGCGAGCCCGGCGACGGTGGAGACGGCGAGCCCGGCGACGGTGGAGACGGCGAGCCCGGCGACGGTGGAGACGGCGAGCCCGGCGACGGTGGAGACGGCGAGCCCGGCGACGGTGGAGACGGCGAGCCCGGCGACGGTGGAGACGGCGAGCCCGGCGACGGTGGAGACGGCGAGCCCGGCGACGAAGAGGGTGAAGAGCCCGGTCCCGGTGACGGTTCGGAGGAGCCGGGTCCGATCGTCCCGACCGACCCGATCTCTCTGGGAACCGCGACGACGACGTACGGTTCCGACGGCATCACTCGCGTCAGCGTCCCGCTGAGCGGCACACCGGGAGCGACAGTGAACGCTTGGATCGGCTCCGGAGGCGGGGTGGGACCGTCACGCTCGACGGAAACGGAAACGGTACCGTCGAGTTGCGGCCGACAGGCCTCCAGATCCTCAGCAACACCTCTGCCACATTCCAGTATGCCGACGGAGAATCCGGACTCACTCGTACCGCACGAGTGCTCACTCTCATCCTGAACGGCTTCGACCTGCGTTAGTGCTCGTTTCGACCAATTCCGGTCGTTGAGCGAGCGCAGCGAGTCGAAACGTGGTGACACGACCCCTCAGCTTTCCACCCGCAGACTGTTCGGGCTCAGGGATCGTCACTGCGTTTCGTCTCGTCGCTGTGCTCCTCGCTCAACGACCGGGTGAGAGCGCTCGGTGTAGCCGTGATCATGCGTCGATCACCGACTCGTAGACTGGACTCATGTCCACCGCCGACCAGACCCCTGCTGCGCAGCACGCCGTCCGTCCCTCGATCTCGCCGATCGACATCGTCCGCGCCGTCGTCCTCGTGGCGGCACTGGCCTCGCTCGTTCTCTGGGGGTTCAGCGAGTGGACGCTCCCCTGGTCCGTCATCCTCGGTGTCGGCACACCGATCGTCGCCCTTCTGCTGTGGGCGCTGTTTCTCTCCCCGCGTCCGGTGCTGCGTGTGCACCCCTTCATCCGCGCGATCGTGGAGCTGCTGATCTATGCCGCCGTGACGATGTGCTGGTGGGCGATGGGGCAGGCGTGGATCGGCATCGCCTTCGCCGTGGTCGCCGTCAGCGCCGGTGTCATCGCCGGGCGCCGAGCCTTCGCGTGAGCCGATGACTGACATCCACGTCAGCGCGGCGGTGATCACCGACGGCGACGGACGCGCTCTGGTCGTACGCAAGCAGGGCACGACCAGGTTCATGCAACCCGGCGGCAAGCCCGAGGCGGGCGAATCCGCGGCCGAGACGCTCGCGCGCGAGCTGGAGGAGGAGCTCGGGCTTCGAGTCTCCCCCGCCGAGCTGGTGCCGCTGGGAACCTTCGTGTCGGATGCCGCGAACGAGCCCGGACACCGGGTCGTCGCATCCGCCTTCTCGCTCGTCGTGGCCCCCGCCGACGTCGTCGCCCAGGCCGAGCTGGCAGAGCTCCGCTGGATCACCCCCGCCGATGTCCAGAGCGTCCCACTGGCACCGCTGAGCGTGGAGCACCTGCTGCCGCTGGCGTGGGGCTGAGCGCACGCCGCTCAGCCAACGGTCGCTGAGCCTGTCGAAGCGCCTGTTACCGGGACCTCGGCCCTTCGGCCAGCTCAGGGGCCGATCGCCTCCACCGGCGCGAGCGCTCAGATGCCCTGCCAGTCGGGCTTGTTCGCGTAGGTGTAACGGTAGTAGTCGGCCAGCTGCAGCTCGGATGCCGCGGCCTCGTCGACGACCACGGTCACGTGCTCGTGCAGCTGGATCGCCGATCCGGGGTTCATCGCCGACACCGGTCCTTCAACGGCGCCGGCCACCGCCCGCGCCTTGCCGGCCCGAAGGCGAGCAGCACGAGGTGGCGCGCGTCGAGGATGGTCGCCAGGCCCTGAGTGATGCAGTGCATGGGCACCTGGTCGATCGAATCGAAGAAGCGCGCGTTGTCGGCGCGCGTCTGCTCGGTGAGGGTCTTCACGCGCGTGCGGGAGCCGAACGACGACCCCTGCTCGTTGAATCCGATGTGGCCGTCGGTGCCGATGCCGAGGATCTGCAGATCGACGCCGCCCGCTGCGGCGATGGCCGCCTCGTAGTCGGCGCCCGCGTGCTCGATGCCGTCGAGGCTGCCGTCGGGCACGCGGATGCGTTCGGGGTCCAGGCCGAGCGGCTCGACGACCTCTCGCCGGATGACGGAACGGTAGCTCTCGGGTGGGCGGGGTCGATGCCGACGTACTCGTCGAGCGCGAAGCCGCGCACCTGTGACACGTCGCGGCCGGCGAGGCGATCCCGCAGCGCCTCGTAGACGGGAAGCGGTGTGGAACCGGTCGCAAGCCCGAGGACCGCATCGGGGCGGAACTCGATCAGACGGACGATCTCGTCGGCGACCAGGGCCCCTGCGGCCTCCGAATCGGGAACGATGATGACTTCAGCCACGCAGCGCAGCCCTTTCCTCAGTGTCGTGTCCTCCCGTGGCACTCGTGCGACGGTCGGCGCCGATGAGCGCTGCGCCGAGTGCGGCAGCCGGAGACCCGGCGGGGAGCATCTCGATCCTCTCACACAGCCGCAGCGACGTGAGGAACGCCGAGCCCTCCCCCTCGCGCCGCAGCGACTCGACGATCTCCCGCTCGAGCCTCTCGCCCAGGGCGGTGAGTCCACCACCGAGGACGACGACCTCGACGTCCGCGGTGAGCACGAGCACCCTTACCGCGGCCGCGGCCGCTCGGGCCAGACCGTCACGGAGCTCCCGCGCCTGCGCATCGCCCGCATCCGCAGCATCGAAGATGTCACGGATGGGGAAGGCGCCGGGGCGCCCCCAGGCGCGCGCGACGGGACCCCCGCCGCACAGCGCCTCGATGCAGCCGCGCTGACCGCAGCCGCACAGCCGCCCGTTCGGGTCGACCGAGATGTGCCCGACCTCGCCGGCGGTGCCGTGGGCGCCGTGCCACAGATCACCGCCGAGGATGATGCCTGCGGCCACCCCCGTGCCGAGGTTGAGGTAGGCCATCGAACCGGCCTCGCCGCGCAGCGACGCGGCGCCGATGGTCGCGGCCTTCACATCGTTGGCGACACGGACCCGGGCGGCCAGCTCTCCCACGAGCCGCCCCGGGATGTCGAGCGACTCGACACCCAGGTTCACGGCGTGCAGCACCTGGCCCGTGTCGGGCTCGACGACGCCGGGGATGCCGATCCCGACCGTCTCGATGTCGGATGCCGCGAAGCCCACCGTCTCGGCCAGCTCGGCGACCGCCGCGAGAATGCTCTGGATCACGGCATCCGATCCCCAGCCGGTGGGGCGACGCACGCGGCCGATGATCTCGCCCCGCGGGCTCAGCGCGACGGCCTCGGTCTTCGTGCCGCCGACATCAAGGCCGACTCTCAACGTTCTACTCCTGCACGTACGCGGGCGGAAACCCGGACCATCAACCCTTGACCGCGCCGGAGACGAGACCACCGGTCATGCGCCCCTGGACGATGAGGAAGAAGATGACCACGGGGATGGAGATCATCACGGACCCGGCCATGACCGCACCCCAGTTGACCTGTCCGCCCACCGACGAGGTCGTGAACGACATCAGCCAGGGCATCAGGGTGAGGTTCTTGCCGCTCATCAGCAGCAGGGCCATCGTGAACTCGTTCCAGGCCTGGATGAAGGCGAAGATGCCGGTGGAGACCAGACCCGGCGCCAACAGCGGGAAGGTGACCTTCCAGAACGCCTGCGTGCGGGTGCAGCCGTCGATCATGGCCGCCTCCTCGAGGTCCGCGGGCACGCCGGTGACGAAACCGCGCAGCATCCAGACCGTGAAGGGCACCACGGATGCCGTGTACACGATCCCCAGACCCAGCATGGTGTTCATGAGCTGCCAGTCGTCGATCATGCCGTAGAGGGTGAACATCATCGCCTCGCCCGGGATCATCTGGATGATGATGATCGACAGGATGAAGGTGTAGCGCCCCTTGAACCGGAAACGGGCGATCGCGATCGAGGCGGCGAAGGCGATGAGGATCGTCACGAACAGCACGCTGAGCGTGACGGTCGTGGTCGTCAGCAGCGAGTTCTGGAAGTCGCTCTGCCCGGGGCGCGCTTCGCGCGTCCACGCCGTGACGTAGTTGTTGAGGGTGAAGTCCGTCGGGAAGAACGACTTGTCACGCGTGACGATGTCGCGGTTGGGTGTGAAGGAGAGGTTCACCATCCAGTACACGGGGAACGCCGAGCAGAAGAAGACGACGAGGGCGATGACCTTGAACAGGAAGCCGGAGAGGCCCCGCTTCTTCGCGCGCGTGCTCTTGCGGCGTGCGCCCTCGACCATCCCTGCTTCCTCGCGGACGACGTCGGTGGTGGCGGGCTGGATGCCCACGGTCGGCTGAGTGCTCATCACAGCTCCTCGTGCTTCAGGGTCTGACGGACGTTGCCGATGGAGAGGATGACCAGGACGACGACCATCACCATTCCGATGGCGGCGGTCATGCCGATCTCGCCGACGCCCTGACGGAAGAGGTAGACGGGGAGGACGTTCGTCTGACTGGTGATGCCTCCGCGCTCCTGCAGCGCGTAGACCTGCGTGAAGATCCTGAGGTTCCAGATGACCTCCAGCACCAGCACGCCGGTGACGATGTTGCGCATGTACGGGAAGGTGATCTGCCAGAAGCGCTTCCAGCCGTTCGCGCCGTCGAGGGAGGCGGCCTCGAGCACCTCGCCGGGGACCTGTCCGAGACCGGCGTAGAAGGCGAAGGCGGCGAAGGGAACGCCCTGCCAGACGATGATGATCGTCAGCACCATGAAGAAGGACCACGGGTTGAAGAGCCAGGAGTGGTTGAGCCACTTCGCATCATCGGTGATGTTGTACAGCAGCCAGTTGACGAGGCCGTACTCGGGGTCGAAGATCCATCCCCACACCACCGTGGCCGTCAGCGGCGGCATCGCCCAGGCCAGGAGGAGGCCGATCGAGACGAGGAGGCGCCACCCTTGCTGATGCGGTGCATGAAGGCGGCCACCAGCATGCCGAGGATCATGATGAGCGCCGTGAGCACGACCATGAGCGCGAGGCTGCGCAGCAGCACGGCCGGGAAGTCGGAGTAGCTGAACAGCTCGACGTAGTTGTCGAACCAGATCCAGTTCCACGGTTCCTCGCGAACCTTGTTCCGGATCGTGTAGTCGGTGAACGAGTGGATCACCATGAGGATGGCGGGGTAACCCACCATGACGCCCAGGACGACGACGGCGGGTGCCAGCAGGCCCCATCCGCCCACGGTCTCGCGGATCGTGCGACGTCGGGCGCGCTCGGCGGCGGTATGTGAGCGCGCGGCGCGGTCGGGGACCGCATCCGTCAGCGTGTCGCTCATCGCCTCTCCTTTTCTGTCTGTGGCCGGCAAGAGGCTGCCGGGGAATGGATGAGGGTCCCGGCCCTTGACCGGGACCCTCATCACTGTATGCAGTGTCGCTGCGGACGGATCCGCTGCGGCTTACTTGTTGAGAACGCCCTCGATCTGAGCGTCCAGCTCCTCGGCGATCTGCTTGATGTCACCGCCGTTGGCGATCTTGACGAAGGCGTCCTGCAGGAAGCGCGACGACTCGACCTCGGCCCAGTTCGGGCTGGTGGGGGTGAACTTCGAGTTGGCCAGGCCCTCGGCCTGCGCCTTGGCGACCGCGGTGTCCGGCAGCGCGGATGCCGCAGAGATCAGACCCGGCGTCAGACCGTTCTCGGCGAGGAGCTTCTGGTAGCCCTCGGAGAGGATGATCTTCAGGGCCTCCTTGGCCTTCTCGGGGCTCTGGCTCTTGTAGGCGACGGCGATGTTCGAGCCACCGGCGAAGATCGGAGCGGTCGTGCCGGCGGTCGCACCCGGGAGGGCGAAGGCCGCCAGGTCGGAGGCGTAGGTCTCGGGGCAGCCCTCGGAGACCTCCTGGCCCTCTGCGGCGTCACCCCACGGCCATGCACCGGTCAGGTTGCCCTCGGCCCAAGCGGGGCTGGAGAGGAAGCCGACATTGCCCTCGCAGAAGGCGATGTTGCCGACGCGCTCGTCGCCGTCCACCGGCGCGTTCGAGGCGTTCTGGTAGACGTCCTGCAGCAGGGCGAGACCCTTCTGGCTCTCGGGGCTGGAGAACTGCGCGTCCCAGACGCCGCCGTCGAGGACGGCGATCTCGCCGCCGAAGGCCCAGATGTAGGGAAGGGCGTTGTACCAGTCCTGACCCGGGGCGTAGATGCCCGAGAGCGTGTCCGTCGTGATCTCCTTGGCCTGAGCCACGTACTCCTCGAGCGTCGTCGGCAGCGTGTCGCCGACGATCTGCGGAGTGTAGAAGATGACGCGTCCGCCGGCGTAGTAGGGCGCCGCGTACAGTGCGTCCTCGTAAGTGCCGGCTTCGACGAGTCCGCCGAGCAGGTCGTCGCCGCCCAGCTCCTCCTTGATGTCGGTGATGTCCAGGAACAGGCCCGCGTCGGCGAAGCCGAGCGCCTGGGTGTTGCCGACCTCGACGACGTCGGGAGCGTTGTTCGAGGCGAGCTCGGCGGTGTAGGTCTCCGAGACGTCGGCCCAGGTCTTCTCCTCGATCGTGAGGGTCCAGCCCTCGTTCTCGGCCTCGAAGGTGCTCTTCAGGTACTGGCGCGCAGTGTCGGGCGTGTCACCGCCGACAAGCCACACGGTGATGTTGCCGGTCTCGGCGGCACCGCCGGGCTCGGTGGGCGCCTCGCCGCCCCTGTGCAGCCGGCGAGAGCGATCGCCGACGCGCTGAGGAGCGCGAGGGCTGACAGCTTCTTCTTCATAGTGTTCCCTTGTCTCTCTGTGGGTGTTCCAGTGGTGGGTTTCTTGGTGCTGGGGACGAGCGGGACCGGGCCCGTTACGACACCCGAGTTGTCCGGAGAGGACCATGACGGCTGCGCCGCGCAGGACGATCTCGTCTGCGCTTTGCGTCGCCATTCGCACCCGCACCCGATCATGGAACTCGGCGAGCGTGCGGGAACGAAGCGTGTCGGAGGCCGCCTTGGCGAGCGCGCCTCCGAGAAGATCAGCGGGACCCGACAGCAGGAGCTCCGCGACGTCCAGCGCGCCGATGACGGGCGCGATGGCGATCGCGAGGCGCTCACCTGCGTCGGAGAGGATGCCCTCACGGGCGCCCTCGGATGCCGCGGCCAGACGCGCCGTGAGCGAGGGCACCGACAGCCACGCCTCCAGGCATCCGTCCTTGCCGCAGACGCACGTCGGGCCGCCGTCGGTGCCGACGGTCACGTGCCCGATCTCGCCTGCGGCGAAGTGCGCGCCGCGCATGGGCTGACCGCTGGCGAGGAGACCGGAACCGACACCGCGGCCGACCTTGATCAGCAGGACGTCTCCGCCGGCGCCGCCGAAGGTGTACTCGGCGAGGACGGCGGCGTTCGCGTCATTGGCGACGAGCACGGGGAGATCGAGTTCGCTCTCCAGCGCTCCCTTGAGGTCGAAGCCGACCCAGCCGAGGTTCGGGGCGGTGAGGATCACGCCGCGGTCGTCGACCACACCGGGAGTGCCCACGCCGATGCCGAGCACCGGGGCATGCGAATCGGCGACGACCTCCCGGGCGAGGGCGATGACCGTGGCGAGGACGGCGGCGGCATCGGTCGGCACCGGGACCTCGCGACGCGCGACGATGTCGCCGTCGAGGGTGAGCACGGCACCCACGAAGACATCGCTGGAGGAGAGATCCAGACCGACGATGCGGTGGTTCTCCTTGTCGAGGTCGACGAGGATCGCGGGCTTGCCGGGACCGGAGATCTCGCGCATGCCGCGTTCGACGATGAGGCCCCGCCGATGAGCTCGGCGACCAGGTCGGAGATGGTCACCCTCGTCAGGCCCGTCTCGCGTGCGAGATCGGCCCGGCTCATGGCGCCCTGATGGAAGAGGGTCTGCAGCACGAGCGAACGATTGTGCGCGCGGGCATGCTCGGGCAGGACCTTGCGGTTCTGGCGCAGCGCACGGCCGGGGCCGAAGCCGGTGACGGCGCTCGAGGTGACCTGGTGGCCTGCTTCGGTGGAAACCATGTTTGTTAGTAAACGTTACGAACTAAAATTGCGCAACCCCCGAATCGCAGATCCGCGCACATTTATCGAACCGTTATCGCCTCAGCGCGCAATACCCCGGTGAACAGGCGACCACGGCGCATCCCACGCACGCGCCCGCCGGTTCTTCGCTTACGATGAGAGGACACGGCATGCAACTACCGGGGGTGCCTCATGACCGACGTAGCCGCGACGCCGACCGGCGGCATCGACAAGACCGCTGTGCTCGACTCCGGGCAGGCGCTCGTCTGGCAGCCCGCCGCCCCGGCGAAGCCGCGTCGCACGGCGCTCTGGATCGGCATCGGCGTCGGTGCGCTGCTCGTGCTCGGCGCCGCCGGCGCGCTGTCCACGGTCCTCATCGCCCCGGCACCACGATCGCGGGCATCCCCGTGGGCGGGCTAACCCCCGGCGCCGCCGCCGAGAAGGTCAGCAGCACCATTGCCGGCACCGAGATCACCCTCACCGGCACAGGCACGGCGGCGACCGTCACCGGCGCCGACCTCGGCGTCTCCGTGGACGCGCAGCTGCTGGCCCAGGAGGCGCATGCGGCACATCCGTTCTGGGACTTCGGCTCCTGGAACCCCGAGCCCTCCCCCGTCGCGCTGACCCTCGACCCCGAGACCGCCGAGAGCAAGCTGCGCTCCGCCGTCCCGGCCGCCTGGGAGGCCCCGGTGGATGCGACGGTCGTCTTCGACGCCGACGAGAACACCTTCGTCATGACGCCGGCGACCAGCGGCACCGGAATCGACATCGATGCCCTCACCGCGGCGATAGGCGACGCCCTCGCAGCCGGCGAGACCGAGGTCACCTTCTCGGAGGGCCCGATCGCCTACGCCCCCGACATCACCGACGAGGCGGCCACCGAGGCCCTGGAGACCGCCAACGCGATGATCCGCAAGTCGGGCTTCTACGTCGGCAAGGAGCGCGTCGTCTCCCTCAAGCGTGCGACCGTCGCCGGCTGGTTCGACTTCGTCGCGGAAGACGGCGCGTTGCGCCTCGAGCCCGACCTCGCCGCCATCCAGGCCACGGTCGACATCGTCCCCGACAAGGCGAACGCCGAGCCGGTGACCGGCAAGGAGATCGTCAACTCCTCAGGTACGGTGCTGCGCGCCGTCGAGGAGGGCAAGGCCGGGCGCGAGGTGATCGGCGTCGAGAACATCGCCGAGGGCGTGGCCGAGCAGATCCGCCTCGGCAGCGCCACCTATCAGCTGGAGGTGAAGGAGGTCCCTTCGCCAGCACGCAGGTCGTCCGCAAGCTCTCCGTCAACCTCAGCACGCAGCGCATGTCGATGATCGAGGACGGGAAGGTCGTCGACAGCTGGGCCATCTCCAGCGGCGCGAGCGGCACGCCCACGCACACCGGCAACTACACGATCAACTGGAAGACGCCGCTGCAGAACATGCGCGGATACGAGCGTCGAGGCGGCGAGCGCTTCAAGGACCCGAACTGGTCCGGCCCCACCGACAGCCAGGGGTACGCCATGTTCGAGCAGCCCAACGTGCGATGGGCCATGTACTTCAACGGCAACCAGGCCTTCCACGGCGTGTACTGGCACAGCAACTGGGGCAACCGCATGAGCCACGGCTGCGTGGGCATGCCCGAGTGGCGCGCCCAGCAGCTCTACGAGTGGACGCCGCAGGGCGTCGAGGTCTCGATCCACTACTGATCGGGAACGGCAGAGGGCTCCGGGGCATTCGCCCCGGAGCCCTCTGCCGTTCCCGATCAGTTCAGCGCGTCGATGATCGCGTTGAGCGTCGCCGAAGGTCGCATGACGGATGCCACGCGCGCCGGGTCCGGACGGTAGTAGCCGCCGATCTCCGCGGGGGAACCCTGAACGGCGGTGAGCTCCTGGACGATCGTCTCCTCCGCGGCGAGGAGCTTCTCGGCGACCGGCGCGAACGCGGCGGCGAGGCCGGCATCCGCCGTCTGCTTCGCCAGCTCCTGCGCCCAGTACAGCGCCAGGTAGAAGTGGCTGCCGCGGTTGTCGATCGTGCCGAGCTTGCGCCCGGGCGAGCGGTCCTCCTCGAGGAAGGTGCCGGTCGCCGCGTCGAGCGTCTCGGCGAGGACCTTGGCCTGAGGGTTGCCCGCGTAGTCGCCCAGGTGCTCGAGCGAGGCCGCGAGCGCGAAGAACTCGCCCAGCGAGTCCCAGCGCAGGTAGTTCTCCTCGACGAGCTGCTGCACGTGCTTGGGCGCAGAACCGCCGGCACCGGTCTCGAAGAGGCCGCCGCCCGCGAGCAGCGGGACGATCGAGAGCATCTTGGCCGAGGTGCCGACCTCGAGGATCGGGAAGAGGTCGGTGAGGTAGTCGCGCAGCACATTGCCGGTGACGGAGATCGTGTCGAGCCCCTGGCGCATGCGGGCGAGCGAGTAGCGCGCGGCCTCGGCGGGCGGGAGGATCGTGATCTGCACGCCCGCCGTGTCGAGCGTCGCGAGCGCCTGGTGCACCTTCGCGATCAGCTGGGCGTCGTGCGAGCGGTTCAGGTCGAGCCAGAACACGGCCGGGGAACCGGTCGCGCGCGCACGGGTGACGGCGAGCTTGACCCAGTCCATGACCGGGATGTGCTTGGTCTGCGTGGCGCGCCAGATGTCGCCGGCGCCGACCTCGTGCTCGATGACGACCTGACCGTCGCCGTCGAGGACCTGCACGGTTCCCGCGGAGGCGATCTCGAAGGTCTTGTCGTGGCTGCCGTACTCCTCGGCCGCTTGGGCCATGAGTCCGACGTTGGGCACGGTGCCGATCGTGGTGGGGTCGAGCGGGCCGTTGGCGATCACGTCGTCGATGACGGCCTGGTAGACGCCGGCGTAGGACGAGTCGGGGATGACCGCGAGCGTGTCGTCCTCGCCGCCGTCGACGCCCCAGAGCTTGCCGCCGTTGCGGACGAGCGCGGGCATCGAGGCGTCGACGATGACGTCGGAGGGCACATGCAGGTTCGTGATGCCCCGGTCGGAGTTCACATAGGACAGACGCGGGCCGTCCTTCAGAGCGGCGTCGAAGGCCGCGGCGATCTCCTCGCCCCCGGCGATCTCCGAGAGCCCGGCCAGGATCGAGCCCAGGCCGTTGTTGGGAGTGAGCCCCGCCTCGGCGAGCGCGGCGCCGTGCGCGGCGAACACGTCGGCGAAGAAGGCCGTGACGACGTGGCCGAAGATGATCGGGTCGCTGACCTTCATCATCGTCGCCTTGAGGTGCACGGAGTACAGCACGTCGTCGTTCTTGGCCGTCTCGAGGGTCTCGGCGAGGAAGGCGTCGAGGGCCGAGGCGGAGAGGAACGTCGCATCGATGATCTCGCGCGGCAGGACCTTCAGGTCGTCTTTGAGGATCGTCTCGGTGCCGTCTTCGGCGATGTGGCGGATCGTGAGCACGTCGTCGTGGGCGGCGACCCAGCTCTTCTCGTTGTGCTTGAAGTCGTCGGCGTCCATCGTCGCCACGCGGGTCTTCGACCCCTCGGGGAAGGGCTTGTTGCGGTGCGGGTGCTTGCGCGCGTAGTTCTTCACCGACAGCGGAGCGCGGCGGTCGCTGTTGCCCTCGCGCAGCACCGGGTTGACCGCGGAGCCCTTGATGCGGTCGTAACGGGCCCGCACATCCTTCTCCTCGAGCGAGGCGGGCTCGTCCGGATAGTCGGGGATGTCGTAGCCCTGCTCCTGCAGCTCGGCGATCGCGGCCTTCAGCTGCGGGATCGATGCGGAGATGTTCGGAAGCTTGATGATGTTGGCCTCGGGCAGGGTCGCCAGGCCGCCGAGCTCGGCGAGCGCGTCGCCCACCTGCTGCTCGGGGTGAGCTTCTGCGGGAAGGCGGCGAGGATGCGCCCGCGAGCGAGATGTCGCGGGTGGTGACTCCGACTCCCGCCTGGCCCGTATAGGCCTCGATGATCGGGAGGAACGATGCGGTGGCCAGAGCCGGTGCCTCGTCGGTGTGGGTGTAGATGATTGTGGCGTCGGTCACCAGGGAGTTCTCCGTTCACGGACGTATCGTCTGCGTACAACGATACCGGAGTGGAACATGTCCGAACTCTCCGCAGAAGGGGTCGTCCGAGTGCCCCTTCCTCCACCGAGTGCAACAAAGGACGTGTCTGCGTACGCGGTTGCGGTTACCCTGGGCATATGTCGGAACTGCGTATGGTCGAACTGTCAGCCGCGACGATCGTCGCCGTCAACAACCTGTCCCTCAAGCCCGGGCAGGAACAGTTCCTCGCGCCGGTCTCCTACGGCACGGCCGCCACCGTGATGAACCCGCAGACCACCTGGCAGCGCGTCGTGCTCGACGGCGACGAGGTCGTCGCCTTCGTGAGTGCGAACTTCGACAACGACGCACCGGAAGAGCACTTCCGCTGCGTGCTGTGGCGGATCAACGTCGACGCCGACGCCCAGGGGCAGGGTGTCGGGCGCTTCGCGGTCGACAACCTGATCACCGAGGCCCGCAAGCGCGGCTTCGATCACGTCAACGTCATCTACGAATCCGGCGAGGGCGGCCCGGAGGCCTTCTTCCAGCGCGTAGGCTTTACTCCGGTCGGTGAGACCGAGTACGGCGAGGTCATCGCCGAGATCCGGTTCGACTCCTGAGACCGGCGGCGGGGTTTCGGATTCCCCTCCCCCACCGAAACTCCGTCGCCCTCTTAGACGCCGGAGCAGCTCAGCACGTCAGACCGCAGGAACCGCGCCCGCTCAGTGTTCGCGTGGGGTGAGTCTCTGTAGTTGGGTGATGTGGCGGGGTTCGAGTTCTTCGACGTTGCGGACTTGGAGGAGTTTCATGGTGCGTATGATCTGTTCGGCCAGGATCTGGATGGCCCGGTCCACGCCGGCGCGGCCGCCGGCCATGAGCCCGTAGAGGTAGGCGCGGCCGATGAGGGTGAAGTCCGCGCCCAGGGCGATCGAGGCGATGATGTCGGCGCCGTTCATGATGCCGGTGTCGATCGCGATCTCGGTGTCGCGGCCGACTTCCCGGGCGACCTCGGGAGGAGGTGGAAGGGGATGGGGGCGCGGTCGAGCTGGCGGCCGCCGTGGTTGGACAGGACGATGCCGTCCACCCCCGGTCGGTGAGCTTCTTCGCGTCGGCGAGGGTCTGTACGCCTTTGACGACGAGCTTGCCCGGCCACATCCCCGGATGATGTCCAGGTCGTCGTAGCTGATGGAGGGGTCCATCGCGGCATCCAGCAGCTCCCCGACGGTGCCGCCGGTCGAGGACAGCGAGGCGAACTGCAGCGCCGGGGTGGTCAGGAAGTCCCACCACCACCAGGGCGGGGCAGGGCGTTCAGGATCGTTGCGAGGGTGAGGGCGGGTGGGATGGAGAAGCCGTTGCGCTTATCGCGCAGCCGGGCCCCGGCGACGGGGGTGTCGACGGTGAACATGAGGGTGTCGAACCCGGATGCCGCGGCGCGCTCGACCAGGCCGTAGGAGATCTCGCGCTGACGCATCACATACAGCTGGAACCAGTTGCGGCCTGTGGGGTTGGCGGCCTTGACGTCTTCGATCGAGGTGGTGCCGAGGGTGGAGAGGGTGAAGGGGATGCCCGCCGCGCCCGCTGCGGAGGCCCCCGCGGTCTCGCCTCGGTCTGCATGAGGCGGGTGAACCCGGTCGGCGCGATCCCGAACGGCATCGCCGAAGGCCCCCGAAGACCCTCACCCGGGTGTCGACGTCTGCGACATCGGTGAGGACTCCGGGGTGGAACTCCACATCCTCGAACGCCTGCCGCGCCCGCGACAGCGACACCTCGCCCTCCGCAGCCCCATCGGTGTAATCGAACGCCGCCGCCGGCGTGCGGCGCTTGGCGATCGTGCGCAGATCCTCGATCGTCAACGCCGCCGCGAGCCTGCGCCGCCGGGCATTGAGGTCCAGCTTCTTGAACTGCAGCAACGAGAAGACCTCGACCGGATCCGGGAACCGACGCTTTGCCATGGGAGTGCTCCTCAAGGTTCGAAGACCGGATGCTTCGCAGAAGCCATGACATGTCGCCGGAGCGACATCGACACCAACAAGCCGCAGCGAAGGAGAGTTATCAGTGATTTCATCGTTGAGTCGGCAGAAGCGCTATCGAATCTGCTCCTGCCTCACCAGAGTCATCACATGCCGTCCGGGACCGAGATCGATCTCCGTGCGCCCGGGCTGCTCCGCGTGCACCCAGCCTGAGGGCGGCACGAAGCGTGCTCCGACCGCCGGGCCGAGGTCGAGCTCATGAACGACCCCTGCCGGCATACGGCGCCAGGAGCTGCGTACCGGACCGGCGACCGTCTCGTGCTCTGCGCCAGCCCACTCCAGTCCATCGAGATACACCGGGGCGGAGAGGACCGCTCCCTCGCGCACGGTGTCGCGCGCTCCGATCCCGGCGACCCGCTCGAAGAGGAACTCGCCGACCGCGCCGTGCGCGCAGTGGTTGAGCGAGTTCATCTCGGCGGTCGAGTGGGTGCCGTCCGTGCGGAACGCATCCCACTTCTCCCACACGGTCGTCGCGCCCATCGCCGCCATGTGCTTCCAGCCGGGCATCTCTCCGCGCAGCAGCATCCGGCCCGCGAGGTCTTCGCGACCAACGGCCACGAGTGCGGGCAGGATGTGCTGGACACCGTGGATCCCGGTGGTGATGTGACCGATCTCCTCGATCTTCTGCGCCAGCCGTGCGCCGACCAGCTCGCGCAGCGGGCCTCGGACGATGTCCCATCCGATGGCCTGAGCGTAGACGGTCTGAGTGTCGCCCTCAATCCAGCCGCGCTCGTCGACGAAGGCTGCCGCATAGGCGACCCTGATCTCATCGGCGCGTGCTCTGGCCCGCTGCGCCTCCTCGTCCCTGCCGAGCCAGCCGAGGATGTCGGCGTACTGCTCGAAGGAGCGGATGGTATGAGCCGTGGCCACGACACGGCGCGAACTGGTCGATCGGGCACCGGTGTACGCGTACCCAGGATGCGGCGGCTCGTCCGGGTCTTCGGGGAGGCTCAGCCAATCGGAGAAATCCGAGCCGACGCGCTGCGTGCGGATACCGGTGGGGTTGGCCCTCTCGACCGCGCCCAGGTAGCGCTCGATCGACTCGATATGCTCCGCCGAGGTGACGAGATCTCCATAGCGACGAGCCGCCAAGTGCACGAGTCGCACATAGCCGTCCGCCCAGCCGGGCGCTCCGTCACGGCTTCTCGCGGGCAGGAGGGTCGGGGCGTAGTCGTGGACCATGCCATCCTCCTCCTGGCTGTCGGCCGCGTCCCGGACGAACTTGGCGAGGAAGGCGGCGACGTCGAAGTGATAGGCGGAGGTCTCGGCGATGACACCGGCGTCGCCGAGCCAGCCGAGCCGCTCGTCCCGCTGGGGCAGTCGGTGATGACCTCGATGAAATTGTCTCTCACGGTCCACTCCACCATGCGGGAGACGTGTGTCAGCCCGGCGTCGGAGCATTCGAAAGCACCTGCTGGGCGCTGTCCGCCCCCGACCGCCAGGGCAGTGATGGAGAAGTCATCGGGCACCTCCAGTCCCGCGTGGGGAGTGGCGGGGACGAGTCCCCAGACCTCGGCGTAGCGGAAGCCGTGCAGAGTGTGCCGCGACTCGAGCACATGCGTCCCATCGTCGCCGGTAGTGTAACGATCCTCCTGGAAGGCGCTGCGCAGGTTGTCGCGCCAGACGAGGGCGTCGTCCGAGAGCATCTCGCCGTGGCGGACGATGATGTCGGCGCGGGGATGGGTGCGGGTGCGGATGCGCGTCCAGCCGACCATGTTCTGCCCGAAGTCGAAGACCGCGGGCCCGCGGGCATGCGCACGAACAAGCCTGCCTTCGAACTCCCGGTAAGGGGCGACGGGATCGTGCGGCTGGGGCGTGATCGGCACGGTGATCTCCTCGCGCACCTCGACCAGACCCCACCCGGTGTCGTCGAAGCCCGGCTCGCGCCATCCGGTGACCGCCTGCCGCAGGTCCTGCGCCTCACCGCGAAGGATGTCACTCGCGATGATCTCGCCGGTCGTGCATCGCCAGGAGCCGTCGGTGCCCAGGAGCAGCCCTTCTTCGCTCTCGAGCTGAAGGCGCAGGGCCGGATGCTCGCCGTAGAAACCAGGCTCGCGCTGCAGGCCGAGCCAGCCCGCGTACCAGCCGTTGGCGAGCTCGACCGCGACGACGTTCTCCCCGGCGTGCAATAGCCCTGTCGCATCGTATGTCTGGTGAAGGACGCGGATACCGAAATCCGTCCATCCCGGGCGCAGCAGGCTCTCGGCAGTGACCTCGGTTCCGTTGACCCAGAGCCGGTAGGTGCCGAGCGCCGTCACGTAGATCCGCGCTCGTCCGGGGGCACGGCCGAGCGGGAAGCTGCGGCGCAGCAGCGGCACCGGGTCCCAGGTCTCACGACGCAGTGGGACGAGCGGCGCGCTGACCCAGCCCGCATACCAGTCCTCCGCCGACTCCAGCCCGATCTCCGCGACGCCCGGTGTGCTGACGACCATCGCGCCCTCGGCGTCGCGTGCGATGACGCGCCAGTGCAGAGCGCGCCGGGATCCAGGAAGGGGACCACCGTATCGGACCACAGAACCGCGAACGCCGTCCGCGCGCCAGAGCAACTCGCCCGCAGCGAGAGCGTCCTCGTCGGAGGCGACTTCGACATCCACGCCTCCCCTGCCGTCGATGGCGCCCTCGCCGTGGACGGACCAGCCGAGCATGACTCCCCGGGCACCCGGCAGGCCAAGCGGGTTCTCGCGGTAGCCAGCGGTGAGTCGGATGGTGATCGTCACGTCTGCTCCTTCAAAGAACGCTACCTATCGGATGAGTAACCCCATGCTACTGGCATTTTCTCCTGGTATAGAGGATGTTTATGCCAACATATATGACATGCTGGAGAACATGCGGCTTTCCCTCGGCGATCAGGAGATCGCTCGGATCCTGCTCGGCGGAGCGCGGTGGTCGATCGAGGATCCCCCGATGATGCGAACGCAGAAGCGCTCATCGAGAGAGCCGTCGCCTCCGGGATCGACATGATCGACACGGCCCGCGCATACACCCGCCGCGGAGCGGAGGGCCACAACGAGGCGCTCATCGCCCGCGTGCTCGATCGCATCGGTGCCCGGGAGCGCGTGCTCGTCTCCACAAAGGGGGACACTTCCGCGACGGCGACCACTATATCGTCGACGCCTCGCCCTCCGCCCTGCGCGCGGACTGCCATCGCAGCCTCGCCGTGCTTCGCACCGATCGGATAGACCTCTACTTCCTGCACTTCCCCGACCCCGCCGTCCCCTTCGCTGAGAGCGTCGGTGCGCTGGAGGAACTACGAGGGGAAGGACGCATCGCGCGCATCGGGCTGTGCAACGTCGACTCCGAGCAGCTGGACATCGCCCTGGGCATCGCGCCGATCGCTGCCGTGCAGCATCGGCACGCCATCGGCGCACCGGCTCCCGCCGAGCTGCTCGCGCGATGCCACAGTCACGACATCGCCTTCCTCGGCTATTCCCCGCTCGGCGGAGGCGGCGCCCGGGAGGTCTTGGACGCCGCCTCCGTGCCGGGCTCCCCGCCGCACGGATCGCCGCCGAGCACGGCGTCGCCGTGGCATCCGTGCTCCTCGCCAAGCTTCTCGCCGCGGGTCCGCACGTCGGCCTCATCACCGGAGCGAGACGCCAAGCCTCCCTCGACGCCTCGCTCGCAGCGGCAAGACTCGTCCTGAGCCGAGGCGAGCTCGAATCCCTCGACGAGCAGCTGTCCTCCCTGCCGAGAGACACGGCCGGCTGATCCCGGGTCAGAAGATCAGAGGGTCATCGGCGGAAGCAGGACTTCTGCGCTCCGCCACCTCCCACCCCTCGGCGTCGATGAGCACAGTGGTGCTCCCTTCCGCCCCGCCTCCTGCCATCCGCCCCCACCGGGCATTACCGGTTCGCCGCTCTCCGCGAAGGCCAGCCATGCCGCCATGACGTCGCGCTGCAGGTTCCATCGCTCCGGCCTGTCCCCGAGCAGCGGCGTCCATCGCACTGTGCCGAAGACACAGGGCACATCGATGCAGTGCGTCGCGCCGAGCGGACTGGGCTCGGCGTCGGTCTCGTAGACGACCTCGTAGCGGAAGACGCGACCCGACCCTGTGTGGCTGCGGGCGAGGCGCTCGGCGACGAGGCCGAAGGACCGTTCGGCGAGGATGCGGGAGAGGCGCAGTGGCGGCGACTCCCCGGGGACGCGGGATCGGCTCTCCGCGATGGCGGTCTCCGGATCGTCGAGAGCCGAGGCGACGGCGCGCAGTGCCGCAGGCAGGCCTCCCTCTTCGAGATCGGCGAACCAGGGCGTCCCCGCAAACATGAGCGACCACTCATGGCTCGTCGCGCCCACGAGGAGATCTCGGCCGCGGGCGAGGTGCGGGAGTCGGGGGTCCCCTCGGCGAGGATCTCGGTACCGTCGGCGACGGGTGAGGGACCGAACCCGGTGATCGACCGCTGCGCTTCCACGAAGGCCTCCGCGGGCAGCTCGAGGAGCCGGCGGGTCTCATCGGGAGGAATACCCAGGATGCGCAGCAGCTCATCGGTCTGCCGTCGGCCGGACGCCTCGTCGACCGGCGGATTCCCCGGACTCTGCGCGATGCAGCGCTGGAACAGACCAGCCGCGCGCGGCATCCGCAGCAGCGACGCGACCTTCGCCCCGCCGCCCGACTGTCCGAAGACGGTGACGGCTCCGGGATCCCCGCCGAAGGCGCCGATCGCGTCCCGCACCCACTCCAGAGCGAGCACCATGTCGGTGAGGCCGGCGGCGCCCGACGAAGCGTACTCCGGGCCGAGCAGATGACCGAGAGCGGTGAAGCCGAGGAGTCCAAGACGGTGGTTCACGGTGACCACGACGACCCGACCGCTGCGGGCGAGCTCATCGCCGGCGGCGATGGTCGCGGCGCTCGAGCCCGAGCGGAAAGCGCCGCCGTGGAACCAGACCATCACAGGCAGTCGGGCGCCGGAGTCCGTGGTCGGCGTCCACACGTCCAGGGTCAGGCATTCCTCGGAGGTCGGAACTCCTTCCGTCGAGCCGCCTCGAGGGAAGTAGAGCCGGGTCGCGCTCGATCGTTCAGGGTCCGCGTCGAGCCGGGCGTCCCGCTGGATCGCGGCCGGTCCGTAGTAGAGGGCGTCGCGGACACCGGCGTGCGCAGCGGCCGGCGAGGCGGGACGGAAACGCCCCTCCGCGCCGGTGGCGACGCCATAGCGCATTCCGAGGAAGGAGCTCACGCCGTCCACGCGCACGCCGCGGTAACGTCCTCCCGGGGTCTCGACGACGATCTCGGCCATGCTCGGTCAGAACCCTCCGGACAGGCCGCCGTCGATGAGGTGCTCGGTGGCAGTGATATAGGCCGAATCGGCGGAGGCGAGGAACAGGACCAGGTCGGAGATCTCGTCCAGCTCTGCTGGTCTGCCGAGAGGCACGGCGGCGATCCGCTCAGCGGGCACCTGCGCCTCGCGGAACATCTCTGTATCGACGAAACCAGGATGAACCGAGTTGACGCGGATGCCGTCGGAGGCGAGCTCGGCGGCCGCGACCTTCGTCATCCCCCGGACGGCGTGCTTCGCGGCGACGTAGGCGACCCTCCCCCGTGCAAGATTGTGGATGCCACCGATCGACGAGATGTTGATGATCGATCCTCCCCCGGCGCGCCGCATGCTCGGGATCACTGCGCGGATGCCGAGGAAGGTGCCGGTCTGGTTGACCTCGACGATCCGGCGGAAGTCCTCGAGGCTCGTCTCCTCGATCGATCGTTGCAGATCCACCCCTGCGTTGTTCACGAGCACGGTCACTGCACCGAAGCGGGCCTCGGTATGCGCCAGGAGCCCAGCCCAGGACTCCTCGGAGGTGACATCGTGACGGACAGCGAAAGCACTGCCGCCGAGATCGCCGGCGAGCGCCGCACCCTGTTCCTCCAGCAGGTCCGCGATCACCACCCTCGCTCCCTCGGCGGCAAAACGTCGCGCGTGCGAGGCTCCTTGGCCGCGCGACGCACCCGTCACGATGACCACATCGCCGGCGAACCGCTGGCTCATGGCTCCTCCTTGCTCCCCGATGGCGCGGAGCCTGCCAGAGGCTCAGCCCCGCGCCATCGGCATGCGGGCGACGTCAGCTCGACGGGCCTTCGGCGAAGGCGGCATCCATCGCGGCGAGTGCATCCTCCGCACTGATCTGTCCGCCGACGAAGAGCTGGACCTGCTCGATGAGGACCGTCGCGACCATGGCATTCGGCCAGAGCTGGTCGTTGTAGGGGTGGGTCTTTCCTGCTTCGACATAGGGCAGCATCGGCAACAGCGATTCGGGTGTCTCGAAGGAGTCACTCGTGATCGACGGCAACGCGTTCTGCACCCGGGCGACCTCGGCCAGCATCTCATCCGAGCCGAGGAAGTCCATGAACAACCGGGCGGCGACGGGGTTCTTCGCTGCGGCGTTGATGGCGTAGCCGCCGGTGCCTCCTGCGGAGATCCACGTCTCGTCGGGGTTGTCGGTGGCAGGGAAGGCGCCGAACACGAACGCCGTGCCTTCCGGTGCGGCCCCCAGCAATGCGGCGAAGGTCGAGGTCACCGAGATCATCGATATCGCCTCTCCCGTCGCGACGAGCTGAATCGCGTTCTCATAGGAGGTTCCGAGCGGCTCGGGCTGGAAGCAGTCGGCTTCGAGCATCTGCTCGATCTTGTCGAAGACCTCCACCCAGGGGAGTCGGAGAAGGTCGCCTCACCGGCGTTCTGCCGCTCGGTGAAGGTCGGATCGGCACCGTAGACAAGCGTCGCCGAGAGCGGGAAGGACGGGAACTGGTTGATCCATCCGGTCTGCGCACCGTAGGCGTAGGCTGACCTGCCCTGGGCCGCGGCGTCGGCACAGAACTGAAGCACTCCGCTCCAGGTGTCGGGGATGTCCAGACCGGTCTCCTCCAGAGCCGTGACGTTGTAGATTCCGCCGATTCCGCCGAGGGACAGCGGCAGGATGTAGCGCTTTCCATCGATGGAAGTCGTGCTCTCCATGCCGCTGGGCAGCTTCGAGCTGAATCCGAGGTCGGACATGTCGGCGAGATAGCCGCCGGGAACCAGGTTCTCCATGGCAGTCGGAGTTCCGTTGCCGGGATAGGCGGTGAAGATGTCCGGGGCGGTGCCCGCGCTCAGTTGCGTACGGATCTGCGTGTGCAGCGCCGCGACATCGACGAACTCAAGCTGGACATCGATGTCGGGGTACTTGTCCTTGAAAGCTTCGACGACGACCGGCAAGGAGTCCTGGTAGTTCGGAATGCTCGCGATGGTGAGCACACCCGCACCGGTGTCGTCCCCGGTGGGGTCGGGTGCGGGATCGGACGGCGAACATGCGACGAGCGCGAGCGCGCCGGCGGCGATGCCGGCGGCCATCAAAGTGATGCGACGGTGTGACATGAGATCTCCTATCTGTGATGTGTGGGTGGTGCCGGGGTTGCGGTCAGCCCTTGAGGCCGCTAGCGAAGCCCTTGATGACGGACCGCTGAAGGAGGAAGAAGGCGAGGAGGATCGGGGTGACACCGATGACCAGGCCCGCGAAGATGAGCGGCCAGTTCGTGACGTACTGATCGACGAAGCGAAGGATCGCGACGGGAACGGTCACGTTCGGCGTGCCGCTGAGGTAGAGCATCGGTGTGAGCAGGTCGTTCCAGGCGTGGATCGCGTTGAGAATCACGACGGTCCACGTGATGGGACGCAGCAAGGGGAAGACGACCGTCCAGAATGCCCGGTTGGTGCTCGCCCCGTCGATCCACGCCGCCTCTTCGTAGTCTCTGGGCAGCGCGCGGATGAAGCCGGCGAACAGGAAGATCGAGAAAGAGATGCGCTCCCCGACGTAGAACAGGATGAGGCCCCAGAGGCTGCCGAGCAGCCCGATGTCGCGCATCGTGAAGTACAGGGGGATCATCGCGATCTGGAAGGGCAGCAGCAGCCCGATGAGAAAGAAGTAGAACAGCGGCGTAGAAAGTCGCGAGGTGACGCGAACGAGGGCGTAAGCGGCCATCGCGGAGAAGACGACGAGGATGGCGACGCTGACGACGGTGATGAACAGGCTGTTGAGCAGCGCTTGGGAAAGGCCCGCCGAGCCCCACGCTCGCGTATAGTTCTCGAAGGTCATGTCCGGCGAGGGCACCAGAGGCGAGGTCTGGTCGTTCGTCCGCCGCAACGAGATGTTGACCATGATGTAGACGGGGAACGCGATAGCGAGGCCGACGAGGATCATCAGTGCCTCGAGGATCCCCGTGCGCCATGTGTAGCGGTTCATCGCAGCTCCCGCCTCAGCAGCATGCGGTACTGGACGACGGAGATCAGGAGTACGATCACCAGCAGCACCAGACCGAGCGAGACGCCTTTGCCCCAGGACCCATAGGTGAACGCTTCCCGGAACATCAGTGTGGTGAGCGTGTGAGTGAGCCCGCCCGGGCCGCCGTTGGTCAGCGCCCAGACATGATCGAACAGCTTGAGCGAGCCGATCATGCTCAGCATGAGATTGATCGTGATCGCGGGCCCGAGCATCGGCAGCACGACGTTGAAGAAACGGCGCAGCGGCCCGGCACCATCGACGGCAGCGGCTTCGATGAGCTCCTCCGGCACGCTTTGCAGCCCTGCAAGAAAGATGATCATGGAGTACCCGGCGAGCTGCCAGACGAGCACGAAGATGATGGATCCGAGGGCGAGGTTCGGGTCGCCCAGCCAGGTGCGAGCGAACGAGTCGAGTCCGACCGACCTGAGAACGGTGTTGACGGGTCCGTTCGGGGCGAGCATGTACTGCCAGAGGTACCCGACCACGACGGGGTCATCACGGCGGGGGCGAAGATGAGCACCTTGAGCAGGTTGCGGGTCTTGATCTGGGAGTTGACGGCGATCGCGAGGAGGAGACCGAGCACGTTCTGGACGATCGTGAACGTGATGGCGATGACCAGGGTGTTCCGGAGCGCCCGCATCGACTGCGGGTCGTTCAGCACCTTGATGATGTTGTCGAAGCCGACGAAGGAGTAGTCGCTGCCCAGTCCGTTCCAGTCGGTGAACGCGTACACGCTGCCCTGCACCGTTGGCACGAGCACGACGAAGGCGTAGACGGCGAGCGCCGGGAGCGTGTAAAGGAGCACCGTCCTGGACAGCCCCGCAGAGGCCCTGCGGCGCCGTCGTGCCGGCGCGAGCGTCTGACTCATCCTTCTCCTCATCGAGTTCTGGTCGTGAAACACGGCCTCGAATCTTTCTACCAACTTGTCTGATGGGTGTCAATGACAACCCGAAAATCTGCGGCAACCTCACCAAACTCTCGACAACCTATCAGATGTGTGAGCGAAACAACGGGTCACCGAAGGACGCCTGACCGCCTCGAGCGATCGTGAGGATCCGCGCCGGCGCCCTGTTCAGTGCATATCGCTTCCGGCGAACTTCGCCGTGTCGCCGAGACCTTCGGGTCCCATCGCCGAGTAACCTCCATCGACCATGAGCTCGGTCCCCGTGATGAAGGTCGAGCGCGGCCCGCTGAGGTAGAGGATCGCGTCCGCGACCTCGGAGGGCTCGCCGAGCCGCTCGAGCATGTGGTAGCGCCCCCACACCGGCTCCCACCGAGCCCGGTCTCCCCCGGCGGCCTTCTCCACCTCAGGAGTCCAGATCCAGCCCGGGCTGACCGCGTTGACGCGGATACCCGCAGGAGCGAGGTCGAGCGCCTGGCCGCGCGTCAGTGCGAGTATCGCAGCCTTCGTCGCGTTGTAGGTCCAGCGGGCGGGCTGCGCCGCATGGGCGGAGATGCTCGAGACGTTGACGACCGTGCTTCCCGGCGGCATGCGCCTGCTGGCTGCGGCGGTGAGCATCGCCGACGCCGCCACATTGACGCCGAGAGCGCGCTGCCACTGCTCGGCGGTGGCGTCCACGCCTGCCGCGAGGAAACTCACCGCGCAGTTGACCACGTGATGGATCGACCCGTGACGATCGGCCGCCGAGGCGATCGCCTCCGCGACCGCCTCGGTGTCGGTGACGTCCAGCGGCACCGCCGTCGCACGGTCCTCGCCGAGGACGGCCACGCGATCGGCGAGCCTGTCGGCGTCGAGATCGAGCAGAACCACGTGAGCGCCGCCCGCGGCGAACCCTTCCGCCGTGGCCGCACCGATGCCGGAGGCTGCCCCGGTGACGAGTGCGAGCCTCCCTTCGAAGTCTCCCGCCGAGCCCGTGGTGGTGGTCTTGGTCGCAGTCATGGTGATCCTCTCGATTCTCGGGTCTGGTCAGCGCGCGCCGCCGAGCGCCTCGATCACATTGTCGATCGCCCCGCGGCGCAGATCGGGCAGCGCCTGCTGCGAACACCATGCGGCGTGAGGACCCAGCAGAGTGTTCGGCGCCATGCGTACCGGGTGATCTCCCGCGATCGGCTCCTCCTCGAACACGTCGAGGCCGAGCCCGCGCAGCCGCCCCTCGGTCACCGCTTCGACCGCGGCGGCGAGATCCACGAGCCCGCCGCGAGAGGTGTTGACGAGCACGGGACGACGCGGCATCGACCAGAGCAGCTCGGTATCGACGACATGGTGCGTCTGCGGCAGGAGCGGCGCGTGCAGACTGATGATGTCGGCCTCCTCCGCGAGCTGGTTCAGCTCGACCCGGGCCCACGGATCATTGGCCGGCGCCGGGTCGACGACGATGACCTTGGCGCCCCATGCTTCGAAGGCGCGCCCGACGAGAGTGCCGATCCTGCCGCAGCCGATGAGGCCGAGGGTGGCCTCGGAGAGCCGTCCGATGTGCGGTGCGTGGGTCGCCGCCGCCCATGTTCCGGCGCGAACCTCCGCATCGAGCTGCGGCAGGCGGCGCCAGAGGGCGAGGGCCATCGCCACCGCGTGCGTCGCGACTTCCTCCGTGCAGTAATGCGGGACGTTGCGGACCGGGATGCCGGCTTCGCGTGCGGCCGTCAGGTCGATCATGTCCACGCCGATCCCGATCCTGCTGATGACCCGGCAGTCCTCGGCCGCTGCGATCGCCGCGGCGTCGATGGGCGCCCACTGCGTGACGATGGCAGCAGGCCGATGCCGTTCGATCTGCTCTCGCACCTGCTCGGTCGTTCGACAGTCGGCCACGACGACCTCGGCATCGAGGGCATCGCGCAGCCACCCGGTCTCCAGAGAACGGTCGCCGAGGTCGTTGTCGGTGAGAAGAACAATGGGGCGCATCATCGAACCCTTCATATAGGTGAGTGTATAACTCGCGGAAAATAGCCCTTCTTTGCACACCAATCTTGACACATATCTGAACAGTGGCTAATCTCGTGCCGAACCAGGCAGCACCGCGCACCATCGCGCAAACCGTCGTTCCGAACGATGCCGGACCGTCCGGCGCCCGACCGTCACAATAGGATGACAGCGGGCCAGACAGGACGACGAGGTGGGAGCGGTCGCTTCCGGCGTGCAGCAGACGAAGCACAGAGAGGGAGGTGGCGGATCGTGGCGCGTACACGACTGAGTAACGCCATCGTCAACGATTATCTCCGACGCATCGGTGCGGGAGAGGTCTCGCCAGGGGACCCCCTTCCTCCGGAGTCCGTGCTCTGCGACTCCTACGGGGTCGGCCGAAGCGTCGTGCGCGAAGCCCTCCAGGCCCTCGACGCGAAGGGGTTCATCATCGTCCGGCAGGGCAGCGTCGCCGTCGTCGCGCCCAAGTTCCGCTGGCACGTCCTCGACCAGGACTTCCTGACCGTGACCAACCCTCGCGAATACTTCTCGATGCTCCAGGAGGCGCGCGAGCTGCTGGAGCCTCACATCGCGGCGATCGCCGCCGAGAGAGCGAGCGATGAGAACATCGAGGAGATCGCCGCGATCGACGCCCGGCTCGCTGCCGCCCGCGACTCCGCAGAAGAGCACGCCGAACTCGACATCGCGTTCCACGACGCGATCGCCCGGGCCACCGACAACGCGATCCTCGTCTCCATGCACGCTTCAATCACCGGCCTGGGTTACCGTGCCCGGGTCGAGTCGGTCGCCGTGCCGGGCGCTGTGGACCGGGCGCTGCTGTGGCACGGACAGATTCTCGACGCACTGCGCGCCGGCGATGTGATCGCCGCCTCGTCAGCGATGCACCTGCACCTCAGGCAGGTGCGTGGCGAACTCGAACGGCTCGACGCTGAGCCCGGTTCTCCCGAACCGGAGGAGACCGCATGACCACGTATTCGGTGACGACGATCCCGGTCGGCGAGGCGATCATCCCCGGCCCCGAGCTGTACTGGATGAACGACTTCGATCGGTGGCATCCGCTCACCTTCCAGGTGCAGCTCATCCGCGGCGAAGGGGTGCTCGCCCTCGTCAACACCGGTCCCGCCCTCGACCTCGAGCCGATGAACGCAGGATGGGCGAGCTTCCTGGGCGAGAAGGCGCGAATGCGCCGTCCGGAGGGCTGGTTCGTACTCGACCAGCTCGCCGCGCTCGGTGTCGCTCCCGAACAGATCACCCACGTCATCCTCACTCCACTGCAGCTCTACACGGTGAGCAACGTGCTCGCCTTCCCGAACGCGACGATCTGCATCGCCGAGCGCGGTTGGGTGCACTTCCATACCACGCACGAGCATCCGCACGACAACCGGGCGACGAGCATCCCGGACGACATCCTCGTGCCGCTCGTCACGACGGCCTGGCCGCGCGTACGGTTGCTCAAGGACGAGGACGTCATCGCCCCCGGCCTGCGGACCTGGTGGTCGGGGGTCACCACCGCGCCTCCCTCGTGCTCGAGGCCGAGACCGCCCAGGGCGTCGTCGCCATCTCGGACAGCTACTTCCACCTGCGCAACGTCACCGAGAACGTGCCTCTCGGGATCAACGAGAACATGTACGAGATCCTCGCCGCCTACGAGCGGGTGCGGAAGACAGCCGACATCATCCTGCCGATCTATGATCCGGGCAACTTCGAGCGCTTCCCGGACGGCGTGGTCGCCTGATGCGCAGCCTCGCCTACACCGGCCCTGGAGCATGGAGCTCATCGACGGGCCGGATCCCGAACCCCCGCGGACTGGGCCGTCGTCGATGTCGTCGCCACCGGCATCTGCGGCTCCGACGCCCACGGGTACACGGGCGAGACCGGACGCCGAGTCGGCGGACAGGTCATGGGCCACGAGACCGTGGGCCGTCTCCGCGAATCGCTCGGTGCCCTGTCCGCCGGCACACTCGTCACCATCAATCCGCTGCTCGGCTGCGGGACATGCGATGCGTGCCTCGACCGACAGCCGCAGATCTGCCCCGTCCTGCGAGTCCTCGGCGTGGATCCAGATCTTCCGGGCAGCTTCGCAGACGCGGTCACGGTTCCAGCCGGCAACATCGTACCTCTGCGGGAGACGATGCCAGTGGAGCACGGCGCCCTCATCGAACCGCTCGCCGTCGGATTCCACGCCGTCATGCGCGGCGCTCCGCGCGACGGCGACCGGGTCGTCGTGATCGGAGGCGGACCGATCGGCCAGGCTGCCGCGATCGGCGCACGGAGAGCGGGCATCAACGCCGTGCTCGTGAGCGAGCCGATCGATGCGCGCCGGGAGGTTCTGGAACGACTGGGATTCTCCGTGACCGCGCCCGAGCATCTCGCCGCCGCCGTCCACGAGCATCTCGGCGGCACGGCGACGCTCGTCGTGGACGCCGTCGGCGTCGAAGCCAGTCTCCAGGATGCAGTGGATGTCGCCGCACCCGGCGCACGGATCGTCCTCGTCGGCATGGGCACGCGCGAGCTGTTGCTGCGCCCCTACGGATTCAGCGGTTTCGAGCGCGTGCTCCTCGGCAGCTATTGCTACTCGGACGAGCACTTTCGCTCGACCGCCGAATGGGTCTCGGAGGGCAGACCGGAGCTCGGGCTGCTCATCGACCGGATGCTGCCGCTCGAGGACGGGCCCCGTGCCTTCCACGAGGTCGCCAAGGGAACCTCGGGGCGAACAAGACGCTGCTCCTGTCCCGACCGCTCTCCGAGGAGGCAGTGCGGGTCGCACGGTTCGAGGCGATCCGATGAGGTTCGCGAGGATCGGTCCGCCCGGGCAGGAGTTTCCCGTCATCATCGACGGCGACACGATCCGCGATCTGCGCAGGATCACGACGGACATCGACGGCGACTTCCTCTCCGGCGACGGGCCGTCTCGCGCAGCCGCCGCTCTGGCGGCGGGCGAACTGCCCGCAGTGGACGGAGCGGGGCTGCGCTTCGGCGCCCCGATCGTCCGGCCGAGCGCCGTCATCTGCATCGGCATGAACTACGCTGCCCATGCGGCGGAATCCGGCTCCGCCCTCCGGATGTCCCGATCATCTTTCTCAAGACGCCGAACACCGTCGTAGGCCCTGATGACCCCGTGACGATCCCTCGCCGCAGCGAGAAGACCGACTGGGAGGTCGAGCTCGGCGTCGTCATCGGGCGGCGCGCCAGCTATCTCGCCTCGCCCGCTGATGCGCAGGCGGTGATCGCGGGCTTCGTCGCGGTCAACGATGTCTCCGAGCGGACCTTTCAGCTCGACGAATCCGGCGGCCAGTGGAGCAAGGGCAAATGCGCGGAGGGCTTCAACCCCACCGGCCCGTGGCTGGTGACCGCCGATGAGCTTGACCACCGCGATCTGCGTCTGCGGAGCTGGGTCAACGGCGAGCCTCGGCAGGACTCCCGCACCGCGGACATGATCTTCGACGTCGAGACGATCATCTGGCACCTCAGCCAGTACCTCGTGCTTGAGCCCGGCGATCTCGTCCTGACCGGCACGCCGGAAGGGGTCGCGCTCTCAGGGCGATTCCCCTATCTGAAGCCCGGCGACGTCGTCGAGATCGAGATCGAAGGCCTCGGGCGGCAGAAGCAGGAATTCCGATCCGCCTGAACCGGTGGACGTCGCACCCACGGAGACGAAGATGTCCCTCCCAGCCAACATCAGGCCGCTGAGCCCTCTCGCGTTCCTCGAGCGCGCGGCTTCTGTCTTTCCCGAACGCGAGGCGATCCGCAACGAGGGCGACAGCCTCAGCTATGCCGAATTCGCCACGCAGGCGCAGTACGCGGCGCGAGCGATCGCGGCACGCATCGAGCCTGGCGATCGGATCGCGGTCCTCGCGCCGAACGTGCCCGAACTCCTCATCGCGCACTTCGCGGTCCCGCTCGCGGGGGCGGCGCTCGTCGCAATCAACACACGCCTGTCCGCCTCCGAGATCACGAGCATCCTGGAGCATTCCGGGGCACGGATGCTTTTCGTCGACCCAGAGTACCGAGAGGTCGCTGCCGCCGCGGTGATCGAACTGGAGACCGGCCCCGAGATCATCGCACTCGGCGAGGCTTGGGCGGGCTCGGGCTCCTACGCCTCTCTCCTCGACGAGGGCTCGGGGCTCCCCGCACGTCCTTGGGTGATCGATGACGAGAACGCGGTCATCTCCATCAACTACACCTCCGGAACGACAGGGCGGCCCAAGGGCGTCATGTACAGCCACCGAGGTGCGGCGCTCACCTCTCTCGGTCTCCTCGCACATACCGGCTTCGACAGCGCGACGCGCTATCTGTGGACCCTGCCGATGTTCCACTGCAACGGCTGGTGCACCGCCTGGGCGGTCACCGCCGCCGCCGGTCTGCACGTGTGTCTGCGCGCCGTGCGCGAAGAGGCGGTGTGGCGGGCGATCGACGAGGTCGGCGTGACCCACCTCTGCGGGGCGCCGACGGTTCTGTCGGTGATCGCGGATGCCCCTCAGTCGCATCCGCTCGACCAGCCCTTGACGATGATCACCGGTGGGGCTCCGCCGAGCCCCACCATCATCGCCCGTCTCGAGTCCATAGGCGTGAAGGTCACGCACGCCTACGGGCTGACCGAGGTCTACGGCCCCTACACGCTCTGCGAGTACCAGGAGTCCTGGAGCGCTCTGCCCGCTGCCCAGCGCGCAGAGCGAATGGCGCGTCAGGGCGTCCCGATGATCCAGTCCGGAGAAGTGCGCGTCGTAGACGCCGAGATGGCCGACGTCCCTGCTGACGGCGAGTCGCTCGGCGAGATCGTCATGCGCGGCAACAACGTCATGCTCGGTTACTTCGGCGATCCCGAAGCCACCCGGACGGCCTTCGAGGGAGGCTGGTTCCATTCCGGCGACATCGGAGTCATGCACCCGGACGGCTATATCGAGTTGCGCGACCGCGCAAAGGATCTCATCATCTCCGGCGGAGAGAACATCTCCTCGATCGAGGTCGAGAACGCATTGCTCGCGCATCCGGAGATCCTCGACGCCGCGGTCGTCGCGGCCCCGCATCCGCACTGGGGCGAACGCCCGGTCGCTTTCATCGTCACCCAGTCCCGGACCGGCCCTCTCCCGAGGCGTTACGCGCCTTCCTCCGTGAACGGCTGGCGCACTACAAGGTGCCGGACCGGTTCGAGAAGGTGAACGCGCTGCCACGCACATCCACGGGAAAGGTTCGCAAGAGCGAACTACGCACAACCGCCAGGGAGGAGATGCGTCATGTCATGGAGCGTTGACGAGAGCGCTGCTCATCTCCCACCGGCTCTCAGGCAGAGCAGGAAGACGAGAACATGATGGAAACCGCAGTCTTGGACGATCTACGATCAGCGACTCGGACGTTCATCCGGGAGACGGTCATCCCCGCGGAGCCGAAGCCTGGCGAACGGCTCGACCCGGATGTTCGTCATGCGCTTGCAGCCGAGGCAAGACGGGCGGGTGTCTTTGCTCCCCAGGCGCCCAAAGAGTTCGGCGGCTTGGGTCTTGACATACGTCAATGGTCGCCGATATTCCAAGAAGCGGGATACTCACCTATCGGTCCGTCCGTGATCAACTGCATGGCTCCGGACGAGGGCAACATGTACCTGCTTGAAGCCATCGCCTCGCCGGAGCAGAGAGATGCCTTCCTCGCGCCACTCGCCCGCGGGCAGATTCGCTCCTGCTTTGCGATGACGGAGCCCCATCCGGGAGCGGGTAGCGATCCGGCGGCGTTGAGCACAACCGCGACCCGAGTCGACGGAGGATGGCGGATCGACGGAGAGAAACGGTTCATTAGCGGCGCGAACGGCGCTGCGTTCGCCATTGTCATGGCCCGCAATGAGGAGTCGGAGGGAGTCCCCGCAGGCTCAACGATGCTGCTCGTTGACATGAGCAACCCCGGAGTGAGGATCGGCGAGGCGATCCACACCACAGATCGCGCGATCGATGGCGGTCACCCTTATGTTCACTTCGAGAACTGTCTCGTCTCCGACAACGCTGTGCTCGGCGAGCCGGGCCGAGGGTTCTCCTACGCGCAAGTGCGCCTTGGGCCCGCACGCCTCACTCACTGCATGCGCTGGCTTGGGCTTGCCCGACGCTCGCTTGACATCGCGCTGGATCGCGCCGCCCACCGAGAGGTGTTCGGCTCATTGCTCCAGGACCTCGGCATCGCCCAGACGATGATCGCCGATTCCGTCATCGACATCGAAACCTCGGATGCGATGATAGACAAAGCCGTCAAGCTTCTGGCCGAGGACTCTCGGGTCGGCTCAGCCATGAGTTCTGTAGCGAAGGTCTACTGCTCGGAGGCCATCTTTCGCGTCATGGACCGGGCCATCCAGCTCACTGGCGGCGACGGGGTCTCCGATGCCCTTCCGCTCGCGCAGTACATCAACGAGGTACGACCGTTTCGCATCTACGACGGCTCAAACGAAACGCACCGCTGGGCGATAGCCCGTCACGCGGGAAACACCCGACGCCGCTCTGGTTACGCGCGCCAAGATGTGGTTCAGGCAGGTGACGCGTGAACTCTCACCCCGACGGAGTCGAAGTCGTCGCCACGGTGGAGGAAGCCAGGGAACTGAAGCGGCCCCCAATACTGATCCTTGACTCCTTGCAGCGCTATCTCGAACAACAGGGTCTCGGCGAAGGCCCTCTGAGCTGGCGGCGGATCGGTGAGGGACAATCCAACTTCACCTATCTGATCCGCTGCGACAGCAGTTCGTTCGTTCTTCGGCGAGGGCCGCGCCCTCCCCATCCTGTTTCCACTCATGACATGATCCGCGAGGCACGCATTCAGCGACTTCTGTCCGAGACCGAAGTTCCCGTGCCGAACATCCTCTCCGTATGCAAGGATTCCGGGGTACTGGGCGTGCCCTTCTACATCATGGACTTCCTCGACGGGACTGTGATCACTGAGCGCTCTCCCGTTGCTCTGGACTCGATGGACCAACGCCGCGCGGTCGGGATGGCGGCTGTGGACACTCTGGCCGGCCTGCATCTGCTCGATGTACGCGAAGAACCTCTTATCACCATCGGCCGGCCTGACGGTTATCTTGAACGACAGATCCAGCGCTTTTCCGCACTTTGGCCTCAAACGGCATCCCGCTCGCTCTCGGCTGTGCGTGAGATCGGTGACTGGCTTGCCTCCCGCATCCCCGTGACCCAGCGGGACTCCGTCGTCCATGGCGACTATCGCCTCGGCAACCTCATGTACGCCCGCAACGCTCCCGCACAGGTAACCGCAATCCTCGACTGGGAGATGTCCACACTCGGCGATCCCCTTGCTGATCTCGGATATCTCATCGCCACCTATGCGGCGCCGGACAGACCGCTCACCCCGATCCAGTTGACATCGGTTACCCGAGAGCCCGGATACCCTTCGCGCGACGAACTCGTTCAAAGGTACAGCGACCTCACAGGCCTCGATATGTCGGGCCTTGCCTGGTACCAGGTTCTGGCCCTCTGGAAGGCCGCGATCTTCTGCGAGGCGATCTACAGTCGATGGCTCCAGGGACAGCGACCCGGAGATGCTTTCGCACCGACCCTCGAAGCTGGTGTCCCGCGATGCTCGAAGACGCAGAGCAGCTGATCGAGGAGGTCGTTCGAACATCGATGCCCTGACGGCTCTGCGTCATACGATTGCGTCGGCGACGAGTGTCACCGAGGCTTCTCGTCGTCAGGCTGCCCGCGGCTGTTCCACGCGGCGAGGGCGGATGCCGCGGCATCCGCTGCTCGGTCCAGCGCTTCCGCCGAACGAGAGAGGACCTGCTGTGCGGTCTCCTGCCAGCGGAGCGTCTGCGGATCGGATGCCGCGGCCCGCGTGCCGTGCGCGCTCGCCCTCGCCGCCTTCTCCGCGGCATCGAAGGCCCGCTCGAGTTCCGCGACGGCGTCGCGATAGCGGGCGAACTCCGCGGGGGTGACCGCCTTCTGCCCCGTCGGGCGCAGCCACCGCGCGCGCTCGGACGCGTCGAGGAACGCCTTCGTCTCGGGGTTTCGCACATCGCTCATCGCAGGGTAGGCGATGAGCTTGGCGGGGTCGGTCTCGTAATCGAGCCAGCGGGCGGTGACGGTGTCGTGGGTCGCGCCGACGCGGCGAGGGGGTAGTCGGCGGCATCCGTCGTCGCCGCCAGTTCGTGGCGGGCGACGGCCAGCCGTGCGCGCAGCGCCCGCACCGTCGCGTCGGCGGCCTTGACCGCCTTCTCCGCCTGCCGCGCGCTCCGGCGGGCACCGGCGACATCGACGGCGGGCGAGCGGGTCGCCGCCCTCTCGGCGATGAGGCGCCCGACCTCCGCGCGGGCCGCCTTCAGCTCGCTCCGCCGCGCCCCCGCGGCCTTGCGGGCCTCGGCGAGCTCGACGCGGGCGGCCTCATACGCCAGGCGTCGGGCGGAGGTCCGGCGGAGCCGATGCAGGCCGATGGCACCGAGGCCGCCCGCGGCGATCGCGCTCGGGGCGACCCACCAGAAGTCGGCGGCCCACAGCCAGAACATCTCCACCCCTCGATGCTATTCGCCTGCGGGGCCCAGGGCATCCCCGATCGTCGTGGCGGCGTAGCGAGTCGACACATCGACTCGCTACGCCGCCCCAGCACGGCGCTCGATCGGCTGCGCAGCACGAGCGCGATAGGGCATCACACGAGCGACTCGCGCCAGGCCGCGTGGAGCTGGGCGAACTTGCCGGTGCCGGCGATCAGCACCTCGGGGGCGTCGTCCTCGATGATCCGGCCGTGCTCCATCACCAGCACCCTGTCGGCGATCGCGACCGTCGACAGACGGTGGGCGATGATGATCGCCGTCCGGTCGGCCAGCAGCGTCTGCAGCGCCTCCTGGATGAGGCGCTCGGAGGGGATGTCGAGCGAGGCGGTCGCCTCGTCGAGGATGAGCACCGCGGGATCGGCGAGGAACGCCCGCGCGAAGGAGATCAGCTGGCGCTGCCCCGCCGAGACGCGCCCGCCGCGCTTGTTCACGTCGGTCCCGTAACCGTCGGGCAGGCGCTGGATGAAGTCGTCCGCTCCCACCGCGCGCGCCGCCGCCTGGATCTCCTCCATCGTCGCCTCGGGCTTTCCGAGGGCGATGTTGTCGGCGACCGTGCCGCTGAACAGGTACGCCTCCTGGGTGACCATGACGATCGCGCGGCGCAGATCCTTCGGATGCAGCGACCGCAGGTCCACGCCGTCGAGCGTCACGGAGCCCTTCGAGGGGTCGTAGAATCGCGAGACGAGCTTGGCGAGCGTCGACTTTCCGGCTCCGGTCGTACCCACCAGCGCGATCGTCTGCCCGGCCGGGATGTCCAGCGAGAAGTGCGGCAGGATCGTGCGGTCCTCGGAGTACCCGAAGGTGACGTCGCGGAATTCGACGTGCCCGCGCGAGGACCACAGGTCGATCGGGCGTGTGGGATCGGGCACCGTCGGCTCCTCTTCGAGGACCCCGAGACCTTCTCCAGCGCGGCCGTGGCCGACTGGTACGAGTTCAGGAAGAACGCGATCTCCTGCAGCGGCGAGAAGAAGTTGCGCACGTACAGCACGGCGGCCAGCAGGGTGCCGATCGCCAGCGCATCGTCTGCGACCCGGATGCCGCCCCACAGCACCACCGCGGCGATCGTGACCGAGGCGATCGCGATGATGCCCGGCTCGAAGATGCCGAAGATCTTGATCGCACGGAGGTTCACGTCGCGGTACTTGCCCGAGAGATCACCGAACTCCTCGTCGTTGCGCCTCTCCTTGCGGAACGCCTTGACCGCACGGATGCCGGTCATGGTCTCGACGAACTTCACGATCACCTGCGCGCTGACCACGCGCGACTCGCGGTAGACCTTCTGCGCGCTGACGTAGAACCAGCGCATGAGGAAGTACAGCGGGACGCCCATCATCACCAGGACCACGCCCGAGGGCGGATCCAGCAGCAGCAGCGCGATGAGCGTGAAGGTGCCGTAGAGCACGCCCGAGACGAGCTCGTTGAGGCCGCCGTCGAGGAGCTCGCGGATCGAGTCGAGGTCGCTCGTCTGACGCGAGATGATGCGCCCCGAGGTGTAGGACTCGTGGAACTCCAGGCTCAGCTTCTGCGTGTGCACGAAGATCCGCTTGCGAAGGTCGAGCATGACCGCCTGGGTGAGACGCGCGGCCACGACCGCGTACCAGCCGATGAGCGCGGCGCCGCCGAACCCGGCGAGCAGGTAGACGACCACGACGCCGATGGTCGGCAGCCAGTCGTTGTGGTCGAGGACGGCCGGCAGGGCGCTGTTGATGCCGTAGGCGATCAGCGCGGGCCCGGCCACGCGCAGCGCCGTCGAGACGACGAGCACCGTCGCCGCGAGCACGAGCTGCCACTTCAGCGGCCGCACGAGCGAGCCGAGAAGGCGCAGGGAGCGGCGGCGGATCGCGCGCGACTCCTCCTTGGTGTAGTCGGAGCGGTCCTCACCGCTGGTTCCGGTCACCGTGGTGCTCATGCGTCCACCTCCTCGGGATCGATCTCGATGACTTCGACGGGTCGGGTGGGGTCCCCTTCCCTTGACGCTCAGCCTCGTCCTCCAGGCTGGAGATCACGTGCCGGTAGTGCGCGCTCGTGCGCAGCAGATCCGAGTGCTTGCCCACGGCGGTCACGCGGCCCGCCTCCAGGAGCGCCACCCGGTCGGCGAGCATGACCGTCGAAGGGCGGTGCGCGACCACGAGCGCGGTCGTCTCGTGCAGTACTTCGCGCAGGGCGTCTTCGACGAGGGCCTCCGTGTCGACGTCGAGCGCCGACAGCGGGTCGTCGAGCACGAGCACCGTGGGGCGCGCCGCGACGGCACGGGCGAGGGCGAGCCTCTGCCGCTGCCCGCCGGAGAGCGACAGGCCCTCTTCGCCGATGATCGTGTCGACCCCGTCGGGCAGGTCGTCGACGAAGCCGGCCTGGGCGACGCCCAGCGCCTCGCGGAGCACGGCCTCCCCCTCCGTGCTCTTCGGATCGAGGTCCTCCCGCCCGAGCAGCACGTTGTCGCGGACCGACTGCGAGAACAGGGTCGCGTCCTCGAAGGCCATGCCGACGCGCGTGCGCAGCTCGCCGAGCGTGAGGTCGCGCACGTCGACGCCGTCGAGCAGTACCCGCCCGCCGGTGACGTCGTAGAGACGCCCGGGGAGGGTCGTCAGTGTCGTCTTCCCCGAACCGGTCAGACCCACGAGCGCCATCGTCTCGCCGGGCTCCAGCTCGAGGTCGATGCCGTCGAGAAGGTCTCTCTCGGCATCCGACGCGTCCTGATAGCGGAAGTGCGCGCCCTCGAAGGTCAGGCGCCCGCGGCCGTCGGTGACGGTCTTCAGCTCTGCCGGGTCGGTGATCGTGTTCTCCTCGTCGAACACCTCGAAGATGCGGTCGGTGGCCGTGCGCGCGTCCAGCAGGAACGAGAACAAGAAGCCGATCGACTCCATCGGCCAGCGCAGCACCGTCGCCATCGCGAAGAAGGCGACGAGCTCGGCGAGATCGAGGTTGCCCTGCAGCGTCAGCACCACGCCGACGCCGAGGCACAGCGCGAAGGCGATGTCGGGCAGCAGCACGAGCCAGAACCAGATCCAGCCGACGGCGCGCGCCTTGCGGATCTCGGTGTGGCGCAGCGTCTCGGCCTGCCTGGCGAACTTCTGCAGCGCGTGCTTGCCGCGCCCGAAGGCCTTGAGGACCCGGATACCGTGCACGCTCTCCTCCACCGAGGTGGCGAGATCGCCGGCCTGGTCCTGACTCTGGCGCGCCAGGGTGCCGTAGGTCTTCTCGAAGCGGTAGCCGGCGTACCAGAGCGGCGCGCACACGAGGAGGAAGGTCGTGCCCAGCGCCCAGTGCCAGCGGAACAGGAGCACGGCGCCGACGAGGATCGTCAGCATGTTGACGACCAGGAGCACGAGGCCGAAGGCCATCCAGCGCCGCAGCATGCTGATGTCCTGCATCATGCGGCTGAGCAGCTGCCCCGACTGCCAGCGGTCGTGGAAGGCGACAGGCAGGCGCTGCAGGCGGCGGTAGAAGGTCGTGCGGATGTCGTACTCGACCTTGGTCGAGGGCGCCATCACGAACCAGCGGCGCGCCCACACCATGAGGGCTTCGAGAAGGCCCAGCACGAGCACCGCGAGGGACCCCCAGATGAGCCCGTCGAGGCTGCTCTCGGCGATGGGACCGCGCACCACCTCCTCGAGCACGAGGGGGAAGGCGAGGGCGAGCAGGCTCGCCAGGAGCGCGCTCGCGCCGCCGAGCACGAGCCGCGGCAGCGCGGGCTTGGCGAAGGGGTACAGACGCGCGAGTGCCTTGAAGGTGGACAGCGACGAACGGGGTTGTTCCGTGGGAGAAGAAGAAGTCATGTTCCTTGCGGGGACGAGAGACGTGCGAAGAGAGGGGGCGCGAAGCGCGCGGCAGAGGCGGTGAAGGCAGGGCCTTCGATGAGCCTACGGCCGATGAGAGGGAGTGAGGGCCGGCTTATGCCGTCGGCGCGATGATCCCCTGCCGGCCTGGACCCGTGGCCCCGTCACGGACGAGGAGGGCCGCAATGGGCTCGTAGACGTTGGCCTGGGACATGGCTTCCTCCTCGGATCGGCGACAGTGGGCGGTCGGAGGTCACCGGTCGGGCGACACGACAGCCGATCAGTCTATGGGTGCGCGCGCGCTCAGCGCAAGATCGGATTTCTCCTCCCCACGCCCGCGCCGCAGCGCCGCAAGCCGGTTCTGCGCGAGGAGGATCCCCAGCAGCACGAGCACAGCGCCCACCGGCTCGTTCCAATGCAACTGCTCGCCGAGCACCACGATCCCGAGCACGACGCCGACGGCGGGGGTGATGTAGGTCACGGTCGAGGTGCGCGTCGGCCCCACGCGCGCAGCACGTTCTGGTTCCAGATGTACGCGACGCCGGTGCCCAGACACCCGAGGGCGAGCAGACTCGCCACGATCCACGGGTCCAGGCGCACCGGGCCGAGGGCGACGACGGGTGTGAGCAGCAGCATGACGACCGCGGCGATGCCGATGTTCAGGAAGGCGAAGACGAGCGCACTCATCCCGGTCTGCGCGGCGAACCGGCGCATGTACGCGAGACTGAAGCCGTAGCAGGCCGTCGCGCCGAGGATCGCGAACTGCGCCACCAGACTCTGGTTCAGATCGAGGCCCTGCCACGGGGCGATGATGACCATGACCCGAGCATGCCGAGCAGGATGCCGACGATCTGCATGCCGCGCAGCTTCTCGACCCGGAACACCGCCCACGCCATGACCGCCGTCATGATCGGCGTCGTGGCGTTGTAAATGCTGGCCAGCCCCGAGGTCACGTACTGCTGCGCCCAGGAGAACAGCAGGAACGGCACCACGCAGAAGGAGAGGGCGAGCACCGTCATGTGCGCCCAGACCCGCACGCTCCGCGGCAGCACGTCGCGCCTGACCAGGACGAACACGGCGAGGGTCATCGCGCCCAGGACGAGCCGCGACCACGCGACCTGCCCGGAGCTGACCCCTCGAGGGCGACCTTCATGAACAGGAAACTCGACCCCCAGATGAGCCCCGTGAGGACGAATTGGGTGACCAGCAGAGCCGGTGACGACGCGCGGGTCATGAAAGCGAGCCCGCCTCACGAGCCAACAGGGCGCTCTTGACCTCTGTCCCCAGGCGAAGCCGCCCATGCTGCCGTCGCCGCGCCGCACGCGGTGGCAGGGGACGAAGAGCGCGGGCGCGTTGCGGGCGCAGATCGAGGCGGCGGCGCGGACGGCGCTCGGCCGGCCCAGCACGACCGCGAACTCGCTGTAGGTCAGGGGCCTCCCTGGGGTGATGCCGCGGAGCGCATCCCATCCGGTCTGCTGGAAGGCGGTGCCGTGCTGCCGCACGGGCACCCCGTCGATCGCGTGCACGTCGCCCGCGTAGTAGGCGCGGACGGCGGATGCGGCATCCGTCTCCCCCCGGCGATCTCCGCCGGGCGATGCGCCGGGGCGAGCCGGGCGATGATCTCCTCGTGGTCCGCCGTCCATCCGGAGGCGAGCACGCGCTGCTCGGCGTCGACGAGCAGGGTGAAGGCGCCGTCGGCGGTGTCGAGGGTCTGGATGAGCGCGGTCATGCGGCCTCCTTGGTGCCTGCTGCGGCGAGATGGCGCCACAGGTGTGCGGTCAGACAGCTGCGCCAGGGGGCGGCGCGGCGGGTCCACTCCTCGAGGGGCGGGATTCGGCGGGAAGGCCGGCAGAGGCGGCGCCGGAGCGCACGGCGACATCGCCGGGGAGGAAGACGTCGGGATCGCCGGTCACGCGCATGCGCACGTAGTCGGCGGTCCAGGGCCCGATGCCGGGCAGCGCCAGGAGCGCCGCCCGCTGCGCGGCGTTGTCGTCACCGGTGGTGAGCGAGAGCTCGCCGTTGGCGAGAAGCCCCGCGGCGTGCACGATGGAGCGGATGCGGGCGGCCGGGCCCCGCAGGACCTCGCCGCCGTGCGCGGCGATCGCCGCCATCGTCGGGAAGAGCCGGTCGCAGCCCTCGCGCTCGGGGACCGTCTCACCGAGCTCTGCCGCGAGTCGGCTCAGCGCCGTGCGCGCGGCGGCGACGCTGACCTGCTGTCCGACCATCGCGCGGATGAGCATTTCGTGCGGGTCGGCGGTGCCGGGAACCCGGATGCCGGGCACGCGCGCGACGAGCGGCGCGAGCTCGGCGTGGACGCTCAGCGCCGCGTCGACGGCGAGCGGATCGGCGTCGAGATCGAACAGGCGGCGGACCCGGGCGACGAGCACCGGAAGGTCGGAAAGTGCGGCGAGGCGGGCCGAGAGGCGCAGCGTGGCCCCTTGGCGTCGGACACGGAACCATGCGGGGCCGCCCGGGAGCGCCAGAGTGCGCGCGTAGTGATCCGGTCCCGCGACCTCCACACCGGCGAGCGCACGCGCCTGCATCCACGCGAACACCCCGTCCGCGTCGAAGGGCTCGCGCAGCGGCAGGGTCAGCTCTATCGCCGCGGCGGTCGCCGACGGCTCGGTCCCTGCGCTCCCTCGGTCCCCGAACCTCCCTCGGTCCCTGAGCCCGTCGAAGGGTCCGCCGGGCGCTTCGACCGGCTCCCCGCGCCCGCAGCTCGGTGGGCGTCAGGCCGAAGACCTCGCGGATCGTGTCGTTGAACTGGCGGATGCTGGCGAAGCCCGCGGAGAAGGCGACGTCGGATGCCGCCAGCTCCGTACCCACGAGCAGCATCCGCGCCATGTGGGCGCGCTGGGCGCGGGCGAGCGCCAGAGGACCGGCGCCCAGTTCCGCCTGCAGCAGACGGGTCAGATGACGCGCGGAGTAGCCGAGGCGACCGGCGAGGCCGGTGACGCCCTCCCGCTCGATCACCCCTCGGCGATCAGCCGCATCGCGCGGCCCGCGGCATCCGACCGCAGGTTCCATTCGGGCGACCCGGGTGCGGCCTCGGGCAGGCAGCGCTTGCACGCGCGGTAGCCCGCCTCGTGGGCGGCGGCGCTCGTCGGGTAGAAGGTGACGTTGGCCGCCTTGGGCGTGCGGGCGGGACAGCTGGGCCGGCAGTAGATCCGGGTAGAGCGCACCGCGGTGACGAACTGACCGTCGAAGCGGGCATCGCGCGCGTCGATCGCGCGGTACCGCTCCTCGAAGGTCATCGTCAGGCTCATGCGATCCACTCTCGCACGCCAGGAATCACCGAGCTAGCGGAAATCGGACATCACGGAGCGGATTCCTGCCAACCGCAGGTTCAGTGGAAGAAGTGGCGCTCGCCCGTGAAGAACATCGTCACGTTCGCGGCCTTCGCCGCGGCGATGACCTCCTCGTCGCGCACCGAGCCGCCCGGCTGCACGATCGCCTTCACGCCGGCGTCGATGAGCACCTGAGGCCCATCGGCGAAGGGGAAGAAGGCATCGGATGCCGCCACCGACCCGACCACGCGGTCGCCCGCCCGCTCGACGGCGAGGCGGCAGGAGTCGACCCGGTTGACCTGGCCCATGCCGATGCCGACGGTCGCCTGGTTCTTGGCGAGCACGATGGCGTTGGACTTCACGGCCCGGCAGGCCTTCCAGGCGAAGATGAGGTTGGTCATCTCGGATTCTTCAGGGCGCTCCCCGGTGACCAGCTCCCAATCCTTGGCGACCGAGGCGACGTCGTCGGGGAAGCGGTCGGCGTCCTGCAGCAGGAGTCCGCCCGAGACCAGGCGCACATCCATGCGCTCCTGCTTCCAGTCGGCGGGAAGCTGCAGCACGCGCAGGTTCTTCTTCGCCTTGAACACCTCCAGCGCCGCCGGCTCGAAGGAGGGCGCGACGATGACCTCCGTGAAGATGTCCTTGAGGTTCTCAGCCATCTTCAGCGTCACGGTGCCGTTCGTGGCGATCACGCCGCCGTAGGCCGAGACCGGGTCGCACTCGTGGGCGCGCAGGTGGGCGCTGGCGATCGGGTCGAGGGCGTTGGGCGCGGTCGTGGCAATGCCGCAGGGGTTGGCGTGCTTGATGATCGCCACGGCGGGGAAGACCATGTCGAAGGCGGCGCGCAGCGCGGCATCCGCATCGACGTAGTTGTTGTAGGACATCTCCTTGCCTTGCAGCTGCGTGGCCTGGGCGATGCCGTGGCCGCCCGTGCGCGTGTAGATCGCGGCACGCTGGTGCGAGTTCTCGCCGTAGCGCAGCGAGGCCAGCCGCTCGGCCTTGACCGTCAGGTGCTCGGGCAGATCCTCGTCCTCGGCGAGGGTCTCCTCCGAGAACCAGGTCGCCACGGCCCGGTCGTACTGGGCGGTGTGCGCGAAGGCGCGCGCGGCGAGCTCGCGACGCTGCGAGAGCGTCGTGCCGCCGGCGGAGACGGCCTCGATGATCCCCGGGTAGGACTCGGGAGAGACGACGATCGCGACATTGGCGAAGTTCTTCGCGGAGGCGCGGACCATCGCCGGCCCCCGATGTCGATCTGCTCGACGACGTCGTCGGCCGAGGCGCCGGAGGCCACCGTCTCGACGAAGGGGTACAGGTTCACCACGACGAGCTCGAAGGGGGCGATGTCGAGGTCGGCCAGCTGGCGCTCATGATCCTCGAGCCGCAGGTCGGCCAGGAGGCCCGCATGCACGCTCGGGTGGAGGGTCTTCACGCGGCCGCCCAGCGACTCGGGGAACCCGGTGACCGCCGCGACGTCGGTCACCTCGAAACCGGCGTCGCGGATGGTCTGCGCGGTCGAGCCCGTCGAGACGATCTCCACCTCCGCCTTCGCGAGCGCTTCGGCCAGCACGAGCAGATCGGACTTGTCGCTCACCGACACCAGCGCACGCCGGATCGGCACCGCATCGCGGTCGCGATAGAGCGAGGGGTCAAGGCGTGGGCCGGCCATGGATTTCTCCTTCGGTGGTTTCGGGTTCTTCGGGTCAGTCGGATGCCGCCAGCGCCAGTTCACCCGTCGCCACTCGGCGGACGACGTCGATGAGCAGGCGCCGCTCGACGGGTTTGATGCGCTCGTGCAGGGTCTCCTCGGTGTCTCCGGGGAGGACGGGCACGCGCTCCTGGGCGAGGATCGGGCCGGAGTCGACGCCGTCGTCGACGACGATGACGCTGGCGCCGGTCTCGGTGACCCCGGCGGCGAGCGCGTCGCGCACGCCGTGGGCTCCCGGGAACTCCGGCAGGTAGGCGGGGTGGGTGTTGACGATGCGCGGAGCGTACTCGGCGACGACCGCGGGCGGAAGCAGGCGCATGAGTCCGCTCAGGACGACGAGGTCGGGGGCGTGGGCACGAAGCTGCTCTGCGAGCGCCTCTCCCAGGCCGCACGGCTGTCGTAGTCGGACCACCGGACCGTGAAGCTCGGGATGCCGAACTCCGCCGCGTGCGCGAGGCCGGCCGCGTCGCGGTCGGCGCCGACGACGACCACCCGCGCGGGGAAGTCGGGCCGGCGTGCGGCGTCGAGCAGGGCGCGGAGGTTCGAGCCGGTGCCGGAGATGAGGACAGCGACCGTGAGCACCCGGCAAGTCTACCGAGGTGAGGACGGGTCTCCGTCCCCGATCCCTTCCTCGCTGTCGTCGCCCAGGAAGCCGAGGTCCATGGGCACGGTCTCGCCTTCGGGTCGGTGGCGGCATCCGAGCCCTCGGATCCTTCGATCCCCCGCCTCCCTCCGGCCGATGCTTCGCGTCGCCCGGAGCCTCGGAGGCGTGTGGGCCCGGCTCAGGGACCGAGGCGGACGGCTCGAGGGCCGAGTGGGACGGCTCAGAGCCCGCAGAGGGCTGCCCCAGCCCGGCGAGAGACGTCGCCCAGGAGCGCTCCTCGGCGATCTCTTCACGGTGGCGCGGCGAGAGCAGGAGGATCGCGCTGCCGAGGAGCACCTCCGCGCCGAGGGCGAGCGCCACGAACCCCGGATGCGGGCCGAGCTCGGCCATGCGACCGGGTCCGATCGAGCCGGAGGCCAGCCCCGAGGCCGCCGCCCGAACCCCGCGGCGAGCGCCGCGATGCCGACGGCGATCGCCGCACGCGGAAAAAGCCCGATGTCCCCGCCGTGGGAGACCAGCCGCGATCGGATCATCCACCCGGCGAAGGCGCCCACGGCCACCGGCACGAGCACGACGACGAGGGCCCACATCGAGGTGTTCTCCGGCAGCGCGCCCAGCACCGGGATCGCGGGGATCACGCTCAGTTCCGTGCCGGCGGGCGAGATCGCCGTGCCCGTGCCGACGGCGAAGCCGGGTCCGGCCAGCCAGGCGATGGCCCAGATCACCAGCACGGGAACGTAGGCGAGCTGTCCGAGGGTGATCACGGTCGCGCCGAGGGCATCGACGCCGAGCGCTTCGAAGAGCGCGACGATCTCGCCCATCCCGGCGAAGACGGCGACGGCCACCAGCACACCGCCGAAGCCGACCATCCCCACGATCGCGGCGAGGCCGCCGCGCACGATGCTCTCCGGCACCGCGCCCCACTCGTGGTAGTCCTCCACCCAGGCGCGCAGCTGCGAGACCGGCCCCTCGTCACCGAGGCGCCACGCCGCTCCGAGGGCGCCGGCGAGCGCGCCGACGAGGTAGACCAGCGGCGGGAACACGATCGCCTGCCCGAGTGACGTCTCCACCGCTCCCAGGCTCCCGGTGAGAGCCACACCCGCAGCGATCGCGGCGAAGGTGACGGTGCCGGCTGCGACCCCGACGGCTCCTGCGCCCGCCCGGATCGCGCGCACGCCCGAGCGCCCCGCGAACAGCAGCGTGAAGCACAGGAAGGCGAGGGGGACGAGCGAGAGGACGAACTCCGCGGCATCCGGATCGATCCCCACCGCCACGACCATGTCATCGGGGATCGTCACCGAGAGCGCAGCCCCGTGGCCGAACTGCCACAGCGTCGCCGTGGTCGGCCAGAGCGCCGCCCAGTCGCCCGCGACCCCGAAGGCGACGATCCAGAGCAGCGTGAGCGGAGCGAGCAGCACGACCAGCCCGACGGCCGCGGCGATGGCCGCGTCGACGGCGGCCAGGAGCGCGACGAGGAGGCGTTGCATGTCCCCACGAGACTACGACGAGAATCCGACCGTTTCGCGTGGGCACGCCCGGCGCCGGGGCGCTAAGTTCGTCTTCGGAGGTTCTACCCATGACAACTGCCCCTGCGTCCGCTTCCGAGACCACCGCCGAGCCGAAGAATGCCCTGGACCGCTACTTCGAGATCACCCGGCGTGGCTCGACCCTCGGCACCGAGATCCGCGGAGGCCTGGTCACCTTCGTGACGATGGCCTACATCGTGATCCTCAACCCGATCATCCTGTCGGGCGTGACCGATGTCGAAGGCAACTCCCTCGCCTTCAGCGCGATCGGTGCGGCCACCGCTCTGAGCGCCGCGGTCATGACGATCCTGTTCGGCCTGATCTCCCGCCTTCCCTTCGCCTTCGCGGCGGGCCTGGGCATCAACGCCTTCGTCGCCTTCTCGGTCGCCGGGGAGGTGACCTGGCCCGAGGCCATGGCGCTCGTCGTCATCAACGGACTGATCATCGTGCTGCTGGCCGCCACCGGTCTGCGCAAGATGATCTTCGACGCCGTGCCGATCCAGCTCAAGATCGCGATCACCGTCGGCATCGGCCTGTTCATCGCCTTCATCGGCTTCGTCAACTCCGGCTTCGTCACCTCCGGCGACAACCCGCCGGTCGAGCTCGGCGTGCACGGCTCGGTCGCCACGGTCCCGACGCTGCTGTTCGTGCTGACTCTGCTGACGATCGGCGTGCTGGTCGCGCTCAAGGTCAAGGGCGGCATCCTCATCGGTCTCGTCGGCGGTACCGTCGCCGCGGTGATCATCGAGGCGATCTGGAAGATCGGGCCGATGTTCGGGCCCGAGGGCGTCAACCCGGCGGCTGGGGGCTGACGGTCCCGTCGCTGTCCGGCTCGCCGTTCAGCCTGCCCGACCTCAGCCTCATCGGCGCGATCAGCTTCGGCTTCGACCTCGGCAAGGTCAGCCTCGTCGCGCTGGTCATGATCGTCTTCACCCTGGTCTTCTCGAACTTCTTCGACGCGATGGGGACGATGACCGGTCTCGCCAAGGAGTCGGGTCTCGCCGACGCCAAGGGCGACTTCCCGCGCATCAAGTCGGCGCTGGTCGTCGAGGGCGTCGGCGCCGTCGTCGGTGGGGCGACCTCGTCCTCCTCGACGACGGTGTTCATCGAGTCCGGATCGGGCATCGGCGAGGGGGCGCGCACCGGCTTCGCCAACATCGTCACCGGTCTCATGTTCATCCTGGCCATGTTCTTGACGCCGCTGACCGAGATCGTGCCGACCGAGATCGCCGCCGCGGCGCTGGTCATCGTCGGCGCGATGATGATGTCGCAGATCAAGCACATCGACCTGGGCGACTTCCGCGTGCTCGTGCCGGTGTTCCTGACCGCGACCGTCATGCCGCTGACCTACTCGATCGCCAACGGCATCGGCGCCGGCTTCGTCAGCTGGGTGCTCATCCACGCGTTCTCCGGCAGGGCGAAGACGATCAGCCCGCTGCTGTGGGTGGTCGCCGGCGGCTTCGTGCTGTTCTTCGCGCGCGGCCCGATCGAGGCGCTCTTCGGCGTCGGGATCTGACGCCTGTGCGGCGACGGTCGGATGCCGCGGCGTCCTCCCTCGCCGTACAGGCGTCACTCCGTGCCGTAGGCTTCGGCGAACTCCGGCGAGGGCGCGATCGGCTCGATGACGTCGAGGAGGACGCCGCCGGGCGCCTCCACGATGAAATGCCGTTGCCCGAAGGCCTCGTCGCGCAGGGCGAGACGCTCGGGCAGGCCGCGTTCGCCCACGATGCGCGCATGCTCGGCGGCAGCATCCGGAACCTCGACGTTGAGCAGCAGTCCGCGCACCGGTTCGCCGAAACCGCCGGGAATCGTCTCATGCGAGCGATCGAGGATCGCCAGCTCACCTCCGTCGAACCGCAGGCTCACGTACCAGTCCGACTCGAACGTCGTCTCGAAGCCGAGCACGTCGCGATAGAAGTCGGCGGATGCGGCGACATCGTCCACCATCAGCACCGGGTAGAAACTCGTGATCTCCATGGCGACCCTTTACGTACAGCGTGTTTGTATCAGTGGCACTAGGATACATACACAACGCACGTAAGGGAAGCGCATGGCCAGAGCAACCGCGGCCGAAGCCGCCGAGACCGCGCGGAGGATCCTCGAGGTCGCCCGCGCGCACTTCGCCGAGCACGGCTATGCCGCGGCATCCGTCGACGAGATCGCCCGCGCCGCAGACGTCACCCGCGGCGCGGTCTATCACCATTACTCCGCCAAGCCCGGGCTGTTCCGCGCCGTCGCCGCCGCGCAGCAGGAGGCGATCGCCGACGCGATCGTCACCGCGACGGCGGGAGCGGATGCCGATGCCGCGCTGCGCGCCGGGAGCCACGCCTTCCTCGACGCGATCACCGAGGGCGCCGCGGCACGGATCCTGCTGATCGAGGCTCCCGCGGTGCTGAGCTGGGACGAATGGCGCCGGATGGACGCGCAGGGCTCAGCAGCACACCTGCGTGAGGGCCTGTCGGAGACGGGCATCGCGCCACGCCTGCTCGACGCGGCGACCGCCGCGCTGTCCGGGGCGATGAACGAGCTCGCCCTCTGGCTCTCCGATCGCCCTGGGGATACCGCCGCCCGCGCCCACGCGCACGACGTGCTCGATGGTCTGCTCGAGGCGACGACGTCCGGCACGCGCTGAGCGTCAGGGGGCGCCGCGCCAGGCGCCGCGCCGTGGCAGGTCGCCGTCGAACAGCTGGGTCACCGTCACGAGCGTGAAGCCCCGATCGCGCAACTCCGAGATGATCTCGGGCGCGAGCGCGACCGTCTGCTCGTGCGTGTCGTGGAACAGCACGATCCCGCCCGGCTCCGGCTCGTCGATCGCCTCCCGCAGGAGCCTCCTGTCCGACGGCCCGGCCCAGTCGCGCGTGTCCACCGTCCAGAGCACCGCGGGGAGGCCCGCGACCTTGAGCACACGTCGGTCGACGTCGCCGTAGGGCGGCCGGAACGTCGCCACGGGCTGGCCCGAGAGCGTCCGCAGGAGCGAGCGCGTGCGCTTCAGTTGCGAGCGGATCCCGGCATCCGTCAATTGGGTCATATGAGGATGGCTCCACGTGTGCGCGCCGATCTCATGCCCCTCGGCCGCGGCTCGCGAGACGGTCCCGGGCAGACGGGACGCCGACGACCCCAGGACGTAGAAGGTCGCGGCGGCCCGTGCACCCTCGAGCTCATCGAGCAGACGCGGCGTGTGCGCGGACGGCCCGTCGTCATAGGTGAGCGCGAGGCACGGCAGAAGGGTGCAATCGACCCATTCGCGGCCTGCGGGCACGGCGTCCGGGCCGTCGAAGGCGCGTCCGGATGCCGCCGCCAGACGTCGACCGAAGGGCGTGGCAAGACGCGCGACGAGCTCGGCCGGAACCTCGACGGTGAACGCCTCCGGGGTCGCCCCGATGCCGAGCCCGCTCGGATCCGCGACGAAGAGCTCCGCCGGGACGGTGAAGGCCATCGCGCCCTCGGCCGCCGGGACCGTCGTGGCCAGAGCCGCTCGGATACCGTCCTCCTGCTCCTCGGCGCCCTCGCCGTACGGCGTGCGGCTGAGCGCACCGGCTTCGCGACGGATCGCCTCGACCAGATCCCCGTGCAGGGCTGCGGCGGCTCCCTCCTGCCAGAGATCCTCGGCTGTCGCGGTCTCGCCGGTCGCCGTGTCGACGTAGATGACGACGGAGCTGTCGGAGTCCTGTTCCGAGGCCGTGCCGACGACGACACGCAGACGCTCGCCGAAGAAGGGACCCTGCGCCGCCACGATGTCGCAGACGACCGCCGCGCCCGAACCCGCTGGCGGTCCCAGCTCGGGGTGCGAGAGCACCTCGGAAGCCGGTAGGAGCGTCGAGCCGGGCAGGCAGCCGCGGGCGCTGAGCCCAGCGCCTCGCGCCTCGACGACCGGTGTGTAGTCTCCGCCCTGCTGACGGATGGTCGAGCGGATCAGCTCGTCGATGCGCGCGTTGAGCGCGGCGACGTGATCCCCGTGCCCGGGAGGTAGGCCATGCGTGCCTGCACGCCGACGGTGTCGTTGCGGAGGCGCTGCAGGGTGAGCTCGGGGAAGGCCGCGGGGTCGAGAGGCGCCGGCGGCGCATCGACGACACGCACCCGGACGTCGTCCCGCTCGGGCGGCTCCTCGTGCGCCTCGGCAACCGGTCCCCAGCTCGCGGTGCCGAGGAGACAGAGCAGGGCGAGGGAAGCCGCGACCGAGCGCCGGGCGTTCATCGGCCCGCACCCGCGAGCAGCTCGGCGATGGCAGCACGATCGTCGCGCATGTCACCTCTCCCCGGGATGCAGAGAGGGGCCGGATGCGAGCATCCGGCCCCTCATCCTCGTGTCGCTGTTACAGGGCCTCGACGATGGCGCGCATGAGCTCGGCGGTCTCGGAGGGGTCTTCCCGACCTTGACGCCGGCGGCCTCGAGGGCCTCCTTCTTGGCCTGCGCGGTGCCGGCGGAGCCGGAGACGATGGCGCCGGCGTGGCCCATGGTCTTGCCCTCGGGCGCGGTGAAACCGGCGACGTAGCCGACGACGGGCTTGGTGACGTGCGCCTTGATGTACTCGGCCGCACGCTCCTCCGCGTCGCCCCCGATCTCGCCGATCATGACGATCGCCTTCGTGTCGGGGTCCGCCTCGAACGCCTCGAGCGCATCGATGTGCGTGGTGCCGATGATCGGGTCGCCGCCGATGCCGATGGCGGTGGAGAATCCGATGTCCTTCAGCTCGAACATCATCTGGTACGTCAGCGTGCCCGACTTCGACACCAGCCCGATGGGGCCGGTGCCGGTGATGTTGGCCGGGGTGATGCCGGCCAGCGCCTCACCGGGAGTGATGATGCCGGGGCAGTTCGGGCCGATGATGCGGGTCTTGTTGCCCTTCGACTTCGCGTAGGCCCAGGCCTCGGCGCTGTCGCCCACGGGGATGCCCTCGGTGATGACGACGAGAAGCGGGATCTCGGCGTCGATGGCCTCGATCATCGCGTCTTTGGCGAACTTCGGCGGCACGAAGGCGACCGACACGTCTGCGCCGGTCTTCTCCATCGCCTCGGCGACCGTGCCGAACACGGGCAGCTCCACTTCGCCCTCGTGCGGCTTCTCGTGGGTGACGGTGGTGCCGGCCTTGCGGGCGTTCACGCCGCCGACGATGTTGGTACCCGCCTTGAGCATGAGCGCGGTGTGCTTGGTTCCCTCGCCGCCGGTGATGCCCTGGACGATGACCTTGGAGTCCTTGTTGAGGTAGATCGACATTTCTTCAGTCCTTTATCTCGGCCCCTGCCCGCAGGCGGGCTCAGGGACCAGCCAAATCGGTCAGGCGTTCGCCAGCTCTGCGGCCTTGTCGGCGCCTTCGTCCATGCCCGCGGCGAGGGTGACGAGGGGTGGTTGGCCTCCGCGAGGATGGCGCGACCCTCCTCGACCTGGTTGCCGTCCAGGCGGACCACCAGGGCTTGGTGGCGGCATCGCCCAGGATCTCCAGGGCCTTCACGATGCCCTCTGCGACGGCCACGCACGAGGTGATGCCGCCGAAGACATTGACGAACACGCTCTTGACCTGCGCGTCGCCGAGGATGACGTCGAGACCGGCGGCCATGACCTGCGCGTTCGCGCCGCCGCCGATGTCGAGGAAGTTCGCCGGCTTCACGCCGCCGTGGTTCTCGCCGGCGTAGGCGACGACGTCGAGCGTCGACATGACCAGGCCCGCGCCGTTGCCGATGATGCCGACCTCGCCGTCGAGCTTGACGTAGTTGAGACCGGCCTCCTTGGCCTTGGCCTCCAGCGGGTCGGCCGCGTCCTTGTCCTCGAGCGCCTCGTGCTGCGGGTGACGCACCTCGCTGCCGTTCTCGTCGAGCGAGACCTTGCCGTCCAGCGCGATGATCTCGCCCTCTTCCGTGAGCACGAGGGGGTTCACCTCGACCAGCGTGGCGTCCTCGCCCTTGTAGACCTCGTAGAGCTTGACGAAGACATCGGCCACCTTCGAGACGAGCTCGTCGGGGAAGTTCGCCGCCTTGGCGATCTCGATCGCCTTGGTCTTGTTGATGCCCACCAGCGGGTCGACCTCGATGCGGGCGAGCGCTTCGGGTTTCTCCACCGCCAGCTGCTCGATCTCCATGCCGCCCTCGACGGAGCACAGCGAGAGGTAGGAGCGGTTGGCCCGGTCCAACAGCACGGAGAAGTAGAACTCCTCGGCGATGCGGGCACCGGCGGCGACCATCACGCGCTTGACGACGTGGCCCTTGATATCGAGGCCGAGGATGGCCTTGGCCGCCTCGTACGCCTCTTCGGGGGTCTTGGCGACCTTCACGCCACCGGCCTTGCCGCGACCGCCGGTCTTGACCTGCGCCTTGACGACGACCACGCCGCCGATCTTCTCCGCGGCTGCCTTCACCTCCTCGGGGTGTCGGCGACGATGCCGGCGAGCACCGGCACTCCGTAGGATTCGAACAGGTCTCGTGCCTGGTACTCGTAGAGATCCACTTCAGTCCTTCGCTGATTGCGGCTGGCGGGACGCGACAGATTTGTCGGAGCATCGATCGGGGAATAAATCGACCCGATTCACCAGCTTACTACCCGGAAGATGCCTCTCCGGGCATGGTGCGGGCCCTGAGAGGCGCAGAGGAATAGGCTCTGATCATGAGCGATGTCGCACACCACTCCGCCGCGCGCACCGGCGTCGTCTCGGCCGCGCTGGATCTGTTCGCCGCGCAAGGGTTCGATCAGACCTCCGTCGAGCAGATCGCCCGCGCCGCCGGCGTCTCGCGTTCGACCTTCTTCCGCCAGTTCGGCGGCAAGGAGGACGTCGTCTTCGCCGATCACGAGGTGCTGCTCGAACAGCTGCGCGCCTTCCTGGCGGCCGGCCACCCGAATCCCTGGCTGGCGATCTGCGAGGCGTCCACGACCGTGTTCACCCACTTCGCGAGCGACCCCGAGGTCGCCCGGCGCCGCTACGAGATCGTGCGGCAGGTCCCGGCGCTGCGCGAACGCGAGATCATCACGGTGTTCCGCTACGAGCGCCTGTTCGACGACTACCTGCGCACGGCGCTTCCCGACATCGATCCGCTGGACGCGGTGGGTTTCGCCGCGCTCGTGACAGCCGTGCACAACCACGTGCTGCGCCAGCTCCTGCGCGGGAAGCGCGTGCCGGCATCCGCCCTCCAATCCGCGTTCGACGATGTGCTGCGGCGCTACGGCGTGCATCCGGATGCCGCCGGCGAGCCCTCCGCGGACGACATCGTCGTCGCCGTCTTCCCCGCGCGATGCCGATGGCCGAGATCACCCGGCGCGTGCAGGCCGAGCTGGCCTGAACCGTGGCGCGCGCGACGATCATCGGCAGCGGTCCGAACGGACTCGCCGCCGCCGTCGCGCTCGCTCGCGCGGGCTATGAGGTGCGCGTCCTCGAGGCGGCCGGAACCCTCGGCGGCGGCGTCCGCACCGCCGAGCTGACCCTGCCCGGATTCCGGCACGACATCGGCTCCGCCGTCCACCCCGCCGCTCTGGCCTCCCCTTCCTCCGCGCGTTCGGAATCCAGCGGCGCGTGGACTGGATCCGGCACGAGGTCGCCTACGCGCATCCGCTCGACGACGGCCGTGCCGGCATCGCCTGGCATGACCTCGAGCGCACCGCCGAAGCGCTCGGGGCGGATGCCAGAGCCTGGCGGGCGCTGCTGCGGCCCTTGAGCAGGCACATCGAGGGGTCGTCGACTTCACCGGCTCCTCGCTGCTACGGGTGCCGCGGCATCCGCTCACCGCCCTCCGCTTCGGCCTGCGGGTGCTCGAACAGGGCACGGCGATGGCGAAGCACTCCTTCCGGACCGAGGAGGCCGCGTCTCTGCTCTCCGGTGTCATCGCCCACGCGAACACCCCGCTGCCCTCGCTGAGCGCCGCGGCGGCGGGACTGCTGCTGGCCGCCCACGCGCACGCCGGCGGCTGGGCCTTTCCGCGCGGCGGCGCCCAGGCGATCGCCGACGCCATGATCGACGATGTCCGCGCGCACGGCGGCACGCTCGAGACCGACGCGCGGGTGGACGACCTCGACGCGCTGGACTGGGGCGACCCCGCCCGCGGCGACCTCCTGCTGCTGAACACCTCCCCGCGGCTCCTGCTGACGCATCGCGACATTCCCTCGCGCTACGCCCACGCCGTGCGGCGGTACCGCTACGGCCCTGCGGCCGCGAAGGTCGACTTCGCCCTCGACGGCCCGGTCCCATGGACGAACCCGCTCGTGGCGCGGGCGCCCACCGTGCACGTCGGCGGGACGCACGCCGAGGTGTGGGCGAGCGAGAACGCGGTCGCGGCGGGGCGGGTGAGCGAGCGCCCCTACGTGCTGGCGGTGCAGCCCTCGGTGGTCGACGAGACCCGCGCCCGGCGGGCAAGGCGGTGCTGTGGACGTACATCCACGTGCCGCTGGGCTCGGACCTCGACCCCACCGAGCTCGTCACCCGGCAGATCGAGCGGTTCGCACCGGGCTTCCGCGATCGCATCCTCGCCGGTCACGCTGTGCCGGCATCCGATCGCGAGGCGTTCAATCCCTCCGACATCGGAGGCGACATCCTCGCCGGCTCCTTCACGATGCTGCAGGCGGCCCGGCGTCCCACCCTCTCCCCGCACCGTGGCGCACACCCGTGCGCGGGGTGTATCTCGCCTCGGCGGCGACGCCGCCCGGGCCCGGTGTCAACGCGATGGCCGGGTGGTACGCGGCGCGCACCGCTCTGGCGGATGCCGGGACCCCGCCTCACTCGCCGACCTCTTCCCCGGCCCTGAGCGCCCCTCCCGCCCTTCCTCCTTTCGCCCAGTGCACCACCTGTCACCGAGTGCACCGTCTTCTGACCGCGAACACCTGGTGCCTCGACGACAACCGGTGCACTCGGGAAGGGTGGGACCCTGCTCAGTCCTTCTTCGCCCGGCTCGGCTGCACGCGCGGCGGCTCGCCGGGCATCTTGGGGAACTCCGGCGGGAACACCAGCTCCCCGAGACCGGCGGCCACGTCGCGCTCCCACCAGCTCAGCAGCGTGTCGAGGCGGCCGGGCGCCTCGTGCATCCGCTCCCAGGGGTCACCCACGGTGTCGAGGCGCTCCGGGATGCTGCGCACCGTGAACGCCGCCGGGTCGATGCCGTCGAGCTCGTCCCACTCCACCGGCGTCGACACGGTCGCGCCCGGCAGTGCGCGCGGGCTGTAGGCGCCGGCCATCGTACGGTCGCGATTGGCCTGGTTGTAGTCGAGGAAGATGCGCGCCCCGCGCTCCTCCTTCCACCAGTTGAGGGTGACCTCGTCCGGCATCCGACGTTCCAGCTCGCGTCCGGCCGCGATCACCGCGTGACGGACGTCGAGGAACTCGTGCTCGGGCACGATCGGCGCGAAGATGTGCAGGCCGCGGTTGCCGCTCGTCTTGGCGAAGGCCTCCAGCCCCGCCTCCCGCAGCACCTCGCGCAGCGCGTGGGCGACGACGACCGCATCGTCGATGTCGGTGCCCGGCTGCGGGTCCAGATCGATGCGCAGCTCCACCGGCAGATCCGTGTCGGATGCCAGCGACGCCCAGGGATGGAACACGATCGTGTTCATCTGCACCGCCCACACGACCGCGGAGGGACGCTCGAGGACGACCTGCGGATGCCGCCTCCCGCTGCCGTAGGTCACCTCGACCGCCCCGACGTAGTCGGGCGTTCCCTTCGGCGGGTTCTTCGAGAAGAAGCCCTCGGAGTCGATCCCTGCCCGGAACCGCTCGAGCGAGACCGGACGGTCGCCGTTCGCCCGGAGGAAGGGCTCGGCGACGAGCTGCACGTACTCGGCGAGCTCGGCCTTGGTGATGCCGGCCTCCGGCCACACGACGCGGTTCGGGCTCGAGAGGGCGACCTCCCGTTCCCCGTCGGGGTCCGACACGGAGATCACGACGCGCTCGGCGGGCATGCCCCGACTCTACGGGGCGCCGACGGCACGCGGAAGACAGGTGTTCTGCGGCATCCGGGTTCGGGATCTCGGACGAGGTGCGCCGCCCCCGGCGTGTCGGGCCACGACTCGCCGATGGCGTCCCGGACGTCCGGAATTCCGAACCGGATGCCGGAGCTCCGATCCGTCGGCTACTCCACGGCGAGCGCGATCAGCTCGGTGAGCGCCTCGCGCCGCACGACCGCCGACGGCCCTGCCGGGTCGACGAGGACACCGGAGAGGCCGAGCTGACTCTTCAGCACCTTGCCGAGCTGCTCGGGCGTGAAGGGCAGCGGCCGCTCCCCGCGTCCGAGCGCCACGACCTCCAGCGGGTGACTGAACAGCTGCAGGAAGCGGGAGCCGTCGGGCGACTTCATCTCCGCGATGCCGACCTCACCGGTCGGCTGCGTGCCGGCGGCCACCCACATCTTGGTGGTCTTGAGCGCATCGGCCACGAGCCCTCCACACCGCTCTCCTGCGGAACCGCGAGGATGCCCTTGACCGCCAGCTTCGGGTCGGCCTCCTCGATCGCCTTCTTCAGCACCTCGGTCGGGAAGACCGCGCGGTGCGGCGCCGAGGCGTTGTCGAGGATCAGGCCGGTGAAGTCGCCCGCGATCACCTGGTGGAGGACCGCGGAGACGGGCTGTGCGACGGCGGAGGAGTCCTTCGGATCGGAGTCCTGCACGAGGACGCGCCGCAGCGCCTCGGCTGAGCTGAAGGCGAGCAGGAAGCTGCGGTCGCCGTCGCGGAGGATCCCGATCGACAGGGCCTGTCCCTGCTTCAGCTGCTCCTGGGCATCGCCGTGCACGCGCAGGATGAGGTGCCCCTGCAGCGCCTGGCGCAGCACCCCGAGCAGCTGTTCGTTCGTGGGCTTCTCGCCCAGACGCGCGAGGGCCTCGCGCAGCAGCACGTTGTCCTGCATGCCCGGAACGGTGTGGTTCTGGGCGGGAGGGGCGATGGGAGCGAGCGGCAGCGGTCGCTCGGCGGTCGGCTGCGGAGATGCCGGGCGGCCGCCTGCACGGGCGCGGGGGCGGGTGCCGCGGCATCCGACTCCTCCAGCCCGACCTCCGGACCCGCCTGGGCACCGACGCCGCGGAACGCCTGCACCGAGATGTTCACCTCGGGAGCCGCCGGCGCCTCTTCGGTCTCGGGCGCGGCGGACTCGGGCGCCTCAGCGACCTCGGGCGTCGGATCGGTCTTCTTGCGGCGGGAGAACAGGGCCATATCTGCCAGCCTAACCCGGGGTCCTGCGATCGTCGTCCGGAGCGAAGCCGCCACGGGGGAAGCTCGCCGGCGGGCGCCGGGTGCCCGGATGCCGTGCTACAGCTTCTCGATCGGCGCGATCTTGATCAGCAGCTTCTTCTGGCCGGCGGTGTCGAAGCGCACGTGCGCGATGCGCTTGGCCCCCTCTCCGGTGACCATGTCGACACGCCCCTCGCCGAAGTCGGCGTGACGGATGCGGTCGCCCGCCTCGAGCGTGAGATCGCCGTTGTCGCGCACCTTGGCGGTGACCCGGTTGGGGAATCTGTCGGATGCCGTGGACAGCGGCTTCAGCGACGACTCTCTCTTCGGCAGCGGCCGTGCGCCCCAGGCGCCTCCTCCGCCGCTCCCGGTCCCTGAGCTTGTCGAAGGGCGCCGGGCATTGAGCGCGCGCGACTGGGTGCCGCCGCGGGAATTGACGTCTCCGGGCGACTGCCGCCAGTCGATGAGCTCAGCCGGGATCTCCTGGAGGAAGCGGCTCGGCATCGCGACCGACACCTCGCCGAACTGCGCGCGAGTCATCGCCAGCGACAGGTACAGGCGCTTGCGCGCGCGGGTGATGCCGACGTAGAAAAGGCGACGCTCTTCCTGCGGGCCGCCCGGCTCCCCGCCGAGATGCGGTGCGGGATGAGGTCTTCCTCGACGCCGGTGAGGAAGACCGCGTCGTACTCGAGCCCCTTGGCGGTGTGCAGGGTCATGAGCGAGACGGAGCCGGAGGCGTCGTCGAGGTCGTCGGCATCCGAGACGAGGGCGACCTCGGTGAGGAAGTCGACGATCGTGCCCTCGGGGTTGTTGCGCGCGAACTCGCGGGTGACGGCGACGAGCTCGTCGAGGTTCTCGACCCTCGCCTCGTCTTGCGGGTCGCGGCTGGCGCGGAGGGCGTCGAAATAGCCGCTCTTGTTCAGCAGCAGCGTGAGCCCTTCGGCCACCGAGGTGGGCGGCGGCACCTCTCCCGAGGAGGGATCAGGATCTCGGTCGCCTCTCGCAGCACGGTGTCGAGCTGCGTCAGCGCCGCCTGGAGCTTCGGGCCCAGCCCGATCTCGGCGGACGCGGCGAGCGCCTCGCGGAAGGTGATGCCGCGGTCTTCGGCGAAGCGCGCGATGTTCGCCTCGGTCACGCCGCCGATCCCGCGGCGCGGCTTGTTGAGGATGCGGCGCAACGACATCTCGTCGGCCGGGTTCGCAACGGCGATGAGGTAGGCGAGGGCGTCCTTGATCTCGGCGCGCTCGTAGAACTTCGTGCCGCCCATGATCTTGTAGGGCACGGCCGCGCGGATGAAGATCTCTTCCAGCGCGCGCGACTGCGAATTGGTGCGGTAGAAGACCGCCATCTCGGAGTACGCCTCGCCCGCCCGATGCAGCGCCTCGATCTCGTCGGCGATGAACTGTGCCTCATCGTGCTGCGAGTAGCCGGTGAAACCGACGATCTTCGCGCCGTCGCCGCGATCGCTCCACAGCTTCTTGTCCTTGCGGTCGAAGTTGTTGCCGATGACGGCGTTCGCCGCGGACAGGATGTTCTGCGTCGAACGGTAGTTCTGCTCGAGCAGGATGACCTTCGCCCCGGGAAGTCGCGCTCGAACTCGCTGATGTTGCGGATGTCGGCGCCGCGGAAGGCGTAGATCGACTGATCAGAGTCGCCGACGACCGTGAGCGAGGCGCCCGTCTCCGCCGCCTCGGTCCCTGAGCCCGTCGAAGGGCCCGCCGGCTCGTCCCAGATGAGCATCCCGTTCGCCTCGAAGGGCTCCGCCTCCGGCGCCGAGCCCGAGACCGGCCTGGTCAACTCATGGATGAGCGCGTACTGGGCGTGGTTGGTGTCTTGATACTCGTCGACGAGGATGTGCCGAAAACGGCGCCGGTACACATCGGCGACGTGCGGGAAGGCGCGGAACAGGAACACCGTCTGCGCGATCAGGTCGTCGAAGTCGAAGGCGTTGGCCTTGCGCAGCTCGCGCTGGTAGTCGGCGAAGATCTCCACGAAGAGTCGCTCGACGGGATCGCTCGTGTTCGCCTGACGGGCGTAGCTCTCGGCATCCGCCAGCTCGTTCTTCGCCTTGGAGATGCGGGACTGGACGGATGCCGGCGTCAACCCGTACGCGTCGGCCTCGTGCTGCTTGACCAGCCGTTTGATGAGCGCCCGCGAGTCGCCGGAATCGTAGATCGTGAAGGCCTTCGTGAAGCCGAACTGCTCGGCCTCGCGGCGGAGGATGCGCACACAGGCGGAGTGGAAGGTCGAGATCCACATACCACGCGCGGTCTCGCCGACCAGCTGGGCGACGCGCTCGCGCATCTCGCCGGCGGCCTTGTTGGTGAAGGTGATCGCGAGGATCTGGCTCGGCCACGCCTCACGGCCCCGCAACAGGCTCGCGATGCGGCGGGTGAGCACGCTCGTCTTGCCCGAACCCGCGCCGGCGACGATGAGCAGCGCCGGCCCGCGGTAGGTCACCGCCTCGAGCTGCTGCGGGTTCAGACCCGCCAGCAGAGGATCAGGCGCAGGAGTATCGGATGCCGCAGAAACTGCGGCCGGAAGGGGCTCGCTCATCGTCTCCCCAGTCTATTCGCGGCATCCGACGTTGCCGCTCGGGCCGAGGGCACTCCCGCACTCGGCATTTTCGGGACCGGTCCCCTCGATCCCGATCAGACGCCGCATCGAGCTGCGTTTCTGGGACCGGTCCCAGAATTCAGCGCAGCGCCCCGCCGAAGCGCGGCGAAAAACTCAGTCGCAGCCGCAGGTGCCGGAGGCGTTCTTGACCATGAAGCACACGTCGCAGACCCCGTAGTCACGCTCGATCAGCTTCGGCTTGGGCGCGGCGCGCGGCGTCGGCTCCCGTCGTGCCGCGCGGGGCTTGGCCCCGCCTGTCGTCGCCTGCGCGTACTCGCTCGGGTGGGTGACGTAGAAGTACGGCGCCCGGCCTTCGCTCGGCTGCAGGCGCAGCACGGCCTTGCCCACGACGATCTCCTCGTCCTCGGAGAAGCCGTTCGTGTACGTCTTGCCGATGTGCAGAGAGGCCCCTCTCCGCGGCGGATCGCCTCGATGTATCGACCGCGATCGATGAGGGAGGTGACGCCTGTCGCGGTGACGATCGCCTCGATGAACGCGTGGTTCACCGGATCGATCCGGTGCGCGCGCAGCGCCTCGGTCAGCGAGCGGTACGGCTTGGAGGTTCCGGCGGGGGTAGGGCCCTGGACTTCTTTCATCCCCTCCAGGATCGCACGTGCAAGGTGGCTCCGGTCACCCGTTCCCGGGCAGCTCCCAACGCAGACCCGGAAACTTCGCGAAGTCGCGGTCGAGGGAGACCAGTGTCGCACCGTGCTCGATCGCAACGGCGGCGATCGCCGCGTCCGATACGAGGTTCCCTCGGGCGTCGACCGCACGACACAGCTCGGAGAAGATGTCCCAGTGCCGCGGCCCGGAGCCGAGCCGGGTGACTCCCGGATGCCGCAACAGCTTCTCCACGAACGACAGCGTCGCCTCTACATCGGCGGGCTCTTTGTACACCCTGGGTTCGTCATGATCCGCACGAAACCAGCGATCACCGTGTCGATGAGCCCGAGCCGCTCAGGCCCGTTCACCGCCCCGAGAGCCAGGCGGCGGCATCGTCGTGGAAACGAGAATCCGTGCGGTGCGCGTGGAGCATCATGTTGACGTCAGGAGCGATCACGAGGCCGCCCGCTCAGAGGCGCGTATCTGCTGCACAGCGAAGTCATCCTCATCGAGGATGTCGTGAATCTGTTCCTTGTTCGTCACGTCGACACCGGGGAGTGTTCCTTCCCGACCGGGCGACGGTGAGAACGGCACAAGCACGAACGGCTCGTGCCGAGTTTCGAGCCGCCTGGCCAATTCGCGTCGCAGCGCCTCCTCCAGCACCGACGTGAAGGTCTGATCAGCGGCGCGAGCAGCCTCTTTCGCCTGGCGAAGAAGCTCGTCCGGGAGAATCACCGTCGTCCTCATGCATACAAGCATATCAGTCGATATGCCTATATGCTCGGCACATCACAACAGCCGGCGCTCCGAGGCCCACGCCGTCAGCTCGTGCCGCGACGACAGCTGCAGCTTGCGCAGCACGGACGAGACATGCGTCTCGACGGTCTTGATCGAGATGAACAGCTCGGCTGCGACCTCCTTGTAGGCGTAGCCGCGGGCGATGAGGCGCATGACCTCCTGCTCCCTCGCCGACAGCCGGTCCAGCTCGTCGCCGGTCGCCGCCGTCTCCCCCGCGACGGCGCCGAAGGCGTCGAGCACGAAGCCCGCCAGGCGCGGCGAGAACACCGCGTCCCCGCCGGCGACGACCTGCACGGCCTGGCTCACCTCCGCACCCGAGGAGCCCTTCGTGATGTACCCGCGGGCGCCGGCGCGGATGACGCGGACGACGTCCTCCGCGGCATCCGACACGCTCAGCGCGAGGAACCGCGTCGCAGTCGCGCCGACGCCGTGGATCACCGACTCGCCGCCGGTCGCATCGTCGCCCTCGGCGCCGGGCAGGTGCACGTCGAGCAGCACGACGTCCGGCTCCGCCGCGGAGATCACGGAGACGGCGGATGCCACATCCGCCGCTTCGCCCACGACCTCGATCACGCCGTCGAGGTCGGCGCGCAGCCCCGAGCGGAAGATGGAGTGGTCGTCGACGATGACGACGCGGATCGGATCAGCCACGACGTTCTCCCCCTCCAGATGCCCCGTTCCCCGGTAGCGCAGGTGCACCTCGGTGCCGGTCTCGTCGCTGCGGACCGTCGCGATGCCGCCGATGCGCCGCATCCGCCCGATGATCGACTCGCGCACGCCCCAGCGGTCGGTGTCGACGGCGTCGAGGTCGAAACCCTCGCCGCGGTCGCGCACGTACACGTCGACCCCGGTCGCCGAGCCCTCGATGTAGACCGACACCTCGCCGCCGGCGTGCCGTGCGGCGTTGAGCATCGCCTCGCGGGCCGCGGCCGTGACCTCGCCGCTCGCGCGCTCGGTCGAGAGGCCCGCCGAGACGACGTCGATGCGCACCGGGTAGTCGAGCTCGAGCGCCCCGCCGTAGTCGCGGAGGTCGGTGGGCAGATCGCTGTCGGCGGGCGAATCGCCGTCGTAGAGCCAGGCGCGCAGCTCGCGCTCCTGGGCGCGGGCGATCCGGGCGACCTCGCTGGAGGCGCCCGCCCGGTTCTGGATAAGCGCTCCGTCGCGCGCAGCGCCACGGCGAGCAGTCGCCCCCGCAGCCCCGCAGTAGTCCGCAGATCTGCACAACCTCGCAGGGTTCCCCGGAATCCCTGCGAGGTTGTGCAGATCCACGAGGAAGTGCGGCGTACGCACAGCATCCGATTGAGACAATCGGAGCATGCGCACGCTGCTCAACATCATCTGGGTGATCTTCGCCGGCTTCTGGCTGTTCGTCGGCTACGTCGTCGCCGGCATCCTGCTGTGCATCCCGATCATCACGATCCCCTGGGCGATCGCCTCGTTCCGCACCGCGAACTACGCCTTCTGGCCCTTCGGCCGCACGATCGTCAGCAAGCCGACCGCCGGTGTGGGCTCCTTCCTCGGCAATGTCATCTGGGTGATCCTGGCCGGCTGGTGGCTGGCGCTGGGGCACATCTTCTCCGGCATCGCGCTGTGCCTGACGATCATCGGCATCCCGCTGGCGATCGCCGACTTCAAGATGGTGCCGATCTCGCTCATGCCGCTGGGCAAGGAGATCGTCTCCACGCGCGACGGCGCCGGCGCGCTGTGACGGCTCAGATCTCGTAGGAGTCCGGACGGAGCGCCTCGACCCGCCGCCACCGCAGCGACAGCAGCAGACCGACGACGAAGAGCAGCGCACCGACGCCGAAGGCGACCCAGGGCGTCTCGTCAGGGACGCCGAGATGCGTGGCGATGTCCAGGACGCGCGTGAGGCCACCGGGCAGCAGTCCCCACTGATCGCCCTCCGCCGTCTGCACCCACTCGAGCCCGACGAGGGCGATCATGAGCGAGGGCACGGCCAGCCCCGCCCCACCGCACCCAGGATCGCGCCGATCGCGCGTCGTACGCCCACCTGCACCGACATCGCCCAGCCGGCGGCGATGAACACCCAGACGAACAGGGCGAAGGCGACCGTGATATACAGCACGCGCCGCGAGGGGTCGGACAGGAAGGCGGACCAGTAGCCGCCGGGACCGGCGAAAGACAGGGCGAACAGGGTGAGGATGCAGCGCAGCACCACGACTCCCCGACGGCGGCGATCACCGGGTACGGCGAGCGGGAGTGCCCGAACAGTCGCCGCAGCACGAGCGCGAAGACCGTCCACGTACCCAGGACGACCGTCAGATGCACCCACGACAGGAAGGACGTCTGGATCGCCCTCGTGCCGATCAGAAGTGCCACCGGGATGATCAGCAGCAGCCAGTAGTCCAGTCGCAGCAGGCCCAGCGTCGACTCCCGGGCGCGCCAGGGCGGGTCGAGGCGAGCCAGGTCGCCCGCGCCGCGGCAGCACCGGGCCGGCGCACGAGCTGCGTGCGTGCGGCGAGGATGCCGATCAGCACCCAGGCGAGTGCCAGCACGAGGAGCCCGCGCGCCATCCACGCCATAGCCGGGTCCCGCGGCAAGGGCGCGTCGAGGTCGGGCCGCGACGTCGCGTCGAGGCTCAGCACGTCACCGACGGCGAGCCCGAGGCCCGCGCCCGTCGCCAGGATCACGACGATCGTGATGCACGCCAAAGCACCCCGACGTGCCGCCTCTGTCATGCGGTCGAGCTTAGTCCGATTTCCGCGGCCGAAACGCCGCGATCACGGTGGACCCCGCCCTGCCAGAGCAGGGTCGGGAGTCCACCCGGACCGCGGTGCTACCCGATCCGCGAGCGCCGCCGGACGAGGACGGCCAGCCCGCCGCCGGCCAGCAGCAGCAGGGCGATCGCCATCGCCCCGAAGGGGATGTCCGAGCCGGTGTCGGGGAGCCTCTCACCGGTGCCGGAACCTGCCGCAGTCACCTGGATCTCGGTCCATCCAAGCAGCTCGCCCTCGCTGTCGTAGACCGCGATCCGGTGGGTGCCGAGCTCGGCGTCAGCCGGGATCGTCACGGTGATGCGGCCCTGCGCGTCGAGCACGCCGCTGCCGATCAGCACCGGGTCGGAGTAGAGCCAGACGTCGACCGCCGTACCTGCGTAGGCGGCGCCGAGCGAGAGCACGATGCGCTCGCCCGCGCGGCGGATGCCGGTGCGTCGACGTCGCCGGCGTTGTCGGCCGTCAGCTCGTCGCCGCTCAGCGGAGGGGTGCCGCCCGAGCCGCCGTCGCCACCGGAGCCGCCGCCATCCGATCCGCCGTCATCGCCGCCGCCGGAGCCGCCGAGGAGCGTCCCCACGCGCAGGGACTGCGAGGTATAGCCGTCGGCGAACCACCACACGGGGCGCTCTCCGTCGACCGACAGTGAGACCGGCGCGGTCGCGAAGCCCTCGTTGTTGATGTCGGGAAGGCCCGCGGGGCGGGCGAAGTGCTCCACATCGGGGGTGTCGGTGCCGTTGAGGGTCACCTGCGCCGACCGCCCTGGCAGCCGTCGTCGCAGACCGCCCAGAGCACGCCCAGCACACTGTCGTAGTCGAGAGCCATGACCGCCGGCAGGCCGGGGTCGATCTCGGCGACGAGCGTGGCACCGCTGCTCGTGAGAGCGAAGACGAAGAGCCCACCGCCGTCCTCGACCGCGACGAAGAACAGCCCATCGCCGTGGCCCGGGTAGTCGCCCGGAGCGTAGGGCAGACCCGTGTTGTCGTCGTGCAGCTTTCCGGCGAGGACGTCGTCCGAGATCCACTCGATCGCCTCGGCACCGAGGTTGGCGCCGACCGGCGGGAGGAGGGAGGTGATGTCCCACTCGGCGATGGCGACGAGGTCGGATGCCGTGGCATCCGGATCCACCTTCAGGATGGTGTTCTCGTTGACGCTCTTCGCGCTGTTGTCACGCTCGGCGACGACGTAGACGAAGCCGGCGTCGTCGACCGTGATGCCCTCGGCGTCCGGCCCGGCCGCGGCGGGGTTGCCCGCATCGCGCTGGTAGCGCACGCGCTTGCCGTCCTCCCAGCCGGGGACGAGTTCCACCGAGCCGTCGGCGGATGCCGCGAGCTTCCAGATCGTGCCGGTGCCGTTGTCGACGGCCCAGAGGAACGTGCCCTCGGCCGTCTCCTGGACATCCAGACCCGAGCTGTCCTCGAGGAAGGTCGGCGTCTGGTCGAGCACCCGCACCTCCGCCGAACCGGGCCACGGCGAGACGGGGATCTCACCGACGCAGACGTTCGGGGCGCCCTTGGTGGGCTCCGCCGTCACCGCGAAGGGCCCCGTGGTGTCGGGGCAGCGCCCCCACGTGGTCGCCGCGTGCCCGGCACCCCAGGTCGTCGAGTCGATGAGCCGGTCGCCCTCGAACAGGCGCACCGAGTCGCCGCCGCCCAGGCCGAAGCCCAGCTCGTCGCGCTCGATCACGAGGTAGCCGCCCGGGGCGATCACGGTGCCCGCCGGGATCTCGTAGGCGTGGTCGTCCTCCTCGTCCTTCACGACGATGCCCGAGACGTCGAGCGGGTCGATCGTGGGGTTGACGAGCTCGATCCAGTCGTCGGGCGATCCGCCGTCGGACTCGACCTCGTTGATGCGCACCGGGTTGCCGCAGGCGTTGAAGAGGCCCTTTGTGCGCACCTCGACGCCGACGAACTCACCGGTGCCGTCCGGGCAGCGGCTCCACGAACCTGTGCCGGGGTTGTGCGCCGGGTAGCGGTGCTCGTCGACCGTGTTGCCGTTCGCGTCGCGCACCGTCACCAGGTCGCCGTTGCCGAGCCCGAAGACGAAGTCGCGCGGCTGGTCGAAGACGTAGAACTCACCGGGCTGGAGAACGGTGTCCGCCGGCAGAGGCGTGGTCTGGTCGGCGTGACCGAAGGGGTCCTCGTCCATCACGGTCCAGCCGGAGATGTCGACCGGCGTGGCCCCGAAGTTGTAGATCTCGACCCAGTCAGTGGCGTCGCCGTTGGAGACGATCTCGTTGATCGCGACATCCGGGGCGACGCAGCGGTTGCCCTCGCCCGGGGTCGCGTACGCGAGGACGAAGTCGCCGATGCCGTCGGGGCAGCGCGCATAGGTCGCCGCGGCGAAGTCGCCGCCGATCGCGGCGTGCGCCGTCCAGGCGCCCGTGCGGTCGACCAGGGTGCCCGTGGTGTCGAACAGGCGGATCTCATCCGCGCTGCCGATGCCGAACACGCCGAAGCCGGTCTCCACGCCCTCGGTCAGCCCGATGTCGCCCTCCTCGACGAGGAAGTACTCGCCGGCGCCGATGATCGTGCCCTCGAGGAACGCCCAGCGGTGGTCGAGGTCGTCGGCGTTGTCGCGCAGCTCGTATCCGGAGATGTCGAAGGGCTCGGTGCCCGGGTTGTACAGCTCCACCCAGTCGGAGGGCTGCGAGTCGACCTCGTTCAGCACGACCGTACCGGGGACGGCCGGCGGGGAGCAGTCGTTCGCCGCTCCGGGCGTCGCCGTCGTCGCGTGCGCCCAGTCGCCGGTGCCGTCGGGGCAGCGCGCCCACACCGCGATCGGCGCGGTGTTCTCGTAGGCGTACTCGTCGACGATCGCGCCCGAGGGGTCGTAGAGCACGACCTCGTCGCCCTTGCCGAGTCCGAAGGTGAAGTGCGTGTCCTGGACGAAGACGAAGAACTCGCCCGGCGCGAGCTCGAAGCCGGCGGGCGCCTCGCCGAAGCGGGCGCGGTTGTCGTCCGAGAACTTCCAGCCGGTCAGGTCGACCGTCTCGGAGCCGACGTTGTAGATCTCCACGCTGTCCTTGTCGTAGCCGGAGATCGGGTCGTAGATGATCTCGTTGATGACGACACCGGATGCCGGGACCTCCCCGCCGCCGGAGGCGAAGATGTTCGCCGCGCCCTTGGTGGCCTCGGCGGTCATCGACCAGACCAGTTCGCCGTCGACCTCCTGCGCGCCCCAGCTGGGGAAGGCGTGCGTGCCGGCCGGCCACGTGGTCTGGAGGATCGGCGTCTCGCCGTTCGCATCGCCCGGGGCGAACAGGCGCACGGAGTCTCCCCTGCCGAGCCCGAAGTCGAAGTCGCCGACGCCGCCCGTGAGCGTGTCGATCACGAGGTAGTCGCCCGGCTGGACGACGGTCCCGTCGGGGAACGTGTACGGGTTCTTGTCGCTCTCGTCCTGCACGATGTAACCGCTCAGGTCGACGGCGGCGTCCGAGTGGTTGTAGAACTCGATCCAGTCGTCGGGGCTTCCCCCGTCGGAGACGACTTCGTTGATGCGGATGCCGAACTCTTCGTCGGCGGCCGCGGCCGGTGCGGTCAGCAGCGCGGTGGCGGCGACAGCGCACACCACGGATGCGGCCAGCCCGCGAGACAGGCGAGACATGGGACTCCAGGGGTCGGGGACATCGGACCCGCCCAGTCGACCGAGTCCGCGTTGACTCGCGGCGCACGGCATCCGACCGTTCGGTGAACGGCCGGTGTCGATTCGGAGACGCCTACCGGCGGAAGAACTCCACTCCCAGATCGGGATGGTCGACGAACACGCCGTCGACGCCGGAGTCGGCGATCACCGCCCACTCCTCCTCGTAGTGGCCGAACTCGGCGGGGCCGCCCGCACTGCGGTAGTCGGATGCCAGGAAGGCGTTCTCCGGGCGGCACGTCCAGGTGAAGACGCGCAGGCCTCTCGCGTGCGCATCGGGGACGATCCTGCTTCCGCGGGAGAGCAGCATCCGCTTGTTGACGCTCACCCCGTCGACGCGGCCGATGAGCTCGTCGAGCCCTTCGGGAGAGACCGTCGACCGGTAGGTGCGCGCGGCGCGGCCGTGCACGGAGAACAGATCGTGAGGACGCCCGGTCGCCTCGATCAGATAGATGTACGAGGCGGCGATCCGCCGTTCGCGCAGTTGCCCGAGCACGGTCGACTCGAAACTCTCGATCACCAGCGGCAGCGCTCCGTCGGCCCAGCCGCTTGCGCGCAGGTCGCGCTCGATGAGCGGCGCGAGATCGAGTCCGATCCCGGCGAAGTGGGTCGCGTGCTTGACCTCCAGGACGACGCCGATCTCCCGGCCGTGCTCCAGCGATCCCGCCCTCACCAGATCGAGGACCTCGGTCAGACGCAGCATCCGCTGCTGCCCGTCGAAGCTTGCACTCGTGCCACGCACCTCGGGGAGGCGCTCACGGCAGCGCAGGGTCTCCAGCTCCGCCCAGGTGAAGTCCTCGGTGAACCAGCCGGTGATCCGATGCCCGTCGACCGACTTCGTCGTCTGGCGGTCCTCGAACTCGGGCCGCTCCGCGACATCCGTCGTGCCGGAGATCTCGTTCTCGTGCCGCACCACCAGGACGCCGTCGGAGGTCGCCACGACGTCGGGCTCCACAGCATCGACGCCCATCGCCATGGCCAGTTCGTAGGAGGAACGGGTGTGCTCGGGGCGATACCCGGGCGCGCCCCGATGCCCGATCACGAGCGGAGACTTCCTGGGCACGTTCTCAGCGTAGATCACACCCTGTGCATAGCCGCGACCGCTATCGTAGAGACAAGCGACCTTTAGATCCCCTTGGAGTGAGGCCAGCACCATGAGCAATCCCGCTTTCAACAATCCCGCGTTCCAGCAGCAGGATCCTCGTGCTGTCGCAACGTACCCCGGCAACCCGCAGGCCGGCGCGAACACCGCGGCCACCGCGCACCTGGGCGTGAACGCCGCCGCCAACGCGCAGCTCGAGGGCATGTACGCCGCCCCGCCGGCCGGCGCCATCGAGACCGACCGCATGACGGTCGAAGACACCATCTGGAAGACGGTCGCCCTGTTCGGCGTCCTCGTCGCGACCGCCGTCGTCGGCTGGATGTGGACCGCGAACACGCTCTACACCACGGGCCAGCTGACCATGGTGCCCTGGCTGGTCGGCGCGCTCGGCGGCTTCGTGCTCGCCATGGTCATCATCTTCACCTCGCGCAAGAAGGTGCGCCCGGCCCTCATCTGGGCCTACGCGGCCTTCGAAGGCCTCTTCATCGGCGCGATCTCGGCGTTCTTCGAGGTCATGTACCCGGGGATCGTCATGCAGGCGACGCTGGCGACGCTCGCCGTCGTGGGTGTCACCCTCGCCCTCTTCGCCAGCGGCAAGGTCCGCGCCTCGAAGAAGGCGACGAAGATCTGGATGATCGCCATGATCGGCTACCTGGTCTTCTCGCTCCTGAACCTCGTGCTGATGTGGACGGGCGTCAACGACAACGCCTTCGGTCTGCGCAGCGAGACGATCATGGGCATCCCGCTGGGCGTGATCCTCGGCATCTTCGTCGTGTTCCTCGCCGCGTACTCGCTCGTGATGGACTTCGACCGGATCCAGCAGGGCGTGCGCAACGGCGCACCCCGCAAGTTCGGCTGGATGGGCGCCTTCGGCATCATGGTCACGGTCGTCTGGCTGTACGTCGAGATCCTGCGCCTCATCGCGATCATCCGCGGCAGCAATTAGACACGGCTCGGATCAATGCCGCAAAGCGGCGTTGATGCGAGATCGTGTCTAGGTTGAGCGAGTTCGCGCGAAGCGCGAACGAGTCGAAACCTCTGGGCACTCTGCACGAAAGGCCCGTCCCTCGGGGCGGGCCTTTCGCACATCCGGCGACGCACCGCAAGGGTCTCGACAGCACGGCATCCGAGGAGGAGGATTCCTCACGTCAACCACGACGCAAAGGAGCACACCATGTCCTTCCTCGGATTCCTCCTCCTCGGCCTGATCGCGGGAGCCATCGCCAAAGCGATCCTGCCCGGCAAGCAGGGCGGCGGCTGGATCGCCACCCTCGTCCTCGGTGTCCTGGGCGCGATGCTGGGCGGCTGGCTCGGCAGCCTCCTCCTGGATCGCCCGCTCACCGAATTCTGGGACCTCGGCACCTGGGCGCTCGCGATCGGCGGGGCGATCCTCGTGCTGCTGATCTACGGCCTCATCGTCGGCCGGGGCAGCAAGAGCCGCGCCGACTGAGCCCTCCCGCTCCGCAACTCAGGAAAGGCCCGCCCTCTCGGGGCGGGCCTTTTGCACACTTCACAGCCGAGCGCAAGGGTCTTGTCGCTGCCGGCGACCACCGCGAGGATCACGACATGAATATCTTCCTGATAGTGCTCATCATCGCGGCCATCGTGCTCTTCATCGTGGGCGGTCTCGTCGAGGCCGTGCAGTTCCTGATCTGGGTCGCCGTCGGCCTGGTCGCACTCACTGTGATCATGTGGGCGATACGGGCGATCACGGGACAGAAGCAGCCCTGAGCCCCGCGCCGAACGCTGACGAGGGCCCGGGCGAGGACGATTCCGCGGAAACGATCCTTGCTCGGGCCCTCGTCACCGCTCCGGCGAGCGACTCACTCCCACTCGATGGTCCCCGGGGCTTCGACGTGACGTCGAGCACGACCCGGTTCACATCCCGCACCTCGTTGGTGATGCGGTTGGAGATCTTCGCGAGAACGTCGTAGGGCAGACGCGTCCAGTCGGCGGTCATGGCGTCTTCGCTGGAGACGGGTCGGAGCACGATCGGATGCCCGTACGTGCGGCCATCGCCCTGCACGCCCACCGAGCGCACGTCGGCGAGGAGCACGACCGGGCACTGCCAGATCTCGCCGTCCAGGCCCGCCTTGGAGAGCTCTTCCCGCGCGATCGCGTCGGCCTCACGGAGGAGGTCGAGCCGCTCGCGGGTGACCTCACCGATGATCCGGATGCCCAGTCCCGGCCCAGGGAAGGGCTGACGCCCGACGATCGCCTCGGGGATGCCGAGCTCGCGGCCGATCGCGCGGACCTCGTCCTTGAAGAGGGTGCGCAGCGGCTCGATGAGCTCGAAGTCGAGGTCTTCGGGGAGGCCGCCGACGTTGTGGTGCGACTTGATGTTCGCGGTGCCCGCACCGCCGCCGGATTCGACGACGTCGGGGTAGAGGGTGCCCTGTACGAGGAAGCGCACGGGCTCGCCGTCGGCCGCGGCCTCCGCCACGAGGTCGCGCTGGATCGCCTCGAAGGCGCGGATGAACTCGCGGCCGATGATCTTGCGCTTCTCCTCGGGGTCGGTGATGCCCGCGAGATGCCCGAGGAAGGTGTCCTCCGCCTCCACCGTGATGAGCCGCACACCCGTGGAGGCCACGTAGTCGTTCTCGACCTGCTCGCGCTCCCCCTTGCGCAGGAGCCCGTGGTCGACGAAGACCGCGGTGAGCTGATCGCCGATCGCCCGGTGCACGAGGGCCGTCGAGACCGCCGAGTCCACACCGCCCGAGAGCGCCGAGATCACGCGTGCGGAACCCACCTGCTCCCGGATGCGGGCGACCTGCTCCTCGATGACGTTGCCGCTGTTCCAGTCGGAGGCGAGGCCCACCGCCTTGTGCAGGAAGTTCTCGATCACCTCCTGGCCGTGATCGGAGTGCTTGACCTCCGGATGCCACTGCACCCCGTAGAAGCAGCGCTCGTCGTTGCCGAAGGCCGCCACGGGCGTGACCGCCGTGCGGGCGAGCACCTCGAAGCCGGCGGGAGCCTGGGCGACTTGGTCGCCGTGGCTCATCCAGACGTTCTGCAGCGGCGGCTGGCCGCCGAGCAGCACTCCGCCGTCATCGGTGAGGGTGGCATCCGTCGCCCCGTACTCGCGCAGCCCGGTGTTGGCGACCTCGCCGCCGAGCGCCTGGGCCATGACCTGGAAGCCGTAGCAGATGCCGAGGGTCGGGATGCCGAGGTCGAAGATCCCCGTGTCCAGGCGCGGTGCGCCCTCCTCGTAGACCGACGAGGGTCCGCCGGAGAGGATGAGGGCGACCGGCTTCTTCGCCTGGATCTCCTCCGCGGTGATCGAGTGAGGCACGAGCTCGCTGTAGACACCGGCCTCGCGCACGCGTCGGGCGATCAGCTGCGCGTACTGCGCACCGAAGTCGACGACGAGGACCGGTCGCTGGACGGTGTCGGCGCTCATGCGGTGACCTCCGCTTCCGTTGTCTCTTCGGTCCCTGAGCCTGCTGCTCCGGCCCCTGAACCTGTTGCGGTCCCTGAGCCTGTCGAAGGGTCCGATGCCTCGCGCTCCGCCAGATACTCCTTGACCTCGCGGGCCACGCGCGCCTCCATGAAGAACGACAGCAGGGGCACGATGCCGCCGAGGGCCAGCAGCAGGAAGCGGGGGAACCGCCAGCGCATGAGGCTCCAGATGCGGAAGCATGCGAACAGGTACACGACGTAGAACCAGCCGTGCGAGATGAGGATCAGCAGCGAGATGTTCACACCGTCGCCACCGGACTCCATCTCGCATCCGAGGCCGCCCGGCACGAACAGCGAGTACCACTCGCAGCCGGGTCCGGCGAAGACCGGTGCGAACCAGAGGAGCCCGCCGGTTCCTCCCGCGAAGAGCTCGACGTGGATGGGCGTGTACTTCAGGACCATTTCCAGCACGAGCAGGATCAGCATGACGCCGGTGATGATCGAGGCGATCTGGTAGAACTTCAGCGCCCCGCGGATCGCCGGGAAGCTGGCGACTTTGGGTTCGGGCATGCGTCCAGTCTAACCGCGCCGGTCGCCCCGTCCCGCCGCGCTCAGGCCGCCGCGCGGGCCTCTTCGAAGTCCTCGACCTCGCGCTCCCAGGAGTCGCGGGCCAGCCGGTACCACATGTAGAAGGCGAAGCCGGCGAAGATGGCCCATTCCACGGCGTAGAAGATGTTGAGCCAGTTGACCGTCGAGCCCTCCGTCGGCGGCGGCGAGGAGATGTCGACGAGCCCGGCGGGGCCTCCGCGGAGGCCAGGTAGGGGCGATAGACGTCGAGCTGCTCGATGTCGTGCCAACGGCTGAGGAGCATCGCGGGCGACATCCGCGACATCTGCTGCACGTCGTCGCGGGGCGGGAGCTGGACGCCTTCATCGGAGATCAGCCGGCCGGTGACCTCGGCGGAGAAGGGCGCGCGCGCGTTGAGATCGGATGCCACGGCATCCGCCGTCGCACGCTCGGGCGTCCACCCCACCGCCACGGCGATGGAGGTGCGCTCGGCGACCCGGAGCTGGCCCGTCACCCAATACCCCTCCCGCCCTCGTTGAATCGGGAGGACACGACGAGGAAGTCGCCGGGCACCCATTCACCGGTCGTCACCACCCGCTGGCCGACATAGGGCTCGGGCAGGTAGACGCCGGTCTCGACCACATCGGCGAGCGGACGGATCTCCTCGGTCATCCCCGGAGGCGGCGGGTCGGTGTCGATCGCGTTGCCGAGCTGCCACTGCCCCAGCCACGCGAACACCGCGGCCACGACGAGAGCGAGCCCGAGCATGCCGATCCACCAGGGGCGCAGCATCACCTCGCGCAGGGTGGGCGGGAATGCTTCGACAGGCTCAGCAACCGGTCGGGTCGGCTCGGCGACAGGGGGAATCGACACGGTGGATGCGGCGCCGATCAGGACTGCTCGTAGGGGGCGAGGACGACCTCGACGCGCTGGAACTCCTTGAGGTCGGAGTACCCGGTCGTGGCCATCGACTTCTTCAGCGAGCCGATGAGGTTGGCGGTGCCGTCGGCGACGGGCGCCGGACCGTAGAGCACCTCCTCGAGGCGGGCGACGCCGCCGACCTCGACGCGGCGACCGCGCGGAAGCTTGGGGTGGTGCGCCTCGGGCCCCAGTGGAAGCCGCGGCCCGGTGCGTCGGTGGCGCGGGCGAGCGCAACGCCCAGCATGACGGCATCCGCGCCCATCGCGATCGCCTTGACGATGTCACCGGAGGTGCCCACGCCGCCGTCGGCGATGACGTGCACATAGCGGCCGCCCGACTCGTCGAGGTAGTCGCGGCGGGCTGCGGCGACATCCGACACCGCCGTGGCCATGGGGGCATGGAGCCCGAGGGTCGCACGCGTCGTGGACGCCGCTCCTCCGCCGAAGCCGACGAGCACGCCGGCGGCGCCCGTGCGCATGAGGTGGAGGGCCGCGGTGTAGGTCGCGGCGCCGCCGACGATCACGGGGACGTCGAGGTCGTAGATGAACTTCTTCAGGTTCAACGGCTCGGCGGAGCTGGAGACGTGCTCGGCCGAGACGGTCGTGCCGCGGATCACGAAGAGGTCGACGCCGGCGGCGACGACGGTCTCGTAGAGCTCCTGCGTGCGCTGCGGGGTGAGGGAGCCGGCGACCGTGACGCCGGCCTCACGGATCTCGGCGAGACGCGCCTTGATGAGCTCGGGCTTGATGGGCTCCGAGTACAGCTGCTGCATGCGGACGGTGGCCTCGGCATCCGACAGCCGGGCGATCTCGGCCAGCAGGGGCTCGGGGTCGTCGTACCGGGTCCACAGCCCCTCGAGGTCGAGGACGCCGAGCCCGCCGAGCTGGCCGAGCATGATCGCCGTCTGCGGGCTCACGACCGAGTCCATCGGCGCGCCGAGGACCGGGATCTCGAAGGAGAACGCGTCGATCGTCCACGCGGTGGACACGTCCTCGGGGTTGCGCGTGCGGCGCGAGGGCACCACTGCGATGTCATCGAAGGTGTAGGCGCGGCGCGCGCGCTTTCCTCTGCCGAGCTCGATCTCCATGGTCACCCCTCCACACTACCCGCACGCCGCGACACCGCCTCATGCGCATCCGAGCTCGGGGGTGCGGCCGCTCTCGCGACTCCCGGCCACCGCCGAGAGCGTTGGTTGCCGTCGAGAGCGTCGGCTGCCGACGCAGCTACCGAACGCGATGGACGTTCCCCGACGCTCCGGCCGGCGGACACACCCTCGAATGCGACGACGCCGCATCCGCTTTCCACAGCGACGCCGTCCGGCGAATCCATCCACATCGGCCCGCGACCGTCCCGCGCCGACTGCCGCTCCCGGGAAGATGTCGGCATGCCGTCCGCGATCACCCCCGACGAAGCGCGCCGGATGCTGCGCTCACGCGAAGATCTCCTCGACGCCGGTCTCAGCGAACGCCGGATCCGGGCCCAGGTCGCCGGTGGCGAACTGCACCGGGTGCGCCGCGGGTGGTACGTCCCCACGCCTGTGTGGCAGGAGCTCTGGCCCGAAGGGCGCCACCTCGTTCACATCCTCGCCGTTGACCGCGACGCGCCGAACGGCATCATCGCAGCGGGCGTCTCGGCCGCGGTCCTGTGGGATCTGCCGCTGTACCGGCTGCGCCCTCGCCGCGTACATGTGATCTCGACGGCGCGCAGCAGGAGCGTCCCCGATGTCATGCGGCATGCCGTGGCGGCGGACGACATCACCGAGCGTCACGGCATCCGATGCACGCCGCTGGCCCGCACCGTTCTCGATCTGAGCTGTCAGCTGCCCATCGAGGCCGCGCTCTCCTGCGCGGATGCCGCCCTGCGGTCGATCGCGGTGACCGGGCAGGTGCAGGACGAGGGGCTGGCCGCGGCCTGGCGCGAGGAGCTCGGCGCTCTCGCGATGGACTCGCATGTTCCCGGGATCCGGCGCGCACGCCGCGTCATCGCCTTCAGCGATGGGCGCGCTCAACTGCCCGGAGAGAGCGTGAGCAGGCTCCAGCTGCGCCGCCTCGGTTTCCAGCGGATCACGCTTCAGGTTCCTGTTCCCCGCCCCGGCCGTCGGCCGTACTGGGTCGACTTCGGACTCGACGACGTGGCGGCGCTCGGGGAGTTCGACGGCGAGGGCAAGTACGTCGACCCGGAGCTGCGCGGCGACCGCTCCCTCGAACAGACGCTGCTGGCCGAGAAACAGCGCGAGGACTGGATCCGCGGAGTCACCCAGCGCCCGTTCGCGCGCTGGGGCACGAGCACATCACCACGCACGAGCGGCTCGGGGCGCGACTGGCGGCTTTCCGCATCCCTCCGCCCGGGCGCTGAGCTCCTTCGCCCGGAGCGTTGGGCGCCGTCGGGAACGTCCCTCCCCGACGTCGCTACCCGACGCGATGGACGCTGCCCGGCGTTGTGGAGAGAACACCGTGCCCAGGCCGCAGAATGGAGGGATGGGTGACACGAGGATCGTCGTCGTGGGCGGCGGCGCGATGGGGCTGGCGACGGGCTGGGCGCTGACCCGGCGAGGTGAGCAGCCGATCGTGCTCGAGCGCTTCGCCCGCGGGCACACGCGCGGCGCCTCGCACGGCGAGACCCGCAACTTCAACAATGCCTACGCCGAAGCGCATTACCTCGACCTGCTCGCCCGGGCGCGCGAAGGCTGGGACGCGCTCGGCTCCGTCGGCGGCGAGCCGATCCTGCGCCTGCACGGCCTCGTCTCGCACGGGTCCGGCACCGCGCTCGGCAGCGCGGCGGGCGTCGGTCTCATCGAGGTCGAGAGGGTGCTGCGGGAGCGCGGCATCCCCGCCGAGCTGCTGGACTCCGGTGAGGCGACGAGGCGCTGGCCCGGGATGCGCTTCGAAGACACGGTTCTGCATTCTCCGGATGCCGGTGTCGTGCGCGCCGCCGCAGCGCTCCGCGAGTTCGAGCGGCGCATCGCCGACGGCGGCGGGCAGGTGCGCTGGGAGACCCCGGTACGGTGCATCGAGGAGGACGCCGACGGCGTCACCGTGCACCTGGCCGATGGCGGAGACATCCGGGCCGACACGGCGGTCGTGACGGCGGGAGCATGGACTGCGAAGCTGCTGGACGGCATCCGCCTGCCTCCGTTGCGCGTGACCGAGGAGAGCCCTGCCCACTTCGCGCCGGCCGATCGGAGCCTGGAGTGGCCGTCGTTCAACCACTTCGTGGCGCCGGGGGCGTGGCCTTCGAACGTGTACGGGATGCCCACCCGGGCGAGGGTGTGAAGGTCGGCTTCCACGGCGTCGGCGACGAGGTGGACCCGGATGCCAGGCCGCACCGCCCGGTGCTGCAGAACGTGCTCGCTGACTATGTGCGCGCGTGGTTCCCCGGCCTCGACCCCGACAGCGCCGTGCCGCTCACCTGCACCTACACGTCGACGCCGACGGAGGCCTTCGTGCTCGACCGGCGCGGGCGCATCGTCGTCGGCGCCGGATTCTCCGGCCAGGGATTCAAGTTCGTGCCCGGAGTCGGCGAGACGCTCGCCGAGCTCGCGCTCGATCCCGCCGCCCTGGCCGCACCGGCTTTCCGCCTGGCCTGACGTCGGGCGCCGACGAACCTGGTCTCGAGCCGCGTCGGCGAGGATGCGGCCTCGCGACCCGAGGCCGGCTCAGCGCTTGTAGTTGGGAGCCTCGACGACGATCTGCACGTCGTGGGGGTGCGACTCCTTGAGACCCGCCGAGGTGATGCGCACGAACTTCCCGCGCTCCTTGAGCTCCTCGATCGTGCGGGCGCCGACGTAGAACATCGACTGACGCAGACCCCGACGAGCTGGTAGGCGACGGCGGCGACCGGGCCCCGGTAGGGCACCTGGCCCTCGATGCCCTCGGGGATGAGCTTGTCGTCGCTGGGGACGTCGGCCTGGAAGTAGCGGTCCTTGGAGTACGAGGTCTGCTTGCCGCGGGTCTGCATCGCGCCGAGCGAGCCCATGCCGCGGTACTGCTTGAACTGCTTGCCGGACTGGAAGACGATCTCTCCCGGCGACTCATCGGTTCCGGCCAGGAGCGAACCCAGCATGACCGAATCCGCTCCGGCCACGAGCGCCTTGGCGATGTCGCCGGAGTACTGCAGACCGCCGTCGGCGATGAGCGGGACACCGGCCGGCTTCGTGGCGAGGGAGGCCTCGTAGATCGCGGTGACCTGCGGCACGCCCACACCGGCGACGACGCGGGTCGTGCAGATCGAGCCCGGCCCGACCCCGACCTTGACGGCGTCCACGCCGGCGTCGACGAGAGCCTGCGCACCCTCGCGGGTGGCGACGTTGCCGCCGATGACGTCGATGTGGGCGAAGCTCTCATCGGACTTCAGGCGCCGGACGAGATCGATCACGCCCTGGGACTGCCCGTTGGCGGTGTCGACGACGAGCACGTCCACGCCGACGTCGCGCAGCGCCTCGGCGCGCTCCCAGGCGTCGCCGAAGAATCCGATCGCCGCGCCGACGCGGAGCCGGCCCTGGTCGTCCTTGGTCGCCAGCGGGTACTTCTCGCTCTTGTCGAAGTCCTTGATCGTGATGAGGCCGGCGAGCTTGCCGTCATCGTTCAGCAGCGGAAGCTTCTCGACGCGATGCTGCGCGAAGAGCGAGATGACCTCGCCCGCGCTCACCCCACCTTCGCGGTGACGAGGCTCTCGCTCGTCATGACGTCCTTGACCAGCGTGGTCTTGCGCTCGAAGCCCGAGACGAACCGCATGTCGCGGTTGGTCACGATGCCTACGAGCGTGCCCTCCTCGTCGACGACCGGCAGACCGGAGATGCGGTACTTCGCACACATCGCGTCGACTTCTTCGACGGTCGCCTCGGGGGTCGTCGTGATGGGGTCGGTGATCATCCCCGACTCGCTGCGCTTGACGCGGTCGACCTGGGCGGCCTGGTCCTGGACGGAGAGATTGCGGTGCAGGATGCCGATGCCGCCCTCGCGCGCCATGGCGATCGCCATCCGCGCCTCGGTCACGGTGTCCATGGCGCTCGACAGCAGCGGGGTGGCCACGGTGATGCGGCGGGTCACGCGGGATGACGTATCAGCCTCGCTGGGGATCACATCGGTATGCCCCGGCAGGAGCAGCACGTCGTCGTAGGTCAGACCGACGAAACCGAAGGGATCGGGCTGTTGCATCATGCCTCTTTCTCCGCGCAGCGAGTGTGTGTTGTCAATTCTAAGCGAGCAGGAGAGCGATCTATTCCCGGAACGAACGGTGACCCTTTGGTCTCGATTTCTCACGATTCGACAATTCTTCGCGCTGTGAAGTAGTCGAAATGCGTTGGACACACTACGCTCATAGCGTCGTTCATCAAGGCCGATGAACCCGAGTCGGGTCCTTGGTGCACCGGACTGGAGGATCTGTGGATTCCACGACCGCGATCACGAATCGCTCGAGAGCCCGATGGCTCGTCGCCATCTTCGGCGCGCTGCTATGCAGCTTCTTCCTGCTGGCGGGGGCGCCACCCGCCTTCGCAGAGGAGGCGCCGGTGGACCTGGTCGAAGAGGAGACCGGCGGCGAAGAGATCGGCGAGGAACACCCCTACCAGTTCCGCGGCATCGTCCGCTACGAGGGCGAGCCCCTGGAGGGCGTCCGCATCACGGTCGAGGGCGGCGGATACTTCGCCGAGGCGATCACGAACGAGGAGGGGCGCTGGAGCGTCGGGGTCCCGAGCGCGAGCCCCACACCATCACCCTCGACGAGGACACCCTCCCCGAGGGCATCATCGTCGAGGACGGCGCATCGATGGAACGCGAGTTCGGGCAGACGAACACCGCGAACGTGAACTTCTTCCTCGGCGTCGGCGAACGCGTGACGACGAGCTTCGTCGACCAGTTCGTCGAACGGCTCATCAACGGCCTCAACTTCGGTCTGCTGCTCGGTCTCGCCTCCCTCGGCGTGTCACTGATCTTCGGGACGACGGGACTGACCAACTTCGCCCACGCGGAGGCGGTCACCTTCGGTGCGGTGATGGCCTTCCTCTTCGGCGTGGGCTTCGCGCTTCCCATGTGGATCGCGCTGCCGATCGTCGTCGTTCTCGCCGCCGTCCTCGGCTGGCTCATCGACGCCGGGCTCTGGAAACCATTGAGACGAAGAGGCCTGGGCCTGGTGCAGCTCATGATCGTGAGCATCGGCCTCTCCTTCGCCGGCCGCTACACCTATCAGTTCTTCATGGGAGGTGACACCTATCAGCTCCCGGGCGCCGGCCAGACGAAGCTGCAGCTCTGGGGCCCCATCCGCCTCTCGGTGATCGACATGATCTCGATGGGCGTCAGCGCGGTGCTGCTGGTGGCGGTGGCCGTCTGGCTGCTGAAGTCACGCACCGGCAAGGCCACGCGCGCGATCTCCGACAACCCGCCGCTCGCCGCCGCCAGCGGCATCAACGTCGACCGGGTCGTGCGCATCGTCTGGATGCTCTCGACCGCCCTCGCCGCCATCGCCGGTGTCCTGTGGGCCTACTTCCGGCCGGGCCTGCGCTGGGACATGGGCATGCAGATCCTGCTGCTGATCTTCGCCGCCGTCGTGCTCGGAGGCCTCGGAACCGCCTTCGGCGCGATGGTGGGTGCCATCATCGTCGGCATCCTCGTCGAGATCTCGACGCTGTGGCTGCCCTCGGATCTGAAGTACGTCGGCGCGCTGGTCGTGCTCATCGCCATCCTGCTCGTCAGACCAACAGGTCTGCTCGGGCGAAAAGAGAGAATCGGATAGGAGGGCGCGCTCATGGACTTCGGACAGATCTTCTCCACGACCGCCGGCTGGATCCTCAGCCCGGTCACCATCGCCTACGCCCTCGCGGCCACAGGCCTCGCCGTGCACTTCGGCTTCGCGGGCCTGCTCAACTTCGGCATGGCCGGCTTCATGGCCCTCGGCGCCTACGGCTATGCGATCTCGGTGCTCAGCTTCGGCCTCCCCTGGTGGGTGGGAATCCTCGTCGGCATGCTCGCGGCGACCGGCTTCGCCATCATCCTCGGTATCCCGACACTGCGTCTTCGCGCCGACTACCTCGCGATCGTCACGATCGCGGCCGCCGAGATCGTGCGGCTGCTGTTCACGACGAACCTGTTCGGCCAGTGGACAGGCGCGGCGCGCGGCCTGAACAACTACCACGAGAGCTTCCGCAACGCGAATCCCTTCCCACCAGGGACCTACGGCTTCGGTCCATGGACGTACAACGAGAACCAGCTGTGGGTGCGCGTCTTCGGACTCCTCATGCTCGCCCTGGCCATCTTCATCGTCTGGTCGATCATGCGCAGCCCCTGGGGCCGGGTGCTCAAGGGCATCCGTGAAGACGAGGATGCCGTGCGCTCACTGGGCAAGAACGTGTTCGCCTACAAGATGCAGGCCCTCATCATCGGCGGCATGATGGGCGCCCTCGGCGGTGTCGTGCTCGCCCTGCCCTCGTCGGTGGTCCCCGCGCAGTACACGCCCCCGCTGACGTTCTTCATCTGGACGATCCTGCTGCTGGGCGGTGCTGCCACCGTCTTCGGCCCGGCCGTCGGAGCCCTGATCTTCTGGGTGATCATGGCCTTCCTCGACCTCGTCCTCCCGGCGATGGCCAACGCGGGCTGGCTGCCCATCACCGGCATCCAGGCGGGCACCATCCGCTTCATCCTCGTCGGCGTCGCGCTGATGCTCCTGGTGATCTTCCGGCCACAGGGAATCTTCGGCAACAAGAAGGAGCTGACCTTTGTCAAGTAACGCAGGCCCGGCACAGCCCCGGGCGAAGACGACAGGCCTCCATGTAGGCGACGCGGCCCCGGGCTGCGCCAAGGTCGACCCGATCCTCGTGGCCGACAACGTCACACGTCGCTTCGGCGGCCTCACCGCCGTGGACGTCGAGCATCTGGAGATCCCCGTCACGCGATCACCGCGCTGATCGGCCCCAACGGCGCTGGCAAGACCACGCTGTTCAACCTGCTCTGCGGCTTCGACAAGCCGAACTCCGGCACGTGGAGCTTCGACGGGATGCAGATCTCGGGCGTGCCCTCCTTCAAGGTGGCCCGCCGCGGCCAGGTCCGCACCTTCCAGCTGACCAAGGCCCTGTCGCTGCTCACCGTCGTCGAGAACATGAAGCTCGGCGCACCCTCGCAGCGGGGCGAGCGCCTGTGGGCGAGCGTCGTCCCCTGGCTCTGGCGCAAGCAGGACGACGAGATCGAGGTGAAGGCGCGCGAGTTGCTGGAGCGGTTCAAGCTCGACACCAAGGCCGAGGACTACGCCGCCAGCCTCTCGGGCGGGCAGCGGAAGCTCCTGGAGATGGCGCGCGCTCTCATGAGCGACCCGACGCTGGTCATGCTCGACGAGCCGATGGCAGGCGTCAACCCCGCCCTCACCCAATCGCTCCTGGACCACATCCTCGATCTGAAGCACGAGGGCATGACCGTGCTGTTCGTCGAGCACGACATGCACATGGTGCGTCACATCGCCGACTGGGTGGTGGTGATGGCCGAGGGCCGCATCGTGGCCGAAGGGCCGCCGGAGACCGTCATGCAGGATCAGGCGGTCATCGACGCCTACCTCGGCAGCCACCAGGACGTCGACCTCGGCGTCGTCACCGGCCGCGTCGCCGGCGAGGTCGACACGCAGGCGGTCGAGCTCCTCGAAGAGATCAAGGAAGAGGTCGAGGCATCGATCGAAGAAGCCGAGGAGGAGAACCGGTGAGCACCCCCGCATCCGATACCGCAGTGACGGGCCCCTCCCCGAAAGGCGAGGTCGTCGTCGAAGCGAAGGATCTCGTCGCCGGGTACCTCCCGGGCGTGAACATCCTCAACAGCGCCAATCTCGTCGCCCGCAAGGGCGAGCTGATCGGTATCATCGGCCCGAACGGCGCGGGGAAGTCGACCCTGCTGAAGGCGATCTTCGGCATGGTCCAGGTGCGCGGAGGAGACATCACCCTGGAGGGCGAGAGCATCGTGGGCCTCAAGGCCGACAAGCTCGTCGCCCGGGGCGTGGGCTTCGTGCCGCAGACGAACAACGTGTTCCCCTCGCTCACCATCGAGGAGAACCTGCAGATGGGGCTCTACCAGAAGCCGAAGGTCTTCACCGAGCGTCTCGAGTTCGTCTCCAGCATCTTCGCCGAGCTCGGTGGGCGGCTGAAGCAGCGCGCGGGGTCCCTCTCCGGTGGTGAGCGCCAGATGGTGGCGATGTCGCGGGCGCTGATGATGGACCCCGCGGTGCTTCTCCTGGACGAGCCCTCCGCCGGTCTCTCCCCCGTCCGTCAGGACGACGCGTTCATCCGCGTCTCCGACATCAACAAGGCGGGTGTGACGACGATCATGGTCGAGCAGAACGCCCGTCGCTGCCTGCAGATCTGCGATCGCGGCTACGTCCTCGACCAGGGCCGCGACGCCTACGAGGGAACCGGTCGCGACCTGCTGAACGACCCGAAGGTGATCGGCCTGTACCTGGGAACCCTCGGGCAGGACTGACATGTAGCCGTTTCACCGAGACGAGGGAGAGCGCCGCCGGGCTGGATGCCGGGCGGCGCTTCTCTTTTCCGCTCTCCGCCGGATGCGGCGAAAGATGATGCCCCGGCTCGGAGGGCAGTGGCCCAGGCACAGCGAGAGGGCCCGGAACCAAGGTTCCGGGGCCCTCTGCCTGTTCAGCGCGGGCTATCAGCCGATGCGCGTGTGACGGTTGTCGTCACCGAACTGGAAGATGCCGATCGTGGCACCGGTCGGGTCGCCGTTCTCATCGAAGTCGATGGGACCGGTCAGACCCTCGTAGTTGGCGGTGCCGCCATCGAGGATGATCTGCGCGCACTCCGCGAACGTGGTGCACGCGGTGCCGTCGCCCTCGCCGCCGGAGACCTCGCGGAGCTTGCCCGCGATGGCCGCCGAGTCGGTGGAGTTGGCCGCCAGCGAGGCCAGGGCCAGCAGCACGACGGCGTCGTAGGACTCTGCCGCGTAGCTGTACTCGCCGTCGAGCGACACGCCCTCGCGCTCCTGCCAGTTCTCCTCGAGGCTGTCGAAGAAGTCCTGCGTGAGGTCGGCGCCCATCGGGGTGGTGCCCTTCGAGCCTTCGATGCTCACCGGCATGTCATCGCCCCACTGGGACATGTTTCCGTCGACGAGGTAGAAGTTCGAGCCGTCGAAGCCGTTGGCGACGAAAGCCGGGATGATCGTCGAGGTCTCCTCGAACGCGATCACGGCGATGGCGTCGGGCTGGGCCGCGAGGATCGTGCTGACCTGCGCGTCGAAGCTGGTGTCACCCTGGTTGTAGGACTCCGAGGCGACGACGGTTCCGCCGGCCGCTTCGAAGTTCTCGGTCGTGGCGTCGTTCAGGCCCGAGCCGTAGGGGTCGTTCAGCCAGATGATGCCCAGGGTCTCGTGACCGTCTTCGGCGACCAGGTTGCCGAGGACCTCGCCCTGCAGCGCGTCCGAGGGCGCGGTGCGGAAGTAGAGGCCGTTGTCGTCCCAGGTCGTGAATGCGGGCGAGGTGTTGGCGGGCGAGATGGTGAGGACGCCGGAGGCGACCACGTCATCGAGGAACAGGGCCGTCACACCGGACGACGCGGCACCGATGATCGCCGAGACGCCCGCGCTGATCAGACGCGGGATGGTGGTGTCGAAGGCACGGTTGTCCGTGTCGCCGGAGTCACCCCACTCGACCGAGATCGTGACACCGAGATCGGCGGCGTTGACCTCGTTCACGGCCACGCCGACACCGGCCTCCTCGGGCGGTCCGAGGAAGGCGAGGGCACCGGTCTGCGGAAGCACCGTTCCGATCGACAGGCTCAGCGGCTCGCGCTCGGTCGGGCCCTCGGGGTCGACCGGATCGGCGGGGTCGGCCCCACCGGCACAGCCGGCGAGGATCAACGCGCTGGCGCTGACTGCGGCGATGCTGCCGAACACCTTGCGCGCACGCGTACTTGTGAAGACGCTCATGTTGCTCCTTGCTTCGAATGAACGTTAGAACCGGTTCGGGAACCGGTCAGTAGAACTCAACTTAGCCGTGCTCTGTTTCCCGTAGGTTGCCGTTCGCTAACGATGCTCGATGGGAGGTCTCACTTGGGTAACGACGTCGCTCCGGTCCATGCTCTCTCGATGTCGGATGCGGCATCCGCGGCCCTGCCCGCACGCCGGGTGCGCCGGGCGTTCGCGAGCAGATCGACCGTGAGCAGCACGAGCGCCGTCCACACCAGCCCGAACCCGATCCAGCGCTCCAGCGGCATGGGCTCCCCATGATCCAGGCGCCGAAGACGAACTGCATGATGGGCGTGAGGAACTGCAGCAGGCCGATGAGGCTCAGCGGAACACGCCTGGTCCCGGCGGCGAACAGCAGCAGGGGCGCTGCCGTGGCGACGCCGGCGAGGCAGAGCAGCACCGCATGCCCGGCGCCCGCCGTGCCAGGGTGATGCCCGTGGTCGCACCGACGATGACGAGCTGGATGATCGCTATGGGCGTGAGCCACACGGTCTCCAGCGTCAGACCGCTCACGGCGTCCACCGAGGGGCCGATCCGCTTCTTGACGAGACCGTAGAGACCGAACGATCCGGCCAGACAGAGGGCGACCCAGGGAAAGTCCCCGTAGCCGACGATGATCACGGTGACCGCGATGGCGGCCAGCCCCACGGCGACCCACTGCGTGACCCGCAGACGCTCGCGCAGGATCAGCACGCCCAGCAGCACGGTGAAGATCGGGTTGATGAAGTACCCCAGGCTCGTCTCGATGATCCGCTCGGTGAGCGTCCCGATCAGGAACACCTGCCAGTTGATGTAGATGAGGATGCCGGCCAGGGCCGTCCACGCCAGCAGCCGCGGCTGTCGGAAGATCGCGAGGAGCTTGCGCCACGTGCGGGCGAGGGTCAGCAGCACCGCGCAGACGGCGAGGGAGAACACCACGCGCCAGGCGACGATCTCCCACGGACCGGTCGGCGCCAGGAGCAGGAAGTACGCCGGGAGGAAGCCCCAGAGCAGGTACGCGGCGATCGCGTACACGCCGCCGAGCGTCGCCTCGGACATCGACCGCTTCTTCACCATCAGGCCAGCCTAGAGGCCGCGCCGAGGGGTGGCGCCGCCCTCCACGCCGACGCCGGATACGACGGAGGGCCCGGATGCCGAAGCATCCGGGCCCTCCGTGGAACTCTTCAGTCCCTGAGCTCGTGGAGAGGTCAGCGCACGACCACTGCGAGCACGTCGCGGGCCGACAGGACGAGGAACTCGTCCGCGCCGAACTTGACCTCGGTGCCGCCGTACTTGCTGTACAGGACACGGTCGCCCACGGCGACGTCGAGCGGGACACGGTTGCCGTTGTCGTCGATGCGACCGGGGCCCACGGCCACGACCTCGCCCTCCTGGGGCTTCTCCTTGGCGGTGTCAGGGATGACCAGACCACTCGCGGTGGTCTGCTCGGCCTCGACCTGCTTGATGACGATACGGTCCTCGAGCGGCTTGATGGAAACCGACACGGTCTACCTCTTCTTTCTTGACGCTGACACGAAAGACTTGTTCGCACTCTCAACCCGAGAGTGCTAACTCACAGTGTAGGCGGTCGGCTGGCACTCATGCAACGCGAGTGCCAATCCTGCGTCACGGAACGGCGACGTCGCCGTAGGCTGAGCGGGTGGAGATCGACGAGCTGCGTGCGCTGCTGACCCCGAGGGTCTGGCGCTGCTGGATGCGCTGCCGCCGATCGCATCGACAACGGACGTCGCGCGCGAGGTCTCACGTCTGCGCGCCGCCGGGCACGCCCCCGCACTCGTCTCGGCCGTCGTCGGGCAGGCTCACCTGCGACACCGGGGGCAGGCGAAGTTCGGCGAGTTCGCCGCACGCATGCTCTTCACCCGCGCCGGGCTCGAGCAGGCCACCCGCCGCACGGTCGGCGCCCATCACGCCGGGCGTCTGCGGGCGGTCGGCCTCTCGCATGTCGCCGACCTCGGCTGCGGGATCGGCGGCGACGCCCTGGCGTTCGCGGCCATGGGCCTGCGGGTGACCGCCGTCGACGCCGACGAGGTGACCGCGGCGATCGCCGCCTACAACCTCGCCGTCTTCGGCGATCGGGTCGAGGTGCGGCACGCGACCGCGGAGGACTTCATCGCACGCACGCGGCGTTTCGACTCGCTGCGCTCGCGGGGCGACCGGAACTCAGCGGACGGGCCGGCAGAGAACTCCGCAGGCGGAGCCGACGCCGTCTGGCTCGACCCCGCCCGCCGCACGGGCGGGCACAGCGAGACCCGCCGCATCCGCGCCGAGGACTACTCGCCTCCCCTCGACTGGGCCTTCGACCTGGCCGGCCGCATCCCCACCGGGATCAAGCTCGGTCCCGCGCACGACCGCGACGCGCTCCCGGAGGATGCCGAAGCACAGTGGATCAGCGCCGACGGCAGCGTGGTCGAGCTCGTGCTGTGGTCGGGTGTGCTGGCGCGCGACGGCGTCCGGCGCTCGGCGCTCGTGCTGCGCGGCGACGAGGCGCATGAGCTGACCGCGGCATCCGACTCCGAGGACGAGCCCAGCCGCGAGCTCGGGGAGTTCCTGCACGAGCCCGATGGGGCGATCATCCGTGCCCGCCTCATCGGCGACGTCGCCCGCAGCCTCGACGCCGGCATGCTCGATCCGCATATCGCGTATCTGACATCGGATGCCGCGGGCACGAGTCCTTTCGTGCAGTCCTTCCGCGTGCGCGAGACGCTGCCCGCGAAGGTGCCTGCGATCAATGCCGCGCTGCGCACCCACGGGATCGGGACGCTGGAGATCAAGAAGCGCGGCGTGGACGTCGACCCCGCGCAGTTCCGCCGCAAGCTCGCACTGCGCGGCGACGAGGCGGCGACGCTCTTCCTCACGCGGGTCGGGCAGAAGCGGCTGGCGATCCTCGCCGACCGGGTGTGAGCGCGCTCAGTCGGCCTCGCACTCCGGGCAGGAGAGCTCGACGTCGATGATCTGCCCGCTCTGTTCCTCGACCGTGATCCCCGTCGCCGACCGGGTCTCGATCGTGAGGTAGGGCCACAACCAGATGGTGTAGTGCAGCGTCAGCACATGGGCCTCTGCACCCGTGCGGTCTCCGGTGATCGTGACGAAGCGCAGCCCCGATTCATCTGCCTCGTCCATCGGCGCGCAGGCGACTCCGCCGTTGTGCCCTCCGACGATGAGGCATCGTTCCCTCCCGCCGTCGCGCCAAGCCGTCCACACCAGCTCGCCGTCGAACTCGCCGACCACCTGCACGGAGTGCATGTCGAAGCCGTCCTCGATCAGCTGCTCCGCTTGGACTCGCACGTCGCCGGGGAACTGCGAGAGCCAGTCGCCGGTCTGGTGGCTGAAGCGGTGGATCTGCGCAACGGGCTCACCGGACGTGGAGAACACCACCGCCGCCTCGATTGACTCGAATCGTGTGTCGTCGCCCTCGATGGTCACGCTCGCAGACAGCACACCGTTCTCCAGAGCCTCTTCCCGCAGGCAGGAGGTGCCGTGGTCGTCCCCGTGTCGATGATGACGCAGGTGATGTCTCCTTCCAGTCGCGTCGCCAGCCACACGCGGGCGCCCTCGACGTCATCCTGCTTCACGAGCGTCATCGTGCCCTCGTCGAACGGCTCGAGTTCGGTCAGCTCGTCGCGTCGCTCCAACTGCTCGACACTCAGCGAGGGGCCGGTCTGCGCGGCCAGCTGCGGCAGCGCCCAGCCGACACCGACACCCAGGAGAAGGAGCGCCGCTCCCGCGAGGGCGAGCAGCGGCCGGCGCCGCGAGCGAGGGACGCAGAGTCGGATGCCGGGACGGGCTGCTCGAGGACGGCCGATCCGAGGGTCGCGTCGTCGACGGCGGGCCGGGCGGAGGAGCCTCCGAGGTTCGACTCCGGCGGAGCGGCACGGGCGGGGCCGTCTGCGAGGCGGCCGGCGACAAGGAGCCCGACCGGGACCCGCGGTGTCGGAAGCCGCGGTCGGGGGCCCACGGCATCCGGCGCCGCGTCCTTCGGTGGTTCTTCGGCATCCGATGCCGACGCGCGTCGGCGCCGCTCCTGCAGCTCGTGCAGTCGCCGAGACTCGGCCTCGTTCAGCATGCCACCGGGAGCGTACGCCCGCTCCTGGAGCGCCCTGAGCTCGGCCGTCTCGTCGCGCATCAGCCCAGCCGCTCCAGCGCCATCGCCGCCCAGATGAGCCAGCCGAGGCTGAACGCGGTGGACACCAGGCCCAGCACGAGCGCCCAGCGGGCGATCCCATGGCTCTCGATCGGGCGTCGCAGCGCCACGATCGCCGTGCCGACCGCGAGCAGGCCGATCGGGACCCCCAGCCGACGAAGAACGACACGACGAGAGCGAGGATCGCCGCGCCCAGCGCCCAGGGCGCCAGTGCTCCCTTGACGACCGGGGTCGGTGCGGGCTCCCATTCGAGCAGGGGCTCCGGTGCGCCGAGCTCGGGGCCCACCTCGTACGTCGGCACGATGCCGATCGGGTCGGTCGGGAACCGGGTGAGCGGACGGCGGGTGTCGCCCGGAATGCGCGCGCTCGCCTCGGGATGCTCGATGTCGGCGCCGAGGTCGCCGAGAAGCGGCGAGGTCGGGGCCTGTTGTGCGACGGAGCTCGGCGGCGGCACCGCGGGCCGGGCCGCGGAGCCGCACCCGCCAGCGGCGGCGGGGTCTCCGTGGACGGCGCCTCCTCGGCGCGCGAGCCCTCCGCGGCCCGGAGGTCGCGGCGCAGCGGGCCGTCGGTGCCGTCCTCGCTCATACCGGAACCTCCTCCGCGACCTGGATCTCGGTGACCGGCAGCGTCGAGTCGGCGCCGAATGCCAGAGTCGAGGGCGGGCGACCGGAGCGGATGAGCTCCGCGGCCAGTGCCGCGATCATCGCCCCGTTGTCGGTGCAGAGCGAGAGGGCGGGATGCGCACGGCGACCCCGCGTCCGCGGCCCGCGAGAGCGCCACCTCGCGCAGGCGACGATTCGCGATCACACCGCCGCCCAGCAGCAGACGCGGCACCCCCGCTCCTCGCAGGCGTCGAGAGCCTTGGTCACGAGCACGTCGACGACCGCCTCGCGGAAGCTCGCCGCGACATCCGGGATCGGAACGACCGGTCCCTGAGCCTGTCGAAGGGCGCCCTCCGCCTCGCAGCGTTCCACCCAACGGGCGACAGCGGTCTTCAGCCCTGAGAACGAGAAGTCGTAGCGGTGCTTCGCCCTGTCGGACGCCCGCGACAGCCCGCGCGGGAAGTGGATCGCGTCCGGGTCGCCGGATGCCGCGGCACGGTCGATCTCGGGGCCGCCCGGATACGGCAGCGAGAGGAGCCGAGCGACCTTGTCGAAGGCCTCGCCGGCGGCGTCGTCCATCGTCTCGCCGAGGAGCTCGACGTCGGTGGTGAGATCGCGCACGTGCAGGAGCGAGGTGTGCCCGCCGCTGACGAGCAGCGCGATCGTCGGATACTCCAGGGGCGGCGCCTCGGCGTCGAGGATGTCGGCGGCGATGTGCCCGACGAGGTGGTTGACCGCGTAGAGCGGCTTGTCGAGGGCCACGGCGAGGCCCTTGGCCGCGCCGATGCCGACCATGAGCGCCCCTGCCAGACCCGGACCGCTCGTCACCGCGATCGCGTCGAGGTCTTCGGGTCGCACCTGCGCCTCGGCGAGCGCGGCCTCGATCGACGGCTGGAGCGCCTCCAGATGCGCACGGGCCGCGACCTCGGGCACGACGCCGCCGTAGCGGGCGTGCTCATCCATGCTGCTGGCGATCGTGTTGCTCAGCAGCGTCCGCCCGCGGACGATGCCGATCCCGGTCTCGTCGCAGCTCGTCTCGATGCCGAGCACCAGCGGGGTTTCGCGGTTCATGTGCACGCCCCGCCTCGGCGACGGGCGCGGCGGCCCGCCCGCGCAGGTCGAGCTTCATCACGATCGCATCGACATCGTCGGGTTGGTAGTACCGCGGGCGGCGGCCGATCTCGACGAAGGCCTCCGACAGGTAGAGCTGTTCGGCGGCGGGGTTGTCGGCGCGCACCTCGAGGAACACGTCTCGCGCACCGCGGCGGGTCGCCTCGTCGAGCAGGGCGGTCAGCAGACGGCGCCCCCGACCGGTGCCGCGGTGATCGGCATCGAGCGCGATGGTCTGGATGTCGGCATCCGATGCTCCCTGCACCGCCCGCAGCCCGGCATAGCCGACGATGGCGCCGGCGACGTCGTCGACGAGATAGTGCCCGTGCGGGAGGCGAGCTCTTCGGCCATCGCGGCCTCCGACCAGGCGTCGGTCGGGAACGACGAGCGCTCGATGCGCATGATGGCCGCGAGGTCGTCGGGGGTGGCGAGGCGGATCGTCATGCGCCCACCTTCTTCCGCGGCGCGGGCGGCTGGACATCGGGAGATCGCAGGTAGAGCGGTTCGGGGCCGGTGAGCGTGCGGCCGGCGGCGAGGGCACGGGCGGCCACGCGTCCGAGGTCGGATGCCGCGAGTTCTGTGACCTCGGCGTACGGCGTCCCCGCGAGGTGCGCCTCGGCATCCGCGCGGGCGACCAGCACGGTCTCGGCCGTGAGACGCGGCAGCCCGTCGGCGTCGAGGCCGTCGAAGACGGAGACGGCGACCTCGCGGCGGCGGGCGTCGGTGACGACCGCGAAGGGCGTGGACGCCGCATCCGAGGTCAGGTGCGCGAGGGCCGGGGCGAAGTGACTCGGCACCGGGAGCACCGGCGCGCCCCGACCGAGCGCGAAGGCACGGGCAGCGGCGATGCCGATGCGCAGGCCGGTGAAGGGCCCAGGCCCCATTCCGGTGGCGACATGGGTGATTTCGGCCGGGTCCACCTCGGCGAGCACGTCCCTCAGCAGGTCGCCGATGATCTCCGCGTGCCCGAGTGCACCGGCGGTGGCGGCGGAGGCGCGCACGGTACCGTCCGCGCCGACGAGCGCGACGGCGGTACCCAAAGAGGTGTCCACGGCGAGAATCACGTCTCCAGATTACGTCGTCGCGGACATCCTGAGCGTTACGGCTCCCCCGTCCGGTCAGGCGCCGACGCGGCGCACCGTCACCACCCGCGGCGCGTCGGCATCGAGATCCTCATCTGCGAGCGACTCGTCTGCCCCGACGGGCCGCTCTATCTCGACGTCCCACCACTGGTCCACAAGCGAATCTGCCATGCCGCGCCCCCACTCGACGACGACGACAGAGCGTTCCAGGTCCAGATCCAGATCGTCGAGCTCGGCCGCCGCGCCCAGCCGGTAGGCGTCCACGTGCACGAGCGCCGGTCCGCCCACGAGCGAGGGGTGGGTGCGCGCGATCACGAAGGTCGGGCTCTGCACGGGCCCCCGCACACCGAGGGACTCGGCGAGCCCGCGGGTGAAAGTCGTCTTGCCCGCGCCCAGCGGGCCTGTCAGTACGAGCAGGTCACCCGCGCGCAGCACCGCCCGAAGGCGCGCCCGAGCTCCTCCATGTCGTCGGATGCCGCGATCTCGTACCGTCCGGGTTCCGGACTCGTCGACGAGCTCGGTGATCGGAGGCTCATGCCGTCCGCCGCGGAACGCGGGCGCCGATGCGCGTGACGATGTCGTAGTTGATGGTGCCGGCGGCGGCCGCCCACTCATCGGCAGCGGGCTGCCCCAGCGTCGGATCGCCGAACAGCACGACCTCGTCGCCCACCGACACCGAGTGTCCGCCGGCGTCGACGATGAACTGGTCCATGGCGATGCGGCCGGCCACCGGCATCCGATGTCCGCCCACCACGACGTGACCCGCGCCGGAGGCCTGCCGCGGCACGCCGTCGGCGTAGCCGAGCGGCACGAGCGCCAGAGTCGTGTCGCGGGCGGTGACGAAGTCGTAGCCGTAGGAGGCGCCCGTGCCGGCGGGCACGCGCCGGACGGCGGCGACGGCCGCGCGCAGCGTCATGGCCGGGCGCAGGCCCAGCTCGGCCGAGGAGCGATCCGCGAAGGGCGAGAGTCCGTAGATGCCGATCCCGCAGCGCACGGCGTCCAGGCGCAGCTCGGGGCGGGCGATGGCGGCCTCGGTCGCGGCGAGATGACGGAACTGCGGGCGGATGCCGGCATCCGTCGCCGCCGCCGTGCCCCTCTCGAACGCGGCGAGCGCCTGCAGGTCGGCGTGACGCGAGGCGTTGGCCACGTGGCTGAAGAGGCCGATCACCCGGATGCGGCCCACCCGCTCCAGCCGCGCCGCCTCGGCAAACACGCGCCCCCAGTCGCCGGGAGCGATGCCGTTGCGGGAGAGCCCCGTATCGATCTTCAGGTGGACGTCGACGGGCTGGTCAACATGTGCGGCCGCCCCGGCGGCCTCCAGCTGATCGAAACTCGAGATGCCGAGCTCGATGCGCTCGACGGCGGCCGCCGCGAAGCGCTCACCCGGTTCGTGCAGCCAGGCCATGACGGGGGCCGTGATCCCGTCGCGGCGCAGCGCGAGCGCCTCCCCGAGGGTGGCGACGCCGAGGCGGCTCGCCCCGCCGGAGAGAGCGGCGACGGCGGCGATGGTCGCCCCGTGCCCGTAGCCGTCCGCTTTGACGACGGCGAAGACATCCACCCCGGTGAGCCGGCGCAGGTGACGGACGTTGTCGGCGATCGCATCAGCGTCGATCGTCGCCTCGCGGAACGGTGCGGTCATCGCGGATCCCCTCCAGCACGACGAACGCCGCGGCCAGCCCGGCGTCGTGGGTCATCGTCAGGTGCAGGGCGGTGATGCCGCGCTCCTCGACCACGGATGCCGTGGAGCCGCTCAGCGCGAACACCGGCTTGCCCGAGGGCTCCGAGGCGATCTCGATCTCGGTCCAGTAGACGCCGTCCGACCCCCGAGCGCCTTGATGAGCGCCTCCTTCGCGGCGTAGCGGGCGGCGAGCGAACGGAGCTTGAGCAGTCGTTCGGCCGGCGAGAAGAGGCGCGGGAGCAGCCGCGGGGTGCGCTCCACCGTCCGCTCGAAGCGGGCGATGTCGACGAGGTCGATGCCGGTGCCGATGATCACCGCCTCAGCCTACCGGCGGCTACTCGACGGTGACCGACTTGGCGAGGTTGCGGGGCTGGTCGACATCCAGGCCCTTCGCGCTGGACAGCCCCATCGCGAAGATGTGCAGCGGCACGACGGCCAGGAGCGGCTCGAACAGCGGACCCGCCAGCGGGATGCGCAGCACCTCGTCGGCGACGGGCAGCACGGCCGCATCGCCCTCCTCGGCGATCACGACGACACGCGCACCGCGGGCGCGGACCTCCTCGATCGAGGAGATCACCTTCTTGTGCATCTCGGCCGACTGACGCGGCGAGGGCACGATCACGAACACCGGCTGCCCCGGCTCGATCAGCGCGATGGGGCCGTGCTTGAGCTCACCGGCCGCGAAGCCCTCCGCGTGGATGTAGGCGAGCTCCTTGAGCTTGAGCGCCCCTCCATGGCGATCGGGTAGCCGACGTGGCGGCCGAGGAACAGCACGGAGCGGGTGTCGGCCATCCACGCGGCGAACTGCTCGATGCGCTCCTGCTCGGTCTCGAGCACGCGGCTGATCTTGCCCGGAACGGCTTCGAGCTCGGCGACGTGGGTCGCGGCATCCGGCACCGTCCCCCGCAGCCTCCCGATGTGCAGACCCATGAGGTACAGCGCCGTGATCTGGGCGACGAAGGCCTTCGTCGAGGCGACGGCGACCTCTGGGCCCGCGTGCGTGTAGACGATCGCATCCGACTCGCGAGGGATCGTGGCGCCCTGCGTGTTGCAGATCGACAGCGTCTTGGCCCCGCGCTCGCGCGCGTACTTGACCGCCATGAGGGTGTCCATGGTCTCGCCCGACTGCGAGATCGAGACGACCAGCGTCTCGGGCCCCACGACCGGGTCGCGGTAGCGGAACTCGTGGGCGAGCTCGACGTCGACCGGGATGCGGGTCCACTGCTCGATCGCGTACTTGCCTGTCTGTCCGGCGTAGGCGGCCGTGCCGCAGGCGACGATGATGATGCGCGAGATGCCGGTGAACAGTTCGTCGAGACCCTCGAGCTCGGGGATGACGACCTCGCCGTCCCGGATGCGGCCGCGCAGCGTGTTCGCGACGGCCTCGGGCTCCTCCGAGACCTCCTTCGCCATGAACGACGACCAGCCGCCCTTTTCGGCCGCCGATGCGTCCCAGGTCACCTCGAAGGGCTCCACCTCGACGGGCGCGCCCTCGAAGTCGGTGACCTCGACGGCATCCGGACGGATCGCGACGATCTGATCCTGCCCGATCGCGAGGGCGTTGCGGGTGTGCTCGACGAAGGCGGCGACATCCGATCCGAGGAAGTTCTCGCCGTCTCCGATGCCGATGACCAGCGGCGAGTTGCGCCGGGCGCCGACGACGAGGCCGGGCTCGTCCTGGTGCATCGCCAGCAGCGTGAAGGCTCCTTCGAGTCGTGCCACCACGGCGCGGAACGCCGCCTGCAGATCGCCCGCTCGGCGGTACTCGCGCCCGAGGAGGGCTGCGGCGACCTCCGTGTCGGTCTCGCTGAGGAACGTGACGCCCCGGCCACCAGCTCCGCCTTCAGCTCGGCGAAGTTCTCGATGATGCCGTTGTGGATGACCGCGAGCCGGCCGTCGTCGGCGAGGTGCGGGTGGGCGTTGCCGTCGGTCGGCCCGCCGTGCGTCGCCCACCGGGTGTGCCCGATGCCGGTCGTGCCGTCGGCGAGCGGAGTGGCGGCGAGGTCGTCGCGCAGGACCTTGAGCTTGCCGGCGCGTTTGCGCATGCCCAGGTCGCCGGACTCGTCGATGATCGCGATCCCGGCCGAGTCATAGCCGCGGTACTCCAGGCGGGCGAGCCCGGCGATCAGGATGTCCTGGCTCGGGCGCGGGCCCACATATCCGACGATTCCACACATGGTTCCAAGGATAAGGGGCGCAACCCTGCGCGGACGCCAGATGCCGCGGGGGATGCTTCGCGCATTGATCCGCGAGAACACCGAGGTTTCGACGCGCTTCGCTTGCTCAACCTTGACAATCGGCGCATCAACGCCCTTCGCGCATTGATCCGCCGCTTGTCAAAGCTTGCGCAGAAGTACGCTCTCTACGGCGTGGTTCTCGCCCTTGTTCAGCACGAGCGTCGCCCGATGCCGGGTGGGCATCACGTTCTCGACGAGGTTGGGCATGTTGATGTCGCGCCAGTATCCGAGCGCCGCCTGCTCCGACTCCTCGTCGGTCAGGTGCGCAAACACGTTGAAGTAGGAGGCGGGGTTGCTGAAGGCGCCCTTGCGCAGCGCGAGGAAGCGGTCGACGTACCAGCGCTCGATGTGCGCGGGATCGGCGTCGACATAGACGGAGAAGTCGAACAGGTCGCTCACGGCGACGTCGTTGGGCGCGGGTGGCGGCTGCAGCACGTTCAGCCCCTCCACGATCACGACATCGGGGCGCCGCACCACCACGTGCGCGTCCGGCATGATGTCGTACTTCATGTGCGAGTAGAAGGGAGCGCGCACCTCGGGTGCGCCGCTCTTGACCTTGGTGAGGAACTCCACGAGCGCGCGGCGATCGTAGGACTCCGGGAACCCCTTGCGCTCCATGAGCCCACGGCGCTCGAGCTCGGCGTTCGGGTAGAGGAAGCCGTCGGTCGTGACGAGCTCGACCCGCGGGGTGCCCGGCCAGCGGCTCATGAGTTCACGCAGCAGGCGCGCGATCGTCGACTTGCCCACCGCGACGGATCCGGCCACGCCCACGACGAAGGGCGTGGTGGTGTCGTCCTCCTGCAGGAAGTCGCTGACCGCGCCGCCGAGACGCTTCGTCGCCGACGCGTACAGGCTGAGCAGCCGGCTCAGCGGCATGTACACCTCGCTCACCTCGGTGAGGTCGAGGCGGTCTCCCAGCCCGCGGATCGCGACGAGCTCGGTCTCGGCGAGCGGCTGATCGAGGTCGGCGGCCAGACGCGCCCAGTCCGCGCGATCGATCTCCCGGTACGGAGAAAGCTGCGGGTTCGGGTCGTCGCTCACGGGTTACATCGTATCGGTCGGCCGGTCCCGTGCCGTTCACCGGGTATTCTCGACCCGTGCGCCTGGGAGTCCTCGACATCGGTTCGAACACCGTCCACCTGCTCGCCGCCAACGCCCATCCGGGCGGGCGGCCGACGGCGACGACGAGCGACCGCACGGTGCTGCGCCTCATGCGCTTCCTCACCGCCGACGGCGCGATCAGCGAGGACGGCATCCGGGCTCTCGAGGCCGCCGTCACCCGCGCCCGCGAGATCGCCGCCGCGGAGAGCGTCGACGCCCTGCTGGCGACGGCGACGAGCGCCGTGCGCGAGGCGCGCAACGGCGACGAGGTCATCGCCCGCATCGAGGCGGCGCTCGGTCAGAGCCTGCAGGTCCTCGGCGGGCAGGCGGAGGCGGAGCTGACCTACCTCGCTGTGCGCCGCTGGTTCGGGTGGGCGGCCGGGCGCATCATGCTGCTGGACATCGGCGGGGGCTCCTTCGAGTTCGCGGCCGGCGCCGAGGAGACACCGGAGCTCGCGGCATCCGTTCCGCTCGGAGCCGGTCGGATGACGGTGCAGTTCCTCCCCGACGACCCGCCCGGGCTGGAGGCGGTCGAGCGTCTGCGCGAACACGCCCGCGGGGTGCTGGCGCCGCTGGCCGAGCAGTTCCGCGCCCTCCCGAAGCCCGATCACATCGTCGGCTCGTCGAAGGCGATCCGTTCCCTCGCCACGCTGGCCGGGCGCCGCGTCGCCTCGGTGCCGAGCTACGACCGCGTCGAGCTGGCCAAGGACTCGCTCGCCGCATGGATCCCGCGTCTGGCGAAGATCCCGCCGCCGCCCGCCAGGAGCTGCCCGGGATCACCCCGGACCGGACGTTCCAGATCGTCGCGGCCGCCGTCGTCCTGCACGCCGCGATGGAGGCGCTCAAGATCGATGTGCTCGAGGTGAGCCCCTGGGCGCTGCGCGAGGGCGTGCTTCTGCGCTACATCGAGTCGATGTCGTGGGAGGGCGACCAACCCTGAGACCGGATGCCGCGAGCTCACTCAGAGAGCCACAGCGCGGCGCCCTCCCGCCAGCCGAGGCCGGCCGATCCCGCCGGGAGGATCTCCTCATGCCTCGGGAGCACGACACGCAGGCGCCGCCCAGCCAGCTCGACAACGTAGACGACATCGGCACCCCGGTACACGGAGGCGACGACGTCGACAGGCACCGGTGCGTCCGCGGCGACCGCGGAGCGGAGGCGGAGATCTTCCTGACGGAGCATGACCTGCCCTTTGCCCATCGCCCCTTCGCCGCTCACGGCGACTGTCACGTCGGTTCCCTCCAGCACTGCCGACCCGCCGGAACGGGTGGCCGGCAGGAGGTTCGCCGAGCCGATGAAGTCTGCGGCGAAGGACGAGCGCGGGGCACCGTACAGCTCGGTCGGCGCTCCTTCCTGCTCGATGCGGCCGGCGTTCATGAGAACGATGCGGTCGGAGAGACTCATCGCCTCCTCCTGGTCGTGGGTGACGAAGACGGTCGTCAGTCCCAGAGCACGATGCAACTCCTTCAGCTCGATCTGCATGTCCTCCCGCAGACGCGCGTCGAGGTTAGACAGTGGCTCATCGAGCAGAAGGACCCGCGGTTCGAACGCGATCGCTCGCGCGAGCGCGACCCGCTGTTGCTGTCCGCCCGACAGCTGAGCCGGGAACCTGTCGGCGAGGTGGCCCATCTGCACGCGCTCCAACGCACGCACGGCGAGCGCGCGCTGTTCGGACTTCGGCTTGTCGCCGGCCATCCGCAGCCCGAACCGCACATTCTCCGCGACCGTCATGTGCGGGAAAAGCGCATAGCTCTGGAACATCATGCCCAGATGACGCTTCTCCGGCGGGAGGCGCGTGACGTCCGTCCCACCTATCTCGATCACCCGCCGCTGGGCGTCTCGAGGCCGGCGATGCAGCGCAGCAAAGTCGTCTTGCCGCAGCCCGACGGCCCGAGCAAGGAGATGAACTCCCCCGACTCGACCGTAAGGTCGATCCCCTTGAGCACGGTGGTGCTCTTGAAGTCCTTCGTGAGAGAAGCGATGGTGAGCGTAGTCATCAGACGAACAACCTTCCCAGGCCGATAATGCGTTCGAGGACGATCATGAGTACGACGGTGATCAAGACCATGAGCGTCGAGACGGCGGCGACCGTCGGCGACGTGCTGAACTCCAGCTGCCCGTAGATGGCGATCGGCAGTGTCTCCAGCTGCGGCGTCCTCAGGAACAGCGCGATCACCGCGTCGTCGAACGAGATGTTGAATGCGAAGAAGGCGCCTGCGGCGATGCCCGGGCGGGCGATGGGTAGCACGACCAGGCGGTAGCGGTTCCACGCGCTCGCACCGAGGGTCCGTGCAGCTTCTTCGGTGAAGTGATCCGCCCGCGCCATCACACCGGTGACGGTGCGCATGACATAGGGAATCGCGATCACGATGTGCACGACGACCAGCACGCCGACGTTGGGAGCACCGATGGTCATGGACGTCAACGACAGCGCACCGATGGCGAGGATGATCGTCGGCAGCGTCAACGGCGACATCAGCAACGCCTGGATCGCTCCGGCACCGGGGATCGGGAAGCGCGTCAGGGCGAGCGCCGCAGCCGTCCCTATGACGGCTGCGAAGATCGCGACCGTCACACCGACCATCAGACTCAGCCGGAAGGGCTCGAGGTAGGTGTCTGAGGTGAGGGCGTCCACGTACCAGTCGAGGGTGAACCCCTGCGGTGGGAAGGTGAGGAAACGGCTCTCGCTCACCGAGGCACCTGCGACCACGAGAAGCGGGACGAGCATGTACAGCGTCACGACGACGCCGAGAAGAATCGCCAGGATCTTTCCGAGGATCGGCACTGAGCGGATCATGCCTGCACCCGTGCCCTTCCGAGTCGAGCGGTCGCCGCCAGCACGAGCGTGACGCCGCCGAAGAGCAGCACAGCCTGAGCCGCTGCGAACGGCCAGTTGAGATTGGTGGTCGCGTCGACGTAGATCGTCTGCGCGAAGACCGGGATCTGCGCACCGCCGATGAAGCGGGGCGTGATGAACGAGCTGACCGACAGCACGAAGACGAGGGATGCCCCGGCGATGATGCCGGGCACCGACAAGGGCAGTACGACATGCCACAGTGTGCGCCAGAAACCGGCGCCCATCGTGCGCGCTGCCTCTTCGAGTTGCGGGCGGATGCCGGAGATGACGCCGAGGATGCTCAACACCGCGAAGGGCAGCAGCACCTGGACCATGGCAATGACCACTCCCGCCTCGGTGCCGAGGAAGCCCTGTGTGCCGCGAACGAGAAGTTCGGCGCCGGGAATGTCCATGAGCAGGCCCATGGGTCCCATCAGCACGACCCACCCGAAGGTGCGGACGACGACGCTCGTCATGAGCGGGAGGATGATGACGATCAGCAGGAAGGAGCGCACTCTCGGACCGGACCTCGCCATGATGTACGAGAGCGGGATGGCCAGCACGAGAGTGACGGCCGTCTGGATCAGCCCCAGGCGGAGCGAGCGCCACGCAGCCTGGAGATGGTAGTCGCTGGAGAACAGTCGCGTGAAGTTTTCCAGGGTGAACCCGCCTGCCGGCGACTGCACGCTCATGAGGAGCATACCCGCCACCGGGGTGACGAAGCCGATCGCCAGGAGGGCGATCGCCGGCAGGAGAAGGAGCCAGGGCTCCTTGCGGGTTCGAGTGCTCATTGGGTGATCAGGGCGTTCCACTCATCGGTCCACGCCTGACGGTTCGCGGCGATGTCACCAGGAGCGTACACGACGGCCGAAGCGAGTTCATCGGCGGTGAGCACAGTGCCCTCGGCGTCCGCCGACAGCTCGGTGGTCGTGTTGACCGGCGAGTAGCGCATCTGCTCGGCGAAGACCTTCTGTGCGTGCGGGCGCAGCTCGAAGTCGATGAACAACTTAGCCAGCTCCGGGTTCTCCCGGCCGGAGACCACGTTTGCGGTGATGAGCGATGCGGTCACGCCCTCTTCGGGGACGATGAACTCCACCGGGAGTCCGGCGTCCTGCAGAGTGCCGGCGTAGTCCATCGCGTACGGGGCGAGCCAGGTGCCGCGCTGCGCGAACGCCGTCTGAAGGTCGGGCGATGTCGGGACGACGATCGCGTCGCCATCGGCCGCAAGCGCGCCAAGGTCGGCGATCGCCTGGGAGGGGTCGTCGATCCCTCCGCCGAGCACGTCCGAGACGCGAAGCATGGACAGCACCCCGTAGGTGTTGGAGAAGTCGGCGAGTGCGATGTGACCCGCGTAGGCTTCGTCGAACAGGTCCGTCCAGGATGTCGGTGCCGGGGCATCCGCTTCCGTGTTGTAGACGAGCCCGATGGGCGCCAGCTGGATCACCGGGCCTTCCCCGCGCTCGAGTCCGACGGTCGCGACCTCGACGAGGTTGTCGTACTCGGAGAGGTCGGATGCGGCGATCGGCTCGATCAGTCCCTCCTGTGCGGCGGTGTACTCCTGTCCTCCGGAGAAGTGCACGACGTCGATCTGCGGGCTGGCCTTCTGGGCGGTCACCTGCGCGAGCGCGTCGGCACTGTAGAGGGTGACGAGCTGCACACTGGCACCGGTCTCCTCTTCGAAGGGCTCAACGACCGCCTCGACGAAGGCCGTCTCCCAGTCGCCGCCGAAGGTCGTGACGACGAGCGTCTCGCCGGCGAACGGCTTCTCGTCGCCGCCTTCCGACGGGGGTTCGGCATTGCCGCTGCAGCCGGCCAGCACGAGCGAGCTGGCGGCCGCGAGGGCGCCGAGCGTGAATAGTCTGCGGTTCTTCATGCTTACTCCTTTGTATTCGTCATTCGGTATGTGATCAGGCGGCGTGGGCGAGGTTCCCTCAGGCGACACGACCGATCGTGAGGTTCTTGGCGCCGTCGATACGGATGGCGGCGCTCTCCGCGGCGAACTCCGCCAGACCCTCGGTGACAGACGCCCAGATGTTCACCGGAGTCCAGCCGAGCGGACCGAGCGTACGTGCCCCGCGGTCGTAGAAGACACCGACCTCGTACCACTCGAACGGCAGCCCGCCCATCTGCATGGGGCGCTGCCAGTACCACATCAGGTCGCCAGGGGCGGGAATGACCTGCTGGTTCTCGTGGGGCACCGCCTCGGGGTCAAAGTTCTGCGCTTCCTCGGGAAGGCCGACCATGACCTCGGGTCCGGCGTAGATGGCGTGCAGGGCCTGCATCGTGACCGGCTTCTCCAGAGCGCCCCACAGCGCTTTGCAGGTCTCGGGGGCGAGGTCCTCCATCAAGGTCGCTACGGCACGGGTGCCGTTCTCGTACTCGAGGAAGATCTGCTTGCTCATTCTGTTCCTTTCTCTGCGGCGGACTCCCCGCCGCTCGTTGACGTGCCGCGGCGAGGAATGCCGCGTACAAGGGCTGCTCCTGAGCAGCTTCGGCCGGCTGCGCCATCTTCTCCGGATGCCACTGCACACCCCAGAAGGGCCATTCGCCATCGGGTTCGATCGCCTCGATGATCCCGTCCGGCGCCCAGGCGACAGCACGGAACCCCGGGGCGAGAGTTCCGACGGCCTGGTGATGGATGGTGTTGACGATCCGCTCGGTCACCCCATACGTCCTCGCCAGTCGGCTGACCGGATCGAGGGAGATCGGATGCCGCTCGTCGAGCTGTGCCGCGCCCCGCACGGGGCGATGAGCCGCGGACGCCGCGATGTCGACGATCAGAGTGCCGCCGAAGGCGATGTTGGCCACCTGCATCCCGCGACAGATCGCAAGGACAGGGATCCCTGGTCGCGGGCGCCCGAGACGAGCGCGATCTCGAACTCGTCGCGGGAGGGGTCGTAGCTCCTGCCGTTCTGCCGTCCTGCACCGTAACGGGTCGGGTCCATGTCCTCCCCGCCGGAGACGACCAGACCGTCGAGCCGGTTCAGCACGTCGTCGACGCCTCCGGTGGGAGGAAGCAGCACGACCGCGCCGCCCGCAGCCTCCACAGGTGAGGCGTACTCGACGCCCAGGCTGTGCACGGGGCGTTTCTCGCCAAGCTCGGTGTCGAACCGACGCTGCCAGGTGGTGATCCCGATGAGGGGCCGGATCATGACAGCTCGATCCAGGTGGACTTCAGATCGGTGAACTTCTCCAGTGCGTGCAGGCTCTTGTCCCGCCCGAAGCCCGAGCCCTTCACCCCGCCGAACGGAATGGTCATGTCGCCCTCTTCGAAACAGTTCACCCAGACCACCCTGCCTTGAGCCGGCGCGACAGCCTGTGCACGGCGTTGAGGTCGTTGCTCCACAGGGCTGCGGCGAGACCGTACTCGGTGCCGTTGGCGATGTTGAGCGCATCCTCGACGTCGTCGTAGGCGATGACGGACAGCACCGGACCGAAGACCTCGCGACGTGCGACCTCGTGCTCCGGGGTGACGCCGAGGACGACGGGCGCGAAGTAGCTGCCTCCGGGAACGGCCTCGTAGCGCTCAGCGCTTCCCGCGGCGATCTCTCCGCCCTCCGCGACCGCGCGCTCCACAAATCCCGCGATGCTGCGGAGCTGTCCCTCGCCGACGATGGCGCCCATCGAGGTGGTGACGGCGAAGGGATCATCCGGAAGGCTCGTGCGCGCGACCTCGGCGGCGATCTCCAGCGCGCGATCGCGGTCGGCCCGGGGTACGAGCAACCTCGAGGAAGCGGTGCACATCTGGCCCTGGTTGTAGAAGCATCCGTCTGCCGTGGCTCGCACGGCCTGCTCCAGATCGGCGTCGGGCAGCACCAGGCTCGCGGTCTTGCCGCCGAGCTCCGGCCAGACGCGCTTGCCGTTCGAAGCAGCCGAATAGCCGAGGAACCTCCGACCGACCTCGGGAGAGCCGGTGAAGGTCACGACGTCGACATCCCCGTGCTCGCCGAGCGCCCGTCCGGTCTCATCCCGCGACCGGGAGTGACGTTGAGGACGCCGGCGGGGATGCCCGCCTCGATGGCGAGCTCGGCGAGGCGCAGCGCCGAATAGGTGGAGTTCTCGGCGGGCTTGAGGATCACGCTGTTGCCCACGGCGAGTGCCGGCGCAAGCTTCCAGGCCGTCATGGTCAGCGGGAAGTTCCACGGCACCACTGCGGCGACGACGCCGACGGGCTCGCGGGTGACCAGCGCCAAGCTGCTCGGCGTCGTGACTGGCAGTTCGTCGAGAACCTTGTCCGCAGCCTCGCCATACCAGCGGAAACAGTTCACGACCGCGCGGAGCTCCGTCTGCAGGGCTTCGCGGATGGGCTTGCCCATCTCGAGCGAGATCAGCAGCGCGAGCTCTTCGGCCGTGTCGTGGATTTTCTGCGCGAAGGCGATCAGGGCCTGCCCGCGGTCACGTGGTGCACGCTGCGACCAGACGCCCGACTCGAAGGCGGTGCGCGCCGAGCGGACCGCGGCATCGACATCAGAGGCCGACGCTGCCGCTACCTCCGGCAGTGCACGGCCGTCGCGAGGGCTGACAGGCGTGAGCGGTGCGGCGGAGCCGTGTACCCATCCGCCGTCGAGAAGCAGGCTCGTGCGCAGATCCAGTGCTTCCACGCGCTGCGCCCAGTCGCTTCCCGTTGCCGTGAACACGGTGATCCTCTCGCCGGTTGAATCCGTACGAGATGATATTTGCTTGTATTGGCCAATTATGCAAGTCAGATTGAACTATTTCGCCATAACAGCTCTATAACTTGGAGGATGTGGCCTAGATTCTGATCGCCCCGGTGAGTGCGTCCTCACCGTCGCGCTCGGGCGCCTCATCGACCATGAGCGACCCCCTCAGGACCGGGGTGATCACCACCAGGGAGTCGACCACCTCGAGTCCGTCATGCCCCGCGATGGCAGGCCCCGTCAGGAACTCGTAGAAGGCCGCCTCGTCTTTGACGAGGATGTTCGCGAGCAGCTGGGAGGTCCCGTGGTCGCCACGATGAACTTGACCTCAGCCGTCTCCGCGAGTGCGCACCCGATGGTCTCCAGGCGCGCCATCGGCGCCCGGAACCACACCAGCGCCTCGAGCCCGAGCCCGAAGAACTGAGGGACGACCTCGGTGCGAGGATGCATGAGTCCGCGTCGCGTGAGTGACTCCATGCGGCGACGGGTCGTCGTGACGTTCAAACCGACGCCGCGCGCCAGCTGAGCCACGGGCATCCGCCCATCGAGAAGAAGCAGCTCGATCAGCGCCTGCTCATCCGCAGAGAGAACGTCACCCGGATCGGCCCTCCGCGTCGTAGGAGGATCGAGCAGCCGCACCTGCGCGTCGCTCAGCACATCCGCGCGCCAATCGTGCCCTGAGCGGAAGAACTTCAGCACAGTCGTGACGTTGATGGACTCGACCCCCTTCAACTCACGGAAGTCTGTGAAGAGCAACTCACGGATCGACGCGTCATCGCGAGGCAGGAGCATCCCGGCGATGTCGCTGCTGCCCTCCAGGATCGACACGGACGAGGCATCCGCGCGTCGGGCGAGAGTGCGAGCGACGTTCCACAGCTCCTTCGGGCGGGTGGTGATGCGAAACAGCACCGCCCTCGCGTGCAGCACGCGGGCGGGGTCCACGTACGTGGACACCCTGACGAGTCCGCTGTCGAGCAGTCTCTGGCCGCGTCGCGCGACCGTGCGCTCCGGGATGTCGAGCGCACGAGCGATCTCCCCCATGAGGCACGCCCGTTCACCTGCAGCGCCGCCGCCACAAGGCGATCCGCGCTGTCGACCTTGATGTCGTTCATCGCCATGCAACACTCCTTCGGCGCAGAGGCCATCAGGAATGAAGGGTACCCGTTGGGACGCGGTGCGGAATCCTGCGCGCGCCGCAGCGCACTCATGCACGCACCTGAAGGGGCTCGCTCGTATCCTCGCCTTCCGGGAGGGAAGCCGTGCGAGACGACGAGTTCGCCTACAGCGCCAACCGCTCCCGCACGACCTCTGCGAGGGAGTCGGCGAGCGAGCGGGCCGTGTCGGCATCGGCCGCCTCGACCATGACCCGCACGAGCTGCTCGGTGCCCGAGGCGCGCAGCAGCACCCGACCGGTGTCGCCCAGCTGCTCCTCGGCGGCGCGCACGGCGGCCGTGACGCCCTCGTCGTCCTTCACCCGGGTGCGATCGACGCCGCGAACGTTGACGAGCTCCTGCGGGTACACGGTCATGATCGACGCGAGTTCGGCCATCGACTTCTTCTGGCGGGCCATCTCCGACACCAGGTGCAGACCGGTGAGCAGACCGTCGCCGGTCGTAGCGTACCGACTCATGATCACGTGGCCGGACTGCTCGCCACCGAGCGAGTAGCCGCCCTCATTCATGTCTTCGAGCACATAGCGGTCGCCGACGGCGGTCTGGCGCACGGTGATGCCGTGCTCGTGCATGGCCCGGTGGAGTCCGAGGTTGCTCATGACAGTCGCCACGAGCGTGTTCTCGGCGAGCTCGCCGCGCTCCTTCATCGCCACCGCGAGGATCGCCATGATCTGATCGCCGTCGACGATGTTGCCGTCGGCGTCCACCGCGAGACAGCGGTCGGCGTCGCCGTCGTGGGCGATGCCGACATCGGCTCCGAGCCGGACGACGGCCTCGGCGAGGTTGTCGAGATGGGTCGAGCCGACGCCGTCATTGATGTTGAGGCCGTCGGGATCGGCACCGATGACCGTGACCTTGGCGCCGGCGTCCGTGAAGGTCTGCGGCGAGACGCCCGCCGCCGCGCCGTGCGCGCAGTCGAGCACGACGTGGATGCCGTCGAGCGGATGCGGGATCGAAGCCAGCAGGTGCAGCTGATAGCGGTCCTCGGCGTCCGAGAAGCGTCGGATGCGGCCGACGGAGGCGCCCGTGGGCAGCAGCTTGTCGCCGGACATCGCCTTCTCGATGCGCTCCTCGACGATGTCGGGGAGCTTCACCCCGCCGCGGGCGAAGATCTTGATGCCGTTGTCGGGGCGGGGTTGTGCGACGCCGACACCATGACGCCGAAGTCGGCGTCGCGGTCGGCGATCAGGAACGCCAGGGCCGGCGTCGGGATGACCCCGGCCTCGAGCACATCGACGCCGGACGAGGCCAGGCCCGCGGCCACGGCCGCGGCGAGGAACTCCCCGGATACGCGCGGATCGCGGGCGACGACGGCCGTCAGCCGCTTGCCCTGCGCCTTGCGCGCCTCTGCAGTACGGCCCTGGCCCAGGACGACCGCGGTCGCCTGGGCCAGGGTGAGAGCGAGGTCGGCGGTGAGGACGCCATTGGCGAGTCCTCGCACACCGTCCGTGCCGAAAAGCGGCATCGGAAGGGCCGAACCTTAACGCTTCGAGTACTGAGGAGCCTTGCGGGCCTTCTTGAGACCAGCCTTCTTGCGCTCCTTGATGCGAGCGTCACGCGAGAGGAAGCCGGCCTTCTTGAGGGTCGGACGGTTGTTCTCCGCGTCGATCTCGTTGAGGGCACGGGCGATGCCCAGGCGCAGCGCGCCGGCCTGACCGGAGTCGCCGCCGCCGGAGATGCGAGCGATCACGTCGTAGGCACCCGTGAGGCCCAGGACCGTGAACGGGTCGGTGATCAGCTGCTGGTGGAGCTTGTTCGGGAAGTAGTCCTCGAGTGCACGGCCGTTGACCGTGATCGTGCCCGAGCCGGGAACGAGGCGCACGCGGGCGATGGCCTGCTTGCGACGGCCCACGGCGGCGCCGGGGACGTTGAGGACCGGGCGAGGAGCGGCGTGCTCGGCAGCAGCCGCCTCGGGAGTCTCGGTCGTGTAGTTCTGGGGGTTTCGATGGAATCGTTGTTCGCCACGAGAATTGTCCTAGTCTGTGCGGCGCTTACTGGGCGACCTGGTCGAGGGTGTACGGCTGGGGCTGCTGCGCAGCGTGCGGGTGCTCGGCACCGGTGTAGACCTTCAGCTTGGAGAGCTGCTGGCGGCCCAGGGTGTTCTTCGGGAGCATCCCACGGACGGCCTTCTCGACCGCACGGACGGGGTTCTTCTCGAGCAGCTCGGCGTAGGTGACCGACTTGAGGCCGCCCGGGTAGCCCGAGTGACGGTACGCCAGCTTCTTCTGGAGCTTCTGGCCGGTCAGTGCCACCTTGTCGGCGTTGATGATGATGACGAAGTCACCGACATCGACGTGGTTGGCGAACGTCGGCTTGTGCTTGCCACGCAGGAGCGTGGCGGCGTGGGAGGCGAGGCGGCCGAGGACGACATCGGTTGCGTCGATGACGACCCAGTCACGCTGGACCTGCCCGGCCTTCGGGGTGTAAGTGCGCGTCACAGTAGTGCTGCTTTCTTGATCGAACGGAGTGGTTCGTGAATCCCGCTCCGGGGTGGTTCTCTCCGACAGGAGGGAACACGCCAGTGGAGGGCTCACGTTCGTGGCACCCAGCAGTGCGGGCACCAAAGGATCAGCTTACGGCATCCGGTCGCCTCGATCAAATGCGCTCGTAGGCGAACGCCTCGCGCACCCGCGCCGTCACGAGGATCGGCCGGTGATCGCTCGTGCCCTGCGGAAGCGTGGTGATGCGGTCGATAGTCAGGCCGACGGATGTCGCGAAGTCGTAGTGTCCGCGGAAGACCCGGTACCGCGTATAGGTGTGGTCGTCGCTGAGGGTCAGCGAGTAGCCGTGGTCGCGGACCGTCTGCCCGAGGCTCTCCTTGAACACCGGATAGTTGTAGTCGCCGACCATGAGCACCGGCAGATCGGGGCCGAGGGACTGCAGCTGCGTGAGCGCCGCACGGATCTGACTGCGCCGCAGCGAGTTCAGCGCCGTCAGCGGTGCCGCATGGAACGACCCCACGACGATCTCATGCCCGTCGTCGATGTCGCGCAGCCGCACACCGAGCACCCTCTCGTGCGCCGGCCGGAGCACGATGTCGTGCAGGGACTTCTTCAGCCCCCAGGTCATGACCTTCTCGGCACGGAACATGCTCGCCCCGTGATACAGCGCCAGCCCCAGCCGGTTGCCCGCGGTCGCACGCGCGAGCTTCAGGTTCGCGATGCGCTCGGGGAGGGCGGCGACGTCGCACTCCTGCAGGCACAGGAGGTTCGCACCGTGGTCCTCGACGAGCCTGGTGAGCTCGGATGCCGCACGGTGCTTGCGCAGGTTGTACGAGATGATCCGCATCACGTTCCACGGTACGCCCCTCGGCTGTGCGCGGGGCGTGAAGGCACCACTCGTGTCTACTCGCGATCGCGGCGATTCCGCGTCTGCTCCGCGCGTGCGGCGAGCAGGTCGTCGGCGGGATAGCCGACCTCGGTGAGCGTGAGACCTCGAGCGGCGAGGACCTTGAACTCGCTCGTCCGCTCCCGCCCTTCGCGCAGCACCACGAGATCCTCCACGTCGAGGCGCCCCTCCCCCACAGCGGCGCAGGCGCCCACGAGCGCCCGCACCATGCTGTGGCAGAAGGCGTCCGCCGTGACCTCGGCGATCAGGACGCCGTCGGCGTCACGATGCCAGCCGTACTCGAGGAGGGTCCGGATCGTCGTGGCCTCCTCGCGCGGCTTGCAGTAGGCGGCGAAGTCGTGGAGACCGATGAGCGAGCGCGCCGCGGCATCCATCGCCGAGGCGTCCAGCTCGCCACGGATCGTCGTCGTGTTCAGCCGGCGCAGCGGATCGTAGCCCGACAGGCCGTCGGCCAGGCGGTACCGGTACCGACGCCACACGGCGGAGAAGCGCGCGTCGAACCCCTCGGGTGCGAGCGCGGAGCGGCTGACCGTGACATCCGGATACGCTCCCAGCACTCCGCGCATGCGACCCGCGATCGACCCGGCAGGATCGTGCGCCGCACGCCCGTGTCGCGACTCGATGCGCGCCCACTGGGCCTCGTCCAGGTCGACGTGGGCGACCTGACCGGATGCGTGGACGCCCGCATCCGTGCGCCCGGCCACGACCAGGCGCACCTCGGAGCCGACGATCCGCGCCAGCGCGTCCTCGAGCGTGCCCTGCACCGTGCGCAGCCCCGGCTGACGCGCCCAGCCCCGGAAATGGGTGCCGTCGTAGGCGATGTCGAGTCGGATGCGCACGGTTGCCAGTCTAGAACCGCGACGCCCCCGCACCCCGGCGCCGAGCGCGGGGCACGAGGGCGTGTGAGCCTCGGTCAGCGGGCGAGTGCGGCCGCCTTCAGCTGCTCGTACTCGGCCTGCGTGATCGCGCCGGAGTCCAGCAACGACTTCGCCTTGGCGATGTCGTCGGTCGGAGAACCGGCCACCGAACGGATGTAGTCGTCCGCCGCCGCCTGCGCCGCCTGCTGCTGTGCGACCGCGCGCTCGGTCATGCCGCGTCCGCGGAAGATGAGATACGCCAGCGCGGTCAGCAGCGGCAGGAAGATCAGGAACACGAACCACAGGGCCTTCAGCCAGCCGTTCAGCTTCGTGTCGCGGAACAGGTCGGTGATGATCGAGAAGAGCGCCATCAGGTAGCCGATGAAGACCGTGAACAGCAGTGCCCACAGCAGCACATCCCACACAGCGGAGAAGAAGGACATGGGGGTTCCTTTCAGAGTTGTTGTGTGGAGCCTATCGCCAGGCGGACACCGCCCGGAAGAGCCGCGCCCGCACCTTGCTCGCCAGGTACGCGAGCGCGAACGCCGCTCCCTGCACGAGGACCACGAGCCCTCCCGGCGCCGCGTCCAGCCAATAGCTCAGGTAGATGCCGACCACCGAGCACAGGGCGGCGAGCGCCGGGCCGATCAGCAGCATCCGCCCGAAGCGCTCCGTGAGCAGATACGCGCTGGCGCCGGGGATGATGAGCATCGCCACCACCAGGATCACCCCGACCACCTGCAGCGCGACGACCGCCGTCAGCGCCAGCACCCCCAGCAGCAGCGCCCCCAGCAGCCGCGGCGAGAGCCCGATCGCATGCGCATGCGTGGGATCGAACGCGTACAGCGTCAGATCGCGCCGCTTGACCATGAGCACCGCGAAGGCGACGGCGGCCAGCACCACGATCTGCACGAGATCCGCTGGCGACACCCCCAGCACGTTGCCGAAGATGATGTGGTTCAGGTCGGTCTGCGAGGGCGTCACCGAGATCAGCACGAGGCCGAGCGCGAACAGCGTGGTGAAGACGATGCCGATCGCGGCATCCTCCTTCACCTTGCTCGTGTCGCGGATGCCGCCGATCAGCGCCACCGCGAGGAGCCCGAACACGAGCGCGCCCAGCGCGAAGGGCGCCCCGAAGATGTACGCGATGACGACGCCCGGCAGCACCGCGTGCGAGACCGCGTCGCCCATGAGAGACCAGCCGATCAGCACGAGCCAGCACGACAGCAGCGCGCACACCACGGCGGCGATCACGGTCGTCACCAGCGCCCGCACCATGAAGTCGTAGGCGAGGGGCTCGAGCAGCAGGTCGAGGATGCTCATGCGTCCGCCTCCAGCCCGAAGGCCCTGGCGAGGTTGGCCGGCTCCAGCACCGTGTCGACGTCGCCGTGCAGCAGCACGCGGTTCATGAGCAGGATCGCCTCGTCGGCGAGCGCCGGCAGCGCATGCAGGTCGTGGGTGGAGATGAGGATGGTCCGGCCGTCTGTGGCGAGATCTTTCAGGAGCCGCACGATCGTCGCCTCGGAACGCTTGTCGACACCGGCGAAGGGCTCGTCCAGCAGCAGCACCTCGGCCTGCTGCGCGATCCCCCGGGCGACGAAGGCGCGTTTGCGCTGCCCTCCCGAGAGCCGGCCGATCTGCCGATCCGCGAGGTCGGCGAGCTCGACCCTCGCGAGCGCCTCATCGACGGCGGCACGATCGGAAGCACGGATGCGACGCAGCACTCCCTGCCGCCCGTAACGCCCCATCATCACGACGTCGCGCACCGACAGCGGGAAGCTCCAGTCGATCTCTTCGCTCTGCGGCACGTAGCCGACGATTCCCCGACGCCGGGCGATCGCGGGTGACGAGCCCTGGATCGTCGTGCGTCCTGCCGAGGGCCGCACGAGCCCCATGATCGCCTTGAACAGGGTGGACTTGCCCGAGCCGTTCATGCCGATCAGCGCGCAGACACGCCCCGACTCGACGCGGATCGAGACGTCGTCGAGCGCCGTGACCTCTCCGTAGTTCACGGAGAGGCCGGTCACTTCGAGCGCCGGTGTCACTCCGAGCCTCGCGTGAGTCCGGCGACGATCGTGTCGGCATCGTGGCGCAGGAGATCCAGATAGGTCGGCACAGGCCCATCGCGCTCGGACAGCGAGTCGACGTAGAGCACGCCCCCGAACTCGGCGTCTGTCGCGGCGACGACCTGCTGCATCGCGCGATCGGAGACCGTGGACTCGCAGAAGACCGCGGGGACGTCGCCTGCTTCCACGAAGGCGATCGTCGCCGCGATCTGCTGCGGGGTCGCCTGCTGCTCGGCGTTGACCGGCCAGATGTACTGCTCGGTGAGCCCGGCATCGCGGGCGAGGTAGGAGAAGGCCCCTTCGCAGGTGACGAGCGCCCGCTGGTTCTCGGGGAGCGTGTCCAGCGCCGCGAGCAGCTCGTCGTGGACCTCCTGGATCTCGGCCTTGTACGCCTCGGCGTTGGCGACGAAGGCCTCGGCGTGGGCAGGCGCGAGATCGCTGAAGGCCGCCGCCATGGCATCCACGTACAGCTGCGCGTTCAGCGCGCTCATCCACGCGTGCGGGTTGGGCAGCCCGGCGTAGGCGTCGGCGGCGATGTCGATCGGCTCGACGGCATCCGACACCACGACATGCGGTGCGTCCACGGTCTGGACGAACCTCTCGAACCAGGCTTCCAGGCCCAGACCGTTGTCGAGGATGAGCGCGGCGTCGGCGGCATGCCGGATGTCGCCGGGCGTCGGCTGGTAGCCGTGGATCTCGGCGCCGATCTTCGTGATCGACTCGACCCGCAGGTGTTCTCCGGCGACGTTGCGCGCCATGTCGGCGAGCACCGTGAAGGTCGTGAGCACGAGCGGGCGATCGTCGGCCGCAGGCGAGCGGTCGGGGGCGCTGTACGGCGAATCGGATGCCGCAAGACCGCACCCGCTCAGCGCGAGCAGTGCGGCGAGCGCGACTCCGGCGACAGCGACGATTCGATGACTTTTCGGCACACCTAAACTTTAGGTTTCGGTACACCGAAAATCAAACGCGGCTCATCGTCCCGCTATGGTGGCAGCGGGAAGGGGCAGCGACAGGAGAGCACGTGTCCAAGGCGCCGGAACGGCACTTCGGTGACGTCCGATCACGGTCGATCTGGCAATGGCAGCTCGTCCTCGCCTTCTCGACCGTCGCCATCGCCGCCGTCTCCGCATTGCTCGTTCCCGCGAGCTTCACCGACTGGCGCTTTCTCGCAGCGCTCGCCCTGATCGTGGCCGTCACCCTGGCCGCCCTCGCTGTTCCCTGGCGTCGCATCGGCGGCCACGGGATCCTGATCGTGCCCGCCGTGGACATCGTCGCGATCGGACTGCTCGATGCCGGCAGCGAGGCCCCATGGCCTTCCTCTGGGCCTTCCCGATCGCGTGGATCGCCACCTACTACTCCGTGCCGATCCTGCTCGGCGCGCTCGTGTTCATCGGCGTGCTCATGGTCATCGGGCTGTTCTACACAGGACTGTCCGTGCAGAAGGCGATCGATCTCATCGTCCTGCTCATCGTCCTCGGCTTCATCGGCACGACCATGGCCGTCGGCGCGCTGCGCAACCGCTCCTCCAAGCGTCTGCTTCGCGCGCAATCGTCCCTCATCGGGTTCGCCCTGCGTCGCGTGACCGATCAGCGCGCCCGGAACCGCCGGTTGATCGACTCCCTCGACGTGGGCATCGCCCGCGTCGGCGCCGAGGGCCTCCTCGAGGTCGCCAACCGCATCTTCCATCCCGACGACATCCGTGCCGCATCCGGCACCGCCGCGTTCAGCGCGATCAGCGAGAGCTTCGCAGACGACGTCTACGCGACACTGCCCGCCGACGCCGATGTCGAGCGGATGAGCCCCACGAGGTTCATCGCCCTCGTTCCGCGGTCACAGGGCGGGATGCGGGAGATCCTCAGCGTGCTCCTCGAGCGCGTCTCGACACTCGAGGAGCACCAGGCGATCCCCATCCGCCTCTCGGCGAGCATCGGATGGGCGCAGGCGACGTCCACCGGCTACGATCTGCATGCCCTCCTCGACGCCGCATCGGAGGCTGCCGTGGTCGCTCATGCCGAAGGAGGAGACCGGTGGGAGCGCGTCCGCGGCGAAGGCTGACCCGGAGGGAAGGCCTCCGCACGCGAGGATGACCCTGGCCGCACCGGTGCGTCGGAAGGCGCCGCCGGGTCGAACTCGTCCTCATGCTCGATGATGAGCTGCCCTTCGCTGATGCCCTCGGGCACGATGTCGCGCTCGACCGTGGTCTTCAGCGGGATCTCCTTGATGAAGCTCAGCAGCACGACGGCCACGAGGCCGAGCGGCGCCATCCACAGGAAGAGGGGTGTGAGGGCGTCGTTGTAGCCGTGCACGACGATCGACTGCAGGCCTGCGGGCAGATCCAGGACGCCGTGCGGAGTGAGGGAGCCGACGTCGCCGACCTGGGCCGCCCCTCCTCGGGAACCCGCTCGCCGAGGATACCCACCAGCCGGACGGTGAACAGGCTGCCGACGATCGCGCTTCCCAGCGACGCACCGATCTGACGGAAGAAGTTGTTCGCCGCCGTCGCCGTGCCGACCATCCGGCTCGGGAAGGAGTTCTGCACGATCAGGACGAGGATCTGCAGGTTCACGCCCAGCCCGGCGCCCAGGAGTCCCACGTCGGTGCAGAACCGCCACAGCGGCGTCTCGGGCGTCATGAAGCTCAGCAGCACGAGCGAGAGCGTGATGAGCGCTGCACCGGCGATCGGCATCCACTTGTAGCGGCCGTACTTGCTCACCAGCCATCCGCTGCCGAGCGAGGTCACGAGCATCATGCCCATCATCGGGACCATGAGCATGCCGGCGGCTGTCGCGTCGGCGCCGAAGGTCATCTGCAGATAGGTCGGAAGATATCCGATCGCACCGAACATCGTGACGCCGACGAGCAGGCCCGCCGACGTCGCGAGGTTGAAGTTGCGGTCCCGGAAGAGCGCCGGAGGGATGATCGGCTCGGTCGCCCGACGCTCGGCGAGCACGAACAGGACCGACAGCAGCACCGTGGCCGCGATCAAGGACAGGATGACCGGCGAGGTCCAGGCGAAGTCGTTGCCGCCCCAGGAGGCGACGAGGATCAGGCACGCGGTGGCCGGGGCCAGGGTCATCATGCCGAGGACGTCGATCTTCGGCCGGGTATTGGTGCCCTTCGGCAGATGCAGGAGGGTGATGGCCGCCGCCAGCGCCAGCAGACCCAGCGGCACGTTGATCCAGAAGGTCCACCGCCAGTCGACCTGCTCGGTCAGCCAGCCGCCCAGGAGCGGGCCGGCCACGGACGAGACCGCGAAGACGGCCCGATGATGCCCATGTACTTCCCGCGCTCACGGGCGGGGATGACATCCGCAATGATCGCCTGCGAGAGGATGATGAGCCCGCCGCCGCCGAGCCCCTGCACGACGCGACTGGCGATGAGCACGCCCATGTCGGGCGCGAGCGCGCCGAGCACCGATCCCGCGATGAACAGCAGGATCGCGATGATCAGCGGGGGCTTGCGCCCGATCAGGTCGCTCATCTTGCCGTAGATCGGCATCATGATCGTCGACGCAAGGATGTAGGCGGTCATCACCCACAGCATCTGGTCGACACCGCCGAGCTCGCCGACCATCGTCGGCATCGCGGCGCTGAGCACGGTCTGGCTGAGCGCGGCCAGCAGCATCGCCAGCACCAGGCCGACGAAGAGCAGGATGATGCCGCGGCGCGTCTCGTGGGAGCGCGGGCGCGGAGCAGTGCGGGAAGACGTCATGGCAGCGTGCGCAGTACCTCTCGAAGCGTGTGGAGAGTGTCGTCCAGATGCGGCTGGATCTCCGACGGCGGGATGTCGTGGGCGATGACCTTGCGGATGCTGAGCCGCAGCACGGCGTTGCAGGTCACGACGAGGGCGAGGGCGGCGGCGTCGATGTCGGGAAGATGGGCGAAACGGTCGGTCGCCCGCATCCGCTCGGCCACGGCGCCCCCGATCCGTTGCTCGATGCCGATCATGCGCGCCCACTGACGCTGGAGGAGTCGCGGGTGCTCCGCCATGAGGGCCTTGCGCTGCTCGAGGAGCCGGTCGTCGCTGGGGCTGAAGACCCCGAGCATGAGCCGCAGGATGTCGGCGATCAGGTCGTCGGAGACGCCCGTGCGCAGCTCGTCGAGCTCGTCGTCGCTGGGCAGCCCCTCGTGCAGGCCGACGATCGCGTCTTCTTTGCTCGGGTAGTAGTTGAAGAACGTGCGCGGCGAGATGTCGGCGCGCTCGCTGATCGCTGCGACGGTGGCGGCATCCGGTCCGAGCTCGAGGGCGAGGTCGACGGCGGCGCGATGGATCGTATCCCGTGTCTGACGCTGTTTGCGCGCGCGGAGTCCTTCGTCACTCATCACTCCAGATTATTGCACAGTGTGCATTTCTGCACGAGTGCAAGGAAAAGGAGGGGCGCCTACTCGTCGCAGGAGCTGTCGACCGTACCGAGGAAGGCCAGCTCGCTCGCCACCGGTTGGATCGTCCGCGACATCCCCCACGCCGACACGACGACCGCAGGTGCGGGCACGATGATCGCCCCACCCTCCGAGACGCAGCCATCGGCGTTGGAGGCGAGTCGCGCGACGAACGTCTCCCGGTCGTCGCTTTCCAGAGGGGAGCCGGAGATCGTGAAGGCGGCGTCGACGCGGGCATCGATCGGCGGGAGGACCGCAGGATCGCCGTGTGGTCCGAGCGAGGTGGCAGTCGGAAGCGCGGACTCTGCGCCGAGAAACGGAAGGACGATGCTCTCGACGTTGACGGAACGCCAGCCTTCATTGACGACATGGAAGCGGATGCTGCAGTCCAGCCCTTCGCGCAGCTCGATCGCGTGCCGCCACATCGCCTGATCCTCCGTCGCGAAGGCATCATCCGCGTAGCGGGTCACCTCGTCGCCGGCGCACTCGAACGGCTGCGCATCGAGGACGACCTTCGTGCCGGACATCGCCCAGTGCGCTGCGCCGAACCACGCACCGAAGCCGAGCACGACCAGCCCGATGAGGGCGAGGACGAGCTTGACAGGGAGATTCGTGGATCGGGCGTCCGCGCCTTCGATATCTGTGGTCACATCGCTGATCGTACTCAGACACCAGCGCTCCGACCGGCGGAGCGGGAGCGCCATGTGTCGGTCGCCTACCGCCGAAACAGGAGCACGCGGCGGTCGCGACAGCTCCGGAGCACGACCAGAATCTAGTCATCCGCAGTGCCGCGGACCTGACCGACCGATGGAGATCGCGATGACCAGCATCCACCCCAGCCCGCCCTTCGACCCCGAGCTGAACGCCGCTCTGGATCTGATCGCGGAGATGATCCCGCCGACCGTCACTCCGGAGATGATCCCGGCGCTGCGCCAGATGCCGGAGGATCCGACGTTCGCCGAGCAGGTCGCCGCGGTCGGCGCCGTGCACGAGGAGCGCACGATCGCGGGCTTCGACGGCGGGGAGATCGTCGCATCGATCTTCCGGCGCCCCGATCAGACCACGCCGGGTCCCGGGATCTATCACATCCACGGCGGTGGGATGATCCTCGGCAACCGCCTTCAGGGCGTCCAGGGCTTCCTGCCGTACATCGCCAGCCACGGAGCCGTGATCGTCTCCGTCGAGTACCGTCTTGCGCCGGAGTTTCCCGATCCGGTGCCGGTCGAGGACTGCTACGCGGGCCTGGTCTGGACCGCCGAGCATGCCGACGAGCTCGGCATCGACCTCTCCCGCCTCATCGTCGGAGGTGCGAGCGCCGGGGCGGACTGTCCGCCGGCGTCACGCTTCTCGCTCGGGACCGCAAGGGACCGGCGCTGCGCGCCTCGCTGCTCATCTATCCGATGATCGATGACCGCAACGAAACGGTCTCCTCTCACCAGTTCCAGGGCGTCGGGTGTGGGATCGCGCCAGCAACGACACCGGCTGGGATGCCCTGCTCGGCGATCGTCGCGGCACAGACGCCGTCTCGATCTACGCAGCGCCGGCGCGGGCCGACGATCTCTCGGGCCTGCCTCCGACCTTCATCGACGTCGGCAGCGCCGAGGTGTTCCGCGATGAGGACGTCGCCTATGCTTCGGGCATCTGGGCCGCCGGCGGCGAGTGCGAGCTGCATGTGTGGCCCGGCGGGTTCCACGGCTTCGACGGACTCGCCCCTCACGCGGAGCTGTCGATCGCAATGGTCGAGACCCGCAACCGCTGGCTGACCCGCATGCTCGACGCCTGACCGCTGACCGTCATGCCCCGCTCGCGTAGGGTGGGGCATGACGGCGAAGGGATGCTGCGATGAAGGAGCTCGCAGGAAGGCTCAGCGCACTCGACCCGGAGGCCAGCGAGACGCTGCGGGTGATCGAGTACTTCGACAGGCTCGTCGACGGCCGTGTCCGCGCGGAAGGCATGCTGCGGGGAGCGGCTGTGCTCAGCGGGGCCCCGGTCGGCTATCGTCCCGCTGCACGCGCAGAGGGCTTCTCTTCGAGGCCGACGGATCCTCGCCGCGACCGGGCTCCCCGAGGGCTGGCCTGCGGTCCGCTTCGGCGAGGACGCCGTCGTCTGGATCGAGCGCGCCGAGGCGCCGCACGCCAACGATGCGATGATCCTCGAACGGCTCGCGATCTCCCTGTCGATCATCTCGCACAGGCTCGACACCACGGCACCGACCCGGCGCGCCGTGGAGGTGCTGCTGGCCGGCGATGCCACCGACAGCGAGCGAGAGGAGGCGGTCGCGCACCTCGCCTTCCCGACGCATGCGCCGATCCGCACGATCGCGGTGCTCTCGTCGGCGCAGCTCACTCGCCCGCTGCCGCATGCCATCGTCGCGACCAGGTTCGGCGTGGTCCGCGCAGTTCTGACGGCGGACGACGGGCCGCACCCGGCAGAGCAGGCGGGCATCGGCGTCGTCGCTTCTTCCCCGATGGACGTGCGGGTCTCATGGCGCTCGGCTCTCGTCGCCCTGCGACTCAGCGACTCCCGGCATCCGGTCGTACGCGCCGACGATCTCGGCGCTCTCCTGAGCCTCGCGGAGGCGGAGGATCAGCGGCCCACGGTTCACCCCGACGTCGAGGACGTCGATCGGCTGCTGGCCGCCACCTGGACCCTGCCGCTGCTGCACGGGATCACCGCGGGCACCAGCGTGCGGGCCCTCGCAGCCGATGCCGGCATCCACCATTCGTCGATGAATGCCCGCCTGCAGAAGCTTCCCGCACTGCTCGGATACGACCCCACGACGCCCTCCGGCCGGACGCGACTCGATGTCGCGCTCATGCTGCACCGGCTGGCCCGCACCCGTTTCGACCGGATGTGAGCTCCGGCCCGGCGTCCGCGATCACGGCGCGGGACGGAAAAATCGCCGGCTGAGCCGAGGATCTGATCAAGTAGTCCAAATGAGAGGGTCCTGGAACACCCGGCGGGCGCTGAAAACCCTGATAAAACGGGCCAAGGACGGGAGTCTCCTCCTACCCAGGCGTACCTCGACTTCGCCCAGAAGTGACATGCGCGGCCCTGTGGCGGCATCGATTGAGATGGCTGGAACACGCCTGGACGCGACAGAGATCGGGGCGCTCGTCAGCCAGTACCGCCAGGGTGCCCGCGTATCGGAGCTGGCGCAGCGATACGACCTGCACCGGTCGACCGTTCGCGCGCACCTACGCCGCCACGACGTTGAAGCACGCGACCGAGTCCCCAGGTCAATGAGGCCGACGCGTTCGTGGAACTATATGAGCAGGGTACAGCCTCGCCGCCATCGGCAAGAGGTACGGCATCGGACCGAGCCGGGTACAGACTCAGTTACTGCACCGGGGTGTGGGGCTCCGGCCTGGTCGCCGAGGAGCGCCGGGTACTCCCCGTAAGCCGCGGAACAACGCAGAAGCGGTGACATAGCAGTGCCGAATCTCACGAGGAGAACGCGTGACACTCCATACTCAGCGGTCTCTATCCGGTTTCATCGCATCAGAGCCCTCGCTCAGCTTCACCCGCACGGGCGATGCCCGCTTTTACGCGAAGATCGGCCAAGAGCACTATCAACGTGAGAAGGACGGATCGACCGTCAAGGTCAACACCACGTTCCACGATCTGGTGCAATACCGGAGCGCTGCGGAGGAGTCGTACTCGAAGTTCCTCAGGTCTGACTGGTTCCTCGCCGAGGGCTACGTGAAGTCCTACACGGCTGCCGACGGCACGCAGCGGTCAGAGTTCGTCGCGAAGAAGCTCGGCCACGACGCTGCACGGACCAACTACGCAGTCGTACGAGACCACAACGGTGGGACCGGCTGACAACTCGCCAACCTGGCGATCTTCTGTTCTCGGAAGCCAGCCGGTGCGCCGCACCGCCCACACGGCGCGCCGGTCACGGATCAGAAGTCGTAGACGATACCGGTGTATTCTCCCGTGTACTCCACAGCGCGATCGCCAACTTTGACTTTGGCCTTCTTCGGGTCAAGTTCCTGCTGGACGCGGCTCTCGTCGGTCGCGAGAGTCTCGTATCGGGTTGAGCCCTGCCCAAATGCGTTGAAGATCCCCGCTGACTCGTGCTTGCGGAAGGTCCGTCCGATCGACGAGCGGGAGGCAGAATGGATGATCTTTACCACGGTCTTGGCAATCTGAATCGAGTCCAGAACCTCGTCGGTGTCGGGGTCTCGGATCTCTTCGCCAGCGTCACTAAGGATGGCGAACTTCATGCCCTCTTCCACACCGTCATCAGCACCCTTGTTAAGTGCCAGGTCGGTGTTATTGATGATGCGCGCCACCTTGGCCTGGATCAGTTCGTCGCTCATTGTTCCTCCGGTTCTTGACCGCTCGCATCGCTAGGTCCGTTTTCGATCAGGTCCGGGTAGACCTTCGCCCAATCTTCAAGGTTCGTGATTAGGCGGCTCTCAATGTCACTGAGTTTCCAACTCAACTGCCCTACGTCCTCGCGATTCTTTCCAGCGGGTCTGCCTTCGAAGGCCTCGTCGGCGAACTGCGCCAGCTTGCCGACATCGGTCGTGATCTTGGCGAGGTGACGAACGGCCACTTGTGAACCAGTGAGGTTTGGGCCGCCAGGCCGGCGTGATACCGCCCATGCACCACCGACGTTGAACAGGCCGCTGATGATAACTAGAAGGGCGCTCTGAGCGCCGTCGGGCGGGTCAGCCGAGGACGCACCGAAAGCGAGCAACACAGAGGTTCCGAGGCCAAGCCCGAACAGCACAACGCCGATGACGATGCGGTGCCGCACCACCCAACTGACGAAGCCATCCATAGGTACATATTGTCATCGGACCGGTTCACGACTGCCGAAGGGCAGTCTCACCGAGTCGTGCTTGTCAGCTCGCTCTATCGAACGGGAGGTCCAGTCGGACCGGGTTTGTCGGTGGGCTGCGCGAGAATCGGAGCTATGACGGATTCGCTCGACGATCGTGTGCCAGGGCATTCACCGCTCAGGGACACCATGATCAATGCCGGCCTGGCTGGGATTTCAGCAGTTCCCCTGGTCGGTGGCGTCGTGGCGCAGTTCACCTCAGGACTGCTTGCCGAACGTCAGGGCGCACGGCAGCACAAGTTCAACGTGGCGGTCGCTCGTGTTGTGGAAGACGTCTTGACGCGTGTCGACGGGCTCACGCCCGAGGCCGTGTTGGATTCCGACGAGTTCATGGCTGCATATGAGCGTGCATCCAGAGCTGCCGCCGAGACCTCCAGCGCGGAGAAGCGCACCCGGCTCGCTTCAGCCGTCCGGCACGCTGGCCCGTGGAGCACCATCGATGAGTCGAAACGGGCACAGTTCCTGACTCTTGTGGCGCGCTACGACGACCTGCACTTCGCGATGCTCAACTTCTTCCGCGACCCGCGGGCATGGATCAAAGCGAGCACGGCCGACTGGCACGAACCTGCTCAGTGGGGCGCTTCGTCGCTCGGGGCGCTTCTCGAGAAGTACGTCTTCCCGAGCGTTGCCGGTTGGCGGCAGCTCGTGACGCCGGTGCTCGATGAGCTACAGAACGCTGGCCTACTCGACAACGCACCCCTGAACACGATGATGACTCCAAGCGGACCCCTCCAGCAGCGCACGAAGCCCCTGGGCGTTGAACTGCTCCAGTTCGTTGAGATCGATTCGACACCATGACCACCAAGCGAAAATGAACCGGAGGCAATGATGGCTCTCAGTCGCCCCGGAGAGGAAGACGACATGACGTTCATCCAGACGTTCGGCAAGACTTTCGGAACGAAGAGGGTCACCGTCACGCCCGGCGCCGAAGCTCCCGGTCGGAACGTTGAGGTCTTCGACGGCCTGGTACAGTCCAAGTCCGTCGACTTCAACGTCGACACCCCGATCTACGAGGGCGACCAGCTGACCTGGGATGACCCGCGCGGCGGGCAACAGCACGTGTACGCGACGCACGTCGACGTGCTCGACGCCGGGAGCCGCAACATGCGTCACATCTCGGTCAAGTGGGCCAAGACCCCGCCTGTTCCTGCCTCACCATCAGGCAACGGTCACGTCATTGTCGTCAATGGCAGCAATGTGAACATCGCCCTTGAAGGCAGCACCATCACACAGCAAGTACCGATCGCTGCCGGATACGAGCAACTGGCTGATGCTGTCGGCCGCGCATTAGCGCTGATCGAGGCCACTCAGGGATTGACCCTGACGAGGTAGACGCCGCCCGTGAAGCGGCGACGCTCGTGGTCGAGGAGGCAGCGAAGACCGAGCCGGACCAGCGCGTGCTCAAGAAGCTCTTGCTACCGCTGAGGGCGTGCTTACCTCGGCAGCCAACTCGGGTGCCGGTGCCGCAGCATCCGCTCTGATCACGCAGCTCATGACCTGAGCTGCGGACCGGCGCGCGGACCGCACCGCTCGGGCGTGTTTGAGGCTGAGTTTGGCGAGGAACTTGCCGACGGCGGTCTTCACGAGCTCTTCGAGCGGCGCCCGCTTGGCCTTGCGGGAGGCCTGCTCAGTTGGGGTGATCCGCCGCAAACGGTCGAACTGCTCTCCAGTGCTGACGCCGACATCTGTCAGGACCGCGAGGGCCTCCGCAATCTTGGGGTCGGCCGTGAGCAGGGTGAGGTTCTCCAGTAGCACGTGGTCTTGCATGGTGATTACCGGAAGGCTGCCGCCTTCGCCATTGCCTCCCGTGCCGGGTTCGCGGGCCGGCGTGGGCTCGATGAAATCCTCGTCGAGCAGGCCGGCGAAGAAGGCTTGGCCGGCCTCCGCGAACTGCTGGAAGATCGGCGGGAGCCCACGAGAGGTTCGGTATGGCTTGTGTCGGAGGCTCCAGGGAACGACCTACTGCGGTTCGAGCAACTTGCGCTGCTCGACGTCCCGTTCGCCGAGGTTAGTCAGAACGTGGCGGTCACCGTTGAGGTGAATCAGATCCTTGGCGTCCAGCGTGTTCAGGGTGCGCTTCAGGTTGGCGCGCATCGCTGCCCTCGCCCAGGAGTGCAACTCGGTGAAAGTGGCACCCTCGACACCGCGCCAGTAGAGCAGGGTGAGCACGTGGTCCGATGCCTTCAACTGCTTCAACACGCGCGGGAAGCCGTCGAAGACCTGGATCAGCGGGACGTCCTTCGATACCAAGTCGACGATGATCCCGTGCGCCTCGGTCGCAGACATGTTGTGGTGGAGCCGAACAAGTTCTGCGAGCACCCACTCCATGTTCCGAACGACCATCGTGGCGTCCTGCTGGTTCGGGTCGATGCCGTCGCCAAGGTGCGCCACGTCCCGCTTGTTCCGCACGTCGTAAATTAGACGGAGCGTACGCGGGATGTGGAAGCGGACGCTCTCAGGCGCAGCCGTAGCCTGCTCGAATTTGCCCATCAGGGTCGGGATCTTGGGCAGGTTGCCGCCGAGCGGCGTGTACTGCTGCGTCGTCGCCCACTCGAGGATCCGGAACACGGCCTCCGAGAACCGAGCGCCCTCGATCTCGGAGGGCCGCAGGTCGTCCCGGTAGAACCGCCGCTTCGCCTCGGCGAACGCCTCCAGCAGCTCCTTCACCAGTTCGGCGGGAATGCCCGCGGCGATGAAGCCCTGCTGGACGCGATCGTCGAGCGCGGTCACGACTCGCCCAGGAGGCTGTCCACGAATGCGGGGAACCCGTTGATGGCACCGGACTTCGCCCGGATGCGGCGATTAGTGCCGCTACCGGTGATGAGGTAGCCGTTCAGTACCTTGATCTGCGACGAGAAGTTCGCCGAGTCGTAGCACTTGAGCCGCTGGGCCTCGGCTCGCACGAGTTCCAGCGAGGTCTCGCCCTCGTCCAGACCGAAGCCGCGCACGATGGTGAGGATCTGCGCGATCGCCCGCGTCTTGTCGGCGTTATTCTTGCCCAACTTGATACCGGGGAGGCTGACCTTCAGGACCCCGTCATCGAGGTGGACCAGTTCCTCCAGCTTCGCGCGGGAGACGGCCGTATGCTGCTCGACTTTGTCGAGGATCGTGCTCTCAGCCTCGGTGATCTTGGACCCGTCGCCGTTGGAGCCACCGCGGCTCGTACCACTCCCGGTGGGCCCGCTTGTCTGGGCAGACTTCTCCGTCTGGCCAGACGAGCGCGGTGCGGCGGCAGGGGCAGCCGCCACGACCTGAGTGGGGGCGAGCAGTCGCACCGCTTCGCGGAACGCAACTTCCTGAATCTTCTCGGGCAGACCGGCATCCTCGACGGCAGTCCACGCCTTCTTGAGCGTCTCGCTGACTTCCATACAGCACTCCTAACACTTGTGGAATCCCGAGACTACCTGCCGCGACGGACGAAAACAAGAAGGTCCTTTGCGAAATACATCCATGCACGCATGTACAGACCTGCTTGCCTTGCGGACTAGTCACACAATCATGCTGGTCAGAAGCGTCTTTTGGTGCCACAAAAGGTGTGCCGATCAATCTATCCATGACGGCGTGGCGTAACCGTCGGTCCATGAGTCCCATCGGTCCGGCATGTTGCATGCAGTTTTAGGCGCAGAACACGGCAGAATCGGCGTCTTCATGCAGTGGCGCACTAGCCATCCTTGTCAGCCATGTCCTTGCCTATCTGCGAGCGCGCACCGATCCATTCGGCGACAACGCAGCGAGCCCCGCTCCGAGAGGTGAGCGGGGCTCGGGCAATGGTGCGCGACGGTCAAGTGACCGCCCGAACTGGCGCTGTCCGGTCTCCGCAATATGCTCACGCTATGAGGGTGGAAGGCGAACAGGCGCGTGTACTGATCACAGTGAAGGCGACGCCGCAGCCGTCGACGAGCTACGGGGACACTTCGTGTGTTGCGGGTGTGCGCATCGATGGAGATGAACCAACCTGGATTCGGCTGTATCCGATCGCGTTCCGCTGGCTCGACGGCGAGGCGCAGTTCAAGAAGTACGACGTCATCGAGCTTGAGGTCCGACGCAAGGACTCCGACACCCGTCGGGAAAGCTACTCGCCAACGCAGGACTCTTGGACCGTCGTCCAGAACCTTCCGCCGTGGAAGGCACGTCACAAGGTGATCGGCCAGCTGCCAGCGACCACGACGTGCGAACTGATGCGCGCCGCGTCCGCTAACGGCTCCGCTCCATCCCTGGGACTCGTCTACCCCGCAGATGTCGACCGCCTCGAGTTCGAGCCGCACCCAAAGTGGACACCGGAACAGGGCGGATTCAATTGGTCGTCGCAACACCTCGAGTGGGAGGTGTGTGATGGGACGTCGTCAGCAGGATGCGGATCGGGCGATCAGACCGAAGTTGCGGTCGCCGGGCACACCGCCGATCTCTCGAGAGGTGCAGCACAGGTTCTGGGTCGAGATCGCGAAAGGGTTGCTGCCTGAAGAGGCGGCGGCTCGGGTTGGGGTGTCGCAGCCGGTCGGTGGGCGGTGGTTCCATAACGCTGGCGGCATGCCGCCGTTCGATCTGAGCAAACCACCCTCCGGCAGGTATCTGTCATTCGCGGAGCGGGAGGAGATCGCGATCCTCAACGCGCAAGACTGCGGTGTTCGTGAGATAGCCCGACGCGTCGGACGCGACCCGGGGACGATCTCCCGCGAGCTGCGGCGCAACGCTGCGACCCGGGGCAGCAAACGGGACTATCGAGCGTCCGTCGCGCAGTGGAAGTCGGACATCGCCGCGAAGCGACCCAAGGTCGCCAAACTCGTCGCGAACCCGAGACTGCGGGATTACGTTGAGGAACGTCTCTCCGGGCAGATCGTGATGCCCGACGGTGCTGTCGTGGCTGGTCCTGAGGTGCCGAAGTTCACGGGCCGGAACAAGCCGCACCGGAAGGACCGGCCGTGGTCGTGGGCGTGGAGTCCTGAGCAGATCGCGAACCGGATCCGCATCGACTTCCCGGATGATGATTCCATGCGCATCAGCCACGAAGCGATCTACCAGTCGCTCTATATCGAGGGCGGGGCGCGCTCAAACGCGAGCTGGTGTGGTGTCTGCGTACCGGACGAGCGCTCCGCGCCCCACGGGAACGCTCCAGGCGCAAGACCTGGGCCCACGTGACCCCGGAGACGCTGATCAGTGAGCGTCCCGCTGAGGTTGAGGATCGCGCCGTTCCCGGGCATTGGGAGGGCGACTTGCTGATTGGACTGGAACGTTCTGCGGTCGGCACCGTCGTCGAACGTGCGACTCGTTACACGCTGCTTGTTCACCTCCCACGCGAGGAAGGCTACCGGCATAAGGAGACCCCGAAGAACGGGCCAGCGCTGGCCGGGTATGGCGCGGTGACGATGGCGAAAGCGCTGACGAACACGATGTCGACGCTGCCGGAGCAGCTGGCCCGGTCGTTGACCTGGGATCGCGGCAAGGAGATGTCTGCGCACGCCCAGTTCCGAGTCGAGACCGGTATCCCGGTGTTCTTCGCCGACCCACAATCACCTTGGCAGCGCGGCACGAACGAGAACACCAACGGCCTGCTCCGCCAGTACTTTCCGAAAGGCACGGACCTCTCGCGATGGTCCGCCGAGGAGATCGACGCCGTCGCCTATGCCCTCAACACAAGGCCACGCAAGACGCTCGGCTGGAGGACACCAGCCGAGGCATTCAACGAGCAGCTACTGTTGCTCCAACAACCCGGTGTTGCAACGACCGGTTGAACCTGGTCAGCTAGCGAAGATGCAGGCGCGCATCGACAAGGAGTCTTCGGCTCTCATCCCGATGACTGGGTCGATTCCCGCCATCTTGAAGGAACCCGAGTTCAAGGTCCGCTACCGCTACCGGTGCGGGACAGAGGGGACTGATGCTCCTATTGCGTGTCAAGCGGCGGTGAGCCATTCGCGGTAGCGGGTGGCGAGGTCGTCGTTGGGTCGTCGTCCGAGTTCGAGTTCGCCGACTCGGGCGGGCCAGACGCCGAGATGGAGGGCCGCGGCGGTCAGGGTGAGGTTCTTGGCTCGACGTGCGGAGCGCAGGTCGCTGTAGTCGGGCACGGCGCAGTGCCCGGCGAGTGCTTGGAAGATCTCGCGTGCGACGGCGCGTTTGAGCGCACGGAAGACGGCTTTGATCGTCCATCCTTTCGCGAGGTGCGTGTCGCGGTAGGCGCGGGTGGCGGGATCGCAGGAGAGTCGGACTTTCACGATGTGGTGCAGCGCGGCGTTGGCTTGCCGGTCTCCGCCGCGGGAGAGCCGGTGCCGGTCGGTGCGGCCGGAGCTGACCGGGATCGGCGCGGTGCCGCAAAGCGCGGCGAAGGACGCGGACGAGCGCAGCCGGTCGGGGTTGTCGCCGGCGGTGATCAGTAGCTGAGCGCCGACGACGGGACCCACTCCTTTGACGGCCATGAGGGCGGGGTTGGCTGCGGTCGCGCGCGCTTTCATGCGAGCCTCGATGCCGACGATTTCCTCGTGGAGCGTGCGGTGGCGGCGTGCCAGTGAACGCAGGGAGTGGAGTGTGTCGGCCAGACCGGGATCGGTGTGTTGTTCCGGGCGTACGGCAGCAAGAGCGGCGACCAGCTTCGCGTCCCTCAGATCCCGGTAACGATCCCGGAGATGGGCGGGGCGTTGATCAGCACCGCGCCGATCTGCCGCAGAGCGACTTGCTGAGCCTTGACCGCGGAGCGGCGGGCCACGGTCAGTGCCCGCAGCGGTTCGATCGTGGCGCTCTTCGGGTCGGTGGTGGCTTCACCCGACTGCACCGACCGGGCGGCGCGGTAGGCGTCGAGCCGGTCCGTCTTCCCCTGCCGTCGCCGCTCGGCTGGCCTGGTGCGGTTGACCTCCACTACCCGGATGCCAGCCGCGGCGATGGCTGCGGTGATGCCGACGCCGTAGCTCGAGATTCCTTCGACCCCGACCGCCGTCAAGGGGCCGTGCTCGATGAGCCACGCGACCGCCCGACGGTAGCCGGCTTGCGTGGTCGGGAACTCACGATCGGCGACGTGATGCCCGACCTCGTCGATGACCGCCGCGTGGATGCTGTCTTTATGAGAGTCGATTCCGCCGACCCGGCGGTGATGCTCTGTCATGCTGGTGATGCCCTTCCGATCCAGTGGGTCGACACCGGCCGGATCGGTCAGACAGGACATGCACCAGGCCTCCTGCGACGGGGCCAGGCTCGTATTAGGTCATGCCCGACCGGCAGGTGCCGTCAGATAGGTGCGGGAGCCGGACTGATCAGACCAACGGCAGTCCAGCAGGACGCCAGTCAGATTTCGGGTCACGACCCCCGCACCGCCATACCAGCATGCATGTCTGGTTTTCGGTGTTTCTGGGTCGGCCTGACCGAAAGGAACAGGCCGTGATGGACACGACCGAGATGATCGATCCTGTGACGGGAGAGATCATCGATGAGCAGCAGCTCGCGGAGCAGTTGCTGAAGCAAGCGAAGGAACAGGGCGTCGACCTCGTCGGTCCCGACGGGTTGTTGAACGGACTCACCAAGCGAGTCTTGGAGACAGCGCTCGAGGCGGAGATGACCGAGCACCTTGGTCACGAGAAGCACCAGCAGGCTGAGAGCGGCAACATCCGCAACGGCAGCCGCTCGAAGACCGTGCTCACCGAGGTCGGTCCCGTCGAGATCGACGTGCCGCGGGATCGGGCGGGGTCGTTCGAGCCGAAGATCGTCAAGAAACGGCAGCGACGGCTCACCGGGGTCGACGAGATCGTGCTCTCGCTCACCGCGCGTGGGCTCACGACCGGTGAGGTCGCGGCGCACTTCGACGACGTCTATGGTGCGTCCGTGTCGAAGGACACGATCAGCCGGATCACCGACAAGGTGATCGAGGAGATGACCGAATGGCAGAACCGACCATTGGATCGCGTCTATCCGGTGGTGTTCATCGACGCCTTGGTGGTGAAGGTCCGCGACGGGCAGGTGCGCAACAAGCCGTTCTATATCGCCGTGGGTGTCACGGTGAACGGAGAACGCGACATTCTCGGGATCTGGGCCGGCGACGGCGGTGAGGGAGCGAAGTTCTGGCTCGGTGTCCTCACCGAGATCAAGAACCGTGGCGCCGAGGACGTCTGCATCGTCGTCTGCGACGGTCTCAAAGGGCTGCCGGAGTCGATCAACACCGCGTGGCCGCTCGCGACGGTGCAGACCTGCATCATTCATCTGATCCGGAACACGTTCCGGTTCGCGTCCCGCCACTACTGGGAAGAGATGGGCAAGGACCTCCGACCGGTCTATACGGCTCCGACTGAAGCGGCCGCCCGGGAGCGGTTCGAGGAGTTCGACGCGAAGTGGGGGCAGCAGTATCCGGCGATCAGCAAGCTCTGGCGCAACGCCTGGTCCGAGTTCGTGCCGTTCCTGGACTGGGACGTCGAGATCCGACGGATCATCTGCTCAACGAACGCGATCGAGTCTCTCAACGGCCGCTACCGCCGCGCCGTTAGGGCGCGTGGGCACTTCCCCAACGATGCCGCAGCGCTGAAGTGCCTCTACCTCGTGACCCGCTCACTTGACCCCACCGGTCGGGGCAGGGCACGCTGGGCGACGAGGTGGAAGCCAGCACTGAACGCGTTCGCGATCGCCTTCGAAGACCGAATCAACTAATGACCGCCGGCCCAGAAACACCGTTCATCGGACACACCCCGGCGTCAACCTGCAGAGGTAGCACCGCGTCGCTGGCGACAGTGACATCCGCGGCCTTCGATCACGACCTCAGGCGTCTCTTGATCATCCAATTCACCGTCACGCACCACTCGACGCCGCCACGATCACCATCGCGCACCAACGCAAAAACCATGCTGACCTGGGATAAATATCACCCCAGGTCAGCACGGTTCAACAGAATCTGGTAGCGGAGGCGGGACTCGAACCCGCGACCTCACGATTATGAGTCGTGCGCTCTCACCAACTGAGCTACTCCGCCGCGATGCATCCGAATCGAACGAAAAGAATGCTGCGAGCCCCGAGTCAGGATTGAACTGACGACCCCTTCCTTACCATGGAAGTGCTCTGCCACTGAGCTATCGGGGCGTGCTGCCCTCAGCGGGCAACCAGACGAGAATACCATCACAATGGCGTCCTCATGAAACCGGGCTAGTAGGTCCCGGCGTACTTGTTCATGAACGGCAGCGGGTCGACGTGCGAGCCGTTGATGAGGATCTCGAAGTGCAGGTGCGCACCGTAGGAGCGACCGGTGTTTCCGACCTTTCCGAGGACATCGCCCACCTTCACTTCTTGACCGGCGGTCACCTCCAGCGACCCGTACTGCATGTGCGCGTAGTGGCTCGTGACGTTCATGCCGTCGATCACGTGGTCGATGTAGACGTGCACGCCGTACGCGCCGCCGGCTTCGGATGCGATGCGCACCGTACCGTCGGCGATCGCCTGGATCGGCGCACCGCTTCCGGGCACGAGGTCGATGCCCTGGTGCATGCGGCCCCAGCGCATCCCATAGCGGGAGGTCATCGGCACGCCGACGAAGAACGGCCACTGGATGGCAGCGTTCGGGTCGTTCGTGTAGACGGTGTCGGAGTACCGGATGCCCTGCTGCGCCGCCAGCTCGACGAGCGAGACGGTCGAGTAGTTCTCGGCGGTGCGCGCCAGCGACTCGGTGGAGACGTCCTCCGGCGCGATGAAGGCCTGGATCTCCTCCTCCTCGATCACCGGGGCATCGGCCGAGGTGCTCGCGGCCAGCGACGCCATGGAGAAGGCCTGGGCGCCCTGGGCGGCGGCGACGGCCTCGCTCGGCAGCGTCATCGACACGGCCAGCAGCGTCGTCACGCCCATGACGGCGAACGTGGAGCCGGCCGTGACGAGCTTGCGCGCACCCTTCCGGTGGCGAGGCGGCACGATGTGCGCGGTGGCTGCAGGAGCATCATCGGATGCCGCGGCCTGCGGCATCGTGGGGATCTCGGACGTGCCGAAGATCCGGAGCGCCTCGTCGAAGAGGTCGGCCGTGTCGGATGCCGGGATCTCCTGCTCAGCGGGCGCCTCTTCCGCAGCAGCGGGCTCCGGCGCGGCGGCCTTCTGCGAAGCAGGAGCGGGCGCGGCATCCGATGTCTCGGTGGGAACGGCGACCGGGACCACGATGACGTCGGTCACCGGAGACGAGGCCACGGATGAGGTCACCGCCACCGCCGGAACCATCGGAGCAGTGCGGACGGTACGACGGGTCAGGGGTGACGCGGCCGCGGGAGCGGCGGGCGCCGGGAGCACTGCGGGCGCCGGACGGGCGGCGGCCTGGGCCATGCGCGCGGCACGGCGCGCGCTTGCCCGAGTCGGTGCCGGCGAGGCGTGCTGCGGGTCCTGCGCCACGGAGGCGGCGGACTGCGGAGAAGCCTCAGCTGGCGAGGAGAGCTCGGACGAGGATGCCGAGGAGGAGAGGAACGTCGATCCCGTGGGAGCGGGCGAGGCCGCGCTGTGGCGTCGGCTCGACCGTCGCGTGGGCGCAGGCTGAGCCTGGGGGGTATCGAACGTCAAGAAAGTGTCTCTCGGGCTGTCGGAATCGGGCTACTCGTGGCCTTGCATCGGGTTACAAAGATAACGATCAGGTAAACACTATCGGTCACAGCCTGGGAATGCCATGAACGAAACCGCTTATTTTCCCCCCGCAATGATCCTAACTAAATCATCGTGGAGTTGGGAACCCGCCGCGACGGTCATTCGGCGGGAGTTCTCCCGCTCGAACTGGCTGAACCGGCCACCGGCCTCGGTGACCAGGAGCGAGCCCGCCGCATGATCCCAGGGCTGGAGTCCGCGCTCGAAGTAGCCATCGAGCCGACCCGCCGCGACGTAGGCGAGATCGATCGCGGCCGCGCCCATCCGACGGAGGTCCCTCGCGAGCGGCATCACGGATCGGACCGTGGCGAGGTCGCCCTCGTGCGTCGCCGGATCGTAGCCGAAGCCCGTTCCGATCAGCGCGCCCGCGGGCGTCTCGGTCGAGGCCTGCAGGCGCGCACCGTCGAGCCATGCGCCTCCCCGCGCGCCGCCTGGAACAGCTCGCCGAGAGCGGGCGCGTAAACGACCGCCGCCTGCACCTCCCAGGCGTCGCGATCGACCGGACCCGTCACGGCGGCGATGCTCACGGCATAGTTCGCGATCCCCGCGGCATAGTTGACCGTGCCGTCGATCGGGTCGACGACCCAGGTGACGCCCGACTCCCCGGCGGTTCCGCCGGACTCCTCGCCGAAGAATCCGTCATCCGGTCGCACCGTACGGAGGCGTCCGCGGATCAACTCCTCGACCTCGCGATCGGCCTCGGTGACGATATCGGCGAGCGTCGACTTCGTCGCCGCCAGCGCGACGCCTTCCGCACGCCGCGCGCGTGCCAGGTCACCTGCCTCGCGGGCGATCTCGACGGCGAGGCGGGTCAGCCCTTCAGGGTCGGCCGCCCTGTGCGCATCGGTCACCGTCTCGCTCACGGCGCCGGGGCGGGAGGAGGCGGAGGCGGGAAGGATGCCGGATCCGTCGGCGTCGGCGTGGCGGGTTCGGCCGGCGCAGGAGGCGCCTCGGCATCCGCGCCCGCTTCGGCGCCGATGACCGGCTCCTCCCCGGGACCGTCTGCGGAGCCGGAGGAGACACCTCGGCGACCGGCGGCGTCGGGGTCGGGGTCGGGGTCGGGAACGACCCGGGGATCGGCGGGATCGGCGGCAGGGCACCCTGCGAGACCGGTGCAGGTGCCGTCGGCGTCGCCGGAACCGAGGCGATCGGCGCCGCGGCGGACGGGGCGGTCGACCAGGCGGGCGGACCCGCGAGAGCGCGCTGCTCGGCGGCGTAGTAGGCGTTCCAGTCGGGCGATCCGTCGGCGAGCGCCGGCAGAGGCGTGATGCCGTCGCCGTACGTCGGCCAGGGCAGCAGCTCGGGAGCGTCCGCGCGCGGCGGCGCCTTCGGGGCGAACAGCGCGTTCAGCAGCGGGATGAGCGTCGTGCCGACCGCGACGAGGATCGTCACCGCCACGACGATGCGCCAGTACATGTCGGAGTAGTCGATGTGGTGCGGGAAGGTCAGGTAGAAGACGACCAGCCCCACGAGGATCACGAGGAACGCGATCGTCGTGTAGTAGATGACCCGGGTGAAGGTCGTCACGTACCGCTGCGCCGCCGGACGGTACAGCCGCACGTGCACGAGGGCGAGCTGGAGAAGCCCGATCGCGAGCGCCAGGAAGAACACCCGTGTGGCGGGGTTGTCCGCGGAATCCGACGCCCAGGGCTGCCAGATCTTCACGGCGCCGACGAGCAGCGCGACGATCCACGTGATCATGCTGGCCAGGCTCAACCAGTCCGGGCGCTTCGAGGCGAGGCCGGCCTCGAGGATCGCGACCCCGGCGAAGCCCGCCAGCAGCAGGATCGTCAGGAAGGCGCGCGCGACGAGACCGTTCTGCGAGCCGAACAGCACCCAGAACACGCACACGAGCGCCGCGGCGATGAGGGCGCCGATCGCGACCCAGATCGCTCCGCGCATGAGGAGGGAGGAGGTGGTCTGCCGGGGAGTGGGCGATTCTGACATGCGAGTCCTCTCAAAGACCGTGTGCCCTCATCCTGCCATGCGTCAGCCGCGACCGCCCTTCCCGCCGGCCGAGGCGAAGGCCGCGACGCGGGCCCGGGCGTCCGCGGTGTCGAAGGATGCGCCGATGGAACGCGCCTCCTCCGCGAGCTGCTCGGCGAAGGTCCGCGTCGGCTGAGAGCGCACGAGCCGCTTGGCCTGCCCGTAGGCGGCGGTGGCGCCGGCCAGCCAGAACCGGGCGATCTCTTCAGCACGCTCGCGGACGGCGTCGGCGGTGGATGCGGCATCCGCCCCTCCACGACCTCGGCGACCAGGCCCCAGTCGCGGGCCTCCTCGCCGGTGAGCATGCGGTCCTGCAGGACGAGCTGCAGAGCGCGTCGCTCCCCACCGCCCGCGCCAGCTGCGCCGAGACGGAGAGGTCGGGGGTCAGCCCGATGTTCGCGTAGAGGCTGCCCAGGCGGGAGTTCGCCCCCACGACGGCGTAGTCGCCGCTGAGCAGGATGCCCAGGCCCCCGCCGGCGGTCGTGCCGTGCGCGGCGACGACGACCGGGACGTCGGATTCGACGAGCGCGCGGATCCCTTCATTGATCACACCGGCGAGCGCAGTGATGTCCTGCCCGCCGCTCATCGACTGCGCCATGTCGATCACGTCGCCGCCCGCGCAGAACGCCGGACCGGCCGCGTCGATGAGGATCGCACCGACATCGTCGCGCCCGACGGCATCCGTCGTCGCATCGCGCCAGGCGCGGGCCAGGTCGGCGTTGAAGGCGTTGAGGCGGGCCGGACGGTTCAGCGTCAGCCGGGCAAGGCCGTCGCCCCGCGTGTAGAGGATGGGCTCACTCATGACGTCTCCTTCGATGCGGTACTGAGTCCGACCTCACATGGGATCGGATGCCACCACCAGCCTACGGCACCGGCTCCCGCACGCGCCCGACGAAGTTCTCCATGCGGCGCGTGGTGCCGTCCAGGCGCATGTCGACCTGGCCGGGCGCCCGCACTTCGTTGGGGGCGAGCGGATGCGCCAGCCGCACGTTCTCGTGGCAGGACAGGTCGGCGCAGATGTAGGTGCCGACGCTGTCGCCCCGGCGACCCGCATCGCCCGTGCGCCGCGCCGTGAAGAGCCCCACCTGGTTACCGGGCTGCATCGTGTGGCAGATGTTGCACATGCCCGAGCGCATGCGACCGGGCCCGGAGGCGTGTAGCACCACACCGATCACCCGATCGTCCTCCTGCATGAGCACGTAGCCGCGCTTCGCCCCGCTCGGATCCCGCCAGGCGAAGAAGTCCAGGTAGTCCCAGTCGACCAGCAGGAAGTCGTGCGGCAGCCGCAGCAGCCGCAACTCCTCCTCGGAGGCGTTGACGAACGCCTCCCGCACTTCGGTCTCTGTCAGAGCGCGCATGACTCCAGTCTAGGAAGTCGGCCGAGCGGACGCCTTCGCGGCATCCGAGCCCTTCTGGATCTTTCCTCTCACGACGAATCCGAACGCGAACGCCACGAAGAACATCAGTACGCCGTAGACCGCTGCCGGCAGGCTCAGCTCCATCGACCCCAGCACAGACTGGGCGATCACGATCGCGAGTGTGGCGTTGTGGATGCCGATCTCGAAGGAGCAGGCGATCGCCTCACGGTCGCTCACACCGAACAGGCGCGGCACCCAGAAGCCGACCGCGAGACTGATCACGCAGAACAGCACCGTGATGCCGGCCAGGCTCAGGAAGTTGTCGACGAGCAGCTGCCAGTTCGTCGCGACGGCGCCGCCGATGACGACCACGAGGATGATGACCGACGCGATCCGCACCGGGCGATCCATCCGGTCGGCAAATCGCGGCCAGAAGTGCCGGACGAGCATGCCCAGCGCGACCGGCAGAAGCACGATCGCGAACACCTCGAGGGTCTTGCCCCACTGCAGTCCGAGCTGATCGTCGAAGGGCTGGAAGTACCAGATGGCGATGTTCGTAATGATCGGGAGCGTCACCACGGCGATCACCGAGTTCACGGCCGTCAGCGAGATGTTCAGGGCGACGTCGCCGCGGAACAGATGGCTGTACAGGTTCGCGGTCGTGCCTCCCGGGGAGGCGGCGAGCATCATCATGCCGACCGCGAGGACAGGGGGCAGCTGGAACAGCAGCACGAGGCCGAAGCAGACCGCGGGCAGCAGGATGAGCTGGCAGACGAGAGCGATGAACACCGCCTTCGGATGCTTCAGCACTCTCTTGAAGTCGCCGAGTGTGAGGGTGAGCCCCAGGCCGAACATGATGATGCCGAGGGCGACGGGCAATCCGATGGTGGTCAACGCTGATCCCATGGGATTCAGTGTGCACCAGGTCGCACCGCGGTGCCACATCCGGCACGGCTGGCGAAGTCAAGAAATCGGCGGAGGATAGGGGATTCGAACCCCTGAGAGCTTTCACTCAACACGCTTTCCAAGCGTGCGCCATAGGCCACTAGGCGAATCCTCCAGGGCCCCTGAGGGCCGCAGACCATCCTACCCTGCCCGCCGGCCCCTCGTGACCGGGCGGCTCTCAGGCAAGCCGGATGCCGAGCAGCAGCACGCCTGGAGCGGACGGCAGCCGCTCGAAGCCGAGCCGCTGGTAGAACGCCGCGGCGCCCGTGTTGCGCGGATCGACACCGACGTGCAGGCCCGGCACGCCGCGCTCGCGCAGCGCGGCGAAGAGGGCATCGGTGAGCTTCCGTCCGAGCCCCTGTCCCTGGGCCGCGGGCAGCAGGTCGATGTGCAGATGGGCGGGGTACTCGGCCGTCGCCGAGAGCGTCCCCGGTGCCCTCGCCCCGGCGTAGCGCAGGATCTCGGCCTCCCTCGACGGGATGACGGCATCCGACTCCGCGTACGCCCCTACGCGCGACGGCCACCACTCGTCGCGGAACCACGTCTCGAAGGCGTCGGTGTCGGCCACGCCCAGGACGTATCCGACGACCCCGGCGCCTGGCGCCTCGACGACCCAGGCGAGATCCGGATGCCGCTCGACATACGGCAGGGCGAACACGTCGGCCCACAGCCGGTCGTCGCGGAACATGCCCGTGGCATCCGTTCCGGCATCCGCCGTCTTCACGCACACCTCCGCCACCGCGTCACGATCCTCGTGACGGAAGGGTCGGATGCCGAAGCCAATCATGTCGTCTCCTTCTCCTGCGCGATCCCGCGCGATCCACGGCGCCGAGATCGCCGCGGCGACGAACGCCACTCCCGCGCCGACGAGCGCTCCCCCGATCGTGTCGGAGAGCCAGTGCACCGAGAGCACGGTGCGCGAGAACGCCATCGCGAGAACCCAGACGGCTCCGGCGACGGCGACCCACACCCGCGGGAAAACGACCCACAGCACGACCGCGATCGTCGCGGCGTTGGCCGCATGCCCGGAGGGGAAGGAGCCGAAGTCCGACAGCACGAGCATGTCTTCGGGGCGGCCTCGCCCGAAGAGGTTCTTGAGCAGTTGCACAACCGCGACGCTGGCGATGAAGGTCGCCAGGGCGAAGGCGAGCGCCCGCCAGCGCCGCAGCACGATCAGCAGAATCGCGATCGCCCCGGGCACGACGAACAGCGCGAACCGGCCGCCGCCGAGACGATCCAGTGTGCGAGCGAAGGAGACGGTCAGGTCTGAGCGCGCCTCGGTCATGAAGGCGTTCCACCACACGTCGACCGGGAGCGGGCCGTCGCCGATCGTCTGGACGATGAGCACACCGAGCCCGACCGCCAGGGCGAGGCAGGCGAGTCCCGAGGCCAGAAGAGTGCGCGACGTCATCGTCCCATTGTGCAGGGCGCTGCGCGGCGACACTAAGGATTCAGCATGCCGACCGCGCGCGGGCGCACGATGAGCCAGAGCGCGAGAACGCCGACGACGGCGCATCCGACCATGACCGACGCCATGGAGGTCGCGGTGGTCTCCCCGCTGTGGGTGACGGCCTCCGCGAGCGGCGAGATGATCGCGGCGACGCCGAAGTTGGCGGCACCGATGAGCGAGGCCGCCGTTCCCGCCGCCGCCGGGTGCCGGTCGAGGGCGAGCACCTGCACGTTGGGGAAGGTGAAGCCGCAGGAGACCATGAACAGGCTCAGCGTGACGACCGTTCCCCAGAGTCCGAGACCGAGCAGGTCGGCGACGATGATCGAGGTACCGAAGAACAGCAGTGCCCCCGTCGACCAGGCGAGCACCCACTGAGGGCCGAACCTCGCGGCAAGGCGTGCCGAGACCTGCACCGCGACGACCAGACCGAGGGAGTTCACGGCGAAGAGCAGACCGTACTGCTGGGCGTTGAGCCCGTAGGTCTCCTGGAAGAGGAAGGGCGAGGCGGCGAGGTAAGAGAACAGGCCCGAGAAGGTCATGCCCCCGATGATGAGAACGCCGATGTACACGCGGTCGGTGAGCACGCTCTTGTACCGCTGGCCCATCGTCATCGTTCCCACGACCCCGCCGCGGCGCTCCTTCGGCAGCGTCTCGGGGATGAAGACCACCGCGCAGACCAGCATGACCGCGCCATAGGCGGCGAGCACGTAGAAGATGCCGCGCCAGGGCATCACTGTGAGGAGAGCCGAGCCGGTCAGCGGCGCGATCACGGGGGCCGCGCCTGAGACGAGCGCGAGCCGCGAGAGCATGATGACCAGGCGCCGTCCGCCGAACAGGTCGCGCACGATCGCCATGGCGACGACGCCGCCGGCGGCCGCGCCGATGCCCATGAACACCCGGGTGACGCTGAGCAGCTCGAGATTCGGCGCCAGCGCCGCAGCGGTGCTCGCCAGCACGTGCAGCGCCGTCACGGCGATGAGCGGAACGCGTCGGCCCACCTTGTCGCTGAGCGGACCGACCACCAGCTGACCGATCGCGAACCCGATCATCGTGCCCGAGAGGGTGAGCTGGATTGCCGCCTTCGTCGTGTTGAAGTCCTCCTGCAGCACCGGGAACGCCGGCAGGTACAGGTCGATCGTGAAAGGACCGAGGGCGGTGAGGGCGCCCAGCAGGATCACGTAGAGCACACGACGGCGCGTGGGGATCGCGTCGCCGGGGTGGAGGACGATCGGGGCGGTCGCGGGGTTGGATCCGATGGTGCGGATGGCACCCGTCGAGGGGCGCGGCGAGGATGCAGGCGAAGTGGGGTCGGTCACAGAGCTTCCGGAAAGGAGAGAGCGGATGCCGCAGAGCACGGCAGAATCGAATCGATTCGAACTACGCTACAGGATATCTCTCCCAGGATGCCTGGTACCGCCCGGAATCGCCGGCTCAGCGACCGGCGATCTTCGCCAGCGCCTGCTCGAGGTCGGCGATGAGGTCGCCGGCTTCCTCGATGCCGACCGAGAGACGCACCACGTTCTCGGGGACGGCGAGTTCGGTGCCGCGGACGGAGGCGTGCGTCATCTCCGGCGGGTAGCCGATGAGCGACTCGACGCCGCCCAGCGACTCGGCGAGTTGGAAGAGCTCCGTCGCCTCGGCGAAGGCGCGAGCGGCGCCGGGACCGGCGGCCAGCCCGAAGGAGAGCATCCCTCCGAAGCCGCTCATCTGGCGTGCGGCCACCTCGTGACCAGGATGGGTGGCCAGCCCGGGGTAGAACACCGTCGCGAACTCGGGCCGGGCCGCGGCCCACTCGGCGATCGCGGTGGCGTTCTCGGTGTGCTGCCGCATCCGGACCGCGAGGGTCTTGACCCCCCGGGTCGTGAGCCAGGCATCCAGCGGAGCCGAGACGGCGCCGACGGCGAACTGCTGGAACTTCACCGCATCGACGAAGCGGTCGTCGCCGAAGACGACGGCGCCGCCCAGCACATCGGAGTGGCCGCCGAGGTACTTGGTCGTCGAGTGCACGACCACGTCGGCGCCGAGCGCCAGCGGCTGCTGCAGTGCCGGCGAGGCGAAGGTGTTGTCGACGACGACGGTCGCACCCGCGGCGTGCGCGAGCTCCGCAACCGCGGCGATGTCGACGATCTTCAGCAGCGGGTTGCTCGGCGTCTCGATCCACACGATCTTCGTCTCGGGTCGGATGCCGCCACGCACCGCATCGAGGTCGGACAGCTCGACCGTGCTCGTCTCGATGCCCCACGGGCCCCACACCTGGGAGAGGAGCCGGTGCGTGCCGCCGTACACGTCGTTGCCGAGCAGCACGTGGTCGCCCGGGCGCAGCAGGGCGCGCAGAAGGGCGTCCTCGGATGCCAGGCCCGAGGCGAACGACAGCGCGCTCACGCCGCCCTCCAGCGCCGCCAGCTGCGTCTCCAGCGAGGTGCGCGTGGGGTTGCCCGCACGGTTGTACTCGTAGCCGCCGCGGAAGCCGCCGATGCCGTCCTGCACGAACGTCGAGGTCTGGTAGATCGGCGGAATGATCGCACCCGTCGTCGGGTCGAACTCCTGGCCGGCGTGGATGGCGCGCGTGGCGAAGCTGTGGTCGGACATGTCTCTCAGCCTACGTCGGAGGAGGTCGTCAAGGGCCGTCGTATTACGCCACGCGTCAGTGCGAGAGGTGGGCCAGCAGGTCCTGCCGGGTGAGCACCGTGTGGGGCTTGCCCTCCTCGGTCACCAGCAGCGCGTCGGCCTCCGCCAGCGCCGCGCGCGCCTGGGCGATCGAGTCCCGGATGCCGATGAGCGGCATCGGATCCGAGACATGGACGCCCACGGCATCCGCCGGCTTCGCCTCGCCGCGGAAGAGCAGATCCAGCAGCCCCTTCTCATCGACCGTGCCGACGACCTCACCCATCATGACGGGCGGCTCGGCACTGAGTACGACGAGCTGCGAGACGCCGAACTCGGTCATCATCTCGATGGCCTCCAGCACCGTGTCGGTCGGGTGCGCATGCACGAGGGCGGGGATGTCTCCTCTTCCCGGCCCTGAGCCTGCCGAAGCGCCCGCGCCTCGAGCACATCGGCCACAGTCTCGCCCTCCGGTGCCTCGGCGAAGCCGTAGGCGCGCATCCAGGAGTCGTTGAAGATCTTTCCGAGGTATCCGCGACCGCCGTCGGGCAGAAGCACGACCATGACGGCCTCGGCCGGCAGATCCTTCGCCACGCGCAGGGCGCCGGCGACGGCCATCCCGCTCGAACCACCCACGAGGATGCCCTCCTCCTCGGCGAGCCTGCGGGTCATCGCGAACGACTCCGCGTCGTCGACGGCGACGATCTCATGCGGGATCTTCGGATCGTAGGCGCCCGGCCAGATGTCCTCGCCCACTCCCTCGACGAGATAGGGACGACCCGTGCCGCCCGAGTAGACGCTGCCCTCGGGATCGATGCCGATGATGCGCACCGCGTCATCCGACACCTCCCGCAGGTACCGGCCCGTGCCGGTGATCGTGCCGCCCGTGCCGACACCGGCGACGAAGTGCGTGATCGTTCCGTCGGTGTCGCGCCAGATCTCCGGCCCGGTGGACTCGTAATGGCTGCGCGGGCCGTTCTGGTTCTCATACTGGTTCGGCTTGAAGGCGCCCGGGATCTCCGCGGCGAGACGGTCGCTGACGCTGTAGTACGACTCGGGGCTGTCGGCGGGGACGGATGTCGGCGTCACGACGATCTCGGCACCGTACGCCCGCAGCACATTGATCTTGTCCTCGCCGACCTTGTCGGGGAGGACAAACACGCAGCGGTACCCGCGCTGCTGTGCGACGAGGGCCAGCCCGACACCGGTGTTGCCGCTCGTGGGCTCGACGATCGTGCCGCCGGGCTTCAACTTGCCCTCGGCCTCGGCCGCGTCGATGATGCGTGTGGCGATGCGGTCCTTGCTCGACCCGCCGGGGTTCAGGTACTCGAGTTTGACGAGCACCGTGCAGGCGATGTCTTCCGTGACCCGCTGCAATTTGACCAAGGGCGTGTCGCCGACGAGCTCGACGATGTTCTCCGCATATTTCACATGCTCCAGCGTACGCGGCGGGGCCGGATGCCGCGGAAAGAAGTCGCGGCATCCGGCTCACGCCCGTCGGTCAGCCCTTCGTCGAGCCGGCCAGCAGTCCGCGCACGAAGTAGCGCTGCAGCGCGAAGAACACGATCAGCGGCACGATGATCGAGATGAATGCTCCCGCCGGCAGGATGTGCGTGTTCCGGCCGAAGTTTCCGACCATCTCCGCCAGTCGCTGTGTGAGCGGGGCGACTTCGACCGTTCCGCCCGAGAACACCAGCGCCACCAGCAGGTCGTTCCACACCCACAGGAACTGGAAGATCGCCATGCTCGCCAGAGCAGGCACCGACAGCGGCAGGATGATCCGGAAGAAGATCTGCGTGTGGTTGGCGCCGTCCACGCGCGCGGCCTCCAGCACATCGCCCGGTATCTGCGCGATGAAGTTGTGCAGCAGGAACGTCATGAGCGGGAGCCCGAAGATCGTGTGGGCGACCCACACGGCCGGGAAGGTGCCGCTGATGCCCAGCACCTGCGAGAAGATCTGCAGCAGCGGAATCAGCGCCATCTGCAGCGGCACGATCTGCAGCGCGAAGATGATGATGAAGATCCAGTGCGCCCCCCGGAAGGGGATCCAGGCGAGAGCGTAGGCGGCCATCGCGCCCAGCACGATCGGGAAGAGCGCGGAGGGGATCGCGATGACGAAGGAGTTGATGAAGTACGAACCCAGGTTCGCACTCGACGCCCCCGAGGCGAAGAGCACCTCCGCGTAGTTATCGAGCGTGAACGACGGATTCGTGAAGACCGTCCACCATCCGGTCGAGCGGATGTCGTTGGGCGGCCGGAAGGACGAGACGAACAGCCCGAAGGTGGGAATCGTCCAGATCACGGCGATGATGATCGCCGCGGCGGTCGCCCAGGGCGAGGTCAGCGTCTTCTTGACGCGCGACGCCTTGGACCCACGGCGGACGGTGACCGCCTCGGTGTTCAAGTCCTGCCCGGACACATTAATCGGCGCGATGGCCATCAGCGCACCTCCCTCTGCTTGCGCATCACTCTGACGTTGTAGATCACAATGGGCAGCACCATGATGAAGAGCACGACCGCCAGCGCCGAACCCTGACCGAACTCGCCGCGGTTGAACGCCTGCGTGTACATCTCATTGGCGATGACGCTCGTGTTGAAGTTTCCGCCGGTCATCGCTCGGACGATGTCGAAGACCTTCAGGGTCGCGATCGTGATCGTCGTGACGACCACGACGATCGTCGGACGGATCTCGGGGATCGTGACGTTCCGGAACTGCTGCCAGGCGTTGGCGCCGTCGAGCTTGGCCGCCTCGATGCGTTCGACCGGAACCGCCTTGATCGAGGCCGACAGCAGCACCATCGCGAAGCCGGTCTGGATCCAGATCATCACGATGATGAGGAAGACGGTGTTCCACGGCGAGTTGATCAGCCACTGCTGCGGCGTGCCGCCGAGCCAGACGACGAGCTGGTTGAGGATACCGATCTGCTCGAAGCCTTCGGCCCGGTACTCGTAGACGAAGCGCCAGATGATACCCGCGCCGACGAAGGAGATCGCCATCGGCATGAAGACGAGTGCCTTCAGCGCCTTCTCGCCCTTGGACTTGTCGATGAACACCGCGTAGGCGAGCCCGACCAGCGTCGAGAACGCCGGGACGAGCGCCACCCAGAGGAAAGTGTTGCCGAGGACGATCAGGGTGTTCGGCTGGGTGAACATCCAGACGAAGTTGTCGAGGCCGACCCACTCGCCGCGACGGTCGGTGAAGGCGAGATACGTCGTCCGGATCGCCGGGTACACGAGACCCACGATCAGCAGGATGAGCGCCGGCGCGAGGAACGCCAGGAGTTGGACGACGTCGCGGCCTCGCTTGGGTGCTTTATCCGCGAGGAACAGGACGAGGCCGATCACCGCGATGAACACGACGAGGCCGATGCCGAGCAAGCCGAGTTTCTCGGCGGTGGATCCCCAGAAGTCACCTCGCATCGCGCATCACTTCCCTGCGTTCAGCGTCGACCGAGGGCCGAGAAGTCGTGGACGGGCGCACGCGATGCTGCGCGCTGCCCTCATCTGAATGGGTCGTGAACAACGCTGTCTCCCCCATATGTCGAGGTCAATACCGATGGATCAAGGCTGGGGGCGGTGGGGCGCCCGGACCGCGACTGCGGTTCGGGGCGCCCCCTCGTCCCCCGGTTTACTAGGGCCAGGTGCTGTCGATGAACGCCAGCAGCTGGTCGGTGTTGACCGTTCCGACGACCCAGTCGTTCATCCCGGTCCAGAAGGAGCTGGTGCCGACCGCGGCCGGCATGAGGTCGGATCCGTCGAAGCGGAACACCGTGTCCTCCGCCTGCAGGATCTCGATCGCCGCACGCCCGAGCTCACTCGAGGCCAGCGACGGGTCCAGTCCCTTGTTCGCGCTGATCACGCCACCGATGTCGACCCGGAGGTTGGCCCAGGTGTCGGTGGCCAGGAACTGCTGGACGGCGTCGACGGCCTCCGACTCGACGAACTTGGCGACGAACTCGCCACCACCGGTGACCGCGTCACCCGCCGCCGCGTCGTACTTCGGCGTCAGGAACGCCCAGATGTCGCCGTCCGGCGAGACCGTCGTGCCCTCGGGCCACTGCGCCTCGTAGAACGAGGCCTGGTGATGCATCGAGCAGTTCCCGTCGAGGATCGGCAGTCCGCCGTCGTTGAACGTCGTCGAGACGATGGACTCGACACCGCCGAAGCCGCCGTTGACGTAGTCGGGGTTCAGCAGGATCTTCTCGACCTCTTCGAAGGCCTTGCGGATCTCGGGATCGGAGAACTTGACCTCGCCGACGACCCACTGGTCGTAGACCTCCGGTCCTGCGGTGCGCAGCACGAGGTCCTCGACCCAGTCCGTGCCCGGCCAGCCGGTCGCGTCACCGGAGCCGAAGCCGACGCACCAGGGGCGGTAGGTCGCGGTCGAGTCCTCGGCGAGCGTCGCCGTCAGGGTGAGCAGTTCGTCCCAGGTCTCGGGGATCGAGACGCCCTTGTCGGCGAACTCGGCCGGCGAGTACCAGACCCAGCCCTTGACGCTGGCCATGAGGGGCGCCGCGTAGAAGACGTCGTCGATCGTGCCGTAGCCCTTCCACGACTCCGACCAGAACTCGTCGACATTGGCCTCGACCTCGGCGGATGCCGGGAGCACGTAGCCGTCGGAGACGAGACGCTCCAGCAGACCGGGCTGCGGGATGATCATCAGGTCGGGCGGGTCGCCGGCGGCGGCCCGGACGTTGATCTGCGTCTCGGCCTCCTGCGTGCCCACGAGGTTGACGTCGATGCCGGTGCAGTCCTCGAAGTCGAAGAAGGTCTCGGCCATCTGATCGAGCTCGACGCCTTGGATCGTGGTGTACAGCTCGACGCTCTCGCCGCTGAACTCACCGTAGGCCTCGTAAGCGCTGCAGTCCCCGCTCGGACCCGCACCAGGATCGGTGCCCCGCCGTTGCCGCCACCGCATGCGGTGAGGGCGAGCGACACTGCGCCGACGGATGCCGCGACAGCCGCGATCCGGCCGCCTTTCTTTCTCATCATGTGATTCTCCTCTTCGAGTGGTGCACAACGGTCCGGGTACAAGCGGTGTCCCGCCGCATGTCAGATCTGCGGCGACGAAACCGGGAACCGTTTCCAGCGCCCAAGCTATTCCATGATCGAGCCCCGGCACAACAAGCGCCGCCGAACTGTAATACAAGCGCTATACCCGAGATGTAACCGCTTGCAGTGTCGATGAGCATCGTTCAGAGAACCGCAACCGGTTCCATCTTTATGGGGGTCGCGCTAGTCTCGGATGGTTCGGAGAGGAAGTCCCATGGCCGGTATCGCCGACGTCGCCGCGCTTGCGGGCGTCTCGAAGTCGACGGCCAGTCGTGCTCTCTCCGGACGAGGGCACGTATCCGCGACGACGCGCGCGAAGGTCGTCGTCGCTGCCGAGACACTCGGCTACGTCCCGTCGACGACGGCGGTGAGCCTTGCCACCGGTCACACGAACAGCATCGGCGTCATCATGCCGTATGTGACCCGGTGGTTCTTCGCCGAGGTCCTCGAGGGCGTCCAGCAGCGACTCCTGGAGGAGGGGCTCGACCTGACCCTCTACGACGCGAAGCCGGGCACGGCCGCCCGGGCGCGCGTCTTCGACGACTTCCTCGCGCGGAAGCGCTTCGACGGGCTCATCGCCATCGGGCTCGAACCCGAGGACCGAGAGCTGGAACGACTCCTGGCCATCGGATGCCCGCTCGTCAGCGTTGTGGGGATCGCCGGCTCCGTCAGCGTCATCGCCGTCGACGACGACTACGCCACCAGGCGCGCCACCGAGCATCTGATCGGCCTCGGGCACGAGTCGATCGCATTCCTGGGCGGCGGAGGCGGCGAGCACTGGCCTCAGGTCGAGCGCCGAAGGCTGGAGGGCTACACCGCGGCCATGGAGGACGCCGGACTTGCCGCGCACATCTCGCACATCCGCGCAGCAGCCTCCCTGCCCGCCAGCTACAACGCGGCCGTCGATGCCCTGGGAGACGTGCGCAGCCGCCCGACGGGCATCGTCGCCGTCAGCGATGAGGTCGCCGTCGGCGGGATCATCGCTGCGCGACGACTGGGCATCCGCGTGCCGGGCGATCTCAGCGTCGTCGGGATCGACGACCACGAGTACGCCGAGATGTTCTCGCTCACGACTCTCCGGCAGGTGCCGCGCGAGCAGGGAGCCGCGGCCGTCGACCTCCTGCTCGCGCACCTCGCCGATCCCGAGAAGCCGCCGCAGACCATCCACATGAAGGCCCGTCTGATCGTCCGCAGCTCCACGGCGGCGCCCCCGGAGTAGACGCACGAATGCCCCGGAACCGTGGTTCCGGGGCATTCGATGAAGCTCTTCGACCGAACACCGCTCAGCGGCATCCGATCCTGCTCCTTGAGGTTTCGACTCGCTCGCTGAACTTCTCACGCACGAGACGAGAGGTTTCGACGCGCTCGCGCTTCGCGCGGGCTCGCTCAACCTGAGTCGCAGAGGGCTCAACGCCGCTACGCGGCAGTGAGCCCTCCCGACTCACTTGAGGGTGACGGAGGCGCCGGCCTCTTCCAGAGCGGCCTTGGCCTTCTCTGCGGTCTCCTTGTTGGCGCCCTCGAGGACAGCCTTGGGGGCACCGTCGACGACAGCCTTGGCGTCGCCGAGGCCGAGCGAGGTGAGCTCGCGGACGACCTTGATGACCTGGATCTTCTTGTCGCCTGCGGCCTCGAGAACGACGTCGAACGAGTCCTTCTCCTCGGCGGCCTCGGGGCGGCACCGGCGGGCGCGCCTGCGGCGGCAACGGCGACCGGAGCGGCAGCGGTGACGTCGAAGGTCTCCTCGAAGGCCTTCACGAACTCGCTGAGCTCGATGAGCGTGAGCTCCTTGAACTGGTCGAGCAGCTCTTCAGTGCTGAGCTTAGCCATGATTTATCTCCTGCTTTGTTGGGGTGTAAAGGTGTTGCTTCCGCAGCCCGATCAGGCGGCGGCGTCCTGCTTCTCACGCAGCGCCTCGACCGTACGGACGGTCTTGGACAGCGGCGCCTGGAAGAGGGCGGCAGCCTTGGACATCGAGGCCTTCATCGCGCCGGCGAGCTTCGCCAGCAGGACTTCACGGCTCTCGAGGTCGGCGAGCTTTCCGACTTCCTCGGCGCTGAGCGGGTTACCGTCGAAGTAACCGCCCTTGATCACGAGAAGAGGGTGTGCCTTGGCGAAGGCACGAAGACCCTTCGCGACGGCGACCGGGTCACCGTGCACGAATGCGATGGCCGACGGACCCTTGAGGTCGTCGTCGAGCCCCGTGATCCCTGCGTTGCTCGCAGCGATCTTGGTCAGCGTGTTCTTCACCACGGCGTATTCCGCGTCCTGCCGGATGCTGTTGCGGAGCTCACGGAGCTCCCCCACCGACAGACCGCGGTACTCGGTCAGCAGAACGGCGGTCGAGTCCTCGAAGTTCTTCGTGAGCTCGGCAACCGATGCGTCCTTCTGCGCCATGGCCACTCCTTGTGTATGCGAGATGCGTCACGGTGGTGAAGCATCGGCCTCAGACCCACGGCGGGAAACCCGGCAAAAGAAAAAGGCCCCGGCGCAAGCGCACGGAGCCTGGTCATCCCGTTCGGGATCGGTTCGTGTCACCTGCGCAGGCCCTCTGCTCTCACAGAAGCTTCGATCGCTGTGCACTTGCGGGCACCACGATGACCGGCGGTCTTCGGTTGGTACTACTTTACGGCATCCGCCCCTCTCCCCCAAATCGCCCGTCCCCACTCCCCTTACTTCCCCGCCGAGTGCACCATCTCTTCGCGACTGCACCGGTTGTCCACGTCGAAGAGATGGTGCACTCGGCAACAAGCAGTGCGTTCGACGGGGGGGTGACGGTGGAGCGCTCACGGGGCACGGATGCCGAACGCGGCCAGTCTGCGCCCGAGATGATGGTGGGTCCGGATGTGCGGCGTGCTCCAACGGGCGAAGCGTCGCTGTGTGCGACCTCGGATCCAGTCCTCGCGCTGCTTCTCCGCCAGCACGACATCCTCGATGCTCCTGCCCCTGCGCATCGCTTCATCGCGATACTTCGTCTCACCGTCGAACTCACCGAAGGCGCCCACATCGTCCAGCCCGAAATCGACCTCGAAGGTGTTCCCGTGAGGCCCCGGAATCACGACCTGCAGACTCGGCGCGGCGAAGCCCAGCTGCCACAGCTGCAGCCTGCTGACGCTCTCGCCGGGCAGCTGCGCGCGCCCGTCGGCGAACTCCGCGACGAATCGCGCCTGTCGGATGCCACGCGCCCCCTGTCCCGCGTCGATGCGCCGCTGCAGCCCGAGCCGCCAGACTGCTCGCGCGTCGTGATCCCACTCCCGGCCACGCAGAGTCACTTTTCGCTCGGCGGCATCAGCGGCGCTGATCGCAGCCTCGATCGGCAGCGTGCGGATCAGATCGAACACAGTACGCGACAGGGTCGCGCACAGGATGCCGTCGACGACCGTGACGTCGTCGGGCGGAAGCGCCTCGACGTGCCGCATGACATCGGGGCCGCTGGAGTTGCGCAACGGCGCAGCGGTCGTGGTGTGCACGCGTTCCGGATGCATCCGGAACAGCGGAAGCTCGTGCAGCACCCCCGCCGATGTGTACGACATGGGGGCACGACTTTGGGCATCTCGAGCGACGGCGATCACATGCGCCCGATGCCTGTCCTCGGCCCAGAGCTCGTCCCACTCGTCCTGCGCCATGTACCAGCCTCGCCTGATCTGGTGCAGTCGCTCGGCATCGAGAGCAGTTGCCAGCATCCGATCACTCCACCCCTCTGAGAGCAGACTGCGGCGGGAACGAATCCTGGGCGACATCGACGACACGGAGTTCTTCATCGCTCCATGCTGAAACGTGACGCCCGGCCACCGGGGTGGATCTCTCCCGAAATGAACAACTCACGCATTCGCGCGATTGTGGAGAAGCGGTCGTCCTCCGCCCTCATCGCCGAGTGCACTACCTGTCGCCGAACGCACCACCTTGCGCACACCAATACATGGTGCATTCGGCGGCAAGTGGTGCACTCGCGGGTCATGAATGACGCGAAGGGGCGAGTGGCACGGATGCCGCGAGTCCGGTCCGGTGGCGTCGGCGATGCCGGGTAGGGTCGAGGCGTGACCCCGGAACTTGAAGCGCGCATCGTCGCGGACTCCCGCGACCGGGTCGCGTGGCTGCGCGCACGCTCCCAGGGGATCACGGCGACAGACGTCGCAGGCCTGACCGGCGAGAAGTCGATCGCACGGGCGGCCGATGCGAAGCTCGGCGGCTCGCGCTTCGGCGGGAACGCCTACACCGATCACGGCCGACGGCGCGAGCCCGAGATCGCCGCCTGGGTGGCTGCGACGCACGGCATCCGCCCGTCCTCCGCGCTGTTCCATGCCGAGATCGAGCGGCGGCATCTCGCCACCCCGACGGCGTGGCCGTCGACGGCGACGGCCGGGTGCTGCTGGCCGAGATCAAGACGACGAACAAGTCGTGGCGCACGATCCCCGCACGTACCTTCGCCAGGTGTGGTGGCAGCAGCATGTGCTCGGCGCCGAGCGGACGCTGTTCGTGTGGGAGGAGCACGAGGACTTCCGCCCCTGCACGACGAGCCGAAGTCGGTGTGGATCGACCGCGACGACCGCGAGATCTCTCGGCTCGTGAACCTCGCGACCGGCCTCATCGACGAGCTCTACGCGCGCACGACCGGCAATCCGGTGCCGTCCCGCCACACGCGAACGGATGCCGCGAGTCGCCGGGAAGCCCTCCGCGAGCGCGACATCTTCCGAGCCCTCGCACTGGCGGAGTAGGCGGCTGCTCACTCGACGAAGTGCCATTGCGCGCTAGCCGTGAGGTGGCACGGTCAACTTGGCAGGACCTGCAGCGTGCACGTACCTGTGCCGAGGAGGGCAGGGAATGTCGCGTCGGCCACCAACCAGTCCGAGACCCAGCCGCTCGAGTGCTTCAACCGGATCGCGAACCGTTTTGAACCCCCAGGAGCCCGCTGAGCAGTCCGCCCTGGACAACCGTCGTGTAGGCGCTTGGCGTGCCGGTAGTGGTGACCGAACCGAGCAAGGCGCCGAGAATGGGATCCAACACACCGTCGACTACTTGCCCGTACTCGGCATTCGCCGATGTGTATCCGCTGAACTCCGCCGGAACCCGCCACCGAACCGTCAACTGAGCACCGACGACGAGAATGTTCTGCGCCGAGCACTCGGGTGATCCCAGGGCACCGGTGTCGGAACCGTGATCGCCGTGAAGGTCCCGCCGCGAGCTCCCCGTCGGTGAACGCCGCCTCGGTCTGCTGCGCCTGCGGCACGAGCGCCACCCCGGCCAGCAGAGCGAGGCCCGTCGCCGCGACGAGCACCCGCCGCGTCCGCCCGGCGCTCATGCTCCCTCCCCGGACTGGTCCTCGGTTCGCGCGCGACGTCCGGCCACGAGCATGAGCACGGCGATGAGCACGAGCACGATCGCACCGGCGGACAGCAGGCGTGGGACGACCGGCGACAGGCCGGTCGGGGGCAGGGGCGTGGAAGGGTCCACGGTGACGGTCTCCCCCGCTCCGATGGCGTGGACCCGCACCGCCGTGACGCCCTCCGCGGCCCCGTCGCCGAGCGAGATCGACAACCGCAGCCGCGCAACGTCCGTATCGGTGACCTCCGCCAATGCCGTCATCGCATCGTCGCGCGGCAGGTCCCATCCGGCGCGCAAGGTCGTCGCCCCGCCCGGGCACTCGTCGACATCCCACTCCTGGAGGCAGAGCAGCGCGTCCACGACCAGCGGCGCGTCGCCCGACGCGCTCACCCCTATCGACACGGTTCCCGGTTCCGGGGCATCGGCGCTGATGGTCAGGTCCCACTGCACGACGTCCTCGGGCAGCAGGTTCGCCGCGCTCTGCCAGTCGGCGACCGACACGATGCGCAGGAACTCCCCTGCACGACCTCGGTCACCGGCGCACCCCACGCCGCCGTGGCACCCCCGCCTCCGACCAGCACGAGCAGCCCCGTGCCGAGGAGGGTTCGACGGAAGGACAGGACACCAGGGTCGGGTCGGGGTCTCATGGCGAGGGATCACCCCGCTTCGACGCGCGCGGCCAGAACGCCCAGACGACGAGAAGCGACGCCCCGACTGTGAGCGTCCCGAGCACGAAGGGGTTGCCGAACGCGGCGATCACCGGGGCCAGCCCCGGAACCGAGAAGCGCACGATCCGAACCGACTCGACCTCGTAGGGAAGCGGGTCGTCTGCGGCGTTCGCGTCGCCGCGCAGGGTGATCACGCGCGTCGCGGCATCCGTTCCCGCCTCGACGGAGGTGACGCGGTGGGTCACCGGGAGCAGTCCCTCGCGATCGACCGTGACGACGTCTCCGACGGAGATGTCGGATGCCGGTACACGCTGCACGACCGCGACCGATCCGGCGGGGATCGCCGGAGCCATCGATCCCGTGCGGAACATGATCAGGGTGATGTTCATCGTGTAGGCGACGACGACGAGCACCAGGCACACCACTCCGGCCGCCGCAGCGCACCAGAGCAGGAGCTCACACAGGATCCTCCCCAGGTGCGGGCGGGCGCGACTCGCCGACGGCGCCTGCTCGCGCCGTTCCCGTCGAGTGAGCGTGCTCTGCGTCATCCTCTTCTGCGCCTTCGTCTCAGCCCGTGGTTCCGGCGAACGTCCAGCTCTGCGCGCCGCTCTGCCCTTGAGCGCCGTTGTCGGCGTCTGCGGGGAGGGTGACCGCGAAGCAGTAGTGGACGGGACTCGCGCCTGCCGCGGCGAGCGTCTGCGGTGACGCGCCGTGTGCAGTGAGCATCGATCCTGCGGCGACGACCACGTCCCCGGACGCATCGTACGCGGAGGCATCGCACGTCGGCGTGGGACGATCCGCACGCCGTACCGCAGGTAGGGGGCGAGTGCGCCGCTCGGCGTGCCCGCCGCCAGGCTGACGCTGCCTCCGACCGAGTCGTCGAGCGTCTTGACGGAGAACAGCGCGTAGGTCGTCGTTCCCGGGACCATCGCCGTCGGCGCCAGCTGGAAGTTGAGCGTCGCGGGGGTGCCCGACACGGCGTGGTCGACGAAGTCGGCCCCGTCGATGCTGCCCCAGATGCCGAAGCTGCCCGAGTCGAACGTGGCGGTCGCGTGCTCGGAGTCGTTCCACGCCGCGAGTGTCCCGGCGGCGCCCACGCCGAACACCACGCCTGCCGCGAGCAGTGCGCGTATCCGACGGGAGCGCCGACGTCGAGCCTCCCGCATCCGACGGCGGGTGGTCATGGCCGGACTCAGTTCGATTCGGCCGTGAACTGCCAGGTGCCGGTGGCGGTCTCGCCCTGGAGCAGCCCGTCTTCGGCGGTCACGGCGAAGCAGAGGTGCACGGCCGCACCGGGATCACTGCCTGCTCCCACGGCGAGCGCGGTGGGGGCACCTGCGGTGAAGTCGGCGAGATCGTCGCCGGAGGCGATCACGGTGCCGGATGCCGTGGCGTCGCAGTCCGCGGTCGGCCCGATCACCTGGACCTCGTAGGAGAGGTGGTCGGCGTTTGCCCCGGTTCCGGTGGCTCCTGCTCCGGTCAGGGTACCTGCGGTCGTCGTGGCGGCGTCCAATCTCACCCAGAACGAGGCGTAGACGACATCCGTCGGCGCCAGGTTCTCGGCGAGCGGGAGGGTGAACTCGAGCTCGGCCGCCGCTCCCGCCGTCGCGTGGTCGTCGAAGTCGTCGGTCGCCGAGGTCGTCGAGCCCTCGAGGTTGAACGATCCCGCGCCGAACAATCCGGTCGCGAACTCGGAGTCGTTCCATGCCGCGAGCGTGATCGCCGCGCCGACACCGAGGACGACGCCTCCTGCCAGTACCGCGAGAACTTTGCGTCGCTTTGTTGCTGTGTTGTTCATCAGGTGCCCCTCTGCACACGTGTTCGGATAGGAGCGCAGAGGCCGCCGGGGCGACAACGGCACTTGTCCATATCATGGCCCATCGCCGACAGCGCGACAAGCGCGACGTGCATATGCCGTCATGAATCCTCAGCCGGCAGGGAACGATTCAGGGTTCCAACCGCTCGCGTGCTTCGGCGGCGACTTCGGCAGCGACCTCGTCGAGGAGTTCAGAGCGCAGGTTCCACTGCTGCCAGTGAAGGGCCACCCGCATGGGCGGGCCGCCCAACCGCACGAGCCGCCCCGGCGTGACCTGCAGCTGCGGCAGCATCCCCATCCGAGACCCAGCTCCACGGCGCGCGCGAAGTCGTACGACGCCGGCACGTAGTGGCGCGGCACGCCCGGCGCGGCGACGCCCTGCGCCCGCAGCCAGTCGCGCTGAAGGCTGTCGCGCCGGTCGAAGTCGACGAAGGGTGCGTTCTCCAGCGCGTCGGCCCCGACGCCGTCGGGGAACCACCGTGCGACGTACTCGGGCGTGGCCATCGCCTCGTACTCGAGCACGCCGAGGCGCGTCACCGAGCATCCGGCGACCGGCTCGCTCTCGCTCGTGACCGCCGCCATCACGGTGCCCGATTCCAGCAGCCGCGCGGTGAAGTCCTGGTCGTCGCGGTGCAGGTCGAAGTCCACGCCGAGACGCTCGGACAGCCGCGCGAGCGGCGGGAGGAACCAGGTCGCCATGGAGTCTGCGTTGACGGCGAGCGGGACGCCGATGCGGCGGCCGGCGGCATCCGGCTCCGTGCCGAAGGACGCGAGCGCATCGTGCTCGAGCAGGGCGATCTGGCGCGCCAGCCGCACGACCGCCTCCCCGCGTCGGTCGCCCTGGCCGGCTTCGAGCGCACGACGAGCACCCTCCCGAGTTGCTGCTCGAGCGACTTCAGGCGCTGACTGACGGCCGACGGCGTGATGCGCAGCCGTCGGGCGGCCGCGTCGAGGGTGCCCTCGTCGATGACCGCGGCGACCGTGGCGGCGAGCTCCGGAGTGATGATCACTTAAGCGACACTAATGGTTCTGTAGGAATCTTCGCTGGAGTTCATGACCCGATCGACCTAGCGTCGAAGGGTGCTCAGTGTTCTCGCCGGCCTCGGACTCGGTCTCTCCCTCATCATCGCCATCGGCGCGCAGAACGTCTTCGTGCTGCGCCAGGGCATCCGTCGCGAGCATGTGCTCGCGGTCGTCGTCATCTGCGCGGTGTCGGATGCCGCGCTCATCATCGTCGGCGTCGCCGGGCTCGGCGCGCTGCTCGAGGCCGTGCCCTGGCTCATCACCGCCGCCCGCTGGCTCGGCGCCGCCTTCCTCCTCGGCTACGGACTGCTCGCCGCCCGGCGCGCCTGGCGCGGCGCGGGCCAGACGCTCGAGACCGCGGAGGCGTCGGATGCCGCATCCGCCTCCGGCGCGACCACGACGCTCACCCGCCGCGCGACCCTCACCACCGTCGCGCTGACGGCGCTCGCCCTCACCTGGCTGAACCCGCACGTCTACCTCGACACGGTGCTGCTGCTGGGATCGGTGGCCGCGACCCACGGCGAGAGCCGCTGGCTCTTCGCCGCCGGGGCGGTCGCCGCCAGCATCCTGTGGTTCACCGCGCTCGGCTTCGGCGCCCGCTACCTCGGCCGCTGGTTGCGCACCCCGCGCGCGTGGCGGATCCTCGACGCCGGCATCGCGGTCGTCATGATCGCGATCGCGGTCGGCCTCGTCGTGCCGGTCTTCACCGGCTGAGCCGCTTGCGGCATCCGCTGCCGGTCAGGAACGCGCTGTACCGCACCGATGCCGGGCCTCAATCGTCCAGCGGCCGCAGGATCCGATCGAGGAAGCGCCGGGTGCGCTCGTGCCGGGGTTCTCGAACAGCTGCTTGGGCGCACCGCGCTCGACGACCACGCCCTCGTCGAAGAAGAGCACCTCGTCGGCGACGCGCCGCGCGAAGCCCAGCTCGTGGGTGACGATGAGCATCGTCCACCCCTCGTCGGCGAGCTCCTTGAGCACGAGGAGCACCTCTCCGACGAGCTCCGGGTCCAGGGCGCTGGTCGGCTCGTCGAACAGCAGGAGCTCGGGTTGCAGCGCGAGCGCCCGCACGATGCCGACGCGCTGCTGCTGGCCCCCCGAGAGTTCGTGCGGATAGGCGTCGCGCTTGGCGGCCAGGCCGACGCGTTCGAGCAACCGCTCGGCATGAGCGATCGCCTCGGCCTTGGGCACCCCGTGCGCCTGTACGGGTCCTTCGATCACGTTCTGGAGCACCGTGCGGTGCGGGAAGAGGTTGTGGTGCTGGAACACCATCGCCGAGCGGTCGCGGAGAGCACTCCGCCGCGCCTTGCTCAGTCTCTCGGAGAAGTCCACGCGCAGCTCATCGCGCCCGTCGAGGGGCGCGAACTCGAGCACGCCCTCCTCCGGCGTCTCCAGGCCGTTGAGCGAGCGCAGCACCGTGGTCTTCCCCGAGCCGCTCGGACCGATCAGGCACATCACCTCGCCGCGGCGCACCTCGAAGTCGACGCCGTCGAGCACCCGGTTGTCGCCGAAGCTCTTCACGATCCCGCTCGCCCGCAGCAACGGTTCCTCAGTGTGCGACATAGCGTTCGAGCCTCCTCTCGATCGCGCCCTGCCCGGCGGAGAGCACGAGGCAGAAGAGCCAGTAGATGAGGGCCGCCTCCAGGTAGATGACCATGAACTCATAGGTGCGGGCGGCGATGATCTGCGCCTGCCGGAACAGCTCGGTGACCATGATGAGCGAGGCGAGAGAGCTGTCCTTGACCAGCGAGATGAAGGTGTTCGACAGCGGCGGGATCGACACCCGCGCCGCCTGCGGCAGGATGATGCGCTCCAGCGTCTTGGTGCGCGACATCCCGACGGTGAACCCGGCCTCCCACTGCCCCTTGGGCACGGAGAGGATCGCGGCACGGATCACCTCGGCCGCGTAGCCGCCGACGTTCAGCGAGAAGGCGATGATGGCGGCCGGCCAGGGGTCGATCAGCACGCCGATGGCGGGAAGACCGAAGAAGATGACGAACAGCTGCACGAGCAGCGGCGTGCCACGGATCACCGAGATGTAGAAGCGTGCGATCCCCGAGAGCACGGGGTTCACGGAGATCCGCATGAGGGCGACGACCAGCGCGATCACGAGACCGACCGCGAAGGAGCTCAGCGACAGCGGGATCGTCCCTTTGAGCCCTGCCAGGAGCAGGGCCAGAACGAGTCCAGGACGAGCTGCCAGATGCCGCCGCCCTCTGCGGCGTCGGTCACTGCGACACGTCGTCCCCGAAGTACTTCTCGCTGATCGCAGCGAGGGTGCCGTCGGCGCGGAGCTCGGCGAGCGCCTCATCGATCGCGGCGACCAGGGCCTGCTTGTCCTGCGTGAAGACGAAGGCGGCGCGACCGGCCTCGGGGTCTCGGCCGCGATCTTGAGCCCGGTCGGCGCGTTGGTGGTCTCGTCGTCGAGGAAGGTGAGCTTGTCGTTGATGGTCGCGTCGACGCGGCCCTGCTGCAGCAGCGTCACCGCCTGCGCCCAGCCCTCGACGGGCTCGACGTTCGCGCCGTGGCTCTGGGCGAGCTCGTACCAGTTGCTCGTGAGCGACTGCGCGGTGGTCTTGCCTGCGAGGTCGTCGAAGGAGGCGACGGAGTCGTCGTCCTCGAGCACGACGATCACGCCGGGCGAGACGGTGTACGGCTCGCTGAAGAGGTACTTCGCCTCGCGGTCGGGGTTGATGGAGACCTGATTGCCGATGACGTCGAAGCGACCGGCGTCGAGGCCCGCGAAGATCGCGTCCCACTGCGTCTCCTGGAAGTCGATCTCCAGACCCAGCTTCTCGGCGACGGACTCGGCGATCTCGACGTCGTAGCCGACGAGGGCGCCGGAGGCGTCGTGGAAGCTGAACGGGCGGGAGAGGGCGGCGACTCGCGTTACGCCGCGTTGCCCTCGGCGCCGGATGCCGCGGCATCCGGGAACGACGAAGGCCCCACCGAGGTGAGGGCCTTCGTGCGAAAGTCAGACGACTCCTGAGCCTGTCGAAGGGCTCAGATCGCGTTGACGTCCAGCGGGATGCCGGGGCCGAACGTGGTCGAGACCGCACCCTTCTGGATGTAGCGGCCCTTGGCGCTGGCCGGCTTCAGCCGGACGACCTCTTCGAGGGCGGCCTTGATGTTGTCATCGAGCTGCTCGGCCGAGAACGAGGCCTTGCCGACGATGAAGTGCACGTTGGCGTGCTTGTCGACGCGGAACTCGATCTTTCCGCCCTTGATCTCCTCGACGGCCTTGGCCGGGTTCGGGGTGACGGTGCCGGTCTTCGGGTTGGGCATGAGGCCACGGGACCCAGCACCTTGCCGAGGCGCCCGACCTGACCCATGAGCTCCGGGGTCGAGACCGCGGAGTCGAAGTCGGTCCAGCCGCCGGCGACCTTCTCGATGAGCTCGGTGCTGCCGACCTCGTCCGCGCCCGCGGCGATGGCGGCCTCAGCCGCAGCACCGGTGGCGAAGACGATGACGCGGGCGGTCTTGCCCGTGCCGTGGGCAGGATGACGGTGCCGCGCACCATCTGGTCTGCCTTGCGCGGGTCGACCGCGAGCTTGAGCGCGACCTCGACGGTCGAGTCGAACTTCGCCGACCCGGTGTCCTTCGCGAGCGCGACCGCCTCGGTGGGCGTGTAGAACTTGTCTGCGTCGATCTTCGCGACGGCAGCCTGATAAGCCTTGGACTTTGCCATGATGATTCCCCTTAGCCCTCGACCGTGATGCCCATGGAACGGGCAGTGCCTTCGATGATCTTGGCTGCGGCCTCGACGTCGTTCGCGTTGAGGTCGGCCTTCTTGGTCTCGGCGATCTGGCGGACCTGGTCCTTGGTGATCTTGCCGACCTTGACCGTGTGCGGCGTGGCCGAGCCCTTCGGGAGGCCGGCGGCCTTCTTGATGAGCTCCGCGGCCGGCGGGGTCTTCAGGATGAACGTGAAGCTGCGGTCCTCGTAGACGGTGATCTCCACGGGGATGACGTTGCCGCGCTGCGACTCGGTCGCGGCGTTGTACGCCTTGCAGAACTCCATGATGTTGACGCCATGCTGACCGAGCGCGGGGCCGATCGGCGGCGCCGGGTTGGCGGCACCGGCGTTGATCTGAAGCTTGATCAGGCCGGTCACCTTCTTCTTCGGTGCCATTTCCTCTTCCTTTCGTCGAATGATCCGGGCCCTTCGACAAGCTCAGGGACCGAGTCGTTCTCCCGCGCATCCGGCCTTTCCGGACCGCGGTTCCGTCCGCGCGCACGCCGAAACGGCACGCAAACCACATAAGTCTACCCGATCTCGCGTCCACCCTCCGCACGGGAACGCGCAGGAACAGGCGAAGGCGCGAGAACAGGCGACTTTCTGCGAGATCGGCCTGTTGCGGCGTCTTTGCCTGTCTCGGCGTGACGAGCGGATGCCGGGCAAAGGAAACGCCCCGCCGACCGAGGTCGCACGGGGCGTTTCAGGGAAATCGCTGAGGTTTCGACTCGCTCGCCTGCGGCGTGCTCGCTCAACCGGGACGATCGCATCAACGCCGCTGCGCGGCATTGATCCGCACCGTCACAACATCTTCGTGACCTGGTCGAAGCTGAGCTCGACGGGGGTCTCGCGCTCGAACAGGGAGACGAGCACGGTGAGCTTGCCGCTCTCGGGCTTGATCTCGCTGATGGAGCCCGGCAGGCCCGCGAAGGAGCCTTCCTTGATCGTGATGGTCTCGCCGACCTCGAAGTCCACCTCGGCGGGGATCGGACGGGCAACAGCCGTGCCGCCCTTGACCGCCGTGGCCTTGGTGGTCGGGACGTCCTTGACCTCGACAAGGGACTTCAGCATGTTGAAGGCCTCTTCGAACCGCAGCGGGGTCGGGTTGTGCGCGTTGCCGACGAAGCCGGTCACGCCCGGCGTGTGGCGCACGACCGACCAGGTGTCTTCGTTGAGCTCCATGCGCACGAGCACGTAGCCCGGGATCCGGACGCGCGTGACCATCTTGCGCTGACCGTTCTTGATCTCGACGACGTCCTCCATCGGGACCTCGATCTGGTAGATGTCGTCCTCGACCTCGAGCGTCGACTTGCGCTGCTCGATGTTGGCCTTCACCTTGCGCTCGAAGCCGGCGTAGGAGTGGATGACGTACCACTTGCCCGGGAGCATGCGCAGGTCGGCGCGGAACGCCTCGTAGGGGTCTTCCTCGGAGTCCTCGTCGGCGGAGTCGGATGCCGCATCCTCGTCGTCGCCGAGATCCGGCCCGTCGTAGGGGTGACCTCGTCGGCGGTGGCGGCCTCGATCTCGGCGGCCTCCTCGGCGACCGAGTCGTTGAGGACCTCCGCGGCGGCCTCGGATTCTGCCGCCTGGTCCAGGTTGAGGGCGTCGTTCACGATCGCGTCTGCCTCCGGGTCTTCGATATCGATGTCATCCGTGTCGTCGGCGAGGTCTTCGTCATCGTCGCCCTCGATGTGCAGCGCCACGTGCTCTGCAGGTGCGACCGCGCGCTCCTCCGCAGCGAGGATGTTGCCCTCCTGGGCCTCGTCGTCCTCGCTGGACTGCTCAGCGGCGGTCGCCCAGTCGGCGTCGTCGGCAAATCGTTCAGACACGTTGTTTCTTCTCCGTTGTGGTGCGGCTGTGGCGCCGCGGCGGGAATGTCAGGCTGATCAGCCCGGGATCCCGAACACCTGTCGGGCCAGCCACGAGAACACGAAGTCGAGTCCGTAGACGATCCCGATCACGATCAGCACGAAGACGAAGACCACCGAGGTGAACTTGGCGAGCTCCTTGCGGGTCGGAGTGACGACCTTGCGAAGCTCGGCGAGGATCTGGCGGATGAACAGCGCGATGCGCCCGAAGAAGCCGAGCTTCTTCTCGCTGACGGCACCGCCGCCTGCGACGAGATCGCCACCCGTGGGGTCGTTAGTCATCCTGCATGTACCTTTCGTGTGCCAGCGTGGGCTGACGCGCAGGGCGGACAGGAATCGAACCTGCAACCTGCGGTTTTGGAGACCGCTGCTCTGCCAATTGAGCTACCGCCCTAGAGACCCTTCGGCCCCTGCATCCGCATTCCGCCTACCCTCTCGGGCATGGCAAAAGAATGCAGATAATCACTGCGAGATCAATTGTACGGCATCCCGCGCACCCGTCCGAACCCGGGTCAGTACGGCTGCACGCCGTAGCGGTCGGGCTCTCCATCGCGGCGGAACGCCCGCCCACTGATCTCCCCCGGCGCGATCCGCACGTAGTTGTGCTTGAGCGTGGGGATCCAGGGCGTCAGCGGCAGGGTGTCGGCGTGCTGCACCTCGTCGTCGGTCTCGAGGCGGCGGGCGGTGCCGCGGATCACGACGCTCCAGGCATCCGTCTCGGTGTGATCGTCGACCTCGAAGAGCACGTCGTCGTTCACAGTGAGCTCGAAAAGCTTGCTGCCCTCGGCGGTGCGGAACACGATCTCACGACCGTCGACGACGTAGTTGACCGGGAAGATGTCGATGACGCCGCCGACATGCGTGACGATGCGCCCGAGTTCCTGCGCGCCCAGACGCTCCCAGCACTGCTCATCGGTGAGTGCGACGACCGGATCCTGCGTGTTCTCCATATCTCCATTCTGTCGCCGCGCGGCGCGCAGCAACAGGGGATCGGATGTCGAGGCTCAGCCGATGCGGATGAGCTTCTTGTTCACGAACTCGTCGGCGGCCAACAGTCCGAGCTCGCGCGAGGTGCCGGAGCGCTTCACCCCGCCGAAGGGGAGCTCCGGGCTGTCGGCGAGAACGAGATTGACGTAGACCATGCCGGCCTCGATCCGGTCGGCCACGCGCTCGGCCTGCTCCGCATCGGTCGTGAAGACGTACGAGCCGAGCCCGAAGGCGGTGTCATTGGCGAGCGCGACGGCCGCATCCTCGTCGGCGACGCGGTAGAGCACCGCCGCCGGGCCGAACAGCTCTTCCCGGTAGACGTCCATCTCCGGGGTCACATCGGCGAGCACGGTCGGCGCGAAGAAGTTGCCCTCGCGGCCGCCGCCGGTCAGCACGGTCGCGCCCTGCGCGACGGCGTGGTCGAGCTGCTCCTGCAGGCGGGCCGATGCGGCATCCGACGACAGCGGACCCAGGATCGTGTCGTCCTGCATGGGATCGCTCGGTGCGACGGCGGCCATCGCGGCGGTGAACTTCTCCGCGAAGGCGTCGTACAGCTCGCCGACGACGATGAAGCGCTTGGCGCCGTTGCACGACTGCCCGTTGTTGTCCAGGCGCGCGTCGACCGCGGATCGCACGACCTCGTCGAGATCGGATGCCGAGAGCACGATGAACGGGTCCGAGCCGCCGAGCTCGAGCGCCACCTTCTTCAGGTGGCGTCCGGCGACCTCGGCGACGGCAGCACCGGCGCGTTCCGAGCCGGTCACCGACACGCCCTGGATGCGCGGGTCGGCGATGATCTCCGCGATCTGCTCGTTCGTGGCGAGCAGGTTCTGGTAGGCGCCCTCCGGGAAGCCCGCGTCGCGGTAGATCTGCGCGATCGCCTCCGAGGACTCGGGGCACTGCGGTGCGGGCTTGAGGATGATCGTGTTGCCGACCGCGAGGTTCGGAGCCGCGAAGCGCACGATCTGATACGCGGGGAAGTTCCACGGCATGATGCCCAGAAGCGGCCCCAGCGAGGAACGGCGGATGACGGCGCTGCCCTCCCCAGGATCTCCAGGGGCTGGTCGGCGGTGACGGTCCCGGCGTTGTCGGCGTAGAAGTCGGCGATGTCGGCGGCGAAGTCCACCTCGCCCAACGCCGCTTCCCGGGGCTTGCCCATCTCGCGCACGATGATGTCGGCGAGCTCCTCCCGCCTCTCGCGGTGCAGCTGGGCCATGCGGCGGATGAGGGCCGCGCGCTCGGCGACCGTGGAGGTGCGCGACCAGTCGCGGTGCGCGGCATCCGCCCGGGCGATTGTCTCCTCCACCTCCGCGTCGGTGGCGGCCCCGTAGGTCTTCTCGGTCGCTCCGGTGGCCGGGTTGATCACTGCGTATGCGGTCATGTCTCGCTCCTTCGCGATGGGATGTCTGACGCGGGGTCAGTCGGTGGGGATCAGTGTGTACTTGGTGGAGAGGAACTCGTGGATCCCCTCGAATCCGCCCTCGCGGCCGATGCCCGACTGCTTGAGCCCGCCGAAGGGTGCGGCCGCGTTGGACACGACGCCGACGTTGAGACCCATCATGCCCGTCTCGAGCGCATCGATCATCCGGTGCCCGCGGGCGAGATCCTCGGTGAAGACGTAGGAGACGAGACCGTACTCGGTGTCGTTGGCGAGCCGCACGGCCTCCTCCTCGTCCTGGAAGGTGGCGATGGCCAGGACCGGGCCGAAGATCTCCTCCCGGAGGATCGCACTGCCCGCGGCGACGCCGGAGACGACGGTCGGCTCGAAGAATGAGCCCTCGCCCTCGAGCGCGTTGCCGCCGGTGAGCACCGCGGCGCCGCGCTCCACCGCATCGCCGACGAGCTCTGCGGCCTTGGCCACGGCGTCCTCGTCGATGAGGGGTCCGATCGCGACGCCGTCCTCGGTGCCGCGACCGATCCTCATCGCCTGCACCCGCTCGGTGACCCGGCGGGCGAAGTCGTCTGCGACATCCGCGTGCACGATGAAGCGGTTCGCCGCGGTGCAGGCCTGGCCGATGTTGCGGAACTTCGCCAGCATCGCGCCGTCGACCGCCTTGTCGAGGTCGGCGTCGTCGAAGACGACGAACGGCGCGTTGCCGCCGAGCTCCATGGAGACCCGCAGCACGCCCTCGGCGGCCTGCTCGATGAGCTTGCGGCCGACCTCGGTCGATCCGGTGAAGGAGAGCTTGCGCAGCCGCGGATCCGCGATGATCGGCGCCGACAGCTTCGACGAGGAGGAGGTCGCCACGACGTTGACGACGCCGGCGGGCAGGCCCGCCTTCTCCAGGAGGGTCGTGAAGAAGATCGTCGTGAGGGGCGTCAGCGCCGGCGGCTTGATGACGACGGTGCAGCCCGCGGCGAGCGCCGGGGCGATCTTGCGGGTGGCCATCGCGAAGGGGAAGTTCCACGGCGTGATGAAGAACGAGGGGCCGACGGGGCGCTGCGAGACGACCATGCGGCCGGTGCCCTCGGGGTTGAGGCCGTAGCGACCGCTGATGCGCACGGCCTCCTCGCTGAACCAGCGGAGGAACTCGCCCCCGTAGGCCACTTCGCCACGCGCCTCGGCGAGCGGCTTTCCCATCTCGATCGTCATGAGGAGGGCGAGATCCTCCTTGTGCTCCTGCACGAGGTCGAAGGCACGGCGCAGGATGTCGCTGCGGGTGCGCGGCGGGGTGGCCGCCCAGGCGTCCTGCGCGGCCACGGCCGCATCGAGCGCCCGGATGCCGTCGGCCGGCGAGGCGTCCGCGATCGTGCGGATGACGGCGTTCGTCGCGGGATCGCGCACCTCGAAGGTGCGTCCGCCCTCGGCGTCCGTCCACTCGCCGGCGATGTAGAGCTGCGCGGGCACGCGCTCCAGGAGGTCCGCTTCGTTCGGTGCGATCTGCGTGGTCATGGTGTCTCTTCTTCCTTCGAACGGTGTCTGATCCGGCCGCGATCCGTGATCCCCCGATGCCGGGACCGCGGCCGGAAGTGTCAGGCGGCGGCGAGCGCCGCGGCGATGATGTCGAGGCCTTCGTTCAGCAGCTCGTCGCCGATCGACAGCGGCGGCAGGAACCGGATGACGTTGCCGTCCGTCCCGCAGGTCAGGACGATCACGCCTTCGGCGATCGCGGCCTTTGCGACGGCGGCGGTGAGTGCGGCATCCGGTGCCCCGGTCTCGGCGTCGACGAACTCGGCGGCGATCATCGCACCGTGTCCGCGCACGTCTCCGATGCGGGCGTCGGATGCCGCGAGCTCCTGCAGCCGGCCTTTGAGGGCCTTCTCGATCTGGCGTGCCCGCTCGATCATTCCGTCGTTCTCGAAGACGTCGATCGCGGCGAGGGCGGCCGCGCAGGCGATCGGGTTGCCGCCGTAGGTGCCGCCGAGGCCGCCGGCGTGCGAGGCGTCCATGATCTCGGCGCGCCCGGTGACGGCCGCCAGCGGGAGCCCTGCGGCGATGCCCTTCGCTGTCGTGATGAGGTCGGGCTCGATGCCGAAGTGCGTGCTGGCGAACATCTCGCCCGTGCGGGCGAAGCCGGTCTGCACCTCGTCGGCGATGAAGACGATGCCGTTGGCGCGCGTCCACTCCTGGAGCGCGGGGAGAAAGCCGTCGGCGGGGACGATGAACCCGCCCTCGCCCTGGATCGGCTCGATGACGATGGCGGCGAGGTTCTCGGCACCGACCTGCTTCTCGAGCTGGTGGATCGTGCGCGCGGCGGCCTCGGGCCCGCTCAACCCATCGCGGAAGGGGTACGACAGCGGCGCCCGGTACACCTCGGGGCGAAGGGACCGAAGCCGTTCTTGTAGGGCTGGTTCTTCGCGGTGAGCGCCATCGTGAGGTTGGTGCGGCCGTGGTAGCCGTGGTCGAAGGCGACGACCGCCTGGCGACCGGTGTGCTTGCGGGCGATCTTCACGGCGTTCTCGACGGCCTCGGCACCGGAGTTGAACAGGGCGCTCTTCTTGGCGAAGTCACCGGGGGTGAGGCGGTTGAGCGCCTCGGCGACGGCGACGTACGACTCGTAGGGCGAGATCATGAAGCAGGTGTGCGTGAACTGCGCGGCCTGGGCAGCCACGGCGGCGGCGACCTTCGGGTGGGCGTTGCCGACCGTCGTCACGGCGATGCCGCTGCCGAGGTCGATGAGCGAGTTGCCGTCGGCGTCGACGACGACTCCGCCTCCGGCGGCGACCGCCGCGACGGGCACGGTGTGGCCGACACCGGCGGCGACGGCATCCGACTTCCGGGCGAGGAGCTCGGCCGAGCGCGGGCCCGGCAGCGCGGTGACGAGGCGGCGCTCCTGCGGGAGCTGCGGGCCGCCGAGGGGCGTGGTGGCGGTGTCTGCGAGGGTGGTCATGGTGTCGACTGTAGGAAGATCGGATGCGGGAAGCATTCGCCACTGCGTACAATATAAGGAGTTGGTTCACCAGTTCGTATAACACAACCTTGCTGCGTTTCGTCTCGCTGCGCTCGCTCAACGACCGGGGGCGGCCTCCGGTCATTGAGCGAGGACGCGCGTAGCGCGACCGAGACGAAACGCAGCGGGTCTCCCGAGGAAGGAACTGCCGATGGTCGCCCGCTCCGCTCCGCCGCTGCCCGAGCAGCCCACCCTGCGCGCACTGCTGCGTCAGACCGATCTGCAGCTGACCCTGGTCACCCCCGCCGAGACGCTCCCCGAGGGCGCGCTCGATCGCGCGCTGCGCTGGGTGCACTCGAGCGACCTCGCCGACCCCACCCCCTTCCTCGCCGACGATCTGGCCCTGCTCACGACCGGCACCCAGCTCGTCGGCCAGTCGGCCGTGAGCCCTTCCGACTACGTGCACCGGCTCGCCGCGCGCGGTGTCGTGGGTCTCGGCTTCGGCCGGGAGGTCGCGCTGCCCGATGTGCCCGCACCGCTCGTCGAGGCCTGCACCGATGCCGGCATCCCCCTCTTCGAGGTTCCCTACCGCACACCCTTCATCGCCGTCGCCCGCGCGCACGCGGAGTCGATCGCCGCACACGCCTTCGGGCGCCGCAACTGGGCTCTGGAGACCCAGCGCGCCCTGGCCCTCGCCGCTCTCCGCCCTCATGGACTCGAGTCCACTCTCGCCGAGCTCGCCCGCCGACTGGACGCCTGGATCGGCATGGTCGACGCTGCGGGCGTGCTCGCCTCGGAGCATCCCCGAAGAGCGCTGCCTCCTGAGACGGAGGCGGAGCTGGTCGCGCGGGCGACGGAGATCCTCGCCCGGGGCAGCAGGCCGGCCAGTCGCTCACGCTCGGCGATCAGGCGTTCACGCTCTTCTCGCTCGGGCGCGACCGACATCTGCGCGGCGTGATCGCGATCGCCGCCGGGGCGCTGGACCCAGAGGCGCGCGCCGTCGTCACCTCGGTCATCGCCATGGCGGGGCTCGCCCTCGATCAGGGCGAGGACCTGCTGCGACAGCGGCGCCGGCTCCACGCGCAGGTGCTCTCCTCGCTTCAGCTGGACGATCCGGGCCTGGCCCGCCGCGTTCTCGGCAGCGTCCCGCCCGCGCCCTTCGTCGTCGCCGTCGCCGACCCCGACGCCCCCGCCGACTCGCTCAGCCAGTGGTGGGAGCGCGTCTCCGAGCCGCGTGAGGCGTTCACCGCGGAATCGGATGCCGGCTACACGATGTGCGTCACGGCCGAGCGCGAAGAGCTGGTCGATGAGGCGGCGGCCCGCTTCGGCATCCGGATCGGCGTCTCCTCCCCCGCTCGCTACGACGAGTTCTCCCGCGCGCACGCCGAGGCACTCGCCGCGCTGCGGCGCGGCGGGACCGGCGCGACCCGCTTCGCGGACACGGAGGCGGCGAGCCTGCTGCGGGCCCTCGCCACCGAAGACGCCCAGCTCGCGGCATCCGCCCGCCTCGCCCCGCTGCGCGATCACGACGCCGCAGGCGGCGACCTGGAGCGCAGCCTGCGGGTATGGCTCACGCACGATGCCCGGCTGGAACCGGCTGCGGCAGAGCTCGGCATCCACCGGCATACTCTGCGCACCCGCGTCACCCAGGCGAGCAGGCTCCTGGAGCTGGATCTGGGCGGTTTCCCGGGTCGCGCGGAGCTGTGGGCGGCGCTGCAGACGGCGCCTCCGCGCTGAGGTGTGCCAAAATGCCGGAATGAACGCCGAGGGCTCCCGCCGCAATGCCTTCGACCCGGAGCTGCGGGCCGCGCTCGCGGTCCTCGGCGGCGTCTTCCCGCCGACCGTGACGCCCGACCTCATCGAGCACATGCGCCGGTCCTACGCCTCTCCGCCGCGAGAGGAACTGATCGCCGGGCGCCCGATCGACGTCGTCGACATCGAGCTGCCTGGATGGGGCACGACGTTGGAGGCATCGATCGTGACGCCTCGCGAAGGGCGATCCGGCGCCGGCATCGTCCTCCTGCACTCCGGCGGACTGATGTTCGGAGATCGCTTCAGCGGAGCAGATCACGCGCTGGGCTGGGTGGTGGAACTCGGTGCCGTCCTCCTCACCGTCGACTATCGCCTGGCCCCGGAGCATCCGCACCCGATTCCCTTCGAGGACTGCTACGCCGCACTGGAGTGGTTCGCGTCACAGGCCTCTTCGCTGGCCGTACGCAGCGACCGCATCCTCGTCGCCGGCGCCAGCGCCGGAGGAGGGCTGGCCGCCGGGGTCGCGCTGGCCGCACGCGACCGCAACGGACCGGTGCTTCGCGGACAGCTGCTGGATTATCCGATGCTCGATGATCGCGGCCTCACCCCGTCGACGCACGCCTTCGACGGCGTCGGCGTCTGGGATCGCATCAGCAACGAGACGGGCTGGCGCGCGCTCCTGGGCGACGCGGTGGGCGGACCCGGGGTTCCTACGTACGCGGCGCCCGCGCGCGCCGGCGACCTCAGCGGCCTCCCCTCGACGTTCATCGACGTCGGAGCCGCGGAGATCTTCCGTGACGAGGCGGTGGACTACGCCCGACGACTGTGGGAAGCCGGCGTGGACGTCGAACTGCACGTCTGGCCGGGCGCCTTCCACGCCTGCGACATCTTCGCCTCCCACACGTCGATCTCGCGCGCGATGATCCGCGCACGCAGCGACTGGCTCAGGCGCACCCTGGCGGACTGATCGAACTCGCGCGACACTTGTCCAAGGAGGAAGAGCATGCAGGAACTGCTGGGACGCCTGCGCGCGCTTGACCCCGCGGCCAGTCAAGGACTGCGCGTGATCGCGTGCTTCGATGAGCTGATGGCCGGGCACGTCGGCACGGAAGGCCTGCTCAGTGCCGCGGCGGCTCTCGCCGGGCGGCCGGTCGGGGCCCAGCGCTCGAACCAGGCGCCGCCCGTGAGAGTCGACCCCTCGGGCCGCAGACTGCCGTCCGCGCCACCGCCGGAGTCGGCGCTCGAATCCGATGGCCTCATCGTCTGGATCGAGGGGTCCGAAGCCGGCGTGAACGATGCCATCATCCTGGAACGGCTCGCTCTGGCCATTCATCTCCGTGATGATCACGGCCGGGCTCCCGGCCCTCGGGACCTCGCCGTGCTCTTCGACGACAGCGCCGATCTCGCCCTGCGCAGGGACGCCGCGACCAGGCGTGGCCTCCCCGCCGACACCTCCTTCCGAGCGATCGCCGCGCCGCTGTTCGCCGTCTGGCGCACCCACCCCGCCGGTCCCGAGGATGTCGTCCGCACCGACTTCGGTCCCGTGCACACCGCGGTCATCCCGGCCGATTCGGCGATCTCCGCGGCGCCTCTCGGTATCGGGATCGCCGTCGAACGCGATGACCTCGCCACGTCCTTCCGCACCGCGGTGCTCGCGCTGCGTCTTTCCGACACGGCCGAAGACGGCGTCTTCCGCGCCGATGATCTCGGGGTCCTGGCCGCCACCCTTGCCGACCAGCCTGTCCGGCCCCGGATGGATGCCGACGAGTCAGCCGTCGCCGGCCTCGCCGACGCGCACACCTGGGCACCGCCCACCCTCGATGCGCTCGTGCACTCGACCTCCGTGCGGGAAGCCGCCCGTACTGCCGGCGTTCATCACAGCACGATGACCACGCGCATCGACGTCATCGCATCCGCATTCGGATTCGACCCGTTGGACGGCTGGGGACGCACCCGCATGGCCGTCGCCTACCTCCGGTGGCGGGTGCGCAGCTCGCATGTGCTCGAGCTGCCGGCACCGGTATCCGGCTCCTGAGAACGCCCGCACTGCGAGCCGCCGATTGGCGGTCGAGTGCGCCCGAACCGCGCCGCACTGTCGGTTACGCTCGCCGGCCGCGGCGGCGACGATGAGTCTGACAGAGCCCCGACCACGATGGAGTGGAACGATGATCGACAACCCTTACTACAGCGGCGACGTCCACAAGGACTTCGAGCTCATCTCGATCGGCAGACTTGACCTCGAAGAGGGCGGTGCGATCCCCGACCTGAAGCTCGCGGTGCGCACCTGGGGGACCCTCAACGCGAACAAGGACAATGCGATCCTGATCCCGACCTGGTACTCGGGGACGCACCAGATCTGGGCGGATGCCTATATCGGCGAGGATCACGCGCTGGATCCTTCGCGCTACTTCATCGTGAGCGTCAATCAGATCGGGAACGGCCTCTCGACGTCACCGCACAACACCGACGATGCCTCGATCTCGATGTCGCGCTTCCCGAAGGTCCGCATCGGCGACGATGTCGTCGCGCAGGAACGTCTGCTGCGCGAGCACTTCGGCATCGATCGTCTCGCTCTCGTGGTCGGCGGATCCATGGGCGCACAGCAGACGTACGAATGGGCCGTGAGGTTCCCCGAGAAGGTCCGGCGCGCGGCACCCATCGCCGGCACGGCGCAGAACACCCCGCACGACTTCCTGTTCACCGAAGCGCTCAACGAGCAGATCTGGTCGGATCCGGGATGGAACGGGGGCGAGTACGCCTCGCACACCGAGGTCGCCGACGGGCTCACCCGACACGCGAACATCTGGGCCATTCTGGGGTTCTCGACCGAGTTCTGGAAGCAGGAGGTCTGGCGCGCGCTGGAGTTCGAGTCGAAGGAGGCCTTCCTCGACGGATTCCTTCGGCCGTACTTCACCGCCATGGATCCGAACGACCTGCTCACCATGGCATGGAAGTGGCAGCGCGGCGATGTCGCCCGCCACACCGGCGGAGATCTCGCCGCCGCGCTCGGACGCATCACCGCCAAGACCTTCGTGATGCCCATCGACGAAGACATGTTCTTCCCGGTGCGCGACTGCGCCGCGGAGCAGGCGCTGATTCCCGGAAGCGAGCTGCGCGTGATCGAGGACGTGCTCGGGCACCTCGGCCTGTTCGCCGTGGCTCCGACCTACATGCCTCAGATCGACCGGCATCTCGCCGAGCTGCTGGCCACGCCGGCGTGATCAGTCGGATGCCGCGCGCACCCAGACCTCGTCCTGCTCGTCGCGGCGCCAGCGGACGATCTCGCCCAGTTCGCGCACTCGGCCGGTGAGCCAGTAGGTCGCATCCGGTCCCCACCCGGCGATCACCGAGGCGCGCACCTCGTCGACGGGGATTGCCCGGGTCGCGCCGGCCAGGTAGGCGAAGGCGGTGAGATGCACGGCGTCCCAATCGGATGCCACCGCCCGCCAGTCCGGCTCCACCCATGCGCCGTCGCGGCCGGTCGCCCGGAACCAGTCGTGCCGGTGCTCGTGGGTCGTATCCAGCGGGTAGGCCCGGCACAGCTCCGCCCAGTCGTCAGGGGTGTGGATCTCGAAGACGCGTCCCGCGCCGCCCATCCGAATCGCCGCGGCGGCGGTCCAGCCGAACCCGTCTTCGACCATCGTGATGGAGGCCGGCACCCCGTCGGCGTCCTCGCCTGAGGTCACGACGACGTGCCCCGGCTTCGACCACCACGAGCCGCTCCAGTTCGAGGTCGGGTCGTCCGGGCGCTCGGCCGCGGCACGCTCGTTACCGGCGACGACCTCTGCGCGCCAGAGGTCGAGCCCCTCGACCCCGCCCACTTCCACCGGGCCGATGCTCTCGAGAGCACCCCACTCCACGGCCCACTGCGGCGAGCGCACCCCGGCACGCCACCACGCCGTCTCGGGCAGGGCGTCGATCGCCCCGGCAACCGGCCGGAGCGCCTCGATCACCTCAGGAAGACCCGCGACGGTGTCGTCCCCATCGGGCTCCTGCCAGTACATCGCCGCGCCGACCGAGCGCGCGAACGCCCGTGCGACCAGGGCGCCGTCGATCGCGGTGAGGTCGGCTGCCGCGATGGCGTCGGTGAGGTCCGAGAGGTGCACGGCGTCCGCCCTCTCGGCGACGGCCTTGGACGTCGCCTTCCAGCCGAAGCCGATGATCTTTCCGGGATGGGCGGCGTGCTTGTGCGACAGCCAGAACAGTGACTCGCGGCACACGTCGTCGCCGATCTCGGTGGCGACCTCCAGGCACAGTCTCCGCCCCCGCGGCCCCGCCAGAATCCCGAACACATCGTCCACGGGGCGAGTCTCTCACGCCGACGTGCCGGGCACACCGATGATCCTCAGCCGCCGGCCGGCGCGTGCGCCTCCAGGAACTCGTAGACATCCGTCGTGTCCACACCGGGGAACGCACCCGTGGGGAGGGTCGCCAGAAGCGTCCGAGGCGTGCGCACGTTCGGCCAGGACTGATCGCGCCAGGCCGCCTCGAGCTCCGCCGGCGCGCGCCGGCAGCACACCTCGACCGAGTGCGTGGACGCACCCCGATTGGGAGTGTCGCGACCGACGAACCACTTCGTGTCGTCGAAACGCACGCCCACGCTCACCGAGTGGAGGCCCTCACTGGAGGATTCGACCCGCGCGGTGCACCAGTAGGTGCCGTTCCCGGTGTCGGTGTACTGGTAGTACGGGTTGAAGCGGTCGTCGACGTCGAAGACGACGCGACTCGTCCACTTGCGGCAGCACATCTGCCCCTCGATCGCGCCAGGCGATCGGTCGGGAAGTTCACGTCGTCGTTCTCGTAGGCCTTGGTGATCGTGCCCGACTCGTGCACCTTGAGGAAGTGCACGGGGATGTCCAGATGCCGGGTCGCGAGGTTCGTGAACCGGTGCGCCGCCGACTCGTAAGAGACCGAGTAGGCATCGCGCAGATCCTCGATCGAGATCGCGCGACGCTCCTTGGCGTCTGTGAGGAAGCCGACGACGTGCGCCTCCGGGACGAGCAGGGCGCCGGTGAGGTAGTTCGTCTCGACGCGCTGGCGCAGGAACTCCGCGTAGCTGGTGGGTTCGTGATGCCCGAGGATGCGGCTGGACAGCGCCTGCAGCACCGCGTTGCGGGCATCCGCCTTCTGCGCGTGGGTCGACAGGTAGAGCTTGCCGTGTTTGAGGTCGGCGACACTGCGCGTGGACTGGGGGAGGTCGGGTGCGTAGTGCAGGGTGAATCCGAGGTGGGCGGCGATCTCGGATGCCGTGCGCTGCGTGAGCGGACCGCCCGGGTGCCCGACCGCCGCCAGGATCTCGGCGGCCTTCGTCTCGAGCTCTGCGAAGTAGTTGTCCTGGCTGCGCATGAGATGCCGCAGCTCGACGTTCGCGCGCCGCGCCTCCTCAGGGGTCGCGGCGCGCTCGTCGCGGAGGCGCCCGATCTCCTCGTGCAGGGCGAGCATGACCTTGAGCGCCTCGGTCGGCACGCTCTTGGCGATCCGGAACGGCTCGATGCCCAGCGCCTGGAACGTCTGCCCTCGCATGGCCCGCTCGAGCGACAGCTCGACCGAGCTGCGCTCATCGAGCGGCTCGCCCTCGAGAAGCCGATCGACGGTCACTCCGAGTGCACGGGCGATCGCCTGCAGGAGGGTGAGTTTCGGCTCGCGCTTGCCGGTCTCGATCATCGAGAGCTGGCTGGGCGCGCGATCGACGGCCGTGGCGAGCTCCTCGAGCGTCATCGAGCGCTGCGTGCGCAGCTGCCGGATGCGGCGGCCGATCGTGAGGGCGTCTGCTTCGGCGTCCGTCATCGTCATGTTCGCTCCTTGCTCGGGTGGATCACGCCATTCTGTCACGAAAGAAGAATATTCATGAAACTTCACAGCCGATTCGTACGGCGGAGGGGTTGATCTTCACCCAGAGTGGAAGAACCACCGGTCAGCACACGACATTTCGACTTCGGCGGCGTCGCCGCCACCGCTCAATGAACGAGGTTCAAGATGACACCCACCGCCACGGGCATCGCGCCCGTCACTGAGAACTCCACCACCGGCCCCGCGATCGAGATCCTCGGCCGCCTGGGCGACCGCTACGAGGACATCCTCACGCCCGAGGCGATCGCGTTCCTGACCGAACTGCACAGCCGTTTCGCCGGCCGCCGCCATGACCGGCTCGCCGAGCGCCTGCGGCGCCGCTTCGAGATCGGCACCGGCCAGGACCCGCAGTTCCCCGCCGACACCCGCCACATCCGAGACGATGCCGAGTGGCGAGTCGCCGGCGCCGGCCCCGGTCTCGAGGATCGCCGGGTCGAGATCACCGGCCCCGTGAGCCCGAAGCTCGCGATCAACGCCCTCAACTCCGGCGCGCAGGTCTGGCTCGCCGACCTCGAGGACGCCATGTCGCCGACCTGGGCGAACGTCATCGAAGACCAGCTGACGCTGGCGAGCGCGATCCGCGGCGACCTGGAGTACACCAGCCCGGAGGGCAAGGAGTACCGCATCTCCGCCGAGCGCACTCCCACGATCGTGATGCGACCGCGCGGCTGGCACCTCACCGAGGCGCACCTGCAGTACACCGACCGCACCGGCCGTGCACTCGCGGCATCCGCATCGCTGGTCGACTTCGGCCTGTACTTCTTCCACAACGCCCCGGCGCTCATCGCCGCCGGGCGCGGACCCTACTTCTACCTGCCGAAGCTGGAGTCGGCCGAAGAGGCGAAGCTGTGGGACGACGTCTTCACCTTCAGCGAGCAGTACCTCGGCCTCGCGCACGGCACGATCCGCGCGACGGTCCACATCGAGACCCTGCCCGCGGCCTTCGAGATGGAAGAGATCCTCTTCGCCCTGCGCGACCACTGCGCAGGACTGAACGCCGGACGCTGGGACTACCTGTTCTCGATCATCAAGAACTACCGCGGACGCGGTTCCCGGTTCGTGCTGCCCGACCGCAACGAGGTCACCATGGCGGTGCCGTTCATGCGCGCCTACACCGACCTCATCGTCAAGACCGCGCACAAGCGCGGCGCCCACGCGATCGGCGGCATGAGCGCGGTCATCCCGAACGCGGGCGACCCCGAGTCGACCGCCGTCGAGCTGGAGAAGGTCGCCGCCGACAAGCGCCAAGAGGCCGCGACCGGCTTCGACGGCACCTGGGTCGCACATCCGGGCCTCATCGAGACGGCTCGGACCGAGTTCGACGCCGTCCTGGGCAACCGGCCGAATCAGCTGGACCGTCAGCGCGACGACGTCGAGGTGACCGCAGCGCAGTTGCTGGATCTGCGCATGGGTCGTCCCATCACCGCGCGGGGCGTGCACGACAACGTGTCGGTGACGATCCGCTACGTCGAGGCCTGGCTGCGGGGCTCGGGCGTCGTGTCACTGGGCACCCTCACCGAGGACGCCTCCCTCGCCGAGATCTCGCGCAGCCAGATCTGGCAGTGGATCCACCAGGACCGCAAGACCGAGGACGGCACGCCCATCACGCGCGACTACGTCGAAGGACTGATCACCCAGGTGCTCGGCGAGGTCTCCCGCACCGAGGGCGACCGTTTCGACGACGCCGCGGAGGTGTTCCGCGAGGTGGCCCTGGGCGAAGAGTTCCCGGCGTTCCTGACGCTGGGCGCCTACAACCGGCACCTGGTCGAGACCGACTGAGGCTGAGCACGAAGCGGGGGTCGGATGCCGCGGCATCCGACCCCGCTTCGTCATGTCGAAAGCCGCGTCAGTCGATCTCGCCGGCGGCGACGGCCTCGGCGAGCGCGTGCACCCGCGAGAGGTGGTGGGCGCCGTAGAAGTCGGCGTCGGCCAGGCGCCGGGCGTCATCGGATGCGGCGAGCACGGCGAGCCCGTGCATCCAGCCACCGCGAGCGTGCCCAGGAGCGTGAGGTAGGGGACGCTGCCTGCGTAGGCGTCACGAGGCGAGTCTGCGAAGGCCAGCACGGCCGCGGTGGCGCGCTGCGCGGCATCCGACGCCCGGGACAGGCGCTCGGCCGTGCGCGCGGCCACCTCGCCAGGCGCGGCGCGCAACGCCGTCACGGTCTCGTCGATCGCGGCGAACAGCTCGGCGGCCGTCTCGCCGCCGTTGCGCAGGAGCTTGCGGCCGAGGAGGTCGTTGGCCTGGATCGCGGTCGTGCCCTCGTAGATCGGCACGATGCGCGCGTCGCGGTAGTGCTGGGCGGCGCCGGTCTCCTCGATGAAGCCCATGCCGCCGTAGACCTGGATCGCCTCGGAGGTGACCCGCAGCGTCTCCTCGCTCGCCCAACCCTTGAGGATCGGCACGAAGAACTCGGCCAGGCGCAGGGTGTCGTCGTCGTTCTCGGCGCGGTCGAAGAGGTCGCCGACGTAGACCGAAAGAGCGCGCATCGCGAAGATCTGGCTCGACATCGATCGCAGCAGACGCGCGACGTCGGGGTGCTCGGCGATCGGCGCGCCCTCGGGGCGATCCATCACCCGCCCTGCCTGCGGTCGGCCGCGTAGGCGGCGGCGGCCTGGTAGGCGCGCTCGGCGATACCGGTGGCCTGGTGCCCCATTCCGACGCGGGCGGAGTTCATCATCACGAACATCGCCGACAGTCCCCCGTGCAGCGGGCCGACGAGGTAGCCGGTCGCGTCCTCGTAGGAGAGCACGCATGTGGGGCTCGCGTGGATGCCGAGCTTGTGCTCGATCGCGACGGTCTCGACCGCGTTGCGCTCGCCCAGCGAACCGTCGGCCGCCACGAGCGTGCGCGGCACCACGAACAGCGACAGCCCACGACTGCCGGCCGGGGCGTCGGGCGTGCGGGCGAGCACGAGGTGCACGATGTTCTCTGCGACATCGTGGTCGCCCCACGTGATGAAGATCTTCTGTCCGCGGATCGCCCAGGTGCCGTCCTCGCGCGGAGTGGCGAACGTGCGGATCGCGCCGAGGTCGGTGCCGGCATCCGGCTCGGTCAGGTTCATGGTGCCGGTCCACTCGCCGCTGACGAGCTTGGTGAGGTAGGTCTCGCGCAGTTCCTCGGACGCGACCGCGTCGAGGGCGTGGATCGCGCCGGCCGAGAGCATCCAGCACAGCGCGAAGGCCGCGTTGGCGCCGTTCCAGATCTCGCCGAGCCCCGCCTGGACGGATGCCGGAAGGTCGTCGCCGCCGGCGCTGGCGGGAGCGACCGCGGTCACCCAGCCCGACTCGATGAAGGCCTGGTACGCCTCGGCGAAGCCCGCGGGGAGGCGCACCTGCCCGTTCTCGAGCCTCGCGCCGATCTGGTCGCCGGGCCGGTCGAGCGGGGCGAGCACCTCGGCGGCGAAATCCCCTGCGCCGGCGAGGATCTCTGCGGCATCCTCTGCGGTCATCTCGCCGCCCGTGGCGCCGGCGACGATGTCTCGGCCGAAGGCATCGCGGTAGAGGAAGGCGTAGTCGGCTGCCGGCGGCGCGTAGGACTGGGTGGGCATGATCTCTCCCCTTGAGAAAGCTGTGAGACTGCGAACCATTGTAGCTGAGACTGAGTGCCAATGCGAGGACACGTCCTGTCACGGGCACCGGAGGGAGGACTACGCTCGTAAGCGTGACCGAACGCGCTCCTCTCTCCCGCAAGCTCTCCGCCATCGCCGAATCGGCGACCCTGAAGGTCGACGCCAAGGCCAAGGCGCTCAAGGCCGATGGCAAGCCGGTGATCTCCTACGCCGCCGGCGAGCCCGACTTCGCCACGCCGCAGTTCATCGTCGACGCCGCCGCCGAGGCCCTCGCCGATCCCACCAGCTACCGGTACACGCCGGCGGCGGGCCTTCCCGCCCTCCGTGAGGCCGTCGCCGCCAAGACCCTCCGCGACTCCGGGCTCGAGGTCTCCCCGAGCCAGGTCATCGTCACCAACGGCGGCAAGCAGGCCGTCTACCAGGCTTTCCAGGCCGTCGTGAACCCCGGCGACGAGGTGCTGCTGCCGGCCCCTACTGGACCACCTACCCCGAGGCGATCCGCCTCGCCGACGGCTTGCCCGTCGAGGTCTTCGCCGGCGCCGATCAGGACTACAAGGTCACCGTCGAGCAGCTCGAGGCAGCCCGCACCGCGCGCACGTCCGTACTCGTGTTCGTCTCCCCGTCCAACCCCACCGGATCGGTCTACACCGCCGAGGAGACCCGGGCGATCGGCGAGTGGGCGGTCGAGCACGGCATCTGGATCATCTCCGACGAGATCTACCAGAACCTCACCTACCCTTCGACGGGCTCGGGGACCGGCGGCACGGCCACGTCGATCGTGCAGGCGGTCCCGGATGCCGCGGGCCAGACGATCCTCGTCAACGGCGTCGCCAAGACCTACGCCATGACCGGCTGGCGCGTGGGCTGGATGGTCGGCCCCGCCGATGCGATCAAGGTCGCCGGAAACCTCCAGTCGCACCTCTCCAGCAATGTCAACAACGTCGCCCAGAAGGCTGCGATCGCCGCCCTCAACGGGCCGCAGACCGAGGCCGAGCAGTTCAAGGAGGCCTTCGACCGCCGCCGACAGCTCATCGTCGCCGAGCTGTCGAAGATCGACGGCGTACGCGTGCCGACCCCGGGCGGCGCCTTCTACGTCTACCCCGATGTGCAGGGTCTGCTCGGCCGCTCCTGGGGCGGCGTCACGCCGACGACGTCACTCGAGCTCGCCGACCTCATCCTCGAGCAGGCCGAGGTCGCCGTCGTCCCCGGCGAGGCCTTCGGCCCTCCGGATACCTGCGCCTGTCGTACGCCCTCGGCGACGACCAGCTCCTGGAGGGCATCCAGCGCCTCCAGCGCCTGTTCGCCTGAGCCTGCCCGCCGCGTCATCCGTCGGTGCGCACTCCGCGAGAACGCACGAAACGTTCTTCGCGCGCAGCCAGAAGGACGTACTGTACGTTCTCGGCGGGGTCAGAGCTCGACGCCCACCAGCACGGGTTCGGGCTGCAGCAGCAGTCCGAACTCGGCGTGCACCCGGCTCCGGATGAAGCGGGCGAGCTCCGACAGCTCGGCCGCCGTCGCGTTCCCCGGTTGGTGAGGGCCAGGGCGTGCTTGGTCGACAGCCCCGCGCGCGAACGCGGCAGCTTGAAGCCGCGCCGGATGCCGGACTGCTCGATCAACCAGGCCGCGCTCACCTTGACGTCGCTGGCCTGCTGCGGGATGGCGGGCACCGTACCGTCGAAGGCGCCCAGGGGATCACCGTGACCGTGTCGAGGTCGGGCGTGACCGGCCAGCGCGGGCACTCCGCCGGCAACCCGCGCGCGACCTGGTCCGAGACGATCGCGTTCTGGAAGAACGAGCCGGCGCTGTAGGTGTCGGGTCGTCGTCATCGAGCACCATGCCCTTGGACGCCCGGATACCGAGGATCTGCTCACGCACCCACGCCAGCGGCACGGGGTCGTCGTTCGCGAGCGCCAGGGCCCGCCGCAGTTGGTCTCCCCGCACGATGCGCCCCGCCGAGCCGACATCGGCGAGATCGAGGGTGACCGAGAGGATCACCGCACGGCGCAGCGGCTCGCCGCCGTAGTGATGCTTGAGCACCGACGTGCGAAAGCCCAGGCCCAACTCGGATGCCGGGACGACCGACACCTCGCCCGTCGACTCGTCGATGAGCTCGACCTCGACGAGCGTCTCCTGGATCTCCTGGCCGTAGGCGCCGATGTTCTGCACGGGGGCTGCTCCGACCGTGCCGGGGATGCCCGACATCGCCTCGATCCCGGCGAGTCCCTCACGGACCGTGTACGCGACGAGTGCATCCCAGTCGTTGCCGGCCTGCACGCGCACGCGCGCGCGACCCTCGAACGGCGAGGGCAGCCGCTCGATGCCGGAGGTGAGGATGCGCACGACGGTCCCGTCGAAGGGCTCGTCGCCGACGAAGAGGTTCGACCCCCGCCGAGAACGAACCAGTCGTCGCCGCTGGCCCACACCGCGCGCAACTCCTCGACCAGTTCTTCGGTCGTCGTGGCCTCGCGCATGCGCAACGGCGCGGCCCCGTGCGCAGGGTCGTCAGCTGCGCGAGCGGGATGGGCGTGATCTCGGCCATGGCTCAGGCGAGCGCGACGCGCAGCTGCGCCTTGCCGAGCACGGTGGTCTCGCCCGACCCTCCGTCGGCCGCCTGCCGTGAGCCTGTCGAACGGTGCGTCACCGTCAGATCGATCCGGGCGGTCTCGGCATCCGCCGCGCCCACCTTCGCCACGATCCGCAGCTCGGCGCCGTCGTCGGGATGCACGACCACCGGCCGGGTGAACCGCACGCCGTAGTCGGTGATGGCTGCCGAGTCGCCCAGCGCCGCCACCACGACGGAGGAGGCGATGCCCATCGTCAGCATGCCGTGCGCGAGGACACCGGGCAGGCCCACCTTCTCGGCGACGTCGTCGCGGTAGTGGATCGGGTTGAAGTCGCCGGAGGCCCCGGCGTAGCGCACGAGGGACTCGCGCGTGAGATGCACGGTGCGTTCGGCGATCTGCGCGCCCACGGTGAAGTCCATCAGGCGTCCTCTCCCACCAGCAGCACCGAGGTCGCGGTCACGACGTGGGCTCCTGCGGCATCCGTGATCTCGGCCTCGCTCGTGACCATCGCATTGCCGCCGACCGCCCGCACGGAGGTGACGCAGAGCGTCGCGGTCAGCTCATCGCCGGCGACGATCGGGCGGGTGTAGGCGAAGCGCTGCTCACCGTGGATGGTGCGGGCGAGCACGATGCCCGAATCGGGCTCGGCGAGCAGTTGCTGGAGCGTCTGATCCTGGATCACCATCGCGAAGGTCGGCGGGGCGACGACGTCGGCGTAGCCGAGGGCCTGGGCCGCCTCGACGTCGGTGTGCAGCGGGGCATCGGCGAAGACGGCACGCGCGAATTCGCGCACCTTCTCTCGTCCGACCAGGTAGGCGGGCGTCGGCGGAAACTCACGACCGACCAGTTCAGTGTTCACGGGCACGCTTCGATCCTACCGACCCTGCATCGCCGGCGAGAGCGGATGCCGCTACCGGGGCCGTGTGCGCAGCGCCTTGATCGCCATCTGGATCGCGATCACGACGAGGTAGGCCGCGAAGAGCATGTTGCCGGCGAAGGGATCGATCAGCGTGGCGAGCCAGGCGCCGAGCGCCGTCGTCGTGCAGGCGGAAAGACCGATGGCCCCTGCGGCGACCAGGTCGACGTTGCGATGGCGGAGGTTGCCGATCGTGCCCGAGACCGCGGTCGGGATCATCATCAGCAGCGAGGTCCCCTTCGCCTCCAGGTCGCTCGTGCCGAACAGCACCATGAGCGCGGGGACGACGACCACACCCCCGCCCACGCCGATGAGTCCCGCGACGATCCCCGTGAACAGCCCGAGCCCGACCAGACCCAGCACCGCGTACCAGGTGATCTCCAACGCCGCTCCGCGCGACGGGATCACGATGAACAGGCTGGCGATGACCAGCACCAGGAACGCCACGAAACCCAGCGCAGCGCCGACTGCGACACCCGGGCAGCAGGCGCGTGCCGACCTGCGCCCGACGACGGCCCCGCCGGCGAGGATCAGGGCGGGTATCCACGCCACCGAGTCGGTGAGCGCATAGGAGAGCACCCCGATGGATGCCGTCGGTACGATGGCGGCGAGCGAGGTCCCGGCCGCACGACGCTGATCGAAGTGCAGCATGAGCACCAGCAGCGGCACGATCACCGTGCCGCCCCGACCCCGAAGAGCCCGGAGAGCAGCCCCGCCAGCAGTCCGATGAAGACGAACGCCGCGTATTCCCGCGACCGCCGCCGCGTCCTGCCCTCCGGCATCCGATACCTCCGGCTTCTCAGCCTACCGGCGAGGCGTCGCGCTCCGAGCCGCGCGCGCCCTCGACGGCAGCGGTGAGCGCCGTGACCTGCTCCTGCAGCAGGCGCACCTCCTCGACGAGCACGCTCTGTTCCGAAACGCGGTCGCCTCCTGCGGGCACGGCCGGAGAGGCATCCGCGCGCTCCCGGTCGATCCCCTGCATCGCATCGACGATGACGGCGATGAAGAGGTTGAGCACGGTCAGAGCACTGACGAGCACGAAGGGGACGAAGAAGAACGGCGCCCAGGGGAGGACCGTGGCCACCTCGCGCGCGATGCTGGACCAGTTGTCGAGCGTCGTCACCTGGAAGAGGGAGAACAGCGACGTTCCGAGGGACCCGAACAGCTCCGGGAAGTGGTCGCCGAAGAGGGTCGTGGCCATCACGGCGCCGACGTAGAAGATGATCACCAGGAGCACGGCGATGGAGGCGATGCCCGGGATCGCCCGCATGAGCGCGTCGACGACCCGGCGCAGCGCCGGCACGACCGACACGAGACGCAGTACGCGCAGGACCCGCAACGCCCGAAGGACCGCCAGTCCGTCGGAGCCGGGGATGAGCGCGACGCCGACCACGAGGAAGTCGAAGACGTTCCACGCGTCGCGGAAGAAGCGGAGGCGCTGCGCGTAGAGCTTCAGCGCGATCTCCACCACGAAGATGCCCAGGCAGATCTTGTCGAGCAGATGCAGGACCAGTGCGGCGGGCTCGGAGAGCCCGCGGATCGTCTCCAGCCCGAGCACCGCCGCATTGATCAGGATGACGACGATGATCGTCCTCTGCACGATCGGCGACAGCACGAATCGTCCCACTCGCTCCCGCGAGAACCAGCGCGTCTGCTGCATCATCCTCCCCTGCCCGTGCGTCACGGCGACGCGGTCACCCGCAACATTCTGGAGCCCGCACCCGTGAACGGCAAAACCCGCCCGCCCGAAGGGCGAGCGGGTTTCGTACGACGGGGGCCTTACTCGGCCTTCTCCTCGACGGCCTCCTCAGCGGCGGCCTCGGCGGCAGCACCCTCTTCGGGCGACTCGGCGCCGGCATCCGCCGCCTCGTCGACCGGGGCGTCCTCGACCGGCTCAGCGACCGCGTCCTCGGCGGGCTTCTCGGCGGCCTTGGCCGCAGCAGCCTTCTTCGCGGAGGGCTTCTTCGTGACGGGCTCGAGGACGAGCTCGATCACGGCCATCGGGGCGTTGTCGCCCTTGCGGTTGCCGACCTTGGTGATGCGCGTGTAGCCGCCCTCACGGTCGGCGACCAGCGGGGCGATCTCGGTGAACAGGACGTGCACGACTTCCTTGTCACCGATGACCGACAGCACGCGACGACGTGCGTGCAGGTCGCCGCGCTTGGCGAAGGTGATCAGTCGCTCGGCGAGCGGACGAAGGCGCTTGGCCTTGGTCTCGGTCGTCTTGATCGACTTGTGGGTGAACAGCGCCGCGGCAAGGTTGGCAAGCAGCAGACGCTCGTGGGCGGGGCCGCCTCCGAGGCGGGGGCCCTTCGTGGGCTTGGGCATGTTTCTAGCTCCAGGTCAAGGTCGGGTGTGTCAGAAGGACTCTTCTTCGGAGCCGCTGTAGAAGTGGGCGCCGTCGAAGCCGGCGACCGAGTCCTTCAGCGACAGGCCGAGAGAGACGAGCTTGTCGCGCACCTCGTCGACCGACTTCTGCCCGAAGTTGCGGATGTTCATCAGCTGCGTCTCGGAGAGCGCGACCAGCTCGGCGACCGAGTTGATGCCCTCACGCTTGAGGCAGTTGTACGAGCGGACCGACAGATCGAGGTCTTCGATCGGCATCGACAGCTCGTTGGAGAGGACCGCCTCGACCGGTGCCGGGCCGATCTCGATGCCCTCGGCCTCGACGTTGAGTTCGCGAGCAAGGCCGAAGAGCTCCGTCAGCGTGTAGGCCGCCGATGCCACGGCGTCGCGCGGCAGGATCGAGGGCTTGGTCTCGACGTCCAGGACGAGCTTGTCGAAGTCGGTGCGCTCACCGGCACGGGTCGCGTCGACGCGGTAGCTGACCTTGAGAACCGGCGAGTAGATCGAGTCGATCGGGATCTGACCTGCCTCGGCGTACTCGCTGCGGTTCTGCGTCGCCGAGACGTAGCCGCGGCCACGCTCGATCGTCAGCTCCAGCTCGAACTTCGCGCTGTCGTTGAGCGTCGCGATGACGAGCTCGGGGTTGTGTACCTCGACACCGGCGGGAGCCGAGATGTCGGCGGCGGTGACCTCGCCGGCGCCCGTCTTGCGCAGGTACGCAGTGATCGGCTCGTCGCGCTCGCTGGAGACGACGAGCTGCTTGATGTTGAGGATGATGTCGGTGACATCCTCCTTCACGCCGGGGATGGTGCTGAACTCGTGCAGCACGCCGTCGATACGGATGCTGGTGACGGCAGCACCGGGGATCGACGACAGCAGGCTGCGACGCAACGCGTTGCCGATCGTGTAGCCGAAGCCGGGCTCGAGCGGCTCGACCACGAACCGGCTGCGGTCAGCGGCGATCTTTTCCTCGGTCAGTGTGGGACGCTGTGCAATGAGCACTGATGTTCCTTTCGGTCACATGCCCGCTATATGACATGTGGTGGATGAGGTGTGGAGTTTTGTTCGTGCGACAGGGCGCGAAGCGGATGCCGCAGGACGACCGACCCGGGAGCCGGCGAGTGCCGGCCCCTGAGCCTGCCGAAGGGTCAGACGCGGCGGCGCTTGGGGGACGGCAGCCGTTGTGCGCCTGCGGCGTGACGTCCTGGATGGAACCGACCTCGAGGCCGGCGGCAGTGAGCGAACGGATCGCGGTCTCGCGGCCCGAGCCCGGACCCTTCACGAAGACGTCCACCTTCTTGACGCCGTGCTCCTGCGCCTGGCGTGCGGCGGCCTCGGCGGCCATGCCCGCGGCGTAGGGCGTCGACTTGCGCGAGCCCTTGAAGCCCACGCCACCCGACGAGGCCCAGCTGATGACGGCGCCGGACGGGTCGGTGATGGAAACGATCGTGTTGTTGAACGTCGACTTGATGTGGGCGTGGCCCAGCGCGATGTTCTTCTTCTCCTTGCGGCGCGGCTTGCGCGCGGCGGACTTGGGTGCAGCCATGAAAGTCTTCTCCTCTTACCTGGCCGCTCTTAGCGGGCCTTCTTCTTGCCGGCGACGGTGCGCTTGGGGCCCTTGCGGGTACGGGCGTTGGTCTTGGTGCGCTGACCGCGGACCGGAAGGCCGCGACGGTGGCGCAGCCCCTCGTAGGAGCCGATCTCGACCTTGCGTCGGATGTCGGCGGCCACCTCGCGGCGAAGGTCGCCCTCCACCTTGTAGTTGCCCTCGATGTAGTCGCGGAGCGCGATGAGCTGGTCGTCGCTGAGGTCCTTGACGCGGATGTTCTCGTCGATCTCCGTCGCCTTGAGGATCTCGATCGAGCGGGTACGGCCTACGCCGTAGATGTACGTAAGTGCGATCACCACGCGCTTGTCACGCGGGATGTCAACGCCGGCAAGACGTGCCATGCGGTTCTCTCCTGGGAGTCGGTGGAGGTGTGGAGCAGGATCGGTGCCCGGGCCTCCGCCCCGAGGTGTCCCCTCTCGCGAGGTTCTGATCCTGCCGTTTGAGATCTCCCGGTCGTTGAGCGAGGAGCGAAGCGACGAGTCGAAACGCCTGCATCTCGACCGGAGTTTCCCCCGGTCGTTGAGCGAGCGCAGCGAGACGAAACGCCCTGGTGCTCTGACCGGATATTGAGTTGTGTTCGGTGTTGCTTCTCGAGATTTCGACTCGCTCGCGCTTCGCGCGGGCTCGCTCAATCTTGAGCCTTCGCGCGTCAGGCGCCGCTACGCGGCGCGTGACCCGCCGAAGGCTCAACCCTGCCGCTGCTTGTGGCGCGGGTTGCTCTTGCAGATGACCATGACGCGGCCGTGACGGCGGATCACCTTGCAGTGATCGCAGATCGGCTTGACGCTGGGGTTGACCTTCATGATGTTTCCTGTTCGCTGTCTTCGTACCGTCATCGTGCCCTTGCTCAGGGACCGATGACGGCCGTTACTTCTCGACCGGTCTAGCGGTAGCGATAGACGATGCGGCCGCGGGTCAGGTCGTAGGGGCTGAGCTCCACGACCACGCGGTCCTCGGGGATGATGCGGATGTAGTTCTGCCGCATCTTGCCGGAGATCGTCGCAAGGACCTTGTGCCCGTTGGTGAGCTCAACGCGGAACATCGCGTTGGGCAGCGCCTCGGACACCGTGCCCTCGATCTCGATGACACCGTCTTTCTTAGCCATAGCCTCGCTGTCGCTGATGCAGACCGGTCGGTCTGCGGTGAATGGATGGATGTGGGGACGGCCCGCTCACAGACACGCCGAAGCAGGCGCAACGCACCAAGGGTCTATGCTATAGGAGCCTCGGGGTTCCGGCAACTCGACGGTCGGTCAACCGAGCAGCGCGGCGAGCTCCGCGGCGATCTCGGTGTTCTCGATGCGGTCGCCGTTGATCACGACGGTGGGCGTCGCGATCCCCTGCGGACCCGGGGCGTCTCAGGGGTGCGGTCGCGCACGAACTTCTTGTAGGTGCCGTCCGAGATGCAGTCGGCAGCCGCGCCGCCGCCGGTCTGCTCGGCGATGGCGATGATCTGCTCGTCGCTGAGGCCCGTCGTCCCCTGAGCCGGCTGGTTGGCGAACATCTGGAGCTGGAAGTCCAGGCCGGCCTCGGGCGCCTCACTGGCGACGCAATACATGGCACTGGCCGCGCGCGAGGAGAACTCGGTTCCCTGGGACAGGTGATCCTGGATGGCGATCGGGTGCACCTCCAGCGTGATCGTGTCATCGCCGGCGGCCTCGGCGAGCAGGTCGCCGTACTGGGCCTCGAACGAGCCGCACGCGGGGCACATGAAGTCGAGATAGACGGCGATCGTGTCGGGGCCGTCGCCGAAGCTGATCGCCCCGGTCTCGGAGTTGATGATGGCGCCTTCCGGGGCAGCGCCCGGCGCGGTCGCACGGTTGTTCAGGAACACCACGAGCGCACCGACGCCCACGATGGCGACGACGGTGATCGTCGCGATGACGACGGCGAACCAGTTGGTTCCGCCCTTGGCTGCGGCCATGATTATCCGATCTGTCGAGGCTCGACGCCGAAGGGCGCGAGTCCGGCTTTCCCACCATCGGGCGCGGTCAGCACCCAGATGCCACCATCATGCACGGCGACGCTATGTTCCCAATGTGAGCCATCGGTGCCGTCCGCGGTGGACACGGTCCACTCGTCGCCCTCGACGAAGGTCTCTTCGGTACCGGCGGTCACCATCGGCTCGATGGCCAGCACGAGACCGGGGCGCACCTCCGGTCCGGGGTCGGGCGTGCGGTAGTTGAACACCGACGGCGACTCGTGCATCTTGCGGCCGATGCCGTGGCCGACGTACTGCCGCAGGATGCCGTAGGTCTCGCCTGACACGGCAGAAGGTCCCTGCGCCTCGATGTAGTCCTGGATCGCCGCGCCGATGTCGCCGATGTGCGAGGCGGTCGCCAGCGCGGCGATGCCCGCCCAGAGCGACCCTTCGGTGACGCGGGAGAGCTCCTCGCGCCGCGCCACGACATCGGGGCGCGCGGCATCCGGGACCACGACCGTGATCGCGCTGTCGCCGTTCCATCCCTTGTACTGGGCCCCGCAGTCGACCGAGACGATGTCGCCGGGCTCCAGCACACGATCGCCGGGGATGCCGTGCACGACCTGCTCGTTGATCGACACGCACAGCGTGTGGCTGTAGCCGCGCACGAGCTGGAAGTTCGACTCCGCACCGCGGGCGAGGATCACCCGATTCGCCTCGGCGTCGAGCTGCCCGGTGGTGACGCCGGGCGCGATCATCGCACGCACCGCGTCGAGAGCGGCGGCGGTGATGAGTCCGGGTTCGACCATCGCCCGCAACTGCGCGGGGTCTTGTAGATGGAGCGGCGGAACACCGGCGGATCAGGCCGTGGCGAGGACGCCGCGCGCCGAGAGCGCCGCGGCGATGCGCTCGGTGACCTCGTTGAGCGAGCCGACGCCGTCGATGTGGTCGACGATGCCGCGCTGCCCGTAGACCTCGAGGATCGGGGCGGTCTCCTGCTCGTAGATGTCCAGGCGCCGGGCGATCGTCTCTTCGGTGTCGTCGGAACGCCCCTGCTCGAGAGCCCGCTGACGCAGGCGTGCGATGCTCTCGGGACGCGGGACGTCCAGCAGGAGGACCGCGTCGAGGGCCACACCGCGTCCGCTCAGGTACTCGTCGAGGTGGGCGACCTGCGCGGTGTTGCGCGGGTAGCCGTCCAGGAGGAATCCGCCCTGCGCGTCGTCCTGCGACAGCCGATCGCGCACGATCTCGCTCGTCAGTTCGTCGGGGACGAGGTCGCCGGCATCGAGGATCGCGGTGACCTTCTGACCGAGCTCCGTTCCTTCCTTGATGTTGGCGCGGAAGATGTCGCCCGTCGAGACGACCGGGATCCGGAGCGCCGAGGCGACGCGGACTCCCTGCGTGCCCTTGCCGGAGCCCTGCGGGCCGACGATCAGGAGGCGTGCGGAGGAGTTCGTCATCGGAGAAGCCCTTCGTAGTGGCGCTGCTGAAGCTGCGCGTCGATCTGCTTGACGGTCTCGAGTCCGACGCCGACGATGATGAGGATCGAGGCGCCGCCGAACGGGAAGTCCTGGTTGGCCTGGACCGTCGCCAGTGCGACCAGCGGGATGAGCGCGATCAGACCGATGTAGATCGAGCCCGGCGTCGTGATGCGGGTCAGCACGTAGTCGAGGTACTCGGCTGTCGGGCGGCCGGCGCGGATGCCGGGGATGAACCCGCCGTACTTCTTCATGTTGTCGGCGACCTCGACCGGGTTGAAGGTGATCGCGACGTAGAAGAAGGTGAAGCCGATGATCAGGAAGAAGTAGACCGCCATGTAGAGCGGGTGGTCGCCGGTGGTGAAGTACTGCTGGATCCAGGTGACCCACGGCGCCGGGGCCGAGCCGTCGGCGGGGGTGTTGAACTGCGCGATGAGCATCGGCAGGTACAGCAGCGACGACGCGAAGATGATCGGGATCACGCCCGCCATGTTCACCTTGATCGGGATGTAGGTGTTCGTGCCGCCGTACGTGCGCCGGCCGACCATGCGCTTGGCGTACTGCACCGGGATGCGTCGTTGCGACTGCTCGACGTAGACCACCAGGGTCATGACGATGAGTCCGACGATCATCACCAGCAGGAAGATGTCGATGCCGTGCGCCTCCCAGATGCGGCCGAGCGAGCCGGGGAAGGTGGCGGCGATGGACACGAAGATCAGCAGCGACATGCCGTTGCCGATGCCGCGCTCGGTGACGAGCTCGGCGAACCACATGATCAGACCGCAGCCGGCGGTCATCGACATGATGATGAGCATCTGCGCCCACCACACGTCGTTGGTCAGAAGCTGGTTGCAGGCGGCGAAGTCGGTCGCACCGAACAGCTGCCCGCTGCGTGCCACGGTGACGAGCGTCGTGGACTGCAGGAGCGCCAGCGCGATCGTCAGGTAGCGCGTGTACTGGGTGAGCTTGGCCTGGCCGGCCTGGCCCTCCTTGTGCAGCGTCTCGAAGTGCGGGATGACCACACGCAGCAGCTGGGTGATGATCGTGGCCGTGATGTACGGCATCACGCCCAGCGCGAAGATCGACAGCTGCAGCAGGGCGCCACCGGAGAAGACGTTCACCAGACCCAGCAGGCCTTCGGTGCCCGCGTTGAAGGCGAGGCACTCCTGGACGTTCGGGAAGTTGATGAACGGAGCCGGGACATGCGAGCCGAGCCGGTAGATGGCGATGATCGCCAGAGTGAAACCGATCTTCCGCCGCAGGTCAGGCGTGCGGAAAATCCGCGCGATGGCGCTAAACAAGTGCGTTCCTCCTGAAAGGGATGCCGATCCGCGAAAAGACGGCCGAAAGACCAGCGTAACCCAAGAGGGCCGGAGAATCTCCGACCCCTCTTGCGCAGTGTTACTTGATGGATCCGCCTGCGGCGACGATCTTCTGCTCGGCAGAGCCCGAGACCTTGTCGACGGCCACGGTGAGCTTGACCTGGATGTCGCCGCCCCAAGGACCTTGACTTTCTCGTTCTTGCGCACCGCGCCCTTGGCGACGAGGTCGCTGACGGTGACCTCACCACCCTTCGGGTACAGCTCGGCGAGCTTGTCCAGGTTCACGACCTGGTACTCGACGCGGAACGGGTTCTTGAACCCGCGCAGCTTCGGGGTGCGCATGTGCAGCGGCATCTGGCCACCCTCGAAGCCGGCGCGCACGGTGTTGCGCGCCTTGGTGCCCTTGGTGCCGCGACCGGCGGTCTTGCCCTTGGAGCCCTCACCGCGACCCACACGGGTCTTGGCGGTGTTGGCACCCGGGACCGGACGCAGGTGGTGCACCTTCAGCACGCCGGGACGGGATGCCGGGGCATCCGACTTCTCGGCGGGCTTCTTGGCAGCCGGCTTCTTGGCAGCGGGCTTCTTGGCGGCAGCCTTGGGGCGTCGGCCTTCTCGTCCGCAGCCTTCTTGGCGGGCGCCTTCTTCGCCGGGGCCTTCTCGGCCGCCGGCTTCTTCTCGGCAGCAGCCTTCTTGGCGGCGGGTGCCTTCTTCTCGGCGACCTCTTCGGTCGCCTTCTCGGCCTTCTCAGCCATTAGTCGATCTCCTCAACCTTCACGAGGTGAGCAACGGTCTTGACGTACCCGCGCGTCTGCGAGTCGTCCGGACGGACGACCGAGTCGCCGATCCGCTTGAGACCGAGCGAGCGCAGCGTGTCGCGCTGGTTCTGCTTCTCGCTCACCTTGGACTTGATCTGGGTCACCTTGAGACGGGCGGCCATCAGGCACCTACCTTCTGCGCGGCCGCAGCGGCGGCAGCGGCCTTGGCCTCGTTCCGGATGATGATCTCCGGGACGACGGCGTCGTAATCCAGGCCGCGGCGGGCCGCGACGGCGCGAGGCTCCTCCAGCGACTGCAGCGCCTCGACGGTCGCGTGCACGATGTTGATCGTGTTCGACGAGCCGAGGGACTTGGAGAGGACGTCGTGGATGCCGGCGCACTCGAGAACGGCGCGGACCGGACCACCGGCGATGACACCGGTACCGGCAGCGGCCGGACGAAGCAGCACGACGCCTGCGGCGGCCTCACCCTGCACGGGGTGCGGGATGGTGGAGCCGACGCGGGGCACGCGGAAGAAGTTGCGCTTCGCCTCCTCGACACCCTTCGAGATCGCCAGCGGCACCTCTCGGGCCTTGCCGTAGCCGACACCGACCATGCCGTTGCCGTCACCGACGACCACGAGCGCGGTGAAGCTGAAGCGGCGACCGCCCTTGACGACCTTCGACACGCGGTTGATCGTGACGACACGCTCGAGGAACTGGTTGTCCCCGCGGTCTCGCGAGTTGCGGTCACGACCGCCCTGGCCGCGGTCACGGCCGCCGCGGCGGCCTTCGCGCTGCTCGCGGGCGGGCTCGGCCGCCTCGGCGGTCTGACCCTCGGGAGCAGTCTGCTCGGTGGTCACTTCGTTCTCCTTGTTGTCACTCACAGTGCCAGCCCCCTTCACGGGCGCCCTCGGCGATGGCCGCGACACGACCGGCGTAGCGGTTGCCGCCACGGTCGAACACTGCCTCGGTCACGCCGGCGGCCTTCGCGCGCTCGGCGACGATCTCGCCGACCTTACGGGCCTTGGCGGTCTTGTCACCCTCGAAGGCACGCAGATCGGTCTCGAGCGTGGACGCGGATGCGACGGTGAACCCCTTGCTGTCGTCGACGAGCTGCACGAACACGTGGCGTGCAGAACGGTTGACGACGAGGCGCGGACGGGTCTCCGTGCCGACGATCTTCTTGCGAAGACGGGCGTGGCGACGCGCGCGGGCGTCGGACTTCGACTTCACAGCCATGATTACTTACCAGCCTTTCCGGCCTTGCGACGCACGACCTCGCCGGCGTAGCGCACGCCCTTGCCCTTGTACGGCTCGGGCTTGCGGATCTTGCGGATGTTCGCAGCCGCCTCGCCGACGGCCTGCTTATCGATACCACTCACGGTGACCTTGTTGTTGCCCTCGACCGCGAAGGTGATCCCCGCGGGCGGGTCGACCAGGACCGGGTGCGAGAAGCCGAGGGCGAACTCGAGCGAGCTGCCCTTCTGCTGCACACGGTAACCGGTGCCGACGACCTCGAGGCCCTTGGAGTAGCCCTGGGTCACGCCGATGATGTTGTTGTTGATGAGGGTGCGGGTCAGTCCGTGCAGCGAACGCGACTCGCGCTCGTCGTCCGGGCGAGTGACCAGGACCTGGCCCTCCTCGACCTTGACCTCGATGGGGCTGGCCACCTGGAGGGTGAGCTCACCCTTGGGTCCCTTCACCGAGACCGCGCTGCCGTCGACCGCGATGGTCACGCCGGCAGGGATCTCGATGGGAAGTCGTCCAATACGCGACATTCTCGATCACCACACGTAGGCGAGAACTTCTCCGCCCACGCCCTTCTGCTGTGCCTGGCGGTCCGTGAGGAGGCCAGAGGAGGTGGACAGGATGGCGACGCCGAGGCCGCCGAGCACGCTGGGCAGCTCGGTGGAGCGTGCGTACACGCGCAGGCCGGGCTTCGACACGCGCTTGATGCCCGCGATCGAACGCTCCCGGTTCGGGCCGTACTTCAGCGTCAGCGTGAGGGTCTGGCCGACACGGGCGTCGGTGACCTCGAAGCCGGCGATGTAACCCTCCTGCTGGAGGATCTCGGCGATGTGCGTCTTCAGCTTGCTCGACGGCAGCGTCACGGTGTCGTGGTGCGCCGAGTTCGCATTGCGCAGACGGGTCAGCATGTCTGCGACCGGGTCTGTCATTGTCATTTGGTGTTCCTTTGTTCAGCGGTTTCGGATGCCGTTACACGACATCCGACCTTCGTGAGTGCTCTATCTTCAGTTGTTGTTTCGGTTGTCTTGCTTGGGCGTTTCGACTCGGCAGCTTCGCTGCCTCGCTCAACGACCGTTCCGTGAGTCGCGTGGCGTCTCACGGTGAGGACGGCTGCGCCGCCTCGCTCAACGACCGTTCCGCGGGCCGCGCAGCGGCCCGCGGTGAGGACCTTTACGCAGCAGGGTCCTGCTGTGTAAAGGGGAACCCGAGGTGACGCAGCAGCGCACGGCCCTCTTCGTCCGTCTTGGCCGAGGTGACGACGGTGATGTCGAAACCACGGACGCGGTCGATCTTGTCCTGGTCGATCTCGTGGAACACGCTCTGCTCCTGGAGACCGAAGGTGTAGTTGCCGTGGCCGTCGAACTGCTTGCCCGAGAGACCGCGGAAGTCGCGGATACGGGGCAGCGCGAGGTTGACCAGACGGTCCACGAACTCCCAGGCGCGGTCGCCACGGAGGGTGACGTGCGCACCGATGGCCTGACCCTCGCGCAGCTTGAACTGGGCGATGGACTTGCGGGCCTTGGTCACGACCGGCTTCTGGCCGGTGATCCGGGTGAGGTCGTCGATGGCGCCCTCGATCACCTTGCTGTCGCGAGCCGCCTCACCGACGCCGGTGTTGACGACGACCTTGACGAGGCCCGGGATCTGCATGACGTTCTTGTACGCGAACTCGTCCTGCAGCTTCTGCTGGATTTCCTCACGGTACTTCTGCTTCAGGCGCGGCTGGATCTTGCCAGCCGGCGCGGCAGTTGCGTTGCTCATTCTCAGAGGTCCTTGCCTGACTTCTTGGCGTAGCGCACACGGACGGTGCGCTTGTTGCCGTCCTTGACCTGCTCCTCGAGGCGGTGGCCGACGCGGGTCGGCTTCTTGCTCTCGGGGTCGACAAGGGCGACGTTGGAAATGTGGATCGGGGCTTCCATCGTCTCGATGCCGCCCGTCTTGGTGCCGCGCTGGGTCTGTCCGACGCGGGTGTGCTTGGTGACGTAGTTCACGCCCTCCACGATGACGCGGTCCTGCTCGACGATGACGTCGAGGACCTTGCCCTGCTTGCCGCGCTCGTCACGGGCGCCGGCGATGACCTGGACCAGGTCACCCTTCTTGATGTTCGCCATGATCAGATGACCTCCGGTGCCAGCGACACGATCTTCATGAACTTCTTGTCACGGAGCTCACGACCGACCGGGCCGAAGATACGCGTGCCGCGGGGCTCGCCGTCGGCCTTCAGGATGACGGCCGCGTTCTCGTCGAACTTGATGTACGAGCCGTCGGGACGACGGGTCTGCTTCTTCGAACGGACGATGACCGCCTTGACGATGTCGCCCTTCTTGACGTTGCCGCCGGGGATCGCGTCCTTGACCGTGGCCACGATGGTGTCACCCAGACCTGCGTAACGACGGCGCGAGCCACCGAGAACGCGGATCGTGAGCAGCTCCTTCGCGCCGGTGTTGTCGGCGACCTTGAGGCGGGATTCCTGCTGAATCACAATTACTCCTTAAGCAAGCCGAAGGCTTACTTGGCCTTCTCGAGGATCTCGACCAGGCGCCAGCGCTTGGTGGCGCTGAGCGGGCGGGTCTCGTTGATGAGGACGAGGTCGCCGATGCCGGCGGTGTTGGCCTCGTCGTGCGCCTTGACCTTCGACGACACGCGGATGACCTTGCCGTACAGGGCGTGCTTCACGCGGTCCTCGACCTCGACGACGATGGTCTTGTCCATCTTGTCGCTGACGACGTAGCCGCGGCGCGCCTTGCGGTAACCACGGGCGTCCGCGTCGCGGACGTCGTGCTCGGCCGACTCGTGGCCGGCAGCCTGCGGTGCGGCCTCCTTGACGGGCGCCGCCTTCTTCTCAGCGGTCTTCGTCGCCTTGGCGGCGGGCTTCTTCTCCGCAGCCTTCGCTGCGGGGGCCTTCGTGGCGGCCTTCTTCTCTTCGGCCATTACTCAGCCTTCCCTTCGGCGTCGTCCGAGGTGTCCTCGGTCTTCTTCGCCTTCGACTTCTTCGCCTTGGCCGGAGCCTCCACGGCGGCGGGCGTGGCACGGATGCCGAGCTCGCGCTCACGGATGACGGTGTAGATACGGGCGATGTCGCGCTTGACGGCGCGGATGCGGCCGTGGCTGTCCAGCTGGCCGGTGGCCGACTGGAAGCGGAGGTTGAACAGCTCCTCCTTGGCCTTGCGCAGCTCCTCGACGAGGCGCTGGTCTTCGAACGTGTCGAGCTCGGCAGATGCGAGCTCCTTGGTGCCGATCGCCATTACGCGTCGCCCTCCTCGCGCTTGATGATGCGTGCCTTGAGAGGCAGCTTGTGGATGGCACGGGTCAGGGCTTCACGAGCGAGTTCCTCGTTGACGCCGGCGACCTCGAAGAGGACGCGACCCGGCTTGACGTTTGCGACCCACCACTCCGGCGAGCCCTTACCGGAACCCATGCGGGTCTCGGCCGGCTTCTTCGTGAGCGGACGGTCGGGGTAGATGTTGATCCAGACCTTTCCACCACGCTTGATGTGACGGGTCATCGCGATACGAGCGGACTCGATCTGACGGTTGGTCACATAGGCGGGGGTGAGCGCCTGGATGCCGAACTCGCCGAACGACACCTTGGTGCCGCCGGTGGCGTGGCCCGAGCGGCCCGGGTGGTGCTGCTTGCGGTACTTGACCTTGCGGGGGATGAGCATTATGCCGACGCTCCTTCTGCCACCGGCGCCTCGGCACGAGGGCCACGACGGCGGTCGCCACGGTCACGGGCAGGCTTCTGGTTGGCCTGCTCACGTGCGAGTTCCTTGTTGGTGAGGTCGCCCTTGTAGATCCACACCTTCACGCCGATGCGGCCGAACGTCGTGCGGGCCTCGTAGAAGCCGTAGTCGATGTTCGCGCGCAGCGTGTGCAGGGGAACGCGTCCCTCGCGGTAGAACTCGGAGCGGCTCATCTCCGCGCCGCCGAGACGGCCGGACACCTGGATGCGGACACCCTTAGCGCCGGCGCGCTGGGCGCCCTGGAGGCCCTTGCGCATCGCACGGCGGAACGCCACGCGAGCGGAGAGCTGCTCGGCGATGCCCTGTGCGACCAGCTGGGCGTCAGCCTCGGGGTTCTTCACCTCGAGGATGTTGAGCTGGATCTGCTTGCCGGTGAGCTTCTCGAGGTCGCCACGGATGCGCTCGGCCTCGGCGCCGCGACGACCGATCACGATGCCCGGACGGGCCGTGTGGATGTCGACGCGGACGCGGTCACGGGTGCGCTCGATCTCGATGTTCGAGACACCGGCGCGGTCGAGCTGCGTCTTCAGGAGGCCCCGGATCTTGATGTCCTCGGCCACGTAGTCGGCGTAACGCTGCCCGGGCTTCGTCGAGTCCGAGAACCAGCGCGACACGTGGTCCGTGGTGATGCCGAGGCGGAAGCCGTACGGGTTTACCTTCTGTCCCATTACTTGCTCGCCTTCTTGTTGCTGTCGCCGGCAGCGGTCTCCGCGACCTCCGGCGTCGAGAGCACGACCGTGATGTGGCTCGTGCGCTTCTTGATCTGGAATGCGCGACCCTGTGCGCGGGGCTGGAAACGCTTGAGCGTCGTGCCCTCGTCGACGTACGCGTTCTTCACGTACAGGTCCTGCTCATCGAGGTACTCGCCGTCGCGGTCCGCCTTCACCTGTGCGTTGGCGATGGCCGACGCGACAAGCTTGTAGATCGGCTCGCTGGCACCCTGCGGGGCGAACTTCAGGATGGCCAGGGCCTCCTGAGCCTGCTTGCCCTTGATGAGCGCGACAACACGACGAGCCTTCTGAGGGGTCACGCGGATGTGTCGCACGCGTGCGATGGACTCCACCATTTCTTACTCCTCTTGCGCCACCGCGTCAGCGGCGACGGCCCTTCTTGTCGTCCTTCTCGTGGCCGCGGAAGGTGCGGGTGGGCGCGAACTCGCCCAGCTTGTGGCCGACCATGGTCTCGGTCACGAACACGGGGATGTGCTTGCGACCGTCGTGGACGGCGATCGTGTGACCGAGCATCGCGGGGATGATCATCGATCGGCGCGACCAGGTCTTGATGACGTTCTTGGTTCCGGCCTCGTTCTGCCCGACCACCTTGCGCAGCAGGTGCTCGTCGACGAAGGGGCCCTTCTTGAGACTCCGTGGCATCTTCTTCTACTCCTACTTGCGCTTCTTGCCGGCGGTACGGCGACGCACGATGTACTTGTCGCTTTCCTTGTTGGGGTGACGGGTGCGGCCCTCGGCCTGACCCCACGGGCTGACCGGGTGACGACCACCGGAGGTCTTGCCCTCACCACCACCGTGCGGGTGGTCGACCGGGTTCATGGCGACACCGCGGACGGTCGGGCGGACGCCCTTCCAGCGCTTGCGGCCGGCCTTGCCCCAGTTGATGTTGGACTGCTCGGCGTTGCCGACCTCGCCGATCGTGGCGCGGCAGCGGGCGTCGACGTTGCGGATCTCGCCCGACGGCAGACGGAGCTGCGCGAAGGGCCGTCCTTGGCGACGAGGCGGACGCCGGCGCCGGCCGAGCGGGCCAGCTTCGCACCGCCACCGGGACGCAGCTCGATCGCGTGGATCACGGTACCGGTGGGGATGTTGCGCAGCGGCAGGTTGTTGCCGGGCTTGATGTCCGCGGCGGGACCCGACTCGACGATGTCGCCCTGCTGCAGCTTGTTCGGGGCGAGGATGTAGCGCTTCTCACCGTCGAAGTAGTGCAGCAGCGCGATGCGCGCGGTGCGGTTGGGGTCGTACTCGATGTGCGCGACCTTGGCGTTGACGCCGTCCTTGTCGTTGCGACGGAAGTCGATGATGCGGTACTGGCGCTTGTGGCCACCACCGATGTGACGCGTCGTGATGCGGCCCTGGTTGTTGCGACCACCGGTCTTCGACAGCGGGCGCAGCAGCGACTTCTCGGGCGTCGATCGGGTGATCTCGGCGAAGTCGGCCACCGACGAGCCGCGGCGACCCGGGGTCGTGGGCTTGTACTTGCGAATAGCCATATCTCTAGTCCTCTATCCCGACCGTCAGCCGACTGCCGTGAAGATGTCGATGGTGCCCGACTTCAGGGTCACGATGGCGCGCTTGGTGTCCTTGCGCTTGCCGGTGCCGAAGCGGGTGCGGCGGGCCTTGCCGACGCGGTTGATCGTGTTGACGCCGGCAACCTTGACGCCGAAGATCTTCTCGATGGCGAGCTTGATCTCGGTCTTGGTGGCGCGCGGGTCCACGAGGAACGTGTACTTGCCCTCGTCGATGAGGCCGTAGCTCTTCTCAGAGACCACCGGCTTCAGGATGATGTCGCGCGGGTCCTTGTTGCCGGCCGTGGCCAGGACGTTGTCCTTCGCGGTCATGCCGAGACCTCCTCGTTGGAGCCGGTCCGCGACGCGATGAACGCGTCGAGGGCGGCCTTGGTGAAGACGATGTCGTCCGAGACGATCACGTCGTAGGCGTTGAGCTGGTCGAAGCTGAGCACGTGAACGTTGCGCAGGTTGCGCACGCTCTTGATGGTCAGCTCGTCATTGCGCTCGATCACGACGAGCACGTTCTTCGACGGGGCGACCTCGGCGAGGAAGCTCGCGGCGGCCTTGGTCGAGGGCGTGCCCTCGATGCCGAAGGACTCGATGACGTGCAGGCGCTCACCGCGAAGGCGGTCGCTGAGCGCGCCCGCGAGGGCGGCGGCGATCATCTTCTTGGGGGTGCGCTGCGAGTAGTCGCGCGGCTGCGGACCGTGGACGGTGCCACCGCCGCGGTGCTGCGGCATCCGGACCGAACCCTGACGGGCGTTGCCCGTGCCCTTCTGCTTGAAGGGCTTGCGGCCGGAACCGGAGACGTCGCCGCGAGTCTTCGTGGCGTGCGTGCCCTGGCGTGCCGCCGCGCGCTGCGCGACGACGACCTGGTGGATGAGCGGGATGTTCGTCTTGACGTCGAACACCGAGGCGGGAAGCTCGACAGAGCCTGCCTTCTTGCCTGCGGCGCTGCGCACGTCGAGCGCGAGAGTCGAGTCAGCCATGTGTCTCAGGCCCCTTCACTGCGTTGCGGACGTAGACGATGCGGCCGCGCGCGCCGGGGACGGCGCCCTTGACGAGCAGCAGACCCTTCTCGGCGTCGATGGCGTGCACCGTGAGGTTGAGGACGGTCACGCGCTCGCCGCCCATACGGCCGGCCATGCGCATGCCCTTGAAGACGCGGCTCGGAGTCGACGAGGCGCCGATCGAACCGGGCTTGCGGTGGTTGCGGTGTGCACCGTGCGATGCCGAGACGCCCGCGAAGTTGTGGCGCTTCATGACACCCGCGGTGCCCTTGCCCTTGCTCGTGCCGACGACGTCGACGAGCTGGCCGGCCTCGAACAGACCGTCGACCGTGAGCTCCTGACCGAGTGAGTAGTCAGCAGCATCCGCGGTGCGGATCTCGGTGACGTGGCGGCGCGGCGTGACGCCGGCGGCCTCGAAGTGGGCGGTCAGCGGCTTGGTGACCTTGCGGGGTCGATCTGGCCGTAGGCGATCTGAACGGCGTTGTAGCCGTCCTTCTCGGGCGTGCGAACCTGCGTCACCACGTTGGGTGCGAGCTCGATCACGGTCACGGGAACGAGCTTGCCGTTCTCGTTCCACACCTGGGTCATGCCGAGCTTGGTGCCGAGCATGCCCTTGGAAATCTTGGAGTTGATGTCAGCCATGTCGAACCTCAGAGCTTGATCTCGATGTTGACATCGGCCGGGAGGTCGAGACGCATCAGCGAGTCGACGGCCTTGGGCGTCGGGTCGACGATGTCGATCAGGCGCTTGTGGGTGCGCATCTCGAAGTGCTCGCGGCTGTCCTTGTACTTGTGGGGCGACCGGATGACGCACACGACGTTCTTCTCGGTCGGAAGGGGCACGGGGCCCACGACAGTCGCGCCCGCACGGGTCACGGTGTCGACGATCTTTCGCGCCGACGTGTCGATGACCTCGTGGTCATACGACTTCAGGCGAATGCGGATCTTCTGTCCCGCCATTTGTCTGCTCACTCTCTTTTCTCGCGTCTTACCGACCCGGTGGCCCGGGGGCATTGGACGCACGTCGGCGTTCTTCACGCCATGGCACCGATCAGGATCTTGCGAACCGATCTGCGCACCACTGTTCTGCTGTCATTCCGCCTGCCTTACAGAAGGCGGATGCCGACCTCCGCCGCGCACGGCAGAACCTCGATATTCAAGGTGTCGGGATTGTTCTGCTGCCCGCGGCCTAGGTCCCTGCGCATGTGCGCCGCCTATGCACTGCCCTGGCAGTGATTCTGCGCACGCCGGGCGCACGCAGAAATGTGGAACTTGTCAATTCTGCCATGCCCGATCGCCTTCCGCAAACCCGGGCGTGTCGCGCCCGCGCGTCACCCTGGTGCACCGGTCGGCGCGGCGGTCGGGACGCACTCTCGATCGCCGTTTCGACACGATCCCGTCGGAGCATGACCAGGCAGGATGCGAGCACTCGCGGAGGCACGAGATCTCATACGATCATCCTCCACCAGTTTCTGCTCGGCGGGGGCGTGCTGCTGGCGACCGGCGCGGTCATCGCCCTGGGCCAGGTCAGCGATTACGATCTGCTCCTCCTCGGCACGAGCATGATCTTCGCGGCCACCGCCGCAGCCGTCCTCCTGCCGTGGGAGCGGCTGCCCTATGTCCTCAGCGCGCTCATACCCGCCGTCGACGTCATCGCGATCGCCCTCCTCCGGCCTGCGACCACCGGCGCGGCGATGGGCGTGCTCTGGGTCTTCCCTGCGATGTGGGCGGCCTGGTCGTACGGACTGGCGGGAATGGATGAAAGCGCGAGGAGCAGGGCGGCGGCAGCGCCGAACGCGAGAAGTGCGCGGTCGCGAGAGCGCGCCGGCACTCCCCGTCCCGGCGCGGTGTCGCTCACCTTCTTCACGGTGTGTTCCTCGCTTCGGGCGCAGAAGAGGGACTCGGAACCGGACGCGATGCGCCGCCCTGCGCGCCGCATCGCGTCCAGCGCCCTACGGCGTCCAGCGCCCTACGGCGTCGCCGCAGTCTGCTTCACCGTGAACTCGATGCCCTCGAGATCGAGCGATGCCTGCTGCGAATCGTTGTCCACTTCCTCGCCGAAGGGGAAGGTGACGGTCACCTCGACAGGGATGGTGTACACGCCCGGACCGCTGAAGGTGGCGGCCGCCGTGTCGAAGGACCCGGTGCCGCCGGTCACCTCTGCCGCACCGGTCACGAAGGCGATCTCGAAGAACTCGACGTCGCCGGTGATCGACGACTCCGCGACCGCGATCGCGCCCCGGATGTGGTCGCCCGCAGCCGCGACCACGAGGTCGGCGGTGTAGGTCGCGGTGTCACCGGGAACCCATGTCGTGATCTCCGGAGCCCACGCTCCGTCCTGGACCTCGAGCGTCAGCGTTCCAGCGGTGATGGTCCCCCGTCGAGCGCGTCCTGCGCGTTCCAGTGCGCGAGCGAGCCGGCACCGCCGAGAAGAAGGACGAGTCCGGCACCTGCGGCGACAGCGCCCTTGGCGAATCTGTTCATGAGAAGTCTCCGTATCGGGTTCATTCGGAGGGAAGTCTCTCTGGTGCGCACCCATGGAAAAGCCCCGTCCGTTCTTCGGGTTCGGACGGGGCATCGACGGATACGTCATCTCCCCAGGAGACAGAATGCCCACTGCCCCGGAGGCCTCATCAATCGGACTGCGCAGGGTCTTGGGGAAACCTGACGTTCCTGAGGAACCCTTGAGGTTCCTCGCCCTTGGCCCTTCCAGCGGCTTGCGGAAGGGCCAAGGGACGACGTGATCAGACCGCCTGCCTCTCCTTCTCGCGGCGGCTGCGGCCGAAAGCGATGAGCAGGATGCCGGCGAGGAGTGCCGCCACCGCGGCACCGCCGATCGCCCAGGGCACGTCCGCGCCCGTGACGCCCAGGAATCCGGGGCCGCCGCTGTCACTGCCCTCCAGAATGCCCGGCACGTTGTGCGTCGTCGTGCAGCTCTCCGCGCACTCCCCGCCCGGCGCGCCCGCGGGGACGACGACGTTGGTGATCGGGGCCGGCTCGGCGTCCGCGTTGATCGTCACCGCGTAGCTCACCGTCGCCGTCTCGCCCGGCGCGAGGTCGGGGATCGTCCAGGTGAGCGTCTCACCGCTCAGCGACAGCGTCGGGTGGAGGGCTCCCGTGAGGGTGGCCTGCGCCAGCACATCGCTGAGATCGTCGATTCCGAGCGCACCCGAGAGCGTGCCGTCGCCGACGTTGACGGCGGTGAGCGTGTAGGTCACCGTCTGCCCTCGCTCGACGGTCGATCCCGATCCGGGCGTGCTCGACTTGGCGATCGTCCACGCCGGAACCGGGTGGGAGGTCGCGCAGTCCTCGGTGCACTCGCCGCCGGGACCTTCCGGCACGACGACGTTGCGCAGCGTCACACCGCGCGCGTCCTCGTCGACCGCGATCGTGTAGCTCACCGAGACCGTCGCCCCGACGGCGATCGTGCCAGGCGTCCAGGTGAGGGTCTCGCCCGAGAGCTCGAGTCCGTCCGGAAGCTCGCCGACCAGCTCGGCATGCGCCAGCACGCCGCTCAGGTCGTCGATCGCGACGGCGCCGGCGACCGGGACCTCGCCCTCGTTGACGATGGTGAGCGTGTAAGTCACCTCACCACCGGGGAGGACGACCGAGCCGCTGGCCGGGTCGCTCGACTTCGAGAGCGTCCAGCGCGGCGTGTGGTGGACGGTCGCGCAGTCCTCGACGCACTCCCCTCCGTCGCCCGGCTCGACGCCGTTGCGGATCGTCACGCCGTCGAAGCCCTCGCGGACCGTGACCGCGTAGCTGACGCTGGCCGTGTCGCCGGGCTCCATGACCGGGATCGCCCAGGTCAGTACGTCGCCATCGCGGGTGAGGCCGTCCGGCAGCGCGCCGAGCTCGGCGAACCCGATCACGCCGGAGAGGTCGTCGGTGGCGGTCGCTCCCGACACCGTCGCCTTCTCGGTCGTGTTCGCGGCCGTGAGCGTGTAGGTGATCACGTCGCCGGCGACGACGGCGGAGCCGCTGTCGGGATCGGCGGTCTTGCTGATCTCCCACGCGGGCGTGTAGTGCTCCGTGGTGCAGTCGGGGCATTCGCTCGGCGGGTTCTCACCCGTCGTGGTCACGCTGTTGCGCAGTTCGACGCCCCACTGGCCCGGATCCACCGTCACCGCGTAGGTGAGGGTGAGCGGTGTCCCGGCGGACACGCGACCGATCGTCCAGACGAGTGCGTCGCCGGAGACGGCGGCCGAGCCGGCCGACGCGATGAGCGAGTCCTCATCCAGCGTGGCGAACGGGACGACCTGGCCGAGGTCGTCGACCACCACGACGTCGTCGACGAAGCCGATCTGGCCGGGAGTGACGGTCACGGTGTAGGTGATGACGTCGCCCGGCTCGACCGTGCTGCCGCTGATCGGGTCTGCGGTCTTGGCGATCGCGTAGCTGCCGATCTCGCGGCTGAGCGTGTTGGTCGCCGTCACGAGGACAGAGGCCTCGGCATCCGCGGGGATCTCGAAGGCGATCGAGGCTCCGTCGTCGGTGCCCTCCGCGCCCGCGATCGACATCTCGGTCTCCCACGTGTACGAGGGGTCGTTCACCTCGGGCAGCCCGACCTCGGTGACGACGCAGTCGCTGCCGACCGGGATCTCGACGGCAGGACTCCACACGCCGCCCGCGGCGATCGAGAACTCCCCGTCGCCCGCGGCCGGGAAGACGTCGCCGTCCGCGGCCACGCACTGCCACTCGAAGCCGTACTCCGGCGTCTCGTCGACGAGGCCCGAGGAGTCGCCCTCGAACGCCTTCGTGACCGAGAAGCTGCCCGTGAGGCGCGCGACGGTGTTGGTGACCGTCGTGTTCGCGACGGCGGGCGCCGCCTCGATCGTCACCGGGTCGCCGATCTGCACGCCGACCCACTGATAGGAGTCGTCGTCCGGATGCGGCGCGGCCGGCTGGTCCTCGCCGGCGACCCAGCAGTCGGTGTCGACGTAGTGGTCGTCGGGGGCCAGGAACGTGCCCTCGCCCGTGATCGACCACGGGAGCGGCTCGGTCTGCACGCCGTCGTACTCGCAGACGTACGTGCCCGAGTACTCGATGGCGGATGCCGGCACCTGCTCGCTCACGCCCTCGCCGCGCTCGACGGCCTTGGTGATGGAGAAGCTCCCGAAGACGCGCACGACGGTGTTCGTCACGGTGACGGATGCCGTCTCCCCCGCCTCGATCTCCACGCTCTGCGTCTCGGGGTGGGCGCCCCAGGCGTAGGAGCCGTCGACGAAGACGCCGTCCCGCAGCGTGTCCTCGGTGACCGAGCAGTCCGCGGTGACCGGGATCTGCGGGGCGGCCGGGTCGAGCGTCGCCGCTCCCCCGGCGGCCGGTGCCGTCCAGCGTCCGAAGGCGACGGTCTCGCCGCCGTAGACGCAGGTCCAGTCGCCGCTGACGGTGAGTCCGGCATCCGCGAATCCCTCGGACGGGCCCTCGAGCGCCTTGGCGATCGCCAGCGACGAGAAGACGCGCTCCGGCGTGTTCGTGACGGCGAAGGAGGCCGGGGCGCCTGCCGTGACCGTGGCCGGATCGGCGTCGACGACGGCATCCGTCCAGGTCCACGAGGCGTCGACGAGGTCGGCGTCGTCGGGAGCGGTCTCGGTCACGGCGCAGGAGGTCCCCAGCGGGAGGACGGTGTCGCCGGTGAGCGTCGCCGCACCCGTGCCGGAGACGGTCCAGGTGCCCGAGAACGTCTCCTCCCGGTCGGTGCCCTCCGCGTACACGCAGGTGAAGGCGCCGGTGAACTGCGCGTCGTCGTCGACGACGCCGTCGAAGGCGGAGTCGATGTGCTTGGTGATCTCGATCGTGCCCGTGACCCGGGTGATCTCGTTGTCGACCGTCACCTCGTGCGCGCCCTCGCCGATGGTGAGCCCGGTCGCCTGGTCGCCGTCGATCTCGATCGTGTGCCCGCTCCAGGCGTAGGAGTCGTCGTGGAGGCCGCCGGTGAAGACACCCTCGCTGACGGCGCAGGTCCAGCCCTGCGGGACGTCGGCGATGAGGGTCGCCGTGCCCGCACCGGGCAGCACGGTGGCCTCGCCCGTCCTGCGGTGCTCGGCGTCCGCGTTCCCGAGGTCGGCCGGGTCCAGCGCGCAGACGATGCCGATCGGGAAGCCCGCGAAGTCCTCGTCACCGGTGAAGCCGTCGGTCTCACCGGAGAGCGTCTTCTCCACGACGACCGAGCCGGTCTCGCGGGTGAGCTCGTTGCCCACCGACAGGAGGTTCTCGCTCGGGGTCGCACTGACCGAGGCGATCCCGGTGTAGACCGGGTCGAGCCAGCGGAACGAGGCGTCGCTCGCGCTCGGCGCGGCCAGGGTGCTCTCCGTGACCGAGCACTCCGCCGTCAGCGGGATCTCATCGATCGCGCCGGTGGTGGCGACCAGCGTCGCGGGGTGCCCGCCGACGAGCCGGTGCCCGACCAGGTGCCCTCGGCGACGATCGCACCGTCGTAGCGGCACTCCCAGGTGCCGTCGTAGACGCGGTCGGCCGGGACGACGCCCGAGTGCCCGCCGTCGTCGAAGACCTTCTCCAGCGCGATCTCGCCGTAGACACGGTGCATCGAGTTCGTGACCGTCATGACCGGGGTATCGGTCTCGGCGACCGTGACGCCCTCGGGGTGGCTGTAGGTCGGCGCGCTCCACGCGAAGGAGGCGTCCTTGAGTCCACCGTCGGCGATCTCACCCTCCTGCACCGAGCAGTCGGCGCCGAGCGGGATGCCCGTCCACGTCGTCGTCTCGCCGTCGGCGATCGTGCGCGTCGCCCCGACCTGCGCGGAGGCGCCGGTGGTCGGGTCCACGCACGTCAGCGTCATCGGGAACAGCGGCTCGGCCCCGCCGACGAAGCCGTCGCCGAGCGCGGTGACCTGCTTGCGGACGCTCACGTCGCCGGCTCGGGCCGACATGGTGTTCGTCACGGCCACTGCGACGGTGGCTCCGTCGGCGGGAGTCGTGAATCGGATGCCGTCGGCGACCGGCGTGCCCTCGGCGCCCGTGACGCTGAAGCTCACGTCGTCCCAGCGGAAGGGGTCGATCGGCGTCGGGAGACTCCCGGTGTCCTCGGTCACGACGCAGTCGGAGCCCGCGGGGATCTCTTCGTCGGGACCGCCGCTGCCTCCGGCGGGCACGCCCAGGGTGCCCGAGATCGGGTCGCCGCTGGCGGGCCGGCACTCGAAGTGGAAGGTGAAGTCGGTGTCCTCGAACTGCTCGCCGGCGGTGCCGCCGGTGACGCTCTTGGTCACCGAGAAGGAGCCGGTCGTGCGGCTGAGGGTGTTCTCCACCTCGGCGGTCACGCCCGCGGTCGTGATCGGCGCGAGGCTCGTGGGCAGCTCGACCGCCCACGTGTAGGAGTTGTCGCCGTCGACGGGATTCGCCGGCGCGGTCTCGGTGACCTCGCAGACGCTGCCGACGAGCAGCTGGGCGTGGTCGCCCGTCGCGTTCGACAGGTTCGCCGCGCCGCCGGAGGCCGGTGCGCTCCAGGTTCCGTTCGCGACGGTCTCGCCGCCGAAGACACAGGTCCAGGTGCCGGTGAACGGCGCCGTGATCGCGGCATCCGTGCCATTGGTCACGGTCTTGGTGATCGCGAGCGGTCCGTAGACGCGCACGATGTCGTTGACGACGGTGACGGATGCCGGAGTCTGCGAGGCGGGTACCGTGACGGCGCCGTCGGTCAGACCCTCGTACGTCGGGGTCTGGACCCAGGCGTACGAGGCGCCGGGCAGTGCGGTGCTGCCGCTGGGAAGCGCCGTCTCCTCGACCGTGCACGACGTGCCGATCGGGAGGAAGGGCGTCTCCTGCGCGCCGCCGAGCTCGGTCTCGAAGGTGAAGACCTGCGAGTAGTCCGACTGCTGCCCCTGGGCGGGGGCGTCGCAGACGACGGTGACCTCGAACGTCGTGCCGGCGCTGACCTGGTTCTCGAAGTTCGCGATCTGCTTGATCACCGCGATGCGACCGAAGCCGATGGCGTTCGGGTTGACGACGGTGACCGAGGCGGGCGCGTCGCTCGTGGCCGTCACCGTGCCGTCGGTGAGTCCCTCGTATGCGGGGTCGCCCCAGACGTAGCCCGGCGCGAGGTCGGGACGCGCGTCGGTCTCGGCGACCTCGCACTCGACGCCCGAGGGCACCTGGACCGTGTCGGAGGCACCGTGGGCGAGCGTGACGCTGCCGGAGACGTCGCCGCAGGTGTACTCGATCGTGAAGTCGCCGCCCGTGTAACCGGCGCCGTCGACGCGCTTGGCGATCGTGAGGTCGGCGAGGTCGCGGGTGAAGTGGTTGATGACCGTCGCGGTCGCCGCGGCATCCGTCAGGATCGTCACCGGCGAGGTGATGTCCGTGCCGTCCCAGCGGTAGGAGGCGTCGGCGAAGTCGCCGTCCACCGCGCTCTGGGTCTCGGTGATCGCGCACGAGGACGTCGCCGGGATGCCGGTCACGGTCTCGCTGTCGCCGTGGGCGAGCTCGATCGTGCCGCTCGCGGTGGTCGCCGCGCCGATCGTGCAGACGTAGCCGATCTCGAAGGCGCGGCTGCCGCCGGTGTACCCGGATGCCGGAACGCCGTCGCGCGGCTGCACCTGCTTGGTGATGACGAGGCTGCCCGTGTTCTGCGAGACGGGGTTGGTGAGGTTCACCGTGACCGTGTCGTTCGTCGGGACCTCCACCGAGGTCGACGGCGTCGTCGTGGGCGATCCCCACACATAGGAGCCGTTGGCCAGGTTCTCGGAGGTGCCCGTCGGAGCGTTCAGCTCGGTGACGGTGCAGTCGGCGCCGGCCGGGAGGTCCGCGACCGTCGCCGCGGTGCCGGCGGCACCGTTGGTCGCGGCCGGGTTGATCGTCACGGTGCCGGTGATCTGGTTCGTGCCGCCCGGGACGAGGCACACGTACTCGGCGGTGAAAGCCATGGCGGCACCGGCGGTGTAGGCGTCGTCTGCGGCATCCACGGTCTTCGTGATCGCGAGCGAGCCGGTCTGGTAGCGGTTGGTCACGGTGCAGGTGACGTTCTGTCCGTGCGTCAGGGTGACACTGCCGTTCGACACGGGAACGGCGCCGCCGCCGGAGGTCTGGCAGACCCAGGCGCCGTCCTGCTGGTATCCGCCGGTGGTGTTCGGGTTGCCTGCGGTCTCGCTCAGGAGGTAGGTGCCGGCGATGACGCTCTGGCCGGTGACGGCGGCGCTGTTGCCGGGGCCTGAGACGCTCTCCGCGGAGACGACGCCCTGACCCTGCGCGTTCAGGGTCCAGTGCCCGGGCTGTGCGACCGGTGCGGGCTGGCCCGTGCTGACGACGTCCTTCACGAGGGAGAGGGTCGCCCGCGGTGTGTAGGTGTTCGTGTAGGTGCAGGTGATGTCCGCGGCGGCGGGGTTCGCCGTGGTGGTGTCGGGCGGGATCGTGACCGTGCGACCGGTGACCGTGACGCCGGGCACCGCTGCACCCGTGCCGTCGACACAGGCGACGCTCGTGAACGACCAGGGGCGGACTGGTCCGCCTCGGTGATCATGATCTGCTCGCCGGAGTTGTAGGAGCGGGTGACCGACTGGCCGTGCGTCAGGGAGAAGTTCTGGTCCCAGACCGAGCCGTCGAGGGTCGAGTCGCTCGTGAAGGAGAAGCTCTGCGCCGGGCGGTCCCGTAGGGCGAGGACACCACCTTCCGGACGGTCACGTTGCGGACCTGCTCGACCGAGGCCCACAGACAGCCGTAGGTGACCTGCGTCTCGACGGTCGAGAACTGGTTGACCGGCGTCACCCCGCCCGGAAGCGTCGCCGCGCACGTGTTGTTCGCTCCCGCGGCGGTGAAGCCGTGCACGACCATCGTGTAGGTGATCCCGTCGTGCGTGAACGTCTGGTTCGTCGTCTGGCTGAGGAAGTCGAGCAGATCGTTGTTGGCGACGTTCGTCGGAGGGGTGGCGTTGTTGGGCGTCTCATGCAGTCGCCACGGGAAGCTCATGTCCATGCCCATGAACTGGATGTTCATGGAGCCGCGGAACCACGAGTTCGTCACATACACGGGTTGTTGCTGTGCGCCATGCGACCGAGGTTGAAGGTGGTGCCCGTCTCGATGCTGGAGATCGCTCGGGCTGGAAGCCGAGTGCGGACTGGTTGCCCAGGTGCACACCGGACGTCGTGTTGCACGAGAGGAACTGGGACGAGGTTCCGTGCGCCGACCACGCGGTGTTGGTTCCGCCGGAGACCCAGCCGGATCGACCGTTGGTCCAGTGATTGGGCGAACCGGAGGTACCATTTTCGCCGCCGGTGGCGGTATTGGTCGCCGTACCGGTCGTGCCGCCGGCGTTATCGCCGTAGCGGATGCAGTCGCCGGCGACCGGGTTCGCGTTTCCCGTCGCCCCGACCAGCCGCTGTGTGCGGCCATCTGCGCCTGCGGGTTGGTGACGGTGATCGTGGCCGCGCTCGCGGGCGCTGCTGTGACCATCTCGATCGCGGCGAGGCCGCCGAACGCCATGAGACCTGCGGCGAACATCGACGTCCAACGCCGGATCCGGCCGTGCGGCTGAGTGCTCTTGAGCGCGCGCGAGCGCGTGTTTCCCCACATCAATTGTTCTCCCCCGAACAATCTGTCGCCGACCCACGGACGGATCGGCGCTCCCCACGTCAGAGCATAGCAGAACGTCGACCTTTGGCCAGACGATTCTATGTCTTTCGTCCAGTTTGCGACCTAGACGTTTGGGCAGGGCTCTCTGTGCCCGGATGCCGGAGGGACAGAACGGGTGGCGACGAGGGCTCGCCACCCGCCCTGCGCTTAGAACTGAGCGGCTGGCACTCGGTGCCGATGGCGAAGCGCGATCGGGCTCGCGCCGCTGACGAACAGCAGCATGCCCAGCACGACCAGCGCGCTCAGCGGACCGTTCCGCGTGAACGGCGACGTCGATGACGGCAGAGCCGCCCTGTCGACTGCTCCCCGCACACCCCGCGAAACGTCCATGTACTCCCCAAAATCCCTCAGAAGAGGGTTCCCAATGCCACGAAGTCCCTGTGCGAACGACTTCCCCAAGCTGAGCGCACGTCAGTGAACTGAACCGAACTTCGGGCTAGAGCGAACATAGGCCGACTCCTTCATCCCGTCAAGTGTTTTCCGCATCGCGCTCAACATTCCACAGACTGCATATATGTCCGGATCCGACTCTGCGCAGCGCGGAAGCCGCGCCGCACACGGCAGCGGCGACGCCCAGGAGGGAGCGTCGCCGCTGCGGACGGGCCGTCGTCGTCAGTCGTTTCCTATCGACTTGTCGATGTTATTGCGGATCTCCTCGATCCTGGCGGCCTGGTCCTCGCCGAGGACCTTCTTGGCGAAACCGGCGAGATTGTCCAGGACGTTGTCGCTGACGTCCTCGACCTTCTCGCTCTTGAGCGCCTCCTCGATCTTGTCCTTGTTCTGCTCGAAGAAGTCCTTGGCCTGCGCCAGGGCATCGGATGCCGAGTCCCCGAGCTTCTCCGAGTTCTCGGCGAAGAACGACTTCGCCTTCTCGAAGGCATCGGATGCCGCGTTGCTCTGATCCGTCATCGTGGTGACCCTCCAGGTCTCAGGGATGCCGGCGGTCGCCGACGCTCCCATTGTGCGGCCTGCGCCCTCGACGGGCAAGGCCCGCGAGTACGACAAAGGGCCGGACCCTGAGGTCCGACCCCTTTGCGGGAAAGTGATCTGGTTGAGGCGGCTTCTGCTCTTCGGTGGTTACCGAAAGGTTTCGACTCGGGCGCGCGAAGCGCGTCCTCGCTCAACCTGAGTCGCAGGCGTATCAACGCCGGCTATGCCGGCATTGATACGCCTCGACTCACTTGTTGATCTTGGTGACCGTACCGGCACCCACGGTGCGTCCACCCTCACGGATGGCGAAGCCGAGGCCCTCCTCCATGGCGATCGGCTGGATGAGCTCGACCGTCATGTCGGTGGTGTCGCCGGGCATGACCATCTCGGTGCCCTCGGGCAGCGTGATGACGCCGGTGACGTCGGTGGTACGGAAGTAGAACTGCGGGCGGTAGTTCGTGTAGAAGGGGTTGTGACGGCCACCCTCCTCCTTGGACAGGATGTACGCCGTGCCCTCGAAGTCGGTGTGCGGGGTCACAGAACCCGGAGCCACGATGACCTGGCCGCGCTCGACGTCCTCGCGCTTGGTGCCGCGGAGGAGAAGACCACAGTTCTCGCCGGCCCATGCCTCGTCGAGCTGCTTGTGGAACATCTCGATACCGGTGACGGTCGTCTTCTGCGTCGGGCGCAGACCCACGATCTCGACCTCGGAGTTGATGGCGAGGGTACCGCGCTCGGCGCGGCCGGTGACGACCGTTCCACGGCCGGTGATGGTGAAGACGTCCTCGACGGGCATGAGGAACGGCTTGTCGCGGTCACGCTCCGGGTCCGGAACGTGCTCGTCGACGGCCTCCATGAGCTCGAGGATCGAGTTGACCCACTTCTCGTCGCCCTCAAGCGCCTTCAGAGCCGAGACCTTGACGACCGGAGCGTCCTCGGAGAAGCCCTGGCTGGCGAGCAGCTCACGGACCTCGAGCTCGACGAGCTCCAGGATCTCCTCGTCGTCGACGGCGTCGGACTTGTTCAGCGCGACGAGCAGGTAGGGAACGCCGACCTGCTTGGCGAGCAGAACGTGCTCACGGGTCTGCGCCATGGGACCGTCGGTCGCGGCGACCACGAGGATCGCGCCGTCCATCTGGGCGGCACCGGTGATCATGTTCTTGACGTAGTCGGCGTGGCCGGGTGCGTCGACGTGCGCGTAGTGACGCTTCGGGGTCTCGTACTCGATGTGCGAGATGTTGATGGTGATACCACGCTGACGCTCTTCCGGAGCCGAGTCGATCGACGCGAAGTCGCGCTGCACGTTGGTGGCCGACGGGTACTTGTCGGCGAGCACCTTCGAGATCGCTGCCGACAGCGTCGTCTTGCCGTGGTCAACGTGACCGATCGTTCCGATGTTCACGTGCGGCTTGGTCCGCTCGAACTTGGCCTTAGCCACTAGGTCCTCCTCAGGACGGTCATGTAGAGGTGCCCGGGCACTGGATTGTGACCGGATCTCTACGGTTTGGTTCTCAGTTTAGTAGAGAGATTTCTTGCGATGCTGTGAAGTTGTAAGGATGCCGGCCGGTCCGGAGGCGGGCTCAGGACCGACCGACCGGGTCACTCGCCCTTGGTCTTCTGGACGATCTCGTCCGCGACGGCGCGAGGGACCTCGGAGTAGCTGTCGAACTCCATCGAGTAGACCGCACGACCCGAGGTCTTCGAGCGCAGGTCACCGATGTAGCCGAACATCTCCGACAGGGGCACCGAGGCGCGAACGACCTTCACGCCTGCGGCATCCTCCATCGACTGGATCTGCCCACGACGGGAGTTCAGGTCGCCGATGACGTCGCCCATGTACTCCTCGGGCGTACGGACCTCGACGGCCATGAGCGGCTCGAGCAGCACGGGACCGGCCTTGCGGACGGCCTCCTTGAAGCCCATCGAACCGGCGATCTTGAACGCCATCTCCGAGGAGTCGACGTCGTGCGCGGCACCGTCGAGCAGGGTCGCCTTGACACCCACGAGCGGGTAGCCGGCGAGCACGCCGACGTTCATGGCGTCCTGGAAACCGGCATCCACCGAGGGGATGTACTCACGGGGGATGCGGCCACCGGTGACCTTGTTCTCGAACTCGTAGGTCTTCTCGGCGGTGACGTCCAGCGGCTCCAGCGCGAACTGGATCTTCGCGAACTGACCCGAACCACCGGTCTGCTTCTTGTGCGTGTAGTCGTGCTTGTCGACCGTCTTGCGGATGGTCTCGCGGTAGGCCACCTGGGGCTTTCCGACGTTCGCCTCGACGCGGAACTCGCGCTTCATGCGGTCCACGAGGATGTCGAGGTGCAGCTCGCCCATGCCCTTGATGACCGTCTGGCCGGTCTCGACGTTCAGCTCGGTGCGGAACGTCGGGTCCTCCTCGGCGAGCTTCTGGATCGCCGTGCCGAGCTTCTCCTGGTCGGCCTTGGTCTTCGGCTCGATGGCGACCTCGATCACGGGCTCCGGGAAGGTCATCGACTCGAGGACGACCGGCTGGTTGATGTCGGCCAGGGTGTCACCGGTGGTGGTGTCCTTCAGACCGATGACCGCGTAGATGTTGCCGGCGGTCAGCTTGTCGACCGGGTTCTCCTTGTTGGCGTGCATCTGGAAGATCTTCCCGATGCGCTCCTTCTTGCCCTTGGTCGAGTTGATGACCTGCGAGCCGGACTCCAGCTCGCCCGAGTAGACGCGCACATAGGTGAGACGACCGAAGAAGGGGTGCACGGCGACCTTGAAGGCCAGCGCCGAGAAGGGGTCCTTCGCGTCGGGGTGACGCTCGATGACCTTCTCCTCGTCCTTGGGGTCGTGCGCCTCGATGGCGCCGACGTCCAGCGGGTTGGGGAGGAAGTCGACGACGGCGTCCAGCATCGGCTGCACACCGCGGTTCTTGAAGGCCGAGCCGCACAGGACCGGGTAGATCTCGTTGTTCACGACGAGCTTGCGAATCGCACCCTTGATCTCGGCGATCGTGAGCTCCTCGCCGCCGAAGAACTTCTCCAGAAGCTCCTCGTCGGTCTCGGCGACCGTCTCCAGCAGATGCTGGCGGTACTCCTCGGCCTTGTCCTTGAGGTCGGCGGGGATCTCCTGCACCTCGTAGGAGGCGCCCATCGTCACGTCACCCTTGGCGTCACCGGGCCACACCAGCGCACGCATCTCGATGAGGTCGACGACGCCGACGAAGTCGTTCTCGGCGCCGATCGGCAGCTGCAGCACGAGGGGCTTGGCGCCGAGGCGGTTGACGATGGTGTCGACGGTGAAGTAGAAGTCGGCGCCCAGCTTGTCCATCTTGTTGACGAAGCAGATGCGGGGCACGCCGTACTTGTCGGCCTGACGCCACACGGTCTCGGACTGGGGCTCCACGCCCTCCTTGCCGTCGAAGACTGCGACCGCACCGTCGAGCACGCGGAGCGAGCGCTCCACCTCGACCGTGAAGTCCACGTGGCCGGGGGTGTCGATGATGTTGATCTGGTTCTTGTTCCAGAAGCAGGTGACGGCGGCGGAGGTGATCGTGATGCCACGCTCCTTCTCCTGCTCCATCCAGTCGGTGGTCGAGGCGCCGTCGTGGGTCTCGCCCAGCTTGTGGTTCACGCCCGTGTAGAACAGGATGCGCTCGGTCGTGGTGGTCTTTCCAGCATCGATGTGCGCCATGATGCCGATGTTGCGGACCTTGCTCAGGTCGGTGAGCACGTCTTGTGCCACGGGCGTTTTCCTTTTCTCGAGAAGTCGTCGTGCGACAGGTCAGAGGGTGCCCGCCCGAGCCTGGTGGCCCGGGCGGGCGAAGCTGTTACCAGCGGTAGTGTGCGAACGCGCGGTTCGACTCGGCCATCTTGTGGGTGTCCTCGCGGCGCTTGACCGCGGCCCCCAGGCCGTTCGAGGCATCCAGGATCTCGTTCTGGAGGCGCTCGGTCATGGTCTTCTCACGACGACCCTTGGCGTAGCTGACGAGCCAGCGGAGGGCGAGCGTGTTGGCGCGGTGAGGCTTGACCTCGACCGGCACCTGGTAGGTCGAGCCGCCGACGCGGCGGCTGCGGACCTCAAGGGTGGGGCGCACGTTGTCGAGCGCCTTCTTGAGGGTGGCGACGGCATCCTGGCCGGACTTCGCCTCGACGCCACGGAGGGCGCCGTAGACGATCGACTCGGCGAGCGACTTCTTGCCGTCGACGAGGATCTTGTTGACCAGCGAGGTGACGATCGGAGCGCCGTAGACCGGGTCGTTGACGACGGGGCGCTTGGGGCGGGACCCTTACGAGGCATCTAACTCAACCCTTCTTCGCGCCGTAGCGGGAACGAGCCTGCTTACGGTTCTTGACGGCCTGGGTGTCCAGGGCACCGCGGACGATCTTGTAGCGCACACCGGGGAGGTCCTTCACACGACCGCCGCGGACGAGCACGAGCGAGTGCTCCTGCAGGTTGTGGCCCTCGCCGGGGATGTAGGCGGTGACCTCGGTGCCGTTGCGCAGCTTCACACGGGCGACCTTGCGCATCGCCGAGTTCGGCTTCTTCGGGGTGGTGGTGTACACACGGGTGCAGACACCGGCCTGCTGGGGGTTCGCCTTCAGGGCGGGCGCCTTGGTCTTGTTGACCTTGGGCTTGCGTCCCTTGCGAACCAACTGCTGAATGGTTGGCACGTTCTCTCCTTGTTGTGCTGCACGGTGACAGCATGATGGGTTTCACATCATGACCCGCCAGCGCAGCGGAATCACTGCGCTTTTCGATGGTGGGTATGCCGTGGGGGCGGAACCGATATGGGATCGGCGCCCTGCACCTGGGCACGCCAAGACGTGCACAGACTTGATCAAGTGTAATGCCGCGTCACATTCGCGGTCAAATGCCCTCGCGCATCCAAGGGATGAAGGGGCCTATCAGACGCGGCTACCCCCAGCGCACCCCATCGTGCCCGCAGAAGACGGTGATCGCCGCATCCGCCTCGGCGCAGGCGCCGTCGACGAGCAGTCGGTCGCCCAGAGGCTCACTCAGCGAGACCGTCACCGGAACGGCATCGTTGCCCTGGCAGTTGTAGGCCCCGGAGGGCAGAGGCTCGACATCGATCCTCACGATCACACGATCGTTCTCATAGGAGACCTGCGGCACGTGCACATCGCCCGTCTCCCCGTTGGCGCAGCCCAGCCGCGTCACGAGGACCTCGAGCTCGGTGGTGCTCGCCGTGACGGATGCCGCGTCGCGCAGTTCCCAGGTCGCGATGTCTCCACGGGCGGCGCTCCCGCAACCGGCAAGCATCAGCACCGACGCGACGGCGATCACCCCGAGACCCTTCCGCATGCGCTTCATGCTATCCCTCCGAGACGACGCCCCTCGCCGAGAGCGCGGAGAACGTTGCGCGAGCGCCGGGAAGAACGTTTCCTGCGTTCTCGCGGCTGCACGGCGGCGAGCACGCTGTCGCTCATCGCAGATCGCGCACGCGGGCGACGACCCCCTTCTCGGCTCCCTCGCGGCGCTCCCCCGCCACGGCGATGATCAACAGCACCGCGCCCATGAGCGCCAGCGTGATCCACCACGGCATGGCCTCGATGTTCCGGCCGAGCTGCACGGAGAACACGAAGACGTTCTCGATCGGCAGGACCACCAGTCCGATGAGGAAGGGAGCCGCGAGCCGCCGGGAAGCGCCGACCAGGATGGCGGCGAGCGCCAGGACCATGACCAGGATGGCGCGCCAGGTGAGGGGATCGGTGAAGGTGGCCACGATCGACGCCGAGACCGTCACCACGATCCCGGGTGCCAGCAGCGCCCAGGAGCCGCCCCAGCCGTGCGGCCAGGCGCCGAGGCGCCGCTCGGCCGGCGCAGCGCCCGCCCGGTTCGCGGCGCGCAGGCCGATCGCTCCGGCGAGCAGCAGGAAGGCGCCCATCGGCAGGGAGAACCACTCCACCCGCAGATCGCGCGGGCTCCAGGCGACGACGCCGGTCACGAAGGCGACGCCGAAGAGGAACCAGACCGGGGGGAGCGAAGTCCGGCGACGGGATGCGGCGATCACGACGACGACGAGCGCGACGATCATGAGCGTCCACATCGCCCAGATCACCGGCCAGTCGCGCTCGATCGCCGGCCACACGCCGACCGCGAGCGCGAGGACGGCCGGAGCCGTCAGCCAGCGCGAGCCGGACGCTTCCTCCGTCGAGCCCGCCCGTGCCCCGCGGACGACGGCGGCCGCCGATGCGAGGACGAGTGCGGACAGGACGCTGATCGCGAGGCACGCCAGGAACACCGCGAACGGCTCGGCGCCGGGAGGGGGCGTGTCCGCTCCGACTCCCCAGCGCACGGCCTGGATCGTGCCGGCGGGCGCGGCGATCCCGGCGGCGAGCGCGGTCGGGACCCGCAGCGCCTGCAGGCGCCGCAGCCTGGCGGTCTCGCCCCGTCCGAGCAGCGCGGCGGCCGCAGCGAGAACACCGCCCGCGGCGAGCAGCCCGTACGCCCGCCAGGGGACGGCACCCGAACCCTCCGACTCGGCCACGAGCACGACGAGGGGAACGATCGCGACGACCAGCGCGGCGGTGAAGAGCGCCGCCGCACGCACCCCGCGCAGAGTGAGGAACACGCCGACGAGCGCGGCCCCGAGCGTCGGAGGGAGCAGATAGGCCTCCGGCAGCTCCACACCGGCGAGCCACCAGAGCGACCAGAGCGCCCCTGTGAACGAAGCGCCGGCGAGCACCCAGCCGTAGCGGCGGTCGGCGACGAGCGCGGTCAGCACGGCGCCGATGCCGAGGATGAGGAGCACGAGACAGGCGACTCCCGGTCCCGCCGCCTCGCGCGTGAACGCCAGGGCCACCGCGATGACCGCCGTCAGCAGCGAGGAGGCCTCGATCGCCACGCGGGCCGCATCCGCCATCCGTGTGCTCCGACCACGGGCGACGAGGGCGTCGCGGATCAGGATGCCACTGGGGAGCACGAGCGCGATGACGACGGCGATGACCGGCAGCACGACCGGCGAGCCGCTCATCGGCAGGAGCTGCGCGCCGAGGCAGACGAGCACGACGGCGAGGGTCGGCACGAGCATCCCCGCCGCGAGCGTGCGCACGGCTCCGGTCAGGCCTGGGCGGCGGGTCAACAGGAGCGACAGCGCGAGGAGGAACATCAGCCCGGTCGACAGCGCCGTCCAGCCGCTGCGCTCGAACACGACCTGCACGACGCCGATCGCGAAGGGAACCGTGGCCACCAGGAGCACCGCCTGCCAGTTGCGGGCCCCGATCGCGGGGAGGAAGGTGACCGCGATCGCCCCGATGAGGCCAGCGGAGGCCGTCAGGCACAGCTGCGCGATGCCGTCGATACCGGCCAGCGACAGCGCCGTGGCCAGCACGAGGAGCGCGTAGCCGTATCCGGCGCCGACGTGCACGAACCTCCTGCCGTGCCGAACCGCCTGCGCGAGCGCCCAGAGCGCGGCGAGCACGCCGAGTCCGGCCAGCGGCATGATCTGACGGTCGCCCCACGCGAGCACGACGGCGACGGCGAGCGCGAGATGTCCGCCGATGAGCACGAGCATCCGGACGGGAGCCGATCCACCCGCACCCGCCACAGCACCGCGCCGATCCCCGCCGTCATCCCGAGGGCCAGCACGATGCTCGCCACCCGGGGAGCACGCCGCCGGAGACGAGCACCAGCGCGGCGGCCGACAGATAGATCGCCGCGCACACGCGGACGACGCCGAGGAGCGGACGGATGCCGGCACGACGCCGTGCGACGACCCCGAAGCCGAGGAGGCCGGCACCGGTGACCGCGAGGGCGGCGACCGCGGACCAGGTTCCCGGTACGGACCAGTCATCGGCCATCGGGTCGATGAGCGTGCTCATGAGCACGACGCCGGTGAACAGACCGATCATGAGCGAAGGCACGCTGACGGCCGCGAGCGCGATCAGAGCACCGACGGCGAGGGGCGCCGGGGCGCGCCCGGCGGGAGGGGCACGAGAGCACAGACGAGGAAGGCGAGGGCGGCTCCCCCGCTCGCCAGGGCGAAGTGTCCTTCGAACCCCGCCCGAACACGGGCGCGACGGCCCGGGCGGCGATCGCACCGGCGGCCACCGTGAGGACGCCGGCGATCACGGCCCACGTGCGCGGGAGGAGATGCCGGGCGGCGAGGACGGCGTTGCCGGCGAGAAGCGCGAGGATGAGCGCCGAGGGCAGCGCCTCGCCACCCGGAAGGACGGCTCCGACGGCCGAGGCCGTCGCCAGCAGCTGCAGCGCGGTGAGCGTGACGACCTCTGCGCGCAGGCGAGCCGGTCCGGCATCCGACTTCTCCGCGAACCTCGCCGACAGCCGCGGGGTCCATGCGCACAGCCCCGTCGCGGCGAAGGCCGACAGCGCGAACCCGAGTGCCGTGGCGAAGCCGCCCGGGACGGCGAGCCCGAGCATCCCGGGAACCGCGGCGAGCCCGAGCAGAGCCGCCCACAACCAGATCCGGATGCGGGCGCGCAGCGCCGCGAACAGCATGACGGTCCCGACGACGGCCGTGCCGAGCGCCGCGGACGCCCAGGGGTGGAGCGCCGTCGCGTGCTGGGAGAGGGAATGGACGTCCAGACCGAGGAAAACGAGCCCGAGCCCTCCGACAGCCTCCGCCGAGAACTGCAGACGCCGGCGTGCGAGCGCCCATGCCCCGGCGAGGAACACGAGCGTGACGACGGCGATCACGATGCTGCGCAGCGTCCGGTCGGTCAGGTCGGGGTTGAAGAAGGCGAACACGATCGCCGCGACGGCGAAGAGCGCGGCGCCGGCCGTCGCGATCACCGACTGCAGGGTCGCTCCTGCGCGCGCCGGCGGCGGGCCGCCGAGGCCGCGACGGCGACGGATGCGGCAGGCTGGGCGGCGGGCTGGACTGCAGACGATGCCCGGACTGTGTGCGGCACAGCGGCACGGGCGAGATGCGCCGCCCGCAGGAGGCGCTCCCGCTCCCGCAGTGCGCGCGCTGCGGCCGTCGACGCGTCCAGTACGTCACGCCCCGCCGTGCCGCTCAGGTCGACCCCGCAGGCCAGGCAGTGTCCCTGATCGAGCGCGGCCTCGGCGCAGACGGGGCAGCGCCCGGTGTCCAGGACGAAGTCGGCGGCCTGGACGGTCCAGTCGATGCCGGCGGTCATTCGCCCTCCTCCGGGATCCAGCGCAGAACGTCGCCCGGCTGGCAGTCGAGCACACGGCAGATCGCGTCCAGCGTCGTGAAGCGCACGGCCTTGGCGCGTCCGTTCTTGAGCACCGCGACGTTCGCGGGGGTGATGCCGATCGCGTCGGCGAAGTCCTGCACGCTCATCTTGCGACGCGCGAGCATCACGTCGAGGTCGATGACGATGGGCATCAGACGACCTCGGAGAGGTCCTGCTCGAGCTGCAGCGCCTTGCGCAGGAGCCCCCTCAGCACGACAACCAGCAGGGCGATGCCGACGGCCACGGTCATCCCGAGGAGCGCGAGGATCGCGATGGAGGGGTTCATGGCGTCCGCGACGTTGAGCACGACGAAGGCGCCGGCGATCAGGGCCGCCGCGGCGAGCATCGTGGCGAAGATGATGTCGACCCAGCGGAAGGCCGCGGGGCTGAAGATCCGGTCGGCGCGCACGAGCGTCAGCAGGCGGAAGACGCACAGCAGCACGATCTGGACGAGCACGAGGAACACGATGCCGCCGATCACGCCGGGAAGCTCCAGGTGCGCGAGATCGGGGTTGCGCTCCGCGACGCCGGCTGCGACTCCGGGAAGCATGAACGCCTGGCTGCAGAGCAGAAGGACGAGCATCACGACGATCAGCGCTTTGAGCGCGAGAATGATTCGAGGGTGCATCGAGTTCCTATCGATAGACGGTCGATACCTATCGAAAAACGATAGTAGTCGCATCGATGGTGCTCAAGCCGTGTCGACGACTCCCGGCATTCCCCCAGCTATTCGCGCGGCCCCGGGTGCCCGTCGGGATCGAACGGAGAGTCCAAGGCCTCGGTCAGCTCGGCGAGCATCGCCTCGATCTGCGGCTCGACGTACTGCGAGATCGCCGCCTGCACCTCCAGCCGGTGCCGCAGCAGGTGTCCGCAGATCTCCCGGCCCACCAGGTTCGCGTACTCGTCGGCGAGCGCCACCTCCTGCCGGAGTGCGGCCTTGGCCTCTTCGCTCAGCGGCGGCAGCGGCGGCAGCTCCTCGGCCGCCTCATCGGCCAGGCCCGAGATCGTGAACAGGAACGGCGATCCCGGAACGGGCTCGGGATCCAGCGGCAGCCCCTCGAACTCCGGCTCCAGGTCCTCGGCGGGCCGATAGCTGCGCGCACGGTTGCGGTCCGCCTGCTGATCGAGCTCGGCCTGCAGCATCGGCAGGTTCCGCGCGGTGTACTCCGCGACCGCGTGGTCGACGATCTTCTTGATGCGGGTGGAGAGCCCGTGCTGCACGCCGTGCGGCACATCCGAACCGATGCCCGCGGCCGACAGGATCGGTGAGCCGAGGCACCTCCGGCACGGTGAGACCCGCCCACGGTGCGTGGCCGGTACCCAGCGGGGAATCCACCGCAGCCAGGCGGCGACGGCCTGGTCCACCTGTGTCTCCAGAGAGCGCTCCACCCCTCCAGAGTACGGGGACGGATGCCGCGGCGCCCCGCGGACGCGCGTGCGGCATCCGACTGCCCGACTCCTCGGCACCTGTTGCCGCACCGATCCCATCGATACCGGCAACGACTGCCCAGGACTTCACGAGCCGGATGCCACATCAGTCCTCGTCGTCGGCACGGCGCTCCCAGGGCCACTGCGGCCCGGTCGAGCGGGTGCGCCGCAGCGCCACGCCGCCCCAGGCGGCCACTGCGGCGGCGAGCAGGAGCACCAGACTGAACCCGCCGCGGACCAGATCACCCGCGACGGTCGTGGCCACCAGCAGCCCCGAACCCGTGACCAGCAGCACCAGCCACAGCACGAACAGGTGCGCCAGCGGCGTCGCGAGCGCCGTGATCAGGACCGGCGTGAACGACGGGCGGGCAGGCCGGACGGTCGTCCACAGCGTGCCCGAGAACGCCGCCACCGCCGCACCCATCGCCAGCACGCCCGGCGCCTGACCGAGCCCGGGCACGGCGATCACATCGGTGTCGGTGTAGTAGCTCAGTGCGCCGAGCCCCATGATCGCGAGCGCGAAGAACAGCACGGTCGCGAGGACGACCGCCAGAAACGGCGACACCCCGCGGGCGGCTGCCCGTGGGGGTGAGGCGCGGTGGCGTTCGTGATTACCTCGACAGAGTCGGGCCGGCTTCGAGCGTGCGCTCGTACTCGCGCTGCGCCTCGGCGTTGAGCTCCTCCTTGCGGGCACCGATGCGCGAGGCCCAGGCGCCGAACCAGATCGTGACCTCACGGCCGAAGAGGGCGGCGGCGATGGCGAGCGGGGCGAACAGCTCGCCCTGGACGAGCGCCCAGCCCTGCGAGGCGGTCAGCAGCCAGAACGGCGCCTCGAACAGCTGGCCGAGGATGTGTCCGCCGTAGGCGAAGAAGCCGACGACGAGGCCGAAGATCACCCAGCCGGCCCAGCGGCCGCGGTTGATGATCGCACCCAGCAGCCAGAAGCCGATGAAGAAGAGGACGACCGGGATCCAGAAGCCCCAGGTCTGCACCTCGGCGAGCGCCGCGGTGCCGATGTTCGCCCAGGACACGTCGCCGGAGATCGCGCCGAAGCCGAGCCCGGCGGCCAGGTAGAGCACGCCGAAGACGACGGTCGCGACGAGACCGATGAGGCCCGCGGTGCCGCGGTTGCCGTGCGGGCGGGGCGGTTCGGGCGCCTGCACGAAGATCGGCTGCGGCTGCGGTGCCGGTGCGGGCGCCGGCTCGGAGACGGGCTCTGAGGGCAGCACCTGCGTCTCGGCGACGACGACGGGCTCCTCGGCGATCACGGTCGTCTCGGCATCCGAGGCGGGCACGTCGTCGGAGGGCGCGTCTGCGGCATCCGAGGGCTCGGCGGAGAAGGTTCCGGGGTGCTCGCGCTCGGCGGCCTCGAAGGCGGCGACGTCGGGGTCGACGGCATCCGCCGCCGTCTCGGGAGCGTTCGCCGCGGCCTCGGCTTCGGCCAGGGCCTCGTTGGCGCTGTCGACGACGTCGTTCACATCGGCCGGCTTGTCTTCGGACTCAGGAACTTCGGGGTCACTCATGGGTGCTCCTCAGGTGAATGGTGTGCAGTGCAGAGACTACCGGCGCGGAGCGCCGGCACCGGTGAGCCATGCCGCTGTGTCGCCGTGCCCCGTCACGGATCGAGCGAGCGCAGGGTGTCGCCGATGTACTCGACCACCGAGGGCCCCAAGGGCGCGGCGAGGGAGAGCAGCCCGCCGATCACGACGACGCAGAGCAGACCGACGGTCCAGCTCACGAACCGGTTGCGTCCTCCCACACGTGCCGCCATGCTCACACCGTACGACCACCCGGATCACGGCGCGGGCGAGGCGCGCCCGATGCTCAGCGATCGGATGCCGGCGAGCGCCCCCTCATGCGCCAGAGCAGCCAGAGACCGGACAGCGGGACGAGAAGGAAGCCCAGCAGGATCAGGCCCATCCAGATCAGGTCGTACCAGGCCGGCATCAACGGCGACACCTCATCGGGCGTGGTTCCCGTGCCGGTGACGGTGACCGACGTGATGGTCCACATGCCCATCGCCAGCAGCGCCGAGATCGATGCGGCCACCAGCGGCACGACGATCGCCATGACCTTCTCGCCGGTGCGCCACATCGTGCTCAGGCACACCAGCACCGCTCCGACGACCCAGCCCAGGAAAGGCAGCACGACACCGCCGAAGCTGAGTGTCAGCGCGGCGGCGATCGCGAAGCCCCGCGTGCTCGTCGCCGGGGGTCCCGCGGGGACCGGAGCGGGGGCGAGGACAGGGACGGCGCCCTCTTGCTGCGCCTCGCGCGCAATGTCGACGGGGTCTCCGAGCTGCGCGATGCGCGCCGCGGCCGCCGCCGCATCCAACCCCTCGAGCTCCTCGGCGATTCCCGCGCGGATCTCGCCGGCGATGCCGTGGGGGACGCCGCGCATCGCGGCGTCGAGACGCGCCAGGTAGTCGTCCCTCAGCTGGGCGCCGGTCGTCTGCGTGGTCATGGTCATTCCTCTCCCACCATGCCCGTGACGGTACGGGCGAAGGGTGTCCATTGTGCGCGGAACTGCGCGAGCTGCTCTCTGCCGTATGCCGTGAGCTCGTAGTACTTGCGCACCGGCCCGCTCTCGGAGGGCCGGTCGAAGGTCGACACCCACCCGTTGTCGCGCAGGCGCCCGAGCAGCGGGTAGAGCGTGCCGATGCTGGCGATGAGCCCGGTGCCCGTGAGGGCGTCGGCGAGCTGCCAGCCGTACATCGGCTCGCGCGCGAGGAGCCCGAGCACGCAGTACTCGACCACTCCCCTGCGCATCTGCGCTCCGACATCCGGTGTCATGCCGTACAAGGTAGCATGCTTCGCACGCTACCGGAACACCCGGCACCGAACCCCACGCTGCCGCCGAACCCCCACGCTATCTGCGCTCATCCCGTGGTGGTTCGGCGGGATCGTGGGGGTTCGGCGAAACCGGGCGCCGGAGGTCGTCAGCGCCAGCCGAGACGGACGGCGACGGCATCCGCGGCCCGCGAGGGGAACTCCGGCCAGTCGGGCTCGAGCTCCCGGAGCAGCGCGAAGAGCGCCCGGGCCGCCGCCTCGGGCTCCTGCGCGATCGCGGCGGCGATGCGCCCGCCCACTCCGGGAAGTCCTGCTCGAAGCGGCGGACCGGATCGATCGTGTCGCGCACCGTCGTCGAACGCTCGGCGAAGCGCCCCGGACGGCGCGTACGAGGTGCTGCACCGCCCACTGCTGGATGAACGCCGCACCGTTCAGCACCTCGCCGCGGCGCACCCGACCGACCCCGATCAGGAGCTTGACGAGCACGAGGCGCGCATCGTTCACGGGGTCGAAGGAGTCGGCGGATGCCGCGCGCTCCCGCCCCGCGCGACGAGCGCCGCCGTCGTCCCGGCCGCGTCGTCGACGGCCACGGTCGCATCGTTCACGACGGCACCGGCGAGCTCCGCGGCATCCGAGAAGGCGAACTCGAACACGTGCCCGTCGTCGTAGACGCAGGCGAAGCCGATCTCGCCCTCGCGCGCGGTGAGCACCAGGCGCTCCTGATCGGGGAGCCAGGAGAGATCCGGGCGAATGTCGCGACCCCTGCCCTCCTCGATCAGCGCGAAGAAGTCGTGATCCGACCACTCGTCGCGGCGGGCGCGGGCATCGTCGGACGCCGAGCCCAGCAGGACGAGGCCGATGAGCCCTTCGCGGCCGCGCACGCCCTCGGCGAGTCCACGACTGAGCCGCTCATACTGCTCAGGCGAGACCATCTGGCGCCCCTCTCCCTGCGTCGAGTGCGCTGCTTGTCGTCGAGCGCACCGGTCTCCGACGGCGAATACGCGGTGCACCCGACGAGATGTGGTGCACTCGCGGATCAGGATCCGGGAAGGCCGCGACATCATGACCGCGGGACCGCGACGCCCGGCAGCGCCCAGACTGCGAAAGTGGGTCCCTCGGCCGACAGCAGCACGGAGCCGTCGGATGCCGCACCCAGCGTCGCCTCGCCGAACAGCGCCTCCGCGCGGTCCGCTCCCGTCAGCAGCCCGCCGGCACCTCGGCGTCGACGCCGGCCCGGGTCGCGAGGACGAGGAGGGTCTCGGCATCCGATTCCCGGACGAACGCGACGGTCTCGTCGTCGACGTGCACCCAGCGCATGCCGCCGGTGCCGAGCACGGGGTGCTCTCGACGCAGCGCGATGAGGTCGCGGTAGAGCGTCAGGCGCTCGGCGGTCTGCGCCTCGGTCTCGGTCCCCACGGGATTGGCGTGCGGCTGGCCTCGCCGTCGCCGCCGGTGGCGCCGAACTCGTCGCCGGCGAAGACCACCGGCACGCCCGGCATCGTCATCGACAGGCCCACGGCGAGCGGGATCGTGCCCGGCGCGGCGTTGGTCGCGAAGCGTCCGGTGTCGTGGGTGTCCAGCGGCTGCATGTTGCCCAGGCGCACCCGCCACGGGATGCTCCCGGTGAAACGCACGACGACGGCGGCGAACTCGGCGGCCGTGTACCGCGGGATGCCGCCGATCGGCTGCCCGAAGAACCAGGGCTCGGTCTTCTCCTCGCCCTCGCCGGTGAACCAGGGCTCGCCGGTGGGCTCGGACAGCCACCCCACAGCGGACGCGTGAACGAGGGGTAGGTCATCGCACCGTGCCAGCCGTCGCCCTGCAGGTCGCTGGCGGCGTCGTTGGTCGACTCCCCAGCAGAATCGCCTCGGGGTTGATCCGCAGCATCGTCTCGCGGAAGAGCTGGCGCACCTCCTCGTTCAGGTCGACGTCGCCCAGACGCCCGGTCATGTTGGCCACGTCGATGCGCCAGCCGTCGGCGTTGTAAGGCGGCTTCAGCCATTTCGCGACCACCGAGTCGTCGCCGGAGATGAAGCGCTCGCGCAGTTCCGCGGACCCCCAGTTGAACTTCGGCAGCGTGGGCGTTCCCAGCCAGCTCTCGTACTGCGTGTTCTGGTCGTCGGTGAAGTAGTAGTAGCTCTCCGTCTCGGCGCCGGGGGTGCCGAGCGCCTGCTGGAACCACTCGTGCCGGTCGCCGGAGTGGTTGCTCGTGAGGTCGCCGATGACCCGGATGCCGCGGGCATGCGCCTCCTCGATGAGGCGCGCGTAAGCCTCATCGCCGCCGAGCAACGGATCGACCCGGTCGAAGCTCGAGGCGTCGTAGCGGTGGTTGGAGGCGGCGGGGAAGATCGGCGTGAGGTAGAGGAGGTTCACGCCGAGCTCGACCAGGTGGTCGAGCTTCTCGATGATCCCGGGGAGGTCGCCGCCGTAGAACTGCTGCGAACGGCCGGGCATGACCGCGTCGACGGGGTCCGACCACTCCGCCGGGATCGCCCACTCCGGCGCCTCGTGCTCGTCGGCCTGGGCCGAGCGCGCGAAGCGGTCCGGGAACACCTGGTACATCACGGCCTCGTTCAGCCACGCGGGCGGGGCGGGGTAGGCGACGAGGGCGAAGTCCTCGGCATCGAGGGTCTCGAGGCGGTGCAGACCTGTCTGGTTCAGCCACTCGACCGTGCCGTCGGTGTGCTGGAGCACGAAGCGGTAGCCGTGGCGGCGGTTGCGCACCGTGACCGGCGCCTCCCACCAGTCCCAGCCACCGGATGCACCCATCGGCCGCGCCTCGGTCCACTCCGGCTCGTGGTCGGGGTTGGAGCGGGTGCGGACCGCCGCGAGCGGGCCGTAGCCGGAGGGCACGCGCAGGCGCACGGTGACCACGTCGCCGAGGGCGGGCGCCTGGTTCGAGACGTACAGCGGCGAGCCGTCGTGGTGAGGGAGCAGAAGAGTCATGGCATTGTCCTTTCGGGGTGCGGCGGCAACCCGCCGCGGATACGACGTGGTTGCACAGCGTGCGCCATGACAGAGCCCTTAAGTTGTGCCTCAATTCTGCGCTCGTGCTGCGCACGAGCGCAACTCGGTCGCCCTCTCCCGGTCGCTCCGCGAGCCGAAGGCGGGTCGAAGGCGAGTCGAAACGTGACAGGACGGATGCGCGAAGAGATGTCACGGCGTCCTTGCCCTCACGTTTCGACTCGGTCGGGCTTCGCCCGTCCTCGCTCAACGACCGGGGGTGGCGGGGGCCAGCGCGTGGAGATGGATCGCGATCGCCGAGCGGCCCGGGACGTCGAAGGTCGCCGAACCGTCCTCGACGGTGATCGTCGCGCCGAGGCAGGCGTCCTCCCGGCGCCACCCGCGATCACATCGCAATATGCCCCGTCCGGCATACTCGTCGGGATCACGAGCGTTTCGGCGGCGCGGCCGACGTTCACGGCGAGGATGCCGCGCCTTTCGCGCTCGAAGCCGTAGGCGTCGCCCTCTTCGACTCCGGCGAGGCGCGGCGCGTCACCGACCGCGACCCGGAAGTCGAGCATCCCGGTGATCACCGGCCAAGACTGCACGCAGGTGCGCTCACCCTCGACGAAGACCGTCGTCGCGTCGGGCTGTCCGCGGTCGGCGGCATCGGCGCACGAGGCCTGTGACACGCGGCCGTCGGCATCCGTCGGCGCCCCGGCATCCCGGTCGGTGAACGCATACCCGGAGTACACGACCGGAGTGCCGTAGTCGTCGGCGAGCAGGAGCGCGTTGGCGATCGCGTAGAGATCCGGCTGGCGGTAGGTGACTCTGGCCTCACCACGCTCGGTGTCGTGGTTGTCGACGAAGACGATCGCGCTTTCGGCGGGTACATGGAGGGGACGACTGCCGGCATCCGTCGCGGGTGCTCCCCACACCCCGACTGCAGCGGCATCGCGAGGTCCCGCGCATAGGTGAACTCGAAGACCTCGCCGAAGGCGGTGTACTCCTCGGGGAGCACGGGCTCGCCGCCGCCGCGGATGACCTCGCTCATGATGCGCGTGCCGTCCGGCAACTCCGCCACGATCGCGGCGACGTCGTCGGCCGCCATGTGCTTGGCCGCATCGATCCGGAATCCGGCGACGCCCAGCGACAGCAGATCCTCCAGGTGGGCGACGATCGTCCCGCGCACCCGCGGCGACGCCGTATCGAGGTCGGCGAGGTTCACCAGCTCGCAGGTCTGCACCTGCTCGCGCGAACGGTAGTCCTCGATGTCGTCGTGGGTGGTCAGCCCGCAGTGGTGGAAGTCGTCGTGGCCGTACAGCCCCGGGTACTCGTAGTGCTCATAGGGCGATCCCGCCAGCCGATGCCGGGATCGTTCTGCCCGGTCATGTGGTTGATCACGGCGTCCGCGATGATGTCGACGCCGACGTCCGCGCAGCGCGAGACCATCTCGGCGAACTCCTCGCGCGTGCCCAGACGTGACTCGACCAGGTAGCTCACCGGCTGGTACGACACCCACCACGGCTCCCCGGTGATGTGCTCCTGGGGAGGAGAGGTCAGCACCCAGGAGAAGCCCGCCGGCGCGAGCGTCTGCTCGCATTCCGCGGCGATCGAGAGCCAGGGCAGCTGGAAGAGTTGGATGCCGGCATCCGAGTCCGCGAGTTCGCGAGCATGACCGTCGGATGCCGCCGAGCACCCCGTCAGCGCGAGCGCGGCGATGATCGCGAACGCTGCCAGGCGGCGCATCCGCTACTTCACGCTGCCTGCGGTCAGACCTCCGACGATGTACCGCTGCAGCGCGAGGAACAGCGCGACCGGCAGGATGGCGGCGAGCACCGCGCCCGCGGCGAACACGCTCCAGTTCTTGGAGAACTCGTCGGAGACGAACTTGTACAGGCCCACGGCGAGCGTCTGCTTGTCGGGGTCGATGAGGATGACGCTGGCGAGCACGAACTCGCTCGAGGTGCCGATGAAGCTGAGCAGACCGACGACGGCGAGGATCGGTGCGACCAGGCGCAGGATGATCGTGAAGAAGATGCGCGCGTGACCGGCACCGTCGATCTTGGCCGCCTCGTCGATCGATGCGGGCACGGTGTTGAAGAACCCGTACATGAGGTAGGTGTTCGCCCCAGGGCGCCGCCGAGGTAGACCATGATGAGACCGACTCGGGAGTTGAGACCGAGCGCGGGGAAGATGTCGCCGATGGCCACCAACAGCAGGAAGATCGCCACCATCGCCAGCATCTGCGGGAACATCTGCACGACCAGGAGCGCGGTGAGGCTGAAGCGGCGACCGGTGAAGCGCATCCGCGAGAACGAGTAGGCGGCCAGCGCCCCGAGGATCACCGTGCCGATCGCAGTGACCACGCCGATGACGAGCGTGTTCATGAACCAGGCGCCGTAGGGATGCCGCGGGGTGGTGAACAGCGTCATGTAGCTCTCGAAGCTGAAGTTCGAGAACAGCGAGTTCGCCGTCAGCAAGGTGCCGCCCGGATTCAGCGACGCCGAGAAGATGTACAGCAGCGGGAGGAGCGCGAATGCTCCCACGGCGATGCCGACGAGGTGGCGCCACCCGGTCTCGCGGAAATACCTCTTGAACGGCCGGCGCGGCTCCTGGGTGGCGCCCGGTGTGCCCGCGCCTCCGGTGACGATCGCCGAGGTGGTCTGCAGTGCCTGTGAGGTGGTCATCTCAGTTCAGCTCCTCGAGTGCCTTGGTCTGTCGGAAGGCGATCACCGAGATCGTCGCGACGAGGAAGAAGATGATGATCGAGAAGGCGGCCGCGAGACCGTAGTCGGAGGACGATCCGACGAAGGCCACCTTGTAGACCATCGTGATGAGGATGTCGGTGGCACCGACGTTCACGCCAGCGGTCACATCTCGGGGCCACCGCCGGTGAGCATGTAGATGAGACTGAAGTTGTTGAAGTTGAACGCGAACGAGGCGATCAGCAGCGGCGCGACCGAGACCAGCAGCAGCGGCAGCTTGATCGAGCGGAACACCTGCCAGGCACTGGCGCCGTCGACGCGGGCCGCCTCCTGGACATCGTCCGGGATGGCCTGCAACGCGCCCGTACAGATGAGGAACATGTACGGGAAGCCGAGCCAGAGGTTCACCAGGATGATGCTGAACTTCGCCAGCCACTCGTTCGTGAGCCAGGGGATGTTCACACCCCCAGGAGCACCTCGTTGATGAATCCGAACTCCTGATTCATCATGCCCGCCCACACCAGCGCCGAGAGGAACCCGGGGAAGGCGTAGGGGAGGATCATGACCACCCGGTAGTACTTCTTGGACTTCATCCGCGGGTCGTTGAACACGATCGCGATGAACAGACCCAGCGCGAAGCAGGTGAACACCGAGAGGCCCGCGAAGACGAAGGTCCACACGAGCACCGAGAAGAAGGGGCCGCGGATGGACTGCTCCGAGAAGGCGCGGACGAAGTTGTCGAAACCGACGTTGATCCGCCAGCCCGGCATGAGCTCGGTGCCGTCGGTGGCGGTGAAGGCTCCGGTGCCGATGTCGGAGTAGACGACGCCGGTGCGCGTATCGGTCATCGTCGAGGCGGCCTCGTCGTAGACGAGCTTGGAGTCGTAGACGAACGCCATCGAACCGTCGGGGGTGCGCAGCGCCCCGTCGTTGGGGTCGTCGCTGATCGGCACCGCCATCGCGGCGATCTCACCCTGGTTCGCGAGGATGTCGGCGAAGGCGAAGGAGGAGTGTCCGGGGACGCTCACGGCCTTGCCGCCGCTCATCTCGGCGTTGGTGACGGGTTCGAGTGGCCGCTCCTCGCCACCGATGAAGACGTTGCCGTCGCGGTCGGTGACCAGGAACGAGAGCTGCCCGAGCTGCTCGACGACCGTGAGCTGGTAGGCGGAGGAGTCGGGCACGCGCTCCTGGGCCGAGAGCATGAGCGCGTGGACGGCATCCGACTTCGTGCTGTTGTGACCGGTGCCGTAGTTGGTGAAGGCGATGTATCCGGTGAACATCGCCGCGAAGATCTGGAAGACGAAGAGGAAGATGAGCCCCGGGATGAGGTACTTCGCCGGGAGCTTGCCGCGGCTGAAGTACACCCAGTTCGCCAGCGCCGTGACCACGAAGACGACGATCGCGGCGACCCACTGGCGGCTCTGCAGCAGCACGAGGATCGAGTAGAGCGCAAGGGCGTCGATGATGCCGAGCGAGACGATCTTGACGAGCAGGACCTTCCACCCGCCGCCGGCCGCCTCGGCCATCCGCGCCGCCTGGCGCTGCCGCTTCGTCGGCGCCGCCTGGACCTCGCGGTCATTCACTGTCGTCATTCGCCATGCCTCGCTCACTCGTCGTTGAGGACAAGGGTGAGGCGGCATCGCGCGGATGCCGCCTCACCGCGTGTTCGCAGGTTACTGCGTCGCCCCCGCGACGTCTGCTGCCATCTTCTGCCACAGCCCGACCGGGTCGTCGCTGCCGTTGATGATCGCGGCCTCGGTCACGCCCCAGTACTGCCACACGGCACCCATCTCGGGGATGGAGGGCATCGGCACGGCATTGGCTCCGACCTCACCGAAACCGGCGGTGATGGGGTCGCCGGCCACTGCCGAGGTGAACGCGGCGCTGAGCGCCGGGGCGCGGCCGCCGACCTCGTAGAGCGCGGTCTGCACCTCTTCGCTGCCGACGTAGTTCAGCAGGAACTCGTTCGCGGCGAGACGGTTCTCGCTGCGGGCGCTGAGGAAGAAGCCCTGCACACCGGCGAAGGGCTGCGCGTCCTGGCCACCGGCCGAGGGGATGGGGTCGACCGCGATGTTGAGTCCGGCATCCAGTGCCGCCGGGACGTTCCAGGGACCGGTGAGGAAGAACGGGGCGTTGCCGTCGACGAAGTTCTCGCGGGCGAGGTCGCCGTTGATGTTCGTGTTGAGCACGCCCGCGGCGCCCTGCTCGGCGAGCCACTCGGCGAAGGCCTCGCCGCCGGCGTTGCCGATCTGGAGGTCGGATGCGTCATAGCTGCCGTCGGCGGCGGTGCCGAAGACGGGAGCGCCGAACGAGGTCTGGAACGGGTAGAGGTGGTAGGGGTCGGCGGCTTCGGGGTCGAGGCCGACGAGGAAGGAGTACCGCGTCCCCGCGGCCTCACCCTTGGCGATCATGTCGTCGTAGTCGGTCGGCGCCTCGGAGACCAGGTCGGTGTTGCGCAGCAGCGCGATGCTCTCGATCGCGTACGGAACACCGTAGTTCTGGCCGTCGTAGTTGAACGCGTCGAGGGCGACCTGCTCGAACTCTCCGGCGCGGTCACCGAGTTCGACGGGGGCGACGACGCCGTTGGTGACGAGCTCGCCGAGCCAGTCGTGCGCGCCGACGGCCACGTCGGGGCCTTCTCCGGTGGGGACCTGCTGCACGAGCTGGTCGCGGATCTCGCCGAACTCCTTCTGCACGAGCGTGACCTGGACACCGGTCGCGTTGGTGAAGTCGTCAGCGGCGGCCTCCAGGACGCCCGCTCGGTCGGCGTCGACCCAGACGGTGATCTCGCCCGAGTATTCGACGGGCGGGTCGCTGGGCTCTGCGGGGGTGGGGTCGCCACCGCCGGCGCAGCCGGCCAGGGTGAGCGATGAAATGGCTGCGATAGCCCCGAGCGCAAGGATGCCTCGCTTGTTCACCTTCATTGGTGTGCCTCTCTCAAGTGCTGTGGGTGACGATCGACCCTGCGGCTCCCACCGCTGCGTGCCCATCGTCGCCTGCGAACTGCAAGCGCTTACAGTATGCACGCCATCCACCCTTCTGCGCAATGCCTGGAACAGCCGAGATCAACCTGTAATACAAGGAGTGTCGGATGCCGCACCCTCTGGAAACGCTTCCACGACTGCCGACTTCCCTCCCCTGGGTACACTGTCGCCATGGCAGATAGCTCTTTTGACATCGTCTCCAAGGTCGACCAGCAGGAGGCCGACAACGCTCTCAACCAGGCCCGCAAGGAGGTCGAGCAGCGCTACGACTTCAAGGGCACGGGCGCCTCGGTCGCCTGGAGCGGCGAGCAGATCGTCATCACCGCGAACTCCGAGGAGCGCGCGAAGGCCGTGCTCGACGTCTTCCAGTCCAAGCTCATCAAGCGCGGCATCTCGCTGAAGAGCCTGGAGACGGGCGACCCCGTCGCCAGCGGCAAGGAGTTCCGCATCGTCTCCTCGCTCAAGAACGGCATCTCCTCCGAGAACGCCAAGAAGATCTCGAAGCTGATCCGCGACGAGGGCCCCAAGTCGGTCAAGTCGCAGATCCAGGGCGACGAGCTGCGCGTGCAGTCCAAGAGCCGCGACGACCTCCAGTCCGTGATCGCGCTTCTGAAGGGCGCCGACCTCGACGTGGACCTGCAGTTCATCAACTACCGCTGAGCCCGGCGTGCGCTCGCGTACACTCGGCGAATGAAGAGATTCAGGCTGGTGGGCGGGCCCAACGATGGCGAAGTCGTGGACGAGCTGCCCGAGGGTACGTGGACATAGACACCGAGTCGCTGAGCGTCAGCGACCTGGACGAAGAAGACATCGTGAGCGCGGAGTACGAGGGCTGACGGCTTCGACCACGCTCTCGTGCGCCGGCGGAAGCGAAGCGGTCGCGCTCCCTCCACCAGCAACCGACCGCGTCACCGCCGGGAGCTCGCCACCCACCCGTGACCCAGCGCCCCAGGCGCGCGTAGGCGTCCTCGCGCGCCTCGTGGCGAGACAGGAACACGTCGTGGAGCGCACCATCGATGCGCTCGATCGTGACGGTGGAGCCGATCTTCAGCGCCGCCCGGGCGATCTCGTCGACGACGAGCACGGTGTCGGCGGAGGTGAGTTCCTCCGACCAGCGGGTCGGCACCGCGGTGCGCGCCGACAACAGCACACAGACCGGCACCTGGATGGAAAGGCCCTCCGCCACGCGCCGGTGTCCGTCGACCACGGCCTTGAGCCACCCGGCGGCCACGGGCATCGTCTGCGCCGGCCGCCAGGCGAGGTTGATCTCGATCGGATCCGCGGGATCCTCGACCTCCTTCTGGGCGCGAGAGTAGAAGCCCGCGTCCAGCTGCGGGCCGATCTCATGCGGATTCCACCGCGCCTGAAGTCCCAGCAGCGGCGCGATCGCCTCCCGCGCGAACCCCGCCAGCTGGAGCTCCAGCCACGGACTGTTCAGGATCAGTGCGTCCGCGGCATCCGGATGCCGATCGGCCCACAACGACAGCGTCAGACCTCCCGTCGAGTGCCCGACCAGGACGAGACGCCGGTCCGAGACGCGCCCCTCGGGTGAGTGCCCCATCTCGGCGAGCGCGGCGGCGATGTCCTCGTCGTACTGGGCGAGATCGACGATGTACCCCGCGGTCTGGCCCTCCCGCAGGCTGCGGCCGTATTTGCGCAGGTCCAGAGCGAAAAAGCGGGCTCCGCGCGAGGTCCAGAACCGCGCGAAGCGCTTGTTGAAGAAGTAATCCGACCAGCCGTGGATGTAGAGCACGTCGACGCCGTCGAGCATCGGATGCCGGCGAGCCAGCTTCTGCCAGACGGTGCGCTCGGCGGGGAGCGCCCGTACGAGCGTCGCGACGACCTCGCCCTGGTCGTCCTCGCCCAGCGGGAGCGTGAGCTGCCGGAACTCCTCGCCCAGGATGTCGGGGATCCACTCGCTCATCTGGCCAGCCTAGTCAGACGCGCACTGCGTTTCGTCTCGCTGCGCTCGCTCAACGACCGGGGAGGGCGGGGATGCCGCGGGTCACTCCGCGCGGGAGATGCGCACCATCTCCTCGCGCGGGACGACCTTGATGCGCGCCCGCTCCTCGGGCGCGCCGAGGGCGATCTCGTGCTCGTCGAGGCGGTGCCAGCCCTCCAGGTCGGTCCACTTCACACCGCGTTCGGCCAGCAGCGCGGGGATCGCCTCCTCGGAGGGTCCTCCGGACGCCACCACGAGCCCTGGTCGTTGATAACGTGGCGGACGGTCTCCATGGCATCCGACTTCGTGTGGCCGATCAAGCCCACCGGGCCCCGCTTGATCCAGCCCGTCGCGTAGATGCCGGGCACCCGCTCGTTCGAGTCCTTCGCCAGCGCCTGCCCCTCATGGTTGGGGATCACGCCATGGCGCTTGTCGAAGGGCACTCCCGGCAGCGGGGAGCCGAAGTATCCGACGGCCCGGTACAGTTGCTGGATCGGAAGCTCGCGCAGCTCCCCGTGCCCACGGCACCGCCTTCTCCGTCGGGCCTGGTGCGCTCGTAGACGAGCGCCTCGACACGGCCCGCGGAATCCGTCCTCACCTCGACCGGACGCGCCCAGAAGTGCAGGTGCAGCCGGCGCGACGCCCCTCCGCCGGCGTTGTTCACCGAAGGGAGCGTGCGCCACGACTGCAGGATGCGGTTGATCACCATGACCTGCTTGTTGCTGGCGATCGCCGTCTCGGCCGCCTCGTCGTAGTCGAAGTCCTCGTCGTAGACGACCATGTCGACGTCACGCAACTCGCCGAGCTCGCGCAGCTCCAGCGGCGTGAACTTCACCTGCGCGGGGCCACGGCGGCCGAACACATGCACGTCGGTGACCTCGCTGGCCTTCAGCCCTTCGAACACGTTCTGCGGGACCTCGGTGACCAGCAGGTCCTCGGCGTGCTTGGCGAGCATGCGCGAGACGTCGAGGGCCACGTTGCCGTTGCCGATGACGGCGACGGATGCCGCATCCAGCGGCCAGGTCCGCGGCACGTCGGGGTGCCCGTCGAACCAGCTCACGAAGTCGGCGGCGCCGTAGGAGCCCTCCGCCTCGATGCCGGGGATGTCCAGAGCGGTGTCGCGGATCGCGCCCGTGGCGAAGATCACCGCGTTGTAGTGACGCTTGAGATCCTCGAGGGTGATGTCCTCGCCGAAGCGGACATTGCCGAAGAGACGGATGTCGCCGCGGTCGAGCACGTCGCGCAGGGCGTTGATGATGCCCTTGATGCGCGGGTGGTCGGGGGCCACGCCGTAGCGGACAAGGCCGTAGGGTGCCGGGAGCTGCTCGAACAGGTCGATGGAGACGTCGAACTTGCGCTCCGCCTTGAGCAGGATGTCGGCGGCGTAGATGCCCGCCGGTCCTGCCCCGACGATGGCCAGCCTGAGCTTCGTCATGGGTTCCTCTCGATGTGGTTCAGCTGCTTCGATCCGCGAGGTTCTCGGCGAAGCGCGTGAGCGCGTCGCGCACCGGGCCGGCGGGGATCGGTTCCAGCGTCGCGATCGCCTCGCGTGTCCAGGCGCGGGCGAGTTCCAGGGTCTCGTGTGTCACGGCGTGCTCGCGCAGCTCTGCGAGCGGGCCGTCCAGCAGTGAGGGGTCGGCACCGTCGGCGATCCGTGCCACTCCGTCGTCGATGCGGTCGGCGAGGGCGGCGGATGCGGCATCCGTCCTCGCGCGCAGAAGCAGATACGGCATCGTCGGCACACCCTGGATGAGGTCGGTGCCCGGCACCTTGCCGGTCTCGTCGGGACGATCGGAGAGGTCGATCACGTCGTCGAGGAGCTGGAAAGCGACGCCCACCTTCTCGCCGTACTGGCGCATGGGCTCCTCGAACTCGACGGGCGCGTTCGAGAACGTGATGCCCGACTGCGTCGCCGCGGCGATGAGGGATCCGGTCTTGTCGGCGAGGACCTGCAGATAGAACGCGATCGGGTCGTCGCCGGGCTGAGGGCCGACGGTCTCGTGCATCTGCCCCATCACGAGCCGCTCGAAGGTGTCGGCCTGGAGCCGGATCGCACGGTCGTCGTACCGCGCCATGATCTGGCTCGCCCGAGAGAACAGGATGTCGCCCGTGAGGATCGCGACGCTGTTGCCCCAGACCGCGTGAGCGGCGGGCACACCCCGGCGACGGTCGGCGCTGTCCATCACGTCGTCGTGGTACAGGGAGCCCAGGTGGGTGAGCTCGAGCGCCTTGGCGACGTCGATCACCTGGGTGACGTTGCCGTCGCCCAGCTGGGCGACCAGAAGCGTGAGCACGGGCCGGATGCGCTTGCCGCCGGCCTCGTAGAGGTAGCGGCTGGCGGCATCCGCCACGGGGTCGGCGACGCGCAGCTCCTCGGCCAGCTCCGCCTCGACGCGATCGAGACCCGCCTCGACCTCCCGTGCGACACGACGGGCTGCAGGACCGGCGAAAACACGGTCGCTGAAGCCGAAGCGGCTCGCTAGGCGCGAACCCGAGGGCGCAGGGCTCGAAGTCACGCCCTCCAGCCTACCTGCGCGAGGGTCACGCCGGTTTCGTCGCCCGGTGCAGCGCCACGATGCCGCCGGACAGATTGCGGTGGGCGACGTCGGTCCAGCCGGCCTCGCGGATCCACGCCGCCAGCCGCTGCTGATCGGGCCAGTCCTGGATCGACTCGTTCAGGTAGTCGTAGGCGTCGGCGTTCGACGAGACCGTCCGCGCCACGAGCGGCAGGATGCGGTCGTTGTAGAAGCGGTAAAGCCCGCGGAACGCCGGGTTCGGCGGCGTGGAGAACTCGCAGATCACCAGGCGTCCACCCGGCCTGGTCACCCGCAGCAGCTCGGCGAGCGCCTTCTTCGGCTCGTTGACGTTGCGCAGCCCGAACGACATCGTGACCGTGTCGAAGCCGGCGTCCGCGAAGGGCAGGTCGGTGGCATCCGCCTCCACGAAGGTCAGATTGTGCCGGTGCCCGTGCCGCCTGCGGCCCTCCGCGAGCATGCCGGGCGAGAAATCGGCCGCGACGACGTCGGCGCCGCTCTTGGCGAGGGCCGCCGAGGAGACCCCCGTACCCGCGGCGAGATCCAGGATGCGCTGGCCGCGCTGTGGCGCGACCGCCCGCACCATCGCCGCCCTCCAGAGCTGGTCGTTGCCGACGCTCAACACCGTGTTCGTGCGGTCGTAGCGAGCGGCGACCTGGTCGAACATGCCGCTCACGCGCGCGGGATCCTTGCCGAGGTCGGCGCGATTGGGCTCTGTCGGGGTCACGGAGTCGAGTCTACGCGGGGCGGCCTGCCCCGAGCGCCTCGAGCCGATCGAGCCAGGCGTCGGCCGTCGCGTCGTTGTAGGGGGCGCGCTGCGCGCGGACATCCGACTCCAGCGTCAGCGCGAGCGCCTCCAGATGCGTGACGATCTCGGGCGGATAGCCGAACCGCACCCGATGCTCCGCCCATTCGTCGCGGTCGTCGACCCAGGTGCCGCGCTCGCCCTCCACGCGGACGACGTCGAGGTCCATGTCGATGCCGACCGCCACGAGCGGATCGCCCGACCACCGCACCTGCCAGCCGAGGTCGATGTAGACGCGCAGGCCCCGCGGGTGGTCGCGGTTGACCGTGAACGCGAAGTCGGCCGACGGCGGCACGAGCGTGACGTTGGGGCCCTCGGCGATGAACGAGGCACCAGGCCGGTCGCTGCGCCAGCCGCGGGGCTGGCCGACCCAGTCGCCCCAGGCATCCGATCCGAGGTACACGCACTCGTGACGCCAGTGCGGCGCGTCGTCCCATTTGCGCCACTGGAAGGTCATCGGCGTTCCCGGCTCCGGGCGCTGCGTGCTCACCGTTCGAGTGTAGGACCCACCGCGATCGCCGTCTGCAGGAGGAGCCGAACCGTCTGCAGGAGCGAGAGCGCATCTCACCCCCTACCGGCCCGGAAGTTCCTCGATTTCACGCGATGGCTCCTGCACACGGCACTCGTGCTCCTGCGCACGGAAGATGACGGTGCACGACCGCCGTAGGCTGAGAGGGTGAGCACCGCCCGCCTGGTCGTCGAGACCCGACAGATCGATCCCGTCGAGGACCTCCTCGCCTTCGCCGACCCCGATCGTCCGTGGGCCTGGCTGCGCCGCGGCGACGGCATCGTGGCGGTGGGAAGCGAGACGGTCCTGCGCCTGGACGTCCCCGCGCAGGAGTCGGATGCGACCCGCACCGCGCTTCTCGCCGCGCAGTGGCGCCGCGTCGTCGAGGCCGCGGAGGTCGACGATCCGCTGCAGCTGCCGGGCACGGGCCTCATCGCTCTCGGCGCCCTCGTGTTCGACGAGGCGTCGGCATCCGACAGCACCCTCGCGGTGCCCTCGGCCGTGATCGGCCGCCAACAGGGACGCACCTGGGTGACGCGCATCCGCGCCGCGGACACGCCCGATCCACAGATCGCACCCCGCGAGTACGGCCCGCACTGGGCGGGCACCCTCGGGCCGGGCGCGCAGACGCCCGCGTCGTACCAGAGCGCCGTGCGAAGCGCCCTGGAGGCGATCACCGCCGGGGAGGTCAGCAAGGTCGTCGTCGCACGGGACCTGAACGGCACGGTCCCGCCGGCGCGGACCTTCGCCGTCTGGTGCGGAGCCTGTCGACCGGCTACCCCGACACCTGGGTGTTCGCCGTCGACGGACTCATCGGCGCGAGCCCCGAGACGCTCGTGACCGTGCAGGACGGCACCGTGACCGCACGCGTGCTCGCCGGGACGATCGGACGCGGTGCCGATCCGGATGCCGACACCGAGGCCTCCGCGCACCTCGCCTCCAGCGTCAAAGATCTCGACGAGCATCAGTACGCCGTGCAGAGCGTGCTCACCGCCCTCCGGCCGCACACGCGCGCGCTCGCCTCCAGCGAGCAGCCGTTCCTGCTGAAGCTGCCGAACCTCTTCCACCTCGCGACCGATGTGGAGGGCGAGCTCCACGGCGACTCCTCCGCCCTGGACCTGGTCGGTGCGCTGCATCCGACCGCGGCCGTGGCGGGAACGCCGACGGATGCCGCGGTGCACGCGATCCGGCGGCTGGAGCCCTTCGACCGCGGCCGCTACGCGGGCCCCGTCGGCTGGGTGGACGCCGCGGGGAACGGCGAGTGGGCGATCGCGCTGCGCTGCGCGCAGTTCACGGTGTCCGACGGAGAAACGATCGGGGTGACCGCCTACGCCGGCGCCGGGATCGTCGCCGGCAGCGACCCCGAGACCGAACTGCTGGAGACGCGGGTGAAGTTCCGCCCGCTCGTCGACGCGCTGGCGTAGCGACGTCGCTCAGGTCGCGGCGAGTCGCTGCTTCTCCGCCTCGACGTCGAAGTCGGCCGGCGGCCACTGCGGATCGATGTCCTCCAGCGCCGCCAGCAGCAGCTCCTGCACCGCCAGGCGGGCATACCATTTCGCGTTCGCGGGCACGACGAACCAGGGGGCGTGCGAGGTCGAGGTGCGATCGAAGACGGTCTGGTAGGCGGCCATGTAGTCGTCCCACAGCATCCGCTCGTCGACGTCGCCCGGGTTGTACTTCCAGTGCTTGTCCGGACGCTCGAGGCGCTCCATGAGCCGCTCCTTCTGCTCCTCGGGCGAGATGTGCAGCATGACCTTGACGATGCGGGTACCCGTCTCGGCCAGACGCTCCTCGAAGTCGTTGATCGCCCCGTAGCGGCGCTCGATCTCGTCGTCGGATGCCAGTGAGCGCACCCTTCCGATCAGCACATCCTCGTAGTGCGAACGATCGAAGACGCCGATGACGCCGTGCTCGGGCAGCCGTTTCTCGATGCGCCAGAGGAAGTCGTGGGCAAGCTCCTCCCGGGTCGGCTTCTTGAATCCGGTGATGGAGACGCCCTGCGGATCGACGGCACCGACCACGTGCCGGACGATCCCGCCCTTGCCCGCGGAGTCCATCGCCTGCAGCACGAGGAGCACGGAATCCGTCGTCACGCCCGAACGGCTCTCGGCGTAGAGGCGCTCCTGCAGCTCGCCGAGGTCGGCGAGGCCCTGTCTCAGAGCCTTCTCTCCCTCGCCCTTGCCGCCCGGGAATCCGGGCGTCGAGCCCGGGTCGACGCCCGCGAGCGAGAACCCCTCGTGCACGCGCAGGAGTTCGGATGCTTCGGCTTTCCAGGTTCGCTTCGCCACGTGACCATTGTGTCGGGCGAGGCATCCTTTCGCATACTCGCCAGGGCGTTTCGACACTTCGACGCGCTTCGCTTGCTCAGTGCGGCGCGCGATCGGCTGCGCCGCTCTTGCTCAACGACCGGTTGCGCTCGTGCGCGGCACGAGCGCTGTAACGCTCACCGCTCCAGGGGCACCTCGATGAGCTGCGGTCCGGCCACGGGCGCGACGAGCACCTGATCGAGCGCGGTGCGCGTGGTGACCCGGCGGTGTTCCCAGCCGTAGGCGGCGGCGAGAGCGGCGAGGTCGGCCGAGTGCGGCGTGTAGAAGGCGCGGTCGAGGTCGGATGCCGGGGCGACCCCGGCCACCTCCAGCGCGTCGAAGATCGTGCCGCCGCCGTCGTTGCCGACGATCACCTGGATCCGGGGCGCCGGTTCATCGGCAGGGAGGAGCAGAGACCCCACATCGTGCAGGAGCGCGACATCGCCCAGCAGCACACGCGTCACACCGGGCGCACCGCCTTCCTGGCTGGCGACGGCGATGCCGATCCCGGTCGCGACCGTGCCGTCGATGCCGGCGAGGCCGCGGTTGGCGTGCACGGGCACCTTCTTGCCGCCGAGGACGGCATCGGCCACCCGCACGAGCCGCGAGGAGCCGAACAGCAGCCGGTCGTGCGGCCAGGTCGCCCGCCAGACCGCGTCGACGAGGAGTTCTCGATCGAGCGGACGGCGGACGGCGTCGAGCTCGGCCTTGACCGCGCGCCCGCGCGCCTCCGGATCCGGCGAGAACAGCCCGCCCTGGTCGGGCGCGGCCTCGGAGAGATCGACGGCTTCCGCCGCCGAGGCCTCCATCCACGCCCCCAGCCAGACCCGATCGCGCTCCCCCTCGGCGACGCCGACGGCGCCCACCGCGCGCGTCCGGCCGTTGAGATCCAGCGCCTCTCCCCCGCGGCGCACCGCCACGACCTCCACGTCGGTGCGCGACAGCAGCCCCGCGACCTCGCGGCTCAGCGTCGGGTGCCCGAGCACGACCGCCCGTTCGACCCTTCCGCCCAGTTCCTCCGCGCGCAGCAGCCGGCGGTATCCGTGCACGAGGAGCCGCCCGTAGCGCGCACCGCTGACGATCTCGGCGATGAGCGGCCACGAGCCGGCGTACGCGACCTCCTCGGCGGCGGGTCCGGCATCCGCTCCCGCGATCACGACCGTGCGCGGACCGCGTTCGAGCACGACGGCATCGGATGCCGCGGCAACCGGCACCGGGCCCGGTGCCGCGTCGAGCACGGCGGGCAGCGGCCCCGAGAGCGGTTCGCGCAGCGGCAGGTTCAGGTGCACGGGGCCTCGGATGCCGTCGGCGCCCATGGCCGCGGCGACGGCCTCTGCGGCCAGCGCCGCCCAGTCTGTATCGGCATCACCCGGCACCGGCGCGTCCGTCTCGAAGCGGGCGAAGGGCGCGAACATTCCCGGCTGGACCGTCGCCTGGTTCGCGCCGACCCCGCGCAGTTCCGGGGTCGATCGGCGGTCAGCAGCAGCAGGGGGACGCCGGCGTGGAAGGCCTCCATCGCGGCGGGGAGCAGGTTCGCCGCTGCCGTCCCCGACGTGCACAGGACCGCCGCGGGCACACCCGTCTCGCGCGAGAGGCCCAGAGCGGTGAAGCCGGCGACGCGCTCGTCGATGCGCACATGGACACGCAGGACGCCGTCGCGATGCAGGCGCATCGCGACGAGGGCGAGAGCTTGCGAACGCGAGCCCGGAGCAAGTACGAGGTCGCGCACACCGTGGGCGATCAGCCCCGCAAGCAGCGCGAGGGCAGCATCCGTCGCCGGGGAACCGTCCGGCTGCGCACTCACGTGCGCGGTTCCGTCCCGTCGTCGGTCTCTTCTTCGAGGCGGGCGAGCTCCTCTTCGAGGCGCGCGATGCGGGCATCCGACTCGGCCTCGCTGATGCGGCGCAGGAACTCGGGGTCGTCATCGGGCGAGGTCAGACGCGGCATGGCATCCGGGGTCTTGCGGGCACGGCCGAGCGTGAACCACAGGATGCCGCCGAGCACCGGGATGAGGATCACGATCGCAAGCCACGCTCCCTTGGAGACGCCGCGATGGCGCGTCGAGGGCTGCACCGCGCAATCGACGATGCTGAACACCCAGAACACCGCGGCCAGGAAGCCGCCGATGATAAGGAATCGCGCCATATCTCCAGTTTAGGCGGGGTTCGCTATGGACGCCCTGCCAGCCGGCGGCGGCGCGGGCGCGTCCATGGCGCGCAGCACCCGCTGGAGCGACTCGCGCAGCTCGCTGCGGCCCGGTTCGGCGAGGTCGGTGGTGAACTCGACACCGGGCGGGATGTAGAGCATGCCGTAGAGGGTCTCGCGCCAGTCGGCGCCGCCGACCGGCCAGCGCGTGTGTTCCGCGTCCTCGGCCGTCGCGCCCTGCGACCACTGCCCGAACTGCCGTTTCATCTCGTCGAAGGGCAGCTCCATCACCACGTCGGCCTCGACCGCCTGACGCACCCAGGAGCGCGCGATGAGGATGAACTCCTCGATCTCCTCGGGGGTGAGCGGGCGCGGGGTGAACAGCACTCGCGTGTGCGCGAGCTGCGCGAGCCGGTCCACGCGGAACGTACGCCAGTCGTCTCTTTCGAGATCCCAGCACAGCAGGTACCAGTGCCGGTCGGCGGGCGCCAGCGCGTGCGGTTCGACGCGGCGACGGGTGACGACGCCCGCGGCGGACGTGTAGGAGAAGCGGACGCGCTCATGGTCGCGGATCGCGAGGGCGAGTTCTCCGAGCACCTCGGACGACACCGGTGCGCCACTGGTGATGCCGGCGGGCTGCACCGTCTCGGCGAGCGCGTTCACCCTGCGGCGCAGCGGCGCCGGCAGCACCTGCTCGAGCTTGGCGAGCGCGGTGATGGTCGTCTCGGCGCCGGCGATGAGCCGCTGCGAGGCCGCCACGCGCAGCCCGATCGCCATCGCGACGGCCTCCTCGTCGGTGAGCAGCAGCGGCGGAACCGCGCTGCCCGCCTCCAGCCGGTAGCCCCCGGCCGTACCGGGGGTGGACTCGACGCGGTAGCCGAGCTCGCGCAGCCGATCGATGTCGCGGCGCACGGTGCGCTCGGTCACGCCGAGTCTGGCGGCGAGCTCGGAACCCGGCCAGTGCCGGTGCGTCTGCAAGAGGTTCAGAAGCGACAACGCACGGGAGGTCGTATCGGTCATGGACTCAGACTGCCAGAGATCGAGGACGGAATCTGTCCGCAATGCTTCCTACCCTCGAGGCATGGCACACGAAGCGATCATCGAGGCGCAAGGCCTCACCAAGAGATTCACCGTCAAGAAGAAGACCGTCGAGGCGGTCACCGACCTCACCTTCCAGGCCGCCCGGGGCGAGCTCGTCGCCTTCCTCGGCCCCAACGGCGCCGGCAAGTCGACCAGCCTGCGGATGCTGACGACGCTGATCCCCCCGACCTCCGGCACCGCGCGGGTAGTCGGCCGTGACATCCTCCGCGATCCCGCCGGTGTCCGGGCACGCATCGGTTACGTCGGCCAGCTCAACAGCGGCAGCTTCTCCCAGCGCGTTCGAGACGAGATGCTCAGCCAGGGCGCGTTCTACGGAATGAGCCGCGGCGACAGCGCGCGCAGGGCCGATGAGCTCATCGAGTCGCTCGATCTGTCGAGCTTCGCCACCCGCACCGTGCAGCAGCTCAGCGGCGGGCAGAAGCGGCGCCTCGACATCGCCCTCGGCCTCATGCACGCCCCTCCCCTGGTGTTCCTCGATGAGCCCTCCACCGGGCTCGACCCGCAGAGCCGCGCGAACCTCTGGCAGCACATCCTCGACCTGCGCACCCAGCACGGCACGACCGTCTTCCTCACCACGCACTACCTGGAGGAGGCCGACCGCTACGCCGAGCGCGTCATGGTCATGGACCGCGGGCGGGTCATCGCCGACGACACCGCGACGAGGCTGAAGGCCGAGCTGGCCGGCGACGTCGTCACCCTCACCCTCGCGACCGCCGAGGAGGCTGCGCGGGCAGCAGCGGTGGTCGGCGGGCTCACCGATCGCGAGGTGCGGGCGGAGGGCAGCACCGTCTCGGTCACGGCCCCCGACGGCGATGCACTGCTTCCGGCAGCCGTACGCGCCCTCGACGCCGCCGGGATCACCGTACGGGCCGCCACCGGTGTCCCGCCCACTCTCGACGACGTGTTCCTCGCGCTCACCGGGCGCACCCTGCGCGACGCCGAGCAGCAGAGCGAGGCGGAGAAGGAGAGCGAAGCCGACTCGCCGCAGAGCGCGGCATCCGACACCGAAGACGCGCACACCGCCGCGACCCGTGAGAACGAAGGAGCGAACCGATGACCACCACCGACACCGCCGTACGCGCGAACGCCGGTCGCGACACCTGGCACGTGCTGACCCGGGAGCTGCGCCCCGTCGTCCGCGATCCCTTCTCGCTCATCTTCAGCCTGCTCCAGCCCCTGGTCTTCCTGGGACTGTTCGGGCCGCTCCTGATCGGCATGTCCGGCCTCCCCGCGAGCGAGACCCTGCAGTGGTTCGTGCCCGGCATCCTCGTGATGATCGTGCTCTTCGGCACCGGCGCGGTCGGCTCCAACCTGCAGTACGAGATGATGACCGGATCGCACGAACGCACGCTGGTGGCCCCGCTCGCGCGCTCCTCGCTCCTGATCGGCCGTGCGCTCAAGGAGATCGCGCCGATCGTGGTGCAGGCGCTGCTCATCGTGCTCATCGCCTGGCCCTTCGGCTTCACCGTGAACCCGCTCGGCCTCCTCGCCGGCCTCGCGCTGCTCGCGGTCTTCGGCGTAGGACTGGGCGCCCTCTCGTACACGCTGGCGCTGGGCACCAAGGAGCGCGAGTGGCTGTTCTGGGGCGTCCAGCAGACGCTGATCTTCCCGTTGCTGATCCTGTCGGGCATGCTCCTGCCGCTCGATGAGGGGCCGGGGTGGATGCGGGTCGTGGCATCCGTGAACCCGGTCAACTGGGTCGTGCAGGCAGAACGCGCGCTGCTGGCCGGCGCCTTCGGCGAGCCGGCCGTGCTGTGGGGCGTCGTCTCCGCACTGGCCGTCGCCATCGTCGGGCTCGCCGTCGGCATCCGGGCGATCCGCCGCAGCAGCTGAGTCGCGCCGGATGCAGGGCAGACGCCCGGTGTGTCGCCCTGCATCCGTCGTCTCATCCTGCATCCGTGCGGAACGGATGCGCACGCCGCATCCGTAGACTGGAGGGATGAAGAAGCTGCCGCCCCTGCTCGTCTACACCGTGCTGCGGCTGCTCGCCTTCCTCGTCCCGCTGGCGATCATGCTGCTGTTCTTCCCGATCTTCCAGGAGTTCTGGTGGCTGGCCGCGCTCTTCGCGGCGCTCATCGGCGTCAGCATCTCGCTCATCTTCCTGCGCGCACCGCTGTCGGACGCCTCCCGCGAGATCTACGAACGACGCAAGGCCCGCAACCAGGGCCCCGGCGACGAAGACGTGGAAGACGCGGCGACCGACCAGTAGCGGCGGCGCGGCATCCGACCGCCCGCGCCGCTACCAGACGAAGGCCCAGTACAGCCCGCCGGCGACCAGCAGCGCGGTGAACGACGTCAGCGCCAGCGCGATGATCAGCTCCTTCGGCAGGCGATAGGTCCACACGATCAGCACCGCGGGCAGGGCGGCCAGGAGCGCGAGCATGGTCAGCCACGCGATCGGATAGAACACCGCCAGCAGCGCCACGAGCAGGAACGCCACCACGATGAGCAGCGTGAACAGCACGCGCGAGCCGGTGCGCCCGATGAGCACCGACAGGGTGCGCTTGCCGACCGCGCGATCCTGATCGATGTCGCGCAGGTTGTTCGCGACGAGCACCGCGCAGGCCAGGAGTCCTGCGATGACGGCGCCGATCCACGCCTCCTGCGTGAGCTGGAACGCCTGCACCCAGGTCGTGCCGAGCGTGGCCACGAGCCCGAAGAAGACGAACACGAACACCTCGCCCAGGCCGGCATAGCCGTAGGGGCGCCTGCCGCCGGTGTAGAACCATCCGGCGAGGATGCAGGCGGCGCCGACCGCGAGCATCCACCACTGCTCGGTACGGATGACGATCGCCAGCCCGGCAAGGGCGGCGAGGCCGAAGAAGACCAAAGCCACGGCGAGCACGCGCTTCGCCGGCACGCGACCGGAAGCGGTCAGTCGCGCCGGCCCCACGCGCTGGGCGTCGGTGCCCCGGATGCCGTCGCTGTAGTCATTGGCGAAGTTCACACCGATCTGCAGGAGCACCGCGACCGCGAGGCAGAACGACGCGATCACCCAGTGGAAGGCGTGCTCGGTGATCTGCGCCGCCCCGTGCCGATCACGACCGGGGCGACCGCCAGCGGGAGGGTGCGCGGCCTGGCCGCGCCGATCCAGTCGCGGGCGCGGACGGGGCCTGCTTCGACCGCGGGGCGCTTGGCGGGATTGCCGGTGCTGCGGAAAGCGGGGTTGCCGCTGACGCCGGAGGAGGAGCGCTTTCGGGTGCGCTTCGATGATGCTGCCACGCCAGGAATCCTATCCGGCCCGACGACCGCCGGACGCAGCGCTCACCGCCCGGGAACGCCTGACCGACCCGGAGACGCGGGCGAGACCGGGCGGTTCTCATAGAAGGTCTGCAGGACCACGGTCGTGCGCGTGCTGACGGATGCCGCCAGCCGGATGTCGCGGATGAGCTCCTCGAGAGCGCGGGGCGACGGTACCCGCACGAAGAGCATGTAACTCGCATCGCCGGCGATCGAGTGGCACGCCTCGATGGCATCAAGGCCCTCGAGCAGCTCCGGCGCGTTGTCGGGCTGGGCAGGATCCAGAGGGGTGATCTCGATGAACGCCGACAGCGGCTTGCCGACCGCCTCCGGATCGAGCATCGCCCGGTAACCGCGGATGACGCCGCTGGACTCGAGCTTGCGCAGGCGCGCCTGCACCGCCGACACCGACAGACCCACCTTCTCCGACAATTGCGCGAGCGTCGCCCGCGCGTCGCGCGAGATCTCGTCCACGATGCGAAGCTCGACGGGGTCTTCCATACGTGGAATAATACCGGCAGGAGGCGTTCATTGCAGGAAATTTTCCTGCTGATCGACCCCACGCCAACTCGAAGATCGGAGGTTCCCATGCACAGCAGCGCCGCTCACGACCAGGTCGCGAACAAGGCCATCGTCGGCGAACCCGAGGTCGTCGAAGACGCGCACATCGCCGAGACGTCGCCGGCCTGGCTGTCACTCAAGTCCGCGGTTCTGGCGATCCGCGAGCTGCAGGACCACGACGGGTCGATTCCGGATGTCGCGCACCACGCCGCCGCGCACGAGCACGTCGCCGCCATCGCGGCGGGCATCCGCGCCCTCGCGCCGGCGTTCCCCCACGATGCCGAGTACCTTGCGGCATCCGTTCAGGACTTCGAGCGCTGGGCGTCGGAGGGCTTCGGGGTCCCCGACTTCTACGACTCGCTCGTAGCCTTCCAACCGCAGCAGCACCGCGAGGACGGCATCCGCCACCTGGTGATCTTCCCGATGTACACGCAGAACGGCTCGCCCGACCGCCTCGTCGAGGCGCTCATCGTCGAGACCATCTGGCCGGAGTTCATCGCGGAGCTCGAGGCGGGCGACTACGGCAACAAGCTGTTCGTCTCACTGCGGCTCGTGGACTTCACCCCCGGCTACGACACGAACTCGGCGGTGCTGTTCCCCGAGACCGTGTCGATGCGCGAGATCCCGCAGTTCACCTGGGGCGCGATCTTCCAGGACCGCGAGGCGGCGCGCTACCGGCGCGTGGTGCGGGCGGCATCCGAGATCACCAAGCTCGACCTCCCCGAGGAGGCCGCGCGCATGCTCGACGACCAGGCGCTCGCCGAACACACCTTCGTGATGTGGGACATCATCCACGACCGCACGCACATGCGCGGCGATCTGCCCTTCGATCCCTTCATGATCAAGCAGCGGATGCCGTACTTCCTCTACTCGCTGGAGGAGCTGCGCTGCGACCTGACCGCGTTCCGCGAGAGCGTCGCGATCCAGAAGCGGCTCTCTTCGCGCACCGATGCCCTGAGCGACAACGAGGAGCGGATGCGGGAGCACGCCGTCCTCGTGCAGTACGCGGTGATCTTCGACCGGATCTTCCGGTTCGCGATCACCGGCTCGCGCGTGCGCAATTACGACGGCCTCGGCGGACAGTTGCTGTTCGCGTGGCTGCACCAGCGGGGCGTGCTGCACTGGACCGACACGCAGCTCACCTTCGACTGGGAGGGCGTGCCGGATGCCGTCATCGCCCTCGGCGAGCAGATCGACGAGCTGTACTGGCGCTCGATCGACCGCCCGAAGGTGGCCCACTGGCTGGCCGCGTACGAGCTCGTGCGCTCCGTGCTGACGCCGCACCCGGCATCCGTCTGGGCGCGCGGTCTCTCCGACGAGGTACTCGCCGGGCCGCCCAAGGGCTACACTGACGCCGTGCTTCCCGACGAGTTCCCGCTGTCGATGTTCTTCGAGGCGCTGGAGAAGAAGATGCGGCCCGTGATCGAGTCCACGGCCGGCATCCGGGCGGGCGATGCCTGATATCGCCGGCAGGCTCGTGGTCCTGGCCGGGGCGACGAGCACCCTGGGACACACGGCCACCCGAGCGCTGGTGACCGCCGGCGCCCGGGTGGTCGCCGTCTCGCGCGACGCCGGGCGACTGGCCGAGCTCGAAGCGCTCGGCGCGCGGGCCGAGGTGTGCGATCTGGAGGACCCGGTCGCCGTAGACGACCTGAAGCGACGGATCCACCTCGCCGAAGGCGGCGTCGACGGCGTGATCCCGCTCGTCGGCGGCTGGCGCGGCGGGGGTGGGATCGCCGCACAGAGCGATGAGGACTACCGCGCGCTGGAGACGTCGTTCACGGTGCTGCGCAACGTCAGTCGCGCGTTCGACGCCGACCTGCGCGCGTCGAGTGCAGGTCGGCTCGCGATCATCTCCTCCCGAGCGGTCGCCCGGCCGCTGGCCGGAGGCGCGAACTACGTCGCGGTCAAGGCCGCGAGCGAAGCCTGGGTGCGCGCGGTCGCGCAGGGCTTCGCCAAGGCCGCCCGCGAGGCCGATGAACAGCTGCGCGCCGCCGCGACGATCTTCCGGGTCAAGAGCCTGGAGGGCGTGGAGGGCATCGCCGCGCAGGAGATCGTGAACCTCTGGGAGTCACACGCGCGCTACATCAACGACCGGATCATCGACCTCGACGCGTAGCGCACCCGCTGATCAAGGGTCGCGGCGTGTCGGCGGGACAGGGGGTGCCGCTCCGGGCACCGGCGGCGGGGCGTCGGGGAGCTCGGATGCCGCACGGGCCGTGCCCCGGCATCCGACTCTTCGTCGTCGCCCTCGGCGGGCTCGGGCGCCTTCGCGTACAGCTCGGTCAGCTGCTTGTAGGCGCGGCTCCGGAATGCCAAGAGGGCGACCACGACCATGATCAGCCCGGCGAAGAAGCAGATCAGGGCGATGCCGCGCGCCTGGCCTTCACCGAGGAGCCAACCCCAGCGCTCCTGCCCGGCGGCGGTGTTCATGTAGGGGATGACCCAGAACTCGGCGATCGGCGCGATGAGGAAGGCGGTGACGGGTGCCGCCGCCGACTCGAGGGCCGCGGCCACCCCGAAGACACGCCCCTGCTTGGTGAAGGGCACCACCTTCTGGATCACCGTCTGCTCGGCCGCCTCGACCGGAGGGACGAGCGCCATGTAGAGCCAGATGCCGACGAGGTACAGCGCCCACCACTCGCGGATCATGAAGATGCTGCCGAGGGCCCCATGGCCGCCACGACGAGCAGCATCGTGCGCATGGGTTTACGGCCCAGACCCCACTTCGCGACCACGGCACCGCCGATGATGAAGCCCGTCGAGGAGATGCCGAGGACGATTCCCCACATCTGCACCGAGAACAGCTCCAGGCCGTACGGGTCCATGAGCGCCATGTAGACGCCGCCGATGAGGTTGTTGAACGTGGAGAAGAGGATGAGCGCGAACAGCCCGGGGGCGAGTCGGATCGCGCGGATGCTGCCTCGGAAGTCGAGCGCGTGCGAGCCGCCCTCTTCGGGTTCAGGTTTGCCCTCGGGGATGCGCACGAACAACAGGTGCAGGAAGGTCGCGCCCATCGCGGCGGTGGCGATGGCGAGCGTGCCGCCCATGCCGAGGAAGCCGATCGACAGGCCCGAGAAGACGCTCGTGATGATGAAGGCGACGCCCTGCACGGTGCCGACGAGCCCGTTGGCGTTCGCGCGACGGTCTTCGTCGATGAGGAGGGTCACGGTGGTCGACAGTGCGATGTTGCGCATCTGCTCGATGACGCCGCCGAAGAGGATGATGCCGGCGAACAACCAGAACCAGGGGCCGCCGAGGTTCAGCAGCGCGGACTCCGGGTGCCACAGGTACAGCCCGCCGCGGCGAGGAAGGCCGCCGCGGAGACGAGACTGGAGCCCACCATCACCGTGTGCTTGCGGTGGCGGTCGACGATCGTGCCGAACACCATCGCGAAAATCGACACGAACAGCATGTAGGCGCCGCCGATGATGCCGGTGGCCAGAACCGAGCGCGTCTCGATGTAGACCCAGAAGGTCAGCGCGAACCAGAGGTAGCTGGTGGTGACGTTGGCGATCGCCGTGTTGACCAGCACCTGGATGAAGGCACGCCTGCGCACCGCCGCGGGACGGCGGCGGCCGGAGAGGACGGAGAGGGCGCCACGGGAAGAGCGTACTCTCGGCATCCGACGTTCGGGCTCCCGCTGCCGGCTCGACGCCGCGGGCGTCGACTCGCTGCACCGCATAGTCTGTAGGGGTGACCACATTGCACGACCGGGCCGCCCGGGGCTTCGCCTCCGATAACTATTCCGGCATCCACCCGAGGTCCTCGCGGCCATCGCGGACGCGAACGACGGCCACCAGGTCGCCTACGGCGAGGACGCCTACACGGTCCGCCTGCAGGAGGTCATGGCCACGCACTTCGGCGAAGGCGTGCAGGCCTTCCCGGTGTTCAACGGCACCGGCGCGAACGTCGTCGGCCTGCAGTCGATGCTGCCGCGGTGGGGCGCGGTGATCGCGGCGTCCACCGCGCATATCCACGTCGACGAGGGCGGCGCGCCCGAGCGCATGGGCGGCATCAAGCTGCTGACCGTCCCCACCGACGACGGCAAGCTCACCCCGAGCTCGTCGACCGCGAGGCATGGGCTGGGGCGACGAGCACCGCGCCCAGCCGCTGGTCGTCTCGATCACCCAGTCCACCGAGCTCGGAACCCTCTACTCGATCGAGGAGATCCGCGCGCTCGCCGATCACGCGCACGCGCGCGGGATGCGTCTGCACCTCGACGGCGCCCGCCTCTCCAACGCGGCCGCCGCCCTCGACGTTCCACTGCGCGCGTTCACCCGCGACGCCGGCGTGGACGTGCTGAGCTTCGGCGGCACGAAGAACGGCGCGATGCTCGGCGAGGCGATCGTAGTGCTGGAGCCCGCGGCATCCGACGGCCTGATCTTCTCGCGCAAGTACTCGATGCAGCTCGCCTCGAAGATGCGGTTCGTCTCGGCGCAGCTGATCGCGCTGCTCGAGGGCGATCTGTGGCTGCGCAACGCCCGCCACTCCAACGCGATGGCGCAGCGCCTGCGCGCCGGTGTCGAGGCGGGCATCGCCGACGGCACGATCGGCGGCGTCGGCTTCACGCAGCAGACGCAGTCCAACGCCGTCTTCGCGACGCTGCCCGACGGCGTCGCCGACCGCCTCCGCGAATCGTTCCGCTTCTACGACTGGGATGCCGCGAAGAACGAGGTGCGCTGGATGTGCTCCTTCGACACCACCGAAGACGACGTCGACGCCTTCATCGCCGCGATCGCCCGCGAGACCGCCGGCGCCTGACCGGCGCGCGGCCGCCCGCCCGCTTCCGTTCGTCCTGTCCGCCCGTTCTGCGGACTCTCGCCCGTTTCGCGGACGGATGCGGCGGATTCGTCCGCGAAACGGGCGGATGCCCGCGGATCGGGCGCGGCAGGCTGCGACCGCCGCGGCTCACCGCAGCGACTTGCGATAGCCTGCGTTTCTCGCCGCCGCCTCTGTGCGGAAGCACTCCTCCGGGTGCGTCGCGTTGTAGAACTGACCGCCCTTGACGTGGTAGATCCACTCACCGCGTGAGCTGTGGTTGCCCTTGATCGGCGCCCAGGCGGGGCACGTCGTCTTGCTGGCAGGGCTCGTCCTGCTCGGGTAGTTCACCTTCGCCGTCGCCTTCGAGGTCTTCGACGCCTTGGCGTAGCCCGATTTGGATCCGGTGACCTTCGCCGTGATCCTCTTGCCGACCATCCCGCTGGTCACCTTCAGCTTCGACGACGTGGCCTTCGAGATCGCCTTACCATCCGCATACCACTGGTACTTGTACTTCGTCCCCGTGGTCCAGGTGCCCGGCGTGGCCGTGAGCGTTCTGCCGACGATCGCAGAACCACTGATCTTCGGCACCGTCGTCTTGAGGTTCCGCACGACCTTCACGGTCGCCTTCGAGGTGCGAGTGGTGGTCAGATGGCCCGGCTTTGAGCCGGTCACCTTGACAGTGACCTTCTTCCTCCGGCCGACGTCGGCAGCTTCAGCGACGACTTCGTCGCTCCGGAGATCGCCTTGCCGTCCGCGTACCACTGGTACTTGTACTTCGTCCCGGTCGTCCAGGTGCCGGTCTTGGCCTTCAGTGTCTGGCCGACACGCGCCGTGCCGCTGATGGTCGGCACCTTCGTCGTCAGCGAGTTGAGCACCGCCTTGGTCGGCGCGGAGGTCTTCGAGGTCGTGCTGTAGCCGGACTTCTTGCCCGTGACCTTGACCGTGATCTTCTTCCCAGCATCGCGCTGGTGACCTTGAGCGTCGAGGAGGTCGCCTTCGAGATCGCCTTGCCGCCCGCGTACCACTGGTAGGAGAACGTGGTACCCGAAGTCCAGGTTCCGCGCTTGGCGGTGAGCGTCTTGCCGACCGCGTGCGACCCGCTCACCGTCGGTACCGCGGCGAGCATGATCCGTTGAGACTCGAGGGTCGCGTTGACGCCGGATCGCAAGGCACCGCTGCCCAGGGTGATCGCATCGGCAGTGCCGAACGTCGCCCGGTTGGGCCACCACTCGCTGACGATGCCCTTCTTGGCGGTGCTGAACTCGACGCGATATGTTCCGGCCGCAAGACCGCCGACGAGATAACCACCATCGCTGCGCACGATGCCAGTTCGCACGGGCGTCTTCCCTGTCCCGCTCGAGGAGAAGACCCGCACCGTGACATCACCGTCCTGCAAGACCACGGATACGGGAGCCGAAGCTCTGCCGGAGACCGCAGCCGATCGCGCCAGTGTCAGGTTGAGGTCGACACGGCTCTCACCGTCGGCGAGCGTCAGCGTCTCGGCCGTACCGAAGTCCGTGGCTCCCGCACCCCAGAAGCGATCGAAGACCGCCCTGCCCTCGGAGAGGAACGCCAGCTTGTACTCGCCGGAGGCCAAGTCGCTGAAGAGGTAGTCGCCCTGGCTGTCCGCCGTGACGGTCGCGATCGGGGTCGCTGCGTCGGCTGCCGCGTACAGCAGCACTCGTGTCTGACCTGACGCGGCCACTCCCGCAGGGAGCGAGACGGTCCCACCGATCTTGGCCAACCCGATCGGTTCGGCGAACGCCGCGACTCCGGCGCCGTGCGTGCTCGCCTGCGCCGCACCCGGGGCGTGCACGACCGAGAGTGACGCCGCGACCGCGACACCGATGACGCCCGCCAGTGCGCGCGTGAGGAACGAGACCCCATGAACCCTCCACATCGTCGCCGCCTGCCCGCGCAGGGGTCGACTCTATGTCCATCTATACACTCTGGCGCTGGTGCGGCCAAAAACCGATCGATCCGACCGGCACCCGCTCTGCCCGTATCCGCTCGTCCTGCCCGCGGATCGGGCGCGGCCGACCCAGGTCGCCGCGTCTCAGCGCGGCGACGTGCGGTGAGGGCGCCGATCAGTCGTCGGTGTGCTGATCCTCGCCGCTGGGCACGGTGGTCACGACAGCGGTGTCGTCATCGACCGCGGTGTCGTCGTCGACCTCGGTGTTCTCGTCGGAGTCGGATGCCGCATCCTCGGAGCCGTCGACATCGGCCTCGTCGACCTGGTCGGCGTCGGCCGCTTCCTCGACCACATCAGCATCGGATGTGTCGTCGATCTCGTACGGGGCATCGTCGACACCCGCTCCCGACGCGTTCTCGACGTCATCGGCGTCATCGGCCTGCGCGGTCAGCTCGGCGAGCTCCGCGTCGAGGTCGCCGTCGGGCTGCGTGGGCGCGGCATCCGTCGCCAAAGGAGACGAGACGCGCATGAGTTCCTTGACCTCGGTCATGAAGCTGGTGAGCTCGTGCTGCTGCCAGCGCAGCTGGCGGGTGCGGTCCTCGGCGTCGCGCAGCACCGACTGGGCATGCGCGGAGACGAGGTCGAGGATGTGCTGCGCCTTGGTGTGCGCGGCGTCGAGGCGCTCACGGGCACGGACGTTCGCGTCGGCCTCGATCTGCTGGGCCTGGGCACGCATGAGCTGCTCGAAGTCGTCGGCCTTGGCAGAGACGCGCTTGGCGTGATCGAGGGAGGCGGCGACCTGCTCGTTGGCGTCGTTCGTGATGCGCTCGGCGTGGGCGACGGCCTGGTTGTGCAGCACGAGGAACTCCTGCTGGGCGTCGTCCTGACGGCGGGTGAGCGACGCCTCGAACTCCATCGCGCGCATCTGCAGCTCGCGCACGGTGTCTTCGGCCTCCGAGCGCTGCTGCGCGGTCTCGCGGGTCACGAGCGAGCGCAGCGCGGCAGCGCCCTTCTCCGCCTCGGAGCGGATCGCGGCGGCCTCACGCTCGGCCTGGGCGACCTTCTCGGCGGCGTGGGCGGCCTCGCGCTCGATGCGCGCGTCGTGCGCCGTCAGCTCGGTCTCGATCTTCAGACGCGCCTGCTGCGCGTCATGCTGTGCCTGCAGGCGGATGGTGTCGGCCTCGGTCTGCGCATCCTGGCGGTACTTCTCCGCGTCTTGGCGGGCGCCCTCGAGCAGTCGCTCGCCGTGGAGCGAAGCATTGCTGATGATGACACTCGCCTGGTCTTCGGCGACGCGCAGCACCTCTTCGAACTGCGGACGGCTTGCGCCCTCTTCCGATGCGCCCTTGAGCTCGTCGGTGAGCGTCTGGATCTGCTTCTCGGTGGCGTCGAGCTTGGCGAGGGCGACGGTGAGCTCGCCCTCGAGCCGGGCGATCGTCTCCTGCTCCTCGGACTCGGCGGCCGCGGCGAGCGCGGCGGCGAGCTGCGCCTCCAGCTGCTCGGCCTTCTCCTGGGTCTGCTTGATGGCGGCGCTCGCCCGTCGCTGATACTGCTTCAGATCGGCGATCTGGTCGTTCGCCTCCTCCGCACGCAGGGTGAGGTTGCGGATGACCGCGTCCACCTCGTCGCGGTCATAGCCGCGGAAGACGGTCGAGAAGCCTGCTTCGCTCCCGCTGTCTGCGAGGATCTGGTCGAAGGGCGTGTCGTTGTGCCGGTCGGGCGCCGAGTGGTCAGGCATGTCAACTCTCAGGGATCATAGGGCTCGGACGCGGAAGAGCGCGCTGATTTCGAGAGTACCCGCTCCGCCTGGGAGTCCACCCCGCAGGAGAAGTTCCGGGGTGCGGGCGCGAAGCGTCTATCGCAGCAGGCCCACGCTGGCCAGCGCGTGTCGGATGAGAGTGCCTCGGCCGCCCTCCATCTCGGCGGTCACGGCCTCCGATGCCGCCTCCTCGGGAGAGAACCAGGTGACCTCAAGCGCGTCCTGGCGCGGCTCGCAGGTGCCGGTGACCGGCACGACGAAGGCGAGCGAGACGGCGTGCTGGCGATCGTCGTGGAACGCCGAGACCCCGGGAGGGGGAAGTACTCGGCGACGGTGAACGGCACCGGCTGCGGCGGCAGCAGCGGGAAGGCCATCGGACCCAGATCGTTCTCGATGTGACGGAAGAGCGCATCGCGCACGGTCTCGCCGAAGCGCACCCGTCCGGAGACGATCGTGCGGGTCATCTCCCCAGGGGAGTGGAGCGCAGCAGCATGCCGACCTCGGTCACGACGCCGACGCCGTCGGTGCGCACCGGCACGGCCTCCACGTAGAGCATGGGAAGGCGCCGACGCGCCTCGGCGAGCTCGACCTCGCTCAGCCACGCCGGGTTGCTCGCGTCGGGCACGCCGTCCTGCCGGGGCATCCCTCGTCGGGACGTCCGGGTCCGGATCTGGTGTGCGCACCGCCATAGTCCCTTTCTATCAGCACGTCTCCTCCCGCGTCAGAGGACACTGGCAGGATGAAGGGGTGAGCGATCTTCCCGTCATCGATGCCGCGGCGACCCTGTGGTCGCATCCCGAGTCAGAGCGCGCCGGCAAGCCGCTGCTCGTGCTCCTGCACGGATACGGCGCCGACGAACGCGATCTCTTCGGACTCATCCCCTATCTGCCCGAAGGCCTTGCGGTGGCCGCGGTCGCCGCGCCACTGACCCGCCTGGCCGATGCCCGGCCGCTCCTGGTACGCGATCGACGGTCTCGACGGCCGCGACCCCTCGGCGATCACGGCGGCCGCCGAGGCGCTGCTGGGGTGGCTGGATGCCGCGGGCGAGGGTCGGACGCCGCGCCCCTCGCCCTCCTCGGCTTCTCGCAGGGGCGGCGGTGGCACTGCAGGCGTTGCGCCTGGCGCCCGAGCGCTTCGGGGCGGTCGCCGCTCTCAGCGGCTACGTCGCCGGCGGCGAGCTGCCCGGCGACGAGGTGCTGCGCGAGAGCCGCCCGCCGGTGTTCTGGGGCCGCGGTTCGCACGACGATGTCATTCCACCGCACCACATCGACCACACGGCCCAGTGGCTGCCCGATCACGCCACGCTGTCGGGCCGCGTCTACCAGGGGCTCACCCACAGCATCTCGGAGGAGGAGCTCGCCGACATCCGCGTCTTCCTCCAGAAGTGGATCGAGTCGGATGCCGCGGGCTGAGTTCGACGGCATCCGATCGCACGTGCGCAGGACCTTCTTGTAACGCCGGAGACGTGTGCGGAAATAGGTACAGTGAGCCGTTCTTCGCGACGAGCTTGCCCATTGATGCAGGAGGAATCCTTGGAGACCACCAGTCGGCCCATGATCAAGAGATGAGATTCGAATGACGGTCGGTACAAGAGTCGTGACGCTGGGCATTCTGGGAGTGTTACTCGTGGGTTGTACAGCGCAGGGCGGCACTGCGACAGGAACGATCGCGACGTACGAGCCGGTCGGCGAGGGCGGGTTCTCGGCCTCACTTGAGGGACTGGTCGCTTCGCAGAACGGATGCCTGATCATTCAGCCCGACGGGGCGGCGAGGCGGTCATACCGGTGTTCCCCTCGACCCTTCTGCGGGTCGATGACTCCGGTCCGTTCTGGCAGGATGCGCCCCTCAACGAGGGGATCAGATCACGGTGGGCGGCGGCTACGTCGATGCCCGGAACATCGATTTCGAGACCGGCGCCGCGTGCGCAATCGGGGAGGTCTTCATCATTTCCCAAGAACCCTGAGAGCAGCGATCGAGAAGCGGGCTCACATTCGTGAGACTTTCTTGTAACGCCGGAGGCATGTGCGGAAATACGTAGAGCGAAGGGCCTTCGCGCCGAGCCACTGACCGCGGGAAAGGATGTGCGTGAGTACCGACTCCTTCACCCGCGTGTACGCCCGGTACTACCGCGTGCTGCTCACGGTCGCCGAGCAGCGGCTGAGCGGCACCGCCGATGCACAGGACGTCGTGGCGGAGACGTTCCGGATCGCCTGGAAGCGTGACCGCGACGGCGGCGAGCTCACACTGCGCTGGCTGTACGGCACCCTGCGCAACGTCATCGGCAATGAGTACCGCCGCATCGCGCGGGCCGACGACTATCTGCGCGAGGCGAGCGCCTCCTATGTCGAGCGCATGCTCGCACCGGCCGATGACGATGCGATCGTCGTGCGTGCGGCTCTTCGCCAGCTGGACGAAGCCGATCGCGAGATCCTCTACATGGCGTACTGGGAAGACCTGTCGCGCGAGGAGATCGCCCTGATCCTCGGCTACTCCGCGACGAACGTGCGGGTCAGGCTCCATCGTGCCCGCCTACGCCTGAGATCGCTCCTGCATGCGATGGATCGCGAGGGTATGGAGGTGGACTATGGACGAGATTGAACGCCGCGTGCGAGCGGCACGGCCCACGAGCGGGCACCGCGACCTGCCGCTGACCGATCGGGCCAAGCGCGAACTCGCGGAACTGGCTCTCGTCGACGAGACGGCGCCCGCTCGGGCGGAGCGCTCCGCGGAGTCCCGGCACGCGTGGCCACGAGCGCCGCGGTGATCGCCGCCGCACTCCTCCTCGTTCCTCTCGGCACCACGCTCACGCCGGCGCCCGCGGCCGCGCTCACACCGCCCCGCTGGAGTGGACGCCGACCGTCCTCACGGTGTCGGATGCCGTCGACGACGCCCTCCGCTCGTTGGAGCGCAGCGACGGACTCGACGAGCCTCAGCGGGAGTCCCACTCGATCGGCTGGTACTTCCACGTCGATGTGGAGGGCGAGAGGGCGAGCCGCACGGCCATCAGCCCGGAGGAGGTGCACTTCACCTGGAATGAAGACCTCTCCGCGCGCATCCGCGTCGTCGCCGGCACGCCCTCCCGGGCCGATGATCCGGCGCTCGCCCTCCCGTCGGATGCACCGCGGGCGGGAGAAGTGCTCCGAGACGAGGTGTTCGCGCCCGGGGAGTACGACCCGCTTCTGCCGGACCCACCTGGCCGGACACCGGCCGAGCTGGAGGAGTTCCTGCAGCCGATCGCCCTGGGCGGGCTCTCCTCCGGCTTCGCGCTGTTCGACGCGATCGACACCGCGTTCCAGGCGTGGAGTCTCACGAACGAGCAGCAGGGTTCCCTGCTCGAACTCATCGACGACGCCTCGGGGGTGACCGTCCTGGGTGCCGGCCTCGATCGCGCGGGACGCCCGGTGATCGGCCTCTCGACGACGCACCCCGACGTGGCGCAGGAACGGCATATCCTCGTATCGCAGGAGACCGGGCGCATCATCGGCTTCGAGATCTACATGGTCGAAGGAGACGATTACTTCCCCGGAAACGCTGTGATCTCCTACACACTGTACGAGGGGAGAACCCGTGAAGAAGACCTTGATCACCGCATCGCTCGCCGTCTTGGCGCTGCTCGTCGCCGGCCCCGCGTCGGCCGCCTCGGCCGGCGAGCCCGTGCATCCGGACATCCAGGCCGTGCTCGACGAGGTGCCCGGCGGCGTCGTTCTGGACTTCCACCGTGCGAGCTGGCCGAAGCTCGACATGGAGATGACCATTCCCTCGGACGATCGGTCGGCTCGTGCGCCACCGGCAGCGTGTGCGCCTTCTCCCAGCAGAACATCTCCGGCACCAAGCTCTCCTGGGGCTCGTGCAGCACGCACACGATCCCCGGAAGCTTCTCCGTCAAGTCGATCGCGAACGCGCGCAGTGCCGGCAGCATCCTGCAGGCGCGCAACGGCACGACCGTCCTCGCCTCGGCGACCGGCGGCACCTGGAAGAACGTCGCCGGCACCACGACCAACGTGCGCTGCCTGGAGTGAGATCCTCTCGATCCAGAGAGAAGATCAGGGTCGAGTCAGGGGCGTCCCGGATGCCGGCGGCACCGTGCTGCGCAAAGCTCAGGACATGACCACTCGACGACTCCCGGCAGGTGCCCTCTTGGCCGCTCTCGCGGTGGCGGCTCTCACGCTCACGGGCTGCTCGAATCCGCCGCCGACGCCCAGGAGCGAGGTCAGCGCCTACTACGAGGCAGAGTTCGAGCAAGCGAGACAAGAAGCGACGACCGACCTCGAACACAAGATCCTCGAGGACGACGTCATCACGCGCGACGAGTATCTCGAAGCGAAGAACCTGGTGATCGAGTGCATCCGCTCGAACGGTCTGACGGCGGAGCTCATGGACATGGGTTCCGGCATCTTCCAGATGGCCGTGGGCGGCTCATGGGACGAAGACCTCGTTCACGAGACGATGCTGGCCTGCGAGTCTTCGGGGTTCGCCGCGATCGAAGGGCTCTACTCGGACATGATCCAGAACCCCGAGAAACGGAACCTCGACGATCTCGCCGCGGAATGCCTGCTCGCGGTCGGGTTGGTGGACGAGCCCTTCACCGGTCGCGACTACGAACGAGAGTCCAACACCAGCGGGTTCATGACCAGAGTTATGGGCGACCCCGAGGGCGCCAAGTGCATGCAAGACCCCAGCTATCACACCGGATCGGGCACGCGCTGATCAGCGACCGGGCGAAGAGCCACTGACCGGTCCCTCTTCGTCCCCGTCGTCATCGGCTCCCGGGTCGCCGTCGGGGCCGAGGTCTGACCCCAGGTCGCCGGATGCCGCAGATCCGCCGCCCCGCGGCTTCGTCACCTGCCCGAACGCGACCGCGAAAGCCAGGCCGATGCCGATCCCGAGCGCGACGCCCAGACCGACGTTGTCGAGTGCGACGCCCAGCGCCACCCCGACACCCATGCCGATCGCGAGCCCGGCACCCCACGTCATCCGCTGACGCATCTCGTGTCCGCTCATGTCATCGCTCATGCCTCCAGGCTACGAGGATCATCGGATGCCGGCATCCGCCCCACGACGGATATCCCGACCACAGGGCGGGGCGAGTAGGCTGAAAGCACCCGATGAAGGAGCGAAGATGGCCGGCACGATCGTCGTAGGAACAACGGATGCCGCGGTCTCGACCCGCGCGATCGACTGGGCGATCAGCCGTGCCGCCGCCCGCGGTCAGGCTGTGGAGCTGCTCGGCGTCATCGGGGTGCCGTCGGCATGGTCGGCGAGGGAGCGGTGCTGGAGGCCGCCCGCGCCGATGCGGAGACGACACTGGCGGAGCAGGCGGCCCGGGTGGCCGACTCGGGCGTCGCGGTCACGACCCGCCTGGTCGTCGGCGATCCCGTCTCCGAGCTCATCGAGGCATCGCAGGAGGCGGCGCTCCTGGTGATCGGCAGCGACTACCGCGGACCCGGTGCCGGTCCCGCGCGCGGCTCCCACGGCATCCGTGTCGTCGCCGGAGCAGGGTGCCCGGTGGCCGTCGTACCGGATGTCGAGCGTGGTGAGCATCGTGGCGTCGTCGTCGGCGTCGACGGTTCGGAGGTCTCCGAGCGGGCGATCGCCTTCGCCGCTGCGGAGGCCGACCGGCTGCAGGAGCCGCTCATCGCGGTGAGCGTCTGGACGCCGGTCGTCGCGCCCCGCAACGCGATGATGGTCATGCCCGAGGACTACCGCACCGGCATGAACGAGCAGGCCCAGGGCGCGCTCTCGCTGTCGCTGGCGGGGCTGCGGGCGCAGCATCCGGGGCTTGAGATCGAAGAGCACATCGTCGAGGGCTACCCCTCGGCCGTGATCAACCAGTTCGCCGAGGACGCCCGCCTCACCGTGGTCGGCTCACGCGGCCGCGGAGCGATCCGCCGCTTCCTGCTCGGATCGATCAGCCACGAGGTGCTGCAGCGCCTGGCGACCGTCACGGTCGTGGTGCGCTGAGTCACGGGCCCACCGGTCGTTGAGCACTGACCCACAGACCCCCACCGGTCGTTGAGCGAGGCCGCGCGCAGCGCGACCGAGTCGAAACGTGGTGACCTCTACGGAAAGGTCGCCGCGTTTCGACTCGCTGCGCTCGCTCAACGACCGGAGGGGAGCGCCGGCCTTGCCGGATAGGGCCGGACGCCCGTACACTGGAGCGTCCTGTCCGCCGTGTCTGGAAGTCCATTGAAGCTGATCGTCGCCTCCGCGCCCCTGTCCGCGCGCTGACCCGACGATCGCCGACCTCTCACTTCGACTCGCTGAGCTCGCTCAGTACAAGCGGCGATTTCCAGAAGGTACGTTGAGCCTCTCCGTACCGGATGCCCCGGTGTCAGTGCACCTGTACACATCCGGGAGACACCCATGGGTACCACCCATCCCTCGACCGCGGTCACCCTCGACCGCCTCCTGTACACCTGGCCCGACGGCACTGTCGCACTCGACGCCGTCTCGGGCTCCTTCGGCAGCGGCCGCACGGGCCTGGTCGGCCGCAACGGCTCGGGCAAGTCGACCCTGCTGCGACTCATCGCCGGCGACCTCACTCCGACGAGCGGCCATGTCCACGTCGGCGGCGACGTCGCCTCCCTCCCGCAGCGGCTGACGCTCGACGTCGATCGCCGGGTCGCCGAACTGCTCGGCGTCGCCCCGGCACTCGACGCCGTGCGGGCGATCGAGTCCGGCGACGCCTCACCGCGGCACTTCGATGCGGTCGGCGACGACTGGGACATCGAGGCGCGCGCCGCCGCATCCCTCGGCGAAGCCGGTCTCGACCCGAGCTTCCTGGACCGCCGCGTCGGCGAGCTCTCGGGCGGCGAGGCGGTGCTCGTGGCGGTCGCCGGCATCCGACTCCGTCGCGCGCCCGTCACCCTGCTCGACGAACCGACCAACAACCTCGATCGCGACGCCCGCGCGCGACTGGCCGAGATGGTGCGCGGCTGGCGCGGCACGCTCATCGTGGTCAGCCACGACGTGGGTCTGCTCGAGCTCATGGATGACACCGCCGAGCTCTACGCGCACGAGCTGAGCGTGTTCGGCGGCCCGTACTCGGCCTGGCGGGCTTGGCTGGACGCCGAGCAGCACGCGGCCGTCGACGCGGAGCGCGCCGCAGCGCAGCTGCTCAAGCGCGAGAAGCGCGAACGCATCGAGGCCGAGACGAAACTCGCCCGACGCGCGCAGATGGGCCGCAAGGCGCAGCTGGAGAAGCGCGTGCCGAAGATCGTCGCGGGCGGGCGGAAGATGGCCGCCGAAGTGTCGGCCGGCAGGCTCCGCGGAGAAATGGCGGGCAAGGAGGAGGCCGCGCGTGTCGCGCGCGAGGAGGCGGGGCGCCGCATCCGCAGCGACGACTCCATGGCGATCGAACTGCCCGACCCCGACGTCTCACGGGCACGACGGATCGCGACGCTCGGCGACGACGAGCGGTCCTGGGTGATCCAGGGGCCGGAGCGCGTGGCGCTCGTGGGGCGCAACGGCGTCGGGAAGACGACGCTGCTCGAGCGTCTGGTGGCGGATGCCGCGGAGCCGTCTGCTGCGGAGGCGGGGCGCGACTCCGCAGAAACCTGGCCATTCGACACCGAAACGGCCGCCGGGGACGCGAACCCGGAGTCTCTCCGGAGTACGGTGCGCGCCGCGGCCCACACCGACCGCATCGGATACCTTCCGCAGCGGGTCGATGGGCTCGATGAGCGCGCGTCGGTGTTCGTGAACGTCTCCCGTGCGGCGCCGGACATCCCCGAGAAGGAGCTGCGCAACCGGCTCGCGCGGTTCCTCATCCGCGGGGCGACGGTCGACCGGCCGGTGGCGGCACTCTCGGGCGGCGAGCGCTTCCGCGTCGCGCTGGCGACGCTGCTGCTGGCCGACCCGGCCCCGCACCTGGTCGTGCTCGACGAACCGACGAACAACCTCGACCTCGACACGGTCGACCAGCTCGTGGAGGCGCTGCGCGCCTACCGCGGCGCGGTGCTGATCGTGAGCCATGACGACGCCTTCCTGCAGCGGCTCGACCTGGACCTCACCCTCGAGATCCAGGAGGGCGGTCTGATCGAGATCGGGTGACACGACGGACGTTCCTGGGGCAGGATGGGTACATGAGCAAGCTCGTCCGCCCCAGGAACGAACGTGTCGTCGCCGGCGTCTGCGCCGCAGTCGCCCGCCGATTCGGGCTCTCGGCGACCACCGTCCGCGTGCTGACCGTGCTGCTGGTGCTGTTCGCCGGGCTCTCGCTGTGGGCCTACATCCTGCTGTGGATCATCATCCCCAGCGAGTAGCAGCGGCCGCCGCGCCGATGCGATGCACTGAGCGAGCGTCGCGAGTCGAAGTGTCGGCGCCACCGGCCATGATGGAGTGGTGAGTGACGTCCTCGAGCGGTTCACCCCGCCACCCAGGAGTGGTTCCGGGGGTCGTTCGCCGCACCCACAGCGGCCCAGGAGGGCGCGTGGGATGCCATCTCGCACGGTCGTCATGCGCTCGTGGTGGCGCCGACGGGCTCCGGAAAGACGCTCTCGGCCTTCCTCTGGGCGATCGACCGGGTGTTCCGGGAGCGCTCCGCGGATCCTGAGCGGAAAGGGTCGGATGCCGCGGGCACCCGCATCCTCTACATCTCGCCGCTGAAGGCGCTCGGCGTCGACGTCGAGCGCAACCTCCGCTCCCCCTCATCGGCATCGGTCAGGCCGCCAGGCGCCTGGGCGTCGACGCCCCAAGGTGTCGGTGGGCGTACGTTCGGGCGACACGACCTCCAGCGAGCGCCGCAAGCTCGTCTCCTCCCCGCCCGACATCCTCATCACCACCCCGAGTCGCTCTATCTCATGCTCACCAGCCGTGCCGGCGAGACGCTGCGGGGCGTCCACACCGTGATCGTCGACGAAGTGCACGCCGTCGCGGCGACCAAGCGCGGCGCGCACCTGGCGGTGAGCCTCGAGCGGCTCGACGCCCTGCGCCAGGCGCACGACGCGGAGGCCGGCGCCGCCCAGCGCATCGGGCTGTCGGCGACGGTGCGACCGATCGACGAGGTCGCGCGCTTCCTCGGCGGGGCGGCGCCGGTCGAGATCGTCGCGCCGAAGGCGTCGAAGACCTTCGACCTGCGGGTGACCGTGCCGATCGAGGACATGCGCAATCCGCCGCCTCCGCCGAACCCTTCGACATCGGTTGCTGAGCCTGGTCGAAGCACAGGGACCGGTTCTGCGGCCGGCGAGGCCGAGTACACCGAGGTGACCGGCTCGGTCTGGCCGCATGTGGAGGAGGCGATCGTCGATCGCATCCTCGAGAACCGCTCGACCATCGTCTTCGCCAACTCGCGGCGGCTCGCCGAGCGCCTGACCGGTCGCCTCAACGAGATCTACTCCGAGCGCCAGGGAATCGATCTTCCCGAGCACCGCCCGCCCGCGCAGATGATCGCGCAGTCGGGTTCCACGGCGGGCGCCGACCCGGTCCTCGCCAAAGCGCACCACGGCTCGGTGTCGAAGGAGCAGCGCGCCGTCGTCGAAGACGAACTGAAATCGGGCGTGCTCCGCTGCGTCGTGGCGACCAGCAGCCTGGAGCTCGGCATCGACATGGGGGCGGTCGATCTGGTGATCCAGGTCGAGGCACCGCCGTCCGCGGCATCCGGTCTCCAGCGCGTCGGGCGCGCCGGTCACCAGGTCGGCGAGATCAGTCGCGCCTCGCTGTTCCCGAAGCATCGCGGCGACGTCCTGCACACGGCGATCGTGACGGAGCGCATGCTCGCCGGCCAGATCGAGGCGATCCAGGTCCCCCGCAATCCGCTCGACATCCTCGCCCAGCAGACCGTCGCGGCGAGCGCGCTCGGTCCTGTCGACGTCGAGGGATGGTTCGAGACGGTGCGCCGCAGCGCGCCCTTCCGCGATCTCCCCGCTCCGCGTACGAGGCGACGCTCGACCTTCTCGCGGGGCGCTTCCCCTCCGACGAGTTCGCCGAGCTGCGCCCGCGCCTGGTCTGGGACCGCGATGCCGGTACTCTGACCGGACGCCCTGGCGCCCAGCGCATCGCCGTCACGAGCGGCGGGACGATCCCCGACCGCGGCCTGTTCGGCGTCTTCGTCGCGGGCGAGACCACCGGGGCCCGGGTCGGTGAGCTCGATGAAGAGATGGTCTACGAGTCGCGCGTCGGCGACGTCTTCACCCTCGGCACGACGAGCTGGCGCATCGCCGAGATCACCCACGACCGCGTCAACGTGATCCCCGCTTATGGGCAGCCCGGCCGCGTGCCGTTCTGGCACGGCGACGGCATCGGCCGCCCCTTCGAGCTGGGCGAGGCGCTGGGCAGGTTTTCACGCGAGCTGTCGAGCGCGACCCCCGAGAAGGCCGCCGCACGCTTGTCGGATGCCGGACTAGACGAGCACGCGCAGGCCAACCTCCTCGGTCACCTCGCCGAGCAGCGGGAGGTCACCGGCACCCTCCCACCGATACGACGCTCACCGTCGAGCGAGGCCGCGACGAGGTCGGCGACTGGCGTGTCATCCTCCATTCTCCGTACGGCATGAAGGTGCACGCGCCGTGGGCGCTGGCGGTGAACGCGCGCGTGCGCGAACGCCTCGGCGTCGAGGGATCGGCGGTGGCGAGCGACGACGGCATCATCGTGCGGATCCCGGATGCCGACGCCGAACCCCGGGCGCCGAGCTCTTCGTCTTCGAGCCCGACGAGATCGAGCAGCTCGTGACCGAGGAGGTCGGCGGCTCGGCGCTGTTCGCCTCCCGGTTCCGCGAGTGCGCCGCCCGGGCGCTGCTCATGCCGCGGACGAACCCGAACAAGCGCACGCCGCTGTGGCAGCAGCGCCAGCGTTCCGCGCAGCTGCTGGAGGTGGCCCGCCGGCATCCGACGTTCCCCATCATCCTGGAGACCCTGCGCGAGGTGCTGCAGGACGTCTACGATCTGCCGTCGCTGCGCCGACTCACCACCGCGATCGGTGAGCGCCACATCCGGCTCGTCGAGACCGAGCCGGCGCAGCCCTCCCCTACGCCCGCGACCTGCTGTTCGGCTACGTCGGCGCGTTCATGTACGAGGGGGACTCGCCGCTCGCCGAGCGGCGGGCGGCCGCCCTCTCGGTCGACCCGGCGCTGCTGGGCGAGCTGCTCGGCACTGTGGAGCTGCGGGAGCTCCTCGACCCCGATGTCATCGCCCAGTACGAGCGGGAGGTGCAGCGACTCGACCCCGCCCGTCATGCGCGCGGCGTGGAGGGTGTCGCCGACCTGCTCCGGCTGCTGGGGCCGCTCGATGCCGAAGAGGTCGCTCTCCGGTCGTTGAGCGAGGATGCGCAGAGCGCGACCGAGTCGAAACGTAGCAACGATGCGGAAACGGCCGCCGCCCACCTCGCCGCCCTCGTCGAGTCCCGCCGGGCGATCGAGGTGACGATCGCCGGTGTGCGCCGTGTCGCGGCGATCGAAGACGCCGGGCGCCTGCGCGATGCGCTGGGCGTCGCACTCCCCTCGGCATCCCTGTGGCGTTCCTAGAGCCCATCGCCGACCCGCTCGGCGACCTGGTCGCCCGCCACGCCCGCACCCACGGGCCTTTCACGACGGATGCCGTCGCCACCCGCTTCGGCATCGGCGCCGCCGTCGCCCGCCATACCCTGCAGCGGCTCGAGTCGCAGGGCGGGTGACGAGCGGATACTTCCTGCCGGACCCTTCGACGTCGGTTGCTGAGCCTGGTCGAAGCACAGGGACCGGTGGGAGTGCCGGCGAGCAGGAGTGGTGCGACACCGAGGCGCTCCGCCGCATCCGGATGCGCTCCCTCGCCGCGATCCGCGGCAGCGTCGAACCGGTCTCGCCCGAGGCCTACGCGCGGTTCCTCCCCGACTGGCAGCACCTGCGTCGCCCGCTCGAGGGTGTCGACGGCGTACTGGCGGTCGCCGAGCAGCTCGCGGGCGTGCCGATTCCGGCGAGCGCCTGGGAGTCGCTGATCCTCCCGGCGCGCGTGCGCGACTACGTCCCGGCGATGCTCGACGAGCTGACCGCGAGCGGCGAGCTGATCTGGTCGGGAAACGGCACCCTCCCCGGGCGCGACGGCTGGGTGTCGCTGCATCCGGCCGAGCTCGCCCCCTTCACCCTCCCCGAGCGCGACGACGAGATCGTGACGGGCTCTCTCGAGGAGCGGCTCCTCGCCGCGATGGCCGCCGGCGGCGCCTACTTCGCCACCCAGCTGCGCGAGATGGCGGATGCCGCCCTTCGACCCGATCCGGCTGCGCCGGGTCTTGCTCAGGAACCGGAGCAGTCGGTGCTCGACGCGCTGTGGGCGCTGACCTGGGCCGGCCGCGTCACGAACGACACCTTCGCGCCGATCCGGTCGCTCCTGGCCGGCGGCTCCCAGGCCCACCGAGTGACTCGCCGCGCGCCCCGGACGCGCACGTACCGCGGCATCTCGCTCGCGGCGCCCGCCCGCTCGGCGGGCCCTCGCCCGACGCTCGGCGGCCGCTGGTCGCTGCTTCCGGAGCCCGAGACCGACGCCGCCCGCCGCGCGACCGTCGGTGCCTCGCTGCTGCTGGATCGCTACGGCGTCGTCACCCGCGGTTCGGTGCAGGCCGAAGGAGCCCCGGGCGGATTCGCTCAGGCGTACCGGGTGCTCGCGGGATTCGAGGAAGCGGGCCAGTGCCGCCGCGGCTACGTGATCGAGAGACTGGGGCGGCGCAGTTCGCGGCATCGGCCACCGTCGACCGGCTCCGCGACTTCGCAGGGCTCGCCGATCCGCCCCGCGGCAGGCGATCACGCTCGCCGCGACCGACCCCGCCAACCCTTACGGCGCCGCGCTCGCCTGGCCACGCCGCGAGGGTGCCGCCCACCGACCCGGGCGGAAGGCCGGCGGGCTCGTCGTCCTCGTCGACGGCGCGCTCGTGCTCTACCTCGAACGCGGCGGCAAGTCGGCTCTGCTGTTCAGCGACGACGCCGACGAGCAGCGTGCGGCGGCATCCGATCTCGCCGCCACCGCACGCGCCCGGCGACTCGACACCCTCACCATCGAGAAGGTCAACGGCGAGTTCGTCTACGGCACACCGCTGGCGACGGCCCTGCAGGAGGCGGGCTTCGTCAGCTCTCCGCGCGGTCTCACCCTCCGCAAGGCGCTGTAGCCGGCGCTACCGACATGAGGCGCCCATCCGACTCGGACACAGTGGTACCATATCTGGTACAAGGAGGGTCCCGGCATGGCAATCACGACAAGCGAAGCACGACGCGATCTCTTCGGACTGATCGAACGCGTCAACCTCGATCACACCGAGGTGGAGATCACTTCCCGGCGCGGCTCAGCCGTTCTGATGTCGAAGGACGAGTACGACTCGCTCGTGGAGACCAGCTATCTGCTGCGCTCCCCAAGAACGCACGTCGACTCCTTTCAGCGATGGAGGCCGTCCGTGCGGGCAACACCACCGCACACGACCTGCTCGACGAATGACCCCTCGCCGTCTCGCGTGGACCTCTGAGGCATGGGAGGACTATCTGTACTGGCAGACGCAGGATCGTCGCACGCTCAAGCGCATCAATCTCCTGATCGCCGACGTCCTGAGAGACGACCCCTTCGAAGGCATCGGCAAACCCGAACGGCTGAAGCATGCTCTCGCCGGCGCCTGGTCGCGGCGCATCGACGAGGCGAACCGCCTCGTGTACGTCGCCGATGATGATCTCATCACGATCCTGCAAGCGCGGTACCACTATTGATCGCTGAGTTCTTCACGGGCGTGCGGATGCTGCTGCGCGGCTTCGGCCTGTGGCGCACCCGCCCCGGGCTCATGGTTCTCGGCCTCATCCCGGCGCTCATCGCGATGGCGATCATCGCCGCCGCGCTCATCCCCTACGGCTTCGCGCTCGGCCCGATCACCGGCTGGCTGACGCCCTTCGCCGACGGGTGGGACACGCCGTGGCGGATGCTGCTGCGCGGTGCGATCGGCGTCGTGCTCTTCATCGCCGTCGCGGCGCTCGCGGTCGCGATCTTCACCGCGCTCGCGCTCGCGATCGGCAGCCCGTTCTACGACCGCATCTGGAAGGCCGTCGAGACCGACCTCGGCGGAGTCCCCGAGGGGCGTGGCAGCGGATTCCGGGCGTCCCTCGGCGAGAGCCTGCGCCTGGTCGTCTTCGGCGCGCGCAACGCCGTCGTCGTGCTGCTGATCGGTCTCATCCCCGTGATCGGCGGAGCGATCGGGGCGGTGACCGGTGTGCTGCTCTCCGGGAAGCTCCTCGCCCGCGAGCTCTCCGGGCGGTCGTTCGACGCCCGCGCGATCGACCGTGAGGAGCGCTCCCGCACCCTCGCCGCCTCACGCGCCCGTGTGCTCGGCTTCGGCGTCGCCACGCAGCTGTGCTTCATGGTGCCCCTCGGCGCGCTGTTCACGATGCCGGCTGCCGTCGCGGGCTCCACGCTGCTCGCCCGCTCGCTGATCGATGGTGCGGACGCGTCTCCGGCAGAGGCGCCGAACGCCGATGCCTGAGGGCGACACCGTCTACCGCGCCGCGCAGCGTCTCGACGCCGCTCTCGCCGGCGCCGAGGTCACCCGCTTCGACCTGCGCGTGCCGCGAGTCGCGACAGCGGACCTGCGCGGCGAGCGGGTGCACGGGTGCGCCGCCCGCGGCAAGCACCTGCTGCTGCGCATCGGTGAGTTCACCCTCCATTCCCACCTGCGCATGGACGGCGCGTGGTTCGTCTATCGGCCCGGTGAGCGGTGGCGGCATCCGGCCTTCCGCGTGCGGGCGATCGTCGGGACCTCCCGCGCCGAGGCAGTCGGGGTCGACCTTTCGGAGGTCGACCTCGTCCCCACGCGCGATGAACACCTGCTCATCGCGCATCTCGGCCCGGATCCGCTCGCCGGGGACTGGGACCCTGCCGAGGCCGCTCGCCGTGTCACGGCCGACCCGCGTGCCATCCACGTGGCGCTCCTCGACCAGCGCAACGTCGCCGGCTTCGGGAACGAGTACGCGGCCGAGCTCCTGTTCTTACGCGGCATCCTGCCGACCGCGCCGGCACCCGAGGTCGACGCGGCGGCGCTCATCGACCTGGGCGCCCGCACGATCCGCGCGAACCGCGACCGCGGCGACCGCACCTTCACGGGGGTGAGCCGTCGCGGGCAGAACACCTGGGTGTACGGCCGCGCCGGCAAGCCTTGCCGGCGCTGCGGCACCCTCATCCTGCGGGGCGAGATCGGCGCCGATCCCACGCGCGAACGCGTCACCTTCTGGTGCCCGCGCTGCCAGAACTGACGTGTGTCGACGCCCGGGAATGAATCGAGGGGCGCCTCGGTTGTCTCTATATCCGGGTGATCCGGACAGGAGGTACTTGTGGGCAAGAACTACGTCGACATCGAAGACGACCAGGGAGCCGTGCTGCGCTACCGCAAGCACGTCAATGGCCGCGGACTCGTCGCGCACGGCGCGAAGGTGCATCCGAAGGCGTATATCGCCGTGGGGGCATATGTGGAGCCCGGAGCCCGTGTGGGCGCCGGAGCGCACGTCGCCCGCGGCGCCTGGATCGAACCCGATGCCCTCATCGGCGAAGACGTGCGCCTCGACGCGCACGCCCACATCGGACCGGGCGCCCGCATCGGCGACCGCGCGCAGATCGGCGTGCGCACGACCGTCGGCGCCGGGGCACGCATCGCCCGCGGCGCCCGCATCGGCGACGACGAGACCATCCCCGCGGGGACCGCGGTGGCCACCGACCCGAAGGGTCTCTGGCTGGCCGCCTGAGCCTCGCGGCGACGGGGCGCCGATTAGGCTGAGCCCATGGCGAAGCGACGTGCGACCGGGCGGCCTTCGGCGCGCCCTGTCCGCAAGCCGACCCCGGCGACGAAGAAGAAGCGGCCTGCACCGAAGCGCACGCCTTCGCCGTCGCCCCGGCCCTCCCCCGAGGATCCGCGCACCTTCCGGCTCGGCGTCGTCCCCGGGGCGACGCCCGGCAAGTGGATCGACACGTGGAAGGAGCGGATGCCGCATGTCCCGCTCGAGCTCGTCCCCCTCGCCTTCGCGACGCAGCGGGAGTCCCTGACATCGGATGCCGTCGATGCGGCGATCGTGCGACTCCCGCTCGACGACGAGGGCCTGCACGTGATCACCCTGTACGACGAGATCGCGGTGGTGGTGGCATCCGCCGACTCCCACCTGCTCGCCGCCGACGAGCTCACCGCCGACGACCTCGCCGGAGAGACCCTCATCGTGCCGCAGGACCATGTGCTCGGCGACCTCGACATCCCCGGCACTCTTGCGCCCCGGTTTGCCCCGCTGGAGGCGACGGCGGATGCCGTGGCCACCGCCGCATCCGGAATCGGCATCGTGGTCGTGCCCATGTCGCTCGCGCGTCTGCATCACGGCAAGGACGCCGAGTACCGCCCCTGCGCGGCGGCCCGGTCTCGACGGTCGCGCTCGCCTGGCCGCGCGAGCGCACGACGCCGGATGTGGACACCTTCGTCGGCATCGTGCGCGGGCGCACGAGCAACTCCTCCCGCTGAGACCTCACCACGCCGCCCGCCTTCTGGAGTCCGGCGGTCTCAGTTGTGGCGACCTCCGATCACGATCACCCACGACAAGTGAGACTCGCAGATGCGGCGGTCTCAGTTGGTGCGGGATCTGGTCGACCCCACCCGCAACGAGTGAGACCGGCGATGCGAGCCGCCTCACGAATTGCGGCATCCGACATCGATCAGGAATCGAGAAGTGCCCCTCAGGGGGTCTGCGTAGTGTGAAGAGCACCACAGACAAGGAGCACACCCCATGGCAGACAAGAACGACGGATTCAGCGATTTCGAGAAGGCCGCGATGAAGGAGCGCGCGAAGGAGCTGCGCGAGGCCGCGAAACTGGAGAAGAACCGCGCCGCCGGCGAGAAGGCCCTCCTGGAGAAGGTCGCCGAGATGCCGGACGCCGACCGCGTCCTCGCCGAGGGCTTCCACGCGCTGGTGAGCCGGGTCGCCCCCGACCTCATGCCCAAGACCTGGTACAGCATGCCCGCCTACGCTCGCGACGGCAAGGTCGTCACCTTCTTCCAGGGCGCGGCGAAGTTCGAGGCGCGCTATGCGACGGTCGGCTTCAACGACGCCGCGAACCTCGACGACGGCGTGCTGTGGCCGGTGAGCTTCGCGATCACCGCCTGGAACGACGAGGTGGAGGCGCAGCTGGCCGCGGTGCTGGAGAAGGCGATCTCCTAGCTCCCGATGTGTCTCAGCCGCCGCTCGCCGACCCTCTGGACACGCACGCGCGCAGATGGCACGATCGGGCAGGTGAGAGCGGCCTCCGACGATGCGCGACTGCGAGAGCTCGCCGCTCTGCGCCGGGTGCGCGACCGCATCGACCGCGAGTACGCCCAGCCGCTGGACGTCGAGGCGCTCGCCCGCGGGGTGCACATGTCGGCCGGCCACCTCAGCCGGCGCTTCAAGGAGGCCTACCGCGAGTCGCCGTACTCCTACCTCATGACCCGCCGCATCGAGCGGGCGATGACCCTGCTGCGCCGCGGCGACCTGAGCGTGACCGAGATCTGCTTCGCGGTGGGGTTCTCGTCGCTGGGCACCTTCAGCACCCGCTTCACCGAGCTGGTCGGCGTTCCGCCGAGCGTCTACCGAAACCACCCCGACACCGCGCCGGCAGCCATCCCGCGCTGCATGGTCAAACAGGTGTCCGCCCCATCAGGAGCCGCACATGACCATCACCATCCACCACGCCTTCCTTCCCCAGACCGACCCGGATGCCACGCTGGCCTTCTACCGGGATCTCCTGGGCTTCGAGGTGCTCAACGACGTCGGATACGAGGGGATGCGGTGGATCACCGTCGCCCCGGCGGGGAACCCCGAAACCTCGATCGTGCTGCATCCGCCGGCCGCCGACCCGGGCATCACCGACGAGGAGCGTCGCACGATCCTCGAGCTCATCGCCAAGGGGAGCTACGGGGCGATCACCCTCGCCTCCGACGACCTCGACGCGCTCTTCGAGAAGCTCGCCGCCGGCGGCGCCGACATCGTGCAGGAGCCGATCGATCAGGACTACGGGGTGCGCGACGCGGCGGTGCGCGACCCCTCCGGCAACCTCCTGCGCATCAACCAGGCCTGATCTTCGCCGATCGTTGACCGCCCTCGGTGTCTTGACGCGCCCTCCGGGCGCGCGTTCTTCGACCGTTTCGACTACGCCCTCTCGGGCTTCGCTCAACGACCGGGGGTGCGCGGGGGTTCACCACCGGTCGTTGAGCGAGCGCCGCGAGACGAGGCGCCTCGACGCGTCCGCGATCGACGCCGGGGCGTTTCGCCACTTCGACGCGCTTCGCTTGCTCAGTACGGCGCTCGATCGGCTGCGCCGCTCTCGCTCAACGACCGGGTTGCGCTCGTGCGCAGCACGAGCGCTCAGTAGGATCGTCGGATGACCCCGCTGCTCTACGTGTGCGTCCGCCCGAGGAGGGCGCCGCATCCGCAGAGCACGCGTCCTTCCGCCATGCGCTGGGCGTCGGGCAGCTCGATCGCCATGACCTGCTGACCACGCCCCTCACCGAAGGGATCCTCGATCGCTATCGCGGCGTCCTGGTCGGCGGCTCGCCGTTCAACGTGACCGACGCCGCGCCCTCCGATCTTCAGCGCCGGGTCGAGAGCGACCTCGAGCGGCTCGCCCGCGCGGCGCTCGAGGAACGCCCCGCCGCCCTCTTCACCTGCTACGGCATCGGCGTCGTCACGCGCATGCTCGGCGGCTCGGTCACCCTCGAGCACCCCGAGCCCGCGAGCGCGGTGTGGGTCTCGACCACGGATGCCGCGGCATCCGATCCGCTCTTCGGCCCCTCGGTTCCGGGCTTCCACGCCTTCGCCGCGCACAAGGAGGCCTCGCGCGCCGCCCCGGAGGGCGCCGTGCTGCTCGCCGCGAGCGAGACCTGCCCCGTGCAGGCCTACCGTGCGGGAACCCGCCTGTGGGCGACGCAGTTCCACCCGAGCCGACGCCCCGCGACTTCGCCGACCGGATGAGCTACTACCGCACCAAGGGGTACTTCGACCCCGAGGAGTTCACGCGTGTGCAGGGCGAGGTGCTCGCGGCATCCGTCACCGAGCCCGCGCACCTCCTCGCCCGCTTCGCCGAGCTCGTCGCGGGCCGCTAACTGTACTTCCCTGTGAGGTTGTGAACGCGGGCTGAGGGGGTTTGGCCGCCGATGCCGGTGTGGGGTCTGTGGTGATTGTAGTGATGCAGCCAGCGTTCGTAGGCTTCGGCTCGCTCGTCCTCGCTGGCGTAGGGCGCGGCGTAGGCCCATTCCGCGGCGAGGTGCGGTTGAAGCGTTCGACCTTCCCGTTGGTCTGTGGCCGGTAGGGCCGCGTCCACTTGTGCTTGACGGTGTCGCCGAGAGCGTCAGCGAACGCGTGCGATCGGTAGCAGGCGCCGTTGTCGGTCATCACCGCGGTCACGGTCACGCCGAGGCTCGTGAAGAAGGCGTTCGCGCGGGTCCAGAACGCTGCGGCGGTCTCCTTGCGCTCGTCGTCGAGGATCTCTGAGTACGCGACCCGGGAGTGGTCGTCGACGGCGTGATGCAGGTACCGGTAGCCGCGGGAGCCCGCCGCTCCCGCCCGGGCTGCCTGCCCCGGGCGACGCCGGCAGCCCGATCCTGCGGGGATCCTTTCCCGTGGACACGCCACCCGCCGCCATCGGGGATGCGGCCCTGCTTCTTGATGTCGACATGCACCAGCTGACCGGGTGCGGCGACCTCGTACCGCTTCGGCTTGGGCTTTCGGACCGGCAGCCCGGTGGCCTGGTCCAGGTGCGCCAGCAGCGGCATGCCATAGCGGGTCAGCACCCGGCCCACCGTGGACCGGTGCAGCCGCAGGTGGTACGCGATCTGGTGCGGCCCCATCGGCGGCTGAACCGCAATGACACGATCCGCCGCTCCGTCTTCCGCGGCAGCCGACCGGGGACCTGCGCGGCTTCGAGCTGCGATCGGTCAGCGGCAGCCCTGCCCGATACCGGTCCGCCCACTTCTTCGCCGTCCCGGCGAACACTGGAATCGTTCCGCGGCCCGCCGCAGCGACCATTTCCGATCAACGACGAGAACAGCAAGACGACGACGCCCCTCCGGCGTCAAAGGCGCGTTAGCGTGAGTCACGAAGACCTCCGTGGAATCCGATGTGAGGGTGGTACCCACATCGTCCCGGAGGTCTTCGCCCTACCTCAGCCGTTCACAACGTGTCGGGGAACTACAGCTAACGACCCATGAGCGAGAGACGCTCGTCGAGATACGCCGTCAGGGGCATGTAGCCGCCTGCTGCGCTCCACTTCACCGAGGGCACCCCGTCGATGAGCGCCAGGGGTCCGGATGCCGCACCGGCATCGACCGCGGCGACGTCGATCTCGGTCCATCCGACGTGCACGGTCGCCCCCTCGGCGAAGCCGCCCGCCGCGCCTGCTCCCGACGCGTCGCGCGGGCGCGCGCCGACTCCGCACTGTACCCGCGGCGGACCTGCTCGGCCGCCCGCAGCACCTCGGCGGTGGCGAAGGCCTGCTCCTCGGTGAGCAGCAGCACGCCCAGGTGCCACGCCGTCCCGGCGGGGACGATCCGCGTGCCGCGCCAGCGCGACGCCCGCTCGCGGCCCAGGCCCTCCTGGGGTGCGCCGGCCAGGCGCGCGCGGGCGGAGTCCAGCAGCGCCGCCGTCGTCACCGGCATCCGATCGTCCACACAGCCAGGGTAGCGAGCCCGATTCGCCCGCAACGCCCCGAGCGGGGCAGAATCGTCTGTGAGTCCCCGAGGAGCCACCATGTCACAGCCCGATACCGCCCGCCTGCTCATCGCCTGCGATGACCAGCCCGGAATCGTCGCGGCCGTCGCCGGAGTGCTCGCCGAGCACGGGGCGAACATCATCTCCCTCGACCAGCATTCGACCGACGCCGAGGGCGGCCGCTTCTTCCAGCGCACCGTGATCCACCGCGAGGGCCTGGCCGCCGCCCGCCCCGAGCTGGAGTCGGCGCTGCAGGAGGTCGCCGACCGCTTCGGCATGGAGTGGTCGCTGCACGACGCCGCCAAGCGCAAGCGCGTGGCGATCTTCGTCTCGAAGTACGACCACTGCCTCATGGAGCTTCTCTGGCGCACCCAGCGCGGACAGCTCGACATCGACATCTCGATGGTCGTGTCCAACCATGCCGACCTCGCCGAGGCCGTGCGCAACTTCGACGTGCCGTTCATCCACATCCCCTCGGGCGACAAGCCCGCCATGGAGGCCCGCCAGCTCGAGCTCCTGCAGGGCAACGTCGACCTGGTCGTGCTCGCCCGGTACATGCAGATCCTCAGCGACGACTTCCTCTCGCAGCTGGATGTGCCGGTCATCAACATCCACCACTCGTTCCTGCCCGCGTTCATCGGCGCGAACCCTTACGCCCGCGCCAAGGATCGCGGCGTCAAGCTCATCGGCGCCACCGCGCACTACGCGACCGCCGACCTCGACGAGGGCCCGATCATCGAGCAGGACGTCACGCGCGTCACCCACTCCGAGTCCGCCGCCGAGCTGCAGAGCCGGGGGCGGACGTCGAGCGCCTCGTGCTCGCCCGCGCCGTGCAGTGGCACGCCGAGGACCGGGTGATCGTGCACGGCCGCTCGACCGTGATCCTGTAACGCTGCCCGGGCCGCACACGAGTGCCCTGTACAGGACGTGCTCCACGCGGGATCCTGGAATCAGCGAAGGGAGTGCGCCATGTCAGACCAGCCATCGACGCCGGAGGAGAGCATCGCGCCGGAGAACGTCTCTCCGGATGAAGAGCGCCCGGCCCTCCCGGAGGACGAGATCCTCGAGGCCGAGGGTCTCCCCGCCGACGAGCTCCCCGTGCCCCTGGACGACGAACCCGTCGAAGACGCCGACCGCACAGCGGCATCGGATGCCGGCGACTACCCGGAGACCGACGACGCCTGAGCCGTTCGCGGTGGTCTTCACCTCCGGAGCACCGGCGCCATGTCCCGCCGCAATGCCCGGAAACCCGCTGCTTCGGCCGGGCAGTCTCCGTTATGACCCGCCGAGCCCGGCGGCGAGCTCGGCGAACACCGCCTCGGCATCGTCGAGTCGCGCCAGCGGCGCGCCCTGACCGAGCCACAGCGACTGCAGCTGTCCCAGGCCCTTCTCGCCTGCGACCGCGCGGAAGCGCCCGGTGAGCCAGTTCTGCGCGGGAAAGGGCGCGATGAACCCGCCCGCCTCGATGGCACGGACCGCGCGATTGCGGGCCCCACGGGCGAGCCGCCCGCTCATCGCCCGGGTGAGCACGCTCTCCTCGGCGGCGGTCTCGTCGATCGCGGCGCGGTGCGCGTCGTTCGCGGCCGACTGCCGCGTGCGGAGGAACGCGGTTCCCACCTGCACACCGTCGGCGCCCAGCGCGAGAGCGGCGGCCACCCCGCGGCGGTCGGCGATGGCGCCGGCGGCGATGACCGGGATGCTCACGGCATCCGCCACCTGAGGCACGAGCGCGAAGGTGCCCACGAGCGACTCCTCCGGGGCACGGAGGAACGACACCCGGTGGCCAGCCGCCTCCATGCCGGTCGCGACAACCGCGTCGACCCCGCCGTCCTCGAGCGCAACGGCCTCGGCGACGGTCGTGGCGGTGCCGATGAGCCGGATGCCGCGGCGGTGCGCCTCGGCGACGAGCTCGCGCGGGGGCACGCCGTAGACGACGCTGAGCGCGGCCGGCGCCGCCTCCCACACCGCCTCGAGCTGCTCCTCGAACGGAGGGAGGAAGCGTTCCGGACGCGCCGGGACCTCGATGCCGACCGCCTCGAAGAACGGCTGCAGCGCCTGCGCGTAGGCGGTGTAGGTCGCATCCGGTGTCACCTCGTCGCCGGTCGGCAGCCAGAGGTTCAGTGCGAAGGGCCTGTCGGTCGCCGCGCGCAGCTCGGCGGCCGTCTGCCGGATGCGGTCGCCGTCGTAGCCGTAGAGGCCGTAGGAGCCGAGGCCTCCCGCCTCGCTCACCGCGGCGGTCAGCGCGACGCTGGAGAGGCCACCGAAAGGACCGAGCACAATGGGGTGGGCGATGCCGAGGAGGCCACGCAGATCACTCATGTTTCGAGGCTACGCCCGCCGCGGCATCCGGAGCCCCACCCCGATCGCGAGAACCCACGAATCGTCCCTCATCCGGTCGACGGAGAGCGCTGTTCGCGTACTCGCGACCGGCGGGGCGGGCGGGTCACGCGGGCAGCAGCACCTGCGCGAAGAAGTCGCTGAGTTCCTCGCGAGCCGTGAGCGGGAGGATGTGGGCGACGTACTGGTCGGGGCGCACGACGACGATGACGCCGTCGCGGGAGAGCCCGCGCTCGGTGAAGATGTCGGTGGGCGTCCACACGTTCGGGCCCGCGGTGAACACCTTCTCCCAGTCGGTCAGGCCGAAGGGCCCGGTCTGCGGGCGGAACACCGCGGGCACCCGGTTGATGTCGACGTCCTCCCAGCCCTGCTGGTAGACGACCTTGACGTCGAAGACGGCATCCGGGTCGCCACCGACGGGCGTGTGCCGCGCCAGCGGCGAGGAGTCGGATGCCAGCCACGCGGCGAAGTCGGCGAGCTTCGAGGGCTCGCCGGCCGCCGGGGCGTCGGCGAAGGCGTAGATGCGCCAGCGCCCGTCGGCCTTCGCGTGGTGCCCGAGCTGCACGGTGTTGCCGTCGGCGACGATCGTGACCGGGCTGGAGGTGAAGCGCTTGCCGAGGGGAAGCCGGTCGCCAGCTCCTGCCGGGCGCTCGCGGCCGTGATCTGCGAGGGCGAGTACTGCGTCGCGAAGCCGGAGGGGAACTCGGCCGTGGCCAGGTAGTAGGTGGCCAGGTCCTGCGGGTCGGTGATCTCCTCGGGCTTGCGCGCCATGAGCGTCGACCACTCGCGGTCGAAGTCGATGAGCTGCTGCGCGACGGGCTGGCGCTCGGCCGAGTAGGTGCGAAGCAGCGACGCGGGGGCGCGGCCGGCGAGCACCTGGCCGAGCTTCCAACCCAGGTTGAAGCCGTCCTGCATCGAGACGTTCATGCCCTGACCGGCCTTGGCGCTGTGCGTGTGGCACGCGTCGCCGGCGAGGAAGACGCGCGGGGCGTGATCGTCGGTGACATCGACGTCGTCGAACTTGTCGGTGACGCGATGGCCCACCTCGTACACGCTGTGCCAGGCGACGTTCTTCACGTCGAGGGAGTACGGATGCAGGATCTCGTTCGCACGGCGGATGATCTCCTCGATCGGGGTCTGGCGCACGCGATGGTTGTCGTCGGCGGCCACTTCCCCAGGTCGACGTACACGCGGCAGAGATAGCCGCCCTCGCGCGGGATGAGGAGGATGTTGCCCGCGGCGGCGTTGATGGCGCACTTGGTGCGCCAGTCGGGGAAGTCGGTGTTGACGAGGACGTCCATGACGCCCCAGGCGTGCGCGGCGAACTCGCCGACGTGCGTGCGTCCGATGGCCTCGCGCACGCCCGAGCGGGCGCCGTCGCAGCCGGCGACATACTTCGCGCGGATCGTGCGCTCCTGGCCCTCGCGCTCCCCGCGACGTAGCGGACCCCGACCTCCACCGGGTACTCGCCGGAGTCGTGGACGGTGAGACCGGTGAATTCCACGCCGTAGTCGGGCACGATGCGGCCCGGGCCGTTCAGCGCGGCCTCGGCGAAGTAGTCGAGCACCCGTGCCTGATTGACGATCAGGTGCGGGAACTCGCTGATCTTGAAGGCGTAGTCCTCGGTGCGGGAGGTGCGGATGATGTCGCCCGGGTTCTCGGGGTCGGGCCCCCAGAAGTTCATCCACCCGATGTTCCAGGCCTCGGCGATGATGCGCTCGGCGAAGCCGAAGGCCTGGAAGGTCTCCACGCTGCGGGGCTGGATGCCGTCGGCCTGACCGATCTTGAGCCGGCCGTCGCGCCGCTCGATGATGCGCGTGGTGACCTCGGGGAACTCCGACATCTGCGCCGCCAGAAGCATGCCGGCGGGTCCGGAGCCGACGATGAGGACGTCGATCTCGTCGGGGAGATCGGCGGGACGATCGATTCCCGTGCCGACGGCGGGACGCACCCTCGGGTCGTGGGACACGTATCCGTGGTGGTGGAACTGCATCGTCGTCGATCCTTTCCCGACATCTCTGTCAGAGCCTTGCGGTTCGTGCGTTAGTGTTCTATATTCGAACACATCGTTCTACTATTGAACAGATCGTATACGACGCGCGGGACGGCCGCAAGACTCGCGCGCCCGGAGAGGACACCCATGAGCACCCCGGCCTCGCAGACGCTCAGCCGCGGCATCCGGATCCTGGAGATCCTCGCCGAGTCGACGGGCGCGCTCACGATCGACGAGATCGCCGACCGCCTGGGCGTGCACCGCTCGATCGCCTACCGGCTGCTGCGCACGCTCGAGGACCATGGGCTGGTCGTCCGCGACTCGGCCGGGCGCCTCGCGCTGGGCGCCCGCATGGCCGCCCTCGCCGCCGGCGTCGCGCACGATCTGCAGGCCGAGGCCCTCCCGAGCTCACCGCGATCGCGAACGAGCTGGGCATGACCTGCTTCCTCGCCGTGCTCGACCGCGACGAGACGATCACCCTCGCCAGCGTCGAGCCCCGGCACGCCGTCGCCTCCGTCGCCCAGCGCCCCGGCGCCCGGCATCCGGCGACCGTGGGAGCGCCCAGCAAGGCGATGCTGTCGGCCATGCCGGCATCCGACTGGCCCGCGGGCGTGACCGAGAGACTGCGGTCGGATGTCGCCGAGGCCGCCCGCACCGGCTACGCCACCAGTCACGACGAGGTGATCCCCACCGTGCAGGCCGTGGCCGTGCCGCTCCTGCTGCGCGGCCGCCGCCCGGCCGCGATCGCGGTGGTGCATGTGGCGGCGCCGGAGGACCCCGCCGCGATCGCCGAGCGACTCCGGCGCTCTGCCGAGACGATCCGCGAGGCGCTCGGCGGCTGACGTCACAGTGCGTCGCGCGGCTCGCGGAGATCGCATCGGCTTGCGAGAATGGCCGAAAGCGCGAAGGAGAAGCCATGTCGATCGCCACCGCCGACCTGTACGACGAGAAGGGCGAAGAGCTCCAGTCTCTCCCCTCCAGCTGCGCTCCTTCGGCGCGAAGGCACGCTTCGACGGGCCGGTCCGCACGGTGCGCTGCTTCCAGGACAACGCCCTGCTGAAGTCCATCCTGCAGACGCCGGGCGAGGGCGCGGTGCTCGTCATCGAGGGCCAGGGCTCGGTCGAGACCGCGCTCGTGGGCGACCTCATCGCCGGATCCGCGGTCGAGAACGGCTGGGCGGGGATCGTCGTGCACGGCGCGATCCGCGACAGCGTGGCGATCGACGGCCTCGACCTGGGCGTGAAGGCGCTCGGCACGAACCCGCGCAAGAGCGCGAAGACCGGCGCCGGCGAGTCGGATGTCGTCGTCAGCTTCGGCGGCGTCACCTTCCGCCCGGGCGCGCACCTGTGGAGCGACGAGGACGGCATCCTCGTCGAGCGCTGATTCATCGCCGCATCCTCCGGTCTCAGAAGATGCGCGTTCGCGCGCCCTGCACCCGCAACAAGTGAGACCGCCGAGCTACAGCCCCACCAGGCCGACACCGAGCCACTCGGCGAGGTCGCGGATCTCGGCGCGGACCATCTCGGTCTCCTCCTCGTCGAAGGGGATCATCTCGTGGATGGCCGTGACCACGAGGTTCTCCTTCTTCTTGTCGAGAGCGGCGTCGAGCTGCCCGACGAAGCGGTCGCCAACGAGGATCGGATGCGCGAAGTACCCGAATCTGCGCTGCGACCTGGGTTTGAACTGCTCGAGCACGTAGTCGAAATCGAACAGGTCGCGCAACCGTGAGCGGTCGAAGAGCATCCCGTCGTAGGGGTTGAGGATCGCCACACGCCCGCCCGGGTCGTCGTCGAGTGCGGCGAGCGCCTCGGGATCGACGCGCCACTTCGCGCTGCTCCCCTCGACCTCGACGACCTCACCGGCGTTCCTCACCCGCGTGTAGGCCGCGTTATGACGGGTGATGCCGTTGGACCGCAGCCGCAGCTCCTCCAGGCCGCGCTCCCCCTCCTCGTAGGTGAGTTCCGGCAGCCCCTGCGGGTACACGCGCTCGGCGAGATCCCACACCCGCAGGCGCCCCTGGCGAGCGGAGACCGCCACCTCACCCGTGCGCGAGAGCTGCTCCAGCATCCGGGGCACCTGGTTCGAGCCGTACCAGCCGCTCTCGCTCTTGCGCGCGACGAGGTGGGTGTCCTCGATGTCGGATGCGAGCATCGGCCCGTCTTCGCGCAGCCGCCGCAGCACGTGATCGCGGAACGGCAGGTTCGCCTCGAGCCACTGCTGGGTCTGCGGATGAAGCGTCCGCCCGCGCAGCACCGGCCACAGGTGGACCAGTGCGCTCGAGGGACGGAAGGTGCCGTCGAACTCGAACAGCAGCCGGTCCTCTTCGACGGCCTTCTTCAGCTGGCCGGTCTCGTACGACCAGCCGATGCGCGACCACAGCATCGTGTGCTGGCAGGGTGCGATGACGGCGGTCGGGTCGATGCTGATCGTTCCGATCTGCTCCGCGACCTCCACCACGTCGCCCGGACGATCGGCGTCCAGCAGCGCGGCGCGCACCGCGATGCGCCGGGCCTCGTCAAGGGTCAGCCGTCGCATGCGTTGCAGTGTACCCCGGCATCCGAGACGGACCGCACGGCGTCCCGGGCACCGCTCAGACGGTGAGCGCGAGCTCCTCCGCCTGCAGCCCCAGGTTCGCCCCGCCGCGGTAGCGTGCGCCGGTGTGCGCGTCGGGCAGCCGGTCGCCACGGCCGAAGAGCCGTTCGCGCAGCGTCGTCGGCGCCTCGCCCTCCTCGCGCAGGCGGCCGCGCCGACGCAGTTCGGGCACGACCAGCTCGGCGAAGTCCCGCGCCGTGTCGAAGGAGTGGTACTGGCGCAGGTTGATGCCGTCGATGCCCGCCTCGTCGAGCCACAGCTCGATCTCGTCGGCGACGACCTTGGGCGTCCCCGCCACGAAGAACCGGTCCTCGCGCCCCTCGACGATCTTGTCGAGCGCCTCGCCGACCGTCGCTCCGGGGAGCGGGAAGCGGCCGCCGGTGGCCCCGGGACATCAGACAGCAGAGTCTCACGCGGGTAGGCGGTGAGATCCACCGACAGGCTCGCATGGGCCAGGATGCCGTCGAGGCTCTGGTGCGCGCGATAGGTGCGCAGTTTGTCGGCGGCCTCCTCCTCGGTGCGCCCCACGACGACGCCGGCCTGCACGATGAACTTGATGTCGTCGCCGCCGCGACCCTGCGCGATCGTCGCGTCGCGCATGGCCTGCGCGTTGCGCTGGAAGTCCTCGACCGACCGACCACCGGTGAAGACGACCTCCGCATGCCGACCCGCGAACGCGATGCCCGCCGGGGAGCCGGTGGCCTGGAAGAGCACGGGAGTGCGCTGGAGCGAGGGCTCGGCCAGATGCGGCCCCTTGACGCGGAAGTTCTCGCCGACGTGATCGATGTACCGGACCTTGGACGGGTCGGTGTAGACGCCGCCCTCGCGGTCCCGGATCACCGCATCGTCGTCCCAGGAGCCCTCCCACAGCTTGTAGAGCACGTGCAGGTACTCGTCGGCGATCTCGTACCGCCGGTCGTGCGGCACCTCCTGGTCGAGCCCGAAGTTCTGCGCGGCGTTCGGCAGGTACGAGGTGACGATGTTCCAGCCGATCCGCCCCTTGGTGAGGTGATCGAGCGTCGACATGCGCCGTGCGAACGCGAACGGCGGCTCGTAGGTGGTCGAGAAGGTCACGCCGAATCCCAGCTTCTTCGTGACGACCGCCATCGCCGGCACCACCAGCAGCGGGTCGTTGCTGGGGATCTGCAGCCCTTCGCGCAACGCCGTCTCTGGCCCTCCGCGGAACACGTCGTAGGCGCCGACGACGTCGGCCAGGAAGATCCCGTCGAAGCCGCCCGCCTCCAGCAGTTGCGCGAGCTCGGTCCAGTAGTCGATGTCGTTGAACCGCTCACGGTTGTTGCGCGGCAGCTGCCACAGGCCGTGCGTGATGTGACTGACCGTGTTCATCTCGAACAGGTTCAGGATGAGTCGCTTCGGATCGGCCATCAGTCGTTCTCCTTCGGCTGCGTGGCATCGTCGTCCGGCGTCGCTGCGTCTTCGGTCAGTGCGGCCGCGGCCCCACGCCACACGGGTCTGCGGCCGTTCAGCTCGAAGTCGCCGATGGCGCGGCGTCGCTGTGCGGCCGGATTGTGCGAGTGCACGGTGCGCGCGTTCCGCCAGTGCCGGTCGAGGGCGATGCGGCCGCTCACTGCGGAGGCTCCCCCACCTCGAAGAGCTCGGTGATGGCGTCCAGGACGATGGGGGCGACGACCTGCTGAAGGCGGAAGACGTCCAGCAGTACGTCGCCGAGCGCGTCGGCGTCGCCCTCCTGCCTGCGGGCGAGAGCACGTTCGATGTCGCGGGCGCCCGAGACCACCAGTCGCACGGCGGCATCCGCCGCGCTCGACACGGCGCCCACGGTCTCCTGGACGAGCACGTCCTCGCGCGGCAGCGTCTCGCCGGCGAACCCGAACACGCGCCGTCGCGGACGCACGAACTCGACCGTGTCGCGCAGCGCCGCCTGCCCGATGCCCGCCACGACCGCCAGCAGGACGAGCTGGAAGACCGCGGCGATGTGGTCGCCGCGGTCGGCGTCCTCGCCCGCGACCACGACATCGGCAGGGTCGACCGCGACGCGGTCGAAGGTCGTCGTGCCCGTACCGGTGAGAAGCTGACCGAAGCCGTCCCAGTCGTCGGCCGAGGCGACCCCGGGATCCTTCGTGGAGACCGTGACACCGACCCGCTGCTCGCCCTCGAGGGCGCTCAACTGGATCCAGTCGGCGTAGATGCTGCCGGTCGTGTAGTACTTCCGGCCGGTGAGCGTGAGCCGGTCGCCGTCGCGTTCGAGCACGGTGGTGATGTCGGCGGTCGCGTTCCTCTCGGACTGCGCATTGCCGATGAGGTCTCCGGCGGCGATCCGGTCGATCCAGAGTCGGGTGTGCGCGGGGTCGGGGTCGTGCCCGGCCAGCAGGCTCTCGACGAACGCCACGTGCCCGCGATAGATGTGCGCGAGGTTCGAGTCGGCCGTGCCGACCCGGATCAGGCGTTCGATGTACTGCTCGAAGCTCAGGCCGAGCCCTCCGGATTCGACCGGGAGGCGGAGCGAGCCGAACCCGATCGCCTGCAGCGCGGCGACGTCGTCGCGCAGCAGCGTGCGAGAGCGCTCCTGATCCGCAGCACGGGAGGCGACACCGATCAGCAGGGTGTCGAGCTCACGGTCGAAGTGGTCGAGGGTCGCGACGCGGGGCGCGACGGCGGCAAGGGAGGTCATGTCGATCGACTGTACGAGTGTGAAGCGCCTCCGCGCGCGGAAGATGAAGATCGGCGACCTTGTGTGTCGGCAGATGACATCGAATTGCCCCGTGTGACGTCGCCTCACGCCCCGACGCCGAACGACTGCTTGCATGACCGAGTCCCGTGATCGACGTCCCTACCCTCTCTCGCCGCAGGAGCACACCATGAGCATTCGTCCCCACGCCTCGTCCTCGCCGTTGTCGGCGCACTGGCATCCGGAGCACTCCTGGCCGGCTGCGCCGCACCGGCCGCCACCGGCCCCGAGAGCGCCGGGAGCACAGACAAGGCCGGCGGCACTCTCATCTACCTCGACGCCGAGCTGTCGAGCAACACGCAGCTCCAGTCCAGCGGCACCTGGCAGGACAGCGGCTACGTCACCAACATCACCGACCGGCTGATCTATCGCGACCCGGCCACCGGCGCGCTGCTGCCCTACATCGCCTCGGACTGGACGATCTCCGACGACGGCCTGACCTACACGTTCGAGATCATCGACGGCGTCACGTACAGCGACGGCACCCCGCTCGACGCCGCGAGCGTGCAGCGCAACCTCGAGTGGCAGGCCTTCGGCGACGCCGAGAAGGGAATCCCGGCGAACAACTGGTTCCCCGACGTCGAGTCGGTCACCGCCGACGACGAGGCCCAGACGGTCACCGTCGTCCTCACCGCTCCCTACGCGCCGTTCCTCAACATCCTGTCGTTCTGGCGCACCTCCCTGGTCGCCGATGCGACCATCGATGCGACACTGGAAGCCCAGTCGCAGATCACCGGCATCATCGGCTCCGGACCGTTCTTCGTCGAGTCCGAGACCTACGGCAAGGAGATCGTCTTCGCCAAGCGCGAGGGCTACGACTGGGCGCCGCCCAGCCTGGAGCACCAGGGCGAGGCCTACCTCGACCAGGTCATCGTGATCCCCGTCACCGAGGACAGCGTCCGTCTGGGCTCGCTGAAGTCGGGCGAGGCCGACCTGATCCGCTACATCCAGCCCAGCGAGGAGGCCGGCCTCGAGGCGGCCGGGATCACTGTCGTCGGCATCCAGGGCGCCGGCAACGCCAACGTCTGGGACGTCCGCCAGTCGGCGCCCTTCGTCGACGACGTCAATGTGCGGCGCGCCCTGCAGCACGGCATCGACCGGCAGCAGATCATCGACGACCTCTACACGGGGCACTGGCAGGTCGCCACGAGCACGGTGACCCCGACGACCTTCGGCTACGTGGACCTCTCCGCCGAGCTCGCCTACGACCCGGACGAGTCGAACCGGCTCCTGGACGAGGCGGGCTGGACCGAGCTGGATGCCGAGGGCTACCGCACCAAGGACGGCGAGCGCCTGCACCTGCTGACCTACGTCGACGTCTTCGACAGCACCGCCAAGCCGCTCTTCCAGCTCGTGCAGTGGCAGCTGAAGAAGCTCGGGATCGAGCTGGAGATCAAGGAGACCGACTACGCGAACTACTCGACGGTCCTGGCCGATCCGAACGTCGCGGTGCGCCGCAACGGCTGGCCCGAGGCGGATGCCTGGGTGCGTCAGACGGTCAACTACCACTCCGGCTACTCGAACCTGTACGCGTACGCCGAGTCGGACAGCACCCTGGACGCGCTGTACGAGGCCCAGGGGGTCGCGACCTCCGACGAGGAGCGCGCCCGGATCGTCGGCGAGATCCAGCGGCACGTGATCGACCAGGGCTACGGGCTGCCGATCATCGACGACACCCAGGTCTTCGGCATCCAGCCGCACGTCCACGACTTCGGCACGACGTACGAGGCGCGGCCGTGGTTCTACAGCACCTGGACCGAGAAGAAGTAGTCGTCATGCCGCTGTCCACGATCCTGCGGCGCCTCGGTCAGTCCCTGCTGGTCGTCGTCCTCACCTATGTGTTCGTCTACGCCGTGCTGTTCGTGCTGCCGGGCGACCCCATCGAGAGCCGCATCAACAACCCGCAGAACCCGATCCCCGAGGACCAGGCCCAGGTCATCATCAACTACTACAACCTGGACAAGCCGCCCCTCGAACAGTTCTGGATCTCGGTGAGCCGCATCCTGCAGGGCGACCTCGGCTACTCGCTGCGCGACGGCCGCCAGGTGAACGAGCTGCTGGCGCAGGGGATCGGCCAGACGCTGGCGCTGGCCGCCCTCGCCCTCGTCCTGGCCATCATCCTCGCGCTGCTCGTGGCCTTCGTCGCCGTCTTCGCTCCGTGGCCGCGCCTGCGCAGCCTGGTGCGGACCCTGCCGGCGCTGGCGCTGGCGACACCCGGCTTCCTCGTCGGCCTCCTGCTGCTGCAGCTGTTCGCCTACAGCCTGGGATGGTTCTCGTCGATCCGCGACGAGGGGTTCAAGTCCCTCCTGCTGCCGGCGATCACGCTCGCGATCGGGGTGAGCGCGCCGATCGCCCAGGTGCTCATCCAGGGGCTGACGCGGGCCTCGAAGGAGCCGTTCGTCACGGTGCTGCGCGCCTCGGGCACCGCGCCGCCGTGGATCATCGGGCGACACATCCTGAAGAATGGCGCGATCCCTGCCATCACCCTGCTCGGGCTCACCGTCGGCGAGCTGCTGGCCGGGTCGGTGATCGCCGAGACGATCTTCTCGCGCACCGGCCTCGGGTTCCTGACCGAGCAGTCCGTCCGGGCGCAGGACGGCCCGGTCGTCCTCGCCGTCGTCATGTTCGTGTCGATCGTGTTCACGACCGTGAACCTCGTGACCGACCTCGTCTACCCGCTCATCGACCCCCGGCTGAAGACCCGTCGCGGGACGCGCACGAGCGCCCGCGACGTCACGCCGGCGGCTATCGAATCGGCCGGCGACGCCGACCTCACGGCATCCGCACCTGAAGGAGTCCGCTCATGAGCCAGCTCGTCGCCGAGGCCGCCCCGCCGCCCACTCGACGGGTGCGCAGCGGACGCAGACTCGCAGGGTTCGACATCGCCGCGATCGCCTTCCTGCTGGTGCTCGCCGTCGCCGTGATCGCCCCGGGCCTGCTGTCGCCGCACGACCCGCTCGAGGTCCAGCCCGGGCAGACCCTGCTCCCGCCCAGCCTCGCCCACCCTTCGGCACCGACTACCTCGGTCGCGATCTGTACACGCGCGTCGTCCACGGCACCTCACGCACGCTTCTGGCGTCGGTCATCGCCGTCGTGATCGGCCTCGGCGTCGGGTCGCTGCTCGGCCTCATCGCCGCCTACTTCGGGCGCGCCGCCGACACGATCATCAGCCGGATCGTCGACGTGCTGCTGTCGATCCCCGGCCTGCTGCTGTCGATGGTCATCGTCGTGGCGCTCGGCTTCGGCTCGGTCAACGCGGCGATCGCCGTCGGCATCGCCTCCGTGGCGATGTTCGCCCGACTCATGCGCTCGGAGGTGCTGCGGGTGAAGGCGCTGACCTTCGTTGAATCGTCGCGGCACCTGGGTGTGGGGTCGGCGGGGGTCCTCTGGCGCCACGTCCTGCCGAACTCCTACGGGCCCGTGCTTTCGATGACGACGCTGCAGTTCGGCGCATCGATCCTCTGGATCGCCGCGCTGAGCTTCCTCGGATACGGCGCTCCGCCGCCCTATCCCGAGTGGGGCCTGCTGGTGGCCGAAGGCCGCGAGTACATCGCCTCCAGCCCGTGGCTGACCCTGCTTCCGGGCGTCGTCATCATCCTCACCGTGCTGTCCATCAGCCGCGTGAGCGCCCTGATCTCACAAGACCCCGACGGAGCAGACACATGACCCTCATCGCAGCCGCCGACATCCCCCAGATCTCCGACGTCCCCACCGCGTCTCACCCGAGCCGGTCCTCGTCGTGCGAGGACTGTCCGTGTCGTACCGTCGCGGCCGCACGGCCAGCCAGGTCGTCGACGATGTGACCCTGAGCGTGCCCCACGGCGAGACGATCGCCCTGGTCGGCCAGTCCGGATCCGGAAAGTCGACGATCGCGCTGTCGGCGGCGGGGCTGCTTCCCGCCAACGGGGCGATCACCGCCGGTTCCATCGAGTTCGCGTCCCGCGACGTCACCCGGTTCGGCGACCGCGAATGGCGCCTGCTGCGTGGACATGAGATCGGATTCGTCCCGCAGGACCCGCTCAGCTCGCTCGATCCGCTGCAGTCGATCGGATCGCGATTGAGAGCCGAGCTGCGCCGCCTCGGCGTGCCCCGCGCGGAGCGCACGGCCCAGGCGATCGATCTGCTCGAGCGCGTCGGCATCGTCGATGCCGCCCAGAAGCTGGCCCGCTATCCGCATGAGCTCTCCGGCGGCCAGCTGCAGCGCGCGCTCATCGCCATCGCCATCTCCGGGCGTCCGCGACTGCTGATCGCCGACGAGCCCACCTCCGCCCTCGATGTGACCGTGCAGAGCACCATCCTCGACCTCATCGACGACCTGCGGCGCGACCTGGGTCTGTCGGTGCTGTTCATCACGCACGACCTCGCACTGGCCCGCGACCGCGCCGAACGGATCGCCGTGCTGCACGGCGGCCGTCTCGTCGACGAAGGACCAACGGAGCAGGTGCTCGACGATCCCTCCGACGACTACACCCGCGTGCTGTTCACCAACGCCCCGGCGCTCAGTCCCGACCGGTACGCCGACCGCCTGCGCCCCGTCACCGCATCCGACGCCCGCGCCGTGACGATCACGGGTCTCGTCAAGCGCTTCGCGGGTGCCCCCGTCCCCGCCGTCGACGCGGTCGACCTCTCGGTGCGGCGAGGGAGCATTCACGCGCTCGTGGGCGAGTCGGGGTCGGGGAAGTCGACCATCGCGCGCATCGTCGCCGGGCTGGAGTCGTTCGACGCAGGCACCGTCTCGGTGGGCGACCGGGTGCTCGCGCCCGAACCGCCGTCGTCGAACCCCTACGCGCAGCAGCTGCAGCTGGTGTACCAGAACCCGCTGTCGGCCCTGGACCCGCGGATGCCGGTGCGCCGCCTCATCGAAGAGCCGATCGCTCTGACGACCACGGCCGGGCCGGCCGAGCGCCTGCGCAAGGTCGAGGCGGCCCTGGATCACGTCGCCCTCTCCCGCGATCTGCTCGACCGGCGCCCCGGCGAGCTCTCGGGCGGGCAGCGGCAGCGGGTGGCCATCGCGCGGGCGCTCGCGCTGAGTCCCGAGATCCTGGTGCTCGACGAGCCGACCTCGGCCCTGGACGTCACGGTGCAGGCGCAGATCGTCGACCTGCTCATGGAGCTGCGCGACCGTGACGGGCTGACCTACCTGTTCATCTCGCACGACCTCAGTCTCGTGCGCCAGATCGCCGAGGAGGTGTCGGTGCTCGAACACGGCCGCCTGGTCGAGCGCGCGCCGACGCGTGAGCTGTTCGCGCAGCCGCGCGAGGCCTACACCCGTCGCCTCATCGACGCGATCCCGGGACACCGGGTCCTCGCGGAGGCAGACGCCGCGTAGTCGACACCGGATGCAGGAGCGCCACTGCGCTCTGCAGGAGCGATCCGCCCTGCAACCGGTTCCCGCGCGGGAAAGGCCGCTGCGGTTGCAGCATCCTCCTGCAGAAGGATGCACGCCTCCTGCAGACGGCGACTCCGCTACCCCGGCACGGCCGCCCGCAGCGACGCGGCCGCGTCGTCGAGCGCCGAGACCATACGTTCGGCGGAGGCGAGGGTCACGCGCCCTGCCGGCCCAGAGATCGACACCGCCATCGGCAGGGCGAGCCCGGGGATCGGCACGGCGAAGCAGCGCACGCCGACCTCCTGCTCGCCCTCGTCGACGGCGTATCCCCGGCGCCGGATGCCGGCGAGCTCGGCCAGCAGCGCCTCCTCGCTCGTGAGGGTCGTGGGCGTGTAGCCGGGCAGCCCGGTGCGGCGCACGATCGCCGAGACCTCGGCGTCGTCGAGCTGCGAGAGCAGCGCCTTGCCGACGCCGGCCGCGTGCGGGAGGACGCGGCGACCCACCTCGGTGAACATGCGCATCTGGTGCCGGGACGGGACCTGCGCGACGTAGGCGGCCATGTCGCCGTCGAGCACCGCGAGGTTGGCGGTCTCGTGCGTGGCCTCGCCGAGCCGGAGCAGCGCCGGCATCGCCCAGGACGACAGGCGCCGGGTCGCCGCCTCGCCCAACCGGATCAGCCCCGGGCCGAGCGAATAGCGGCGGGAGGGCAATTGCATGACGTAGCCGCGCTGGATGAGGGTGCGCAGCAGTCGATGGATCGTGGGCGCGGGCAGGCCGAGGCCCTCGGAGAGCTCGCCGACTCCGGCCTCCCCGCCGAGCGTCGTGAGCAGTTCGAGCAGGGCGAACGCCCGGGTGACCGACTGCACGCCGCTGTCCTTCTCGGCCATGGCTCCTCCTCGCATCCGCTGCTAGATTCCACTATACGGAATAGAAGTTCCGAAAATGAAGATTCGTTGCTAGCGTCGCCTTCACACCGCGACGAAGGAGCACGACATGACACCGAACGCCGCCTCGGCACTCTCCGAGATCACCCGCGAACAGCGCGGATCGCTCCAGGTCGCCGCGCCCCTCCTCGCGTTCGTCGAGGAGGCGCTGTCCGGATCGGATGCCGACGCCTTCTGGAGCGGCGTGGAGGCGATCATCACCGACCTCGCCCCCGCAACCGCGAGCTGCTCGCCGAGCGCGACCGCCTCCAGACAGAGATCGACGCGTATCACCGCGCCCATCCCGGCCCGCCCGAGCCCATCGCCTACCGCGCCTTCCTGGAGCGGATCGGCTATCTCCTCCCCGAGCCCGAGGACTTCACCATCACGACTGAGAACGTCGATGACGAGATCGCGACGCTCGCCGGGCCCCAGCTCGTGGTCCCCGTGCTCAACGCCCGCTTCGCCATCAACGCCGCCAATGCCCGCTGGGGGTCGCTCTACGACGCCCTCTACGGCACCGGCGCGATCCCGCAGGAGGGCGATCTCGCCCCCGGCCGCGCGTACAACCCGAAGCGCGGCGCCGAGGTCATCGCCTACGGCCGCCGCGTCCTCGACCTCGTCGCTCCCCTCACCGAGGGCTCGCACGCGGATGCCACCGGGTACCGCGTCGACAACGGCGCCCTGACGGTCGAGAGGGCGGATGCGGCATCCGCCCTCTCCGACCCGGCCGCCTTCGTCGGCTACCGCGGCGACGCCGCCGCGCCCACCGCGGTGCTGCTGCGACACCACGGCCTGCACGTCGAGATCCAGATCGACCCGGAGGGCCCGATCGGCCGGACCGACGCCGCCGGCGTGAACGACATCCTCGTCGAGTCGGCGACGACCGCCATCATGGATCTCGAGGACTCCGTCGCCGCGGTCGACGCCGACGACAAGTCGCTCGGCTATCGCAACTGGCGCGGGCTCGTCACCGGCACCCTCAGCGAAGAGGTCACCAAGGGCGGCACGACCTTCACCCGCACGATGAACCCCGACCGCGAGTACATCGCCCCGACGGCCAGGGCCGCGTCACGGTCGCGGGCCGCTCGATGCTGCTCGTGCGCAACGTCGGGCACCTCATGACGACGGATGCCGTGCTCGACTCAGACGGCGCCGAGGTGCCCGAGGGCATCCTCGACGCGATCATGACGACCCTCGGCGCCCTCCCGGATCTGCGCGGCGAGACCGCCGGTACGAACTCGCGTCGCGGCTCGCTGTACATCGTCAAGCCCAAGATGCACGGTCCCGACGAGGTCGCCTTCACGGTGGAGCTCTTCGGCCGGGTCGAGCAGCTGCTGGGGCTGCCCGCCAACACCCTCAAGGTCGGCATCATGGACGAGGAGCGCCGGACGACGGTGAACCTCCGCTCCTGCATCGCCGCGGCATCCGAACGCGTCGTGTTCATCAACACCGGCTTCCTCGACCGCACCGGCGATGAGATCCACACGTCTCTCCACGCCGCGCCCGTCGTGCCGAAGGCGCGCATCAAGGCGCAGGCATTCATCGGCGCCTACGAGGACTGGAACGTGGATTGCGGCCTCGCCGCGGGCTTCCCCGGTCGCGCCCAGATCGGCAAGGGCATGTGGGCGATGCCCGACCTCATGGCCGACATGATCGAGCAGAAGATCGGCCACGTGCGCTCGGGCGCGACGACCGCGTGGGTGCCGTCGCCGACCGCCGCAACGCTGCACGCGCTGCACTACCACGAGGTCGACGTCGCGGAGGTGCAGGCGCAGGTGGCCCAGCGCGAGGTGCGCGGGATCACCGAGATCCTCGTGCCTCCGCTGCTGGACGGTGAGCTGACGGCCGAGGAGATCCACGAGGAGCTCGACAACAACGTCCAGTCGATCCTCGGCTATGTGGTGCGGTGGATCGATCAGGGTGTGGGCTGCTCGAAGGTGCCCGACATCCACGGCACGGCACTCATGGAGGACCGCGCGACGCTGCGCATCTCCAGCCAGCTGCTGGCGAACTGGCTGCGTCACGGCCTCATCACCGAGGCGCAGGTCGATGAGAGCCTGCGCCGTCTCGCGCCCGTGGTCGACGGACAGAACGCCGGCGACCCCGACTACGAGCCGCTTATCGGTGAGAACGGCCCGGGACTGGCCTTCGAGTCGGCGCGCCGACTGATCGTCGAGGGCGCCGCGCAGCCGAGCGGCTACACCGAGCCGATCCTGCACGAGATGCGCCGCCGCAAGAAGGCGGAGCAGGCCGCCTGACGGCATCCGTCCGCGCCCGATCTGCGGACATCCGCCCGATCTGCCGATGAATGCTTGCGATTCAGTCCGCGATTCGGGCGTCTGTCCGCAGATCGGGCGGCGGCATCCGGCTCAGGCCGGCGGGTCGTCGGGGTCGAGGGTCTTCAGCATGTCCTCCTCGACCTCATTGTCGGCCTCCAGCTGCTCTTCGGTCGTCTCGTCGCCGCCGAGCGGGGCGTCGCGCTCCTCGTCGGGTGTCGCATCGTCTTCTGCACGTGGATCGCTCATGACGGCCACGCTACGCCGCATGCCGCACGGAGTGAAGGCCCTATCGGCAGAGGCTCAGGTCGACGGCGGGACCTCGTCGCCCTCGGGGATGTCGGGATGCTTGCGCAGGCGCAGCAGGCTCCAGGCGAGGCCGCCCCAGAGGAGACCCGCAGAAAGGACGAGGAAGGCGATCGCCAGAGGAGTCATCGGAAGTCTCCCTTCTTCGCCGCGCGCTCGGCCAGCAGACGGTCCTTGTCCTGCTGCACCTCGAGCGCGAGGGTGTCGGTGTCTTCGAAGCCGTCCTCATCGACCTCCGGCCGGAAATACGAGCGGTAACTGACGACGAAGCTGAAGACGAGCATCGCGGCGATCATGCCCCAGCCGGCGATCCCCACGTAGAACGCCGGGTAGGGCGGGGCACCGTAGCCGTTCACGATGTAGTCCCAGGCGCCGGTCACCAGGATCACGGTGAGGATGATCGGGGTGAGGATGGTCACCATGAGCGCCCAGGGCCAGCCCACCTTCAGCGAGGAGACGGCATTGAGGTGCGCCCGGAACTCCGGCGTCTTGCGCGCGATGATCGCCACGAGCAGGAGGGTGAAGACGGCGGCGGCGACGACCCCGATGTTGTTCACGAAGGCGTCGACGATGTCGAGACTGCTCAGGCCGCTCGTCGTCGAGAACAGCAGGATCGAGGGCACGGCCGTGGCGAGGCCGACGATGAGACCGGCCTTGCTCGGGCTCCAGCCGGTCTTGTCCTGAACGGATGCCGACACCACCTGCAGGATCGACAGGAGCGAGGTGAATCCGGCGAGCACGAGGCAGAGGAAGAACAGGACGCCGATGACGGCGCCGCCGGGCATCTCCGAGAGCAGCGTCGGGTAGGTCATGAAGGCCAGTCCCACGCCCGTGATCCTCTCGAGCTCGGCGATCGCGACGCTCTGCACCGAGGCGAGGAAACCGAGGGTCGCGAAGACGCCGATGCCGGCGAGCAGCTCGAAGCTGGTGTTCGAGAACGCGACGACGAGGCCCGAACCGGTGAGATCGCTCTTGCGCCGCAGGTACGACGAATAGGTCAGCATGATGCCGAAGGCGATCGAGAACGAGAAGAAGATGTGGCCATAGGCGGCGATCCACACGGCCGGGTTCGCCAGCGCCTCCCAGCTCGGCGTGAAGAAGGCGTTGAGGCCGTCGACGGCGCCCGGAAGGAACAGCGCGTAGACGACGATCGCGGTGAAGGTGATCACCAGCAGCGGCAGCGTGATCTTGTTCGCCTTGTCCAGGCCCCGTCGGATGCCGCGGGCGAGCACGAAGACCACGACGATCCAGAGCGCAGCGAGCGGGATGAGCACCGCCGGAGCGAACTGCAGGGTGAAGCCGTCCTCGGGGTCGGCCATGTGCAGGTGGTTCTCGATGAAGAAGCCGACGGCGTCATCGCCCCACGCCCGGTGCGAGGCGTAGTAGGCGTAGGTGGCGGCCCAGGCGATCACGACGGAGTAGTAGGTCGCGATGACGTAGCAGATCGCGACCTGCCACCAGCCGAGGGGCTCGAACTTCTTGTTGATGCGGCGGAATGCCAGCGGCGGCGACGCCTTGTACCGATGCCCGATCGCGTAGTCGAAGAACAGGATCGGAAGCCCCGCGGTGAGGAACGCGACGAGGTAGGGCAGCAGGAACGCGCCACCGCCGTTCTCGTAGGCGACTCCGGGGAAGCGCCAGATGTTGCCGAGCCCGACCGCGGAGGAGATGGCCGCGATGATGAAGGCTCCGCGGGTGCCCCAGGTCTCGCGTGGCGGGCTTGAGGTCCTCGGCGATTCACTCATAGGAACCACCTTGTCCCACTCCCCTCCGAAGGTCAACGAGACCCACTCAGGTCCGCCCGAGCAGCGGATCCTCCTGGTCGTCAGGAGCCAGGACCTCGTCTCGAGGGGCGGCAACGGTTCCGGGTGCCTCCGCGCCCGGATCGCCTTCCCGATGGCGGCGATCGCGTGACCCAGTCCCGTGTTCAGCACCCCGACGGCGGCGAAGCTGAGAAGGAGCACCCCGGCGATCACACCAACGGCCACGCCCAGCCAGATCGGCCCGACGAGCATCGCGAAAAGGAAGGTGCTCACGGTCAGCCGCTCTCCACAGCGATCGCTGTCGCACCTCTCCGGAAGGGAAGCCTGGGCATGCGCCCATCCTAGGGACTTCTTCTCCGGCAGCTTCGGAGATCCAATTGTTTCACCCCGTTTCACGCACGGTTGGCGCTCGGCAGGAGCACACCTATTCTTGCGGAAACAGTTCCGTCGAGAGGAGACCGTCGTGTCCACCCCGCTGCCCCGCCTTTCACCCCTCGAGGTGAGCGAGCGTGCAGCGTGCATGTGCCGGCACGGCGATGTCTGCTCCTCCTTCGCTCCGGGGCACTCGCTGCACCTGATCCAGGCCCGGCTCGCATCCGCGACTCCGAGCGACTGGGTCGACGCGCTGGTGGAGACGACGGATGCCGCAACGGGCTCGCTCACGGTGCGCACGCTCGACGGCGACTCCCACACCCTGTGGAACGCCGCCGGAGCCGCACTCGAGACGCAGCCCGGTTCGCCGGTGGCGCTGCACCGGCGCTATCACGTGCTCGCCGTCGGCGGCACGCGCTTCAACGTCGCGCCGCTCTAGCCGACGCGCACCGCAGAGAAAAGGCCGCTCAAGCGGCGGCCATCATCATGTTCTTCATGTCCATGCAGGCGTCCATGCATGCCTTGCAGGCCTGAGCGCACATCTTGCAGACTTCGCTGTGGTCGGCGTGCTCCATGCAGGCGTCCATGGTCATCTGGCACATCGCGATGCATGCGTCGAGCATCGACATCATGACGGCCGGGGTCATCCCCTGCATCCGCATCATCGAACGCATCATGGTGTTGCACATGTCGGCGCAGTTCATGCACGCCGGCGCGCAGTCCATCATCTGCATCGAACACACCGTACAGGCCTGCTCACAGGCCGAACACGCGTCCATACAGGCCTGCATGACGGACATGTCCATCATGTCCATGCCGGGCGTCGACTTCATGTCCGCCGACATGGCGTCCATCATCATGGAATCCATCTCGCACCTCGCTCTCTTCAGGGCTTTCGCCGTCGTAAGCGGGCAGGAGACCCGCCTGGGTCCAGGCTAGACCGCGCTCGCCTGCACGTCGAGAGCGAGGTGGTTCTAGGTCGCGTCGCTCCCCGGGTCGGATGCCGCGGCGGCCAGCAGTGCGCGCAGCTGCGCGAGCTGGCCCTCGTCCAGCGCGTCGAAATGGGGCGCCATGCGTTCGGTGGCGGCGCGCTCGAATCGTTCGATCTGTCCGCGAGCCGAGGACGTCAGCTGCAGGATGCGCGCGCGCCCGTCGTCCGGGTGCCGGGTGGTCTCCACCAGTCCCCGGCTGCGCAGCCCCTCGACGAGTTGGGTGACCGCCCCAGGGGTCACGGCGAGCGCCGCGGCCAGCGAGCCGGGGGTGACCGGTGCCGAGGAGTGCGCGAGCACGAAGAGCGCATCCCACTGAGAGCGGCTCAGGTGCACGTCGCCCAGCGGTGTGGCGTTCTCCACCATCAGTCGGCGGCCGAGCACGACGACGCTCTCCAGCACCTCCGCGATGAGGGCGATGCGCGAGGGAGGCATCGTCAGTCGCTCACGAAGGGCATCTGCTGCACGAAGTCGCGGTCGTCGACCTGCGTGAGGATGAAGTCCGCGAGGTCGTCACGGCTGATCTGCGTGCTCGCGTTCACACCGACCCAGCCGACGCGGTACGCGCCCTTGCCGGGCTTCTCGGTCAGTCGGGGGCCGCGCACGACGTTCCAGTCCAACCCGGAGTCCTGGACCACCTTCAGGTGCTCCTCGGCATCGGCGAGGACGTGCCCGGACAACGTCTTGAGCAGGAATCGGATGATGTTGTCGGCCACCTTGGGCTGGTCGTGCCCTTCCGCGCGCAGGCCGCCGCCCGACAACGTGACGATGCGACCGGCGCCGTGCGTCTTCATGGCGGCGACGATGTTCCGTGTCCCGTCGGCCTGCAGGGTCGGCGAAGACCCCTTCACCTGCCCGAACAGCGCGAGGACGGCATCCGATCCCGCCACCGTGGCGTCGACGGCAGCGGCATCGAGCACGTCGCCCTGGATGACGGTGAGGCGGTCGGATGCGGCATCGAGCTTGGCGGGGGTGCGCACCAGGGCGCGGACGTCGTAGCCGGCGGCCAGGGCGCGGTCGAGGGCGCGGCGCCCGGTCTTGCCGGTGGCGCCGAAGAGAGCGATCGCGGTCATGCAACTAGTTTAGCAACTAAAGCAACTGACCGATCGCACGCCGCGTGCGTCAGAATAGTGCGCCGTCGTCGCGCTGGAGATGCGCGGCCACTTGATCGACGACGGGCGAGGACGCGGACGCCGCGGCATCGAGCAGTTCGCCGGCGGGCGCGTCGCTGGTCAGCCACTCCTCGGCGAACCCCGGGGCGATCAGCAGCGGCATCCGGTCGTGCACGTCGGCGATGCGGGCGGCAGCGGGCCGCATCACGAGGCTGTAGCAGGTGTACTCCTCGCCGTCCGCGGTGCGTCCGGGGCGGGCGACGGCGGCCATCCCGAGCAGGCGCCCGTCGAGATCGAAGTGGTACCAGTCATTCGACGGCTTCTGCTTCTCCCGCCAGTCGGTGGCGGCGACGATGACGCGAGCGCCGGTCGGACCTCGCTGCGCCTGCAGGCGCTCGAAGCGCGTCCAGATCGACGTGAATCCCGCTGCCTTGCCGCCGACGAGGTACCCCACCAGCCCGCCGTCATCGTGCTCGTGTCGGTGAAGACCGGGTTCGTGTTGCGCGCGTTGATCCCGGTGGGGCGCAGCGTCTCGCCCGCGTTCCCCTCCGCCCATGCGCGCAGCGCGTCGATCGCCGCGGCATCCATCGCGTCACGCCACTCTTCATCGTCGAATCTCGGATCCAGGCCGTAAGACGAGCACATGCGGCCAGGGTACGCCTTGCCCCCGACACGACAAGGCCGGGGCCCCTCGACAACCTCGGCATCGCCACGATCGATGCCGTGCCGGGCTCAGGAGAGCGGGGCGTCGAACTCGACCGGCACGTCGCCGGGGCCGGTCGACCACTCCGCGCTGCCGCGGTGCGTCTCGCCGTTCATCGAAAGCTCGACGTCGTATGTGAAAGGAGCGTCGCCGAGCTGGAGCACCCGCTGCGTCTCCGGGTAGGAGACGACGAAGTTGATCGACGACCCGATGCACACACCGGTCGACTCGGGCTGGAACGTCAGGGCTTCTCCGTTCGCGGCCGTCACGGTCACCGTCAGCTCGACGTCGACGGGCGGGTACACGTTCGCGATCTCCAACTGGAGATCGCCCGCCTCGAGCGCTCCCGACTCGTCGGTGAGCAGGCTCATCGACACTTCCGGTGGCCCGAGCGGGGCATCCGCCTGCGCCGGGGTGGTCGTCCAGATGACCGAGCCCATCATCATGCCCGTCCGCGGCGAGAGGCCGCTCGTCGGCCCCGACCCTGCGTAGAGCTCCAGCGTGTACGCACCTGCGGGGCCGTGCGGCGTGATCTCGTACCACCCGTTCCCGAGCTCGACGTAGTCGGCATCGACCGTCACACCGCTGCACGAATGCATCACGTCCCCGGTGTACATCGTCGCGGGACCGAACGCCCACTCACCGATCGGAACGAAGACGTACACGCTGTCGGGACTTCCGATGTCGGGCGGGGATGCGGCATCCGTCCCGAAGTCGTCCATCACCTGCCACTCCGAGGGAGCGAGCTGCCACTCGCGCTCCTGGGTGCGCACCACGAACACGGCGCCCGCCGCGTCGATGTCGCCGACGATCTCCGTCTGCTCCGGCGCCGGCACCGAATCGGGGCATGGTCGGGCGTGTGGGTCGTCGTGCATGCCGCCAGCGTGCCGGCCATGAAGACGGCGACCGCCACCTTCGCCAGTCTGCGAATACGCATCTTGTCCCCCTCCGGAGTCTGGGCTCAGCGTAGTGCCGGATCGGCCTCAGCGCCATGGCGACGCCGCGATCTCTTCGCTTCAACCAGCCAGGAGGGGCGCACCCCCGTCGCACCAATGGAAAAACCCCGATAAACGGGGGTTTTTCTGGCGGTGACGGTGGGATTTGAACCCACGGTAGGGGTTACCCTACACAACTTTTCGAGAGTTGCACCTTCGGCCGCTCGGACACGTCACCGTGGGATATTCTACGACACCTCGAACCCGCGCGCGAACCGAGCCGGGATCGGCCACGGGTCGCGGCTCGCGGCATCCGACCTCGAACCCGCACGCTGGATAGGATGACGAGGAGACACGAGGCACGATTGGCCCTGGGAAAGGACGTCATGGAGTACGTCACGTCTTCCGCCCTCGACGAGACCGGATACGTCGTCCTCGATGACGCCGCCGACGGACTCGAGCCCGCCGAATGGCAGGAGCTGGAGTACCTGCGCTGGCGCTCCTCAGGCATCACGCGCTTCGCGCCCCTGACCAGCTACCGCGGTGACGTCGACTGCAACGGATTCTGGAACTACACGCCCCCTCGCACCGACAAGGACGGCGTCTGGATCCCCGAGCAGGTCGCCAAGGCGCCCGGCCTGGTCCGTCGCGCCCAGGAGCCGGGCGCGAACGTCGGGCGCTGCCGGGTCATCGAGCTGCAGCCGAACGAGTACGCGGATGCCGTCTACAACCTCCATCAGGACGACAACAACCGCCTCAACCCCGAGGGCACCGGCTGGGTGGTGCGCGGCTACGTCAATCTCACCGACGACGCCGATTCGCTCATGATCCTGCGCTCGGACCGCTTCGATCCCGCCACCGAGGTGCGCCTTCCCCTCCGCGCCGGCACCCGGATGATCATCGACACGCAACGGCTCTGGCACGCGGTCTGGCACCGCGGCGAAGCCCCGCGCCACGGACTCATCGCCTCGTGGACGTCCGGTCCCGAGCTCGACGCCTACATCGCGGCGAACGGCGGCCGTCCCCGCGGGGAGAGCGTCACCATCGACGGCGCCCTCGTCGAGGAGGCGCAGATCGAGATGCACCGCCGCATCGAGGAGCGCCGTCGCGCGTTCGAGGCCCAGGGCATCACGATGGAGCCCACGCCGTCACTCTACGAGTAGGGGTCGGATGCCGCGTCTCACCCCTCCACGAGTCGGGCGAGGTTCTCGAGCGACGACGCCATCCCGGCCAGGTGCTGCTCCTCGTCGATGCCGTCGGGGACGTTCTCCGCGCGCACGGTGACGAGCGCGCTCGCGCCTTCGGCCGCGACCTCCCACGACATCGTCATGGCTCCGGCGACGCCGGGGTCATCGCTGTCGAAGGAGAACTCCTGCACGACGCGCACACCGGGCTCGACCTCGGTGAAGCGACCGTCGACGACGTCCTCGGCGGCGGTCGACTTGCCGGGAGCGCCCGCGGCGTCGTCGTAGGTCAGCACCACGCGGTAGGCGCCGCCCGGTCGCGGGTCGAAGTCCTCCACACGACCGGTCATGCCCTCGGGCGGCAACCAACGCGCCACCTTCTCGGCCGTGGTGAGCGCCTTGTAGACGCGCACCGCCGACGCTTCGATCACTCTGCTCGCCTCGTCTGTGCGTCCCATCTCCTCCACGCTACGTGGCCGAGCCCGATGACGCACCCCCTGCTCCGACGGTGCGTCCCGCGTCGATCCGGACGATTCGGTCGATCGTGCCCTCCGGCGGGGCGACGTGCGAGATCAACAGGACGGACTGCTCTCCGGTCGCCGAGAGCATGTCCCGGAGCAGGGTGTCGGCCGCCTCCGGGTCCACCCCGCGGTCGGTTCGTCGAGCACCAGCACCGGGAAGTCGCGCAGCAGCGCCCGTGCCAGGGCCAGCCGCTGCGCCTGGCCGCCCGACACCATCGCGCCCCGGTCGCCGACACGGGCGTCGAGTCCGCCGCGCTCGCGCACCCAGTCGCCGAGCCCGACTCTGCCGAGCACGGCGAGCAGTTCCTCATCGGTGGCGGTGTCGCGCGCGAAGAGCAGGTTCTGCCGGATGTCCTCGTCGAACAGCTGCGGGCTCTGCTCGCACAGTCCGATCGTGCGGCGCAGCGCCGGCCCCGCGATCGTCTGCGCGCCCCTGCCGTCGACCGTGTACTCGCCCTCCACGCGGAGGAAGCCGACCAGGGCCGCCGCGAGAGAGCTCTTCCCCGCCCCGCCCGGCCCGGTGACCAGCACCCGCTCCCCCGGCCGGAGATCGAGGTCGACCCCGCGCAGGCCGGCATCACCGCCGGGCCAGTTCACGCGCACCCCGCGCAGGCGCAGCGCCGGCGTCCCGGGCGGGGCGAAGGAGGCGTCACCGTCGTCGGAGCGCAGCTCCTCCGGCATCCGATCCGGCAGCGTGTCGGCGATGTGCTCCGCGCTCGTCCGCACGCTCCGCCAGGACGAGACCGCGATCGAGGTGGCGCCGAACACCTCGAAGACCACCATCGGCACGAGGACGACGACCGCGAGCCAGGGCGCATCGATCGCGCCGGTGGCGAGGCCGGGCGCAGCGGCGGCGAGCGCCCCGACGGATGCGACACCGGCCAGGAGCGAGACGACACCGGCCGAGACGGCCTGCGCGAGCGAGGCGCGGGTGACCGCACGGCGCAACGCGGCATCCGCCGTCTGCACGCGCCCCTCGCCGCCGGCTCCGCCCCGTAGGCGAGGAGGACATCGAGACTGCCCAGGTAGTCGGTGAGCGCGGCCGACAGCTCCGCGCGCAGTGCCGAGAGCCGGCGTTCCGCACGGGCGCCGAGCACCCAGCCGAGACCGATGGAGGCGGCCGCCGCCGCGAGGAGGCACGCGGCCAGGGCGAGCGCCGCGGGCGGCGAGACGAAGAGGACGAACCCGACGGCGCCGGCCCCGACGAGCGCGGCGACGCCGAGCGGCTGCGCGACGCGCAGCGGCAGATTCTGCAGATTCTCCACGTCGTCGACCAGGGCCGACAGCGCGTGCCCTCGATCGGTGCGGGCGAGGCCGGCCGGCGAGAGCGGGATGAGGCGGTGGATCATGTCCGCGCGCGTGCGGGCGAGCTGCCGCAGCGCCGCATCGTGCCCGGAGAGCCTCTCCAGGTACCGGAAGACCGCACGCGCCACCGCGAAGAACCGCACGCCGACGACGGCGACCGACAGCGGCACCAGCGAGTCGACGATCGACGCGGTCACGATCAGCCAGCCGCTCACGGCCAGAAGACACACGGCCGCGCCGGCCGACAGCACGCCCCAGATCAGCCCCGGCAGGAACCGGCCGGCCGGAGGCTGGGCGAGCCGCAGGATCCGCCGCGCCCCGCCCTCATACGCGCACCCCCAGTGCGACGACCCGGTCGGCGATGTCGCGCGCCGAGCGGCGGTGCGAGACGAGGAGCACCGCGGCCCCGGCATCCGCCGCGCGCGCAGGCTCCGCCAGAGCCGCTCCTCGGTCTCGGCGTCGAGCGCGCTCGAGGGCTCGTCGAGCGCGAGGATCCTCGTGGGGTCGGCGGCATGCCGGTGCAGTGCCCGGGCCACGGCGACGCGCTGCGCCTGGCCACCGGAGAGCCCTTCGCCCTGGACCCCGAGCTCCTGCGCCGGATCGAGCTCGGGCGCGCAGGCCTCGTCGAGCGCCGCACGGATACCGTCGGGATGCGCCCCGCGTCGCCCAGCGCCACGTTCTCGGCGATCGTCCCGCGCAGGAGCCCCGGTGATTGCCCGGCCCACGCGAGCCACTCGGCCGGGTTCAGGTCCCGGATGTCGGATGCCGCGAGACGCGCCTCGCCGTCGAACTCCGCCGCCCCGCGCAGGGCGCCCAGGATGCTCGACTTGCCGGAGCCGCTGGGCCCTCGACGAGGGTGATCGCGCCGGGTTCCACGCTGAACGAGACCGGCGGCAGAAAGGCGTCACCGCGGCGCACCCGCAGATCGCGGACGCGGAGAACGCGCGCGGCGTCCGCGGGCCCGGGCGGACGACGAAGGCGTCGGCACGGCGGCGCCCGACCCGTCATCGCTGCGCCCGCCCTGCTCCGCGACACCCTCGTCCAGCACCTCGAGGATGTCCTCGGTGGCCGCCACGCCCTCCGCAGCGGCGTGGAACTGCACGCCGACCTGACGGATCGGCAGGAACGCCTCGGGAGCGAGGAGGAGGACGAAGAGTCCGACCTCGAGCGTGAGCTCGCCCGACAGCAGCCGGAATCCCACCGCCACCGCGACGAGCGCGACGGCGAGCGACGACAGCAGCTCCATGGAGAAGCCTGAGAGGAAGGAGAATCGGAGCACCTTCATCGTCTCGCGCCGGTACCGGTCGGCGGTCGCCCCGATCTGCTCGGCCGCGCGCCGCTCGCGCCCGAACAGCCGCAAGGTCGCCAGCCCCTGAACAGTGTCGGCGAAGCGCACGGCGAGCCGCTGCAGCGTCTCCCACTGACGGCGCTGGACCGCGCGGGTGGCGAGCCCGATCAGGACGAGGAACAGCGGGATGAGCGGAAGAGTGACCGAGGCGATCAGTCCGCTCGGCCAGTCCTGCCACCACATGACGGCCAGCACGACCGGGGTCGTGATCACGGTCAGGATGAGCTGCGGGATGTATCTGCCGAAGTAGGCGTCGAGCGCATCGAGCCCATGCCCGGCGGTCACCGCCAGCGCCGCCCGGTTGCGCTGCGCGAGCCACCCGGGTCCGAGGCGCCCGATCGTCGCGATGAGCTCCGCGCGCAGCTCCGATCCGGTGCGGGCCGCCGCGCGGGAGCCCACGGCATCCGACAGCGCGATCAGGATGCCGCGCAGCGCGGCCACGGCGACGAGGGCAAGAAGCGATCCGGTCACGTCGCGCCCGGCGATCACCCCGGTGATGGCATCGGTCAGCAGCCAGGCGAATCCGATCACCACGGCCGTCTGCAGCACGCCGATGACCCCGGAGGCGAGGAGGAAGACCCGCGCGGCCCGCGCATGGCGCAACAGCCTCGGGTCGACGGGCCTGCTCCGTTCACCCCCGGCCGAGCCGGTTCTCGGTCGCACTCGGTTCACGCGTGCGCGGGCGCACCCTCGATGGAGGCCCGGGTGACCCGCTTGCGGAAGACCCAGTATGTCCATCCCTGATAGGCGAGGACCAGCGGCAGCGCGAACAGCGCGGTCCAGCTCATGATCTCGAGCGTGTACGGCGTGCTCGAGGCGTTCTCGATCGTGAGGCTGAACGCCGGATCGATGGTGGAGGGCAGCACGTTCGGGAAGAGCGCGGTGAAGAGCGCGAGCACCGCCGCGCCGATCGTCACGGCGCCGAAGGTGAAGGCGGCGCCCTCGCGTCCGCGGAGATTGGCGAGGATGGAGGCGACGAGCGCGACCGCGGCGAGCGCGGCCAGCAGCAGCACCGCGACCGAGAAGTGGGCCAGCACGGTCCAGACGAGGAAGACCGCGGCCGCCACGAGGGTCACGAGCCCTGCGCGGAAGGCCAGCCTGCGGGCGTCCTCCCTCATCTGGCCGTCGGTCTTCAGCGCCACGAAGGTGACCCCGTGGGTGAAGAACAGCAGCAGCGTCACCGCCCCGCCGAGCAGCCCGTAGAGGTTCAGCAGCGTGAAGATCGTGCCCTGGTAGATGTGGTTCTCATCCAGCGGCACCCCCTGCACGATGTTCGCGAACGCCACACCCCAGAGGAAGGCCGGCACCGCCGAGCCGACGATGATCATGAGGTCGAAACGGGACTTCCACTTCGCATCCGGACGTTGGTGCCGGTACTCGAACGACACCCCGCGCGCGATGAGCGCGAGCAGGATGATCAGCAGCGGCAGATAGAAGCCGCTGAACAGCGATGCGTACCACTCCGGGAAGGAGGCGAACAGGCACGCGCCGGCGACGATGAGCCAGGTCTCGTTGAGATCCCAGACCGGCCCGATCGTGTTGATGAGCTGGCGGCGGGAGACGTCGTCCTTGCCCAGGAAGGGCAGCGACATCCCGACGCCGAAGTCGAAGCCGTCCAGGACGAAGTACCCGATGAACAGGAAGGCGATGATCCAGAACCAGAGCGTGGCGAGATCCATGTGCGTGTCCTCTCCGGCCTAGTAGACCACCGACGGGACCTGTGACGTCTCGTCGGGCTTCTCGGTGGTGTCGGGGCCCTTCTGCGCGGCCTTGACGATGAGGCGGACCTCGACGACGGCGAGGACCGCGTAGATCGCGGTGAACGCGATGAGCGAGATCAGCACCTCGAGGCCGGTGACCCCCGGCGAGACGCCGTCGCGCGTGCTCATGAGGCTGAACACGATCCACGGCTGCCGGCCCATCTCCGTGAAGACCCAGCCGACGATGTTCGCCCCCAGGGTGAGCGGGAAGGACCAGATCGCGATCTTCCACATCCAGGCGGCCGGCTCGCGCGTGGCCTTCTTGCGCGTGACCCAGAGGCCGGCGATCGCGATGAGGCAGTGCAGCAGGCCCAGGCCGATCATCCAGCGGAACGACCAGTAGGTGATCCAGAGGACGGGGGTGAAGTCGGTCAGGCCCGTGTGGGCGAACTCCGTGGCGTACTGGGCGTTGAGGTCGTTGATGCCGTGCACGCAGCCGTCGAGGGTGTGCGTGGACAGCAGCGAGAGCAGATACGGCACACGGATGCTGAACAGCTCGGTCTTGCCGTCGGGCGTGCCGAGCGTGAACAGGCTGAAGGCGGCCTCCGGCCCGCAGACCGTGTCGAAGGTGGCCTCGGCGGCGGCCATCTTCATCGGCTGGGTCGCATACATCGCCAGGCCGAGCTGATCGCCCGTGATCACCACACCGACGGTGGAGACGATCATCGCCCAGAGCCCGAACTTCAGCGAGATCCGCATCGTGTCCAGGTGCTGGCCGCGGAGGATGTGCCAGGCCGAGACGGAGATGATGACACCGGCGGCGAACATGAACGCCCCGAAGATCGTATGAGGGAAGGCCGCGAGGGCGACCGGGTTGGTCAGCAGTGCCCAGAAGTCGACGAGTTCGGCGCGGTTGGTGAGCTCGTTGTACTCGTAGCCGACCGGGTTCTGCATGAACGCGTTCGCCGCGATGATGAAGTACGCGGACAGGATCGTGCCGATCGCGACGCCCCAGATGGTCAGCAGGTGGATCTTGGGCGGGAGCTTGTCCCAGCCGAAGATCCACAGCCCGATGAACGTCGCCTCCAGGAAGAACGCCAGGAGTCCTTCGAATGCCAGCGGCGCGCCGAAGACGTCCCCGACGAAGCGGGAGTAGTCCGACCAGTTCATCCCGAACTGGAACTCCTGCACGATGCCGGTGACGACGCCCATGGCGAAGTTGATGAGGAAGATCTTCCCGAAGAAGCGGGTCAGATGCAGATACTCGATCTTGCCCGTGCGCACCCACACGGTCTGGAAGATCGCCGCGGCCAGCGCCATGCCGATCGTGAGAGGGACGAACAGGTAGTGGTACACCGTGGTGAGCCCGAACTGCCATCGGGACAGGACCAGCGGATCAAGCCATTCCATGCGGCGCGATTCCCCTTCTGCTCGCCCGGCCGGTCGTATCCGGCCGTCTCGGCGGCGCCCCGATCGCGGGACGCCCGCTCTCCGCAGCGTGCGGCATCATCCGCAGCTGCACGGTGCATTCCTCCGCCGCGCGCGGAGAGCGCACGCATTCGGCGGACAGCGGACCGCCCGCCTCGGTGAGGACGCCCTGCATCAGCCCCAGATGCACGGCGCACAGCGTGCGGCGGTCCTCAGGACGAGCTGCCGCGTGCGGGCAGGGCGTGAGCTCGACCGTGAGCGCATCATCGTCGATGAGCGGATCGAATCCGCTCTCCTCCAGATGCTCGACGAGGGCGTCCAGCTGATGGGTCGCCCGCCGGTCGAGACCGGATGCGGCATCCGGCACCACCTGCCGCAGGAGGTCGCCGCGACGTGCGGCGGCGGTCACCTTGTCCCTCGCCACCGGACTGGACGCCTCCGGGAGCCCGGTGGCGGCGCTGTAGAGCGTGCGCGGCCGTCCGCGCGTGGTCCGCCGCTCGCTGGCCTGAAGCACGTAACCGCCCTCGATGAGACGCTGCAGGTGCTCGCGCACGGTGTTCTGGTGGAGGCCCGTCGCCTCGCTCAGCTCGGCGATCGTGCGCTCCCCACGAGACTGCACCAGGTGCAGGATCTGCACCCGGGAGAAGCTCGAGATCGGCCCGTAGGAGGGCCCCCATTGGCCATGCCCCCATTATTCCCCAGCCCTCCCGGTGAAGAGGGTACCGGGCCGTGAATAATCCCGCCTCCGCCTGCGGCGGCGCGCAGTCTCGGGCGTCGGATGCCGCGACTACCCTGAGAGCATGGCCACTCGCAGACCCGCTCCCCCGCCTTCGCGTGCTCGGAGTGCGGGTGGACGGCCGCGAAGTGGGTCGGCCGCTGCGGTGAGTGCCAGCAGTGGGGAACGGTCGTCGAGCAGGGCGCGCAGACCGGGATCGTGCGGCAGATCAGCGCGCTCGCGCCGCCCCAGGAGCGGGCGGCGCGGCCGATCACGCAGATCAGCACCGCCGACGCACCCCGCCGCACGAGCGGGGTCGGCGAGTTCGACCGGGTGCTCGGCGGCGGCATCGTGCCGGGGGCTGCGGTCCTGCTGTCGGGCGAACCTGGCGTGGGCAAGTCGACGCTGCTGCTGGAGGTCGCCGCCCAGAGCGCCCGCGCCGGGCAGCGAGTGCTGTACGCGAGCGCCGAGGAGTCCACCGCCCAGGTGCGGCTGCGCGCCGAGCGCACCGGCGCCCTCCACGACGAGCTGTACCTGGCCAGCGAGACCGATCTCGCCACGATCCTCGGTCACATCGACGAGGTGCGGCCCGACCTGGTGATCGTCGACTCGGTGCAGACCGTCGCCTCCTCGCTCACCGACGGCGCCGCCGGGCAGCCCAGCCAGGTGCGCGAGGTCGCATCCACGCTCATCCGCATCGCGAAAGAGCGCGGCCTGCCGATCATCATCGTCGGGCACGTCACGAAAGACGGGCAGGTCGCCGGGCCCCGGATGCTGGAGCACCTCGTCGACGTCGTCTGCCACTTCGAGGGCGACCGCCAGACCGCGCTGCGTTTCGTGCGGGCGCTCAAGAACCGCTTCGGCCCGACCGACGAAGTCGGCTGCTTCGAGATGACCGGCGAGGGCATCGCCGAGGTGCCCGATCCGAGCGGTCTGTTCCTCTCCCGCGGGGCGACGGAACCGGGCACCTGCGTCGCGATCGCCCTGGAGGGCCGGCGCGCCCTGCCGGTCGAGGTGCAGGCGCTGACCGTGTCGACGCAGGCGCCCAACCCTCGGCGGGTCGTGAACGGCCTCGACTCCTCCCGGGTCGCGATGGTGCTGGCGATCCTCGAGCGCCGCGCCGGGATCAAGACGAGCGACCTCGACGTGTACGTATCGACCGTGGGCGGGGTGCGCTTCACCGAGCCGGCCGCCGACCTCGCCGTCGCGATCGCCGTGGCCGGCTCCATCGGGCAGTTCCGTGTGCCGCACACGATCGCCGCGGTGGGCGAACTGAGCCTCGCCGGCGAGATCCGCCCGGTCACCCAGGCGGCTCAGCGGCGCTCCGAGGCCGCACGCCTCGGCTACGACAGGGTCGTCGACGATCGCGCCGAGACGCTGCGCGCGGCGCTCGACCGTCTGCGCACGACCGAGCGCGCGCCGTTCTGACGGTCAGGCGTCGAGCGCCTTGAGGAGCTCCTCGGGCGGCGCCTGCATCGGGTGGGGCCCGGCGATGTCGAGGAACACCGTGGTGATCGTCTCGCGGTGCTCCGTGAGGAACGCCCGCAGCCAGGCGGGCGAGTAGATCCCGACCCCCGGCGGAAGGTTGGCGGGCTTGTTGCGGGCGTCGCTGAACAGCAGAAGCGCGACCTCGCCCGTGTTCGGATCGCGGTAGGTCCACACCTCACCACCGTCGAGAGGATTGTCGCGCGCGCCGGGTCTGATCAGCGGCACGACCGTGTTGCCGTTGCGGAGTGCGAGCGCCACGGCCGCCATGTCCTGGTGCTCCAACGCCTGCGCCAGAGCCTCGGAACGGAACTCCTCGGGCGCCGGCTTCTTCTTCCCGGATCTCTTCTTCGCGGCCATGACTCCAGCCTAGATCCGCCGCGACGGTCGGTCAGTACAGCAGGATCTGCTTCGTTCCGGTTCCCTCGAAGCCACCGATCTCCACGCTCAGGTGATAGGACGCCCCACCCCGCGGGCGGTCGGGCGGTTGCCCGAGTCACAGATCTTCACGGAGGAGCGCGTACGGTTCCACTCGACGGGCTCGGCACTCGTGACGGTCTGACCGGCCTCGAGCGTCACGATCATGTCGCTCGGATTCTTCTGGCAGTCGGTCGACCGCCACCACACGTCCTTGCCGCTGCGGATCGTAAACACCTGGGTCGACGAGCCGACGTTGATCGTGCAGTCGACGTCACCGGTGTTGGTGAGCTCGATCGACAGCTGAGGCTTGGCACCGCCTCGATAGCTCGTGGCGTCCGTCAGCGGGCGGACCTGGATGTTGTCCTCGACGCACGGGCCGACCGTGGGCTCGGGCGCGGGGGTCTTCCCCTCGGAGTCGGATGCCGCATCCGCCTCCCCCGCGTCAGCGTCGGTGTCCGCGTCGTCCGGCTCGGCGGCATCCGACGGATCATCGGTCTCCACCTCCGCGGCGGGCGTCCGCTCGGGCCCGGCCGCCGACGCCTGCCAGGGCTGCGCGAGCAGCAGCCAGACGCCGACACCGATACCGGCGAGGACGACGAGCAGCCCGCCGAACACCACGAGCCGCCGACGGCGGTACACGGCGGGCGAATGCGTGCGGGTCATGCGTTCAGGCTAATCGCGGCGTCCGTGATCCTCGGGCTTACGCCCCGGGAGTGCCGAGATCGGTCAGAGGTGCTTGAGCATGCGGGTGTTGCCGAGGGTGTTCGGCTTGACGTGCGCGAGGTCGAGGAACTCGGCGACACCCTCATCGGGGCTGCGCAGCAGCTGCGAGTACACGTCGGCGTCGACGATCTGCTCGCCGATGGGCGCGAAGCCGCGTCGGCTGAAGAAGTCGACCTCGAAGGTGAGGCAGAACAGTCGTCGCACACCCAGGTCACGGGCGCGCGCCTCCAGGTCTTCGACGATCGCCCGGCCCACACCATGGTGCAGCCAGTCGTCGCGCACGATGAGCGTGCGGATCTCGGCGATGTCCTCCCACATCACATGGAGCGCGCCGCATCCGATCAGCTGCCCCTCGTTCTCGGCGACGACGAACTCCTGCACGGCGCCGTAGAGCACGGCGAGGTCCTTGCCCAGGAGGATCCTGCGCTGCACGAGCGGCTCCAGCAGGGACTGGATGCCGCGGATGTCGGCGGTCGTCGCCGCGCGCACCGTCACACGAGCGTGCTCGCCTGCCGGATCCTGGGCCTGCCTGAGGGTCATCCGACCAGCCTACGCCCGTGCTGCTTCGACGGCCGAGTCGAACTCCGGATCATTCACGCACGCCGAGGCGCGTCGGTCGGCAACACGCCGTGCGACATCCGATCAATCCGGAATTCGGTACCCACTCGGGTGCGCCGCACACGAAAACGGGGTCGGATGCCGCAGCACCCGACCCCGTTCGTGCGACTACTCGCCCGAGGCCACCGCCAGGTCGGGCGTGCCGGAGATGGCACCGCCGGTGTTGACGCTGACCGAGACCTTCTCGCCACGCGGTGCGGTGTCGAAGACGAACTTGCCGCCTTCGGCGTCGACCTTCACGTGGTCGCCGGCGTTGAGCTGGCCGTGCAGGATCCGCTCGGAGAGCTGGTCCTCGATCTCGCGCTGCATGGCGCGGCGCAGCGGCCGGGCGCCGAGCGTCGGGTCGAAGCCGATCTCGATGAGCTTGTCCTTCGCGGCATCCGACAGCTCCACCGTCATGTCGCGGTCGAGCAGGCGCTCGCTGAGCTGCTTGGTGAACAGACCCACGATCTGGCGCAGCTCGTCCTTCGACAGCTGCGGGAAGACGATGATGTCGTCGACGCGGTTGAGGAACTCGGGCTTGAAGTGGCGCTTGAGCTCTTCGTCGACCTTGCCCTTCATCCGCTCGTAGGTCGTCTGGGTGTTGCCCTCGATCTGGAAGCCGACCGGGCCACCGGCGATCGCCGATGAGCCGAGGTTGGTCGTCATGATGATCACGGTGTTCTTGAAGTCGACCACGCGCCCCTGGCCGTCGGTCAGGCGGCCCTCTTCGAGGATCTGCAGGAGCGAGTTGAAGATGTCGGGATGGGCCTTCTCGATCTCGTCGAAGAGCACGACCGAGAACGGCTTGCGGCGCACCTTCTCGGTGAGCTGGCCGCCCTCTTCGAAGCCGACGAACCCGGGAGGGGCGCCGAACAGCCGCGAGACGGTGTGCTTCTCGCCGAACTCGCTCATGTCGAGGGAGATGAGCGCGCCCTCATCGTCGAAGAGGAACTCGGCGAGCGCCTTGGCCAGCTCGGTCTTTCCGACGCCGGTGGGGCCGGCGAAGATGAACGAGCCGCTGGGGCGCTTCGGGTCCTTCAGGCCCGCGCGCTGACGGCGGATCGTGCGCGAGAGCGCGTTGATCGCCTCTTCCTGGCCGATGACGCGCTGGTGCAGCGCCTTCTCCATGAAGACCAGACGGCTGGACTCCTCCTCGGTGAGCTTGAACACCGGGATGCCGGTCGCCTGGGCGAGCACCTCGGCGATCAGGCCCTCGTCGACGACGGCCTTGGTGGCCACGTCGCCCGAGCGCCACTGCTTCTCCAGGCGCAGCCGCTCGGCGAGCAGCTCCTTCTCCTGGTCGCGCAGGGCGGCGGCCTTCTCGAAGTCCTGGTCCTCGGAGGCGGTCTCCTTGTCCTCACGGACCTTGGCGATCCGCTCGTCGAACTCGCGCAGCTCCGGCGGACTCGACAGGATCGACAGGCGCAGGCGCGCGCCGGCCTCGTCGATCAGGTCGATCGCCTTGTCGGGCAGGAAGCGGTCGGAGACGTAGCGGTCGGCGAGGTTCGCGGCGGCGACGATCGCGCCGTCGGTGATCTGCACCTTGTGGTGCGCCTCGTAGCGGTCGCGCAGCCCCTTGAGGATGTTGATCGCGTGCGGGAGGGTGGGCTCCTGCACCTGCACAGGCTGGAAGCGGCGCTCGAGTGCGGCGTCCTTCTCGAAGTGCTTGCGGTACTCGTCGAGCGTGGTCGCACCGATCGTCTGCAGCTCGCCGCGGGCGAGCAGGGGCTTGAGGATCGAAGCGGCGTCGATCGCGCCCTCGGCGGCGCCCGCACCGACCAGGGTGTGGATCTCGTCGATGAAGACGATGATGTCGCCGCGGGTGCGGATCTCCTTGGTGACCTTCTTCAGGCGCTCTTCGAAGTCGCCGCGGTAGCGGGAGCCGGCGATGAGCGAGCCGAGGTCGAGGGAGTAGAGCTGCTTGTCCTTGAGCGTCTCGGGAACATCGCCCTTGACGATCGCCTGGGCGAGGCCCTCGACGACGGCGGTCTTGCCGACGCCGGGCTCGCCGATGAGGACGGGGTTGTTCTTGGAGCGGCGCGAGAGGATCTGCATGACCCGCTCGGCCTCCTTCTCGCGGCCGATGACCGGGTCGAGCTTGTTGTCGCGCGCGGCCTGGGTGAGGTTGCGGCCGAACTGGTCGAGCACCTGCGAGCCGCCTTGAGCGCCGGCGGGGCCTCGTGCGCAGCGCCGGAGACGGCGGCGGGCTCACGGCCCGGGGCGCCGGAGAGCAGCTGGATGACCTGCTGGCGCACCTTGTTGAGGTCGGCGCCGAGCTTGACGAGCACCTGGGCGGCCACGCCCTCGCCCTCGCGGATGAGGCCGAGGAGGATGTGCTCGGTGCCGATGTAGTTGTGGCCGAGCTGCAACGCCTCGCGCAGTGACAGCTCGAGCACCTTCTTGGCGCGCGGGGTGAAGGGGATGTGGCCGGTCGGCTGCTGCTGACCCTGGCCGATGATGTCCTGCACCTGCTCGCGCACGTTCTCGAGCGAGATGCCGAGCGCCTCGAGTGCCTTGGCGGCCACGCCCTCGCCCTCGTGGATGAGCCCCAGGAGGATGTGCTCGGTGCCGATGTAGTTGTGGTTGAGCATCTTCGCCTCTTCTTGGGCGAGGACGACCACACGACGTGCACGGTCGGTGAATCTCTCGAACATTGTCACTCCTTCTCGCTCGGGGCGATGGCGCGGACCGTCAGTCCTCGCCGTATATCGAGAGTAACCAGCCCGGGGCGCGCGTATGCCCGTGTTCGCCGTCGGCATATCTGCTGCATCCGATGTCTCGCCCCGGGGTTGACGCGGTTATCGAGAGTCGTTATGTTAACGATCGTCGATAACAACGAATATCGATAAGGAGGGGATCGAATGTCTGACACCACGTCTCGCGCAGGCCGAACCACGGTGCTCATCTCCGCGCTGCTCTTCGGCGGCCTGATCCTCCTGGGCGCGGTGGTCGCAGCCGTTCCGAGGATCACCGGCTACTTCACCGACTACTGGAACGGGCGTGCGGGGCTCCTGACCGCCCGTCAACCGCAGGTGCCGATCGAAGGCGGCCGGCCTGAGGCCGGCGGTCTCGACTACGACGGACTCCGCATCGTCAGCGATGAGGCGCTCCTCGCTCCCCGGACGCTACAGGCCCTCGCGGAAGGGCTCGGCATCCTCGTCATCATCGCGGGCGGGCTTCTCGCCGTGCTGCTCGCGGTGCGGATGCTCAGGGGCGTCCGTTCGCCCGGCTGCTGTCATGGGGCCTGGGCGCGCTCGGTGCGCTCGTGATCGTCGCAGCCGCCGTCGCACCGCAGCTGGAGGCGCTCGCCGTAGACCTGGCAGTGAGGGAGCTGGGCTACGCCGTCTACGATGCCGGTCACAGCGGTGTCTTCACGCCAGACGGTCCCGATGCGATCGAACTGCCGCTGTGGGACTGGCTGTGGGTGCTCGACCGCGTCGACCCGACACTGCTCCTCCTCGGCGTCCTCATCTTCGTCCTCGGTGTCCTGGTCGCCGACGGAACGCGTCTGCAACGCGACACGGAAGGGCTGGTGTGAGCACCATGAGCTCCTGGATCCCCATCGCGGCGGCAATCGCCCTCGGCGCGCTCGCCGCCGTCATCACCGCGATCATCCGACAGGGCAAGCGCTCCGATCCGCCCGGTGACGCCTCGGTTGTAGTTCGCGTGACACTCGTCGTCGCCGCCATCTGGGCAGGATTCTCGCTCGTCGGCGGGATCGTGACAGGCCTCGTGATCCTCCTGCAGAGCCAGGTGCTCATCACCGTCCCGGTCCGCGAGTTCTGGCCGGCTCTTCCTGAAGGCACCATGATCGAGGGCACGAACGCCACGCTCGTCAGCGGCGGGTTCACCTCAGCCGAGATCCTCGTCGAAGGGCTCAGCGCGGGCGCCCGCGTCTCGTGGATGATCAGCCAGACGCTGTTGTGGCTGCTGCCGGCCGTCATCGCCGCGATGATCGCGGTGGCCTGCTTCCAGCTCCTCGCCGGCCGCGCCTTCGCACCGGTCGTGGCGCGCATGCTGATGGTGACCGCGGCCGTCGTCGCGGCAGGAGGCGTCGCCGCGACGATGCTCGGCGATCTCGCCGGCAGCATGGCCTCGGCCGAGCTGTTCGCATGGAACGGAGCTCAATACCCCGACATCCCGGGCGTCGAAGACGCCCTGCAGGCCTGGTGGCCGAGCCCTGCGTTCACGCTCACGCTTCCGTTCTGGCCTCTTGCGGCAGGCCTCGCGTTCGCTGCGCTGGCTGCGGTGTTCCGCTACGGCGCCCGCCTGCAGCGCGACACCGAGGGGCTGGTATGACCCCGGCCGAGAACGAGGAGCCCACCGGCATCCACTGCCGCCTGGACGAGCTGCTCGCCGAGCGCGGCATGACCCTCACGGAGCTCAGCGCCCGGGTCGGAGTGAGCATCGTCAATCTCTCGGTGCTCAAGAACGACCGTGCCCGGGCGATCCGCTACTCGACGCTCCGCGCGATCTGCGACGCCCTGCAGTGCGAGGTCGGCGAGCTCCTCGTACTCGCCGACCGCTAACCCGAATCCTGGTCAGAAGATGTCGCTCCTGGCGTCGATATGCGACAACGACTGCCGAGGAGTCGGAGCGGATGTCACCCGCCTCAGTCCCGCGAGGCACCACCCTCCTCGGGATGCACGGCGCTGCGGGTGTCGAGGGCGAGCTCTTCGGCGTCCAGAGCCGTGAGCAGATCCCGCATGACCTCCTCGTCGAGGGTGCCGGCGTCGCGCTCGCGGATCAGCACCTCGCGCCGCATGGCAAGCCACCCCTTCGACAGGGCGACGTAGTCGGCGAAGGAGGGCGCCGCGGCATCCGACGCTTCCTTCTTCGTCTCACGGAGATCGTCGGTGTCGGCCCACACGCGTGAGAAGCGCTCGGCGATGTCGTCGAACACCTTCGTGCCTGCGGCACCGTGCTTCGCCTCCCACTCGATGCGCTGTGCGGCGAGGAACTCCGCGCCGGCCTTCGCCGAGGCGACGCGCACGGCCTCGCGAGCCCGCTCCTCCTCGGCCTCGTCGGAGCCGTCGGCGACGCCGAGCGCCCGGATGAGCAGCGGCAGCGTGAGCCCCTGCAGCAGCAGTGTCGCGATGGTCACCGAGAACGCCACGAACAGGATCACGGTCTCGGACCGTTCGTCGAGGCCGGCGAGATCTGCGGCGGCGATCGCCGTCGCGAGGGTGACGACCCCGCGCATGCCGGCCCACGACACGACCGCGTTGTCCTTCCACGACAGCACGGGTTCGGGCTCGTATCGAGGGCGCCCCGAGGGCGCAGAGCGACCGGATGCCGCACCCCGCCGCTGCCGCAGACGCGCCCACATCTGCCCCCACGCGTAGGCGGGGTACACGAAGGCGGGCCGCACCAGCAGCACCGCCAGCAGAACGGCGCCGGTGAGGACGAGGAGGGTGGGCACGTCATCCGTCTCCAGGCCGGCGACGAGCGCGGGACTGTGCAGGCCGATGTAGGCGAAGACGAAGCTCTCGAGGAGGAGATCCGCCGACAGCCACAGCGGACGCTCCTGCTGCCGGGTCGCGTAGCTGGTCTTCGGCGAGTGATAGCCGACGAACAGCCCCATCGCGACGACCGACAGCACGCCCGAGCCGCCGACGTGCTCGGCGATGGCGTAGGCGCCGAAGGGCACGAGCAGCGAGAAGGTGCCCACGAGCACCGAGTCGTCGACCCGCATCCGGAGCTGGTGCATGGCGATGCCGAAGACGAGACCGATGCCCGCGCCCAGCACGACCGCGAGAACGAACTGCCAGATGCCGCCCCAGACCGTCAGCGTCGCACCCGCCAGGATCGCCGCGAGCACTCGGAAGAGCGTCAGCGAGGTCGCATCGTTGACGAGGCTCTCCCCGGACAGCACCGTCATGATGCGCCGGGGCAGACCGAGTCGGCGTCCGATCGCGGCGGCGGAGACCGCGTCCGGCGGGGCGACGATCGCTCCCAGCAGCAGGGCTCCGGGCAGGGTCAGCGAGGGCATGATCCACCAGGCGAGGAGGCCGACGACGACGGTCGTCACGAGAACCAGACCGATGCCCAGGCGACGGATCTGCGGCAGGCTCCTCTTGAAGTTCACGAAGGAGACGTCCAGCGCGGCCGAGTACAGCAGCGGCGGCAGCACGATGCCCAGCAGAATGTGCCCGTCGAGGTCGAGCGTGGGCGCGAAGGGGAGGAGCGAGGCCGCCAGCGCCACGCCCGTCACGAGCAGCGGCGCGGGCCATCCACGCCACCGCGCGAACGCCGCGACCGCGAGGGCGCACACCAGAACAAGGAAGATCTCGCCGTCCATGCGCTCACGATACCGACGGCGTCGCGCAGACGGCATCCGACTCCCCCGACGTCACCCTGGACGGGTGATGACCCCATCGACAGACGAGCACCGGTGACCCATGCTGTGTATCGAGGACGAACCACCCGAGCACTGCCGCCCGACCGGAAGGAGACCAGCGTGCAGAGACCCCTCGCCGGGCTGACCCGGAAGAACCTCGCCACCGAGCTCACCGCGGGCATCACGCTGCTGGCCATCGCCATCCCGCTCAACATCGGCTACGCGCAGATCGCCGGGCTCCCCCGACGGCCGGGCTGTACGCGCTCGTGGTGCCGACGATCGTCTACGCCCTCGTCGTCTCCTCGCGACAGGTCGTGGCATCGCCGGATGCCGCCGCGGCCGCTCTCGTGGCTTCCTCCATCGGCGGCTTGGCCGCCGCAGGCTCGGCGGACTATCTGACCCTCGCTCTCGCACAGGCGATCATCTGCGGAGTCATGTTCATGCTGCTGGCGGTCTTCAAACTGGGCTTCCTCGCCAACTTCCTGTCGAAGCCGATCCTCGTCGGCTTCGTCGGGGCCTGGCGCTGGACATCCTCGTCTCCCAGATCGCGAAGATGCTCGGCGTGTCGATCGACTCCGGCGGCGAGTTCACCCAGAAGCTCGTCGACCTGGTGTCGGGGCTGGGCACCGCCCACGCGTGGTCGATCCTCATCTCGGCCGTCGCGGTCGCCGTGCTGCTGCTGGGCAAGCGGTTCCTGCCCCGAGTGCCGTGGGCCTTGGTCGTGCTCGTCGCCGCCACGGTCTTCGTCGTGGTCGCCCAGCTCGATCAGCGCGGCGTGGCCGTGCTGGGCGAGGTTCCGGCGGGACCGCCCTCTCTGACCTGGCCGATGCTCGACTGGCAGACGTGGGCGCTGCTGATCCCTTCCGCCCTCGCGCTGACGATGGTCACGACGGCCGAAGGCCTGCTCGTCTCCCGTTCTTACGGGGAGAAGAGGCACTATCCGACCCGGCCGAACCGCGACCTGTTCGCCTTCGGCCTGGCGAATGTCGCCGCAGGCTTCCAGGGCAGCTTCGCCGTCGGCTCCTCGACCAGCCGCACGGCGGCGATGGATCAGGCGGGCTCGCGCACCCAGCTGCCCTCGCTCGTCCTCGCCGGTGGGACCCTGCTCCTGCTCCTGTTCGGCACCGCCCTGCTCGCCGACATCCCCTCTCCCGCGATCGGCGCGATCGTCGCCGTCGCGATCATCCCGCTGCTCGGGTTCACCGAGCTGGGGCGGCTCTGGAAGATCGACCGCTTCGAATTCGCCGTCGGCGCGATCTGCTTCCTCGTGACGCTCCTGGTGGGATCGATCCCCGGCATCCTCGTCGCCTTCGTCCTCGCGCTCGTCAACCTCGCCAAGCGCGCGGCGAGCCCGGCGATCGACGTGCTCGCCGCGAACGACGACCCAGCGGCCTCTCTGCTGGAGGAGGCGCCGCGCGGAGCGGTCACGGCACCGGGCGTCGTGGTCGTGCGGATGTCGGCCCGCTGTTCTTCGCGAACGGCAACGTGTTCGTCGAAGCGGTGAAGAAGGCGATCACCGCCCGGGGCCGGACGCCGTGCGGCACGTGGTGCTCGACCTGGAGGCGGTGAGCGATGTCGATGTGACCGCCGCCGAGTCGTTCGAAGGACTCAAGGACTGGCTGCGGGACCACGGCGTCTCCCTCGCCTTCAGCCGTGTGACGCCTCCCGTGCAGAAGCGGCTCCGTCTGCTGGGGATCCTCGACGACGAGCCGCTGCACCCGACCAATCGCGCGGCCGTCGAGGCCGTCACCGCCGTACGGCCGCGAGAGGACGACGCATGAACGAGGTGATCGGACAGACCATCCCGCTCGCCCTGGGCATCGCGATCAGCCCGGTGCCGATCATCGCCGCGATCCTCATGCTGCTCTCGCCGAGGGCGCGGGTCACGAGCGTCGGGTTCCTCCTGGGCTGGCTCGCGGGGATCCTCGCCGCCACGACGCTCTTCAGTCTGCTCTCCGGTCTCCTCCCCGAAGAGTCGGATGCCGCATCCCGCCCTCTCCTCGGCACGATCCAGATCCTGCTCGGCGCAGGCCTGCTCCTCCTCGCCCTCCGGCAGTGGCGCGGACGTCCGCGCGAAGGCGAGGATCCGCACCTGCCCCGTGGATGCAGAGGATCGACGGCATGGGCTTCGGCGGCGCGCTCGGGCTCGGGCTCCTGCTGGGCGGGGTCAACCCGAAGAACCTCCTGCTCGCCGCCAGCGCGGGGCCACGATCGGATCGAGCGAGCTCGACACGGGAGCTCTCGCGCTGACGGTCGGGATCTTCACCCTGCTCGCCGGATCGACCGTGCTCGTGCTCGTGCTCGGATACCTCGCGGCATCCGATCGGCTCGCGGCCGCACTGGACGCCCTCCGCGTCTGGCTGAGCCGGGAGAACGCCGTCATCATGTGCGTCGTGCTGGCCGTCCTCGGCGCGGTCGTGGTCGGCAAGGGCATCGGAAGCCTCTGAGGACACTCAGCCCTTGACCGCGCCGCCGAGCCCTGCCGAGCGCAGGAAGACCGACTGGAAGATGAGGAACATCCCGATCGGGATGAGCGTCGCGATCGCCAGGGCGGCCAGGAAGACGTCGAGCTCGGTCTGGCTCGCCACCGCGGGCAGTCGCACCGACAGCGGCTGCACGGCCGGATCCGGCAGCACGAGCATCGGCCAGAGGTAGTCCTTCCAGGCGGCGATGATCGCGAACACCGACACGACGCCGAGGATCGGCTTCGACATCGGCAGGACGATCGACCAGAACAGCCGGAAAGGGCCGGCGCCGTCGGTGCGGGCGGCCTCGAACACCTCTCGGGGAGATTGTCGAAGAACCTCTTGACGAGCAGGATGTTGAAGGCGTTCGCCGCCATCGGCAGCCACACCGCGAGGTAGTTGTTCAGCAGCGAGCCGATGCCGAACGGCGGATTCACGATGGTCAGGTACAGCGGCACCAGCAGCACGATGCCGGGGATGAACAGGGTCGCGAGCACGAGCGCGCTCAGGATCGGCGCGTATCTCGGTCGGAGCACCGACAGGGCGTAGCCGGCCGTGGTCGCGACGAAGAGCTGGGCCAGCCAGGCGCCGGCGGCGATGACGATCGTGTTGAAGAAGTACTGGTCGATGTGGATGTCGTTCCACGCCTGCGACAGGTTCGCCCAGTCGATGCCGTTCGGCCACAGTGCGAAGGGCTGCGTCAGGGTGTCCTGCGTCGGCGTGACCGCGGCCTTCATGAGCCACAGGATCGGTCCGAGCCCGACGAAGACGAGCGTCGCCAGGAGGAAGGCGTGGGTGAGGCCGAAGCCGATCCGACCCCCAGCCGCCGTCGCTCCGAGGCGGAGACGATGGTGCGTTCGGAATCCAGCGCGCTCATGAGGTGCTCCACCGGTTCGTCAGACGGAAGTACAGCCACGACAGCAGGGCGAGCACGATCGCCAGGAGCACCGACACGGCCGTCGCCTCCCCGTAGTCGCCGCCGAGGCTGTTGCGGAAGGCCTTGTCATAGATGTACAGCAGGATCGTGCGCGTCGCGCCCGCCGGTCCTCCCCGGTGAACAGGAACGGCTCGAGGAAGACCTGCGCGGTCGCGATGATCTGCAGGATCAGCATGATGAACAGGATGCCGCGCAGCTGCGGCAGCGTGACGTGCCAGACCTTGCGCCAGATCCCGGCGCCGTCCACCTCGGCGGCGTCGTACAGCTCCGGCGGCACGGCGAGCAGCGCGGCGAGGTAGATGATGATCGAGCCGCCCGCCGCCGCCCAGGTCGCCTCCAGCACGAGCGAGGGCATCGCCTGCACGGCCGAGGACAGCCAGGGCTGCGGCGGGATGCCGACCCATCCCAGCATCGTGTTGAACACACCCGTCGCCGATGGATCGTAGAAGAACTTCCACAGCAGCACGGCGACGACCGGCGGGATGACCACCGGCAGATACGCCAGCGCCGAGTAGAGGCCCTTCCCCGGCGCACCTCGCTCATGAGCACGGCCATGAACAGCGGAAGCGGGAAGCCGAAGACGAGCGCCAGCACCGCGAAGTACAGGGTGTTGATCACGGCCTGACCCAGCTGCGGGTCGGTGAGCACCGCGATGTAGTTGTCCAGGCCCACCCACTCCCAGACGATGAGGTTCGTCTTCTGCAGGCTCATGATCACCGACCGCACGATCGGCGACCAGCTGAAGAAGAAGAAGACGATCAGCATCGGCAGCACGAACAGGAGGTTCGAGAGCCCTCCCCCGCGAAGCCACGTCAGGGGAGTGCGCCGCGCACGCCGCCGCGGCGGCGGGTCCTGCGGAGGGTCGGATGCCGCCGCGGCGACCTCGGGGAAGGTGATGGTCATGTCCTGCCTTGCTGTGTGGAGAGGAGGGGCGCTTCGCCGCATGGCTCCCTGCGAAGCGCCCCTCCGATGCCGGTCAGTCGAGGATCCCCTGGGCGTCGGCCTGGGCCTTCGCGAGGAGCGCGTCGATGTCGGCGTTGCGATCGGTGAGCACGGTCTGCACGACGTCGTCGAGCAGGGCGTAGATCTCCTGCGTCGCCTTCTTCGGCTCGCCGACCGGGGTCTGGTCCCAGATCGAGTCGATGAACGGCGCCATCTGATCGCGCGGTACGTTGATGTACGGCTCGATCCAGACCAGCGACTCCTCGTAGAGCTCACGGCTGAGCACCGGAAGCACCGGGGTGCCCACGGCCTGGCCGGACTCGCTGAGCGTCCGGGCGTCGAGCACCGCCGCATCCTCGTCGAGGAGCTTGCGCATGTAGTACCAGTCGATCCAGGCGACGGCGGCGGCCTTGGTCGCCTCGTCGATCGTCGGGCTGATCACCGCGATGTCCCGCCGCCGAGCGTGCCCGGGTCGGCGCCCTCGGTGGGGACCACCGTCAGACCGTAGGCGTCCGGAGCGAGACCGAAGTCGCGGACGAGCGCGGTGTAGACATCCGATCCGGATGTGTACATGCCGATGTTGCCCGCGGCGAACTCCTGGTTGATCGTGCCCCAGTCGAGGTCCACCTTGGAGCCGAAGGAGTCATCGACCCAGCGCAGCTGATGCAGGAACTCCAGCGTCGCCCTCGTGCCGGGGTTGTCGATCGTGGACTGCGCCGAGCCGTCGACGTTGTCGACCTGGGTGCGACCGCCGCGAGCGACGGACTGCGCGGTGAGCTGCCAGCCGCCGGTGTTGTTGATCGCCATCTGCGCGTACCCGGCCTTGCCGGTCCGCTCCGAGATCTGCTGGGCGTACTGGCGCACCTCGTCCCAGGTGGTCGGCGGCGAATCCGGATCGAGGCCGGCCTGTGCGAACAGGTCGCGGTTGTAGTGCAGTCCCATCCCGTAGGCCTGACGGGGAAGCCGAAGATGTTTCCTGCGGCATCCGTCACGCCCTCGAGGACGATCGGATTGAAGGCGTCCTCATATCCGAGCTCCCTGATCTCGGCGGTGACGTCCATGAGCTGACCGTTCTCGAGCAGCGTCTTGGAGTCGGTGAAGGGCACGGTGAAGACGTCGGGGAGGCTGCCGCCGGCCAGCTGCACGGCGAAGGTCGGCCCCTCCCACTCGTACTCGACGCCGATGATGTCGATGTCGGGATGCTCGTCTTCGAACTGCTTCTCCTGCGCGGCGAAGGCCTCATAGGCGGCGACGTCGGCGCCGGGCGGGAAGGTGGCGACGCGCAGCTCGACTCTGCCGGACTCGGGCTCACCGCTCTCGCCGGCGGAGCACGCCGCCATGGAGCCGACCAACGCCACTGACGTGGCGCCGACCAGCAGGATCCGTCCTGGTGACTTCATTGTCTTTCCCTTTCGTGGGTGTGGGTGATGCAGGGTCGAGGTGATGCCGGGCTCAGATCTCGAGCCAGACGGTGGTGTCGGGCGGCAGCGCGCCGTCCTCGAGCGGTGCGCTGCAGAGGACCTCCCCGCGGTGCGCAGGGAGGGCGATCGGCACGGGGCCGAAGTTCGTGACGGATGCGGTGTGCTCGCCACGTCGGAAGGCGAGCACACCGGCGCCGAGCTCGAGCCACTCCAGCCGCTCGCCGGCGAGGTCGTCGCGGGTCCGCCGGATCGCGAGGGCATCGCGGTACAGGCGCAGCATCGACTGCGGGTCCGCCTCCTCGGCCTCGACGGTGAGCGAGGACCAGTCCGCCGGCTGCGGCAGCCAGGGCTCGTGCTCCGGGTCGGTCCCGAAGCCGTACGGCGCCGAGGCGCCCGCCCACGGCAGCGGGACGCGGCATCCGTCCCGGCCGGGGTCGACCCCCTCGGAGCGGAAGTGCATCGGATCCTCGATGACCTCGCGGGGAGCTCGACCTCGGGGAGGCCCAACTCGTCACCCTGGTAGATGTACATGGCTCCGGGGAGGGCGGCGACCAGGAGCGCGGCGGCCCGGGCGCGGCGCATGCCCCGTTCCAGGTCGGTGGGGTGCCGAAGCGCTTGCGATCGAAGGCGAAGCCCGAGTCGGCGCGCCCGTACCGGGTGACGGGCCGGGTCACATCGTGGTTCGAGAGCACCCAGGTCGCCGGCGCGCCGACGGGGGCGTGCTCGGCGAGCGTGCGCTCGATCGACGCGCGCATGCAGCCGGCGTCCCAGGGCTGGGTCATGAAGTCGAAGTTGAACGCGGTGTGCATCTCGTCCGAGCGCAGGTAGCGGGCGAAGCGCTCGGCGTCGTCGAGCCAGACCTCGCCGACGAGGATGCAGGTCCCCTCGTACTCGTCGGCCACGCGACGCCACGAGCGATAGATGTCGTGCAGCTCGTCGCGGTCGATGTGCGGGTGGGCGCCGCCGCGGGGCTCCCCCGCGATCTCCGGGAGCGCCGGATCCTTCACCGGGAGCGCCGCGGAGTCGATGCGCACGCCGGAGACGCCGCGGTCGAACCAGAAGCGGAGGATGTCCTCATGCTCCCGGCGCACGTCGGGGTGGTTCCAGTTGAGGTCGGGCTGCTCGGGGTGAACAGATGCAGATACCACTCCCCGGGCGTGCCGTCGGGGTCGACGGTGCGCGTCCAGGTCTGGCCCTGGAAGCTGGAGACCCAGTGCGTAGGGATCTCCTCGCCGCCCTCGCCCTTCCCGGGGTGGAACCAGAACCGCTCGCGCTCGGGGCTGCCGGGCCCCGCTGCCAGAGCCTCCTGGAACCACGGATGCCGGTCGCTGACGTGGTTCGGGACGATGTCGATGATCGTGCGGATGCCGAGCGCGAGCGCCTCGGAGATGAGCTTCTCCGCCTCGGCCAGGGTGCCGAAGGAGGGATGGATCGTGCGGTAGTCGGCGACGTCGTAGCCGCCGTCGGCGAGAGGACTCGCGTACCAGGGGTTGAACCAGATGGCGTCGACGCCGAGGGACTTCAGATAGGGGAGACGGGCGCGCACCCCGGCGAGGTCGCCGGTGCCGTCGCCGTTGCCGTCGGCGAAGCTGCGCACGTAGACCTGGTAGATCACGGCGTGACGCCACCACAGCGGATCCTCCTCGAGCGCGCCCGGCGCGATCGTCGGCACGGAAACGGGCTGGGTGCGGGTCGCGTCCTCGCGCGTCTGGACGTCTGCGTCCACGGTGCTCCTCATCGTCGAAGTGTGTCGACGACGAATGTAGCTTCGCGGATGGATTAACGCAAGAAGTAGACAAACAGTTGTAATTTCATATCTACGCAAGATCACGCAAGAATGCGCAAGCGGGTTCGGCCGCAGCGATCCGCGGCATCCGGCCACCACCCGACACCGGGGTTCCGCTCGGTTCGGCGACGCCTCAGGAGGCGAGCGGGGCGGTGGAGGCGCGCAGCACGAGCTCGGGCTCGAACAGCAGCTCCGTGTGCGAGCGTCCGCCACCGCGGATCTGGGCGAGGAGCAGGTCGATCGCGGTGCGCCCCATCGACTCGATCGGCTGCCTGACCGTCGTCAGGGGCGGCTCCGTGCAGCTCATGAGCGAGGAGTCGTCGAAGCCCACGATGCTCACGTCGTCGGGGACCCGTTTGCCGGCCCGCCGGGCGGCCCGGATGGCCCCGAGGGCGAGGGGGTCGCTGGCGCAGACGATCGCCGTGGCACCGGCGTCGATCAACTGCTTCGCGCCGGCCTGCCCGGACTCGATCGTGTAGAGCCCGCGCACGACGAGGTCGTCCTCCAGCGGGTCGCCGAGCTGCGCGAGGCACCGCCGCGCACCGTCGAGCTTGCGTTCCGAGGGCACGTGATCGCTCGGCCCGAGCAGCAGGCCGATGCGCCGGTGCCCCAGCTGGCGCAGGTGCGTCACGGCCTGCTCCGCGGCGAGCACGTCGTCGGTGGAGACGGTCGCGAACTCGAGCCTGTCCACCCGTGCGTTGACGAAGACGGTCGGGAGCTTCACCCGCCGCAGGCGCTCGTAGTGCTCGTGCGGAGAGTCGGCCTGACTGTAGTTGCCGCCGAGGAAGATCACCCCCGAGACCTGCTGCTGCAGCAGGAGGTCCACATACTCCGACTCGGAGATGCCGCCCGCGTTCTGCACGCACAGGAGCGGGGTGTAGCCGTTCTGCGTCAGCCCTCCGCCGATGATCTCGGCGAAGGCCGGGAAGATCGGGTTGGTCAATTCCGGGAGCACGAGCCCGACCAGCCGCGCACGCTCGCCGCGCAGCTTCGTCGGCCGCTCGTAGCCGAGGACGTCGAGGGCCGTGAGCACGGCCTGCCTCGTCGCATCCGACACTCCGGGCTTGTCGTTGAGCACACGGCTGACGGTGGCTTCGCTGACCCCGACCTTGCGGGCCACTTCGGCGAGACGCTGGGACACGGCGACAGTCTACGCAAGAACTTGCAGGAAAACGCAATCACTTGCGGGAGGGAATGGGGAGATCGGATGCCGGGTTGCACCCGAAGATGACTGCGCCAGCCCTCTCCGTCCTCGACCTCGTGCCCGTGCGCACCGGTCAGACCAGCTCCGAGGCGGTCGCCGCCTCGCTCGATCTCGTGCGGAGGGCCGAGGCTCTCGGCATCCGCCGCTACTGGTTCGCCGAGCACCACAACATGCCCGCGGTCGCCTCGACCTCGCCGCCCGTGCTCATCGCCGCGGCGGCCGCGCGCACCGCGCGGATGCGCCTCGGCTCGGGCGGTGTGATGCTGCCGAACCATGCCCCACTCATCGTCGCCGAGCAGTTCGCCGCACTGGAGGCTCTCGCGCCCGGACGCATCGACCTGGGGTTGGGCCGCGCGCCCGGCAGCGACCCGGTCATCACCCAGCTCCTGCGCACCTCGGGGACGACGAGCGACGTGGAGCAGTTCCCGAGGCATGTGCAGGACATCGCGGCGCTCAGCTCTCCCGAGGGCGCTGCCCTGCGCTTCACGAGCGGCGGCGAGTACACCGTGCACGCGACGCCGGCGGCGACCGGCTCCCCGAGGTGTGGCTGCTCGGGTCGAGCGACTACTCGGCGCAGCTGGCGGCATCCGCCGGACTCCCCTATGTCTTCGCCAACCATTTCTCCGGCTCGGGGCTCGACCGTGCGCTCGCCCTCTACCGCGACGGCTACCAGGCGAGCGAGGAGCACCCGGAACCGCGCACCTTCCTCACCGTCAACGCGGTCGCCGCCCCGACCGCGGAAGAGGCCGAGGAGCGAGCGCTGCCGCAGCTGCGCATGTTCGCGCGGCTGCGCACGAACAGGCCGCTGACCGCGCTCGAGACCGTCGAGGAGGCGCGCGGCGCGGCATCCGATCCGCTCTTCGAGCAGTTCACGGCCGATGCCCGGGCGCGCTGGTTCATCGGCACCGGCGCGGACGTCGCGGCACAGGTGCGGGACTTCGCGGCGCGGTACGGCGTCGACGAGGTCATGCTCTCGCCGGTCGCCGGCGCCTACGAGTCCGAGCCGCGCGACGCCTCGCCGGGTCGCGCGCAGACCCTGGAGCTCGTCGCGGCCGCCTTGTAGCCGATACCCCGGTCGTTCTGCAGGAGGCATCCGGCCGTCTGCAGGACCAACGCGTCCCGGCGCAGGCGACACGCCGGTGCGTGCCCGGAATCCAGGTCATCGCTCCTGCAGACCGCCCGCACCCTCCTGCAGAGCGAACATGCCTCACCGCGAAACCGCGCGGCTCAGTCCTCCGGCTCGCCCGAGACGATGCCGCGCAGCCAGTCACGGGCCTCGACGAACACGTCGTCCGCGTAGCGATCGGGGTACTGCACGACCTGCCGGTCGGCGCGCGGGTAGGAGCCCAGGAAGATGAGCTTGGGGCTGAAGCGCTTCAGACCCAGGAGCGCGTCGGCCATCCGCTCGTCGTGGATGTGGCCGTCGGCGTCGATCACGAAACGGTAGCGACCGAGGGCGTCTCCGATCGGCCGCGACTCGATGAGCGAGAGGTTGATGCCGCGGGTCGAGAACTGCTCGAGCAGCTCCAGCAGGGCACCCGGGTGGTCGTCGGGGAGCTCGGCGATGAGCGAGGTCTTGTCGGCTCCCGTGGGCGGCGGCGACGGCGCCGTGCGCGAGACGAGCACGAACCGGGTCACGGCCTCGGAGTTGTCGCCGATCGCCTCGGCGAGCACCTCGACCTCCTGATGGCGGATGACGCCGGGCGCGGCGATCGCGGCCTCGGCCGGCAGCGAGCCGTCGAGGACCCGAGCGCGGAGGCCACATTGCTCGCCGCCGGAACGTGGGTGTGCGCGGGCAGGTGGTCGCCGAGCCAGCGGTGGCACTGGGCGTAGGCCACGGGGTGGGCGGCGATGGTCTTCACATCCGCGAGCGAGGTCCCGGGCGCTCCGACGAGCACGAAGCTCACCGGAACGAGGTACTCGCCGACGATCCGGAGCCCGGGCAGGGTCGCCAGCGCGTCCTGCGTGGTGGAGACACCGCCCTCGATGGAGTTCTCGATCGCGATCATGGCCGCGTCGCTCGTCCCCGAGAGCACGTCGTCGAGCGCCTCGCCGACGTTGTGCACGGCCCGCCAGATCTGTCCGCGCGCCTCGGCGACCTGATCGAGGGCCGCCTCCGTGAAGGTCCCGCGGGTCCGAGATAGCTGTACGTACGTCGTGAGGGGACGGATGCCGCGGAGTCGGAGTTCACCCGCAACAGCCTAGTCCCGCGATCGTTCGTGACGGGAGCCACCTGACAGACGCGGCGCCCGGTGACAGACTGGGCGCATGAGCCGCGCAGGACTGCCCGCAGAAGAATCGGACCTCGTCGACATCGATGAGCTGATCGACGCCTACTACGACCGCCGGCCGGATCCGGCCGTGGCCGCCGAGCGGGTCGTGTTCGGCACGAGCGGCCATCGCGGCTCGTCGCTGTCGGGCAGCTTCAACGAGCACCATATCCTCGCCACCACCCAGGCGATCGTCGACTACCGGCGTTCGCAGGGCATCGGCGGGCCGCTCTTCCTCGGGCGCGACACGCACGCGCTCTCGCGCCCCGCCGAGCGCAGCGCGATCGAGGTGCTCGTCGCGAACGGCATCGACGTGCGGGTCGACGCCCGCGACTCCTGGGTGCCGACCCCGGCGCTGAGCCACGCCATCCTCACGGCGAACCGCGGAGTGTCGGATGTCGCAGCCCTCGCCGACGGCATCGTCATCACCCCCTCGCACAACCCGCCCCGCGATGGCGGTTTCAAGTACAACCCACCGAACGGCGGGCCGGCCGACACGGATGCGACGGGCTGGATCGCCGAGCGGGCGAACGCGCTCATCGCGGGCGGACTGGCCGAGGTCACCCGCATCCGATTCGCCGACATCGATGCGGCGCGCATCGGGGAGTACGACTTCCGCGACGCCTATGTGCGCGACCTGCCGTCGATCATCGACGTGGAGGCGATCCGCCGTGCGGGCGTGCGGATCGGCGCCGACCCGATGGGCGGCGCCTCGGTGGAGTACTGGGCGCTCATCGCCGAGCTGCACGGACTCGATCTGACGGTCGTGAACCCCGAGGTCGACCCGACCTGGCGCTTCATGACACTGGACTGGGACGAGAAGATCCGGATGGATCCTTCCTCGTCGAACGCCATGGCCTCGCTCGTCGCCAAGAGGGGCGACTTCGACGTGCTCACCGGCAACGACGCCGACGCCGACCGGCACGGGATCGTGACACCGGATGCCGGGCTCATGAACCCCAACCACTACCTGGCCGTCGCGATCGACTACCTCTTCTCGCACCGCCCGACTGGCCCGCGGAGGCGGCGATCGGCAAGACGCTCGTCTCGTCGATGATCATCGACCGGGTCGCATCCTCTCTCGGTCGGACGCTGCTGGAGGTGCCCGTCGGATTCAAGTGGTTCGTGCCCGGGCTGCTCGACGGCTCGGTCGCCTTCGGCGGCGAGGAGTCGGCGGGGGCCTCCTTCCTCCGCCGGGACGGCTCCGCGTGGTCGACCGACAAGGACGGCATCCTGCTGTGCCTGCTGGCCGCCGAGATCATCGCCGTGACCGGGAAGACGCCGTCGGAGCGCTACCGCGAGCTCGAGGCGGAGTTCGGCTCCTCCGCATATCAGCGGGTGGATGCACCGGCGACGCCCGAGCAGAAGGCGACGCTGGGCAGGCTCTCCCCGGACGCGGTGAGCGCCACCTCGCTCGCCGGCGAGGAGATCACCGCCAAGCTCTCGCACGCCCCCGGCAACGATGCGGCGATCGGCGGGCTGAAGGTGCAGACCGCGCACGCCTGGTTCGCCGCCCGCCCTCCGGCACGGAGGACGTCTACAAGCTGTACGCGGAGTCGCTGCGCGGCCCGGAGCATCTCGCCCAGGTCCAGGAGGAGGCCCGGGCCGTCGTCTCCGAGGCGCTCTCCGGTCGTTGAGCGGAGCCCGTCCTCCCGGTCGTTGAGCGAAGCCCGTCCCCCGGTCGTTGAGCGAGAACCCGCGTAGCGGGATCGAGACGAAACGCAGTATCAGCGCGGCAACGGCGGCACCGATCGCGCCAGCCGCACCCCCACTTCGCGCAGCCACCGCTCCGGGTCGGCGAGCGCCGCCTCGGCGAAGCCGGCGATCTCGGTGAGGGAGACGGATGCCGCGAACAGCCCGGCGTCGGCATCCGCGGCGATCCGGCCGGCGGCCAGCAGAGAGACCGTTCCCGACCGCGCGGCGAGATCGGCGACGTAGGACGGCACCTTCCCGTCACCGGACTGGCCGTCGTAGGAGCCCTCGCCGGTGACGACGACATCAGCGGTCGCGAGCGCCTCCGGCAGCCCGATCATCCGGGCGACTTCGGCAGCACCGGGCACCAGACGCGCACCCCAGGCGACGAGCGCGCCGCCCACGCCGCCGGCGGCTCCCGTTCCCGGGGTTGCCGGGTCGAGCCCGATGAGCCCGGCGAAGCGGCCGAGCGCCGCATCCACCCGGGCGATGTCCTCGGGCGCGATCAGCCCCTTCTGCGGGCCGAAGACCGCCGCCGCGCCGCGCAGTCCGGTGAGCGGGTGGGTCACATCGGTGAGCACGATCACCTCGGGTGCGGGTCGCAGCCCGGCGAGCTCGACCGATGCCGCGTCGAGCAGGCCGCGCGCTCCGGAGGCGACCGGCGCACCCTCGGCGTCGAGGATGCGCGCGCCGAGAGCGGTGAGCATGCCCACCCCGCCGTCGGTCGAGGCGCTCGACCCGATGCCCAGCACGAGACGCGAGACGCCGTGGTCGAGCGCGGCGGCGATCGCCTCGCCGAAGCCGGCCGTGCCAGCGTCCCAGGGTTCGCGGCGGTCGCCGAGCAGCTCGATCCCGGATGTCGAGGCGAGGTCGATCACGGCCGTGCCCCGGGGCGTGCCCTCCGTCGGCGGCAACAGCAGCCACCGCGCGGGGATCGGGTCGCCCGCCGGCCCCGTCACGGTGACCGCCATCTCCCGGGTGCCGTCCACGGCGGCGGCGAACGCCTCGACCGTCCCCTCCCCGCCGTCGGCCATCGGCCGCAGCACCAGCTCGGCATCCGCGTCGACCGAGCGCCAACCCTCGGCGAGCGCGGCCGCGGCATCCGATGCCGAGAGCGTCCCCTTGAAGCTGTCGGGGGCGAAGACTATCCGCATGTGCGCTCCTCCTGCTCATGACGTTACCCCTGCCCGCCGAACCCCCACGCGTCCGCCGCACGCGCCTCAGGCGCTGGCTCGGCGCACGAGCCCGGGCATCAGGGTCACGCCCTGCGCCGGCTCGCCCCCGATCACCGCGGTGAGGGTTGCCACCGCGGCCTCTCCGAGTGCATCGAAGTCCTGGCGGACGGTCGTCAGCGGCGGACGGTAGTCGGCGGCATCCGTCACATCGTCGAAGCCCACGACCGCGACGTCTCCGGGCACGGTGCGCCCCGACTCGGCAAGCGCGCGCAGGGCACCCAGCGCCATCTGGTCGTTCGCGGCGAAGAGGGCCGTGGCCGTATCGGGCAGGTCCTGCAGCGCACGGAACCCGGATGCCGCGCTCCAGTCCCGCGCAGCACCTCCCCGGCCGGCCGCCCGGCCAGCGCTTCGCGCCAGCCCCGCTCGCGCTCGGCGGCGGCGAAGGAGCCTTCGGGCCCCGCCAGGTGGTGCACGGTCTCGTGCCCGGCAGCGAGGAGGTGCGCGGTCGCGAGGCGCGCCCCGGCGGCGTGGTCGGTCTGCACGACGACGTAGCGCTCATCGGGAGGGGAGTCGACCACGACGAGCGCGAGGGAGGCGGGCACCTCGAGCGTGCGAGCCAGCGCCGTCGCCTCGTTGAGCACGATGGCCCCGTCGATGCCCTGCTCGTGGAGACGGGCGAAGGCGTCGGCGACGTCGTCGCGGCGAGGGGCTGTGACCACCGTCAGCGCGTAGCCGCGGGTCGCGGCCGCGAGGGAGATCGCCTCGAGCGTGCGGGAGTTACCCACGGTGGCGAGCGTCGACACGACGAGTCCGATGGTCTGGGTGCGGCCGGTGCGCAGCGCCCGCGCCGCGCGATGGGGACGGTAGTCGAGCGCGACCATCGCGGCTTCGACGGCGGCGCGCGTGGCCGGGTCGACACGCGGGCTGCCGTTGACGACGCGCGAGACGGTCTGCGCCGAGACGCCGGCGCGCGCGGCGACATCCGCCATCGACACTCGTCTGGTCATCGTCCCCTGCCCGCAACTCCGGAAAGTTCAGTCATGTTGACGATAACATGGCTTCGCTGTACCGTGAACAGCGTGAGTTCTCCGGAATCGTCGACCGAGCACCTCGGCGCGGGTGTCGTCAAGCGCGCCACCCGTCTCGCCGACGGACGCGAGCTGATCTACTACGACGACCCCGACACCGCCCTCGGCCCCGAGCGCGCCATCGACACCCGCATCCTCGATCCGCGTCCGGAGACCTCGAGCATGCGCCTCGACATCCTCACCGGCGACTGGATCACCGTGGCCGCGAGCCGGCAGAACCGGGTCATGATGCCCGGGCCGACGCCGATCCGCTCGCCCCCAGTCGCCGGCGAACCCCTCCGAGGTCCCGTCGCTCTACGACGTCGCGGTCTTCGAGAACCGCTCCCCCGCCTTCGGCCCCGCCCTCGCCGAGGCACACGGCACCGCGCCCGCCGCCGCGAACCCGCCGCGCGGTCTCGACGACCTCGACGCCCTCGGGCTCGGCCGCACCCGCACCTCCGTCGGCCGCTGCGAGGTGGTCTGCTTCAGCCCCGACCACTCCGGATCCTTCGGCACCCAGACGACCACCCGCGCGCGCACCGTGATCGAGGCCTGGGCCGACCGCACGGCGGCGCTGTCGCGGCTGCCCGGCATCGAGCAGGTCTTCCCCTTCGAGAACCGCGGCGCGGCGATCGGGGTGACCCTCCCGCATCCGCACGGGCAGATCTACGCCTACCCGTACATCACGCCGCGCACCGCCCGCACCCTGGAGAGCATCGACCGCACCGCGCCCGATCTCTTCCGGCGCATCCTCGACCTCGAACAGGCCTCCGAGCGGGTCGTGCTGCAGGGGGCGCACTGGACGGCGTTCGTGCCCTTCGCCGCGCGCTGGCCGCTGGAGGTGCACCTCCTGCCGCACCGGCACGTTCCCGATCTCGCCGAGACGACCGAGGCCGAGCGCGACGAGCTCGCCCCGCTGTACCTGACGCTGCTGCGCGGCGTCGACGCGCTCTACGAGACGCCGACCCCGTACATCGCCGCCTGGCACCAGGCGCCTGTCCACGTCGGTCGCGACACCGTGCGCCTGCATCTGCAGCTGACGAGCCCGCGGCGCGCCGCCGACAAGCTCAAGTTCCTCGCCGGCTCCGAAGCCGCGATGTGGGCCTGGGCCACCGAGATCACCCCGGAGGACGGCGCCGCCCGCCTGCGCGAGGCCGTCCAGCGCGCGGCGGAGTCCGCCGCATGACCGCGCAGCGATCGGATGCTGCGACTGCACTGTTCCGCGATCTCACCGGTCACGCCCCGCCGGCGTCTGGTCGGCCCCGGGCGCGTCAACCTCATCGGCGAGCACACCGACTACAACGACGGCTTCGTGCTGCCGTTCGCGATCTCGCAGCGCACGACGGCCGCGGTGGCGGAGCGCGCGGACGACCGCATCCGTGTGGCATCGTCCTTCGCCGAAGAGCCCGTCGAGGTCGCTCTCGCCGAGCTCTCGCCGGAACTCTTCACCGGGGTGACCGTACCCGAGTGGGCCGCCTACCCTCTCGGCGTCGCCTGGGCGCTGCGCGAGGCGGGCGCCTCCGGCACGGGCGTCGACATCGCGATCGTCTCCGACGTGCCGGTGGGCGCGGGGCTCTCGTCGTCCGCCGCGATCGAGGGTGCCGTCGCGACGGCGCTGAACGACGTCTGGCAGGCCGGCCTCGACGCCCGTGCACTCGCCCGGATCGGCCGTCGTGCCGAGAACGAGGCCGTCGGGGCGCCGACGGGGATCATGGATCAGATGGCCTCGATGCTCGGGGAGGCGGATGCGGCGCTCTTCCTCGACTGCCGCCGCCTCGAGACGACGCTCGTCCCGCTCGGCTTCGCAGAGGCGGGCCTGGAGGTGCTCGTCTTCGACACGCGCGTGAAGCACTCCCACGCCACCGGCGGCTACGGTCAGCGCCGCGCCTCCTGCGAGCGCGGCGCCGCGGCTCTGGGCGTGCCGGCGCTGCGGGATGTGGCGGCATCCGACCTCGACCGGGCGGCCTCGCTCCTGGACGCGGAGACCTTCCGGCGCGTGCGACACATCGTGACCGAGAACCAGCGGGTGCTCGACACCGTGCGCACGCTCCGCACCGAAGGCGCCCGCGCGATCGGCCCACTGCTGACCGCCTCGCACACGTCGATGCGCGACGACTTCGAGATCTCCACGCCCGAGCTCGACACGGCCGTCGAGGCCGCCCTCTCGGCCGGCGCCCTCGGGGCGCGGATGACCGGCGGCGGCTTCGGCGGCGCGGCGATCGCCCTCGTCTCCCACGCGGATGCGGACGGGGTGTCGGATGCCGTCACGGCGGCGTTCGCGGCATCCGACTTCACCCCGCCCGACATCTTCACGGTCGTGCCGTCGGCCGGAGCGGGGCGCGACGCATGATCGCGCCCGATTCGCGGACAGTGTCCCGATCTGCCGACGGATACCGGAAATCACTCCGCGAATCGGGACACCGTCCGCGGAACGGGACGCCGCAGCCGACCGGCCGATAGGGACGAATCGCGGCGAGGATGCGAGACAATGGCTCGGCAACAGAGAGGACCCTTATGTCGTGGCTGGTCACCGGCGGTGCCGGATACATCGGAGCGCACGTCGTGCGCGCACTGCAGGGGGCGGGGCTGACCCCCGTCGTGCTCGACGACCTCTCCAGCGGCCGATCGGGATTCGTGCCGGAGGGCGTCGCGGTCGTCCAGGGCAGCATCCTCGACCGCGCGGTCGTCGAGCAGACCCTCCGCGTGCACGGCGTCGAGGGCGTCATCCACGTCGCCGGGTTCAAGTACGCGGGCGCCTCGGTGCAGCGCCCTCTGCACACCTACGCGCAGAACGTCGAGGGGACGCGGGTCATCCTCGAGGCGATGGCGGCCGCCGGCGTCGCGAACATCGTCTTCTCCTCGAGCGCCGCCGTCTTCGGCACGCCCGACGTCGCCCTCGTGACCGAGGACACCGCCAAGCGCCCGGCGAGCCCCTATGGCGAGTCGAAGCTCATCGGCGAGTGGCTGATCCGCGACCAGGCCGTCGCGACGGCCGGCACCGCGGCGCCGCTGCGCCACACCTCGCTGCGCTACTTCAACGTCGTCGGGTCCGCCGATCCGGCGGTGTACGACGTCAGCCCGCACAACCTCTTCCCGATCGTGTTCGAGAAGCTCCTCGCCGATGAGACCCCGGTGATCTTCGGCGACGACTATGACACCCCGACGGCACGAACGTGCGCGACTACGTCCACGTCGGCGACATCGCCCTCGCCCACGTCGCCGCCGCGCAGCGCCTGGCCGCCGGTGAGCCGATCGAGCCTGCCTACAACCTCGGCTCCGGCGATGGCCTCTCGGTGCGCCAGATCATGGATGCGATGGCGGAGGTCACCGGCATCCGATTCACGCCCGAGATCGGCCCGCGCCGCCCGGGCGACCCCGACCGGATCGTCGCCTCGGGCGAACTCGCCGCCCGCGACCTGGACTGGCGCATGCGTCACACGGTCGAAGACATGGTGCGCTCGGGCTGGGAGGCCCGCTCCGCCGCCGCCCCTTGACCCGCCGGTCTCACTTGTTGCGACATCCGCCTCACCGATCCCGCAACAACTGAGACCGACCACTCCGGCGGTCTCAGAAGATGCGGCATCCGACGCCGACGACCCACAACAAGTGAGACCGACGCGACAGGAGCCCCTCGTACCGGGGCGATGTTTCAGCCGAGAGGCGGCACCACGTCGCGCTCGCGGATCGGGAACAGCCAGAAGCACAGGAACGACAGCGCCGTGAATCCCAGCGGGATCACCGCGAGCATGATGCGGATGCCGCCGTCCACCGACTCCGGCTGCGCGTGGCCGAGAGCCGCATCGAAGCCGCTCGCCCGCAGCACCCACGCCGCCACGATCGCCTGGATGACGATCGAGCCGCGGACGATGAGTCCGTTCACGCCGAAATAGACGCCTTCGCGGCGCCGTCCGGTGCGCGCGGCGTCCTCGTCGATCACCTGCGCCAGCACGACCTCGATCAGTTGCAGAAGCCCGCCGACGCCCACGCCCACACCGACACCGACGAGAGCGGCTCCGATGACGGAGGCCGGGAACCAGTAGCAGAGCACGGTCACCCCGAAGACCGCCACGGCGATCAGCAGCGCCGTGCGCGGGGCGAGGTGGCGCAGCACCCATCCCCAGCCGAAGATGGCCGGGATCGCGGCGGCGAAGATCGCCCCCAGCAGGATCGAGCCGTCGGCGTCGGCGGCGCCGAGCGAATAGCGCACGTAGAAGGGGATCGCGGCGAGGATCACCGCGATCGAGGTCTGCACGAGCAGCGACCCGAGCACGTAGAAGACGAAGGCCCGGTTGGCGAAGGTGTAGCCGAGCTGGGCGGTCCACGGCATCCGTTCCTCGGGTTCGGGCGCCGCCTCGCGCTCGATCATGCCGCCGCCGAACGACCAGGCGAGCATCCCGAGGCACACGACGCTCAGAACGATGGCCATGCCCGCCCAGCCGATCGTGCCGTAGAGGGCCGGGGCGCCGGCGGTGCCCAGCACCATCCCGACGATGCCGAAGACCTGCCTCGGCACATTGCCGCGGGCGCGCTCGGCGGTCGTGCGGAAGATCTCCGGGAACAGCGCCGAGATGTTCAGCACCACGACGACGAAGGCGATGTCGTAGAGGGCGACCACGACGAGGAACCAGACGATGAGCCCGCCGTGCGAGAGCGCCGGCGGCACCCACACGAGCGCGAAGGCGACCACGAGCGGAACGATCCCCAGGCCGATCCAGGGCACACGGCGGCCCCAGGGCGTGCGCATCCGGTCGGAGACCGTGCCGACGAGAGGGTTCAGCAGCGCGTTGAGGATGCCGTGCGCGATCATCGCGGCGGCGACCCACTCGGGCGGAACCCCGAGGTGCGCGGTGTAGAAGTAGACGACGAATGCCGAGAACGTCTGCGTCATCAGCTGGATCGGGAAGGCCGCGCCGCCGAAGGCGAGCAACTGCCGGCGGGTGGGCGCGCCTGTCAGACGACGGGATCGGATGCCGTCGAGCAGAGTCATCGCGCCTCCTCCCGCTGCACGTCGCGCAGGCTCCGCCAGCCGACCCGCACGAGCCCCTCCTCGGCGATCACCGCGGCGACGGCAGGGTCGGCCAGCAGCCGCTTCTCGTAACCCCGTTTGGCGGCGGAGAAGTCGACGGCGGCGCGCAGCTCCTCGGTGTCGTCCATCGGATGCAGGTACAGCTCGGTGACGCCGGGCCTGGTCGCCCGCAGCAGTTCGACGAAGCCGTCGCGGACCTGCTCATAGCCCTCTTCCTGCTCCGTCCCCTCGCCCTGGAGGGGGAAGGGATGCGTCCACAACCGGTCCGGCAGGACGATGCCGAGCGCGTCGGCGACGGCGATCGCCTGATCGAGCACGGCCTGCACCCGCGGGTCGTCGCTGACGCCGTCGGCGAAGCGCGGAAGCCGGAACGGCAGCCTGTGGCGGGCGGCGAGCTCGAAGACCGTCGCGAGGAAGTCCCGGCCGGTCTCGAGCCCATAGACGGAGCCCATGTGGTTGTCGAGGTGGGTGACGTCGACGCCCGCGGCCAGTGCCGCCTCGAGCTGCGCGGCGAACTCGGCGGCGACATCGGCGGTGTCGGCCTGCTCCTCGACCGTGCGGACCTCGGCGGGGAAGTACCCGTCGTCGTCGGTGAGGCTCGTGCCGACACCGGTCAGGGGCCGCCAGCGGTACCGGGACCACTCGCTCGTGAGCACGAGGTGCACTCCGACATCGAGGTCGCGACGCGCGGCGGCGAAGGCGAGGGCCTCGGGCGCCCAGGCGCAGGGCAGCATGACCGTCGCCGAGTCGAGATGGCCGGCGGCCAACAGCTCGGTGATCGCGGTGTTGGCCGCGTGGCACATACCGAAGTCGTCGGCGTTGAGGATGATCGCACGGGTGCCTTCGGGATGCCCGAGACGCGCGATCAGGGTCGGGGACGTCATCGTCTGCTCCGTTCTGCGGTGAGACCGAGGATCCGCTCGAAGAGGGCCGCGCGCAGCGCTGTGCAGGCCTCCCGGGCGGCACCGGTCAGGGTGGCCTCGGTGCCGCCGCGCGAGAGCCGGAACGCCATGGGCAGCAGGTGTGCGAAGCGGGCGGCACGATCCTGGACGGCGTCGACCAGCACGGGGTGGGCACCGTAGCCGGTGAGCAGGATCGCCTGGGGATCGATCGTGAGCGTGACGGTGGCGGCGAGCACGTGGATCCGCTCGGCGATCATCTCGACCATCCGCAGCGCGGCGACGTCTCCGGTCGCGGCCGCATCCAGGTGCGCGGGGAGCGGGAGCGCCGGGTCACGGCCGGCGTCGCGGGCGAAGTCCGCGTACACCTCGACGCTCAGCACGGGGGTGCCGATCGGCACCGAGGGCTGTGGGAGGAAGCCCAGCTCACCGGCGCCGCCGCCGACGCCGCGGTGCAGGCGGGAGTCGATCACGATCGCCGAGCCGATCGCGTCACCGATCGACAGGAGCACGAAGTCGGTGAGTCCGTGACCGGCGGGGCCGGCGAGCTCGGCGAGGGCGGCGAGGTTGATGTCGTTGTCGAGCGTGACCGGGCAGCCGAGCCGTCGCGTGAGCTCGGCGTGGAAGACCCCGCCGTCGGGGCCCTGGTCGTCACGGAGGGTCGTGCCGCCGGCGATGATGCCGGGGATGCCGACGATCGCGTGGAGCAGCTCGCCGGGAACGTCGCTGCGGCACTGGTCCACAAGGTCGGCGATCTGCTCGGCACGGTCCTCGGGGTGCGCGTGGCGGGCCGACCGCTCGGCGCGGATGACGCCTCGCACGTCGATGAGGGCGACGTGCACGCTCTCTCGCCCGCCGTGCACGGCGACGGCGAAACCGAGGTCGGGATCCAGCGAGAAGCGCGTCGCGGCCGGGCCCTTGGTCGCCCGGTCGACACCGGCGATGTGCACGGCTCCGGCGGACTCCAGCATCCGGAGCACCTGGGTCACTGCGGTGCGGGAGAGCCCGGTGGCCGCCATGAGCTCGGCCTTGGTGAGCGATCCGCGGCGGGCCAGGGCGTCGAGGATCGCCCGTGCGTTGAGCGAGCGCAGCAGCGCCTGCGGACCTGCGAGGGGTAGTGCCACACTGTCTCCCGGGGCGTCGGTGCCGAATCGGATGCCGGATGCGCCCGGCCGCGGACAAGTATGACACTTTGTGTCGCACTTCGCCACCGTCACTTTCGCGCCCACCGCTCCCGTCGCAGACCGGGCTGCTCAAGGATGCCGGAGCGACCGATCCTGCGACGGGAGCGGGTGGGACAGCGCTACGGGGTCGCGGCGTCGCCCATCGCGATGAGCCCGTCGATCATCTCCGGACTGACCGAGTCCCCACCATCATCGACACGCGGCCGATCGGGAAGGAATCCATCATCTTCATCATGTCGACGCCCTCGGGCATCACCGACTCGATGCCTTCCATCCCGCTCATCATCTCCGCGATCGCCGCCTGGACGACCGGCCCGGCGACCGGGTGCGCGATGACCTCGGCGATCGAGGACTCGCGACTCAGCGGCACCTGCACGGCGTCGCCGTGGACCGTCACCCGCGTCGCGGATCGGATGTCACGGCTCGACGCCGCCGCCTCGAGGACGTACTCGCCACCCTCGACGACCCAGCGGTCGACGCGGATGTCCCAGTATGCGAGGTCCTCCCGGCGCACGGTCAGCACGGCCTCGCGCGTCTCACCGGCCTCGAGCGCGATAGAGGCGAAGGCCTTGAGCTCGCGCACCGGCCGCTGCACGCGACCGCCCGGAAGCGAGGTGTACACCTGCACGATCTCCCGCCCAGCGCGATCGCCGGTGTTGGTCACCGGCACGCGCACCTCGACGTCGCCGGAGGCGGTGACGGATGCCGCGACCTCGCCGTAGGCGAAGCTCGTGTACGACAGGCCGTGCCCGAAGGGGAAGGCCACGTCGATGCCGCGGGCGTCGTACCAGCGATAGCCGACGAAGAGCCCCTCACCGTAGCGGACACGCCCGAACTCACCGGGGAAGTCGAGGTAGGCGGGAGTGTCGCTCAACCGGTGCGGGATCGTCTCGGTGAGCTTCGCCGAGGGGGTGACCTCGCCGAACAGCACGTCCGCGGTCGCCCCTCCCCGGCCTGCCCGAGCAGCCAGGCCTCCAGGATCGCCGGCACGCGGTCGGCGAAGGGCAGAGCGACGACGCCGCCGTTGGAGAGCACGACGACGACATTCGGGTTCACCGCGAGCACGGCGTCGAGCAGCGCGAGCTGCTCGACGGGCAGATCGATGTCCTCGCGGTCGTACCCCTCCGACTCCAGACGGGCGGGAGCCCGAGGAACAGCAGGACGGTGTCGGCATCGGATGCCGCGGCCACCGCCTCCTCCCGCAGCGCCGTCGTCTCGGCATCCGACGTCTCCGGCGTGAGGCGGAACCCCGCGGCGTACGCGACCTCCGCCGCGGACAGCGCGCGAATCTCCTCGAGGGCGGTGTCCACGCGCGTCGGGTTGATGAGCGAGGAGCCCGCGCCCTGGAAGCGCGGAGTCTCGGCGAAGGCGCCGACGACGGCGAGCCTCGCGTCCTTCGCCAGTGGCAGGAGCGCGCCGTCGTTCTTCAGCAGCACGATCGAGCGGGCCGCCGCCTCTCGGGCGAGGGCGTGGTGCGCGTCGACGTCGAGCGGACCCGAGACCTTCCCCGCGCCGGCCTGCGCCTTGCGCACCAGGTCGATCACGCGTCCGGCCGCCAGGTCGAGTGCGGTCTCGTCGAGCGAACCGTCCTCGACCGCCGCGACGAGCTGAGCGTCGGTGCGACCGTTCGAGGAGGGCATCTCCAGGTCGAGCCCGGCCGGGAGGCCCTTCACGCGATCGTTGACCGCGCCCCAGTCCGAGACCACAAGGCCCTCGAAGCCCCACTCGCCGCGGAGCACGTCGGTCAGCAGCCACGGGTCCTCCGAGGCGTAGACGCCGTTGATGCGGTTGTAGGAGCACATCACCGTCCACGGCTGGGCGTCCTTGACGACCCGCTCGAAGCCGCGCAGGTAGATCTCGCGGAGTGGGCGCGGGTCGACATCCGAGCTCGCCCGCATCCGATCGTGCTCCTGGTTGTTGGCGGCGAAATGCTTGAGCGACGTGCCCACGCCCTGGGACTGCACCGCATGGACATAGGCGGCGCCGAGCACGCCAGAGACGATCGGATCCTCAGAGAGGTACTCGAAGTTGCGGCCGCACAACGGGGAGCGCTTGATGTTCACGCCCGGGCCGAGCAGCACCGCGACATCCTCGATCGCCGTTTCCGCACCCAGGGCCTCGCCGACGCGGCCGATGAGATCGACATCCCAGGAGGAGCCGAGACCGACGGCCGGCGGGAAGCACGTGGCGGGAACACTGTTGCCGATCCCGAGGTGATCGCCGTCGCCGGCCTGCTTACGCAGGCCATGCGGGCCATCGGTCACCATGATCGCCGGGATTCCCGCCCTCTCGACAGGCGTGGTGCGCCAGAAGCTCGCACCGCTGGTCAACGATGCCTTCTCTTCGAGCGTGAGTCCGGCAACCTGCCCTGCAGCGGATGCCACGGGGATGCCCTCCGAGATCGTCGTCATTGTCGGTTCCTTACGTCGGCAGCGAGATCACCCGTCGTTGGGTGATACGAAAACCGTATGACACTCGGTATTGAAAAGCAAGTGTCGTACGGCTTATGCTCGATCCATGGCTCGACGAGGTTCCTACGCCAAAGGCGTGGCAAAGCGAGAAGAGATACTCACCGTGGCCCTCGACGTCATCGCACGCCACGGCTACCGACGAACATCCGTGCGCGAACTCGCCGACGCCGTGGGACTGAGCCAGGCCGGCGTCCTTCACTACTTCGAGAGCAAGGAAGAGCTCTTCACGGCCATCCTGCGAAAGCGTGACGAGGTCGATCTCACCGCATACGGTCACGACGATGCCACAGACGATCTCGTCGAGCCCTTTCTCCGCATCATTCGCCACAACGCCGAGGTGCCGGGACTCGTGCAGCTGTACACGCGGCTGGCCGCCGAGGCGACCGACCCGCAGCACGCGGCACACGAGTTCTTCCGCGAGCGCGGCCAGGGCCTGCGCGACGTCTTCGTGGCCAGACTGCAGCAACGGCGCGACGCCGGACATCTCCACGAGGCCGTCGACCCCGACACGTTCGCGACCGTGCTCATCGCCCTCGCCGACGGTCTGCAGACGCAGTGGCTGAACGACCCCACGATCGATATGGCGGCGCACATCGAGCACGTGCTCGCGCTGGCTTCGCCCGCCGCCGGCTACTCCATCAGCTCCGGCTCCAGCTCGACGTCGAGTTCGAGCTCAGGGTCCCTGAAGTAGGGCGGAGCAGCTCGAGGAACGCTTTGAGCCGGTCGGAGCGATGAAAATCTTGACCCTCGAGCAGCCACTCGTAGCGCACGCCCTCGTTCGCGGCGATGAAGAGCTTCGTGATGTCGGCGATCGTGACCCCTGAGGCAGCCGCTCGGAATCGATGATCGCCTCCATGCCGTGGCCGAACACGCGCAGACGATTCTCGTACGTGCTGTGCACCCACTCGCCGGCAGGGTGATCTTCGAGCAGCCCTTCCATGCTGATGATGGCGTTGAGCTTGACCAACGCGGGCGTCTCTTCGTTCTGGCGCAGCACCGGAAGGATGGTCAGAAGGCTGCGGGGCCCGCTCTCGCTGATGTCGCCGAGCTTCACCCACCGCTCGTCTCGATCCTGGATCGCGGCGAGCAGCAGTGCGCTCTTCGACGGAAAGTGATGCAGCAGGCCCGCCTGGGAGATGCCGACCTCGGCGGCGATGTTCGCGAGCGATGCCGCGTTGTAGCCGTCCTCGGCGAAGAGGCGCACGGCGGCGTCGATGATCTCCTTCCGGCGCTCGTCCCCTTGGGGCTGCGACGGGTCGAATGCGCCGACGTCGTGGCTTTGTCGTTCATTGCGCGGTCTCCTGCCTGGCGGGCGGTCACGGTGTTCGTACTCATTGTGTCAATCTCTCCGACAAGTACAGCGTGCATGATTGACAATACTACCGAGTGCCCGGTAGGTTTAGCGCGAATCACAGGCGAGTCGCCGCCCAGCCAGGGCAATGACTCAGAGGCAGACCGTCAGACGCGAGGCGCGAAACCGAGAACAGCACCATCGACGAGGAGGTCGATTTCCTTGAGAAGCATCAAGATGCCGATCATCGCCGCCATTGCCGCGGGCGCCCTTGCGCTCACCGCGTGCGCCGGCGGCGGAGGCAGCACCGCTCCCAGCACCGAGAACCGTACGCTCAGCCTCGCGAACCTGCAGAACCTCGCGTCGTTCGACACCGGCCAGCTCGACACCGGCTGGCAGGTCTACTACTGGCAGCCGGTCTACGACACGCTGCTGAACTACACGCCCGAGGGCGTCGTCGAGCCGAACCTGGCGACGTCGTTCGAGTACAACGAGGACAACACCGTCCTCACGCTCACACTGCGCGAGGGCATCACCTTCACCGACGGTGAGCCGTTCGACGCCGCCGCCGTGAAGGCGAACATCGAGCACCTGCAGCAGAGCACCGGAGTGAGCGTCTACATGGTGGCCGGCGTCACCGACGTCGTCGTGCTCGACGATGTGACCGTCGAGATCCACCTCGACGCCCCTGACCCCGCCTTCACCTACTACCTGTGCCTCGTGGCGGGCGCGATGGCGAGCCCTGCCGCGCTCGGCACGCCGGAGATCGCGGCCGTCCCGGTCGGATCGGGGCCGTATGTGCTCGACACCGGCGCGACCATCACCGGCAGCGAATACGTCTTCACCCGCAACGAGGACTACTGGAACCCCGACGCGTTCCCCTACGACACGTTCATCGTGAAGCCCATGGAAGATCTGACCGCTCGCGTCAACGCGCTCAAGTCGGGCCAGGTCAACGGCGCGACCGCGGACACCACCGTCATCGCGGAGGCCGAGGCCAGCAACCTCCAGGTCGGTCGCAACCCGATCAGCTGGCGCGGACTCGTGCTCTTCGACCGCGACGGCGAGATGGTGCCCGAGCTGGCCGATGTCCGCGTCCGGCAGGCGATCAACTACGCCCTCGACTCCGAGGCGATCCTCGAGAACATCTTCGCGGGGCGGGCAGCACGTCCACGCAGATCTTCAACGTCCTGAGCCCCGCCTTCGTCGAGGAGCTCGACAACGCCTACCCCTACGACCCGCAGCGGGCACGCGACCTGCTCGCCGAGGCCGGATACGGTGACGGCTTCGAGATCACCATGCCCGAGTTCCCCGGAGACAACGCGATCCCGGCCATCACCCAGCAGCTCGCAGAGGTGGGCATCACGGTGAAGTGGGACAAGATCCCCGCCGAGGACGTCGTCCCGTCCCTCATGGAGGGCCGCTACGCGGTGGCGAACTTCGGCTCGAGCTCGGGGCACCCCTGGCGCGACATCCAGAAGATGATCTCGGTCAGCGGTGCATGGAACCCCATGGCGACGCAGACGCCAGAGCTCGACGAGCTGCTCGACACCATTCAGTTCTCCACTGGTCCCGAGCAGGATGCGGCCTACGCCGACGTGAGCCGCTACCTGGTCGACAACGCCTGGTTCGCGGTCACGCTGTTCACCGACAACGTGTTCCTCACCGACCAGCAGACGGATGCGGTCCAGCAGTCCGGCAGCGTCGTGCCGTACCTGCGCAACTTCACTCCCGCCGATTGACTCACCGGTGTGGGCGGTGCGATCTCGCACCGCCCACACCGCACCACCCCGAAGGGGAAGTGATCCATGATCGTCTTCATCGCCAAGCGAGCGGTCTCAGGCCTGATCCTGCTGCTGGCCATATCTTTCATCACGTTCGCGATGGTCTACTCGGGCGGCAGCAACATCGCCCGCCGCGTGCTCGGCCCCGAGGCCGACCAGGCCCAGGTCGACGCCAAGGCGCAGGAGCTGGGCCTGGACCAACCGCTGATCCTGCAGTACTTCAGCTGGCTCTCCGGCGTGATCAGGGGTGACTTCGGCACCTCCTGGTTCAGCCCTGAAAGCGTCACGGGCGCCATCACGAGCCGGATCTCGGTGACGCTGTCCGTCGTCACGGTCTCGATCGTCATCGTCGCCATCGTGAGCGTGATCCTGGGCGTCGTCGCTGCCGTGCGCCGTGGCTGGCTCGATCGCACTCTTCAGGTCGGATCGGTGGTCGGACTCGCCCTGCCGAACTTCTGGCTCGCGATGGTGCTCGTCGTCGTCTTCGCGCTGGGTCTCGGCTGGCTGCCGGCGACGGGCTACGTGCCGCCAGGACGGGATCTCGGTCTGTGGGCGGCATCCATCGTCCTGCCCGTCGCCGCGATCGTGATCGGTGGGGTCGCCGCTGCTGCCCAGCAGATCCGCGGTGCCTACATCGACGTGCTCCGCCAGGACTACGTGCGCACCCTGCGCACTCGCGGACTCAGCGAGCGCTCGGTGCTGCTCAAGCACTCGCTCAAGAACGCCTCAGGACCCGCGCTGACGATCCTCAGCCTGCAGTTCATCGGCATGATCGGCGGCGCCGTCGTCATCGAGAAGGTGTTCGCCCTCCCCGGGCTCGGCCTGCTGGCCGTCAACTCGACGATCCGCGGAGACATCCCATGATCATGGGCGTCGTGATCACCATGGCCGTCATCGTCGTCGTCGTCAACCTGCTCATCGATATGGCCAATGGCTGGACCAACCCGAAGGCGCGTGTGGCATGACCGTTCCCGCAACACCCACGACCGGCATCTCGGTCGACACCGCGATCGCTCCTCGCAAGGGGCTCGTCAGGCGTCTGCTGGCGGAGCCGATGGCGGTCATACCGACGATCATCCTGCTGGCCATCATCGCCATCAGCGTGTTCGCCCCCTGGCTGGCGCCCTTCGCGCCCGACTATGTGCGCATCCATCTCGCCAACGAGCCGCCCTTCCAGTCCGAGTTCCTCCTCGGTGGCGACCAGGCCGGTCGGGACGTGCTCAGCCGCCTGCTCTACGCCGGCTCGCTGACCCTCATCGGCGCCCTCATCACCGTCGTCGTCTCGGTCGCCCTCGGAGTGACGACCGGTCTCATCGCCGGCTACGTGCGCGGCGCGTTCGACGCCGCCGCCAGCTGGATCGCCAACGTCGTGCTCGTGATGCCGTCGAAGATCATCCTCGTCGCGCTTTTCGCAGTCGTGGGGCCCAACACGCTGGTCACCATGACCGTGCTCGGCGTTATGGTGGCGCCGGCGTTCTTCCGGCTCGTGCGCAACCTCGTGATCGGGGTGAAGAACGAGCTCTACGTGGACGCGGCCCGTGTGTCGGGACTGTCGGACTTCAGGATCATCTCCCGTCACGTGCTGAGCGTGGTGCGCGCCCCCATCATCATCCAGGCCGCTTTCATCGCCGGCATCGCCGTCGTGCTGCAGGCGGGCCTCGAGTTCATCGGTCTCGGCGACCCCAGCACCCCACGTGGGGCGGCATGCTGCAAGACGCGTTCCTCGCCCTCTACACCGCGCCCACCCTGCTGATCTGGCCGGGGGTGATGATCGGGCTCTTCGTCGCATCCTGCGTGCTGCTGGGCAACGCGATCCGCGACACCCTGGAGGAGGGGCCAAGACAGTGGCCCCGAAGAAGCGCGTCGCCGCATCCACCGCCGCCATCAGGACGCAGTCGGATGTCGCCGGGCACGAGAGCGCGGCGACATCCGACCGCTCCGCGCTGCTGTCGATCCGCGGCGTCGCCGTGTCGTACGCGCTGCCGAGCGGCGATGAGCGCGACGTCGTGCAAGACGTCGACATCGACGTCGACCGGGGTGAGGTTCTCGGCCTCGTCGGCGAGTCGGGTTCCGGCAAGACGCAGACGGCGTTCGCCGTCCTGGGCTGCTGCCCCGAGGCGGTCGCGTCTCGGCCGGAAGCATCCGTTTCGACGGCGAAGAGCTCATCGGACTCGACGCCGGAGCATACGCCAGGCTGCGGGGAAGACGCATCGCCTACGTCCCGCAAGAGCCGATGAGCAATCTCGACCCCGCGTTCAAGGTCGGCTACCAACTGATCGAGCCGATGCGCTACGTGCTCGGCCTCAGTCGCAAGGACGCCAGGCAACGCGCCCTCGATCTGCTCTCCCAGGTCGGCATCGCCGACCCGAAGCGTACCTTCGACGCGTATCCGCACGAGATCTCCGGCGGCATGGCGCAGCGCGTGCTCATCGCCGGCGCCATCTCGTGCGACCCCGATCTGCTCATCGCCGATGAGCCGACCACGGCGCTCGACGTCACCGTCCAGGCTGAGATACTCGACATCCTGCGGCGGCTGCAGCAGGAGCGGCACATGGCGCTGCTTCTCGTCACGCACAACTTCGGCGTCGTCGCCGACCTGTGCGATCGCGTGGCGGTCATGCAGCTCGGACGCATCGTCGAGCACGGCCCGACGGAGCAGCTGTTCGCCGATCCTCAGAACGAGTACACGCGCATGCTGCTCGACTCGATCCTCGACGGCGGCCCCGCCCGCCCGCCCTCGGCGGACCCAGCGCTCCGCTTCTGAGTCTCTGGAGGAAGTCCGATGAACGACACGCTGCTCACGGTCGACGACCTCGTCGTGCAGTACCCCGCGAAAGGATGGCGCAAGCCGCCGTTCCAGGTGCTGCACGGAGTGTCGCTCGACATCGCCCGCGGCGAGACCGTGGGCCTTGTCGGCGAGTCGGGATCGGGCAAGACGACGCTGGGCCGCGCCGTGCTGGGACTTGCTCCGATCGCCGCGGGCGAGGTGCGCTTCGACGGACGCGACATCACCCGAGCCGGGAGGGATGAGCGCCGGGCGCTCGCGAAAGACCTGCAGGTGGTCTTCCAGGACCCCTACACCTCGCTGAACCCAGCGCTTCGAGTGCGAGACATCCTCGCCGAGCCGCTCGGGGCGCAGGGCATCAGCCGCACGGAGGCAGGCGAGCGGGTCGAGGAACTGCTGCAGCAGGTGGGCCTCCCGGCGACGCCGGATCCCGCCTGCCGCGGGAGTTCTCGGGCGGTCAGCGCCAGCGCGTGGCGATCGCGCGCGCCCTCGCGCTCGAGCCGAAGCTCATCGTGTGCGACGAACCCGTTTCGGCGCTCGACCTGTCGACGCAGGCCCGCGTGCTCGACCTGCTCATCGAGATCCAGCAGCGCACCGGCGTCGCCTACCTCTTCGTGAGCCACGATCTCTCGGTCGTGCGTCATATCAGCCACCGCGTGGCGGTCCTGTACCGTGGTGAGATCGTCGAGTACGGAGACGCCGACCAGGTCACCTCGGATCCGACGCATCCCTACACCCGCAAGCTGCTGATGTCGGCGCCGGTCGCCGACCCGGCCCAGCAGCGGGTGCGCCGTCTCGAGCGGCAGCGGCTCATCGCCGAGCAGAGCGGGCTCGTGGCGTGACAGCCGATATCGCGATCGTCATCGACCTGGGCCTGCGCGTCATCGTGGGCCTGGTGCTCGGGCATGCATCGGGCTCGAGCGTCAATGGCGATCGAGGATGGCGGGCATCCGCACCAACGCGCTGGTCGCCGGCGGCTCGGCCCTGTTCGTCGTCGTGGGCGCCTACGGATTCACCGGTGAGATGGCCGACCCCACGCGCGTCGCCGCGCAGGTCGTCTCGGGGATCGGCTTCCTCGGCGCAGGGTGATCCTTCGCGAGGGGATCAACATCCGTGGCCTCAACACGGCGGCGACGCTGTGGTGCGCGGCCGCCGTCGGCACGCTCGCCGGCTCGGGGATGTACGCGATCGCCGTTCTCGGCACGGTCGCGATCGTCGGCGCGAACACCCTGCTGCGGCCGGTCTCGCGTCTGGTCAACCGTCGCGGCTCGGCATCCCCCGATGTCCGCATGACTGACGACTCGGTCGAGTACTATCTCGAGGCCCGCACCAACGACAAGAGCGAGCCGAGGATCCGCGCGCTCGTCCTGCAGGCGGTGAATCGGCCCGAGTTCACCCTGCGCTCCATCAAGTCCTCCGCGGGGAAGCACTCGCTCGTCAATGTCAATGCCGCCCTCACCGCCAGCTCGAACGTCGACCCGAGCTCGCTCGAGCGTGCCGTGCACCGCATCAGCCTCGACCCCAAGGTCCAGGCCGTCCGGTGGTGGGCCGCCGACCCCGAGGAATGACGAGCGACGAACCGAGGACTGAACCGACCGCCGAAGATACGCACGTCCCCGCGGGGCGAGGAAAGGAAAGCCATGAAAGCGATCATGGTCATGTTCGACACGCTCAACAGGCGGATGCTGCCGCCGTACGGCGCCGAGGGCATCGTCGCACCCAACTTCGAGCGTCTGCGTCAGCGCACGGCGACGTTCGACAACTGCTACGCGGGTTCGATGCCCTGCATGCCCGCACGTCGTGAACTCCACACCGGCCGCTACAACTTCCTGCACCGGTCGTGGGGCCCGCTCGAGCCGTTCGACGACTCGGTGCCCGAGATGCTCAAGAACAACGGCGTCTACACGCACCTCGTGACCGACCACCGCCACTACTGGGGTGACGGCGGAGCGACCTACCACGGCCGCTTCAACACCTACGAGTTCATCCGCGGACAGGAGGGGATGCCTGGAAGGGCATGTGGATCCCCCGAGGTACCGGAATCGGTCATCGATCGCGACGATCCCGTCTGGCGGCAGGATTGGATCAACCGCCAGTACATGCGCGACGAGGCCTCGCATCCGCAGACGCTCACCTTCGATGCCGGCGTCCACTTCATCGAGACGAACAAGGACGCCGACTCGTGGTTCCTGCAGCTTGAGGCCTTCGACCCGCACGAGCCGTTCTTCAGCACGGACGAGTACCTCTCGCTCTACGAGACCGGCTACCGCGGGCGCCACTTCGACTGGCCCGCCTACCGTCGCGTCATCGAGAACGCCGACGAGATCGAGCACCTGCGCAATACCTACTTCGCGCTGCTGACCATGTGCGACCGCTCGCTGGGGCGCGTACTCGATCTGATGGACGAGCACGACATGTGGCACGACACGATGCTCATCGTGTGCACCGATCACGGCCTGCTGCTGGGTGAGCACAACTGGTGGGGAAGAACGTCCAGCCCTGGTTCGACGAGAACATCCATACGCCGCTGTTCATCTGGGATCCGCGCACGAACGTCGCCGGCGAGCGTCGTGACGCCCTCGTGCAGACGATCGATCTGGGTCCGACCCTGCTCGAATACTTCGGGGTCGATCGCACGACCGACATGCAGGGCCTCCCCTTCGCGACGTCATCTCCGCCGACGCCCCGGTGCGCGAGGCGGGCCTGTTCGGCAACGCGGGCTCGCACGTGAACGTCACCGACGGGCGCTACGTCTACATGCGGGCGTGCGCGACGCCGGAGAACGCGCCGCTGTTCGACTACACGCTCATGCCGATGCACATGGGCAGTCGGTTCTCGCCCTCCGAGCTGCGCGATGCCGAGCTCATCCCGCCGTTCGCCTTCACGAAGGGTGTTCCTCTGCTGCGCGTTCCGGCCTTCACGTTCGGCAACCCCTATCTCTACGGCACGCTGCTCTTCGATCTGCACGAAGATCCGCATCAGGAACGCCCCTTGCGCGATGCCGTGCTCGAGCAGCGGATGGCGACGCTGCTGGTCGAGCTGCTGCGCTCGTCCGACGCGCCGGCCGAGCAGTACACGAGACTCGGTCTTCCGATCGAGGGCCCCGTGGGTCCCGAGCATCTGCTCATCGACGCCCAATGGAACCAGGTGATCGCCTCGCAGGCGCCCGCTCCGCGCGCTGACGACTTCGGCGAGGGTGCGCCCGTCGCGACGATTCCGCTGCGCGAGCTGCTGGAGAAGCCCGAGACGAGGCCGGCGGTCGCCGCGGTGTTCCCCTTCGTCGACAACCCGTTCATCCTGCACTTCGCCGGTGGGATGACGATGGTCGAACTCGCCGCGATGAAGGCGGATCTCACGACCGAGGCGCTGCGAGAGCTCAACGACGCTCTCGGCGCGCTCCTGGTCGCACGGTAGGCTCGCCGGCATGACTGCAGAGCCTTCTCACGACGCATGCTGCGCGAGGGGCAGGCCCCGCGCAGAGTCTGTGGGCATGCCGGCGCCGCAAGCCGTCATCCCCGGTGTCGACGTACGCGTCACGTCGGGACCGGGGATGACGCCGAGGACCGTTGCGCCCGGAGCGGAGCACGCTCCGCGGCACGAGGACGTGCTGATCCCGGTGGTCGGTTCACGATGGGCGATGCTTTCGAGGAGGGATACCCGCACGACGGAGAGACGCCTCGGCACGAGGTGCGGCTCGGGGCGTTCCGCATCGACCGTTCGCCGGTCACGGTGCGTCAGTTCGCTGCGTTCGTCGATGCGACGGGCTACACCACCGAGGCGGAGCGCTTCGGCACGTCTGCGGTGTTCTATGCCGCCTTCGCCGGCTCTGACTCCGATGTGCTCGGTCGCTCGCCGGCAGCGCCGTGGTGGCTCGAGGTGAGGGGCGCGCACTGGCGAGCCCCGTTCGGCGGAGGCCCCGAAGCGGCCTCGGCGACCCTCGAACGGTATGCCGCGCACCCGGTGACGCACATCAGCCACAACGACGCACTCGCGTACTGCTCCTGGGCGGGTCGGCGCCTGCCGACGGAGGCCGAGTGGGAGTTCGCGGCCCGAGGCGGCCTCGCGGGCAGGCGCTATGCCTGGGGCGATGAGCTCCACCCGGAGGGCGAGCACCGCTGCAACATCTGGCAGGGAGAGTTTCCCCGTCGCAACAGCGGAGAGGACGGCTGGCTCACCACGAACCCGGTGGGCGTCTTCGGCGAGAACGGATACGGGCTGACCGATGTCGCGGGCAACGTCTGGGAGTGGTGCGCCGACTGGTTCGATCCTCGCTACTACACGCGTTCCCCGAGTCCGACCCGCAGGGGCCGGGCCTCGGCACGACCCGCGTCATCCGCGGAGGCTCGTATCTCTGCCACGAGTCGTACTGCAACCGCTACCGTGTCGCCGCGCGCAGCAGCAACACCCCGATTCGTCCGCGGGCAACACCGGCTTTCGCACGGTGGTCTCCGTGCACGCCGAGCGCGTCGCAGATCCCGCACCATCGTCACCGTGAGGAAGCCCACGTGCCTGCGCGGGGCGATTCTGCCGAGGCGACCCTATTCCGTACCATCGAGAGCATGACACCACGACTCGCTGAGGTGCGCGATCGCAGGCAGAAGGGGCGACCATGACGCTGCCCGCACGCGAGGCGCGCTCACTCGTCAGCGGTGATGTCCGCAGACACAATCTGCAGTTGGTGCTCGATCACATCGCACGCACGGGGCAGGCCGCGCGCAGCGAGATCGCCGAGGCGACCGGGCTCACGCGCGGGTCGGTGACGGCCTTGGTGGACAAGCTGCTGCGCACGGGGCTTGTGCGCGCCACGGAGCAACCGGTGTCGCAGGGCCGCGGACGACCTCTCGTGCGGCTCGAGCTCGCCGCCGACACGATCGCCCTTGTCGCCGCTCAGATCGACGCCGATCGCGCCACGGCCGTCGTGTCCTCCCTCGCCGGGACGAGCTCGTGCGGTTCTCACTGCACCACGGACGTCCGATGGGCGCGCCCGAAGTGATACTCGATGTGCTCGGGGATGTCGTCGATGACGCCCTCCGCGCGACGGCCGCGCTCGGACGAAGGGTGGTCGACCTCACGATCGTCGCGTTCGCCCCGGTGGGCGGCGAGCCGGCGATCGTGCTGGCCGATACCGACCTCGAGTGGGGTCCCGTGGATGTCATCGGCGGTCTGCGCACCCGCCTGGCCGTCGTCGACGAGCTCGCCGGATCGCTCGAGGGCGGCGTGCGCCTCGTCGGCGACACGACGGTGGCCGCGATGGCCGAGTACGCCGTGCTCGATCGCCCCACGGACATGCTCTACCTGAAGAGCAACTCGGGAATCGGCGGCGCGATCGTCACGCCCGACGGACTCTACGGCGGTGCCAACGGGTTTGCGGGGCCTTCGGGCATATCCCCATCGACCACGGGGGCTCGCGCTGCATCTGCGGACAGCACGGATGCCTGGTCACGGTCGCCGGCCCCGACGTGGTGCTCGAGAGCGCAGGCCTCGCACCGCAGCTGGACGAGGTGGGTCTCACCGCCGCTCTCGCAACGTTCGTGGCGCGCGTGGACGCCGGAGACGCCCGGGCGGTGGAGGCGTGGCGAGCGGCGGCGGCATGGGTCGCGCATGCCCTTCAGATCATGTCCCTCGCCCTCGACCCTGGCGTCATCGTTCTCGGCGGGTACTGGGCTCATCTGTCCGAAGAGATCGAGCGCCACTTCCGCGCCACACGGCCCGTGCGCGATGGCAACGAGGTGATCCCTCTCCGACGATCCTCGGCGGGACGCTCGGCGACGACGTCGCCATCCGCGGCGCGCTGTGGGCCGCCCGTGATCGCATCCTTGCCCGCCCGCTCGAGATCGACGCTACGGACGACGGGCGAACAGCTTCGAGGTGAACCGCGACATCAGGTCCAGACGCTCACCGTCGGGGTCGCGCTCGACTCGGCCGCGTGCGGCGTCGAAGACCATCGTCTCGCGCCCGTCCGGCGAATGCGGGGCCACACGCGCCCACCCGGGACGCTCGGATCGCCGGTGCGCGCGAACTGCGTCCAGCTCTGCGCCATCGTGCGGGCGAGGGCATCTCGCTCTGGCCGCGTACCCGAGAGCGGGATCCGATCCGCGTTGTCGAACACGAAGGCGAGGTCGGCGCTGTGCGCTGCGCCGACGGCGCCGTCCAGGACACCACCGTTGTAGTCGAAGAGGTAGGCGAAGATCGGCGCCCGAGAGTGCTCCCGCTTCGCGCGCACGAACTGCCGTTCGCTCACGCGCAGATCTCTGTCCGTCTCGATCCTGCGCAGAAGACCCTGCGCATCGGCGGCGGGGAAGGCGCGGCGATACGCGCGGAGAACGTCGGGGGCTTCGGTCCCGAAGTCTCCCGAGAGCCGTTCATCGAGGGCCGCGTCGTCGAGGGTCGCGAACGACGGATCCGTCGCCAGGAACATGCCCGCCTCTTCGCTCGTGCTGCCGATCAGCAGAGGCACATCCGGTGCAGAGGTCATCTCGCGATCCACGGGCTGAGAGATGATCGCCTTTCCATCGCGCACGGGCGCGAACCCGAACGGCATCGTCGGCGTCATGCCCATCGCGGCGAACTGTGCCTGGACGAGTGCGTCCACGGGCGTATCTCGAAGCGCATCGACGTCTCCTCGTTGGACGCCGAGAACATCGAAGAGCGCGTCGGCGAGCGGACGTGCCTCTTCCTCCGAGGGAAGCCACAGACCCGCGCCGCTCTGAATGATCGCCTTGTGAAACAGCCCGCGCGCGGAGGGCATGGCCATGAGAGTCGCGATCTTCATTCCCCCGCCCGACTGCCCGAACACCGTGACGTTGTGCGGATCTCCGCCGAAGCTCGCGATGTTCCGGCGCACCCACTCGAGCGCCGCGACGATGTCGAGCATGCCCGCGTGGCCGGCATCCTCTGCACCATCGCCGAGCGGCAGATATCCCAACGCGCCGAGCCGATGATTCACCGTGACGACGACGACATCGTGTCGTGCGGCCAGCCGGTCTCCCCAGAACGCCGGTTCTGAGCCGGCCCGTGCAGGAACGCACCGCCGTGCAGCCACACCATGACGGGCCGCGGCTCCCCGGAACCGATCGGTGTCCAGACGTTCACGAAGAGACAGTCTTCGTCGACCGTGACGTTTCCCACCGGGCTCCCGCTGAACGGGTAGAGGAGACTTGCCAGTCCACGGGCGAGCGTGGGCGGGGCTCCTCCCGCGCCCTCAGCGGTCAGCTGCGGCGCGGCCGACCCGAAGCGGGTCGCGTCGCGCGCGCCCGCCCACGGTGCTGCGGCGACCGGCGCAGCGAATCGCAGGGGACCCACAGGAGGCGCTGCATAGGGCACACCGAGGTACGCATGACAGCCGCCGAGATCCAGACCGCCCACGATGCCGGCGTCGGTCTCTGTGAGTGGGTTCATGTGAGCTCCGCTTCTTAGTTCGACTCTTGAACTATAACGAGTGCTTCCCGCACATCCCGGTCGTCTTCCCGTTGTGCGGAAAATCTCTTGTGCCACCACGGAAATCTCACTAGCGTGTGCTCACATTCACTCATCGTGACGCACGTCACCTGTACTCAATGCCGACGGCGTCACCCGTCCCGTAAGGGAAGTCATGACCCGTATCTCACCCGACACTGCACAACCTGCATCCACACAACGCGTCCCCGTCACCCTTGTCCTCGTGCTTCTGGTGACCATGATCGTCGACGGATTCGATACCGCCGCCATCGGCATCGTCATCCCGAGCCTCGCCGCCACCTGGGAGCTGCCCGCCGCCGCCTTCACCGCACCGCTGGTCGCGACCAATATCGCGGTGGTACTCGGATACACCTCGTCGTCGTGGCTGACGAGCATGCTCGGTCGGCGCAACGTGATCCTTGCCAGCACCGCGCTGATCGCGGTCGGATCGGCGCTCACCGCGATCATCATCGACAGTCAATCCGTACCGTTCCTCACCGCGGCCCGGTTCGTGACCGGTCTCGGCCTCGGAGCCGTGCTTCCCGCCGCCATCTCTCTGGCGGCAGGATCCAGCCCTGCTCGCCGCAAGGAGTCCGTGACGGTCGCCATCACCATGGGGCTCGGCGCCGGCGTCATGATCGGCGGCCTGCTCGGCGGCCGCCTCATCGCTGCGGCGGGTCCGGCCATGGTGTTCTGGGTCGGCGCGATCGCGCCCGCGCTCATTCTCATCGTGCAGTTCTTCACCGTTCACGACAACACCGACGAGGTTCGCCGCTCCGATCAGCCCAAGGTTCGTGCCACGGCGCTCTTCGCCGAAGGACGCGCCTCGTCCACCGTTCTGCTCTGGTGTTTCGCGTTCCTGGTGTTCTTCGCCAACTACACCCTGCTGTCCTGGGTGCCGACGCTGCTGCTGAGCTTCGGGTTCGATCCCGCGCAGGCGCCGCTGGGCACAGCAGCCACGGGAATCGGCGGACTCGTCGGAGGGATCCTGCTCATGCTGCTCTCGGTCCGATTCGGAACAGCGAAGATCCTCATCTGGGGCTCGGCACTGGGCGCGGGAGGACTGATCGCCGTCGCCCTCGTCACCACGACGCCGACGATCACGCTGCTCCTGCTCGCAATCGTCGGTGCCGGACTCGTCGGGATGGTCGGCCAGGCATCGATCGCGGTCGCCCTCTACCCCGCACCCCTGCGCACCGCCGGCGTCGGCTGGGCGGCGGCTCTCGGCCGGATGGCATCGATCGTCGGACCCGCGGTCGGAGGCATCCTCCTCGCGATCAGCCTGAGCGCCAACGAGATCATTCTCTACACGGCGATTCCCGTCGCTCTGGCCAGCATCATCGCCGCGCTTCTCGCTCGTAAGCTCTTGAGCCGCCCCGACCGGGTCAGCGGCGATGACGCATGAGGTCGCCCGCCTGCTCGTGAAGCGTCCGTGCGACGCCCACGGGATCGGGCTCCACCCGGGAGGCTGAGTCGAACACCATGACGAGCCGCTCCCGCCCGTACGGGGACCAGGACCCTGGTCCCTGTACCGGGGTCACCGGTGCGGATGAAGCTGATCCAGGCTTCGTGCATCAACGTGCTCGTCTCCTGGAACGCGTCGGGGTCGAGGCCCTGGGCGAACGGGGCATGACTCCACCGTTCAAGGTTGGCGAAGGTGAACGGCAGCTCGAAGCAGTGCGTCGCACCGAGCCGGCCGTCGTGGGCGAGCGAGCGAAACGCGAAGTGATAGGCGAAGACCGACCGCGCGTCTCTCCGCGACTCCGCCAATTCCACCGCGGGCTGGATGAACAGCTCGTCGCTGACGATCGCCTCCAGCACCTGTCGCGGCACATCGTCCCCGGATGCCGCGCGCGACGCGTAGGACGCATACGCGCTGTCGGCGGGCGAGAAGCGCTCGGCGAGGCGTTCGAGCACACGCGAGTCATCGAGCCCCTGCACCGAGGGATTCAGCGCGAAGGCGAAGCTGGCTTCGTCGGCGTTCCATCCGACGAGCACATCGATGTCCGCCGCCGCGCCGTCGATGAACGCGTCCAGGGGATGCTGGGGAAGCAGCGCGCTGCCGATCGTGGGAACGAACGGCGTCGACCAATGTCCGAACCGCGCCGCGAGCGGCATGAGTTGCAGCGTCGCGCCGATGAGGGCTTCGCTGGGCACGGCGCGCAACTGCTCGATCGTCGCGCATCCCAGCAGATCCATAATGCGCCGGGTCGTCGCCATGGTGTCCTGCGGCGTCGCGAGGCGCAGCCCGAGAGGCGCGCTCTGCAGGATCACACGGCGGATCCACGGTGAGGAGACCTCGCTGACGGCAAGGCTCAGCGCCGAAAAGGCACCGCCGGATTCCCCGGCGACGGTGATCTGCTCCGGATCGCCGCCGAACCTCTCGATGTTGCGGCGCACCCAGTCCATGGCGGCGATCTGGTCGCTCAGCCACAGGTTCGGCTCGGCGGCTTCCTCGGTGGCGAGGAAGCCGAGCGCCCCGATCCGATAGTTGATGGTGACGACGACCATGTCGCCGGCCGAGGCGAAGGTATCGCCGTGATAGATCGGGAGCGACCCCGACCCGGAGATGAACCCCCACCGTGAATCCAGACGAGAACGGGACGCTTCGCGTCGTCACAGGCAGGAGTCCAGACGTTCAGCGTCAGGCAATCCTCATCGAAGGGCGGCCTACCGTGATCGCCGAGCACGCGATCTCGCTCGCCCGTCGGATCGTAGGGCTGAGGAGCGCTCGGGCCGAAGTCCGTGGCATCCAGGACACCGGGCCATGGGCGCTTCGGCTCGGCGGGCGTCCAACGCCGCGCCCCGATGGGCGCCTCGGCATAGGGAATGCCCGCGAACACGTCGAGGGCGTCGGCACGATGACCTCGCACGTCTCCCGAGTCGGTTGAGACCACTACGTCTGCGCTCATCGATCCATTCCTTCCGGGTATATGCACTATTCTAGACGTGCGTCACACACTTCGTATATCACGAATGTGTGACGGTCGTAACGATAGAGTGGCCTCATGCGTCATGACCTTGCCTCGGCGACCAGCGGGAGCGTCCGTGTCCGCTGATCCCGCTCCACGTCGTCAGCACACACAGCTGATCCTCACCATCTACGGCCTGTACGGTCGCGATGAGGGAGGCGCAATCCCCGTTGCCGCGCTGATCCGCCTGCTCGGCCAATTCGGCGTGCCGGAACAGGGAGTGCGCTCGTCGATGTCCCGGCTGAAGCGACGCGGCCTCATCGAGAGCGTCCGCCACGACGGCGTCGCCGCATACGCACTGTCCTCTGCCAGCGAGGACGTCTTTCGCGAGGGCGACCTCCGCATCTACGCCGAGCAGCGCGCGCGCGACTCGGATCCCTGGCTGCTCGCGATCTTTTCCATTCCCGAAGAACTGCGCGACAGGCGCCACACGCTGCGCCGAGAGCTCAGCTGGATGGGGTTCGGGACGGTCTCTCCCGGGGTATGGATCGCCCCGGCCCACCTGATCGAGCAGGCACGCACCCATCTCTCGAAACTCGATCTCAGCCAGTACGTCACACTCTTCGCCGCCACCCCGCTCGCGGAGAACACGGCAGAGGACGTCGCACGGTGGTGGGATCTCGATGCGCTCAGCGCGCAGTACCGCGCGTTCATCGCCTCACACTCCCCACTCGCGGACCGGTGGTCGACCGTGCGACGGGGTCATCCGCGCGCCGGCCGCGCCGAGGCGTTCCGCGACTATGTGCCGATGTTCACCGAGTGGCGCCGACTTCCGTTCCTCGACCCCGGCCTCCCTCTGCGTCTCCTGCCAAAGGACTGGCCCGGCGCGGCAGCGCATGCGCTCCTGGATCGCCTGCAGGAGCACCTTGCGCCGCTCGCGCGCGACTACGCCCTCGAGGTCATTCGCTCGCGATGACCGCGATCCCCTGGATCTCAATGAGGGCGTCGGCCTGCCAGAGGCGGGTCACGCCGATGCCGGCCATCGCGGGGTAGTCGGATCCGGCGAGCTCGCGCCACACCCGTCCGATCTCTCGGCCGTTGCGCTGGTAGTCGTCGACGTCGGTCAGATAGATGGTGACGGAGACCAGATCGCTCGGCGTCCCCCTGCCTCTCGCAGGGTGTCCAGAACATTGGTGAACGCGCGGCGGAACTGCGCGACGATTCCACCCGGCTCGATGCTGCCGTCCTGCCTCATCGCGGTCTGCCCGCTGAGATAGACCGCATTGCCCGCTGCGACGCCGTGGCTGAAGCCGGAGGGGTGCGCGAGCGAGGCCGGGTTGATGAGGGTGTGAGTCATGTCAGTTCCTTGTCTTTGCGTGGATGGGTGAGGGAGCGGTCACGGGGTCTCCGGCGGCTTCGATGGCCTTCACGCACGCCCGTACGGTGGCGATGAGACGCTCCTCCCGAACCTCGGATGCCGCGGAATCGTCGATGCGCATGCGCGAGTCGGGGCCGGTGACCGTCACCGCCGCGATGGCGCGTCCCCTCTGATCGCGAACGACCATCGCGACGGCCTGCACACCGTCCTCGGCCTCGCCCGCATTGCGGGCATACCCGCGCGAGCGCACATCTTCGATCTCGGCGAGGAGACCCGTACGGGTCGCATGCGAGCGCGGGTCAGTCGCGTCAGCTCTTCGCTAGGAAGACGGCGGTGCAGCTCGGTCGGTGGCAGCTCAGCAAGGAGCGCCTTGCCGGCAGAGGTCGTGTGCGCGGGCAGCGATGTTCCCACACGACTGGTCACGCGCATCGTGTGCGTCGACTCGAACGCCGCGAGAAACTCGGTGAAGGGCCCGTTGACTCGCGCCACGTGCACCGTCTCGCCGGTGATGTCGCGAAGGCGTTCCAGGTGCGGGCGGCCCGGTGCAGAAACCGCGAGAGGGCGAGCCGTTCATCCCCCGGGTCATGGCCGGTCCGAGACGGTACTTCCTCGAGTGTTCGTCCTGCTCGACGAAGCGCGACTCTACGAGGGTGGCCAGCAGGCGGTGGCTGGTCGAGACGCCGAGATCGAGTCGGCGAGCGATCTCGGAGACGCCGAATCCTTCACCGCCCTGCAGCAGCGTCAGGACGGCGAGCGCGTGCTTGACCGACCTCAGCGTGTCCGACATGCGCGATCCTTTCGACTTTCCATATACCGGAACATATCACAGTTATCTTCCTTTGTACGGAACGCACGTGTTATCGTCTCAACCACATCCGAACCAGAGAGAGGCGACACCGATGGAGCTGGCGACATTGCGCATCGATGAGGGTACGCGCGCAGCCGTACGCGAATCCGGCACCTACCGCCTCCTGCCGTTCCGCAACGTGGACGAGGTGCTGGCGACGAAGGACTGGCGTCAGCGCGTGGCAAACTCCCGTGATCGAGACCGGCTCACGGTACAAGCGGCCGAGTTCGCACCCGTGCTCTCCGCGCCGGGCAAGATCATCTGCTGCGGACACAACTACTCCGAGCACATCGCCGAGCTCGGCAGACCCGTCCCGCAGCATCCGACTCTGTTCACGAAGTTCGCCGACACTCTCACCGGCCCGCACGACGACATCCTTGTCGACGGTCTGAGCGACGCGGTCGATTGGGAGGCCGAGCTCGCCGTCATCATCGGCAGCACCGTGTCGCAGGCGACCGCGGCCACCGCGAGTCAGGCGATCGCCGGGTACACCGTCGCGAACGACATCTCCATGCGCGACTGGCAGCTTCGCACCCCGCAGTGGCTGCCGGGCAAGGCCTTCGACCGCACCACCCCGCTGGGCCCGGTGATGGTGACCGCGGATGAGTTCGACCCCTCGCAGGACTCGCCATCACCTGCCGTGTCAACGGCCGCATCCGTCAGCGATCGAACACAGCGCAGCTCATCTTCAGCGCCGCGGACCTGGTGGCGTACATCTCCCAGTTCGCCACTCTGCGCGCCGGCGATGTCGTGCTGACCGGCACCCCGGGCGGTGTCGCCATGGGGCAGAAGGATCCCGACTACCTGAAACCGGGCGACATCGTCGAGACCAGCATCGACACCATCGGCACGCTGCGAAACCGCATCGTGTCCACACCGGCCGCCGACGGCGCTCGCGCCGCATCCGATTGAGAAGGAGAGACCATGAACGACGACACCGCAGCCCCCCTCGTCACCCGTCGAGGCGAAGAACATCGAGACACCGGCCAGTCGGGCGGTGCCGTGCGCGTTTCCGGAGTCAGCGTGCAGCACACTCCCGCGACGAAGATCTGGTTCGGCAAGGTGAGCAACGAACCCGGATACCGCTCTCTGCCGCACCATCACGGCGAAGCGGAAACAGGCGGATACGTGCTCACCGGCACCGCACGCATCTACTACGGCGAGTCCTACTCGGAGTGGGTCGACATGCACGAGGGCGACTTCGTCTTCGTGCCTCCCTATATGCCGCACGTCGAGGCGAACATGAGCACCACCGAGGAGCTCATCTGGCTGACCACGAGGACTCCGGAGAACATCGTCGTCAATCTCGAGGACGTTGATGATGCGACGCTCGAGGGCTACCACCGCGCATGAACGCCTCGAGTGACGTCTTTCGCGCCGCGACGTCGATGACGGCGACCGATCCAGCGACGTCTCGCGACGCCTTCATCGCCGTTCCCCAGTACGTGCCCTGGCCGAAGGCGTACGGGGCGATCTTGTCGCTCAGGCACTGGCGGCGGCCTCGCGGACCGTGGAGCCTGATCGATCGATCCACTCGATTCATGGCTACTTCCTGCGCCCCGCCGATGTCGGGGTCCCCATCCGCTACGACGTGGAGCGGGTACGAGACGGTCGCGGGTACTCGAACCGCGCGGTGGTCGGGTACCAATACGACAAGGCGGTCTTCTCCGCCCAGGCCTCGTTCCAGGTCGAGGAGGAGGGCGAGGATTTCGGCAGCGCGTCACCGGCGGACGTCCCGGACCCCGAATCTCTCCCGAGCGCCGCAGAGGCGCTCTCCGGGATCGATTCGGCCGCTGCGCACTATTGGTCGCATGGCCGAAGTTTCGACATGCGCCATGTGCCGTCACCGATCTATGTGGACGTGGCCGACGAGCGCGTTCCGAGCCAGGGAGTGTGGGTGCGCGCATTCGACGCACTCCCCGACGATGCCGCGCTGCAGCGCACCGCCCTCGCCTACGTCTGCGACTACACGATTCTCGAGCCGATCCTTCGCGCCCACGGTTACGCCTGGTCGGATCCGCGCCTGACGACGGCGAGCCTCGACCACGCCATGTGGTTCCATCGCGATGGAAGTCTCAACGATTGGGTCCTCTACGCGCAGGAGGGGCTTTCCGCACGCAGCAACCGAGGGCTCACCCTGGGTCGCTTCTTCGATCACAGCGGCAGACACCTCGCGACCGTCGCCCAGGAGGGCATGGTCCGCTGGCGGCCGGACGACACACAGTCGTAACATGCTGTTCTTGTGACGGACGTCATTGATTGCTAACTTCATACTTCAACCGTTAAACTAACGTCGCGACGATGCGGCAGAAAGAGAGGAGTTCGCTCGTGCTCCACACCTCCGCACACGTGGACGAGTTCCCTCGGCAGGCGCTGCCCGAGCGCGAACAGTGGCCCGACCTCGAGTTCACGCTCCCCGCGCTCCCGCATCCGCCGCAGCTCAATGCCGCTGCCGCACTCATCGATGACTCCAGCGCGCGGTTCGGACCAGATCGCCCCTGTCTTCTCACCCCGACGGCGTCAGCCTGACCTACGGCGAACTGCTCGCCCGCGCGAACAGGATCGCGCAGGTGCTCAGGGACGACTGCGGGATCGTGCCGGGCAACCGCATCCTGCTGCGCTCCCCCAACAATCCGTGGCTGGTCGCCTGCTGGCTGGCCGTGCTCAAGGTGGGAGCCGTGGCCGTCACGACCATGCCCGTGCTCCGAGGGTCCGAGGTCACATCGATCATCGAGCTCACCTCCCCTCGTCTCGCGTTGTGCGATGTGCGCGTTCGCACCGATCTCGACGCGGTCGCCGGCGACCTGACCGTGGTCGCCTTCGATCCCGCAGAAGGCGGTGAACTTGCCCGGCTGATGGCCGGCAAGAGCGATGACTTCGCGAACGTCGCCACGTCCGCCGACGATGTCGCGCTCCTGTGTCCGACCTCGGGTTCCACGGGCACCCCAAGATCACCATGCACTTTCATCGCGACATCCTGGCCATCGCCGACACGTACTCGCAGCACGTGCTCCGGCCGACACCCGACGACGTCTTCTCCGGCTCGCCCCCGCTCGCCTTCACCTTCGGGCTGGGCGGGCTCGTGATCTTTCCCCTGCGTGCCGGCGCGCGCTCGCTTCTGACCGAACGCACGACCCCGAGCGAGCTGGCCGAGCTCAGCCACGAAGCCGGCGCGACCATCCTGTTCACCGCCCCGACGGCGTATCGAACAATCCTCCGCGAGGGCAACGCGGCCAAGCTCTCGACGCTGCGACTGGGCGTGTCTGCGGGGAGAACCTCCCCGCAGACCTCTGGCACGAGGTGCACTCCTCCTCCGGCGTGCAGCTGCTGAACGGTATCGGCGCCACGGAGTTGTTGCACATCTTCGTCTCGACGCGCGACGACGATCTCGCACCGGGTGCGCTCGGCACACCCGTGCCCGGGTACCGCGCCGCCGTCCTCGATGACGCCGGCGACGAGGTGGAGCGAGGCACGATCGGTCGCCTCGCCGTCGCCGGGCCGACCGGCTGCCGCTACCTGAACGGCGACCGCCAGCCTCAGTACGTGCAGGGCGGCTGGAACGTCACCGGCGACATGGTCGTCCAGGACGAAGACGGACGCTTTTGGTACCGCGGCCGTACCGACGACATGATCGTCAGTTCCGGGATCAACATCGGCGCCCCCGAGGTCGAGGGCGCACTCAACGCCCACCCGCCGTCGTCGAGAGCGCCGTCATCGGCAAGCCCGATCCGGAGCGAGGCAGCATCGTGTGCGCGTTCCTCGTGCTGACCGACGACGCAAAGCCCGGCGACGACCTCCGCGCGGAGCTGAAGGACTTCGTGAAGACGCAGATCGCTCCCTACAAATACCCGCGCGAGATCCACTTCGTCTCGACGTTGCCGAGGAATCCGAGCGGAAAGCTGCAGCGCTTCCGGCTCGCCGAACAGTTCGAGGCGGCTCCCGCCGCCAGAGGAGGTCACTGACATGAAGATCGCCGTCGTCGGAGGAGGCCCTGGAGGCCTGTACTTCGCCGCACTCGCCAAGCAGTTGGATCCCGCACGCGAAGTCACCGTGTGGGAACGCAACGCGGCAGATGACACGTTCGGTTTCGGGGTCGTCTTCAGCGACGAGACGCTGGGCGGCATCGAGAACGCCGACACCGTCGTCGCGGGACGCATGGCCGAGCAGTTCGCCCGCTGGACCGACATCGACATCACCTTCCGCGGTCGCACTCACACGATCGGCGGCCAGGGCTTCGCGGCGATGAGCCGGAAGGAGCTGCTGCGCGTTCTGCAGGAGCGATGCCGGCAACTCGGCGTCCTCGTCCACTTCCAGACGCTTGCCCCGATGTCGAGGAGCTCAGGCGAGAGTACGACCTGGTCGTCGCCTCGGACGGCGCCAACTCCGCCATCCGCCAGCGTTCCGCGGAGGTGTTCGCGCCCTCGCTCGACCGCCGCGCGTCGAAATACATGTGGCTGGGAACCGACCGTGTGTTCGAGGCGTTCACCTTCATCGTGAAAGAGACGCCGCACGGAGTCATGCAGGTGCACGGTTATCCGTACTCGGCCGAGGGAAGCACGTTCATCGTCGAGATGTCTCCCGAGACGTGGCGAAGCGCCGGATTCGACTCGACCGAGGACCGCGTGTTCGTGCCGGGCGAGAGCGATGAAGAGGCGATCGCCAAGATCCGGACGCTCTTCGACGACGAACTCGGCGATCATGAGATCTTCGCCAACAACTCGAAGTGGCTCAACTTCATCACGGTGCGCAACGAACGCTGGCACGACGGCAACATCGTGCTGCTGGGCGACGCGGCACACACGGCACACTTCTCCATCGGTTCCGGCACCAAGCTGGCGATGGAGGACGCGCTCGCCCTGGCAGCCTGCCTCGCCGAGAACGATGCTGTCGACACCGCGCTGTCCGCGTACGAACGCGAACGCAGGCCCGTCGTCGAATCCACCCAGCGTGCGGCGCAGGCAAGTCTGGAATGGTTCGAGAACATCGCGCAGTACCGCGAGCAGGGAGACATCGAGTTCTGCTTCAACCTGCTCACGCGAAGCCGCCGCATCACCTATGAGAACCTCAAGCTTCGCGATCCGAAGTTCACCGCGCTGGTGGACCACGACTTCGCCGCCCGGCAGGGCGCCGAAGGCACCGCCCCGCGATGTTCCAACCCGTCGAGATCGGATCCCTCCGGCTGAAGAACCGCATCGTCGTCTCGCCCATGGACATGTACTCTGCCACGGACGGCGTGCCGGGTGACTTCCATCTGGTGCATCTCGGCTCCAAGGCGCTCGGCGGTGCCGGCCTGGTGATGACCGAGATGGTGTGCGTGTCGGAGACCGGCAGGATCACGCCGGGATGCACCGGCCTCTACACCGACGAGCAGCGCGAGAGCTGGTCGCAGATCACCGACTTCGTCCATTCCCGATCGACGGCGGCGGTGGGGCTGCAGCTGGGCCACTCCGGCCGCAAGGGGTCGACGCGGGCCATGTGGGAGGGCATCGACGAACCCCTGCCCTCTGGGGCGTGGGAGCCGGTGGGCCCCTCGGCCCTCGCATACTCACCCCGCAGCGCGGTACCGCGAGAGATCTCGCGCGAAGAGATGACGCGCATTCGAGAAGAGTTCGTGAGCGCGGCACAGCGCGGTGCAGAGGCAGGGTTCGACCTGCTCGAGCTGCACTGCGCCCACGGCTACCTGCTGTCGTCCTTCCTGTCGCCGCTGTCGAATCAGCGTGACGACGAGTACGGCGGAAGCCTCGAGAATCGACTTCGGTACCCACTGGAGATCTTCGACGCGGTGAAGGAAGCCTGGCCCTCGGACCGCCCGCTGACCGTCCGCCTGTCCGCCGACGACTGGGTGCAGGGTGGCAACACCGTCGACGACGCCGTCGAGATCGCGCGTGCCTTCATCGCGCACGGTGCACAGGCCATCGACGTGTCCTCGGGGCAGGTCGATTCCCGCGAGCGCCCCCGATACGGTCGCTCTTATCAGACGCCGTTCGCCGATCGCATCCGAAACGAGGTCGCCCGGCACGCGGGCGTCTCGGTGATCGCCGTCGGGGCGATCTCGTCCTACGACGACGTCAATTCCATCATCCTGGCCGGGCGGGCCGATCTCTGCGCGCTCGGTCGGGGCCATCTCTACGATCCGCAGTGGACTCTCCACGCCGCCGCCGAGCAGGAGTACACCGGCGCGGGAGCAGACTGGCCCCTCCCGTTCCGAGCGGGGCGACGCAAGCCCCCTCGTCACGCACCGAGGCCGTCCGGCCCCGGCTTCAGTTGCATGCCGAGTCGGAGACCACCGCCGATCCGACGCATGTTCGGTGGCAGCCCGCTCTGGCCTATCGGTGAGCACCGCGAAGCGATGAGCACCGCGAATGGGGCGGAATCCCGATGGATTCCGCCCCATTTCTGAGCTGGCGTCTAGATCCAGCCGCTCAGGGCGTCCATGAAACCGTCGAAGTCGTCACGGTTCACCGTGTGACCGGCGCCCTTCACGACACGGAACTCGTATCCAATGCCCTCGAGGTGCGCACGCATCTCGGGGAGCACGGCCAGTGAGTTGTCTGCGAGCACCATGAGAGAGGGGATGCTCGCGGCCGACGGCGGCAGGTGCCATTGCGGGTTCTTCAGCACGACACGCAGGATGCGCGAGTCGAAGATTCTGAAGTTGTCGATCTCCGCCTCGATGTCCTCTGCCTCCCACTGGGGGTTCATCTTCGCGAGCTTCTCCGGCGTCACGCGGAAGAGCCCGGTGCGGAACAGCGTGAACATCACCCGCAGTCGAAGCGGCAGCCCTCGAAAGTGGAAAGGCGGATCCACATAGATCGCTCGTTCGGGCGCGAGCGCATCGAGGATATGCGGGATGACCAGCCCGCCGAGCGAATGGCCCATCACGAGGCGGGGTGCGGAGGGCACGGTCTCGGCCACATCCGCCGCGATCTCCGCCAGCGTGTAGCTTTCGGCATGCCCCGTACGACCGTGTCCTCGCAGGTCGACCGCGATGACCCGATATCCGTCCTCGGCGAGGGCCGGTCCGACCCGGCGCCAGTTGCGCGAGTCCGACATCACGCCATGGATGAGTACCGCGACACGGTCACCCGATCCCCATTCGCGGGTCTCGAGCTTCATGCGCGAGCGCCTTCCGCGTCGGCGGGCTGCATCTTGGGGCGAGGCTGACGGGCGATCCTGCGCGCGAAAGCCGCCCAGAGCAGCAGCGCGACCGCGGCGCCCAGTGCGAGCCCGGCGACCGTGTCGGAGAGCCAATGGGCACCCAGATAGGTGCGGTTGAAGACTTCGTGCACAAGGAGAACGCTACCGGCGATGACCGCCCACCTGCGCGGGAGGAGCACCCACATCGCGACGATGAAGAAGGTGAAGGTCGTCATGTGTCCCGAGGGGAACGAGCCGAAGTCGACGTGCCAGAGACCGTCGAGCGGGCGTTCCCGCGCGACCAGGTGCTTGGCGATCTGACTGAGCGTCCCGGCGAGCAGCACACCGAGGCCGTAGTACAGCGCCGCCCACCAGCGCCGCAGCACCAGTAGCACGGCGAGGGGAACGATCATGAGCACGCTGCCGCCGACGGGTCCGCCGGTGGCGATGTCGACGCCGATCTCGAAGGCGGTCAGTGCATCGGTGCGCAACGAGACGACCCACGCGTGCCACGCCGTATCGACCGCGACGAACCACGGGGTGGCGGGATTGGCCAGCACAGACAGGAACAGGGCGATGATCACCGCTCCCGCCGCCGTGCCCCAAGTCACGGCCGAGCGGAGGGGAAAGGGATGAGGCCTGTTGATGGGGCCGATGTGATCGTTGTCGACATATGCACGTCCTTGTGTTCGAAGGGTGGCGTGCGAACGTTTCGCCGCACGCATTCCTGCGCTGGGTGCCCTCAAGGTCTTATCTCCGAGCCCCATAGTTCAGGGGTTGAACTTAGTGCAGGAACAGTGCATACTATAACCCTAATGGCACTAGGTTTTCGACCTCGCCGCCCCATTGCTCAATGAAGAGGAGTACCGTGTCCACCTCAACAACCGCCTCGGCCGCCGCAACGGCAGGTGCCCCGCCGCAGAGTCCTCCCGCCACGCGCCGGCTGCTGCCGAGCCTCGCGATCACCTCGCTGGTGCTCTTTGCCACCTACGCCGGTCTCGGCGCCGTGCTGCTGCCCAATCAGGTCGCACTCATCGACGAGGCGAACAAGGTCGGCAACCTCGCTATCGTCTCGACGGTGTCGTTCGTCTTCACGATCTTCGCCCAGCCTCTCGTCGGCGCCTTCAGCGATCGCACACGGTCACGTCTGGGTCGGCGCGCGCCGTGGATGCTCATCGGCGCCGCCGTCGGGGGCCTGCTGCTGTGCGGCCTCGGCGGACTGGAGGCCATCCTGTGGATCACGATCTTCTGGGTCATCATCCAGGTGTCGCTCAACGCCCTCCAGGGCCCTATGTCGGCGATGGTCCCCGATCGCTTCCCCCGAAACCGTCGCGGCGTCGCCAGCGCGATGATGGGAATCGGCATGAGCGTCGGCGGTACCGTCGGCGTCATTCTCGCCAGCGCACTGGCCCACAACGTCGGAATCGGCTACACGACCTTCGGCATCACGATCCTCGTCGTCACCCTGCTGTTCGTCGTCCTGAACCGTGACTGGTCCAGCAAGGACGCGGGGATCCCTCCCTTCAACTGGGCGCAGTTCTTCAGATCCTTCTGGGTCAGCCCGAAGCAGCACCCTGACTTCGCCTGGGCATTCGCCGCGCGATTCCTGTTCATCCTCGGGTACTTCGTCGTCTTCGCCTTCCAGCTCTATATTCTGACCGACTACCTCGGGTTCGGGCTCGCCGAGGCCAACACGCACATGCCCGTTCTCGCGATTGCGAGCATGGTGACCACACTCCTGTCGATCTCGATCAGTGGATGGTGGAGCGACAAGGTCGGTCGACGCAAGGTGTTCATCTATGCGGCGTCGGCGTTCATGGCTGCGGCCTTCGCAATCCCCCTCATCCTGCCCACCCTCACCGGCATGATCCTGATGAGCACCGTGCTCGGTCTCGGATTCGGCTTGTACATGGCGTGCGACACCGCGCTCATGACCGAGGTGCTGCCGGGCGGCGGCTCAGCGGCCGGCAAGGATCTGGGCATCCTGAACATCGCCACCAATATCCCCAGGCACTGAGCCCCGCCGTCGCCGCCATCCTGATCAGCAACTTCGGCGGGTACTCCGCGCTGTTCATCTTCGGCATCGTCTTCGTCGTACTCGCCGGGGTCGCCATCAGTCCTATCAAGGGCGTCAAGTAGAAAGCCACGCACATGTCCCACACCGTGTCCCCTCATCCCACGACACCAGAGACCGCCGCCGACCACCCCGAAGTCACGATCGACACCGGTCGTGTGCGCGGACGCTGGCGTGGTGCCTCCGCAGCGTTCCTCGGAATCCCGTTCGCCGCGCCGCCCGTCGGCGAGCTGCGTTTCGCCGCGCCCCAGCCTCACCCTGCATGGTCGGGTGTGCGCGACGCCGCCGCGCACGCGCCGACGCCTCAACGCAAGCAGTTGGGCGAGGTGACGCTGATCCCGAACCGTCGATTCCCGGCGAGTCCACGCTCAACGTCAATGTGTTCACGCCCACGCCGGGCGGCACGGACAACGCGCTGCCTGTACTCGTCTGGATCCACGGCGGCGGCTTCATCGCGGGCTCGCCCGCGAGTCCCTGGTACGACGGCGCGGCGTTCAACCGTGATGGCGTCGTGACCGTCAGCATCTCCTATCGTCTGGGCTTCGACGGCTTCGGCTTCATCGAGGATGCCCCGCACAACCGGGGCGTGCTCGATTGGCTGGCGGCGCTCGAGTGGGTGCAGCGCAACATCGCCGCGTTCGGCGGCGACCCTTCGCGTGTGACGATCGCGGGCCAGTCGGCCGGCGGCGGCGCTGTGCTGACGCTGCTGGGCATGCCGGCGGCGCAGCACCTCTTCCACGCGGTCTACAGTGTGTCGGGCGCCACGGCCGATGTCGCACCCGAGCGCGCGGAGGCGCTGGGGCGCCGTCTGGCGGATCTCGCCGGCGTCGCCGCCACTCGCGAGGGGCTGTCGACGCTCAGCGAAGAACGCATCCTAGAGCTGCAGGACACGGTGTCCAAGCCCTCCGACAGCAGCCCCTGGCGCAGATGCGCTCCTTCATCGACGATGGTCTCGCTTTCGGACCCATGGTCGACGGCGAACTCCTGCCGCGGCCGACCCTCGAATCGCTCGAGGCAGGAGTCGGCGCCGACAAGGCGCTCGTGCTGGGCGCCACCGATGACGAGTTCTCGATGGCGCTGGACTCGGCCAAGGGCAAGCTGCGCTTCATCCCCGCGAAGTGGCTGCTGGGCCGCATGGGCGTCGAGCGAGACACGCGCCACACCTATCTCAGCGACAATCGTGACGTCGCCCGCAGGGGCACCGCGGCGATCATCGGCCGCTACATCACCGACCGCATGTTCCGCACGCTGGTGGTGCGGATCGCCCGAGCGCGCGGTTCGGCACCGACCTGGCTCTACCGTTTCGCCTGGGCGTCGCCGAGCTTCGGCTCAGCCGTGCACTGCCTCGACGTGCCGTTCTTCTTCGACTGCCTCGGCGAAGAGCGCGTCGAGAACATCGCCGGCGACGCTCCTCCGCAGCATCTCGCCGACGAGGTGCACACCGGGGCCGTGGGGCTGATCCGCCGGGGCGATCCGGGGTGGCCGCGATGGACGCCGACGGAAGGCGCCATACAGGTGTTCGATGACGTCACGTCCACGATCAGCGACGGTTTCGTCGAGGTGCGCGCACTCCTCGCCGGGTGAAGCCATCACCTATCGTGTCCGGTCTGATCACCGCGTCGTCGGCACCCGTCGCACCTGGGCGTGCGGCATCCGCTCGCTCATGATCCGGATGGCGTCCGGATTGTCGTCGACGAGCACGGCGTCGCGGCCGAGGTCGGACGCCACCGCACCGGTGGTACCACTGCCGGCGAAGAGGTCCAGCACACGGTCGCCGGGCGGCTGGAGGCCTGGACGATCCGGCGGAGGATGCCCTCCGGCTTCTGCGTCGGGTAGCCCGTCTTCTCGCGACTCGTCGTCGGCACGATCGTGTGCCACCAGACGTCCGTGGGGAGTTTGCCCCGCTCGGCCTTCTCGATCGTCACGAGGCCGGGCGCCATGTAGGGCTCGCGGTCGACCTCGTCCGAGTTGAAGAAGTACGCGCGCGGGTCCTTGACGTAGACGAGGATCGTGTCGTGCTTGGTCGGCCAGCGCTTGCGCGACTTGCCGCCGTAGTCGTAGGCCCAGATGATCTCGTTGAGGAAGGAGTCGCGGCCGAAGACCGCGTCGAGCATGACCTTGGCGTAGTGCGCCTCGCGGTAGTCGAGATGCAGGTACAGGGTGCCGTCGGCGGCGAGCAGCCGCCAGGCCTCCTCGAGGCGCGGCAGCAGGAAGGCGCCGTAGTCGTCGAAGCGGTCGTCGTAGGCGCGCAGCATCCCCGCACCCGCTCATAGGCGTGCCCGTGGAAGCCGTGGCGCACCTCCCTGCAGATGCGGTCTCGGCCGAGGTGCGCCGCACCGTCACCACCTGCCGCTCCTGCGCGCGACCGGTGTTGAACGGCGGGTCGAGGTACACGAGCGTGAAGGAGCTGTCGGCGAGCGTCGCAGCGGCGGCAAGATTGTCGCCCTCGATGATCGTGACGGCGCCCGGCGCGGGCTGGGCCGCTGGCGGCGGAGAGCTCACGGCACGCGGTGCAGCCACGCGTCGGTGGAGAACTTCGACGCGACGAGCTCCTCGGCGTCGGCGTACTCCTCGGCGGTGACCGCGCCGTCCTCGGCGCCGGTGAGCGAGCGGAAGGTGGCCTTGAAACGCTCGATGATCTCGGCACGGCTGAGGCCGGTCTGGCTGCGGAGCGGATCGACGCGCTTGGCGGCGGATGCCGTGCCCTTGTCGCTCAGCTTTTCCCGCCCGATCCGCAGCACCTCGGTCATCTCTTGCCCGTCCATGTCGTAGGCGAGCGTGGCGTGGTGGAGCACCCCGCCGTTGGCGAGCCGCTTCTGCGCGGCGCCGCCGATCTTGCCGGTGGGGCTGGCGATGTCGTTGAGGGCTGGTAGGTGGCCTCGACGCCGATCGCCCGCAGCGCCTGCAGCACCCAGTCGTCGAGGAACGCGTAGGAGTCGGCGAAGGTCATCCCCTGCACGAGGGCGGCCGGCACGTACAGCGAGTAGGTGACGATCTGCCCGGCGCCCATCAGCATCGCCCGCCGCCGGAGATGCGCCGCACGACGTCGAAGCCATGCCGGGCCGCCCCTCAGGGTCGACCTCGTTGCGATACGACTGGAAGGAGCCGATGACGACCGCGGATTCGTCCCACTCCCAGATGCGCAGGGTCGGGCGACGTCGACCGTCGCCGACCCGCGTGGTGAGCACCTCGTCGAGAGCCAGGTGCAGACGCGGCGCGATCGCCTTCTCGTGCACGATCTCCCAGTCGAAGTCGCTCCACCCGGGGCGGTGACCAGCGCCCGGCGCACCGCGGTGCCGACCGCCTCGGGCGAGAAGCCCAGCAGCTGGGCGCCCGCCGGGAGCGCGGCGCGCACGGCGGCGGCGATGCCCGCGGCATCCGTCTCGACGGGAAGGCCCTCGACGGCCGCGTTGATGTCGTCGAGCGCCGTATCGGGTTCGAGGAAGAAGTCGCCCGCGAGGCGGAAGTGCGAGATCCGCCCTCGCTCACCTCGAGGTCGACGACGACGAGCTTTCCGCCAGGAACCTTGTATTCACCGTGCACAGGATCAGCCTACGCGGGCATCCACCTTCTGAGGGCACCCCGGTCGTTGAGCGGAGATGCCGTCAGGCATCGGAGACGAAACGCGGCGAACCGATCGGAAAGGTCACCCCGTTTCGACTCGTCGCGGAGACCCGCGCTGAGCGAGCGCAGCGAGTCGAAGTGTCCTCGCTCAACGACCGGGTGCGGCCGGGAAGCGCGTGTCCAGCCACGCCAGCAGGTCGGCGCGCACTTCGTCCTGCTGCAGCTCGTTGAAGATCTCGTGCCGGGCGTCCGGATAGACGAGGGTCGTGACATCGGTGAGCCCGGACCGCGTGCGGTAGGCATCCGAGAGCTTGTGCACGCTCACCGCCCGCCGACCGGGTCATCACGGCCGACCATGGAGAGCACGGGGATGTCGCGGGAGAGGTTCTTCGCGGGAGGCCGTAGAGCTTGGCCGCCTCGATCGGGCCGAAGAGCTTCAGCAGGGGCGTGCTCGTCGTGAGCGGGTCGTCGTCGAAGGCCTTCCCGACCTCCGGGTCGCGGGAGAGCCACTCGTTGCCGGTGGCCTCCGGCCCCTTCCAGCGCGCGTTGAGGGGCGCCGCGTTGAGCGTGTTCGGCATCCGCAGCGCGGAGCCGCTGAGTACGAGCGCGTCGTAGGCCGAGGCGTGGTCGTTGACGAGCATCTGCGCGAGGAACGAGCCCCACGAGTGCCCGAGCAGGATGAGCGGGAGGTCGGGGTGCTCGGCGCGGATGATCTCGGTGAGCTGCCAGACGGCTTCCTTGGCCGCGGTCAGACCGCCCTTGCCGAGCTTGCCGAGGCGCTCGGGCGTGCCGTGCTGTCGGATGCCGGTGCGCCCGTGCCCTCGGTGGTCGTCGGCGTACACGGTGAAGCCGGCGCCGTTCAGCGCCTCGATGAGCTTCCCGTAGCGGCCGGCGTGCTCGCCGACGCCGTGCAGGAGCTGCACGATTCCGCGCGGATTCTCGACCGGATGGATGTCGTAGACGATGACGATGCCGTGCGCGTCGGTGAACTCAGCGGTCTGTGCCATGGGTCGAGTCTACGGATGCCCGCGCTCGGGCCCACCCTAAGAAATTTAGGTAGACTATCTATCTAATGTCTGCATCCGATGAATCCCTCTCCCTCACTGCGACCGACCTCCGCCTCGCCACGTTCCGCCTCGCCAGGCGCCTGCGGCGACATCGCGCCGTGGACGGCATGTCGGATGCGCAACTCTCGGTGATCGGCCACCTCCGCCTGCGCGGCACCCAGTCGATCAGCCGCCTGGCCGAGTGCGAACGCGTCGCCTCCCCCACGATGACCAGCACCGTCAACGGCATGGTCGAGCAGGGCTGGGTCGTGCGCGTCGCCGACACCGACGACCTCCGTCGCGTGAACATCGAGCTCACCGAGGCCGGCCATCGGATCGCCGAGGAGACCGTCCGTAGACGCGACGCCGCGCTCGCCCAGGATCTCGCCGAGCTCGACTTCACCGAGGAGGAGCTCGCGACCCTGCGCGCGGCGAGCGCCCTCATGCGGCGGGTGACCGACCGATGAAGGCGATGTTCCGCTCCTTCGCGAGCTTCAACTACCGCATCTGGTTCCTCGGCGCCCTCATCTCCAACGTCGGCGGCTGGATGCAGGCGACGGCTCAGGACTGGGTCGTGCTCACCGAGCTGACCAATCACGACGCCACCGCGGTCGGGATCACGATGGCGCTGCAGTTCGGCCCTCCGCTCGTGCTGGTGAGCTTCACCGGCTGGGTCGCCGACCGTTTCGACCGGCGCAACGTGCTGCTGGCGACCCAGACGACCCTCATGCTGCTGGCGATCGCCGTCGCGGTGCTGCTGCTCTCCGGCGTCATGACGCTGCCGCTGATGTTCTGCTTCGCCGCGGCCTTCGGCGTCGCCAACGCCTTCGACGCCCCGCGCGCCAGGCGTTCGTCTCCGACATGGTCTCGCGCGACGACACCCCAAACGCGGTCGCCCTGAACTCGGCCTCCTTCAACCTCGCGCGCCTGGCCGGCCCCGCCGTCGGCGGCATCCTGATCGTGCTCGTCGGTACCGGTTGGGTGTTCATCTTCAACGCGGCGACGTTCCTCGCGATGCTCGTCGCCCTGCTGATGATCCGCCGGAACGAGCTCATGCCGAGCGCGCGAGGGAATCGACGCGGCGGCTTCGCCGAGGGCTTCCGCTACGTGGCCAAACGCGGCGACCTCATCACGATCTTCGTCATCGTCTTCCTCATCGGCGCCTTCGGCATGAACTTCCCGATCTACGCCTCCACGATGGCACTGGAGTTCGGGCGCGATGCCGACGGCTACGGACTGCTGAGCTCCGTGCTCGCGATCGGCTCGCTCGCCGGCGCGCTGCTGGCGGCCCGCCGCGCCCGCGCCCGGATGCGGGTGGTCATCCTCGCCGCGGGCGGCTTCGGCGTGGCGGCGATCGTCGCCTCGCTCATGCCGACGTACTGGACGTTCGCGGCCGCCCTCGTCTTCACGGGCTTCTCCGTCGTGACGTTGCTCACGACGGCCAACGGCTATGTGCAGACGACGACGGATGGCGCGGTCCGCGGCCGCGTGCTCGCGCTGTACATGGCCGTCATCATGGGCTCGACCCCGGTCGGCGCACCGATCGCGGGGTGGATCGTCGACGCGATCAACCCGCGCGCCGCTCTCCTGTTCGGCGGCGTGATGGCACTGGTCGCGTTCCTCATCGGCGTGATCTGGACGGCGCGCTCGGGTCGCGTGCGGCGCAGCGAGGTCGCCCGCTTCCGTCTCACGGTCGATGAGACGCTGCCGATCTCGGTGATCCGCGACCTCGAGGCCGACCGACTCGAGGACGTGACCGCGATCACGACGCCGCTGCGGCTTCCGAAGGACTCAGACAGGGGCGGCGGAACCAGCTGAGATGGACGGGTCGGATGCCGCGGCATCCGATTCCGCTCAGCCCTCCAGCACGATGCGCAGCTGCTCGATCGCCCAGTCGATCTCGGTGGGGCGGATCACCAGCGGCGGCGCGATGCGGATGGTCTGGCCGTGGGTGTCCTTGACCAGGACGCCGCGGTCCATGAGCTTCTCGGCGATCTCGCGGCCGGTGCCGAGCGCGGGATCGATGTCGACGCCCGCCCAGAGACCGGCGACGCGGTAAGTCGTCACGCCCTTGCCCACGAGCGTCTCCAGGCGCCCTTCGAGGTGCGAGCCCAGCGCACGGGAGCGTTCCTGGAACTCCCCCGTCTCGAGCATCTCGACCACGCGGAGTCCGACGGCGGCCGCCAGGGGGTTGCCACCGAAGGTCGAGCCGTGCTCGCCCGGGCGGATGACGCCCAGCACATCGCGGTCTCCGACCACGGCCGAGACCGGGAGGATGCCGCCGCCGAGCGCCTTGCCCAGCAGGTACAGGTCGGGCACGACGCCCTCGCGGTCGCAGGCGAAGGTCTCGCCCACCCGTCCGAGGCCCGACTGGATCTCGTCGGCGATGAACAGCACGTTGTGCGCGGTGCACAGCTCGCGGATCGCGCGGAGGTAGCCTCCGGCGGGATGATGACGCCGGCCTCGCCCTGGATGGGCTCGATGAGCACCGCGGCGGTCTCTTCGGTGAGGGCGGCGGCCACGGCATCCGCATCCCCGTAGGGCACGACGTCGAAGCCGGGCGTGAAGGGGCCGAAGCCCTCGCGCGCCTGCTCGTCGTCGCTGAAGCCGACGATCGTGGTCGTGCGGCCGTGGAAGTTGCCGCCGGCGACGACCACGCGGGCCTTGCCCGGCGCGATGCCCTTGACCCGATAGCCCCACGCGCGGGCGACCTTGATGCCGGTCTCGACGGCCTCGGCCCCGGTGTTCATCGGCAGCACGAGCTCCTTGCCGCACAGGCGCGCGAGCGCGGCGGCGAAGGGCTCCAGCCGGTCGTTGCGGAAGGCGCGGCTGGTCAGCGTCACGCGCCCAGCTGCTCGTTCACCACCGACACGAGTGCCGGATGCAGGTGTCCGAAGTTCACCGCCGAGTACGCGGCGAGGAGGTCGAGGTAGCGCTTGCCCTCGACATCGACGACCCAGGTGCCCTCGCCCTTGGCGATCGTCACCGGAAGGGGTGGTAGTTCTCCGCAACGTGCGCTTCGGCGTCGGTCGTGACGTTGGCTGTCATCGCTTGCCTCTCAGTTCGAGTGTGCAGCACTTGATGCCGCCGCCGCCGAGCAGCAGCTCGGACAGGTCGACGGTGAGGGGGTTGTATCCGCGCTCGCGCAGCTGCTGCTCGAAGCCCTTCGCGCGCGGGGAGATGATGACGTTGTAGCCGTCGGATGCCGAGTTCAGCCCGAACACGGCGCCGTCCTCGTCGGCGACGCGGATCGCGTCGGGATAGCGCTCGGCGAGGATCTGCTGGCTGGCCTCGTCGAAGGCGCCCGGGAGGTAGGCGATGTTCGCCTTCTCGGGGCCGCCGTTCTCGGTTCCCTCGATCGGGTCGAGCACGGCGATCGCGGTGTCGAGGTGGTAGAAGCGGGGATCGGTGAGGGTCAGGGAGACGACCTCACGGCCGAAGACCTCGCCGACCTCGCGGTGGCTGTCGTCGGTCGAGCGGAAGCCGGTACCGGCGAGGATCGTGTCGCCGACGAGCAGGAAGTCGCCCTCGCCCTCGTTGGTCTCGACGGGCTCGCGCACGTCGAAGCCGTTGTCGGCGAACCACTGGATGAATGCCGGCGCCTCGCCCGCGCGCTCGGTGAAGCGGAACTTCGGCCCGTAGGCGATGCCGTCGATGAGGAAGCCGCCGTTGGCGGTGTAGACCATGTCGGGGTAGTCGGGAAGCGGCTCGATGAGCTCGACCTCGTGCCCGAGTTCCAGGTAGAGGTCGTGCAGCTTCTGCCACTGCTCGAGGGCGCGCGCGGTGTCGGTGGGCTTGGCGGGCTCCATCCACGGGTTGATCTTGTAGCTGACCGTGAAGTGCTCCGGACGGCACATGAGGTACCGGCGGCGGTGCGCGGTGCGGGTCGGGGCTGCAGCGGTGGAGAGGGTGGTTTCAGGCGTGGCCATGATGCTCCTTGTGAGGTGGGGCGGCGGACGCTGTCCTCGGGCCCGGCGGCCCTTCGACCCGCGCTGGTTCTCAGCAGGCGAGGAAGGGGCGACACGAGCACGCCAGATCCCATTCTGACACCCGTACGCCCGTGATCGCCACAGGAAGCGCTCAGGAATCGGATGCCGCGATCACCACGATCTTGCCGACCACCCGGCCGGAGTCGATGTGCGCGAGCGCGGTCTGCGCCTCGGCGAAGGAATATCGCCGTTCGATCACCGGGGTGAGCCGCCCTTCCGCGGCGAGCGCGAGGAGATCCTGCAGCTGCTCGGCGTCCGCCTTCGCCGCGAGAGGGCGGATGCGGCGCCCCTCCCTCTTGCGCAGCAGCGCCGCCTGCAGCATCCGGGGATCGGGCCGAGCACCCTCCCGCCCTCGCCGCCGACGAGCACGAGCGTGCCCGCGGGGGCGAGGAGATCGTGGAGGACCCGCAGCGGCGCCGTGCCGGCGAGATCGATGATCGCGTCGAAGGAGTTCGCCAGCAGGTCGCCGGCGTCCGTCTGCCGGTAGTCGAAGGTGCGCACGGCGCCCAGATCCTCGACGAGCTGCTGCGAGTGCTGCCCGCACAGGGCCCACACCTCGGCTCCGCGGATCGTCGTCAGCTGCACCGCGAAGGTCCCGACGCCGCCCGAGGCGCCGATCACGAGCACCCGGTGCCCCGCCGCGACTCCGGCGAGATCGAGCGCCTGGGCGGCGGTGCCGGCGGCGATCGGGAGGACCGCCGCAGCATCCGGATCCACGTTCTCCGGGCGGCGGGCCAGGCGCTTCGCGTCCACCGGGACGAAGGAGGCGAGGCCTCCGCCGCCGGCCTCGGCCACGACCTCGTCGCCGACCGCGAAGCCCGACACCTTGGCTCCGACGGCGGTGACCCTGCCGGCGACGTCCATGCCGCGGACGGGCTGCTTCGGGCGCATCAGCCCGAACGCCAGTCGCACGAGGAGGGGATCGCCGCGCAGGAGGTGGACGTCCCCCGCGTTGAGCCCCACGGCCCGCATCCGCACGACCACCTGACGGGGTTTCGGGCTCGGAACCGGCAGCCGCTCTCGGGAGACGGTCTCCGGGCCGCCGTAGCCGCGCTGCGTCCAGGCGCGCATCGTGGTGGTCATCGTGACTCCTCGGGGTACTGGAAGACCGTGTCGAGGCCGACGCCGAACTCCCGGGCGATCTGGAAGGCGAGCTCGAGCGTGGGCGAATAGCGGCCCTGCTCGATGGCGATGAGCGTCTGCCGCGTGACGCCGATGCGCCGGGCGAGCTCGGCCTGGGTGAGGCCGGCGTCCTCGCGGTGCGCGCGAATGACGTTCGTGACCCGCGTGGGTTTGACCATCAGACGAGCCCTCGGCGGTAGGCGATGAGCTGTGCGACGCCGCCGGTGATCGCCGAGACGGCGAAGCCGAAGAACATGGTGTGGGCGATCCAGAACAGGTCGGCCCCGAGCGCGCACAGCACGATGACGCCGAGTCCGGCGATGACGAGAAAGGACTGCCCGACGCGGTCACCCATGCGACTGATGTCGCGGTCGCGGATGTCGGTTGTCGTCGCACCCTCGGGATCGCGCATCCCGGCGATGATCCCCACAGGATGCTGAAGACGATCGCCCCCACGATGCTCAGCCCGATCGTCCAGAGCATGGGCGCCACCCAGTCGACCGCGGTGACCGGACCCGAGCCCGCGCGCTGCAGGATGACGGTCACGTAGACGGTCATTGCCACGATGCTCGCGACGAGGCTCGACCAGACGTTGCGCTCTGTGTAGACCATGACGACCTCCGGCGTAAAGAATATTTGACACGCTCAGCGTACGACGACGCACTCTCTATGTCAAGGATTCTTTACATCGGATGCCGCGGCGGCACTCGCCCGCCGGGCACAGAATCACCCGCGCAGATCCGGGCAGGTCACGCCCAGACGCTCGGGGCGGGCTTCTTCGTGGAGGGCAGCGCCGACGCCGTGGCCCAGTCGTGCACCCACGGGTCGATCTCGGGCAGCCCCTCCGGGCGTCCGAGCGCGGCGAAGAGCTCGTCGTGACGGACGACGCCCCCGGTGCGGCGCAGCATCCGGGAGCTCACGATCACGCGCGCATAGACCTCGCCGTCGACGACGGCCCGATGCTCGAGGAAGATCGACTTGTCGTCGTGCCCGATCATGCGCGACTCGATGTCGAACGCCTGCCAGAGCTCCAGCGACTTGCGGAAGGTGACCGTCTCGGCGGCCACGACCGCGTACCAGCCGCGATCCTTCATGGCGTCGAACAGGCCCGTGCGGATCAGGAGATCCCACCGGCCGAGGTCGAACAGCGACAGGTAACGACCGTTGTTCATGTGCATGAGGATGTCGAGATCGGTCGGCAGCGTGCGGACACGGATGCGACTCACGCCGTTCGGCGCGATGGTCTCGCCCTTCCGCAGACGGCGACGGGCGGAGAAGATCGTCAGGAGAGTGCGCCAGATCACGTTCACGAAGAGTGAGCGTAATCATTCGTGCATGATTTCGAGAAGTTGCTTGTCGAACCTCTCCAAAGCATCGGATGCTGTGTGGTGCCACCATCGCTCGATTTCACTTGTCGGCGCGGCACGCGTAGAGTCGCCGACATGAGCGCCGAAGCCCACCCAGAGGTGATTGTCCGTCCGGTCCGCGACGTGGACGCGGAGGCTCTGGGTCGCGTGCATGCGAAGTGCTGGCACGAGACCTACGACCACCTGATCAGCAAGGCCGTCCTCGAGAATGTCTCGCCCCGCCGCATGGCCGAGCTGTGGACGCACTGGGCCGCCCAGGGCGAGGAGTACCGCATGAGCGCCGCCCTCGTCGACGGCGAGATCGTCGGCTTCGTCGGCTCCGGCCCCGCCCGCGACGACGACGCCCCCGCCGCACGCGAGCTCTACTTCATCTATCTGCTCGCCCAGTGGCACAGCACCGGCCTCGGCCAGCAGCTCTTCGACGCGGCCGTCGACCAGGGCGAGCCGCTCTACCTGTGGGTCGCCGAGGACAACCCCCGCGCGCACCGCTTCTACACCCGCAACGGCTTCCACCTCGACGGCGCCTCCCAGCGCGAGCCCTTCCTCGGCGAGGAGATCCTCGAAGTCCGCTTCGTGCGCTGAGGCCCCTGAGCGCTCGTGCTGCGCACGAGTGCAAACGGTCGTTGAGCAAGAGCGGCGCAGCCGATCGCGCGCCGCACTGAGCAAGCGAAGCGCGCCGAAGTGTCGAAACGCCCTGGTGTGACTGCGATCGAAGTCAGCGCGGTTCGTCTTTCCTTCGGCTCATGAGGCGAGCGGGGCCTGCCCCGCTCGGATGCCGCACGTCGCTCAGACGCATCGCGTCGATCGTCAATGCACGGCGTGCGAGCCGCCAACCTACCGCGGTACGAACATAGTTGTCGTCGTAGTGGATGTACCACTGGTCGTCCTTGCCCCGGCTGAAGTGGTGGGCGACGCACGCCGTCCGCCCACGCGCCCGGTCTTCGGATGCCGGATCCGCGTCGATCACATGCCCGACGATCTCGTGCACGGTGCCGTCCAACCGGAGGACGCGAGCGAGGGCTCTCTCGATCGCCGCTCGCCCCTCGAAGACGTCGATGCGCGAAGACGCTCCCGGCTTCCGCGGCACCGCGAGGACGCCATCCGCGGTGAACAGCGCGGCCGCACCGGGCAAGTCGCGCATGTCGACCCGCGCGGCGTATCGGTGGACGAGGTCGATGATGTCCAGGCGATCAGCCGGCGGAAGCATCCGTTCTCCTCTGCTGTCAGCGCCGGGCGTCGACTCGCGCGACGATCTCGGCGAGCGCACGGCGCACGTCGTCACGGTCGTAACCGAGCTGGTCGACGTCGGCGGGGTCGGGCTCGTAGGAGATGACGGCGCCGCGTCCCTGCACGATGAAGCGGTCGGGCTGGAAGGGGTGCTCCTCGTCGCGCTCCTCGACAGTGAGCGTGCTGTCGGCGATATCGGCGAGCAGCTGGAAGTACTCGCGGTAGGTGAGGTTCTCGTCGCCGATGAGGTAGGCGTGGCCGGGTGTACCCGCGTCGAGCGCTCCCTGGACAGCCTGGGATAAGGAGCGCACCGACATGTAGTTCGTGCCACCGACGGGCGCGAACAGCTCCGGCTCGTCGGCCTCACCACGCAACCAGGCGATCATTCGCCCGAAATGACGAAGCGCTCGACCGCCGGAGGCGCCGACGATCGACGGCGGGTTCAGCGTGATGGCCGCGAAACCATCGTCGGTCAACGCCCGGGTACGCTCATCGGCGTTTTTGCGGGCGGCGACGTAGGGGATGCGGTCGGCCCACTCCGGGTGGAGCTGATGGTAGTAGCTGCCGATCTGCACGAAGCGGCCGACCCCAGCCTGCTTTGCGAGCGCGGCGAAGCGCGGAACGCCTGTGCTCTGCATCCGATCCCAGAAGCCCTCGTCCTCCTCGTCGGCGCCGACGTGCCGGATGTCGTTGCCGGCCGCGAACACGATCGCATCAAAGCCCTCGAGCAGTCTCGGCGAGAAGTCATCGGCGCTGTAATCGCCGATGATCCTTGGGAGACCCGCAACGGGTGCGGGGTCGTACGGCTGCGGTTCGCGACGCGACTGCACGGTGACCTCGGCGCCACGCTCGAGAAGGTCGGCGGCGACGTGGCTGCCGATCATGCCGGTGGCGCCGACGATCAGGATCTTGCGGCTCATGCGTACACCGCCCTCCCCTCGGAGATGACGACGGTCTCGCCACGACGCAGTTCGAAGGCTCCGTCCTCCCAGTTGCGCAGAGTGAGTGCGTCACCGGGGATGACCGGACCGGAGAAGCGTCCGGCGAGCTCTGCGAGCTCTGCCGGGTGGGCACCGGTCTGCCGCGCGATCGACAGCGCGGTCGCCGCGAGGGTGCACAGCCCGTGCAGGATCGGCGTCGGCTGACCGATGCCTGCGGATGCCTCGGGGTCGACATGGATGTGATGACGGTCGCCGGTCAGCCGGTAGAGGACGGCCTGCTCGGCGAAGGTCTGCACCGTGCTCTGCACCGGCTCCGGCCGCTCCGCCACAGCGGGACGAGATGAACCGCGTTCGCCGCCGAAGCCGCCGAAACCGGGAGCGAAGAGCGACCAGGTCGCGGTGAAGTAGTCGCACTCGACGATCACGTCGAAGACGGCGGCACTGCCCTTGTCCCACACGTCGCCGACCCGCGCGGCCAGGCGCAGTTCGCCTTCGCGCGGCAGCTCCTTGTGCACGCGAAGTGTCTGGGAGCCGTGCACAGCACGGTCATCGAAGGCTCCGGCATCGGCGAGCACGTCCGGCGCCCACTGGGCGAGCGTCAGACCGAAGGCGGGGAGTACGCGCAGGCGCTCCTCGAAGACGAGGTCGAGTTCGTCCGCGCGGGCGCCGACGGCGAGCGCGTAGAGGATCGCGTCCCGATGCGTGTAGGAGACGGTCCGCTCGCCGAGATCGCGCCCGGCCCACTCGCCGGCGCTCATGCTCCGTACACCGGCTCGGGCTGGGCGCCCTCGGCGACGAGGGCGCGCACGGCGTCGCCGACCTCCTCGGCGCGCCAGCGGCGATCGAGCTCTCGGCGCGGACCGTGTCGCCACCCCTCCTCGAGGCAGATCGCACCGCCCTCGATCTCGAGCACGCGGCCGGTGACGCCGCAGTCGGGGCTTGCCAGCCAGGCCACCACGGGAGAAACGTTGGCGGGATCCATCCGGTCGAAGCCGTCCTCGGGGGCGGCCATGGCCTCGGCGAAGGGACCCTCCGTCATGCGCGTGCGGGCCGAGGGGGCGATCGCGTTGACCCCGACGCCGTAGCGGGCGAGCTCCTCGGCGGCGACGAGGGTGAGCGAGGCGATGCCGCCCTTGGCCGCGGAGTATGCCGCCTGGCCGATGCTGCCCTGGAGGCCTGCGCCGGAGGAGGTGTTGATGATGCGGGCCACGGGCGTCCGGCCCTCCTTCGCCTCGGCGCGCCAATAGGCAGCGGCGTGGCGCAGCGGGGCGAAGTGGCCCTTGAGATGCACGCGCACGACGGCGTCCCACTCGTCCTCCTCGGCGTTGACCAGCATCCGGTCGCGGACGAAGCCGGCGTTGTTGACGAGGATGTCGAGGCGTCCGAAGGCGTCGACGGCCTGGGCGATCATGTCGCGCGCCTGAGCGAAGTCGGCGACGTCGGCGCCGTTGGCGACCGCTTCGCCGCCGAGGGCGCGGATCGTCTCGACGACCTCGTGCGCGGGGCCTTCGGAGACGCCGTCGCCGCCGAGGGAGGTTCCAAGATCGTTGACGACGACTTTCGCGCCCTGCCGTGCCAGCTCCAGGGCGTGCTCGCGTCCGAGTCCGCGTCCGGCGCCGGTGACGACCGCGACGCGACCGGTGAGGATACCGCTCATTCGACTCTCCTTCGAGACTGCGCCCTGCGGCGCGAGGTTACGACACGCCCAGGCTACCAACCAAGCAATTGCTAGGGCAACTCGTGTGTGAGACTATTGCGCACACCAAGCAAGTGCTAGGGTGACAAGCAAACGTTAGGTTAGGTGTCGAAGATGTCGCTCTCAACCACCCTGCGGCCCAACGGCGTCCGCATCATCACGATGGATTATCCCCCGGTCAACGCACTGCCCGTCGCCGGGTGGTTCGCCGTGGCCGAAGCCATGCGCGAGGCCTCTGCCGACGACGCCACGCGCGCTGTCGTACTGCGCGCCGAAGGACGTGGCTTCAACGCGGGCGTCGACATCAAGGAGATGCAGCAGATCGAGGGCTTCTCCGGCATCCTCGGCGCCAATCGCGGCTGCTACGAGGCCTTTAAAGCGATCTACGAGTGCTCCTCCCCCGTGATCTCCGCGGTGAACGGCTTCTGCCTCGGCGGCGGCGTGGGACTTGCGGGCAACAGCGACGTCATCGTCGCCTCTGACGACGCCTACTTCGGCGTGCCCGAAGTGGACCGTGGTGCGCTCGGCGCCGCCACGCACCTCTCTCGACTGGTCCCCCAGCACATGCTGCGCTCGATGTACTACACAAGCCGCACCGTCACCGCCCAGCGGCTCGAGGAGTTCGGCTCGGTCAGCGCAGTCGTCCCACGCACGGAGCTCGACGAAGCCGCGCTCGGCTTCGCCGACGAGATCGCCAAGAAGGACCCGCGCGTCATCCGAGCCGCCAAGGAAGCCCTCAACGGCATCGACCCGATCGACGTCAACCGCAGTTACCGGTTCGAGCAGGGCTTCACCTTCGAGCTGAACCTCGCCGGCGTCGCCGACGAGCATCGCGACGCCTTCGTCGCCGACGGGGGGAACCTGGAGACGTGATGGGCGTGGCCGGTAGCATCGACGACCCCGCCGAGCTCATCCACGACGGCATGACGATCGGCATCGGCGGCTGGGGCTCGCGGCGAAAGCCGCTGGCCCTCGTGCGTGCGGTGGTGCGTTCCGGGGCGAAGGATCTCACGATCGTCAGTTTCGGTGGCCCGGACGTCGGGATCCTCTGCGCCACGGGTCAGGCCACGACAGTCGTCCACGGCTTCGTCTCGCTCGATTCGATCCCGATCGACCCGCACTTCGCGGCAGCGAGGCAGGACGGCCGTATTCGCAGCGTCGAACTCGACGAGGCCATGCTCGTCTCGGGTCTGCGCGCAGCCGCCCGGCGTCTCCCCTTCGAGGTGACCCGTTCCGGTCTGGGATCGGATGCCGTGACGCGCAACCCCGACATCCGCACCATCGAGTCCCCCTATGGCGACGGCGAGACGCTCGTCGCCATGCCCGCGATCCCGCTCGACCTCGCCCTCGTGCACCTGGACCGGGCCGACGAGGGCGGCACCGCGGTCTGCCTGGGCCCCGACCTCTTCTTCGACGACCTCTTCGCCGGAGCCGCGGCCGAGACCGTTGTCAGTGTCGAGCGGATGGTGCCGAGAGCCGAGCTCTTCACGGACGCCCCGCACACGACCACGCATCTCGATCCCACGCTGACGAACTGGATCCTTGAATCTCCCGAAGGCGCCGGCTTCACCGCGCATCCGCCGCACAGGGCGCGCGATGAGGAGCTGCAGCGCGCGTACGCGGAAGCCTCGACATCCGCTGAGGCGTGGAACGCCTTCGCCGCCCGCTTCGTGGCGGTCGACGACGAGCAGTACCGCGCCGCCGTGGCTGCATTCCATGGGGAGGAGCGATGACCGGCGCCACCCGGGCGGAGGTCGCCGCCACGGCCTGCAGCGACCTGCTGCTCGGCGCGGGTCGCATCCTCGCGAGCCCCATCGGCCTGATCCCCGCGATCGGGGCACGCCTGGCCAAGCTCACTCATGCCCCGGAGCTGCTGCTGAGCGACGGCGAGGCCACGATGTTCGCTGACGTGCCGGCGGTCGACGAATCCTTCACCGACATCCAGTCTCCCTTCCCCTATCGGGATCTGTTCGAGCTCATAGCCCGCGGTCGGAGGCACGTGATCATGGGCGCCGCCCAGATCGACCAGCACGGCAACCAGAACCTCTCAGCGATCGGCGACCGCGATCGGCCCGCACGCCAGCTCCTCGGCGCCCGCGCCGCGGCCACCAATACGGTCAGCCACGCCACCAGCTACTGGATCGCCCGGCACAGCCCGCGCGTGTTCGTCGACCGGGTCGATGTGATCACAGGGCTCGGTCCGGCGCAGGCGGCCACCACCGGTGCCGCCCGCTTCCAGGATCTCCGTCGCATCGTCACGAACCTGGCGGTGCTGGACTTCTCCGGCCCCGACGGCACCGTCGCCCTCGTCAGCACGCACCCCGGCGTGCCGGTCGCCGAGATCGTCGACGCCACCGGCTTCCCCTGCACCTTCCGGGCGACGTGCCCGAGACCCGCCCGCCGACCGAGGTCGAGCTCGCCCTGATCCGCGAGCGCATCGATCCGCGTCGCCTCCGAGACCGAGAGATTCCCGCCGCATGAGCACGCCCCCACCATCTCCACGCCGCTGACGCGCCTCACCGGCGTCACCCACCCGATCGTGCAGACCGGCATGGGCTGGGTCGCCGGTGCGCGACTGGTCAGCGCGAGCGCGGAGGCGGGCGCACTGGGGCTGCTCGCCTCCGCGACGATGACGCGCGACGAGCTCGAGCAGCAGATCATCGAGGTGAAAGAGCGTACTGACAAGCCCTTCGGCGTGAACCTTCGGGCCGATGCCGGCGACGCCGCGGAGCGCATCGACCTGCTCATCCGTCACGGCGTGAAGGTCGCCAGCTTCGCGCTGGCGCCGCGGCCCGAGCTCATCGCGCGACTGAAGGATGCCGGGGTCGTCGTGATCCCCTCGGTCGGCGCCGTGCGCCACGCGGAGAAGGTCGCCGCCTGGGGCGCCGATGCCGTGATGGTCCAGGGCGGCGAGGGCGGCGGCCACACCGGCGCCGTACCCACCTCGATCCTGCTGCCCTCCGTCGTCTCGGCCGTCGACATCCCCGTCATCGCGGCGGGCGGCTTCCACGACGGACGCGGGCTCGCCGCCGCCCTCGCCTACGGGGCCGTCGGCGTCGGGATGGGCACGCGGTTCCTCCTCACCAGCGACAGCTCGGTGCCCGAGGCGATCAAGCAGCGCTATCTCGACTTCGGCCTCGACGGCACCGTCGTCACGACGCGCGCCGACGGGATGCCGCATCGGCTGCTGCGCACCGGGTTCATCGACGATCTGGAGAAGAGCACCGGCATCCGGCAGCTCGTCCCGACCCTGAGGCGCACACTGGCGTTCAAGCGCATGTCGGGACAGAGCTGGCCGTCGCTGGCGAAGGACGCCCTGTCGATGAAGAGGTCCTCGGGTCGCAGTTGGCTGCAGATGACGCAGGCTGCGAACACGCCGATGCTGCTGAAAGCAGGGCTGGTCGACGGCGACACGGGCGCAGGCATGCTCGCCGCCGGGCAGGTGGTGGGACTCATCGACGACCTGCCCAGCTGCGAGGAACTCGTCGATCGAGTCGTACGGGAGGCCGCAGAACAGCTGAAGTCCGCCGCCGCACAGATCATCGCCTGACGAAGGAGACCGCATGCCGGAGCACCCTCAGCACACAGCGCAGCTCGCCGGGAAGCTGGCGGTCATCACCGGTGCCGGCAGCGGCATCGGTGCAGGTCTCGCCGCCGCGCCGCCGCCCTCGGCATGCGAGTCGTTCTCGCCGACATCGACCTGGACGCGGCGGCCTCGGTTGCGGCGGGCCTCACCGCCGACGGCGCCGAGGCCTGGGCGGAGCATGTTGACGTGCGGGATCCGGTGAGCGTCGACGATCTGGCCCGGAGCGCCTGGGCACGCGGATCGGTGGCCCTGCTCGTCAACAACGCCGGAGTGGAGCAGATCGGCTACCTCTGGGAGACCTCGGAGGAGAGCTGGCGGCGCGTCTGGGAGGTCAACGTCAGCGGCGTCTTCCACGGCATCCGCTCGTTCGTCCCCCGGATGATCGCTGCAGGCGGGGGCGCCCGTGTGTGGAACGTCGCCTCGATCGGGGCGATCAGCGGCATGCCGATGCAGGCCTCGTACATCGCCAGCAAGCACGCCGTACTCGGGCTCACCGAATCGCTGCGGATGGATCTCGCGCAGGCCGGGCACCCGATCGAGGTCGCCGCGGTCCTCCCGGCACCGGTCGCCTCACGCATCTTCGCCGATGCCGAGCTGACCGCAGAGGGTGACATCGAGGCGGCCCAGCAGGTGCAGAGGATGATGACCGAGCTCCTGCGTAGCGCCCAGGACCCGGATGCCGCGGCGCGAGAGATCTTCCGCCAGGGCACTGCCGGTGAGTTCTACATCCTGCCCGATGAAGCCCTCGGCGAAGAGCGGATGCGGGTGCGCGCCGAACGGCTGCTCCGGCGCGAGGCGCCGTCCGCCGCACGGAGCGCCGGATGACGCGCCTGGCGATGATGCCGCGGCAGCGCTGACCGCCTCGCCGAGCGAGGCCGCACCCCGTTCCTAGAGGAGGCGCGGCCACATCGATCAGAGGCGCTCGATGATCGTGACGTTCGCGACGCCGCCGCCCTCGCACATGGTCTGCAGGCCGTAGCGGCCGCCCGTGCGTTCGAGCTCGCTCAGGAGCGTCGTCATGAGGCGCGTGCCGGTCGCACCGATCGGGTGCCCCAGGGCGATGCCGCCGCCATTGACGTTGACGCGGTCGTGCGAGGCGCCGGTCTCTTTCATCCACGCCAGCACCACCGGGGCGAAGGCCTCGTTGACCTCGAACAGGTCGATGTCGTCGATCGTCATCCCGGCGCGCTCGAGAGCATGGTGGGTCGCCGGAATCGGAGCGGTCAGCATCCACACAGGATCCGCGGCGCGCACCGAGAGGTGGTGCACCCGCGCCCGCGGGGTCAGTCCGTGCTCGGCGATCGCCTTCTCCGAGGCGATGAGCATGCCGCTGGAGGCGTCGGAGATCTGCGAGGCGACCGCCGCGGTCACCCGGCCGCCCTCGACGAGGAGCGGAAGGCCGGCCATCTTCTCCAACGAGGTGTCCCTGCGGGGACCTTCGTCGGCGCTCAGATCTCCGAGCGCCACGATCTCGTTCGCGAAGCGCCCCTCGTCGGTCGCGGCGATCGCGCGGCGGTGGCTCTCGAGCGCGAACTGCTCCATCTGCTCACGAGAAAGTTCCCAGTGCTCGGCGATCATCTCGGCTGCCCGGAACTGCGAGACCTCCTGCTCGCCGTAGCGGGCTACCCAGCCGGGCGACTCGGCGAAGGGGTCGTGAAGCCGAACTCGGCCCCCGCAACCATCGCCGCCGAGATCGGGATCGCCGACATGTTCTGCACACCGCCGGCTATCACGAGGTCGGCCGTGCCGCTCATGACGGCCTGGGCGGCGAAATGCACCGCCTGCTGGCTGGAGCCGCACTGGCGGTCGACCGTGACGCCCGGTACGTGCTCGGGGTACCCGGCGACGAGCCAGGCGGTGCGGGCGATGTTCCCCGCCTGCGAGCCGAGCGTGTCGGTGCAGCCGAGGATGACGTCATCGACGGCCCCGGGGTCAATTCCGGTGCGCTCGACGAGGGCGCGGATCGAGTGGGCGCCGAGGTCGGCGGAGTGGATTCCGGCGAGGGAGCCGCCGCGCTTTCCGACGGGGCTGCGGACCGCGTCGACGATGTAGGCCGTGGTCATCGGTGTCTCCTGTTCGATCAGGCGTGCTGGCTGCTGACGGAGACGACTTCTCCGGTCATGTACGAGGAATAGGCGCTGGCGAGGAAGACCATCACATTGGCGACCTCCCAGGGCTCGGCGCCGCGCCCGAAGGCCTCACGTGCTGTGAGCTGCTCGAGCAGCTCGGGCGTGGTCACCTTCTCCAGGAAGGGGTGCATGGCCAGGCTCGGCGAGACCGCATTGACACGGATGCCATGGGCGGCGAGATCGATGGCGGCGCTGCGGGTGAGGGCCATGACGCCGGCCTTCGCGGCGGCGTAGTGCGCCTGCTCGGCTTGTGCGCGCCAGCCGATGACCGAGGCGTTGTTGACGATGACGCCCGAGGTTTCGGCGGCGACCATGCGCTTGCCGACCGCGCGGATGCAGCGGAAAGTGCCGGTGAGGGTGATGTCGAGCACCCGCGACCACTCCTCGTCGGTCATGTCCAGGATGGGCGTCGATCCGCCGAGTCCGGCGTTGTTGATCATGACGTCGATGGGCCCGAGCTCCTCGGCGGCGTCCAGGAGCTCAGTGATCTGCTCCTCCCGGGTGACGTCGCAGACGACCGAGCGTACCCGCTCCGCCCCGAATCGCTCGCCGAGCTGCTTCTCGGCCTCGGCGAGGCGGCCGCCGTGCGTATCGCCCAGGACGACGGATGCGGCGCCCTCCTCCAGGCACTTCAGTACCGTGGCCGAGCCGATGCCAGCGCCGGCAGCAGCCGTGATGACCAGACGCTTGCCACTGAGCAGGCCGTGGCCGGGACGTACTCGGGTGCGGTGCGTGCGCTCATGGGCGTGCCTCCCTGGGTAGGCCGAGAATGCGCTCGGCGATGACATTGCGCTGGATCTCGTCGGATCCGCCGTAGATCGTGTCGGACCGGCTGAACAGGAACAGGGTCTGCAGGTCGTCCAGCACATAGGGCGCCTCGGAGAGAAGCAGTCCCTCGGGGCCGGAGACGGCCATGGCCAGTTCACCGAGCGAGCGGTGCCACTGCGACCAGAGGAGCTTGGTGACCGAGGCTTCGTGGCCCTGCTCCCCACCGAGATGACGGAGGGCGTGCTGACGGATGACCTCGAGCCCCATGTGCGCGTCGACGAGCCGGTCGCGCAGGATCGGGTCCTCGATCGCTCCGGTGCGGCGGGCGGTCTCGATCACGGCGTCGAGCTCGCTGCGGAAGGCGATCTGCTGGGCGAGCGTGGAGACGCCGCGCTCGAAGCCGAGTGTCGCCATGGCGACCGAGAAGCCGTTGCCCTCACCTCCGACGACGAGATCGGCATCCGTCCGGGCATTGTCGAAGAAGACCTCGTTGAACTCGCTCGTGGCGGTCAGCTGCAGGATGGGGCGCACATCCACGCCGGGCTGGTCCATAGGGACGAGGAGGTAGGACAGCCCTTGTGACGACTCGCGCCCGGCGTCGTGCGAGCGATGACGAAGCACCAGTCGGCGTGCTGAGCGAGCGAGGTCCACACCTTCTGACCGTTGACGACCCACTCCGACCCTTCGAGAGCGGCCTTCGTCGAGACTGCCGCCAGATCGGAGCCCGCACCGGGCTCGGAGTAGCCCTGGCACCAGAGCTCGTCTACCGCGACGATCTTCGGCAGGAAGCGCGCCTTCTGCTCGGGCGTGCCATGGGCGATGAGGGTCGGTCCGAGCAGCTCCTCGCCGAGGTGGTTGACGCGTGCGGGCGCATTCGCGCGGGCATACTCCTCATGGAAGATCACCTGCTGGGCGATGCTGAGCCCGCGCCCTCCGTGCTCCTCGGGCCAGGCGACGCAGCTCCAGCCGGCGGCGGCCATGTGCCGGTTCCACTCGAGGCGGGCCTCGAAGTCCTCGTGCTCGCGCCCCGAGCCTCCGCGTCCGCGCAGCTCGGCGAAGCGCCCGACGAGGTTCTCCTCGAGCCAGCCGCGGATCTCCGCGCGGAACCGCTCATCCGGCTCGTGCTGGGCCTTCTCCATATGTCCTCCTCGTCGAGATCGTGGCGGGCGGCCTGCCTCTTCACGTATAGTATCAAGGAAACCAAGCAATTGTTTGGTCAAATATCGCAGCTCGCCGTTCAGAGAGGAACCCGCGATGACCGACACCGGCAGCGAAGTGGTCACCTATGAGGTGCACGGGCCCACGGCGATTATCCGCCTGAACCGCCCGCAGTACCGCAACGCGCAGAACTCCAAGGTCACCTACGCGCTCGATGCCGCCTTCACCCGCGCCGTCGACGAGGACCAGGTCAAGGCGATCGTCCTGGCCGGCAACGGCGACCACTTCTGCGCCGGCCACGACATCGGCAGCCCCGAGCGCGACATCCACGAGAGCTTCGAGCGCAAGGCCGTCATCTGGTGGGATCACGTCGGCGCGCAGGGCGTCGACTCCCGCTTCGCCCGCGAGTCCGAGGTGTACCTGGGAATGTGCCGCCGCTGGCGCGAGATCCCCAAGCCCACGATCGCCATGGTGCAGGGTGCTTGCATCGCCGGTGGCCTCATGCTCGCCTGGTCCTGCGACTTCATCGTCGCCTCCGACGACGCCTTCTTCCAGGACCCGGTCGTGATGATGGGCATCCCCGGCGTGGAGTTCTTCTCGCATCCGTGGGTGACGAATCCCCGCGCCGCGAAGGAGTGGCTCTACACCGGAGATCGGATGCCGGCGGCCCGCGCCCACGAGCTCGGCATGGTCAACCACGTGGTGCCGCGCGCAGAGCTCGAGGAGCACACTCTCCAGATCGCCGAGCGCATCGCGCGGATGCCGCGGTTGGGACTGGCGCTGACGAAGAAGGCGGTCAACCAGGCCGAAGACCTGCAGGGCCTGCGTGCCGGAATGGACTCCGTGTTCGGCCTGCACCACGCCGCCCACGCCCACAACGCCGAGGTCCAGGGCGACTCCCTGGCCGGCGTCGACGTGAAGAAGATCCGCGACGAGGAGAAGAAGTGAACCTCGATCTGACCCCCGAGCAGGAGGCCTTCGCCGCCGAGGCACGTGCCTGGCTCGAAGCGAACGTGCCCGCAGAGCCCCTGCCGTCGATGGACACCGAGGAGGGATTCGCCGCGCACCGCGAGTGGGAGGCGACCCTCGCCTCCGGCCGCTGGTCGGTCGTCGCCTGGCCGGAGCAGTACGGCGGACGCGACGTGGGCCTGGTCGAATGGGTGCTCTTCGAGGAGGAGTACTACCGTGCCGGCGCGCCGACACGCGTCGCGCAGAACGGCATCTCCCTGCTCGCGCCGATCCTGTTCGAGCACGGCACCCCGAGCAGCACGAGCGATACCTGGGCCCCATGACCGACGGCTCGCTCATCTGGGCGCAGGCCTGGTCCGAGCCCGGCGCCGGCAGCGATCTCGCCGCGATCCGCAGCACCGCCCGCCGCGACGACACACGCGGCGGATGGATCCTGAACGGCCAGAAGATCTGGAGCTCCCGCGCCGCATGGGCCGATCGCGGATTCGGGCTGTTCCGCTCCGACCCCACGGCGGAACGTCACCGGGGCCTGACCTACTTCCTCTTCCCGCTCGACGCCGAAGGCATCACCGTCCGCCCGATCGCGCAGCTGGACGGCACGACCGGATTCGCCGAGATCTTCTTCGACGACGTCTTCGTCCCGGACGCCGACGTGCTCGGCGCCCCCGGCGACGGCTGGCGCGTGGCGATGAGCACCGCCGGCAACGAGCGCGGGCTCTCGCTGCGGGCTCCGGGCCGCTTCCTCGCCGCGACCGATCGTCTCATCGAACTGCAGTCGGCCCATCCCGAGATCGACGAGGCGGATGCCGTCGTCGACGCCTGGATCGGCGCAGAGGCCTACCGCCTGTACACCTGGCAGACGGTCAGCACCGTCCTCGAAGGAGGCGCGGTCGGCGCCGAGGGCAGCATGAACAAGGTCTTCTGGTCGGAGCTCGACGTCGATCTCCACGAGACCGCGCTGCGCATCCTCGGGCCTCTGGCCGAACTGCGCGGCCCGGGCGCCGAACGCGACGGACGCTGGGCGGAGGATTACCTCTTCTCCCTGTCCGGCCCCATCTACGCCGGCACGAACGAGATCCAGCGCAACATCATCGCGGAGCGGATCCTGGGCCTCCCCGCGGCGGCGACGGAAGGCGGGCATGATGCGGTTCCTCCCCAGCGAAGAGCAGACCGTCTTCGCCGAGACCATCGATGAGATCGTCCAGGGACACGGCGGCTCCGAGATCGCCCAGCAGTGGGCCGCCGGAGAGTCGGATGCCGGCCTCGCCCTGTGGACGCAGTTCGCCGAGCTCGGCCTGACGGCCCTGCGAGTGCCCGAGACCCAAGGCGGCTTCGGTGGCTCGTTGAGCGACCTCGCCATCGTGTTCGAGCGTCTCGGGTACCACGGAGTGCCCGGCCCCTACATCGAGTCGATCGCATTCCTGCCCGCGCTCGTGGACGAGGCCACCCGCGATGCCATCGTCGCCGGCGAGATCGCCACGGTCGGCATCGACGGTTCCGTCCCTGCAGCTCTGGACGCCTCCGTCGCCGCCCACCTGTTCCATGTCCAGGCCGGCGGACTGCACCGGGCGACCGTCCGCGAGGAGGCCGAATCCCTCGCTCCGACCCGCCGCCTCTCCTTCCTCGCCCGGAGGGTGCGGCGCAGAGCCTGGACGCGACCGCGCTGGCCGCGGCATCCGACGAGGCGTCCCTCGCGGCTGCGGCCATGCTGATCGGCGCCGGCGAGCGGCTCCTGGACGAGGCCGTCTCCTACGCGAAGGTCCGCGAGCAGTTCGGGCGCGCGATCGGCGAGTTCCAGGCGCTCAAGCACCAGCTGTCCGATGTGCGCGTCGCGCTGACCTTCGCCCGCCCTCTCGTCTGGAACGCAACCAGGGAGCTCGGCACGGAGACCGGGGAGCGCGCCGTCTCCGCTGCCAAGGTCGCCGCTTCCGGCGCCGCGGCCCTCGCCGCACGAGCCTCGCTGCAGGTGCACGGCGCGATCGGCTACACCTCGGAGCACCCGCTGCGCATCTGGCTCGGCCTCGCGCACGCGCTTCCGACCGTATGGGGGACCCCCGCCCACCACCGCGCACGCATCGCCCGTGCGATACTCCCTGACTACGCCGTTTGAACGAGAAGTGACACCATGACACTCGACCTCACCGAAGAACAACTCGAACTCGCCGGCATGCTGCGCGCCATCCTGGGGCAGCGCTCCGACGGCACCGCGATCCGACGCGCGGTAGAGTCCGCCGAGGGCTTCGACGCGGGACTGTGGTCGTTCCTGTGCGATGAGATCGGCATCGCCTCGCTGGCGATCCCCGAGGAGTTCGGGGGCGCGGGTTTCACACTCTTGGAGAGCCAGGTCGCGCTCGAGGAGCTCGGCTACGCGCTCGCACCGTCACCGTACCTGGGCTCGGTCGGGATCGCCGCGCAGGCGGTCCTCGCCTCCGGTGACACGGATGCCGCCGAACGTCTGCTGCCGGCCATAGCCGCAGGCGAGTCGCTGGCGGCCCTGGCGTGGGCCGCACCGGACGGGCGCTGGAACCCCGAGGGCATCGGCGTCGAGGCCTCCGCCGCCGACGCCTGGACCCTGAACGGAAACGTGCCCTTCGTGCTCGAAGGGGCGTCCGCCGACATCCTGCTGGTCATCGCCGGGACCCCCGCCGGCCCCGGCTGTTCGAAGTCACCGACGCCGCCGCAGTGACCCGCACCGCGACTCCGGCGATGGATCTGACCCTCAGAGTGGCGAGTCTCACTTTCGACGGCACGCCGGCCCGGCCCCTCGGAGAGGGCAGTGGCGATGTGATCGAGGCGGTCCACGCGCACGCGCTCACGGCCGTGTCCGCGATCCAGGCGGGCACCGCCTCGCGCGCGCTCGACATGACCGTCGAATACGCGAAGCAGCGCGTGCAGTTCGGGCGCACGATCGGTTCGTTCCAGGCGATCAAGCACCGCCTCGCGGACATGCATGTGCAGGCGGAGATCGCCCGGACGACGACGCGAGCCGCCGCCGCCGCGCTCGCGAACGGAACAGGGGACCGCCTCGAGCTCGCCGCGCTCGCCAAGATCACCTGTTCGCAGGCGCTGGAGACGATCGCCGCCGAGACGATCCAGCTGCACGGCGGCATCGCGATCACCTGGGAGCACGACGCGCACCTGGTGTTCAAGCGGGCTCACGCCCTCGGGGAGCTCTTCGGCACGGCGCGCGAGCTGCGCGGCGGCGCCGAAGAGACGGTGCTAGCTGCCCGCTGAGCGCTTCACATGCAGCGGCTCGGCGGCATCGGCCGACCAGGAGGTGCGCCGGCGATCGGGTTCCACGACCTCGTGCGGCCGCACCGGTCGCAGCGTCTGGCGGCTGCGCTGCGCAAGCTGCTGGTAGATGTGCACGCCGTTGCGCTTCCACGCGAGAGCCTGCTCGTCGAGCGTTCCGGTGACCTTGGCAGGACACCCCATCGCCATGCCTGCGGCAGGGATGGAGGTTCTGGCCGTCACGACGGCCCCCGCCGCCACGAGAGCGTTCTCTCCGATCTCGGCGCCGTCCAGGATCGTCGCGCCGATCCCGATCAGCGCGTAGGAGCCGATGCGGCATCCGTGCAGCACCGCGGCGTGGCCGATGTGGCTGTTCGGCTCGAGGATCGCGTCCTTGCCGGGGAAGGCATGGATGACGCAGGAGTCCTGCACGTTGGAGCCCTCGCCGATCAGGATGCGGCCGAAGTCGCCGCGCAGGCTCGCGAAGGGTCCGATGTAGCATCCGGGCCCGACGATGACGTCGCCGATGAGACTCGCCGTCTCGTGCACGAAGGCGGTCGGGTCCACGACGGGCACGACCCCGTCGAACTCGTACGCCGGCATCAGGCGACCTGTCCTCCGTCGATCACGAAGTCCTGCCCGGTGCAGTAGCTGCTGGCGTCGCTGGCGAGGTAGGCGACGAGGTTCGAGATCTCCTCGGGACGCCCGGCACGAGGAATCGGGATGCGGGAGATGAACCCGACGCCGGCACGGGTGTCCTCGGTGATCATCGGGGTGTCCACCGCGCCGGGGCAGACCGTGTTGACCCGGATGCCGTCGTCGGCCAGCTCGCGGGCGAGCGCACGTGAGACGCCGCGCAGACCCCACTTGGAGGCGGAGTAGGGCACCCGGTTCGCATAACCGGCGACCCCCGCAGTCGACGCGATGTTGATGATCGACGCCCCACCGCCCCGCATGAGCGGGAGAAGAGCCTGGATGCCGAGCATCGGCCCGATGAGGTTGACGTCGAGGGTGAGGCGGATCGTCCGCTCATCCGTGGACTCCAGCGGCCCCTCCGGGCAGAAGCCGGCGTTGTTGACGAGGACGTCGACACGGCCGAACGCCGCGTGGGCCGCCTCCGCCACGTCGGCCCACGCAGCTGCCGAGCTCACGTCGTGCCCCAGGCCGATCGCGTCCTCGCCGAACTCCGATGCGAACGCCGCGACCGCGTCGCCGTCGAGATCGGTCAGGACGAGCTTCGCCCCGAGTGCGTGGAAGAGCTTCGCGTGGGCACGACCTTGACCTCCCGCGGCGCCGGTGATCAGAGCGATGCGATCCGTCAGGTCGATGACAGGCATTGCGTTCATGGGTTTCCTCCGGGATAGTTATTGAACAAGCGTTTGTTTGGAGACGAGATGACGCGATTGCATCACATCGGAATCACGGTGAGCGACACCGACTCGGCGACGGCGTTCTATCGCGCGGTCACAGGCGGAGAGGCGATCGGACCGCTGCGCAAGAGCGGGCCGGCCGTCGAGGCCGCCACGGGACACTCGGGCGTAGAGATCCTGCTGACCTTCATCCGGGTGCACGGCGAGGTCTTCCTCGAGCTCGCCGAGTACCGGGGTGCCGACAACTCCCGGATCGACCCGGACAACGGCTCCATCGGCGCCGCGCACCCGGCCCTCGTGGTCGAGGATATCGAGACCACGCTCGCGCAGGTGGCTCAGCTCGGTCACGCCCCGCTGTCGGCGGTCATGACCGCGACCGCAGGCCCCTCGAGGGCTACCGCTACGTCTACGTGCTCGGCCCCGACGACGTCCGCGTGGAGCTGCTCCAGGCGCCTCATTGAGCGGACTCCTCGGCCAGGAGGATCGCCCACTCCGCCGAGACGGCGGCGGCCGTATCGACGAGATCGCTCGCCCACGACCGCCACGCGTCCGCCGACGCCTGAGGCGGGAACGCGAACAGCGCAATGCTCGCCGGCACTGTTCCGTCGGGCGCGATCACCGGCGCTGCCAGGATCCGCACATCGAGTGCGCCCTGCTCGAGCACCTCTGCGGCGGGCTCATAGGCACCCGCGATGCTGTCGAGCGCTGAGACGATACGGGGGTCCACCCCTCCTGCCCGCTGTGTCGATGATGACGGGATATCGTCTCCCAATGCGCATCGTGATTACGTGCGACGAGTCCGATCGACCAACCACGAGCGCGTACTCGATCCAGGCGCTCCGCCGCGGCCGCACCAGCCGCTCCCGCATCCGTCCATCTCGGCTCGAGCCCGGCGTCGAACGCCGCGAACACCGCGCCATAGGGAACACGCAGCGGCAGGCGCTGACCCAGGTAGCCGCGCACGGATCGGTCCGCACCCGACACGGCCCCGACGATGATGAGGTCGCCGCCGAGACGGGCCTGCACATAGGCGTCGAGCCCGGTCCGGGCGGCAAGCGCACCTAGAAGGGGACGAGCGACCTCGGCGATCTGTAGGCTCCTGCTCAGCTCCGCCGGAGTCTGCGCAGGTTCGGTGACCTTGTCGAACCGCCCATACCCGCCCTGGAAGAACAGCAGCGGCCCGGCAGGCTCCTCGGTATCGAGCGCTGTGACGGTGCCGACCACGATGTCGTGGTCTCCGGCTTCGTGACGCGCGGTCGCCTCGCAGTCGATCCAGGCCACCGCACCCGCGAGGATGGGATTGCCGGCGGGCGATCGGCGCCACGCGACACCGTCGAACTTGTTCGGGTCACGACCGGCCAGCCGGCGACACAGCTCCTCCTGTTCTTCGCTGAGCACATTCACGCAGAAACGCGGCGATTCACGCAGTCGCGCGTAGCTGGACGAAGTTCGTGACGGCAGGAAGGCGACCAGAGGCGGATCCAGCGACACCGAGGTGAAGGAGCCGACCACCATGGCGATCGCCTGTCCGTCCGGATGCATCGCGGTGACGACCACGACACCGGTCGGAAAGTGTCCGAGCACATCGCGGAAACGGCGCGGCTCCAGATCCGGCTGGGCGTGCTGTTCGGCGCTCATTCGCTCAAGTGCCCTCTCAGCGTGGTCCGCGAGTACTCGCGACGGAACAGCCCTCGCTGCTGGAGGATCGGCACCACCTGCTCCGCGAACTCCCTGAGCCCCTGCGGCAGGTCAGCGGGGAGCACGATGAAGCCGTCCGCGGCGCCGGCGGTGAACCACTTCTCGAGATCGTCGGCGATCGACTCCGGCGTTCCGATCACCGGTCGATGACCCAGGGTGAGGGAGATCCGCTGGGCCAGCTGCCGAAGAGTGAGGCCGTCTCGCAAAGCGGTCTCGATGTACAGCCGTGGCCGGGACACGCTGGCGTTATCGGCGAGATGCGGGCGCAGATCGGGCAGGGGCTCATCCGGGTCGAGACCATCGAGGTCGAGGTTGCCCAGATGGTGCGAGAGGAAGGCGCCCAACCCTTCGACGTCGACATAGCTCCCGAACTCGGCCGCGAGCCCACGCGCCTCCTGCATCGTGGAGCCGACGAAGGGCATGATCCCCGGCAGCACCTTGAGAGCGCCTGGCTCGCGCCCGTGCTCCGCGGTGAGTGCTCGCGTCTGCGCGACGAACGCGCGGCTGGACTCGATATCCCACTGCGTGGTGAAGGTCAGCTCCGCCCACGCGGCACCGAGATTCATCCCGGGGCCGGACGATCCGGCCTGCGAGATCACGGGCCTCCCCTGAGGGGAGCGCCGCACCGGGAGCGGACCCTTCACCTGGAAGTGCTTGCCCTCATGGTCGGCGGACCGGATCCGATTCAGGTCCGCGTATCTTCCGTCCGCCGCATCGGCGACGATCGCATCCGGTGCCCAGCCGTCCCACAGCGCGGCGACGACCTCGACGAACTCCTCGGCGCGCTCATAGCGGTCGGCGTGATCCGGGAGAGCCGCGGATCCGTAGTTCGCGGCCGATGCCCGACGGCCGTGGTGACCACGTTCCAGCCGGCGCGCCCCGCGCTCAAGTGGTCCAGTGTCGCGAACTGACGAGCGACCGTGAATGGATCGTTGAACGTCGTCGAGCTGGTCCCACCAGGCCGATCCGCTCGGTGAAGCCGGCAAGCGCCGAGAGCACCGCCACCGGGTCCGGCCGCTCGGTGGCGTCCGTCGCGATCTGATCGCCGACGGCGAGCACATCGGCGAGGAAGTACGCATCGAAGCACGCCGCCTCGGCGATACGAGCAGTATCGACCCAGTGCTCCAAGCTGAGCGCGGATGCCGCGTCCGTGCGTGGAGAGCGCCACGCCGCCTGGGCAGCCCCGACTCCCTGGATATACGCGGCCAAGTGCATCATGATCCTCTTCTCCTCGTTCGCTGGTGTGTCATCATCGGTCTCCGCCCCGAGCGAAGGATGATTCGGCGAGCTCCACGAGATCGCCTTCGTCTAGCGCGAGCGCCGTCGCCTGGGCCGAGTCGCGCACGCTCTCCGGGCGGCTCGCGCCCGGTAACGCGATCATGCGCGGCGAGAGCGAGAGGAGCCAGGCCAGAGCGACCCGCTGAACGCTCACGCCATGGCGTTCGGCGACCCGGGCGAACACCGGCGCCGCCTCGCCGAGCCCCTTCGCCGCCCGCATGCCGCCGAACGGACCCCAGGCGAGGAAGGCGAGCCCGTGTTCCTCGCACATGCGCAGGACCGGATCGCTGGAGCGCTCGAGCGGCGAGTACTCGTTCTGCACGCTCACCAGCGCGTCGCCGAGGACGTCGATCGCGATCCGAAGCAGAGTCTCGTCGACGTTCGAGACGCCGATGCGCAAGGCGATGCCCTCCTCGACGAGTTGGCGCAGCGCACCCATCGAGTCGGCGTAGGGCACGCGCGGGTCGGGTCGATGGTGCTGATAGAGCGGCAGCGCCTCGAGCCCGATTCGGCGTAGAGAGTTCCGTGCCGCCTGTGCCAGGTGCTCGGGGCTTCCGTCGATCCACCAGGTGGCGTGCGGCCCGCGGGTGTGCCCACCCTTGGTGGCGATGATCACGCGCGCAAGAGCCTCGGGCCGCGTGCGCAGCGCTGCGACGAGCGCCTGTTCGTTCACGCCCATCTCGCTCGTCGGCCCATAGCTGTCAGCCGTGTCGAAGAGCGTGACACCGGCATCCAATGCCGCCTGCACCGCGTGCACGCCGCGGGCGCGATCGGCGTCGAGGGTCTGCGTGAGCGTCATCGCCCCATCCCGATGGCCGACACGAACACGTCCCGAGCGAGCGCTGCGCGATCACTTCCCGACCACCGTCCATCCACCGTCGACGGGAAGGCACTGCCCAGTAACATGGGTCGCCTCCGCCAGGAGCCAGACGATCGCCTCGGCGATCTCACGCGGTTCGGCGAGCCTCCCAAGGGGAGTGCGCTGTTCCGCGGCGCTCAGGTCGTATCCGCGCTGTCGCATGTCCTCGACCATCGGAGTGAGCGTGTGCCCGGGGGCGACGGCGTTCACGCGCACACCCAACGGTGCCCACTCGATCGCGAGGTTCTCCATGAGCTGGCGTTCGGCGGCCTTGGCCGGCCCGTAGTCGGTCTGGTTCGCCCAGCCCGATAGGCCGTCGTCGACGAGAGCAGCACTATCGATCCAGGCGCACCGCCGAGCCTTCCGACAACGGCGCGGGTCACCGCGAGGGCCCCACGACGTGGATGTCGAACTGTCGTCGCAGCGCATCCAGCTCCATCTCCAGCGCCGGGACGAACGTGCCGCGGATGCCGTGACTCGCGACGACTCCGCTGACCGGCGCGCGGTCGAAAGCGCGCCGGGCCGCGGCATCGACGGCGCTCTCATCGCGCACATCGACGATTTCCGTCATGACTCCCTCACGATCGCTGGGCTGGAGATCGAACACCGTCACGAGGTTGCCGCGCTCGCGCAGGAGGTCCACGACCGCGGCGCCGATCCCGCTGGAGCCTCCGGTGACGATCACATGTGCGGTCTGTGCAATCCGAGTCATTCGTTCCTCCTCGACAACGGCGTCTGACGCCATGGTAACCTGGTTCCCAAACAAGCGCTAGGTTTAGTCGCGCAGAATGCAGTGTGCCGCAGTGTCGCGAGAAGGAGCACGAATGTCAGACAAGCGATGGAGCATCGACGAGGCCGTGGCCTCGCTCGAGAGCGGGATGACGATCGGGATCGGCGGATGGGGTTCACGCCGCAAGCCGATGTCGCTGGTCCGCGCGATCCTGCGCAGCGACCTCACCGATCTCACCGTCGTCACCTTCGGCGGCCCGATGCCGGCCTCCTCGCCGCGGCGGGGAAGATCCGCAAGCTCGTGTACGGCTTCGTCACTCTCGACTCGATTCCGCTCGACCCGCTGTTCACACAGGCACGCGAGCGCGGCGCGCTGCAGATCGAGGAGTACGACGAGGGAATGTACGTCGCCGGCCTCCGTGCCGCGGGTGCGCGCCTGGACTTCCTGCCGATCCGTGCAGGACTCGGCTCGGATGTGCTCCCCGCCAATCCGCACCTTCGCACCGTGAAGTCCCCGTACTCCGACGAGGAGTACGTGGCGATGCCGGCGCTGAACCTCGACGTCGCGCTCGTGCACGTCAACCGCGCCGATGCCAAGGGCAACGCGCAGTACCTGGGCCCGGACCCGTACTTCGACGACCTCTTGGCGATGGCCGCACAGCGCACGATCGTCTCCGCGGAGAAGGTGGTTCCGACATCCGATCTGCTCGAGGAGGGCAGCTTCCACACGCTGCTGTTCAGCCGCATGTTCGTCTCGGGCGTCGTCGAGTCACCGCACGGCGCCCACTTCACCACCTGCGAGCCCGACTACGGCCGCGACGAGACCTTCCAGCGCCACTACGCGACGGCGGCGAAAGACCCCGACGCCTGGGCGGAGTTCGAGCGCACCTTCCTCCAGACCGACGAAGCCGGCTATCACGCCGCCGTCACCGCCTTCCACGCCACGCAAGGAGCAGCATGACCACCGACGCAACGCTCGCCGAGATCTGCATCGCGGCCTGTGCGGACACCTATCGCGAGTCCGGCGAGATCCTGGCCCACGCCGTCGGGATCATTCCGACCCTCGGCGCGCGCCTGGCCAAGCTCACCACTGCCCCTGACATCGTGCTCAGCAACGGCGAGGCGTTCTTCCTCAGCGGGCCGCCGACGCCCGGCGCGCCGGAGACGGAGGACTCCGTCATCGAGGGCTGGGCGCCGTTCCGCCGCATCTTCGAGATCCTCGCGACCGGACGCCGCCAGAGCATGATGGGCGCGAGCCAGATCGATCGTTACGGCAATCAGAACATCTCGCTCATCGGCGACTGGGACCATCCGAAGCGACAGCTCATCGGCGTGCGCGGCGCCCCGGGCAACACCGCCAACCACCGCGTCGACTACTGGATCTCCCGACACAGCACCCGCATCTTCGTCGAGAAGGTCGACATGGTCTCCGGTGTCGGCAATGATCGCGCTCGCGAGGCCGGCCTGACGCACCATCACCTCGGCGTGATCGTGACGAACCTCGCGGTCTTCGGCTTCGGCGACGACGGCCGCGCGGTGCTGCGCTCGATCCACCCCGGTGTGGATCCGCAGACGGTGATCGACAGCACGGGCTTCGCCGTGGACGCCGAGGGCGTGCCCGCGACGCGGATCCCGGATGCCGAGGAACTGCGCCTCATCCGCGATGTGCTGGATCCCCGGGCCACCCGCGCTCGCGAAGTCGCGGAGTGACGCGGAGCTGCCGCTCAGTCCGCGAGGAGACCCTGGTGGAGCAGTTCGAGGAAGTTCTCGGTGAGGCTCTCGGCGGTGTGTCCCCGGCCCGGTCGGTACCAGCCGACCGAGGACCAGACGGCGTCGCGGATGAAACGGTACATGATGCCCGCGTCGAGGCTGTCCCGGAAGACGCCGACGCGCTGCCCCTCCTGCAGCTGACCGAGCCAGATCTCCTCGATGCGGAGGCTGTGCTCCTGCACGAACTCGAATCCCGGCTGCTTGGCGAGGTACGCCAGCTCGTTCTGATAGAGCCCGACAGCATCGGGCTGGCTCTCGATCGTCGTGAAGGCGTGGGCGACGAGCTTGTCGAGCACGACGCGCGGCGTGCCGTCCTCGGCGACGATCTCCTCGAATCGCTCGAGCAGCCCCGTCATGAAGCTGCGCAGGATCTCCTGCAGGATCGCCTCCTTGGAGGCGAAGTGATGGTACAGACTGCCCGAGAGGATACCGGCCTCATCCGCGATATCGCGTACGGTGGTCGCCGAATAGCCCCGGCGGGCGATGAGATGCGCGGCGATCCCGAGGATCTGCTCTCGTCGTTCGGAGGTCTGCTCCTGGCTTCCGACTCGCGGACTGGCTGCCATGGGTTCTCCCTTACGTGGAATTCTGTAATGACAAGCGTTTGTTCAAGTCTGCCCTATCCCGGGCCGATGCACACCAGAATGTCGGAGTGTACGCATGATAGTGGAAAGGATCGCCATGACGGCATCATCTGCGACGACGATTCCCGCAATGCTCGGCGAGATGGCGGCACTCGGCACGCATCCGGCCGTCGTCGAAGGCGACGAGGTCGTGAGCTACGCGGAGCTGCATGAGCGGGTCAAGGACGTCGCCCGCTCCTATCTCGCCCAAGGCGTCCGTCACGGCGACCGCGTGGCGGTGTGGGTGCCCAACCGTCTGGAATTCATCCTCGCGATGCTGGGCGCGCAGTCGATCGGCGCAGCGGTGATCCCGCTCAACACCCGCTACACCGGCCACGAGGCGGCGGCGATCCTGGCCCGGTCCCGCGCATCGGCGGTCGTCATGGCCGAAGGCTTCCTCGGCAAGTCCTATGCGAAAGCGCTGCGTGAGGCCGCCGCAGAGCTCGGATCCGACGGCGGCGCCTGCCCCGGCCTTCCCCACCTGCGCCTCCTCGTCGCCCTCGAGGAGACATCGGATGCCGCGATCCTCTCCTGGGACGACTTCCTCGCCTCGGGCTCGGCCGTCCCCTCCGCACAACTCGACGCGGCCATCGTTGCGGTGGGGCCGGACGACATCATGGACATCCTCTTCACCTCCGGCACCACGGGCGTGCCCAAAGGGGTCATGAGCGCACACCGCCAGTCGATCGGCGTGGCCCGGGCGTGGAGTCGGGGCGCCGAGCTCTCTGTTCACGACCGCTACGCGATCGTGAACCCCTTCTTCCACGGCTTCGGCTACAAGGCGGGCCTCATCACCTCGCTGCTGTCGGGCACCACGATCTATCCCGTCGAGGTCTTCGACACCACCCGTCTGCTCGAGCTCGTCCAGCGCGAGCGCATCACCGTGCTGCCGGGCGTGCCGACGATCTTCACGTCGATGCTGGATCATCCGCGCCTGGCGGACTACGATCTCTCCTCGCTGCGCTTCGCGATCGCGGGCGCCACGGCGGCGCCGGCGACGCTGTTCCACGACATGGTGGGCACCCTGGGCTTCCAGACCGTCGCCCAGGCCTACGGCCTCACCGAATGCGTCGTGGCGACCCTGTCGCGGGCGGGCGAGTCACTTGAGCATGCCGCGGAGACGACCGGACCGGCCGTCTCCGGCATCGAGATCCGCACGGTCGGCCCCGACGGCCGCGATGTCGGCGTCGATGAGGACGGTGAGATCCTCCTCCGCGGAGACAATGTCATGCTGGGCTACTTCGAGGACGAAGAGGCGACGCGTGCGGTCTTCACAGAGGACGGATGGTTCCGCACCGGAGACATCGGCCGGCTCGACGAGCACGGATGCCTGAAGATCACCGACCGCCTCAAAGACATGTTCATCGTCGGCGGCTTCAACGTGTACCCGCGGAGGTGGAGAACGTGCTGCGCAAGCATCCGGCCGTCAACGAGTCCGCCGTGATCGGCGTTCCCGACGAGCGGATGGGCACCGTGGGTCGCGCCTTCGTGCTGCTTCTGCACAACGCCGAGCCGAAGCCGGATGCCGCGGCGCTCGACGCGTTCTGCCGTGGACACCTCGCCGGCTTCAAGGTGCCTCGGGAGTTCGTCTTCGTCGAGGACTTCCCGCGCAATGCCACCGGCAAGATCCTCAAGACCGAGCTCCGCACAGAGGGCTGAGCACTCCCGCACAGAGGAAGGGCCGGCATCCGATCCCCCGATCGGATGCCGGCCCTTCCTCTGTCGACCTCAGCTCAGGCGTTCGAGCACGAGCGCCATGCCCTGACCGCCCGCGACGCACATCGTTTCGACGGCGAACTGCTCGTCGCGCTCCTGCAGGGCGTGGATCGCGGTGGTCGTCATCCGTGCCCCGTCATGCCGTAGGGGTGCCCCAGGGCGATCGCACCGCCGTTGACGTTGACCTTCTCGGGGTCGATGCCCAGGTCGTCGATCGAGGGGACGACCTGAGCGGCGAAGGCCTCGTTGAGCTCGAGGATGTCGATGTCGGAGATCGACATCCGGGCGTGGGCGAGCGCCTTCTCGACGGCGGAGACGGGACCCAGCCCCATGATCTCGGGGGAAAGCGCGGAGACGCCGGTGGAGACGATCCGCGCGAGCGGCGTGAGCCCGAGCTGGGCGGCGCGCACGTCGCTCATGATGACGAGGGCCGCGGCGCCGTCGTTGAGTGCGCAGCAGTTCGCCGCAGTCACGGTGCCGTGCGGGCGGAAGACCGGCTGCATCCCGCTGATGCCCTCCAGCGTGACTCCTGAACGCGGCCCGTCGTCGCTGCGGACGACGGTGCCGTCGCCGAGGGTGATCGGGGTGATGTCGCGTTCCCAGAAGCCGCGCTCGCGCGCCGCCTCGGCACGGTTCTGACTGAGAACCGCCCACTCGTCCTGCACCTGACGGGAGACGCCGCGCAGCGAGGCGACGTTCTCCGCGGTCTCGCCCATCGAGATGTAGATGTCGGCCAGTTCCCCTTGTGCTCGCGGGTCGGACCACACGTAACCCGGATCCTGCGCGTGACGGGCGGTGCGCGCGGCTGCCTCGTCGTAGCGAGGGTGCTTGGTGTCGGCGCCGCCGTCGGACTTGCCGAAGCCGAACTGCGAGATCGCCTCGACACCGGCGGAGACGAACACGTCGCCCTCGCCCGCCTTGATCGCATGGAAGGCCATGCGCGTCGTCTGCAGTGAGGAGGAGCAGTAGCGGTGGACGGTCGTGCCGGGCACGGTGTCCCAGCCCAGCTGGAGGGCGATCATGCGCCCGATGTTGTAGCCCTGCCTGCCGGCCGGCTGCGCACAGCCCACCATGAGGTCGACGATCTCGGCCGGATCCAGCCCGGGTACGGCATCGACGGCGGCCCGGACCATCTGCGTGGCCAGATCGTCGGCGCGCATGTCCTTCAGGCTGCCCTTGCCCGCGCGACCGATCGGCGATCGCGCCGCGGAAACGATGACTGCTTCGGTCATGAGAGTGCTCCTTGCTCAGGGTCGGTGTGCTCGGCGGCGCCGAAGATGTCTGCGTGGGGGTGTGCGCCAGGAAGGCGGGCAACTCGCCGCCGCCGTCGACGGGGACGACGGCTCCCGTGAGGTGCGCGGCCAGGGGAGAGGCGAGCATGACGCAGACCCGCCCGATGTCCGCGGGCTCGGCGAGCCGTCCGCGCGGGATGGTGCGCGCGATCGCGGCGTACTGTTCGGGAGTGCCGTAGTGATCGACCGCCGACTCCGTGGCGACGAGGCCGCTGCTGACCGCGTTGACGCGGACCGTCGGGGCCCACTCGGCGGCGAGGCTCCGGCTGAGGCTCTCGAGCGCCGCCTTGGCGGCCCCGTACACGGCTGTGCCGGGGCTCGGACGGCGCGCGCTGATGGAGGTGATGTTGACGACGGAGCCGCCAGTGGCACGCAGCGCCTCGTATGCGGCACGGGAGGCGACGGCCGCAGAGAGGAAGTTCAGCTCGGTGATGGCGCGGATGTAGCGCGGGGATCCTGTCTCGAAGCGGCCGAACGGCGATCCGCCGACGTTGTTGACCAGCACGTCGAGGCGGCCGCGGCGGCGCACGATACCGGCGATCCATTCCTCGATCTGCGTGTCGTCTCGCACATCGACGGCGGTGAAGGCGGCGCTCCGACCGCCCCGAGAGGGCAGCTCCTCCGGTGTGCTGCGGCCGCAGATCTCCACGGCGGCGCCGGCTTCTAGGAAGGACTCTGCGATGCCGCGGCCGACGCCGCGCGCGCCGCCGGTCACGGCGACCACCTTGCCGGCGAAATCGAGAACCAGACTCACGATGTCTCCTCCGAATCTGCGCGCACAAGCAACGTGCGACGAGCCTGTCCATACTACCAAACAAATGCTAGGTTTGTTTCATGATCAGCGTCGTCCCTTCACCGCCCACTCCCCGCGTCGTCGTGGTCACGGGGGCGCCCTCGGCATCGGCGGCGGCATCAGCCGTCGTTTCGCGGCAGACGGCGCTCATGTCGTGCTCGTGGACGTGGACGCGGACGCGGCGGCGGCCACGGCATCCGACATCGGCGCCGCAGGCGGCCTCTGCACGTCCGTCATCGGCGACATCACCGACGACGCCACCGTCACCGCACTCGCGGACGAGATCGAACGGGCGCACGGACGCGTCGATGTGCTGGTCAACAACGTCGGCGACTTCCGGCCGGCGAAGTCCTTCTTCGCCAAGAGCCCGCCCGAGCAGTGGCAACGTCTCCATGAGCTGAACCTGTGGCACGTGTTCACCGTGACCCGCGCGCTTCTGCCCTGGATGCTGGAGCAGCAGAGCGGATGCATCGTCAACGTCTCCACGGTGGAGGCCTACCGGGGCATCCCGGGCAACGCCGTGTACTCCGCCTACAACGCCGGCGTCTCGGCGTTCACCAAGAGTCTCGCGGTCGAGCTCGGCCCCTCCGGCATCCGCGTCAACGCGATCGCCCCCGATCTCGCCGATACGGAGCAGACCCCGGCCGAACTCATGCTCGCCGGCCGCGACCCGGCGCTGCTGCGCTCCTGGCTCCCGGCCGGCCGCTTCGGCACACCTGAGGACTTCTCCGGCGTCGTGACCTTCCTCGCCTCCCCGAAGCCTCGTTCATCACCGGGCACACGATTCCCGTCGACGGCGGCACGCTCGCGGCCTCCGGCTGGTACGGCAGGGCAGAGGGCCGCGGCTGGACGAACATGCCGGATCGGGCCTGACGACGACCGAGGCCGAGGATCGCCGCGAGATCCACGAGCTGAGCTCCTGCTGCGCCGTGGCTCCGAGGATCCTCTCCACGAGAATCGCGCACGGGTGCGACTCTGGGCGATGACCCATCCGGACAGAGCCTGCTAGCCGCATCCGGACCCCCATGACGAGAGGGCCGCAGCGGTGACGATCCGCTGCAGCCCTCTCATCTACCGTGACTCACCCGGCGCCGAAGTACGCCTTCTGCAGATCCTCGGCCGTGATCTTCGAAGCCGGACCGGCGAGCACGGTCTTGCCCATCTCGACCACCGACACCTCATCCGCGATGGCGACCGAGTCCTGCACGGCCTGCTCGACCAGGAGGATGCCGATGCCGGTGTCCTTGAGATCGTGCACGCGTTCCATGACCTCCTTGACGACGACGGGGGCGAGGCCCTGGCTGGGCTCATCGAGGATGAGGAGCGTGGGCTTGGCCATGAGCGCCTGGCCGATGGCGAGCATCTGCTGCTGGCCGCCGGACATGCTCGCCGCATGCAGAGCGCGCTTGCTCCCCAGGATCGGGAAGAGCTGATAGATCTCCTCGACGGATGCCGCGAGGGCACGCTTTCCCTTCTTCTGCGAGAAGCCGCCGAGCAGGAGGTTCTGCTCGATCGTCAACTCGCGGAAGATCTTCTTGCCCTCCTGCACGTAGGAGATGCCCTTCGCGACCCGCTTGTGCGGCGCATCGGAGGACAGCGGCTCCCCCAGATAGCTGATGCTGCCGCCGAACAGCCGGTTCAGACCCGTGATCGCCCGCAGCGTCGTGGTCTTGCCCGCACCGTTGCGGCCGAGAAGCACCGTGATCTCACCGGCCCGGACCGTGAGCGAGACGTCGCGGACCACCTTGAGGTCGCCGTACCCGGTCTGCACGCCGGACAGTTCCAACAGGACGTCACTCATCATCGCCTCCTGAGTTGTCGGCCGCAGCTTCGGCGGTCACACCGAGGTACTCCTCCATCACGCGCGGGTTCTGCTCGATCTGCGCCGCGTCGCCGTGCGCCATGACCGCGCCCTGAGCCAGCACGTAGATGTCATCGGCCACGCGCAGCACGAGCTGGAAGTTGTGCTCGACCAGGATCACGGTCATCCCGGCGTCACGCAAGCGGATCACGAGAGACTCCAGCACCTCGAGCTCGTCCTCGTCGAGCCCCGAGGCGACCTCATCGAGGAGGATCACCTTCGGGTTGCTCACGAGGCTCCGGGCGACCTCCAGGAGGCGCCGGTTGCCCAGGGGGAGCGAGTCGGCCAGCTCATCGCGCTGATCGCTGAGCCCGACGAGCGCGAGAGCGCGCTCAGCTTCGATGCGGTCGGTGTTCTTCGACCTCCAGAACGACGGCATCCGCAGTACAGAGGCGAGGATGCTCGCGCGATCGTGCGCATAGCGGCCGGTCTCGACCGCTTCGAGCACCGTCAGCTTCTCGGGCACGTTCGGGGTCTGGAACGTGCGCGAGACACCGGCGCGGGCGACCTTGTAGGACGGAAGTCCCTGGATGTGCTCGCCGTCGAGGGATATCGTGCCCTCGTCGGTGCGGTAGAAGCCGGAGATCATGTTCAGCAGCGTCGTCTTGCCCGAGCCGTTGGGGCCGATGATCGCGGTGATCTGGCCCGGGTGGGCCTCGACGCTCACCTTCGACAGCGCCTGGTTCCCACCGAACGCCTTGGAGACGTCCTCGGTGCGCAGGAGTGCGCCGTCGAGATGCGGGATCTCGGTCGTGACCTCGAACTCCTCGCGGATGCCGGCTTTCGCCTTCGCCACGATGTCCACGCGTCGCACGAGGGAGCGCACCGCACCGGACAGCCCGCCGGTGAAGGCGACTCCCCGATGAGCAGGAAGCCGCCGGCGATGATCAGACGGTACTGATCGAAGCTCGTCGACTGATACATGCCGAACTGCAGCACGGTCGCCCCGACCAGGGCACCGTAGATGCTCGCCGAGCCGCCGAAGATCGACGCCGCCAGAACGGTCATCGCGAAGGAGAAGGCGAACGCCTCCGGCGAGATGAACAGGTCGAGGTTGGCGAACAGCGCTCCGGCGACACCCGCCGGCAAGGCACCGATCGCGTAGGCGGTGAGCTTCGCCCGGAAGACCGAGATCCCATCGAGGCGGCAAGCACCGGGCTCTGCTTGAGCACTCGCAGTGCCTGCCCATGCCGGGAGACGATGAGGTTGCGCATCAGTGCGAAGATCACGATCGTGATGGCCACGATGATCAGGTAGTAGGTGCGCCCGTCGATCATCTGCCCGAAGGATGTCGGGGCTGGATGCCGGCGAGTCCGTTGCGGCCGCCGGTCTGATCCTTGAAGATCGAGAGCACGTCCGGCACCATCAGGATGAGGAAGAACGACGTCATCGCCAGTGACCAGCTGCCCAGCCGCAGGCCAGGGATTCCGGAGAGGAGGCCGATGACGAGCGCGGCACTCGCGCCGACGAGGATCTGCAGCCAGATGTCGGTCACGCCCGCCTTGTTGACCAGACCCGCCGCATAAGCACCGGCCGCGTACATCGCGACCTGGCCCATGGCCAGCTCTCCGGCAAAACCGAGAGACAGGTTCAGGCCCACCACGATGAGGGCGAGGATGAGGGTCAGCTCGATCTGCCGCGTCACCGCGTAGCTCAGGCCGACGAAGGGAAGGAGCAGGAGCACGACGCCGATGGCGAGCGGCCAGATCCAGCCCGGGACCGTACGGATCTTCAACCAGAGTCCAGCCATGTTCACACCGCCCGTTCCACGCGACGGGTGAACAGTCCCGTCGGTTTGACCATCAGAATCACGACCAGGATCAAGAACACGGAGATGTGGGCGTAGTCCGCACCGACATACCGCGTGGTCAGTGCCTCGACGAGGCCGACGATGAGCCCGCCGACCAGGGTGCCCCACATCGACCCGAAACCGCCGATCGCCAGCACCACGAAGCCCTTCAGCGCCAGCGAGGCGCCCAGGGTTGCGACCGCATAGGTCTTGGGGCCGACGAAGACGCCCAGGAAACCGGCGAGCACACCGGTGAAGACGAAGGCCATGAGCGCGAATCGGCGGACGTTCACACCACGCAGCTGCGCGGCCTCGCGGTTCTCGCTCATGCCGAGGAGCGCAATGCCTGTCATGCTGCGCTTGGCGTACTGGGTGAGTCCGACAACGATGAGGACGACGGCGATCACCAGGGCGAGTTCGACCGGGTAGAGACGTCCGCCGAAGATCTCCAGCACATGGTCACCCATGAAGAAGGGCACCCGACGCGGCTCGCCTCCCAGATGACCATCGCGACGCCCTCCATGATGATCGACGCACCGAGCGTCGTCACCAGCAGGTTGTGCGGGTCCTTCACGGGGCGGATGGCGATCCGCTCCTCGACTGCGGCGATGGCGCCGACGACGACGGCGGCGATGATCGCGACGATGTACCAAGGCAGACCCCACACCACGATGCCGACGTAGGCCATGAAGGCACCCAGCATCATGAGCGCAGCCTGCGCGAAGTTGAACGTCTTCTGGGACAGGAAGACGATGTTGTAGCCGATCGCCACCAGCGCGTAGACCGCGCCGAGGGCCAGACCGGACCAGATGATGGTCATGCGGTTCGGGTTCCTTCCATCACAGAGACGGTGGGTATGGCGGCGGCTCGAATCGGAGTTCGATCCGAGCCGCCGTCATGCCTGGGTGATCAGTCGATCAGCGTTCAGGGCTGGAACTGACCGTTCACGAGCTTGCCGGGCGAGATGAACGCGAACTCCTCCGGGGTGACATGGGGTCCATGCTGCTCCTCCGTGAAACCGTACCTGCTGAGAATGACCGTCCCGCGGATTCCTGGACCGCCGGGTCCCGGAGTGCGGCGACCAGCGCGTTCGGGTCGTCGATCGCGCCTGCGGACTCTGCAGCGGCCTTCAGCAGGAACATCGAGTCGTAGTTGTACGCCAGGATCAGGGACGAGCGGATGTCGCCGGCGGCCACCATGCGCTCGACCGCGTCGTTCACCGCGGTGGCGTCGGGGTCGAACTGCGTGCTGGAGAAGACCTGCATCGTCAGATTCTTGACCTGGTCGGTACCGAGGACTCCGGCGGGCGCCTCGGTCGCGATCAGACCGGTGGCGGAGACCGAGGTGTTGCCCATGATCGGGACGTCCCACCCCAGCTTCTCCAGGCTCTGCAGAACGTAGCCGAGCGGAGCGCCATAGGCGTCGAGGATGAGCACATCCGGATCGCCGACCTGGAGGGCGGACAGCTGCGCGGTCATGTCCAGTGCAGCGTTGTCGAAGCCCTGCATCCCCGTGACGTTGTAGCCGGCCTCTTCGTACAGGGCCTTGGACTGCGCGCCGAACAGCTCACCGTAGGCCGACGATCCGTGCAGGATCGCGATGTCCTGATAGCCACGGCTCTCCACCTCGGCGAGGAAGGATCCCAGGTAGTCGGGAACCGTGGCACTGAGGTCGAAGGTGAACGGGCTGACCGAAGGGTCGCTCGATCCAGCGGTCGGACCGATGTTGAAGTTGATGATTTCGTTCTGCGTCAGGATGGGGATCGTCGCCTCGGCGATCGTCGAGGGGCCGGAGTTCATGACGAGGGCAGGCTTTCCCTCGGTGGCGATGTACTCGCGAAGCTTGGTGACGGCCACCGTCGGGTCGGCGTTGTCTTCCAGGTGGGTGATCTGGACCTCACGGCCGAGGATCCCGCCCATGTCGTTGATGGCGTCGACGGATGCCAGGGCTGCCGTGACCGAGGTCGAGGCGTTGTCGGCGAGGATGCCGGCTGCCCCGAGTCCGCCGAGAACGACGACCTGAATGGGCTCGTCGACCTCGCCCGGCTCCTCGCCGGCTCCGTTCCCCGTGCCGTTGCCGCCGCCGGCGCAGCCGGCGAGCACCAAGGCAGCGGCGGCGGCGACGGCCGCAGCGGCTGTGATCTTCTTAAAACGCATGTAACTGCCTTTCTCGTCTTTGAGTGCTTAGCGACCAAACGCTTGCTTAGTAAAACACATTCCCGGGGCGCAATCAACAGCCAAGCGAACAATTGCTTGGTTGTTGCAAAGGTGTTAGATTCCGGCCATGGACCAGCGAGAATCCTCCCCGCGGCAACGCTCTCCGACGTGGACGGCGTCGCCGTGGTCACCGGCGGCTCCGGAGGCATCGGATCCGCCATAGTGCGGCGACTCGCCGGCGATGGCGTGCGCACGATCCTCACCTATCGTTCCGCGGCTCCGAGCGCGCTCCTGGACGAGCTCGGCGATCGCGTCGTGGCGTTCCCGCTGGATGTGCGCGACGCCGCCGGGGCGCGCTCGCTGGCCGAGGCCATCCTCGAGCGCCACGGCGCTGTGCACACCGTCGTGCACGCCGCAGGCCCACATGTACCGATGGTGCACTTGTCGAAGGTGAGCGTCGAGCAGTTCGCCCAGCAGCTCGACGACGACCTCGTCGGCTTCTTCGCGATCGCCCAGGCGTTCCTGCCGGCGCTGCGCGCCTCCTCCGGCTCGCTCACCGCCGTGACGTCGGCGGCCACTCGTCGTTACCCGGTGCGCGACGGGCTGTCGGCGGCGCCGAAGGGCGGCGTCGAGGCACTCGCCCGAGGGCTGGCCGCCGAGGAGGGCCGCTTCGGCATCCGGGTCAACTGCGTGGGCCCGGGCATGTTGTGGGACGGCATGTCCGCCCGGCTGATGGCCTCCGGCGATCTGGACGAGCGCGCCCTCGAGGTGGCCCGCACGAACATTCCACTGCGCCGCTTCGGCACCGCCGAGGACATCGCCGCCGCAGTGGCGTTCCTCGCCTCGCCCAGGCCGGCTTCATCAGCGGGCAGAAACTCGACGTCGACGGGGGCTTCGGCGTCTGACCCGTCGACACGGCGAAGATTCAGCGCTCGCCCTCGAGGCGATCGATGAGCCAATCGATGCGCGCCGCCTCGTCGCGATAGAAGCGCTCCGACCATTCCAGCGCGACCCCGGAGAAGCGCCACGCAGCCTCGCGGGCCGCCGCCTGCGCGTGCGCCGCTGCGGCATCCGCCCGCTCCTCGGCGACCTGCCGATAGGCGAGCAGCTCGCCCCGCAGGCGACCCATGTCTCCATTGTGCGCCGCCCACACGCGCAGGATGTGGGAGTGCTTGAGCACGACCGGGTCCGGCTCCAACTCGTCGGCCCACGCCTGGATCGCCTCCCGCCCGAGGGGGTGATCTCATACACTCGCCGCGACTTCGCCGCGTGCGTCTGCTCGATGAGCGAGGTCGCCAGACCCAAGGACTCCAGGCGACGCAGCTCGCCGTAGATCTGACTCTGCGACGGCGCCCAATAGAAGAACGCCAGGCTCTGGTCGGCCCATCGCTTCACGTCGTAGCCCGAAAGCGCGGAGTCGAAGGACAGGATGCCGAGCACGGCCCAGGTCGTCGCGGGCAGATCAGCGACGGCACCGATCGCATCATCGGCAGCAGACACTTGACACCTCCGTGAGTTGTGAGATATTCCTAATCATACTATTCCTATTAGTCATATACGAACGATCAAGGAGGATCGCAGATGGACGAGACGCAGCGCATGCTCGAGTTGCTCAACGCCTCCTTCCCCGACATCACCAGCATGGCCCGCCCGAGGCCCGAGCCCTCGTCGATGCGCGCGTGCGCCCTGTCGACAACCTCGACGACGTGCGTGATGCCGTCGACACGGCCGCACCCGCGGGCGACCATCGCGTGCCGCTGCGCGTCTACACGCCGCACGAGCCCCGCCGGGGCGCACCGGCCGTCGTCTTCGCCCACGGCGGCGGCTTCCTCCACGGCTCGATCGCCAGCCATGACGGCTTCTGCCGGCGCTGGGCGAAGGGAACCGGCTCCACTGTGATCTCGGTCGGGTACCGGCTCGCCCCGGAGCATCGCCCCCCGACCGCGCTCGAGGACATCATCATCGCTGTGCGCTGGGCTCAGCAGGAGGGCATCGCCGAGCACGGCCTCGTCGTCGCCGGCGACAGCTCAGGCGGCAACCTCGCCGCCGGCGCCGCCCTGGCCCTGCGCGACGAGGGCGACTCGCCCCTGATCGGTCAGGTCCTGCTCTACCCCTTCCTCGACCCGGCGATGACGTCGGACAGCTACCGCACGCGCGCGACGGGGTACTTCGTGACGGCCGAGCTCCTCGGCTACTACTGGCGCACCTACCTCGGCGACGATCCGGCGGCATGGGCATCGGATGCCGCGATCTCACCCCTGGCCGCATCCGACCTCTCCGGGCTTCCGCCCGCGATCGTGGTGACGGCAGGTCTCGATCCGCTCAGCGACGAGGGCATCGCCTACGCGTCCCGGCTGCGCCAAGCCGGCATCGCCGTCGTCGATCGGCGCTACCCCGACCAGTTCCACGGGTTCCTGACCATCCCCAGCTACGGCCCGGCCACCAGCGCCTCCGAGGTGCTGTGGGCCGACATCCGAACGCTCTTCTCCCCGACAAGGACAACGCATGACTCTCCCCGAACACGACCTCGTCGTCGTCGGCGCCGGTTTCGCCGGGCTGTACACCACCATCCACGCCGAACGCCGCGGTCTGCGCGTGCTCGGCCTCGAAGCCGGCTCCGAGGTGGGCGGCACCTGGTATTGGAACCGCTACCCGGGGGCGCGCTGCGATGTCGAGAGCATCGACTACTCCTACTCCTTCGACGATGAGCTGCAGCGCGAGTGGCGCTGGAGCGAGCGCTACGCGACACAGCCGGAGATCCTCCGCTATCTGAATCACGTCGCCGACCGCTTCGACGCCCGTCGCCACTACCGCTTCGACGAGCGCGTCGCCTCGGCCGACTGGGACGAGCGGAGTCACCTGTGGAAGGTGCGCACCGAGAGCGGCTTCACCACGACTGCCCGCTGGCTCGTCATGGCCACCGGATGCCTCTCCCGCCCGATCCTGCCGGACATCCCCGGCCGCGACTCCTTCACCGGTGAGGTGCTGCAGACCTCGGCGTGGCCGGACGGGCAGATCGACTTCACCGGCAGACGGGTGGCCGTGATCGGCACGGGATCCTCGGGCGTGCAGGCGATCCCGATCATCGCCGATACGGCATCCGAGGTCACGGTGTACCAGCGCAGTGCGAACTACAGCGTGCCCGCATTCAACCGAGTGCTCGACGACGAGGAGTGGCTGCGCCAGCAGGAGGATCTGACCCATCGCCGGGAGCTGTCGTGGAACGGCGCCGCCGGCTCTCCGTGGACGAGCCACCCCGTCCCGTACGCGGAGGCGTCGGATGCCGAGCGCGAGGAGGTCTTCGAGGAGAGCTGGACCCGCGGCGGCGTGCTCTTCGCCAAGGCGTTCCAGGGACTGACGGTGGATCACGAGATCAACGAGGCGGCCCGGACATTCTTCGAGCGCAAGCTCGCGGAGCGGGTGAACGACCCACAGGTGCGAGCCGACCTGACCCCGACCGATCACGCGGTGGGCACCAAGCGCATCTGCACGGACACCCACTACTACGAGACCTTCAACCTCCCGCATGTCGAGCTGGTCAACCTGCGGCGCGACCCGATCGTCGAGGTGACCGGGTCCGGCATACGCACGGAGAGCGGCCTGCGAGAGCACGATGTGATCGTCTATGCGACGGGGTTCGACGCCATGACCGGGGCACTGACAGCGATCGACATCCGCGGCCGCGACGGCCGCTCGATCCGCGAGGAATGGCGCGGGTTCCCGCAGACCTATCTCGGCGTGGCCTTGCCGGGGTTCCCGAACCTGCTCGTGCTGAACGGCCCAGGCACTCCCAGCGTGCTCTCCAACATGGCGCTGACCTCCGAGCAGCAGGGCGCATACGCGCTGCGGCTCATCGATCACTGCTCCGCCGAGCAGCTGACCTCGGCGGAGGCGCGTCAGGATGCCGCCGAGGCGTGGACGCAGCACGGGCTCGACCTGGCCGACGCCACCCTCTTCGGCGATGCGCCGTCGTGGTACACGGGGGCGAACATCGAGGGGAAGGCGCGCGGATTCCTGCCCTACATCGGCGGTTTCCGCGCCTATATCGACCGGGCCGATGCCGTCGCCGAGGAGGGGTACCGCGGTTTCGTGCTCAGCCGCGCGTGAGGGGCCTGGCGCCGCAGACGAAGCGGAGGTAGAGTGCAAAGCAAGCACTTGCTTGTTAGGAGACATCGATGTCCTCGATCGCCCTCGGGTTCGCCCCCGGAGACAACCTGCTGATCACCGGAGCCGGCAGCGGCATCGGCCGGGCAACCGCGCTGCGTGCGGCCGAGCTCGGCCTCGGCACGAGCCTGTGGGACCTCAACTCCGACGGGCTCGAGGAGACCGCGGCATCCGTCCGCGAGGTCGGTCACCCCGTGCACACGTGGGTCGGAGACGTGTCGGATGCCGCACTCGTCACCGAGGGCCTCTCGAACGCCCGCGCGCAGCTGGGCACGATCCGATATCTCCACAACAACGCCGGCCCCGCCTCCAGCAGCGAGATCCCCTTCGATCGCGCGCTCGAGCTGTGCGTGGGCACGGTGCGGCTGATGACCGACACCTGGGCGGCATCCGGCCCCGGGCCTGGCGCGGCCATGGTCGCGACGGCATCCGTCGCGGGGAACGTCATCGGCACGGCCAGCGACTGGTACTCGGCATCGAAGGCCGCGATCACCGGCTATGTGCGCCACCTCGCCGCCTACCGCTCGGAGGAGTTCCGCTCCAATGCCGTCGCACCCGGGATGACGGACACCCCGCGCCTTGCGGGCTTCGCCTCCAGCCCCATGGGGCAGCGCGTGCTCGAACGCATCCCGCTCAGGCGCATGGGCACGCCCGACGACATCGCCTATGCCACCCTGTTCCTGCTCTCGCCCCTTGCGAGCTACATCAACGGCGTCTTCCTCCCGGTCGACGGCGGGTGGACGGTGACGCAGTGATCGAGACCGACGCCCCGGTGCTGCTCTCGCACACGATCCGCCTCGGCTACGCCGACACGGACCCGGCCGGCATCCTCTACTACGCGGCCTGGTTTCCGATGATGGAACGACTCACCTCGGAGTTCTTCTACCTGCAGGGACTGCGACAGGACACGCTCGCCGAGCGCTTCGGCTGGTGGACGGTCTCCCGCTCGACCACCTGCGAGTACCTCGCGGCCGCGCGCCTGTTCGACCAGATCCGCGTCGAACTGCGGATCGGGCGCATCGGCGACTCCTCCTTCCAGTTCGCCTTCCGCATGGTCCGCACCGACGACGACGTTCTCGTCGCACGCTCCTCCAATACCCTCGTGACCGTCTCACCCGATCAGAGCCGGATCGAGATTCCCGCCGATCTGCGCGCGCTGCTGACCGCCTGGGCGACGGAGGGGACGTGAGCGACGACCTGCGCCGGGTGCGCGACGAACTCGAGATCGGGCGCCTGCTCGCCCGCATCGCCCACCTCGCCGACGACGGCGACCCGGAGGACTACATAACCTGCTTCACCCCGGACGCCGTCTGGGACCTCGCAGACGCGAGCGACCTGCCCTTGGACGTCCAGCGCATCCAGGGGCACGAGGCCCTTCTGGCCGGTGTCCTGGAAAGGCGTGCCGCGAGGGTGCAGGGTCCGGGCTCCCATACGCGCCACGACATCTCGACGAGCGTCGTGGAGATCGACGGCGACGCGGCGAGCGCGCGCACCTACTTCCGCTACTACCGCGACACCGACGGCATCCCCGCGCTCGTGGCGATCGGATGCTACGACGACCGTCTCCTGCGCACCGCCGAAGGCTGGCGGCTGCACCATCGGCGTATCAGCCGGAACTGAGCGCCCGCGCGATCAGCACGGCGCCGCTGTCTGCCTGGGCGGCACGCAGGTGCAGCTCGGTCTGGTGAAGGGCCGAATGCAGCGCGAAGGCTTGCAGCCCCTCCCAGCCGAGGGTCCAGGTCAGGCGGCGCGCGTACTCCCAGACGGGCGCATCGCCCAGTTCAGGCGCGAGCGCGGCGACTTCGGACAACCGGCGCAGGTGGTGCGCCGCGATTCGGCGGCGGCGCTGGCCCAGACCCCGGAAACGGCGACGGTGGCCCGGCAGCACCTCGAAGTCGTCATAGGGTGCCAGGCGGTCGAGGGATGCCACGAGCTCAGCGACCGGCTCACTGCCGGGGAGCATGCCGAGTCCCAACCCGAGTAGATCTCCGGCAGCACGTGGTCGCCGGTGAAGATGACGCCCGCAGCGGTGTCGACCAGGCAGATGTGCCCGCTGGTATGTCCCGGCGTCTCGACGACGGTGAGTGCGCGATCGCCGAGAGTGAGCGTCTCACCGTCGTGCACGGTGCGATCGGGCCGGGTCGGCGCGGACGGGATGGAGTCCGCATGGCTCTCGATGAGCCCATCGCGGCGCTCGGCGGGGACGCCCCATCCGTCCAGGCGCGCCTGATAGCCGTCGGCATCACGGAGGTCGGGGGCTGCGACCCTCACGAGCACGGCATGCTCGGTCGCGGACATCACCAGGTGCGCACCGCTCTCCCGACGCACGTGGTCGGCGAGTCCGAGGTGATCGGGGTGGTGGTGGGTGACGACGACCGTGCGGACCTCGTTCAGGGAGCGAGGGATCTGTTCGAGCATCCGGGCGAGGCGGGCCTCGTTGGCATCCGACTCCCAGCCCGGATCGATGAGATGGACGCCGTCATCGGCGACGATCGCGTAGCCGAGTGTCGTGCTGAGCGGGCCGTAGGGGATGGGCATGGGCAGGCACCACAGGCCCGGGCGGATCTCTTCGGGATCGACGTCTGCGCTCATCTTCTCACCCTAGCAATCGCTTGTTCATTTGAGCGGAAATCGCTAGGTTGAGAACGGATACCCATATCTTCCGGACGGATGCCTTGTCCCGCTCAGATCACAGTGACGCCCATCAGCGGCTCGTCGTCGCCGTGCTCGCCTTCTGCGGCATCGTCGGCTCCATCCAGTTCACGCTCATCGTGCCCGTGCTGCCCAGGTCCCAGTGCTGCTGGACACCACAGCAGGCGACGCCACCTGGCTGGTGACCGTCACGCTTCTGGTGGCGACGATCGGAACGCCGGTCATGGCGCGCTTGGCCGACATGCACGGGCGCCGGAAGCTGCTCCTCATCGCCATGGCTCTGCTCGTCTCCGGATCGGTGATCGCCGCCGTGACGGACTCCTTCGCCCTGATCCTCGCCGGACGCGCCTTGCAGGGCTTCGCCTCCTCCGCCCTGCCGATCGGGATCGGGCTCCTCAGCGGACTCGTCAGCCCCATCCGCACCCGCCTCGGCGTCGCATTGATGAGCGGCACCGTCGCTCTCGGATCGGGACTCGGGCTCACGATCGCCGGCCCCTGGTGGCGTGGGGAGGGCTGCCGACGATCTTCTGGGCGTCCGCGATCGCGGGCATGGCCCTCGTCGTGCTCCTCGTGCTCTTCGTCGATGAGGCGGCCGTGCGCGACCCGGGTCGCTTCGACGTCGTGGGCACGATCCTTCTCACCGTCGGACTCTCCCTGATCCTCCTCGTGATCTCTCGCATGGCCACGTGGGGCCTCACGCTCGCCACGGTCGGTGTCGCGCTCTCGGGCGGACTGGCTCTCGTGCTGTGGTGGCCCTGGGAGCGCAGGCATCCGTCGCCCGTCATCGATGTGACGGTCTCGATGCGCTCGCCTGTGGCGCAGATCAACATCGCGTCGTTCTTCGCGACCTTCGGCATGTATGCCAACCACCTGATCACGATGCAGGAGGCGCTTGCCGATCCCGAGACCGCCTACGGCCTGGGGCTGAGCCTGTCGACAGCCGGGCTCATGCTCGTGCCGTCCTCGCTGGCGGGACTGCTGCTGTCGGCGCCGGCGGCACGGCTTATCTCCCGCATCGGCCCGGGCGCACGCTCTTCCTCGGCACCGCGATCATGGCCGGCGCCTTCGCGTTCCGCCTCTTCTGGCATGGCGACCTCACCCTGGTCCTGATCGGAGCGACGCTCGTCGGTGCGGGGACGGCATTCGCCTTCGCCGCCATGCCCTCTCTCATCATCGATGCCGTGGCCCCGCATCAGGTCTCCGCCGCCAACGGCGTCAACTCTCTCGCACGCTCGCTCTCGGGCGCCGTCGCCAGCGCCGCGCTCGCACTCGTGCTCGTGGCACTCCCCGACGTCGAAGGCGGCATCCAGCTGTCCACGATCGGGTTGCAGGTCTGCCTCATCGCCGCCGCGATCGCCGCCGCCTTCGCCGCGTTCCTGGCGACCCGCCTCCCTGCCTCCCCGAAAGGACGCCCTGACCGTGTTCCGACCTCTGACCATCCGCGGCGTCACTCTGTCGAACCGTATCGGCGTCTCGCCGATGTGCATGTACGCGGCGGAAGAAGGCCACGCCGACGGCTTCCATCTCGCCCATCTCGCCCGCTTCGCCCTCGGTGGCGCCGGCCTGGTGATCGCAGAGGCGACGGCCGTCGAACCTCGCGGACGGATCTCCCCCTGGGACACCGGGCTATGGGCGGGCACCCACGTGGACGCATGGCGGCCGATCACCGCGGTGATCGCCGCGCAGGGGCGGTGCCCGGGATCCAACTGAGTCACGCGGGGCGGCGCGCTTCGGTGCGAGAGCCGTGGCGAGCAGGGGCGCCTTTGGACCAGAGCGACGCGGATGCCGGACACCACCCCTGGCCGGTCATCGGACCCTCAGCCCTGCCGGCCGGGCCCGGCTTCCCGGTTCCCGAGGAGTTGGACCTCGCCGGGATCCGATCCACCGTCGCCCGGTGGGCAGATGCCGCACGCCGGGCGATCGATGCGGGCTTCCGCTATATCGAGCTGCACGGCGCGCACGGGTATCTTCTGCATTCCTTCCTCTCCCCGATTTCGAATCGCCGCGAGGACGAATACGGTGGCGATGCCGTGCGACGGATGCGGTACCCGCTCGAGGTCGTCGCAGCGGTGCGGGATGCGATCGGAGCGGACATCCCCTCGCCTATCGTGTCTCCTCGGTGGACGGCATCGAGGGCGGCCTCATGATCGAGGACACCGTTGCCTTCGCCCGTGCGCTTGCGGCATCGGGTGTGGACGTCGTTGATACCTCTTCGGGCGGCGTGTCGACGGACCGCTCATCGGACACCCGAGTGCGGCGAGGATTCGCCTTCCATGCGGACTTCTCGCGGCGCATCCGCGCGGAGGCGGATGCGCTCACCGCCACGGTCGGCCTCGTCGTCGATCCCATCCAGGCTTCGCGCCTGATCGAGGAGGGCGACGCCGACCTGGTCCTGCTCGGGCGCGAGATGCTCGACGATCCGAACTGGGCCCATCACGCCCGGATCGCGCTGGGCGATGAGACGTACGAGACCTGGAACGTGCGCTTCGGCAGCGCTCTCGGTCCGCGAGCACGGACGCTGGCGCGCCTGGCCGAGGAGGGCGAGACGCCGCTCAATCGGTTCGCGGATTGAGTCCACCGGGCGCGAGGAGGTTCCGGGCGACGGCGCTGCCGTCGAGCAGGCGGTTCAGCCGCCGATTCACCTTCCATCCCTGCGCGGTGCGGACGAGCTCCCAGCGGTTGGCGCTGACGCGTGCCGGCTCCCAGCCGCGGTCGGTGCCGGCGAGGACAGCCGAGTGGGTGATGGCGACGGCCGCGTCGCCGCCGAGCACGATCGTCGGCGCCGAGATGATGTGTGCGCAGCCGCGACGCATGAGATCGCGATGCGTCTCCAGATCGACGAGCGAGTGGATGCCCTCGGCATCGAGGACCGTGTCGTCGAAGCCGTACTCTCCGTCATCCGACCAGAGCGCCCTCACGGCATCCGCGTCGCCACGGTCGACTGCCGGACCGTACTGCGCGATGAGCTCAGCGATCGCCGCACGGTCCTCGAGCGCTCGCAGCCGCTCTTCCACGGGCAGACTCACCAGTCCTGCCAAGGGATGATCGTCGAGACCGGAGCCGAGAGGATCCGCGTTCCGGCGGGGTCGCCGACGATTCCGTTCTCGATGCGGTCGATCTCCGGTGCGACCGCGACAGGATCCTGCTCGAGGTAGAGGAGCCGGATGCGAATGCTCCCCTTCGCCGCGGGACGGGATTCGAAGGGCAGCGAGGTGTGCTGCTGCGGATGGCTGAACGAGAAGGTCCAGGCGCCGGCGACACCCTCGAGTTCGAGGAGCGCCGGGATCACCTCGCGATCCTCGAGGCGGTGCGCGTCGTGCGTGGTCTCGGCATGCGGCTCGTCGAACTCGGTGACCGAGATGTGCAGTCCGCGATTCGGCCGGTACGGCAGAACCTCGGGCGAGACGAGGGCGCGCGGTGCGGCGTACCCCTTCACGGGCGTGAAGAAAGCGAGCATGGGGCGCTGGATGCCCGGCAGCAGCGGCCCGCGTCCCCATTGGAACGAGGCCTCGCCGAGTGCGTCCCATGCGGCCACCGACTCGGCGACGGGTTCCCGGAACCAGTACATCGCGACGTAATCGATGAGGTCGACGTCACGACCGGACGCCACAGGGCGGTTCTCCGAGCGCAGCTCCCAGCGGTCGCCCCACGCCACCCGGGCAACGCCAGGTTCTCCGGCCGGTGGTCGAGCTGATGCCAGCGGTTGTAGGCGCCGCGCTGCGCGGGGTCTTCGAGGCGGACGAACGAGAAGAAGGCGAGTGGCGCGAACATTCTCTTACTCAAGCGCTTGTTTGGTTGAGAGTCAAGCGCGGAACACCGATCGCTCACCGCATCCGATGCACGATCTGCTCCCTCGTGCAGGCCTCACGCCCGCAGTGGACTGCTATCGGCTGCTGACGGTGCCGAAGAGGCGGGCGATGGGGCCAGGACGAGGGGCGGGCGGCGATCCAGGCCGCGGCAATCACGACCAGGGAGGCTGCGAAGAGCCAGAACCCGGTCCAGTTGTCGGCGTACTGGATCCCGTCGACACTGCCCTGCGCGGCGTACATGTGGTTCAGGTTCCGCAGCGCGCCGGTGGCGAAGACCAGGGCGACGTGGATGAAGATGAACACCACGAAGTACAGCATCACCGGGAAGTGCACCGCCCGGGCCCACTCGATCGGATAGATGCGGTTGAGGGCCTTGGCATTCTTGGGCCACATCCCGCTCATCCGATACCCGGTGACCGCGGCCAGGGGCGCGGCGATGAAGATCGTGGTGAAGTACGCGATCTGCTGCAGCGAGTTGTAATTGACCCAGCCGTTCTCGGTCGGCCAGTCCAGCGACACGTACTGCAGGGCAGCCGAGAGCGCGTTGGGGAAGACCTCCCAGCTGGTGGGGATCACCCGCATCCACTGCCCGGTCACGAACAGCAGCACCACGAAGACGACCCCGTTGATCAGCCACAGCACATCCAGCGACTGATGGAACCAGATCGTCAGGCTGACCTTGCCCTTCGGATCCCGCCGCGGCGTCCAGAACGCGCTCGGACGCTTCTCCGTGCGCACCCGGAGCCCGGAGCGGATGATCAGCACCATCAGGAAGAAGTTGAAGAAGTGCTGCCAACCCAGCCAGCCGGGGAACCCGACCGGGGCACCCTCGGGCAGGTGGTACTCGCCCGGATACGCAGCCAGGAAGTCCGCCATGAACTCCAGCGAGAGGAACCACCGCACCGCGAACACCGCCATCGCCGCAGCGAACAGCAGCCCGAGACCCCCGACGATCACCGCACCTGCCCACTGCGCCCTGGTGAACGGCCCCACCCGCTCGGGCTCGGGCTTCGGCTGCGGAGGGGTGAAGGCGTACTTGCCGGGGATGACCCCCGGGGTGAACGGCAACGGCTCCCTGGGGCGGCGGGCTCCGCAACCGCGACAGCGGCGGATGCCGGTGCAGCGGTCTCCGCGGAGGTCACCACGAGCTCTGCGGCAGCTTCCGCTGCCGGTTCGGCGACCTCGGCGGCCGGGGCGGCCTCGATCACGCGCCGGGCGACGGCGCCGGCCGGCGGCCACGGCTCCCCACCCGGGGTGCGCGGCAGACCGCGGCGCAGGGCAGGGCCCTCCTCGACGGCGACGGGTGCCGTCGGAACCGCGGCATCGGCAACAACCGTCGTCGGTCCCGTACTGCGTTTCGTCTCGCCTTCGGCTCGCTCAACGACCGGAGAGGAGTCAGAGATCACGGGCGCGACAACAGCGGCAACCGGGGCTGCGCCGGCCGGCGGCCAGGGCTCCCCGCCCGGGGTGCGCGGAAGGCCGCGACGCAGTGTCACGGGAGCAGAGCCCGAAGCAGGAGCGGGCCCTGAGCTCGTCGAAGGGCCCGCGGGAGCCGGGGCAGGAGAGGCTGCAGCGGATGCGGCTGCTACGGCATCCTCACTGCGTTTCGTCTCGGTCGCTTCGCGTCCTCGCGGGGCGAGGGGAGACGGCTCGGCGGTCACAGGCGCGGCGGCCGGGGGTGCCCGTCGGTGCCGCGGCATCGGGTGCCGCGACCGGGGCGTCGGCCGTCGGCGGCCAGGGGTCGCCGCCCGGTGTGCGCGGCAGACCCTGCCGCAACGCGCTGCCGTAGGTCGCCATGCCGCTACGCCTTCTTGAGTTCGAGGGCCTTGATCAGCTGCGGGACGACCTGGAACACGTCTCCGACGACACCGAAGTCGGCGATGTCGAAGATCGGCGCTTCCTCGTCCTTGTTGATCGCGACGATCGTCTTGGCCGTCTGCATCCCGGCCCGGTGCTGGATCGCCCCGGAGATGCCCAACGCGACGTACAGCTGCGGCGAGACGGAGACACCGGTCTGCCCCACCTGCGCGGAATGGGCGATGTAGCCGGCATCCACGGCCGCGCGCGAGGCGCCCACCGCGGCGCCCAGCGCGTCGGCGAGCTCCTCCACCAGCGCGAATTTCTCCGCAGAGCCCAGACCCCGGCCGCCCGAGACGACCTTCGCCGCACCCTTCAGCTCCGGACGCGAAGACTCCACCACCGCCTCCTCGACGGCGGCGATCGTCGCCGCCTTGCGACCGGATGCCATCACTTCGAGTTGCTCGACGACCGGCGTCTGCGCCGCGGCGCGCGCATCGATCGCGCCCTCACGGACGGTGATCACCGGCGCACCCCACGTCACCGCAGAGTCCACGTTGTACGCACCGCCGTAGACCGAGTGATGCGCCACGATGCCCTGACCGTCGCGCGATACGCCCACAGCATCCACCGCGACACCCGCGCGCGTGCGCGCCGCGAAACGAGCCGCGACATCCCGGCCCTCCACCGAGTTCGACACCAGAACCGCATCCGGCTTCACGAGTTCAGCCGCCGCGGTAAGAGCATCCGCAGCAGGAACGGTCAGAGCAGACGTGTCGTCGGGCGAGTGCACCAGCACCGTCGCGGCGCCGAGATCCGCGGCATCCGTCGCCAGCTCTGCGTTCTCTGTCACCAGGAGCGCCACCGGCGTGCCCACACCCGCCGCCGCGCCCAGCAGGCCCGCCGACGACCTCGCCAGCTCACCCGACGGGGTCACATCCAGCAGGACGAGGATCGAATCGTGCGCGAAATCAGTCATGTCTTTGCCCCTCACACCAGCCGGTTCGCCACAAGGAACTCCGCCAGCTTCTCGCCCGCGTCGCCCTCATCCGTGATCTTCACGCCCGCCTCCCGCGGCGGCTTCTCCGAGATGCCGATCACGATCGACCGCGACGCGGAATGATCCTCCGGATCGATGCCCAGATCGGCCAACGACACCGTCTCGAACGGCTTCTTCTTCGCCGCCATGATGCCCTTGAAGTTCGGGAAACGCGCATCCGGCAACGCCTCCGTGATCGACACCACCGCCGGAAGCGGCGCCGTCACCTGCAACGTCGCACCATCCGACGCCCGCGTGCCGCTGACGGCATCCGATCCGATCTCCACCGCGGAGAGGTTCGTCAACGCCGGCACATCCAGAAGCTCCGCGACCATCGAGGCGATCATGCCGCCCGAACCATCCGTGGACTGGTTGCCCGCGATCACCAGATCGGGCTCGACACGCCTGATCGCCGCCGCCAGCACCTCGGCCGTCAACCCCAGATCCGCACCGAGCAGACCCTCATCGGCGACCTGAAGAGCAGACCCGGCGCCCATCGCCAGACCCTTCCGGATCGTCGCAGCGGCACCTTCGGAACCCGCCGACACGACGACGATCTCGGTGTCCGGGTTCGCGTCGGCGTGCTTCAGAGCAACCTCCAGCGAACGCTCGCCGATCTCGTCCAGGACCTTCTCGCTCGCCTCACGATCCGCGAGCCCGGTCTCCAGATTCAGCTTCCGGTCCCCATAGGTGTCCGGGACTTCCTTCACCAGCACGACGATCTTCATCGATAACTCCTCACGCCTGCGGCGATTCTATCGATCTTGGTCTTCTGTACCCAATCGCGAGCGTTGGCTCCGACTTTCCCTGACTTTTTCGCCACAATGTATACATTGGGTGGCAGTTTCACAGAAGTCGATCTCCTCGAGCCTCGAGTGCATGCATTCGGCGCTACCGTTGCCCTATGCCCCGCCCCATCCCCTGCCGATCGATCCGCTCGCCGAGGCGAAGCGGCAGTGGCTCGCGCACGGGTGGTCGGATGCCGCCGACGGCATGGCCGTGGTGATCTCCGTGATGCGCGCGCAGCAGCTTCTGCTTGCCCGCGTCGACGCGGCCCTCAAACCCTTCTCGCTGACCTTCGCGCGATACGAGCTGCTGCGCCTGCTCGCCTTCAGCCGCGCAGGGACGCTGCCGCTGTCGAGTGTGGTGGCGCGTCTGCAGGTGCACCCGACGAGCGTCACCAACACCGCCGACCGGCTCGTGCGCGACGGTCTCATCCTGCGCGAGGCGCACCCCCACGACGGACGGGCCGCGATGCTCACGCTCACGGTCGAGGGCCGCGCGCTCGTCGAACGGGCGACCACTGCGCTCAATGACGAGGTGTTCTCCCACCCGGGTCTCGAGCGGTCGGATGCCGCCGATCTGGTCGCGATCGTCGCACGCCTGCGCAAGGAGGCCGGCGACTTCGCCGACCCGAAGCCGCAGCCGGATCCGCTCTGATGCCCGAGTTCACCCTCGAGCGGGTCATCCGGGCGACCCCGCAGAGGTCTATGCCGCCTCCCTCGATCCGCAGCTTCACGTCGCCTCGATGGCGAGGCACGCCGAGCGGATGGTCCACGGGCCGGAGGGAGACACCTTCACCGAAGGCTCGACGGTGACCTGGTCGGCACGGCACTTCGGCATCCGGTTCCGACTCACCTCGGTCGTGTTCGACCTGGATCCGCCTCACCGCTTCTGCGATCGTCAGCTGCGCGGGCCGTTCGGCGCGTTCTTCCACGAACACGTCTTCCGACCGCTCCCGGAGGGGACGCTCATGCGCGACACCATCGTCTTCCGCTCTCCCCTCGGCCCGCTCGGCCGCCTCGTCGATCGACTGTTCCTGCTCAGGTACATGCGCCGCCTCATCACCGAGCGCAACGAGACGCTGACCCGCGAGCTGGAGGGCTGACACCCGCTCAGCGGTGCCGGAAGTCGGGTGCCCGCTTCTCGCGGAACGCCGCCATCCCCTCCTTCTGGTCCTCCGTGTCGAAGAGCGCGGCGAAGGCCTGCTTCTCGTGGGCGAGGCCGTCGGCCAGCGTCGTCTCCATCGCGGCATCGAGCGCCGCCTTGGCCGCGTACACGGAAGGGAGCGACTTCGAGGCGATCGTCTCGGCGAGCTTCTCCGCTTCGGAGAGGAGGTCGGATGCCGCGACCACCCGTGACGCGAGCCCGACCCGCTCGGCCTCCTCGGCGCCGATCAGCCGTCCGCTGAGGATCAGCTCGGCGGCCTTGTAGTAGCCGACCGCCCGGATGAGACGCTGCGTGCCGCCCATCCCCGGGATGACGCCGAGGTTGATCTCGGGCTGGCCGAACTTCGCGGTGTCGGCGGCGAGGATGATGTCGCACATCATCGCCAGTTCGCACCCGCCGCCGAGGGCGTAGCCTGCGACGGCGGCGATGACCGGGGTGCGGACGGCGGCGAAGTCGTCCCAGGCGCCGAAGTGGTCGACCTCGAGCATCTGCCCGGACGTCATCTCCTCCATCTCCTTGATGTCGGCGCCGGCGGCGAAGGCCTTCTCGGAGCCCGTCACGACGATCGCGCCCACGCCTTCGTCCGCGTCGAAGGCCTGCGCGGCGGCGGTCACATCGCGCGACACCTGCCCGTTGAGGGCGTTGAGTGCGTGGGGCCGGTTCAGGGTGATCCACCCCACGCGTCCGCGCTGCTCGACCAGGATCGTCTCGTACTCGGTCATCGGTGCTCCTTTGCGTGTCAGCGATTCGGTCGTTGAGCGAGCCGAAGGCGAGACGAAACGCCTTGGCATGTGTGCGGAGACAGTTTAGCCAGGGACTTGTCGCGCCCTACGGGCGCGCGTTTGCCGTGCGTTTCGTCTACGCCCTTCCGGGCTCCGCTCAACGACCGGGGTGGAAGTGGAATCCCGGATGTCGGTGATGATGCCGGAGAAGTCCCGACCGGCGCCCTCGCCCGCGGCGAAGGCGGCGTAGATCTCCTGCGCGAGGCGGCCCATACGGGCGTCCGTCCCCGTTCCCTCGATCGCCTGCAGGGCGAGCCCGAGGTCCTTCGCCATGAGCGCGCCGGCGAAGCCGGGCTGGTAGTCGCGGTTCGCCGGACTCGTCGGCACGGGCCCCGGCACCGGGCAGTTCGTCGTGAGGGCCCAGCACTGCCCGGAGGCGTTCGCGGCGACGTCGTAGAGCGCCTCGTGCGTGAGACCGAGCCGCTCGCCGAGCACGAAGGCCTCGCCGACGACGATCTGCGAGACGGCGAGGATCATGTTGTTGCAGACCTTCGCCGCCTGCCCGAGACCCGGCCCGCCGCAGTGCACGATGCGCCGGCCCATGGCCTCCAGCAGTGGCAGCGCGGCGGCGAAGTCCTCCTCCGAGCCGCCGACCATGAAGGCGAGCGTCGCGTTCTCGGCACCCACGACGCCACCCGAGACGGGGGCGTCGACGTTCCGGTGCCCGCGGCGATCGCGAGCTCGTGCGCCTGGCGCGCCTCGTCGACGGCGATCGTCGAGGAATCGATGAAGAGGGTGCCGACGGATGCCGCGGCGAGCAGCTCGCCGCGATAGGCGTCGATCACGTGGCGGCCGCTGGGGAACATCGTGATGACGACCTCGGCGCCGGTGACGGCATCCGATCCCGACGCGGCGACCGGGATTCCGGCATCCGACGCCGCCTCGATCGCGGCCGGGACCACGTCGAATCCGGTGACCTCGTGCCCGGCGGCCGCGAGGTTCTTCGCCATCGGCAGGCCCATGTGGCCGAGGCCGAGGAAGGCGATCTTCATCGCCCGGTCCCTGTGCTTCGACCAGGCTCAGCAACCGATGTCGAAGGGTGCAGGACGGCGCGTCCGACGATCATCTGCATGACCTCATTGGTCCCTTCCAGGATCTGGTGGACGCGCAGGTCTCGCACGACTTTCTCGATCCCGTAGTCCTGAAGGTAGCCGTAGCCGCCGTGGAGCTGAAGGGCGTCATTGGCGACCGTGAAGCCGGCGTCCGTCGCGAAGCGCTTGGCGATCGCCGAGCGCACGGCCGCGTCATCCGCCTTCGCATCGACCGCCTCCGCGCCCTCGCGCACGAGCGCCCGCGCCGCGCGCAGCTGCGTCTCCATGTCGGCGATGCGGAAGACGATGCTCTGCTTCTCGGCGAGCGGCTCGCCGAAGGTGAAGCGCTCGTGCACGTACTGCACCGCACGGTCCAGGGCCCACTGGGCGCCGCCCAGCGAGCAGGCGGCGATGTTCAGCCGCCCGCCGTTGAGCGCCGACATCGCGATCTTGAAGCCGCCGCCGAGGGTGCCGAGCAGGTTCTCGGCCGGCACGCGCACCTCGTCGAGGATGACCTGACGGGTGGGCTGGGCGTGCCAGCCCATCTTCTTCTCGGGGGCGCCGAAGCTCAGGCCATCGCGCCCGTTCTCGACGAGGAAGGCGGAGATGCCGCGGGCACCAGGCTCGCCCGTGCGGGCCATCACGACGTAGACCGCGGCTTCGCCCGCGCCGGAGATGAACTGCTTCACTCCAGTGAGCACGTACTCGTCACCGTCGGATATCCCGCTCGTGGCGATGGCCGCGGCATCCGATCCCGCTCCCGGCTCGGTCAGGCAGTAGGCGCCGAAGCCGTCCATCGCGATGAGCTCGGGGAGCCACCGCTCGCGCTGGGTCTCGGTGCCGTAGGCATCGATCATGCCGACGACCATGTTGTGGATCGAGATGTAGGCGGCCACCGCGGGATCGCCGTAGGCGAGGGCCTCGAAGATCGCGACGGCGTCGACTCGCGAGAGGCCGGTGCCGCCGTGCTCGTCGGGGATGCAGATGCCGCCGAGGCCCAGCTCGCCGGCTCGCTGCAGGCTCTCGCGCGGGAAGATGTGCTTCTCGTCGCGTTCGAGCGCGAAGGGGGCGAGCTCGTTCGCGGTGAAGTCGCGGACGGCGTCGAGGATCGCCTCGCGCTCCTCGGCGCTGGTGGTGGTGATGAGGGTCATGGGTGCTCCTTGGGGCCTTTTGGGCTAGTGCATGGTGGGGATCACGAAGCTGGCGCCCTCGCGAGTGTCGTGCGAGGGCCAGCGGCTCGTGACGGTCTTGGTCTTGGTGTAGAAGCGGAAGGCGTCGGGGCCGTGCTGGTTGAGGTCGCCGAAGCCGGACCTCTTCCAGCCGCCGAAGGTGAAGTAGGCGATCGGCACGGGGATCGGCACGTTCACACCGACCATGCCGACGTTGACCCGGTCTGTGAAGTCGCGGGCGGCGTCGCCGTCGCGCGTGAAGATCGAGACGCCGTTGCCGAACTCGTGGTCGCTGGCCATGCGCAGGGCCTCTTCGTAGTCGGCGGCGCGGGCGATCACGAGCACCGGGCCGAAGATCTCCTCGCGGTAGATCGTCATGTCGGTCGTGACGTGGTCGAAGAGGGTCGCGCCGAGGTAGAAGCCGTCCGGATGCTGGTCGAGGACGAATCCGCGGCCGTCGGCGAGGAGCGTCGCCCCTCGTCCACGCCCTTCTGGATGTAGCCCTCGACGCGCTCCACGGCGGCGCGGGTCACGAGCGGGCCGAAGTCGGCATCCGGGTCCAGAGGATGACCCACCCGCAGCGCCCCCACCCGCTCGGCGAGCTTCGCGGCGAGCGCGTCGCCGGTCTCCTCCCCGACCGGGACGGCGACCGAGATGGCCATGCAGCGCTCGCCCGCGGAGCCGTAGCCGGCGCCGATGAGCGCATCGGCGACCTGGTCGAGGTCGGCATCCGGCATGACGACCATGTGGTTCTTGGCACCGCCGAAGCACTGCGCGCGCTTGCCGCGGGCGGTCGCGGTCTCGTAGATGTACTCGGCGATCGGCGTCGAGCCGACGAAGCCGACGGCCTTGATGCGGTCGTCGTGCAGGATCGCGTCGACGGCCTCCTTGTCGCCGTGGACGACGTTGAAGACGCCGGCCGGCAGGCCCGCCTCGAGGAAGAGCTCGGCCAGGCGCACCGGCACGGAGGGGTCGCGCTCGCTGGGCTTGAGCACGAAGGCATTGCCGGAGGCGATCGCGGGGCCGGCCTTCCACAGCGGGATCATCGCGGGGAAGTTGAACGGCGTGATGCCCGCCACGACTCCCAGGGGCTGACGCATCGAGTAGACGTCGATGCCGGCGCCGGCGCCGTTCGAGTACTCGCCCTTGAGCAGATGCGGGGCGCCGAGGGCGAACTCGATCACCTCGAGACCGCGCTGGATGTCGCCCTTGGCGTCGTCGAAGGTCTTGCCGTGCTCGCGGGAGAGGAGCTCGGCGAGTGAGTCGATCTCGCGGTGCACCAGGTCCAGGAAGCGCATGAGCACGCGGGCGCGCTTCTGCGGGTTGGTCGCGGCCCACCCCGGCTGCGCGGCCTCGGCGGCATCGATGACGCGCCGGACCTCGTCGGCCGTGGCGAGCGGCACGCGCGCCTGCACGGCACCGGTGCTGGGGTCGAAGACATCCGCGAAGCGACCGGAGTCGGGAGTGAGAGGCGATCCGCTGACGAAGTGCGGGATGGTACGAGTCATTTTGTGACGTCCCTTCGTGCCATCGTTGGCACAAAGTCATTTTACATGGACATCCTAGTAATTGCGAGGGGATCCATGTGAGATCGGATGCCGCATCCGACGCACAGCGTTCCGGCCGCGTTCACCTCCCGCTCACCTTCGCCGTCTACAAACGGGAGTGCGCGAGGCGAGCAAGACTCCGACCGGAATGGGGCAGTCCCTCAGCTTCCCGCGTCGCGGCTTCTCTGTGCCGCCCAGAACCCCGCCGAATCGGGTCGGCGGGGGTTCCTCTTCCTTGCGACGTTCCGGTCAGACCAGCGCCGGCGCCGGCTCGGTCTGACCGGCCAGCGCCATCCACGTCTCCACGACCGTGTCCGGGTTCAGCGACATCGACTCGATGCCCTGCGCGAGCAGCCAGGCGGCGAGGTCGGGGTGGTCGGAGGGCCCTGCCCGCAGATGCCGACGTACTTGCCCCGGCGCTGGCATGCCTCGATCGCCATGGCGAGCATCTTCCGCACCGCGGGGTCGCGCTCGTCGAAGGTCTCGGCCACGAGTGCCGAGTCGCGGTCGAGCCCGAGAGTGAGCTGGGTCATGTCGTTGGAGCCGATGGAGAAGCCGTCGAAGTGGTCGAGGAACTCGTCCGCCAGCAGAGCGTTGGAGGGCACCTCGCACATCATCACGACCTCCAGTCCGTTCTCCCCGCGGCGCAGACCGTTCTCGGCGAGGATCTCGATGACGGCGGCGCCCTCGGCGACGGTGCGGACGAAGGGATCATGACCTTCACATTCGTCAGCCCCATCTCGTCGCGGACGAAGCGGATCGCCTCGCACTCCATGTCGAAGCATTCGCGGAAGTCGGCCGAGACGTACCGGGATGCCCCGCGGTATCCGATCATCGGGTTCTCCTCGTGCGGTTCGTAGCGCTCCCCGCCGAGCAGGTTCGCGTACTCGTTCGACTTGAAGTCGCTCATCCGCACGATCACCGGCTCCGGCGCGAAGGCCGCCGCCAGCATCGAGACGCCCTCCGCGAGGCGCTGCACGAAGTAGTCGCTGGGCGAGGCGTACGCGGCGATCCGCTCGGAGATCTGCGCTCTCAGGTCGTCCGGAAGCGTGTCCAGCTCCAGCAGCGCCTTCGGGTGGATGCCGATCTGCCGGTTGATGAGGAACTCCAGCCGTGCGAGCCCCACGCCCCGGTGCGGCAGGCGCGAGAAGGAGAACGCCTGGTCGGGCGTGCCGACGTTCATCATGATCTTGACGGGGATCTCCGGCATCCGATCCAGAGCCGTCTCCTCCTCGGAGAACTCCAGCAGACCCTCGTAGACGAATCCGTCGTCACCCTCGGCGCAGGAGACCGTGACCTCGCGCCCGTCCTCAAGGACATCGGTCGCGTCTCCCGTACCGACGACCGCGGGGATGCCGAGCTCGCGGGCGATGATCGCCGCGTGGCAGGTGCGCCCGCCGCGGTTGGTGACGATGGCCGAGGCCTTCTTCATGATCGGCTCCCAGTCGGGGTCGGTCATGTCGGCCACGAGCACGTCGCCCGCACGGAAGTCGGCCATCCCGTCGAGGTCGCGCAGCACGCTGACCGCCCCGGAACCGATCTTCTGCCCGATCGCTCGGCCGGTCGCGAGCACCTCGCTGCGGCCGGAGAGCACGAAGCGGCGCATGACGTTGGCGTCCGAGCGCGAGACGACGGTCTCGGGCCTGGCCTGCAGGATGTAGAGCTTCCCGTCGATGCCGTCGCGCGCCCATTCGATGTCCATGGGGCGGCCGTAGTGCTCCTCGATCGTCATCGCGTGGCGGGCGAGCTCGAGGACCTCGTCGTCGCTGAGGCTGAGGAGCCGGCGCTGCTCGACTGCGACATCCTCGAAGACGGTCGTGCCGCCCACGATCGCGCTGTCCGCGTACCGCATGGCGATGGCCTTCTCTCCCACCGTGCGCTTGAGGATCGCCGGACGCGAGGCCGCCAGCGCCGGCTTGTACACGTAGAACTCATCGGGGTTGACCGCGCCCTGCACGACGCCCTCGCCCAGGCCGTAGGCGCTCGTGATGAAGACGGCGTCCTCGAATCCCGACTCGGTGTCGACAGTGAACATCACCCCGCTCGCGCCGATGTCGGACCGCACCATCCGCTGCACCCCGCGGAGAGGGCGACGTCGTGGTGGTCGAAGCCGTTGTGCACCCGGTAGGCGATCGCCCGGTCGTTGTACAGCGAGGAGAAGACGCGGCGGATCGCATCCAGGATGTTCTCGATCCCGGAGATATTGAGGAAGGTCTCCTGCTGCCCTGCGAAGGACGCGTCCGGCAGGTCCTCCGCCGTCGCCGAGGAGCGCACCGCCCACGACACGGTCTCGGGGTCGGGGTCGTTCTCGACGAGACGGGCGTAGGCGGAGCGGATGTCGGCTTCGATGTCCGCGGGCAGAGGGTGCTGTTCGATCCACGCCCGGATCTCCGCTCCCACCCGGGTGAGCTGTGCGACATCGTCAACGTCGATCGCCGAGGCGGCCGCACGGATCCGCTCGTCGAGCCCCTCGGCCTCCAGGAACGCCCGATACGCATCCGCCGTCGTGGCGAAGCCTCGCGGGACGAGAACGCCGGCACCGGCGAGATTCGAGACCATCTCGCCCAGCGAGGCGTTCTTGCCGCCCACCTGAGCGAGATCTGCCATTCCGACCTCTTCGAACCAAAGGATGTTGCCCATCGTGGAGCCTTTCTCTGTGATCACGCGCGCAGCTTCATGGTCTGCATGATGACCGCCGACATCTCCTCGACGCTTTTCGTCGCGGAGTTCAGGAACGGGACGCCGCTCCTGCGGTACAGGGACTCCGCGCGACGCAGCTCGAGCGTGCACTGCTCGAGACTGGCGTAGCGCGAACTCGGTCGCCGCTCGTGGCGCACCTGACTGAGGCGCAACGGCGTGCTCGTCAGGCCGAAGCAGCGCCGGGCGTATCTCGCGATCGCGCGCGGCAGCCCGTCGGCGGGGAAGTCGTCATCGGTGAGCGGGTAGTTGGCCACCAGGAGCCCGTACTGCATCGCCAGGTACATCGTCGTGGGCGTCTTGCCGCACCGCGAAGGGGCGACGATGACGACATCCGCCTTGTCGAGCGCGCGTGAGCTCTGCCCGTCGTCGTGCTCGATCGCGAACTCGATCGCCCGCATGCGGTCGAAGTAGCGCTCGGTGTCGGTGACCCCGTGGTACTGACCGAGCTGCTCGGACGCCGTCGTGCCCAGCGCCTCCTCGAGCTCGGTGAGATGGCCGGCGAGCAGGTCGATGGTGACGGCGTTCGCCGAAGCCAGGATGTCGCGCAGAGGCGCCTGCTTGACCGTCGTGAAGACGAGCGGCGCCAGACCCGCCGCCGCATCACGGTCGATGTCGCCGACGACGGCCCGCGCCCCCTCCGGGGTGTCGACGAAGGGGATCGTATGACGACGGAAGCGGATGCCGGGGAAGTTCACCAGAAGCGCGTTGCCGAGCGTCTCGGCGGTGACGCCCGTGCTGTCGGAGACGAAGTAGGCGGCGCGCACACCGGCCGCGTTGATCGCGTCAACGGGTGCGCTCCCCTGCCCGGCAGTCATGGTTTTAGGCTATGGAAGGTAGCGATCCTTCTATGACCAAATCCGGGTGAAGGAATCTTGGTTCTTTACCGATTCGCAAGGCTCCGGGTAGCTACGGCACCGGCTCCCCTCCTCGCGCCGTGCCCTCAGAGGCGTTCGAGGATGAGGGCATTGGCCATGCCTCCGCCCTCGCACATCGTCTGCAGGCCGTAGCGGCCGCCCGTCGCCTCGAGGTGATCGATGAGCGTGCCGAGCAGGCGCGTGCCCGAGGATCCGAGCGCGTGGCCGAGGGCGATGGCGCCGCCGCGGGGATTGAGCTTTGCGGCATCCGCCTCCACCTCGGCGGCCCAGGCCAGCGGCACGGATGCGAACGCCTCGTTCACCTCGTAGGCGTCGATGTCGTCGATGCCCAGACCTGCCCGCTCGAGCACCCGACGGCTCGCGGGGATGGGCCCGGTGAGCATCATCAGCGGATCGTCACCCGCGACGGCGAAGGCCTGGAATCGTGCCCGCGGCGCGAGCCCCAGCGACTCCGCGCGATCGGAGCTCATCAGCAGGGCGGCCGAGGCCCCGTCGGTCAGCGGCGAGGAGTTGCCCGGCGTGATCCGCCAATCCAGGTCCGGGAAGCGTTCGGCGAGCGCGTCGGTGCGGAAGGATGCGGCGAGCCCGCCGAGACGCTCGACGGTGGTGCCCTCGCGCACGGTCTCGTCGGATGCCGCATCCGGAGCCTCCGGGACAGGCACGACCGTGCGATCGAAGAACCCCTCCGCCAGGCTGCGGCGGCCCGCGCGTGCGACTGCGCCGCGTAGGCGTCGAGCGTCTCGCGATCGAAGCCCCACCTCTGGGCGATGAGCTCGGCGCTGACCCCTGGTTCACGAGGCCCTCGGGATAGCGGGCGCGCAGGCGCGGCGACATCGGCGAGCCGCCCGCAGCCGACGCGCCCAGCGGCACGCGGCTCATCGACTCGACGCCGCCCACCACGACGATGTCGTAGTCGCCCGCGGCGATCCCCTGCGCCGCGAAGTGCACGGCCTGCTGGCTCGACCCGCACTGCCGATCGATCGTCGTCGCCGGCACGCTCTCATCGAAACCGGCGGCCAGAACGGCCTGTCGCGCGATGTTCATCGCCTGATCGCCCACCTGGCTGACGCAGCCGAGCAGCACGTCGTCGACCTGGGTCGACTCGAGGCCGGATCGCTCGAGGAGCGTCTGGAGCACCCCGGCGGCGAGGTCGACCGGGTGCACCTCGGACAGCGCTCCTCCGGGCTTGCCCCGGCCGACGGGCGTGCGGACGACATCGACAAGAACGGCTTCGTTGCGCATCTGCCCATTATGCGCCGCGGCCCCGCGCGGCGGACCCGGGTCGGTCACTCCGCCCGCGCGTCACGCATCGGCAACACTGCGCTCCTAGACTCGGAGACGCCACAAGCACATCATCCTGAGGGCGCACATGACCAGCGAACCGATCACCGTGTCCATCCGTCGCGACGTCGACCCCGCACACATCGCCGAGGCCACCGCCTGGGTGCAGACCGGCATGAACCTCGCGAACAAGTACCCCGGCTTCCTCGGCTCGGGGTGGATCCGCGCCGGGGAGAACTCGCACATCTGGCATATGCTGTACCGCTTCGCCGACGCCGAGACGCTCGAACGCTGGGAGAACTCGCCCGAGCGCACGTGGTGGCTGTCGATGGGCGAGGGCTTCGTGCGCAGCGAGCGGTCGGCGCGCCGCACCGGGATCGAGGGCTGGTTCGACGTGCCCGCCACCGGCTCCACCGCGCTTCCCGAGCAGACGAACGCCGCACCGGCCCCGGCACGCTGGAAGCAGGCGATCGCGATCTGGCTCGGGTTCTTCCCGGTGAACCTCGCCTTCTCCTACGCGGCGAGCCCGGTCCCCGGATGGGACACGCTGCCGCTCTGGCTGCGCGTGCTCGTGACCACGCTCGTGCTCACGCCGATCATGACTTACGCGGTGCTCCCCTGGGTGACCCGGATGCTGCGCTCCTGGCTCGCCCGCTGAGGCGACGCCGGCCGCAGCCGGCGCCCGCCCCGTCTACAGGGAGACGTGCCGCTCGTCGACGCCGTCGTAGTGCGAAAGCGGACGGATGAGCGCGTTGGCCTCCGCCTGCTCCATGATGTGCGCCGTCCAGCCGGTCACGCGCGAGGCGACGAAGAGCGGGGTGAAGGTCAGCGTGTCGAAACCGATCAGGTTGTACGCCGGGCCCGAGGGGTAATCGAGGTTCGGGTAGATCCCTTGCGCGCGACGAACTCGCTCTCGAGCGCGTCGTAGAGCTCGGCGACATCCGATCGTCCGTAGTGCTCGATGAGGGTGTCCAGCGCCGTCTTCATCGTCGGGACGCGCGAGTCGCCCTTCTTGTACACGCGGTGGCCGAAGCCCATGATCTTGCGCTTCTCGGCGAGCGCCTCGTCCAACCACGGCTTGACGTTCTCGGCCGAGCCGATCTCGGTGAAGATGTGCAGCACGGCCTCGTTGGCCCCGCCGTGCAGCGGCCCCTTGAGAGCGCCGATCGCGCCCACGACCGCCGAGTACAGGTCGCTGAGCGTCGAGGTGATGACACGACCGGTGAACGTCGAGGCGTTGAAGGAGTGCTCCGCGTACAGGATCATCGAGCGGTTGAACGCATCCACCACGACCGGATCGGGCACCTCGCCGAAGGTCATCCACAGGAAGTTCGCCGAGTAGTCCAGGTCGTCGCGCGGCGCGATGAGCTCCTCGCCGCGCCGGCGGCGCTGTCCGTAGGCGACGATCGCGGGGAGGGCCGCGAAGAGTCGGATGCTGCGGGCCAGATTGTCCTCGCGGCTGCCGCTCGCATCGAGCACCGATCCGGAACCGGTCGTGTCGCTCGCCCCGATCGCGCTGACGGCCGTGCGCACCTCGTCCATCGGATGCGCCTCGAGCGGGAGCAGGTCGATCACGGCCTTGACGTTCGGGGCGAGAGCACGGTGCGTGCGCTCCTCGGCGCGGAGCTCGGCGAGCTGCGCGGCATCCGGGAGCTCACCGTTCCACAACAGGGAGGCGACGGCCTCGAAGGGCTGGGTCACCGCCAGCTCCTGAACCGGATACCCGCGGTACAGGAGGCTGTTGGTCTCCGGGTTGACCTTGGAGATCGCCGTCGTGTCGACGACGACGCCCGCCAGGCCCTTCTTGATCTCGATCGTGTCGGTCATCAGGTGCTCCTTTGCATAGCCCCGGTCGTTGAGCGAGGAGCGAAGCGACGAGACGAAACGTGGTGACGCAGGCGTTTCGTCTCGCTCCGCTCGCTCTCTCAGCGGCCGGATGTGTCGATTGTGAAGTTGAAGACGGATGTGTCGAAGTGGTTGTAGTCCTCGTAGTCGATGAGGTCGTAGAGGTCGGCGCGGTGCTGCATCTCGCCGAGCTTGCCCGTGAGGTGGCCCTCATCGATGAGCGTATCGAGTGCGCGGCCCGCCGCGCCCATCGCGATGCGCAGAAGCGACACCGGCCAGATGACGATGTTCACGCCGACATCGCGCAGCTGGTCGACAGAGAAGAGGTCGGACTTCCCGAACTCGGTCATGTTCGCCAGGATCGGCACGTCGACCGCCTGACGGACGGCGGCGAACTCTTCCAGCGAGCGCATCGCCTCAGGGAAGATCGCGTCGGCGCCCGCGTCGACCAGCGCCTTCGCGCGATCCTTCGCCGCTTCCAGCCCGCCTGTGGCGGCGATGTCGGTGCGCGCCATGATGAGGAAGTTCTCGTCGCGGCGCGCGTCGACCGCGGCGCGGATGCGCTTGACCGCCGTGTCCTCGTCGACGACCGCCTTGCCGTCGAGGTGCCCGCAGCGCTTCGGATTGATCTGGTCCTCGATGTGCGCGCCGGCAAGGCCCGCGTCCTCGAGGGTCTGGATCGTGCGAGCCACGTTCATCGGCTCGCCGAAGCCGGTGTCGGCGTCGATGATGGCGGGCAGCTCCGTCATCCGTGCGATCTGCTGGCCCGTCCGGCGACCTCGGTGAGCGTGGTCAGGCCGATGTCGGGAAGCCCGAGGTCGGCGGAGAGCACCGCACCGGAGATGTACACGCCCTCGAAGCCCTTGCGCTCGATGAGGCGGGCGGAGAGCGGATTGAACGCCCCGGGAAGCGCAGCAGCTCGCCGGTGGCGAGGCGCTCGCGGAACAGACGCCGCTTCTCGGCGGCGGGGTGGAGGAGTAGAGCATCAGCGTCCCCTCTTCGTCGCGCTCACAACCGGCGGTCTCAGAAGACGCGACCTCCAGGGGCCTGAACCCACATTTTCTGAGACTGCCTGATTCTGCGTGTCGCAGAAGACGCGGGAGGAGCGCCCAGGAGGCCGCAACTTCTGAGACCGGCGCAGCGGCAGAGTGGTCGTTCGCATCAGAACAGGCCCTTCGGGGCGGAGGCCAGGTCGAGCAGACCGGGCTTCGCGACGATGTTCAGCTCGCGCACCTCGTCGGCGGTGAGCTCGGGAGGCGCTGCACGAGCTCGAGGAACCGCTCGATCTCGGCCTCCTCGAGCACGGGCTCGGCGAGGATGCGGAACTTGCGGATGTAGTCCGCCCGCGCGAAGGGACGAGCACCCAGCGGGTGGGCGTCGGCGACGGCGATCTCGTCGACGATCGTGGTGCCGTCGGTGAGTTCGATCTCGACGCGGCCGCCGAAGGCCTTCTCGTCCGGATCCTCGGAGTGGTAGCGGCGGGTCCACTCTGCGTCCTCGGCGGTGGTGATCTTCTGCCACAGTTCGACCGTGTCGGCACGGCCCGCGCGCTCGGGGTGTACGAGTCGACGTGGTGCCAGCCGCCGTCCTGCAGGGCCACCGCGAAGATGTACGGGATCGAGTGGTCGAGGGTCTCGCGCGAGGCGGTCGGGTCGTACTTCTGCGGATCGTTCGCGCCCGAGCCGATGACGTAGTGGGTGTGGTGGCTCGTGTGCAGCACGATGCCCTTGACGTTCTTCGGGTCCAGGAGCTCGGGGTGCTCGCCGTGCAGCTTGCGCGCCAGGTCGATCCAGGCCTGCGCCTGGTACTCGGCCGAGTGCTCCTTCGTGTACGAGTCGAGGATCGCGCGCTTGGCCTCGCCGGGGGCGGGAAGCGGCACCTGGTAGGAGGCGTCGGGGCCGTCGAGCATCCAGGCGATGACGCCGTCTTCGCCTTCGTAGATCGGCGACGGGCTCGTCTGCCCGCGCAGCGCCCGGTCGACGGCCTCGACGGCCATCTTGCCGGCGAAGGCGGGGGCGTGCGCCTTCCAGGTCGAGATCTCGCCCTTGCGGCTCTGCCGCGTAGCGGTCGTGGTGTGCAGTCCCTGGCCGACGGCCTGGTAGATCGTCTCGGTGTCGAGTCCGAGGAGCGTGCCGATGCCGGCGGAGGCCGAGGGCCCGATGTGGGCGACGTGGTCGATCTTGTGCTTGTGCAGGCAGATCGCGCGCACGAGGTCCATCTGGATCTCGTAGCCGGTGGCGATGCCGCGCACGAGCGCACGGCCGTCGGCGCCGACGTGCTGGGCGACCGCGAGGATCGGCGGGATGTTGTCACCGGGGTGCGAGTACTCCGCGGCGAGGAAGGTGTCGTGGTAGTCGAGCTCGCGCACCGCCACGCCGTTGGTCCAGGCCGCCCACTCCGGGCTGGACTTCTCCGCGGCCAGACCGAAGATCGAGGCGCCCTGACCGCCGGTGGAGACCGGGTGCGACAGCGCCTGGGCGCGCGAGGCGATGATCGGTCCGCGGTTCAGCGATGCGGCGGCGACCGAGGCGTTGTCGATCACACGGTTGATGATCATGTCGATGACGTCTGCCTCGACCTCGACGGGGTCGGTGGCGACCTCGGCGATCTTCCACGCGAGCTGCTCCTCGCGCGGCAGGTCCTCTTCGCTCCTGTAGACACGGACGTGGTGGGTGACGGTCATGGTGTTCCTTCGGTGTTGGACAGGGAATCGAGGATGTTCGCGAGCGCGTTGTGCAGGTGCACGTGCGTGGCATGGGCGGCGAGGTCGCCGTCGCGGGCGGCGAGCGCCGCGGCGATGAGACGGTGCTCGGCGACCGACTCGGCCAGTCGCGCCGGCTTGTCGCGGGCCATGCGGCGCACGCGCACGAGATGCGTGCGCACCGTGCGCAGCGCCGAGGTGAGATAGGTGTTGGCGACCGCGGCGTCCAGCGCCTGGTCGAAGCGGGCGATGAGCGCGTAATAGGCGTCGAGATCGGATGCCGCATCCAGCTGCGCGGCGGCGAACTCCCCGCGAGCGCCGCGAACTCGGCCGCATCGCCCCGCTCGGCAGCCAGACGCGCGGCCGACTCCTCGAGAGCGCGACGCAGTTCGAAGAGGTCGCGGATGTCGTCGGCGTCGACATCCGTGACGACGGTGACACGCGGCGACTGCTGTTCGACGAGACCGTCGGCGGCCAAGCGTCGGATGGCCTCGCGCAGCGGCGTGCGGCTCACGCCGAGACGCGCGGCCTGCTCGACCTCGCCGAGCACGGCGCCGGCCGGGAGCTCTCCGGATTGGATCTCCTCGAGCAGCGTGCGGTACGCGCGATCACTCGCGCGTGTTCCTTCACCCAGCATCGTCATGGAGTCAGTGTATACATAAAACGACCGAAAGGTCGAGCCGAATGCCGCAGGAACCTATTTACGTATACATACTGCGTTTCGTCTCGCACGGCCGACGGCCGGGTTCGCGGCGCGACCGGAAGCCGCGGCTACTCCCTGTCGTGCCCTCGTACAGCCCGATGTGGTTGCCCTCGGTGTCGAGGATCGCGGCCCACCAGCTGCGCTCGTCGATCGGAGTCTTCTCCAGCACGACCGTGCCGCCGGCCTCGACCGCCGCCGCGATCGTGTCGTCGATCGAGTCGACCTCGACGGTCGCCGTGGGCCATGTCGTGTCCTCTCGTCGGAGTCGGCGCGGCCAGTCTCCTCCATCGGTGCGGGCTCGACAAGGGGTTGTCAGGAGGCGGCTCGACTCGCCCTGACCCGCGACACGATCCACGCGATGAGTCGCCACCCGACCAGAAGAGCCAGCAGGGTGAGGGTCGCGACGATCACGAACGGGAGGGCCGTCCCTGCCCGGCGATCGCGCGCAGCAGCATCCCTCCGGCCACCGTCAGCACCCACACCCCGACACCCGTGGGCAGTACGGAGAGAGGATGCCGCCATGCCATCGTGACGAGCCACCCGGCCGCGAGCCCGACGAGGAAGGGCCAGGCCGTCTGCAGGAGGCCGATGCCGAAGGGCGCCGACTCATGGCTTGCGCGCCCGACCGCGGCGAAGGCGGTGACGAGCACGATGTCGAGGGCCAGCGCGCCGAGCACGACGCGAGGCGCAGAGCGAGAGGTCATGCCCTCATTCTCCCGGGACGAATCGCGATCAGCGCGCGGTGGGCGTGGTGCCGGTCGACACGGGCGGCTCCGCGGCATCCGCCAGCTCTTCGGCAGCCTCGACGACCTCGGCCGCCTCACGCACCGTGCGGCGGATCTTCAGCAGACGCGCAGCGACGAACCAGAGGAACAGCAGCGCGACGACCGCGAGCACGGCACTGGAGAGCACGCCGCTCCACCGCTCGAGGATCGGGGCGATGGCCGGGCCGAAGGCGTAGCCGAGGCCGACCCAGATCCCGTTCCAGACCGCTGATCCGATGAAGGTGTAGCCGGTGAACTTGACCAGCGGCATCCGCTCGATGCCCGCGGGGATCGAGATGAAGGAGCGCACGAGCGGGACGCAGCGCCCGAAGAGCACGGCGGCACCGCCCCAGCGCTGGAAGAAGACCTCGGCCTTGTCGAAGTCCTCGACGCCCATGAGAGGGATGCGTCCGACGAGGCGGCGGGTGCGATCGCGACCCAGGGCCGCACCGATCGCGTACCAGATGAGCGCGCCGACGAGCACACCGAGCGTGGCGGCGAGCCAGGCGCCCCAGAAGCTCATGCGGCCCTCGTAGGCGAGGAAGCCCGCGCCGGGCAGCAGCGCCTCGGAGGGGATCGGGGGCACGAAGGTCTCGATCAGCACCGCGATGCCGACGCCGACCTCGCCGAGGGACTCCATGAGGCTGAGGACCCATCCGATGAAGCCGTCGTACCCGCCTTCGGCGGCGGCTCGCACCACAACAGCACCCACAGTCATCGGCGTCCTTCTCTTCGCGTCGACGCTCGTGCGGCGCCTCTTCCATGGTGCCACGATCGCGTTCCCGCGGGCTGGGCAACCCCTGGGTATCCGTTGACCAGTGGCCACGGATGTCGAGGGAAGCTCGGATGCCGTGAGCCCACCCGGACTGCTCAGCCGAGCGCCGCGGAGGCCGCCTCGTCCTCGGTCGTGGCGACGAGCTGGCCGCAGGCGCCGTCGATCTCCTTGCCGCGGGTGTCGCGGAGCGTCGTGGGGACGCCGGCGTCGTTGAGCCGGCGCACGAACTCGCGCTGGACGGACTTCTCGGATGCCGTCCACACCGACTCCGGCGTGGGGTTCAACGGGATCGGGTTCACGTGCACCCAGCCGCGACCGCGGGCGTTGAGCTTCTCGGCGAGGAGGTCGGCGCGCCAGGGGTGGTCGTTCATGTCTTTGATGAGCGCGTACTCGATCGAGACGCGGCGGCCGGTCTTCTCGAAGTACTCGCGGGCGGCGTCGAGGGCCTCATCGACCTTCCAGCGCGAGTTCACCGGGATGAGCTCGTCGCGCAGCTGATCGTCGGGCGCGTGCAGCGAGAGGGCGAAGGTCACCGGGATCTCCTCGCCGGCGAGCTTGCGGATCGCCGGCACCAGGCCCACGGTCGAGACCGTGATCCCGCGGGCGCTCATGCCGAGGCCTTCGTGGCCGGTTCCGACCATCGTGCGCACGGCGTGCATGACGCGGTTGTAGTTGGCCAGCGGCTCGCCCATCCCCATGAAGACGATGTTCGTGACCCGCTCCTCGGGGTGCTCGGCCTTGCCCAGGCCGCCCTCGCGGATCAGGCGGTTGGCGCGCACGACCTGGTCGATGATCTCGGCGGCCGACATGTTGCGGGTGAGCCCGGCCTGCCCGGTCGCGCAGAAAGGGCAGTTCATGCCGCATCCGGCCTGACTCGACACGCACAGGGTGATCCGGCCCGGGTACCGCATGAGCACCGATTCGACGAGGGCGCCGTCGTGCAGGCGCCAGAGGAACTTGATCGTGTCGCCGTCGTCGGTCTGCAGCCGCCGCACCTCGGTGAGCAGCGGCGGCATGAGCGCGCCGACGAGCTCCTCGCGCCGCTCGGCGGGCAGGTCTGTCATCTCCGCCGGGTCGGACGTGTAGTGCCGGAAGTAGTGCGTGCCGAGCTGCTTGGCGCGGAACGCAGGAAGCCCCAGCTCCTTCACCTTCTCCACGCGCCCCTCGGGGGTGAGGTCGGCGAAGTGCACGGGCGGCTTTCCGCGCTTAGGACTGGCGAACTGCAGGAGCGGACGACCCTCGGCGTCCTTCTTCTGGGTCCATCCCTCGGTGCGCGGGCGCACCTGACGGGGCGTCGTGGCGCGCACAGGAGAGGTCTCGGTCATGCCTTCCAGGGTACGCGGTGGGCGGTGGGAAGCGCCTGAAGGCGGATCGGATGCCGGATGCCGGTGTCCACGGCATCCGAGATCGCCCGGCGTCAGCCCGGGACGACGACGGTCTTGAGCCCTTCGCCGCGCATCGCGGACTGCAGCGCCTCGGGGAAGTCGGCGAGGAGGACCTCCCGGGTCACGAGCGGGGTCAGCGAGAGCTCTCCCGAGGCGATGAGCCGCATCGCGCTGCGCCAGGACGTCGGCGTGGAAGCGAAGCCGCTGGTGACGGTGAGCTCCTTGTAGAGGACGAGGTCGATCGGCAGGCTGACGTCGGCGCCGAAGATGCCGACCTGCACATACCGCCCGCCGCGCCGCGCCGCACGCAGCGCGTTCGCGGCCGCCGGCGCCGCCCCGGAGCACTCGATGACGACGTCGAACACATCCTCCGCAGGCACCTGCGTGGTCGTGGCGAAGCCGAGCCGCTCGGCGACGGCCAGTCGCTCCGCGTCGGCGGGGAGCCCCGCGAGCGTGACCTCGCCGCCGCAGGCGCGGGCGACCTGCGCCGACAGCTGCCCCATCGCGCCGGGGCCGGTGACGAGCACGCGGTCGCCGGGCTGCACGATCGGCGGGTCGAGCAGGCACTGCGCGACGCAGGCCAGCGGCTCGCTCAGCACGCCGTCGAGCTCCCCGGCGTCTCCGGCAGACGGTGCAGGTTCAGCACCGGCACGAGCACGTACTCGGCGAAGCCTCCGTCGCGGAAGGAGCCGATCGAGCGGCGCTCGACGCAGAGGTTGCGGCGTCCGGCGCGGCAGAGATCGCAGACCTCGCAGGCCCGGAAGTACGTCTCCATCGCGACGGTGACGCCGACCCAGTCGGCGTCCTCCGCAGAGCCCACCGATGCCACCGTGCCGAGCACCTCGTGCCCCATGACGACGGGCCGCTCATGCGCATACTCGTCGTGCGCGATGTGCACGTCGGTGCCGCAGATGCCCACCGCACGGACGGCGACGACCGCCTGGCCGGGCCCCGCCTCCGGCACCGGGATCTCGCCGACGACGATGCCCTCCTCGCCCGGCCCGGTCTTGATCACGGCCTGCATCGTGTTCTTCTCCATGTTCTTCCCTCTCCGTGCGCCGCGCTGCCGGCTCAGCCGTTCTGCGGGAACCCGAGGTTGATGCCGCCGTGGCTGGGGTCGAGCCAGCGGCTGGTGATCGCCTTCTGTCGAGTGAAGAATCGCACACCCTCGGCGCCGTGCGCCTTGGTGTCGCCGAACAGCGAGTCCTTCCAGCCGCCGAAGGAGAAGGTCGCCACCGGCACGGGGATCGGCACGTTGACACCGATCATGCCGGCCTGGATCTCGTACTGGAAGCGGCGGGCGGCGCCGCCGTCGTTGGTGAAGATGGCGGTGCCGTTGCCGAAAGCGCCGGAGTCGATGAGCTCCACGCCCTCCTCATAACTGGCCACGCGCACGACGGCGAGCACGGGTCCGAAGATCTCCTCGGTGTACACGCGCGAGGTCGTCGGCACGCGATCGATGAGCGTCGGCCCGAGCCAGAAGCCGTTCGGATCGCCGTCGGGCACCACCTCGCGGCCGTCGACGACGACCGTCGCGCCGTCGTCGATCGCGACGTCGATGTAGGAGGCGACCTTGTCCCGGTGCTGCCTCGTCACGAGCGGGCCCATGTCGCAGCCGCGACGCCCGTCGCCGGTGCGCAGCCCGGCCATCCGCTCGGTGATCTTCGCGATGAGCGGATCGGCGACCGGCTCCACGGCGACGACGACCGAGATCGCCATGCACCGCTCACCGGCCGAGCCGAACCCGGCGTTGATCGCGGCATCGGCCACGAGGTCCAGGTCCGCGTCGGGCAGGACCAGCATGTGGTTCTTCGCTCCGCCGAGCGCCTGGACGCGCTTGCCGTGGCGGGTGCCGGTCTCGTAGACGTAGCGGGCGATCGGCGTCGAGCCGACGAAGGAGATGGCCGCGACATCCGGATGCTCGAGCAGGCCGTCGACGGCCTCCTTGTCGCCGTGCAGCACGGTGAAGACACCGGCGGGAAGACCGGCCTCGGCCCACAGCGCGGCGATCCAGTTCGCCGCCGAGGGGTCCTTCTCGCTGGGCTTGAGCACGACCGTGTTCCCTGCGGCGATCGCGATGGGGAAGAACCACGCCGGGACCATCGCGGGGAAGTTGAACGGAGAGATGATGCCGACCACGCCCAGCGGCTGACGCGTGGAGTAGACGTCGACGCCGGTCGAGACCTGCTCGGAGTACTCGCCCTTCAGATGGTGGGCGAGGCCGCAGGCGAACTCGACGACCTCCTGCCCGCGGCTGATCTCACCGAGGGCGTCGTCGAGGACCTTGCCGTGCTCGCTCGTGATGATCTCGGCCAGTTCGCCCTTGCGCGCGTCCAGAAGCTCCCGGAAGCGGAAGAGCACGCTCTGACGCCGGGCGAGAGAGAGGTCGCGCCAGGCGGGGAAGGCCGCATGGGCGGAGGCCACCGCCGCGTCGATCTCGGCCTTGTCCGCCAGCGCGACACGCTTGGTGGCCACGCCCCGCGCCGGGTCGAAGACCTCGGCGGTGCGACCGGAGGACGAGGCCTTCTCGGCGCCGTCGATCCAGTGGCCGAGAACGGGCAGGTCCGTGGTGCTCATGGGTGTTCCTTCGATCTTGCGGTCAGAGATTCGGGTGGACGATGCGCGCCGCACGGTCGATGGCGCCGGTGACATCGCCGTCCGCGGGTAGAGAAGCGTGCGACCGACGGTGAGGCCGCGCACGCCGGGGAGCGAGACGGCGTGCTCCCAGGACGCGAAGGTCTCGTCGGCATCGCCGTCGAGGTCGCCGCCCAGCAGCAGCGTCGGCATCGTGGTGGCGCGCATGACGCGCTCCATGTCGGCCACGACCGGGAGCTTCATCCACGTGTGCGAGCTGTCGGCGCCGAGGCCCGCCGCGATCGCGACGGAGAGGATTACGGCATCCGTCGTCAGGTCGTTGACCACGCGTCCGTTCTCGCGGCGGCTGAGGAAGGGCTCGAGCATGAGGGGAAGGCCGGCGAACGCCGCGGCGGTCACGGCGGCGGCGGTCGCCTCCAGCGTGCGGGCCGTGGCGGGGTCGTCCAGGTCGATGCGGATGAGGGCCTTGGCGACATCGACGCCGGCCGCCCGCATCGAGTAGACGTCATAGGCGGTGTAGCGGTCGTCCAGCTCGAAGGCGGCACCGCGCAGGCCGCCGCGGTTCATCGAGCCGACGGCGATCTTGCCCTCGAGCAGGCCGAGGACGGTCAGGTCGTCCAGGATGTCGGGGTGCCCAGCACACCGTCGACACCGGGTGGACCAGTGCCGTGGCCAGCCGTTCGAGCAGCTCGTGGCGGTCGGCCATCGCCGCGGCATCCGATCCGACGGCCAGCGCCCCGCGCGCCGGGTGGTCGGCGGCGACGATGAACAGCCTGCCGTCCTCGCCGAGAAGCCGGCGGCGGGCGCGGGCGGTGCGAGCCCGGGCGAAGGCGGCGGGATCTGTCGCGCGCAGCGTGCGGAGCCTCGCGAATCCCGCTTCGCCGATGACACTCATGTGCGCTGCTCCAGAAGCGCCTCGACCTCGTCGGACGTCGGCATCGCCGTGGAGCACTCGAGGCGGCCGGCGACGATCGCGCCGGCCGCGTTCGCATAGCGGAGGGTGCGCTCGATGCCCCAGCCGGAGAGCAGTCCGTGGCACAGGGCGCCGCCGAAGGCGTCACCGGCGCCGAGGCCGTTGACGACGTCGATCAGGAACGGCTCGACCTCCACCTGCTCGTCGCGGGTCTTGGCGAGAACGCCCTTCGGGCCCTGTTTGACGATCGCGAGCTCGACACCACGTTCCAGCAGCGCATCGGCGGCGCGCAGGGGGTCGGTCTCGCCGACCGCGACCTCGCACTCCTCGCGGTTGCCGACGGCGACGGTCACCGACTCGAGCGCGAGGGCGATCTGCTCGGTCGCCGCATCCGGGCTCTCCCAGAACATCGGCCGGTAGTCGAGGTCGAGGATCGTGTGCGCGCGGCGGGCGCGGAGGGCGAGGGCGTGCAGCTGCGTCGAGCGGCTCGGCTCCTCGCTGAGGCCGGAGACCGTCGACCAGAGGATGCGCGCGCCGCGCACCTCGTCCTCGTCGAGCTGATCGATCGAGATGCACATGTCGGGTGCCTTGGGAAGGCGGTAGAAGTACAGCGGGAAGTCGTCGGGCGGGAAGATCTCGCAGAAGGTGATCGGCGTCTTGTGCTCGGGATCCGTCGCAACGCGACGGTTGTCGACACCCAGGCGGGTGAGCTCGGCGAGCAGGTAGCGGCCGAAGGGGTCGTCGCCGACGCGAGAGACGAGGGCGACGTCGCGACCGAGGCGAGCCGCGGCGACCGAGACATTGGCCGCCGTGCCGCCGAGATACTTGCCGAAGGTCGAGACCTCCTCCAGGCCGACACCGCTCTGCAGCGGGTAGATGTCCACGCCCAGACGTCCCAGGGCGAGGACGTCTCGGGGGATGCCGGGTCAGTCATGTTCGCGGTGTCTCCTCATCGAAGCTTATTTGTCCTGACAATAACACATACTCGTCTCTGCTCGAGGGACGAGTTGTAATATTGTTCCGACATACGTCAGCCCTACCGGAGCAGAGGTGCCCTCGTGACCGCCGACACCGCCTGGATCGACGAGGTCTTCGCCGATCTCGAGCGCACGGGCCCCTCCCGCTGTACTTCCGGGTCTCCACACGGCTCGAGTCCGCGATCCGCGACGGCCGCCTCGCCCCCGGCGACAAGCTGATCAGCGAGATCGCGATCGCCCAGCGTCTGGGCGTGTCACGTCCGACGATCCGCCGCGCCATCCAGGAACTCGTCGACAAGGGCCTGCTCGTGCGGCGCCGCGGAGTCGGCACCCAGGTCGTTCACGGCCAGGTCACCCGCGAGGTCGAGCTCACGAGCCTCTACGAAGACCTTCTGAGCACCCGCCACGAACCGGGAACCCGGGTTCTCGAGCTCGATGTGCGACCGACCCCCGACGACGTCGCCGCAGCGCTGGGCGTGCCACCCGGCACCGAGGTCGTGTTCATGCGTCGCGAGCGTCTGGCCGACGGCACCACCGTCGCGATCCTCGAGAACCACCTGCCCGCGGCCTACAGCGACATCACCGCCGACGATCTGGAGCAGCACGGCCTGTACCAGCTGCTGCGCACGCGCGGCGTCACGGTCCGTGTCGCGCGGCAGAGGATCGGCGCCCGCCGCGCACACGGCGACGAGGCCGAGCGCCTCGGCATCGACGAATCCGGACCCGTGCTGACCATGGAGCGCACGGCCTTCGATGCCGCGGGCCGCGCCGTCGAGCACGGTCGGCACTGCTACCGCCCCGACCGCTACAGCTTCGAGACGACGCTCGTCGCGAAGTGATCGCCGCGGCATCGACGCAGCAAGAGATGGAGACAGGAACATGAGCACCCGCACCGACCGCGCCCGCGCCGCAGGGTCATCGCCGTGCTTCGTGCGCCCTCCCCGAGGCGGCGCTGACGGCATCCGAGGCCATCATCCGCGGGGCGTCACCGGCATCGAGGTCACCTTCTCGACCCCGACGCACCCGCGGTCATCCGCGAGCTCGTCGCCCGCCACGGCGACAGCGCCTACGTCGGCGCCGGCACGGTCACGACGGCGGCACAGGCCGAGCAGGCGGCGGATGCCGGAGCCGAGTTCCTCGTGAGCCCCGGCACACTGCCGTCGCTCGCCGAGGCGATGCGCGCGACGGGCCGGGTGACGATGACGGGCGCGCTCACGCCGTCGGAGGTCATGCTCGCCCTCGAGCTGGGCGTCGACGTGGTCAAGATCTTCCCCGCCTCGCTCGGCGGCCCCGGGTTCCTCGGTGCCCTGCGCGGCCCCTTCCCGGACGCACCCCTCATGCCCACGGGCGGCGTGACCCCCGACAACGTCGCCGACTGGTTCGCCGCGGGCGCGCTGGCCGTCGGCGCCGGCGGCGATCTCGCCTCGAGCGCCCTGCTGGCGGCATCCGACTGGGACGCCATCGAGCAGCGCGCCGTCCGCTTCGCCGAGGCGCTGCGCGCCGCGCGAACCGCCTGAACGCGTCGCCGATTCCTGAGTTCTACGCCGTTCTGAGCCGGGATCACACCTCTTGCATCATCCTTGCATCATCTGTGATGCTATCCTTGTCGCATGCGTACGACGGTCGACCTCCCCCCGCCGCTCATCAGCGGGTGCGCGAACTCGCCGCCTCGCGCGGCCAGTCGATGTCTCAGGTCTTGGCCGACCTCACGATGCACGGGCTGGCTCGACTCGAGGTCGAAGTCGAGTTCTCACGAGACCCGCGTTCGGGCATGCCGGTCATCAGCATCGGGCGCGCAGTAACGGATGCCGACATCGCCGCCGCGCTGGAAGAAGAATGACCCCGTACCTCCTCGACGCCAATGCGCTCATCGCGCTCACGATCTCCGAGCATGAGCACTTCGACAGGGTGACTTCGTGGTTCCACGATGTGGAGCGCTCCGCGGTGTCACCCATCGTCGAGGGCGCCCTCATGCGCTACCTGGTGCGCATCGGAGTCACGGCGTCGAGCGTCAACGCTCTCCTGAGCGCGATGCACGACAACCCGCGCCTTGAGTTCTGGGCGGACGACCTCTCGCTCGCGGACATCGATGTCGGCCACATCGTCGGGCACCGTCAGGTGACGGACGCCTATCTCGCAGGGCTCGCCGTGCACCACGGAGGCCGTCTTGCGACGCTCGACGAAGGGCTGCACAAGGCGCTGCCGCATGCCACGCTCCTGATCCCGAGGGGTAGACGCAGCGACCGGCCCGGAACGACTCAGGCCGGGCGGCCCTTCGGCGAGACCTTGTACGTCTCCTCGGGATCGGTCACCGCGACAGGTGCCAGCGCCTCGTCGACAGCCGTCTTGACCGCCGCGTCCAGCACGACCCCGGAGGCCCCTACCGAATCCTCGAGCTGCTCGGGGCGCGAGGCACCGACGAGCGCGGCCGACACGTTCGGGTTCTGCAGCACCCACGCGATCGCGAGCTGCGGAAGCGTGAGGCCGGCCTCCTCGGCGATCGGTCGGAGCTTCTGCACCGCCGTGAGCACCTCGTCGTTCAGGAAGCCCTTGATGAAGTGGGCGCCGCTCTTGTCGTCGGTGGCCCGCGACCCCTCCGGCAGCGCCTTACCCGGCAGGTACTTGCCCGACAGCACGCCCTGCGCCATCGGCGACCAGACGATCTGCGAGATCCCCAGCTCTTCGGAGGTCGGGACGACCTTCCCCTCGATCACCCGCCACAGCGCGGAGTACTGCGGCTGGTTCGACACGAGCTGGAAGCCCAGCTGCTTCGCGAGCGCATGCCCTTCGCGCAGCTGCTCGGCCGTCCACTCGCTCACGCCGATGTAGAGCGCCTTGCCCTGCCGGACGATGTCGGCGAAGGCCTGCATGGTCTCTTCGAGCGGGGTCTCGTAGTCATAGCGGTGCGCCTGGTACAGGTCGACGTAGTCGACGCCGAGGCGCCTGAGCGAACCGTGGATGCCGTCGAAGATGTGCTTGCGCGACAGCCCCTGGTCGTTCGGCCCTTCCTGCCGATGGGCCAGTAGACCTTGGTGAAGATCTCCAGCTGCTCACGCGGGATGCCGGCGAGTGCCTTGCCGAGCACGACCTCCGCGGCGGTGTTCGCATAGGTGTCGGCCGTGTCGAAGCTGGTGATCCCGAGGTCGAGCGCCTTGTGCACCGTGGCGATGGCCGCCGCGTCGTCGACCTGTGAGGCGTGCGTCACCCAGTTGCCGTAGGTGATCTCCGTGACCTTGAATCCGCTGTTGCCGAGGTAGCGATAGTTGACCATGGAACCACGCTATCGGCCGTGCGAGGGGGCGGGGCGCATCAGTCCAAGAAGATATCGGGGAAGAGCTCCTCGTCGGGGTGCCGGGCACGGCGGCGTAGCCGGAGAAGTCGGTGATGCCGGCATCCGACAGCACGTCCTCGACGATGAGCGTCTGACCCGAGTACTGGCGGGCGGGCCGGGTGATGACCTCGTAGGCGGCATCCGCGTAGATCTCGGGCGTACGGCTGACCTTCATCATGCGGTCGCCGCCGAGCGCGAACTGCACGGCGGCGGTCGCGATCGTGGTGCGAGGCCAGAGGGCGTTGGCGGCGATGCCGTCTGCGGCGAACTCGGCGGCGAGCCCGAGCGTCGTCATCGTCATGCCGTACTTCGCGAGCGTGTATCCGGTGTGCGCGCCCAGCCACTTCGGGCTGAGGTTCAGCGGGGGCGAGAGCGAGAGGATGTGCGGGTTCTCCGCGCCCTTCAGGATCGGCACCGCCGCGCGCGAGAGCATGAAGGTGCCGCGCACGTTGACGTCCTGCATGAGGTCGTACTTCTTCGCGGCCAGGTCGAGCGAGCCCGACAGGTCGATGACGCTGGCGTTGTTGATGACGATGTCGATGCCGCCGAACTCGCCCTGCGTCTTCAGGACCGCCTCGGTCACCTCGTCGTCGTTGCGGACATCGCCGACGATCGGCAGCGCCTGCCCGCCCGCGGCGCGGATCGCCTCGGCTGCGGTGTGCACCGTGCCCTCGAGCTTCGGATGCGGGGTGTCGGTCTTGGCCATGAGCGCGATGTTCGCGCCGTCGGATGCCGCGCGCAGCGCGATCGCGAGGCCGATGCCGCGGCTGCCGCCCGACATCAGGATGGTCTTGCCGGCGAGTTTCTTCTCGGTCATCGTCGCTCCTTCGAATGGGGTGGGGGTCACTTCGGGGCCATGCGGATGGCGCCGTCGATGCGGATGGTCTCGCCGTTGAGGTAGCCGTTCTCGGCGATGTGCTTCACGAGCTGCGCGTACTCCTCGGGGCGACCGAGCCGGGAGGGGTACGGCACCTGCTGGCCGAGGGACTCCTGCGCGGCCTCGGGCAGGCCCTTGAGCATCGGCGTCTCCATGATGCCGGGGGCGATCGTGCAGACCCGGATGCCGTAGCGCGCCAGTTCGCGCGCGATCGGCAGCGTCATCGCGTGCACGCCGCCCTTGCTCGCCGAGTACGCGGGCTGGCCGATCTGGCCGTCGAAGGCGGCGACGCTCGCGGTGTTGACGACGACGCCGCGGTCGCCGGTCGCATCAGGGGTGTTCTTCGCGATCACCGACGCCGCCTGCGCGGTGACGTTGTAGGTGCCCACGAGGTTGATGCGGATGATCCGCTCGAAGTCCTCGAGCGAACCGGGGTTGCCCTCGCGGTCGAGGACCTTCGCGGGCGGGGCGATGCCCGCACAGTTGACGACGATGCGCAGCGGCGCGGCGGCCTGCGCCGCGGCGACGGCGGATGCGGCATCCGATGCGCTGGTCACATCGCCCGGGGCGAAGAGGCCGCCGAGCTCTTCGGCGCGTTCGGCGCCCGGCGAGCCCGGCAGATCGAGGAGGGTGACGTGGGCTCCAGCCTCCGCGAGCAGCTGCGCGGCGGCGAGGCCGAGGCCGGAGGCGCCGCCGGTGATGAGGGCGCCGGATCCGGAAATCTGCATTCGGTTCTCCTTCGAACGAGGTGCAACTCAGTTCCAGCTTAGATGGTCTCCAGTCTCAGCGTGGAAACGACCCCGCGCGCGGTGTTGGCTGGGGGCATGGAACTGCGTGTGAAGCGAGCCTACGACACGGCCGATCCCTCCGACGGGTTCCGCGTGCTGGTCGACCGGCTCTGGCCGCGCGGCGTCTCCACCGAGCGCGCGGCCATAGATCTGTGGGCGAAGGACACCACCCCCAGCCCTGAGCTGCGCCGCGAGTGGCACGCCGCGCCCGATGACGAGTGGGGCGCCTACGCCGACCGCTACCGGGCCGAGCTCGCGCACGAGACCGCCCCCGCGCTGGCGAGGCTCGCGGAGGAGCTGCGGCGGCATCCGATCGTCACGCTCGTCTATGCGGCGCATGATGAGCGGCACAACCACGCTGTCGTCCTGGAGGAGGCACTGCGGGGCCTGTTGCCCGGCTGACGACGCACCCGGGCAGAGGCGGGAGGATGAGGGATGACGATTCCCTCCGAACCGGTCACCGTCCCCGATCGCGTACTCGAACTGGCAGGCGACGCCGGGCTGCGCTGCGTCTGGGAGAACCAGCTGGGCGGCCTGACCTTCCACGCGACACCCGCGAGCGGCGAGCGCTTCTACATCAAATGGGGCCGCGCGACGCCGAAGCGTCCTTCCGGCAGGAGGCGGAGCGGATGCGGTGGGCCGCATCCTGGATTCGCGTGCCGCGCGTGCTCGACCAGGGCGAGGACGAGACGCACGAGTGGCTCGTCACCACGGCGATCGAGGGCGAGAGCGCTGTCGCGGCACGATGGACCGCCGAGCCCGCCACAGCGGTGAAGGCGGTCGGTGAAGGGCTGCGGGCTCTGCACGATGCGCTTCCGGTGCAGGAGTGCCCCTGGGAGTGGACCGTGCCCGCACGCATCGCGCACGCCCGGCGTCGCGGGATCGTCGTGCCGGAGGCGCTGAACGACGCGCCCTCCATCGACCGGCTCGTCGTCTGCCACGGCGACGCCTGCTGCCCCAACACCCTGCTCGACGACACCGGGCGCTGGGCCGGGCACGTCGACCTCGCCGCCCTCGGCGTCGGCGACCGGTGGGCCGACATCGCCGTCGCCGCGATGAGCACCGAATGGAACTACGGCCCCGGATGGGAGGACGCGCTCGTCGAGGCCTACGGCATCGAACCCGACCGCGAGCGGATCGCCTTCTACCGGGAGCTGTGGAACGCGACCTGAGTCACGGCAGGATGCGGACGGATCAGTCCAGACCCAGGATGAAGTTCCACGTGCCGGCCCAGACGGCCGCGCTCACGGCCGTCACCGCGATGGCAGCCGCCACGGCGATGAGCGCCCAGTCCCGCGCGGCGAACACCGACTCGCGGGCCCAGGTGCGCGTGCCGCGCGCACCGAAGCCGCGCGCCTCCATCGCGGTGGCCAGCTTCGAACCTCTCCGGATCGACAGCACGAGAAGCGCGAAGGCCTGACCGGCGAATCTGCGCAGCCGCCCCGCATCGGCCACCCCGCGTGCGCGACGGGCCGACTCCAGCGAGCGCCAGTCCTCCATGAACAGGCCGACCAGCCGCATCCCCGCGAGGCCACCGAGGACGAAGCGGGCCGGCAGGCGAAGGATCTGGGCGAGCCCGTCGGCGAGATCGGTGGGGTCGGTCGTCATGAACAGCACCACGCTGGGGATCACGATGGCGAGCACGCGGAGAACTACGGCGACGGCGAGCTCGATCGACCCGTCGCTGATCGCGATCAGCCAGAACGACCAGTAGACCTCCCCCGATGGGCGCCCGTACAGCAACGTCGTGACACCGGCGAGAGCGGCGACGATCCCGAACGGCCACAGTCGCACCCACAATCCGCGGGCACCCAGCCCGGTCAGCGGCAGCAGGCAGGCGGTGAGGAGGAGGGCCACTGCCGCCGAGACCCAGTCGATGGACATCATCAGCGTGACGCTGACGATGAGCGCCGCGGCGAGCTTGGCGACGGCGTTGGTGCGCACGAGCAGACCGGTCTGCAGGTCGACGGTGAGCATGCTCATGCGGCCCCCACGATCGGGCGGAGCCCGTGGCCGAGCCGGAACTCGGCGTCGGCGAGCACCCTGACGAAGTCCGCATCGTGTGTGACGGCGACGACGGCGGTGCCCTCGTCGAGCAGCTCGGCAAGGAGGGCGACCAGCTCGCGCCAGGTGCGTGCGTCCTGCCCGAAGGTCGGCTCGTCGAGCACGATGATGCGGGGAGCCGTGGCCAGCACCGTCGCCACGGAGAGCCGGCGCTTCTCGCCGCCCGAGAGCGTGTAGGGGTTCGCCTTCGCCAGCCGCCGCAGTCTCAGCCGGTCCAGCAGCGCATCGGTGCGCTCGGCGATCTCGGTCTCCGAGAGCCCCAGGGCGCGCGGCCCGACCTCCAGCTCGCCGCGCACGGTCGATGCGAGCAGCTGATGCTCGGGATCCTGGAACACCGTGCCGATCCGGGTGAGCAGTTCGCGCGACCGCCATCGTATCGGCGCCGGGCCGGCTCCGTCGGCCAGCCCCTCGGAGGCGAGCACCTGCCCGCCGACCGCAGGAAGGAGGCCGGCGAGCGTGAGCGCGAGCGTCGACTTGCCGGCGCCGTTGGGCCCCGTGACCGCCAACGCCCGCCCCGCATGCACCTCGAGCTCGACCCCGCCGGCGACGACACGGGCGTTCCGGGAGCCGAAGGGAGTGCGACCGACCGCGAGTCCTTCCGCACGCAGCAGCGCCGGCCCGACCTCTGTGCGACGGCGCGACGGCGGGTCCGGTTCCACGCCGGGCACCCAGATGCCGGCATCCGTCAGCGCCTCCGCGTGACTGTCGAAGATCGCCTCCGGCGCTCCGTCGGCGATGACCCCGCCCCCTCCGTCCCCGGGCCGAGCACGACGACCCGGTCGACCAGATCTGCCCAGACGGCGACGCGGTGCTCGATCACGACGAGCGTGGCACCGGTGTCGGCGGCCACGCGAGCCACGGCGTCCCGTACCTCCGCGACGCCGTCGGGGTCGAGGTTCGCCGTCGGCTCGTCGAGGAGGATGAGTCCCGGCCGCATCGCGACCACGCCTGCCAGCGCCAGGCGCTGCTTCTGCCCGCCCGACAGCGCCGAGGTGGGATGCGACCGCGGCAGGTCGAGCCCGACCGCCTCGATCGCGGCGTCGACGCGCCGCCAGATCTCATCGCGGGCGACGCCGAGGTTCTCGCATCCGAATGCGATGTCGTCACCGACCCGAGCCAGCATGACCTGGGCGTCGGGGTCCTGCAGCACCAGGCCCACGCGTCCGCGGGCATCGACGGGTCGCCTGCCGTCGATCAGCAGCCGTCCCTCCTCCTCGCCGTCCTGGGCGTCGCCCAGCACCCCGGCAAGACCATGCAGCACGGTGCTCTTACCCGCCCCGCTCGCCCCGAGCAGGAGGACCCGCTCGCCGGGCTCGATCCGAAGGTCCAGCCCGGCGACAGCGGGCCGACGACGAGATCCGTAACGCCAGCCCCACCCGCGCGCCTCGACGAGTGCGCCTCCGGGATATCGCGCGTCAGTCACGTCGCCCTCACGGCGAAGTCGGATCGTCCTCGTCATCGGCGACGACTCGCGCCTCTCGCCCGGCGGCGAACCGGTCCAGCGCACCTGTCGCGGCCAGTGCGCGAACGATCACCCAGGACAGCAGGCCCGCGATCAGGAGGCCCGAGACGACCGCGCTGCCGAAGTAGATCGCCCGCACCTCGAAGATCTGCGCGGCGAGGCTCGTGAAGGTGGTGTCGAGGAAGCCGACGGCGACACCGGCCAGGGCGCCCGCGGTGAGCGCTCCGGCCAGACGCCAGTTGCCGTAGAGGAACAGCGCGAAGCCGATCTCAGCGCCGAGCCCCTGAATGAAGCCCCAGATCAGAACAGAGAATCCCCATTGCGTGCCGATCAGCATGGAGACCACGGCGGCGACGACCTCGGTGTAGACGGCAGCGCCGGGCTTTCGCACGATGAGCCCGCCGAGCACGCCGGCGAAGAGCCATCCGCCGCTCAGGAGACCCTCGAGTCCGGGGGTGAAGGCGAGCAGAGGGCTCAGGCCCGGCCAGGCGAAGTTGCCCCAGGCCCAGAAGATGGCGCCGGCGGCGACACCGACGACGCTGGCGACGACGATGTCGACGACGCGCCAGCGCCAGAGCTCCCGGTTCCGAAGGCCCGGACGAGCGGATGCGGACACAGACGTGTTCATTGAATCTCCTCCCTGCGCTGGCATGACCCAGATCAGGTTCGACGGTCGAAGCGCGGTTCGCTTCCTCTCAGCCCGGCTATCCGGACTCCCGTGGTTGTCAGGTCCAGCATAGCGCGACAGGTAATCTTGATCGGGTGACCTCCCCCGATTCACGTCCGCAGACCGGCGCGCTGACGCGTCGGCAGTTGCGTGAACGCCAGGCGGCAGCCACTGAGCCGTCGCCCCCTTCGGCGATCTCCCCGGCGGTCGGGGAGGCTCCGACACCGCCCGTCTCGCCGGCCTCCGCCACCACCGAGACCGTTCCCTTCCACGCCCCGGATGCGGGGTCGGATGCCACGACACAGCTCTTCGCCCCGGAGCCCGATGCGACGGTCGCCCTCCCGGACACGAACTCCGCTGCCGTCCGATGGGCCGACAGCGACGCCGCTCCCACCGCTCTCGCCTGGCTGACCGCTGACCGACTCACACCGGCATCCGTCGGCGCCTTCGAGACCACCGACGCCCCCTCGCTGCTGGCCGACGCCCCGCGTCGGTCGGCTCTGCGGCCCTCCTTGGTGGTCCCGGCGGCCGCCCTCGCCGCTCTTCTCGGCGCCTACGCGACGACGATGATCGTGTGGCCGTTGCACGAGGTCGCCCCGCGCATCGCCGCCGTCGAGGTCGTCCCGGCGACGAGCCCCGCCGCCGACATCTCGTGGTCGTCCCGCGGCAGCGGCTCGATCGGCATCGAGGGTGTGGGCGCGGTCGCATCCACCTCGGACACGGCCCCGATCGCCAGCATCGCCAAGGTCGTCTCGAGCCTGATGGTGCTGGACCGTCAGCCCTTGAGCGTCGGCGAGTCCGGGCCCTCCTACAGCTTCACGTGGGCCGACTCGAACAACTACTGGCAGTATCTGAGCCGAAACGAGTCCGCGCTGAACGTGCCGGTGGGCGGCACGCTCACCCAGTACGAGCTGCTGCAGGGGACGCTCCTCGGCTCGGCGAACAACTACATCGAGCGTCTCACCCGCGAGATCTGGGGATCGAACGACAACTTCGCCGCCGCGGCGAGGGACTGGCTCCACAACCGCGGGCTCGACGGCATCGAGCTCGTCGACTCGAGCGGCATCGATCCGCGCAACACCGCCGACCCCGCCTCGCTGGTCAAGCTGGCGGAGATCGCGATGGCCAATCCCGTGATCCGGGAGATCGTCAGCACTCCCGTGGCGACGATCCCCGGCGCCGGGGAGGTCGAGAACACCAACCCGCTCGTGGGCACCACGGGAGTGACAGGCGTCAAGACCGGCTCGATGAGCAAAGAGCGCAGCGGTCTGGAGACCGACTACTGGAACGTCCTGACGACGAAGGAGATCGTCGTCGGCGAGACGATCGTGCCCATCTCGGTCGCCGTGATCGGGCAGCCGACCATGGCAGCGCGAGAGGCCGAGACGGAGTCGCTGCTCGCGCAGGTCGAGGAGGCCCTCGCCACGCAGCCGCCCACGGTGGCGGCCGGGACCATCGCCGGCGAGGTCACGACGGCATGGGGCGAGGCGGTCGACATCGTGACCGATCAGCCCACCCGCGTCGTGCTGTGGGACGGTGCGACGGCGACGACCCGGATCGATCTCGCCCTCGGTGAGAACCGCGACGCCGGCGACCGGGTCGGCACCCTCACGACGGTCGGCCCGATCGACACGAACGCCACGTCGCTTTCTCTCGCGGCTCCGATCGAGGGCCCGAGCATCTGGTGGCGCCTGACCCACCCTCTGGAGCTGCTCGGCCTCACCGGCTGAGCCTGCCCGCTCCGCGCTCGGGACTGCACCCGCATCCCGAGCGGCAGCGTTCTTGCGCGACCTCGGGGCGCGGGTGCAGGTCGGTGTCAGGCGTCGGATGCCGGGGCCACCGGCACCGGGCCTGTCATGTCCTCCGCGGCATCCGGGACGGGAATCGCCCCGGTCTCCAGAGCAGCCTCGGCATCGATGTCGGTCGCCGCATCCTCGAACTGCGACTGGTACAGCCGCCAGTAGGCGCCCTCGGCCGCGATGAGCTCGTCGTGCGTGCCCTTCTCCACGATGTCGCCGTGCTCCATCACGAGGATGAGGTCGGCGTCGCGGATGGTGGAGAGCCGGTGCGCGATCACGAAGGAGGTGCGCCCCTGGCGGAGCGCGGCCATCGCGTGCTGCAGCAGAAGCTCGGTGCGGGTGTCGACCGCGGAGGTCGCCTCGTCGAGGATGAGGATCCGGGGGCTGGAGACGAACGCGCGCGCGATCGTGATCAGCTGCCGCTCGCCGGCCGAGACGTTCGAGGCGTCCTCATCGAGGACGGTGTCGTAGCCGTCGGGCAGGGCGTGCACGAAGCGGGCGACATAGGTCGCCGTCGCCGCCTCGATGACGTCCTCGTCGGATGCCGTGGCCTTCCCGTAGCGGATGTTCTCCATGATCGTGCCGCCGAACAGCCAGGGATCCTGCAGGACCATGCCCGTCCGCGAACGCAGCTCGTCGCGGGTGACATCCGCGATGTTCTGGCCGTCGAGCAGGATCTCCCCGGAGTCGAGCTCGTAGAAACGCATGATGAGGTTCACGAGCGTGGTCTTGCCGGCCCCGGTGGGACCGACGATCGCGACGGTCTGGCCGGGCTCGACCCGGAAGGAGAGGTCGGTGATGAGCGGGCGCTCCGGGGAGTAGGAGAACGCGACGTTCCGGAACTCGATGACCCCGGCGCCGTCCTCCAGTGCGGCGGCGTCCTCGTCGTCGGGCTCCTGCTCGTCGGCGTCGAGGAACTGGAACACGCGCTCGGCGGACGCCGTGCCCGACTGCACGACCGCCGCCATGCCGCCGAGTTCGCTCAGCGGCTGGGTGAAGTGCTGCGAGTACTGGATGAACGCCTGCACATCGCCCAGGCGCAGCTGGCCGCTGGCGACCATGAGTCCGCCGAGCACGGCGATGCCCACGAAGGTGAGGCTCCCGACGAAGGTCATGGCGGGCATGATGATGCCGGCCAGGAACTGCGCCTTGAAGCTGGCCTGGAAGAGCTCTTCGTTCTCCTCCTGGAACTTGTCGAGGGCGTCCTGCTCGCGGCCGAAGACCTTCACGAGGGCGTGGCCGGAGAAGGCCTCCTCGACGCGCGCGTTGAGACGCCCGACCTTGCGCCACTGGATGCCGAAGGCCTTCTGCGAGCGCGGTCCGATGACGCCGAAGATGACCGCCATGAGCGGCAGGGCGATGAGCGCGACCAGCGCAAGCTGCCAGGAGATCGAGAACATCATCACGAGCGTGCCGATCACCGTGAGGATCGAGGTGAGTGCACCCGAGAGCGACTGCTGCATCGTCTGGGTGATGTTGTCGATGTCGTTGGTGACGCGCGAGATCAGCTCGCCGCGCTGCACCTTGTCGAAGTACGACAGCGGCAGGCGGTTGATCTTCGCCTCGACGTCTTCGCGCAGGCGCCACATCGTGCGCACCATGATGACGTTGATGACGTAGCCCTGCAGCCAGCTGAGGAGCGCGGCGACGAGATAGATGGCCAGGACGGCCGTGATGACCCAGCGGAGGCGGTCGAAGTCGATGCCCGCGCCGACGGTGAAGTCCGCGAAGGCGGAGACCATGTTCGCGTAGTCATCCTGCCCCTGGGAGCGCAGGAGGTCGACGACCTGCTCCTGGGAGAAGCCGGCGGGTACGCCGTTGTCGCCGAGCACCTTCGAGATGAAGCCCTCGTAGATGATGTTGGTCGCCTCACCGAGCACCTTCGGGGCGGCGACCGTGAGCACCACCCCGAACGCGCCGAAGACCGTCACGAGGGCGAGCCAGGCGGCGGAGGGCTTGAGCAGCCCGATCATCCGGGCGAAGCTCTTGCCGAAGTTGTCGGCCTTGCCGGGTGCGACGCTGTCCCAGTCGCCGGAGTTCTGCCGGGCCTGCTCGGCGAGCTCGGCCTCGTACTGCTCTTCTGCGCTCAGCTGCGTGTCGGTGCTCATGCGTCCACCCCCAGCTGCGACTCGACGATCTCGCGGTAGGTCTCGTTGGAGGCGAGCAGCTCGTCGTGGGTGCCGGATCCGACCATCGTGCCTCCGTCGAGCACGATGATGCGGTCGGCATCGGTGATCGTCGAGACGCGCTGGGCGACGACGATCTTGGTCACCTCCGGGAGCTCTCGCCAGAGCGCCTGCCTGAGGCGCGCATCGGTGGTGAGATCGAGGGCCGAGAAGGAGTCGTCGAAGATGAGCACCTTCGGCTGGTGCACGATGGCCCGGGCGATCGCGAGCCGCTGGCGCTGCCCTCCCGACACGTTCGTGCCGCCCTGCGAGATGCGCGATTCAAGCTTCTCGGGCATCTCTTCCACGAAGTCGCGACCCTGCGCGATCTCGAGGGCCTTCCACAGCTCCTCGTCGGTGGCGTCTTCCTTGCCGTAGCGGAGGTTGGAGGCGACCGTGCCGGTGAACAGGAAGGGACGCTGCGGCACGAGTCCGATCGAATCCCACAGCGCCTCGACGTCGGCCTCGCGCACATCGACGCCGCCCACGCGCACCGCGCCTCCGGTGACGTCGAACAGACGCGGGATCAGGGAGATGAGCGTGGACTTGCCCGCACCGGTCGAGCCGACGATCGCGACGGTCTCGCCGGGCGCGACGTCGAATCGGATGCCGGTGAGCACCGGCGCCTCCGCGCCCGGATAGGTGAACTCGGCTCCGTCGAAACTCACGGCGCCCGGAGTCGGGAACACGGTCACGCCGTTCTCGGGGCGGACCATCGTCGCCTCGGCATCGAGCACCTCGCCGACGCGCTCGGCGGACACCGCCGCGCGCGGGATCATCATCGCCATGAAGCTCACCATGATCACGCCCATCATGATCTGGCCGATGTACTGCATGAAGGCGATGAGCGTGCCGATCTCGACATTGCCCTGCTGAACCTGGATGCCCCCGAACCAGATGACGCCGACGACGGTGACGTTGAGGATGAGCATGAACAGCGGGAACAGCAGCACGAAGAGCGAGCCGACCTTGCGGCCGACGACCATGATGTCGGTGTTCGCCCGCCGGAAGCGCTCGGCCTCGATCGCCTCTCGCACGAAGGCGCGGACGACGCGCACACCGGTGAGCTGCTCGCGCATGACGCGGTTGATCGTGTCGAGCTTGCCCTGGTAGCTGCGGAACAGCGGCACCATGCGGCTGATGATGAGTCCGGCCACCACCAGCAGCACCGGCACCGAGACGCCGATGATCCAGCTGAGCCCGACATCCTGCCGCACGGCCATGATGATGCCGCCGATGGCCAGCAGCGGCGCCATGACGAACATCGTCGCGCCCATCATGGCCAGCATCTGCACCTGCTGGACGTCGTTGGTGTTGCGGGTGATGAGCGAGCCCGCGCCGAACTGCGAGACCTCGCGCTCGGAGAAGCTGCTCACCCGCGCGAAGACATCGGCGCGGATGTCTCGCCCGGTGCCCATCGCGGCGCGGGCGGCGAGGTAGGTGGCGATGACGGCCGCGACGATCTGGCCGAGCGAGATGGCCAGCATGAGGAAGCCGGTGCGCCAGATGTAGCCGGTGTCGGCCTGGGCGATGCCGTTGTTGATGATGTCGGCGTTCAGGCTCGGCAGATAGAGGGCGGCCAAGGCCGAGGCGAACTGGAAGACCAGAACGCCGACGAGCAGCCACCGGTAGCGGGAGAGGTAGCGGACGAGGAGTTTTCCGAGCACGTGGAGTCCTTGTGAGTCGAGGGCCGAGAACGGCCACAAGGTACTCTGCCACGCCGTGCCGACATTTGGGGAGCGGTCCGCTCAGGGCGAAAACGAACCCGCGACGACGCTCAGGCGAACAGGGACGTCTCCGGCACGTAGGCGCGGGCGGCGGCCGCGGCATCCGTCTCCAGGTCCGCGATCGTCGCCGGCCGCCAGTGCGGGGTGCGGTCCTTGTCGACGAGCTGCGCGCGGATGCCCTCCACGAGGTCGGGGTGCTCGTGCGCGAACCACAGCACGCGCCGGTACTCGGCGGTCAGCGCCGCGCGCAGATCGCCTCCGCGCGCCTCGCGCACCGCGTCGAGGGTGACGGCGAGCGCGGTCGGCGACAGCTCCTCGAGCGTGGCGAGGGTCGCCGCGGCCTCGGGCTCGGGGCGTGCGCGCAGGCGCAGGACGATCTCGGCGACGGAGTCGGCGTCGAAGACCTCGTCGACCCAGGGTCGGATGCCGGCGAGCGGTGCCGGATCGGGCGTCTCGTCGAACAGCAGCACGATCTCGGCCGGCCCGGTGGGGTCGGCACGGGTCGCCAGCGCCTCACGGAGGTCGTCGAGCCGGTCACTGGGCACGAAGTGGTCGGCGAAGCCGGCATGGATCGCGTCGGCGCCGTTCATCGTGCCGCCGGTGAGTCCGAGGTATTCGCCGAGGCGACCGGGAGCCCGGCCGAGCAGGTAGGTACCGCCGACATCCGGGGTGAAGCCGATCCGCGTCTCGGGCATCGCGAGCTTCGATCGCTCCGTGACGACGCGGATCGCGGCGTGAGCGGCCAGGCCGATGCCGCCGCCCATCGTGATGCCGTCCGCGATCGCGACGACCGGCTTCGGGTACTCCGCGATCATCGCGTTGAGGGCGTACTCCTCGCGGAAGAACTCGGCGGTCTGACCCGGGTTGCCCTCCACGATCTGCGTGTAGAGGGCGCGCACGTCACCGCCCGCGCACAGTCCGCGGTCGCCGGCGCCGTCGATGAGCACGATCTGCACGTCGCTGTCCTCGCGCCAGCGCTTCAGCGCGGCGGTCAGCTCGCGGATCATCCCGAGGTCGAGGGCGTTGAGGGCCTCGGGTCGGCTGAGCGTCAGGCGGCCGAGGGCGCCTTCGGTGCGGACGAGGACACGGGACTCGGAGGCGGATGCGGCGGCGGTCACGGTGGCCACTCTACTCGGGCGGGATCGGCGCCGCGCGGGCGCGGCCAGGGGCGTGCAGGTGTCCGTCGCTGGATCGCTCTCCGCGGAATCCGGCCGATAATCCGGCATTCTCCGCGCACTTCCGACAAGATAGAGGGAAGGTTTGCCCATCACGGAGAGGTCGCTGATGCCCGACGGACAGGTGCTCGAGTTCTCGCACGTGACGAAGCGGTTCGGTTCGGTGTCCGCCGTGTCGGACTTCTCGGCCCGCATAGAACCCGGTGTCGTCACCGGATTCCTCGGCCCCAACGGCGCGGGGAAGACGACATCGCTGCGCATGCTGCTGGGGCTGATCCGCCCCACCTCCGGCACCGCGACGATCGGCGGTCGGCGCTACTCGGAGCTCGCTCATCCGATGCGCGAGGTCGGCGCCGCTCTCGAGGCGTCCAGCTTCCACCCCGGCCGCTCCGGGGCGAACCATCTGAAGGTGTACGCACAGGCAGCCGGCGTTCCGGTCTCGCGCGTGGACGAGGTGCTGGCGCTCGTCGGGCTGTCGGATGCCGCGGGTCGCAAGGTCGGCGGATACTCCCTCGGCATGCGCCAGCGACTGGGGCTGGCCACCGCCCTGCTCGGCGACCCCGGTGTGCTCGTGCTCGACGAGCCGGCCAACGGGCTCGATCCCGAGGGCATCCGCTGGATGCGCGGGTTCCTCCGCCAGCTCGCCGCCGAGGGTCGCACCGTGCTCGTCTCCTCGCACGTCCTCGGCGAGGTGCAGCAGACTGCCCAGTCGCTCGTGATCATCGCCCAGGGCCAGCGCGTCTTCCAGGGCGCGCTCTGGGAGCTCTCCGCCGACGACGAGCAGGCCGTCGTCGTCGACTCCCCCGACCGGGCCGCCCTCGTGGAGGCTCTGCGGGAGAGCGGCCTCTCCTACGAGGTGCTCCGTGCCGGCCTGACGATCCGCGGCGCCGACACGACGGAGGTCGGCACGATCGTGGCCGGAGCGGGCGTCGCCCTCTCCACCCTCCACAAGCGCGGCCCGGCGCTCGAAGAGGTCTTCCTCGAGCTCGTCAACGGCCTGCGCGTGCACCCGAGCGCCCAGGGCATCGCCGGTTCGCTCGAGGCGGGCGAGGATCCGGATGCTGCGGCGGCCATCGACGCCGAGGACGCCCCCGAAGACGAGGCGACCGGTGTCGAGGAGACGGCGGCTGCCGCCGTCGCCGCGGAGGCCGCGGCCACCGGGGGAGCCTTCGCCGCCGGTGAGGCGCTCGTTGCGGCGGAGACCGCGGCCGCAGAAGAGATCGCCGTCGACGAGGACGAGACCGACGCCGACGCGACGGCGGCGCCCGCGGTGACCGAGACGGTGATCGCCGACGCGGAGGGCGGGCCGGCCGCCGCCGCACCGCTCGACGATGCCGCGCAGGTCGACGCGACGCCGGTGAGTGCCGCCGCGGCCGCCCGCGGCATCGACGAGACCGGCGAGCTGCCGCCGATCGACCCGGAGGTTCCCCTGCCGGTCGAGCCGACCGGGCACTTCACCCTCGAGGTCGACCCCGCGCAGTCCGCCGACTCCGGCGATCAGGTCGCCGATATCACCGAGCAGGCCTCCGATCCGGTCGAGCCCCACGACGACGCGGAGGAGTCAGGCGAGGTCGCCGCATCCGAGCCCGACGCTGCGTCCGGCGAATACTCTCCGAGCGCCGAGGAGGAACCGGCGCACACCGAGGAGCCGGAGGCCCCGGAGCCCTGGGGCGCCGAAGACCACCCGAGCCCACCGACGAGCACGTCGACGGCGGAGCAGAGTCCGACGTCGACGGAGAGGCTCACGCCGATGCAGAGGCGGCGGCATCCGATGTCGTCGACGACACCCCCTTCGTCGTCGGGTCCGACGGCTCGGTCGAGCAGGCGCACGAGGAGCCCTCCGCGGACGACGAACAGGGCGAGAGCCCGTACGACGGCGAGGAGCCCGAGCACCCGGCCGATGAACCGGAGCACGTCGAGCACGGGGAGACGCCCGCCGACGAAGCGCACACCGACGAGGAAGGAGAGCAGCGATGAGCCTCGTCCACGCGACCCGCTCGGAGGCGACCAAGCAGTTCTCCACCGCGATGTGGTGGATCCTCGGGATCGTGCTCGTCCTGTACATCGCCATGACCGCCGGCGGTCTGGCCTTCGTCATGGCAGCCTCGGCCGACGGGCTCATCCCCAGCGAAGCCGCGATGCCGATTCCCGACGACGTCTCGAGCCTGCTGTACAGCTTCGCCTCGTCGCTGGGCTTCGTCTTCGCCCTGCTCATCGGCACGCTCATGGTGACCACGGAGTATCGCCACCAGACGCTGACGCCGACGTTCCTGGCCACCCCGGTCGTGGGCGCGCCCTGCTGGCGAAGCTGCTCGTGGGCGTCCTGCTGGGCGCGTTGTACGGAGCGCTCGCGCTGCTCGCGGCGGTGCTTCCGTCCGCGGGCGTGCTCGCCGGTTTCGGGCAGGAGACGGGCCTGACCGACTCCGGCACCTGGGCGCTGTTCGGACGCATCCTCCTCGCCCTCGTGCTGTGGACGCTCATGGGCATCGGCGTCGGCGTGCTCGTACGCAACCAGGTCGCCGCGGTCGTCGGCGTCATCGCCTTCACGCAGTTCGTCGAGCCGATCGTCCGGCTGGCGGCATCCTTCGTCCAGGGCGCCGACAAGGTGGCCGCCTACCTCCCCGGCGCCGCCAGTGACGCACTGGTCGGCTCGAGCTTCTACAACCTCGCACTGAGTCCCGGCACCTTCACGCTGGACTGGTGGGTCGGCGGCGTGGTGCTCGCCGTCTACACGGTCGTGTTCCTGCTGCTGGGCTACCTGTTCAGCTGGCGCCGCGACGTCTCCTGACCCCGGCTCCGCCGCCGAATTCGGAGGCTACGCGGGGCGCGGGCGAATGACCGGACGCTGACGCGGGCGATCCGGCGACGCGGCGCTGCCGGCGATGTCGGAGACGTCGGCGAGCTCGGTCGACACCGGCAGCCGCAGCGCCTGGGTGAGCGCCAGCCCGTGCCGGGTCGTGAAGATGAGTCGCTGGAAATCAGCGTCTCCGTCGAGGTCGATGACCACCGAGGGCTTGCGCCGACGGATCAACACGAAGTCGAGGCCGCTGGCCGACTTCCAGCTGCCCGCGGCGAGCACACCGGGAAGGTGCGTGCCCGGGCTCGGAACGCCGCGCAGCCACGTCCAGGCGTCGTCGGTGAGCTGGACCTTGGCGATGGTGTCGCGCGCGACGCGGATGTTCTCGCGGTGGAACGCCGCCGCGCGCTCGATGGGCGAGAGCACCACTTCGAGCTGCGTCTGATCCAGCAGCAAGGTCACCATGCCTCCAGTCTGCCAGCGCAGGGCGACGCGACGTGGGTGACTTGCTCACAGGACCCTAACGATCCTTCGTCGACCTCCGACAACTCGCCGCGTCGTCGATCGCGCGAGCTCTCAGGAACGAGCGGATGCCGCGGCGGCAGCCGCCGCGGGCAGTGCCGCCTCGATCCGGGCGAGCGCGCCCTCGTGGTGGGCGGCGGTGAGGAACCACGCCTCGAAGACGCTCGGCGGGAGGGCGATGCCGGCCTCCCGCATCGCGTGGAAGAAGGGCGCATAGCGGAAGGCCTCCTGCGCCTGCGCCTCCGCGTAGGTGCGCGGCGCGCGCTCGGCGAAGACCACGCCGAAGAGGTTCCCCGCGCGCGGCACGGCGTGGACGACACCCGCCTCAGTCAGGGCGGCATCCAGCGCCGTCGCGATGCGGTCCGCGGCGGCGTCCACCCGGGCGTAGACCTCCGGCGTCGCCAGGCGCAGCGTCGCCAGGCCCGCGGCCACCGAGAGCGGATTGCCCGAGAGCGTGCCCGCCTGGTAGACCGGGCCGGTCGGCGCGAGCAGGTCCATGATCTCGGCCCGCCCGCCGAGCGCGGCCAGCGGCATCCCTCCGCCGACGACCTTGCCGAAGGTGATGATGTCGGGCGTGTAGTGCTCGCCGGCATCCGACTGCAGACCCCAGAAGCCCGCGGGATGAACGCGGAAGCCCGTGAGCACCTCGTCGAGGATGAGCAGCGCGCCGTGCGCGTGGGCGGTGTCGGCGAGGAGCCTGTTGAAGCCGGGCTCGGGAGCGACGACGCCCATGTTCGCCGCGGCCGCCTCGACGATGACCGCGGCGATGCGATCGCCGTGCTCGGCGAAGACGGCGGCGAGCGCCTCCGGGTCGTTGTAGTCGATGACGAGCGTCTGACCGGCGACGGCGGCGGGGACCCCGGCCGAGCCGGGCAGGGCGAGCGTCGCGACGCCGGACCCTGCAGCGGCCAGAAGCCCGTCGGAGTGACCGTGATAGTGGCCGGCGAACTTCACGAGCAGATCGCGGCCGGTCGCGCCGCGGGCGAGACGGATCGCGGTCATGGTCGCCTCGGTGCCGGTCGAGACCAGGCGCACGCGCTCGACCGGGGCGACCCGGTCGGCGATCACGGCGGCCAGCTCGACCTCGCCCTCGGTGGGCGCGCCGAACGACAGGCCGCGTGCGGCGGCCGCCTGCACGGCGGCGACGACCTCCGGGTGTGCGTGGCCGAGCAGCGCCGGACCCCAGGAGGCGACGAGGTCGACGTAGGACGCCCCGGCCGCGTCGGTCACCATCGGCCCGGCCGCGGAGGCGAGGAAGCGCGGCGTTCCGCCGACCGAGCCGTAGGCGCGCACCGGCGAGTTCACTCCGCCAGGGATGACGGCGCGGGCGGCGTCGAAGAGGTCATCGTTGCGGTCTGTCATCGGTGGCTGCCTCTCAGGAGTTCTTGCTGCGTGTCGACTCGGGATCGCTGCGCGATTCCTCGCTCAACGACCGGGGGTGCGCGGAACGACGGGGGCGCTCACGGGCCCGAACGACCGGAGGCGAGCCCTCCGGCGATCTCGGTCGCCCAGTAGGTGAGGATCGCGTCGGCGCCGGCGCGGCGGATGGAGACGAGGGACTCCAGGATGCTGCGATCACGGTCGATCCAGCCGTTCGCCGCGGCCGCCTCGATCATCGCGTACTCGCCCGAGACCTGATATGCCCAGACAGGAATATTCACGGCGGCGCGCACGTCGCTGAGCACGTCGAGGAAGGAGCCCGCGGGCTTGACCATGACGATGTCGGCGCCCTCGGCCTCGTCGAGCAGCGCCTCGCGCACGCCCTCGCGGCGATTGGCCGGATCGAGCTGGTAGGTCTTGCGGTCGCCCGTCAGCTGCGAGTTCACCGCCTCGCGGAACGGCCCGTAGAAGGCGCTGGCGTACTTGGCGGCGTAGGCGAGCAGAAGAGTGTCGGTGAAGCCCTCGGCGTCCAGCGCGCGGCGCACCGCGGCGACCTGGCCGTCCATCATGCCCGATAGGCCCAGCAGGTGCGAGCCCGCGCGGGCCTGGGCGAGCGCCATCGCGACGTAGCGTTCGAGAGTGGCGTCGTTGTCGACTTTCACGGTCCCTGAGCCGGGCCCACGCGGCCCGGAGGCTCCAGGCAGCGCGGAGTGCTGGCTGGAGGGGACGTGGGGATCGAAGGGTCGAGCACACCGCAGTGCCCGTGGTCGGTGAACTCGTCCAGGCACAGATCGGTCTGCACGGTCAGCGCGTCCCCCGCCTCGGCCACCGCGATGCGGGTGGCGACGTTGAGGATGCCCTCGGGGTCGTCGGCCGCCGAGCCGGTGGCATCGAGCACCTCGGGGATGCCGAACAGCATGACGCCCCGATGCCGGCAGCCGCGGCATCCGACACGGCCCCGCGGAGCGACTCGAGAGAGTGCTGCACGACGCCGGGCAGCGAGGTCACGGGCTGCGGAGCGCTCAGCCCTCGCGCACGAACAGCGGCTGGATGAGCTGGCTCGGCGCGAGCGTGGTCTCGCGCGCGATCGCGCGGACGGCGGGCGACTGCCGCAGCCGCCGCATCCGGACGTCGGGGAATCCGCTCACGGCGCGAACTCGTCGGCCGCGTGCGGGAGGGTGAACTGCGAGACGGCGTCGATGAGAGCGTCGACCGTCTGGCGATCGGCGATGACCGAGACGGGCAGGCCCGCCTTGGCCGCATCCTTCGCCGTGCGCGGTCCGATCGCCGCCAGCAGAGTGGAGTCGGGGATCTCGGGGAACTGCTCACGCACCTGCGCGGCCACCGAGCCGCTCGTGACGAGGATCGCGTTGATCCGGCCGTTCTCCACGTCGCGTCGGATGCGGTCGGTGACCGGCACCCCGACGGTGCGGTAGGCCACGACGGAGTCCACATCGTGGCCCGCCTTGATCAGGAGCTTGGTGAGCACGGGCTTGGCGATCTCGCTGCGCAGGGTCAGGATGCGGCGCGCCTGCGTCTCCAGGCCGATGATCTGCTCGGCCATGCCCTCGGCGGAGTTGTCCTTGTCGGGGACGAGCGCGACCTCGTAGCCGACGGACTCCAGCGCGGTGGCCGTCGTCTCGCCGACCGCGGCGATCTTCGTCGCGCGCGGGATCTCGGTGCGATGCGCGAAGAGCACGTCGACGGTGGTGGCGCTCGTCACGGTGAGCCAGTCGTACTCGCCCGCCGACAGTCGGGCCAGGGCGGCATCGAGGGCGGCCTGATCGTTCGTGGGGCCGAAGTTGATCAGCGGCGCGACCACCGGGACCGCGCCCTGTGCGCGCAGGCTCGCCGCGACGCCATCGCCCCAGGGTCCGCCGCGGGGCACGAGGACGCGCCACCCGGCGAGGGGCTTGACGTGGTTCGAGTCGGTAGCAGTCATCGGGAAGGCTCTCAGGAGATGAGGTCGGCCGCTCCCTGGTCGAGCAGCCGATGGGCGACGGCCAGCCCGAACTCACGTGCTGTGCGCATCGGGTCGGCGCCATCGGCAGCATCCGCACCATTGCCGCTGCCTTCCTGTCGAATATACCCCGGTTCAGGGATTCCGTCAGGTCGAGCCCGATCCGACGCCCGCCGTCGGGTGCGTAGACGATCGTGCGGAGCCGGATCGTGTCGCCCGCGACGACCGCGTGCGCGGCCATCGGCGCCTGGCATCCGGTGTCCAGACCCTCGAGGACGGCTCGCTCCGCCGTCACCGCCAGACGCGTGTCCTCGTCGTCGAGCGCGGCGAGGGCGGCACGCAGCTCCTCGGGGCGTCGGCCGATGTCTCGACGGCGAGCGCACCCTGCCCCGGAGCCGTCGGCCATTCCGACAGACCCAGATCCTCGCGGTGGAGCCCGCCCAGGTCGCCGCCCAGTCGCGACAGCCCGGCGGCGGCGAGGATCACGGCGTCGAGGTCGCCGGTGGCGACGCGCTCCAGCCGTGAGTCGACGTTGCCGCGGATGTCGACGACCTCCGCGCGGGGAGAGCGGATGCCGACCTGCGCGATGCGTCGCGGCGCCCCCGTTCCGACGCGGGCACCTCTGTGCAGCTCGTGCAGGGGCCGGCCGATCCTCGTGATCGCGACGTCGCGGGCGTCCTCGCGCGCGGGTGTCGCGGCGATGACGAGGTCGTCGGGCACGGCTGTGGGCAGGTCCTTCAGCGAGTGCACGAGCAGATCGCACTCGCCCGCCCGCAGCGCTTCGCGCAGTCGGGTCGCGAAGATCCCCTGTCCGCCGATCTCCGACAGCGAGGCGCGATTGGTGTCGCCCTCCGAGACGATCGGGACGAGCTCGACAGGACGGCCGGCGACCTTCTCCAGCGCCGCGGCGACAAGACCGGACTGGGTCTGGGCGAGGGCACTGCGACGGGTTCCGAGACGGAGTGCGGCGGTCATGGGATGCTCCTACTGCAGAACATCCGGGATCTCGTCGAAGCGCAGTCGCCGTCCCGTGAAGAACGGCACCTCCTCGCGCACGTGCCGACGCGCCTCCGTGTACCGCAGGTCGCGCATGAGGTCGACGAGCTCGCCGACGTCGTCGGCCTCCAGCGGCAGCAGCCACTCGTAGTCGCCGAGCGCGAAGGAGGCGACGGTGTTCGCGGTCACTCCCCGGTGCGCGGCGCCCTTGCGGCCGTGGTCGGCGAGCATCTCACGGCGCTCCTCCTCCGGGAGCAGGTACCACTCGTAGCTGCGCACGAAGGGATACAGGCACAGCCAGCCCTTCGGCTCGACGCCGCGCAGGAAGCCCGGCACGTGAGAGCGGTTGAACTCGGCGTCCTTGTGCACGCCCAGCGCGTTCCACACCGGCAGGAGCGTTCGCAGCAGCTCGGTGCGGCGCAGGCGACGGAGGTCCCGCTGGAGCTCCTCGGCCGTGGATCCGTGCAGCCAGACCATGAGATCGGCATCGGCCCGCAGTCCGCTCACATCGTAGAAGCCCCGCACGGTGACCCGCCGTCCTCGACGTGGTCGACGATCGTCTCGAGCTCGGTGGCGTCGTCCTCGGTGACCGGGGCATCGGGATTCCGACGCCAGACCGCCCACAGCGTGTAGCCCTCGGGCGCAGGGGAATCCGTCTCAGTGCTCGTGTGGGACATGACTCCAGTCTGCCCCTTTCTCACCGAAGGCGCGAACGGATGCCGGCGGCCGCTACTTCGACAGTCCTCGCACGATGAGCCAGACCGCGCCGCCGATCGCCGCGGCGGCACCGAGGACACCGACGATCACGAGCGCCGGGTTCTCCTCGTTCGTCCGGCGGAGCCGCTCGGCACCGCGGGCGAGGGACTTCTCGACCCGTCGTGGGATGTTCGCCCGTTTCTCGATCGCGGCCAGCGCCGCCTTGAGCTCGGCGCGCGCCGACTCCACCGGATCGGTCAGGCCCGGCGGGACGACGGTCGAGGGAAGCTTCTCGCGGTCAGTACTCGTCATCGTCGGGCTCCCTCAGGATCTTCGCGTCGGTTGCCACCGCCTGCGCGGGATTCTCCCGCGCGGTGACCTTCTTGAATTTCAGGGCACCCAGGATGCCGAAGAGGACGACCACCAGCAGCAGTCCGAAGAAGACGACGAGCGCCGAGAGCCACACCGGCCACCACGACGAGATGCCCGCGATCGCGAACGTCAGCAGAACGGGGATCGCCCAGAAGAGGAAGAAGAGGGCCAGCACGAACCAGAGGCTGCCGACGCCGGCGTCCTTCGCCGTGCGGCGCACCCAGGTCTTGGCGGCGTCGATCTCGGCCTTGACGAGGTTGCTGATCAGCTCGGGCAGATCGCCCAGCAGCGTCAGGAATCCGTCGTCGGCGCGATCGCGGTATCCGCGGCCATGGTCTCACTCGCCTTTTCGCGACGACTTCTTCGCCGCGTCGACGGCGTCTTCGACGGCATCCTCCACGACGTCGGCGACCTCGGCCGCCGCATCCTTGCCGGTCGCGATCACCGAGTCGAGCTTCTGGCCCGGCGTGCCCTCGCCCGTGGCGGACTTGGCGACCTTGATCGCCCCGGCCCACACGGCGGCGGGAACCGCCAGCGCCTGCGACTTCGCGAACTCCTTCGCGCGCCCCACCTGCTCCTGCACCGGGTCGAGGTTCCAGACCTTGAGCCACCGCGCCTTGATCTGCTCGTAGCGCTGGCGCCCGGCCCGCGTGCCGAGAACGTACCCTACGCCGAGTCCTACGACGAGTCCGATCTTCCCCCTCATGGGGTCTCCTCACCTGGTTCGGTCGTGTGTGCGAGTTACCAGCGTAACCCCGTATTCCGATTTCGGCATCTACCTGTCCGGGAAGCGGGGGTGAACAGGCCCGGATCCCCACAGTAGGTCGTGCCGCACGCGCTCGGCCTCGGCCTCGGCATCCGGGATCACCTGAGCGAGACCGGTGCCGGCCAGCCACGCCCCGACCGCGCCGAGTCCGGGCACCGCCGCGATGGCGGCGCGAACGCGCTCGCGGGCCTGCGCCGCACCGATGGCGGATGCCGGCTGCGACTGGGTGAAGCGCTCGCGGTGCGCGGCCAGGAGCGTCAGTGACGACTCGGGCACTCCGAGGAGGGCGGCCGCCTCGTGCAGGGCGAGGTCCGCCGCATCCGCGTCGTCGAACTGCGCGGTCACGGCCGGTTCGTCCTGCGACCCGAAGGAGACGCGTACGAGGTGCCTGTCGCCCGCCGCCTCGCGCACCCACGCCCACTTCGCCGTCGAATGCGTCAGGGCCTTCGCGACGTGACTGCCGGGGACGGTGAGCACGCCCGAACCGCGGGGAGCGTCATCGAGCGCCGACGCCTCCAGCAGCAGCGTGACGATCTCGATCTCGGGCGACGGACCGGGCTGCCCGAGATCGGGCACGATCTCCTCGAGCAGCGCGCGGGCGAAGAGCTCATCGGTGGCGAGGACCACGGCATCCGCCTCGATCGTCTCGAACTCGGCGTCGTCGTCGGATGCCGCGACGTCCACGCTCCACCCGGCGCCTTCGGGCTGCACCCGCAGGGCGGTGGCGAAGGTGCGCACCTCGGTGCCGAGAACGCCGAGCTCGTCGATCAGCGCGTCGACCAGGCGAGACATGCCGCCGGCGATCCCCTCGACGGCCGCGCCGGGGGCGCCCTTCTCGTCACGCGCGGCGAGGAGCTGCCCGACCGCGCCCGAGAGCGAGCCCGCGCGGGTCAGGGCGGCGTTGAGGCCGGGAGCGGCGGCATCCGTGTCGATGTCGTCGGGGTGCGCCGAGTACACGCCCGCTGTGACGGGGGCGACGAGCCGGTCGCGCACGCGCGCGCCCATGCGCGAGTCGACAAGGCGCCCGAGGCTCTCCTCGTGCCCGATCGTGAGCGGCGGGCGCAGCCGGTCGACGTAGGCGCGCCAGGCGCCGCGCCAGCCGATGATGCGGCGCACGTCCTCGGCGAAGGGGTTCTCCGGGATGCCCAGGATCGTGCGCGCGGGCAGGGGTGCGGCATCCGCTCCGGGGATGCCGGCGAGCCAGGCGCCGCCCGGCTGCGGGGTCACGATGTCGTCCGTGAGCCCGAGCTCGTCCAGCAGCCCGCGCACATGCCCGCCGCGGGTCGCATAGCTCTCGGCGCCCGTGTCGACGGTGACGCCGTCGAGCTCGGCGCGGCGGATCGCCCCGCCCGGCCGCTCGGCGGCCTCGACGAGCGTGACGCGGATGCCGACCTTCGCGAAGGAGCGTGCCGCGACGAGTCCGCCGATGCCCGCGCCGATCACGATGACGTGGGAGGCGGCGGCGCGCTCGGCGAGATCGCTCATGCGCCCGTGACCTCGCGGACGAGCTCGACGATGCGCGTCAGCTGGGTCGGGTCGGTCTCGGGCGGGACGCCGTGACCGAGGTTGAGGATGTGGGCGCGCGCGGCGCGGCCCCGGGCGAGCACATCGCGCACATGCGTCTCCAGCACCGGCCAGGGCGCCGACAGCAGCGCCGGGTCGATATTGCCCTGCACGGTCGTCTGGTCGCCGAGGGCGGCGGCGGCCTCGTCCAGCGGCATCCGCCAGTCGACCCCGACGGCGTCGGCGATGCCGCCCAGGCGCATGTCGGCCAGGAACGGCCCGGTGCCGACCCCGAAGTGGATCTTCGGGGCGGTGACGCCCTCGAGCGCCGCCGCCGAGTGCGGGGCCACGAAGCGGCGGAAGTCGTCAGGATGCAGGGAGCCCGCCCAGGAGTCGAAGAGCTGCACGGCCGAGGCGCCGGCATCCGTCTGCGCCTGGAGGAACCGGCGTGAGACGGCCGCCAGCCAGCCCGCCAGCTTCGCCCAGGACCCGGGGTCGGTGTGCATCATGGCGCGGGCGCGGAGGTGCTCCTTGGAGGGGCCGCCCTCGACGAGGTAGGCGGCGAGGGTGAAGGGCGCACCGGCGAAGCCGATGAGGGGGGTGGTGTCGCCGAGTTCGGCGGTGACGAGGCGCACGGCCGCGGCGATCGCGGTCGTGTCGAGGTCTGCGGGGTCGATCGCGGTGATCTTCTCGACGTCGGACGCCGTGCGCACGGGCTCGGCGAACACCGGGCCGCGGCCGGGCTCGATCTCGACGGCGACCCCGGCGAGCTTGAGGGGAACCACGATGTCGCTGAAGAAGATCGCCGCGTCCACGCCGTGTCGGCGCACCGGCTGCAGGGTGATCTCGGCGGCGAGGTCGGGGTGAGGCAGGCGTCCAGCATCCGCGTCCCCACCCGCAACTCACGGTACTCGGGCAGGGAGCGGCCGGCCTGGCGCATGAACCACACCGGGGTGCGCTCGGGGCGATCACCGGCCAGGGCGCGCAGCAGGGGACATCGGAAAGCGGCATGGCTCCATCCTCGCACCCCGGGCTATGCGACGGCGGGGAGGCTCAGCAGATCCATACATGACGCCGGAGTAGAATGACGGGCGTGCTTCTCTGCGTCTCGGCGAGTCACAAGACCGCTTCCTTCGACATGCTCGAACGCCTGAGCCGCACTCCCGATGACGTCGCTCCCACGCTGATGGGCATCGCCGAGTGCGTGCAGGGCGCCGTCGTGCTGTCCACGTGCAACCGCTTCGAGGCCTACGTCGAGATCGACGAGCCCGTCACCGCCGCCGGTGCCGTGGGCGTCGAGGCCGTGATCGAGGCCGTCGAGCAGACGACGGGGATTCCGGCATCCGACCTCGAGGGCGCCTACGAGGTGCACACCGGACGCCGGGTGGCCGAGCACCTGTTCGCCGTGGCCTCCGGTCTCGAATCGGTCGTGCCGGGCGAGGGCGAGATCGCCGGTCAGGTGCGGCGCGCCCTGAAGACCGCGCGCACCGAGGGCACGACCTCCCCCGAGATCGAGCGTCTCTTCCAGCGGGCCAGTCAGGCCCAGCGCAAGGTCAAGAACGTCACCGCGCTCGGCCGCGCCGGCCGCTCGCTCGTCCGCCTCGCCCTCGAGCTGGCCGACAGCCGTATCGCCGACTGGAGCGCCGAGCGCGTGCTGCTGGTCGGCACCGGCGCCTACGCCGCCGTCACCCTCGCCACCCTGCGCGAGCGCGGCGCCACCGACATCTCGGTCTACTCGCCGTCGGGTCGTGCCCGCCTCTTCGCCGACAAGCACGGTCTGCGCGTCGTCGAGGACGCCGACTACGCCCGGGTCGCCTCCGCATCCTCGCTCCTGATCACCTGCACGACCGCCACCGAGCCGGTGCTCCGCGCGGCGCACCTCGGCGGTGCGCCCGCGCTCTCGATCGCCGGATGCCCCGTCGGGGCCGCCCCGGCATCCGAGAGCCGCCTCGTCATCGACCTCGGCATGCCGCGCAACGTCGACCCGGATGTCACCGGCGTCGAGGGCGTCGCCCTGCTGGATCTGGAGACCATCCGGCTGCACGCGCCCCTGGAGGAGCTGCAGGCCACGGATGCCGCCCGCAGCGTCGTGCGCGAGGCGGCCGAGACCTTCCACGTCGCCGGTGTCCGCCAGAGCGCGGCGCCGGCGATCGTCGCGATGCGCGAGCACATCTTCGCGCTGCTGGAGGCCGAGATCTCCCGGGCGCGCGGCCGCGGCGACGAGGACGGCCGGGTGGAGCAGTCGCTGCGCCACCTCGCCGGCGTCCTGCTGCACACGCCGACCGTGCGCGCCCAGGAGCTGGCCGCCGCCGGCCGCGCCGACGAGGTCGCCGCGGCGCTCGAGACGCTGTTCGGCATCGCCCCGGCTGTGTCGGATGCCGCATCCGACGAGGGTGCGGCTTCGGCCTGACCCGACCTGATGCATCCGCGGGGCGCGGGTGCCAGACTGGTGCGCATGGCTGTGCACATCACCGACGACCCCGAGGCCGACGAGCTGCTGTCGACCTCTCCGCTCGCCTTGCTGATCGGGATGCTCCTGGATCAGCAGGTCGCGATGGAGACCGCCTTCGCGGGCCCGCTGAAGATCCGGCAGCGCACCGGCGCGCTCGACGCCGCCGCCCTCGCGGGCTACGACCCCGAGCAGTTCGTCGAGGCCTTCCGCGAGACGCCCGCGGTGCATCGCTACCCCGGATCCATGGCCGGCCGCGTGCAGGCGCTGTGTCAAGCCCTCGTCGACGAATGGGGATCGGATGCCGCTGCGCTCTGGACCCGCGACGACCCCGACGGCCCGAGGTGCTGCGGCGCCTGAAGAAGCTGCCGGGCTTCGGCGAGCAGAAGGCGAAGATCTTCCTCGCGCTGCTCGGCAAGCAGTACGGCTTCACCGGAGAAGGGTGGCGGGAGGCATCCGCCCCTACGGCGAGGAAGGCTCCTTCCGCAGCGTCGCCGACATCGTCTCGCCCGAGTCGCTCGCGAAGGTCCGTGAGACCAAGCGTGCGGCCAAGGCCGCCGCGAAGAAGTAGTCCATGGAGAAGACCGGGGGCAGCGTCGCCGCCTTCATCGCGGAGGTCAGTCCTGCGGTGCGCCGACGTGACGCGGAGACCCTCGTGGCGCTGCTCAGCGAGGTCTCCGGTCGCGAGCCGGAGCTGTGGGGCACGATCATCGGCTTCGGCAGCTGCCACTACCGCTACCCGACCGGCAACGAGGGCGACATGCCCGTGCTCGCCTTCGCTCCGCGCAAGGCCGCCTCGACGATCTATCTCGACCGCGCGGACCGCCACGCGGAGGCCCTCGACCGCCTCGGCCCGCACACGACGAGTGTCGCCTGCCTGTACATCAAGGACCTGGAGAAGGTCGACCAGGGGGTGCTGCGCGGCATCCTCGCCGAGGTGCGCGCGTGGACCGAGGGCGGCGGGGACGAGCACGCGCAGATCACGGTCAACGACTGAGCGGTCACTCCCCGTAGCGCGCCACGATCTCGTCGGTGAGCGCCGGCCAGATCCGCTTGTGGTCCTCGCCGAAGGTCACCCCGACAGGAAGGCGGCGGCGAGGTCGAGCGTCGGCTCGACGAACAGGAAGCTGCCCTGCGCCCCGAAGTGGCCGGCCGTCTCCGGATGCAGGCTCTCGCCCATCCAGTGGTGCTTCTCGCCCTTGATCTCGAACCCGAGGCCCCACTGGTTGTCGTCGAAGGATCCGTATCCGGGCACGAGCCCGCGCAGGCCGGGGCGCGACACGGTCAGCGCCCGGTCGCGCAGTTCGGCGGGGAGGAGCGTGGGGCGCAGCACCTCGCGCCCGAAGATCAGCAGGTCGTTGATGCTGGAACGGGCCCCGGCCGAAGGGCGACCGGTGACGTCCGTCTCGGCCATGCCGAGCGGCCCGGTCACCTCCCGCTGCATCCACTTGGCGAAGTCCACGCCGACGGCAGCGGCGACATGCGCGGCGAGCGCATCGAAGCCCGCGTTCGAATAGAGGCGCCGCTCGCCGGGCGGCCGCTGCGGCTCCTCGCCCTCGAAGGGCAGGCCGCTCGTGTGGTCGAGCAGGTTGTGGACGGTGGCCCCGGGAGGACCGGCCGGCTCCTCCAGCCCGACGAGCCCGCGGTCGATCGCGATGAGCGCACCCCACGCGGTGAGCAGCTTCGTCACCGAGGCCAGCGGCTGCACCTCGTGCGGGTCGCCCTGCACGGCGAGCGTCTCGTCGAGGTCGGTCACGCCGACGAGGGCGGTGTGCGGGAAGCCGGTCGTCGCGGCGAAAGTCGTCGTCTCCACCTGTTCATCGTCGCACGTGCCGGCGCACCGACCGCATCCGATCGCAGATCTGCATAACGTCGGAGAGTTTCGTGGATTCTCTGGGATGTTGTGCAGATCTGCGAAGTTATGCAGAACAGCGACGTCGTGCCGGATGCCGGTGACTACTGCTTCGACGAGTACACGTTCACCGTGCTCGGCCGCACGGGTCGCAGCGCCAGGACGATCGCGAGGACGCCGAGGAAGGCCTGGGCGGCCACGGCCACGACGCCGCCCACACCGACGAAGACGATGACAAGCATGTGATCGAGCAGCCCCCGAGTGGCGGCGATGAGGGCAGACACGAGCTGCACCGCCACGACCGCGGCCAGGGCCCAGGCCGGGGCCCAGTTCCACGGGCCGGGGATCACCGCGGTGCGACCGATCTGCACGACCGCGATTAGGGCGAGGGCGAAGACCAGCGCCTGCTCGGCCGTCCCGAGCACCCGGAGAACCCCGAGGGCGGACTCGTACTCCGACGGGGTCAACACCCGCCACAGAAGAGGACTCAGCAGTTGCCAGACCGCCAGTATCACGAGGGCAGCGGTGCCCAGCATCCGACGCCCTGTGACGCTCCCGCCGCGGCCGAGTCCGATGGCGAAGACCACGAAAGCTGCTGCAAGCAGGCCTCGGTCGACCCACCATGGGAGATATGGACCGACCATTTCGCGCACGAGACCGAGAAGGACCACGATCAACAGCAGGATGCCGCCGACGAGCCAGGTGCGCTTCCTCGTGCGCGCGGCATCCGCCCCGGTCACAGCACCGGCAGGCGCTCGCCCAGGTAACTGCGCAGGTTCTCCAGCGGCACGCGCTCCTGCGCCATGGTGTCGCGGTCGCGCACGGTGACGGCGTCGTCGTCGAGGGAGTCGAAGTCGACGGTGACGCAGAACGGCGTGCCGATCTCGTCGTGGCGGCGGTAGCGGCGGCCGATGGCGCCGGCATCGTCGAAGTCGGTCGTCCACTGCGCGCGCAGCTCGTCGGCGACCCGGCGGGCCAGCGGCGAGAGCCTCTCGTTGCGCGAGAGCGGGAGCACCGCGACCTTGACCGGCGCCAGGCGCGGGTCGAGCTTGAGCACGGTGCGGGTGTCGGTGCCGCCCTTGGCGTTGGGCACCTGCTCCTCCTCATAGGCGTCGACGAGGAAGGCCATCATCGAGCGCGTGAGGCCGAAGGAGGGCTCGATCACGTAGGGCGTGTAGCGCTCGCCCGAGGCCTGGTCGAAGTAGGTGAGCGACTGACCGGATGCCTCGCTGTGGCTGGACAGGTCGAAGTCGGTGCGGTTGGCGACACCCATGAGCTCGCCCCACTCGGAACCGGCGAAGCCGAACCGGTACTCGAAGTCGATGGTGCCTGCCGAATAGTGCGCGCGCTCGTCTTCGGGGACGTCGAAGCGGCGCATGTTGTCGGGGTCGACGCCCAGGTCGACGAACCAGTCCCAGCAGGCCTCGACCCAGTGCTCGAACCACTGCTCGGCCTCGGCCGGTGGCACGAAGAACTCGATCTCCATCTGCTCGAACTCGCGGGTGCGGAAGATGAAGTTGCCGGGGTGATCTCGTTGCGGAAGGCCTTGCCGATCTGGCCGATGCCGAACGGCGGCTTCTTGCGGCTCGCGGTGAGCACGTTCGTGAAGTTCACGAAGATGCCCTGCGCGGTCTCGGGGCGCAGGTAGTGCAGGCCCGACTCGTCGTCGACGACACCGAGGTAGGTCTTGACCAGGCCCGAGAAGGCCTTCGGCTCGGTCCACTGGCCGCGCGTGCCGCAGTCGGGCAGGCGATGTCGGCCAGGCCGTTCTCGGGCGCGCGCCCCTTCTTCGCCTCGAAGGCCTCGATGAGGTGGTCTTCGCGATGGCGCTTGTGGCACTGGAGGCACTCCACGAGCGGGTCGCTGAAGGTGGCGACGTGGCCGGAGGCCTCCCACACGCGCTTGGGAGGATGATCGAGGAGTCCAGCCCCACCATGTCGCCGCGGCCGCGCACGAAGGTCTGCCACCACTGACGGCGGATGTTCTCCTTGAGCTCGGTGCCGAGGGGCCGTAGTCCCAGGCCGAGCGCGAACCGCCGTAGATCTCACCCGCTTGGAACACGAACCCGCGGTGACGGGCGAGGGCGATGACTTTGTCGAGGCGGGTGGCTTCGGCCACGGTGGCTCCAATGGTCGGAAGGAGGGAAGCGGGGCGCGGCGATGCCGCAGCACCCTCCATCCTATCGGCGCAGACCGGGATGGCCGGTGTCAGCGAAGAGTCTCCGAACTCAGCGGCACAGCCCGAGAACGGCGACCTGGAGGGCCCGCTCAGCTGACGAACTTGATCGCGAGCGGGTACTGGTACCACTCGCCCTGGTTCGCCTTGATCGCCGCGATGATGGCGAACACGATCGCGAGCACCCAGGCGGCGAGGATGATGAAGATGCCGATGATGACCACGCTGAGGATCGCTCCGACCACATAGGCGATCAGCAGCGTCAGCTGGAAGTTCAGCGCCGTCGCCGTGTGCGCGCGGATGAAGGGCCCGCGGTCCTTGAGGACGAGATAGCCGATGAGCGGCACGAGGAAGCTGACGAGCAGACCGCCGAGGTGGATCAGTGTCGCCCAGAGCTTCTCGTCGCCCGGGTTCATCGGAGGCTGCACCGGGCCGCCGTAGGGCTGCTGCGGGGCACGTTGGGGGAGGTGTCGTCATGCGTCCAGAGTAATCTCCCGCGGGCGCGCTCACACGGAACGCAACGCCTCCCGATCCAGCTCGCCGACCGAGGTCAGTCCGGCGAGGCCGAGCGTGATGTCCAGCTCCGCGAGCACGTTGCGGACGACCTCGCGCGCACCCGCCTCCCCCGCGATCCCGAGGCCGTAGGCGTAGGGCCGTCCGAGGGCGATGACCGTGGCGCCGAGGGCGAGGGCGATCGCGGCATCCGATCCCGACCGCACGCCCGAGTCGAACACGATCGGCACCGTGCCGTCGACGCGCTCGGCGATCTCGGGCAGCACCGCGAGGGTGGGCACCGAACGGTCGATCTGCCGGCCGCCGTGGTTGGAGATCCAGACGCCGTCGACGCCGGCGTCGAGTGCGCGCTGCGCGTCATCGGGGTGCACGATGCCCTTGAGGATGATCGGCAGGCTGGACCACTCGCGCGCCCGGGCGAGGTCGTCCCAGGTGAGCGCCGGGGTCGAGAAGACGTCCAGGAAGGTCTCGACGGCCGCGCGCGGCAGCGGCGAGCGCAGGCTCTCGCGGAGCCCCGCGCCGGTCAGCGGCGCGCCCTTGCGGGCGATCGTGAGCGCGGCGGCGACCGCCTTCGGCGTGACCTTCACCGCGGGGCCGTCACCGGTCGCGGGCGCGGCGACCCGCTCCTGCACGAGCTTCTGGAACACCGGATCGCTCGTGTACTGGGCGATGCCCATCCCGCGGGTGAACGGCAGGTACGCCAGATCCAGGTCGCGCGTGCGCCAGCCGAGCAGGTGCGTGTCGAGCGTGACGACGATGGCCTCGCAGCCGGAGGCCTCGGCGCGCGCGAGCAGCGAGGCGTTGAGCTCATCGGATGCCGACCAGTACAGCTGGAAGAGGCGCGGGGCGCCCGGCGCGGCATCCGCCACCTCCTCCATCGGGAACGAGGCCTGGTTCGACAGCGTGTACGGCACGCCGAGCGAGGCGGCAGCGCGGGCGACGGCGAGATCGGCCTCGGCGTGCGCCATCTCCATGACGCCGAGCGGTGCGAGCAGGAGCGGCGTCGGGCGCCGCTTCCCGAGGAAGTCCACGCCGAGATCCCGTGCCGAGACGTCGCGCAGGGGCCGTGGCCACACCTGCCAGCGGTCGAAGGCGGCGCGGTTGGCGGCCATCGTGTGCTCCGCGCCCGCACCGCCGGCGATATAGGCGAAGGCCTCGGCGCTCAGCGCCTTGGCCGCCGCCCGTTCGAGGTCGGCGATGTCGATCGGCACCGCCGGTCTCGTGCCGCTGATGCCCGCGCGATAGATCGCGGACTGGGTGGCGCGGGAGATGCCGCGCGCGGCGGCCGGATCCTGGGGAGCGACGCTGCTCGAACTCATGCCGCCAGCCTATGCGGACGGGCGCGATGTTGATCTTGCTTTACAAGCCTTGCTATACAAGGTAACGTGCATCGCATGAACACGGACGAAGAGCGGATCGCCACGAACATCCGCAAAGGGGTGCTCGAGTTCTGCGTGCTCGCCCTGCTCGCCCGCCGCGAGATGTACGGCCTCGCGCTCGCCGACGAGCTCGTCGCCCGCCACCTCACCGCGAGTGAGGGCAGCCTCTATCCCTTCTGGCGCGCATGCGCGACGCCGGCACCGTCACCACCCGGTGGGATGCGCCCGAGACCGGCCGCGCCCGCCGCTACTACGCCATCACCGACTCCGGCCGCGCCCAGCTCCGCACCTTCGCGGACGTCTGGCACCCCATCGCGACGCAGGTCGGCACTCTGCTGAAGGAGGAGTCATGACCACTCTGCCCACCACCGCCCAGCGATACCTCGACGCTCTCGACGCCGCCCTCGACGGGGTTCCGGATGCCGCGAAACAGGCCATCCTCGACGACGTCCGCGCGCATGTGTCGGATGCCGCAGAGGAGGGCCGCGACATCGACGCCACCCTCGCGGCCCTGGGCTCCCCGAGGAGGTCGCCCGCGATGCCAGGGAGCAGCTGGGGGTGCCGGCGGCATCCGATCCCACCGACCGGGCCGCACGATTCCTGCGCTGGAGCGCCGTGGTGCTCGCCCTGATCACGGCCGCGATCGTGATCTTCCTCCTTCCCTCGCACGCGATCGAGCAGGCGAGCGAAGGCGTGAGCGGAACCGGATCGACGCTGCAGACCTCGAGCAGCCTCTTCGCCCAGTACGGGCTCGGCATCGCGCTGCTGCCGCTGATCCCGCCGCGTTCGCGCTGCTGCCGATCGTGCTGACGACGTCGCTGCGCACGATCGCCGGATGGGCGGTCGCCGCGCTCATGACCGTGTTCGCCGTCATCGCCGGATTCTCGATCGGCGGCTTCTACCTGCCCTCGCGCTCCTGCTGTGGGCGGCGATGCTCGTGCCGGGGTGGATCCGGCGCGGGCGAAACCCCGTCACCGGTCGGATCTGGCGGATCGTCGGCGCCGTGATTCTGAGCGCGCCGGTGATCTTCACCTTCGGCGGACTGGCCACCGGTTCTCTGCAGGATGCGACCCTGCCGTTCTGGCTCGTATCGATCGGCTTCCTCGTGCTCGGCGTGCTGTTCGCCCTCCGCCTTCCCCACGTCGACACGATCGTGGCCGTGATCGGCGCCGGGCTCATGCTGCTCGGGGCCATCGACGCCGGTCTCCTCGTGCTCGCTTTCTGGATGGCGGGCGGCCTGTGGCTGGTGACGGGCTCAGCGGCGCAGTGGCGCGCCACGGCATCCGACCGCTCCGTTAGCGTGGGAGCATGTCCCGCACCGTCGCCCGCATGGACCCTCGTGAGTCACGCGCCTGGCTCGCCCTCATCAGCACCGCCGAACTGCTGCCCGCCGCCCTCGACGCGCAGCTCCAGCGCGACGCGCAGCTGACCCACTACGAGTTCATGGTGCTCGGCACGCTCCAGCAGAACGGCTCTCTGCGCCTGGGGATCTCGCCGCGGCCACCAACGCCACCCTGCCGCGCGCCTCGAAGGTGATCAGTCGGATGCGGCAGCGCGGCCTCGTCGAGCGGCTCACGGCATCCGACGATCGCCGCGCCGTCGACGTGACGATCACCACCGCCGGACGCCGCGCCCTCGTGCTCGCGACCCCCGGTCACCTGGACACGGTCCGGGAGCTCGTGCTCGATCACCTCGATGCGACACAGCTGGACGCCCTCGCCAACGCCCTCGAGCCGGTGGTCGCCGCCCTCGACCCGCACGAGCGCTTCAACCCGCAGCGCGCGAAGGACTGATCCGCGTCAGTGCGCATACTCCATGAGCTCGACGCCCAGGGTGCGGAAGGCGTCGTGCACGCGCAGCCGGTGCATGATCGACAGGTCGTCGAAGCACACGATGAGCGCGTAAGCGACGCCCGCGCGTGGCCCGCCGAGCACGCCCGCCTCGACGCGGATGCCGCGGTCGCGCCCGGTCTTGTTCAGGAACAACAGACCGTGCGCATCGTTCTCGTGCGAGAAGGGGTCCAGGCCCGTCGGAGCCGCCGTCAGACTCAGGTCGTGGTTGCGGCTCAGCCACTCCGAGACCTGCGCGCTCACGGCCGGATTCACGACCTCCGAGTTGACGAGGCCGGCGAACAGGCGGGCGAGCTCGCGGGCCGTGCCGACGGCGAGGTGCGGGGCGTCATCGGGACCGCGGACGTCGCGGAAACGGTCGAGCAGCGCGGTGCGCGTGAGCGAGAGCGAGGCGATGCGCGCGCTGACCCGCTCGTGCCCGACCCGCTCCAGGAGTGCGTTGGTCGCGAGCGCGTCGCCGCTGGTCGCGGCCAGCACCGCCAGATCGGCCAGCGGCAGCGTCGGTGCGCGCAGATGCTGCCAGACCCCCGAGGTCACCACCGGTTCGACCGACGCGCGGTCGATGCGCTCGAAGGGGTTCAGGGTTCCCGCGTCGATGCCCGCCGCCACTTCGATGAGCAGGGAACGACGCCCAGCCCTGCGATCGGCAGCGAACGGTGATCGTCGCCGGCGAGCACCTCCTCGGTCGTGTCGAGGTCGACGACGTGCACGGCGATCTGCGCCCCGGATGCCGCCAGTTCTTCCAGGACCTGCAGCGTCGAGTGGAACGACCGGCGTCCGACGGCCGCACGCCGCGGCAGCGGTCGTACTGCGCGGCGGGAGCGCCGAAGAGTCGCCGAGGAAGGCGAAGGCTCGGAGGGAGTGCCCACGCGGAATCCTTACATGCGTAGTAGCGGGTGTGCGGATGCCATCGTCGGAGGCGACGGTGCCCGGCTATCGTAACCCGGCACCTCTCCCGTCACAGGAGTTCTCCACAGGCATTCACCAGATCGAAACACGATCGGCCGGCGGCAGCCAGAGCTCGTCCTTCTCCTCCACCCCGAAGGCCTCGTAGAAGGCGTCGATGTTGCGCACGATCTGATTGCAGCGGAACTCGTTCGGCGAGTGCGGGTCGATCGTCAGCAGCCGCAGGGTCTCGGCGTCGCGGCTCTTCTGCTGCCACACCTGCGCCCAGCTCAGCAGCAGGCGCTGCACGCCCGTGTAGCCGTCGATGACCGGCGCATCGGCGCCGCCGAGCGAGAGCTCGTAGGCCTTCAGCGCGATCCCGAGGCCGCCCAGGTCGCCGATGTTCTCGCCGATCGTGAGCGCGCCGTTGACGTGGTGCTCGGCATCCAGGCCTTCGGGCACGAGCGCGTCGTACTGGGCGATGAGAGAGGCGGTGCGCTCCTCGAAGGCGGCACGGTCGGCATCCGTCCACCAGTCCTGGAGCTTGCCGTCGCCGTCGTAGCGGCTGCCCTGGTCGTCGAAGCCGTGACCGATCTCGTGGCCGATGACCGCGCCGATGCCGCCGTAGTTCGCGGCCGCATCGCGGGCGGCGTCGAAGAAGGGGTACTGGAGGATGGCCGCCGGGAACACGATCTCGTTCATGAGTGGGTGGTAGTAGGCGTTGACCATCTGCGGGGCATGTGCCACTCGTCGCGATCGATGGGCCCGCCGACCTTCGCGATCTGTCGGTCGTGCTCGAAGGCCGCGGCACGCGCCACGTTGCCCAGGAGATCGGTCGCGTCGATCTCGAGCGCGGAGTAGTCGCGCCAGACGTCGGGGTGACCGATCTTCGGCCGGAAGGTGGCGAGCTTCGCCAGGGCCCGCTCGCGGGTCTCGGGCTCATCCACTCCAGCGTCTGGATGCTCTGCCGGTACGCCTCGATGAGGTTGGCGACGAGCTCGTCGCACGCCTGCTTCGCCGCTGGCGGGAAGTGCCGCGCGACGTACACCTTGCCGATCGCCTCACCCATGGCGCCCTCGGTGAGCGAGACGCCGCGCTTCCAGCGCTCGCGGATCGTGGGCACGCCGGTGAGTTCGGTGCCGTAGAAGGAGAAGTTCTCCTGCACGATGTCGTCGGTCAGGTACGGCGCCGCCGCGTGCACGACCTGCACCCGCAGCCACGCCTTCCAGTCGTCGAGGCGGTCGGCGACCAGCAGCGCACCGAGCCCTTCCAGCGCGCTGGGCTGGGCGACGACGACCTCGTCGAAGGCGCGCGGATGCTGCGGCGCCACGCCCTCGCGCCACGGCACGAGGTCGACACCGGCGAGCGAGACGACCTCGTCCCAGGTCTTCAGGTTGTAGGTCGCCACCGCATCGCGGCTGCGCACCTTGTCCCAGTGGTGCGAGGCGACCTCGGTCTCCAGCGCCAGGACGCGATCGGCGGTGGCCGCGGCATCCGGGACTCCGACCAGGCCCAGCAGACGCTCGAGGTGCTGGCGGAACTCCGCCCGCGTGTTCTCGAAGGTGTCGAGCCGGTAGTAGCTCTCGTCGGGCAGCGACAGCGCGCCCTGCAGGAGGAAGGGCACGTAGCGGGTGGGATCGCCCGGGTCGGGCTCGACGTACACGCCGATGAGGTGCGCGCGGCCGTCGCGCTCCAGCGTGCCGGCGTACCGCAGGAACGCGGGGATGTCGGCGAGCGCGTCGATCTCGGCGAAGGTGGCGGCCAGCGGCTCGATGCCGAGGGCATCGATGCGCGCGGTGTCCATGAAGCTCGCGAACAGGTCGCCGATCTTGCGGGCCTCGGTGCCCGCGTCGGCCTTCTGCGACTCCTCGATGATCTCGCGCACCTGCTTCTCGGCCTGCTCTGCCAGCAGATGGAAGGAGCCCCAGCGGGCCTTGTCGCCGGGGATCTCGGTGCGATCGAGCCACGCGCCGTTGACGTGGCGGTAGAGGTCGTCCTGAGGGCGGATGCCGGGGCTGAACTCGGAGATCTCCAGGCCGGAGGGCAGTACGTCAGTCATGCGTCCAGCCTACGAGGTCGCGCCGACACCGGGGCTGTCAGTCCTGCCGCCGCCTCCACCATCGCCGCGGCGCATCCGATGCCGGCTCGGGCGCGTCCGGCGCCTCGGGCTGCGCGGAGCGCCTCTGGCGCCAGGCGGCGACCTCCGCCTCGACGTCCCGGGTCTTGGTGACCACCGGCGGGCCGCCGAGCAGCTGCCGCCGCGCCTCGACCACCCGCGTGTTGAAGTCCTCGAGCACCGCGCGCACGTCCTCTTCGCGGCTCAGCCTGTCGAGTTCGCCGTCGAGCTCTCGGTCCTCTTTCCGCAGCAGGATCGCGGGCGGGCCATACCCGAGAGGTTCTCCGTCTCGATCTTGCGGCGGATCCACCAGTCCGGGTCGTGGTGCGTGCCGAGGCCCTCGATGGGCTTGCCGGCGCCGGGCAGATCGTCGAACTCGCCGTTGCGGATCGCGATCTGGATCGCGGTCTCGACGTAGGCGGCCTGGTTCTGCGCGGTCAGCGGTGTCGCGGCATCCGCTCTCTCGTTCTTCTCGTCCATGCGCTGCTCATCCTGGGAGCGGTCAGACGCGGCGGAGGCCCTCGGGGCCGGACAGATCCGGGCAGGGGCGGGGGCGCGGAGCGCTCGAAGGGCAGCACGCCGTGCGCCTCGCGGTGCAGCTGCTCCATGCGGGCGTCGAGCTCGCTGGCGGCCTCGGCGGCATCCGTCAGCTTCTGCACGAGATGCTCGGGCACCTGCGTGGCGAACTTGTAGTAGATCTTGTGCTCCAGGCTCGCCCAGAAGTCCATCGCGATCGTGCGGAACTGCACCTCGACGGGCACCTGGATCGTGCCCGTGGACAGGTACACCGGCACCTCGAGGATCGCGTGCAGGCTCTTGTAGCCGTTGGGCTTCGGGTTCGCGATGTAGTCCTTGACCAGGCGCACGGTCACGTCGTCCTGCGCCGTGAGCAGGTCGAAGAGCCGGTACACGTCGGCGACGAAGCTGCAGGTGACCCGGACGCCGGCGATGTCGGTGATCTCCTGACGGATGCTGGCGAAGTCGCTGTCGATGCCGCGGCGCGCGACCTTCTCCACGATCGAGTCGGGGCTCTTGAGGCGGCTGGAGACGTGCTCGATCGGGTTGTACGCGTGGTTGTGGGTGAACTCGTCGCGCAGGATCGAGATCTTCGTCTCGATCTCCCGCATCCCGAACTCGTACTCGCGGAGGAAGCGCTGGAACTCGTCGCGCAGTTCCCGGGCCAGAGCGATCTCGTCGTCGACAGGAATCGTCGTCATGCCTCCACGTTACGCGTTCGTTATCTGTCTGGGCTGTGAATCTCGAGGTTCGTCCGTCAGATCAGTGCCGTCGGGTCCTGCTCCGCCTGCCCGGCCGCCCGGCGCACGTGGCTGCGGGCGTGCTCGACGGCGGCGGGGAGATCGTCGAAGAGATGCTTCTGGTGGCGGAGGGAGCGGAGGATGCCGACGCGCTCGGCGAGTCCGAGATGCTCGGGCTGGATGCCCTTGACCAGCACCGTGATGCCGCGGCGCTCGAGCCCCGTGATGAGCTCGGTGACGACCTGGGCGCCGGTGGCGTCGAGGAGCTGGAGCTGCGACATCCGGATGATGACGACCTCGATGTCGCGCAACGAGGCGACGCGCTCGAGCATCCGCTCGGCGGCGCCGAAGAAGAGGGCGCCCTCGAGCCGGAACAGCGCGATGCGCTCGTCGCCGGCCTCGACCCCGCCGGGCAGCTCCTCGCGGTGCACCCCGCTCGCCCGGGCCAACTGCCGCAGCGCGAAGAAGGCGGCGACGGCGATGCCGATGAGCACCGCGTAGACGAGGTCGACGCTGACGGTGACGATCGCGGTCACCGTGAACACGATCGCGTCGGCTCGGGTCGCCCCGACGACCGTGCGGACGGTGGCGAGCGAGATCATCCGGAAGGCGGTGACCATGAGGACCCGGCGAGGGCCGCCAGCGGGATGTGCGAGACGACCCCGGCGCCCACGAGCACCACTAGGAGCAGGAGCAGCCCGTGGGTGATCGCGGTCACGCGGGTGCGGGCGCCGGCGCGCACGGCGACGGCGGTGCGCGCGATCGCGCCGGTGGCCGGCATCCCGCCGAAGAAGCCCGCCGCGATCGAGGCGAGCCCTGGCCGACGAGCTCGCGGTCGCCGTCGTAGCCGCCGACGTCGGCGAGCGACGCGGCCACGCGCGCCGAGAGGAGCGACTCGATGCCGGCGAGCGCCGCGACCGCGAGCGCGGGGCCGGCGAGTGCGACGAGGGTGGACCAGTCCGCGGTCGGCAGCGTCGGCGACGGCAGTCCCGCGGGGAGCTCCCCGATCGTGTCGACGGGGATGCCTGACCCCACACGAGCACCCCGGCGAGGGCGATCGCGAGGAGCGAGCCCGGAAAACGCGGGTGCAGGCGCGGCGAGAGCAGCATGACCACGACGACGAGGGCGACGAGCGCGAGCGACCAGCCGAGCGTGGGCCAGGACACCCCGGCCAGCGCCTGCACGGCGGCGAGGAACGCGTTGGTGCTGTCGCCGGCATCCGACCCCGTGGCCGTGGGCACCTGCTGCAGGAAGATGATGACCGCGATCCCGAGGGTGAAGCCCTCGATCACCGGCCAGGGGATGTAGCCGACGGTGCGGCCGAGCCGCAGCACGCCGGCCAGGAGAACGATGACCCCGCCATGAGGCTCACGATCCCGAGGACGCCGACGCCGTGGACCGCCATGATGGGTGCGAGCACGACGACCATCGCGCCCGTCGGTCCGGAGATCTGCACATGCGAACCGCCGAAGATCGCCGCGACCACTCCCGCGACGATCGCGGTGATGAGCCCCGCCTCGGCACCGGCTCCCGAACTCACCCCGAAGGCGAGGGCGAGGGGCAGTGCGACGATGCCGACGGTGACCCCGCCGCGAGATCGACGCGCCAGCTGCGCCCGAGCCCGCGGTAGTCGTCACGCGAGGGCAGGAGGGATTGGATGCCGGAGAGCGCGCTCATGCCGTGTCCGGGATCCGCGGCAGTCCTTCGCTCTCGACGAGGTGACGCTGCGTGGTCTCCAGGATCTCTCCGAGCAGTGCGCGGGCGACGCGGAGAAGGTCGGCGACCTGCGGGTAGGCGAGGCGGTAGAAGACGAGGCTGCCGCGGCGCTCGGCGAGGACGAGCCGGTTGCGGCGGAGCACCGCCAGGTGCTGGGAGAGGTGCGAGGCCTCGAGGTCGGTGGCGAGCAGGATCTCGGAGACGGAGGCCTCGGGAGAGGCCGAGAGGACTTCGAGGATGCGGATGCGGATCGGGTGGGCGAGCCCTTTGAACAGACCCGCCTTGACCTCGTAGAGCGGGCGGTTCGGGTCGCTGAGCACGCGGGCCTCCGGGCAAGGAGTTCATGAATTGATGAAGTCATCATATCGTGATCTGAGCCCGGTCCGGCTCCCCACCGACCCTATACCCGTGTCGTCTGTCAGTCATTCTCGGACGACCGGACGGTCGCCGCAAGGGCACTTCTGACAGACCCCGAGCACAGGACTTCCGGCCGGTCGCCGTGCGTGCGCGCGGCACCGACCCGCGACGACCGACCGGAAGCTGTCTGCGACTCAGGGCAACGCGTTCCCCGGCCCGTCCGACGCCGTTGACGACGAGCATCGCCCCGGTGTCGGTGAACTCCTGCTGGATCTCCTTCTGGCTGTCGGAGTCCTTGTAGGTGAGCAGGCTGACGACGACCGCGACGATCATCGCGCAGAGGAAAGCGGGCAGCAGCTCGTACATCTCGGGCCACGCGCGGTCCCAGATGAAGACGCCCGCGGCGCCCACGAACATGCCGGCCAGCGCACCCCAGTTGGTCAGGCGCCGCCAGAACAGGCTGAGGATGATGAGCGGGCCGAAGGCCGCGCCGAACCCGGCCCAGGCGAAGGAGACGAGACCCAGGATCGTGTCGTTCGGGTTGATGGCGAGGACGATCGCGACGATGGACACGACGAGCACGCACACGCGGCCGAGCATGACGAGGTTCCTGTCTGCGGGCACGTCCTTCTTGAGCACCTTGTAGAGGTCCTCCACGAGCGCCGACGAGCAGACGATGAGCTGGCTGGAGACCGTGCTCATGATCGCCGCGAGCACCGCCGCGAGGACGAGACCGGCGATGAGCGGGTGCAGCAGAGTCTGGGCCATGATCAGCACGACGGTCTCGGCGTTGCCGAGGTCGATGCCCTGGCTGGCGATGTAGGCGACGCCGACGATGCCGGAGAAGATGGCACCGCCCAGCGAGAGGACCATCCAGCTCATGCCGATGCGGCGCGCGGTCTTGGCCTCGCGCGGACTGCGCAGCGCCATGAACCGCACGATGATGTGCGGCTGGCCGAAGTAGCCGAGCCCCAGGCGAGGGCCGACAGGATCGCGAGGATCGTCCCCCGGTGAGGGCGCCGCCGGCCAGCATCGACATGTGGTTCGGCTCGAGTTCGCTGACGAGCGTCGCGGTCTCGCCGAAGCCGCCGATCGTGATGACCGCCGCGATGGGAACGACGATCAGGGCGATGACCATCATGAGGCCCTGCACGACGTCGGTGAAGGAGGCGCCGAGGAACCCGCCGAACAGCGTGTAGAGGACCGTGATGCCGCCGACGAGGAGCATGCCCCAGAGGTACTCGGAGCCGAACGAGGCCTCGAAGAAGACGCCGCCGGCGACCATGCCGGAGGAGATGTAGAGCGTGAAGAACACGAGGATGACGATGCCGGCGAGGCTGCGCAGCAGGCGCGTGTTGTCGCGCAGGCGGTTCTCGAAGAAGCTCGGCACCGTGATCGAGTTGCGGGAGACCTCGGTGTACGCGCGCAGGCGCGGGGCGATCAGGCGCCAGTTGAGGTAGGCGCCGATCGTGAGACCGATCGCGATCCAGGCCTCGATGAGGCCCGAGAGGTAGATGGCTCCCGGAAGACCCATAACCAGCCAGCCGGACATGTCGGAGGCGCCGGCGCTGAGGGCCGCGACCCACGGGGGCAGTTTCCGCCCGCCGAGCATGTAGTCCTCGTGATCGGTCGTACGCCGGAAGGCCAGGTAACCGATCAGGAGCATCGCGCCGAAGTACAGGCCGAGTGCAATGTAGATGAATATCTGGTCGGACATCGTCGTCCCTCCGTGATCTATTGCGGGCAACCGTGATGCTTAGACCCTCCCAGATACACCGGGGGCACCGCTACCCCTTTGAGCGTCGCTTGAGCATCCGGCGGCGGCCGGGGCAGATCACGCGTGCAGCAGCGTCTCGCGCCCGGACGGACGGGAGGCGGCGGGGGCGAGCTCGGCGAGTGCGCTCGTGAGCGCGGTCATCCACAGCAGCCCGAGGCCGACGATGATGACCTCGAGCGCGGTGACCGAGTACAGCCCGTAGCCCACGCCCAGCACGAAGGCGGCGGCGATCGCCAGCAGCAGGGCGACCGTCGAGATCGTGAGGGCGCGCGGCGGACGGGGCATGGCGAGGATCGTGAGGATGCCGGCGAGCAGGAACAGCGCGATCGTGCTGAAGGCGGCGACGTTGTGGGCGAACTGCGCCCGGTGGACGGGGATGAGTCCGACGGCGGCGAGCGCGAGGCCCGCGGAGGCCCACAGCACCACGACCCAGGCGATGCGGCCGACCGCATCGTCGCCGAGCAGGCGGTGCAGGTCGCGGCCGATGTAGGCGCCGACCGTGCCGATGAGCAGGCCCGCGACGATCACCGTGCCGTTGAAGGCCCAAGAGCCTTCGCCGATCCCCAGCGCCGAGAAGTTGTGCTCCCACCAGCGCGGCTCGGCGGCGGTGATCATGGCGAACAGGGTGCCGATGACGAGGTAGCCGAGCACGAGCTGCGCGAGGTCGTTCGTCCGCAGCCCCACCCCGGCGCCGAAGGCGAAGCGCCCGCCCAGCGCACTGGCGATGCCGATGAGGATGCCGCCGCCGACCGCGGGCAGCTCGAGCCCCTGCAGGCCGACCGCGAGCACCTCGCCCGCCAGGAGCACGCCGAGCGCGGTGACGCCGGCGAGGGCGACGGTCAGCGCGATCCCGGCGAGGTCGGAGACGACCGTCTGCCAGCGCGGCATCGGCACGGTCTCCCCGCGTCGATGCAGGAGCGTGCTGAAGACGAAGGCCGAGGCGGCGATGAGTCCGGAGACGATCGCGGCGGGGACGCCGACCGACCCTCTCCGGCGATCGGCCGATCCACGCCCCACAGCACCGCGGTGCCGACGGCGGCGCCGAGCAGGAAGCACGCCACCGTCGTCCACGTCGCACGGGTTCCTCGGGGCGTGGGGGACGGTTCGTGCATGACTCCATCGAACCATGCGCCGCCGACGTCGCGGGCTCGCCCGACGTACCCTGGATCCATGAGCACCCACATCGCCGCCGAACCCGGCCAGATCGCCCCCGTCGTCCTCATGCCCGGAGACCCGCTGCGGGCGAAGTGGATCGCCGAGACCTTCCTCGACGACGCCGAGTGCTACAGCGAGGTGCGCGGGATGCTGGGCTTCACCGGCACCTGGAACGGCCACCGCGTCTCGGTGCAGGGCTCGGGCATGGGCCAGCCCTCGATGTCGATCTACGCCTCGGAGCTGCTCGGCGAGTACGACGTGCAGACGATCGTGCGGGTGGGCTCCTGCGGTGGTCTCACCGAGAAGGTCGGGATGCGCGACATCATCATCGCGCAAGGCGCCTGTACCGACTCGGGCATCAACCGCGTGCGCTTCCACGGTCTCGACTACGCGCCGGTCGCCGACTTCGAGCTGCTGCGGGCAGCGGTCGAGGCGGCCGAGACCCTCGACCTGGACCATGCTGTGCACGTGGGCCTGCTGCTCTCCAGTGACCAGTTCTACACGACCCGGCCCGAGCTGAACGAGCCCTTCGTCGCGCACGGGGTGCTCGGCGTCGAGATGGAGACGAGCGCGCTGTACACGCTCGCCGCGTTCCACGGGCGCTTCGCCCTGAGCATCTGCACGGTCTCCGACCACCTCGTCACCCACGAGGCCACGAGCGCCCAGGAGCGCGAGCAGACCTTCGGCGACATGGTCGAGATCGCCCTCGCCGCCGCGACGGCCTGATCCCCGCGTCGGCAGGCGCTGCCACTCAGCCCCGCATCGCGACGCCGCGGCGCCAGTAGCCCATGAAGGCGACCTGGGCGCGGTCGATGCCGAGGTCCTTGACGAGGTGGCGGCGCAGCGTCGTCACGACGCCGCTCTCGCCGGCGATCCAGAAGTAGCGGTCTGCGGATGCCGGCGACTGCCCGGCGGGGATCTCCTCGCCGAGCCCGGAGTAGACGGGCGTCTCCCAGAGGAGGTCCTCGCCGTCGATGTCGCGCACCTCCAGGGTCTGCCCCTCGCCCCGGTCGATCCGCCCAGGTAGTCGAGCACGGTCGGCAGCAGCCGCAGGCCGTGGTTCACGTCGCCGCGGGGCAGCCAGTGCACCTCGACGCCGGCGGGCGCGGCGATCTCCAGGGCGTCTTCGGCGAGCGGCACCTCGAGGAAGGCGATCCCGCGCAGGTCGCGCGGCGCGTCCTCGAGGATGCGGGCGATCGCGGGGCGGCGGTCTCGTCGCCGACGAGGACGACGGATGCCGCATCCCCGGCGCGTACTCGATCCCGCCACGGTCCTCCCGGCCGCGGCGCGGACCGACGAGGAACAGCTCGTCGCCGACGGCGGCCCGGCTCGCCCAGGAGGAGGCGGGTCCGGTCAGACCCGGTTCGAGATGGAGCACGAAGTCGACGACGACGTCGGTCCCCGCATCCGACACCTGGAGCTCGCGGATGGAGTAGGTGCGCATGGAGCCGCGCTCCTCCTCGGGGACGGCGAGGTAGGCGGCCCACCAGTCGTCGGTGTCGCGGTCGAGGGGAGGCAGGATGCCGGATGCCGGCGGGAAGACCAGCTTGATGCGCGCGTCGTAGACGTCGCCGGGCGTGCCGAACTCCTCGAGCTCGGCACCGCCGAAGGTGATGCGCACGAAAGTCGGCGAGACGCGCTCGACGGCGCGCACCTCGGCGCGGGCGAGCACGTACGAGGGACGCGTGCGGGCGGTCGTGGTTTCAGCGGACATGATGCCTTCCGATCGGGGTGACCAACGGCTTTCCGGATACCGGGTCGGTGGTGACGTGGTTGGGGAGGCCGAAGACCTCTTCGACGAGGTGACTGGTGACGACCTCGCCGGGCGCACCGATGGCATGCACGCGGCCGTCCTTCATCGCGACGAGCTCGTCGGCGTAGCGGGCGGCGAGGTTCAGGTCGTGGAGGACCATGACGATGGTCGAGCCGCGGCTGACGCTGAGGTCGGTGAGGAGATCGAGCACCTCGATCTGGTGCGACACGTCGAGGAAGGTCGTCGGTTCGTCCAGAAGCAGGATGTCGGTCTCCTGCGCGAGCGCCATCGCGATCCACACGCGCTGGCGCTGCCCGCCGGAGAGCTCGTCGACGCTGCGGTCGGCGAGCGCGGTCGTGCCCGTGACCTCGAGCGCGTCGGCGACCACCTCGTAGTCGTGCGTGTTCCAGCGCGACAGGATTCTCTGATGCGGATGCCGGCCCCGGCCGACGAGGTCGGCGACGGCGATGCCCTCCGGCGCGATCGGCGACTGCGGCAGGAGGCCCAGGATGCGGGCGACCTCCTTGGTCGGGCGCGAGTGGATCGAGGAGCCGTCGAGCACGACCTGCCCCTCGGCAGGTGAGAGCAGGCGGGCGAGGGAGCGCAGGAGGGTGGACTTGCCGCATCCGTTCGCTCCGACGATCGCCGTGATCCTCCCCGGCGCGACGGTGAGGTCGAGGGCGTCGATGACGGTCCGGTCGCCGTAGGCGAGCGTGACCCGATCGGCGGTGAGGGTGTGGGATGCGGTCACAGCGATGCCCCTTGCCTGTTGCTGCGGATGAGGAGGTAGATGAGGTACGGCGCGCCCAGGACGCCGGTGATGACCCCGACCGGGTAGCGGGAGTCGAAGGCGAACTGACCGAGGAGATCGCCGCCGAGGACGAGCGTCGCCCCCACGAGAGCCGAGGGGAGCAGAAGGTTCGCTCCGGGGCCGGTGATGCGCGCGGCGATGGGCCCGGCCATGAACGCGACGAAGGCGATGGGTCCGGTCGAGGCGGTCGCGAAGGCGAGGATCGCGACGGCGCCGAGCATGAACAGCACGCGGGTGAGGTTCACCCGCACCCCAGCCCTGCCGCGGAGTCGTCGCCGAGCCGGAGCAGCTCGAGGCTGCGCGCCTGGCTGAACAGGAGCGGCAGGATGACCAGGCTCGCCAGCGCGAGCGGGGCGACCCTCTCCCAGGAGGCGTTGTTGAGGCTGCCGGTGAGCCACTGCATCGCGGTCTGGATGTCCCACTGGGCGGCACGCGAGAGGAGGTAGGAGATGACGCTCTGGAGCATCGCGGCCAGGCCGATGCCGATGAGGATCAGCCGCGTGCCGGCGAAGCCGCCCTTGTTGGAGAGCAGGTAGATGGCGGCCGCGGTGACGAGCGCGCCGCCGAGCGCGAGGAGGGAGACGACCGGGCCGTTCGCCGCGAGCACGACGATGCCGACGACGGCCGCCGCGCTCGCCCCGGCCGAGATGCCGATGATGTCGGGCGAGGCGAGCGGGTTGCGCAGCAGCCTCTGGAAGGTGATGCCGGCGATGCCGAAGGCGCCCCCGGCCAGGATCGCAAGGATCGTGCGCGGCAGGCGCAGCTCGCCGACGGCGAAGGAGGCGCCCGGCACCGTCTCACCGAGGATCACGCGGATCACCTCGCCCGGGCCGTAGAAGGTGCTGCCGACCATGAGGGCCGTGGCGGCGAGAGCGAGCAGGATGCCGGCGAGCACGAGGCTGGCGAGGCCGTGACGGCGCCTTCGGGCGCGGCGTCCGGCGAGGATGCGTGTCTGCGCGTCGGCGGTTTCGGGGAGAGGGCGAAGGGCGGTCACAGTTCACGCACCTTCTGGCGGCGGACGATCCAGATGAAGAAGGGGGCGCCGACGATCGCGGTGATGATGCCCACCTGGATCTCCTCGGATGTCGGGGCGATGACGCGCCCGACGATGTCGCTGGCCAGCAGCAGCGCGGCCCCGGTGAGCGCCGAGAAGGGCAGGAGCCACCGGTGGTCGGTGCCGATGAGGAGGCGGCACAGATGGGGGACGACGAGTCCGACGAAGCCGATCGGTCCGGCGATCGCGGTGGCAGCTCCCGCGAGGACGACCGCGCCGACGGCCGAGACGAGCCGCGTGCGGAACACCCTCTCGCCGAGACCGGCGGCCATGTCGTCGCCGAGGGCGAGGGAGTTCATGCCGCGCGCGCAGGCGAAGCAGATGAGTGCGCCGACGGCGAGCACGGGGACGAGGATCGCGATCTTGGGCCACTCGGCGCCGCCGACGCCGCCGACCTGCCAGGCCTGGAACGACTGGAGGAGGTCGACGCGGGGCAGCATGATCGCGCTGATGAGCGAGGCGAAGGCGGCGGATGTCGCGGCCCCCGCGAGGGCGAGTTTGAGGGGGTCGCGCCGCCGCGGCCGAGCGATCCGACCGCGTAGACGAAGGTCGCGGCCGCAGCCGCGCCGACGATCGCGAACCCGATGTAGGTCCAGGTGCTGGTGATGCCGAAGAAGGCGATGCCGATGACGACCGCGAGAGAGGCGCCGTTGGAGACGCCGAGGATGCCGGGCTCGGCGATGGGGTTCCGGGTGACGGCCTGCATCGCGGCGCCGGAGACCGCGAGGGCCGCGCCGATGGCGATCGCGAGCACGGTACGCGGGATGCGCTTGTACACGGCGGCCTGCGCGACGGTCTCGGTGTGGCCGGCGAGGCCGGCCAGGACATCGGCGACGCTCACGGCGCGCACCCCGAAGGAGACCGACAGGACGCTGAGCATGAGGAGCACGGCGACCCCGACGAGAAGCCAGAGGGTGCGCACCGACGCCGGACGCCGCAGATGAGCGGCGTCCGGCGCGAGGGTCGGTGCGGTGGCGATCACTCGCCCAGCGACGCCGCCAGGAGCGCGAAGTAGTCGCCGATGCCCCACGGGACCGACAGCGGCGAGGGGTTCGCCGACGCCGCGAGCGGGCCGGCCTCCAGGATCGCGACGTTGCCGGAGGCGATCGCGGGGATCTTCGACAGCAGCGCGTCGGCCTGCAGCACCGGGATCAGTGCATCCTCGCCGTAGGTGACGAACACGTCGACGTCGTCGAAGCGCTCGGCCTCCTCGGCGCTGATCTGCGTGTAGAAGGCGTCGGTGCCGGCGCTCTCGTCGGCGACGACCTGCGGAACGGGCAGCCCGATGCTCTCGAGGAATCCGGGGCGGGTGTCGTGGCTCGTGTAGAAGCCGACCTGGCTGAGGTCGTTGACATCGAGGTAGCTGAAGAGCACCTTCTTGCCCTTGAGCGCATCGTTGGCGTCGAGCGCGTCGGAGATCTGGCCGTGCAGGTCGTCGATGAGCTCCTCGGCGGAGGCCGCGAGGCCGAGCGCCGCGCCGTTGAGGCGGATCATGTCCTCGAGGGAGGTGCCCCAGGCGACCTCGGGATAGGCCACGACGGGGGCGATCTTCGACAGCGTCGTGTACTCCTCCTCGGTGAGGCCCGAGTAGGCGGCGAGGATCACGTCGGGGTTGGTGTCGGCGACGGCGCCGTAGTCGATGCCGTCGGTCTCGTCGAAGAGGACGGGGGTGTCGGCGCCGAGCTCGGCGAGCTTGTCCTCGACCCAGGGCAGCACGCCGTTGTCGTCGTCGTCGCCCCAGGTGGCCTTGCTCATGCCGACCGGCACGATGCCGAAGGAGAGCGGCACCTCGTGATTCGACCAGGCGACGGTGGCGACGTTGACGGGCTGCTCGGGGATCACGGTCTCGCCATAGACGTGCTGGATCGTCACGGGGAACTGACCGTCCACGAGTTCGCCCCCGGTGGCGGGAGCCTCGGGTTCTGCGGGGTGGTGGGCTCGGGCGAAGCGCAGGCCGCGAGTCCGGCGGCCAGGACCACGGCGGTGCCGAGGGCGAGGAGACGAGAAGTACGCACAGGCGTTCCCTTCAGAGTTCGGGGTGTGGCGCGAAAGCGTCGATGCCTTTGGTTAGGCTCACCTAATTTATCAGACTGCGGCGCGAGCACCAGACACAGATGAGGGAAGATCGAAGAACGATGCCTTCTCCCCTCCACCCCCTGACCGGCCGTCCGGACCCGGATGCCGTGTACACGGCGTTCGCCGAGTGGGCGGAGTCGACCGGCATCAGCCTGTACCCGGCACAGGAGGAGGCGGTCATCGAGATCGTCTCGGGGCAGAACCTGATCCTGTCGACGCCGACGGGCACGGGGAAGTCGCTCGTCGCCGTCGGCGCGCACTTCGCGGCGCTGAGCGCCGGCATCCGTTCGTTCTACACGGCGCCTATCAAGGCGCTCGTGAGCGAGAAGTTCTTCGCGCTCGTCGACATCTTCGGCGCCGAGAACGTGGGGATGGTCACGGGGGACTCCGCGGTCAACGCCGAGGCGCCGATCATCTGCTGCACGGCCGAGATCCTCGCGAACCTCGCGCTGCGAGAGGGACCGGACGCCGACGTCGGTCAGGTCGTCATGGACGAGTTCCACTTCTACGCCGACCCCGATCGCGGGTGGGCGTGGCAGGTGCCGCTGCTGACGCTGCCGCAGGCGCAGTTCGTGCTGATGTCGGCCACGCTCGGCGATGTGACCGCGCTGGCCGAGGACCTGAGCCGGCGCACGTCCCGCGAGACCGCCGTCGTCACGGGCGTCGAGCGGCCGGTACCGCTGCACTTCTACTACGAGATGACGCCGATCCACGAGACGATCGAACAGCTGCTCGAGACCGGGCAGGCGCCGATCTACATCGTGCACTTCTCACAGGCGGCCGCGCTCGAGCGGGCGCAGGCGCTCGCCTCGGCGAAGGTCGCCACGCGCGAGCAGCGCGATGCGATCGCCGAGCTCATCGGCGGCTTCCGGTTCACCACCGCCTTCGGCAAGACGCTGTCGCGACTGCTGCGCATGGGCATCGGCGTGCATCACGCCGGGATGCTGCCGAAGTACCGGCGACTGGTCGAGCAGCTCGCCCAGCGCGGCATGCTGCGGGTGATCTGCGGCACCGACACCCTCGGCGTCGGGATCAACGTGCCGATCCGGACGGTGCTGCTCACCGCCCTGACGAAGTTCGACGGGACCCGGATGCGGCAGCTCACCGCTCGCGAGTTCCACCAGGTCGCCGGCCGCGCGGGGCGCGCCGGTTTCGACACGGCCGGGACCGTGGTCGCGCAGGCGCCCGAGCACGAGACGGAGAACTTCGCGGCGATCCGCAAGGCGGGCGACGACCCGAAGAAGAAGCGCAAGCTCATCCGCAAGAAGGCGCCGGCCGGGTTCGTGACCTGGGGCGAGCCGTCGTTCCAGAAGCTCATCGCCGCCGAGCCCGAGACCCTCACCTCGCACATGCAGGTCACCAGCAGCATGATCCTCAACGTCATCGCCCGCGGCGGCGACGCCTTCGCGAATATGCGCGCGCTGGTATACGACAACCACGAGCCGCGTGCGCGCCAGCGCGAGCTCGCCCGCCGGGCGCTGGGATCTACCGGACACTGCGCGAGTCGGGTGTCGTGGAGCAGCGTTTCGACACGCTCAACGACCGGATGCAGGTGACCCTCACCATCGACCTGCAGCCGAACTTCGCGCTGAACCAGCCGCTCTCCCCCTTCGCGCTGGCGGCCTTCGAACTCCTGGACCCGGACTCCCCGGTTTCGCGCTCGACATGATCTCGATCGTGGAGGCCACGCTCGACGACCCGCGCCCGGTGCTGAGCCAGCAGGAGTTCCTCGCCCGCGGCGAGGCGGTGGCGGCGATGAAGGCCGAGGGCATCGAGTACGACGAGCGCATGGAGCTGCTCGAGGAGGTCACCTATCCGAAGCCTCTGGAAGAACTGCTGACCCACGCCTTCGAGACCTTCAGCTCCTCGCAGCCCTGGATCCGCGACTTCGAGCTTCGGCCGAAGTCGGTCGTGCGCGACATGTACGAGCGGGCCATGTCGTTCGGGGAATATGTCGCCCACTACAAGATCGCCCGGTCCGAGGGCGTCGTGCTGCGCTACCTCTCCGACGCCTACCGGGCCGCGTCCCAGACGATCCCGAGGATCTGAAGACCGAGGAGCTGCGCGACCTCATCGAGTGGCTGGGCGAGCTCGTCCGCCAGGTGGACTCCTCGCTTCTGGACGAGTGGCAGGAGCTGCAGTCGGGAGCCGCCGCGGCGCACGCCGACGAGCCGATCGTCCCACCCGCGCCGAAGCGCCTCACGAGCAACGTGCGGGCGTTCCGCATCCTCGTGCGCAACGAGCTGTTCCGCCGGGTGCAGCTCGCGGCGCGCGACGAGGTCTCCGCACTCGGAGAGCTGGACCCGGAGTTCGGCACGGATGCCTGGGATGCGGCCCTGGAGGCCTACTTCGCCGAGCACGACGAGATCCTCACCGGTGCGGATGCCCGCAGTGCCGCCCTGCTCGTCCTCGACGAGTCGGGTCCCGTGTGGAAGGCGCGCCAGATCCTCGACGACCCCGCGGGCGATCACGACTGGGGCATCAGCGCGACGATCGATCTGGCGGCATCCGACGAGGCCGGCGAGGCGGTCGTGACGGTGACGGGCGTCAGCCGGTACTAGCGCGCGCCGCCGGGGCCGAGCGCCCGCGTCGACGAGCGCGGGATGAGCGTAGGGAGCGTACGGGTAATGCGCCCGGCCGAGCTCTCGTCCAGGAGCAAGTCGAAGGCGTTCGCCGCGATCTGGTCGAAGGGAACGCGGACGGAGGTCAGCGGCACCGGCATCGTCGCGGCGAGGGGGATGTCGTTGTAGCCGACGATGGAGATGTCGGCACCGACGGTGAGACCGGCGGCGGCGAGCGCCGAGACCACACCGATCGCGAGGTTGTCGTTGGCCGCGAAGATCGCCGTCGGGCGCGCGGCGGGCTCCGCCAGCAGTGCGCGCCCGGCCTCCGTGCCCGACTCGATTCCGTAGCCGGTCGAGATCACCCGGTCGTCGGTGAGGTCGACCCCGACCTCGGCGAGCGCCCGCCGGGCGCCGCGCACCCGATCACGCGCGCTCGAGGTGAACCACGGCCCGGTGACCACCGCGATGTCGCGATGCCCGAGGTCGACGAGGTGCCGGACGGCGAAATACCCTCCGGCCTCGTCGTCGCCGAGGGCTGAGGGGCTCTCGCCATCGGTGCGCAGGACGAGGGCGTGGGAGACGCCGCGTTCCCGCAGGGAAGCGGGCAGGGTGTCATCGAGGCGCGCGGTGGCAAGGATCACGCCATCGACGTTGCGATCGAGGAGGGTGTCGGTGGCGCTGCGCTCGTCGGTCGGGTCGTCCCCGCAGGTGGCGACGACCGCGAAGTAGCCGCGCGCACGGGCCGTCCTCTCGATCGCCTCGAACATCATCGCCATGACGTTGTCGGTCAGTCGCGGGACCAGGACGCCGATCGTCCCGGTCTCGCCGCGACGAAGGCTGGAGGCGAAGACGTTCCTGCGGTATCCGAGTTCGTCGGCGACGCGGCGGACGCGCTCCGCAGTAGTGGAGCGGGAGCGCGGAGTGCGGTCGTCGAGGACGCGACTGACGGTCGACACGCTGACGCCGGAAGCCGCAGCGACGTCACGGAGCGTGACGACATGGCGTTCGATCCGTTGTTCCACCTGAGCCTCCTTTCCTGCGCGAGTCTACTGGCGGCATCCCTCGCCCTTCCCTTTCGATCTGCTCGGGGTCTTGACAAGGTCGCCGCCTCTCAGCATACTTGCAATCGTTTCTGCAAACGTTCCCGCTAACGTTCTCACGCAGATCTCGACGATGAGTGAAAGAAAGGCACGACCATGACCCTCGACCTCCGCGGACTCAACCCCGCACCGATCACCCCGTTCACCGAGGACGGCGACGTCGACTACGACGCGATCCAGCGCCTCGGCTCCTGGCTCGGCTCGATCGACGGCGTGAAGAGCCTCGTCGTCCTCGGCCACGCCGGCGAGGGCACCTTCCTCACCGAGGCCGAGCAGCTCGACGTCATCCGCGCCTTCGTCGCCTCGACCGACGGCCGGGTTCCCGTGATCGCCGGGATCACGAAGGAGGGCAACAAGACCGCCGGGCTCGAGGCGAAGGCGGCCGTCGAGGCGGGCGCCGCGGCCGGGCTCGTCTACCCCTCCCACGGCTGGCTCCGCTTCGGCTACCAGCAGGGCGCGCCGCAGGCGCGGTACCGCGAGATCTATGAGGAGTCCGGCCTTCCGCTGATCCTCTTCCAGTACCCCGACAACACCAAGGCAACCTACGACCTCGACACCCAGCTCGAGATCGCCGGCCAGGAGGGCGTGTTCGCCACGAAGAACGGCGTGCGCAACATGCGCCGGTGGTACACCGAGATCCCGACCCTGCGCGCCGCCTACCCGGAGCTGCAGATCCTCTCCTGCCACGACGAGTACCTGCTGCCGACGATGTTCGATGTCGACGGGCTGCTCGTCGGCTACGGCAACATCGCCCCGGAGGCGCTGATCGAGCTGATCGCCGCCGGCAAGGCCCGCGACTACGAGGCTGCACACGCGATCCACGAGCGCCTGCTGCCCGTCACGCAGAACGTGTACCACCGCGGATCCCACATGGAGGGCACCGTGGCGCTCAAATGGGGCCTGGTGCACCGCGGCATCCTGGATCACGCGACCGTCCGCACCCCCTGCTCCCGCTCGCCGACGGCGCCGACCAGGAGATCGCCGACGCGTTCGTCGCCGCCGGCATCGAGAAGGTCACCGCGAACGTCTGACCCGAAGAGGGGCGACGGGCATCTCGCCCTGCGCGCGCCCGTCGCCCTCTTCCCTCTCCCACGCACTTCACCCCCACCCCTCAGTCACAGCTCTCGACGTCAACGAAGACCCTGCGGCACGGCCGCACTCCAATGGAGGAGAATCAGCATGAGCGAACACACCACGACGCGACACACGTCGACCACCCCGGGCACCGGCTACGGCCGCGTGTCCACCGAGACAATGAAGAACATCGTCGAGTCCCACCGCCGGCGCCAGACGTTCTGGCAGCGCCTGGCCCTCATCGGGCCGGCCTTCGTCGTGGGCGCCTGGCAATTCGGCCCCGGCAACCTGACCACCGCCGTACAGGCCGGAAGCGGATACCAGTACACCCTGATCTGGGTGATCGCGGTATCGACGGTCCTGATGATCTTCCTGGCCGATATGAGCGTCCGTCTGGGCATCAAATCACCCGTATCGCTCATCTCGTCGATCAAAGACCACCTCGGCGGCTGGGTCGGCGTCCTCGCCGGCATCGGCGTGTTCCTGATCACGCTCTGCTTCTCCGTCGGCAACGCCGTCGGGTCCGGACTCGGACTGTCGATGCTCCTGGGCGGCAATCCCGTCATGTGGACGGCGATCTGCACGATCTTCGTCGCCGGGATCCTGCTGTTCCGCAATGTCTACCGCGTGATCGAGAAGATCCTCGTCGCCGCGGTCGTCGTCATGGCCATCGCCTTCATCGCCTCTGCGTTCATCTCCAACCCGGAGTGGGCGGCCGCCGCCCGCGGGCTCGTGCCCACGGTTCCCGATGGCGCCTGGCTCCTGATCGTCGCGCTGGTCGGCACGAACTTCTCCGTCAACGCGGCCTTCTACACCTCCTACGGCACCAAGGAGCGCAAGCGCACCGAAGCGGACTACCGCGACGTGACGGTCGTCGATACGATCCCGGGCATCGTCGCGCCCGGCATCATGACGGCTCTCGTGATCGTCGTGGCTGCCGCGGTTCTGGGTCAGACCGGCGAGGCGGCACCGACGATCCTCGCCCTCGCGAGCATCTTCGAGCCCCTGGCCGGCCCGGTCGGCTCGGCGATCTTCGGTATCGGCTTCTTCGCCGCCGCGTTTTCCTCGATGATCGCCAATGCCACCGCCGGCGGGACAATGCTCTCGGACGGCCTCGGGCGCGGCGCGTCCTCCGGTTCAACGACGGCGAAGATCATCAGCGGGGTCATCCTGGGCTTCGGCCTGACCGTGACGCTGATCTTCCAGACCTCGCCCGTGCAGCTGATCGTGATCGCTCAGGCCCTCACGGTCTTCATCGCGCCGATCCTCGCCCTGCTGATCGTCGTCATGGCGAACCGGGGCACGTTGATGGCCGAGCTGAAGAACAAGTGGTGGCACAACCTCTTCGGTCTCGTCGGGCTGGCCGCCGTGCTCACGCTCTCCGTGCGACTGCTGATCACCCTGCTCCCCTGAGCCCGGGCGCCGGCACCAGCACCCATTGTCGGATGCCGCGGACATCGATTCCGCGGCATCCGATGAGGCCGGCGAGGTCGTCGTGACGGTGACGGCAGTCGACCGGCTCTGACTACGCAGGCGGTTCCCGCTCCTCTGCGGCATCCGTCTCGTCTGCGGCATCCGCCTCCGCCCCGGCCTCCGGCGGGATGATGTCGATCGCCTCCGTGCTCGCCTCGTACAGCTCGGCGAGGCTCTCGTCGACCTCGCCCTCGTCGACCCAGGCGATGTCGTCGGCGGCGTGATCGTACTCGACCGGCACGAGCGCGAAGTCGTCGCCGTACTCCTCCAGGCCCGTGCGCACGCTGTGCCGGACGGCGAGGCGCGCATACCTGTCGCGGAGGATCAGAGGGTCTCGGCGCAGGTCCTTCATGAAGGCGATCATCATGAATGCCATGATCATCGCGAAGGGCAGCGCCGCGACGATCGTCATGTTCTGCAGGGCGCGCAGCCCGCTCCCCTCCTCACCCGAGACCAGGAGCACCGCCGCGATCACGCCGACGAGCGTTCCCCAGATCACCGCGACCCAGCGCGACGGGTCGGGGCGGCCCTGCTGCGACAGCGTGCCCATCACGAGCGAGGCCGAGTCGGCGCCGGTGATGAAGAAGATCGCCACGAGCAGGATGAGGGCGACGCTGGTGATCATCGGGAACGGCAGATCGCCCAGCACCCCGAACAGCACCGACTCGGGTGGGCTGACCTGCAGGTCGCCCTGCGTCATCTGCTGATGGATCGCGGTGGTCCCGAAGATGGCGAACCACACCAGCGAGATGAGCGCGGGCACGACGATGACGACCGAGACGAACTGGCGAAGGGTCCGGCCCCGCGAGATCTTGGCGATGAACATGCCGACGAACGGCGACCACGAGATCCACCAGGCCCAGTAGAAGATGGTCCAGCCCGAGAGGAACGCCTGGGTCTCGGGCCCCTGTGAGCCGGAGCGGCCGATCATGGTCGGCAGGTCCGCGAAGAACTGGGCGGTGATCGCGGGGATCGCGTTGATGATCAGCAGTGTCGGCCCGACGAAGAAGACGAAGAAGGCGAGGATGATCGCCGCGACCGCGTTGATGTTGGACAGGGCGCGGATGCCGCGGGACACGCCCGATACGGCCGAGGCGACGAAGGCCGCGGTGAGGATGGCGATCACGGCGATGAGGATGCCGTTGCCGAGCTCGCCGATGCCGCTGACGAGCTCGACGCCCCGGCCGATCTGCAGGGCACCCAGACCCAGGGAGGCCGCCGTGCCGAACAGCGTCACGATGATGGAGAAGATGTCGATCGTGCGCCCGAGCGGGCCGGTGGTGCGATCCTCGCCGAGCAGCGGGGCGAAGATCGACGAGATCAGAGGCGTTCGCCCGCGCCGGTACGCGCCGTAGGCGATCGCGCCGCCGACGAGAGCGTAGAACGACCAGGCCTGCGGGCCCCAGTGGTAGAGCACCTGGGCCTGCGCGGTGTGCATCGCCTCGAGCGTGTTCGCCTCGACGGTGCCCGGCGGCGGGTTCTCGAAGAAGGTGAGGGGTTCTGCGGCGCCCCAGAACACCAGGCCGATGCCCATGCCGGCGGCGAAGAGCATCGAGATCCACGAGAACATCGAGAACTCGGGCTCCTCGTCGTCGCGGCCGAGCGGAATGCGTCCGTAGCGGCTGAACCCGACGAACAGCATGAAGGCGAGGACCACCGTCGCGATCGTCGTGAAGAAGATGCCGAAGTACTCCACGACCCAGCTGAGCACCGATTGCGCGGTGTTCGCGAGGCTGTCGCCGGCGAAGACGCCCCAGCCGACGAAGGCGAGCGTGAACGCGAGGGCGGCGCCGAAGACCAGCGGGTCGGTGCGATACGTCCGGCCCGTCTCCTCGACGGAGACGCCGGGGACCAGCGCCGGATGCATCCCCTTCGGCGGGAGCACCGACAGCTCCTGCAGCACTTTGCGCGCCGTCTCCGAGCCCGTCTTCCGCTTGCGGCGCGTCTCGGTCGGTGCCGGATCCTGACCTTCGGGGAGTGCTGTCGCGTTTTCCTCTGGGGTGTCCATGACACCTCATCCTTACAGATCGCCGAAAAGCACCGACGCCCGGCGCTGTGCAGAGAAGCACAGCGCCGGGCGAAGTGACGCGTGAGCCGAGGCGAGGGAGCGCCGGGACTCAGCCGGCCGTACCCAGCACACGCTCCAGCCGTGCGAAGGAGGCCTCCATGCCGTCGGCCATGCCTGTGGCGAGGATCATGTCGCGGGTCTCCTTGTCGGGATACTCGACGATCAGCGTGACGAGGGTCGCGCCGTCCTCCTCGTAGAAGCTGAGGTCGTTGACGGTCTCCGGGCCGTCGGCGCCCTGCATCCGCTCGGTCGAGACCACCCGGCGCGGAGCATCGACGAACAGGATCTCGCCCTCGAAGCCGAAGGGCTCCCCCTCGGTGTCGCCGACCGGCGCCCAGGAGGTGCGGTGGCTCTGGCCGGGCTCGGTGGCGACGACGTTCTCGGTCATCTCCCACCCGTCGGGGCCGAGCATCCACTGACGCACCAGCTCGTCATCATGGTGCGCGCGCCACACCAGCTCGCGCGGCCCATTGATGAGGCGGGTGATGCGCACGTGGGTGTCGTCGAGGTATTCGACACGGGTGCCCTTGCCCTGCGCGTACTCGCGCAGATCCTGCAGCACGGCGTCGAGCTGGCCCATCGCCTGGCGGGTGCCCTCGATGGTGCCCATCTCGACGACCTGCTCAAGGGCTTCGAGCGAGTCGAAGTAGGTCGTGCCCTCCATGCGGGTTCCGGCATCCGTCGCCGTGAAAGCGAAGCTCATGCGCATCGACGGGAAGCCCTCGAGCGGCTTACCCTCCTCGTCGGTGAAGGAGTCGAGCACCTCGAAGCGGCGCGGGGCGTCGATGGCGAGGAACTCCCAGCTGCCCGAGGAGGTCTCGCCGCGCGGTCCGTGCATCGTGTAGTTCGCGCGGCCGCCGACGCTCTGATCGAAGTGCGTGAAGGTGGAGGGCCAGGTCGGCGGACCCCAGAAGCGCTCGAGTTGACGCGGATCGGAGTACGCCGCCCACACACGCTCGAGCGGCGCGGCGAAGTCGGCGACGACGGTCATCGTCAGGTTCTCGGCATCGGTGGTGATGTCGGTGACAGGCATGGTGTTCTCCTTCAGTTCTCGGCCGGCGTCTCGGCCAGCAGGTCGTCGAGGCGCGCGATGCGCGCGCGCCAGAGGTCTTCGTAACGGGCGAGGAGCGCCCGGGCACGGGCGATCATGTCGGGGTTGGCGCGGACGAGACGCTCGCGTCCTTCGGCGCGCTTGATGATGAGGCGCGCCTCTTCGAGCACGGCCACATGCTTCTGCACCGCGGCGAACGACATGTCGTACTCGCGGGCGAGTGCGGAGACGGACTGCTCGCGATCGATCGTGCGACGCAGGATGTCCCGCCTCGTCGATGTGGCAAGGGCGTGGAAGACACGGTCGATCTCCGTCTCGCTCAGTTCAAATTGTGCAACCATTTGGTTGTACGTTACGACGTGTCGGATGCGGCGTCAAGGGGTTTTCGAGATCCGTCCGCGGCGTACCCTGGTCAGATGAGCGATTCCCTCCCCTGTGCCCGGAGTGCGCGAGCGAGCACGTCTACGAGATGCCGCCGCTGCTGGTGTGCCCGATGTGCGGGCACGAGTGGTCTCCTTCCGAGGAGGGAGCGGATGTGGCATCCGACTCCGGCGAGTCCGCGGCGGTCGTGCGCGACTCGGTGGGCAACGTGCTCTCCGACGGCGACACGGTCACCGTCGTCACCTCGCTCAAGGTGAAGGGGTCGCTGTCGATCAAGGCGGGCACGAAAGTGCGCAACATCCGACTCATCGACCCGGTGAACGGGCACGACATCGACTGCAAGATCGACGGCTTCGGCGCGATGCAGCTGAAGTCGAGCGTGGTGAAGAAGGTCTGACGATGGGACTTTTCCAGCAGAAACCCGAAGAGCACCAGGTGGAGTGGGCGGGCCTTCCCTCCGAGCCGCTCGATCCGAAGAGCGCTGCCGAGGCGCTGGAGGAGGCCCCGGCGGTCGACCCGTTCGCACTCGGTTTCGAGTCGACGACGATCGTCGCCTTCCCCGTCGCGCCGCCGGCTCCGGAGGCATCGGATGCCGCGACCGCCGAGCCGGAGGATCCCGCGCAGGGTTGAGCCGTGACCGGCCGCCCGCGTGCCCTCGAAGCGCCGTACCCTTGAAGGGTGACCTCCCTCGCCCTCGACTCCCGTGCGCTGCGCGCCGACTTCCCGCTGCTGCAGCGCGAGGTGAACGGGCATCCGCTCGTGTACCTCGACTCCGGCGCCACGAGCCAGAAGCCGCAGGCCGTGCTGGATGCCGAGATCGACTTCCTCACCGGCACGAACTCCGCCGTGCACCGCGGTGCGCACACGCTCGCGGCCGACTCGACCGTGCTGTTCGAGGATGCGCGCGAGACGGTCGCCTCCTTCATCGGGGCGGCTCCCGAGCAGCTCGTCTGGACCGCCGGCGCGACGGCGGGTCTGAACCTCATCGCCTATGCGATCGGCAACGCCTCGGCGGGGCGCGGGGTGCCACGGCGCAGCGATTCGCGCTGGCGCCCGGCGACGAGATCGTCATCACCGAGACCGAGCACCACGCGAACCTCATTCCGTGGCAGGAGCTCGCGGCGCGCACGGGTGCGACGCTGCGGCACATCCCGGTCCTGGATGACGGGCAGCTCGACCTGGATGCGGCGGCGTCGCTGATCGGCGCGCGGACACGGGTCGTCGCGTTCCCGCACGTCTCGAATGTGCTGGGGATCGTCAATCCGGTGTCTTCGCTGGTCGCACTGGCACGCTCCGCCGGCGCACTCGTCGTGCTGGACGCTTGCCAGTCGGTGCCGCATCTGCCGGTCTCCTTCCCCGATCTCGACGTGGACCTCGCGGTGTTCTCGGGCCACAAGATGCTCGGCCCCTACGGCGTCGGCGGCCTCTACGGCCGCGCCGAGGTGCTGGATGCGCTGCCGCCTTTCCTCACGGGTGGATCGATGATCACGACGGTGACGCTCGACGAGGCGGAGTATCTGCCCGCGCCGCAGAAGTTCGAGGCGGGCACGCAGCCGGTCTCGCAGGCGATCGCGCTGGCCGCGGCGGCGCGCTACCTCGACGGCCTCGGGATGCCGGCGGTCGCCGCACACGAGCAGGAGATCTCGGATCGGATGCTGGCGGGCCTCCGGGACATTCCGGGCGTGCGCCTGCTGGGCGACGCGGCGGGTGTGTCTCGTGTGGGCCTGGCCGCCTTCGACATCGAGGGCGTGCACGCGCACGATGCGGGGCAGTTCCTGGATGCCCGCGGGGTCGCCGTCCGCGTCGGGCACCACTGCGCCCAGCCGCTGCACCGCCGATTCGGCGTGACGGCGACGGTGCGGGCGTCGGCATCAGTCTTCACGACCAATGAGGATGTCGATACGTTCCTCTATGCGGTCGCCGACGTGCGCGAGTACTTCGGGGCGGACGCATGAGTCTCGAGTCGCTGTACCAGGAGCTGCTGCTGGATCATTCGAAGCGTCCGGTGGGCAAGGGTCTCGCCGAAGAGACGCCGCTGTCGGCGACGTCGTTCCAGAAGAACCCGATCTGCGGCGACGAGGTGACCCTGCGGGCGCGGGTCGACGAGCAGGGCCGGCTGGCCGAGGTGACCTGGGAGGGGTCGGGCTGCTCGATCTCGCAGGCGTCGGCGTCGATGCTGACCGCGCTCGTGCGGGAGCTGGCGGCCGAGAACGACGGGGTCGTGCCGCGTGCGGAGATCTCGTCGTTGATCGATGGGTTCCGCGAGGCGCTGCGCTCGCGCGGGAAGACGCCGCTGGAAGAAGAGGTCTTCGGTGATGCCGCTGCTCTGTCGGGCGTCTCGAGGTACAGCGCACGGGTGAAGTGCGCGATGCTCGCCTGGGTCGCACTCGAGGACGATCTGGGGCGGCTGGCCTGATCCCACCCACCCGGATGCGAGACTGGCCGCATGTGGATCGGATGGGCGGAGTTCGACATCCTGCTGGGCGATGTCCATTCGCTCAAGGAGAAGCGGAGCGTGATCCGCCCGCTGATCGCCGATCTGAGCCGGCGCACCGAGGTGGCGGTGGCCGAAGTCGGTGCGCATGATCTGCATCGCCGGGCCGCGATCGGGGTGTCGGCGGTGGGGTCGGATGTCGCGCACGTGCGCGACGTTCTCGATCGTGCCGAACGGATGCTGGCCGAGGAGCATCCGGAGATCACGCTGCTGTCGTCGCGGCGCGGGTTGCATTCCAGCGAGGATTGAGCGCACGCTCGGCCGTCACGACCCCGGCGCCTACGACGCCCGACGTGTTCTCCCCGGTAGCGCTCGCCGTTCGCGGGCACGCTCAGGCGGCGAGTCCGAATCGCGCCCGGCCACCCAGCCGTGGCGTGCGGGCGGGGTCGACGTAGGGCGGCGGGAGGAACCAGACGCGCGCATCGACACCGGCCCCGTCGATGCGGATCTCCCACCCGTTGTCGTGGATGCGATGGTGACAGGTCTCGCACAGCAGAACCCCGTTGGACAGATCGGTTCGCCCGCGATGTCGCTGCCACCATTGAATGTGATGCGCCCGGGTCATCTCGGGTGGCAGTCCGCACATCGCGCACCCGCCATCGCGTTCGACCAGTGCCAGGCGTTGCGCCCGGGTGAAGAGTCGTTTCTCCCGACCCCAGTCGAGGATCTCGCTGTCGCCACCGAGAACACAGGGGATCACCCCACCACTCGCGGCCATCCTGCGGGCCGTTGAGATGCTGATCGGCTGGTCGATCCCATCGATTTCCGCCGATCCGGTACCCGCCTGCAGGTCCTCCAGGCTCATTCGGACGATGACCGTCGCCCCGGCCAGGGGAAGTTTCTCACTCTTGCAGCCGAGCACATGCGCGCAGATCGCGCTGAGCGCATCGGCCTGCAGCATCGGCACACTCCGGCGGTCGGCATCCGCCGCATCCGGATCCGGCGCATCCTTACGCGCAGCGAACGCCGCCGACACGTACCCGCGAATCGCGGCCACGACCGGTGCGGCGCTCTCGGCATCGAGCTGTGCGGTGAGGTGCACCATCCCGTCGCGCTCGAACATCGTCACCTGTCGCTTACCGCGCTGCTCCTCGGCCCGCGGCTGCACACCATCCGGGTCCAGCCACGCCTCGGCACGCACGACGAGCTTGCGCACATCATCCAACGAGAGCCCAACCGCCCCGCCACGAGCACCCGCTCACCCTCCGCGATCCGCTCCGCACCGGCCGCGATGCGGCACCGATCGAGCACCGCAATGATCAACGCCGCCGCCGGCGCGCTCAACACGCCCGAAGCCAGCGCCTCACGCACGAGCGGATACTTCGCCGGCAACCGGTCACCCAGAAGATTCGTACGCGGAGCCGTCGCCTCCCCACCTTCACCAGACGAGAGGCGTCACCCGCCGACCCGCCCGTCGCCGCGGCGATGAGCGTCGCCGGCGACCGGAACCCTTGCTGCTTCGCAAGGCTCTCCGCCCCAACTCCGGGCGCGACTGGTGCGCGATCTCCGCAGCTACCTCGGCATGCACCGCATCCAGTCGGCGGTGCAGCGCGGCGATCGCGTCATTCACCTCGATGAGCTGCTCCCTCGACAGGCCACTCGCGTCATCGGCGCCCGCCCACGCATCATCGAGGAGCGACATCCCTCGTGCAACGCGGCCAGTTTCGACATACTTTGAGCGTAGCGGACGCCACAGCGTTTGTCGAATATTTATTCGAGTGAATGCCAAGGGCAGGGTATCTCACGGCGCGGCCAGCGCCGGCATCCGACCTCACATTAGTATTTTTGTTCGCCCGGAGGGAATGTCCCCGACCTCTGCTATCGTTCTGTCCAGGTTCAAGAGCTGCAGCCAGAGGTACCTGGCCGGCTGCACGGCAACCCTCCTCCATCGAGCGGGGTGCCCCAGGGGAAGAACCGGCCCGGCGCATCCGTGTGCGGGCAAGTCGATGGGGCGGCAGGCCGCCCGCGAGGGGTGCGCCGCGGCGCACCCGGACAGGAGCGCTCCCATGAGCACGCACATTCCCGATCCCGACGACATCGGGGCCGTCAGGCCCTTCGCCTCCGATGATGACGCACTGTGGGGCGACATCCCCCGAACCGACAGGCTCTCCTGGCTGCGGATCGCCTCACACCATTGGCCCTTCTTTCCCGGAGCCGCAGTCGGTGGCCTCACAGCGCGATCGCTCGCGCAAGGGCGCATCGTGCACAGCGAGTCTCTGATCCGTGTGGCGCGCAACGCCTTCGACGCCGGGTTCACTCCGGATGAGTATGCGACGCTGCGTCGACTCATCCAGGGGCGCACCCCGGCGCATCTGGTGACCGGGCGCGACCACCGTCCGCAGCACGCCGACGACTACTACGAGATCGATGCCGCCCAGTGGCGCGGATGGCTCGACCTTGTCCGCGCCGGTGAATCCGGGGAGCGCGCACTGGCGATCTTCCTCACCCGCGAGCAGCGTCCCGGAGTCCCCTCGACGACACCCCGCCGGGGCGGACAGGGGCCGATCCGCGGCCCGCGGCATCCGAGAATCGCTTCGCGCACGGGCATGCACCTCTCGGCAGCGGCCTCAACGTGCTCTCGCATCCGGATGCCGCGGGGGCCTACCGTGCCTGGTGGCGGGTTCTGCTCGTCTTCCCTCCGGTGCGCGCCCCGCTGCGCACGGGAACGGGCAAGTACGTCTCGCGGGAGGACGGCCTGGCCTGGGAGGAGGCGCTGAACGGTGTCGCTCGCGCGTTCGAGGCGGCGGGGTTCACGGCCCGGGATCTCTACGTGCTGTATCTCACCCTCGACAGGCTCACCGAGGATCAGTGGGCACGCGTCGACAAGCGCCTGTTCGAGGGCGAGGGCGTGCACACGCGAGACGGCTGGCTTCTCTCGCCCATCGCCGAGAAGTGGGCGGCCTGGCCGCGGCTGGTGCACGACACGGGCCTCCTGCCGCACGAGGCGACCGAGCGGGTGCTCGGCGGGGTGTGGCCGCGACGCTCGGCGGTGATCCTCTAGAACCGCGATCGCCGCGCACCCCAATGTCGGCGACGAGCCCTATGCTGATCTCGTCTCACCGATGAGGCAGTCTCGACACGCGAGATGAAGAGCATACGGAACCGGAGTGAACAATGAACGAGACGATCATCACCATCGTGGGCAACCTCACCGCCGACCCTGAGCTGCGGTACACGCAGTCGGGCGCACCGGTCGCGAGTTTCACGATCGCCAGCACCCCGCGCACCTTCGACCGCGCGGCGAACGAGTGGAAAGACGGCGAGGCCCTCTTCCTCCGCTGCTCCGCCTGGCGAGAGCTCGCCGAGAACGTGGGCGCGTCGCTGACGAAGGGCATGCGCGTGGTCGCGCAGGGCCGCCTGCAGCAACGCAGCTATCAAGACCGCGAGGGCAACAACCGCGTGAGCATCGAGCTGACCGTCGAAGAGGTCGGGCCTTCGCTGCGGTACGCGACGGCGAGTGTGACACGCGCCGAGCGGGCAGGCGGCGGGCGCGGCGCGGGCGCAAGTGCGGGCGCTCCGGCCGGAGGGTCGGATGCCTGGGCGACCGCCGGCGCAGGAACGGCCCCCGCCGCGGCGGGCTCCGGCGGCGCACCGGCGAGCGGCGGCAGCGACTGGGCCGTGTCTGCCGACGAGACGCCATTCTGACCGATTCTCCCGGCGCTGCCCTCGGCGACGACGTCCCCGGCAGCGTGAATCGACGTGCGCATCCCGGTGACGCGCACCGCCGACGGGACCGTGCAACATGCCCCACACGACCGGGCAGCGCGCGCCCGGGCCCCGCCCGTGGCACGCGCTGCCCGCGCCCCTCTTCGCTTGCCCCTAGTGCGAGACCGCCTTCTCGGCACCGTGGCCGGTGAGCGATCTCACATCCATCTCGGCGGCGAGGAGCTTGTCCTCGCGCCGTCGTTCTGTCACCGAGCCCAGCCATCCGAGGAAGAACCCGAGCGGGATCGAGACGATCCCGGGGTTGTTCAGCGGGTAGATGGCGAAGTTCACGCTCTCGCCGAACATCGAGGTCGGCGTTCCGGAGAAGACCGGCGAGAACACGATGAGCAGCACCGACGAGGCGAGTCCGCCGTACATGCTCCACACCGCACCGCGTGTGGTGAACTTCCGCCAGAACAGCGAGTACAGGATCGTCGGCAGGTTCGCGCTGGCCGCGACCGCGAAGGCGAGCGCGACGAGGAAGGCGATGTTCTGCCCCTGCACGCCGATGCCTCCGGCGATGGCGAGCGCGCCGATGACGAGCACCGTGCGGCGCGCCACCTTCACTTCGCCGTCGGGGGCGACCTTGCCCTTCTTGATGACGTTGGCGTAGATGTCATGCGCGAACGAGGCCGCCGCCGTGATGGTGAGTCCGGCGACGACCGCGAGGATCGTCGCGAACGCCACCGCCGAGATGAAGCCCAGCAGCACCGGTCCGCCCAGCGCCAGCGCCAGCAGCGGCGCCGCCGAGTTCACGCCGCCGGGAGCATTCGCGATGGTCTCCGGCCCGACGAGCGCCGCGGCGCCGTAGCCGAGAATGAGCGTGAACAGGTAGAACAGACCGATCAGCCAGATCGCCCACACGACCGAGCGGCGGGCCTCCTTGGCCGTGGGCACCGTGTAGAACCGCATGAGCACGTGCGGGAGTCCGGCCGTGCCGAGCACGAGCGCGATCGCCAGCGAGATGAAGTCCAGGGTTGCCGCCGTACTGCAGGCCCGGTGCCAGGATGACCTCCGGAGGCGTGCGCACCGAGGCGTCGACGGCGGACTGCAGCAGGCCCGGGATGCTGAAGCCGTTGATCGCGAGCACCCAGATGGTCATGCCGCCGGCACCGCCGATGAGCAGGAACGCCTTGACGATCTGCACCCAGGTGGTGCCCTTCATCCCGCCCACGAGCACGTAGGTGATCATGATGACGCCGACGACGGCGACGACGATCGACTGGCCGATGCGACCGTCGATGCCCATGAGCAGCGACACCAGTCCGCCGGCGCCGGCCATCTGGGCCAGCAGGTAGAAGAAGCAGACGGCGAGCGTGGTCGTCGCCGCGGCCATGCGCACGGGGCGCTGGCGCAGCCGGAACGAGAGCACGTCGGCCATGGTGAACTTGCCGGTGTTGCGCATGAGCTCCGCGACCAGCAGCAGTGCGACCAGCCATGCGACGAGGAATCCGATCGAGTAGAGGAACCCGTCGTATCCGTTGATCGCGATCGCTCCCACGATCCCGAGGAAGGATGCCGCCGAGAGGTAGTCTCCCGAGATGGCGAAGCCGTTCTGCGGCCCGGTGAACGACCGGCCGCCGGCGTAGTAGTCGGCCGCCGACTTGTTGGTGCGGCTGGCGCGGATGACGATGAAAAGCGTGACGGCGACGAACGCCGCGAACACCGACATGTTCAGGATGGGGTTGTTCTCCATGCTCATGACGCGGCCTCCTCGGCGTGGGCGAGTTCCTGGGCTTCGAGTCGCTCACGGATCGCGGCGGCCCGAGGGTCGAGCACGCGGTTCGCGAAGGAGACGTATCCCATCGTGATGGCGAAGGTCGTCGCGAACTGGCCCAGGCCGAGCCACAGGCCGACGTTCATCCCCACAGCGGGATCGCCATGAACTCCGGGGCGAATGCGGCCAGCAGCACGTAGCCGAAGTACCAGACGAGGAAGCCGATCGCGAGGGGGAACACGAAGCTCCGGTGCTTGCGCTTCAGCTCGCGGAACTCGGACGAGTCCTCGATCTCGAGGTAGTCGATGGCGGGGGCGCCGCCGGGCGGGGCGACGCTCTGATCAGGTGAGTGGGACATGGGGCCTCCTTGCCTCATAGATGGGTGGGTGAAGGGTCAGTGATCGGATGCGGGCAGGCGACGCTCACCGGAGCGCGGCCGTCTTCACCGGCACCGTGGGCGGCGCCGCGAAGTGGGCGGGAGTGGCGATGGCGGCCTCGAGCGCGTCGAGGACGGCGGGATCCTCGATCGTGGCGGGCGCCTTGTAGGGCTCGCCGTCGACGATCTGGCGCATGGTCTTGCGCAGGATCTTCCCCGAGCGGGTCTTGGGCAGCCGGTCGAGCACGGTGACATCGCGGAATGCGGCGACCGGGCCGATGTGCTCGCGCACGAGCGCGATCAGAGCGGGGGCGAGCACGTCGGGGTGATGGTCTCGCCGTGCTTGAGCGTGACGAATCCGGCGGCGCGCTGCCCCTTGAGCTCGTCGTGCACGCCGATGACGGCGGCCTCGGCGACGGCCGGATGCAGGATCAGCACCTCCTCGAGCTGGCCCGTGGAGAGCCGGTGGCCGGCGACGTTGATGACGTCATCCGTCCGCCCCATGACGAAGAGGTAACCGTCGTCGTCGACGTGTCCGGCATCCCCCGTGGCGTAGTAGCCGGGGAAGGCCTTCAGGTACGAGTCGACGAAGCGCTCTTCGCTGCCCCAGATGCCCAGCAGCGCGCCGGGAGGGAGGGGCAGCCTGATGGCGATGTTGCCCTCGCGGCCCGGGGAGGTGACATCGTCGCCCCGGGAGTCGAGGATGCGCACGTCGAACCCCGGCATGGGCACCGTGGTCGATCCGGCCTTCGCGGGCAGCTTCTCGATGGCGCGCGGGATGGCGCAGATCGACCAGCCGGTCTCGGTCTGCCACCAGTGGTCGACGATGTCGACGCCAAGGCCATCGTTCGCCCAGTGCCACGTCTCGGGGTCGAGACGCTCGCCGGCGAGGAACAGCGCCTGGAGGGCGGAGATGTCGTAGCGCTTCAGTTCTTCGAGCTCGGGGTCTTCACGTCGGATGGCGCGCAGCGCCGTCGGCGCGGTGTACAGCGCCTTCGCGCCGTACTCGGAGACGAGACGCCAGAAGGCTCCGGCATCCGGTGTTCCGACGGGCTTGCCCTCGTAGAGCACGGTCGTGCCGCCGGCGATGAGCGGACCGTAGACGATGAAGGAGTGGCCGACGACCCAGCCGACATCGCTGGCGGTGAAGATCGTGTCGCCGGGGCCGATTTCGTAGATGTTGCGCAGCGCCCACGAGAGGGCGACGGTGTATCCGCCGCTGTCGCGCACGACGCCCTTGGGGCTGCCGGTCGTGCCGGAGGTGTAGAGGATGTACAGCGGGTCCTCCGAGCGCACCGGCACGGGAGCGGCGGGTGCCGCATCCGACTCGATCTCCTCCCAGTCGAGCCACGTGGCGTTCTTGTGGTCGGCGTAGTCGGCGGCCGATCCGGGCACCGCCGCGCGGTCGCGCACGATCACGGCCTCGACGCCCTCTCCGCTGATCTCGAGCGCCCGCTCGACGAGCGGCAGGTACTCGACGACGCGGTTCGGCTCGAGGCCGCCGGATGCCGTGACGATGACCTTCGGGCGGGCGTCCGCGATGCGCGTGGCCAGCTCGCTCGCCGCGAACCCTCCGAAGACGACGGAGTGGATCGCGCCGATGCGGGCCGTCGCGAGCATCGCGATGACTGCCTCGGGAGTCATGGGCAGGTAGATGAGCACGCGGTCGCCGCGGCCGACGCCGATGTTCTGCAGGGCGCCGGCGAAGCGGGCGACGCGGTCGCGCAGCTCGCGGTAGGTGAAGCGCGCCTTCGTGCCGGTCATGGCCGAGTCGTAGATGAGGGCGGTGTTCTCGCCGTGGCCGGCGTCGACGTGCCGGTCGAGGGCGTTGTGGCTGACGTTGAGCTCTGCGCCCGGGAACCACCGCCATTCCGACGCGCTGCGCTCTTCGAGCGCGACGGTGGGCGGAGTGATCCAGTCGACGCTTTCGGCGGCCTCGAGCCAGAACGCGTCGCGGTCGCGGATGCTCCGCGTCCAGATGTCGGTGTACGTGTCGGCCATCACTTCTCCTTCGAAATGCCTGGGGCTTTCCACCTCGGGATGACCCGATTCACGGTGGTAGGGTTCACGGTACGAATCGCGACCGGGGGCGTACCACCTACGAAAGTTGGGGGTGTCCCGGGCGAAGACACTCGACGAGGAGCGAGGGATGCGGCGACCTGAGGAGCCCAACGAGCAGCAGCTGCTCGAAGAGGCGGTCGCCGACCTCGCCGCGGCGACGCACTTCCCGCTGGCCTTCGGCGGCCTCGAATACGGCGGCGCGGTGACGATCGCCTCGCTCGTCGGCAACCGCACGCACAGCCTCGACGGCCTGCGCATCCAGCCCGAGCGCGGCCTCGGCGGCAAGGCGATGGCCGAGCGGCGTCCGCGCATCACGGGCAACTACGAGACGTCCAAGCACATCACGCACGACTACGACGACCGGGTGCTGCCCGAGGGCATCGTGACGCTGCTGGCGGTGCCGGTCGTCGTCTCCGGACGCACCCGCGGCATCCTCTACGGCGGTTCGCACTCCTTCGCGCCGGTGGGCGACGTGTTCGCCAAACCCGCTCTCGCGATCGCCGACAAGCTGGGGCAGGAGATCCGCGTGCGCGACGAGGTCGCCCGCCGTCTCGCGCTCGTCGCCCCCGAGGCCGAGATCGCGCCGCGGCTCGCGCCCGCACAGCAGCAGGATCTACGCGAGAGCTACGCCGAGCTGCGCACGATCGCCGCCGGCGTCGAGGACCCGGCGCTGCGCGAGAAGCTGCAGGCGGTCGAGCGGCGCCTGGCCGGGCTCAGCCTGTCGGGTGCGCAGCAGGCGATGACCGACGTCAAGCTCTCACCGCGCGAGATCGACGTACTGGCCTGCGCCGCGCTCGGCTACCGCAACGCCGAGGTCGGCCACGTGCTGGGCCTGACCGAGAGCACTGTGAAGAGCTACCTGAGCGCCGCGATGTCGAAGCTGGACGCCTCGACACGGCACGCCGCGGTGGCGGCGGCGCGGAAGCAGGGGATCATCCCTTAGCGGTCCCCGCTCCTCCCGCACCAGCACAGCCAGCGCCGGGAAGCTGTCGGTCACCGTGCGCCAGAGCATCTCCTCATCCACGCGATCGTAGTGATGCACGACGAAGTCACGGTGGCGCGCGGCCGCTCGCCATGACGGGTGAGAGAAGCGTGCGGCATCCGATGTCACGAGCCTCTTCGCCAGGTCTCCGACGCGGTTCGACAGCGCTTCGAACGCCAGGGGGATCGCCGGGTCATCGAGGTAGGCGTCTTTGCCTCGATCGGCGAGCTCGGCGGCCTGACGGAGGGCGTCTGCGAGGTCGGCCAGCCAGCGCTCGGAGCGATCCGGTACGTCGTCGGGGCCGGCCTGCGTCACAGCACGACCGCCTCGCGAAGCATATGCGCGTCTCGCTGGGCATCCAGCGAGGTCACGGGTACGACGGTGACCGGGGTGCCGATCAGCGCCTCCATGTCGATCTCGAACTGCGCGATGTCGAACAGCGTGGCGTCAGGGTCGGGCGTGACGAGCAGATCGACGTCGCTGCCGGCGGCCTGCTCGCCCCGCGCGACCGAACCGAACACGCGAACCTCGCTCAGGCGAGACATCTGCGCCAGTCGCCCGATGATCGGCGCGAGTCGGCGCAGACGGTCAAGGGTCGGCCCCGGAGCATCGGATGCCGCAAACTGCATATACGCGTCGTACGGCAGCAGCACCGCCTCTGGCCTGCGGTGGGATCCGATGATCACGGGCGCGGCATCCGGGTCCTGTCGGAACTCGGCGAGCGCGCGGGAGAGACCCGCGCGGGCCTCGGCAACCGGGATGACCTCCATGGCTCTCACCTCCGGTTCCGTGTCTGTGTGAGTGACTCGCGCACGCCACATTGCGCGATTATGTACATAAAAGTGTACAACTTAGCCAGGCGATGCGATGCGTGGATTCCGCGGAAGCGCGAAGCGGCCGGTGCTGTCGAAGCGCCGGATGAACTACCGGTCCCCCGCCGCCTGGTCGAAGTCGCGCTGCCAGTCGTCGTGCGCCTTGCGCGGACCCATGAGTCCGTCGAGCGCGACCTCGAAGACGAGGCCGCGGTGGGCGTTGACCTGACGGATGTTCGCGATCACCTGCGCATCGACCGCTCCGAGCGCGCTCTGCACTTCGCGGGCGCGACGGTCCGGGTCCTCCCAGAGGCGCGGATGCGCGAGCAGGTCGAGCAGATAGTCATCGCCCAAGGCCCTCGCGAGCCTGGCGAGCTTGTCGTCGTACTCGACCTCGGCGATGCCTCGCTGCTGCGCGTCGGACTTGGCCGCCAGACGCCGGAAGAGCTCGCTCACGTTCTGCACGAGAGCGTCGATCTGGGAGCCCACGGCGCCTGCGACCTGATCGCCCGCGACGGATCTCTGCGTGAACTGCATCCGCAGTGCCGCCAGCGCATGGAGACGCGCGCGGATGCGCGCGGGCACCGGATCGACGACCCGCGCTGCCTCCGCCGCACGGTTCTTCTTGCGACGGCGCCCGATCGCGATCGCGCCCAGCGTGACGCCCCCGGCCGCGATCAGCCCGAGCAGGCCCCACCCGAACGGCGTCGGGCCGTCGCTCCCGACCGAAGCGGCGATCGTCACGAGAAGGATGTTGGCGAGCACCCCGGCTCCGAAGACCGCGCCGACGATGATCCAGGCCGTGGTCTTGTTCTTCTCGTAGCCGGCCAGCCGTCGCCCCTGCGCATCGCGCTGCGCTCCGAAGAGCGTCATGAGCAGGTCGATGAGGTACCAGATCCCCATCCGCCGAACGTGAAGAGCTTCGCGAGCCCCGTACCGACCTTGCCGAGATAGAAGCGGTCGATGCCGAACATCCCGAAGAAGAACGAGAGCAGCACCGTGAGGAGATAGTTCTTGTCGCCCTCCGGTGGGACGCCGCCGCCCGGCACGACCGGAGCGGGCAGGTTCACATACGGCGACGCGCCGTACTGCGGAGGCGGAGCGTAGCGCGGCGGCTGCGAAGGCTGCCCGTACGGAGGGGGCCCGTACGGCGCGGGAGGGTTGCCCGACACGTCGCACCTCCCCAGGCTGTCTGCGGCATCCGACACGATCGCCTCTGCCGTCTGAGCCCTCAGTGTAGCGAGCACCGCCGACGTTGCGATCGGGTGCCGCGGCCGGCGCAGCGTGAAGGGGCCACCGAACGACCCCGAAGGACCGGTCGCCTGCGCGACGGCTCCCCGCGCGATGTCGGATGCGACTGGCATGCTGAATCCACGACATCAAGGGGAGGTGAGGCGACATGATCTTCGTCGTCCTTGTGCTGGCGGGCCTTGTGCTGGCGTTGATCACGCTGCCGCTCTTCGTCGGTTTCCTGGCGCTGGTGAGCCCTGAGTTTCGCGAACTCTTCCGCGATCTCTTCGTGAGCATGAAGGATGCCCTCGTCGCCCGATTCCGCCGTTGACGGCGCCGCCGTGCCATCCCCGCGACGAAGCACGGCCGAGACGGTCCCGGTTCGGCTCGGTCTCGGCGCAGAGGGAGACGGCGCCGTCACCCCGCGACGACCACGCACCGATACCGCGCCCGCGTGAGGCCGACGTAGAGCAGGTCGAACCAGTCGAGCCCCTGCTCGCGCACGAAGGCGATCGCGTCGTCGCCGACATCGGTGAGGACCACGGCCTCCGCGTCGAGGCCCTTGTACTTGAAGATCGAGCCCCAGCGCACACGGCCCGACGGCGCCTGGGGCGCGGGTGCGGGCGGGGTGGCCGGAGAGTCGGATGCCGCGGCATCCGACACCGCAGGCCCTCCCCTGATACCGGGCGCAGGCGCTCGCGCAGCCAGCGCTCCTCCTTCGTGAAGTGCTCGGCGGCCAGCAGTCTGCCCACCAGCGAGCGGTGTTCCCCGAAAGGGCTGAGCACGACGATGTCGTGTGCTTGATGCTCCTTGAGCAGCTCCCGCAGGGCTTCGGCGAGCGCACCCGCGGCCTCACTCGCATCCGCGGCGTTCTTGATCGCCAGCGGTTTGTCGATCGTCGAGGTCACCCGGTGACCCAGGTAGCCGAAGCGCCGCGACAGCAGGTTCTCGGCCGATGCCGCCAGGCCGCTGACCTGCCGAAGCCCGCGTCGCAGAGCCACATGCACGAGGTCGGGCACGCGCTCCCGCGCGACCGCGTAGGGGTCCACCTGCTCGGCCGCGGGCCGGAGGATCTGTTGGCGCGCATCGCCGGCGAACGCCAGCTTCACCCCCGTCGCCGACCCCGTCGACGACAGTGCGAGCAGCAGGTCGAGCACGGCGGGGAAGCCCGCGATGTCCTGGAACTCGTCGACGCAGATCGCGTCGTAGGCGCCGCGTGAAGGGTCCTCGGCGAGCGCAGCGATCGCGAGGCGCGGGAGTTCTTCCGTGTACCACTGCCGGCCGGCATCCGATGGGTTCTCGTCGAGCCCCGCGATCTTCAGCATGAGCGTGTTCAGGTCGGCGACGACCACGTCGCGGTTCGTGCGGAGCGTGTCGCGCAGCTCGTCGGCCATGAGCAGGTTCCAGCAGGTGACGAGGGTGCGAGCCGCCAGCGCTTGGCGAGCTGGGCGAGCAGGTAGCTCTTGCCGGTGCCGGCGGGGCCGTCGAAGTAGATGTGGTCGTTGCGGTCGATCGTGTCGAGCACGGTCCGCTGCTGCTTGAGCAGGCTGCCTTCGTCGTCGAGGCGCTCGAGCTTGCGGTCGGCGAGGGTGCGCCCGCCTTCGAAGTCGCCGATCAGCGCCGCGGCGATGGTCTCGACGTGCTCGGCGGTCATCGTGTCGGGGTTGTGCGCGACCCCGTCGACCTGCGAGTACCAGGCGTCGTACTCGCCGAGCACATTCTCGACGAGCGCGGTCGGATGCTGCAGGTCGTCGCGCCACGCGAGCTCCCACTCGAAGAACTGCATGTCGCCCGGGGTGGAGTTGTGGAACTGGTGCCGACCGAGCGAGGTGAACCACACGAGCCGCGCGATGGGTTCGTCCCCGACGAGGATCTCGCGCTGCTTCAAGTAGCCGCGGAGGCTCCGGATGCTGCCATCCAGCTGATCGAACGGGCTCTTGCCCGGGTTCGGCACGCGGTCGAGCCGCCACTCGCCGTCCTTGTACTCGACGTACTCGGGGTTCTTCGCCTCGATGACGACGATCCCCCGCCCCGCTACCTCCGGTCGTTGAGCGAGCGAAGCGAGACGAAACGCAGCTTCAATGCCGGCACCGTTTCACGCCGATTATCGACAGTTGCACCGGTCGCCCCGGCGAACGCGTCGAAGATGCGCTTCTCCGACACGTTCGCACCCTTGCGCGGGCGCAGCGGAATCATTCGGGTCATGCTTCGGATGCTAGCGGGCTGCCGCCCTCTCAATGGCGGTGACAGGTGCGCGGCGCCGCGAATGTCGGAGGACTCTGGCACGCTGAGTCCGCACATCAAAAGAGGGGGAGCTCATTTGCGGGATTCGACTCAGCTCGGCGAATAGTGGCTGCGCGGGCCGATTCCTCGACGGCTCGTGCCCTTCTAGAGTCTTTCGAAACCCAACAACCACGACGACGACGATCACTGACCAGGTTCAACCGGTCGTTGCAACACCGGGTTGTTGGAGCAACAGTAGCTGCTCGTTGAATGCCTCGGCTGGTGTCCTCCAGCCGAGCGTCTTGCGTGGCCTTGTGTTGAGGGCATAGGCGACGGCGTCGATCTCCTCGGCGGACCATCGCGAGAGGTCCGTGCCTTTCGGAAAGTACTGGCGGAGCAGGCCGTTGGTGTTCTCGTTCGTGCCGCGCTGCCAAGGTGATTGTGGGTCGGCGAAGAACACCGGGATACCGGTCTCGACTCGGAACTGGGCGTGCGCAGACATCTCCTTGCCGCGATCCCAGGTCAACGACCGGGCCAGCTGCTCCGGCAGCGTCGACATCGTGTTCGTCAGCGCTTTCGCCATCGTCACCGCGCCATACCCGGCCAGCGCTGGCCCGTTCTTCGGGGTCTCCTTATGCCGGTAGCCTTCCTCGCGTGGGAGGTGAACAAGCAGCGTGTAACGAGTCGCACGTTCGACGACGGTGCCGACCGCAGAACGTTCCAGTCCAATCAGCAAGTCGCCCTCCCAATGCCCGGGAACGGCGCGATCCTCAACCTCAGCGGGACGCTCACTGATCAGCGTCTCCGGGGTCACGTGGGCCCAGGTCTTGCGCCTGGAGCGTTCCCGTGGGGCGCGGAGCGCTCGTCCGGTACGCAGACACCACACCAGCTCGCGTTTGAGCGCGCCCCGCCCCTCGATATAGAGCGACTGGTAGATCGCTTCGTGGCTGATGCGCATGGAATCATCATCCGGGAAGTCGATGCGGATCCGGTTCGCGATCTGCTCAGGACTCCACGCCCACGACCACGGCCGGTCCTTCCGGTGCGGCTTGTTCCGGCCCGTGAACTTCGGCACCTCAGGACCAGCCACGACAGCACCGTCGGGCATCACGATCTGCCCGGAGAGACGTTCCTCAACGTAATCCCGCAGTCTCGGGTTCGCGACGAGTTTGGCGACCTTGGGTCGCTTCGCGGCGATGTCCGACTTCCACTGCGCGACGGACGCTCGATAGTCCCGTTTGCTGCCCCGGGTCGCAGCGTTGCGCCGCAGCTCGCGGGAGATCGTCCCCGGGTCGCGTCCGACGCGTCGGGCTATCTCACGAACACCGCAGTCTTGCGCGTTGAGGATCGCGATCTCCTCCCGCTCCGCGAATGACAGATACCTGCCGGAGGGTGGTTTGCTCAGATCGAACGGCGGCATGCCGCCAGCGTTATGGAACCACCGCCCACCGACCGGCTGCGACACCCCAACCCGAGCCGCCGCCTCTTCAGGCAGCAACCCTTTCGCGATCTCGACCCAGAACCTGTGCTGCACCTCTCGAGAGATCGGCGGTGTGCCCGGCGACCGCAACTTCGGTCTGATCGCCCGATCCGCATCCTGCTGACGACGTCCCATCACACACCTCCCACTCGAGGTGTTGCGACGACCAATTGAATCCGCCCTGTCAGCAACAGTCACGTATGCGACATCGAGAGCCTTTGTGCCGCCAAAGCGACGCATCGATCGCTCGGAATGCAGGTTCCCACCACGTGCGAGATCATCGCAAGGCAAGGTCACTGATGTATGGCACTGCCATCAATCTGGTTCGCGGGCGATTGGTGGTGAACCCCAGATGCGGATGGCAACGTCCGCGAAAATCGACGCCCGTTGCGCAATCGAGTCCTCTCCCCAAGACTCTGACGCGGCGATGTCGTAGTTGATGACGAGACTGCGCTGCTTCTGGAACTCAGGTCGCTTGATGTCCCAGCCGAGATTGGAGACGTCGTTGTTGAATGTACCGGTCACAAGCGTCAGATTTCCGATCCGATCCACAATCGCGTCACGCTCATCCCTCCGCACAACCCAATCAGGGTCAGAGTCGTCGGCGGCGACCGGATGCGTCTTCTCGTCGAAGATCGGCCAGTGAGCGACCCACGACCGGGGCATAACATGCTCGATTTGCAGGGCGTCGTACTCGACAATCGCCTCGGGTTCGTGGGGATTCTCTGACCGCAACTGCTGGTCGATTGACCCCAGGAGGACACGGATACGGCTTTGCGCCATGCCGTTGTAAAATTGTCGTCCATCAAAGGCTCGTCGCACGTCGTCGTCGGTCGGCCAGGTCAACGCGTTGTCACGCAAGGCTCCCCGGACGGTACCAACGATATTCCCGCCACTACGAAGAGCCGCCTTTGCGTCCTTGAGGATCTTAGCTAGCAGCGCACCATACCCACGTGTCTGCCAGCCAACGAGTGCGCGCCGCAAAGCCCACGACTCGATGGCCTGCACCGCATGAACATGGTCTTCCAGCGACAACTCCTCCTCCGCCAGCGTTGCGAGCCACGTCAGCAACGGGACGGCGGTCGTGATGTCGAGGGCACGCAGCCGACGGTAGGCGACTGTTAGTCGCTTGTCCGGGGCTGGGAGCTTCTCGTAAACGGTCTGATACGCCTGCGCAAATGCGTCCAATTCCTCGAGAGCATCTTGCGTGTCCGGACCGTCGTTGAGATAGGTTCGCGCTTCCCGGTACAGGTGGCCAACATTAGCTTCCTCACCGGTCGCGGCGGTCAGCCAGACCGACAGGAGGACATCGCGACGGCCACGCGCCGCGTGGCCGCGCCCGATAGTCTCCTTCCACCACTTGTCGTCGAACTGTGCCCAATAGTCGTTGTAGAGCTTCTCAACGTCCTCCTCGTCGAGCTCTGCCCGCAGGAAAAGCAGATTCTTGACGAGGTCGATTGCCGAAAGGGGTGTCTGCCGACCATTGAGAACCTCGAAGATGACTTGCGCATCATCGTTGTCATCAAGATCGATAACGACCAGCTTGAAGAGACTTGACACCGCGTCTGCAAGAGCCGCCAACCTACCCAGGTCGATCTCGTCGCCCTCCAACGCGTACTCGCGCGCCGCATCAGCGAAAAAATGACGCGCTTCCATATACAGATGGTCGGTCTGCGTCACTGAAGATTCGTCGCCCATCGCGGATGGCCAAACTTCCCTATCCTTGCGCCGGGGCCACAGTTTGAAGATCTCTTCTGATGACTCAACGACATCATCGGGGTTGAACAGCATCCGTCGCACCGACTTCGTTCGCTCCGAACCCGACTCGTTTAGTACGTCGAGCAACCCACGGATCATGAGTTGGATCGTTGTCAGCCGCTGTTGCCCATCGATCACAGATCGAAGAGCAACCCCACCCGTCGCGAACGGGAGGCTCGCACAGACGATGGCACCGAGGAAGTGCGGTGAAATGCTCTGCTCCTTCGACTTCAGTGTCGACCCTTCGGCACCGCTCGTACGCACCTCAATCAGTCGGTCGGCGGTGGTAGCGAGGTCATCGAAGAGTAGTTCCCACTGGCCCTTACGAGTCCACTCGTAGTCTCGTTGGAACGTCGGGATGACGTATCGGCGCTCGGGTTTGAGGATCTCTTGAAGAGGGTAGGTCTTTGCGTCCACTAGCGGTCTGCTCCCGTTCTAACTTGCGTAGCTCACCATCACACCCGCGGCTTGAGCGCCTTGTTAACCATGTCGTACTCGAAGTCGACGATGCCGCCCGACGCGATCATTGCCACCGCCTGGTCGATCACCTCGAGCGGAACAACGTACCACTCAGAAGGTTCGTAGCGGCGTCCGTCTTTGCCGACCTGGCTGACGTCGAGTCTGACCTCGGCAAACACTCGGTGCAGAAGATTCTCCAGGGCCGAGGTCTTCATGTTGTATGTGCGATAACTAGCCAGGATCTCCACGGGAGCCATGAGATACGTAGGCTGCTTCTCCGCGTGGGCGATCCGCGCTTCCACTGGACCACGTGAGAACCCGATCTTGTGGAGGTCCGCGATGCCTGCGATCTGCGGGTCGTCGCTCAGCGAGCGCAGGACGTAGACGTATCCCGTCGCGACGTCGTCGGCGAGGATCGACTCAAACGCGGCAGGGACGACAGCCTGGCCGTGTCCCTCGCCCATGCGGATACCGAGCGACTGGCGATACATCGAGGACTCAGTCCCGTTCTCGAAGATGACGCGCAACCGCTCACGTCGGTTCACGCGCACCGTGGTCGTCTTGTACTGAGTCTCGCCAACATCGGCAATGAAGAGCATCACCCCGTTAAGGACAAAAAAGGATCCCTCTACGATGTGTTGCATACCCGGGAAAGACACGAGCTTCGCGGTACCGTCGGCTAACTCCGCATGCTTCTGCTGGAACAGCGGCTCGAACTGTTCGAAATCCTCTGCGCGAACGCGCTGCGCAGCATCAGCGGTCGCCTCGGGACTCTTGCGCTGTGGCAGGTCAGAGGTGTCGAGGATCCCCGTGCCGTCATCGAGCAGCCCGAGATCGTCACCGTCGAGCAGATCATCGAGCGAGGCTGGCGCTTCCGGTTCTGTGAGCAGCCCAAACTCATCGAGGTGCTTCAGCGCGGCGATCTTGTCCTCGTTCGCCAGGATACCGTCGAGCCGAGCGCCAAGCTTGCGCTCTGCGATCTCTCGGGTGTCCGAGCGTGGTACCCGACCGTGCTCGCGATAGAACTCGACGATCTCCAGGAACGACCGTTCCAGCCGATCGGAACTCGTCAGCTTGGGCGCCTTCTCCGGAGTATCGAGGAGGCCGTCTTCGTCCGAGTCGAAGATGCTCTGGAAGTCGACGCCGCTCATGACTCCTGCAATCTCTGCTGGGCTTGGTGCTCACGCTTCTTCTTACGCAGGAACAGCAGCGCCTCACCGTAGCGCTTCTCGGTCAGGTCATCGCTGCGCACGTCAGGCTGGCGCCGGTTAACCTTGGCGAACTGCTGGATCTTGGGCCAGAGCAGGAGCGCCTCTTCCTCAGTGATCTCGATTCGGGTCGCCGTGATGGTGTCCTGGATGATGCGCAACACCTGCGGTGTTACGGACTTGGAGAGAACCTCGAAGGCGCGTTGGAATGGGTTCACCGTGTCGATCAGGTTGATGTCGATGTCGTCGATGTTGACGAACTTGTCCGACATCTTGATGAACCGCTTGTCTCCAACCTCCTTCACCTCGCCATTCTTGATCACCGAGTCCACGACGACCTGCTGACGCAGCTCCTCGACCTGGCTCTCGTTGAGGTCGGGATACCGCTCGCGGATGATCTTCGGGATCAGCACCTTGTTCGTGACCTCGGCGTCGAGGTTGCCCGCCGCTGCTTTGACGAAGGTGTCGTCCTGCAGAATCGTCGCCTTGAGGTCGTTCAGGTCGGTGGCGACGATTTGCTTCACACGGTCTGTCGAGGGCTCCTTGAAGCCCTTGATGCGCAGTTCGCCTGGCTTCGGGGCGTCATCGTTGCCCGTCTTGGTCTTGAAGGTGAAGTTCGGCGCGAGCACCTGCTCCATGAGTAGGGACGCCGTGATCGCTTTGAGCATGCTGTTGACCGACAGCTTCACCTCGTCGGTGGTCGCGTCGGGTTGAGCGATGAGGTTGGTGAACTTCGCGTGTTTCTTGCCGGGGCTGTCTCTCGTCACCCGGCCGATGATCTGGATGACCTCGGTCAGCGACGCCCGGTAGCCACAGTGAGGGCATGCTCCGCGAACGGCCAGTCGAAGCCCTCCTTCGCCATACCGAGCGCGATGATGATGTCCACGGCGTCGCGATCCTTCGACGCAACCGACGTCAGGTAGTGCAGCGTCTCGGCGCGCTCGACCTGATCGGTGTCATCGACGAGATCCGCCACCCGCAGGATCTCCCCAGTGTCGCGGCGTCGCATCCGCAGGATGCCGGTCTCCTCTTGGCTAACCACCTCACCGATCGCGTCGAGGATGAAGCCGACCTCCTCGATCTTGTCCTTGGTCGACTCGCCGCTGTTGACGTTGGGGATATGGAGAATCGTCTTCTTGTCGAGATCGAGGATCTCGCCGATGGCGCTGGTGTAGCGGCCTTGGTAGAAGTGATGGCCAATGCCAAGTGACTTCAGATGCTCGTACCCGTTGAGCTGGTCGTAGTAGTTGAACGTCACCGGTGTGAACTTGGCCTCGTCCTCCGGCACCAGCACCGGCACCGAGTCGCCACGGAAGTAGGAGCCCGTCATCGCGACGATGTGCGCGTCCGAACCGGCCATCACACCTTTGAGCAGGTCACCCAGGCGGTTGCTCGCCGTGTCAGCGGAGACGTGGTGGAACTCGTCGATGGCGAGCACCGTGCCATTGAACGCCGACGCGGGAAGCTTCTCGTAGGCGAAACGCAGCGTCGCGTGAGTGCAGACGAGCGTGGCATCCGGTCCGTTTAGGAAGTCGATGAATTGCTGCACCTTGCCCGAAGGAGAGCCGGGTGTGCAGAGGTTGTTCTTCTCCTTGATCTCCCAATCCGCGAAGAAGCCGAACTGGGTCAGATTGGTCGTCGCGAACGAGCCGCCAATAGAGCGCTCCGGCACGGCGACGATGACCTTCTTTCGGCCCTGGTTGTAGAGCTTGTCGAGCGCCACGAACATCAGGGCGCGAGACTTGCCCGAGGCCGGCGGTGCCTTGACCAGCAGATACTGCGCACCACGCTCCGCCCACACCCGCTGCTGCATCTCGCGCATGCCGAGCTCGTTGGTGTGGACGCTGCTGCCAGTCTGCGCGTACTGCACATTGACGACGTTCGTCGGCTTCTTGATCGCGGTCACTTGCGCTTCTCCTCGGCATTCAACTGTTCATACATACCGAAGAGATACGACAGACGCTCTTCGTCGTTGTCGAAGCCCCGCTTGCGATACACGGAATCGACGAGCTCGTCCAGCTCTTGATGCGCCAGCCGAAGATCGTCGGGCATCAGGTCGGGGTCGTACAACTCCGCCAACGTCTTCTCCGAGTGATACTCGCGCACATCGAGCACACGAAGGGCAGCGTCCGTGAGCTTCTCCTTGGCAGGAGCAGTCAGAGGCGGCACCGGGAAGTTGTTGTAGACGATCGTGTTGGAGTACTGGTAGTCCTCACGCATCCGACCCGAAACGGCGTTCACCCACACCATGTGCATCTTCGAAGTCAGAACGGCGAACACCCAAGGCTCGGCGTCGTAGACCGCGAAGCCCTTGTTCGAAATGACTGTCTCTGGGCTGAGGTAATCCACCGGAATGTACTCGCGCCGCCCAGACGAGATGCTCGGAACGATGATCGACTCGGTCGGCTTGTAGCTGATCTGCACAAAGCGATGGGGTTGTGCCGCATATGCAGCGGTGCTCCCAGCCTTGCTCTGGGCGCGTTCGGAGGCGACGCGATCAAGCCGAGCGGCTATGGGAGCGATCGATCGCGCAAGTGCGGCTGAGGTATCTGGAATCCACAAGCAGTACCTCTCGCCACCGCTGATAGCTTCCGAAGACCCCATGTAGCGCTTGATGAACTGCTCGCTACGCGGGTCGTCAGCGATCATCTGCTCTCGCTCAACCGGTGACAGTATGAGGCCACCGCCGTCACGAGGCATCGAGCCGAAAACCATCCCAGGAAGCGCAGCGCCAAGCGGCGTCTTGCGCCGCTCGATGACTACATTGACGCCGTCAGCAAGATAGCCATTGACGTTCTGTGCCTCGATGCGAAGATCATCGGTGTAGATGTACTTCAGTCCCGGCCCCGTATTGCGGAGGTTGATGACCGCGACCGTCACGCCAGCGTTTCGCTTGGCGTTGTTCTCCCACTTGAACGAGGTGTAGGCGAACCCGATCTCCAGGCCCATGTCGAAGATCATCGGGAATATGAGGCCGACGTGCTCGCCCTGGGCAACGGAGTTGGTTGTCACGAAGGCGAGCTCCGCCTTCGTACCCACGATGTAGTCAGCACCCTTGACGAACCACAGCGCGATGTAGTCGAGATTCTTGGAGTAAGGACGCCTGCCGAAGACGTGATCGTAGTCTGCCTTCTGATCCTTGCTCTGAACCTTCGCACCCGCGTACGGCGGGTTCCCGATTAGGTAGATCTCTTCCGATCCATTGTTCGGGCAGACGCTATTCCAGTCGACACGGGCGGCGTTGCCCTGCTTGATCTGCCCGGTCTCCTTCAGCGGGATGAGCGGGATGTTGAGCCTGAACTTCTCGAAGAACTCGCGGTTCATCTGATGCTTGGCGATCCAGAGCGAGAGGATTGCGACCTCGACGGCGAAGTCATCCAGTTCGAGCCCGTAGAAGTTCTCGATGTTGATCTTGGACTCGGCGTACAGCGTCTGGTGCCGCAGGTCGAGCTGCGTCAGTCTCTCCAGGATGGCGTGCTCGACCTTGCGCAACTCCTTATAGGCAATGACCAGGAAGTTGCCCGAGCCACAGGCGGGGTCGAATACCTTGATCTGCGCGATGCGCCGCAGCAGAGCCTCAAGCTTCGACACACTATCGAAGGCGGCGTCGAACTGCTCCTTGAGGCCGTCGAGGAACAGCGGCTCGATGGTCTTGAGGATGTTCGGCACCGACGTGTAGTGCTGCCCGAGATCGGAACGCTGGCCGGGCGTGACGACCGCCTGAAACATGGAGCCGAAGATGTCGGGGTTGATCTCGTTCCAGAGCAGTCGACCGCTCTCCAGCAGCAGGTCGCGAGCCTTCTTGTTGAAGGCCGGCACTGTGTGATGTGCCTCGACCGCGAACAGGCGCCCGTTGACATAGGGGAAGCCGGCGAGGTGCGTCGGCTTGTCAGCTGTATCTGCCGTGTCGAGCGCGGTGAAGAGATCGGTCAGGAGCTGACTGACGTCGGAGCCATCGGGCTGCGTAAGCGTGCCAACGGCCCCGGTGAACTGGCCTTCGCGAAAGATGCCGGTGTCCTCCGCGAAGAAGCAGAACAGGAGGCGGGTGAAGAAGACGTTGAGGGCATGGCGGCCGATTATCGTGGTGTTGAGCTCGGGGTTGATCGCCAGCAGCTCATCGAACAGCTTCGCCATGCGCTCGGCGGCCTTGACGTCAGCGTGCGCTTCGGCAACGTACTGCGCCTTCTCCATGCCTGCCCAGGGCAAGAAGAAGGTGAAGTGTTTGTCGATGTCCGAGATCGGGATGGCGAGCGTCTCGCCGGTCTTCGTGTCGACGGCAAGAAGGTCGCTGTAGTCCGTGACGATGACGAAGCGCGTGCTGTAGCGCACAACAGGAGGCGCACTGCGAAGATCGTCGATGACGGCGTAGAGGTCGTCCGTCGTCTCCTTGAAGTAGACGACGTTCTTCTGCGCGACCTCGGTGGTCGGATCGTCCGCGACGTTGAGCGAGCCGTTGCGCAGCCGGGTGATGTTGCTCGACGAGCGCCCGTAGGCGGCGAGCATCTCGAAGATGAACTCGCGGTCGTAGCTGCTGCGCCCGCCGAGCGGGCGGACGCGCTCCTCGACGGACTTCAGGTTGAGCCTCATCGCGTAACACCTGCTCGGCATCGCGTGGACACGATTTGGTTGTGTGGCACGTCGGTCACCCTTCGTCCACCGTTCCCGCGCGACCGCTACGCACCCACTTGTCGATCTCGGTCGCCTGGAACTTCCAGAGGCGACCGACCTTGTGGGCGGGCATGTCCTTTTCTGCGATCCAGGCGTAGACGGTGTCCTTCGTCACGCCGAGGTGAGTCGCTATATCGTCAGCCGAGAGCCAAGGCTCAGTCACGAGCGACCTCCTACGCCGAATCAGACCGGGTCTAGCCCGGTTCCCCCGATCCTATCGGGGGCAGGATGACATGGCAGCGCGCAGCGGAGACGGGTCGACGCCATCGCCCGCGCCGACGATGTCGCTCTCCGCCGTCCAGGGCCGATTCGGCGTTGGACTACCTGCAGCTAGTCTGCAGCCATGCCGAGTTCGGTTGCGGCGAGCCCCGACCGGGCGAAGACGTTCGCGCGATCGACGCGACGATCGGCTTCGAAGAGCGCTCACGTTACCCTGGCCACGCGACTCTCGCCCTCCCGTAGGCTCGACCCCATGGCAGCCGGCGCGACGATCCACACCTTCGACATCGACGTCGCCGAAGTCGACCGTGGGGTCTACGACAGCATCACGCTGCGCGTGGCGCGGCATCCGTCCGAGACCGACGCCTACATGGTGACGCGAGTGCTCGCCTACTGCCTCGAGCTCGAAGAAGGCATCGCCTTCGGCGGCGGCATCTCCTCCACCGAAGAACCGGCGGTGCTCGTGCGTGACGCGACCGGGAGCGTCACCGCGTGGATCGAAGTCGGAGCCCCGGATGCCGCACGCCTGCACTTCGGCAGCAAGCTCGCAGGCCGCGTCGCCGTGTACACCCACCGCGATCCGACGAAGGTGCTCGCCGCGTGGGAGGGCAAGACCATCCACCGCTCCGGCGACATCGTCGTGCGCTCGTTCGAGCCCGCCTTCATCGACACGGCGGTCGCCGCCCTCGCCCGCCGCAACACCGCCACCGTGTCGGTCACCGAAGGTCAGCTGTACCTCGACCTCAACGGGGTCTCAGCGAGCACGGGCGTGCACGAGCACGCGATCGGGTGACGGCGACGCACTCGCCCCCAAGCTGAACACATTCAGCAAAAGTACGCACAAGCGAGCGGTCAGCATAGGCGGAGTTCTGCGCGTCCTTGCGCGGCGGGTATCCCGCCGCGCAGTCGCTGGGCGGAGGTCCGACGTCGGCTGATAGACGCCCTGCCTCCTGATGAGTGAGTCGCGCGCACGTCCGGCTACCTGCTAGCTAGAATGAGGGCGACCCAGGCCCAACGAGTAGGACACCATGATCGCCTCCACGAAGCGGGAGTTGGCAGCCCTGTCCCGGATCTTTTCGCCCTCCGTAGTGCGCGAACTTGGCAAGGAGGGCCGATCTCCATTGTTGGCGCGCTTGCTCACGGAGACGCGCATCCCGAGGAACTCCCCTCCAATGCGTCACTGGCCGATGTATTCGAGCTGGCCTTCTCGACGCTAAGGCAGCTTGGGAACCGTGACGATTATGTCTATCGGTCCGCCGTCACGCAGAAGATCGTCCTAGGCAAGCACAATCTCCGGACAACGACGGTTCTAAACGAATTGCGAGCCGGGAGCTCCAAAGCAGATGTCGTTGTTCTGAATGGGACCTCGACCGCGTACGAGATAAAGTCCGAACGCGACTCGTTCCAGCGGCTTCCGAGTCAGCTCGCAGACTACCGATCGGTGTTTGCGAGCGTGAACATCGTAACCAGCCCTGCGCAGGCGGACGAGGTATTGCGTCTCGCACCGGATGACGTAGGCGTGCTCGTCCTGTCGTCTAGGTTTCGGGTTCAATCTGTCCGAGAGGCCGTGAACCTGCCGGAGCGAACCCGCTCACTGTCAATCCTCGCCACGCTGCGGGTCGATGAAGCGATACGAGTCCTGCAAGCACTGAACGTGCCCTTCCCCGATGTGCCGAACACACGTCGCTGGAGCGAGCTGCGCGCAGTGTTCGCCGAGCTTCGCTCAGTTGATGTTCATGCGAAGGCCGTAACAGTGCTGAAGTCAAGTAGATCGCGCGCCGGGTTGGAGCCGTTCATCAAGCAGCTTCCCAAACCTCTGAGTGCCGCGATTCTCTCTGCCGACCTCTCGTCAAGCGCGCAGAAGAACTTGCAGTCGGCCACTTGGCAGACACTCTCTACTGTTCTCGCCTGGAGTTAGGACACATCTTTATGTACTTTCCGTTCTTCCGCGGTAAGCAGTTCGAGCTCTTGGCGATCAAAGAGTCCGCGAGTGTCATCGCTGATGCCGGGTTCAACCCAATTATTGAGCCGGTTCGGGAGACCTTTAGCGGGCTTCACAGGACGCTTCAAGAACTCGTGATTCAAGGCGCGTCCGCGTCTGTGATCGTCAATCCGCGGCACGGTGATCATCGCCACGACGGCGAAGGCCTTGCCGGCTACCTTCGCGAGAACTATGAGGGTAATGATGGGATATCGCCGGCCTTGTTGCTCACCAATGCGATGACTACCGAAACAGCTTTGTCTCTAGTCGCGCAGCATGATTCTCGACCGCTCACGTTGGTTCATGCTGGGTTCACTGATGGTCGCGGGCTCGCGAATGGCCTCCCAACGACTAACTACACACACGTATTCCTAGACTCCCGGAATTTGCTTTATCGTCGTCCTTTCAGAGGTGGACGTCGAATCCTTGTAGAAGACGGGTTTGAACGAAAGAAGAACGCCGACTACGACCTAATCGACCGGTTCTCCGACCTGCACGTTACCTTCGAGGAGCAGGGCGCAGACGGATACGGTGACTTTCTAACGATCGGTGATCACTACGCGGAGGGGGTGGCCCTGCCTACGCTGTCGCGATTCACCTGACGTTCATTGATCCTCAGCAAGAAGACGCGATGTTCGTTTATCACTTCAAGTCGGACACGAACAACACACCGGTCGATCCTGCCGGAAAGTTCTCAGAGGCGCTCGGAAAGCTCATCGCCGAGGTCAATCAGGTCGATTCAAAGGTGATAGAGACCTCAGCAGTTCACGAGTTTCGCGACTTGCACGCGCGCCAGCACTTCCCTGGGCTCGGATACGTGAAGAAGCTCTCAATCAAGCACCACCTCGAGACTCTGGCGAACTATCACACGCAATGACTAGCGTTCGTAGGTGCTGCGCCACATGCTTCGGGACCGCCTGATAAGGGATCAGTACATCAATCAATGTGATCCCGAGTTTCAGAATTGCGATTACTGTGGCGCGAAGGATGTCGCCTGTGTCGAACCTCCTCGTCTTCGCCAATGGTTTTCGACGCTGGTTGCGACATACGAAGAAGACGTGGGCGGCAAGCCACTCGTTCAACTGCTTGACGAGGAATGGTATTTGTTTCGCGGCTCGGGGTTACGATCCGCGGAAGCAAAAGAGCTGCTGGCAGAGATCCTGGATGATGGGGAGTTTGTTCGCAAGACGTTCGCGAAGATTGAGTATCCGGACGAAGGGGCGCTGCGCAGCTGGGAAGACCTTCGCGATGAGCTGATGCATCAGAACCGTTGGTTTCTCGATAGACCTATGGACATGGGGCGTATCCGTGAGCTGCTGGGCTACTTGATTACGCCGCAGTCGGCATTCGACAGCGACAAATGGTATCGCGCTCGCCTCATGGATAGCGGGGGCCTCCACGACCTCTGCGATATGGGAGCACCACCCCCGAATCTCGCGAAACATGGTCGCGCTAACCCTGTTGGTATCCCGTATCTTTATCTGGCATCTACTCGTGCCACGGCCGTCGCCGAGTTGAGGCCTCACACTGGGGAGCACGCATCCGTCGCAGCATTCGATCTGGCTGGTTCTGATCTGAAGTACGCGGATCTTCGGGACCCGCGTAACCATGCGTCACCGCTTGTCGATGACGAGGACCTTATTTTCAGGCTTCGCGCCGGACTGCCCCTGCTTGAACGCTTGGGTATTGAACTTACGCGGCCGGTGCAGCCTAGCGGTGCACCTTACGAGTACATTCCGACGCAGTATCTCTGCGAGTTCATCAAGACCTGCGGCTTCGATGGGGTGCTCTATCGGAGCTCGGTCAGTACAGATGGAGGATCGAATGTCGCTTTGTTCGATCCTGACGTCACGAAGCCTCTAAGCGTCGAGGAGGTCGCGGTCGAACGAGTCAGCGTCGAGATCGGCGTGTAGGCGAGAGATTCGATTCGGCCGCCGTGGCGATGACGCACGTCGGTGAGCTGTCTTACTGGCTCACCGAGCCGCGCTCTGCCCGCGTCATTGGCGCGTCTCTTCTTGCCGTTGGTCCGCTCAAAGGCCGGAAGCCGCGCCGGGGGCAGCTCCGCCGAACCGCTCCACCGAACTCACCTGCTGCGCCACGCGCCGCAGCGCCAGCAGCAGCGGCTCGGCCAGCACCGAACCGAGCACGACGTAGCGCACGGCCGACTCGACCGAGTCGGTGGGGACGCCGGCGATCTCGGCATCCGCGATCCGACGGATGCTCTCCAGATACACCGGCATGACGGCATCCGGAACCGCGAACCCGGCGCGCTCCATCCCCTGCAGCGCACGGGCGACCGCGTGCAGCACCTCGTCGTCGCACGTGCCGGGCTGCCACCCGAGCCCTTCGACCAGCTTCTCGGCGGCCGTGAGGTCGAGCGACTCGTCGATCGGCGGGGTGACCGCCGCATGCGCGGCCGCCAGCAGCAGGCCGGGCTCGGCGGGTGGATTGTCGAGCGCCTCGATCACGCGACGCGTCTCGGCGATGCTCACCCCGGAGTCGACCAGCGCGCGGATCACCCGCAGCCGCTGCAGATGCTTCTCGCCGTACGTGGCCTGCGTCGGCGCGCTCCGCTCCCCCTCGGGCAGCAGCCCCTCGCGCAGGTAGTACTTGATCGTCGGCACAGACACACCGCTCTGCGCAGCCAGCTCGGAGATTCTCATCGCTCACCTCTTGACTTCGATAGTAGCGCTATCCATAATAGATAGCACCACTATCCAGACGGGAGCGTGTCATGCCGAAAGTGATCAAAGGTCGGATGACCCACCGCCACGAGGGCGAGCTCGTCGTCTTCCACATCGGCATGCAGATCAATCACTGGTGGCGACCCGACCTGTGGCTGCCGGCATTCACGGACATGCCCCGGATGCTGCGTGAGCTCATGACGGATCCAGACTCCGGCCTCCTCGGCTTCGAGCTGCTCTTCGGATCGGGCGGCCCCTACGTCGTGCAGTACTGGTCATCGATCGACAAGCTCTACGCCTACGCCTCGAGCCCCTCCCAGGAGCACCGCCCGCCTGGACCCGCTTCAACAAGCGCGCCCGCAAGGCCACGGGAGCCGTCGGCATCTGGCACGAGACCTTCCTCGTCGAGCGCGCCGAGAGCATCTACGTCGCGACCAAACCGATGGGCCTGCCGAAGGCCACCGAACTCGTCGAGGTCGGCCGGCGCCACGACCGCGCGCAGGCACGCTTCGCGGATGGGCGGACGAGGGCGGATGCCGCGTAGTCGCTCTTTTCTCCGACTGGAATCTCCATATCCTTCTGGTTAAGTGCTCAATATTCTTCCGGTTAGAAGTTACATATTCTTCCGGCTGAGCGTATGGTGTTGTCATGTCTTACCGCCCTCGCGTGGTCGATGAGCCGCTCCGCCACATGCTCGCCGTCGCCGGCGCCGTCCTCGTCGAAGGCGCCCGCGCCTGCGGGAAGACCGAGACCGGAGAGCATCACAGCCGAAGCGTCGTGCGTCTCGACGTTGACCATGCCGCACGCGAACTTGCGGCCCTCGCACCCTCTCGGCTGCTCGAAGGCGCCACACCTCGCCTCCTGGACGAATGGCAACTCGCCCCTGAGCTTTGGAACCATGTGCGTCGAGCCGTCGACGCCCGCAAGCAACCCGGCCAGTTCATTCTCACAGGCTCCGCGACCCCCACCGATGACGTCACACGACACTCGGGAGCCGGCCGTATCCTGCGTCTGCGCATGCGGCCGATGTCGCTCTTCGAGTCGGGTCACTCCACCGGCGAAGTCTCTCTGAGGAGCCTCCTTCATGGAACAGAATCTGTCGAAGGCGCATCCACCTTGGACATCATGCAAGTCGCCGACCTCATCTGCACGGGTGGCTGGCCCGGCCTGCAAGCGCTGTCCCCCGCCGACGCTCAGCTGTTCCTTCGCTCATATCTCGACGACATCGCGCGAGTCGACATTCCCGCCGCCGACGGAAGACGACGCGACCCCGCGCGTGTGCGTCGGGTGCTTACCGCCTACGCACGACATGTCGCGACTGCCGCGTCGGTCGCTACGATTACCGCTGACTCTGCGGACGCAACCGGCACGGAAGTCCGCCACGAAACCACCACCGACTACCTGGGCTCACTCGAGCGCATCATGGTCGTCGAGGAGCAGCCGAGTTGGGGGCCTCACCTCCGGTCACGCGATGTCGTGCGCGGCAGCCGCATCCGACACTTTGTGGACCCATCACTCGCCGTTGCCGCGCTCCGCGCGAGTCCAGAACGGCTGCTCGACGACCCGAGCACATTCGGCCTGCTCTTCGAATCGCTCGCCGTCAGAGACCTGCGTGTCTACTCGCAAACCTTAGACGGCGAGGTCCGGCACTACCGCGACAGCGCTGGGCTCGAAGCGGATGCGATCGTCCAACTCCACGATGGACGCTGGGCCGCCATCGAAGTCAAACTCGGACAGAATCGCATCGAAGAGGCCGCCGCATCACTGACGAAGCTCGTCGCGAAGATCGATACATCGCGATCCGGAGATCCGGCGGCCCGAGTCATCATCACGGGCGGCCAATACGCCTACACAAGACCTGACGGCATCCACGTTGTACCGCTCGGGTGCCTTGCGCCGTAGCGAGCGAACTGCCGCTCAGCCCGCGGCCCCACCATCCCGCTCCCGCCAGCCGCGGACGACCCGGGCGCGGCGCGTCGCCCTCCCAGGTTGTCGCACTCCGCCTGACCATCGACGAGTTGGCAGCGATCGATGCGCGCGCCACACGCGAGCACAAGACACGCTCCGAAGCCATCCGCGACGCACTGAAGTCTTACGTCGCGTGAAGGTTCACAACTCCGCACTCAAACACGGCGTTTCAGCCGAAGACGCGACCGGTCAGCGGCCCTCCAGAAGCTCCTGCAGCCGCGCCGCCTCCTCCGCCGGCATGGAATAGGTGTGCGCCGCCTCCGGGTACGCGCCCGCGCGCACCTCGTCGGCATAGGCCTGCACGCCCGCGATCATCTCGCTCCGCACGTCCGCGTAGCGCTTGACGAAGCGCGCCGCACCCCGGCGTACAGCCCGAGGAGGTCGTGGAACACGAGCACCTGGCCGTCGGCATCCGATCCCGCACCGATCCCGATCACCGGGACGTGCATGTGCGGCATGAGCGCAGCAGTGACCTCGCTCGGCACGGCCTCGACGACGATCAGCGAACAGCCCGCCTCCTGCAGAGCCGCCGCTTCGTCGATCAAGCGGAGTGCGGCATCCGCCGTGCGTCCCTGCGCCTTGTAGCCGCCGAGCGACGACGCCGTCTGCGGCGTGAGTCCCACATGGCCCACGACCGGGATGCCCGCCGCGACGATCGCCCGCGCCCGATCGACGGAGGTGCCGCCGCGCTCGATCTTCACCAGATCGGCGCCGGTCTCCTTCACGAAGCGCTGCGCGGTCGCGACGGCGAGCTCGTCGGATGCCTCGTACGACCCGAACGGCAGATCCGCGATGAGCAGCGGCGCCGTCAGCCCGCGACGCACCGCGGCGGTGAGCATGATCATCTCGTCGACCGTGACCGGCACCGTGCTGTCGTAGCCGAGCACGGTCATCGCCGCCGAGTCCCCGACGAGCACGACGTCGACACCGGCGGCCTCGACGATCTGCGCACCCGGGAAGTCGTAGGCGGTGACCATGACGATCGGCTCGCCGGCCGCCTTCTTCGCGGCGAGGTCGCCGAGCGTCACACGCGGCCGACCTGCCGGGTGGCTACTCATCAGACGCTCGCCGTCAGCAGCTGGTCGACCGCGTCGTCGACCTGAATGATCCCGTTGCCGCGATCCACGTGCACGACGACCGGCTCGTAGGTCTCGAGGTCTTCCCTGTCGTACTCCGCATACGAGACGACGATGATCGTGTCGCCGGAGTGCACGAGCCGCGCGGCCGCGCCGTTGACCTGCATCACGCCCGAGCCGCGCTCGCCCGCGATCGTGTAGGTCTCGAAGCGCGCGCCGTTGTCGACGTCGAGCACGTGGACCTGCTCGTGCTCGAGGATGTCGGCGGCATCCAGCAGATCGGCGTCGATCGTGATCGAGCCGACGTAGTTGAGGTCGCTCCCGGTGATGGTCGCGCGGTGGATCTTCGACTTCAGCATGATGCGTCGCATCAGGCGTCCCCTCTCAGGATGTGGTTGTCGATCAGGCGGGCGCCGCCGACGCGCGCGGCGACGGCGAGGAGCGCTTCGCCCTCGATTCGGGTGAGCTCGCGCAGGTCATCGGCACTGCGCAGCTCGAGGTATTCGGGGGTGATGACGGCGTCTGCGAGCACGCGACGTGCGGCATCCGTGATGCGTGCGGCGTCGCGCTCTCCCCTCCTGAAGAGGTCGGATGCCGCATCGAGCGCCCGATTCAGCGCCGTCGCCTGCTCGCGGGCCGCCGCGTCGAGGTAGACGTTGCGGGAGCTCATGGCGAGCCCGTCGGCCTCGCGCACGATCGGGCACGCCTCGATGCGCACCGGCAGGTCGAGGTCGCGCACGACGCGGCGCACGACCAGCACCTGCTGGGCATCCTTCTGGCCGAAGTAGGCGACGTCGGGCGTGACGATGTTCAGCAGCTTCGTGACGACCGTGGCGACGCCGTCGAAGTGCTCGGCGCCGCGCTGCGCGCCGCACAGCACCTCGGTGATGCCGGCGACATGGATCGTCGTGGCGAAGCCGTCGGGGTAGATCTCGGATGCCGCGGGGCGAAGAGGATGTCGACGCCCTCCGCCTCGGCGAGCGCCGCGTCGCGCGCCTCGTCTCGCGGATAAGAGCCGAGGTCTTCGTTCGCGCCGAACTGTGTGGGGTTGACGAAGAGCGAGACGACGACGAGGTCGTTCTGCTCGCGCGCGTGGCGCATCAGCGAGAGATGGCCGTCGTGGAAGGCGCCCATGGTGGGGACGAGGCCGACGGAGGCACCCTCGTCGCGCGCGGCGCGGACGGCTTCGCGGAGTTCAGTGATCGTGCGGAGGGTTCTCATGCGGCGCCCTCCGACTCCGGTCGTTGAGCGAGGACGCGAAGCGACCGAGACGAAACGCGGTCCGCTTCCGTCGGCGTCTCACTGCGTTTCGTCTCGCCTGCGGCTCGCTCAACGACCGGGGGTTGCCGGCTATCTCTTCCAGCGAGCGACCGCGTACTCGCGCACAGCTCATCGAACAGCGCCAGCAGGTCGGGCCGGGACGCGGCGATCGCGGTGCGCTGGCGCGCCACCGTGCCCTCGTCGCCCCGCGCGATCGGGCCGGTGAGCGCGGCGGCAGCGCCGGCATCCGACCAGTTCTCGACCGTGCGCCGGACGAGCGGGGTGAGCAGCGCCCGTGCCTCCGCCTGCGGGATGCCCGCGGCATCCGCCACCTGCTCGGCGGCGTCGAGCACCGTCAGCACGAGGTTCGAGGCGAGCGACGCCGCCGCGTGGTAGGCGGCACGACACGCGTCGTCGATCTCGAACGGGAGTGCGCCGAGAATCTCGGCGAGGTGCGTCGCGACGGCGAGGGCATCGTCCGTCCGCCCGGCGACGGCGGCGCCGATGCCGTGGAAGACCTCCGGCGACTCCTCACCGGTGAAGGTCTGCAGCGGGTGCAGGCTGAAGTCGACATCGTCGAGGGGCGTCGCGCCGGAGACATGGCCGATGAGCCGCGTGCGGCCGCGAACGTGCTGCGCCGCCTCGGCGATCGCGGCATCCGGAACGCACAGCAGCGCGACATCGACAGAGGGAACAGCCTCGCCCCGACCGAGCGGACCCTGCACCGTAAACCCCGCGTGGCGAAGGGCTCCGGCGAGCACGCCGCCGAGACGACCGGCGCCGATGATGGCGACGCTCGCCTCAGGAGAGAGTGCAGAGGAAGGGTTCATGTCGCTCGCCAGAGCCGTTGACGGACGGCTCTGACATGCCCTGAGTATCCCTCCGATCGAGGCCGTCACCCAAATTGAGTGACAGAGTGCACAGTTTTCGAACTAGTTTTCTTGCCTATATGGCTATTCAGATCGGAACTCGCTTGTCATTCTGCGCTTCGGGCCGATTGTTCCCGTCATCCCGGCCGGACCTCGTCGACCTTCGCCTCCCCGACCCGGTCCGCGAGGTCGAGCCCGAGGTCGACAAGGATGATGCGTCCGCTGAGCGCCGGGCCCTCACCACGGATAAGACCCGCCTTGACCGCGCCGAAGGTCACCGTCGTTGTGGCCGGCAGCACGGCCTCGTCGGCCTCGCCCGTGTCGGGGTCGAGCCCGCTCGGCAGGTCGACGGCGATCACCCGCGGTCGCGCCGGCAGAAGCGCGCTCACCGCCACGCGAGCCGTCCCCCTCAGTGCTCCCCGGGCGCCGATGCCGAGGATGCCGTCGATCACCATGTCATAGGCGGTCGCATCCAAGTCATCGATGCTGATCACGCGGGCGCCGGCATCCGTCGCGGTGCGCAGCGCCTCCTCGTGTACGCGGTCGGCGGTCTGAAGAACATCGACCCGGATGCCGCGCCCGGCTGCTTCGGCTGCCGCGAAGAGCGCATCGCCGCCGTTGTCTCCGGCACCGGCGAGCACCAGCATCCGTTTCGGCTCATGCTCGGCGATCACTCCGGCGAGCGCGTGCGCGGCGCGGCGCATGAGCGGCACCCCCGCCGCGAGCAGAGGCGCCTCTGCCGCCCGCACCTGTGCGGCCGTGTAGATCGGGACGATCGTCGGCATGGGCTCCTACTCTCTCAATCCCAGCGGCCGGACCCCGTTCTGTGACATCGCCAATGCCCACGGCCCAGGTCCAAGCTTGATGACCTCTCGCGTCAATCGCGCTTCATGGCGCAACAACAGCTCGGCCTGCTCATCCGGGCGCAGGTCGCGTTTCGTTCCGATCCATACAGACCGAATACCGAACTCACGGTACGCCTCCAACTCTGCCGGTCGCGTCCGTATGCGACGGTCACGTGTGATGACGATGAGGCCGCGGGCCCCTACAAGCGGCATCCATTCGAGGTCGGGTGTGCCCAGTGGAACTTCCGGTAGGCGTGAGTGACCGGGATGCAGAACATCATCCCTGCCACTCCGGATGAGTACCTTCGCGAGCCCCAGCGCGTTCTCGTCGGCGAAGTACACCGGGGAGAACACCGGGGTCATCAGGCGACCTGGCTACGACCCGAGATCAGTTCGAAACGGATCGCGTCGTCGACTTCCACGAGGCTGAGATCGTAGAGATCTGCCAGCTCCTCCCGGCTGCTCCCCGCACGGTAGCCCTCGGCGAGCACCTCGGTGCGGACGTTGCGGATCGCGGGCTGACCAAATGAGTGTGCGGGATCCATGACGACCAAAGGGGTGCGACCGCTCGGCCGCATGCGCCCCACGACACCTCCTTCGTACTCCACCGCACTCTGAAACTTCGCTGTGGCCTCAGTGATCATGGTCTGCCCGTTTCGGACGACGACCAGCTGCAGTGGCCGGTCGAGCCCTACCTGCTCCTGAAGAACTCGCACGAGTTCTCGGCCCTCGACATCGAGGAACGGACGAGCGTGCGCAAGCGGATACGGGCCGAACTCGTCGCGGAGGAGCTCAACCGCTGGACGAAGCTTCTGCACTGAGACATCTTTGCTACGGAACTCAGCGAGGAGCCGGGCCTCAACCATCTCGCCCCATGTGACCGCGTCACTTCCGGTCGGGCTCTCGCGAAGTACGGGGTCGTAGAACCGCCCTGCACGCGAGTAACCCTCGAGCCACCGGCGCGAGGTGCCTGGGCGCACACCTACCAGTCGATCCACATCCGAATAGGAGTAGATCGCCCGGTCAAGCATCGAGATCGCCATACGCACATCATCCCACTTGGCGGAGACAACGGGGGGATCAGCGGGCGACCTGTGGACTACCGATTTCACCGCTTGTGAGTGGAGGACCTCTCTCCACGAGCGACAGCGAGCTTCCGAAGGTCAGTCCCGCGAGCTCAGTGCCGCCCGCAGCGCGAAGAACACGACCACGGCGACAACGGCGACCATCGCGAGCTTGACGACGAACCAGAGCAGGCTGAACAGCGCGTTCACCAGCACCCAGGCGATGATGACCGCCACGATGACGCCGAGGATGGTCCAGAGCGTGTTCTTGTTCATGGTTCCAGGGTACGTGGACGGCGGCACCCCTACTCACATCCGAGCGTCCGATAGAGAACTCACCGACTACCGGGTGTCACACCTATCGCTCAGTGTTACACTTCTCTCATGCCCACTCTCCGCCAGCGACACGCGATCACCGAGACCGACGACGTCGCGCGCGCTATCGATATGGCCGCGGCGGTGTGGCCCGAACTGCGTGAAGATCGGGCCGCCCTGTTGCGGCGGATCATCGCCCTGGGCGCCGAACGCCTGGAAGAGTCCGGCATCGAACGAGCAGCGCGGCGGCGCGCCGCCATCCGCATGCATGCCGGTGCGCTCGACGGCGTCTACCTCGACGACGAAGCACAGGCGCTGCGCGAAGAGTGGCCTGCGTGATCGTTCTGGATGCCGGCGCCCTGATCGCTTACCTCAACCCCACTGACACCTGGCATGAGCACGTCGTGGAACTGTTCGCCGCCCACGCCCCGGAGTCCCTCGCGATCAGCGAACTCACGCTTGCCGAGTGCCTCGTCCGCCCCACACTCTCCGGGCGCCAGTCGGATGTCCTGCGGGTCATCACCGACCTCCAGATCGAACGCGTGGCCGTGCCGGTCGGCGCCGCCGACACCCTCGCGTCCCTGCGAGCCACGACGAGCCTGCGCATGCGCGATGCGGTGGTGCTCCACACCGCTGAGGCGCTTCATGCTGCCGTGGCGACGACGGATGCGGCGCTTGCGCGAGCGGCCGAGGGGCGCGGCATCCGCGTGCTGGTGTAGACATCTGATCCGGCGCGCACACAAGGAAGCGGAGGTCGGGGCCAACACAGTGCGGTGTCCGCCTTGAGCGGAGACTTGCCTGGGCGTTTCGACTCGCTCCGCCTGCGGCGGTGCTCGCTCAACGACCGGGAGGGATGTCGTGCGTTTCGTCTCGCCTTCGGCTCGCGGGGCGACCGGAGGCAACCGCCGGTAGACTGGACGCGCCCCGCCCCGCCTTCTTCTGGAGCCCGCGTGAACTCTTCGCACATGCCCGATTCCGTCGCGAACGCGGAAGCGACCCCCGAGAAGGAGCAGCCCTACGGTGCGCTGGGCCTGAAGGACGACGAGTACGCGAAGATCCGCGAGATCCTCGGCCGCCGGCCCACCTCCGGCGAGCTGGCGATGTACTCGGTCATGTGGTCGGAGCACTGCTCCTACAAGTCGAGCAAGAACTACCTGCGCCGCTTCGGTCAGAAGGTCTCGGACGAGATGCGCGAGCGCCTCATGGTCGGCATGGGCCAGAACGCGGGCGTCGTCGACGTCGGCGAGGGCTGGGCGGTCACCTTCAAGGCCGAGTCGCACAACCACCCGAGCTTCATCGAGCCCTTCCAGGGTGCGGCCACGGGCGTCGGCGGCATCGTCCGCGACATCATCTCGATGGGCGCCCGCCCGGTCGCCGTCATGGACGCCCTCCGCTTCGGCGCCATCGACCACCCCGACACCGCCCGCGTCGTGCACGGCGTCACCGCCGGTATCAGCTTCTACGGCAACTGCCTGGGCCTGCCGAACATCGGCGGCGAGACGGTCTTCGACTCCGTCTACCAGGCCAACCCCCTCGTCAACGCCCTCGCGGTCGGCGTCCTCCGCCACGAGGACCTCAAGCTCGCCAACGCCACCGGCGTCGGCAACAAGGTCGTGCTCTTCGGTGCGCGCACGGGCGGCGACGGCATCGGCGGCGCCAGCATCCTGGCATCCGACTCCTTCGACGAGAAGGGCCCGACCAAGCGCCCCGCCGTGCAGGTCGGCGACCCCTTCGCCGAGAAGGTGCTCATCGAGTGCTGTCTGGAGCTGTACCAGGCGGAGCTCGTCGAGGCGATCCAGGACCTCGGCGCCGCGGGCATCTCCTGCGCGACGAGCGAACTCGCCGCCAACGGCAACAGCGGCATGCACGTCTCGCTCGACAACGTGCTCCTGCGCGACCCCACGCTGACGGCCGAAGAGATCCTCATGAGCGAGTCGCAGGAGCGCATGATGGCGATCGTCGCGCCCGAGAAGCTCGACGCCTTCCTCGAGGTCGTCGCCAAGTGGGACGTCGAGACCAGCGTCCTCGGCGAGGTCACCGGCGACGGCCGCCTCGTCATCGACTGGCAGGGCGAGCGCATCGTCGACGTCGATCCCTCCACCGTCGCCGTCGACGGCCCCGTCTACGATCGCCCGGTCGCCTACCCGACGTGGATCGACGCGCTGCAGGCGGATGCCGCAGAGAACCTCCCCCGCGACAACGACCCCGCCGCGCTCAAGGAGCAGTTCCTCGCCCTCCTCGCCTCGCCGAACCTCGCCGACAAGAGCTGGGTCACCAACCAGTACGACTACTACGTGCTCGGCAACACGGCCCTCGCCTTCCCCGACGACGCCGGCATGATCCGCGTCGACGAGGAGTCGGGCCTGGGCTTCGCGATCTCCACCGACTGCAACGGCCGCTACACGCAGCTCGATCCCTACGCCGGCGCGCAGCTGGCCCTCGCCGAGGCCTACCGCAACGTCGCCGTCACCGGCGCCGTGCCCACCGCCATCACCGACTGCCTGAACTTCGGCTCCCCGAGAACCCCGAGGTCATGTGGCAGTTCGGGCAGACCGTCGACGGCCTCGCCGACGGATGCTACGAGCTGGGCACCCCGGTCACCGGCGGCAACGTCTCCTTCTACAACCAGACCGGCGACACCCCGATCCACCCGACCCCGCTCGTGGGCGTGCTCGGCATCATCGACGACGTCGCCCGCCGCGTGCCCAGCGGCTGGCAGGACGCCGGCGAGAACATCTACCTGCTCGGCACGACCTCGACCGAGCTCAGCGGCTCGGCCTGGGCCGAGACCGTGCACTCGCACCTCGGCGGCCTCCCGCCGAAGGTCGACCTCGCCGGAGAGCGCACGCTCGCCGGGCTCCTGCACGCGGCATCCGTCGAAGGGCTCGTCTCCTCGGCGCACGACCTCTCAGCCGGCGGCCTCGGCCAGGCCCTCGCCGAGGGCGTGCTGCGCTTCGGCGTCGGCGCCCGGGTGTGGCTGAACGAGATCATCGAGCGCGACGGGTGGATGCGGCATCCGCCCTCTTCTCCGAGTCGACCGGACGCGTCATCGTCACCGTCCCCCGCGAAGACGACGTGAAGTTCCGCGGCCTCTGCGAGGGACGCGGCTACCCGGTGCTGCGCATCGGTGTCACCGACAGCCAGCCCGAGGGCGCCGCACTCGAGGTGCAGGACTACTTCACCCTCAGCGTCGCCGAGCTGCGCGAGACGTCGCAGGCGACCCTGCCCGCGGCGTTCGGGCCGACGGTGACGGAGACCCCCGCATGAGCACCCGCGTTTCGACTCGGTCGCCTTCGGCGGCCTCGCTCAACGACCGGTGGAAGGACAACGCATGAGCAACCTCAGTGCCCTTCGACTCGGTCGCGCTGCGCGCGTCCTCGCTCAGGAGCCTGTCCACGCGACCGAGGAGGGCAACATCAGATGAACGCCGACTACGAGGACTACGGCAACATCGGCGAGCGCCGCAACCGTCGCATCCGCATCGTCGCCTGGAGCGTCATCATCTCGATGATCCTCGTCGGCGGCGGCGCGACCGTGCTGTCGCTGCTTTTCGGGTAGGCGTCTCCGGTCGTCGCGCTCTCCTGCCTTCCGGTCGTTGAGCGACGCCGCGCACCGCGCGCCGGAGTCGAAACGCAGCAAGACTCCGGACACCGTTGCCGCGATTCTTGCTGCGTTTCGTCTCGCTTCGCTCGCTCAACGACCGGAAGGAGCCGGGCGTCCGCGCCCTCATCTAAGGTGAGGGCATGTCCTCCGACGTCCGCGAACGACTGACCGCACTGCGGTCGGATGCCGCGGCACGCCTCTCCGCTCTCGACGCAGACCTGGCCGCACTCACCCGCGATCGCATCACCCAGTCCGACGACGACGAGCACGACCCGGAGGGCGAGCCGCTCTCGGCGCAGTGGTCGCGTCTGAGCGGCCTGATCGACGGTGCCCGCACCGAACTCGCAGAGGTCGACGACGCTCTCGCGCGCCTCGACGCCGGCACCTACGGCGTCTGCGCCGCCTGCGGGAAGCCGATCCCGGCCGCACGCCTGGAGGTGCGACCCTTCGCGCGGCTGTGCGTGCCGTGCGCCGAGGCGGCGGCCGCCACCCCCGGTCGTTGAGCGAGCCGCAGGCGAGACGAAACGCGGCAGGATCCCGGCAACCGCTGCCGCGTTCCTTGCCGCGTTTCGACTCGGTCGCTACGCGTCCTCGCGGGGCGACCGGGGGCGGAGGTGTGACAGCGCGAGTGGCGGAAACCGGCCGGGCACGACATGCCGACCCGCATTAGGCTGTGATCACCATGGATCTCTCCCCCTCTTCGATTTTCTGCGCGATTACTGGTGGCTCGCCTTCCCCGCCATCGCGGTTCTCGGCAGCGTCGGCAAGGGCTGGGAGCGCGCCTCCAAGCGCCGCCACGAGCGCCGCCTCGAGACGATCCGCGTCAAGGGCGAGATCAAGGCCGCGCAGGCCGCCGCCCGCGCCGGCACCCGGCCCGTGCCGGTGAGGAAGAAGGCGGATGCCGCACCTCCCGCCCTCCCGCAGAAGGAGCTCCTCGAGAAGCTCTTCGCCGAGCACGACGAGATCACCGCCCGCTGGCTCGACTACGAGCTGGACGTCGCCAAGCTCATCGCCTTCCCCGCCATGAGCGACGGACGCCAGCCGCTGACCGCCGCGTTCCTGCGGGCGAAGAAGGCGGCCGACCAGCTGCGTCCGGCATCCGCCTCGGCGAAGCTCTCCGAAGACGCCGTGGCAGAGTATCTCGACGCCGTCGGCAACTACGCGGTCGCCTTCGAGATCGCCGAGAAGGACGCCCGGCGTGTGCGCGCCTCCGGCTTCAGCGAGGCCGAGCGCAAACGCCTCGACCGCGCCCAGCAGCTGCTCAAGGTCGCCGTCGACGAGTCGGCCACGCAGGCCGAGCGTAACACCGCCTACAAGCGCGTCCGTGAAGAGATCGAGGGCCTTATCGTGCTCTCGGAAGAGGCCGTGACGGTGCTGGAGAAGAAGGTCGCGCAGCAGTTGCCCTCAGGATCGGATGCCGCAGCACCACCCGCTCCACCCGCAGACCCGCAACGCCTGCCGCTGCCGAAGCGCGACGCGCCCTAGCATCCGGGTTCACCGACCGGCCCGCCTTCGCTCAGCGACCGTCGTCCTACGCGCGGATGCCGACGACGGCGTCCCAGACGGCATCCGCCACCTCGCGCTTGGAGCCCTCGGACCGCACGAGCACCTCGCCCGTGCGACCGATCACGTGCACGCAGTTGTCGGGCGCCTCGAAGCCCTGCTTCCAGCCGACGGCGTTGACGACGAGCAGATCGGCGCCCTTGCGCTCGCGCTTGCGGCGCCCCCGCTCAAGCAGGTCCTCCTCATCGCGCGGGGTCTCGGCGGCGAAGCCGACGATGGTCTGGCTCGCATCGGTGCGGGAGGCCACGAGCCCGGCGAGGATGTCCTCGTTCTCGGTGAGCTCGATCGCGGCCATGCCCCCGGCCTCCTTGGTGATCTTGCCGTCTTCGACCGCTGCCGGACGGTAGTCGGCGACGGCGGCCGCCATGACGACGACGTCGGATGCCGCAGCCGCCGCCTTCATCGCCTCCGCCAGTTCCGCGGCGGTGCCGATGCGTTCGATGCGGATCGACGGATGCCGCGCCTCCGCCAGCACCTCGGTGCCGATGTTGGCGGCGACCAGCCGCACCTCGGCGCCGCGGGCGGCGGCGGCCGCGGCGAGCGCGACGCCCTGCTTGCCGCTGGAGCGGTTGCCCAGGAAGCGGACCGGATCGATGGGCTCGCGGGTGCCGCCGGCCGAGACCGTCACTCGCAGGCCCGCGAGATCGCGCGGCCCGGCGAACGGGAGGGCGGCGGCGAAGATGTCCTCCGGCTCGAGCATGCGACCCGGTCCGCTGTCGCCGCCGGTCAGCTCGCCGTCGTCGGGGCCGATGATGTGCACCCGCGGTCGCGCAGCGTGGCGACGTTCGCCTGCGTCGAGGGATGCCGCCACATCTCGGTGTGCATCGCGGGGGCGATGACGACGGGGCGGTGGTCGCCAGCAGCGTCGTGCCGAGGAGGTCGTCAGCCAGTCCGGCGGCCATCTTCGCGATCGTGTTGGCGGTGGCGGGGCGATGATGACGAGATCGGCTGCCTGCCCGAGCGCGACGTGCCGCACGCGGGCGACGTCGTCGTGCACGCTCACCGTCACCGGATTGCGACTGATCGACTCCCACGTCGGCAGGCCGACGAACTGCAGCGCGTCGGCGGTCGGCACGACCGTCACCTCGTGCCCGGCCTTGATCAGCAGGCGCACCAGGTGCACCGTCTTGTACGCGGCGATGCCGCCTGTCACACCCACGACGATGTTCACCCTTCCGATTCTGCCGTACCGCGGCATCCGATGGGCCGCCGGGCCCGTCGCCGGAGGACTCCTCCTCGCCCGAGAGCGTCTTCCTCGTCCTGTGCACGACCTGCGCGCATAGACTGGCGCCGTGTGCACCGTGGTGATCGACGTCGAACCGGGGGCCGCGCGTCTGCTCGCCGTCCGCGACGAGGATCCGCAGCGCGAATGGGACCGGCTCGGCCCGTGGTGGCCGGAGACCTATCCCGGCGTGATCGGCGTGCGCGACCGACGTGCCGGCGGCGCCTGGCTGGCGGCGAACCCCGCCACGCGGCGGATCGCCGTGCTGCTGAACCGCGCCGACACGGTCGCGCTGCCCGAGCACGAGGTGCACACCCGCGGCTTCCTCGTGCTCGACGCGGTCACCGGCACCGAGCCCGCGGCACACCCGCGCACGCACGGCTTCAATCTGCTCGAGGCAGGTCCCGACGGCGCGCGGGTGATCTCCTGGAACGGCGTCTCCCGCACCGAGACGCCCATCGGCCCCGGCGTGCACATGATCGCGCACGACGGGCTCGACGATCCCCAGACCGCGCGCATCGCGCACTGGCTGCCGCAGTTCCGCGCGCGGACATCGGATGCCGCAGACGACCGCTGGTGGGACGACTGGGTGCAACTGCTCGCCGAGAGCGGAGACATGCCGGCGGAGGACGACCGCGCCATCATCCGCGACAACCGCCCGCACGGCTACCCGACCCTGTCGCTCCTGTACTGCGTCGCCGAAGTGGGCGCAGACGGCCTTCGCATCCACGACGAGCCCTTCGCAGACCCCGGGCACTGGAGCACCGCGCACTGAGCGCGGCGGCGGCTACCGCTTGCGCTCGGCGCGCACCCGCTCGTAGACCTCGATCATCGCGGCCGTGCGCGAGGACTGCCGGAAGGTCTCGACGACCTCCTCGGCGGGCACCGGGACCTCGCCCGATCGGATGCCGGCGACGGCCTCCCGCAGCGTCTCGGCGAGGGCGTCGACGCGGGCCGCTTCGCCCGCGGCATCCGGCACCGCCCAGACGCCCGCACCGAGCTCGGCGGCGATGTCGGGGTCGCTCACGATCGACGGGGTGCCCAGCGTCGCCGCCTCGAAGGGCGTCATGCCCTGAGTCTCGAAGCCGATCGAGGTCTGCACGAGGGCGTCGGCGGCGCGGAGGCGGGTGAGGACCTCACGGTAGGGCAGCTTCCCGGTGAAGGTCACCGCCGCCGCGGGCGACCGCTTCTGCACCAGCCGCTGCGCGGCGCGCCGCTGGCCCCGCCGCCGATGACCTCGATGTCGGCGTCGATGCCGGATGCGGCGACCGCCTCGAGGAAGGGCAGCAGGCGCTTCTCCGGGCTCATGCGACCGACCCACACCAGGAGCGGGCGCTCTCGCGGCGCCGGATCCGGAAGGGCGAGGACCTCGTCGCGGATCTCGTCGTCGATGCCGTTCCAGACGACGTCGACGCCGGCCCGCTGGTCCGCACCGAGCTCGGGCGCCGCCCAGCCGAGCTCCGCGTCGGCGGGGATCGCCCCATGCGCTTCGAGGCGGCGGGCGAAGTGTGCGGAGGGGCGGTCACGGCATCCGATCGCGTCGCCAGGCGCCGCAGGTACGCCCAGCCGTCGCTGCCGTGCGAGGCGTCGCCGAGCGCCCGGTGCGCCCAGCGGTTGAGCGCCCACAGCACGAACGAGGGGAAGGGCGCGAGCGCCTCGATACCGACGTCGACCCGGTTGTGCATCGTGTGGACGACCGGAAGGCCGTGGCGCTCGGCGAAGCGGTGGCCGATGAACGCGCCCCAGAAGTCGGCCTGCACGTGCACGAGGTCGGCGGGCGGGCGGGCGGCGAGGGCGTCGTCGACCCAGCGATCGGTGCGGCGGCCCGGCCAGGTCAGCGAGTACTCGCGGTCGGCGGTGATCGGGATCGACGGCATGTCGACGTAGCCGGCATCCGATATGTCGCGTGCGTGCAGACGCGGCGCGACGACCGTGACCGTGTGCCCGGCCTTCTCGAGGAACTTCCGCTGCAGGCGCATCGCGACCTGCGCACCTCCGAGGGACTCCAGGTGCTGGTCGCCGAACATCACGATGTGCACGAGCGGCTCTATTCGGGCAGCGGCTCGCCGCGGTACAGCGCTTCGAAGGTGTCGAGCGTGCGGTTGATGTCGTGGATGGCTACGCCGTCGAGCGAGGAACGCTGCATCCGCTCGTACTCCCCGGCGAGGCGGTGAGGACATCGGTCAGCCGGGCGGCGAGCTCTTCGTCGTCACCCGGCTCGAAGAGGTGGCCGTTCTCCCCGTCGTGCACGAGGTGCGGCAGCGCGACGGCGTTCGCGGCGACGACGGGAAGGGCGGATGCCATCGCCTCCATCGTCGCGATCGACTGCAGCTCGGCGATCGAGGCGATCGCGAAGACGCTCGCCCGCGAGTAGAGCTCGCGCAGAGTGCCCTCGTCGACGAGCCCGTGGAAGGTGACCCGGTCGGCGAGCCCGAGCTCCTGCGTGAGGGCCTCGAGGTTCTTGCGCTGATCGCCGCCCCCGACGATGTCGAAGGTGACGTCGAGCGCCGGATCGAGGCGGGTCAGCGCTCTCAGGATGACATCGATCTGCTTCTCGGTCGTCAGGCGGCCCACGAACAGCACGCGGTTCTTCTCCCGCGGCGCGATCACCGGCGTGTACCGGGTGCGGTCGATGCCGCAGCTGATCGGGATCACCCCGAGATGTCGACGGTCGCCTCGAGGAAGTCGGCGGCCTTGCGCGTCGGCGTCGTGACGGCGCGGGTCATGTCGAAGGTGCGCTTCGCGTCGTCCCAGGCCAGCTTGACCACGAGCTTGTCGATGAGCGGCGGCAGAGTGGTGAAATCCAGGACGTTCTCGGCCATCACGTGGTTGGTCGCGATCACCGGGATCCCGCGCTTGCGGGCGATGCGGGTGACGCCACGGCCGATGACGATGTGCGACTGGATGTGCGCGACATCCGGCTGCACGGCCTTCAGCACCCGGCGCGCGTGGAACTTCGACATCCACGGGATCACGAACGTCAGCCAGTCGTGCGGGTAGTACCGCCAGGCGGGCAGCCGGTGCATCGTGAGCTTCTCGCCCTCGATCTCCTCGATGAAGCGCCCGCTCTTCCGGCGCGTGGCGCTGGGTGCCATGACGTGCACGTCGTGACCGCGGGCGACGAGCCCGGCGGCGAGGCGCTCGGCGAAGCGAGCGGCGCCGTTGACGTGCGGAGCGAAGGTGTCAGCGGCGATGAGGATCGTCAGCGGCTGCGCCTTCGCGGCGTGACCGGCTGGGGTCGCGGAGGAAGTCACGGGTGAGTGGGGGCCAATCTCTGTGTTGTGCCGCGGGGTGCGCGACACTTCTCCAGGGTACCCGAGGGGTATCGGATGCCGGAGAGCAGGGCCCCCGGTGTCGCGATACCGTGGGGCATGGCTGAGCTGGTGCGGATCGAGGGCGGCACGTTCCGCATGGGATCGGAGGACTTCTACCCCGACGAACGCCCCGTGCACGAGCGGACGGCGGCCCCTTTCCTCATCGAGCGGGCGCCGGTGACCACCGCCGAGTTCGCCGCGTTCGTGGCCGACACCGGCTACGTCACCGTCGCCGAGCGGGCGCTGGACCCCGCACAGTTCCCGGGCGCCGACCCCGCCGATCTCGTTCCTGGGCGATGGTGTTCACGCCGACGACCGGGCCGGTGGATCTCGGCAACTGGCGCAACTGGTGGCGCTGGCAGCCGGGGGCCAGCTGGCGACATCCGCTCGGCCCGGAGTCGACGATCGACGACCGCCTCGACCACCCGGTCGTGCAGGTCGCCTTCGAGGATGCGAGCGCCTACGCGCAATGGGCGGGCCGGCGCCTGCCGACCGAGGCCGAGCACGAGTTCGCCGCGCGCGGCGGACTCGACGGCGCCGCCTACGCCTGGGGCGACGAACCCTATCCCGACGGGCAGGTGCTCGCGAACGTCTGGGTCGGGCACTTCCCCTACGACAACCGCGGCTGGGGCGGCACCTCGCCGGTCGGCACCTACCCCGCGAACGACTACGGCCTCGTCGACCTCATCGGCAACGTGTGGGAGTGGACGAGCGACTACTACACCCCGCGCCATGTCCGGCTTTCGGACAAGCCCGTCGATGCGGGGAAGCGCGCCAATCTGCTGGCCGCGGCGAGCGCGGAGGAGTCTCAGCCCCGGATGCCGCGGCGCGTCCTCAAGGGCGGATCCCAGCTGTGCACGCCCGAGTACTGCCTGCGCTTCCGCCCGGCGGCGCGCTCCCCCAGGCCGAGGACACAGGCATGTCACACATCGGCTTCCGCTGCGCGCGGGACGCCTAGACCGCTGCACCGCGCTCGCACGCCCGCTGCGGTCGTTGAGCGGAGCGCCGCGGGCGCGGAGACGAAACGCCACGGCTTCGATCGCGGTCACGCCAGGGCGTTTCGTCTCGCTGCGCTCGCTCAACGACCGGAGGGTTACCGACCGGAGGGTTGCCGATCGGTGGACTCGACTCAACGACCGGAGGAGAGTTACCGCTCGGGGAAGGGAAGACCGTCGCCCAGTCGTCGCGCACGCTGACGACGGTGAGCCCGACGTCCTCGGCGGTGGCGAGCGCCTTCTCGGCGCCCTTCACATAGGGGATGTCTCCGCGGTCGGGGTCGTCGTGGCTGACGAGCAGCGCGAGCCCGCGCGGGCTGCCCTGCGCGAAGCGCAACATGGGCAGGTCGCCGTCGGAGTTGCCCGCCGCGAGGATCGGTCGGCGGCCGACGCGGTCCCAGATGCGGGTCGGCTTCTCTGGCCCGTCGTTGAAGAAGGCGAGCGAGGAGCTGTAGCGCACGAGGTTCGTCTCGGCGTCGTAGGTCATGCTCATCGCCGTGCCGACGACCCGCTGCGGCGGCACCCCGTAGAGATCCTCGGTGATCGGGCGCATGAAGTCGCGGTCGCCGCCCGAGACGATGTAGGTGCGGAAGCCGTGCTCCTCGAGCAGCCGCAGCAGCTCGAGCATCGGCCGGTAGACGGTCTGCGCGTAGGGGACGCCGAGCGTCAGGTGCCGGGCATGGGAGAAGAACTCCCGGACGGATGCCGCGTACTCGTCCACGCCGACCCCGGCGCTCACCCGCGACACCGCCGCGATCAGCAGCCCGAGATCCGAGTCGTCGCCGGCGTAGTGCTTGTCGATCGCCCCGCCCAGCCACGCGTAGTCGCCCGTGACCGCCGCCCGGTAGGGCTGCGTCTCGGCGAGCGCGGGCTCGGCGTCGGCCGCCGCCCTCCACTGCTCCAGCAGATAGTGCAGCTGGGTGGGCATGGGCTTCTCCGCCCACAGGGTGCCGTCGTTGTCGAAGACGGCGACCCGCTCCGCGGGCGGCACGAAGTCGGCGCTCGCGGCATCCGATACCGCGGCGAGGAAAGAGAGGATCGCCTGGCGCGTGGGCGTGTCACGCCATGAGGGAAGCAGCTCGGTCACCCTTCGACGATACGTCGTCGGATGCGGCCCCGCACCGATTCCGGATGCCGATCACCCGCGGCGGGTGAAACCCTTGCGCCCGTGAGAGACGGGATGGTTTCATGAGCCGAGAACGGCCCCGCCCTTCGACCGGAGACCAGAGGAGCGTCATGTCCGACAAGCCCAACATCCTGATCATCTGGGGTGACGACATCGGCATCAGCAACATCAGCGCCTACTCCGACGGACTGATGGGGTACCGCACGCCGAACATCGACCGCATCGCCGACGAGGGCGTGCGGTTCACCGACTACTACGGCGAGCAGAGCTGCACCGCCGGCCGTGCGGCCTTCATCACCGGCCAGAACCCTACCGCACCGGCCTCACGAAGGTCGGCATGCCGGGCGCGAAGATCGGCATGCCTGCCGAGGACCCGACGATCGCGACGGCGCTCAAGGAGTGCGGCTACGCGACCGGGCAGTTCGGCAAGAACCACCTCGGCGACCGCGACGAGCACCTGCCCACGCAGCACGGCTTCGACGAGTTCTTCGGCAACCTCTACCACCTCAACGCCGAGGAGGAGCCGGAGCACGACGACTACCCGTCGGAGGAGGACTTCCCCGAGTTCCGCAAGAACTTCGGACCGCGAGGTGTGATCCACTCCTGGGCGAACGACGACGGCACCCAGCGCATCGAAGACACCGGCCCCTGACCCGCGAGCGCATGCGCACCGTGGACGAGGAGTTCCGCGACGCCGCCGTCGACTTCATCCGCGACAAAGCCGAGGCCGACCAGCCCTTCTTCGTCTGGTTCAACTCCACCCACATGCACTTCCGCACGCACGGCAAACCCGAGAGCAAGGGGCGCGCCGGGCGCTGGCAGTCCGAGTACCACGACACGATGTGTGACCACGACGACCTCGTCGGCGACCTGCTCGATGAGCTGGATCGCCTCGGCATCGCCGACAACACGATCGTGATGTACTCCACCGACAACGGTCCGCACATGAACAGCTGGCCGGATGCCGGCATGACGCCGTTCCGCAGCGAGAAGAACTCCAACTGGGAGGGCGCCTACCGGGTGCCGGCGATGGTGCGCTGGCCCGGGCACATCCCGGCGGGAACGGTGCTCAACGGCATCGTCAGCCACAACGACTGGTTCGTGACGCTGCTGGCGGCCGCGGGCGAACCGGAGATCGCCGACAAGCTCAAGGCGGGCACGACCCTCGCGGGCCGCGAGTACAGGTCCCACCTGGACGGACACAACCAGCTCGACTACATCACCGGCGAGGTCACGGAGAGCCCGCGCAAGCACTTCTTCTATGTGTCGGACGAGGGCGACCTGACCGCTCTGCGCTACGACAACTGGAAGATCGTGTTCCTGGAGCAGCGCGCCGAGGGCACGCTCGCGGTGTGGCTGGACCCCTGGGTGGAGCTGCGGGCGCCGAAGATCTTCAACCTGCGCACCGACCCCTACGAGCGGGCCGACCGCACGTCGAACAGCTACTTCGACTGGATGCTCGATCGCGTCTTCCTGCTGGTGCCGGCCCAGTCCTATGTGGCCAGGATGCTCTCGAGCCTCGTGGAGTTCCCGCCGCGGCAGAAGCCGGCATCGTTCACGATCGACCAGGTGCTCGCCAAGCTCGAGGCTGCGACGGCGGGAAACTCCTGATCCGAACACCGCCCCGCCGCATCCGGGCCATAGGCTGACCGCATGCCGACCTTGCCTGACGTCTCCGCGCAGCTGACCGCGCTGAACGGCTGGGATGTGCTGTGGGCGGTGCTGTGCGGCCTCGCCGGGTGGATCGCATCGATCTTCGCCTATCGGGCGGCCCGCGCGGGGCTGCGCAAACTCCCCAACGTCACCGAGACGATGGCGACGGTCGGGGCGCGGATCGTCCGGTACCTGCTGATCCTGCTCGGTGTCGGGATCGGCCTGGGCTTCCTCGGCATCGGCCTGCAGCCGGTGATCGCCATCACGATCATCGTCGTGGCGGTGTTGGCCCTGGCGATGCGCGGCATCGCCGACAACTTCGCCTCGGGCGTCGTGCTGCAGTCGCGCAACACGGTCAAGGTCGGCGACGAGATCGACGTCGACGGCCTGATCGGCACGATCACCGAGATGAACGGGCGGGCGATCCTGCTGCGCACCCGCGACGGGCGCATCGTGCACGTGCCGAACTCGCAGCTGCTGAGCAACCCGGTCGTGAACCACTCCGAGGACCATGCGCGGCGCAGCACGATCGAGGTGCGCCTGAAGCGCGAGGGCCGCGCCGTCGACGATCTGCTGGAGCTGCTCGAATCGGCGATCGCACCGGTGCCGGGCGTCTCTTCGGGCACGCCGGTGCGCGCCCTCGCCCGCACGATATCCCCGGAGCGCCTGGTGGCGCACGTGCAGTTCTGGCACCGGCCGACGAAGGGCGTCGGCATCCGATCCGATGTGGTGCGCCGGCTAGCGGAGACGCTGGACGAGGAAGGGGTGCACGGCACGGTGACCTCCGACCTCCCGGACACCCCGCTGACGGCGCCCGACGCGGTGTGAATGCAGGCACTCGGGGCACTCAGCGGCCGCCGAGGCGCATCGCCTAGCGTGGAGGCATGAGACTCGCCGCCTCCGCCGACCCCGCGCAGTGGATCCCCGTCACTGGCTCCCTCGGCTGGAAGGGGCGCCGGCACCGCAAGGCCGCGATCCGGATGCTGCTGGCCACCACGACCGGCACGAAGGGCTCGGGCGTCGCCGCCTGGGCGATGAGCCAGGCCGCGCCGCTGCTCATGCGCAAGGCCGACGGCCGCGTGCTCGTGTGGACGTGGAAGCCCGAGCCGGAGCTCGTCGTGGCGATGGTCACCTCACAGGAGCTCACCCCGCAGCTGCGCACCGCCCGGGCGATGATGCCGATGGAGTACGACGACACCGAGGAGTTCCGCAATCCGCACCTGGGCGTGGGCGAGAAGCTCCTCGTGCCCTCCCCGCCCGACCCGCGGACGCCGGCCTTCGCCACCTACACCTGGGACACCGGCACGCACCTGATCACGCTGACCGCCGTCTCCGGCGACCGCGAGCGCTTCGGCACGGTGGTGCCGGAGATCGACACTCTCGCGCGCGGCATCCGGATCGTCGACGACCTCACCCTGGGCGAGACGCCGGGCGTGCTGAGGATCGACCCGGCCTGATCACCCGCCGCGGACGGTGGTGTCGCCCGACAGCCATCGCAGCCAGCGAGCCTGCGGGTCGCCCTCGAGCACGAGCGCGCGCAGCAGCAGGGTGAGCGGGATGCTCAGGATCGCGCCCAGCGGGCCGATGATGAAGGTCCAGAACACGACCGACGCGAAGCTCAGCGTCAGGCTCAGGCTCACCGCGTCGCTGACGAACTTGGGCTGGATCAGCACCTGCAGGGTCACGTTCACCACGATGTAGACGGCGATGACCCCGAGCATGAGCGGCCAGCCGCCCACGACCAGCGCGAGCACCGCGGGCGGGATGAGACCGAGCACGAAGCCGATGTTCGGGATGAAGTTCGTCACGAACGCGAGGATCGCCCAGACGACCGGCGCCGGCACCCCCATCGCCCACAGCGCCAGGCCGTCGATGATCGCGACGACCGCGCCGAAGGCGGCGTTGATCACGTAGTAGCGGCGCACGTTCGCGCAATAGGCGGCGAACCGCGTCATAGCCGGCGCGGCATTCGCTCCGTACAGCTCGACCGCGCGGCCGTAGCGCGAGGCGTCGGCGGCCATGAAGATGATGTACGCGAAGACGAAGAACAGCGCGGTCAGCACGACCAGGGCGCTGGAGGCGAGAGAGGCGACCGCTCCGATGATCGCCTGAGGAGAGAGCAGGCCCGCCGAGTCGGCGGAGGCGGCCGGGTCCAGGCCCACCTCCACCAGCCAGGCGTTCACGCGCGCCGCCGTCTCGGCCAGCTCGTCGATGTAGTCGCCGACGAGGCGGATGAAGCGCGTGCCCGCATAGGCGAGCAGGAGCGCGAGGGCGATGAGGATGAGGTAGCCGACCACGATCACGGCCGTCGTCGCCGCCCAGCGCGGCCAGCCGGCACGCTCGAGCGGATGACGCACGGGGTGACAGACGATGACGAGCACCGCGGCGAGCGCCAGCGGGCCGACCAGGTCGCGGGCGGCGGAGAGCCCCGCGAGCACGACGAAGCCCGCGGCCAGGCCGAGCAGCACGGTGAGGCTCGGCGAGAGCCCGGCGCGGATCCGGCCTCCCGAGGGGACTGCAGGGTCTTCCTTCGTCATGAGCGCTCTCCTGTCGCGGCGGTCTCGTCGTCCTCCTCCAGCGCCGATGCCGCCCGGATGAAGAGGATGATCCAGGAGAACACCAGCACCCCGGCGACCAGCTCGACGGCCGTCAGCGTGTAGTAGCCGGTCGCGAAGTAGATCGCGACGAGCACCACGACGGCGACGAACGCATAGCCGGTGAGCAGGAAGCCTCGCGGCATCCGAGGGATCCACCATCGCATGCCGATCACCAGCACGACGAAGCCGACGGCCATTCCCGTGGCGACGGTGTTGTGCAGCGCGAAGAAGTCGTCGACGGGGAACACGCCCACGCAGCCGAGGAACACGCCGACGGTCACCAGGAGCGTGCGCACCCAGCGGATCCCGGGAGCCCGGCGGATCACCGCCGACGCCGTCGCGTAGCGCACCAGGATCGTCACGATGAAGCCCGCCACGATCAGGGTGAGGTTGAAGGCCATCGCCGAGAGGTCGTCGGTCATCCCGAGTGCGCTGAGGTTGTCCTCCCACCACCGGGGATCGCTCGCGGTGAGCATGCTGGCCAGCACCCCGAACACCAGGAAGACCGCCAGCACCGTGGCCAGGAGCGACAGGTCCATGTGCGTCGCGGAGAAGAAGCAGACGTAGGCGGTGACCGCGGCGACCGCGCCGGAGAGCAGCAGCACCGGCAGGGGGTACACGGTCGCGCCGAGGAACGACTCGTCGAGGATGTCGGCCAGCAGCGTCCAGCCCAGGAGCGCGATGACCGCGTGCGCGAAGGCGAGCGCGGCGACGTCGGCGATGTCGAGCAGGGTGATCCTCTTCGTGCTGCCGGAGTGCTCGCGCACGATGTAACGGCCGGCGGCGAAGGCGAGGGCCGCCACGACGCCGGCGCCGATCGCGGCGAACTGCCCGACCGAGCCCGGACCGGCGATCGGTGTCCCCTCGAAGCGGAAGGTCACGAGCGCCACCAGCGCGACCACGACGAAGGAGATCGCGCCGAGCCCGAGCGAGAGGGACTCGAGGGTCGACGCGCTACGCGCAGGAGCGGGGAGGGCCTCGCGGTTCCCCGCGGATTCCGCAATGGTTGCCATGGCACAGACACTATCGGTGGGCGAGGCGGAACCTACGGAGACATCGCCCGCAGGAGAGGAGCCGCGGCGTGCATCAACGGATGCCGGCGCTGGCGCCGCGTACCGGGGCACGCCATGATGGGCGCATGGAATTCCCGCCACCGCTGCCGCCGTCCCGCGAGGAGCTGTTCCAGAAGGGCCGTGCTCTGCGCGGGGAACGGCCCCGTTCGGGTCTCGCCCGGCAGGCGGGCGGTTCCCGCGACCCCTTCGGCATCATCGAGCGCCAGAACACCACCCGCGAACCCGAGCTCATCCCGCTGCGCATCGAGCGGATGTCCGCGAGTCCCTTCGCGTTCTTCCGGGGCACGGCCGCGCTCATGGCCGCCGACCTCGCCGCGGCGCCGCACAGCGGCATCCTGGTCGCCTCCTGCGGTGATGCGCACGTCTCGAACTTCGGCTTCTACGCCTCCCCCAGCGACGCCTCGTCTTCGACCTGAACGATTTCGACGAGGCCGCGTGGGCGCCGTGGGAGTGGGATGTGAAGCGACTGGTGACGAGCCTCATCGTCGGGGGTGCGGCATCCGATCGCGATCCAGGGTGATCGATGCCGCGGCGCGTCGTGCCGTGACGACGTACCTGGGCGCGGTCCGCCACGCCAGCAGCCTCAGCCCTGTCGAGCGCTACTTCACGCATTTCGACATCGAGCAGTCGCGGAAGATGCTCGATGAGCCCGCGCGCCGGGCGATCGAGTCGGCCATCAAGAGCGCGCAGAAGCGCACGGGCGAGCGAGCGGTGCGCCGGCTCACCGAGGTCGGTGAGGACGGGCGGCGGCGGATCGTGCTGCGGCATCCGACGACGATGCCGGTCCCGGATGCGGTGGCCTCGCTCGTGCACGATCTGATGCTCGACTACCGTCGCTCCGCGTCGCAGGACATCGCGATGCTGTTCGACCACTTCGCGCCGACCGACATCGTCCGCCGTGTGGTGGGTGTGGGCAGCGTCGGAACCCGGTGCTTCCTCGTGCTGCTGGAGGACGGCGACGGGCACGCTCTGCTCATGCAGCCCAAAGAGGCGGCGCAGAGCGTGCTGGTCGAGTACGGGAGGATCCCGCAGCCGGCCGTGCTCGACGAGCTCATCGCGACCTCGGGCGAGGGCGCGAGGGTCGTGGCGATGCAGAGAGTCCTGCAGGCACTGTCGGATCCTTTCCTGGGGCACCTGCGCGGCCCGGAGCACGACTACTACGTGCGGCAGTTCCACGACATGAAAGGCGGAATCGAGGTCGAGGAGCTCGACGACGAGCCCTTCGTCACCTACGCCGAGGCGTGCGCCGTGGTGCTCGCCCGGGCGCACGCCCAGTCCCGTGCCGCCGCTCAGATCGTCGGATACGCGGGCAGGGGCGAGACGGTCGCCGATGCGATCATCGAGTGGTCCTACGCCTACGCGGAGGTGTCGAGGAGAGACCACGAGGCGTTCGTCACGGCGACCGGATGAGCGCCTCCTCCCGCGTGTTCATCGGATGTCGCGGCGTGACCCTATACTGATCCCATCGCGCACAGGTGCGCACCGCCGCCGACCGTTCGAATTCTCTCGACGGCGCGGTCGAATTTGGGGGAGAAGAGCGTGGGTGGCTTCCGCGTTGATTCCGCGCGCCGCAAAGCGGTCGGCGCCGGCAGTTCCATGATCGTCGCCGCACTGGCGATCTCGATGCTGGCGAGCGCTCCGGCGCAGGCGGCCGACGAGATCGCTCCGCCGGCGGATCTGGCGATCCTCGGCGATCTCCGGGTCGGCGAGACGGTGACGGTCCCGACCGAGGGCTGGGCGCCGGACGGCGTCGATCTCGACGCGACCTGGTTCGTCGACGACGAAGAGATCACCGACCCCGACGAGGCGATCGACCCCTTCGATCTGACGCTGCTGCCCGGCTGGGTCGGCCAGGAGGTCTCGGTCGAGATCACCGCCTCGATCGACGGCGGCACCCCGGTGGTCGTGCCGCTCTCCGGAGACGCGCCGATCGCGCTCGGCACGTGGACCTCGGCGGCGCCAACGATCAGCGGGAACGGCCGCGTCGGCGAGCTGCTGAACGCCTCCGTCGCCGGCCTCCCCGGCGACGCCGCACCGACGTACCAGTGGCTGGTCGACGGTGCCGACATCGAGGGTGCGGTCGAGTCCTCCTACGTGCCGCTCGAAGAGGAGCTCGGCCGATCGCTGAGCGTGCGGGCGACGATCACCCGCGACGGCTACGAGCCCGTCGAGGTGACCAGCGCCACGGTCAAGGTCACCGGTGTCCTCATCGTCTCCAAGAACCCCTCGATCTCCGGAACCGTCCGCGTGGGCACCAAGCTCACCGCCTCACCCGGAGTCGTCGCCCCGACCGCCACCTTCACGTACGCGTGGAAGGTCGCGGGGACCACGGTGGGGACCGCGAAGACCTACACGCCCACGGCGGCCCAGCTCGGCAAGAAGCTGACCCTCACGGTCACCGCCAAGCGCACGGGGTACCCGAGCGTGACGTTCACGACGAAGTCGGCGACCATCGCCAAGGGCAAATTCACGACGGCGCCCACGCCGAAGATCACCGGCACCAAGAAGGTCGGTTCGACGCTCAAGGCGACGCCGGGCACCTGGGCGCCGAAGGCGACGCTGAAGTACCAGTGGAAGCGCAACGGGGTCTCGATCAAGGGCGCGACGAAGTCGACCTACAAGCTGACCTCCGCCGACTGGAAGAAGAAGATCACGGTCACCGTGACCGCCAGCCGCACCGCGTACACGACGGTCGCGAAGACCAGCGCGAAGACGACCGCTGTGACCAAGTCGTTCACCAAGACGGCCGCCCCGAAGATCACGGGCACCAAGCGCGTGAACTCCACGCTGAAGGCGACCGTGGCGGCGTGGTCGCCCAAGGCGACGCTCAGCTACCAGTGGAAGCGCAACGGCGTGGCCATCAAGGGCGCGACCGGCAAGTCGTACAAGCTCAAGGCCGCCGACCACGGCAAGAAGATCACCGTGACGGTGACCGGCAAGAAGAGCGGCTACGCGACCACTTCGCGCACGAGCGCGGCGACGACGAAGATCGCGCTGCCCGCGGCCGTGATCACGAAGGCCGGCACCTACAAGGTCGGCACCCAGATCAAGCCGGGGACCTACGTCGCGAACAACGCGAAGGCAGGGTGCTACTGGGAGCGCCGTTCGACATCGAACCGGTCGACGAGCGGCATCCTCAGCGACTACTACTACCCGGCCTCCGGGAGAGAGATCGTGACGATCTCGTCGAAGGACAAGTTCTTCTACACCAACAGCGCCTGCGGCTCATGGGTGCCGTATGTGAAGACCGGGACCGCGAAGACCACTGTCGGCGACGGCATACACGTCGTCGGCGCGCACATCAAGCCTGGCATCTACTACAGAAGCTCGACCAACAGTTCCTGCTTCTGGATGACGGTATCCGGCTTCGGCGCGACATGGAACGAGATCGAGGACTACGGCCCCTACGATGGCTACCCCAGTTCGCGTTGATCGACACGTCGGAGAAGGGCTTCTACAGCGAGTCCTGCGGCACCTGGACGCGCGTCGCCGAATAGCAGATGCTGTCCGGGCATCCGCTCCTGGATGCCCGGACAGCCCGCTCAGACCGCCACGCCGCCGACGAGGTTGACCTCGATGATGCCATCGATTTCGGGAGCACACGGATCACCGGGCGCCGCCGACCATGGCAAGAAGATCACCGTGACCGCTCGGGCCCGGTGATCCGCCTGCGGCGCCCGTGCGCTGTCACGGGCGCCGCGACGGGTGCCCGCGGCACCCACCTACATCTGTCGGAGGCTGTTGCACATGCCGGGTGTTCTCACACGATCTCTCCGACAGATGCAACAGCCTCCGACATCTGGAACGGGCCGCGAGCTCAGTCGCTCTCGTCGCGCGACCCCGGCCGCCACAGCACGATCTCGGTGGAGCGGCGGATGCGGCGGCCCGAGGGCACCGGGATGACCTGACCGGTGGCGCCGGCGGCGAAGACACGCACGCCGGGCCGGTTCTCCCGCTCGGTGCGCAGAGCGGCTTCGAGCTCGGCGACGCGGCGCCGCAGCATCCGGACGTCCTCCTCGAGTTCGAGCAGGCGCGCGATCGCCGGAAGGCTCATGCCCTCGGCGGACATCCGGGCGACCTCGCGCAACTGCTCGATGTTGTGCGCCGAGTAGCGGCGGGATCCGCCGCGCGTACGGCCGGGCACGACGAGCCCGATGCGGTCGTACTGCCGCAGCGTCTGCGGGTGCATTCCGGCGAGCTCGGCGGCGACGGCGATCGCGAAGACGGGGGCGTCTTCGTCTGGCTGGGAGCTGATCATCGTTCGTCACCGCGTTTCGTCTCCTCGCTGCGCTCGTCGCTCAACGACCGGGAAGCAAGCACCGGTCGTTGAGCGAGGCCGCGCGCAGCGCGACCGAGACGAAACGCAGCGAAAGACATGATCAGCCCCGCGCCTTCGAGATGAGGTCGGCCCGCGGGTTCTCCTTGGGCTCCAGTTCGTGGAAGCGCTCGAGCGCCTCCCGTGCCTCGCCGTCGAGGTGCGAGGGCACCGCGACCTGCAGCTCCGCGAGCAGATCGCCCGTGCCCTTCTGCGTCTTCACGCCGCGACCCTTCACGCGCAGCACGCGGCCCGAGGGGTGCCGGGCGCGACGCGCAGCTTCACGGGATCACCGCCGAGCGTGGGCACCTCGATGGTCGCCCGAGCACGGCCTCGGTGAAGGTGACGGGAACGGTCACGCGCAGATTCAGTCCGTCGCGGGTGAACACCGGATGCGGGCGCACGGTCACCGCCACGACGATGTCGCCGTTCTCCCCGCCGTCGGGCGAGGGGCGGCCACGACCGCGCAGGCGGATCTTCTGCCCGTCGGCGATGCCGGCGGGGATCTTCACCTTGAAGGGCTTGCCGCCCTCACCCTGGAGGGTGATGGTCTCGCCCTTCGTCGCGGTGACGAAGTCGATCGTCGTGCTGGCGGTCACGTCGGCGCCGCGCTGCGGGCCGCCGAATCCGCGGAAGCCGCCGGTCGACTGCCCGAAGCGACCCGACCCGAAGCCGGTGCCGCCCTGGTTGAACATCTCGAAGATGTCCTCGAAGTCGGCGGTCTGGCCCCGGCCCTGCCCGAAGCGGCTGAAGACGTCCTCGAAGCCGCCGGCACCCTGGCCGCCCGCGGTGAAGCGGGCGCCAGAGCCCATCGCGCGGATCTGGTCGTACTCCTCGCGCTGCTCGCTGTCGGAGAGCACCGAGTACGCCTCACTGATCTCCTTGAACTTCGCCTCCGCCTTGGCATCGCCCGGGTTCGAATCCGGGTGATACTTGCGGGCGAGCTTGCGGTAGGTCTTCTTCAGATCGGCATCCGAGACGTCTTTGGAGACGCCCAGCACCTTGTAGAAGTCCTTGTCGAACCAGTCCTGGCTAGCCATGGATCACCGCCTACTCGGCCGGAACCGCGACCACGACCTTCGCCGGGCGCAGCTCGACGTCGCCGAGCCGGTAGCCGACCTCCACGACCTCGAGGATCGTGGGCTGCTCGGTACCGGGCACCGGATGCTGCAGGATCGCCTCGTGGTGCTGCGGGTCGAAGGGCTCGCCGGCCTCGCCGTACTTCTCCACGCCCATGCGCTCCACGACGCCGCGCACCTTCTCGCCGATCACGGCGAAGGCGCTGCCCTCTTCGAGATCGCCGTGCTGAGCGGCGCGGTCGATGTCGTCGAGCACCGGGAGCAGGCCCTTGACGACCTCGCCCTTGGCGCGCTGGATCTCGACCGTGCGCTGCTCCTCGGTGCGACGACGGTAGTTGGCGTACTCGGCCTGCAGACGCTTAAGGTCGTCGAGCAGCTGCGACTCCAGATCCGCGAGCACGGCGTCTTCGGCCGCGGCCTCGCCGGTCTGGGCCGTGCCGAGGATGTCGTCCACCGTCAGCTCGTCGTCGGATGCGGCGGCGGGGTCGGATGCCGCAGACTCGCTGTCTGCCGCATCCGACGTCTCCGCATCGTCACCACGTTTCGACTCGTCTTCGTCTCGCTCAACGACCGGAGGGTGCTCCTCCTCGGGAGTTTCCTCGGGGACGTCGTTCTCGTCGAAGTTCTTGTCGGTCATGGTTACTTGTTCTCGTCTTCGTCGTCGATGACCTCGGCGTCGACGACGTCCTCGTCGGAGGAGGCCTCAGAATCGGTCCCTGAGCCTGTCGAAGGGTCCGAGGAGGCGGCTGCGGCATCCGCCTGCGCCTGCGCGTAGATGGCCTCGCCGAGCTTGGTCTGCGACTCGTTGAGCTTGTCGAACGCGGTCTTCACCGCATCGTCGTCGTCACCGGCCAGTGCCGTCTTGAGCGCGTCGACGTCGGCCTTGACCGACTCCTTGACGTCTGCGGGCAGCTTGTCGTCATTCTCGCCCAGGAGCTTCTCGATCGAGTACGAGAGCGTCTCGGCCTGGTTGCGGGTGTCGGCGGCCTCGCGGCGCTTCTTGTCCTCGGCGGCGTTCTCCTCGGCCTCGCGGACCATGCGCTCGATGTCCTCCTTGGGGAGGGACGAGCCGCCCGTGATGGTCATCGACTGCTCCTTGCCGGTGCCCTTGTCCTTGGCGGACACATGCACGATGCCGTTCGCGTCGATGTCGAAGGTGACCTCGACCTGCGGGATGCCGCGGGGCGCCGGGGCGATGCCGGTGAGCTCGAAGGTGCCCAGCGGCTTGTTGTCGCGGGTGAATTCGCGCTCGCCCTGGAAGACCTGGATCGCGACCGACGGCTGGTTGTCGTCGGCGGTCGTGAAGGTCTCGCTGCGCTTGGTCGGGATGGCCGTGTTGCGCTCGATGAGCTTGGTCATGATGCCGCCCTTGGTCTCGATGCCGAGGCTGAGGGGGTGACGTCGATGAGCAGCACGTCCTTGCGCTCACCCTTGAGGACACCGGCCTGCAGGGCGGCGCCGACGGCGACGACCTCATCCGGGTTGACGCCCTTGTTGGCCTCCTTGCCGGTCTCCTGCTTGACGAGCTCGGCCACGGCGGGCATGCGGGTGGAACCACCCACGAGCACGATGTGGTCGATGTCGGCGACCTTGATGCCGGCCTCGCGGATGACGTCCTCGAAGGGCTTCTTGGTGCGGTCGAGCAGGTCCTTGGTGAGGTCCTCGAACTTCGCGCGGGAAAGGGTCTCCTGCAGGTTCGCGGGACCCGACTCGGTCAGCGAGAGGTAGGGCAGCGAGATGCTCGTGGAGGTCGAGCTCGACAGCTCCTTCTTGGCCTGCTCAGCGGCCTCCTTGAGACGCTGCAGGGCGATCTTGTCGCCGGAGACGTCGACGCCGGTGGTGTTCTTGAACTGGGTGATGAGCCACTCGACGACGCGATCGTCCCAGTCGTCGCCACCGAGGCGGTTGTCGCCGGAAGTCGCACGGACCTGGATCGTCGAGAAGTCGTCGTCCTTGCCCACCTCGAGCAGCGACACGTCGAAGGTTCCGCCACCGAGGTCGAAGACGAGGATGAGCTCGTCCTCCTTGCCCTTGTCGAGCCCGTAGGCGAGGGCGGCGGCGGTGGGCTCGTTGATGATGCGCAGCACGTTCAGGCCCGCGATCTCGCCGGCCTCCTTCGTGGCCTGGCGCTCGGCGTCGTTGAAGTACGCGGGAACGGTGATGACGGCATCCGTCACCGTGTCGCCCAGGTACGACTCGGCGTCGCGCTTGAGCTTCTGGAGGATGCGGGCCGAGATCTCCTGCGGGGTCCACTTCTTGCCGTCGACCTCGAAGGTCCAGTCGGTGCCCACGTGGCGCTTGACGGATGCCACGGTGCGGTCGACGTTGGTGACGGCCTGGCGCTTGGCGGTCTCGCCGACGAGCACCTCGCCGTCCTTGGTGAAGGCGACGACCGAGGGGGTCGTGCGGAAGCCCTCGGCGTTGGCGATGACCTTGGGCTCGCCACCTTCGAGGACGCTGACGACGGAGTTCGTCGTACCGAGGTCGATTCCGACAGCACGTGCCATGGGTGTTCTCCTTTGTGAGGGGGTTCTGAAAGCCTGTCGGCGACCCGGTAAACCTGAGTCGCCGTGACTCAAGGATAGAACGCGGCGTGATCGAAGTCAAATCAAACTTGATATGCAATGGCTCAACTTTTGCGCGAGAGTGGTTATCGGAATACACCCCACCCGCCGCCGTTCCCTCTGCCATGACGACGATCGACTCCGCTGGGCTCGAGCAGGTGCTCTCCTCGATCGAGCTGCGCGTGAGCGCGAGCCGGCGCACCCGTCTGTCACCCGGCGCCGTGGTGGCGCTGCCCTCCCACACCCTCACCCTGGTCTACGTGTCCCGGGGCAGCGTGCGCAGCACCCCGGTGCCGATCTCCGGATGCCGCGTGGACCCGGAGCGAGGAAGTCACGCCGTCCTCGTCGAGCAGCCGCGCGCGCTCACGCTCGCCGCGGGGGACGTCTTCCTCACCCGCGGCGGCGACGACGTCGCGCTGGAGGCCGAGGGCCGCACCGAGCTCATGATCGCCGAACTGGCGTTCTCGGACGACGGCGCCCGCGCCGAGCGCGCCCTCCCCGAGCACATCTCGGTCACCGGCTTCGCAAGGCACGAACCCGCCGCCGCGGCGCTGGCCGCCTCCATGGGCGAAGACGACGCCGGTCGTGGAGCGCTGCGTTCCGGTGACCCGCTCATCTGCCGGATGATGGCCACGACCGTCCTCCTCTCGGTCATCCGCGCCTGGGCGGAGAACGGCTGCGCCCCGCACGGGTGGCCCGCGCTCTCGCGAGATCCGTTCCTCGACCGCGTCGTCGAGGCGATCCACGCCGAACCGGGCAGGGAGTGGACGGTGGAGCACCTCGCCGAGATCGGCGCGATGTCGCGCACGGTCTTTACCGAGCGGTTCCGCCGGACGCTCGGGCGGTCGCCGGCCAACTACGTGACGACGGTGCGGATAGACCGCGCCAAGAACATGCTGCAGGCCGGAAGGGCGGTGTCGGAGATCTCCCGCGAACTCGGCTACGCCTCCGACGAGGGCTTCAGCCGCGCGTTCCGCCGGGTCACCGGGATGACCCCTCCACCTGGCGCGCCTCCGCCGGGCAGGTGGCAGTCCCGGCCTGAGCCCCGAGTTCGCCGCCTCCGCTCCCTCCGCCCCGCCGCAACTCCTCGACATCTGTTGTCGGGTGCCGTGTCGATGATGCGACAACAGGTGTCCAGGACTTCGTCGGCGCGACCAAGTCCTCGACAGGTGTTGTCGGATGCCGGAGGTATGCAGCGACAACGGGTGTCGAGGAGTTGTGGAGAACGCCGTCAGGGGCGTCGAACGCGGTTGGACGCCCCGAAGAGGGCCGCACCGACGACGAGGACGGCGACGCCGGCGGCGTAGACGAGCTCGACGCCGAGCGTGTCGACGAGGACCCCGCCCGTCGCGGCCGCGATCATGATCGCGCCCTGGAAGCCGACGACGACCAGGCTTCCGCCGGCCTCGAGCCGGTCCGGCATCCGATGGCCGACCCAGGTATTGATGACGATCAACCAGGACGCGAAGAAGAAGCCCCAGATGAGGACGACGATCCCGACCGCCACGAGCGAGTCCGACAGCAGGATCGTCGCCGCCACCGCCACGGCGATGACGAGCGGGGCCAGCACGGCGAGGCGCGCATAGGTGCGGTCCACGATGAGGCCGATGACGATGTTCCCGATCAGACCGCCCGCGCCGAACAGCGCCAGCAGCAGCACGATGCCGGTCGCGTCGAGGGCGGCGCCGTCCGGGCCGGGCTGCATCCGCTCCAGAGCGAGGCGGATGTACGTGTAGGCGAGGAAGTGGCCCAGCACGATGGCGATATGCCCGACGAGGCCCAGGGCGACGCCGGGGCGCCGGATCGTGTCGCCGAGCAGCGTGAGGCTCGCCGCCCTCGCGGCGGGCACGGAGGGCAGCAGCAACCCCAGCGCGATCGCGAGCGCGGCCGAGGCGACGCCGGCGAGGGCGAAGACCGCCCGCCAGTCCATGAGCTCGCTGAGCATGACACCGAGGGGGACACCCGCGACCGTCGCCAGCGATGCGCCCCCGGAGGCGAACATGATCGCCCTCCCGAGGCGCTGCGGACCGGCGATCCGCGCCGCCACGGTGATCGACATCGCCCAGAAGGCGCTCAGCGCCGCCCCAGCAGGAACCGCGCCAGCAGCACGAGCACGAGATTCGGCGCGACGGAGACAAGCAGGTTCGATGCCGCCGCCGCGAGCGCCATCCACACCAGGAGCGCACGCCGGTCCAGCCGCGGGAAGATGAGCCCCACGGTCGGCGCGACGACGAGGCCCACCAGCGCCGTGACCGTCACCATCTGCCCGGCCTGTCCCGGGGTGACGCTCAGGTCGTCGGCGATCTCGATGAGCATCCCGTTGGGAAGGAACTCGGCGGTGACGAGCAGGAAGCTCATCAGCATCATGGCGATCAGGCCGCCGTAGCGGATCCTCCCGCGCCGGTCGCGGCGACGGGGACGGGTGCAGTCGTGGTCATTCCCCACACTCGCAGACGAACGGAGCCCTCGCCCGATCGTCCGTCCCGGGCACCCGACCGATCGTCCGGATGTCCCTCTCAGGCGTCGACGGGGCGGATGCCGCGGCGCCGTGCCATCAGCAGGCCGCCGAAGAGGAGAAGGAGCGCGAGGGCGAGAAGCCCGCGGGAGTCGGCGCCGGTGGCGGCGAGCTCGGGCTCCTCCTCGGGATCCCCCTCCCCTTCGCCGTCGCGGTCTCCGTCGCCGTCGCCGTCGCCATCACCGTCGCCGTCGCCGCCCTCGCCGTCCGGATCCGTCGGATCGGTCGGATCGGTCGGCTCCTCCTCGTCCTCGGCGTCCTTGAACAGCTGCACGTAGATGTTGCGGATGTCGAAGTCGTCGAAGATCTCCTCAAAGCTGTGGATCGTGTGGCTGAGGGTGACGACCGTGGAGCCTCCGAGCACATCCTCCAGTGCCACGGCGTCGTTCCAGCGCACGAGGACGGTGTAGAGGCTCATGTCACCCGCGGGGATGTGCAGCACGATGCTGCTGTGCCAGGTCAGGCCGCCGTCGATCGAGAAGTCGGCGAAGGCGAGCGGGCCGCCGTAGGCGGAGGTGATCGTGATGTAGAGGTCTTCGAGCAGCTCCACCGTCACCTGGATCGTGTACGAGTCGGTGAGCGGGCCCTCGGGTGGACGTTCGTCCAGCCGTCGGTCTCGACGATCGCGATCGGGTCGTCGGCTCCGCGATCGGCGAAGGGGAACGGCGGGACGAGAGGCTCGTCACTCTCCTCCTCCTCCTCGTCCTCCAGCGCCATCATGCTGAACAGCGCGAGCACGCCGGCCTCGCCCGGCAGCCCGATCGGCGGCGTGACCCGGCGATGGGGAGGAGGACCGGCTCGGCCTCGAAGCCGTAGAGGTCGAGGGACAGGCCGCCGCCGATCTCCGTCCACCAGTAGGCGTCGAAGACCAGGGCGTCGGGGTCGAGCGTGAGGATCGTGACGGTGCTGGGCTCGGTGCCGCCGTCGAGGGAGACGAAGCCGTTCTCGAGAGGCATTCCGCCCGTGGTCGTCGCGACGAAGATGAACTCGCCGCCGCCTCGCCCTGCTCGAGCCGCAGCTCGGCCTGGTTGCGGTTCACGATGAAGGTGTCGCTGCCGGCACCGCCGTAGAGCACGGCCGGACGGCTGATGCCCGGGCTCACCCAGCCGTAGTCGGTCAGGAGCGTCTCGAAGGCGTCGTGCTCGGGCAGCTGCGGGCTCGTGCGCTCGGTCTCGAAGAACTGACCGACGATGAAGGTGTCGTCGCCGTCGCCGCCGTTGATCGTCGTGGGCGCGCTGTTGTCGTCGAGGATGAACGTGTCGTCGCCGCCGTGGCCGTTCACCGTGAGCTTGCCGTTGACGCTGCGGTCGTAGCTGATCCGCTCGTAGGTCCCTCGCCGCTGGCGACCGCGACGATCGCGGGGCGGCGTGCCTCCGGCACGCCCGGGAGGAACGCGACCGAGCGCAGCAGCACCACGTCGTCGCCGTCTGCGGCGTTGATCGTGAGCGTGTTGATCCCGAAGGGGTCACGCCCAGTGCCGACGACCTCGATGTGCGTCTCGCGGGCGAGCGGGTCGTCGATGCCCCACACCGTCACCTCGACGTGGTTCGAGCCGTTCTGGCCGTCGATGCGCAGGGTGTTCTGGATCGGAAGGCCGTCGAAGGCGTCTCCCGCGTCGCCGATGCGCGTGCCCGGGAGGATCGTGATGCGTGTGACGATCACCAGATCGTCGCCGTCGGCTCCGGCGAGGGCGGCGGAGGGGCCGCCGTACACGGTCGTCTGCCCGTCGAAGGTCGACTCGAACAGCACCACGACGTCGTCGCCGAAGCCGCCGAAGATCTCGCTGTCGCCGATGAGGGTGGTGTGGGTGAGGGAGACGATGTCGTCGCCGTCGCCGGCCTCGATGCGCGTGCCGCCGACCACCGTGCTCTGATCCAGCCACACCGTGTCGTCGCCGGCGCCGGTGGCGATACGCAGGAGTCCGGTCACGGATGCCGCATCGAGCAGGACGAGATCGTCGCCGAGTCCGGTGAGCACGTCCACCGTGCCGCCCTCGGCCGCAGCGACGACGGTGCCGCCGAAGTAGGCGAAGACATCCGTGTAGGAAGCGGGCGTCTGGCCGTAGGCGAGCTGCGCCGTCACGGTCGAGCCCTGCAGGAGCGTCCCGCCGGCGCGAACAGGTCGTTGCCGATCAGCAGGAGGAGCTCCTCGTCGGCGACGGCGCCGTGCACCGCCGGGACACCGATGCCGTCGAGCAGGACCTGGTCGGTGAGGAAGTTCAGGTCGGCATCCGTTCCGCCCGGCACGTACGGCACCGTCAGACGCACCTGGCCGAGCTCGGACCCACGAACGCGACGTTCAGGGGCCCCCTGGCCTCGGTGATGTACACGCCGTCCACGGCGATCGCGACCAGGCGGCCGGTCGCCGCGGTGTCGAGGAGGATCTCGGCGTCAGTCGTCCCGATGCCGCCCTCGGCGAAGAGGTCGATGCTGTGCGCGCGGATCACCACGCGACCGGACGCGTCGCTCGGGTCGTTCAGGAGGGATCCGCCCCGCACGTCGAGGGCGGCGTCGCCGGCGGTGGCGACCACTTCGCCGAGGAACAGGTCGCCGTCGACCTCGCGGATGATCACGCCCGCGGGGCGTGGGCCACGAGCCGGCCCTGCGCGGCGTAGGAGGAGTCGGTGTTCAGGTAGGCGTAGTCGGGGCGACGAGACCGATCGTGCCGTGGGCGGTCAACGTGATGACGGTGCCCGTCACGCGGTGGTCGTCGGCGACCGGCGTGTTCCCGAAGATCGATGCGCCCGCCGTCGTGGTCGAGAGCGTGACATCCGATCCCGTCGAGGTGATCGTGCCGACGAGCAGGTCGCCCACGGTCTCCCGCGAGACGATCGAGCCGTTCGTCTGCAGGTCGATGTATCCCGAGCCGTCGGATGTCGAGAACCGCTCGCCCGGCACCTGGGAGCTGAACAGGTCGGCGTCAACGTCCGTCAGCAGTTCGAAGGAGACGACCGTGTCGGTGGCGAGGTGCTGGACGCGCAGGATCTCGCCCGCCGCGACGTCGGTGAAGACATAGTGGCTGTCGACCGACGCGGTGTCGTCGCCGAAGGCGATGAGCACGGCATCCGTGTAGCTGAACGGGACGAAGGGATTGCTGCACTGGCGGTCCCACGGCGCGGTCGGGCAGTAGAAGTACGTCGAGTACCGGCCGGTCGGGTTGACGGTGCCGCCGTAGTTCGCACCCGGAGCCTGGTAGACGTCGTCCTGGATCTCGTGCGCGGTGAACGGCGCCGGGGTGCGGCCGACGAGCGTGCCGAGCACGAGGACATCGAGGTTCCGGCCGGCGTGCAGGCCGCCGATCGTCCACGTATAGGGAGCGGTCGACGCGCTGCGACGGATGACCTGGAGGTCCAGGACCACGTCGCCCGCGCCTCGGCGGTGATCGAGATCGGGCGCGCGCCCAGCGTGGTCGTGCCGTAGGTGCTCTCCACGAGGCGGACCGAAACGCCGTCACGGGGCGCGTAACCGCCGATCGAGCCGTGGAGGGCGAACAGCTCCACGACGTTCGCGACGATGTCGGCACCGTCGGTCGTGCCGAGGATGTCGCCGTTGCGGTTGTCGACGAGGACGAATCCGATCGGGTTGTAGACCTCGCCGGAGAGCGTGATGTCGTTGCTCGCGCCGGGGACGCGGAAGTTGATGATCCGCACGACGCTCTCGGTGAACACCGGCGGGCGGATCCAGTAGCGGTGCGCGGCCACCTGGTTGTACGCGCGCTGGCTGACCGTCGCCGCGAGCAGGTCGAGGTTGATCACGTCGATGCCCTGGATCTCCAGCGGGCTGGTGGACCAGTTGTAGATGCGCACGAAGTCGAAGTTGCCCTGGATCTGGAAACTGCCCTGGTCGCCGGTCAGATTGCGGTTGCCGCCGATGCTGTTCGCGTTGATCGTGAAGTCGGCGGTCGCTCCCCGGTGTTGACGATCGGACGGACCTCGACGAGCGCGCCCGCGGCGATCTGGTAGCCGACGCCGCGCAGCGCGCCGTCGACCCAGACCTGCATGCCGTAGAGCTTCAGGATGCGGCCGTCCTCGCCGATGTACAGCTGCGGGTTGCCGCCGTGGAGCACGACGTCGGCATCCCAGTGGATCGGGCGGTTGCCCGTGGTGCCACCCGGCTGGCTCGTGCTGCCGACGTCGAGGCCGACCTTGCGGTTCGTGGCGTTCCGGTTCATCGACACGCTCTGCACGGTGTCGACGTCGAGGTCGTGGGTGCGGACGAGGACGCCGGCGTGAGCCGTCACCGTCGCGTCGGTGCTGTAGTCGATCCGGGCGATGGCGTCCGTGTCGCCGCCGGCGCAGCCGCACGAGGCGTGCGCGCGCGAGGTTCCATTCAGGCCGCTGACCTCGGCGCGCAGCGCGATGCTCTCCCAGCCCTGCAGCAGGATGCCGCTGCGGATCGTGAGTTCGGCGCCGCCGCGGACCACGATGTTGGACCGCGCGTCCGAGTCGGCGGCGAAGGCCTTCGCATCGGACTCGCTGTGTGCGCGGAGCGAGCCCTGGCCCATGAGCGCACGGATGTCGATCTCGTCGCCCTGGATGACGTTGTTCCCCGCGATGTCGATCGTCGTCTTGGCGGTCACGAACAGGCCGTAGTTGTTGTCGTAGTCGTTCGCGGTCGAGTCCGCGCCCAGGCCGCGTGCGCGCGCGTAGGCGGTGACGTTGCCGTTCGGACTCGTCAGGCCGCGGATGCCGAGCTTGTGCTCGGCGATGAGCGAGCCGTCGATGTCGATCACCGTGTTGAGGATGATGTCGCCGCGGGCACGCGCGTTCACGCCGGCGCCGAGCCCGCCGGCCCGGGCGTCCGACTTCGCCTGCACGTCGCCGGTGGTCTCGGCGTCGATGTGCAGCTCCCAGCCGGAGGTCACGACGACGCCGGTGCCGATGTCGATGGTGGTGGTGACGGTGACGTCAGCGTCGGCGTCGGATCGGCCGATCGCGATGAACCCGCCGCCGCCGTTGGTGGAGTCTGCCACCGCGAGACCGCGGGCGAAGGCGGTGAGGTCCAGGTCGCCGCCGCTGGTCAGGCGGACGCGGTCGCCGATCGTGAGGGCGATCGTCGCGGTGACGGTCACATCGGTGTAGGCGGTGCCGACCTGGACGAAGCCGCCACCGCCGCTGTTGACCGTCGCCGAGGTGTACCGGGCGCCGGCCGGCACCGACTCGACCGCACCGAGGGGCGGAAGACCTGCGTCCCCGATCCGGTGCCGCCGAGGATGAGCGTCAGCCACCCGACCGCGTCGGTGGTGCCGGTGATGTCGACGAGACCGGCCACGAACCAGCCCGTACCGGGGCTGTTGCTGCCGTCGAGGGCGATCGGGGCGCCGCCCGGGGTCAGCGCGAGCTGGAAGGAGTCGGCGTCGGCACCGACGACGTAGTACATGCCGCCGTCGACGAGCCCTTCGAGGGGGAGCTCGTCGGGGAAGTACAGCCGGTGCGAGACGAGGGTTGCGGCATCCGTCTTGTTCGGAGTGAGGGTGATCGGGGCGACCTCGATCGGCACGTCGACGTAGACGGGGATCATGATCGGGTTCTCGTCCTCGTCGAGCACGGGGTCGCCGTCCTCGTCGAGCAGCGGCTCGTCGTGGCTGTACACCTCGTCGTAGCAGTCGGCGTCGCCGGCGAAGCCGACCGCCTCGCAGTAGCTGGCCGCGAGCCGGATGCGGTGGGCGTCGAGCACGATCACCCAATAGCTCTGGCCGCGCACGAGACCGCCGATCGCGGCGCCGCCATCGGTGTCGTAGACGACCTCGTCGCCGGTGGAGAAGGGGTGGTCCTCGATGTAGATGACGTTGTTGTCCTCCGGGATCACCCACCGGACTCGCCCTCGGGGGGATCGTCGACGATGATCGGCTTGCCGTCGGGTCCTGCCTGGACGTTGACGACGCCGCTGGAGAACTCGCCGGCGGGATCGGGAGCGGTGTAGATCACGAGCTGGCCGTTGACGAAGTGGTGCGGCACGGTGATCCGGTCGTCCTCGACGGCCGCGCCGGTCACGGCGACGGGGGCATCGGACACGAGCGGATCCCAGAGCCGGATCGTCGTATCGTCGATGACCTCGACACGGTAGGTCTTGCCGTCCACGAGCCCCGGCACCGTCGTACCGCGGGCGCGGTAGACGACGAGCATGCCGTCCTCGAGGCCGTGGTACAGAGCCAGGAAGTCGGGCTTGTCGTCCTCCCACTCGAAGTCGGGATCTCCCTCATGCTCTTCGTCGGGCTCGCCCCACCCGACCACTTGGCCGAACTGGATCGTGTTGGTGACCGGATCGACGAGCGCGCCCTCGAACTGGGAGCCGAGCATGATCGTCTGGTCGTCGACGACGAGGATGCCGTAGGCGGTGCTGTTCACAAGGCCGGTGATGACCGCGCCGGTCGTCGTGTACGTCAGCGACGTGCCGCTGGTCAGGCCGTGCGGCGCCGTGAAGCGGATCGAGTTGTCGGCGACGGTGACCTGCTCGACGACGTACTCGGGCGTCTCGACGGCCGGGCGGTGGAGTTGAAGGCGACGCCCATCGTGATCGAGCCGCCGGCGGTGACGACCGAGTCATCGGAGATCACGAGTCGCAGCGTCGGGGTGGCCGTCGCGGTGGCGTTGTTGGTCGATACGTTGACGGCGCCGCCGCCGCTCGTGCGGAAGCTCGAGATCGCGGCCGGGTTGGACTGCGCGCTCAGCGCCATGTCGCCGCTGACGTGGACGATCGAGCCGCCGGCGCCGCCCAGGTACGTCGCCACGGTGGTCTGCACGAGGGCGGTCGCCCGGCCCGTGTTGATGTTCGCGACGCCGCCGCCACTGCTGCTGAGCGCGGCTGTGGCCGTGTCGACGGCGTGCGTGTACATCGTCAGCGATGCACCGCCCGGAGTGGACGCCGTGCCCACGCGCCCGAGGAGCGACGAGCTGGTCCCGGCGCGCACCTCGGCCCGGGGGCGCTCGTGCTCACCGCGATGGCGCCGCCCACGACGGCACCGGAGGTGGCCGTCGCGGTGTTGTGCGAGACCGCGCGGACGACGATCGCGGCGGCGGGGCGAGGACGACGGCGCCCTGCGTGATCTCGGCCGTGGTGACCGCGTCGGCGTGGACGAGCGCGATCGGCGAGGCCGCCCCGCAGCGACGCCGCCGAAGGACTTCAGGCCGGCCTGGATCTGCGCGGTGTTGGCCGATTCGGCCTCGACGCGCAGCCCCGTGCCGCCGGTCTGCGCACCCGCGAAGACCGCGCGCGTGGCGCTCTGGATCTGCGCGGTCGGCTGACTGAAGTCGAAGGCGCCGAGGCCGCCGGCGAGCGTGTCGGTGTCGACGTCGGCGATGTTCACCGCCGTCGCGACGACCTCGACATCCCCCGTCGTCGCGAGTGCGTGAGTGCCGAAGCTCGCCGTCGTGGCCGCCGAGGCGCCGATCAGCGCGACCGTGTTGGACCTTCCTGCCTCTACGAGGCTGATGCCCGTGCTGCGCATGTCGGCGTCGACCCGGTTGCTCGCATCGGCCGTCACCGAGACGCCCGTGGAGGCCGTGATCGCCCCGGTGAAGGAGGCCGTGGTCGGGGCCTGGATCCGGGCTCCGGAGGAGACGCCGCCGTTGATGCTGATCACGCCTCCGACGGTGCGCCCGACATCCGCACTCACGGTGTTGTCGGACTCCGCGGCGACCGTGACGTCGCCGCTCGCGGCGAGGCCGCTGCCGGTGAGGGTCACCATGGCGAGGATGCCGGCGCTCTGAGGAAGCGTCGCCGTCGCCGAGACGCCGCTGCCGCCGCCGAGGCTGATGTTGAAGAGCGAGGCCGCCGCGTGGACGGTGTTGTCAGCATCCGCCCCCACAGTGAAGGTGCGCGAGGTCGCCGAGGCCGCCTGGACCGAGGCGCGCGTGACGGCGTCGACCGTGGCCTCGGCGTCGAGGAGCGAGACCGTGATGAGACCGCCGCCGCTCTGCCGCACGATCGCGTGCGCCGAGTTCGCCGAGGCGGCCCGCACCGTCACATCGCCGGCACCGGCGTTGAACGCCGATCCGGAGAGCGAGACGAGCGCCTCGGTCGCGGCGGAGTCGGCGATCTCGGCGAGCGAGTGGGTGACGCCGACGGAGAGGCCGGTGATGCTGAGCAGGGCGACGTCCGTCCTCACGGTGTTCGCCGAGGTGGCCGTGATCCGCGCCCCCTGGCTCGCGATCGGGGAGCTGAGCGTGGCGCGGGTGGCCGCGAGGATCCGCGAGGAGGGGGTGACCACGGCGACGCCGATTCCCGCGACGCTGACCGAGTCGGTGTCGACCGCGGCGGTCTGCGTCGATTCGGCCGTGGCGGAGACCTCGCCGCCGGCGGTGATCGTGCCGCCGGTGACGAGCGCGGTCGTGCGCGCTCCCTCGCCGATCAGGGCGAAGGTGCGCGTGACGCTCACCGAGACCGCGCCCCGCCGCCCGCGACGAGGTCGGTCTCCGCACGACGGTGCGCGTGGGCGGATGCACCGACGGCTCCGCCCGCAACGACGCTGCCGATGAGCTCGGCGGTGACGGGGGCGAGGTACTGCGCCTCGGCGATGAGCAGATCGCCGGCGTAGGCGCCGCCGGAGAGCTTGAAGACGCGGGCCGTGGCGCTGCCGCCCACGCCACCGGTGACCGCCGTCGAGGCGTCCACGCTCACGCCACCGGTGCTGGACACGGTCGCCGGCGACTGCAGACGGGCGATCGTCGTCGCGGCCTCGGTCACTGTGCCTTCCACGTTCACACCGCCGGCCGACACGAATCCGCCGATGCTGACGACCGTCGCCTCGGCATCCGCCCGGTTCTGCGAGACGGCCGAGACGGCGACCGCCCCGAGCCCAGGATGCGGCCGAGGACGATGGCGGTCGTGCGGCCGGAGACTTCGGCGATCGAGCTCGCCGCGGAGAAGGCGGCGAATCCGCCCGAGGCGTTGATCACGTTCGTGGATGCGGCGGCGCGGGTGTCGGCGGCGACGCTGATCGCTCCGCCTGCGGTGAGTGTCGCCGCGCCCGTGACGAGTGCGGTGGTGATGCGCGAGATGTCGGCGCTGACGACGTTCGCGCCGGCGGAGACGAGGCCGGTGCCGATTCCGATCGTCCGGGAGTCGGAGGTGTACCGGCCGCGGGCCTCGATCGCGGCGGCGCCGGAGAGGATGGCGGTGCCGGCGAACTCGGCCTCGGTACGGCCGGAGATCGTCGAGGTGGCGCCGGCACCGAGGACGCTGGCGAGGATACCGCCCTGCACCGAGTAGACCTGCACGGGGGCGCGGAGGCGGGCGTCGGCGGAGACGCGCAGGCCGCCCGAGGGGCTCGCCCCGCCGATCGTGACGTTGCCGATGAGCGCCCGGGTGTCTCCGGTGATGGTCGAGATGCCGATCGCGACGCCGACGGCGGCGGCCCCGAGGCCGATGCCCAGCGCGAGGGTGCCCACCTCGCGGTCCGCGAAGGCGTCGACGCCGACCGTGCCGCCGGCGTGCGGGATGACCGCGCCGCTGACGATCTGCGCGGTCTGCGCCGCGTCGCTGTCGATGATGACGATCTGACCGCTGATCGTCACGGCCCCGGCCGCACCGGCGACGGCGATGCCGAAGCTGTCCTCCGTCGTGCGGGCGCGGACGGTGACGTTGCCGCCGGCCGTGATCGACACCCCGCTCGAGACGGTCGCCGTCACGTTGCTGCGCAGCGTCGCGATCACGACCGAGCCGCCGATGCCGACCACTCCGCCCGCGGCGGAACCCGCGACGCCGAAGTAGGAGTTCTGCTCCTCGGCCGTCACCGCGACCGCGCCGCCGGCGTTGATGACGACCCCTGGCCGAGGAACGCGGAGGTGCCCCGCGGCAGGTCGTCGGCGCGGAACGACGCTCCGATGCCCGGGTCGTCGGGTGCGGCGGCGCCGAGCCTGCCCGACGCGGCGCCGATCTGCGCGTTGATGCGGCTGTCGGCCTCGGATCCGGTGTCGGATCCGGCTTCGTCGAGGATGCCACGGTAGCCGCCCTGGCCCTGGCCGGAGGCGCGGTGGTCGGCGTCGTCGAGGGCGTTGCCGCCGTCGCGGGCGGTGGGATCCGAGGAGTCCGTGCCGTCGGTGTACTCGTCGGTGCCCGGCGCCCCCACCGACCAGACCGATACGGCGCCGGCGGCGCCGACGAAGCCGACGCCGATGCTGAGACCGAAGGTGCTCACCTTCGCCGAGGCGAGGGCGGCGAGCGAGAAGTCGTTCGCCACGGTGATGACGGCGAAGGGTCCGACGAAGGCCTGGGTGGTCACGGCCAGGATGCCGATGTCGATGCCGCCGGAGACCCCGACGAATCCGCCGCCGATGCCGCCGGCGATCGTGAGGGTCTTGCTCGCGTTCGCGGCGGTGACGCTCACCGACTGGTTCGGCCCGCCCGCGTGCGTCTGGTTGATCTGCGTGCGCAGTGCGGAGGTGCTGTCGATGAAGGCGCGGGTGGTGATGTTGAGGATCGTGGTGGTCACGCTCACGCCGACGCCGACGAAGCCGGCACCGAGCGAGACGGCGAGCCCGAAGACCTCCTGCGTGGAGCGGGCCTGCACGGCGAGGCCCGTGAATCCGGGACGGATGCCGAAGCGACCCGCCGCGTCGAAGACGCCGCTGAGGATCCCGGCCACGGCCGGTGCGCGGCCCTCGGCGTCGACGACGCTTCCGGCGGCGATGTAGGCCTGCGTGTCCTTGGTGACGGTGGTGACCCCGACGCCGATGCCGACGCCGACGAAACCGCCCGCCGCGCCTCCGCCGACGACGACGATCGCGGTGTCGGATGCCGCGTCGACGACGACGCTGCCGCGGGCGTGGACGGTGGAGCGGGCGATGACGGCGTGGGTGTGGATGTCGAGCACGACCACTGCGGAGGCGCCGGCGATGCCGACGAGCGCTCCGGCCGCGGCCGCCGCGGCGGCGACGACGCTCTCGCTGCCGAGGGCGGAGACGATGACGTCGGTGGCGGCGGTGACGGTCGCCCCGGCGCGGATCGCGGCGTCCGTGGTGATGTTCACGACGCCGACGGCGGCGCTCGCCCCGGCGCCGACGCCCGCGCCGCCGATGGCGACGGAGGCCGAGACCATGAGGACGCTGACGTCGTGGCCGGCGCCGACGAAGACCGACCCGGGGCTCGTGGCCGAGCCGGCGGCGACCTGCGCGATGCGGCCGATGAACGCGTCGGTGTCGGAGGTGATGACGTTGACGGTGCCGCCGACGGCCACACCCACCGTGCCGCTGGCGGCCATCGTCACGCCGATCGCGGCGACGTCGACGCGACCGTTGGCGGTGACGCTCACCCCGACGAAGCCGTCGGCCGTGTGGAGGGAGACCTCGCGCACGCCCGAGGTGGCGGAGGCGGGCGGCGAGGGCTGACCGCCCTGCGGCACGAGGCTGTGCGAGCGTCCGGTCGAGGTCCCGGCGTTCAGCGTGATCGCCGCGCCCGCGCATTCGCCGAGGGCGGCGCACTTCTCGGCGTACAGCTGGAACCCGCCCGCGACGAGGCGCACGTAGTAGGTGGTGCCGTCGACGAGGCCGCCGATGGCCTGCCCGCCGCCGGAGGTGTAGATGAGGGCGTCGCCGGTGGCGAGGTCCTCGATGTCGTAGGGCAGCGAGATCGTGTCGCCGCTGATGGCCGTGCCCGGCGTGAAGTAGGGCGCGTTGCTCTGCGGGAGGGTCGCGACGTCGGTGTCGGTGAGACGGTGCGATTCACCGGTCGTGCCGGCCAGGCTCAGGGAGATCGGCGTGCCGTCGCCGTCGACGGCGGAGAGACGCACCTCGGTGTCGGAGACGACGTGGACGATGTAGTTGTTCCCGTCGACGAGGCCGCCGATCGCCCCTCCGCCGCCGGCGTCGTACTGGACCATCTGGCCGTCGCGGAAGCCGTGGCTGTAGCCGAGGTTCAGGACGTTGCCACCGGTCACGACGGGCACGAATCGCGTGTCGATCGGCGTGACCTCGAAGCCGCCGGTGTGGACCCGGATGCCGGTGCCGAGCAGTCCCAGCGCCGTGACGATCGAGTTGTCGCCGATGAAGGAGCGGGTCGTCTGGTCGACGATCGGCACCGCGGCGCCGGCGCCGACGCCGACCGTGCCGCCCAGGGCGATGGACCCGACGATGACGTCGACCTCGAGCTCGCCGAGGGCGGCGATGCGGACGCTGCCGCCGGCGATCACGGTCGCCCGCGAGGAGGCGCAGTTCGCGGCGGTCGGGTTCGCGGCCTCGCAGACCTCGCCGACGGAGGCGACGGTGGTGAGGCTGAACACCGAGACGGAGGCGTTGACCGAGACGCCGACGGTGCCGCCCCCGGAGCCGCCCGCCGAGATCGAGACGATCTTGTCGTTCGAGGTGGCGTCGATGGTGATGTTGCCGTTGGCGGCGACCGCGGCTCCCGGCGCGATCCAGGCGCGGACGTCCTTGGTGATGACCTGGACGTCGGCGCCGGCTCCCACGCCGGCCGTGCCGCCGATGGCGACCTGCCCGGCGCGTCCGGCCGTGGTCATCCGATCGGTCGCGGCGATGGTGACGCCCTGCGTGGCGGCGGCGCCCTCGTTGCCCCCGTTGACGACGACGCCGCGGTCGATGTGCGCGTGCGTGGTGTGGTTGTGCACGGCGACGGAGGCCGAGCCTGCCACACCCGCGGTCCCGCCCAGGGCGCCGGCGACGGCGGTGACGTCGAACTCGGAGAGCTGATCGGCGGTGAGCGAGAGGCCTGCGGCGCCCTTCGCGTCGATGACGGAGTACGAGGCGATCCCGGCGTCGACGATGCCGGTGCGCACGAGCACGACGGCGGCGACGCCGACTCCTGCTGTGCCCCGGCGGCGACCGAGCCGGCGATGAGGATCGAGTCGGTGACGTGGTCGGATGCCGACAGGCTCAGGTTCCCGCCCGCGTACACGGTCGTCGGCGTGTTCTGGCTGCCGTTGATGACCGCGCGGGTGCCCGGCGCCGACGAGCCCTGGTTGATGAGCAGCACGACGAAGGAGCCGGTCACGCCCGCTTCCTTGGCGGCGGCCGCTCCGGCGGCGATCTGGATGAACGACTCCTCGGCCGCGGCCGTGAGGGAGACGTCGCCGCCGATGCGGACGGTGACGCCGGCGCCGATGGAGGCGAGCACGTCCTTGTTGTGGATGCCGAGGACGAGCGCGAAGCCGATGCCGGCGCTGCCGGTGCTCAGGCCCAGGGCGCCGGCGAGTTCGAAGTACTCGCTCGCGTCGGTGGCGCGCAGCGAGAGCGACTGGCCGGCGACCGGGCCGCTCACGGCATTGACCCGCACCGCGTCGTCGATGACGGCATGCGTGGTGCTGTTCACGATCGTGACGATGAGCGATCCGCCGATGGCGAAGGAGTCGGTGCCGGCGCCTCCGGCGAGCGCGATGGAGGTGACGTTCGGCAGTGTGATGATGGCGTCGGCCTCGGGGCTGATCGACAGCGGCAGCGCGCGGAGCGAGGAGTCGGCGTGGAGGGCGCTCGCGCCGCCGCTGTCGATGATGGTGGGGTTCTCGGCGCTGGAATGGATGCGGGCGATCGTGTCGGTGTCGATGACATTGACGACGATGGCGGCGCCGATGCCGTTGCCGCCGAGCGCGATGCCGCCGGCCGCGGCGATGGACTGCAGTCCCATCGGGTTGCTGGCGAGGAGTCGCACGCCACCGACGGCGGTGATGGTGACGCCCTGGCCGATCGTGGCCTCGTTGCGCAGCAGCAGCACCTGCACGGCCACGGAGCCGGCGATGCTGAGGTCGCCATTGCCGCCGGCGGCGGAGATCGCCCAGACGATGTAGTCGTTGCGCAGGCCCTCCGGGGTGAGCGCGGTGACGACCACGTCGCCGCCGGAGACGATCATGACGCCCGCGCCGATCCGGCCGATGTTGTCCACATCGGAGACGTTGAGCGCGACCGCCGCGCCGATGTTGGTGTCGTTCATCACCGCGATGCCCGTGGCCTTCGCCGTGGCGGATGCTGCGTTCTCGGCCAGGACGCGGACGTCGCCTCCGGCAGTGATGACCAGGCCCGTCGGGATCTCCGCGATCGTGCGGACGATCATCCAGTTCACGGTCACGGCGGCGCCGACGCCGACGCCGTCGCTGCCCTGGCCGCCCTCGGCATCCGCCGTGTTGTTGGCATTGTTCACCTCGCCCTCGGACTTCGGGAGCGTGATGCCCCGGTCCTTGGTGGCGGGGGTGCTGTCGACCTGGTCCTGCGCCTGCGTGTCGGAGTTGCTGTCTTCGGCGCCCTCGCTGGAGGTGCCGTTGGCGCTGGCCTCCGCCTCGGCGCGGCTGGCGGTGACGGTCGAGGCGGCGAACTCGACGAAACCGCCCGCGGTGAGCGAGCGCAGCGTCTCGGCGCGGGTTTCGATGTCGACGACGTTGATGACGATGATCGCGCCGACGGCGACGTCTTCGCCGGCCGCCGTGGCGTTGCCGGTGGTCGTCGTCGAGCCGGTGTGTCCGGCGCGCACCGCGACCCAGCCGGTGACGGTCCAGCCGCCTTCGACCGAGGTGCCGATCCGGGCGATCGTGGTGTGCTGGACGATCGTGATGCCGACGGCGGGGCTCACGGCGACGCCGCCCGCGGAGCCGGCGGTGACCTCGGTCGTGACGACGTCGGAGCTGAGCGCCTCCACGAGGACGTTGTGGCCGCCGGTGACGCGGGCGCCGTCCTCGATCTCGGCACGGGTGAGGTTGTCGAGCACGGGGTTGATGGCGACGGAGGCGCCGACACCGACGCTGTCGCCCGGGCATCGGCCTTCGCCCTGACCGTGTCGACGCGGTGGTTCTCGGCGCGGAGGGTGACGTCGCCGGTGCCGGCGGAGACGACGGCCGAGGAGGGGATGAAAGCCTCTGTGATCGTGTCGGTGACGTTGAGGGCGAAGGAGCCGGCGACGCCGACGTTGCCGGAGCCGGCGCCCGAGGAGGCCTCGGCGCTGAAGGTGTGCGTCGTGTCGCCGTCGACATCGGTCATGGTCGCGGTGGCCGAGAATCCGTTCGCGGTGACCGTGGTGTTCGCACCGAGCCCGGCGCGGTTGACGAGCGTGACGAGGGTGAGGGCGACGGCCGCGCCGATGCCGGCGGTCTCGGCGTCGGTGGCCGTGCCGTCGGCGCTCGTGATGCCGTCGACGTTCTGGCTCGCGCGCAGCACGACCGGGCCGCCCGCGACCAGGGTGAGGCCGTCCGGCAGCATCGCGATCGCGGAGACGTCGGCGATCGTCAGCGCGATGGCCGCCGCGACCGACACCGTGCCGTCGGAACTCTCGGCCGAGGGGTTGTCGCTGTCGTTGCGGACGCCCTTGCCGCCGTTCTCCTGGCTCTTCTCGTTCGCGAAGAGTCGCTGGGCCGACAGCTTCTCGTCGACGCTTCCGCCGCTGGTCGAGCTGGTGTCGCCCGCGTTGGCGTCTTCGTCGGGGGCGCCGCTCGCGGAGGCCTGCCCGTGCGCTTCGTTGTGCGAGGAGCCGAGCGCGCCGAACTCGATGCCGCCGCCGGCGGTGATGCTGCGGTCGGTGCGGGCGAGGACGGCGTGGTTGGCGAGGGTGAGGGCGAGGGCGACGCCGACGGATGCCGTGGTGGCGCCGCTCGCCTCGGCGCCGGCCCGCGTGATGGTCGAGGTGCGCTGCTGGGCGACGGCGGAGAGGTCGCCGTCGATCTCAATGAGGTTGGCCGACTCGGGATCGCCGAGCGCCTCGATGAGCACGGCGGTGTCGACATCCGAGCTGGTCACGGCGATCGCGGGCGCGACGGCGGCGGTGCCGGTGGAGGAGGCGCCCATGCGGGCCTCGGTCTCGGCGTCGACGCGGGCGTTCGCCGTCATCGTCAGGTTGTTCGCGCCGGTGATCTGCGCGCTGCCGCGGAGCGCCGCGAAGGTCTCGTCGAGGATGAGGTTCAGCGCGAAGGCGATGCCGACGCCGACGCTGCCGGTCGAGGTGCTGCCGGCACCGACCGGGAGGGCCTTGACGATGGACGAGAGGGCGGATGCCGCCTCGATGAGCACGTCGCCGCCGGTGAGGATGACCGTGCCCTTGACCTCGGCGATCGTGTACTGGTTGACCACCGCGATCGCCAGCGACCCGGCGACCGAGACGCCTCCGGCGGCGCCGGCGGCGGCCTCGGCAGAGACGGTGGAGGTGGCGTCGTCGCCGACGACGGTGACGGTCGCCGAGACGGTGAGCCCGTGCGCCTGGATGACGACCCAGTCGGGGACGATCGCGATGTTGCGGACGTTCGAGACGCTGAGGGCGACGCCGGCGCCGATCGCCGCCGTGCCACCGTCTGTGGCCGAGCCGTCGGCGGCGCTCATCGCGTCGGTGTTCGCGCTCGTGGCGAGCGTGACGGTGCCGCCGGCGATGATCGAGGTGACGTCTTCGGTGATGCGCGACTCGGCGGTGACCGAGGAGATCGCGATGCCGATCGCGGCGGCGACGGTCACCGAGCCGTCGGAGGTCTCGCTCTTCGGCGCCTCCGCGTCCCCCGCTCCGGTGCCGCCGTTGGCGAGCGACTTCTGGTCGGCGTAGTCGCGCTGCGCGCCGACGAGCTTGTCGACGCCGGTGCGGCCCTGGTCGTCGGCCTCCGCGTCCTCTTCGGTCTCCTCGGGTGCCCCGGAAGCGGAGGCGGAGCCGGTGGCCTTGGCGACCGAGCGGCTCGTCGCCCGCAGGGTGACGTCGCCGCCGGCCTCGACATCACGGGCGAGGACCGTGAGCGCACCGTGGTTCGCGATGGTGAGGCCGAGCCCGAAGCCGATCGCCGCGGAGCCCGTCGTGACGGCTTCGGCGCCGGCGATGCTCGTGGCCGAGGCGTCCTGCGTCGCGACGATCGACAGCGATCCGCTCGCCTCGAGGGGAGAACCGGCGCCGATCCACGCCCGGGTGGTGACGTTGGAGAGCGTGATGGCGATCGCCGGCGTCACGGCGACGTCGCCCGCCGAGCCCATGCGCGCCTCGGTGGTGGCGACGGTCTTGGCAGAGGCCGCCAGGCTGACGTCGCCGGCGCCGGTGAGGGAGACCCCGTCGTCGATGTACGCGAAGACGTCGTCGGTGAGCAGGGTCAGCGCGAAGGAGACGCCGACGCCCACGCTGTCGCCCGCCGCGCCGTCGCCCACCGGCAGCGCCTTCACGGTGGACTCGAGGTCGGATGCCGCGGTGAGGGTCAGCGCACCGCCGCTGAGGACGACGGTGCCGAGCACGGCGGCGATGGTCTCCTGGTCGATGATCGCGATGGCGACCGCACCCGCGACGCCCACGCCACCGGCGGCGCCGGCGGCCGCCTCGGCGGAGATCGTGGCGGTGGTGTCGCCGCCCGGGCCCTCGGCGACCGTGGCGGAGAGGGTGAGCGCGTGGGCGTTCACGGTGAGCCAGTCGGGGATGACCGCACGGTTGGTGACGGTCGCGAGCGTGAGCGCCACGGCCGCGCCGATCGCGGCGGTCTCGCCGTCGGTCGCGGAGCCGTCGGCGGTCGATGCGGCATCCGCATTGGCCGCGGAGGCGAGGATGATCTCTCCGCCGGCGGTGAGCTGGGTCACGTCGGTCGTGACGCCGGCCTCGACCTCGACGGTGGAGATCACGATCGCGATCGCCGCGGCGACCGAGACGGTGCCGTCGGAGGTCTCGGCCGACGGCGCCGGCACATCGCCGGTGCCGTTGACGCCGTTGTCGCCGGCGACCTTGTCGGCGTGCGAGCGCTGGGCGGCCGCCTTCTCATCGACGTCCGGCTCTGGGTCGCCCTCCTCATCGTCATCCGCGGCGGGGGCGCCGGCAGCGGATGCCGATCCCGAGGCGGATGCCGACGACACCGAGGTCGCCCGGATGCTGATGTTCTGGCCCGCGTTCACGTTGCGGGCGAGGGTGGACTTCGCGCCGTGCGGGGCGATGGTGAGGGCGAGGCCGAAGCCGACCGCGGCGCTGCCGGCGACGGCCGTGGCACCGGCGGTGGAGGCGGCGAGGGAGCGCTGCGTGGAGTTCAGGCGCAGGCTGCCGCTGAGGGTCAGCACGTCGGTGGCGATGCCGATCTCGGCGGTGGTCACGGCGTTGGAGAGCGTGATCGCCACGGCGGGGGTGACGGCGACGCCGTCGGCGCCGGAGGCGGCGCCCATGCGCGCCTCGGTGGTCACCTCTGTGACGGCCGAGGCGTCGAGGGTGATGTCGCGGGCGCCCAGGACCTGCGCACCGTCGGCGATGAGCGCCGTCGTGGCGTCGTCGAGGATGGCGAGCGCGAAGGAGACGCCGATGCCGACGCTGTCGCCGGTGACGCCGTCGCCCGCGGGCAGTGCCGTGACCGTGGTCTTGACGGCGGATGCCGCGGTGAGGGTCAGGTCGCCGCCGGTGAGGCGGACGGTGCCGTGGAGGGCGGCCGTGGTGTCGTGGTCGACGATCGCGATGGCGACCGAGCCGGCGATGCCGACGTCGGCGGCGGCGCCCGACGCCGAGCGCGCGGAGATCGTCGAGGTGTCGTCGTCGCCGTCCGCCGCGACGACCGCGGCGATCTCGACGTCGTGCGCCTCGACGGTCAGGTGCGCGGGCACGGTCGCCTCGGTGGCCAGGCGCGAGAGGGTCACGGCGACGCCCGCGCCGATCGCGGCGCTGCCGCCGGTGGCCGAGCCGTCGGCGGCACTGGCGGCATCCGCGTTCCCTGCCGCGGCGAGGCGCACGGTGGTGCCGGCGGTGATCTCGTCGGCATCCGAGGTGATGATCGTGCGGGCGAGGACCGTCGAGACCACGATGCCGACGGCCGCGGCGACCGAGACCGGCCCGTCGGAGGTCTCGGCACTGGGTGCCTCGGCGGAGCCGGAGCCGGCCACGCCGTTGTCACCCGCGACGGAGTCGGCGAAGCCGCGCTGGGCGGCGACCTTCTTGTCGACGCCGGTCTTGCCGTTCTCCTCGGTCGTGTCCTCCGGCGTCTCCTCCGGGGCGCCGGCGGCGGAGGCCGTGCTCGTGGCCGCCGTGGCCGAGACCGCGGTCGCCTCGAGCGTCACCCCGCCCCGGCGGCGATGCTGCGGCCGAGGGTGACGGTCGCGGCGTGCTGACCGATCGTGAGGGCGAGGGCCACACCGACGGCGGCCGCGCCCGCCGCGGCGGTCGCTCCGGCATCCGAGGTCGCCGTCGCGTTCTGCGTGGCACGGAGGGCGAGGTCGCCGGCGAGCGTGATGAGGCCGTCGGCGCCGGCGTCGATGCGGGCCCGGGTCGTGACGTTCGAGAGCGTGATCGCGATGGCCGGGGTGACGGCGACGCCCGAGTCGCCGGTGGCGGCCGCACCCATGCGCGCCTCGGTCGCCGCCGTCGTCCGCGCGGTGGCTGCGAGGGACACTCCGCCGGCGCCGGTGATGCGGCCCGTGCCCGCCAGGTGCGCGAGGGTCTCGTCGTCGAGGATGACGAGGGCGAAGGAGACGCCGAGTCCGAACGACTCCCCCGTGGCGCCGTCGGTGCCGGGCAGGGCCTTCACGGTCGCGTCGATCGCGGAGGCGGCGGTCACGGCGACGTCGCCGCCGCTGAGCTGCACGAGTCCGGCGATCGCGGCGAGCGTGTCGTGGTCGATGATCGCGATCGCGACGGAGCCGGCGATGCCCACGTCGCCGCCCGCACCGGAGGTCGCGGTGGCGGTCACGGTCGAGACGTCGTCGCCGTCCTGCTCGGCGACGGTCGCCGAGACGACGAGCGAGCCGGCGCTGACCGTGAGACCGGCGGGCACGGTCGCCTGGTTGACGACGCGCGAGAGGACGAGGGCGACGCCGGCGCCGATACCGACGGAGCCGCCCACCGCGGAGCCGTCGGCGGTGGCCGTCGCGTCCGCGTTCGCCGCGGCGGCGAGAGCGACCGCGCCGCCGGCGGAGATGCTCGCGGCGGTGATCAGGGTCTGCACGAGGAGCTCGGAGATGACGATGGCGATCGCGGCGGCCACCGAGACCGAGCCGTCGGATGTCGCGGCGCTGGGCGCCTGCGTGTCTCCCGCCCCTCGAAGCCACGGCTGCCCGCGACGCCGTCGAGGTGGTCGCGCTGCTTCGCGGCCTGCGCGTCGACGTCCTCCTCGGCGGCGCCCTCGCTCTCTTCGGGCGCTCCCGCCGCCGAGGCGGCGCCGTTCGCGGTGGCGGCCGAGACGCCGCGCGCGGAGAAGGTGACCTCGCCGCCCGCGGCGATGCTCCGTGCGGCTCCGGCGGTCGAGGAATGACGGGCGATCGTCAGGGCGAGACCGAAGCCGACGGCGGCCGCCGTCGCACCGGTGGCCGCGGCATCCGCCGTCGTCGCGGCCGAGGCGTCGAGCACCGAGGCGACGAGCAGCGATCCGCTCAGTGCGAGCGCGGCGCCCGCACCCACCGTCGCGCCCGCACCCACCGTCGACAGGGCGATCGCGACGGCCGGGGTGACGGCGACCGAGCCGCCATCGGTGAGCGCGGCACCCATGCGCGCGGTGACGTCGGTGTGCGAGGCCGCCTGGGCGCTGAGCGTCGCGTCGTGTGCCCCTGGACGACCGCACCGCCTGCCAGCAGCGCCCGCGACGTCGCCTCGATGATCGCCAGGGCGAAGGAGACGCCGACGCCGACGCTGTCACCGGTGACCCCGTCGCCCGCGGGCACCGCCTCCACGGTCGTGGCCAGGGTCGCGCCCGAGGTCAGCGTGAGGTCGCCGCCGGTCAGGAGGGCGGTGCCCTGGAGCTCGGCGCGGGTGTCGTGCTGGGCGAGGACGATCGCGACCGAGCCGGCGATCGAGACGCCGCCCGCCGCCCGGAGGAGGCGCGGGCCGACAGCGTCGAGGCGTTGTCGTCGTCTGCGCCCTGCGTCGCCGAGACGACGAGGTTCTGCGCGGAGATCGTGATGTTCGCGGGCACGGCGGCGACGTTGCTCAGGCTCGACCAGGTGAGGGCGACGCCGGCGCCGATCGCGGCGGTGCCGCCGTCGGTCGCGGAGCCGTCGGCGGTGCTGGCGGCATCCGCCGCCGCGCTCGTGCCGAGTGTGACCGTGCCGCCCGCCGTGATCGACGCGTTCTGCGTGCCGAAGCGGACGAGCGCCGACACGTCCGAGATCGTCACGCCGACCGCGGCGGCGACGGCGACCGAGCCGTCGGAGGTCGCGGCCTCGGGCGCCTGGGCGTCGGTGGACCCGGACAGTCCCTGGCGCGCGGCGGCGGCACCTGCGAAGGAGCGCTGGTCGCCGACCGCGGAGTCGACGCTGCTGTCGCTCTCGGCGTCCTCGTCGGGGGCGCCGGAGGCCGAGGCCTTTCCGGTCGCCGCGGCGTTCGAGATGCTCGTGGCGCCGAGGGTGACGTCGCCTCCCGCGGCGGCGCTGCCGCCGAGGTGCGCGAGGGCGCGGTGAGTGGCGATCGTGAGCCCCAGGGCGACGCCGACCGCGGCGGCGCCGGAGGTGTCGGATGCCGCATCCGCCGTCGATGCGGCCGAGGCCGTCTGCGTGGCGGTGAGTGAGAGATCGCCACCGCTCGTGATCGTGCCGGAGGAGATCTGCGCGGTCGTGGTGACCGTCGAGAGGGTGATCGCGACCGAGGGGGCGATCGCCGCGGTGCCGGCGGAGGCGCCCATGCGTGCGGTGACGTCGGCGTTGCTCGCGGTCTCGGCGGAGATCGTGACGGCGCCCGCGCCGCCGACGGCGTTGGCGTTGCCGATGCCGGCGGTCGTGGTGATGTCGATGAGCGCGAGGCCGACGGAGGCGCCGATGCCGACCGTGCCGCCTGCGGCGCCCTCGCCGCCGGGCAGTGCCTCGACGGTCGCGGCGGAGTCGGACTCGGCGCGGATGATGAGGGCGCCGCCGCCGAGGTTGACGGTGCCGGCGAGCTGCGCGACGGTGTCGTGATCGACGACCGCGATGGCGACGGAGCCGGCGAGCGCGAGGGTGCCGTCCTCCGGGGTCGATGCGCCCGAGGTCGCCGTGGCACGGGTCTCGGAGGCCGCGGGGGCGAGGGCGTCGAGCCGGAGCGAGCCGGCGGTGACGGTGACGCCGGCCGGGAGGACGGCCTGGTTGCTGATCGTCGAGAGGGCGAGAGCCACACCGGCGCCGACGGCCGCGGTGCCGCCCGTCGCCGACCCGTCGGCGGTGCTGGTCGTCGCGGCCGTGACGCTCGAGAGGAGGGCGACGGCGTCGGCGGTGATCGTGATGCCGGTGGCGAGGGTGACGCCGGCGCTCACATCGGAGATCGCGACGCCCACGGCGGCGGCGACCGAGACCGGCCCGTCGGAGGTCTCGGCGCTCGGGGTGGTGCCCGTGCCGGTTCCGCCCAGGCCGTGGTCGCCGGCGACGGCGTCGGCGTGATCGCGCTGCGCGGCGACCTGCGTGTCGACGCTCTGGCGGTCTTCCTCGGGGTGGTCTCGTCCTCGTCGGATGCCGGTGCGCCGGCGGCGGAGGCCGCGCCCTCGGCGGTGACCGCCGAGACGACGGTGCTGCCGAGGGTGAGGTCGCCGGTGAGGGCGACGCTGCGGGCGAGGGCGGCGGTGGCGGCGTGGTTGCCGATCGCGAGGGCGAGGCCGATGCCGACCGCGGCGGTGCCGGCGGTCGTGGAGCCGCTGGCCTCGGCGGCGCCCGTCGCGTCGGTCTCGGCGCTGAGGGTCAGATCGCCGGTGAAAGTCAGGAGCGGGCCGGTGCCGATGCGGGCGAGCGGGTTCACGGTCGAGAGCGTGATCGCCACGGCGGGGGCGATGGCGACGTCGTCGCTCGCGACACCCATGCGGGCGATCGTGCGGGCCGCGGTGGTCGCCGAAGCGGTGACGGCGAGGGCGCCGCTGCCGGTGACCGTCGCGCCGTTCGCGATCTCGGCGTGCGGGGTGATGTCGAAGATGATCATCGCGAAGGAGGCACCGATGCCGACCGTCCCTGCAGCGGCGGCTCCCTCGACCGGTGTCGCCTCGGCGCGCACCACCAGGTCGGACGTCGCGGTGATCTGCAGCTGCCCGCCGCCGACCTGGGCGGTGCCGGCGAGCCGGGCCAGGGTGTCGCGGTTCAGGATCACGATCGCGACGGCGCCGGCGATCGAGACGTCACCGCCCGCCCCCGAGGCGGCGTCGGCGCTGACCTCGCCCGTTCCCTCCGCCGCCGACGCATCGGTGGCGCGGATCACGATCGCTCCGGCGGCGACGGTGGCCCCGGACTCGACCTCGGCACGGACGCCCGCGTCGGAGAAGGTCAGGGCGACGCCGGCGCCGATGCCGACCGTGGTCGGTGCGGACGACGAGCCCTCGCCGCTGCTGCCGGCCTGTGTGATCGCGTCGGCGGCGACGGTGATCTCGGCGGCGGTCACGACGGCACCGGAGAGGATCGTGGCCGTGACGGTGTGCGTCTGGAGGACGACGCCGACGGCGGCCGCGACGCTCAGTGCCCCGTCGGAGGTCGCGGCGTTCGGGGCGTCGGGTGAGCTGCTGCCGGCCAGGCCGTCGGCGTGGTCGCGCTCGGCGGCGATCTGGTCGTCGACGGTCGGGGCGTCGTCGCCCTCGGATGCCGGAGCGCCCTCGGCCGAGGCGGTCGCCGCCGCGGTGACGGCCGAGGTTCCGGATGCGGTGGCCTGGGCCACTCCGGTGGCGGTGATCGAACGGGCGAGGCGCGCGGCGACCGAGTGGTGCGCGATGGCCAGGGCGAGCGCGAGCCCGGCGGCGACGTCGCCGGCTTCGGCTCCGGCCTCGGCCGCGGTCTTCGTGACGGCGTTCTGTGTGGCAGACAGCTCGAGGGCGTCGAGCGGGATGGTGCCGCCGGTCGCGATCTCGGCGAGGGTGGTGACGGTGTGGTGGGCGGTCGCCACGGCCGGGGCGATCGCGACGCCGCCGCCGGCGGCACCGATGCGAGCCGTGGCGTCGACCGTGGAGCGCGAGACGGCGAGCACGCGGAGGGTGCCGGCCGAGACGGTCGCGCCGGCGCCGATGCGGGCCTGAGCGATGTCGTCGACCACGGCGATCGCGACGGAGGCGCCGATACCGACGTCGCCCGCCCCGGCGCTGATGTCGGCGGGCGTGGCGAGGGCGGTGACGGAGAGGTGCGGGGCGGCCGAGAGGATCAGTTCACCGGCGACGGCGGCGGTGCCGAGCAGCTCGGCGGTGGTGCGGTGGTCGACGAGGGCGATCGCGACCGCGCCGGCGATCGAGATGCTTCCTCCGCCCGCGCCCGAGACGGCCGCGGCTCCGAGGGTCGCCGGGGTCTCGGCATCCGCGTCGACCCGGGCGGTCACGCCGAGCGTGTCGGCGGTGACGGCGACGCCCGTCGAGACGACAGCGGCGATGGCGACGGCGGCCTGGAGGAGGGCGACGGCCGCGCCGATGCCGACGGAGGTCGGTGCGGTCGCGATGCCGCTGGCGCTGCTGTTCGCGTCGGTGCGGAACTCGGCGACGATCGTCGTGGCGCCGGTCGTGGTCACCGCGGCGGCGGTCGGCGCGATGACCGAGCGGACGGCGATGTCGGCGATGACGACGGTGACGGCCGCCGCGACGCTCACGGCACCGCCCGAGGTGCTCGCGCCCGGCGTGCCGGTGCCCGGGCTGCTGCCGGCGAGGCCGTCGGCGTGGTCGCGCTCGGCGCCGATCTGCTGGTCGACGCCTCCGGCGGGTGCGTCCTCGTCGCCGTCGCCCGGGGCGCCCTCGGCGGACGCCGCTCCGGTCGCCTGCAGGGTGGCGCTGCCGCCGCTCGTGAGCGCGAGGCTTCCGGTGCTCAGGCTGCGGGCGAGCTCGGCGGTGACGGCGGCATCGAAGAGGATGAGCCCGAGTGCGAGGCCGATGCCCACGTTGCCGGTCTGGGTGGTCGAGCCGCTGAGTGCCCGCACCTCGGAGGTCTGCGTGCTGCGCACGGTCACCGCGCCGGTGGCGGTGAGGGCGTCACCGACGCCAAGACGGGCGAGAGTGACGACGGTGGCGTGCGCCGTCGCGATCGAGGGGGTGACCGCGACGCCGCCGCCCGTACCGCCCATCTTGGCGTCGGTGGTCGTGCCGTGCGTCGCGGTCGCGGTGATGTCCACGTCCGTCGCGCCCGAGAGGATCGCGCCGTCGGAGACGAGTGCGCGGGTGGTGTCGGAGACGATCGCGAGGGCGACGGCCGCGCCGATGCCCACGCCGTCGCCGGAGGCCGTGGTCGCGGCGTCCGCGCCGACGGTGTTCGCTCGCGTGCTCTCGGCGGTGACTGCGAGCGCGCCGGTGAGTGCGGCCGTGCCCGCGAACTCGGCGGTGGTCCGGGCGTCGCTCAGCAGGAGGGCGAGGGATCCGGCGACCGAGATGCTTCCTCCGCCGGCGCCGGCGGTCGCGGAGAGTGCGACGGTCTGGTCATCGACGGCGTGCAGGCGGAGGTCGGATGCCGCAAGGGCGGTCTCTGCCGGGACGTGCGCACGCGTGTCGGCGCTGAGGCGGGCGAGCGCGACCGCAGCGCCGATCGTGGCGGCGCCTCCGTCTGCGGCGGAGCCGTCGGCGACGGCGGAGAGTGCGATACGCCCGTTCGCCGAGAGCTCGATCTCGCCGGCGACGGTGACCTGCGTCGCGGTGGCCTCGATCCCGGCGACGGTGGTGACCGTGCCGATCACGATCGCGACGGCGGCCGCGGCGTTGACCCCGCCCGAGGAGGTGGCCGCCGAGGGGGTCTCGGCCGACGAGGCGGCACCCCCGGCGAGGCCTTCGGCGTGCTGGCGCTGGGAGGCGACGGCGTCGTCGACGCCGGAACCGCCGGCGCCGGCATCCGCGTCCGACTCCGGGGCGCCGGCGGCGGAGGCGGTGGCCGTCGCGTTCAGCGTCGCGTCGGAGACGGCGGTGATCGTGAGGGCGGCGACGTCGAGGGAGCGGGCGAGCGCGGCGCGCGAGGTGACGTCGGCGATCGTGAGCGCGACGCCCACGCCGATTGCGGCGGATCCGGAGGTCGTGGTCGCCGCGCGGGCCTCGGACTCGGCGACCGTCGTCTGCACGGCCTCGATCGTGACCGCGCCCGTCGCCTCGATCGCCGTGCCCGTGCCGATGCGCGCCTCGGTCTCGACCGTCGCGATCGTCGTCGCGACGAAGGGGGCGACCGTGACGCTCGTGCTCGCGGCGGCGCCTTCGGCGAGCGAGCGCGTGGTGTCGTTCGTCGAGGCGGAGACGGTGATGCCCGCTGCACCGTCGACGACCGCTCCGTCGCCGATACCGGCGCGGGTGCGGTGGGTGGTGAGGGCGGTCGCCACGGCGGCGCCGATGCCGACCTTCGCGCCGGCGCCGTCCTGGGCGACCTCGGCGGAGGCGGTGGCCTGCGCTGCCGAGTCGGCAGTGATCGTGAGCGTGCCGCCGTCGAGCTCGATGGTGGCGCCGTCGAGAAGCTGTGCCGAGCCGGCGACGTCGGCGAGGACGAGGGCGACCGAGCCTGCGAGTCCGAGTGTGCCGCCGGTGCCGGCGCCGGCGATCGATGTCGCGGCGAACCGGTGCGATTCGGCGGGGGTTCCCTCTGCGTTCGTGCTTCCGACGCCGGCGCTGAGGGTGAGCGCTGCGGTGCGGATGGTGGTTCCGGGTCCGATGTTCGCGGTGGTCGTCACGTCGGCGATGGTGATGGCGACGCCCGCTGCGATGGTGACGGTGGCCGGGGGTCCGCGGTCGGCGGGGGCACCGCTCGCCGTCGAGTCGGCGTAGTCGTTGCGGGAGGCGCTCAGGGTGACGGCGGAACCGGTGAGCGTCACGTCCTGGACGGATGCCTCGGCAACCGAGGTGTGGATCGTGACCGCGAGCGCGGCGGCCACCGAGACGGTGCCCTCGGGGTCGTCGGCGCGGGCAGCTGGGCGGGCACGGCACCGCCGGTCGATCCGCCGGGGGCGTTCTCGGCGAAGTCGCGGGTGCCCTCGAGGTGGTCGCTCGCACTCGGCTGGCCGGGGGTGTCCTCACCCGGGGCGCCGCCCGCGGTCGCCTCCGCGACGGTGGTCGCGCCGGACGCGCCGTCGGCAAGCAGGGTGATCGCGCCGTCGGCGGTGACGTCGCGCGCGGTCTGTACCCGCACCGCGTGGTCGAGGAACGACAGGGCGACCACGACGCCGACGGCGTCGTCGCCGCTCTCGGCCGCGCCGCGGGCGATGGTCGTGACCGGGGCGCTCTGGCGCGCCTCGACGATCACGGTGCCGGTGGCGACGAGCGGTCCCCCGCTGCCGATCCGGGCGGTCGTGCGGTCGGTCGAGACGGTGACCGCGAAGGCTCCGGCGAGGGCGATCTCGCTGCCGTTCGCACCGCCCGTGGCGGTGGTCGCGGCCGCGGTGCGCGAGTCGGCGGCGATGCGCAGGTCGTGGACTCCGGTGAGGGCGGCGCCGTCGGGGAGTTCGGCGGTCGTGACGTTGTTCACGGTCGTCAGGGCGACGCTCGTGCCGAGGCCGGTCGTCGCGCCCGCGGCGGGCTCGCCCGGCGACGCGGTTGCGCCGGAGGCCGTACGCGTGCTCGCCTCGACGTCGGCAGAGCCGCCCACGCCCGCACCGCCGACGAGGAAGACGATGTCGCCCACGCCCGCGAGGGTGGTCAAGGCCACGGCCGCGAGGGCGAGGGCCCCGGCGATGGAGAGCGAGCCGGAGTCCGCTCCGCCGCTGCCGGACCCGGCTCCCGACGTCGCCACGGCGAGATACTCGTTGGCGTCCGCTCCGCTCGTCGGCGCCGTGCGGGCACGGACGGTGAGCTGATCCGTGGCGAGCGTGGCCTGCTCCACCGCGGCACTGGTGACGACGTTGGCGAAAGTGACGGCGACGGCGACGCCGATGCCCGGGGCGTCGTCGGCGACTCCGCTGCCGTCCGCGGCGGCGATCCCGCCGCCGGCGCTGGTCGCGCCCACCGAGATCGTGTCGGCGGTGATCACGTCGCCCTCCGCAGCCGAGAGCAGAGCAGTCGTGCTCTGGTCGAGCTCGAGGAAGGCGACGGCCCCCGCGATGCTGACGGTTCCGTTCGGTGTAGAGGTGTGGCCGTCGGTCGCGGCATCCGTGCGGGTCGCGGCCGCGGCATCCGTGTCGGTCGCGCCGCCGACGCTCGCCCGGGCGGTGACAGCGACGGTCGCGCTGGAGCTGGCGTCGACGTCGATCTGCGCGGCGGTGATGCCCGTGCCCGCTGCGGGGGTCAGAAGGCTGCTCGCGGTGATGGTGACGTCGGCGACGGCGACGGCGCCGCCGGCATCCGCCGCGCTCGCATCGGCGAGCACCGTGACGGTCGTGTCGTTGTGCGCGCGGACGGTCAGCGTGCCCGGGGTAGTGATCGCGGTCGCGCCGTTCACGAGGGTCGACGCGCTCGTGTCGACGGTGGCGTACGCGACCGCGACGTCCTTGTCGGCGGTGTCGTCGTCGTCCTCGCCCGTCGTCGGGCTCGAGGTGACGGCGATGTTCGCGACGACGGCGCTGGAGATCGTGACGTCTCCGGATGCCGTGAGCTGCGAGTCCGTGACCCGGGCCTGCGCGGAGGCGACGACGTTCTCGTCGGCGAGTCGCTCGTCGGCGGGGCCGCTGACGTCGACGGTCGCGGTGGCGCCGATGGCGATGTCACCGGCGCTGATCGTGGAGCCGGTGACCTCGACGGAGGCATCGGCGTCCTCTTCGGTGCCGGCGGCGAGGGTGAGGTCGCCGTCGCCGAGATCGATCGCGACCCCGTCGACGACGATGTAGGCCGCGACGATGACGAGGTTGACGCCGAAGAGGGAGAGGTCGGTGATGATCCGCACGGTGACGCCCGGCGCCTTCGCGAGGATCTGCAGCAGGCTGTTCGGGACGACGAGGGTGACCGACTCCATCGAGGGGAGCGTGCTCTGGACAGTGATCTCACCGGTGACGGCGTCTTGGCTGACGGTGATCTCGTCGTCGGCGGTGGTCGTCTCGACGGTGACGTCGTCGACATCGCCGCTGATCGTGATCGGCTCGAGTCCGGCATAGGCGATCGTGTGGCCTTCGAACTCGATCACTCCGGAGGCGACGCCGCTCGGGGTCGAGGTGATCGCTCCGCCCGCGGCCACGAGCTCGAGAGTGTCGAAGCCGCCGAGGCCGCCGTCGACCGAGCCGATGGATCCGCCGGAGGAGATCCGGAACGTGTCGTTCGCGGCCGCCGCGCCGACGAGGGCGCCGAGCCCGTGGAAGCCCACCCCGGCGACCGTGCCGGCGCCGCCCCGGTGACCGACCAGAGCAGGTCGCCGCTCGTGTCGATCGACAGCGAGTCGGATGCCGTGCCGTGGACCGTGATCGGCACACCGCTCGCGAGGGCCGCGGCGGAGATGACGATGGCGGCGCCACCGGATGCCGTGACCGTGAGGCTGTCGAGGTCGGCGATCAGGAAGCGCTCGCCCCCACGACGAGCTCGTCGCCGTCGACGGTGATCAGGACCGTGCCGGTGCCGACCGCGACGTTCGGGTTCGGATCCGGTGTCGTGTCGCCGTCACCGTCCCCTCGCCGTCTTCTTCGCCGTCCTCGTTGAGCGTGCCGACCGAGGTCGTGCCGGCATCCGGAGCGGAGGTGCCCGCATCCGATGCCTCGCTGTCGGTCGTGCTCTGCTCGACGCCGCTGTCGTCGTGCGACGTCGAGTCGTCGGCGTGGCCGTTCTCCTCGTCGCCGGGCTCGGACTGCTCGGCCGCCTGATCCTGCGTGCCGTCGTCGCCGCCCTCGGCCTCGTCACCCTCGGTCCCGTCGTCCGCGGTGCCGGAGGCGAATCCGGATCCGGAGGGTGGCCGAAGGCCTCGGGCTCGCCCTCGTCGCCGTCGCCCGGCTCAGGCTCGGGATCCGGTGTCGGATCCGGGGTGGGCGTCGGTGTCGGAGTCGGAGTCGGTGTGGGAGTCGGAGTCGGAGAAGGCGTGGGGCTCGGGGAAGGCGTGCTGCCGACCGTGGTCGGGCCGACGGTTCCCGGGCCGCAGACGAGGGTGCTGCTCGTGGAGGATGTCGACGACGACGAGCCCTCTTCGCCCTCACCGTCGCCGCCGCCGGTCTCCACGTTCTTGAGCACGCAGTTGGAGAATCCGGAGTCGGCTCCCGTGCCCGTTCCGGTGCCCGTCCCTGTGGTTCCTGAACCTGTCCCCGCCCCGCCTGCCGTGACGGGCGCTGCGGGCGAAGGCGCCGGTGCCGGCCGGGTGACGAGGATGATCTGCTGCGAGGGCTGCTGCCCGACGCGTGTGGCGATCTCGGCCGTGGGGTGGTGTCGGTGCCGACGAGCTCGTCCACGGGCACGGTCACGAAGGCCGGCCAGGGCGCGTTGGGCACGACGAGGTCGGGGCGACGTAGGAGTTCACCCGCGGTGCCGGCTCCGCCGCCTGCGCGGGGCCGGAGGGCGCCATGAGCAGGGAGAACACCATGGCCGGGGCGACGACGATGCGCAGCGCACGATCCCACCGCGGCAGGTGGTATCGACGCAACGATGCCGCGTCAGCGGCCTGCGCTCGTGTCATGGTTCGTCTTTCTGAAGGGCCCGGAGGGGTTCAGAAGACTGCTGAGACGCTATCGACGCGTCTTGGCGATTAGTGTGGGGGCCCTCGACCGCACTCGCTGGCTCAGACACTAGCGCAGTTCACGCTTCCCGCGCCAGACGTGTTTCGTAACGTTCACTTGATGGCGGCCGCACCGGTCACTCCGACCAATCCACATCGGCTCATGCCAGATCCGGCATGTACGTGCGGTGGTCGCGCGTCGCCCACCGCGACCCGTCAGCTTTCGACCTCCCCATGCACGAAGGGCGGATGCCGGCGACGATCTGACGCGGATCGTCGACATCGCCGCAAACCCGCCGGAGCCGGCTTTGCGGCACCGTGACCGCGTCGGCGTCTGCGAGGGGTTTGCGCACCGCCGGATCGACTGCGACGCAGAGGAGCGTTTCGCCGGCCTGTTGGCCGCCGCCTTCCGTCAGCGGGAGGTCGACGAGACTCCAGACCTACCGCCCGCACTACGGACCGAGCAGCGCGAGCGGCACGACGGCAATGCCATCCGGACGCCGATATGCGTGAGGACCGGTGTAGAGGACGACGGCGTCAGCAAGCCGGTCTCCGAGCTGCTGCCGAAGCCAATGAAGGTGTCGAACGTCTGAGTCGTGAACAGTGTCGGAGAGCTTCACCTCCATCGCGGTACACCGCATGTCGTTCGTCTCAACGATGATGTCGACTTCGTGCTCACCCTTCTTCGTGCGAAGGTGACCGATCCGGGCATTCATCGCCTCCGCGTAGACCCGCACAGACTGCACGGCCAAGGACTCGAAGAGCGCGCCTAGCCATGTACCTGTCGTGGAAGACACCATTTCGCCTTCGCCAAGCAGGAGCCCTTTCGCGCCCACACCGACCAGGGTGGCAGCGAGAGCAGGATCCACAAGATGATGCTTCGGAGAGTAGGTCAGCCTCTTCAGCGGCGCGAACGCCGGGCTCCAAGCCTCGACGGGGTCGAGGATGTACAGACGCAGCAGATGCTCACGATAGCTTTCGATCGTCGCCTTTGCGGGCTTGTCCGGCTGCCCTGCCGTCGCCGCGTCGAGAATCTTCGTATAGTCGGCTGTCGAAGCGACCGCTGCGGCATACGCACGCAACCACGCCCGCAGCGCTGCGGGGCGCCGGACGATGATCCCGTTCTCCGGCATGTCCCGTTCGACGATCCGCGCGAGGTAGCCTTCGAGCTGGCGGCTGCGTGCGTCCTCGCTCAGGTCCCGGATGCCGGGAAAACCCGATCTCAGAATCTCGTCGACATAGTCCTTGACCCTGAGTCCAGTCATGCCCTTGATCAGTGCGCCACCAGAGTGCACGTCGCGAAGCGATACCGACGCGTCCTCGATCCCTCGTTCGCTCAGCGCCATCGGGCGCATCGTCAGACTTATGATCCTGCCTGCACCGCTGTGGATGCGAGTTCCCGCAGCGAGCCCCGCGGAGCCCGCGAGGAGGAACTGTCCACCTGCGGTGGGATCGTCATCAACCGACTGACGCACACGGTCCCACACCTGTGGCTCCAGCTGCCATTCGTCGATGAATACCGGTGTGTCCAGATCTGCGATCAGGTCATAATTAGCCGCGACGCTGGCACGATTTCGAGGATCGTTCAGAGAGAGGACAGAGGTAGCTCGACGGCTTGCGGTCGCCGTTTTTCCGACGCCTTTCGCGCCTTCCAGAGCGATCGCGGGAAGTTCCGGCAAGACAGCGTCCAATACCTCATCGAGTACGCGACGCCGATAGCCCATCGTGTCAAACTAGCACATAGACTCTCTTGAATTAGTCGTTTCGTCATGCTTCTACTAGTCGTTTCGTCATGCTTCTACTAGTCGTTTCGTCGCAACAGATCGTCGACGTCGCCGCCAACCCGCAGGGACTGGATCTGCTGCACCGCGACTGCGTCAACGTCTGCGACTGGTTCGCGCGCCGCCGGGTCGACTGCGATGCCGAGGAGCTCTTCGCCGAGCTGCTGGCGATCGCCTTCGGGTGACAGAGCGCCGTCGAACGGGCGGTCGGCGGCGCCGTCACCGTCCGTTCACCCTTCGTCGCCAGACTGCGAGCATGAGTGCATCCGATGATGAGCAGTCAGGCCGCCCCGTCCCGCCGGTTCCGGCCAACAGCGCGGCGCTGACCGTCGTCGGTCTGGAGCTGCGCGGGGATGTGCCGGCGCCGAAGAAGCAGGTGTTCTCCTGGGCGCTGTGGGACTGGGCGACGCAGCCCTTCAACACCGTCATCGTCACCTTCATCTTCACTGCGCTGTATCTGACCACCGATGCGTTCCTCCCGCCCGAGGTGGCCGCCCTGCCGACTGGCGACCCGGCGCGCGAGGCGGCGGAGGCGGGTCTGGCATCCGGTCTCGGGATGGGACTGACCATCGCGGGTCTGGCGATCCTCTTGCTGGCTCCGGTGCTGGGCCAGCGGGCGGATGCCGCAGGCCGCCAGAAGCTGTGGCTCGGCATCGGGACGGGCGCTCTCATCCTCTGCATGTTCGGCCTGTGGTTCGTCGAGCCGACGCCGATGCTCTTCTGGCTGGGTGTGGCGCTCATCGCGGCCGGCTCGGTGTTCGGGGAGATCGCGGCGGTCAACTCCAACGCGATGCTCATCGGCATCGCGAACCCGAAGACGGTCGGCCGCATCTCGGGCTCGGCTGGGGCTTCGGATACCTGGGCGGCATCGTCGCGCTCGTGATCGTCGTCGTCTTCTACGTGATGGACTGGTTCGGCCTGCCGGAAGAGGGCGGTCTGCCGTTCCGCGTGATCGCCGTCGGCTGCGCGATCTGGGCGATCATCTTCTCGATCCCGATCTTCCTGAACGTGCCCGAGCCGTCGTTGGGCCGCCCCGAGCGCAAGGTCGGCTTCTTCACCTCGTACAAGCTGCTCGTGCTCGACGTCATCGCCCTGTACAAGACGCCCGAGACGCGTCCGACGTTCTGGTTCCTGCTGGCCAGCGCGGTGTTCCGCGACGGCCTGGGCGGGGTCTTCGCCTTCGGGCGGTGATCGCCAGTCTGGTGTTCGGGTTCGGATTCCTGGACCTGGTGATCTTCGGCATCGCCGCGAACCTCATCGCGGGGTCTCGACGATCCTCGTCGGCCGGCTCGACGACCGCTTCGGCCCGAAGCAGGTGATCGTCGCATCGCTGGGCGGGATGGTCATCGCAGGACTCGCGGTGTTCTTCCTGGTGGATGCCGGCACGATCGTGTTCTGGATCGGCGGCCTCATCCTGTGCGCCTTCGTGGGCCCCGCCCAGGCCGCCTCACGTTCCTTCCTCGCGCGGGTGACCCCGCGGGGCGCGAGGGCGAGATCTTCGGCCTCTACGCCACCACCGGCCGTGCGGCGAGCTGGATGGCCTCGACCGCCTGGGTGGTCTTCATCAGCCTCACCGCATCGACCTCCTTCGGCATCCTCGGCATCGTCCTGGTGCTGTTCATCGGCCTGCTGCTGATCCTGCCGGTCAAGTCGACGCGGGTGGGGTGACGGGCACCCTTTTCATCCTGCTGACTTCAGCCATCGCAAAGCCCGATCCGCCGTTTCCCGGCCGTGCGCCGCTATCGTGCCGAGTCGCTCCACAATGATCTCGGTGCTGATCAGGCCGGCAGATGCAAGCGCCAGTACGAAGTTTTGGTCCTTCTCGCGGAAGGCACAGAGTTTGGCGACACAGAGATCGTGCCGTTCGAGGCACCATCCGGTGAAGACTGGTTTCCCTGCAGGCGCGGCCGTGTTGGCGTTCTGCACTCTGATGAGCCGGTCCCGCCACCCGACGGGGAGAACTGCCGTGTCCAAGTCGACTCCATCGATGCTGAATCCATGAAGTTGCTCGAAAGGCGAGAACTCTCCGGCGACTCCTTCAATGAGATCGGCCAGACGCGATACCTCGTCGTGACTCTCGGCGATCGGGAGGATATCTATCTCCATGGACATCGTCGCCGCAGCGGGAAGCTCACCTTCGTCGAACGAACCGAGTATCGCCTGAGAACCGATAACGATGACCTCGGCGGACCCGATGATCTGACAGGCGGTGCGAATCGCATGCTCCAGCTGTTCCCGACGCATCAGGCAGCGCTCATGAGAACAGCACGGCGCTCCCGCTCGGGCAGAAGACCGCCCATCGGAGAGACTTCCCGCATCTCGATGGAACTCCGATCCAAACCGACCATGACCCTCTTGAGCTGGTTCAGATCCCTCTCGCGCATGAGCAGCGACCATCTCTCGAGGTTCCGCCCGTGCGGCTGTCCGGTGACACCACGCTTCAGACGTTCAAGATTGCGTGAAATCATCGGCATCCATTCCTCCAAACTCACGCGATCGAGAGTCCGGGACAGAGAGCGATGCAGTAGCCACGAACGCCGCTCGGATCGAGTGAGCTCAGGAACGACGGGTCGCCGCACCACTTCGAGGCGATACCCCAGGCATGACAGCAGCCGGTCGAGCTGACTGTCACTCAAGTCGACCTTGCCCGAGAGGAACTGGCTGATGCTTGGCTGACGCACGCCGCTGATTCGAGACAGCTCTGACTGCGTGGTGCCCGTGGAGAGCATCACTTCGCGAAGCAGGTCACCACGACTGTCAGTCATAAGAAGACTATAGCAAAAACTACTATATTCTGAGAGTCGCGCCGATCGAGCAGCGAGCTGGATGGACCTCCTTCGGCATCCTCGGCATCGGCCTGCTGCTGATCCTGCCGGTCAAGTCGACGCGGGTGGGGTGAGGCGGCTCCGCCCACACAACATGACCAGAGCGTGGGCCCTCGCGTCTTCTCTACCCCGAAGTCGAGGAGCGCCTTCTCGCCGCCGTACGGTCGTGGATGTCGGCGAGTTCAGGCGTCTGGACATCACCCACGAACGATTCTCTTCTGATGCGGCGCAAGTAAGCTGAAGCCGACCAAACTCCACGGAAGCTGCTGGATGACTGACCACAACCCCTCCTCCGCAAGGCCCGTCGCGCGGCCGGAAAGATCAAGCGCAGGATCAAGCGACCGCCCGCTTCCTCGAACTCTGCGGCGCCCGCGACTGCGCCAGCTGGCCCGCTCCCGCACCGGTTCAGTCTCTGGGTCACCGTAGACGGGCTGCGGTTCAGGATCCGTCGGCACAACGCCGTCCTCCTCAGCAGGACGACAGATGATGCCAAAGTGAAGGTTCCGCCGTTCGTTGCAGGCAGGCCCGTCGTATCAATAGGCCGTCGCGCCTTCAGAGGGGACACCCGCCTTACTGCGATCGAGATCCCGCCCTCCGTGGAGAGCCTCGGGGTTGAAGCGTTCAGCGGGTGCACGGCGCTGAAGCGCGTGAACCTGCCCGCGGATCTGCGGACGATCAGTGCCCGTGCCTTCAGCGGTTGCGTCGCGCTGCGGATCGCCCGCCTCCCGTTTTCCTTGACTCGGATCGGGCCACGGGCGTTCGCTGGTTGCGTGTCGCTCGAAGAGTTGCCACATTTCGTCAGGACTGGCCCGAAGGACGATGCCAGGGTGGTGCGGAGCATCGTGGAATCGTCGTTTCCGATCGCGCTCAAGTCCATCGGTGAAGCAGCGTTCGAAGGCTGTACCGCGTTGCGCACCGTTGTCATTCCCCACAGAGTCACCCGGATCAACGCTTCGGTCTTCGACGGTTGCACCTCTCTTCACACTGTGTGGCTGCATTCGTCTCTTTCGAGAATCGATACGCGAGCGTTCCGAGGCTGTGAGTCGCTTCACCGCCTGCATCTGCCTGCCTCTGTGGAGAGCATCGGTGAAGAAGCACTCCGGTCGCAGACCTTGATCGTCTGCGCGGAAGACACCTACGCACACCAGTTCGCGAGGAACAACGGCAACCCCGTCCGGCATGGCAAGCTACCGGCCGAACCGATCGGCTCGCATCTGGGCGCCGACGGAGGTCTCACTGTTGCTGATGTCCTCGACGACCGCGAAATGCTCGAAGGGCTGCTCGACCTATACGAGGTCCGTCCGCCCACTGCCGAAGCCGTGCGCGACGAGCACACTGCCGACACATTCGCGGCGCCCACTCCTCGTTTCCGATTCGCGGATGGCGCATACCGCGCTGAGCAAGCCTCCGACGAGGACAGCGATGTCACGATCGCCATGGTCGGTGACATCATGTGCGGGTTCAGGCAGCAGCGCAAAGCGCTGAGTGATGGGAGCTTCGATTTCCGACCAGGCTTCGAGTTCGTAAAGCCGATCCTCTCCGACGTTGATCTCGCGGTCGGGAATCTCGAGTCAATGATCGCCTCTGCCTACCCATACATGCACGAGCAGCTGTACGTCGATGATCGGCCGAACCTCAATGCGCCGCCTGCTTTCCTTTCGGCTGTACGGGATGCAGGTTTCGATGCTGTCACCAACGCACAGAATCACATGTACGACACCGGCACCAAGGGCATTCTCCAGACGCTGGATGCGCTGAACCGAGCGAACCTCATTCATGGTGGCCTTCGCGCCAGCGCTCAGGAGCGTAGGTACCTGCTTTTCGAGCTCAAGGGGATGAGGATCGCAATCGTCGCGTATCTCGATCCGGCGCGGCAGCGAATGAAACAACTCAACTTCACTTCCGTCGGTCTCAGCGCCATGGCAAGCCCCTTCGATGAGGAGGAGATCCGGGCAGACATCACTGCAGCACGAAACTCCGGGGCCGAGTTCGTGGTCGCCTGCGCTCACTGGGGCAAGGAATACACGGACGAGATCTCCTCCGTCCAGGCAGATTACGCGACGATGCTGGTCGAGGCCGGTGCAGATTACGTCTTCGGCTCCCACTCGCACTGCCCTCAGCGCTACACAGTGCTTCAGTCGAGCGACGGACGTCGCGTCCCCGTCGTCTACTCGGGTGGGAACTTCCTCTCTGACATCCAGCGGAAACGACCGATCACGCAGGACACCTTCATCGGAACGCTCACCCTTACTCGCTCCGAGGATGGGAACGTCATCATCAAGGGTGACGGGTACGTGCCGTGCCGGATCGTCGAGCGCGACAACCATGGCGGCTCGGTGTCCGTTGTACCGTGTGAGCTCCTGCTTGAGGGAGCACTCGGGTACAGTTCCGTACGCGCGCGCGAAGACTTGAGACGCATTGCCGACGCGATGGGCGATCAATACGCGCAGATCCGCATTGATGGGCTGCGTGATCCCCAAGCGGAAACACGGCTGCTCGCGGTTCCTGCGCAGACAAAGTCTGAGCCGATGCGATCGCCGGCTGAGCATGCACCGATGATTGCAAACGACTACGGCGACAGCCCGCTCAAGAACCTGAGCAAGGAGCCTTTGCAGAGCGCGCTGATCGAGACTGAGGCGCTCGCTTATGGACTCTCGGTGACGCGATTCTCGACCACTTTGTTCACAGCACAGGATCCTGAGGGGCACCTCATGGGCTTCCGACGTGCCGCCAGCACGCTTTCATCGATGGTTGGAGGTGAGTTCTGCGCGGACAAGGCGGTCTGCAAGGCGCTGCTTCGTGCACACGAGATTCCCACCGCCCTGGGCTTCGGTTGCCGCAGCGCGGCCACAAGTCCGCCGCGCGATTCGTCGAACAACACGGCTGGCCTGTCGTCATCAAGCCACTGAAGGGTTCGGGCGGGCGGGGTGTGACGGCCAACATCGCCAGCGATGACCAGCTTAAGCTCGCGATTCAGGAGATCGACTCGCCGAACGGCTTTCTGATAGAGAAGCACGTACCCGGCGAGGACTATCGTTTCCTCGTCCTCAAAGACGAAGTCATCGGTGTGTGGCGACGGGATGCCGCGAACGTCATCGGCGATGGTCGTTCCTCCATCGACCGACTCATCGACCGGAAGAACGATCTCACGACCCGCAGCCCGCTCGGTACGAGCCGACTCGTCAAGAAGGACAACCTCCTCAGGAATCATCTCGCGAGCATCGGCAAGAGCCTGGATGACGTTCCTGCAGCAGGCGAGAAAGTGTATCTGCGAAGCGCGGCCAACCTCAGCGCTGGAGGCGACAACATCGAGGTCACCGACGAGACACACAAGTCCATCAAGGAACTGGCTGTGCGGGCAAAACAGGTTCTCCCCACCATGGAACTCGTCGGCATCGACATCCTCATGGACGATCATCGCTTCCCCGCCGATCAACAGAGCGTGAACATCTGCGAGATCAACAGCTCTCCGGGGATCGCCTCACACAGCTTTCCGACTTATGGACCACCGCGCCCGGTGGCGAAGCTGTACGTCGAGCACAATGCGGCCGCACTCGGGGCGAAGTTGTCCGAGTACCGCGCCGAAGGGCGCTATCGTTTCAGCGCTCGTGGGACGTTTCCAGGGTCTTCATACCAGTCCCACCTGAAGGAAGCAGCGCGGACCGTCGATGTACGGATCATAGATATCGACTCGACGCTCGAGCGCGCGGTTGTGACTTTCGAAGGAGACGCTCGCGCAGCGGCAGTGTTCGACTGCCTCGCAATCAGCCCGCGCGCGCAGGTCGGGCGCGTGGAGTCGACCACACTGGAGATCGTCGGGTAGGAACTCGTCCCCTCGTCGGATGTGGCGCCCAGTTCAGAGCATCCCGTCTGGCGCGGGCCTGCTTCACAGCGATCCTTAGAGCCTGCGGATACTGTGAACAGGTGCGCATCTGGAAGAAGAAGCCCCGGCCAGAATCACCCGTTGTAGTGAACACGGACCCCCCGCTTGAGGTGATGATCGACCGGTACTCAAAGGAAGAACCGACCTTTGCTCTGCAGCGTCCGGGATCAAGCAGCGACGATACGGGGCGCAACACTTTTCACTACGACGAGATCTCGGGCAGTTGGACGCGCACCAAAGATAATGCCCGTCTTGAGGCCGTACTCATGTGCTTCGGCACGCTTGACTATGACCTGGCGTTCGAACAAGCCGCCAACGTCGGGGAACTTACCAGTTCCATCCCGCGCTCGCACAGCTACGATCGCTGCTGCAGGCTGGCGATCTCAACGTCGGAAGCCTGGGTACTCTTGCGGCAGAGATGTACCCGACAGCGATCGCTACGGCGCGCCAATCCCTTTACTCGAATGCTCGAGTGGAGTATCTCGATGCGATCCGTGACAGCGGATTCGACTGTCTGGCACTCGCGAACCGCTTCAACCTCGGTGCCGGTGTGCGTGGCATCCTCGCCACAGAGTCGGCGCTCACCGATCGTTCCCTCGTGCCGAGCGGCCTGGGGTTGCGACGGTCACCCGTCTTCGACGTGAACGGCATCAGGATCGCCGTGATCTCCTCTGCCCTTGCAGTCCACGGCGTGCGCGAAAAGATCACACCCTCAGGTGCAAGAGAGCTGCTGAACATCTTCGACGAGGACCAGATCCAGGAGGATGTCGCCCGACTGCGCTCATCAGGGACGCAGTTTGTCCTCGGATACCTTGACTGCTCTGCAGACGACGACGGCGAGAACGACAGCGCCGCACGCCTGGCCGCAGCGAAGCGCATGGCCGACTGCGGGGTCGACTATGTGATCTGCACGTCGTCAGCCGCGCCGAGCGAGTATGCGACATACGAGAGCAGAGACGGACGGCGAGTCCCCATCGCGACGTCACTCGGGACGGTCGCCGGCGACGGAGCTCCGGATGGCACGCTCTCCGTGGCACTGAGAGTCACGATCAGGACGAGGGTCGACGGTGAGATCGAAGTGTCGGACTCGGCCATCCCCATCAACAGAGTGAATCCAGGACATGGCGTACTCCCCTTCGCCTCCCCCGCACACGAGTACTACGCTCCCGAGGCGGACTCTCAGCGGATCTCCGAATCCCAGGAGAGGCTTGCCCGAGAGTTCGGGACGGACATCGCGCTCGACCCGGCTCGCAGGACGTACGTCGCTCCCCCATATCTTGCCGACCTGACTCCCTCAGAGGTGACCCGCATCCTCGGCACGAGTCTCTCCGCAAGTACGAGCCCGGGCTATGTTCCGGATGAGCCGACTACTGGCATCATCAGTCGCCGAGGAGACCTGATCCCCGGCTGCATTGCGGTACTCGGCCACTACCGCGGCGCCACCGCCGACGCCGATCAGATCACCATCGAGGACGCGGTCGCGGCAGGAGCGCTGATGGTGATATCCGAAGCACCACACGAGGCGCTGCCGTGCGTTGTGGTACAGGACGCGTGGGCGGCGCGCAGTACTCTGATGCAGGAGATCCGGGGTCGCTACTCGCCGTTGACGCTGGCAGTGACAGGCACAGTCGGAAAGACCACCACCAAGGATCTGCTGGGATCGGTGTTCGATCGCCACTGCCGCACGCTGCATGTGGAGGGAAACAACAACACCAGCCTGACCGTGTCAATGGTCCTGCAGAAGCTCACGGATAAGGACGACGCCTATATCCAGGAGGTCCACGAGGGCAGCCCCGGTTCTGCCCGTCGAATCTCCCAACTCATCCAGCCGGACATCGCTATCATCACGGAAGTCGGAGAAGGGCACCTCAATCAGCTCGGATCGATCTCCAACGTCGTGGACGAAGTCACCCAGGTCATCGCCGGGCTCTCTCCGGACGGTGTCGTGATCGTCAACAACGACAATCAGCACCTGCGCGCATGGACGCCGCCCGTCCGCAGCATCCGATACGGTCTGAACGACGATGCCAACGACTACTCTGCGCATTCGATCCGGACTACCCCCGACGGCATCGACTTCGAGGTGCACTATCCTGGCGGGTCCATCGACGCGAGCCTGGGCTTCGGCGGGATGCACAATGTGAGCAATGCGCTGGCGGCGTTTGCAGCGGCACACCAGGCGGGAGTTCCCGTTCACAAGATCGTGGCCGGACTTTCGCGCTACCGTGTTTCGAAGACTCGACAGAATGTCGTCGAGGTAGGCGGGTACTCACTTCTCATCGACACCTACAACTCGAATGTCCTCTCGCTCGTCAGCGCGCTGGAGACGCTCTGCGAACTCCCGGTGCAACCCGGCGGACGCCGTGTGGTCGTCATGGGGACATGGGCGAACAGGGCGACAAGATCCGTGAGAATCACGAGCTCGTGGGAGCGAAGATCGCTGAACTGCCGATCGATCTGCTCCTCTGCACAGGTGCGGGAGCTGCCCACACAGCGAGAGTGGCAATGGAGCATGGTTTGAACGCGGAGCACTTTTCCAGCACGACCAAGCTCGTCCGCGGCGTCCGGGATTCGATCAGGCCGGGCGACAGCGTGCTGTTCAAGGCCGCCGGTGCCGGCAAGTTCGGACCGAAGGTCGTCTATCCCCTATTCGGCCGCGTCGTCTGAAGGCCGGATGCCAGGACCGACAACACGCGTTATACGCTCTCGGGCGTCTCGGAGAGCCACCTTCAGCTCGTTGCTCCTGAGATTCGCCGAAGCAGGGACCACGGCATAGTTGCGCTGCTCGGGCCCGGAACGCATGTTCATGATCCGGCAGGGATGGTATGTCTCAGAGGCCAGGACCACGCGACCCTCCGCGTCACGCTCTAGCCTGAGGTCGAGGATCAATGTGTCGCGAGTGATCGGCGGCTTCAGGTTGATGTCCGAGATGAAGTTCCCCGCAGACCAGAGGCAGGGGACATCTCGCCCGTCTGCGCTCTTCAGCACCTCGTACGGCTGGATGCAGTGCGAGTGCGCTCCGACGATGTAGTCGGCACCCGCATCGACGACGACCTGCGCGAACCCCCGCTGCCGCTCGGTGATCTCCGGGGTGTACTCCCGCCCCAGTGACAGCATGCGATGACGAACTCGGCACCCGCTGCCCGCGCCGCGGCGATATCGGCAGAGACACGATCCGGATCGAAGTAGGGGAACATTGTTTGCCTGCCGGCACGCGTGAAATTCGCCTTCTTCATCATCTGACGGGCGCTGTCGAGATAGGCGACGACACCGACCCGGATTCCTCCGAGGTCGATGACAAGAAATCGGTCGTCCTCCGCGGAGGCATATGCCCCGTGTGCAGGAGCTGGCACTGGTTCGCCGCGTCAAGGGTCTCGAGGACACCTCGGGTGCCAGCGTCGTAGACATGGTTCTGCGCGTTGGTCACCGCATCGAATCCCGCTCGGCGGAGCGCTGACAGGAAGGAGATCGGACTGTTCAGATGCGGACGCGCATTGATGTGTTCCGCTTCCAGGGTGTAGGGGACCGAAGGGCTGACTGCCGTCTCGAGGTTGCCCATGACGAAGTCGCCCTCCGCGAAGAGCGCGCGGACGTGATCGAAGCTGAAGTCGAAGGAGAACCCCGGAGTGGCGGACGCCGCCGCCTGCTGCCGGAAACGCGCCATCAGGTCGCCGACGATCATGAGTCGCGCGCTGCCGGCTGCAGACGCCCCTCCCCGATAGACATTTCCGTCTGAATCGAATCGGGAGCGTGGGATGACGCCGGTCTCGGCTGCGAGGCGTTCGCTCCGCACCGGGAATGACGGCTCCCGAGTCTCAAAGCGCTCGATGACGGCGGTCATCTCAGCATCCGTGTAGAAGCGCCGGTGAGGCTCCGAGGGATCAGCGGGCATCATGCGGCTGACCAGGCGGTCGCCCTCTGCCGCTGGCGGTCGCCACTTCTGTCCGCTCTCCCGGAGAACGGCTGCCGCCTTGGACTTCTCCTCTGTGATGATCTCCGTCTCGGCGGGGAAGGCGCCTTCGCCGATGGCCTCGCAGCGCCCAGAAAGGCGGAGGCTGTCGAGCGCAAGACAGCCGCGGAACGCCCCTTTCCGATCTCTCTCACGCGATTGTGAAGCGCGACGTGCCGCAGTGAAGAGCAGCCGGCGAAGGCGCGCGCTGCGATGCTGGTGACTCCATACGGCACGTCCATGCGTGTGAGGACGGCGCAGTTCTCGAAAGCACCCACGCCGATGTAGTCGACAAGCGTCGGGAGCACGTCTTCGCGCAGATCCCGATCGGTGGTCATCACATCGCTGATACCGCGTTTCGAGAAGTAGTAGAGAGTCGTCAAAGATGTGCAGTCCTTGAAACACTCCATCCCTATACGGCGGAGCCCGTAGGGAAGGCCGACCTCTTCAAGAACGGTGGTGCCCTCGAAGGTTCCTTTGTTCAGGACCTCGAGTCTGTCCGGAAGCTCGATGTCAGTCAAGGCCGTGCAGCCGGCGAACGCGTAGCTGCCAAGGACCACCAACGACTCGGGAAGCGTCACGGACTTCAACTGTTCGCATGATGCGAAAGCGCGAGAGCCGATCTTCGTCACGTCGTCTGAGATGACGATCGAGCGGATCGTGGTCGACCCTCGAACGCGGACTGCCGAATCGCCACGACAGGAGCATCGCCCACGAAGGACGGAACCACCAGGTTCACTCCTTCCCCGACGTAGCCGAGCACCTCTGCCCCGTCGGATGTCACCTCGAAGCGGAACCCGCGTTCGATGAGGAGTTGTCCTCGTGAGGATCCCCCGTCCACCCGCGGATGACCGCGCCCACCTTCCGTCGCACGCTCGTGACCAGTGAGTCCACGCCTTTTCCTTTCGAGGATTCAGCCATACCGATCCCCTCCTCGTTCCTCAATCGTCGACCTCGCCGGACGCCTTTTCACCGTTCTGTCGGTTGTTCCCCTCGAACGCCTCATACTCCGCCGGGGTGTTGAACCCGACCGTCAGCTCATCGAGTATTTGGAACCGCTCGCCGAGCTCGATGTGGTCGAACGGCAGTCCTTCATACGACTGGTAGAGCTGCCACCCTTGCACGCGGCGATCTCACCGGCGAGGTAGAGCCGGCGCACGCGATCGAAGTGCGTCCTCAGCACCTCTGCGTCGCCGGCGCGCACGGCGACGATGCCGCGCTCGTCGCCGAAGAAGTCCAGGTCGCCCACCGGTGTCGCGAGAATATGCCGCATGGCCTCGTCGCTGTACAGGGTGTCGCCGTAGAGGAAGCAGACGCCGTCGACGAAGAGCTCGGGCGCGAAGCGGTCGAGCTCCAGCTCGTTCACGAGGGCGCGTGCCGGCGAGCGCCCTCGGTCTCATACTCCGGATTGCTGGCCGAGATCACGACCTCGGCGCCCGGATCCATCGTCTGCACCTGACGCGTGATGCGTCGCAGCAGCGTCTCGCCCTCGAACTCGATGAGGTGCTTGGGGATGCCACTGTGCCCGCCCCAGCGGGTGCCGTGGCCATTGGCCATGATCACGTAGCGCATGCTCAGCGGATCACTCCGTGCTCGCGGTAGAAGTCGCCCAGCTCGCCATTGCGCTGCGGCCCCACAACTGGATGATGTTCGGTCCGGTGGAGGTGTTCGCCTCGATCACGCACGGGCCGTCCTCGGTGACGAGGATGTCCCAGGCGATGAACTGCACATAGGGGATCGCATCGGCGGCCGTCAGCACCTGCCGCTTGACCTCGTCCCATCCGGGGACGACCGAGCCCAGGATCGCGTGCCCGGAGTCGGGGTGCTCGGTGAACACCTGATGCGACCAGAGCGTGCGCGCCTCACTGAGCATGCCGGACTCGAGGTCGATGTGCGCGACGAGGCCGCCGCGGCTGCCGTTGTCGACGGGGATCGTGTCGGCCGTGCCGATCCGCAGCACCGCGAAGAAGATGCGCGGGTCCTCCGTCGCGTGCCGCATCGTGATGATCCGGATCGTGTTGGTCGTGTGCTCGTAGATCCTCGCCAGATCCGGATGCTGCGCGACGGTCTCCGACAGGAACCATCCGTCTTCCCGGGAGAGCAGTGCGACGACCTCCTCCTCGGATGCCGGCCTGCTGTCGATCCAGAACGCGCCGTCGGCGGCATCCAATCGCGAGACGCCCTTGCCGCGCCCAGCACCGATCGGCTTCATGAACAGCGAGCCGGCCTTCTGCAGGAGCGGGATCGCGTGCGACACCGAGGGACCGGCGCGGGGTCACCGTAGACGACCATGCGTCCCTTGTTCTTGATGAAGACGATCGGCGGCACCGAGATGTGGTGCTGCAGGATCTCGTTGCAGACGACCTTGTTGTTCAGCATCGGGTCGAAGGGCTCGTTGATCCACCGGGAGCGGTACCAGTCGAACTCCGACAGGTACTCCTTGGTGTTGCGGGGTTCTTCTTCAGGTCGTACAGGGCGACCTGGTCGGCCATGAAGCCGCCGAAGACTGCGAACCTGATCCTCGTGAAGAACCCGACCTTGAAGCGGTTCGGGGAGAGCAGGATGCGGGTGACCCACAGATAGGCCAGCTTCGCCTTCTTGACGGCGCGTCTGATCAGCGGGTGCACAGCCCACCCGCCTCGAAGATGTGGTCGACCAGGTCGGCGGTGGAGTGGCCGGGGTCGGGAAGCACGAACGTGTCGCGGTATCGGCGCAGCTCGGCCATCGGGTACTCCTTCGTGAGCGCGGCCTGCAGGTCGTCGGCATCGCGGAAAACGCAGTGGGGCATCTCCGTTTCCAGATCGATGTTGATGCCGTTGCCTGACATGTACCGCTCGTAGTCGTAGAGGAAATAGTAGGTCTTCGCGTCGATCAGCGCCGCCTCCAGCGCGATCGACGAGTAGTCGGTGATGACGTACTCGGCGACCGTCAGCAGCTCTGTGCCGCTGAACTCCGGGCACACCAGGTGAGGCTGCTCGGGCATGGCCAGGGTGTCACTGGGGTGCTTCTTGACCACGAGGGTGAAGCGGTCGAGATCGAGCGCCGCCGCGAGCTTGCGGGCGCCGTCGGCGGAGAAGCCGCGGCGGAACGTGGGCACGTAGAGCACGACCGGCTTCTCGGCGAGCTCGGGGTAGCGCGCCAGCACCCTCTCGGCGATCTTCCCGCGATTGTGGAACAGGTAGTCCGCCCGCGGCAGGCCGAAGTTCAGCAGCTGCGCCGGCTCCACGCCGAACGAGGCGCAGTACTGCGGGTTCCACACCTCGGCGCCGGCGACCACATAGTCGTAGCCCTCGTGCATCCGCATCCCGTGTGCGAGCTCCGCCGCCCGGCCCTGCTCCCGTCCGAGCGACTGCATGCCGGTCTGCTTGATCTTCCCGAGCGAGTGCCAGATCTGGTAGACGACCAGGCTGTCGCGATGCCGCAGCATCGACACCGCCGGCCAGTAGGAGTCCAGCACGCACACCTTCGCGGTCGCGAGGTGGTACAGGCTGCGCATCAGCACGGGGCGAAGCGACCGGTCTCGCTCCTGTCTCCCTTGACGAGCACCGCCATCGTCGCCACGTTCACCCGAGGATTCCTGCGCCGCAGTTCCTCGATGAGCATCGCGAAGTCGGGCGGCACATCGTCCATCCGCCGGCTCAGGAACACGACCTTGCGCGGGTCGACCCTGGTGAACACCTTGAGGACGGCGTAGACGGCGGCGAGCGCGCCGCGCAGCAGCGCGAAGGAGACGCGACTCATCCGGCGGCCCGCTTCGGCAACGATACGAGCCGGCGCGGACGATGCCGGTCGTACCCGTACTGCCTCTTCTTCTGCGCGAGCTTGTGCAGCAGGTAGTCGATCGTCTCCGGGGTGAGCCTGTCGATGCGGGGGAAGTCCGGGAAACGGTTGATCTCGGGCAGCTTGAAGCCGTCTTCGGTGATCGCCACATCGAAGCCCAGGTACTCGAGTTGTGAGAAGCTCTCGGCCATCTTCAGGATCTGCGTCTTCACGTCCTCCCAGTGGGGCACAACGCCGTCGATGAGGATCCCCGTGTCGGGGTGGGTCGGCTGCGAGACGACGCGCCCGTTCATGAGCATCTTCGCGTTGCCGAAGTGCCCTGTCTCCGCATCGATCTCGGCGAGCATGCCGCCGGCCGCCGTGTTGTCGACGAAACCGGATGCCTCCGACCCGATCCGCAGGTAGCAGTTGCCCAGCTGCGGGGTCACGCCGTCCTTCTTGAAGACGACCATGCGGATCGTGTTCACCGAGTGCGGATAGATCTCGGCGAACGTGGGGTGCATCTCGATGAACTCGGTCACCAGGTACTGATTGTCGGGGTTCTCAAGCACACCGATCACGGTCTCTTCGTCCACGGGCTCGCCATTGAGCGAGTAGACCCCGTCGTCCCAGGCGAGCCGGTAGAAGCCCTCTCCGTGAGACCCCTCATCGGGCTTGAGCGCGAGGCGCCCCTTCTCCCGCGCCAGACGCAGCACATCGGTGAACTCCGCGCCGTAGCCCTCCGGGCAGTCCATCATGGGGACGACGTGGTTCCGTCCGCCGCTGCGCGCCGTGTAGAAGTAGTACCCGGGCAGGTACTCGTTGAAGTCGGATGCCACGTACTTGATGCTCACCTTGTCTTCGAGCCAGTACTTGTAGCGGACGTTGATGTGACGCAGCCAGCGGTACTCGAAGTCGGAGATGAACTCGCCCACGTTCTCGGGCGTGATGCCGTACTGCGGCACCCGGTACGAGAGGAACCCTCGCTTGTACGCCCAGAACTTCGTGCGCAGCGGGACGCCGTTGCGCTGGAAGAGGTCGCGGCGGATGTCACCGGGCCAGCGGACCGACTGGTAGGGCAGCAGTCCCTTCGGGTAGAACGCCCTGGCGAACTCGCGCCGGATCTTGAGCTTGGTGTTGTGCAGACCCTTGGCGACCCGGGTCGAGAAGCGATAGCTGCGACCGCGCTGCTGCTCGATGAGCTCGCGGAGGAACGTCACGGTGTGCGCGGAGAAGGGGAAGAGCGCGCTGTACTCGGGGTCGGCGGCGACGTCGGTGATCCGGATTCCACCCTCTCCGATATGCAGCTGATACTGCACGAACTGCAGCTGCGGCGCGAACGCCCCCATCCGGCGGAGGAGCCCGACGGCCTCGCCCCAACCGGGCACCTCACCCGTGAACTCCTCTCCGCTCTCCGGGTCGTACGTCAGCGTACGCAGCCTGCCGTCGACGAGCGTGCGCGCGCCGGAATAGGCACCGGTCTCGCGGTCGATCCGAGCGACCAGCGGCAGCGGGGAAGGGAGGGGTCGTCGGACGGCAGATGACCGAGGGTGATGAAGGCTTCGGCGACGGCCGGCCGCGCCCCGTCCGGGTTCATCATGATGACGGTGATCTGCGCATCGTCGCGCCCTGCCTCCGGCGGCGCCTCCCGCAGCACATGTGAGCGCCGCCGCGCAAGTGCGATGAGCAGCTCGCGGACGTACCCCGCGTTCACCGTGACGCGACCGATCGCGAGCTTGTCGCCGGCGACCGTGATCTTCGCGGCGTCCTCTGACTGCCACGTCGTGCGGGTGACAGTCAGGGCCCCGCGATCGGCGGCGACCGCGACGATGCCTTCCATCGAGGCACCTGCCCGGCGCGCCTGCTCCGAGATCGGCACGATCCGCAGGCCGCGATCCACCTGGAACACCTGATAGTGGACGGCGTCGAAGTGCTGGGCGAAGGGCGTGAAGACCATGAGCGCGGAGACGCGGTCGCGCACCCACTTCGCGTACTTTCCGTTCATCGGCTGCGCGTACAGGTAGTCCCGCACCGAGATGAACTGATCGCGGTTGCCCTCCGTGATGCCGAAGTTCTCCACGAGCGACGGCGTGAAGCCCCATTCCTGGGCACGCGTACGCTCGGCATCCGAGAACTGCTCCTCCAGGACTCGGCTCTCCTTGACGAGCAGGGCCCACGAGCGCGCCGTGCGGCCGATGAAGCCCGCTGCGCGCAGGTGGAACGCGTGGACGCGACGCGTGAGTCGCCCGCCCTTCGCGCCGACACGCCTGCGCAGCGACCGCGCGGCCGCGCGCAGCTCGCGCTCGGGGCGCGCTCGATCAAGAGCCGTTTCAGGAAGCGAGCTGCTTCCGCGTCGAAGAGGCGCCCGACCGGATACCGCGGATAGGCGTCGATCGCACGCACGACGAAGCCGCCCTCACCGATCGACACGTCGACGGCGATGAAAGTGAAGCGGGCCTCTCGCCTGCTGAAGATCCGCTGGACCTCGGCGACGATCTCGGCGAACCGCGGCACCGCCACCGGAACGCCGGAGACGGTCGCCGTGCCCGTCGTGCGATCGACGCCGGCGTGGAGCGTCCAGCCGTCGTCGCGGGTACGGGGCGACTCCCACTCCGATTCCGGCTGATCGGCTCGATGCCTCGGTCCGGTGAGCACTTCTGCGTCGACCACCTTCGCGCGCGCCCGGGAGCCCGTGCCACATGGAGACGAAGTTGCGCGGATTCGGCGGAGAATGCCGCCGCAAGCGCGTCGCCGCCTGCAGCCGGTTCCACGGCCAACCAGCGCTGGCGACCGCTGCGGCGAGCGAGCACCCGACTGACTTCTTCGGCGTCTACCGCAGTACCGTCGATGAGGAATCGTTCACCCATCCAGGTGATGAAGTAGTCGCGCCCGGAACGCGGGCGGAGCGGGACGATGCGCACCGTGCCGCGATCGCGGATAACGTGCAGCAGCTCCGACAGCGGCACCTCGTCTTCGCTCGCCTCGTCGTCGAGCAAGCTGACGGTGCCGTGCCCCGGAAGAAAGAGAAGCTCGCGATCGGCGTCTCCATGCGCGCGGCCAGCCCGGGGAGTCTCAGCGCGGCGATAACGCGGTTGGACAGACCCAGCCGAGGGCGATTGAGCCGATACAGCTGATGGAACTCCCGCTGAGAGATGACCGCGTCCTTGTCGCTCTCGGACACCGCGAGCGCATACGTGGCCGTGTCGAAGCCGGCGCGATGCGCGGCACGCAACAAGTGCCGGCCGCCCATAGGGTTCTGCCAGTCGCGATAGAGCTCGCGCACCCAGAGCCGAGCGGCCGGACGCACGAAGCCCTCACGCAGAAGAGGGCGCGCGAGGACGGTCACCGCCATACGTCTGACACGCCTGGTCACGCTCTGGAACATGACCGGCCGCTACTTCTGCTCGAGGCGCTTGAGCGCCTCCTCGATGTCGCCGTCGAAGACGACCTCGCCCTTGCGGATGACGATGCCGCGCGAGCACAGCGCCTTGACCTGGCGGGCGCTGTGGCTGACGATCATCATCGTCACGCCTTGAGCCGTCATCTCCTTGAGCTTCGCGTTGCACTTCCGCCGGAACGGCGCATCTCCCACCGAGAGCACTTCGTCGACGAGCAGCACGTCGAGCTCGACGTGGATCGCGACCGAGAAGGCGAGGCGCATGAACATGCCCGAGGAGTAGTGCTTGACCTCCTGGTCGATGAAGTCGCCGATCTCGCTGAACTCGAGGATGTCGTCGAAGCGCGCGTCGATCTCCTTCTCGGTCATGCCGAGGATCGCGGCGTTGAGGTAGACGTTCTCGCGGCCCGTGAGATCGGGGTGGAAGCCCGCGCCGACCTCGATCAGCCCGGCGACGCGGCCGCGCGTGAGCACCTCGCCCTCGTCAGGCTCGAGCACGCCCGAGACGAGCTTGAGCGTCGTCGACTTGCCCGAGCCGTTCAGGCCCATGACGGCCACGGCCTCGCCCTCGTTGATCGTGAACGAGACGTTCTTGAGCGCCTGGAACTGCTGCGCCCGCACGGGCTTGCGGCGCGCCCAGTTGATGAAGGCGTCTTTGAGCGAGCGCGTCGAACGCTTGTGGAACCACTTCGAGACATCATCGACGATGATGCTCGGCTTCGCTGTCGTCGTATCGGTCATCACAGGTCCTGCGCAAACGTGCGTTCGAAGCTGCGGAAGGTCCACTGGCCCAGCAGCAGCATGAAGATCGCGATGCACCACGCGATGGCGATGAAGATGCCGAAGTTGTCGACGAAACCGTGGTTCGCGCCTTCCACGATCAGAGGCAGACTCTCGTCCAGGGCCGCCTTGTCCACGACAGGCCCCCAGAACGACTGGTGGAACAGTTCGACGGCCACGGTGATCGGATTGGACATGTAGATCCACAGCGCCCAGTCGGGAAGGCGCTCGGCCACCATCGTCCACGGGTAAATGATCGGCGAGGCCCAGGTCGCCACGAGCCGGACGATCTCGACGAAGTTCTGCGCATCGCGGAAGCGCACATTCATCGCCGAGAACCACAGGCCGACCCCGGTGGTGAACGTCAGCACGAGCGCAAGGGCCGCCAGGACCATCCCGAGACTCGCGAAAGAGGGAATCCAGCCGTAGAGAAGACTCACGACCAGGAGCACGACCAGCTGCGGAAGGAAGTGGATGAGAGAGCCGATGACCGCCGCGATCGGGAAGAGCTCGCGCGGCAGGTAGATCTTCTTCACCAGCGCCTTGTTCGCCACGATCGACGAGGTCGCGTTGCCGAAGGCCTCGTTGAAGAGGTTGACGACCACGATGCCGCTGAGCATGTACAGCGGGAACATGTCGACCCGACGTGCGAGGCCGAGCACCTCGCCGATGATCAGGTAGTACACCAGGAACTGCACGGTCGGCCGCACATACGACCAGGTCCAGCCGAGCACCGAGTTGCGGTAGCGCAGGACCGTGCCCTTGAGCACGAGCAGCTTCAGCAGGTAGCGCCGGGAGAAGACGTCGAGTACGCCTCGCCCGCGACCGGGGGTGCTGAACTCGCTGCGATCAACAGTTGTCACAAGCGGATTCTTTCAGATGGAGTGATACCAGCCGAAAGCCTACCCGAGGCATCCTGCATGTCCGCTTACAGCGCCGCGCGACAGGTTATCGGATGCGGGAACGCGCTCCTGCGGCATCCGGATCCGTCCCGGTCGAATGTGACGGTCTGTTGCGCGGCTTTGCGGAAAGTTTCTCCGTTCTCTCGCGCCAGGTGCCGCTGAGGTGACACTTCTGTATATGGCCCCGCTCATCGACGCCACAGATCTCGCCGCGCTGGTCGCGGCGGGGCGCAGCGTGCGCCTGCTGGACGTGCGCTGGCGGCTGGACGAACCCGAGGGGCGCCCGCGCTACCTCGACGGCCATCTCCCGGCGCCTCCTATGTCGACCTGGAGACGGAGCTCGCCCGCCGCGGGCACCCGGAGGAGGGGAGTCACCCCCTGCCCTCCGCCGCGCAGCTCACGCAGGCGGCCAGGCGGTGGGGCATCCGTCGCGACGACCTGATCGTCGCCTACGACGACAACGACAGCGTCGCAGCGGCGCGCGCATGGTGGCTGCTGCGGGCGCACGGACTGGATGTGCGCGTGCTCGACGGAGGATTGCGGGAATGGGTGCGCTCGGGGGCGCCCTCGTGCGCGGAGACCATGTCGCAAGGCCCAGCGACATCGAGCTCACCGCCGCCGACCCGGCGTGGTGCACATCGACGAGATCCCCACGATCCCGCTGATCGGCACGCTCGTCGACGCGCGCGGACCGGACCACTATCGCGGCCGCGCGAGCGGCGTCGACCCGGCCACCGGCCACATCCCCGGTGCGATCAACGTCCCGGCCGTCAGCCACATCGCCGCCGACGGGAGACTCAAGTCCCGTGAGGCCATCACCCAGACGCTCCTGCGCGCCGGCGTGCGGATCGACGGACCGGTCGTGCTGTACTGCGGGTCGGGCATCGCCTCGGCGCACTCCGCGCTGGCGTTCGAGCTCGTCGGCATCCGGCCGCGGATCTTCGCGGGGTCGTGGAGCCAGTGGTCCCGATCGGCCGGACGCGCCATGGCGGTGGGCCCGACCCGCGCGACCACGTGCTCAGCGTCTGAGCGTCCGCTGGCGCGGAGCACCGGTCGTTGAGCGAGCCGAAGGCGAGACGAAACGCAGCAAGCTCTCCGGCAGGGGCGCTTCCGACGCTCCGCAGCTCTACGACTCCCAGTTGTCGGCGAGCTTCGTCAGCAGGCGCGCGAGCTCGGCGCGCTCGGCATCGGTGAAGGTCTCCAGCGCTCGACCGATCGTCTTGCGGCGCTGCCCGCGCATGCCCTGCGCGACGCGGCGACCCTCCTCCGTCAGCGCGATGCGCGTGCGGCGGGCGTCTTCGGGGTCGGCCTCGCGGACGAGGAGCCCGAGCGCGACGCCCTGCTGAACGAGCCGTGAGGCGCGGGGCTGGTCGACGCCGATTGCGTCGCCGATCTCCGAGACCGAAAGCGGATCGGATGCCGCGGCGAGCGCTTCCAGCATCCGCAACCGTGCCGGGCCTCCGCGCAGGAGCGCCGGGCCGCCGCCGTGCGGACCGTGGTGGTGCTCGTGCGGTCCGCCGTGCCGATGGTGGCCGTGCGGGCCGCCGTGAGGGCCGCGCCCGCGCGGGCGGAGGCGGGCGAGGGCGTGCGCGATGGCGTCGGCGGGGTCGGATGCAGGTGTGCTCACGCATCCGACTTTACATGCAACTTGACATGCAGTGGATACCTATGTCACACTACATGTACATGCAATATGACAAGCAAAGGACTTCCGATGAACACCGATGACACACAGAACACCACCCGCCCGCTCGGCTACTGGCTCAAGGCCGTCGACCGCCTCCTGGCCGCCGAGTTCGCCCGCGCCTTCGAGAGCGAGGGCGTCGGCCGCCGCGACTGGCGGCTCCTGAACGCCGTGGACGGCACCGTCGCCCCGCGACGCCCCTCCACGCGCACAAGCTCGGCCGCCTCATCGAGCGCGGCTGGGTCACCGCCGCCGACACCGGCTTCGTCCTCACCGACGAGGGCCGCGCCGCCAAGGAGCGCCTGGGCGAGCTCGTCGCCGGCATCCGGTCCCGCGTCACCGACGCCGTCCCGCCGAAGACCTCGAGGTCACGCTCGCCTCGCTCGAGCAGATCGCCCGCGCCTTCGACTGGAGCGAAGACATGCCGCTTCCGCGCGGCCGGAAAGGCCACCGCTTCGGGCGCGGCCGCCGACACCCGCACGGCGAGCACGGCTTCGGCGAGGGTCCCGGCTTCGGGCACGGCCGCGGGCGCCACGAGCGCGGCGAGCAGTGCGCTCACCGCGGGCACCCGGGCACGACCGCCACGGCATGCACGGCCACGACCACGGGCGCGGCGACCGCTTTCTGAAGATGGCCCGCTTCGGGCAGCGCTCCTACGAGCGCGGCTTCGATGCCGGCTTCAGCCGCGGGCGCGACGCCTGACGCACGCCGCACGCGGGACGACGGGGACTCACCCCGTCGTCCCGCTTTTCGTATCCGGGCTCGCCTGCAAGGAGACCACGCACAGGTTCCCCCGCGCGCTTCGCGCCGCGACAGGCAAAGACGCGACAGCAGGCGATCCTGCGGATATCTGCCTGTTCTCGCGCTCTTGCCTGTTGCCGCGCGTTCCCGGTCTCAGGCGCTGCGGCGCAGGTCGGCGACCTCAGGCAGAGCGGTGAAACCCGCCGACCGGTACGCGGCGACGCCCACCGTGTTCGCGGAGCTCGTGCAGACCGTCGCCGATGAAGCACCCATCTCGCGCAACGCCGCCTGCGCCGCGACGACGATCGCGCGACCGTGGCCGTGGCCCCGGTGATCGCGGTGCGCGCCGACGGGCTCCAAGAGGCCAGGGCGCCCCGCGCCGGCCGACCAGACCGTCGCCGTCGCGACCGGCACGCCCTGCGCGTCGTACGCCAGCAGGCAGCGGGCGTGCGCGTACTCGGGCCCTCCGCCATCGCCCGCCACCGCTCGACCGAGAACGTCGACCCCGTGAACGAGGCTCGCTGCACGGCCGCGCGCTGCGCGACCTGCTCCGCATTCTCCGCGGTCACGACCTCGATGCGCACTCCGCTGTCGGGCACCGGCTCGCTCAGATCGCGCACGAGCGGCGTCCACAGCTCGTCGAGCTCCCAGCCGCGCGCGAGCAGCACCTCGCGCAGGGCACCCTCGCCGCGCGCCTCGACGGCCGCCGCCCCGGCCGGCAGCACCCCGCGTCCGGCGTCGGCGAGATCGTCGGCCATGTGCGCCGCGAGCTCCTGGTCGTCACGCGCGGCCGGGGCGATCGCGACGCGCAGCAACGCCTCCCCGTCGCGCAGGCCGACCGCGAGGATCTCACCGTCACGGCTCCAGAAGCGGGTCGCCCGCGCCGTCGCCTCCGCGCCGAACCGCCAGTGCCAGCCCAGATCCCCAGGATGCAGCGGCACCGGCGCACCGTCTTCCTGCCATCCGCGCAGGGCGTCGATGACGGCGGGCAGCTCACCGGCATCCGGAGACGTCAGCTCAACCGGCATCCGACGATCCCTTCATGCGAGCGCTCAGCCGCCGGTGGACCCGATGTCGGTCACGCCGACATCCGATCGGTGGAAGTTCTGGAAGGAGCGCGAGGCCGTCGGGCCGCGCTGCCCTGATAGCGATTGCCGTAGGGCCCGGAGCCGTAGGGGTTCTCGGCGGGCGAGGTGAGGCGGAAGAAGCACAGCTGCCCGATCTTCATCCCCGGCCACAGCTTGATCGGGAGGGTCGCGACGTTCGCGAGCTCCAGGGTCACATGACCGGTGAAGCCCGGGTCGATGAAGCCAGCCGTGGAGTGGGTGATGAGGCCGAGGCGCCCGAGCGAGGACTTGCCCTCGAGCCGGGCGGCGACGTCGTCTGCGAGCGAGACCTGCTCGAAGGTGGCGCCGAGGGCGAACTCGCCCGGATGCAGGATGAACGGCTCGTCCGGGTCGACCTCGATGAGGCGCGTGAGCTCGGGCTGATCCTCGGCCGGGTCGATGAAGGGGTACTTGTGGTTGTCGAACAGCCGGAAGTAGCGGTCCAGGCGGACATCGATGCTCGACGGCTGGATCATCGCCGGGTCGAGCGGGTCCAAGCCGATGCGTCCGGCGGCGAGTTCGGCCCTGATATCGCGATCGCTGAGAAGCACGGCACCAGCCTAACGGGCGCGCGGTTCGGGCGAAACGAGCGGGCATGAGGAAGGCCCCGCCGCATGCGGCGGGGCCTTCCCGGGAACTCAGTCCCGCAGATTCTCCTTGGCCTCGTTGCGCGCCTTCACCGCGTCGCGCTCGGCCTCGGCCTTCTTCACGTCGGCCTCGGCCTTGAGCTCGTCGGCCTTGTCCTTCACCTTGTCGACGGTGTCCTCCACGGCGCGGCCCGCCTGCTTGGCGGCTTCGCCGATCGTTTCCTTCGCGTCCTCGAAGATACCCATGGATGGGCTCCCTTCCGTTGATGGACCGGCGACGTTACGCCGCTTCACTGGGAGATCCATGCATGCTCTGAGCGGCTGGTACGCTGGAGACTTCCGGGGCTGTAGTTCAATGGTAGAACTTCTGCTTCCCAAGCAGACAGCGCGGGTTCGATTCCCGTCAGCCCCTCCAAGACAGCTGTTCCTCGTATGCTCGGCTTGTACCTCACTGCACGCGCGGGTTCAACCCCTGCGTGCGCACCGATCCCGTGGCTAAGGTCGTCACACGGAGAGCATCGGGGCGCTCTCTCGGCTCCCCGCATGTCCGCGTGCGGACGGCTCTCCGCACGCCGGTCGGTCCGCTCCCCTCCCCTCGGACCGACCGGCGGTCACGGCAGCGTGCCACCCTCACACCGGCAGCGCCCGCCCGTCGACGACCTTGCGCATCACGAGGGTCGTCGCCACGCGCTGGACGCCGGGGAGAGCGCTGAGCTCCTCGTCGTAGAGCTGCTGGAAGTGGGGGAGATCGCGCGCGACGACCCGCAGCAGATAGTCGGGCTCGCCGAAGAGGCGCTGCGCATCGACGATGTGCTCGAGAGGTTCGACCGCCGCCTCGAACGCCGAGATCGCGGCCTGCGTCGCCTCGCGCATCGTCACGAACACGAGCGCCTGGAACCCGAGCCCGACCGCCTCCGGCTCGACCATCGCCCGGTAGCCGCTGATGACGCCGCGCTGCTCGAGATCCCGCAGTCGCCGATGCGCCGGCGAGAGGGTCAGCTGCACCCGATCGGCCAGTTCCGTGAGGGTCAGGCGCCCGTCCTGCTGAAGCTCCGCAAGAATCTTTCGATCAGTCGCGTCCATGGCCAATATTCTTCCACCGATTGGCCATCAGCCCTGCAGACTTGCAAGCGACTTCTCCGCAGACTTTTCTACTCTTCTGTCATCCCCACACGACAGGAGAATCGGATGACGCTCGCCACCCTCACCGCGTTCTGGGCGTCTCCGCACTGTTCATCGTCACGCCCGGTCCCGACTGGGCCTACGCGATCAGCGCCGGCCCCAGCGGCGCGCGCTGCCGGCCCTCCTGGGCCTGCTCGCGGCCATCTCCTCGCCGCCCTCGTCGTGGCCGCGGGCGTCGGCGCGCTCGCCCTGAGCATCCCGGGCGCGCTCACGGTGCTCACCATCGGCGGCGCCGTCTACGTGGTGTGGGTCGGGGTGGGGATGCTGCGGCATCCGACCGCCGTTGCTCTCGCGTCGGATGCCGCACCCGCCCTCTCGCGCTGGCGCTGGTGGGCGAAGGGCTTCGGCGTGAGCGGGCTGAACCCGAAAGTGCTGCTGCTGTTCCTGGCCGTGCTGCCGCAGTTCACCGATCCCGCCGGCGCCTGGCCGCTGCCGGCGCAGATCCTCGCGCTCGGGATGCTGCACCTGGCCAATTGCGCGCTCGTCTACTTCGCCGTCGGCGCCGGCTCACAGCTGGTCTTGTCGTCACGGCCGCGGCCGCCCGCATCGTCAGCCGCGTCTCCGGCACGGCGCTCGTCGCGATCGGGGCGTATCTGCTGCTCAGTCAGCTGCTGCTCTGACGCCGGCCCACGCGCGTCACCGCTCGAGCACCACCGCGAGCCCCTGGCCGACGCCGATGCAGATCGCCGCGACCGCGACGCCCCGCCGCGGCGGGCCAGCTCGTGCGCGGCATGGCCGATGATGCGTCCGCCGGACGCGCCCAGCGGGTGACCGATCGCGATCGCGCCGCCGTGGATGTTGAGCTTGTCGGGGTCGAGTTCGGGCCAGCCGGCCAGGCACGCCAGCGACTGCGACGCGAAGGCCTCGTTCAGCTCGACGACGTCGACATCCGCCCAGGTGCGGCCCGCCCGCGCGAGCGCCTTGTTGGCCGCCTCGACCGGAGCGATGGGGAACTGCTCCGGGTCCACTCCGTGGGCGGCGCGCCCGGTGATCCGCGCGAGCGGCTCGCCGTCGAGGACGCCCTCGCGGGCCAGCAGCACCGCAGACGCCCCGTCGTTGAGGGAGGAGGAGTTGCCCGCGGTGACGGTGCCCTGCCCTCCGGCGCGAACAGCGCCCGCAGCCCCGCGAGCACGTCGACGGTGGTGTCGTCGCGGATGCCCTCGTCACGGGCGAGCGGCGCACCGTCGACCTGCACGATCTCACCGTCATAGACGCCGTCGGCCCACGCCTGGGCGGCGAGCCGGTGCGAGCGCACCGAGAACTCGTCCTGCGCCCGGCGGGTGATGCCCCACTCCCGGCGATCAACTCCGCGGACTGGCCGTTGGAGATCGTCCACTGCGCCGGCAGCGCCGGGTTGGTCATCCGCCAGCCGATCGACGTGTTCCACATCGTCTGGTTGCCGGTCGCCGGCCACGGCTTGGCCGACTTCTCCACGACGAACGGTGCCCGGCTCATCGACTCCACACCGCCGGCGAGAATCACATCCGCGTCGCCGGACTCGATGGCCCGCGACCCCTGGATCACGGCTTCGACGCTCGAGGCGCACAGCCGGTTCACCGTCGAGCCGGTCACGGTCGTCGGCAGCCCCGCCAGGAGGGCGCCCATCCGTGCGACGTTGCGGTTGTCCTCCCCGGCCTGATTCGCGTCGCCGAAGATCACATCGTCGATCCGCACCGGATCCAGGCCGGTCCGTTCGATCGCCGCCTTCATCACGACGGCGGCGAGATCGTCGGGTCGGATGCCGGCGAGCGCCCCGCCGGCGCGGCCGAACGGGGTGCGCACGGCGTCGTAGACGAAGGACGCGGTCATGTCGGTTCTCCTGTCCTGACCCATGGATCTCCTCGATCCGAGGCTAGCGGCTGTCAAGGGAAAGAAGGGGGCGACCGCGGCCGGCGGCGCAGCTCTTCGACGGTCCAGTCGTCGCAGTTGCGGACCACGCTCTTCTCCTGCTCTCCACAATCGGCGCGGATCCGCCGGTTCTTCACATCGACCCCCTTTCGGCACTGCGGGCCGACGCCGACGCACAACCTGGCGGCATGGTTTCGGGGTCGCTAGCATTGACAGCAACGCACTCACTCACCGCGCGAGAGGGAGATCCCATGGCGACGCTGACGATTCGCGATCTGGACGACGACGTCAAGCGACGGCTGCGCGTGCGCGCCGCCGAGAAGGGGTCTCGATGGAGGCGGAGGTCCGGGCCATCCTCACCGAGGCGGTGCAGGAGCAGCCCGAGGAGGAGCCGGGCGCCTGGTACCGGCGGATGCGGGAGCGGCTCGCGGCGACGGGGGCGTACTGGGATGACGACGTGATCGCACTCCTGCCCGATCGCAAGTCCAAGTGGGCGGTGTCGCCCGAGGAGGTCGAACATGATCGGGCCGTTCGCGAAGCCGCAGCACGCGCGTCCTCGGCATCCGACGACGCGTCATGATCGTCCTCGATACGAACGTCGTCTCTGAATCCCAGCGGCCACGCCCCGAGAGTCGCGTTCTCGATTGGATGGCGGCCGCCAGCGGAGAGGGGCTCCATCTCACAGCAACGGTCGTCTCAGAGCTGGCGGAGGGGATCAGCAGACTCCCGCACGGACGTCGCCGCGCGCAGCTGCAAGACGGCTTGGATCTGATGCTGGTCGAGGATTTCCCGGACAGCATCCTCCCCTTCGACACCGAAGCCGCACTCGCCTACGGCCACATCCTGGAGCTGCGTCGCACCCTCGGCCGCCCGATCGAGGTCGCCGATGCTCAGATCGCGGCGGTCTGCCTCGTGCACGATGCGACCCTCGCGACCCGCAACACCGACGACTTCGAAGGGCTCGGACTCGCGCTCATCGACCCGTGGAGGGAGTGAGCCGCGACATCCGACCTCAGCGCGCGCCGCGCCCCGTGAACTCGTCCATCGAGGAGTAGACCTTGAAGACGCGCCCGGCCACGGCGTCCCACGCCCGCGTCGGCAGCACACCGCGCAGCGCCGCGGCGAGCTTGACCGTCCACGGCCGCATGACGATCGGGGTGCCGCGCAGCATCCCGCGCCAGGCGGCGCGCGTCGCCTTCTCGGGCGTCATGATCGGCGTCAGGAGCGGGCCGCGGGCGCCCGCGAACATGCCGGTGGAGATGTAGCTCGGACAGAAGGTCGTCACCGCGATATGCCGATGCCCGACCCTTTCGAGCTCCAGGCGCACCGACTCGCTCCAGCCGATCATCGCCCACTTCGAGGCGGCGTAGACGCTCATGTTCGGATTGGCGAGCGTGCCCGCCGCCGAGGCGATGTTGAGGATGCGCTGCGGCCGGGAATCGTCGGCGATCATGTCGGGCAGCACCTCGCGGGTGAGCCACATCGCCGCGAGCGTGTTCACCGCGATGGTGCCCTCGATGTCGCGGACCGGGTCGTGCTCCCAGAACGGTGCCCCGCGCACGATGCCCGCGTTGTTGATCAGCACTGTCGGAGCGCCCAGATCGCGCCGCACCTTCTTCATCGCGCGCTGGATCGCCGCGAGCGAAGAGACGTCGACCCCGTACGGACGCACCGTCACCCCCGACTCGGACAGCTCCGCCGCCAGGCGCGCCGCGGCATCCGCGTCGATGTCCCAGAGGGCGACCGCCGCCGCGCCTCCCGCGACGGCCCGCCGTGCGTAGAGCTCGCCCATGCCGCGGGCAGCGCCCGTGATCAGCACGATCGCGCCGCGCACCGGATGCTTCGCCTGTTCGGATGCCATGGCCACCCTTCGTCCCCTGCACCCTACCGGGATGCTCAGAGCCGCGCGTCATGGATCCATTCCTCACCGAGAGCCAGCAACGTGGCATCCGATGTCAGGAACGGCAACCGTTCCTGAGAGGCCTGCGCCACGAGCATCCGGTCGAAGGGATCATGACGGTGAAGTGCGGGGAACCGCTCCATGGCCGAGGCATGCGCGGAGGTGAATACCAGCTCCTGCAGCCCGGAGCGGTGAAAGACCTCGGGGAACCGCTCACCACCGGGCTTGTCGAGGCGGCCCAGCGTGTGCTTGATCACGATTTCCATCGTCGAGACCGAGGAGAAGCAGACGTGAGAAGCCCCGGCGATTCGGTCGCGCGCGTCTGCGCCGAGTCTTGCGCTGTCGTAGTACACCCACAGCAGCGCATTCGTGTCGAGAAGCATCAACGAGCACCGTAGAACATCGTGGCGATCTCGTCGTCGACCCCATCGAAGATGTCGGGGTCGTGCTCCGGTTCTTCGGCGCCCAGCCCGTAGACGACCTCCACTCGATCGTGCACGACGAGGTCGACGACCGGCACGCCCGCGCGCGCGATCGTGACCTTCTCACCCTCGAGGGCTTTCGCGATCAACGCGGAGAGCTGGGACTTCGCCTCGTGCACGTTCACCTGGATCATGAGACCATGATACCTGACTTAGCTAAGCTAGACCAGACTACGCCACCGGCTCCGACACCACGGGCCGCTCGCGCCCCGCCCAGACGGCGCCCGCGCTGGCGAGCACGACGAGTGCGATCCCGACGAGCTCGAGCCAGGTCAGGTGCTGCTGCAGGAGCACGAACCCGGCGAGCGCCGCCGTCGCCGGCGCGAGGCTCATGAGGATGCCGAACACCGCCGGGGTGATGCGCCGCAGCGCGACGAGCTCGAGCGCATAGGGGATCGTCGAGCTCAACAGGGCGACCGCCGCGCCCAGGAGGAGGATCTCCGGCCGCAGGATCGCCGTGCCGGCGGTGAGGAATCCGAACGGCAGGGCGACGGCCGCACCGACCATCATCGCCAGTGCCAGCCCGTCGAGCTTCTCGAAGGCACGCCCGACGCTCGCGGCCGAGAGGATGTAGAGCGCCCAGCAGGCCGCCGCACCGAGGGCGAACAGCACCCCGACCGGGTCGAGGCGATCCCACCCGCCCCGCCGAGCGCGACGACCCCGACGAGAGCGACGAGCGCCCACAGCCACACGATCCGCCGGCGCGCCGTGATCACGGCGAGCGCGAGCGGACCGAGCACCTCGATCGTCACGGTCACCCCGAGCGCGAGCCGTTCCAGCGCGAGGTAGAAGAAGCCGTTCATGACGGCGAGCGAGAGGCCCAGCGCCCACACGGCCCGCCATCCGGATGCGGTGTGCCCCGCATCCGGGGTCGGGCAATGATCAGCAGGATCACCGCGGAGAAGAACAGCCGCAGCGCGACCATGCCCAGAGGCCCGCCGCCGGGAACAACAGCACGGCGATCGAGGCGCCGACCTCCTGGCAGATCAGGCCGATCGTGACGAGGACGACGGCACCGCCGCGCGCCGATCCCGACACGTCTAGTCTTCGGCCGGCGGCGAGCAGATCGCGCGGTCGGCGATCCGCTTGTGGTATGTGTCGGCGGTGAACGGCAGCGCGAACTCGGGTTCGGTCTCACCGGATGCCGCCGGGACCTTCGAGGCGATGGCGGCCAGTTCCCAGGCGAGATAGCCGATCGGCATCCCGCCGCCCGAGGAGTTGTTCATCACGACGGCGACCGTGAAGCCCGTCTCCGGGTCGGAGAAGGCGGCCGTCGCGTATCCGGGAACCGTGCCGTACTGGCCGATGAGCGGTCCGACGAGATGAGCCCCGCCCGTCGTCTGTCGCCAGCGCGCCGCGCTGTCGGACAGCGGCAGCGGCTCGGCCCACCGGGTCGAGTTCTCGCCGCCGGCCAGGGTCTGCGTCGCCATGGCCCGCATGTAGCGGCCGAGGTCGTCGATCGTCGAGACCGCGCCCGAGTCGGTGTACCCGATGCTCGACGACATGCGCGAGATGTCCACCGGCTCGGTGCACACGAACTCGCCGTCCTCGCGGGGCAGGTAGTGGCCGGACAGCGCGTTGCCCTCCGGCAGGGCGGCGGCCGGCGACGGCAGCACCGTGCCCTCGAGCTCGAGGGGCGCGGCGAGATACTCGCTGTACAGCGTGGACGCCGACTTGCCGGTCGCGCGCTCGAGCGCCAGGCCGAGCAGCATGTAAGCGGCATCCGAGTTCCGGTACTTCGTCTTGATCTCGGTGCGCGCCTTGCCGACGCCGTAGGCGGCCAGCTCCAGCGGCCCCACTGACGCTCGGGGTTGCGCAGCACCATGCTGCTGACGGTGCCCTCGAAGGTGCCGATGCCGGCGGTGCCGTTGCAGAGGTCCAGCAGGGTCACATCGCTCAGGTTCGGAACGCCCGAGACGTACTGCGACACCGGAGCCTCCTTCGACAGCACGCCGTCGGCGTCGAGGATGTAGAGCAGGTCGCACGTCATGAGCCGGGTCACATCGGCGATGCGGAAGGACATGTCGCTGGTGACCGGCGCGCTGGAGTCGGCGCTCTGCGTGCCGAGTCCGGCGACCCAGCTTCCCGCCCACGGGACCCAGACGCCGACGATCGCACCGCTGGCACCGGTCGTGCCCATCGCGTGGGTGACGGCATCTTCGAGTTGCGCGACCGTGTCTGCCGGGAGCGACCCCTCGACCTGATAGGGCGGCTCGTAGGTCGACGCGGCCGGATCAGAGCACGCCGAGAGCGCCAGCATCGCGGCGGCGGTTCCGGCGACGACGGCGCTCAGTCTGCGGGACAACGACATTCGACCCCCTAAATCTCAGATGAGTCTAATCTGCGGTTCCTGAGAGCCCGAACCATCCACGCTGCCGCTCTCGCCCGCCCGCCCGCGCACGACGTAGGCTGGGGGCGTGCCGCACACTTTCGACCCCGCAATCGTCACCGCCGTCCTGCACCATATGAACGACGACCACGCCGACGACAACATGCTCATCGCCCGCGCGTTCGCGTCGGATGCCGTGACCGCCGCCGTCATGACCGGATTCGACGGGGATGCCGGCGTGTGGGAGATCACCCGCGACGACGCCGCCGAAGAACTGCGCGTGCCCTGGCCCGGCGGCCCCATCAGCGAGCGACCCGAGGTCCGCCGCGAGATCGTGGCGCTCTACGACGCGGCCTGCGAACGCCTCGGCCTCACCCCGCGCCCTCACGCCTGAGCGTCATCCTTCTCCACAGCCGCGGAATCTCGCGGCTGTGTTCAGGTGAGGTTACCCTTACACTGAGAGCATGGCCGAAATCATCTCCTTCTCCGCTGCTCTCCGCGAGCGCTCCGCCGGCTCCCACTCGCGCAGCGAGACCGCAGGGTTCATGGCCGACCTCCTCAAGGGCGAAGGGTCTCGCGAAGACTATGTCGCCCTGGTGGCCCAGCACTACTTCATCTACGAGGCGCTCGAGAGCGCCGCCGCCCGCATGACGAACGACCCGTGGCATCCGTCTTCATCAGCGACAAGCTCACGCGCCTGCCCGCCTCGAGTCGGACCTCGAGTTCCTCATCGGCGCCGACTGGCGCGAGCGCATCGCGCCGCTGTCGGCCACGCGCCGCTACGTCGACCGCATCAATCAGGTGGGCGCCACCTGGGCGGGCGGCTTCGTCGCCCACCACTACACCCGCTACCTCGGCGACCTCTCCGGCGGCATCTTCATCGGCCGCGTCATGCAGCGCCGCTTCGGGTTCGAGACCAACGGCGTCGGTTTCTACCTCTTCGACGACATCGCCGACCCGAAGGCATTCAAGGACGTCTACCGCGAGCAGCTCGACGCCGCCCCTGGGACGACGACGAGAAGGCCCGCGTGATCGACGAGGTGCTGCTGGCCTACCAGTTCAACACCGAGCTCTTCGAGGAGCTCGACCGCGAGCGCCAGGTCGCGTAGCGGCGGGGTGCGTAGCGGCGGGTCGCGCAGTGACGAGATCCGGCACTCCCTTCGAGCGGTCGACGCCAGGGCGTTTCGACTCGATCGGCTGCGCCGCTCTCGCTCAACGACCGGATTGCGCTCTCGCGGGCGGCCCGGTTGCGCTCGCGCGTGGCGCGAACGTTACTCAGCTGCCAGGACGGGTGTCGACGCGACGCGCTGCGCACCGGCCATGAAGCGCGCGACGTCGGGGTCGACACGAATGTCGCTCGGGCGCAGCGGCCGGGAGAGGTACAACCCCTCGATCGAGGTCAGGCGCGAGAGCGCGACGTAGGTCTGTCCCGGCGCGAACGCCCCTGAGCCGAGGTCGATGATCGCCCGGTCGTAGGTCTTGCCCTGCGATTTGTGGATCGTGACCGCCCACGCCAACCGCAACGGGAACTGGGTGAACTCGGCGACCACTTCGCGGCTGAGCGTCTTCGAGCCCGGGTTGTAGGCGTAGCGGAAGCGTTCCCAGACGGCGGGTTCGACCTCGACCTCGTCGCCGTCGATCTCCACGCGCACCGAGCCGCCCAGGATGCGGTTGACCGTGCCGATCGTGCCGTTCACCCACCGCGGCGGGTCGCCCTGCGCGCCCACGTCGTTGCGCAGGAACATCACCTGGGCGCCCACCTTGAGCTTCAGCTCGGCATCCGCCGGATACGCGGTCTCGCCGCGCCCGAAGTCGCCGTTGATCTCGGCGACCGCCGTCTGCTCGCGCCCGGGCAGCGCCGCCAGGTGCCGGCGGTTGATGTTGTTGACGATGTCGTTGCGGGTCGCGAGGGTGATGATCGGCACTTCGCCGGGCTCGGGATCCGGCGGTGTGCGCGCCCCGGCATCGTTGAGGACGCCGGCGATGTCGGCGGTGACGCGGCCGAAGCGCACCGCGTTCAGCATCGCCTTGAAACCGTCGTCGGACTGGCGGTGGATCTGCACGAGCTCGCGGATGTGCAGCTCGGCGCCGTGGCGGCCGAGGTCGAGCATGCCGCCCTCGTCTCCGCCGCTCGCGCCCGCCCACACCCACGCGTCGAAGAACCAGAATGAACGATAGTGGTCCTGGATGTAGCGCAGCTCGTCGCCCCGTGGCGGCACCGGCGCCAGCTGGTAGGGGTCGCCGAACATGATCACCTGCACGCCGCCGAAGGGCTCCGCGCGGCGGGCGCGTGCCTGGCGCAGCGAACGGTCGATCGCGTCCATGAGGTCGGCGTTGACCATCGACACCTCATCGATCACGAGCGTGTCGATGGCGTTCAGGATGCGGCGCGTGGCATCCGACTGCTCCAGGTCCTGGTCGGCGATGAGGCCGATGGGCAGGCGGAACAGCGAGTGGATCGTCTGGCCCTCGACGTTGAGCGCCGCGACGCCCGTGGGCGCGCAGATCGCGATCTGCTTGCGCGTGTTCCAGGCGAAGTACTGCAGAAGTGTCGACTTGCCCGTCCCGGCGCGGCCGGTGATGAAGACATGCGCGCTCGTGTCTTCGATCAGCCGGAACAGCTCGCGCTGCTCCTCGGACAGGGCGGGGAGGTTCACCACCCCATGCTAGATGCTCGGACGGATGCGGCGGGCGGCGCCTGTGGGCGACGTTCGGCTTCGTGTCAGGCCGGCTTGCCTAGACTTGCCGCATGGATCAGTCACCCGTCCCCGGCGCCGTCGCCGGTCGCTGGGCGTCGACCTGACGATCCTGTCCGTCGTCGGCCTGCTGCTCCTCGCCGCGCTGGGTGCCGGCGGGATGGCGCTGTACCGCGAGGTCTACAGCCCTTCCGCCTTCGTCCAGCGCTACCTGGGTCTGCTGGAGGAGTCGCGGGCCGCCGACGCCCTGCGGGTTCCCGGCGTCGCCGTCGACCGCGCCGCTCTCGAGCCCCTCGGTCTGGAGGCCACGCCCTCCGACGCCCTGCTGCGTCAGACCGCCCTCGGGTCACTGAGTCAGATCACCATCGTCGACGAGCGCGCCGGCGACGACGGGATCACCCGCGTCACCGCGCGCTACCGCGCCGGCGGCCATCCCGGCACGAGCGTCTTCCTCGTCACGCAGGACGGCTGGAACGGCGTCGTGCCGCGCTGGCGCTTCGCCGAGTCCCTCTCGCGATCCTCGACCTGATCGTCCGCGGCTCCGACGAACTCACCGTCAACGGCTTCACCTTCGACCGGCGTCAAGTCGCCGCCGGCGGCGTCGACTCCGATCCGCTCGAACCGGTGCCCCTGTTCGTGTTCACCCCGGCATGTACTCGGTCTCGGTCGACACGGCCGTCTCGGAGACCCCGGGCGTCCGCTTCCTCGCCGACACCCGCTCGCCGTCACGCCCGTCGACGTGCAGACCCAGCCGACCGAGGAGTTCGTCCGAGTGGTGCAGGAGCGGGTGGAGGAGTTCCTCGAGGAGTGCACCACCCAGCGGGTGCTGCTGCCGACCGCGTGCCCCTTCGGCTTCGAGGTCGACCACCGGATCACGACCGAGCCGGAGTGGTCGATCGCCCGGCATCCGAGCGTAGAGGTCGCGCCCGACGGTGCGCACTGGCAGATCCCACGACCGATGCCGTCGCCCACATCCACGTCGACGTGCAGTCGATCTTCGACGGCTCGATCGTGTCGGTCAGCGAGGATGTGCCCTTCCGGGTCAACGGCACCGTGACGCTGCTGCCGGACGGTTCGCTGTCGATCCGGGTCGGGCTCCGGCGGACTGACGCGGATGCCGCGGCATCCGACTACCGCGATCGCTGCGCCTCGCGCTCGGCCGCCCGGCGATCGCGCTCGGCGAGCTTCGCCAGCTGCGCGTTGTACTCCTCGAGCTCGGCCTCGCCCGTGCGGTCGGCGTGCCGGTCGCGGCGACGGGATACCTTGGTGTCGTCGCGGCTCCACAGGATCGCCACCGTCACCGCGAGGATGAGCGTCGGGATCTCGCCGATCGACCAGGCGATGCCGCCGCCGACGTACTGGTCCTCCATCGGGGTCGCCCCCAGGTGCGCCCGGTCGCGCCGAACCACTCAGCGACCATGAGGCCGGTCTGCATCATGAGCGCGACGCCGAAGAAGGCGTGCATCGCCATCGTCGTGATGAGCGTCACGAGCCTGCCCGCATACGGCAGGCGGTAGGGGACCGGGTCGGATCCGATCAGACTCATCGTGAAGAGGTAGCCGGAGATGAGGAAGTGGATGATCATCCACTGGTGTCCCAGGTGGTCGTACATCGCCCAGCGGAAGAGGTCGGTGAAGTAGAACGCCCACAGCGAGATGATGAAGATCGCCGCCGCCACGATCGGATGCGTCACGATGCGCGACCACGGCGAGTGCACTGCCCACAGGATCCACTCCCGGCCGCCGCGCGTGCCGTCGTCACGCTTGCGGATCGCGCGCAGCGCCAGGGTGATGGGCGCCGCGCCCACCAGCAGCAGCGGGATCCCATCCCAGCAGCATGTGCCCGAGCATGTGCACGCTGAAGAGGAAGTCCTGATAGAGGTTGATCGAGCCGGACGTGACCCAGATCAGCGCGAGGAGGCCGACGACCCACAGCACCGTGCGATGCACGGGCCAGGAGTGGCCGCGGCGGCGTAGGCGCCACACCGCCGCCAGATAGAAGAAGATGCCGAACAGTCCGCCCAGCAGCCAGAGGATGTCGACGTCCCACATGGTGACCCACCGGATGGGCGTCAGCTCCGGCGGCACCGGTTCGCCCATGAGCAGCTCGGCCGGGGTCCGCATCGCCGGAACCTCGTCCCCGCCGGGTGGGGGTGCGCCCGAGCGCCGCGGCCGCCCCGAGGCGAGCCCCATGAGCGCGAGCTCCGCGCCCACGAGGCGCCAGAACCACGCGGATGCGGTGCTCTGAGCGCCCTTCGACTCCGCCGGGCTGCGCCCGGCCTCGCTCAGGGACCGGGATCGCGAAGCGATCTGGGGGATCAGCCGCATCCGATACCAGACGCCGAAGGCTCCGAGACCGGTGAGCAGCGCGATCTTCGCGATCAGGATCGCGCCGTAGGGCGTCCACAGGTCGGCCCAGGTCTCGAGGGCGACGAAGGAGCGGGCGAGTCCGGATGCCGCCACCACCACGAACGCGGCGAGCGCGATCGACGAGTAGCGGCGCAGGATCGGCTCGTCGACAACCGACCCGCCGCCGCGCAGGAGCACCAGGAGCAGCAGTCCGCCGAGCCAGACCGCGGCGGCGACCATGTGCAGGAGGATCGAGTTGACCGCGAGGCCGTGACCGGACAGGTCGCCCGAGTGGCCCGTCGTCGCGATCGGCAGAAGAGTCGCCATCGCCAGGACGGTCGTCAGGAGCACCGGCGTCCAGGTCCGCCAGGCGAACAGCAGGAGGGTGACGATCGCCCCCAGGATGACCGCGATGACCCACGCCTGGCCGATCGGCAGCTCGAAGAGGAAGCGCCCCAGCTGGGCGCCGAACTCGCGCTCGGCGCTCAGCTGCGGGTTGAAGATGCTCATGAACGTCAGGAACACGGTCGTCGCCGCGGCCACCGTGAACAGGGCTGCGCCGACGGATGCCGCATTCAGCGCCTGCTCGAAAGGACGCTCTCCGGGTCGAAGCGTGAACAGCGCGAGGACCAGCGGCCCGATCATGAGTGCGGCCGAGAGGTTGGTGACCAGCTTCGCCACCGGCAGCGCCCAGCGCACGAACGCACCGGGATCCTGCAGAGGCAGTGGCGCGGCGCCGCCGCCCACGTTCAGAGCGACGAGGAGGGCGACGAGCGCCGAGACCAGCAGGATCGCCGGGCCGAGGACGCGCAGCGCACGCGACGGGCCCACGCGCCGGGGCTCCGTGCGGCACCGTCGCGCCGTGTGGAGGGGGCGTCGGGATCACCCCTCCAGCCTACGCGGGGCTGCGCCCGCGTCTCGCCGCGGGCACTGCCCCTCACCGCACCTCTGCCTCCTGTGGCGTCGCGCCCGCCGACGCCGAAGGCCGCCACCCCAAACGGGGCGACGGCCTTCGCGTGAGTCAGAGTTACTTGACGGCAGCCTTGAGCTTGGAACCGGCGGTGACCTTGACGCGCTTGCCTGCCGGGATCTTGATCTCGGCACCGGTCTGCGGGTTGCGGCCCGTGCGGGCGGCCGTGGCGACCTGCTCGAACGAGATCCAGCCCGGGATCGAGACCTTCTTGCCGCCGGCGACGGCCTCCGAGACACCCGCGAACAGAGCGTCGAGCACGCGCGAAACGGTGGCCTGGCTCTCGCCCGTGGCGGCAGCGAGGCTCGCGACGAGCTCGGTCTTGGTGATGTTGTCAGCCATGTCTTCCTCCAGCGACGGCGTGACCGCCGCGTCGTGTTTCTGTGGGCGAAGAGCGAGTGCCCCCGTCGGTCTTTCGACCGCCTCGAATGTATCAATCCCCGGCGACATTTCCGCGTGTTTCCGCGGGTTTCGGAGGATCCGCGCGTGTCGTGAGTTCACTTTCTTCACTTCAGTCACATTCGCCACAGAATCTGACGTCATTGCGCGTGTTTCCGCGGCATCCGGGATGCGTGCGCCATGCCGACCCAGACCACGCCGCAGGCACGCGAAAGGGGCGGGGTTCCGAAGAACCCCGCCCCTTTCGATGAGACTGTGCTTACCAGCTCGACTTGGTGATGCCGGGCAGCTCGCCACGGTGGGCCATGTCGCGGAAGCGCACACGCGAGATGCCGAACTTCGACAGGTGGCCACGGGGGCGACCGTCGATGGCGTCGCGGTTGCGGACGCGCACCGGCGACGCGTTGCGCGGCAGCTTCTGCAGGCCGACGCGAGCCGCCTCACGGGCCTCGTCGGTCGCGTTCGGGTCGACCAGGGTCTTCTTCAGCTCAGCGCGACGCTCGGCGTAGCGCTCGACAACAGCTTTGCGCTGCTCGTTGCGGGCGATCTTGCTCTTCTTCGCCATGATTAACGCTCCTCGCGGAATTCGACGTGCCGGCGTACGACGGGGTCGTACTTCTTCAGCACAAGGCGGTCGGGTGTGTTGCGACGGTTCTTCTTGGTCACGTAGGTGTACCCCGTGCCTGCCGTCGAACGCAGCTTGATGATCGGACGGACGTCCTGAGCCTTCTTCGCCATTAGAGCTTCACACCCTTCGCGAGGAGGTCCTTGACCACGTTCTCGATGCCGCGCGCGTCGATGACCCGCATACCGCGGACCGACACGTTCAGCGTGACCTTGCGGCCGAGCGAGGGAACGTAGTACGTCTTACGCTGCACGTTCGGGTCGAAGCGGCGCTTCGTCCGGCGGTGCGAGTGCGAGATGTTGTGACCGAAGCCGGGAACAGCTCCGGTCACCTGGCACACTGCTGCCATGGTGATTACTCCTTCATTACCGTGAGACCGGACGGCCTCACCCAAGATCCCTTGTCTGCGCCCCGCACTCGACCCGCCCTTCGACAAGCTCAGGGACCGGACGAGTGGATGGGGTGCGAACTGCACACAGGAGAGCGTGCAGACAAAGAGTCAGTTTAGCACGGATCCTTTCGCGGCCTTCGCGGCCTCCCGGGCGATGCCGTCCAGCAGCAACGAGAGCGTGAACTCGAACTCCGCCTGGCTGTCGCACCATCCCAGCGCGGGGTCGGATGCCGCATGGAACTCGGCGGCCATCATCGCCGTAAGGTGCGGCATCCGCTCGGCCAGCAGGGCGAGCTCGGCCTCGTCGGCCTCGCCCACCCCGGGGCTGAAGGGCTCCTGCACGAAGCCGAGGACCATGCTGCCGAGGGCGTGCAGCGCACGGTGCCCGATCGCATAGCCCACGCCGCCGTCGACGAGCGCGCCGAGCACCGCCTCATAGAGCCCGTAGGCGCCGAGGGGCATGTCCGGGCGCGTGGCGAGGAGGCCGGGCGCCCAGGGTGACGGAGCATGACCGCACGTGCCGTCAGGCATCGCGCGCGCACGGTCTCGCGCCAGTCGGATGCGGCGGCACCCCCGTCGAGCTCGCCCTGGATCTCGGCGATCACGGACTCGACGAGTCCGTCCAGCAGGGCGTCCTTGCCGGGGATGTGGTGGTACAGCGACATCGCCTCGACGTCGAGGTCGGCGGCCAAGCGACGCATGGTGACGGCGGGGAGCCCGTCGGCGTCGGCGAGCGCGAGCGCCGCTTGCAGGACGCGGGCGCGGCTCAGCGGGTCCCGGCGCGTGCGTGAGGCCTCCACACGATCCACCTCCTGCCCAGGGTTGCCGGCATCCGATCTTACCCGGTAAGGTTCCCTTACAACGTAAGGATCAAGGAGGCACCATGCCGCACAGCAGTCCTCGGACCACCCCGACGTCCGCACGGCGCGCACCGCCGGCCTTCTCTACCTCGCCCTCGTCCTGACCGGCGTCCTCGGCTTCCTCGTCGTGCGCCCACGGCTCTACGAGGCCGGCGACCCCGCCGCCACCCTCGCGGCCCTGCAGGCGCAGCAGCTCCTCGTCGGCGCCGGCATCGCTCTGGAGCTCGGCATCGTCCTGACTCAGGCGCTGGCCGCCCTCTGGCTGTTCCGCCTCTTCCGAGAGGTGGATGCAGTGTCGGCGACGGCGGTGCTCGTCTTCGGCATGGTCAATGCGACATTCATCCTCGCCAGCGCCGCCATGCTGACCGTCGCCCGCGGCGCGGCCGCAGACGCCGGCGGTCTCGATGCGATCCAGATCGTCGGCACCGCCTCACTGATGAGCGAGGGCCTCTGGGAGGTGGCCGCCCTGTTCTTCGGTCTCTGGCTGATCCCGCTGGGACTTCTCGTGCTGCGCTCGGGCTGGATGCCGCGACTGCTCGGCTGGTTCCTCGTCGTCGGCGGCACGGGCTACGCGCTGAGCGCCTTCGCCGCCGCGCTCCTGCCCGAGGCGACGCTCGCCGCCACGATCCTCAGCGCCCCCGCCAACATCGGCGAGTTCTGGCTGCTCGGGTATCTCATCGTGTTCGGCGCGCGTCCCCGCACCGTGCGTGCGCGGCGGGAGGACGCCGAGCGCACCGCGATCTGAGCCGGGCGGATGCCGCAACGCGCCGGGGACGGACGGAGTGCTTGACGCCGCATCCGCCCGTCCCTATGGTGGCAAAGCTGTGCCGACCGGCGCAGCTTCAGCCGAAGGAGACGACGGATGTCCGCACAGCGGAATCTGACGAAGCGGTTCCCGGGCCTCCAGCCCGCAGACCGCTACGAGTCGTACCCTCCGGCGCGCGCCGTGTGAAGCATCCGCTCTCCCACGCCCCGCACCGACAGGTCCGGGGCGTTTTCTCTTGCGAGGAACGGTCCGGCCTGTGGCCGAATCGAGAAACGCAAGGAAAGGAACCATGGAGAAGCTCTCCGCACGGCTGCTGTCGTGGGCGAGTCTGATCGACGAGAAGACCGTCGAGCAGGCGCGCACCTCGTCACGCATGCCGTTCATCCACCCGCATCTGGCGCTCATGCCCGACGCGCACCTCGGCAAGGGCGCGACCGTGGGGTCGGTCATCCCGACCCTCGGCGCGATCATGCCGGCGGCCGTCGGCGTCGACATCGGATGCGGCATGATCGCCGTCCGCACCCAGTTCGCCCGGGAGCAGCTGCCCGCCGACCTCGCGCCGCTGCGCGAGCAGATCGAGCGCGCCGTGCCGCTGTCGGCCGGTCGCGACAACCGCAAGGTCGTGGCGACGGCCGAGCCGCGGATCGCCGAACTCGAGGAGCTCGCAGAGACGGCGGGGTTCGACCCTGCCCGGTACGCGGGGCACTGGCGCAACCAGCTGGGCTCGCTCGGCTCGGGCAACCACTTCATCGAGGTGTCCGTGGACGAGACCGATCGGGTGTGGCTGTTCCTGCACTCGGGCTCGCGGGGCGTGGGCAACAAGATCGCCACGCACCACATCGCGGTCGCCCAGCGGCTGGCCAAGCAGTGGTGGATCGATCTGCCCGACCCCGACCTCGCCTACCTCGTGGAGGGCACTCCGGAGTTCACCCGGTACATCCGGGAGCTGCACTGGGCGCAGCACTTCGCGCTGCTGAACCGGGAGGAGATGATGGACCGGGTGATCCGGCAGCTCTCCGAGGTCATGGGCGAGCCCGTGGCCGAGCAGGAGAGAATCAACTGCCACCACAACTTCACCGAGCGCGAGAAGCACTTCGGGAAGGACGTGTGGGTCTCGCGGAAGGGCGCGATCCAGGCGGATGCCGGTCGGCCCGGCCTGATCCCGGGCTCCATGGGCACGGCGTCGTACGTCGTGGAGGGACTCGGCAACCCCCTGTCGCTGAACTCCTCGCCGCACGGCGCGGGCCGGGAGTACTCGCGGTCGGCCGCCCGGCGCACGTTCACGCATGAGCAGCTGCGGGAGGCGATGGCGGGGATCGAGTTCCGCGACACCGACGCCTTCATCGACGAGATCCCGCAGGCGTACAAGCCGATCGATCAGGTGATGGCGGATGCCGCCGACCTCGTGACGATCCGGCACACGCTGCGTCAGCTCGTCAACGTGAAGGGCGACTGACACCGGATGCCGCGGCGCACACGACAGTGCGTCGCGGCATCCGATCGCTCTGCCCGCCGGTCTCACTTGTTGCGACCTCCGGATCCCAGAGACCACAACAACTGAGACACCCACCGGGGCGGTCTCACAAGATGCGAGTCGGTGGCTGGGCAACCCGCAACAAGTGAGACCGGCGGGTCCGATCAGGCCGGGGAAGGCCCGGCCCGCGCCCCCAGCGGAACGGCGAGACCGAGCGGTCGCCGGGGATCCAGAACCGCCAGGGGAAGGCATCCGTTCCCGCGATGCCGGCGACGCCCACGCGCGGCCCGCGGGCCACCTCCGCAAGAGGCTCGCCGAGCCACAGCTCCGCCCGGGCACCGTCCCGCCACGCCCCGGTGACCGCATCGATCCCGTCATGGATCGGATGCCGCAGCCCCACCGCCTGTCCGAGACGACCCGGCCCACGGGCGAGGTCACGGCCGGAGCGGCCGGTGCGTCGCTCCGCGGCATCCGACCCCTCGACGACCCAGCCGGCACGCAGCAGGACTCCGCCCGCCTGCCCCGAAGGGCCGCACACCACGTTCACGCAGGAATGGATGCCGTGGCTCAGGTAGACGTAGAGATGCCCGGGCTCGCCCCACATCGTCGCGTTCCGGGCGGTCGGGCCGCTGCGGGCGTGCGAGCCGGGATCGGGAACGGGCCCCGTGCCCTTGCCGTGGTAGGCCTCGACCTCGGTGATGCGCAGGGCGACCTCTGACCCGTCCGCGACCACCGTGCGCAGAACGCCGCCGAGCAGGCGGGGTGCGACCTCGAGCGGCAGGTCGCTCAGGTCGTCACGCGTGGCGCGGCGCAGATCGGGTGCCGTCACTGCTCCGGGCCGAAGGCACACCACGAGATGTCCACGCCCGACAGCGCGACGAGCAGCTCGCCCGTGCGCAGGTCGAGCAGATGCGTCTCGACGCGCTCCGGCAGCGGCAGCAGCATGTCGTCGTAGTCGTTGTTGAGCAGGTCGGGGGCGACCGAGATCGCCACGTACTGACCGCTCGGCGAGGGGCACGCCTGCAGGATCGAGTCACCCTCGCCCACCTCGAGCAGAGGCGTGGCGGCGCCGTCGTCATCGACGCGCACGATCGCCTGACCGGTCGGCATGCCGATGTCGTCGCGCGCGATGATGTGCTGGGTCGTGCCGCCCGGGAACGCGGCGATCGCAACGGGGACGCCGTAGTCGGGATCGGATGCCGGAAACGCCGTCTCCTCGCCATCGGCCAGGTCGAGACGGAACAGGCTTCCGTCTGCACGCTCGATGATCGCCGTGTAGGTGCCACGCTCGACACCATGGATCGACAGCGCCGTGCCCATCGGACTCGGATCGGAATCGCTCGACCGATCGGCGACGAACAGCGTGCCGGAGAAGTCGATGAAGATCACCGAGGCCGTATCGGGAACGAACTGCCATCCGGCGATGTTCGCCGGCTCCTCCCCGACCTCGACGATCGACGGCTCCCCTCGCCCGACAGCGGCTGCGTCACCAGCACGCTCGCCCGCCCGGTCACCTCGGTGAGATCGCGGTCGCTGTAGACGAACCCGACGAGGCTGCCCCGATCGGAGACCTGCACCGCGCTGACGTAGCCGTCTCCGGGCAGGGCCAGCTCGCGCGGCTCGGAGCCGTCCTTGCCGATCACGAGCACCTTCGAGGCGTCGCCCTCCTCGACCACCACGACAAGCTGATCGCCCGTCTCCCGGAAGTCGTTGATGCGCTCATGCGTGAAGACCGGCACCGCCTGATCTCCCCCGAGCTCGGTGCGGAAGATCGTGTCGTCGCCGGCGGAGCGCTGCAGGAGGAAGACCTCGGATGCCGGGGTCGTGAACGTCGTGGTCAGATCGGATGCCGGACCCCTCCGATCCCGCTGACCCCCGCCACCGTCACGGTGTACTCGGTGGCGTCGTCGAGGGGAACGGTGAAGCGCACCCCGACGTTGCGGCCGGTGGCGTCGACGGTGAAGGGGATCTCGGGGGTGACGGTGACCTGCTCGGCGTCGATGGCCTCGAGCGGCTGATTGGCGGTGAGGATCACCCGACTGCCGGAGAGGACGATCGCCTCGGCGGGGTCGACCTGCACCTCCGACAGGCGCGGCCCCTGGGTGAGGCTGATGACGGCGAGCGCGCCGCCGACGAGGGCGAGCACGGCCACGACCGCCGCGATCGTCAGCGTGAAGCGGCCGGAACGTCTTGTCGCAGCGACCTCCCCGGTCGCCCCGCGAGCGGAGCGAGACGAAACCCGGTGCGCGTCCGAGTCGGTGGTTGCGGCATCCGACTCGACGCCAGGGCGCTTCGACTCGTCGCCGCGCTCCTCGCGGGGCGACGAGGAGTGGACGCTATCGCCGGTCCACGGAGCCGCCCCGCGCCCCGCACCGGCTCGGGCGCCTCGGGAACCGTCGCGGCGAGGGCAGCCGCCTCCTGCGCCTCGCGCAGCGCGCGCATCTCCGCGCGGGTGCGCGGCGCCGGCTGATCCGTCCCTCAGTACTCATAGGGGTCCCCCGGTTCCGGGACGGCGACGACCGACGACGGCTCGATCGCGAGCGAACCGTCGGCAGAGACCCGGACGGTCCCCTCGACCTCGACCCAGTCGCCGACGGCCCAGTCACCCTCCCACACGTCGACCGTGACGGGCACGGCGGCGGGCTGCGCGTCGATGACGCAGTGGGTGATGACCATGCGGGTCAGGCGCATCTCGTCGGGGTTCTCGCCCGAGGGGTGACGAAGCCGGTGAGCGTGACCTGCTCGCCGTCGTAGTTCTCCGGGCGGGTGGCGCTGGCGAACACGGTCGACCAGTCGCCGATGCCGAAGGTGCTCGTGTCGGCCTGACCGAGGGTGACGTTGTCCGAGCCGGCGAACAGCGTCCCCGCCCCGTGTCGCGCGACATGGCGAGGTCGACCGACAGCGAGGCCGGCGGCAGCACGAGCGCCAGGACGACGAAGACGGATGCCGCAACTCCAGCGATCGCGATCCCGGTGCGGGCCAGGAGGCGCTTCACCGCGCCGCTTGTCCTGAGCAAGGCCTGCGCAGCGGGCCGCGTCGAAGGGTCCGGCTCCCCGTGGTCGTGATCGTGGTCGTCCTCCGCGCCCAGGGCAGCGTGAAGGTCCAGACCGTGCCGATGATCGTCACGACCGCCGCCGCGGACGCGAACCACACCGTCTCGGGGGCGATGTAGAGGGTGAGGCGACCGGTGAGGGCGAGCACGAGGGTCGTGACCGACAGCAGGGTCGCCAGTCCTGCCCCGAGCCACCGGGTGACCAGGGAGCGCCGGACCCTTCGACGCGACCCGCTGCGCAGGCCTTGCTCAGGACGAGTGACCGCCGAGTGCTCAGACAAAGACGTTCACCCCGATCCCGATCGCGAAGGAGCTCAGCAGGACGACGGCCACGACGCCGACGAGCGTGCGGGTCGTGAAGGTCGTGCGCAGCAGGGCGAGCATCTTGATGTCGACGAGCGGGCCCACCAGGAGGAAGGCGACGATCGCGCCGGGAGAGAAGGTCGCCGCGAACGACAGGGCGAAGAAGGCGTCGACGTTCGAGCAGATCGCCACGACCATCGCCAGCGCCATCATCGCCACGATCGACAGCACCGGGTTCGAGCCGATCTCCAGCAGCACGTCGCGCGGCACGAGCACCTGCACGGCCCCGGCGAGGGCCGAGCCGATCACGAGGGCCGGCATGACCGCGCGCAGCTCGACGAGGAACTGGGTGAGGCTGCGGCGGGTGGGCGTGCCGTACTCGTGGGAGACGCGCTCGCAGGTCGCGATGAAGCGCTGCGTGAGGATCGCGTCGGGATCCGGATGCTTCGAGTAGATCCACCCGATGAGGTTGGCGATCACGTAGCCGCCGACGAGGCGGGCGACGAGGATGCCCGCATCCCAGCCGAACGCCGCGTGCGTGGTGATGATCACGATCGGGTTGACGATCGGCGCCGCCATGAGGAAGGTCATCGCCTCGGCCGGGGCGAGACCGCGCATCATCAGGCCGCGGGCGAAGGGCACGTTGCCGCACTCGCACACCGGGATCAGCATGCCCAGGAGCGAGAGCACCGCACGGCGCCCCAGGCGTTTTTGGGCAGCCAGCGGTGGATAAGATCGGGCGGCAGCCAGACCTGCACGACGATCGAGAGCACGACGCCGAGCACCACGAAGGGCAGCGCCTCGATGAGCACACTGAGACTGAGCGTCAGCCCGTCCTGCGCGCGGTTGGACAGGCTCACGTCGTACAGCGCCGGCGCGAACAGATCGATGAGCACGAGCACGGCGATGAAAGCCAACCCGATCGCGATGCCCACGGCGGGGGAACGGCGCGGCTGCGGCGAGTGGTGCGTATGCCGGGTCGCGGTCGAGGTCACTCGCCGGCTCCGTTCCGCGCGGCATCCGATGCGGCACGGTCACGCTCGTTCGCGCAGGGCGTGCACAGTCCGAAGATGTCGACGACGTGCTGGGCGTCCTGGAAGCCGTGCAGGCCCGCCGTACGTCGCGCCCACTGCTCGACCTCCGAGGCCTCGATCTCGACCGTCAGCCCACAGTTCCGGCAGATCAGGTGGTGATGGTGGCCCTGCGTCGTGCAGGCCCGGTAGAGCGCCTCGCCCTCGGGGCTCTGGAGCGTGTCGGCGTCGCCGGCGGTCGCCAGGCTCGCGAGCGCGCGGTAGACCGTCGCAAGTCCGATGCCCGTCTGGGCCTCGCGGAGGGTCGCGTGCAGGGTCTGCGCGCTCACGAAACCGCGCGCATCGGCGAGCGCCTCCCGCACCCGCTCGCGCTGCCAGGTGTTGCGCTGAGCCATGGTGACGAGTCTAGGCCGCGCGGCTTGTCGTCGGCTGGGTGCGGCGCGTGACGCGATTCCGGCGACGCTGGAGCAGCCAGCAGCCGATGTAGATGAGGAAGGAGATCGTGGTGATGTACGGGCTCACCGGGAGCGTGCCGGCCAGGGCGAGCATGATCCCGCCGACGGCAGAGACGAAGCCGAACGTCGCCGCCAGCAGCGGCACGGCGACGGGGCCGGCCGCCACGCGCATCGCGGCGGCGGCCGGGGTCACCAGCAGCGCCATGACCAGCAGCGCGCCGATGATGTGCACGCTCACCGCGACGATGAGTCCGAGCAGCACCATGAACGCCAGGCCCACGGCGCGCGTGGGCACCCCCGGGCGGCGGCCGACTCCGGATCGAGCGAGGCGAAGCGCAGCGGGTTCCACATGAGCAGGATCCCCGCCAGCACGAAGAGACTGATCGCGATGAGCCAGCCGAGGTCGGGCGACGACACCGACACGATCTGACCGGTCAGCAGGCTGAACTTGTTCGCGCTGCGGCCGTCGTAGAGCGAGAGGAACAGGATGCCCAGACCCAGCCCGAAGGGCATGAGCACCCCACGACCGAATTGCGGTCGCGGGCCCGCGCCCCCAAGATGCCGATGAGGATCGCCGCCGCGAGCGCGCCCCCGATCGAGCCGGCCACGACGCTCCCGCCGAACAGCAGCGCCGCCGCCGCCCCGCGAACGACAGCTCGCTCACGCCGTGCACCGCGAAGGCCAGGCCGCGCTGCATGACGAAGACGCCGACGAGGCCGCCCACGAGGCCGAGCACGGCGCCCGCGATGATCGAGTTCGACAGCAGCGCCACGAGCGCGCCGTAGTCCTGGAACGAGAACACGTCGCTCCAGTCCAGGAGGGCCGGATGTCACTCATGCGACGCCTCCGTGATGGTCATGATCGTGATCGTGGTGGGGCTCGGCATCCGGGACCCCCACGACCACGAGCCGGTCGCCGGCACGCAGGACGAACACCGGCGCCCCGTAGAGATCGGTGAGGACCCGCGTCTGCAGCACCTCGTCGGGGGTGCCGAGCAGGAACCGTCCGCCCGCGAGATACAGGATGCGGTCGACGCGGCCGAGGATCGGGTTGATGTCGTGCGTGACGAACAGCACCGCCGCGCCGCGCTCGCGCCGCTGCCGGTCGATGATCTGGGTGACCCCTGCTGGTTGGCGAGGTCGAGGTTGGACAGCGGCTCGTCGCACAGCAGCAGGCTCGGGTCGTCGGCGAGCGCCTGCCCGACGCGCAGTCGCTGCTGCTCGCCACCGGAAAGGAGGCCCACGCGACGATCGGCGTAGTGGGCGGCGCCGACGTCGTGCAGCAGTTCGTCGACGCGTGCATGGTCGCCCCGGCGCGGGATCGGCAGCCCGAACCGCGGGCCCTGCAGACCGAGTGCCACGACGTCGCGTGCGCGCAGACTCGTGTCGGCCGCGAAGGGCCGCTGCTGCGGGATGTAGCCGATGCGCGGATTGCCGCGCCGCACCGGCGCACCGGCGACGCGGATGCTGCCGGCGCTGAGATCCTGCATCCCGAGGATCGTGTGCAGGAGGGTCGTCTTTCCCGAACCGCTCGGGCCCAGAACCGCGATGAACTCGCCGGGCTCGACGGCGAGGTCGAGCCCGGACCAGAGTTCCCGGTCGCCGCGGTGCAGGGAGGCACCGCGGATGTCCAGCACCGGCGCGCCCGAAGCGGGCGACGCGCTCACGACCGGAGTGCGGCGGCGAGGTCTGTCATCGCGTCACGCATCCACTCAGCGTACGACGATCCGTCCTCGAGCAGCTCCGTGAAAGCCACGATCGGCACACCCGCGGCCTCGGCGGCGGCCTCGACGCGGTCGGTCTCGGGCCCACCGGTCTGCGCATTGGTGAGCAGAACCTTGACATCGCCGTCCTCGATCTCGTCGAGCGCGGCGAGCAGAGTCGCGGGAGCGACGTCGCTGCCCTCCTCGACGGCCGAGGCGAATCCGTCGGGGCATGGTCGACGAGCCCGAGCGCCTCGGCGAGGTAGCCGGGCAGGGGTTCGGTGATGAAGACCCCTGTGCCCGCGAACTCCTGGTGCAGCGTCTCCTGCTCGGCCTCGATCGCCTCCAGCTCGTCGATCAGCGCGGCCGCGGCCGCCTCGAACTCGGCCTCACCGGCGGGTTCGATCTCACCGAGCTCCTCGGCGATCGCCTCGACGACGTGGACGATCGTGTGGACGTCGAACCAGATGTGCTCGTTGAAGCCCTCGATGTGGTTGTGGCCCTCGTGGTCGTCGTGGTCATCGGCGTGCTCGTCTTCAGCATGCTCGTCGTCGTGATCATGGTCATCGCCGTGATCGTGGTCGTGCTCTTCGTCGGCGTGATCATCGTGGTCGTGATCGTCGCCGTGCTCCTCGTCTTCGTGATCGTGGTCGTCGGCGTGCTCTTCATCGTGGCCGTGGCCGTCTTCGCCCGGGTAGTCGTGCGAGAACTCGACGGCGGTGATGACGTGGGCCGCTGCACCCTCGCGCAGCGTCTCCATGAAGTGGTCGTATCCGCCGCCGTTCTCGATGACGAGCACGGCGTTCTGCACGGCGAGGCGGTCACGGGCGGTCGCCTCGTAGGAGTGCGGGTCCTGCGTCGCGGAGGTGATGATCGAGGTCACCTCGACGCGGTCGCCGCCGACCTGCTCGACGAGAGAGCCGTAGACGTTGGTCGAGGCGACGACCTGGATGAGGTCGCTCCCGGGATCGCTCCCCTCGGCGGCGGGCGAGGAGCAGCCCGCGAGGACGAGAGCGGATGCCGCGGCGACGGCAAGGGCAGTGATCGGTCGCTTCATGCGATCCACTCTACACGATAATGAGAACCGTTCTCATCAACTGGCAACGCGAACTCACCCCCACCGCCAACTCCTCGACAGGCGTTGTCGCCTGCGCGCCATTCGAGTGACAACACCTGTCGAGGAGTTGGGCATGAGACGAAGGAAGTGACGCCAAGACATACGCGATGGAACGCTGGGATACCGCTTCGATGTCGCCGACTCCTCAGCGGGTGCCCACAATGCCGGTCCGGCACTCAGCCGGGCAGCCCCATGAGCGCGGACTCAGTCGACCAGCAGCGCCGGCTCCTCCAGCACGGATGCGACGTCCGCGATGAACCGGCTCATGCCGTCGCCGTCGACGACCCGGTGGTCGAACGACCCGGCGACGGTGGTCACCCAGCGGGGGCGCACCTCGCCGTCGACGACCCACGGCTTCTGGCTGATGGTGCCCAGGGCGACGATCCCGGCCTCACCCGGGTTGATGATCGGCGTGCCGGCATCCATCCCGAACACGCCGATGTTGGTGATGGTGATCGTGCCGCCCTGCTGGTCGGCGGGAGTGGTCTTGCCCTCGCGCGCGGTGTGGGTGAGGTTCTGCAGCGCGGTGGCGAGCTCGCGCAGGGAGAGATCCTGCGCGTCCTTGATGTTCGGCACGAGAAGTCCGCGCGGGGTCGCGGCGGCGATCCCGAGGTTCACGTAGTGACGCACCGAGATCTCGGCCCCGCCGTCGGTGTCGATCCAGGCGGCGTTGACCATCGGCGTGCGGCGCACGGCCCAGATCACGGCGCGGGCCATGATCAGCAGCGGCGACACCTTGACATCGGCGAAATCGGGCGAGGTCTTCAGGCGACGCACCAGCTCCATCGTGCGACTCGCGTCGACGTCCTTCCACACGGTCACGTGAGGAGCCGAGTAGGCGCTCTGCACCATGGCCGAGGAGGTCGCCTTGCGCACGCCCTTGACCGGGATCGACTCCGAGCGGGCCGGATCGGCCGGCGTCAGGCCCCGGGCGAGCCCCACGGGCTGGGCCGGTCGCGGAGGCACGGTCTCCTCACGCACGTTCCCCCACTCGGGGGTCTGGATGTTGCGGAACACGCTCTCCTGCGACGCCTGACTCATGACGTCCTCGCGGGTGACCTCGCCGTCGGCGCCGGTCGGGGTGACATCGGCGAGGTCGACGCCGAGGTCGCGGGCGAGCTTGCGGATCGGCGGCTTGGCGAACACCTTGGCGGAGGCCCGCACCGGCCGCTGGGGCGTCTTGCGGCGTCGCGAGGTCGCCCCGCCGCCCGAGCCGTAGCCGACGAGCACGGCGCCGCCGCCCTCGTCCTCAGGGGCGGATGCCTCGCCCGGTTGCTGAGCCTGTCGAAGCGCAGGGACCGGAGTGTCGGATGCGGCATCCGACACGAACGTGATGATCGGCGCACCGACCTCGACCGTCGCGCCCTCGGCGGCGAGCAGCTCGCCCACGGCGCCGGCGTAGGGCGAGGGCAGCTCGACGAGCGACTTCGCGGTCTCGATCTCGACGAGGACGTCGTTGACCGCGACGGTGTCGCCCGGGGCGACGCGCCAGTTCACGATCTCGGCCTCGGTCAGTCCTTCGCCGACATCCGGGAGGTGGAAGGTCTCGGTGCTCATGGCGGTCCTTTCGAGAGCGGGTTTCTCAGTAGGCCAGTACCCGGTCGACCGCTTCGAGGATGCGGTCGGGTCGGGCAGGTAGACGGACTCGAGCTTGGCGGGCGGGAACGGCACGTCGAATCCCGACACCCGCAGCACGGGCGCCTCGAGCGAATAGAAGGCGCGCTCCATCACGGTCGCCGCGACCTCACTGCCCAGGCTCGTGAAGCCGGGGCCTCCTGCGCGTAGACCATGCGGCCGGTCGAGCGCACTGAGTCGAGGATCGGGTCGTAGTCGATCGGCGACAAGGAGCGCAGATCCACGACCTCGCAACTGGTCCCCTCGGCCTCGGCGAGCGTCGCCGCCTGCAGCAGGGTCGTGACCATCGCGCCGTGGCCGACGAGGGTGACGTCGGTGCCCTCCCGGGCGACCCGGCTCGCGTGCAGCGGAAGGGCAGGGGCCTCGAAGGAGACCTCTCCCTTCTGCCAGTAGCGGCTCTTGGGCTCGAGGAAGACGATCGGATCGTTCGAGCGGATCGCATCCTGGATCATCCAGTAGGCGTCGTTGGGCGTCGAGGGCGACACGACCCGGATGCCGGGGGTGTGCGTGAAGTACGCCTCGGGGCTCTCCTGGTGATGCTCGACCGCGCCGATGTGCCCACCGTAGGGGATGCGGATCACAACCGGGAAGGGCACCTTGCCGTCCAGGCGCGAGGTGAGCTTGGCCAACTGCGTGGTGATCTGGTCGAAGGCGGGGAACACGAAGCCGTCGAACTGGATCTCGCACACCGGCCGGTAGCCGCCCAGCGCCAGACCGATCGCGGTGCCCACGATGCCCGACTCCGCCAGGGGGGTGTCGAGCACCCGCTGTGGCCCGAAATCGCGGTGCAGGTGCTCGGTGATGCGGAACACGCCGCCGAGCGGACCGATGTCCTCACCCATGAGGATGACGCGGTCGTCGTCCTCCATCGCCTTGCGGAGCCCGGCGTTGAGGGCACGGCTGAAGGGCATCGTCTCGAGGGTCAATTGACACCTCCGGTCCCTGTGCTTCGACCAGGCTCAGCAACCGGGGTCGAAGGGTCGAACGACGCCTCGTACTCGGCGAGCCAGGCGCGCTGCTGGTCCATGAGCGGATGCGGCTCGCTGTACACGTGGGCGAACATGCTGTCGGCGGCGGGCGTCGGGAGCGCCAGCGTGCGTGTGCGGAGGTCCTCCGCGGCATCCGCCGCCTCCTCCTCGACCGACGAGAAGAGGTCGGATGCCGCACCGCGCCCTCGAGGTAGGCCCGCATGCGCGTGATCGGGTCGCGCTGCGCCCACGACTCCTCTTCGTCGCTGCCGCGGTACTTGGTGGGATCGTCACTCGTCGTATGCGCACCCTGACGATAGGTGATCGCCTCGATCGCGCGGGGTCCGCCACCGGCGCGCGCCTCATCGAGCTGCGTACGGGTGACGGCGTAGCTGGCGAGCACATCATTGCCGTCGAGCTGGACGCTCGGGATGCCGTAGGCGTACCCGCGTCGCACGAGCGGCACCTTCGACTGGGTCGAGACCGGGACCGAGATCGCCCACTGGTTGTTCTGCAGGAAGAAGACCTGCGGCACGTTGTAGCTGGCGGCGAAGACCATCGCCTCGTGCACATCGCCCTGGCTGGAGGCGCCGTCGCCGTAGTAGACGATGACGGCCGCATCGTGGTCGGGGTCGCCCGTGCCCTGCTTGCCGTCGAAGACGAGGCTCATGCCGAAGCCGGTCGCGTGCAGCGTCTGCGACCCGAGCACGAGCGTATAGATGTGCGTGTTGCCGTTCTTCGGGTCGGTGGGATCCCAGCCGCCGTGCGAGAGCCCGCGCATGACACGGATGATGTCCACCGAGTCCACACCCCGGATGCGGGTGACGGCATGTTCCCGGTAGGAGGGGAAGAGGTGGTCCTGCGCCCGGGCGGCGCGGGCCGAGCCGACCTGGGCTGCCTCCTGTCCGCGGCTCGGCGGCCAGAGGGCGAGCTGCCCTTGCCGCTGCAGGTTGGTCGCCTGGGTGTCGATGGCGCGGATCACGACCATGTCACGATAGAACTGCTCGAGGTCGGCGTCCGTGAGCGCCTCGATCAGGGGCAGATACTCTTCGGCGGCCGCGGTGGGCGCGTAGCTCCCGTCCGCTTCCAGGATGCGCACGAGTGCGGGCTCTGACGACGTCACCTTCTCCACGCTACCGAACGGGGCTTCAGTTGCTCTGGAGGGTACGGACAACGGATTCGGCGACGCGTAGGACTTTCTCCACCGATTCATGCTCTCCGACGGATATACGCACCCCGTCTCCGGCGAAGGGACGGACGATGAGCTCGGCCGCCTCGAAGGCCGCCGCGACGTCCGCGGTGCGCTCGCCGGCGGGCAGCCAGACGAAGTTCCCCTGCGCCTCGGGCACATCCCAGCCCTGGGCGCGCAGACCCTCGACGAGAGCCGTGCGGCGCTCGACGACCACCGCGACGCGGGCACGCAGCTCGTCCTCGGCGTCGAGGCTCGCGAGCGCGGCATGCTCGGCGGCGGCGGTCACCGACAGCGGGATCCCGGTGCTGCGAGCCGCGTCCAGCACCCTCTTGTGCCCGATCGCGTAGCCGACGCGGAGTCCGGCAAGACCCCAGGCCTTGGAGAAGGTGCGCAGCACGACGACGTTCGGATGCCGCTCGAAGACGCGCTCGGCCAGGCCGTCGACGGCATCCGGGTCGGTGACGAACTCGGCATAGGCCTCGTCCAGCAGCACGAGGCAGTCGGCGGGTACCCGCGCGATGAACGCGTCGAACTCGGCGCTCGTGATGACCGGACCGGTCGGGTTGTTCGGCGTGCACAGCAGGATCACGCGGGTGTGGTCGGTCACGGCATCCGCCATCGCGTCCAGGTCGTGGCGGGAGTCCGCTGCCAGGGGAACCGGCACGGGCTTCGCTCCGGCGACGATCGGCAGCCAGGGGTAGGCCTCGAAGGAGCGCCAGGCGAAGACGACCTCGTCTCCGGACCCCGCGGCGGCGAGGACCAGCTGCTGCAGGATCGAGACGCTCCCGGCGGCGATGTGCACCTCGTCGGATGCCACGGAATACCGCTCCGCGAGCCGGGCGCGAAGGGCGCCGGCCGTCGCATCCGGATACCGGTTGATCGGAACGCCGCTCGTCAGCGCCTCGACCACCGAGGGCAACGGCTCGAAGGGGTTCTCGTTGCTGGAGAGCTTGAAGGCGTCGGGACCGGCCTGCTTGCCCTGCTGGTAAGCGGGGAGAGCCGCGATCTCGGGGCGGATGCGCACGGGGATGTCGGACATGGGACGAGTCTACGGATGCCGCGGGCTGTCGTCGCGGTCATCGCACGATCCCGCGCCCCCAGCAGGACGCCGCGGCCGACTGCTCAGACGCCGAGCGCCACCTCGATGCCGACGGACTCGAGCCCGAGCGCGGCCCCTACTCCCGCGTTGGTCAGCAGACCCGCACGGGTGCTCAGCCCCTTCGCCAGGCTCGGGTCCTCGCGCATCGCACGCTCCGCCCCCTTGTCGGCGAGCGCGAGCACATACGGAGCCGTCGCGTGCGTGAGCGCGGCCGTGGAGGTCTCCGGCACGGCGCCGGGCATGTTCGCCACGCAGTAGTAGAGCGAGTCGTGCACCCGGAAGGTCGGGTCGTCGTGGGTCGTGGGGCGGGAGCCCTCGAAGCATCCGCCCTGGTCGATGGCGATGTCGACGAGCACCGAGCCCGGCTTCATCGCGGCGACCATCTCGTCGGTGACGAGCTTGGGCGCCGCCGCCCCGGGATCAGGACCGAGCCGATCACCAGGTCGGCCTCGCGCAGGAGCTCGGCGATCGCGACATACGAGGAGTGCCGGGTCTGGATGCCGGGGATCTGCGCCTCGAGCTGACGCAGCCGCGGCAGGGAGATGTCGACGATCGTCACCTGGGCGCCGAGGCCGAGCGCGTTGCGTGCGGCGTGCTCGCCGGCGACTCCTCCGCCGATCACGACGACGTTCGCCTTGCGCGTGCCCGGCACGCCGCCGAGCAGCGTGCCGCGACCGCCGGCGGGACGCATGAGGTTGTAGGCGCCGACCTGGATGGACAGTCGGCCGGCGACCTCGCTCATCGGCGCGAGCAGCGGGAGGCTCCGATCGGGCAGCTGCACCGTCTCGTAGGCGATCGATGTCGTCCCGGCCTTCAGGAGGGCGAGCGTGAGGTCGCGTGCCGCGGCGAGGTGCAGGTAGGTGAAGAGCACCTGGTCGGCCCGCATCAGCGGGAACTCCTCGGCGATGGGCTCTTTGACCTTGAGCAGCAGGTCGCCGCGCTCCCAGACCTCGGCAGCGGATGCCGCGAGCTGTGCGCCGACGGCGGTGAACTCCTCATCGGTGATGCTCGACCCCTCGCCGGCGCCGCTCTGGATCACGACCTCGTGTCCGCGGCGCACGAGTGCGTCGACGATCTCGGGCGTGACGGCGACCCGGTTCTCGTTCGCCTTGATCTCGGTGGGGACTCCGACGCGCATGCTCGTCTCCTTCGCGCTGATGAAACAAGTGTGAAAGAAACATCGTCGTTATCGCTATACTTTCGAGGATTCTTCGATATCTCATCGAAATTCGGATGAATCATCAGTGCGAGGAGGAACATGCATGCCCGTGTCGAATGATTCATCAACACCGGCCTCGCTCGATGAGACCGATCTGCGGATCCTGGAGGTCCTCGCGGATGACGCGCGCATCACGAACGCGCAGCTCGCGAGCAAGGTCGGCATCGCCCTTCGACCGCGCACGCCCGAATGAAGACGCTCGTCGACAAAGGGGTCATCGCCGGGTTCGCCACCGTCGTCGACGAGCGCCGCCTCGGGCGTTCCCTGCACGCGCTCGTGGGAGTGACACTGCGCCCGGGCGCGCGCAAGGAGAGCATCGAGGACCTCGAGACCGAGGTGCGGCAGAGGCCCGAGGTCGTCCAGTCGTTCTTCATCGGCGGGAACGACGACTTCGTCATCCACATCGCCGTCTCCGACTCGTCCACCCTGCGCAAGTTCGTCGTCGAGCACATCTCCGGTCACCCGCGGGTGGCGTCGACGCGCACGAGCATCATCTTCGACTACTACCGCAGCTCGGTGGTCGCCTCCTTCGACTGAAGCGCCGCAAGCTCGAGGGATTGCTGGGGCCGCGCGGTGGTACCATTCTGGTATGGCCATGACGGTGCGGCTTCCGGCGGAACTCGATGCGAAGCTCGAGGAGATCGCGCGTGCGCGCCATACGTCGAAGCACGCGGTGCTGATCGAGGCGGCGACGCGATATGCGAACAGCGAGTCCAAGACCGAGCAGGTGCTGCGGATCGCCGATGAGATCGCCGAGCGCTACGCCGACACCATCACGCGCCTCGAAGACGCCTGACCTCGTGACCGAGTACATCGAGCCGGAGCAGGCGCGCGCCGTCGTCGACAAGCTGGGGCTTCACGTTCGCGACGAAGGGCTGCTCTATTCAGCGCTCGCCCGCCCCTCCGCGAGCATGTTCGGCGAAGACGCCTACCCGACGATCGAGGAGAAGGCAGCCGCACTCATCAGTTCGCTCGCTCACCCGCTCTTCGATGGGAACAAGCGTCTTTCGCTGTTCCTGACGTTCGCCTTCATCCGCCTCAACGGCTTCGAGCTGACCTTCACCAACGACGAGGCGTTCGACCTCGTACTCGCGGTCGCGCAGAGCCGCCTCGAACTGGGCGAGATCACCGAGGTCTTTCGCACGCACATCCGCTGACCGTGCGAGACTGAGACGACCATGCGATTCATCATCCGTGTCATCGTCAACGCCTTCGCCATCTGGGTCGTGACCCTCATCCCCACGCTCCAGGTCGGCATCACCGCCTTCGCGCCGGGCGAGACCCTGCAGCTCGTGCTAACGCTGCTCGCGGTCGCCGCGATCTTCGCCCTGGTCAACTCGATCATCGGCACGCTCATCAAGATCGTCGCCTTCCCGCTCTACATCCTGACCCTCGGGCTCATCTCCTTCGTGGTGAACGGGTTCCTGCTGTGGCTGACGGCGTGGATCACGGGCTTCTTCGGCTGGGGCCTGACCGTCGAGCACTTCGGCTGGGGGATCGTCGCGGCGCTGATCATCTCGATCATCAACGCCGTGTTCGGCTGGATCCTGCGCCCTCAGAAGAAGAAGGCGAAGCGCTAACTGTACTTCCCTGTGAGGTTGTGAACGCGGGCTGAGGGGGTTTGGCCGCCGATGCCGGTGTGGGGTCTGTGGTGATTGTAGTGATGCAGCCAGCGTTCGTAGGCTTCGGCTCGCTCGTCCTCGCTGGCGTAGGGCGCGGCGTAGGCCCATTCCGCGGCGAGGTGCGGTTGAAGCGTTCGACCTTCCCGTTGGTCTGTGGCCGGTAGGGCCGCGTCCACTTGTGCTTGACGGTGTCGCCGAGAGCGTCAGCGAACGCGTGCGATCGGTAGCAGGCGCCGTTGTCGGTCATCACCGCGGTCACGGTCACGCCGAGGCTCGTGAAGAAGGCGTTCGCGCGGGTCCAGAACGCTGCGGCGGTCTCCTTGCGCTCGTCGTCGAGGATCTCTGAGTACGCGACCCGGGAGTGGTCGTCGACGGCGTGATGCAGGTACCGGTAGCCGCGGGAGCCCGCCGCTCCCGCCCGGGCTGCCTGCCCCGGGCGACGCCGGCAGCCCGATCCTGCGGGGATCCTTTCCCGTGGACACGCCACCCGCCGCCATCGGGGATGCGGCCCTGCTTCTTGATGTCGACATGCACCAGCTGACCGGGTGCGGCGACCTCGTACCGCTTCGGCTTGGGCTTTCGGACCGGCAGCCCGGTGGCCTGGTCCAGGTGCGCCAGCAGCGGCATGCCATAGCGGGCCCGCACCCGGCCCACCGTGGACCGGTGCAGCCGCAGGTGGTACGCGATCTGGTGCGGCCCCCATCGGCGGCTGAACCGCAATGACACGATCCGCCGCTCCGTCTTCCGCGGCAGCCGACCGGGGACCTGCGCGGCTTCGAGCTGCGATCGGTCAGCGGCAGCCCTGCCCGATACCGGTCCGCCCACTTCTTCGCCGTCCCCGGCGAACACTGGAATCGTTCCGCGGCCCGCCGCAGCGACCATTTCCGATCAACGACGAGAACAGCAAGACGACGACGCCCCTCCGGCGTCAAAGGCGCGTTAGCGTGAGTCACGAAGACCTCCGTGGAATCCGATGTGAGGGTGGTACCCACATCGTCCCGGAGGTCTTCGCCCTACCTCAGCCGTTCACAACGTGTCGGGGAACTACATCTAGCGACCGGATGCCGCGGAGCCGCGATCGGCGTTCCGGGTCGTCGCGGCGAACTCCGTGGCCTGCACGGCGGTCGCCGACGTGAGCCTCGTCCACAACTGGTCGAGCGCCCCGAGACGAGCGTCGCCGGAGGCATCGAGCATCCCGGCCGTGTCCAGGTATCTCTCCAGGTGGTGCGGCGGAAGCGACAGATCGTGCAGTCCGTGCCCCGGGTCGCCCACCCTCTGCACCACCATGCTGTCAGGAGAGCCCGTTCCGGCCGGTGAGCCCCCTCCCGCCAAGCTGGAGACGATGTCGTCGGTGTGGCGCAGCTGCACGCTCAGGGTCGAATCCGGCAGAGCGGGCTCGACCGGGCTTCCCGCGGTGAGGACCGAGCGCACGTCGTACTCGCCCTCCATGCCGAGGCGTCCGGCGATCATCCCGCCCTGGGAGTGCCCGACGGCGTGAACGACTGCGCCCGGCTCCGCCCCGGCCGCCGAGAGCGCCTGCCGGACCGCCTCGTAGGACGCCGAGGCGTCGCCGAAGTAGAGGTCGAGGTTCGACGACATGTTCCAGGGGTCGTCGCCGGCCAGGCTGCGGGTGCCGGCGATGTAGACGACGAACTCCTCGGTACCGTCGGGCAGGGAGTACTTCTCGACCCGCACCTGCGCCTCCCCTCGGGGATGCGCGAGAACGTCTCGCGCGCACTCTTCGGCGCTTCCTTCGGCGATTCCGCGCGCGGAACCGCCGTCACCCGCACCGGCGGCGCCGCGCCGTCCAGGCGCGCACCCGGCGCGAGGGGGCTCCGCCCGTGACGATCGATGAGCCTCACCGTCCCGTACAGGAGCGCACGCACGGAGAACAGCGTGTGCAGACCGAGCAGCGACACACCCCAGGCCTGCTCGACCAATCCCGCGAAACGTTCGTCCTGCCACTGCGCGGTCAGGAGATCGGCGAGCGCCGCGGCATCCGGATCATCCGCTTCCCGCCGCGCAAGCTCCCGCGCCAGGAGCGTCGCCCCGCGCACGTCGCCCCCGCGCAGCACCGCGAGGTGTGCGCGCTGCTCGACGATCTCGTAGGCGTCGGCCATGAGCCGCACCCCGTGCACGTCTCCAGCAGCCTGTCGCTCGTGCCCAGGACCTCGCCGCGCAGCGCCCAGAGGGGGAAGGTCGCACCGAACCCCTCGGGCAGCCAGCGGAGGGCGTCCTGCGCGACGCCGAGATCGCGGGCGACGCCGTCGAGCCGGCTCACGGCATCCGTCAGCCGGGGCACGAGGTCGCGGAGGACCCCGGTGTCGACCGCGAGCGCACCGCCGTGGGAGATGTCGATCCGATCAGGCATAGGGACCCGAGGCGCACCCTGGAGCGCACTGTGGCTGCGCGCGATCTCCCGGTGCACCTCCGCAAGCCGCTCCTGCAGCGCACGCAGTCCGCGCGACGACCATTGCGTGTCGGCGATGAGCTGCTGCACCTGTGCCATGGCCGCCTCGAGTCCGTGCGCGGCATCCGTCATCGCCACGCGCGCCCTCTCCTGGGCGGCGATCGCGTCGGGAAGGGCATGTGCATCCCCCTATGCTGCTGACCCATGCTCCTCGCCCTCCCCTGCGCGCCCTCAGGATGAACAACTCGCCCGACTCGGCGAACTGTGCAGAAGAGGTTCCCCGCGGAGGAACGGTCGGCAGAATGGACGCATGACAGGCAGCGCCCCGTTCCGGGTGGTCTTCGTGTGCACCGGCAACATCTGCCGCTCCCCGATGGCCGAGGTCGTGTTCCGCGACCTCGCCGAGCATCAGGGGCTGGGCTCCGAGATCGTCTCGCGCAGCGCCGGCACCGGCGACTGGCACGTCGGCGAACGCGCCGACCAGCGCACGCTCGACGCCCTCCTCCGCCGAGGCTACGACGGCTCGCACCATCGGGCGAAGCAGTTCAGCGCCGCCTCCTTCGCCGAGAACGACCTCATCGTCGCCCTCGACCGCACCCATGAGCGGATCCTGCGCGAGTGGGCGCGCACAGAGGAGGACGAGGGCAAGGTGATCCTCCTGCTGTCGTTCGACCACGACGCGGAGGATCTGGACGTGCCCGACCCCTACTACGCCGACACGGAAACCTTCGACGAGGTGCTCGGTATGATCGAACGTGCGAGCCGCGGCCTTTTCCGTCAGCTCGAGCCTGCCATTCGGTCGCGTCACATCGGCGCCTGATCAGGAGGAATCCCCTGACTTCGCAGCCCGCCCTCCCCCTCAGCCCCTCAGCCCCCTCGACGGCCGTTACCGCGCCGCCGTCGCCCCGCTGGGCGACCACCTCTCCGAGGCCGGTCTGAACCGTGCGCGCGTGGAGGTCGAGGTCGAATGGCTGATCGCCCTGACCGACCGCGGGCTGTTCGGCACGGATGCGCTGTCGGATGCCGACAAAGAGCGTCTTCGCGGTCTCTACCGTGACTTCGGCCAGCCCGAGATCGACTGGCTCGCCGAGAAGGAGGCCGTCACGCGCCACGATGTGAAGGCCGTCGAGTACCTCGTGCGCGACCGGCTCTCGGCGCTGGGGCTCGACGAGGTCGCCGAGCTCACGCACTTCGCGTGCACGAGCGAGGACATAAACTCCGCCTCCTACGCGCTCACCGTCAAGCGCGCCGTCCTGGACGTGTGGCTGCCGGCACTGCGCGAGGTGATCGCGAAGCTGCGCGAGCTGGCCGCCGAGCACGCCGACGCCCCCATGCTCTCGCGCACCCACGGGCAGCCGGCGACGCCGACGACCATGGGCAAGGAGCTCGCCGTCTTCGCCTGGCGCCTGGAGCGGGTCGCCGAGCAGATCGCGGCATCCGAGTTCCTCGCGAAGTTCTCCGGGGCGACCGGCACCTGGTCCGCGCACCTCGCCGCCGACCCCGACGCCGACTGGCCGACGATCGCCCGCGAGTTCATCGAGGGCCTCGACATCGACTTCAACGAGTTGACTACCCAGATCGAGTCGCACGACTGGCAGGTCGAGCTCTACGACCGCGTGCGGCACGCCGGCGGCGTCCTGCACAACCTCGCCAGCGACATCTGGACCTACATCTCGCTCGGTTACTTCGCGCAGATCCCCGTCGCCGGCGCGACCGGCTCGTCGACGATGCCGCACAAGATCAACCCCATCCGTTTCGAGAACGCCGAGGCGAACCTCGAGATCGCCGGCGGCCTGCTCGCGACCCTGTCGCAGACCCTCGTGACCTCCCGCCTGCAGCGCGACCTGACCGACTCGACCACGCAGCGCAACATCGGCGTCGCCCTCGGCCACTCGCTCCTCGCGCTCGACAACCTGCGCCGCGGACTCGGCGAGATCTCGCTCTCGCGCGACGTGCTGCTGGCCGATCTCGACATGAACTGGGAGGTGCTCGGCGAGGCGATCCAGACCGTCGTGCGCGCCGAGGTCGTCGCCGGCCGCTCGACCATCTCCGACCCTTACGCGCTGCTCAAGGAGCTCACCCGCGGGCGGCGCGTGGGCGCTGCCGAACTCGCCGAGTTCGTGCAAGGACTCGAGATCGGCGAGGAAGCCAAGCAGCGCCTGCTCGCGCTGACGCCCGCCACCTACACGGGTCTCGCGGAGCGCCTGGCGACCTAACGCCGCTGTCTTTCACCCGAGAAACGGGTTGCGGATCTCGACTCCGGCGATGACCTGCCCGTGAGTGAGATCCTCTGTCCACAGCACCGAGCATCCCATCCGCTCCGCGCTGCGGATGATCGTCGCATCCCACAGCGATAGCTGCGCCGCGGCGGACAGTGCCGTCGCGGCGACGACGTCTTCGGCGACCGGCGAGTGCACCGGCCACCGGGAGAGCATCTTCAGGCGTGCGAGGGCGACGTCGGGCGTATACCCGCCGTGCCGCATCTTCCGACTCATCGTCACGTGGAACTCCAGCAGCACCTGCACACTGACGGCACCCCGTCGCGTCATGCCCACGTCTGCGACCAGGTTCCGCGCGATGTGGTGCCGTTCATCGGCGTCCGGTTCGTATGCGTGGACGAGGACGTTCGTATCCAAGAACTCCAGAGCAGGCATCCTCTGCCCGGCCTCAGCCTCTGCGATCGTAGAGCTCATCGCGCGTCCAGGTGATCTCACCCGAGAAGCCCGAGCCGAAACCCTGCTTCATCACCTCGACCTCGGCCGCCCACGCTTCGTCGTAGTCCGTCTCCATCGCGACGCGACTGCTGAGCATCTCGGCGACCATTGCGGAGATCGACGTGTCATGCGCCGCCGCGTACACCTTCGCCCGGCGGATCAGATCGGCAGGCAACGCGAGGGTGATGTTCCGCGTAGACATGTGAATCATGTGTAGCACCTATATATGTGCTCCTACAGATAGTCATCGGGATGCAGCTGGCGGATGCCCTGGGAGTGAAGCACGAACTGTGCACGCAACGGGATCTCGAGCAGTCGAGCCTCTTCGGCCATGGCCCGCCCCCAGCACCGGTCGGCGTCGGTGATCGCCGATCCGCCGATCCGCTCCCACACGAGCACCACGCTCTCATGACCGATCGCCTCGCGGATCAGCCCCATCCGATGCATGAGAAGGTGTGATTGAGACACGTCACCGAGGTCGCCCGTGGTCGTCATCGCCCGCGGATCCTCCGGATAGTCGTCCATAGGCATGAGAGGGTCGCCGAGACGCCCGAGTTCGTCGATGAACAGCAGCCACATCTGACGCCTGTTCGCGCGCAGCAGCAGCAGGTCAAGCAGCTCGCGCAGTTCGTCGTCGGTGGTCAGCACGCGTTCGCGTAAGGAGGTCTCTTCGTGTCGGCTCATGACGGCCAGCCTGGTCGAACGGCACCAGGCGCGGGACGGAAGAGACGGCAATGTGGACAGAATCCCGGATCTCGACTGCTGTGCAGAAAGAGTCGCCGGACGCGGGGCACCCATCCCTCGGGTCGTCGACCGGATCGGCGTCGTGTGCACGATGATGATCGGCACAGCGGTCACCCCCTCGGATTGATCGGCGCAGTCGCGATCACTGCAGTCGACCCGGCAGCAGGATGGGATGGCTGCTGGTCACCTGGGCGGTGCTGGGCCTGGGCACCTCCCTGATCGGCACGCCCTCACGCGGCGGCTGCGCACCAGCAGCGACGACCCGTCACATCGGCGGAGTACGCCTCAGGCCGAAGGCTCCTCCTCCGATGCGGCGTCGTCATCGGCATCCGAGCCCTCGCCCTCGGGGTCGTAGAGCACCGGGCGATCCACCTCGCGCGTGACCTGCGCCGGGTCGACCGCGAGCATGAGCATCGACAGCACCAGCAACGTCACGATGAAGGCGATACCGCCGATCACGAGCCCCAGCAGCACCGGAGGCATACCGGCATAGGTGCCCTCGGCGAGCGCGTCGTTCACGCGGACCGTGAACGCGCCCGTGGAGACGAGCGTGACGATCGCGGCGAAGACACCGGCGGCGCCGGCGATGCCGAGCAGGTGCAGCGGACGCAGCAGTTCCTTGCGGCTGGGCTTGTCTTCGGTCATGCAGGGCCTCCCTGATCGGCGGCCTCCGGTGCCTCGACCTGCGCCGGCGTGCGGCGGCGCGGTGAGAATCCGGCGATGGCCAGGTAGACGGCCACGATCGCCGCATAGGCGCCGAACATGCCGACGGCGAGGATGATGCCGGTGAGCGTGAAGCTGCCGGCCTCCTCGATCGTGTACACGAGTGAATAGGTCTGCGGGACCACCAGCACCGCGACCGCCAGCAGCAGCGTCGCGATGCCCACGGTCACCATGTCGCGCCCGGTCGGGTCGCCCGCACGACGGTTCCGGATGCCGGCGAGCAGCTCGACCAGCCCGCTGAGCGCGGCCCAGGAGATCACCACGACGAAGAACATCGTCGTCGAGCGCAGTGCCGGAATGCCCGAGGCGAGTCCGCCGAGGATCGCGATCACGCCGAGCAGGACGTAGTGCCAACGGCCCCCGCCTTCGCCGCGAGCCATGCCGACAGGAACATGATCAGCCCGGTGGCGATCGCGAACCCGCTGAACACCGCGAGACCGACCTCCGCCGAGTGGTCCGGCGAGAAGGTGATCATCAGCGCGGCGATCGCGGCCAGGGCGGCGCGGGCGAGCTGAACGTGGCGCACCGTGAAGGTGGCGGCGGGGGCAGGCATGGCGGTTCCTCGGTCTTCCGGGGTCTTCCTCCCAGTCTACGTGGGCGATCCTATGCTTCGGACGCGGTCGCCTACCCACGGGAACGCGGATGACGCGGTCGTCATCGGATGCCGGCGAGCCGCGTCCGTCGGTGTTGTTCGTGAGGAGCCAGATCTCGGCACTTGTCCTGAGCGAGGCCTGCGAAGCAGACCGCGTCGAAGGGTCCGATATCGCGACGACATCGCGCAGACGGCCGAACTCGCCGACGTGGAGCTCTTCGGACGTCGTCGGATCGGCGACGGGGACCGCGCGCAGGCGCTCTCCGCGCAGGTTCGCGAGGTAGATCGTGTCGCCGGCGATCGCGATGCCGCTGGGCGAGGCCTCTGCGGGCGCCCACTGCTGCACGGGATCGATGAAGCGGTCGATGCCCGCGATCCCCTCGGCGGCGGGCCAGCCGTAGTTGCCGCCGGGGTGATGATGTTGAGCTCGTCCCAGGTGTTCTGGCCGAACTCCGCGGCGAACAGCGTGCCGTCAGCCGCCCAGGCGATGCCCTGCGGATTGCGATGGCCGTAGCTGTAGACGAGCGAGCCGGCGAAGGGGTTGTCGGGCGGCACGTCGCCGTCGGGGGTCATCCGCAGGATCTTGCCGGCGAGGTCGTCGCGGTTCTGGGCGCGGCCGGGATCGCCGGCGTCGCCCGTGGTGGCGTAGAGCATGCCGTCGGGGCCGAAGGCGATGCGTCCGCCGTCGTGCGTGGGGGCGTGGGGGATGCCGTCGAGGATGGTCTCCGGCGCGCCGAGCGCGAGGGCGCCGGGTTCACCCGTGACGGTGAAGCGCTGGATGCGGTTGCCGTCGTTGCCGGTCGAGTAGGCGTAGAGGCGGGCCCGGTCGTCGACGGCGAGGCCGAGGAGCCCCGCCTCCGCGCGGGTGAAGAGATCCTCGACCGTGCCGATGACGCGGGTGGTGTCGCCGACGACCTCGAGGATGTGTCCCGTGTCGCGTTCGCTGATGATCACGGTGTCGCCGAGGAAGGCGATCGACCAGGGGGCGTCGAGGCCCGTGACGAAGTCTTGCGGCGTGGTCAGCGCCTCATCCGTCGGTGTCGGGTCGGGCGCGGGCGTCGCGGGAGGGTCGGATGCCGCGGAGCTCTCGGCCGGCGTGTCGGGCGTGCCGCATCCGACGAGGGCGAGGGCGAGCACCGCCGCTGCCGCGGCGGCCACGCGGTGCCGGGTGCTCATCCCTCCACTGTAGGTCGCGCTTCTCCCGGCCGCGAGGGCACGAAGCGCGGCACCACCGCGACCATCACCACCATCACGACGAGCTCCACGAGGGTCTGCGTGACGACCACGAGCGGGGTGAGGGCGAAGGCGGCCGGCAGCGCGAGCGCCAGCGGAAGCACGACGAGCGAGTTGCGGGTCACGCCGCTGAACACGACCGCACGACGGCCCGCGACATCGAACCGGGCGACACGACCGGCGAGCAGTCCGAGCCCGGCGGCGATCATGGCGAAGGCGACGTAGAGCGGCACCACCCGCAGCAGCTCCCGCAGCGCGCCGCCGACGCCGGCGATCTGCGAGGCGATCACGACCGCGAGGGTCAGCATCATCAGGGGCACCATCGCTGCCAATGCACCGCCCTCGAAGGCGCGGGCGGCCGGCGAACGCTGCGCGAGCAGCTGGGTCAGGGCGGCGAGCGCCAGCGGGAGGACGATGAGGAGCAGAAACGCCTCCAGGAAGGGATGCGGATCGATGGCCAGATCCGACCCGGCCATGAGCCACAGGTAGCCCGGCAGCAGGAGGATCTGCGCGACCATCAGCAACGGCGTCGCCGCAAGCAGCCGATCCCGCGCCCGCCGGCGAGACCGGTGAAGGCGATCACGTAGTCGACGCAGGGCGTCAGCAGCACGAGGAGGACGCCGAGCAGCAGCGCCTGGTCGGAGGCGACGAAGCGGCTGAGGCCGAAGACGACCGCCGGCACGGCGAGGAAGTTCAGGGCGAGCACCGTGGCGAGGAAGCGCCCGTCGCGCGCCGCGAGCCCCAGGCTCGCGAACGGCACGCCGAGGAAGGTCACGTACATCAGCAGTGCCAGCACGGGGAGGATCGCCGGCTCCACGCCCGCACCCGCGCCGGGGAGCAGCAGCCCCACCGCGACGCCCGCGGCCATCGCCGCCAGGTACAGCGCGACCTGGTGCCGCTCACCCCATTCGATCACTCCGCGCATGAGTCCAGCATGACGGATGCCGCCCACACATTCCTCCTGCGCACCGGTGCTCAACTCCGGAGAACTCCCGACAGAAGCTGACATAAAGTAGCCGGTCTCCGGTGCGTCACGGACTTCACCGGCCGGCGCTGCGCGGCATCCGATGTCTCGATCCGAAGCACGCGCCGGCCGACCTCAGCGCAGCGGATCGAACGGCACGATCGCCGGATCGATCTCACCCGTCACGATCTGCTTCGCCAGGAGCTTGCCCGTGGCGGGGCCGAGCACGACGCCCCACATGCCATGGCCGCCGGCGACGTACACGCCCGGCGACCGGGTGGCGCCGACGATCGGAAGGCCGTCGGGGTGACCGGGCGCGACCCCACCCACTCGTCCTCGCGGTCGTCGAGGTCGATGCCCCGGAACAGCTCGCGCGCCTGGTTCACGATCGCCTGGATGCGCCGGGGTCGCGCGGCCTCGTCGGGCGAGCGGAACTCCATGGTGCCCGCGATGCGGAGACGACCCGGTACGGCGTGCAGGCGATCCGCTGGAAGGGGAAGTACACCGGGCGCTCGGGCGGGTGCTCGCTCGCGACGGTGAAGGAGTATCCGCGTCCGGCCTGGACGCGCACTCTCACCCCGTGCGGGCGCGCGAGCGCCGGCAGCCATGCGCCGGTGGCGACGACGACGTGATCCGCCGTGAGCACCTCTCCGTCCTCGAGCGTGACCATCGGGGTGCCGACCGAGGAGACGGATGCCACGGCCTTGCCGAAGCGCATATGCGCCCCGCGCGCCTCGACCGCGTCGCCCAGGGCGTACGCGAAGGGCGCCGGCTCCAGGAAGCGCTGCCCGTCCAGGCGATAGGCGACGGCGACCCCCTCGGCGAGCTGCGGGGCGAGCTTCCATGGATCGTCGAGGCGCTCGAAGGGCACCTCCTGCCCGTGACGGACGACACCGGCGATCTCGTGCAGGAATCCCTTCGCCTGCGACTCCTCCTGGAAGCCGATCACGAATGGACCCTCGCGGGTCCAGGAGTCGACGCCACCGTCGGTGAGCTCGTCGAATGCGGCGAGCGCGAGCTTGTCGATCGGGGTGAGCGCGGCCATCGTGCGGTCCCAGGCGCGGTTCGTGCCGTGGGAGGCGAAGCGCGCGAGGAACGACCACAGGCCGACATCGAAGCGGAACGGCACATGGAGTGCGGCATCCGGATCCAGCAGGGCCTTCGGCCCGTACGCCCACAGGCTCGGATCGGCCAGCGGGATGGCCTTGCCCGGCGTGAGCCAGCCGGCGTTGCCCCACGAGGATCCGGCCGCGACGCCGGTGCGGTCGACGACGGTGACCTCCAGGCCGTGCTCCTGCAGATGCCAGGCCGTGGAGAGCCCCACGAACCCCGCACCGATCACGATCGCCCGCGCCATGGCTTCCTCCCTCTATGCTTCCGGCACTTCCGACCGTACTCCTTGCGGCGGGGTTCGGGGACGGTGCCGACGATCGTGAAGGGTCGGATCCGGCAGCATCCGCTCCCTCCGCCGGATAATGCGGATTTGTCTCAGCACCCCTGTGATTTCAACCCGTAAAGCACCGTAAATAATGCGCATTATCACCTTGACGACGTGATCACGCCCCCGCAGACTGCTCTTCGTCACCCGAACGCTGATCAAGGAGGATCGGATGCCGCGCCATCGCGTCACGCAGGCCGACGTCGCCGCCATCGCGGGCGTGAGCCAGTCGACCGTCAGCTTCGTCCTCAACGGCAACGCCCCGATCGGCGTGCGCATCTCGGAGGAGACCCGCACGCGCGTGCTCGACGCGATCCGCATCACCGGCTACTCTGCGAACCCGCTCGCCCAGCGTCTCGCGGGCGGCCGCAACCAGATCCTCGGTGTGTTCACCTACGAGAAGACGTTCCCGCGCGGCGGCCGCGACTTCTACGGCGCCTTCCTCGTCGGGATCGAGCACGCCGCCGAGCAGCTCGGCGTCGACACGCTCCTGTTCACCTCCGCCCGCGTGGTCGAGGGCCGCCGCCGGCTCGCCCGCGACGGCTGGCAGCGGCTGGGCATCGCCGACGGCTGCCTCCTGCTCGGACAGCACGAGGACCAGAGCGAGCTCCAGCACCTGCTGGACACGAACTACCCCTTCGTCTTCATCGGCAAGCGCGTGAGCGAGGGGCGGATGCTGCCCTATGTGGGGCCGACTACGTCACCGCCACCGCCCGCCAGGTCGAGCGCCTCGTCGCGGCCGGCCACACCCGCATCGGCTACGCCGGCCCCAGGCCAGCGACCAGCCGACCCTCGACCGCGTCGAGGGGTACCGGCAGACGATGCGCGCCCACGGCCTGCCGCTGCGTTTCGTCGACGTGCACGACGTGCCCGGCGCCGCCGAGGAGATCGCCGAACGACGCCTGACCGCGATCCTCGTCGCGCCGGAGAACTCCCCCGAGGAGCTCGCCGACGAGCTCGAGTCCCGGGGACTGCGGATCCCGGCGGATGTCTCGATGCTGCTGCTCGGTCAGCCCCTGCATCCGCGCCACCGCGGCCGCAACTGGTCCGGCTTCGTCGTGCCGCGCGAGGAGATGGGCGCCCGGGCGCTCGTCCTGCTGTCGCGGATCGTCGACCAGGAGCCGGAGGCGCCGCGCACCCCGGAGGGACGGATGCCGAACGCCCCCGCCCTCGACGAGGACGACTACCACCAGATGCTCGACTGCCCCGACGTCGACGGCGAGTCCTTCGCCGCCGCACCCACCACCGCCGACACACCAGAAGGAACCATTCGTGACCACGCGTGAACTATCCACCGACATCCTGATCGTCGGAGCAGGGTTGGGCGGCGTCGCCGCCGCCCTGGCCGCCGCCGACCGCGGAGCGCGCGTGATCCTGACCGAGGAGCACCCGTGGATCGGCGGGCAGCTCACCTCCCAGGCCGTCCCACCGGACGAGCACCCCTGGGTCGAGGAGTTCGGCATCACGGCCCGCTACCGCGCGCTGCGTGAGGGGATCCGGGACGTCTACCGTCGGCGGTACCCGCTCATCGACGCGGCGCGCGACAAGGTCGACCTGAATCCGGGTGCCGGCTGGGTCTCGAAGCTCTGCCACGAGCCGGCCATCGCCGTCGGCGTGCTGGAGGAGATGCTCGCCCCGCACCGCTCGACCGGACGCGTGCAACTGCTCGAGCGCGTGCGGCCGGTCGCGGCATCCGTCGACGGGGACCGCGTGACCTCCGTGACGCTCGCCTCGGAGACCGGCGGGGGTGACGTGACCGTGACCGCGCAGTACGTCCTCGACGCCACCGAGACCGGAGAGCTCCTGCCGTTGACCGGAACCGAGTACGTCACGGGCTTCGAGTCGCGCGCGGAGACCGGGGAGCCCAGCGCCCCCGAGACGGTGCAGCCCGAGAACGTGCAGGCGCTGAGCATGTGCTTCGCCGTGGAGCACGTCGAAGGCGACCACACGATCGAGCGCCCCGCGGAGTACGACTTCTGGCGCGAGTACGCCCCCTCCGCCTGGCAGGGTCACCGCATGCTGTCGTGGGAGGCGCCCAACCCGCGCACCCTGGAGATCGACACCCGGGCCTTCTCGCCCAACCCGGGCGACGACGTCCTCGCGGTCGACGCCGACCAGTCGCGCAACGCCGGCGACCAGAACCTCTGGTTCTTCCGGCGCATCGCCGCCCGTGACCAGTTCGCCCCCGGCTTCTACGACAGTGACATCTGCCTGGTGAACTGGCCGAGCATCGACTACTTCCTCGCGCCGGTGCTCGACGTGCCGCGCGAGGAGGAGCTCGCCCACTATGCCCGCGCGCGCCAGCTGAGCCTCTCGATGCTCTACTGGATGCAGACCGAGGCCCCCGCCCGGACGGCGGCACCGGATTCCCGGGGCTGCGCCTGCGCCCCGATGTGATGGGCACCGAGGACGGCCTCGCCCAGGCACCGTATCACCGCGAGTCCCGCCGCATCCGGGCCCTCACCACCATCACCGAGAACGACGTGTCCTACGCGATCCGCGGCGACGCCGGGGCGACCCGCTACGAGGAGTCGATCGGTGTCGGCATGTACCGCATCGACCTGCACCCCTCGACCGGCGGCGACACCTACATCGACGTCGCGTCCACGCCCTTCGAGATCCCGCTGGGCGCCCTCATCCCGCGGCGGGTGACGAACCTGCTCGCGGCGAACAAGAACATCGGCACGACCCACATCACCAACGGCTGCTACCGGCTGCATCCCGTCGAGTGGAACATCGGCGAGGCGGCCGGGCACCTCGCCGCCTACTGCCTCGATGCGCAGACCACGCCGCATGCCGTCCACGCCGAGTCCGCGCGCCTGGCCGACTACCAGGCCGAGCTGGACGCCGCCGGCGTCGAACGCCATTGGCCCGAGGGCCGCGTCTACGCCTACTGACCCACCACCAACGCACCACCACAACCGAGAAGGAGCAATCATGAGAAACCCGCGGGCGCACAGGCGCGCACCCCTCGCGGCAGGAATCGGCATCGTCGCCGCTCTCACCCTCGCCAGTTGCAGCAGCGGCTCCCCCGAGCCGGGCGCGGAGACCCCCGACGAACCGGTCGACCTCCGCATGACCGTGTGGACGGCCGACGAGTCTCAGCTCGCCCTGTTCCAGGAGATCGCCGACGACTACGTCGCCGCGAACCCGAGCTGGTCTCCTCGGTGTCCTTCGATGCGATCCCCTTCGACGACTACACGACCAGCCTCACCACCCAGATCGCGGGCGGCAACGCACCGGACCTGGGATGGATCCTGGAGAGCTACGCACCCGAGTTCGTCTCCAGCGGGGCGCTGGCCGACATCCGACCGACGCTGCAGAACGCCGACGGCTACGACTACGACGACCTGCTGACCTCCTCACTGGCACTGTGGGAGGAGGGCGAAGGGCTCTTCGCCTACCCGTTCTCGAACAGCCCCTTCGGCGTCTTCGTCAACACCGACCAGCTTGAGGCCGCAGGCCAGCCCAACCCCGCCGATCTCGTCGCTTCCGGCGAGTGGACCTTCGACGCCGCCCGCGACATCGCCGCAGCCACGGCGGAGGAGTCCGGCAAGGCGGGCCTGGTCGTGCGCGACTTCGAGTACCGCACGTGGGAGAACCTCTCGACGGTGTGGAACGGCTGGGCCGCCGCACCCTGGAGCGAGGACGGCCTGACGTGCACCTTCACCGAGCCGGCGATGGTCGACGCGCTCACCTGGATCCACGACGCCACGTTCCAGGACGGCGCGCTGCCCGGACCGGGCGTCACGGCCGACTTCTTCGCCGGAGACGCGGCCCTGACGATCACCCAGATCAGCCGCGCCTCGGCCCTGGACGACTCCTTCGCCTGGGACATCGTCCCGCTTCCGGCGGGACCGGCCGGTCAGCAGAACGTGATCGGGCAGGCCGGAATCGGTGTGTTCGCCAACGCGGCCAACCCCGCGATCGCGGCGGACTTCCTCGCGCACTTCACCAACCCGGACAACGCCGCCAAGCTCGCCGCGTACTTCCCGCCGCCGCGCGAGTCGCTGCTGACGGCCGAGATCCTCGCAGCGGCGAACCCGCTGCTGAGCGTGGAGCAGCTGCAGGCCGTCGTGATCGACGGCATCCAGGGCGCCGTCACCAAGCCGACGCACGTGAACTTCGCACGTCTGCAGGACACGGTCCGCGCCCAGCTGGACGCCCTCTGGTCGCCCGGCGCCGACGTCGGGGCCGTGCTCCAGAGCACCTGCGACACGATCGCACCGCTGCTGGAGGGCTGATCCCGTATGACCACCACCGCCGTCGCCACGACGGCCGAAACCGCGGAGCGGAGGGGACGACCCGCACGTCCTCGCCGCTCCGCGGTGGAGCGGCGCGACTGGGCCGTCGGATACATGATGGTCGCGCCGGCCGTCCTCGGCGCCGTCGCCTTCGTCATCGCCCCGCTCGTCGCCGTGTTCTGGTTCTCGCTGCACGACTGGAACGTGCTCGCCAACACCTTCGTCTTCTCCGGAGCCGACAACTACGACCGGATGCTGCACGACCCGGGACTTCGGGACTCCCTCCTGGCCAGCCTGTGGTTCTCGATCGGGCTGGTCGTCCTGAACATCTCGCTCGCCCTGTTCCTGGCCGTGATGCTCAACCAGAAGCTTCCCGGCACGACCACGTTCCGCACCTTCTTCTTCTCCCCCGTCGTGGTCTCGCTCGTCGCTTGGACGATCGTGTGGGGGTTCCTCCTGCAGGCCGACGGCGGCATCAACGGCTTCCTCGCTCTCATCGGCATCGAGGGGCCGAACTGGCTGCGCGGCGAGGTCACCGCGCTGCTGTCGGTGATCATCGTCCAGGTCTTCAAGAACGTGGGCCTGAACATGATCCTGTTCCTCGCCGCGCTCCAGAGCGTTCCGGAGGAGATCATGGAGGCCGCCCGCATCGACGGCGCCGGCGCCTGGAGACGCTTCCGCTCGATCACCCTGCCGATGATCAGCCCGACCATCCTGCTCGTGTCGATCCTCACGATCGTGGGCTCCCTCGAGGTGTTCGCCCAGATCGCCGTCCTCACCGGGGGCGGCCCGGGCAACTCGACCACCGTGCTGGTCTACTACCTCTACCAGCAGGCGTTCCGCTTCAACGACTTCGGTTACGCCAGCGCCCTGTCGGTCCTGCTGTTCCTCATCGTCCTGGTGCTCACCCTCATCCAGTGGCAGACACGAAAGAGGTGGGTCTTCCATGAGAACTGACGCCCCCTGACCGAGATCGAACCCCTCGACACGACCGCCGTCGTCACCGGATCCGCGACGTCGGCACGCCTCGCACGCACCGGATGGTCGCGTGCCAAGCGACGCTGGGCGTCGATCGGCATGATCGCGCTGCTGGCCGTCATCAGCATCCCGTTCGTCTTCCCCACCTGGTGGATGGCGACCTCGAGCCTGAAGCCCATGAGCGAGATCCTCCGCAAGGTCCCGACGCTCTGGCCGGAGAATCCCACCTTCGACGCCTACGGCGAGGTGTTCCGCCTGCAGCCGTTCGCGCAGCAGTACTGGAACAGCCTCTACATCGCGGTGCTGGTGACCGTGGGCACGCTGCTGCTGGCAGCCATGGCCGGCTACGCCTTCGCCCGCATCCGATTCCCCGGGGCCAACGCGCTGTTCCTCGTCGTGCTCATCGGTCTGCTCGTTCCCTCCGAGGTGACGATCGTGCCGCTGTTCCGCCTGGTCAACAGCATGGGGCTGATCGACACGCACTGGCCGCTGATCGTGATCCCGATCTTCGGAGCGCCCGCCGTACTGGGGATCTTCATCATGCGCCAGTTCTTCCTGGGACTGCCGGTCGAGCTCGAGGAGGCCGGCCGGATGGACGGACTCGGTCGCTGGGGATCTTCTGGCGGATCGCGTTCCCCTTGGCGCGGCCCGCGCTCGCCGCGGTCGCGATCTTCACGTTCCTGAAGTCGTGGAACCTCTACCTCGAGCCGATCGTGTACCTGTCGAGCAAGGACATGTTCACTCTCCCGCAGGCGCTGACGCAGTACGTCGACGCCTACGGCGGACCGATGTGGAACGTGCAGCTGGCCGCCACGACCCTGACGGTGCTGCCCGTGCTCGCGGTCTTCCTCGTCGCCCAGAAGCAGTTCGTGCAAGGGCTCGCACACACCGGACTGAAGGGCTGATCCCGAGCCTCCCCGCCCACTCCCCGCACGGAGGGCACGTTCGTCGTGCCTCCGCGCCCCGCACCCGGTCCGCATCCGCGGATCCTCATCGAAGGAGATCAGGAAATGACCATCACCGTCCCGCGATCCCGGCGCAGCCCGCTTGCGCTGATCGCCGCGGCTGCCGCACTCGGGCTCGCCGCCACGGCCGCGCCCGCCGCAGCTGCACCCCCGCCGGCGGACACCGCCCTCCGCATGGCCGTCGCCGAGCCTCCTGCGGGCTGGCCGTCGTTCGGATTCCAGGGGATCATCACCGACAAGTCGACGATGAACTACAACCCGACCAACGAGTTCATCTTCCCGAGCGTCTTCCATGCCGGGGCGCACTTCGAGAACCCGCTGGGCGAGTGGTACCTGTACACGGCGCCGCACGATGCTCCCGCCGGCGTGGTGCTGATGTACGCCGACAGCCTCGAGGGGCCGTGGACGGAGTACGAGGGAAGCCCGATCATCGAGCGCGTCTGGGACGATCACTACAGCGTCAGTCACGTCTCCAGTCCCGATGCGATCTGGAACGAAGAGGCGGGCAAGATGTTCCTCTACTTCCACGGCGAGAACTCGGTGACCCGCTACGCGAGCAGCGATGACGGCATCCACTTCGAGTACGGAGACCGGGTGGTCGACAACGCCATGGGCGGCCCGAACGTGACCGAGTCCAGCTACGCACGCGTGTTCCCACATCCTGACGCCGACTCCGAGTACGGCTACGCCATGTTCTACATGGGCAACGAGCGCGACAACATCCGCCGCATCCGCCTGGCCGAGTCCGTGGACGGGATCTCCTGGACGGTCGACCCGGACTACGTCGTCGCACCCGGCCCCGAGGAGGGCCAGAACGTCTCGGCGGCGAACCTCTGGGAGTGGAACGACCAGCTGTACGTCGTCTACCACGCCTCCAGCGGCAAGAGCTATGCGCGCACGATCGACGAGACCCTGCGCAACGTCGGCGAGGAGCCGATCCTCCTCCACCAGGCCAGCGGTCTGGGAGCGGATGCCGGACGTGTCGCCTCTCCGGAGATCGTCACGCATGACGGGGAGACCTATCTCTTCTACGAGGCCGGCCACCGCCTGGGCGCCACGATCGCCTGGGCGAAGGACGGGGCCGAGACGGTCGTCCTCCCCGCGTTCGGCAACTTCCCCTTCGACCCGGAGAACCCCGTGTTCGAGGAGTGCGCCGCCCCAGGCTCCGACGAGTTCGAGGACGGGATCTCGGATGTCTGGGACCGCGTGGTTCGCGAGGAGTCGGCGCGCCACCGCGTCGAGGACGGCGCGCTCGTCGTTCCGACCTATGCCGGCGGCATCGCCGGCGCCTCCCTGCTGCAGCAGGAGCTGCCAGGCGACGAGTGGGAGGTGACAACGAGGCTGACTTACCCGGACGGCGGGCCCTCCCTGAACTTCCAGCAGGCAGGGCTGATGCTCTACACGGGCGACGGTCAGTACGTGCGGCTCACCCTGGGCAAAGCCACCAATGGGCGCGGTCTCGAGCTCGTCGCCGTCGGCAGCCCTGCCTTCACCGACCAGACCTTCACCGGATACGCCGAGACGACCGAGGTGTGGTTGCGGCTGACAAGCGACGGCAGCACGATCATGGCGTCCGTGTCGACGGATGGTGAGAACTTCACTCTCCACGGCCGGGCGGTCGCCGCGCTGCTTGAAGGCGAGCCGCGCTACACGCACGTGGGCCCCTACGCCTACCGTGGCAACGCCGCTGTCGAGCTCGAGCCGCGATTCGAGTGGATCCGCTTCTCGCCCAGCGCGGAGGCGTATGCGGAGTGCACGGATCCGGGCACGACGGATCCGACCGATCCCACGGACCCCAGCGATCCGACGGACCCCACCGATCCGACGGACCCCACCGACCCTACGGACCCGACCGAACCTACGGACCCGAGCGACCCGGGTGACCCGACGGACCCAGCGATCCCACGGACCCGAGCGACCCGACGGACCCGGCCGATCCCACCGACCCCGCGGACCCGGAGACCGAACTCCGCGCCACGCTGACCTCCGCGACGGTGGAGCGAGGCGGCTCGCTGACGGTGACCGGCACCGGCTTCGCCGCCGGCGAGAACGTGAGCGGCGTGATGAACTCCGAGCCGCTTGCGCTGGGAACCAGGTCCGCCGACGCCGACGGCGCGGTGACCTTCACGTGGACGATCCCGCGGACACGCCGCTGGGCGTCCACACGGTCACCCTGACCGGCGCGGAGTCGGGGGAGGTGAGCGTGCAGTTCCGCGTCGTCGCCGAGGAGCTCTCCGCCACCGGTGGCGAGCTCGGGCCCTGGGGTCTGCTCGGCGCACTGCTGCTGGCGCTCGGCGCCTCCACCCTGGTCGTGACGCGCTTGCGCCGTCGACCGGAAGTGTCCTGATCCGCTGACCCCTGCGCGCCGCGGCCCTCCCTCCCTGGGCCGCGGCGCGCAGTCGTCTGCGGCATCCGGATCCGCTTTCCGCACCAGTAGACTGCCGCTCGACCGTCCAGAGAAGGAGCCCCGATGCCACGGTTCGACCTCCCGCCCGCGGAGCTGCAAACCTATCGCCCCGCCGTGGTCGAACCCACCGACTTCGACGTGTTCTGGGAGCGCACGCTCGCCGAGTCGCGCGCCGTCGCGGAGCCGCCGCGGCTGACGCGCGTCGACTCGCCGCTCACGGCGGTAGAGGTGTACGACATGACCTTCTCCGGGTTCGCCGGCGACCCGGTGGCCGGCTGGCTCATCGTGCCGTCGGATGCCGCAGAGCCCCTCCCCGCCGTCGTCGAGTTCAACGGCTACGGCGGCGGACGCGGCCTGCCGCACGAGAAGCTCGCCTGGGCGGCATCCGGCTACGCCTATTTCTTCATGGACACGCGCGGGCAGGGAAGCGGCTGGGGCACCGGCGGCGTCACCGGCGACCCGCACGGCTCGGCGCCGGCCGCGCCCGGCTTCATGACGCGAGGCATCGAGAGCCCCGAGACCTACTACTATCGCCGTGTCTTCACCGACGCGGTGCTGGCGGTCGATGCCGTCCGCTCACTCGACCAGGTGGATGCCGCACGCGTGGCCGTCTGCGGCACGAGCCAGGGCGGCGGGATCGCCATCGCCGCGGCGGCGCTCTGCGACGGCCTCATCGCCGCCATGCCCGAGGTGCCCTTCCTGTGCCACTTCGACCGCGCCGTCGGCATGACCGAGCGCGACCCGTACCAGGAGATCGTCCGCTATCTGGCCGTGCACCGCGGGGCGACCGAACAGGTCTTCACGACCCTGTCGTACTTCGACGGCGTGAACTTCGCCAAGCGCGCCACCACGGCCGCGCTGTTCTCGGTGGCCCTCCTCGACCCGGTGTGCCCGCCCTCGACCGTCTACGCGGCCCGCAACCACTGGGCCGGCGACGCCGCGATCGTCGACTACCCCTTCAACCAGCACGAGGGCGGGCAGGGCTTCCACTGGGAGAAGCAGGCCGCGTTCCTCGCCGGGCTGCTCTCGGCCTGAACCAGCCCCGTGGTACCCAGGTACCACGCCCCCGCGATCGAAGACCATCCTCGCGGCCGATGTGCCGCCCGCCCGGCGCCCGTAGCGTCGAAGACATGATCGTTGCAGAGCACCTCAGCAAGAGCTTCGGCCCCAAGCGGGCCGTCTCGGATGTCAGTTTCACCGTCGCCCGGGGAAGGTCACCGGCTTCCTCGGGCCCAACGGCGCCGGCAAGTCCACCACCATGCGGATGATCGTCGGGCTGGACCGGCCGACTGCCGGCCGGGTCACCGTCGGCGGCCGCGACTACCGCGACCTGCGCTCGCCCCTCACCGAGGTCGGCGTCCTCCTGGATGCCAAGGCCGTGCACACCGGCCGCACCGCCGTGAACCACCTGCGGGCGATGGCGGCGACCCACGGCATCCGCCGCTCCCGGGTCGACGAGGTGATCGACATCACCGGTCTCGGCGGCGTGGCCCGCAAGCGCGCCGGCGGCTTCTCCCTCGGCATGGGCCAGCGGCTCGGGATCGCCGCCGCCCTCCTCGGCGATCCGCACACGCTCATCCTCGACGAGCCGGTCAACGGCCTCGATCCCGAGGGCGTGATGTGGGTCCGCCGCTTCGTGCGCCATGCCGCCTCCGAGGGCAGGACCGTGCTGCTGTCGAGCCACCTGATGAGCGAGATGGCGCTGACCGCCGATCACCTCATCGTGCTCGGCCGCGGCAAGGTGCTCGCGGATGCCCCGCTCGCCGACATCGTCCGCGACTGGACCAGCACGACCGTCCGGGTCCGCTCCCCGCGCGCCCGCGAGCTGGCCGCGCTTCTCGCCGGCGACGCCGTCACGGTCACCGACCTCGGCGACGACCTGCTCGAGATCGCGGGGATCGCGGCATCCGACATCGGTGACCTCGCCGCCGCCCGCGGCCTCGCCCTCCATGAGCTCACCCCCGCGACCGGGACCCTCGAAGACGCCTACCTCCGCCTCACCGGCGACGAGGTCGAGTACAAGACGAAGGACATCTGAGATGAACACCCTCACCGCCATCCCCGAGCCGGTCGCCGCCGCGACAGGCCCCGCCGCCCCGTCGCGGGAGCGCGTCAGCTTCGCGCGCCTCCTCCGCGCCGAGTGGATCAAGTTCACCACCGTCCGCTCGACCTGGTGGGCCTTCGGCCTCGTCGCCCTCGTGTCGGTGGGGCTCAGCCTCCTGCAGGCCTCCGCGCTGGCGAGCTTCGCCCAGGAGGCGGCTCCGGCATCCGTCGCCGAGGCGAACGGCACCGCCGTGATGGTCATCGTGTTCGCGACGGTGCTGACCCAGCTGCTCGCCGTGATCATCGGCACGATCATGGTCACCGGCGAGTACTCGACCGGCATGATCCGATCGACGCTCACCGCCGCGCCGCGCCGCCTCGGTGCGCTCCTGGCGAAGGCGCTCATCGTCGCCGCCACGATGTTCCTGTTCAGTCTCGTCGTCTTCGCGATCGCCGCCGTGCTCACCGGGCTGATCCTCCCCTCGGGGATGATCGACCTGTCCGAGCCCGACAGCTCGGTCATGCCGCTGCTGGGCGCAGCGCTCTACCTCGCCGCCGTCTCCGTCGTGGGGGTCGGCATCGGATTCGTCATCCGCAACGGCCCCGGCGCGCTCGCGACCGGCATCGGCCTGATCTTCGTCGCGCCCATCCTGGTGATGTTCTTCCCGGCGACGCCCGACTTCGAATGGGTGCAGACCGCCGCGGGCTACCTGCCCTCCAACGCCGGACAGTCGCTGTTCATGGGCGGACCGATGAGCGGCATCCCGCTGGAGACCTGGCCCGCGCTGGTCACGATCATCGCCTGGGCGGTCGTCGCGATCGCCGCCGGGGCCGCCGTCCTGAAGGGGCACGACGCGTAGAGTCGAGCAGATGACGGAGAGCACGCGGGTCGTCCTCGACGGGAGCAGCATCCCCGCCGAGGACGACCTGCGTCTTCCGCGTCCGCCCGGGGTGATCCGGCGGTTCTGGGCGCGGCATCCGCGGCTGGCCGACGTCCTGCTCGTCGTCCTCGCGCTGCTGCTGTCGATCCCGACCTTCGCACTCGGGTCGATCGAGCCGGGGGCGGAGCGCATCGCCATCGGCTGGCTGATCGTCGGTCTGGTGCTCGCCGTCGGCACCTCGGTGAGCCTGATGTGGCGGCGTCGCTACCCGCTGACGGTGTTCATCATCACCTTCAGCCCGATCGCGGTGCTCGACCCCTGCTCTCCTCGAGCGCCGCCGGCGTCGCGCCGGTCATCGCCCTCTACTCGGTCGCCGTGTACCGCAGCTCGCGCGCGGCGATGTGGACGCTGGCCGCGGCCGTCGGTTGCGCAGCGCTGACCGCCTTCATCTGGACCCGGACCGGTGTGACGGCGCTGAACGAGGGAACGGTCCTCGTCGGAAGCACGACGACGCTGCTGCTGATCGGCGCCCTCATCGGCGTGAACGTCGGCGGCCGCAAGCGCTACGTCGAGGCGCTCATCGAGCGCTCCCGTCAACTTGCCGTCGAGCGCGATCAGCAGGCGCAGCTGGCCGCCGCCGCCGAGCGCACCCGCATCGCCCGCGAGATGCACGACATCGTCTCGCACTCCCTCGCCGTCGTCGTCGCCCTCGCCGAGGGCGCACACGCGATCGACGACCCGCACCGGTCGAAGCAGGCGAACCGCGCGATCGCCGACACGGCCCGCGAGGCACTCACGCAGATGCGGGTCATGCTGGGCGTGCTGCGCACGGATGCGGAGTCGGAGCCGGGCGCATCCGCTCTCCCGCTCGGCCCCTGCTGGACCTGACGCCGCAGGACGTCGTCGAGACCGCCCGCGCCGCGGGCCTGCCGGTCACGCTCACGGTCGCGGGAACTCCCTCGGGCTCGAATGCGCGCCGCCTGACCGTGCTCCGCGTCGTGCAGGAGGGGCTCACGAACGCGATGCGCTACGCGCACGACCCGGGCAGGATCGCCGTCACGCTCGACTACACGGACGGACGGGTGCGGGTGTCGGTGGAGAACGACGGGGTGCGCGCCGATGAGCCCTCGCGGGGCGCGGGCTTCGGCATCCGGGGCCTGCAGGAGCGGGTCTCGGCGCTCGGCGGCACGCTCCAGGCGGGGCCGGTCGGCGCCTCGTCGTGGCGGCTCGTCGCCGATCTTCCCGAGGAGGATGCCGATGGCTGATCAGATCCGCGTGCTGCTCGTCGACGACCAGCAGCTGATCCGGATGGGCTTCCGGATGGTGCTCGACGCCGAGCCCGACATCACGGTCGTGGCCGAGGCCGGCGACGGTGCCGAGGCGCTGCGGTCGGTGGCGACGGAACGCCCCGACGTCGTGCTCATGGACGTACGGATGCCGCAGATGGATGGCATCGAGGCGACCCGCCGCATCGCCGCGGAGCACCCCGCGGTGAGAGTCGTCGTGCTCACGACCTTCGACCTCGACGAGTACGCCTTCGCCGCGGTGCGGGCCGGGGCGAGCGGGTTCCTTTTGAAGGATGCGCATCCGCAGGAGCTCACCGGCGCGATCCGTGCCGTGCATGCGGGCGAGGCGACGCTGTCCCGCGGGTGACACGGCGGATGCTCGACCTGTTCGGCTCTCGCCTGCCGGCATCCGAGGCCGCGCCTCCGGCGCTCGACGAGCTCACCGAGCGCGAGCACGAGGTGTTCGTCGCGATCGGTCGCGGCCTCACCAACGCCGAGATCGGGGCCGAGCTGTTCGTGAGCGAGTCGACCGTCAAGACGCACGTCGGGCGCGTGCTCGCCAAGCTCGGCGCCCGCGACCGGGTGCACGCGGTGATCCTCGCGCACCGGATGGGGCTCGTGCCGCCGTCTGGTCCCTCAGATTCAGCTTCTCGGCACCCGGAGAGTTGAATCTGAGGGACCGAACAGGGTGGTCGCACGTCAGGCTGCGTGCTCGGGATGGTCATGCTCGGACTCGAGGATCATCCCGACCGAGGTCGCGCAGGCGTCGCCGCGCCAGGCCTCCAGGCCCTCGCGGAGGGCGAAGGCGGCGATGACGAGGCCGGCGACGGCATCCGCCCACCACCATCCGAACAGGCTGTTGAGCAGCAGCCCGATGAGCACGGCCGCCGAGAGGTAGGTGCAGATCAGCGTCTGCTTCGAGTCGGCCACGGCCGTGGCCGAGCCGAGCTCGGTGCCCGCGCGCCGTTCGGCGTAGGAGAGGAACGGCATGATGATGACGCTCAGGGCGGCCAGGGTGATCCCGACCGGGGAGTGGTGCACCTCGTCGCGGCCGAGCAGCGCCAGGATCGAGGCTCCCGTGACATAGGCGGCGAGCGCGAAGAAGGCGACCGCGATCACGCGCAGCGTGCCGCGTTCCCAGCGTTCGGGGTCGCGACGCGTGAACTGCCAGGCGACGGCCGCGGCCGAGAGCACCTCGATCGTCGAGTCCAGGCCGAAGGCGATCAGCGCCGTCGAGGAGGCGACGGCGCCCGCGGCGATGGCGACGATCGCCTCGATGACGTTGTAGGCGATGGTCGCCGTGACGATCCATCGGATGCGGCGCTGCAGCACCCGCTTTCGCGACGCGGTCAGGGCCGATGTCATGCGCAGCCGCAACTCTCGCCCGAGCAGCACTCCGGGTCGACGTGGAGCACGACGCGCACGAACTCGTCGAGGGCGGGCGCCAGATGCTCGTCGGCGAGGCGGTACGCCGTGCGTCGTCCGTCGGGGATCGCCTCGACGAGCCCGCAGCCGCGGAGGCACGCGAGCTGATTCGACATCACCTGCCGCGAGACGCCGAGCTCGTCGGCGAGCTCGGAGGGATAGCCTTGCCCGTCACGGAGCGCGAGCAGGACTCCCGCGCGGGTGGTGTCGGAGAGCGCGAAGCCGAGGCGGGCGACGGCGGCGGTGTGGGTGAGGGTGGCTGTCGTGGTCACGTCCGCAACAGTACATGATTTTCTGTATTCAGAAAGGCGTGTACTCATACGTCAGCCCAGCGAGAAGCCTCCGTCGCTCGTGAGCACCTGACCGACGACCCACGAGCCGCTCTGCGTCGAGAGCCAGCCGATGAGCTCGGCGGGATCCTCGGGACGCCCGAAGCGACCGAACGGCGTCGAGGCGAGGTGCGCGTCGAGCGCCTCCAGCGCCCGATCGGTCGTCTCCGCATCCAGGTAGCCGGTGTTCACCGGGCCCGGGTTGACCGTGTTGAGAATGATGCCCAGCTCGAGGAGCTCGGCGGCGACGGTCGCCGTGACTCCGGCGAGCGACGCCTTGCTCGCGGCGTAGGCGACCTCCCGCGCATCGGCCCGTGGATCTGCCCCGAGGTCATCCAGAACACGTGCCCCTGCGGCTCATCGAACGGCTTTCCGGAAGCGATGCGGTCGCCCGGGCGCGCATCGGCGGCGCTGCCGCCCTTGAGCCGGGCGAACTCGCGCGTCAGCAGCAGCGTGGAGCGCGTATTGACGGCCCAGAACGCGTCGAGCCGCTCCGCCGTCATGTCCAGGATGCTGCCGTCGCCGCCGCTCTTGGCGTGGTTGCAGACCAGGATGTCGAGGCTGCCGGTGAGCGCGGCGGCGGCCTCGACGAGGCGAGCGGGCTCCGCGGCATCCGACAGGTCGGCACTGAGGTCACCGAGTAGCGCGCCCTCGATGAGCGAGGAGCGGATGGCGCCCCGCACTGCATCCAGGTCGTCGCCGCCCCAGGGCAGGTCGAGGTCGTGGGGCGGAAGTGGTGAAGGAAGACGCTCGCGCCGAGCGAGGCGAGCTGCGCCGCCACGGCGAAGCCGATCCCGCGGCGGCGGGAGACGCCGGTGACGAGGGCGGTCTTTCCGGTGAGAGGAGGAGAGGGATGCATGGGTGGGCCTTTCACTGGTGCGGGAACGAAGAAGGGGGCTCACCGGGATTGCATGGGCATCACGTTACCCCACCCCTTCCGGACGTCGGATGCCGGGAGTAGCGTGCCCTGCATGTCCACCGATCCGCACGTGCTCGACTGGCTGCTCGACTCCGATCCGGCGCTGCGCTGGCAGGTCGAGCGCGACCTCGCCGGCGCGCCACCCGAGGTGTGGGAGGCGACGCGTGCGCGCGTCGCGACGGAGGGCATGGGCGCCGAGCTGCTGTCGCATCAGGATCCCGACGGGCAATGGGCGGGCGGCGCCTATTTCCCCGCCGGGTTCTTCGACGGCCCCGAGCGCGACGAACCCGGCCAGCCCTGGGTCGCGACGACCTGGACGCTCAAAGACCTGCGCGAATGGGGCGTCGACCCGGCCGTGCTCGGCGACACCGCCGCACGACTCGACGCGAACAGCCGCTGGGAATACGACGACCTGCCCTACTGGGGAGGCGAGGTCGACGTGTGCATCAACTCCTACACGCTCGCGACCGGAGCCTGGCTCGGGGCCGACGTCTCGCGCCTCGTCGAATGGTTCCCCGCGCACCGGCTCACCGATGGCGGGTGGAACTGCGCGGCGGAGGAGGGGCCGGAGGAGGAGCGCTCGACCCGCTCATCGTTCCATTCGACGCTCAACGCCGTGCGCGGCCTCCTCGCCTACGAGAAGCTCACCGGCGACCAGAGCCTGCGCGACGCCCGGCGCGGTGGCGAGGAGTATCTGCTCGAGCGCCGACTCTTGTACCGCGCGAGCACCGGCGAGCGGGTGGGCGGCTGGGTGACCGAATTTCTGTCCCCGAGCCGGCACCGCTACAGCGCGCTGGCCTCGCTCGACCACTTCCGTGAAGCGGCCCTGCACGATGGCGCCGCTCCCGACCCCCGGTTGGCGGATGCCGCGGAAGCGGTCGGCACGCAACGGCAGCCCGACGGCAGGTGGCTGCAGGGCGGGCGCCTCCCGGGCCGCGTCTGGTTCCCCATCGACGTCGAAGAAGGCGAGCCGTCGAAGTGGCTCACCTTCTTCGGCACGCGTGTGCTGGAGTGGTGGGATGCCTCCCGCTGAGTCCCCCAAGGTCGACCTGAAGAAGCTGTACCCGAGCTACACCGCCCCGCGCGGCCGCTTCGAGATCATCGACGTGCCGCCGCTGCGGTATCTCATGGTCCACGGCGCGGGCGACCCCAACACCTCCGCCGAATACGCCGATGCCCTGGCCACGCTCTACCCGACCGCCTACGCGCTGAAGTTCTTCAGCAAGCGACAGCTCGGCCGCGACTACACGGTCGCTCCGCTCGAGGCGCTGTGGTGGGCCGACGACATGGCCGCGTTCACGACCGTGCGCGACAAGTCGCAGTGGACCTGGACGGTCCTCAACCTCGTCCCGGAGTGGCTCACCGACCAGCACGTGTCGGATGCCGCGGCCACCGCCGCCGGCAAGGGCGCTCCGCTCATCGACCGGCTGCGCCTGGAGACGCTCGACGAAGGCCAGTGCGTGCAGACCCTCCATGTCGGCTCCTACGACGACGAAGGCCCGGTGCTGGCAGAGATGCACGACCGCTTCGTCCCGGCGAACGGTCTGCGCCTGACCGGCCGTCACCACGAGATCTATCTCAGCGACCCGCGTCGTACCGCCCCGAGAAGCTCAAGACGATCCTGCGACAGCCGGTCACCCGGAGCTGACCGGCCTCACCGCAGCACCGAGCTCAGCAGCAGGCTCGTCTCGCTGTTGACGACCCCGTCGATGGAGCGGATGCGGCCGAGCACCTGGTCGAACTCGGCGAGGCTGTCGACCTGCAGCTCGGCGACGAGATCCCAACCGCCGTTGGTCGAGTGGAGCGCGGCGATCTCGGGGAACCCGCGGAGGCGTCGGATGACGGCATCCGTCGTCCTCCCCTCGACCTCGATCAGGGCGATCGCGCGGATGCGATCGAGCTCGGCCTCGTCGCGCACGCGCACGCTGAAGCCGACGATGACGCCGCTGGCGACGAGCCGGTCGATGCGGGTGGTGACGGTCGCGCGGGCGACACCGAGACGCCGGGCGAGCTCGGCCACCGGCATCCGCCCGTCCTCGCGCAGCGCGCCGATGAGCCGGCGGTCGAGGTCCGAGAGTATCGCCATATACAAAGTGTACAGATAGTAGATACGTTTCGTCATGAGAGTAGCGATCTGCCACAAGTTGTGCCCATCGTGTTTACGCATCGCCCGGATCTACCCTGTAAGTACCCGAACGCAGCAGGAGGAACAGTGACCGACTTCGTCGACGTGCGCAACATGGTGCGCTGGATGATCGAGCAGGGCGCAGAGCAGCTCATCGTCCGGATGGCGGCGTACATCGAAGACGACTTCCGTCGCTGGGAGTCCTTCGACAAGACGCCGCGCGTGGCCAGCCATACGCCCTTCGGCGTGATCGAGCTCATGCCGACGAGCGACTACGAGACCTATGCGTTCAAGTACGTCAACGGACACCCCTCCAACCCGGCGCGCGGCTTCCAGACCGTGACGGCCTTCGGCATGCTCGCCGATGTGCACAACGGGTATCCCGTGTTCCTCTCGGAGATGACGCTGCTGACGGCCCTGCGCACCGCGGCGACCTCGGCGATGGCCGCCCGCCACCTCGCCCGCCCGACTCCACCCGGATGGCGATGATCGGCGCCGGCAGCCAGGCCGAGTTCCAGGCGCTCGCCTTCCGCGGCGCGCTCGGCATCGAAGAACTCGCGGTCTGGGACACCGACCCGTCCGCCATGGACAAGTTCGAGCGCAACCTGGCCCCCTCGGCTTCCGGATCACGCGGGCGGAGTCGGCATCGGATGCCGTGCGCGGCGCCGATATCGTCACGACCTGCACCGCCGACAAGGCCCTCGCCCGCGTGCTGCTCGACGCGCAGGTCGAACCGGGGATGCACATCAACGGGATCGGCGGCGACTGCCCCGGCAAGACCGAGCTGGACCCGGCGATCCTCGAGCGCGCCGACGTGTTCGTCGAGTACACGCCGCAGACGCGCATCGAGGGCGAGATCCAGCAGATGGATGCCGACTTCCCGGTCACCGAGCTGTGGCAGGTGATCCAGGGGCAGGCGCCGGGTCGCGCCTCCGAGGAGCAGATCACGCTCTTCGACTCGGTCGGCTTCGCCATCGAGGACTTCTCGGCGCTGCGGTTCCTGCGCGACGACGTCGCCGGCACCGGCTACGTCTCCTCCCTCGATCTGGTCGCCGAGCCCGACGACCCGAAGGACCTCTTCGGGATGGTCGCGGCCCTGGCCCCGGTGGGCTGAGATGTCCGCGCAGGCGCCCTCGGCGGTGGTGCTCATCCGCCCCCGCCACTTCACGCCGAATGCGCAGACCGCGGCGGACAACACGTTCCAGGCGGACGCCCCGCCGCATCCGATGACATCGCCCTCCGCGCCTACGCCGAGGTCACCTCCCTGGCCGAGGCCCTCTCCGCCGAGGGCGTGCGGGTCGAGCTTTTCGAGGACGAACGCGACGACCTCCCCGACAGCGTGTTCCCGAACAACTGGTTCTCCACGCACTCGGGCGGCCACATCGCCCTCTACCCGATGTGCACGCCGAACCGCCGCGGCGAGCGCCGCTATGACATCATCGAGCACCTCAAGGCGACCTACCGGGTGCAGACGGTCACCGACTACTCCGGCCTCGAGCTCGACGACGTCTTCCTCGAGGGCACGGGCGCCATGGTGCTCGATCACGAGTCGCGCATCGCCTACGTCGCCCGATCCCGCCGGGCCGACCCGATCGCCCTCGAACGCTTCTGCACGAACTTCGGCTACGAGCCGATCGCCTTCGAGGCCGTCGACGAGTACGGCATCCCGATCTACCACACCAACGTGCTCATGTGCGTGGCGACCGACTTCGCGCTGGTCGGCCTGAGACACATCACCGACCCGGGGCGGCGCGAGCAGGTGGTCGAGCGCCTGAGCGCGCGGCGCGAGGTTGTCGAACTGAACGCCCGGCAGGTGCGGGAGTTCGCCGGCAATGCGATCGAGCTCACCGGCGCCTCCGGTCGGATCCTCGTGATCTCCGAGCGCGGCCGGGCGGCGCTCACAGACGACCAGGTGCGCGTGATCGAGCGCAGCGCCCGCATCGTCGCGGTACCCGTGCCGACCGTGGAGCTCGCGGGCGGGTCGGTGCGCTGCATGATCGCGGGCGTCCATCTGGACCGGCGTCCGCGCGCATAGGAGCCTGCGGCATCCGCTCAGAAGTGCCCGATGCCCTTGCCGAGAACGACCGACCCCATGAGCAGCAGCACGACCGTCATGACCCCGGCATACTGACGCACGATCCACACCCGCGCGGCGGCGAGAGCGGGCCGGGCACGATCGGATGCCGCGAGCCCCGCCACCAGCGGCACCAGCACGCTGACGCCCGCGATGGCAGTGAAGACCCCGATGACCGTCGCGCTGGGCCCCACTCCGAGCGTCGCATCGACGATGACCGCCGCCGCGCTGGCGGTGAGCAGGAGGTTCTTGGTGTTCGCGGTGACCTGGTGCAGTCCACGCAGCGCGGCGGCACCCGCGCCGGCCTCGTCAATGGTCGACATCCATTTCGGCCAGTCCGCATCCTGGCTGCGGCGGATCGCCCACAGGCGCACCGCGCGGATGAGGAGCAGACTCCCGAGCACGAGCTGGATCGACCCCAGCACGGGTTTCGGGTCGCCGGTGAGCACGTCCTTGAGAACCAGCGTGGCCACGACGAACACCGTCATGATGATCGCGATGCCGAGGAGCCAGCCGAGCGCGAAGGGAAGGCTGCGACGCCTTCCCTCCTGCGAGAGGAGCAGGAGGAGCGTCGCGAGCACGGAGACCGGTGTGATCGCCACGCCCATCGCCATCGGAAGGATGTCGCCGATCACCCCGTTCATGGGGCACACTACCGCCGTGCGCCGCAAGGATCGGATGCCGCATCACCCCTCCAGGATGACAAGGCGCACAATGGAGGCATGGACGCCGCAGAAACAGAGTTCCCGGCCTCGCTCGGAAAGGTCGCCCGTCGTGAGCTGGCCGGCAACGGCTTCGCCCGCTTCGACCAGCTGACCGCGGTCACGCCGAAGGAGCTGCTGGCCATCCACGGCATCGGGCCGAAGGCCGTGCGGATCCTCTCCGAGGAACTGGCGGCGCGCGGGCTGGATTGGCGTGGTGAGTGAGAACGCGATGACAGACTCCGAGGCGCTTCCGCGCGTCGTGGGCGACACGACGCAGCTCGCAGTCGGCGCCGGCTCGGTGTGGCGGCTGGAGCCGCCGGCGCGCGGGCTGGACGCGAACGTCATCGACCTGCCCGCGGGCGATGGGATCGCCGCGCACGACGGCCCCGAGTTGGACGTGCTGATCCATGTGCTCGCTGGCGGGGGCACTCTCGAGACCGCCGAGAGCGAGGTCGCGCTGAGCCCCGGCGTGCTCGTCTGGCTGCCGGCGCGCTCCCGCCGCCGCTTCGTTGCCGGCCCCGAGGGCCTGCGCTACCTCTCGGTGCACGCCCGAAAGCCCGGGCTGGGGATCCGCACACGCCCCTGACACCTCTGACGCGTCAGATCACGCGGGATCGAACAACTGGTCCAGGACCTCCGGTCGTTGAGCGTATGCGCATAGCGCCGGAGACGAAACGTCGTAAGTTTCCGGATGTCTTGCTACGTTTCGTCTCGTCTTCGGCTCGCGGGGCGACCGGAGAGGCTGTCTGATCACCGCCGGAGGGCCGCAGCGCATCCTCCGGCACCGGGAACGGCAGCGCGTAATAGATCTGCGGCGCACCGACGGCACCGAAGTCGTCCTCCTTGACCCGGATGCTGGATGCCGACACCTCTGCGATCCGCACGCGCAGCCACTCACCGGAGTCCTGGCGCAGCTCGTAGATGTCGGCGAGGTAGCCGATGCCGAGGGCGTCGAGGATCTCCTCCGCTCGATGCCAGGAGACCGCATCCGTTCTCCGGCGCCCGAGCAGGTCGACGACGACGAAGCCGTCGCCCTCGGGGCGATCCAGCCGAGCACCTCGCCGTCGAGGCCGCGGCGATGCTCGATCCAGTCGGTCGTCACGCTCATGGGACCACGATAGGCGGCGGTCACCCGCATGACACGAAAATGACGGAGGATGGGCGCATGAGCCCCACAGCCGCCCTCGCATCGCCGTACCGTTGATCGCCGGTGTCGGCACCCTCGCGGTTCTCGCCTACGCCGTGCTCGCGGCGGTGCAGATCCTCGTGCTGAATCCGCTCGCTGCAGCCCCGGGGCCACACTGGCCCAGATCTCCCAAGACCTGGCGGATGCCGGCGAGCACATCTCCGCCGGGTTCGTCATCGCATTCTTGGCGCTCGGCCCGCCCTGGCCGTCGTCGTCCTGCTGCTGGCCGCGCGGCGTGCCGATGCGACGCCCACGGCGATCACCAGCGCCTATCTCGCGATGCTCGTTCTGGGCACGCCGGCGTACTTCATCGCGAGCTTCGGTCCCGGCATGGCTCTCGCCGACACCTATTGGATCAGCGGCGCGAATCAGTCGCCCTGGGCGATTCCGCTCTACGTCACGAGCCTGCTCGCGCTCGCCGGGCTGCTCGGCCTGGTCATAGCGTCGGTGACGCGCCGACACCGTGCCGAGTCGGCCGAGGATCCGGTACCGACGAGCACGCCGTGACGCGCGCCCGGCGACCCCGCCCGACGACGTCACGGCCGCTGGTAGACGTCGGGGATGCCGTCGCCGTCCTCGTCGACCGCTTCGGCGCGGGCGATCCTGCGGTACTTGCGATTGCGGCTGGTCAGCAGAACCGCCGCGATCAGAGCCGCGGAGAGGGAGGCGACGAAGATCCCGATCTTCGCATGATCGTGATGCGGGTCGGTGACGACGAAGCTGAGCTCGGTGACCAGCAGAGACACCGTGAATCCGATGCCGGCGAGCAGACCAACCCCGACGATGTCGATCCACTTCAGTGAGGGATCCAGGCGGATTCCGCGCGCCCTGGTCATAAGCCACGTCACCACGACGATGCCGAGGGGCTTGCCGAGGACGAGTCCGGCAACGATCCCGATCGCCACCGGGTCGCGCATGGCGGTGAGGAATCCCTCGACGCCGCCGAGCGCGACGCCCGCCGAGAAGAAGGCGAAGACCGGGATCGCGAACCCGGCCGACAGCGGTCGGAAGCGATGCTCGAACACCTCTGCGAGTCCCGGCTCGTCGTCGGGAACATTGTCCCTGCGGCGATGCAGCACGGGAATCGTGAACCCGAGCAGGACCCCGGCGATCGTGGCATGCACACCCGAGGCGTGGACGAACGCCCAGGCGACGCCTCCGATGGGCAGCAGGATCAGCCACGCCGCCGCCGACCTGAGCTGGAAGAAGTGTCGATACCGCTGCGCGAGCACCGCGTAGACGGCGATCGTCGCCAGCCCGGCCAGCAAAGCGAGCACCTGGATGCTCGCGGTGTAGAAGACCGCGATGATCGCGATCGCGATCAGGTCGTCGACGACGGCGAGGGTGAGCAGGAAGATCCGCAGGGAACTGGGCAGATGCGAACCGATGATGGCCAGCACGGCCACGGCGAAGGCGATGTCTGTGGCGGTGGGGATCGCCCAGCCGCGCAGCAGTTCGGGCTGCTGCATGACGACCACCACGTAGAAGAGGGCGGGAACGATGACCCCGCCCGCCGCGGCCGCCACCGGGACGATCGCGGTGCTGAACCGACGCAGATCGCCGGCGACGAACTCGCGCTTGAGCTCGAGGCCGACGAGGAAGAAGAAGATCGCGAGGAGTCCGTCTGCGGCCCACGCGCCCAGGCTGAGCTGCAGGTGCCACGGCGCGTAGCCGATCTCGAAGTCTCGGATCGCGAAGTACGCAGGCGCCCAGGGGAGTTCGCCCAGACGATCCCGCCGTCGCCATGACGACGAGAAGGGCTCCGCCGACGGTCTCCTTGCGCAGGAGGGCACCTATGCGGAGGGCTTCCGCATAGGTGCCGCGACGGGGGAAGACGGCTCTGCCGCGGGGGCGAGGGGCGCGGTCGGGTGAACTCACGGGCGACTCCGAATCGGTCGACGACAGATGGTGTCGACCAGACTTCCCGACGCGCCTCGTCCAGGTTACACGGCAGTGCTCAGGAGGTCTCGGTCGTGTCTCGATCGCGCTCGATCCGGGCCGCGAGGAGCGTGACGAGCTCGTAGACCACGTGGCTCGCCGCCACGGCGGTCAGCTGCGCGTGGTCGTAGGGCGGGGAGACCTCGACGACGTCGGCGCCGACGAGATTCTTGTCGGCGAGGCTCCGCAGCATCCGCAGCAGCTCGCGGCTCGTGAGCCCGCCGGCCTCCGGGGTGCCGGTGCCGGGCGCATGCGCGGGGTCGAGCACGTCGATGTCGATCGAGATGTACAGCGGGCGGTCGCCGATGCGATCCCGGATGCGACGGATGGCGGCATCCATCCCCTGCTCGTCGACGAACTCACTCGTGACGATCGAGAACCCGAGCCGCGCGTCGTCCTCGAGATCCTGCTTCGAGTAGAGGGGTCCGTGGATGCCGACGTGGCAGCTCGCGGTGAGGTCGATGAGCCCCTCCTCGCTCGCGCGACGGAAGGGGGTGCCGTGCGTGACGGGGGCACCGAAGTAGGTGTCCCAGGTGTCCAGGTGCGCGTCGAAGTGCAGCACGGCGACGGGGCCATGCTTCTTCGCGACCGTGCGCAGCAGCGGCAGGGCGATGGTGTGGTCGCCGCCGATCGTGACGATCCGCTCTACCCGCTCGCCGAGCTCGGTCGCGGCGTCCTCGATCGTGGTCACGGCCTCGTCGATGTTGAAGGGGTTCGCCGGGATGTCGCCGGCGTCGACGACCTGCGCCGCCGCGAACGGCGACACGTCCTGCGCCGGGTTGTACGGACGCAGGAGACGTGACGCCTCGCGCACGTGCGAGGGACCGAAGCGGGCGCCGGGGCGGTAGCTCACGCCGGCGTCGAAGGGGATGCCGACGACGGCGATCTCGGCGCGGGGCACATCCTCGATGCGCGGCAGGCGCGCGAAGGTCGCGAGCCCCGCGTAGCGCGGGTGGACGGACGCATCGACGGGGCCGACGGGTTCGGTCATGATTCGCCTCCGGTCTGAGTGGCGGACACCGCCGCCTGGGGGATGTGCACGAGCTGCACGCCGCCCGCGGCGAGCGCGGCGGAGATCGCCGGCCCGATCTCGACGGCGGTCGCGGCGCGGCGGCCCTCTCCGCCGAAGGCGCGGGCGAGCAGCGGCCAGTCCGGCTGGACGAGGTCGACGCCGATGGGCCGGATGCCGCGGTCCACCTCGTTCTGCCGGATCTCGGCGTAGCCGCCGTTGTCGACGCAGACGACGACGAGGTCCAGCCGCTGTTCGACGGCGGTCGCGAGCTCGTTGACGCAGAACATGAGGGCGCCGTCGCCGATCACCGCGACCACGGGGCGCTCCGGCGCGGCCACCCGGGCGCCGATCGCCGCGGGCAGCCCGTAGCCGAGGGTGGCGTAGGTCGGGGTGTAGAGGAGGGAGTGGGGCCGGGCCTGCCGCAGCACGTTGGCAAGGCCCAGGTAGACGATCTGCGAGGAGTCCCCGGCGACGATCGCGTCGGACGGCAGCGCCTCGGCGATGGTCTCCGCCAGGGCGACGACATCCGGTGCCTCCGCACGGATCTCCGCCGAGATGGCGGCGCGCTCGCCCGTGAGGTCGACGTCGCCCTCCCCGAGGGGCCATCGCCGCGATCAGCTGCTCGACGATGCGTTCCCACGTATTTTGAGGACGGTCTGACCCATGGACTTCGACTCGGAGCTCGTCCGGGCTCTCCAGGAGGACGGCCGCGCCAGCATCCAGGATCTGGCGGCGGGCCTGCAGCAGCCGCGCGCCGCCGTGTCGGCACGGCTGCGGTCGATGCTCGACGACGGCACACTCCGCGTCGTGGCCGCGGTCGATCCCGCCGTCCTCGGGCAACGGGTCCTCGCGCACGTCTCCATCCGGGTCGACGGCTCGGCCGACATCGTCGCCGGGCACCTGCGCGGGATGGCCGAGACCGTGCTCGTCTCGGCCATCGGCGGGACCTATGACCTCGTCACGGAGGTGCGGCTGGGCTCGATGCCCGCGCTCTACCGCTTCCTCTCCCGGGTCCATGAGATCCCCATGTCGCCGACATCAACACGCTCATCTATGTGCGCGTCATCCGTGGGTTCTCGATCCCCGAGCACAGCGGCGGCGTGACGATCGACGAGACGGACATCGCGCTCATCGAACGCCTGCAGCTCGACGGCCGGAGAAGCTTCCGCGCACTCGGGAGGATGTCCGCCTCTCCCCGTCCGCCGTGGCCGCGCGCGTGCAGCGGCTCATCGGCGGGAGCGTCATCCGAATCAGCGCCGTGGAGGCACGGGGCCAAGCCCGCCGGCAGATGTCGATGGGCGTGGGTCTCAACCTCTCCGGCTCGGATCCGACAGCGCTGATCGAGGAGCTGCAGGGACGCAGCGGCGTGGAGTTCGCCGCCCTCACCATCGGCCGCTTCGACGCCGTCGTGACACTCGTCGAATCGGCGGCCGGTGCGCTCTACGCGAGCCTCGAGCGCCTCCGCGCCGTGCCCGGCGTCATCCGCACCGAGGCGTGGCTCCACCTCGCTGTGCTGAAGGAGGACTACGCCCGGACGATCCGGGCGCCCGGCTCCCACTGAGGCACTATCTGCGTGTTCGCTCTCGCGATGAGGGTCGAGAGCGCGCGCTTCGCCGACGGGGAACAGCAGCGCGGCGAGCGCGATGGCGATGCCGGCGCCGAGGACATGGGCGGCGAGGAAGGGCGGCACCGAGGCGGGCGCGATGCCGGCGAAGGTGTCGGTGAACATGCGTCCGACGGTGACGGCGGGGTTGGCGAACGCTGTGGAGCTCGTGAACCAGTACGCGGCGCCGATGTAGGCACCGACAGCGGTTCCGATGACGGGCGCGGACTGCCCGGCGCGAAGGAGGCCGGCGATCAGCAGCACGAGTCCGGCGGTCGCCACGATCTCAGCGAGGAAGGTCGCGGAGGTCGTGCGCTCGGTGGTGGACAGCGTGGTGGGGACGGCGAACATCGCGTTCGCCAGCACCGCGCCGCCGATCCCGCCGAGGACCTGCGCGCTCACGTAGGCGATCTGTGTGCGCGGGTTCAGTGCGCTGCGGGTGCGCCGATTCACGACGGCGAGCGCGAGCGTCACCGCGGGGTTGAGATGCGCACCGGAGACGGGGCGAGGAGCAGGATGAGCACACCGAGGCCGAGAGCCGTGGCGAGGGCGTTCGCGAGAAGCTGCAGCCCGGTGTCTGCAGAGAGGCGCTGCGCGGCGATCCCGGAGCCGACGACGATGGCGACCAGCATCCCCGTGCCGAGCATCTCGGCGAGCGCGCGCCGCCAGAGCGGTGGTGCGCTCACGACTCGGTGGTCGCCAGGTCGACCAGCAACTGCTCGACGCGCTGTCGGATCTCGTCGCGCACGGCCCGGATTCCGTCGAGGTCGAGCTCAACCGGGTCGCCCAACTGCCAGTCCAGGTAACGCTTGCCGGGGTAGATCGGGCAGGCATCGCCGCATCCCATCGTGACGACCGCGTCGGCGGCGCGCACGATGTCGTCGGTCAGCGGTTTGGGGAACTCCTCGGAGAGATCGATCCCCATCTCCTCCAGAACCGTCACGACGTCGGGGAGCAGATCCGCAGCGGGCTGCGATCCGGCGGAGCGAACGTGCACCCGGTCGCCGCCGAGGTGCCGGGTGAGCGCGGCGGCCATCTGAGAGCGCCCGGAGTTCTGGACGCAGACGTAGAGGATCTCCGGGACAGGCTTGGCGATCAATCCGCGCGATTGCGCGAGCGCGGTGAGCCGATCGCGGGCGAACTTCTCCGCCAGGCTCGGCAGGTGGGTGGACACGATCGCGGTGCGCGCCAGTGCGGCATAAGACTCGAACACGATCCGCTCCGCCGTCTCCTCACCGACCATCCCGGCGAACTGCTGCGCGAGCCGTTCCGCAGCGCGATGCAGCACCGAGTCCGGAGAATGCAGCCCTCCAGCCCGCGCATCCCGCTCATGCGTCACCTCCACCCGGAAAGAGCTCGCCGATGAGGTTCTCGATGCGAGCACGGATGTCGTCCCGGATGCGGCGCACGGTGTCGATGCCTTCGCCCGCCGGGTCGTCGAGGTCCCAGTCCTCGTAGCGCTTGCCGGGGAAGATCGGGCAGGCGTCGCCGCAGCCCATCGTGATCACGACATCCGATTCCTTCACCGCATCGACGGTGAGCAGCTTCGGGGCGTTCCCGGCGATGTCGATGTTCTCCTCACGCATGGCGGCGACGGCCACGGGGTTGATCCGGTCTTTCGGCTCGGACCCGGCGGAGAGGACGTCGACGCGATCTCCGGCCAGGGCCTGCAGGTAGCCGGCGGCCATCTGGGAGCGGCCGGCGTTGTGCACGCAGACGAACAGCACGGTCGGTTTCTGAGCGGTCATGGCTTCCTTCTCTGATGTGGCGTGAAGGTCGCCCCTGGTGCACTCAGGAGCGACCGGTCTGGTCAGCAGCAGCCCGGTGGGCAGCACTCCTGATCGAGATCGGGCAGGCAGCCCCACTCGAGGCACAGGGTGTTGATGTCCACGATCAGACCTCCTTTCATCGACGGATGTCGATATAAGAAGTCTGCGGGCAAACATCGACGGTTGTCAATATATGTGGCAGGATCGAGGCATGAGCACGATCGAGATGCTGCCGCTGACGGACGTGCGGGCGTGCCGCTCGGTCGTTACCGGTGAGGCGATGAGCGCCGAGAACGCCGACCGTCTCGCGCGCGTGCTGAAGGCCCTGGCCGATCCGGCCCGCCTGCGGCTGCTGTCGATCGTCGCCGCCCACGACGGCGAAGAGGCGTGCGTGTGCGACCTCACCGAGCCGCTCGGGCTGGCCCAGCCGACCGTCTCTCACCACCTCAAGGTTCTCGTCGACGCCGGTTTCCTCACCCGCTCGAAGCGCGGCACCTGGGCGTACTACCGACTCGTCCCCGAAGCGCTCGAACAGGTCTCCGGCCTCCTGGCGAAGCCCTGAGCTTCCCACCGCCTCCATGTCCGGCGAACCGAGTCGGGCGTAGTCTCTGAGGATGACGCTCCTGTTCATCCACGGGGCAGGCGGATACGACGACGATAGCCCCCTCGCCGAAGCGATCGGCGCAGCGCTCGGAACCCCGGCGCATCTGCCCCGGCTCCCCGACGATGACATGACGTTCGACGGGTGGGCATCCCGCATCCGCCGCGCACTCGACGCCCTGGAACCGGATGACGTCGTGGCGGCGCACTCGTTCGGCGCCTCCCTCCTGGTGAAGGTGCTCGCCGAACGAGTGCGCCCACTGCCGCGGCGCGCGGTGCTCCTCGCAATGCCCGACTGGAACCCCAGGGCTGGGCCGTCGAGGAGTACGCTTTCGACGGTCCGGAACCTGTGCAGACCCTCTCGCTTCATCACTGTCGCGACGACGAGATCGTGCCCTTCTCCCACCTCGCCCTCAACACTGCGCTTCTGCCCGCTGCCGCGGTGCATCCTCACGACACAGGCGGCCACCAGTTCGACGGGTTGACCGACGCGATCGCCGCGGACTTGCGCGGCGGCTCGACATCCTGAGTCTCATATTCGAGGCGGAGCCTCACGGGTGACTGGGCCGACTTCCGCATGCGTCTGTCACCTACTCTGGAGACTATCGTCTTGGCGTGGGGCTTCTACGGCCCGTGTAGGTTCCCGCTCGAGATGGCGAGAAATGCCGCTATTCCACGGTGTTTGGCAGCAGTTTCGGGTTCAGGATTCCATACGAAATGGCGGATTCCTACACCGTGCTCTCAAGTGTTGCGAGCGGTCTTGGTCGTTGCATCGAGGAAGGGATACAACCAATCCTCGATCACCTCGAATCGGGAAATGTCGAGTCTGTGTATGGCGCTCGGACCACGGCGTTCCACGACAACGAGGCCGACACGGCGCATCAGATGCAAGTGCCGTGACGCTGAGAATCGTGACACGCCGGCATGCTCAGCCAGTGTCGTGATCGACGTGCCTGCCGACTGAGTGTTGTGTCGTTTCAGCAGCTCCCGGAGCAGCGCGAGTCGATCGTCGTTCGCAAGAATCGCAAACACGGAACTCAAGTCTCCTTGCCAGTCCGTCATCGAACACCACCCGCGCTAAGCCCGTCAGCGTCCGGAGACGGTGCCGAACAGTCTCGCGATCGGGGCGAGCACGAGGGGTCGGGCTGCGGCCCACGCACCGGCGATGACGAGGATCGAGACGCTGAAGATCCAGAACCCCGCCCAGTTGTCGGCGTACGCGTTCGGGTCGGCAGAGCCCTGCGCGGCGTACATGTGGTTCAGGTTGCGCAGTGCCCCGGTCGCGAAGACGAGGACGACATGCACGAAGATGAACAGGCAGAAGTAGATCATCGTCGGGAAGTGCACGGCGCGCGCCCACTCGACCGGGTACAGACGGTTCAGCGTCTTGGCATCCTTGGGCCAGATGCCCGACATCCGCACACCGGTCGCGATCGCGAGCGGCGCGGCGATGAACACGGTTGTGAAGTAGGCGAGCTGCTGCACGGAGTTGTAGTTGACCCAGCCGTTCTCGGTAGGCCAGTCCAGCGAAATGTACTGCAGCACCGCCGACAGCGCGTTGGGGAAGACCTCCCACGACGTCGGGACGATCCGCATCCACTGGCCGCTGACGAACAGCAGTACGACGAAGATCACTCCGTTGACGATCCACAGGATGTCGAGGGACTGGTGGAACCAGAGGTTCAGGCTGATCTTGCGCTTCGGGTTGCCGCGCGGCGACCAGAACGCGGTCGGACGCTTCTCGGTGCGCACCTGCAGCCCCGACCGGATGATCAGCACCATCAGGAACACGTTGAAGAAGTGCTGCCAGCCCAGCCACGCCGGAAGGCCGACCGGCGCGCCCTCGGGCAGGTGGTACTCGCCCGGGTAGGTGACGAGCCAGTCCTGAAGGGCTCCAGCGACAGCAGCCAGCGCACGGCGAGCACCGCCATTCCCGCTGCGAACAGCAGTCCGGCGCCGCCCACGATGACCGCTCCCGCCCACTGCAGGCGGGTGAAGGGCCCGATGCGCTTCGGCTCTGGCGCGACGATCTTCACGCCCGCACGCTGATCCGCTTGCAGGCGGCGGCGGCTGCGCCCTGCCACACGGTGCGGGGGAAGGGCAGCGGCGTGCTGACGTCGACGGATGCCGGAGCACCTGAACCGCTCGCCACCGCGACCTCGATCGTCTGCTCGGGCAGCGCCGTCTCGTCGACGATCTCTTCGACGACGGCGGGAGCGAAGCCCGCGGGAGGCCACGGCTCGCCGCCGGGCGTACGAGGAAGGCCGCGGCGAAGCGAGCGTCCGGTCGCGGGGCTCGACGAGGCGACCGCGCGGGCGGGAGCCGACGACGCGTCGACGGGCTCGGCGGCGACGGGCGCTGCGGAGGGGCCGCCGCGACGGCTGCGACCGGCGCGGGGGCACCTGCTGCGGGGACGGCTGCGACGACGGATGCCGGAGGCCAGGGCTCTCCGCCCGGCACACGCGGGAGGCCACGGCGCACCGACGTCACCACCGACACGGTCGAGGCGGTCGGCGCGGTGGACGCGACAGGTGCCGCGGCGACGGGGACCGCCTCCACCGTCACCTCCGCCACGGCGGGCTCGGCGACTGGTGCCGGCTCGGCGGCGACCGCGGCCACGACGCCGACCGCCTCGCCCGCGGGGGCCAGGGCTCGCCACCGGGACGGCGCGGGAGCCCGCGACGCAGCGTCTGCCCGTATGTCGCCATCGGGGTTACGCCTTCGCAGCCTGCAGCGCAGCGATCAGCTGCGGCACCACGGTGAACAGGTCACCCACCACGCCGTAGTCGGCGATCTCGAAGATCGGTGCATCCGCGTCCTTGTTGATCGCGACGATCGTCTTGGCCGTCTGCATGCCCGCCTTGTGCTGGATCGCGCCCGAGATGCCCAGAGCGACATACAGCTGCGGCGACACCGACACACCGGTCTGCCCCACCTGGTAGGACTGCGGCACATACCCGCATCCACCGCCGCGCGCGACGCGCCCACCGCCGCGCCCAGCGCATCCGCCAACTGGTCGACGAGCGCGAACTTCTCCCCCGATCCCAGGCCGCGGCCTCCCGAGACGACCTTCGCCGCACCACGCAGCTCGGGGCGCGATGACGACACCACAGCCTCCTGGACGACACCAATCGTCGCCGCCCTGCGACCCGACGCCTCTACCGTGAGCGTCTCGACGACAGGCGACGCGACCGCGTCGGCCCGGGCATCCACCGCGCCCTGCCGCACCGTGATCACGGGAGCGCCGAACGTCGCCGTCGACTGCACGTTGTACGCGCCGCCGTACACCGAGTGCTGCGCCACGACGCCTTCGTCGTCGCGGACGACCCCGACCGCATCGACCGCGAGCGCCGAGCGAGACCGCGCAGCGAACCGTGCTGCCGTCTCGCGGCCCTCGATCGAGTGCGAGACGAGAATCGCATCGGGCTGCACCAGTGCCGCCGCCGCCGCGAGCGCGTCGACACGATCGCCCGACGCGGTCAGCACCGAGGCCGCGCCGAGAGCACCGGCCTCTGCCTCGTCACCGCCGACGACGAGCGCCACCGGCGTCCCCACTTGGGATGCCGCGCCGAGCAGTGCCGCCGACGATTTCGCGAGCTCGCCCGACGGGGTCTGATCGAGAAGGACGAGGATCGAATCCGCAGAAAAAGTCATGCCACCCACCTCACGCGAGCCGGTTCTGGATGAGGTACTCCGCGAGCTTCTGCCCCGCGTCGCCCTCGTCGACGATCTTGACCCCGGCCGTGCGCGGGGCTTCTCACTCAGCGCGACCATGATCGACCGGGATGCCGCGGCATCCTCCGCATCGACGTCGAAGTCGGCGAGCGACAGCGTCTCGAACGGCTTCTTCTTCGCCGCCATGATGCCCTTGAAGTTCGGGAAACGCGCGTCCGGCAGCGCCTCCGTGATCGAGATGATCGCGGGAAGCTCCGCCGCCGCGTCAGCGGTGCCGGCATCCGTCGCCCGCACCCCCGACACCGAAGCGTCGCCGATCGTCACCGATGTGAGATTCAGCGCGGCCGGCACATCCAGCAGCTCCGCGAGCATCGCCGGGAGCACACCGCCCGAGCCGTCCGTGGACTGGTTCCCGGTGATCACGAGGTCGAACCCAGTCCTGCGCAGCGCGGCCGCGAGCACGTCGGCGGTCAGTCCGAGATCGGCGCCGAGGAGCGCGTCGTCCACGACCTGCACCGCCGAGCTCGCACCCATCGCGAGGCCCTTGCGCACCGTGGCCGCCGCTGGCTCCGGCGCCATCGACAGCACCACGACCTCGGCATCCGCGTGCGAATCCGCATACGACAGCGCGACTTCGAGCGACCTCTCGCCGATCTCGTCCAGCACCGCCTCGGACGCGCCACGATCGGCGAGACCCGTCTCGAGATTCAACTTGCGGTCCCCGTACGTGTCGGGAACCTCCTTCACCAGGACCACGATCTTCATCTGCAGCGCTCCTCACTCACCTTGACGATTGGGCAGTCCAGAGCGCTGTGCAAACTGGATCACGCGCTCCTTTGCAAGGTCCGAGCCTGCGAGGGTCGAAATGGCCTGCGACTCGGCATCCATGCGGCGGCCGTAGTCGTCTGACGGCTCAGCGAGAAGGTTCTTCATCGCGGCTACGGCGGCCGTGCCGGGTCGGTGAGCCCGGCGAACGACCTCGGCGACTCGCTCATCGAGGGCCTCGGCGGGCACGACCTCGGTGACCAAGCCGTAGTCACGAGCCTGCGCAGCATTCCACGTCTGTCCGAGCAGGAAGAACTCACGGGCCCTTCGCTCGCCGACGGCACGTGGTAGCAAGACGCTCGCGCCGCAGTCGGGCGAGAGCCCCAGCTCGCCGTAGGCCGCCGAGAGCCTTACCGTATCGGCGATGACGGCGATGTCGGCGGAGAGCATGAGTCCGAGCCCTCCGCCCGCGACGGCTCCCTGCACACGAGCGATGACCGGTATCGGGAGGGCGCGGATACGGGTGAGTGCCTCGTGCATGATCTCCGTCAGGTCCGCGAGATACTGCGACATGTCTGGTGAAGCGGCCATCTCGCCGACGTCTCCGCCGGCGCAGAATGCGCGACCCTCGGCACCCAGTACCAGCGCATCCACATCGTCTCGCGAGGAGATCTCATCGACCGCTGCGAGAAGCTCCGCGGACAGTCCCAGGCTGAGCGCGTTCAGTTTGTCCGATCGAGTGAATGTGATCGTCGCAATCCTGTTGCTGTTGCTCAGCCGGACGTCGCTCACCGTACACTCCGCATCCCGCAGACCAGCCAGATGCCCGTAGCGCAAAGACACGATCTTTCACGAACGGTGCGGGTGCCGTCGGGGTCGCGATAGACACGATGCACTCCTCCAATCCTGAACTTCTCCCGTCCAGCACGGGGAACAACCGTCACTGCGGAATATTGATAATAACAGTTATACTTGTGGTGATCTGGAGTCGTCGACCCGGCCGCACGCCGGGAAGCGCGGCTAACAACATGGAGGAGCCTTGAGCATCGACAAGGTCGTCGACACCGCTGACGTCGCCATCGCCGACATCCCTGACGGCGCCAGCATCGCGGTGGGAGGCTTCGGGCTCTGCGGCAATCCGGTCGCGCTCATCGAAGCGGTCCTCGCGCGAGGATCGCGTGACCTGACGATCGTCAGCAACAACTGCGGCGTCGACCGATGGGGCTCGGGCTGCTTCTCGAGGCCGATCGCATCCGCAAGATCGTCGCTTCCTATGTGGGAGAGAACAAGGAGTTCGAGCGGAGGTTCCTCTCTGGAGAGCTCGAGGTAGAGCTCACGCCCCAGGGAACCCTCGCCGAGAAGCTGCGCGCCGGCGGGTCCGGGATCGCGGCGTTCTTCACACAGACCGGAGTGGGAACGCAGGTCGCCGAGGGCGGGTTGCCCCGTCGCTACGACGGCTCGGGCGCGGTGGCGGTCGCCTCCCCGCGAAGCCCGTGCAGCGGTTTCTCGTGGACGGCGAGGAACGCGACTTCGTGCTCGAGGAGGCGATCCGCACCGACTTCGCGTTGGTGCACGCGCTGCGCGGCGATCGGCTCGGCAACCTCGTCTTCGAGAAGTCGGCGCGCAACTTCTCCCCGGTCGCCGCCATGGCCGGCCGGGTCTGCATCGCGCAGGTGGAGGAACTGGTCGAGCCGGGAGAGCTCGACCCCGACAGTGTGCACCTGCCTGGGTCTTCGTCCACCGGGTCGTCGTGGTCGGCACCGACATCCCCAAGCCCATCGAACGCCGCACCGTACGAGAGAGGTAGGCCGCACCGATGGCCCTGACACGCGAGCAGATGGCGGCCCGAGCCGCACGGGAGTTGCAGGACGGCAGCTACGTCAACCTCGGGATCGGGCTGCCGACGCTGGTGCCCGGCTTCGTGCCGGACGGCGTCGATGTTGTTCTACAGTCCGAGAACGGCATCCTCGGCGTCGGCCCCTACCCCACCGAGGACTCTGTCGACCCTGATCTGATCAACGCTGGCAAAGAGACCGTCACCGTGCTCCCAGGCGCATCGTTCTTCGATTCGGCGACGAGTTTCGGGATGATTCGCGGCGGCAAGATCGATGCCGCGATCCTCGGGGCGATGCAGGTTTCGGCATCCGGTGACCTCGCCAATTGGATGATTCCCGGCAAGATGGTCAAAGGCCCGGGCGGGGCGATGGATCTCGTGCACGGCGCCGCAAAGGTGATCGTACTGATGGAGCATGTCGCCCGCGACGGCTCGCCCAAGATCGTCGAGACGTGCACACTCCCCTCACCGGCCGCGGCGTCGTGGATCGCATCATCACCGACCTCGCAGTCGTGGACGTCACGCCAGCCGGTCTTCGCCTCGTGGAGCTCGCCCCGGGCGTCTCGCGCGCCGAAGTGATCGACAAGACCGGGGCAGATCTGCTCGAGTGATCGTTCCGAACTTCGACCAGCCGGATGCGCTCACCCGATCGGCGTCGGAGCGGCTTCGACGACTCCAGACTCCGTCGCGACGGCGAGAATCCGCATCCACACGTCATCCGGGATCTCCACGCCGTGCTCACGGGCATGCGCGCGATGGAGCCTGCTGCGCTCTCCCGGATAGTAGACCCGCTCGCCCGCCACGACCGGCCGGCTGCTCGTAACATAGTCGGTCATGTCGCGCAGGTCCCGCCGGAAGTCCGAGAGCGGTCGGAACGCCTCGACGTTGAACACCGCCATGAAGCATCCGTCGATGATGGGCCATGGCCGCGAGAGGTCCTCGCGGAACTCCATCCCCGACAGCACGTCGGCCATCGCCTCGATGATGAAGCTCAGCACGTATCCCTTATGGGCCTGAGCGCCACCGAGCGGAAGCACGGATCCTCCGTCAAGCAGATCGCGCGGGTCGGTCGTCGGACGGCCGCGGGCGTCGATTATCCAGCCTTCCGGGATCGCGCGGCCTTCCTCCGCCGCGCGGGTGACCTTGGTCATTGACACGGCGCCCGACGTCATGCCGAAGCCGACGTACTCGCCCTCCTCACGGGGAATCGCCATCGACCAGGGTTGATGCCCAGGCGGCGATCGCGACCACCGTGGGGCGCCATGAGCTTCGGTCCCCACGATCCGTCGGTCATCATGATCGCGATCATGCCCGCGCGCGCTGCCATGCCGGTGTAGTCGATCAGGCAGCCGACATGGGTCTGGTTGCGGATGCTCGCCGCGGCCACGAACGACTCGCCCGCCTTCTCAATGAGCTTGCCCATCACGCGGTGGCTCACCACGTGCCCGAAGTTGAAGTGCCCGTCCACCATCAGGGTCGTGGGCGTCTCTTTGACGATCTCGAGGGCGCGCCCGGCTTCAGGATGCCTTCGCGAATGAGAGGCAGGTAGCCGGTGCCCAGATCCATTCCGTGGAGCTGTTCGCCTGACAGCAGTGAGGCGACGCTGTGCGCGGCGATGATAGCCGCGTCTCCGTGAGGAACACCGGCGGCGGAGAGGATGTCGACAGCGAATGACTCGACGTCGTCAGCGTGGAATATGGGCACAATGGTCCCTTCGATCAGCGGTGGCATCGGCGCGGTCAGGCGCTCGGTGTACTTCCGGTCCCCTCGATCCAGCCTGTGAGGCCGAAGATGCGCCCCGCGGTCGCGCCGAGGACGTCCATTCGTTCGGGCTCCGACAGCGCCACGACCGCGAGCCGAGCGAACTCGACCATCTGCGCATACGAGCCGACCCTCGCGGCGGGCGGGTAGTTGGACCCCACATCACCCGACCGGACCCGTACGCCGCGCACAGTTCCCGCAATCGCCGTTGCGCGTCCGGATAGGGAAACGCCTCCGAGGTGGCCTCGGGAAGGGCAGACGCCTTGATGCTGACGTTGGGCAGTGCCGCCATCTCGAGCGCTGCATCCCATTCGTCGAATCGTCGCTCCGGATCGGTTCCCACGAACACATCGGTGCCCCCGTGATCGAGGACGATCGGAATGTGGGGATACGACACTGCAACCTCGCGAATGGCAGTGATGTGCCCCGGCGCATAGATCGAGATCGGAAGGTGAAGCGACTCGACCATCGCCCAGAACGCCGCGGCGGCATCCGCGAACAGGCGCGCGTCGGTCGGATAGGTAAAAATCCTCAGGCCGACCATTCCGGGACGCGCGACTCGAGCGGCCAGCTCTTCCTGATCATGCAGCAGCGAGGCGTCGAATCGTCCGAGGACACGGAATCGATCGGGATGCTCGGCGAAGCCCGCCAGGGAATAGTCGTCGGTGGGATCGAAGTAGCGAGTGACCTGCAGCAGGTTCGAGACACCCGAGGCGTCCATCAGTCCGACGAGCGCCGTCGGCGTGAGCGGGCGGTCCATCGGCTGGATCTCGGTTGATCCGGACGGAGGCAGCCGCCAATAGTGCGCATGGGTGTCGACGACGGGCGTTTCTGTCACACGTCCGCCTCTCGCATCCGGTGCTCTCGCCAGACGTTCCAGGCCGCTGTCACACCGTCCCCGACGGCGCCCGCGACCGTCAGGGAAGACCCGGCGCGCAGGTCGCCGATCGCGTAGAGGCTCCCGCCGCCCGCCCCGACTCCGACCACTCGAAGTGCCGCGTCGACCAGCACGGGGCCGTCGCCGCCCACGAGCGACGCGAGAAGAGACCGCCTTGGCACCCGAGGTACGGCGAGGAACACACCATCGACCGTGAAATCCGCGGCGCGGTTTCCCCGCGACACAGCGACCCGCCGACCGTCGTCAGCACGGAAGACCGAGAGGTCCTCCGCCGCCTGGACGTACTCCAGCGAAGCACCCGCAGCATCGCGCCGCACCTCCGAGCCAGCGCTCAACCAGTCGCCGAGCGCGATCACGCTGCTCGCGAACTGACGCAGCACGCCGACTTCGTACGCCGCATCCCGCCCGGAGCCGATCACCGCGACGTCCTTGCCCTTGAACAGCGGCGCATCGCAGCTCGCGCAGATGGACACGCCGCTCCCATAGAGCTGCTGAGCGCCGTCGACCACGGCGAATCCCACTTCCGAGCCGGTCGCGAGCACTACCGCGTCCGACTCGAATCGACCGTCGTCCACCAGCCAGGTGCCGAGCGGCCCGAAACTCAAACGGGAGACCTCCGCGTACTCGAACTGAACGCCGCTGTCGAGGGCGCGATCGAGCAGCGATGCGGTGAAGTCGGGTCCCGTGATCTCATCCGCGGACCCGGGATTGCCATCGATCTGAGCGAGCGAGGCCGTCTCGCCACCGGGCGCGAGCGCCTCGATGAGCGCGACCTCCATCCCCAACTCGCGAGCCGTCGTCGCACAGCTCAGGCCTGCGACGCCGGCGCCGATCACGACGAGCGAGACATGTGCCATCGGGGAGGCCTCAGCCGTGGAGCTCGGCCATCGCCGAGTTCACTTCCACGCGCCGGTACTGGGGAGGCCCTGCGCATGGTTGTTCGCGTAGAAGCGGTTCTGGTTCCGGGCAGGGTCGCCGGCCACGACAATGCGGATCTCGTGCTCGTCCGCGATGACGGGCAGCAGTCTGTCGGGCGAATCCGACTCCGCGAAGTGCTCGGGATCCGACCCGCTTCGACCATCTCCTTGAACGTGAACGGGTTGCCCCGGGTCATCGTCCCGAAGCGCTCCATCAGGTCGGCCTCAACCTTGACGTTCTCGGCCAGATATCTGCGGATGTCGCTCTTGGAGAACCCACGCTCCGCAAACGATCCCGCCACACTAGGGCTCATCAGGAGGAGGGTAGAGCTGGCATGGAAAAGGATGTGAGTGAACCCCCAGCCGCCGATCGTGTCCTTCGCAAAGCGGGCGAGGACGGCCAGCTGCTCTTCGGGCGCTCCCCCGAGTAGGCCGGGCCGCTGATACCTACCACGCTCTGCACCGATACGACCGTGTCCTCCAACGCGAATCCGGCGTCAACGCGGTCGGGGTTCCAGCCGACCTCGATCGTGAGATCGTCGTTCTCGGCAAGAGCCACGTTGAACGTCCGGCCGATCGCCGCCTTGTCGGTCACCCCCGGCTCGGTGCGAAGGCCGGCGACGTTCCTCATGTAGAGGCGGACGAAACGTCCGACCGACGAGTTCGCTCGCCGACCGACACGCATCATGCCGCCCTCGTAGTTGAAGTCGAGTGTCTTCACCAGTGGTCCGCTGACGACAACGAGGGTTCCCAGCCCGGCGTGCATCCCGCATCCTCGATGCGCCACTGCGGATCGCAGAGCACCTCGGCTATGGCCAGCAGAATAGGCATGTACTCAGGTCGGCACCCAGCCAGCACACCGTTGACCGCCACGGACCACACGGTTGCCTGCCGACTCGCCGGCAGGAGCACGCCGATGACCTCATCCGCGGAGCGATCGGTGAACCTCATGAAGGCGTCGACGCGCTCGATCGTCGGCGGTACGACGGGAAGCCCATCGCTCCAGAGGCGCTCGTCATAGAAGTCCTGGACCTCGTCGAGCGTGCCGCTGAAGACGGTCTCCCGGGGTCTCGGCTCCGCGGCGACCGTCGAATCATCGATCCGGAACCCGGTCTCGAGCCGGTCGAATCCCTCGAACAGGCTCGGAACGACTGCGTCGCGGGTCTTCTGCCGGAACACGTCCTCCGGGTCGTTCGGGATCACTCCGGGATACTCGGCGATCCAGACGTGCTCGATTCCGAGCGAGCGACCGATCGACCTGGCCTGCCGGACGAATCCGCTCGAGATCAGCGCCAATGAGGGAACCCCGCCGCCTCCACGGCCTCCGCCGCGCGCATCACCGCGGGCGTGCAGCTGCCGCAGGCGCCGACACCGATCACCGCAGCATCCACCTCATGTTCCGCGAGGAGACGGGGAAGCCTTTCGAGCACGTCGTGCTCGTCTGTGTGCCCATGGATGTCGCCGAAGATCTCCCAGGGGATCGCGGTAAACGACTTTCCCCGGCGTTCGGCTTCGCGTTCGAACTCGCTGAACATGTCTTGGCCCCGGAACAAGTCGTCCCAGATGAATGCGATGCGTGACCCCTGCAGCGAATCGATGTTGCGCAGTCCGCTCATCGAATTGTCGACCGCTGGCGCTTCTGGCCAGACCGTCTGGAAGACGGGCTCTGACATACTCATTCCTCACGTCGTTGCAAGCGTTTTATGCTAACCATGATAAGGGTAGCGCGTTCTCCTCAAGGCGGCAACGCCCAACGGCAGTGATCGCCGGGACCCTCACGACCGTTAGGAGGCGAGTCCGGCCCCGCGCTCGTGCTGCGCCGTGAACGTGGTCTCCACCCGCGAGTACGACCTGAGCGCGTATCCGGTGTACGGGCCGATCGGTTCTGCGGTGTCGGCCAGCGCGATGTCAGGGAACCACTCGAGCACGGCGCGAACCGTCTCCTGCACCTCTGCGCGCGCCAATGCCGCGCCGGCACAGGAACGAGGACCGAAGCTGAACGCGAGATGATCCTGCGGCCGCTTCGGCGACTGCCGGTCGAGGACCACACTCCCCGGGTGAGCGAACTGACCCGGGTCGCGGTTAGCGGCCGCATGAAGGTTCATGACGGTTTCGTCCTTTCCGATGTGCACACCACCGATCTCGGTGTCGTGATTCACCTTGCGGAGGCGGAACTGGACGGCGCCGTGCAGGCGCAGCGCCTCCTCGGCGAAACGCTCGATCGTGTCATCGCCACCGGTTCGCACCCGCTGTATGAGCTCGTCATTGGTGAGGAGCAGCACGAACGCGTTGGAGAGGGTGTGCATCGTGGTGTCGCTGCCGGCGAAGAACATCCCCGTCACCATTCCGAGGGTGTCGCGCTCACCCCAGTCCTCCAGCAGGGTCGAGCCGCTGCGCCACGTCTCGCTGATGAAGTCCGGTGCGTCGGAGTGCCGTCTGGCATCGACGAAAGGGCGAAGCATGTCGTCGAGCTCCGCCATCGCATTGATCGTGCGCTGCGCGAGCTGGGGTCTTCCTGTTGGCCCTGGTGCTGCAGATACTCCAGCTTGGCGTCCATCAGGTGCTTGCAGCGGTTGATCCAGTCGTCGTCCTCCCACGGCAGATCCATCACCGCGGCCATGATCCTGATGGGCAGGGGATCCGCCAGCTGCTTCATGAGGTCGGCGTGGCCGTCATCCGCGAAGCGGCCAATGAGCCGGTCGGTCACGGGACGGATGATCGTCGAGCGCCACGCGTCCACGATCCGAGGATGGAACTGGCTGAGGATCCAGCGATGCATCCCCAGATGCGTCTCACCGTGCTGGAAGTTTCGCGCACGCGGACCGCCTTCGATGGCGATCATCGCCTCGGTCTTCATATCGGCGAATGGATGCCGGAAGTCCTTCTTGTCTCGACGCATCACGTCCTTGGCCAGCTCGAAGTCCGAGACCACCCACGCCTTCATACCCTCGTCCCAGTGGACGGGGTCCGACTCCCGAAGCTCATCGAAATAGGAGAACGGTTCCGTGTTCGCGGTCGAAAGAACGCTCGGCAGAACTCTTCTCATCGTCATATCCTCTCCCCTCGGCGCGGTTCAAGACTCTTCAAGTGCCGACACAAGGGGCGTGTCGACACCGACGCGACCCAGGACGGCAGCGCCGCCTGGATTGCCGATCGGGACGGAACGTCCCGGAAGAATGGTCTCGAAGAATGCGCGGTTGTCGTGCAGATGCTCCATCCGCTCTGGAGGAGTGCGGCGATCCGCAGTGATCGCATCGACCGGGCACACGGACTCGCAGGCGCCGCAGTCAATGCACTCCGTCGGATTGATGTACATCTTTCGGTCGCCCTCATAGATGCAATCCACAGGGCACTCCTCGACGCAGGCCTGGTCGGTCACGTCGACACAGGGGATGCGATCACGTAGGTCACGTAGCAGCTCCGATCATCTCGTTGGCATGATCCGTCGAATGACCTGGGAACAGGTCCTGGCTCGGGTCCAGCCGCACGGCGGCATTGTTCACCGCGGTTGCCGCCTCTCCGAATCCGACGGCGATGAGGCGCACTTTGCCGGCGTACTCGGTCAGGTCCCCCGCTGCGTACACCCGGTCGACACCGGTCCACATGCGGCTGTCGACGACGACGTGACGCTCACTGAAGGTCAATCCCCAGTGCCGCATCGCGGAGAGATCGGCCGCGAACCCAAGGGCGGCGATCACTCGGCCCGCCGGTATCACGGACTTCTCATCGGTGCGGACGTCCGTAAGCGTCACGCGCTCGACGCCGGCATCGCCTTCGATGGCGGTGACTTCGTGGAACGTGCGGATGGACACGCCGAGGTCGCGTGCGAGCTCCACGCTGGCAGCGTGGGCTCGGAACCGATCGCGGCGGTGGACGAGGGTCACGCGGGCCGACAGGTTGGATGCCGCGATAGCCCAGTCGAAAGCGCTGTCGCCCCGCCGACGATGATCACATCCTGCCCCGCGAGGGACTCGAGGTCGGTGACGAAGTAGCTCAGTCCTCTGCCGTGGAACTCGTCGCCCACCGCGAGAGAACGCGGGGTGAACCGTCCAATCCCTGCGGCGATGATGAGCGCCTTACAGCGGACGCGGACATCGCGATCGGTTTCGAGGACGACACCCTCCGCCTCATGTTCGAGCGAGGTCACCGTAGTGCCGAGCAGGTACGCCGGTGAGAACCGGTCTGCCTGCTGCCGCAGGTTCGTGATGAGGTCGAGGCCTTTGATGCCCGGCATTCCGGCGACGTCCTCGATGATCTTCTCGGGGTACAGCGCGCTCACCTGACCCCCGACCTCGGTGAGCGAGTCGACCACGACCGAGCGCAGTCCGCGGAAACCGGCGTAGTAAGCGGCGAACAGACCCACGGGCCCTGCGCCGATGATGGCCAGGTCGGTATTGATCATCGCCATCAAACCTTCGCTTCATTCATAGTAATGAGTATTATAGACTAGGCGGTCGCACCGGCGGATTCGAGCCGAGGACGGATCGAATCCAGGTCACCCGCGAGATCCGTGATGACGGCGAAGGAGGCGTCGAGCAGCGGACCGACGTCGAGGCCGGCGACCGCGCTGTGAAGCAGTCCAAGATCCTTATCGAGGAGCGCGCCGTCCAGAGTCGGAAGACGTTCTGCCGCCCGGCTCCGGCCCGACCCCGAACGGACGATCTCGAAGAGGGTTGGTGCGTCGATCCCCAGCTGGACACCGACGCGGAGCAACTCGATGACGATTCGACTGTTGATGGCCATGGTGGCGTTGTTGAGCAGCTTGGCGACGGTGGGCTGTCCGTAGTCCGCGAACGTGAAGATCGACGATGCCAGGTACTCGCTCCAGAAGGCACGCTCGATCTCCGTGTGCGCACCCGCGATCAGCACCGTCAGCTCACCCGTTGCCGTGGTGGACCCGCCCGAGACCGGCGATTCGATCACGGCTATCCCTCGATCACGCCAACGAACCAGCGACCGGGCGTAGTCGACGTCGAGGGTGGTCACCACATGGACCGGCATCGCCTCAGTGATCCCCATGCCGATCAGGCGCTCAAGGATCAGCTCGACCTGATCGGGCATTCGCACCACGAGGAGGATGCGCCCGACCGAGTTGAGGCTCACCTCGCCGATGTCGGACAGGATCATGTCGACCGATGCGGCAACGCCTTGCGTCGGGTGGGGATCCACACCGATGACTCGGACGCCGCACGCCGTCAGTCGGCTCGCGATCCTCGATCCGAGGCTTCCCAGGCCCACCAGCGCGATGCTCTCATCGCTCGTCCTTCGAACATCGCTCATCGATCCCGTTCCTCTCCATGTCCACAGTGTTCGATTTGCCCGCCGACCGCGGCGGTCGCGGACGCGACCTCACGCACTCAACGCTCGCAGGTTGCCGCGTCCGAGGCGAAGGCGCAGGCTGTCTCCAGCCGACCGCAGCCCTCGGTCCGGATCCTGGCGCACGAGGAAGTCGATCGACGACCCTGCAGCCGGACCAGATGCTCAGTGTGCATACCCAAGAACATCGACTTGGTCACCGTGACATCCCACGTGTTGACGGTGTCATCGGCAGTGTCGCTGCGGGGCTCGAGTCGGCAGCTCTCAGGGCGGGCCAGCATTACGACCTCGGCTCCGACCTTGACGCCGTCGTCGCCACGCGCCGCGAAGACATCCCCGAGATCGGTCGCCACTCGTACCGTCTCGGAGTCGACGATCTGGGTCACCCGCCCCGCGAGCTCGTTCGTCGTGCCGATGAACCGCCCCACGTACCGACTCACGGGGCGTTCGTAGATCTCGCGCGGCGCACCGATCTGGGCGATCCGGCCGCGCTCCATGACGGCGATCCTGTCGGCCATCTCCATCGCCTCTGTCTGATCGTGCGTCACGTAGATCGCAGTGAAGCCGATCTCCTGCTGCATCTTGATGATCTCGCGGCGCAGCAGCTCGCGCACCTTGGCATCGACGTTCGACAGCGGCTCGTCGAACAGGATCAGACCCTCGTTCGACACAAGGGCACGTGCCAGGGCGACGCGCTGTTGCTGCCCGCCGCTCATCTGACCCGAGTACTGACGGCGCAATTCGCTGATCCCCACCAGATCGAGGACGTGCTGGACCCGACGCTCCACCTCTGGGCGAGGCGTCCTGCGGGCGCGGAGCGGATAGGCGACGTTGTCGAACACCGACATGTGCGGCCAGAGGGCATACGTCTGGAACATCATTCCCAGCCGTCGCTTCTCCGGTGGCAGATCGACCGATTCGGCGGATGAGAAGCTCGTCCGGCCGTGAAGTTTGATCACCCCCGAGTCGGGTTGCTCCAACCCCGCGATGCATCGCAGGAGCGTGCTCTTCCCGCAGCCGCTCGGCCCGAGAAGGACGACGAACTCGCCGCTCTTCACGTCGAGGGAGATCGAGTCGACCGCCGGCACCGTCTCACCGTCGCGACGGCGGAACATCTTCCGGAGTCCCGACACCGAGACTGTGGGTTGCTGTGCCGCCGTTGACGCGCTGGGCACAGTGGAGTCGCCCGGCACCGTGACAGTCGCGCTGGTACTCGACCTCATCATCTTCTCCTGGTTTCGTTTCCGTAGCTCGGGTGGGTGAATGGTCATCGCCGTGCGGCGGGAACTCCGCCCAGTCTTCTCGAGATCAGCCCGACCACGCTGAGGACGGTGACGTTGATGACGGTGAGTGCGATCGACAGCGCTGCGAGCAGAGCGAAGTCGCCATTGATAAAGACGTCGAGAATCCGGAACCCGACGACCGGAGTGGTTGTCGTGGCGAGCATCGAGGACGCCTCGAGCTCGCCGACCATCCAAACAAACACCAGACCCCAGCCTGCGAGCAGAGACGGCAGCATGAGCCGCAGGTTCACCTTCCAGAAGGTGGCAGCGCCTCCCGCTCCCGAGATCCTCGAAGCCTCGGAGAGCTCGTTGCCGACCTGCGCCGCGGCGGCGTCCGCCGCGACCGATACCTGCGGGGTGAAGAGGATCACATAGGCGAGCAGAAGAATCCAGATCGTGCCGCCTATGTTCACCGGTGGGCCTGAGAAGACGAGGATGCAGCCGAGTCCGACGACGATTCCCGAGAAGACGGCGGGGAGCTTGATGACTCCGTCCAGGGCTCTAGCGAGCCTGCTCTGGGAGGATTTGAGGTAGTGCGAGAAAACGGCGGCAATGATCACCGTGATCGTCGCGCCGATCGTCGCGAGTTGCAGGCTCGTCGCAAGCGACTCGCGTGTGAGCGGGTCGTTGAAGAGATAGTTGATGAGGTATTCGAAGCTCAGATCACCCCAGCGGATGTTGGGCGTCCAGTAGCCGTTGAGAACGACGAGTAGATGCGCGGAGAGCGGGATGACCGTTGCGATCAGCAGATAGATGACCAGCAGCGCTCGCGCTGGACGACGCCATTTCCCCAGTCTCACGACGGCGGCCCGGGAACCCTTCCCGCCGAGCACCGCGTAGCGGCCGCCTCGAAGGACACGTCCCTGCAGATACCAGGCGATCCCCACGAACAGCATCAGGAACAGGCTCAGCCCGAGTGCGAGCGTCGTCTCGGCCGGGTAGCTGAAGCTCATCAGCTGCACGATCCGGACGGACAGCACATCAATGCCGCTCTGTGTGCCGATCACGACGGGCACCGAGAAGAACGAGAATCCGAACCATGCCATGAACAGGGCCGCCGCACCGAGACTCGGCCTGAGCACGGGAATCGTGATGCGCCGCAGCGTCGTGAATGCCGAGGTCCCCGCCACTCGCGCCTGCTCCTCGAGCGCCGGATCCGCGTTTCGCAGTCCTGTGCCGATCATGAGATAGGCGAACGGAATCTGGTAGAGCGTATAGAGGAAGATCATCCCCCACCACGAGTAGATGTTGACCGGTCCGCTGTCCAATTCGATCCCGACCCAGCTGAGGGCGCCTCGGGCGAGGACGTTGAGGAAACCTGAACGGTCCGACAGCAGAAGCGTCCACCCGATCGCGCCGGCGATGGGCGGCATGAGGAACGGCAGCATCGGCATGATGGCGGTGAGGCGCGGCATCGCCGCATCCGTCCTCTCCCCGATCCACGCGAAGAATGATCCGATGATGATCGCCAACACCATGCTGGTGAGGACGATGAGCAAAGTGTTCCCGAGGAGTTCGAGCAGATCGGGCTGCGTGAACGCCTCCACGAGCGGGGACGGATCGAATACGCCGTCCACGAAGACCAGCGAGAGGACCACTCGTCCCAACGTGACCGCGACAAGGACCGCGTAGGCGGCCAGGAGGATCCCCACCACGATGCGGAACGGTCCGCCTCGTCGGACCGAGTCGACTCCGCGCATCACGCGATCGCCTAGACTCCTGCCCCGACCGATGGTCGGGTCGGATTCGGGCGCGGATGCCGGCGCGGTGGGTTGATCGCTCATCAGACTCGTCATGTCTACCTCCTCGTCAAGGACGTTGGATGGGACGACTCATCGCCCCATCCAACGTCGGATGCGATTCCGGAAATCAGTTGATGTTGAGCATGGCGAGGATCTCGTCGGTCCGCTCGGATGCTCCGGGCCGCGGGGCCTCATAGTCGGCGGGGAGCCCGGCCGCGTCGAAGGGGGAGATGTCTCCGCTTAGCTCGGCCAGCAATGCACTGCCCTCCTCGCTGAGGAGATAGTTCACGAAGACCCGGGCGGCATTTGGCGCCGGGCTCTTACCGCATGCGGTCACGGAGGTCTGTATCTCGACTCCGGTCGTCAGTGCAGGCAGGCTGTTGGCCACGGGCGCTCCGGCCTCGATCACGCCGCTGGCCGAACTCGCGGTCGACGGAACCCTGAATCCGCCTTCACCAGCGGCGAGGGCTTCCATCACCGCTCCACCGCTGCTGTATACACGGATGTCGTGATTCTCCGCGAACTCCGTGATGAAGTCCGCACCGTACTGAGCCTCGATGAAGTCCCAGAACTCGATGTACGCCGCCGACGCGGAAGGATCGGGGAGCAGGAATGTGGTGTCCGCGAATGCGGGGTTGTTGAGATCCTCCCAGCTGGTGGGCGCCTCGCTCACCAGGTCGGTGTTGTAGGAGAACAACCACGGTTGCGTCTGTATCGTCGCCGAGTACTCCCGCACGAACTGCTCCGGCACGTTCGGCAAGTTCGGCAGATCAAGGTCTTCCAACGGTGCGATCCATCCTGCCTCGGCTCCCTCGTTCGTCGCGAACGCCTCGGCGTCGCCCGCGCTGAGCACGTCGCCCCCGATCCTGCCGGCCTGCGCCTCGGCCGCGTAGCGCTGAAGCAAATTGCTCGAGGGAAGCTTGAGCGTAGCGACGGCGATTCCGTACTCTTCGCGGAACGCCGTAGCGATCCCCTCGGCGGGCTCTGTTGGCACTGATGTGTACCAGGTCAGCGCACCCTCCTTCTTCGCGGCCTCGACCGTCTCATCCCAGTCGGTGGGGCAGGAGACGCTGCTCGATGCACCATCACCCGGGGCACCGCCAGAGCTGCAGCTGACCAGCAGCGGAGCCGCGCAGACGAGAGCGGCACCCAGAACTGCGTACGAACGTCGTTTCATCATTGAACCCTTCGTAAGACCGCCATCGCGATTCTATGAGAACTATACTCATGTTTGTCGGATGGTGTCAAAGAGCCGAAAGGAACCCGATGAAGGGCTATCAGGGCATTGCGAAGACGCTTGCTGACGAGGGAGTGAACGTCGTGTTCGGTCTCATGGCCATCGACAACATGCCACTGATGGCGGAGATTCAGAAGCATGGAATCCGGGTGATCCGCTCGCGGACCGAGCATGGAGCGGTGTGTATGGCAGACGGCTATGCGCGCGTCACAGGCCGCCCCGGCGTGGTGAGCGTGGGAGACGGACCGGGAGCCGCGTTCACAGCCGTGGCGCTCATGACCGCGAGCAGACGGCGCTCTCCCGTCCTGCTCATCTCCGCCGACACGCCGAAGGATGAGCCGGGGAACATCAAGCACTTCGATCAGGAGGGGTACTTCGGCGTGACCGGTGCCCCGTGCTTCTCGGCACACGACGGCGCCTCACTCTCTGGCGCGCTTCACTCGGCGTTCTCGCGCACGACGGCGGGCATCGGTCCTGCCGTCGTCAACTGCGACCTGGCGCTCCTCGAAGGCGACCTGCCCGACGGCTGGAGTCCGGTCGTCTCGACTCCTGCGACCGCCGAGGCCGCACCCACGGCGACGATCGACGCGGCGGTCGCCGTCCTCACGAACGCCCGGCGACCGCTCATCCTGCTCGGCCGCGGCGGTCTGGGCGCCAAGGCCGAGACGTCCGCCCTCGCCGACCGTCTCGGGGCGGCGATCGGCACCACGCTCCAGGCCGACGGCGCCCTGAGCGACCACCGACGCAACATCGGATTGGTGGGAGGACTCGGCACTCCTGCCACGAAGGAGCTGCTGACGCAGGTCGACGCCATCCTGGCAGTCGGGGCGAGTCTCACCACGTTCACGACCGACTTCGGCAGGATCTTCTCACCGGGGGCGAAGGTCGTGCATCTCGACCATGATGCCGAGGCGGCTCATCCCTCCATCGCAGTCGACATCACCGTCCCGGGCGACGCCGGGGTCGCGCTGCGACAGATCCTGGACGCCCTCGGCTCCGAACCGGGCACAGCGTCGTGGCCAGACGAGCTGGCCCCGTCGGAGCCAGCTGTGCCAGAGGTCGAGTACACCCGCGAAACGGGACAGCTCGATCCGAGGGAGTTCCTGGACATCTTCCAAGTCGAGGCGCCACAAGACCGCGTCGTGGTGACCGATGCCGGCCACGCGGTCTTCTTCGTCCTCGACCGCATCCCCAACCGCGATCCGGCGAGCCGCATCTGGGGTGCGGACTTCTCAGCGATGTCGGTCGCTATTCCCCTCGCCATCGGGGCGGCCGTCGCCGATCCGACCCGGCCCGTCGTTGCGTTCCTCGGCGATGGCGCGTTCATGATGAGTCCCTCCGAGATCGACACGGCCGTGCGCGAGAGCATCCCAGTGACGTTCGTTGTGCTCAATGACGAAGCGTACGGTGCCGAGGTGCACTACCTCGCGAACTGGTCGCTGCCCCCGACCTCGCCCTTTTCGACACCCCCGATCTGGCGCCGATCGCGACGGCTCTGGGCGCAGAAGGCGTGACGGTGCGCTCCGCCGAGGAGGCGCGGGAGGCAATCCGCCGAATCCGCCCGTCGCAAGCGCCCCTGGTGATGGACGTCCGGATCGACCAGCGTGTGAAACACCGCCTGTGGAACAGCGCGAAGAGGATCTCGGGCGGAAAATAGCGCACCCAGCCGACGACGAACAAGACACAAAGACGGGATGAGGCACATGCCGACCGACATCGAGCTGATCCAGGCGCTGAAGGCCTCCTACTTCCGCGCCATCGACACGAAGTCATGGGATGATCTGCGGGACGTCTTCGAAGACGACCTGCGGTACTTCCGCGACATCGACTTCCGCACGCCATCCGCCGAGGCGTCCGTCGTCGGAGCGGACGAGTTCGTGCAGAACGTGCGCAACCGTCACGAGCACTCCGTCACGGTGCACCAAGGCCACACGCCCGAGATCACCGTCGAGGCCGACACTGCGGACGGTGTGTGGGCGATGTTCGACTGGGTGGACAACCCCGTACGCGACTTCGCCTGGCAGGGATACGGACACTACCGGGAGCAATATCGCCGTGGAGCGGACGGCAGGTGGCGGATCGCGATCATGCGCCTCTCACGGATCCGCGTCGACCCGTATCGACCCTCAGCGGTCGGCAGCGTCGACGCGCACCGGTCGGCATGGGCACGCGGAGAGCTGCCCGTCCTACCCGTGGCGGACTGACTCCGGGGCGACGTCCGCCACGACACGGATGGGAGCCATGTCGGTGCCGGCCGGGTAGGTGCCGCCGAACAACTCCGCCCCGCTCGCGGTGAGGCGCGTCGAGAAGGTGCCACCGCTGCGCCAGTCGCCTGCGTCGTCGAGCTCTACAACCCGAAATCTGTTCGTGTGCTCCGCATTGGCGACGCTAAGCCAGACCGCGGCATGCCCCGTCTCGATCCATGGGTCGATCACCGCGATCGAGAGTAGCCGCCCGTACGCAGCGAACCTCACGTCACCGACGAACTGCCCCGCATCCCAGTCGGCGGAAGGGAAGCGGAAGGCGTCCTCGGCCCACGTGGTCGGCGCGTCATACGAGACCTCGCCTCCAACGCGCTGCACGTACTCCAGGAGGCTGCGGCGGACCCGCCACAGCAGGAGCCCTCCTGAAAGGGGCTCGGGAGTCGCCAGGCCGCTCATTTCGGCGGCGCATCCTGCGCGACCGGGACGCTCGACGCCATGTCGACCATCGTCGACACGCATACGAACGCCGTGGTCGCGCTCGGGTTGTGCCAGCCATGCGCCACTCCGCGCATCACCATGACGTCTCCCGCCTGTAACTCCACATCGCCGGACTCGAGCAGCACCACGGCGCGCCCTTCGACGACGACGTGATAGTCGACCGTCGGGGTTGTGTGGACAGGGATGCGGGCACCGGGGTCGATGCGCGTGATGAAGAACCGCGTCCCGCCCGGCGGCACGAGCGTTCCCGACCACAGCAGGGCGTGGTCGCTGCCATCGCCGATGTCCAGAAGCTCCGTCTCCTTCCAGAGCATCGCCGTCGACACGCCGGGCAGTCGATGAGGCACGAGCGGCGGGGTCGATCCCCGATGCGTGACGGCCGAGAGCGCGGCGTCGTCATGCCCGATCACGAACCGGCGAGGCTCGGCCTGCGGGTCCGGACGTTCACTCGCGCTCATGGAGCATCGATCTCGAGGCGATCGAACGCCGTGACGACCGCCTTCATCGCGACGCTTCCGCGCGGGGCGCCAGCATAGGCCGACACTTGGACCATCACCTCGGTGATCTCCACAGGCGTCAACCCCATGGCAATCCCGAGTTCGGTGTGCGTCGTGATCTGGTCGGCGGTTCCTCCGAGTGCTCCCAGGATCGCGAGAGTCGCCAGTTGCCTCGATCTGGGCTCCAGGCCGTCTCGGAGGTACACATCCCCGTAGGACGAGGCGATCGAGTAGTCGTTGAACCTGCTCCCCCGCGAGCTCAGCCGTTCGATGATCGCCGCAACGGCGTCGTCGCCTCGGTACTGACGGATGAACTCCAGCCCGCATGCGCACGCTCGTCATAATGGCTCATCGTTGTCCTCGATCCGCGTTGGAGCTTTGTGTCTAATCATTATTCTAGATTGTCTCCGATCGAATCGGTAGTGCGCGCCAGCGCTATTCCTCGCGCCGCGCGCCTCTTTGCTCACAACCATGACCAGCATTACTCATACAATTGAGCGAGCTCATCCATAGAACCGCGCAGGGACAAGCCATGGCCACCACGAAGTTCAGACCGCAGAAGACGGCGGTGCTCGTCGCGCAGCGCATCGTCGCCGACATCCAGCGGAACGGCAACAACGCGGGAGACCGTCTGCCTCACGAGAAGGTCATGCTCGAGCAGTACCAGGTCGGGCGAGGAACCCTGCGCGAGTCTTTGAGGTTCCTGGAGTTGCAGGGGCTGATCTCCCTCAAACCGGGACCGGGCGGAGGTCCCGTGGTCGAGCAGCCCGATGGAACCGGTCTGGAGACCGCGCTCGTCCTTCTGCTTCAGTTCGAGAACGCGCCGTTCCGCACCATCGTCGAGGCTCGCGCCGGCCTCGAGCCCATGATGGCGAGACTCGCGGCCACGCGCCTCACCGACGATGAGCTGGTCGAGATCAAACGCAATCTGGACCGCATGGGCGAGCATCTCGACGACGAGTCGGTCTTTCTCGAAGTGAACCAGGAATTCCACGACCTCATCGCTCACGGCTCCAAGAACGTCTTGTTCACTCACCTCATTGACGCTGTCGCCGGGATCCTCGAAGGATCGGTGGTGGGGATCACCTACACCCAGCCGCGCAGGCAGGCCACCCATGCCGCGCACGTGCGCGTCTACAACGCGCTAGCAGCGCGGGATCCGCAGGGCGCGGCAGACGCGATGCGTGAGCATATCAGCGAGTTCACTCACCATGCGGAGCGCAAGTTTCCCGACGCGCTCGATGCCCCGATCTCGTGGGGCAATGGAAGCAGCTGACACGACGTTCGCCCGCTCAGGCGATCAACTCTGGCAGCACGCGCTCCGAGAACGCCGCGGTGCTCCGAGCCACCTCATCGCCCGTCATTCCCGGGAACTCGATGCGCACGACGTGATGATGCTCACGTCGTGTCGGGAATGCGTCCTTGAACTCCAGCAGCCTCGTCGCGACCTCTTCGGGAGGGCCGTCGATGACCATCGTCTGGGATCGTCCGGGTCTCCCGACTCGTGAATAAGGATCGTCGGCCTTGTGCTGTGCGTAGAATCCGAGCAGCCCGTCAAGCCTCTGCCGGACTCGGTCGGCCCCGAGCCCGGGGCCGCGGAGCACGACGAAGGAGCTCGAGGCGACCGGTAGCTCGTGCCGGCCGGCCTCGCTCGACGCCTCGTCGATTGCGCGGACCTGCGCGATCAGGTCGCCGACCGGGCCGACGGGCGCAACGTAACCGTCTGCCATTCGACCGACGCGGCGCAGGGCTGGAGCCGCCCGTCCGCCCAGCCAGATGGGGATCGGCGCGCCGACGGCGGGCATGTCCACGCTCCCTCTCACGTCGCCGCCGGTAGGGATCGGCTCTCCTGCCCACGCCGCCCGGCAGACGCGCACGAAGCGCTCCAAACGGGCACGCCGGTCTCTCAGCGAGACGCCGAGCCCCTCGAATTCCTCCTCCCTGTACCCGATAGCGGCGCCGAGTACGAACCGACCGCCGCTGAGCAGCTGTATGGCCGCAGCGTCTTCGGCGACGCGGATCGGATGGTGCAGGGGCGCGAGCAGCACCTTCGTCCCCAGCAGCACGCGTTTCGTGGCCGCCGCTAGCGCGCCGAGGAACGGAAAGACTCCCGAGAGGTAGCCGTCGGGAGTGAAATGATGCTCGCCGACCCAGATGCTCGTGAACCCCGCGTCTTCGGCTTCGCGGGCGTTGCGAAGAGCGTCCTGCCAGATCATCTCGGTCTGCCTTGGGTCGTCTGCCGCGCGCTGCACCGTGATGGGGCCGTATCCCACCGAGAACGTCACCGTAATCTCACCTCAGCCCTTGCCATGATCATCGACCGATCCGTCCCTCCACCTCGACGGTGCGGTGCTCGATCCTCCATCCGGCACCGGTCCGCCTGAACGTGTCGCGGTAGCGACCGAACGTGCGAACGACCGGCGTGGCATCGATCACGTCCAGCCGGACGAAGTAGCTCACGGCGGTCGCGCGATCGCCGTTGACCTCGATCATCGGGTCGACGACGACGTGCTTGTGGAAGTTCGCAGGGGCTCGCGTATGCGAACGGGCGAACTCCAGTAGCTGCTGCCGCCCTTGGTAGACGTGACCCGGCGGGTGCGTGCGCTTCACCTCGAACACACCGTCAGACGTGAAGCACTCGGCCCATTCCTCCTCGAGCCCGTAGTCGATGCAATGGCCATAGCGGTAGAGGCGTCGAATGATGGCGCGCTCGTCTTCGAGCCATCGGAGGCGCTGCTCAAGATCTGTCATCGTGCTCGGCGGCAGGAGGTCGTCCGGCCGGGTCCTCATCGTCGCTGGTCGAACTTGCGGCCGAGCAGTTCGGTGACGATGCGCGTCCGCTGCATCGCGGGCGTGCCCCGGCTATCGCCCAGCCATGCGCGTCTCGATGCAGGCGCTCGAGCCCGTACTCCTCGGTGTATCCGTTGCCGCCGTGCACCTGGATGGCGAGATCGGTCACCTTCTTCGCCATCTCATTGGCCGTGCACTTGGCGAGAGACACCTGCAGCGAATCCGGCAGGGCGCCGTCCACCGAGCGGGCCGCACGTTCTATGAGCAACCGTGCAGCTTCGACCTGGAGAACCATGTCAGCGAGCATCGTCTGCACGGCCTGGAACTCGATGATGTCCTTGCCGAACTGGCGCCGTTGCTGCACGTAGGCGACGGTCTTGTCGAGCGCGGCCTGACCGATCGCGAGGCTCATGGTCGCGTTGCCCATCCGCTCGATCGAGAACGCGCCGAACAGCCTGCTGAAGCCGCCGGCGGCGACGACGATGTTCGCCTGGGGCACGACGACGTTTTCTAGGATGACATCGGCTGACGGGATGCCTCGGAACCCCATGAGGCGCTCGGGAGCGCCGAAGCTCACCCCGGGCGTCGAGCTCTCGACGACGACGGCACCGATGCCACGCGATCCGGGTGCGTCGCTGAGTCGCGCATAGACGAGATAGAGATCGGCTTCGCCGCCGTTGGAGATCCACCGCTTGGTGCCGTTGAGGACAAGATCGTCGCCGGACACCTTCGCGGTCGTCTTCATGTCGGTGGCCGCCGAACCGGCGTCGGGCTCCGAGATGCCCACAGCCATCGTCTTCGCGCCCGAGATGATCTCAGGCAGCCAGCGCTCCCGCTGCTCGGGTGTGCCAAGGCGGGCGATGACCTGCGCCGGCCCGGTGTTCGCCTCGAAGATCTGGAACGCGGCCGGCCGGCACACTTTCGCGAACTCCTCGATCACCGCGAGCGCGTGCGAGAAGGGCGCGGCGCTGCCGCCGTACTGCTCCTCATGGGCGATCCCCAAGAATCCCAGCTCGCCGAGCTGCAAGCGCTGGGGCACGGAGATGGGCGTTCGCGTCGCATCGAGCTCATCGGCGATCGGCCCGTAGGCCTCCGCCGCGACGTCTGCGGCGAGCTGACGGATCTCCGTGACTTCATCGGTTGCGACGGCCGTTACCATGCGTGGGCCCTTCTTCAGTAATATTCATGAACCTAGTTCTGGACTCTACATGCGCGCAAACATCCGCGCGCCAGCAGTTCCATGATTATAGTACTCATGATTTATACCGGCTGGGAATGTCCACTCATTCCGACCCGGACAGCGCCCTCGGAACTCCGGCGCCGCGATTGCGGAGATCGCCTCCGACCGCGCTGCCAGACCTTGCCCGCGCAGATCCGCGATTCCGAACTCGGTCACGATGAAGTCGACGCCGGAGCGCGGCGTGGTGACCACCCCGCCGTCGAGATCGCGCACGATCCGCGAGCGGCGCCCCCCGCTCGCGGTGGCCGGAAGGGCGATGATCGACACGCCGCCCGCCGACAGCTGGGCGCCGCGGAGGAAGTCGATCTGGCCACCGACACCGCCGACATAGCGCGGGCCGGCCAGCTCGGCGTTGACCTGGCCGGTGAGGTCGACCTGCACGGCGGAGTTCAGGGCGACGAGCCGATCGATGGATGCTGTCACGTCGGGGCGAGTCAGCGTCGCGATGGTGCGCGTCTCCACGCGAGGATCGGAGGCGAGGAAGTCGTAGAGCACGGCCGACCCCGCGGCGCCTCCGACAACGATCGGGGCGTTCGGATCGAGCGCGCCCTGCCGGTCCAGATCGAGCAGCCAGTCGCCCACGAGTCCCGTGTGAACGCGCAGGCCGGACCTCTTTCCGGCCAGCAGGGTCGCGACGGCGGATGGCACGCCGCCGATGCCCAGCTGGAGGACCGGGCGCTCGGGGACGAGCTGCACTACATTGTCGGCGATCGCTCGGTGCACGTCGTCCACGGCGCCGGACGCCACCTCGCGAACCTTCCTCGAGATCGGCACGGCCACATCGATGCGGCTGCGGTGAACGGATGGCCCGCCGACCGTCGGCAGCTGATCGTTGACCTCCGCGATGACGAGCCGGGCGACATCGAGCAGCTCGGCCGTGTAGTCGACGGCAAGCCCGAGGCTGTGTAAGCCGTCGGTGTCGGCGGGCGCCACCTGGATCATGAGCACGAGGCCTGCGCCGCCTCGCACCCGGAGCTGTCCGGCGACGTCGACATAGTGGACCGGCAGCACGTCGACGAGCCCTGCCGCGGCGAGCTGTGCGATCTCCCCCATGGCGCCGAACGAGGACAGACGGGTGGCCTCCGCGATCCTCGGAGTGAACTCGCCCGAGTAGCTGATGCCCGCGAACACCTGCACCGGCGGCAGCGCGTCCAGCTGCTCCCCAGGGCGCGGACGAGCGATTCGGGCTCGCCTATGCCCGAGCCGGTGACGATGAGGTCGCCCTCCCGTAGGTAGTCCGTTAGCGCGATCCCGGGCACGGTCACAGGTCCCTCGGGCGCCTCATCGACAGGCCCGCTCGATGCATCTCGACGACGAGCTCGTCGCGCTGGTTGTAGCCGCGATGGACGACGACGATGATGCCCGCCTGGGGCGGGACCTGGACTCCCTCTTGCTCACGATCTCGGTCTCGGCACGGAGGGTGTCGCCGATGAAGACGGGGTTTGGGAAGGTGATCTTGTCGAAGCCGAGGTTGCCGTACGAGGTGCCCTCGAACAGGTCGGAGACGCTCAGTCCCATGATGAGGCCCATTGTGAACACGCTCGTCACGAGCTGCCGGCCGTATGGCGTCGTCTTCGCGTACTCGGCATTCAGGTGCAGCGGCGCCGGATTCATGGACAGCGCCGTGAAGAGCAGGTTGTCTGTCTCGGTCACGGTACGACCAGGGCCATGCCGATAGGTCCTGCCGACCTCGTATTCCTCGAACCACAGTCCGGGCATGTCGCGTTCCTTTCGTCAGTACGAGCGAGGCAGCGCCAGCACGTGCTGGGCGAGGTAGGAGAGGATGAGCTCGTTCGACAGCGGCGTGATACGCAGCAGCCGCACCTCGCGCCAGATCCGGCCGATGTGGTACTCCTCGGCGTAGCCGAAGCCGCCGTGCACCTGCATCGCCCGGTCAGCCGCTTCGAACCCCGCGTTCGAGGCGAGGTACTTGGCGGAGTTCGCCTCGCGCCCGCAAGGCTCGCCGCTGTCGTACAGCCAGGACGCCTTGCGGATGACGAGCTCTGCGGCGTCCAGGTTCACGAGCGAGTCGGCCAGGGGGAACTGGATGCCCTGGTTCTGGCCGATCGCCCTGCCGAAGACGTGCCGGTCCTGCGCGTAGGCGGTCGCGCGAGCGAGCGCCGCGCGACCCATCCCGAGACACTCCGATCCCACGAGGATGCGCTCGGGGTTGAGCCCGGCGAGCAGGTAGCGGAACCCCTTGCCCTCCTCTCCCACGAGGTCTTCGTCGGGCACGAAGAGGTTGTCGATGAAGAGCGAGTTCGAGGCGACCGCGTTGCGGCCGATCTTGGGGATCGGCTGGATCTCGATGTGCTCGCGGTCGACCTCCGCGAACAGGAGCGTGATTCCGTCCGTCGGCTTCTCCGCCTCTTCGCGCGGCGTGGTCCGGCACACGAGGAGTAGGCGGTCCGCCTCGCCCGCGCGCGAGATCCACACCTTCCGCCCGTTGACGATGTACCCGCCGTCAACCTTCTTGGCCGTCGTGGTGATCCGGGTCGTGTCGGATCCGGCATCCGGCTCCGTCACTCCGAACGAGATGGCGAGCTCTCCCGCAGCCGCCGCCGGAAGGAACCGCTGCTTCATCTCCTCGGAGGCGTGCCTGATCAGCGGCTCGAGCCCGAAGAGCTGGATATGGATCGTCGTGCACGCGTTGAGACCGCCCCCGCCGCCGCGATCTCCTCCATGAGGATGGATGCCTCGGTGACACCGGCGCCTTGGCCGCCGTATTCCTCGGGGATGCACAGGCCGAGCATGCCGGCATTCTTGAAGGCGTCGAAGAACTCCTGGGGAAGCGGTGCTCGGCGTCGACCTCCATCCAGTACTCATCGGTGAAGGGTGCGCACATGTCGCGCACGAGCTCGCGCAGCTGCCGATGTTCGCTGGATTCTTGAAAGTCCATGCACGTCTCCGTGGTTTCTTGTCTGTGGATATATGGGCTGACTACGCTCGGGCGACGAGCCGGGTGGTCAGGGTGCCGATCTGTGCGACCTTGAGCTCGACGGTGTCGCCGGCCACGAGCCAGCGCGCCCGGTCGTCGCCCAAGGCGAGCAGCTCCATGACACAGCCGGTCGTCACGGTGCCCGACCCTATGACATCGCCGGGCACGACCCGCGCGCCCGCCGACGCGTGGGCGATGGCCTCTGCGAGGTCGAAGTGCATCGTCCGACTCTCGCCGCTCGACCATCGCTCGCCGTTGACCCAGGCCTCCATCAGGAGCTCGGGCCTGCGCGCGGTGCCTGGTACCTCGTCGGCCGTGATGAGAGCCGGCCCGAGGGCGGTCGCGAAGTCCTTGCTCTTGCTCGGGCCGAGGCCCAGCGGGCGCTCCCGCGACTGCCGGTCGCGGAGGGAGAAGTCGTTGAGAAGCATGAACCCGGCGATGGCGTCCGCCGCCTCGTCGGGCGTCGCGTCGACGAGTTCGCGGCCGATCACGACGCCGAGCTCGAGCTCGTAGTCGAGCTCGACATCGCGAGCGGGAACCGTCACGACCTCGCCGGACGCCTTGAGGGTGTGCGGCGAGGTGAAGTAGAAGCTCGGCTCCGCGTACCACTGCGCCGGCACGTCGCGGTTCCAGCGCCGCAGCGAGTTCGCCACGTGGCCCTCGAACAGCATGAAGTCGCGGATCGACGGCGGCCGCAGGAGGGGGCGCGGAGGGTGACTTCGTCGATCCGGGCGGTCCCGGCATCCGCATCTGGCTCGGCCTCCCGGTCGCCCATCGCGAACGCGACGACCGCATCGTCGTTCGTCAGGCCGTCGGGGATCCGCAGCGCGACGACCTCGTCGCCCTCGAGGCGTCCGACTCGCGGCCGCCCGTCGGCGCCGTCATATTGGACGAGCTTCACCGAGCCCCCTCGCCCGCGCCCGCCGAGACGACGACGCCGTCGGCGGTCTGCGCGACGCCGGCCGCGATCAGCTCGTCGATCTCCGCCGCGTCGTACCCGGCCAGCGCAAGCACCTGCGCGGTGTGCTCTCCCAGTCGCGGCGGGGGCCGGCGATCTCGGCGGGCGTCTGCGACAGCCGCAGCATCGGCGCCAGCTGGCGGATCGTGCCCGCCGTCGGGTGCTCGAGGGTCTGCACCACTTCCTTCTGCAGCACATGCGGGTGATGCATGAGCTCGCGCAGGCTCAGCACCGGGCCGAAGAGCACGTGCTGAGCGCGGAAGGCCTCCTGCCATTCATCCGTCGTCTTCGTGACGGTGATGCCCTCGATGAGGGGATTGAGGATGTCGCGATGAGCGACACGGTCGGTGTTCGTGAGGAAGCGAGGGTCGTCGACGAGGTCGAGTCGGTCGATGGCCTCGCAGAAGCGCGGCCAGGCCTCTCCCGCCCCCAGACGCCGGCCACCATGTACCCGTCCTTCGTGCGGAAGACAGTGTACGGCGCCACGGCGCTGTGCGACCCGCCCAGCCGCTCGGGATCGATGTCCGTCCCCCAGAACATCGCCAGCCGCGTGGTCAGCGATGTCATGAGCGCGTGCATCATCGAGACTTCGATGTACTGGCCCTCGCCCGTCTTACCCCGCGCGATGAGGCCCACGAGCGCCGCCTGGATGGTGGCCATCGCCCCCGCGAAGTCGGCGATCGGCACTCCCACGAGAATGGGCGGACCGCCGATCTCGCCCGTGAGGGACATGACTCCCGACATCGCCTGCACGACGGGGTCGGTGGCCGGCCAGTCGTCGAGCAAGCCGTGCCCGAAACCCGAGACGGAGATGTAGACGAGACCGGGATTGAGCTTCTTCAGCACGTCGTACCCCAGGCCGATCTTCTCGGCCACCCCGGGGCGGTAGTTCTCCACAAAGACGTCGCTCTCGGCCGCGAGGCGCTTGACGACCTCGACGCCCTCCGGGGCGTGGAGGTTGAGCGCGATGCCCTTCTTGCCCCGGTTCCACATGAGGTAGAGGGCGTTCTGATCGCCCTGCATCACCGAACCGGTCTGCCTGCTCGGATCGCCGGAGCCCGCCGACTCCACTTTGATCACCTCTGCCCCGTAGTCGCTGAGCAGCGCCGTCCCGTAGGGGCCGGACATGTGCCGGCTGAGGTCGAGGATCCGTACGCCGTCGAGTGGTCTCACAGTGGGCGCTCCCATTTGGCGGTCACTTCCATTCAACGTCGAATGTCTTCTGGGTCGAGGTCGAGGCCGAACTCGCGCAGGATGTCGGCCGACTGCTCCCCGATGTCCGGCGGCGACGCCAGGGGCGGCAACGGCGCCGTCACGCCTCCCTCCGTGTCCAGGTGCCACTGGACGGGCGAGGCCACGACGCGGACCTCCTGGCCGTCTACGGTGGTCGGCCGGAGGAGATCGTTCTGGGCGGCGTGCTCGCTGTTCATCGCCTCGGCGACGTCGAGCACGGGGCGAAGGGGATCTCGAGGCGCTCCAGCTCGGCGACCCACTCCTCCCGCGCACGCGTCGCCATCCTCGCTGCGATCAGCTCGTACTCGCCCTCGTATCCGTAGTCCATGCCGCTGTTCTCCCGCGTCCAACTGCCGCGGGCGACCTGCTCTGGCGCGAGGCCGATGAGGTCTGCGAACCTCGTCCAGAATTTCTCCTCGAGCGGACAGACGAGGATGGCCCGGCCGTCGGAGGTCTTGTATAGCGCGTAGCGCGGGCCGAGGTCGCGATAGTCGGGCCATTCGTGCCCGAGGTTGGCAAGGTCGTTGATGTCGCGCCACTTCCACCACATCGCGCTGTGCCAGAGCGAGACGTGCACGAACTGCGGCCGGCCCACCTCGTCGCGCTTCTGCACGGCGGCGAGGGTGCCGAGGGCCGCGAAGATGCCCGCAAGGGTCGTGCCCGACGATCGCCACCCTGCGCCGGTGACGAGCTTGCCATCGATCTCCTGGACAGGCACCTGCCCCGCGCGGGCGTCGACGTTCTGCCCGTGAGCGGTGAACTCCTGCCACGGCCCCGGATGCCGTATCCGCTGATCGCGGTGTAGACCAGGCGGTCGTTGTGCTGGGCCAGCGATGCAAAATCGAGCCCTCGGCGTCGGGCGTCACTCGGGCGGGAGCCCACGATGACGGCGTCCGCCCACCGGGCACACGCCTCGAGAAGCGCGGGCCAGTGCTCGGATCGGGTGCTCGCGGCCAGCGATCGCACGCCGCTGTTGAGGCCCACATGGAAGTCGCCGACACCGGCGATCTTCGGACTCATCCCCCGGTTGCCGTCTCCGATGACCGGGTGCTCGACCTTGACGACGTCGACGCCGGTCTCGGCCAGAAGATGGCTGGCCATGGGACCGGAGAGATGGGTGGAAAAGTCGACTACTCGCACGTCACTCACTCCCGCTCGCGGACATCTTCGTCGCCAGCAACGATAGAGCCGGCATCCCGATCACTTCTATGCCATAGATTATCACTAATTGATCGAGCTCCTTCACGATTTATCGCCGGGACCGCCCTGCCGAGGCGACGAGCGCGACGAGGACCGCGACGCAGATCGCGGCTCCCGCCGACAGGGCGAGCACCACACCACCGGAGCTCGGATACCGGTCAGGAGCCAGATTGGCGGCGATGACGGAGGAAGTGATCGCGCTTCCGAACGAGCCGCCGACCGTGCGCAGGACCTGGTTGAAACTCACCGCGCCACCGAGCTCCGCCGACGCCACGCGGCGTGCGATCACGGCCGGCATCGCGGCAAAGGTCGCCCCGACGCCCAGCCCGAAGAACAGCATCCCGACGAGGACTTCCCAGAGCTCGCTGTGCGCGACGGCGAGGAAGACGGTGGAGACGGCGAGCATCCCCGAGCCGACGACGACAAGGCTCGACATCGACGTCCGCCGCGACGCGATCCGCACGAGGCGATTCGCCGCGAGGCTACCGGCGGAGAGAGGCAGGATGAACAAGCCTGCCACCGCCAGCGGAAGCTCGATCCCGTATCCCGTGCTCGTCGGCGCCTGGGCGACGAGGCTGACAATCGACAGCGCAATGTACATGGCGGTGCCCAGCGCGATGGCGGTGACATTGGCGAGCAACACGTCCGGCAACCGGAAGAGCCGGAGATCGACGAGAGGATGCTCGGTACGCAGTTCGACGAAAACCCAGACGACGAATGCGATGACCGACAGGCTCAGGGTCGCGAACGTGGCGAGCAGGGGCCAGATCGGCGCTTCGCTGATGCCGAGCAGCAGCGCGCCGAGCGCCACGCTGAGCACGACGGCGCCCAGGTAGTCGAAAGTACGGCGCTCGAGATCCAGCTCGGCGCCTGACGGGACGATGAAGGCGACGACAAGGATCGCGCTGAGCGCGAAGACCACGGCGAACCAGAACGCGAACCTGAAGTCGAGGAAGGCTGCGATGACTCCGGTGAGCGGGTATCCGATGCCCAGCCCTGCCGCGACCGTCACGGAGAGAGTGGAGATCCCATGCTGAGCGCGGCGCGGCTCCAGCTGCGATCGTGCGATCACGATGGTCATCGGATTGATCGCATACGAGACGCCCTGCAGCGCGCGGCCCACGAGGAAGACAGAGAACGTCGGCGCGATCGCCGCCACGACCGACCCCACGAGCAGAACGCCGAGCCCTCCCAGAAGCAGCCCTTGACGTGCGACCCGTCGCTGAGTCTTCCCATGATCGGGGTGGCGAGGGCGCCGACCAGCAGATTGACGGTCAGCATCCACTGTGCCGCGTTGATCGAGACGCCGAACTCTTCCGCGATCGTGGGAACGAGAGGCATGCCCAGCGAGCTCGCGACCGCCGCCGTCAGCGCCGTGTACACCAGCGCCCGCAGCAGCCACCGGCCACCGCTTCCGCTCAGCGGCAGAGGCGTGGACACGATGATGCCGTCGGACGACCGGGGAACAGTGGCTCACACACGCGGCCGACCGGCCTTGGGTCCTCTGAGGACGTGATCGCGGTGCATCGCGGTCTGGGCCAGCGCAGAGAACAGATGGGTTCCGCCGAGGTTCTCCCAACCGGCGGTCCAGGTCAGCCGACTCGCGATCGCCCACACTGAGGCCGCGGCATCCGACGCGAGCACGGCAGCCACTTCCTGCGCACGGTGACCCTGATGCGCTGCGGTGGCAGCGCAACGGTCACCGACGGCCGCGAACCGATGGCCGTGGCCTGGGCACCCCTCGTAGTCGCCGACGCGCGCGAGACTCCCGAGCGATGCGACGTAGTCCTCGATCGGATCGTCTCCTGGCGCGCGACCACCCAGGCCGATCCCGGGAACATCATCGGCAGCAGATGGTCGCCGGTGAACACCAGACGATCGCGATCATCCACGATTACGATGTGTCCCTCGTGTGACCAGGCGTGTGGAGCACGCGCAACTCGCGGTCGCCGGCGGAGATGCGGTCGCCGTCGACGAGCGGCCGATCCACCTCGACGGGCGAACCCGCGACGGGCCGAATCGCCGCGTCGCGGACCTCTTCCATGCGACCCTCCGGTACATCCCATCCCGCTATCACCGTGTTGGCGGACACCGGCTCGACGAAGTGGGCTCCGGCATGCATGGCACGTTGGTCGGCGATGTGCATGCCGACGCGCGCATCTGACGCCCTCCGCAGACGCCCCGCCAGACCCGCATGGTCGGGATGCAGATGCGTGAGGGTCAGCGTCGCGACATCCGACGCGGAGGATCCGATCGATCGGAACGCGTCGGTCAGCCGTGCCCAGTTCTCGTCCGTGTCCAGTCCGGTGTCAATGAGATGCAGCTCGCCCGAAGCGGCTCGAATGACATAGCTGAACGAGTACGGCAGTCCCGTGAACGGCATCGCGAGGGGCACAGCGTAGACCCCGTCGCGTACTTCCTCGACGGGAGGAAGGATGCCCCGCTCCTGCGCCCGCGCCTGAACCTCGCTCGTCGGGATCATCGCGCGCAGGTTCCGGTTGCCGGGCTGTGCTGGACCGGCAGCGCCGTGGCCGCCGTCATGAGGGGTATCGGCGAATCAGGGCGGCCAGCGCCTGTCCTCCGCCGATGCACATTGTCACGACCGCGAATTCCAGATCGCGGCGCTGCAGATCCAGCGCCGCGCGCACGGTGAGGATCGCACCTGTCGCGCCGACGGGATGTCCGAGGGCGATCGCGCCGCCGTAGGGATTCGTCTTCTCCGGATCGAGGCCGGCGTCGCGGATGACGGCGACCGCCTGCGCCGCGAACGCCTCGTTGAGCTCCACGACGTCGACGTCGGCCGGCGCGAGGCCGGTCTGGTCGAACAGACGCGCCAGCGCATGCACCGGCGCGTAGCCCATAATCTCGGGCTCGATGCCTGCCGTCGCCACCGCCTCGATCGTGGCAAGTCCCGCAAGCCCCCGCTCCCGGACGTCGTCCTCCCGCATCAGCACGAGCGCGCCGGCGCCGTCGTTGATCCCCGACGAGTTGCCCGCGGTAACCGAGCCCTCGGCGACGAACGCCGCCCGCAGCCCGAGAGCGTCTCGAGAGAGGTTCCGGGGCGCGGATGCTCGTCGGCGGTCACCTCTACCGGCTTTCGCCCGCCGGTAGCGACGGGCACGATCTCCTCGGCGAAGGCCGCGGTAGCCTCTTCCGTCGCCGCACGACGCTGGCTCTCGACGGCGAACTCGTCCTGCTCGAGACGAGAGACCCCGAAGCGGGACGCGACGTTCTCGGCCGTGACACCCATGTGCGTGTTCGAGAACGGATCGGTCAGCATCCCGACTGTGCCGTCTACCAGGGTGCGGTCGCCGAGCCGGTCGTTGAATCGGGCGTTGAAATCGTAGAACGGCATCCGCGACATATTCTCGTCACCGCCCGCGAGCACGACGTCGACACCACCCCAGAGCAACTCCTGGGCCCCGACCAGATTGCCTGAAGACCCGATCCGCAGAGGCGATTCACCGTGAACGCGGGCGTGCGCACCGACAGACCCGCGGCAAGAGCGACACGTCGCGCATTGTAGGCGTCCGGGCCGACTTGACCGATACATCCCATCACGACCTCGCCGATATCGTCGGCGTCTACGCCAGCGCGCTCGATCGCAGCACGCGCGGCTATTGCGCCGAGCTCATGGGCGGGCGAATCGCGGAAGACACCGCCGAAGCTGCCTACGGGCGTGCGCGCCCCCGCGACGATGACGACCTTGCCGACGCTCATGTCTGAGTCCTCTCGCGACATCGAGTTTTCCTTGCAACACTGAGTCCTCGCACAAATTGATGATAACAGTTCATACCGACCGAGGCCGATGGCTTGTTCCTCCGCGCGACTCACCTGATGCCATGACCGAGCACCGATATTGTGGCTCTTCTAGCAGAAGTAACCCTCGACCCAGTCAGACTTTGATTTCCGCCAACGCAGTGCATGCGTGCTTCCCGGGAGGGGCCAGTTTGGCCGCTGTTCGGTCAGTCCACGACCCTCGTCGGTGACTCATGGTGTGGACGACGCGTTACCGGGCGTGACAAACTTCTCTGTTCGCCAGACGGAGGGTCTGACCGATGTCAGACGCTGATAGCACCATGGGCTGGGAACGGATCATCCGTGACATGATCGCGCGTAGCACCGCGTTCGCGCCCACCGAGCCCGGCGTCTACCGGATGCCTTGCGGGAACTGCTACGTCGACTTCTTCCACGCCCCCGACGGCACCGAACGGTGGCCCGTCCCAGGAGATGAGCGCACCTACACCCGCGACACCGTCGCGATCGCCCGTCATAGTGACCATCCGTGGGAGCGGATGTACACCCTCGCACACGCCGCCGCGGAGATCCGGCGCCGCGCGACCACGGCCGGCACACCCGTTCATGTCCTGATCAATGAGCTGACGTTGATCGTCGACGCGGAGGAAGCAGCGGAGAACGAGGAAATCGCCCGCATCGCCCGGGAGCGTCCCGCCGACAGCGCCGAGGTCCCGCTCGCCGATCTCGCCCGGAAGTTCGGGATCGATCTCGACGAACTCTAGGAACATCTAGCGGTGTCTATCGAAACGCTAGACACCGATAGATTCTGCAAGACACCACACCTGCGAGGAGCACAAGTCGTGAGTGAGTATCCGTGGTTCGAGTTCGACCAGGTCGACTTCGTCACCGCGGACACCCACTTCAGCCATGCCCGGATCAGCGAACTCGTTGCACGACCGTTCACCACCGTCGCCGAGATGAACACCGAGCTCATCCGCCGTTGGAACGAGACGGTCGACCCGACGGATGTGGTGCTGCACCTCGGGGATGTCGCGCTCGGGCCGGTCGAAGAATCCATCGCCCTCACCGCGCAACTGCACGGTCGCCGATACCTGGTACCCGGCAACCATGACCGGGTGTCACCGGCGACTCAGTCAAGGAAGGCGATCGAGCGGTTCGTCCCGCTCTACGAGGCGGCCGGGTGGACGATTCTGCCGGAGGTGATCGAGGGCACCCGGCGCGGGTACCGTGTCCTTGCCTCCCACTATCCGTACAAGGGCGACTCGCAGGAGTCGGACCGGCACACTACGCACCGGCCGCGGTGGGACGACGGGATCCCGTTGCTGCACGGTCACACCCACGCCCGCGATCACGGCCCGAACGGGCACCAGTTCCACGTCGGCGTCGACGCCCACGACTACGGCCCGTCCCCTTCGCCGTCATCGATGCCTGGATCCGCGGCCTGTCGGACGTTGAACCGTGGCTCGATGTCGCGATCCGTGAAGCCCGCCAGACCATCGTGAACCTCGACGGCAGCGAGACCTCGAACTCCGACGCGCTGTTCTACATGATGGGTTACAACGAGCTGCGGGTCGTGCTGGAAGAACTCCTCGGCGCGCTCGACTCCTCCCACCCTGACTCGCCCCCGAACATCACTTGAAGGGACCGCTGCGGTGGCATGCCCCACGGCGCGGTAGATGTGAACCGTTCGCCGCCGGCGGGGACCGGATTGGGAGACTTCGCGGTTCAGCTCGGAAGCGGATCCAGCTGTCGCGCCGCCAATGCATTGTCGTCACGTTCTGCCCCGACGGCGACGTCGACGCCTTTCTATGCGTCACCTCAGCGTGATCCGCCGGCTACTTCCACATCGATGGCATCCATCACGGCCTCTACACCGCGCAGGGCAAGTACGTCGACGGGGCGGGTTCCATCGAGATGCGAGTTGGTGCTGGTCAGCCAGACGTCGATGACGGGATCGGTCCAGAGTTCGCGCAACCGTGCCCGAACGGCGGCGACGTCGTGCGTGACGCTCTGCTCGACGATGTCGCGTCCAAGCCGCGCGGCATCGTCGCCGAACAGCGGGCCCTTGCCCGGGGTGCTCTTCTCGCCGGTCATGCTGACGTCCTTCCCTGTTCGAGGTCGACGCTCCCGTTCGGCAGCACTGTTTTGAGCTCGCGAGCCAGGCGCACGCCGAGCGGTGTGAGAGTCATCGGGCGGCCGCGGGCTCCTGCAGTCAGAAGGGGACCGCCCGCATCGCGACTGAGCCGTGCCAACTGCTTGCTGAGCGTGCTTTGGGTTGTCCCGATTTCGGTGGCCGCGGCCCGGATGCTGTCGTGCCGGGTGACGATCAGGAAGCGACGGGCACGCTCGATCGGGTACCTTCCGATGACGGTACGGCGCAGGAGCGGCGATGCTCCCGCGAGGGGATGCAGGTGCAGGGTCGCGACTTCGCTCGCACTCCCGGCGGGCCGGATCGGGACCCCGCATCCCGCAGTCGGCGACTGATCGTCTGGGTGGTGCATCCGACGAGGGCGGCGATCTGGCCGATGGTGAGCCGTTGGTCGAGGTACTGGTGGCGGAGCCACCGCTCATCGATCACATGCATGGGCGGTCGGCCACGACGCGTCGGGGTGGATCGGTCAGCGAGCAGCCGGGAGACGGTCTGTCGGGACACCCCGGCCAGCCCTGCGAGCTCGTACATGCTGGAACCAGCCTGATACCGATCAGCGATGCCGTCCGCGCCGACGCTCGCATCGATCCGAGTGCGGGAAGGCCGTGCAGGAGGCCACGACAGCTCGCCGGGGACATCCATGGCCGTGCCGATGTCGAACTGTGCGAACGGTGGCGTCCAAGTGAGCGGTTCGTCAATACCGTGGGAGGCGAGGAATTCATCGCCAATCCGGTTAAGGTCCACGCGCAGTTTCTCGGGGATGCGGCCCACGAACCTCGCCTCGGACGCGAGAGTGACGTCGGCGGCATCCCAGCCTCCTGGCATTGCTCGCAACGGGTTCCCGGTGATCAGACGGAACAGGTGCGCACGAGCGTGCCGGTGTCGGCGCCCCGCCCCGGGGTGCACATTGTGCCCGCGGCATACCTCGCGCCACTGCGTGTCGGGTAGCAGTGCGCTGCAGTCGAGCGCGCGTCGGCGTGCGTAGTCGATCGGTGACCCGTGAGCGTCGAGGTAGGCGACGAGGCGGAGGATCACGCCCAGCGCGAGGTGTTCATGTTCTCCGCGCCCGAACTCGCGCATCACGTTGGTGACCTGTCGCACCGGCGCTTCCGAGTCCAGCAGGGCGAGGGCCGCGGCGTGGGTCAGCCGGGTACCGGCGAACACGACGGCCGCGGCGAGAGCGGATGCCGCGATCTCCCTGTCCATACGGCCGGGGGCGAGCACGGCCGTCCACTCGTCCCACAACTGCGCGGGCACCTTCCGTGCCCGCTCCCTCGCGTCGACATCGACCGGGGCAGCGGACTGGAGGAACCCGGTGGGGCGGCGTGTGCGACCGAACGACGCCGCGATCAGCGACTGCACCTGCGGAGTGCTCAACGTGTAGGACGTGCTGGCAGCGACGCGCCCCCGCAGCAACTCGATCGTGCGACCGGAGCCGCCCAATGCCGCGATGGCGATCGCCGTCCCTGCGGCCGAGGCGGCCGAGGTCGACGACGAAGACCAGGATGTGTCGACGCCTCCCCTGTGCAGATGGTCGAGCAGGTCCGCGCCGAGCATCGTGCCGTCAACATGGCCGTCGTTCAACGCGACGCGCGCGGCGCGGGAGAGCAGGCGGACGTCCTCGAGGACACGCACCGCGGGCTGCGGGGCGTCCGCGTAGATCCCGAACCTTCCCTCCCCCGTGGACACGACCCGCATCATCGTCCGCTGGGCATGCAGGACCGCCTCCGACGCCGGGATCCGATCTGTGTCGACGGTGAGGTCGGCGCGGCAACGGCTCGCGATTGGGCCGATCGCCGCACCTCGCACCCTGTTGTGGCACTGCCCGGGACGGGGATCACGGCAAGCGGATGGCCGACATGGCGTGGATGCCGCCCGCATGCGGGGCAGGCGTCGACGAGGATCCGACGATGCCGGGCGCATGCGAACGCGAACGGGAACTGCCACGACATCCGCCACCGCCCACCCGAGTCAGCCAGACACTCCGGGCAGTACCGGCCTGCCGTCCCGCGGCAGCGCACCGGACGCTGATCCTCCCATTGCGGGTGCGGCGGATCGCGTGGCGTGCGAACCGCATCCTCGTCATCTCCTGAAACTGTGCCGCGGGAATACCCGTTGCCTGCTCCACCCGACCCGCCTGCGCGTCGGTCAGTTCGGTCGCCCACGCGTTCGCCATCCACCACGTCGCCGACACCGCCCTACCATGACGCTGCTCGATCAGACCCAGCGCGCACCCGACCTCCGCGATCGTCGCCCGGTTCGCAGCCGCCAACGCCTCCACCCACGAATCAAACGGCTCATCCGGAAGCGGACGCACCCGAAACGGCAGCACCCGCACATCGTCCGAGCGCAATACGTTGTTCGTTGTCATGCGGCGGCCGCCTCGCTCTCGTCGGTCTTGCGGCGGCGTCGTGCTCTCTGGTTTCGCAGCTGCTGTTCGAGCTTCGCCTCAAGTTCACGACGTTCCGTCTCGGCGCCCTCGTCGATGCGGATGCCGTCGAGCAGTTCCCGGTCGATGACCTCCCGGCCGGTGCGGATTGCGCGGGATGCCCCGCGCCGGATGAGGTCCATCAGGGAGCCGATATTGCCGGTCGTGCGCGCGAACAAGTATCGGGACAGGTCGACCAGCATCCCGGGGCGGGCGTCGGTGAGGACGAGGGCCTGTTCGATGCCGAACAACAGCCGGTCCCACTCCTCCCGGGCCCTCTTGTGGGTGAGAGTGAACGGGCTCAGCCCGAGGACAGTCCATCGGCGGAATGTCTGCGCCATTGCCGCTTCCTGCCCGGTGTGTCCTTCGCCGACCAGGCCGCGGGCGCGGAGGGCGACACCGGCGAACAGGAAGGTGGCGTTGTACTCGTTCGCGAGCCACTTCAGCTGGTTCGCGACCTCGACCCCGTCGCGGGTACGCATGTTCAGGAAGTGCAAGTCGTCGACGATCACCAGCCGGGTGTCGTGCCGCTCGATGCATTCCGCCGCCGCCCGCGCCAGATCCCGACCGGCCATGGAGCGGTGCAGGATCCCGGCGGTGGCGGGTGGGCGTAGAAGCCGAGGATCATCATGTGCAGGCCCTTGATCGTCAGCCGCCCCGTCAACGTGACGTGACACACCGGCAGGTGCCGCACATCCCGATCCGCATCCAGCCACTCCCCGGCCTCCGCGATCCGCTGCTGGTGGAAGACTCGCCCGAAGTTGTTCACCACGGTCGACTTCCCCAGCGCCGGCGGGGCGTCGATCGCCGCAGCGGACTTGACCCGGTCGGAGTCCTGCAGGTTCGAATCGAGGATGTCCGCCAGCTGCAACTCGATGTCCTCGACCTGCCGAGTGCGCAGCAGGATATTCGCGTGCCACACCCGCCTCTCCAAGTCGTAGACGGCTCGGTCCTGCCGCGACATGCCGTCGAGCTGGTCGCGGGTGAGCGGTTCGGGGCGGCCGCGCGCGGGTCGTTCGGCGAAGTCCGTCCAGCCCTCGTAGGTGGACAGGCTTCGTTGGCGCGTCGACAGCTGCGGTTCGCTGGTGGGGTGGTCATCGGAGCATCTCCATCGGCTCGAAGTGGTAGTCGCCGCGGATGGTGGGCTCGTCGATCTCGTCTTCATCGTCGTCATCCCCCGTCTCGGGCAGGTCGACGCGTCGGCGCGGGTCGCGGACGGAACCGGTCAGCTCAGTGGCGAGATCCGACGAAGCGGTCAGTTCCGCGTCGAGCATCCGTTGCACGGTGCGCAGCGACCACACCCCGTCCGGGTCCGGGTCCTTGTCATTCAGCTGCGCGGCCATCCGCGCGCTCATCCGCCGCTCCGACGGGGTCAGCCCGCGGCCGGCGCCCCAGTCCTCGAGCAGCTGCGCGGCGACGTCATCGACCTGGGCGGGGCGGCCCTGCCGCATCGCGATCTTCTTCGCATACTCCAACGCGTCCAGACTGAACGGAACGTCGAAGCTGCCCTTGTGCTCCCATCGAGGGTGTGCCAAGTATGGTCCTCCGGGTCGTGGAAGTAGATCCGGGTGAGATCGTCCGGGTTCACCACGAACGGCCACTCGGTGCCCTTGTCGCGGTGAATCGACCGGGCCCGGTTGCGGTACTTCGCCACCGACTCGCCCGTGTAACGGAGCTTGTGGATCTCCACCCCGTAGTGGTTGAACTGCCGCTTCACCACCGGCAGCAGCTCCAACAGCACGCTCCGGTCAGTCGGCAGGCGCAGCTGCCCCGCCACGGCGAGGCCCTGGTCGTAGCGTTGCGCGGGGCTGAGCTTGACCCCGGGCAGGTGCGGGTCCTCCAACGAATTATGCGGGCGAAGGTGGTAGACGGTGGCTACCCATTCCCGGATGATCTGCTCCAGCTGCGGCACCGTGTAGACGGCCTCTGCTTCGGGGTCCTCTCCGCGGCCGGCGACGTCGGCGCCTTGTAGCCGGGTAACTCCTGCAGCAGGTCGTCGAGGGTTCGGAAGAACCGTTCCACGGGGCTCTTGTCGGTGGGTTGATACACCCGTGCGGGTTGGATGGAGATCCCCAACCGGGCGCACCCGCTCGTGACATGCTCCGACAGGTAGGCGGAGCCGTGGTCGACGACCACGGTCTCCGGCAGGATGCCGGCGCGGGTGAAGCGTGACACTTTTGTGCGGGTCGGGTCCACCAGCAGCGTGTCGGGCAGTCCGTGGTACGGCCAGCGGGCGGATGTGGCCCAATCCGTGGGCGTGTCGAACGGTTGCAGCGCCTCCATCAGCACCCCGGCGACGTCGATCGATTTCGTCGACCCCGGTGTGAGCCGCAGCCCGAGGATGCACCGCGAATACAAGTCCATCGCGATCGTGAGATCCGCCGACACCCACTTCCCGGTCACCGGGGCCACGGCGAACACATTCAGCGGGGTGGTGTCCATCAGCACGTACTCGCCCGGCCGGACCGCCGACAGTCGTCCGTACGGCGCCGGGGGTCGGTTCGCGGTGGACCGTTTGCGTTTGGTGGGACCGGTGAACGTGCCGCGCCCTCGATCCAGCTCAGCCAACGCGTTGTACGCGCTCGCACGCGACGGACGCTTCACCGCCCCGGGCCGTGGACGCGCTCGGTGCGCGCGTTGATCCGGTCGATGATGATCTTCTTGGACACCTTCGCTTCGGGGTCTGCTCGTCCAGGACCGTCTGTGCGGTGGCGATCCACCGCGGGTCGAACCCGGTCAGCGCGTTCCCGGCTTGGGAGGACCGGTAGTCCATCAGACCCGCCTCCCCGGACTCCCGGTACTGCGCCACCCAGCGGCGCACGGTCCGTTCACCCTTCCCCAGTTCGGCAGCCTTCGCCGCGGTCCGCTGTCGCAGACTGTGCTGCGGGTGGTACTCCAGGCGCGGCTCACCCTCCCGCGGGATCTGCGCCGTGCCGGACTTGTATCCGGTGAGCACCTCCCGGACATGGTCGGCGCGCTCCATGGTGCGCGCCTTCGCGGAGTCGGTCGCGTCCGCCCACAGCACCCCAGCGGAGTAGCATCCCCTTCCCTTGTGTGGCCGGGGATGTGGGCCTTCCCGCCCTCGGCGGCAGGACGCAGCACGTCGATCATCCGCAGTCGGCGGTGCCGGCCGGTGCGGTCGCGGATGATCACCGCCCCGTCAGCGATCTCCACAACCGTGCACGCCTCCCCGTCATAGACGAAATCCATCCCAGGTCGCAGCGTCCAACTGTCCATCGTCATGGTTCCTCTCAAGTGAATGGTCGGTGATCGGGTGCCGTCGCTCAGGCCGCGTCACGGAGGGACGAACCGCTCTCCGCCGTCGCTCGACGATGCCGCGCCGCCGGCCGCACGATGCGCATGCCGAACACCTCCCGCAGGTACTCCTCAACGTCGTGAAACAGCTGGGCTACCGCTTCCTTGTCCTCCGCGAGTGACTGCGGGGCACCGGCAACGCCGCGGGGATGCCCAGCACTTCGCATGCCCGTGCCGTGTCGGCTTCGCGGTCGCGCTCCGACCTCACCGGCCGGCCATTGCCGGCGGGATCCTCGAAAGGAAGGAAGGTGGTGCCAGGTCGAAGGTCGTCTCGTGCGCTCATGTCGGCTCCAATACGCTCGTCGTGCTCAACAGGTGGGACAGGTTCGTGCGCAGACGCTGGGTCCACAGCAGGTGCAGCACGAGGGAACGGGCGAACGGTGGCTCACCCGCGATCGGGGTCACGGCGCGCACCGCTTCCCCGAACGTCACAGGGGCTCCCAGCACATCCGCCGCGGCGTCGACCTGCCCGGGATCGAACTGGAAGCCGCGCCGATAGCCGGCGAGGAACTGCACATTCGCAAGCGGCACCGGATCGGGCTCGGAGCACACTCGGTACTCCCAGCCATGCGCCTCGACCTCCCGCCGCGTCCAATCCAGCGAATCCAGCACCGCCGGGATCTGCAGCTTCGCCGCCGGCTTCACATCGACAACGCACACCGACCCGTCTGGGCGCGAGAGCAGATAGTCCGGGATGTGCTTGCGGGTCGTGCCGTGATCGTCGCCCTCCATCAGGAACGGCTGCGACAGGATCCACTCCACCCGCGGGTCAAAGTCGCACAGCAGCAGATTCGCGTACTCCAGCCGCGACTCGTACCCCACCGGCGCCCGCATCGTCGCCGACCAATACGAGCCCGAGAAATGCCGCTGCCTGCGGTACCAGCGGAACTCACGCCACGGCACCGCCGCCGCGAACACCCCCAACCGGGCATCCGCCAACGCGACGACGTCGACATGACCCTGCACCGAGCGGATCCGGATCATCGACGCCGCCGAGCTCATCCCCGACCCGGCTCCCCGACCCACAGCCAGCCGCCATCGCCCGTGTCCCCGATCGGAGCCTGACGGTGCTGCGCGCGCATGTACACATGCTGTTGCCCAGCCCCGTCGGAGCGGAACTCACCGGCGCAACAAAAAGCAGCGATCAACTTTGTACTAAAACACTAAAAAGCTAATCACTACTAAATGTCACATTCACTACCATAGCCGGTGTTGTGCCTGTCAGATACACAACAAACCTGCGCCGCGCCGTCGGCGGCGTCGGACGCATATGAGACACTCGGAACATGACGGCGATCCACCCGATTGCCCCGAAGACTCCAAGGCGCTCTTCGGGAACAGCTACATGCACACCGTGCTGGTCGAGATCACCCGGCACGGCGATGAGCCGTTCTCCCCGAAGCAGATCATCGACGCCACAGGGCTTCCCGGCGGGATCGTCCACCCGCTCATCAAGAGGCTGAAGTCCCGCCACTTCATCGAGTACCTCGGCCGCGTGCCCGGCGAGAAGACCACGCTGTACCAGGTGCGCGACAACCCTTACATGCGCGCCGCGCGCGAGTACGCGCAGGCCGCCACGGACACCCCGCAGCACCGAGTCGCGAGCTAGTCATCGGCCGGCGGGTGGCGCATCCATACCCGAGTCGGATAGGTCTCCGGTGTCCAGGACGACACGGGTCCGCTGCCTGCGCCTTCGAGCACGGTCAGCGCGCCGGCGAAGTCCGGGGAGGCGGGGACGTCGACAGGGCTGTAACTGCGGGCCACCAGTCGGGCGTAGTCGCCGGGAAGCTGGGACGTGTACCCCGCCACCGCGTCGAAGCCGAGGGTTTGTGCGCTCGCGTTGAGCACCGCCGCTTTCGTCGACGTCGCGACAGCCGCGTTCTGGATCACCTGCACACTGTCTGCGGGAAACACGAACGGGCGACCCTGCACCCAGTCGCCCAAGGCTTCGATGATGTCCACGGTCTGCCATGCGGGGTTGCGCGGCAGGTTGACGGCGATCGCCACCTTGATCTCGTCGGCCACGTCAGGGTTGCGCAGCAGACGGATCAGCAGCGGTTCGGTCACCGACAGCGACAAGAAGAACTCGGACACCGTCGGTGACGTGGCCACGAACGCCTCCTGCGCTGCCGCCGAGCGGCTCAGCGCGTTGAACGTGTCGGCTGTGTCGGAGATCAGCTCGCTTCGCAGGAGCTCCGCGATCAGCTCCGGCTCCTTCGAGGTATCCCGACCGATCGGCAGCGTGTCGATGAGCTGGGCTGCCAGCCGAACCCGAACCTCGACCGGCAGCTCCGTGACGTTCACGATCGCGACGGCCAGTGACTGGCGCTGACCGGTATCGGCCGCGGCAGGCACATCGAGCTCCGGAGACGCTCGCAGATACCCGATCAGCTGCTCGTCCAGTGACCGGTCGTTGATGTAGCTCGTGACGTTCGCAAAGGTGAGCGGGAAGCGCCGGCCGAGGGCGAGTGTTGCGAGCACCTCCTCGGGAACGCCCTGGACGTCCTCGACCTGCAGCATCTCGGGCATGCGCGGCTCGACGTCGGCCGATCGGCCCGGGGCGGATCTCTCGACGGCCGCCATTACCTCGACGATCCCATCTGCGTGCGTCACGCTCGACCGGCCCGTCGCATCGAGCACGGCGAGATAGTCGTCGAAGAAGTGCACGACGTGATCGAACGTCGGATCGCCCAGGTCGAGGATCGTATCCAGCGCGACGTTCTCCCCATCTCCGACCGCGACCTGCAAGTTCTCAGCGGTCACGTCATACTGCCGTGCTGCGACGACGGCGCGCTGCGCGGATCGTGACAGGCCGTCCAGCGAAGGGAGTCGGATGCCCAGTCGCTGCAACGCCGCGACCGCCCGGTCGGGAGACCGAGTCGCATCCACCAGGTCCGGATACCCAAGGCGGGCCGCGGCGATCGTGGACTTCATCGGATCGGGGACGTGATAGTCGCGCTCCGGGTCCGCGCCGAGGAACGCTTCCGGGGCCAGCGCGTCCTTCGCCTCGGGGAGATCGGTGAGTTCAGCGTCGAGGAAGTCGAAGATGCCCGTCCAGTGGAGCGCGAGCCGTCGCACGAGGATGTCGGGGTGGGCACCCTGACGAAGGTATGCCTTGAGAAATGCGACCCCGTCGGATTGCCCGGCGGCGATGATCTGCAAGTGGGTATCCAGTCGCGGGTCGTCGTCGGCCAGCAGTTGGTCATAGATCGCGGCGTTGAAGATGCCGACGGACTCGAAGACATGCTCGCCACCCAGCGTGAGCACCGTGGGAACCTCGTCTGGCAGAAGGGGGTAGTTGATGTCCGGACTCTCGGTCTGCAAGTGCTGCACGACATAGGTCATCGCGTTGGCGGAGGCGATGACGCCGTAGAACTGTGACGCGTACAGTGGAAAATTCCGGTCGAGGAGTCCCTCGCAGATCAGATCGACCAGCAGCGGATCACCGTCCACGGTGGATTTCACCCAGCCGGCGAAGTCCGCATCCTCCCCGTCCAGTTCCAGCGGCATAGGCGGACGGGCGAGGTCGACGAAGTCCGCCCGGCGCAGCTCCTGCTGATCCTGGCGGGCCTTCTCTATCGCCAGCCGCACGTCGCCTGACGCGCGCGCCACCCAGCTCCCCGGGACGATCGAGCCCAGGTCTTCGCGCAGCGTCGCCGCGGAGAGGGTGAACACGAGATCAGAGGAGTCGCGGACCTCGATGGGGTGACCGGAGTCGATCGCCTGCTCCCAGAACTCGACCGTCATGACCTCGTTCGAAGTCCACTGGCGGCCGGCGAGCACGAACGACGCGTTATGAATGGGACGGCCCATACGGGAGAGCCAACGCTCCACCAACTTCTGAAGCTCAGCGCCCAGCTGCTCGGCACGATCGACCGTCGCCGTGTGCGGAACCTGCGACGCCTCCAGCTCAGCCAACGACTCCGCGAGCGTCGCCAACCCCGCCGCGATGATCCGGCGCGACCGCCGGTACATCGTGTCGAGAACGCTCGCGCCCACCCGGATCTGCTCGAAGTCCTGCAGATGCGTGTTCTTGTACGCCACGACAGCGAACAACCCGCTGGGCGTGAGGCCGCGCAGCAGCCCCGGCGCGAGAATCCGCGCTCTGAACACCCGATACTCGTTCGCGATATTCCGCAGAAGCCGCATGTCCGTCACATGCTTGGCGACCACACGGATCACATCGAAGGAAACCTCTGGATCGATCTCCCGCATCATGCCGGACAGCAAGTCCGCAGACGAGCGGTGCGTGATGAACGGCACGATCGGGATGACAAGCTCGAAGAACTTCGTCCGCTGAGTCGCCGGCTCCGACAACACTGGACGCGCCTGCCACACCCCAGGATCCGCATCCTCCGTCTGGTCGAGCGCCGTGCCGTTCCGGTCGCGTCGCGCCTCCTCCAGATCCTCGAAGATGCTGTCTCGCACCGCGTAGATGAAGTGAACCGGGCGCTTACGGAGCTGACCCGAGGAGTTCAAGAGCGTGTTCAGCTCCCTCAGCGATGCATAAATCGTTGGGTCCTCGAAGCGATCCAGATCCTCGATGATCACAACGTCGCGCCCGGTCATCTCGAAGAAGTAGACGATCTCATCCAGATACTCGTCGAAATAGCTCCCGTCTGCGTCTCCGGTCAGACTGACCGACGTCGCCGACGTGCCCAGCTTGTCGATCCGCACCCGGTTCGACAACAGCACCCGCGTCACGAACGCGCCGGCCGCGGCCAGCAGCCCGATCGCAGTCAGAATCGTCGGACGCTGCCACCACTCCGCATCCGGGGCAAGCTGAAGAGGGGCGCCCCAGCCAGTCACCCAGAACACCGCGGCCACCAGCACCCCAGCAAGCACCGAAGTCACAAGAGCACGGCGCACGGGCAGCCGGCTGATCCGCCGGAACCGAGATCCCGGCACGGCGATCGGACGCTCCCGGTACAACAGCTGCTTGACGATCTCCTTCTGAATGTAGTTCGTCAGCTCACTGCTCTGCCGATCGAACGGCTGCACCCCGACATCGCTCAACGACGACAGCGAGATCTCAACTACCCGAGATGCGAGACGCTCACGAACCCCTGCGAGGACACTGCTCTTGCCGCTCCCGTACCCACCAGTCAGCGCGATATTCCAGACCCGCTTGCGGCGCTCGTCGTCCTCCAAGAGCGACACGAGCTCGTCGCTGTAGAGCTTGTGCTGCACCGGTTCATGCACCGGAATCAGCGGTACCAAGCCCACTCCGGCCCCGTCCCCAGCCACGCCCGCCATTCAGCTACCCCAGATCACCCAACGCACACACGATCCGTCCACGAGACCTGGCCCAATGGCCAACTGTGGGCCACCTTGCGATAGAAAATGCCATCTTCACGTGGAACCTACAGCCCGAAGTCGCCCGCCGGCGCCATGTCGGCGAAGCGGGAGAAGTGGCCCTGGAAGGCGACGTTGAGGGTTGCGGTCGGGCCGTTTCGGTGCTTGGCGACGATGAGGTCGGCCTCGCCCGGGCGCGTGTCGGCGTCGTAGACGGAGTCGCGGTGCAGCAGGATCACCATGTCGGCGTCCTGCTCGATCGAGCCCGACTCGCGCAGGTCGCTGATCGCGGGCTTCTTATCGGTACGCTGCTCCGGGCCACGGTTCAGCTGCGACAGTGCGATCACCGGCACCTGCAGCTCCTTCGCGAGCAGCTTCAACGCACGGGAGAACTCCGAGACCTCCTGCTGACGCGACTCGACGCGCTTGCCGCTGGTCATGAGCTGGAGGTAGTCGATGATCACCAGCTGGAGCTCGTTGCGCTGCTTGAGCCGCCGGCACTTCGCGCGGATCTCGACGAGCGTCATGTTCGGGCTGTCGTCGATGAACAGCGGCGCGTCGTGGATGCGGCCCTGAGTCTGGGCGACCGTGCGCCAGTCGCGCTGATCGAGCCGGCCCTTGCGCATGTTCTGGAGGGGCACGGCGCCCTCGGCGCTGAGCAGACGCATCGCGATCTCGGACTTGCCCATCTCGAGCGAGAAGAACACCGTCGCCTTCTGGTTGGCGATCGCCGCCGAGCGGGCGAAATCGAGAGCCAGGGTCGAGTTGTGCGTCGGGATCATCGACTCGCCGGCGAGATACAGGTGCTCGGCGTTGTCGACCTGGACGCACCGCACCGGCACACTGGCGATCGGGCGGATCGCCTTCACATAGCGCCGGCCGATACGGATCTCGCTCGACGGGCGCTCCTGCTCGTGAAGACGGCGCTTGCGCTCCATCCGGAACACGTCATCGACCGTCGAGAAGTTCAGGATGTAGCAGGTCGACGACGCCTCGGATCTGCCCGCTACCCGCTTCGTCGTGCGCCCGCACTTGTAGCCGAGGCTCACGATCAGCTCGTACACGGTGTCGGCCAGATGCTTGTTCGTCACGGCGAACTGGCAGGACCCGACCCCGCGGACCACGGTTCCGTCCGTGTCCATCAGACCGGCGAGCAGTTCGCGGCGCTGCTCACTCGAAGCGCGAAGATACTGCGCGGGCACGTGCTTGTCGCCGAGCACGCCGAGCGTGCGAAGCAGCGCCGTGAACGCATCTTCGCGGACGAGTGACGGGCGCTCCGCGAGCTTCAAGGCGTAAAGCATCTGCCCGCGCGCCTCAGTGCGCACGCCGGTGCCGGCGATGAGCCGGGGATCTCATCGGTCTCACTGGTGAACCGCGCACCGTCGCTGTGACCGTCGCCCAGCCACGCGCCGAGGGCGTACGGCGGAATCGGGAGGGCGGCGTCGGGCGCGCGCAACGGTGCCGCGTTGCGGACGGAGTGGTTGGCGCGTGCTTCGGCACCGACGGTGAGCGTCGCGAGCATCTGCTCCGTCGTGACGACCGCGGAACCGCCCTCCGGCGAGCGACGCGACGCCCTGGTCTCGGTCAGCCACTGGTGCTCCGCGTCGGCGACGATGGTCGAACCGTCCGAGAACTCGACCTCGTAGCAGGGGCGACCCACCATCACCTCGGTCGCAGCCACGACGCGCGTCGGGCGCCCGTCGGCGTCGTAGAGCTCGTCGCCGACCTGCACCTCCCCATGGTCGTCCACCCGGTGGGGGTCGCCAGGCGGGTGTCGAGCGCGAGCGCCTTACCCATCGCCGGCCGTGCGGCGACCACAATCATCTGACCGGGATGCAGGCCGTTGGTCAGCTCGTCGAACTCGCGGAAACCGGTCGGCACGCCCGTCATCGTGCCGTCTTTGCCGCTGGCGGCCTCGATCTCCTCGATCGCGGCGTCGACCGCGATGTTCAGCGGCACATAGTCTTCGGTCTCTTGACTGCCGGTGACCGAGTAGATCTCGGCCTGCGCGTTGTTGACGAGGTCGGTCGCATCGCCCTGACCGTCGTAGCCGAGCTGCACGATGCGCGTGCCCGCGTCGACGAGACGGCGAAGGATCGCCCGCTCCGAGACGATCGACGCGTAGTAGCCCGCGTTCGCCGCCGTCGGCACGATCGAGGTGAGGGTGTGCAGGTAGTCGGCGCCGCCGGCGCGCGCGAGGTCGCCGGTCTTGATGAGCTCGTCGGTGACGGCGACGACATCGGTCGGCTCGCCGTGCGAGTACAGCGACAGGATCGCTTCGAAGATCAGCTCGTGCTTGGGAACGTAGAAGTCGGCACCGCGCAGCGTCTCGATGACATCGGCGACCGCGTCCTTCGACAGCAGCATGCCGCCCAGCGTGCTCTGCTCGGCGAGAAGATCGTGCGGCGGTGTGCGCTCGTGCGCGGGCGCCGGACCGAGGCGGTCGTCTGAGATATCGGCGATCGACACTGGGCTCCCTCCTGCTGCAAAGAATCGGGCCTCTCATGGCCCCGATCGACCCGTCTTCCGTGATCGCACAAGAGAATCACGAACCCCCGACATCTGGTCGCTCCCTCACGTTAGAAGCGCCCTTTCCCGCCCGCAACACGCCCTGTGGATAACCTTGTGGAGAGGTTGCGGGAAACTCCGAGTGGGCTGTGCAGAACGCCTGTGGACAAGATCCGCGAATCTTCGGGGTTTGGTCATAGAAATTGCTCTGACCAGGCTTTCCTTCTATCCCCAACCTGTGGACAACATCCTGCTTAAACTGTCCATTGAAGGTTGCGAGCGCGCGAGATGCATGTGTACAACCCTGGGGGAAAGTCAAGTCGCGGCATCCCTCGGCGTGTCGCGGCATCCGACCCCGCTCCGGCTTCCGAATGTGACGGCGGGTCTAGCGCGAACGGCGCGAACGGCGTACTCTCAACGGCAACGGCCCACGAGGGACCGGGAGTCATTCCGGGGAGGCGGTGCACGTGACAATGACGACTGTGCGGCGCCGTCGTGCCGTCCCTGGTGTTGCCTGGGGTGGTCTCGCCGTCCTGCTCATCGCGTTCTTCTTCGTGCTCCTCGGCGGCTCGCCGGCACAGGCCGCCGATGACGACTCCGACACCCGCGGCTCGCTGCTCGGCAAGATCGTGAGCAAGACGACCTCCACCGTCACTGAGGTCGTCAAGCCCGTCACCGAGGTCGTGAAGCCGGTGGTCGAGACCGTGACCACGCCGGTCCAGAAGGTCGCACCGGTCGTGGACAAGGTCACCGACACGGCCGGCAAGGTCACGGCTCCGATCGTCAAGACGGTGACCGACACGACGTCCGCCGTCACCAAGAAGACCACGGATGCCGTCTCCTCCGTGCCCGTCGTCGGCCCCACGGTCGGCAAGGTCACCTCGAAGACGGTGGACAAGGCGACCGATGTCGTCACGAAGACCACGGGGAAGGCGACCGATCTGCTCGGCGACGCCCCGCTGTCGAAAATCACCACCCCGGTCCTCGATCTGGTCCAGGAGGTCCCGATCGTCGGCGATGTCGTCGTCGACAGCGGCGTGCGCGATCTGGTCGATGCCGTCACCGGCGTCGTCGACGGCGCGACGGATGGGGTCGGCGGCGTGATCGACGGCATCGTTCCCCCGATCGTCGAGTCGGTGAATCCCAGCCCGGGTTCACCGGGGCAGCCGGGCACACCCGGAGCACCGGACGAGTCGGCCGAGACCGGCGGAGACGGCAGCACCTCCGCACCCGGACCCGCTTCGGGCGAGGCCGACGATCCGGCAGCCGATGCGGCGAGCATCGCCCCGGCGCCGTCGCTCGCCCTCGACGCGAACACTCTCACAGGCGCGGCGTTCACCCCGCTCGGCCACTCTGCCGCAGTCGCTTCAGAAGCGTCCGGCGCAACCGCGCCGCTGGGCGGCCCGCCCGCTCACGCCCCACCGGCGCCTCTTGCCTCCTCCTCCGCCCACGCTGCAGGAGGATCCTTCCACGAGGGTGCGCGTCTGCACGCCGCCTCGTTCGGTGCGCTCGCCTACTCCGAGCGCACCCCGTCCTCGACCAGCGACGTGCTGCCTGCGTCTCCGGTCGAGGATGCCGACGTCTCACCTGACTGAGCCGTGTCGCGTCGTGCCCGCACGACGAACGGCGCACTCCGTGCGCGACCCATCGACACCACCACTCAGTCAGGAGTTTCATCATGCGTACATTCGCGAAGCGCGCCCTCTGGGGCGTGCTGGTGGCGGGCGGGATCACCCTGCTCGGCGCCACCACGGCCCAGGCGGCCGAAACAGACGGGGAGGACGGCATCCTTTCCGGAACCCAGGCGATCCTGCCGATCTCCGTGCCCATCACGGTCGTCGACAACGCACTCTCGATCCTGGGCACCTCCAAGGCCAGCACGTCGGCGCCGGCCGAACCGGCCCCGACTCAGACGCAGTCGGCATCGCAGACCAGCGGCGAGAAGGGCGTCGCCAGCGGCACGCAGGCCGTGGTGACGGTCGAGGTGCCGATCGAGGTCAAGAACACCTCGGTCGCGGTGCTCGGCACGTCCTCGTCGAAGCAGTCGGCGACGGCATCCGACTCGTCCTCGAGCACGGCCGGCACGGCGCCCGCCGCGCCGAAGGTCACGACGTCCGGAGCGAAGGGCGTGCTCTCGGGCACCCAGGCGCTGCTGGACGTGAAGGTGCCGATCACGGTCAGCGGCAACGCGATCTCGGTGCTCGGGACCAGCGAGGCCGCCTCGACATCGGATGCCGGCAGCACCGCCTCGGCTCCGTCCGCGGGCGGAACGGATGCCGCGACCAGCGGCGCAGACGGCATCGCCGGCGGCTCCCAGGTGGTCGCCCCGGTGCACGCTCCCCTGAGCGTCCTCGGCAACGCGATCTCCGTGCTGGGCAGCAGCACGGCGTCGTCGGATGCCGGATCCGGCTCCGGTGTTCCGGCGGCCGGTGACACCGGTGCCGTCACCGACGGCGCAGACGCCGTCCTCGGCGGCACACAGCTGGTCGCCCCGGTGCACGCTCCCCTGAGCGTCCTCGGCAACGCCGTCTCGGTGCTGGGCAGCAGCAGCGTGGCGTCGGGTTCCGGATCGACGGTGCCGGCGGCGGGCGGAACGGATGCCGTCACGGACGGATCCGGCGGCATCGCCGGCGGATCCCAGGTGGTCGCCCCGATCTCGGTCCCAGTGACCGCCGTCGGCAACGCTCTCGCCGTCCTCGGCACGAGCTCGGTGCAGGGAGGTGGCGCCGCACCGGCACAGGCAGGGCCGTCCGGCGACATCCTCACCTCGGGCCTGAACGGACTGCTGGGCGGCACGCAGCTGGCACTGCCGGTGAGCATCCCGATCACGATCGGCGGCAACGCCATCTCCGTGCTGGGCGAGAGCACCGTCGAGGGACCCGGAACGAACCCCGGGACAGACCCCGGGACGGATCCGGGCACTGATCCCGGGACGAACCCGGGCACCGACCCGGGACGAACCCCGGCACCACTCCCAGCGGCTCAGGCCACCCGGGCGGGGCGGGCGGAGGCGCGAGCGCCTCGGCGCCCGGTGGGCAGCTGGCGGCCACCGGCGGAGCGGATCTCTCGCTCTTCTGGATGCTCGCCCTGCTGCTGATGCTGGGAGGCGGCGCGCTTCTGCGGCGCCGTGTACGCGTCGTGTGACGGCGCGGGAGGTGGTGGTCACCCCGGGTGCGAGGGGTTCCGGGGTGGCCCCGCCTCCGAACAGACGTGCGTCGTCGAACTCCCCTGACGACGCTTCCGGATCCGCGTGTCCTCCCACATCGCGGATCCAGAGGGCGGTCGTCGCATCCCCAAAGTGCGGCGACCGCTCCGGGTCTCCGGCCTGCCTCCCAGAGCGCCGGAGACGACGGATGCCCCGGAGTCATTGACTCCGGGGCATCCGTCCGGCCCTTCGACACGCTCAGGGACCGGCGCGATTACTTCTTCGCGGCGACGACCTGCAGGGTGATCACGGCGGTCACGTCCTCGTGGAGACGGACGGTGGCCTCGTGCTCACCGACGACCTTGATCGGCGCGGAGATGTGGATCTTGCGCTTGTCCAGCTCGCCGATGCCGGCGTCCTTCACCGCAGCGGCGATGTGGTCGGTCTTGACCGAGCCGAACAGGCGACCCTCGGTGCCGGCCTTGACGGCCAGGCGCACCTTGGTGCTCGCCAGCTTGTCCTTGAGGGCAACGGCATCGTCGCGGTCGTGGATCGCGCGCGCCTCGCGGGCGGCGCGGATCGACGCGACCTGCTTCTCGCCACCGCGCGTCCACGCGACGGCGAATCCCTGGGGATGAGGTAGTTGCGGGCGAACCCGTCCTTGACCTCGACCACGTCGCCTGCGCTACCGAGCCCGGCGACCTCGTTCGTGAGAATCAGCTTCGACATGTGGGCTCCTTAGCGGCCGGCGCCGGCGTAAGGCAGGAGCGCCATTTCGCGCGCGTTCTTGATCGCCTTGGCGATCAGACGCTGCTCCTGCACCGAGACACCGGTGATACGACGGGCACGGATCTTGCCGCGCTCCGAGATGAACTTGCGGAGGGTGGCGACATCCTTGTAGTCAATGACGCCGACCCGGATGGACTTCGCGGGTGCGACGGGCTTGCCGCCCTTCCGCGGCTTGCGGCGGTCGCCGCTCGACTTTCCAGCCATTGTGTTTCCTTATCGATGAGCGGATGCCGTGGGGCATCCGGAGATTGTGTGCTGAGGTTTCGACGCGCTCGCGCTTCGCGCGGGCTTGCTCAACCTTGATCCGCTGCCGCGTCAAGGTCGCTGGGCGACCGTGACCCGGCCCGGATCAAAACGGCGTCTCGTCGCCGAAGCTGCCGGGCGTGGCCCAGGCGTCGGCGCTCGTGGACGAACCGGGCGTGGACCACGGCTCCTCCGACACCTGCTGCTGCGCGGGACGGGACTGACCGCCGCCGCCACTGCTCTGGGCGCGGGTGACCTGCGCCGTGGCGTAGCGGAGCGACGGGCCGATCTCGTCGACCTCGAGCTCGATCGCGGTGCGGTTGTTGCCCTCGCGATCCTGGTACGAGCGCTGACGCAGCCGGCCCTGGGCGACGACGCGCATCCCCTTGGTCAGCGAGCCCGCGACGTGCTCGGCGAAGTCGCGCCACACCGATGCACGGAGGAACAGCGCCTCGCCGTCCTTCCACTCGTTCGCCTGACGGTCGAACGTGCGGGGAGTCGATGCGATGGTGAAGTTCGCCACCGGCAGCCCGTTCTGGGTGTAGCGCAGCTCGGGGTCGGCGGTGAGGTTGCCCACCACGGTGATGACGGTCTCGCCGGCCATGAGCCTTAGGCCTTCGCCTTCGCGGCCTTGCGAGCGGCCTTCTCCTCGGAGCGCACGGCCTCGGCGGCGACCATCGCGATGGCCTCCTCGGCGCGCAGCACCTTGGTGCGCATGATCTGCTCGTTCAGCTTCAGCTGACGGTCGAGCTCCTGCGTGGCAGCGCTGGTGGCGGTGAAGTTCACGACGGCGTAGATGCCCTCGGTCTTCTTCTGGATCTCGTAGGCGAGACGGCGCTTCCCCCAGATGTCGACGTTGTCGATCGAGCCACCATCGTTGGTGATGACCTTCAGGAACTTGTCGAGAGTAGGAGCGACCGTACGCTCATCGACCTCAGGGTTCAGAATGACCATGAGTTCGTACTGGTGCGTCACTTACCCACCTCCTTCGGACTAGAACGGCTTCCGGGACTTTCCCGGAAGCAGGAGGGTGTGTGCACGTCGCCCGCGTCGTTCCCCAGATCAGGGTTCGGTGCGGACAACCTTCATAGTGTATCGGATGCCGCGAACCGGCGCGAACCGCGGCTGTGGCCGTCTCGCCCGCCGGTCGTTGAGCGAGCGCAGACGTCAGGAAAGCCCCACTCCGGCTCAGGCTGCGATGGCGCGCCACACGGTCTCGAGCGCCGCCTGGCATCGCGCCCGCGTCGCCGGATCCGACAGCTCGTCGCCGCGCACGAGGAACTGGTAGTAGACGACGCCGGCGATGAGGTCGAGCGCCGCCTCGATGTCGGTGTCGGCTCGGAGGATGCCGGTGTCCACTCCGCGCCGCATCAGTCGGCGCAGCGGTTCCCGGCGCCGCGTGACGTGCGACAGCCAGTACTCGCGCAGCAGCGCCGGGTCGTTGATCGTCAGGCGCAGGCGCTGCCGCAGGCGACGCTCGGTGTACTTGCCGTCGGTCGAGAGCTCGGGCATCAGGAAGGCGCTGAGGATGCTCTGCCGGAGGTCGCCGTCGGCGTCGTCGACACGGGGGACCTCCCTGCCGACGTCGAGGCCCGCCGCGATCAGCTTGTTGAGGGAGGGCCAGCGGCGGTACAGGGCGGCCCGGCTGACGCCGCTGCGCTCGACGATCCTCGCGACCGTGACATCCTCGTCCGCGTCGATCAGCTCGAGCGTCGCGGTGAGGATGAGATCGTCCATCTCCTCGTTGCGGGGTCGGCCGGGACCGCGGCGAACAGCGGTCCCGGCATCCATCGTCGTGCTCCCGCTCATGCCGAACGCGCCCGGTCGCGCAGCATCTGCACGGTCTGGGTGCTGAGGCCGGCGTCCAGCAGTGGGCGCAGCGGCTCGGGATCGCTCGCCCGCACGCGCGCGAGCAGCGCCCGCATGGCCACCTCCGACCCGACGCCGAGTCCTCTCGTCGCGCCCGTCATGGCGTCCAGGTCGAAGCCGAGACGGAGCATGACCGCGCCCATCACGTTCCGGGTGCGGGCGTGGATCGCGGCCATGTTCGCCTCTGTGCGCACGTAGTCGGCGACGATGGCGTCGTCGTCGGCCCCGAGCGCCAGGAGCAGCGAGGCGGCGAGCACGCCGGTGCGGTCGCGCCCGGCGGCGCAGTGGAAGGCGGTCGCGCCCGGCGAGAGTGCGATGATCGTGAGGGCCGAGGCGAGCGCGGGGGCGCTGTCCTGGTACATGCGCCAGTACATCTCGCCGAACATCGCGTGATCGAGGGCGATCCCGTTCCCGCTCTTCTCCATGCCCTTCCCGATGCTCGTCATGAGCGACAGGTGGTGGTAGGCGACCGGATGCTCGGCGAGCGGCCCGCGGCCGGTGACGGCGACCTCGTCCGCGGAGCGCAGGTCGATCACGCTGGTGAGACCGGCGTCGACCAGCGATCGGGCCGATTCCGGGTCGAGGATGGACAGGTCGTCGGCGCGGATCGCGAGGCCCTTGCGGAGCACACCCTCTGCGATGGGGATCCCTCCGAGGTCGCGGAGGTTCACCGCCGGGGACAGGTCGATCGTTGCCGTGGTCATGTGATTCTCCTTCGGATGAGGGCGCTGCCCTGGTCGATCGCCGTGACGAGCACGATGATGCAGATGATGATCGCGCTGAGGTGTCCGTAGTCGTACATCTTCATCGCGGTGGTCAGTTCGAGTCCGATGCCTCCGGCGCCCACGAGGCCGAGGATGGTCGCACCGCGCACATTGCCCTCGAACAGCAGCAGTGTGTACGAGACCAGGAGCGGTGCCGCCTGCGGCAGGACGCCGTACTGCACGACCTGGCGATCGGATGCACCCACGGCCCGCATCGCGGCGAGCGGGCCCGTGTCGACGGACTCCATGGCCTCGGCGTAGACCTTGCCGATGGATCCGATCGACCCGAGCGTCATCGCGAGGATGCCGGCGAAGGGACCCAGGCCCACCGCCGAGACGAACATGAGCGCGAACACGAGGTCGGGCACGGAGCGGATGATGTTCATCACCCAGCGCGACGGGTAGTAGAGCCACTTCGGTGCGATGTTGGAGGCGGCGCCGAAGGCGACCAGGAGCGACAACAGAGCCCCGAGGGCGGTCCCGACGATCGCCATCTGCAGCGTCTCGATGAGCAGCGCGACGATCGTGGGGAACTTCCCGAAGTCCGGCGGGAACAGGCGCCCGAGGAAGTCGGCCATGTTGATCGCGCCCTGCCCGAGCTTGCCGAAGTTGAACTCGGCGCCGATGAACGACCAGGCCAGCACGGCCAGCGCCACCGGGATCCCGAGGAGGAACCGTGCGCGCGGCACGTTGAAGGCCCGCTCGAGTCGTGCCCGCGCGGCGACGTCGAGCTCGGGAGCGACCGGCGCGGTTCCGCCCGGCTTGATCGCCGCAGTCTCAGGCGATGTCGTCGACATGCTCGTCCTCCTCGTTCTCGTAGAGCACCGAGAGGGCCTCGGCGGTCAGTTCGGCCGTCGGGGCAGACACGAGCATCCTCCCGTGGCGAAGCCCGACGATGCGGTCGCTGTGCCGCAGGGCCAGCGGCAGCACGTGCAGGCTCATCAGGACCGGGATGCCGTCCTCCCGGGCGATCTCGGCCAGAAGCTCGAGCACCGAGTCGGCGAGCTTGGGGTCGAGGGAGGCCACGGGCTCGTCGGCGAAGATCACCTTCGGTCGCTGCATGAGCGCGCGGGCGATCGCCACCCGCTGCTGCTGTCCGCCCGAGAGCGAGCGGGCCGGCTCGTTCGCCTTGTGCACGATCCCAACGCGGTCGAGGTATTGCAATGCTCGCTCCCGGTCCTCGCGGCGGAAGTTGCCGACGAGGTTGAGCGGGCCCGCGCCGTGCAGCGCGCCGGTGAGGACGTTCGTCATCACACTGAGCCGCGGGATCAGGTTGAACTGCTGGAAGACCTGGCCGACCTCCGCCCGCAGCCGCCGCAACTCTCCGCGTTGGAGGTTGCGGACGTCGTGGCCGGCGACTCGCGCCGTGCCGTAGCCGATCGGCGCGAATCCGGTGAGGCTCTTCATGAGGGTGGACTTGCCGGACCCCGAGGATCCGAGCAGCGCCACGATCTCACCGGGGAAGAGGTCGAGATCGACGCCGTCGAGCACCGGAGCGTCGCCGTCGTAGGAGACGGTGAGCTCACGCACCGAGACCAGGGGAGCATCTGCCGCACCTCCGCGGTGCTGAGGCGGGTCAGCCCTGCGTCGACGCTCATCAGCCGAGATCCGAGATGTCGACGTCGGCGACGGCGGCGATGTCGACGAAGGGCTGGAAGATGCTCTTGTCCGGGTTGACGATGGTCTCCACACCGATCGTGCCGGCGCCGAGCGCACCGAGCGCCTCCGCGTTCTCCGGGGAGAACACCTTCTGGAGGCCGTCCTGGATGAGCGCCGCGGTCTCCGGGTCGAGCGACTGACGGGAGAGGACGGTCATCGACACGGGCATGGCGGCGCTCTCCCCGACGGCACGCCACTCACCGTCCTCGAAGGGGAAGATGGGCGCACCGAGCTGGGTGAGCATGACGGCGGTGCATGCCGCGTCGACCTGCCCCTGCTCGAGAGCGGCGAAGCTGCCCTCGTGACCGCCGGCGAAGATGTGCTCGTAGTCGACGCCCCGCTTCAGGCCCGCGGCGTCGAGCATGTGCACCGGCATGAAGTAGCCGGAGCTGGAGGCGGGGTCGGCGAAGGCGACGGTCCCGCCACGCAGGTCCTCGAGCGTCTGCACCGGGGAGCCTTCGAGCACGACGCAGGTCGAGACGGGATCCTGCGCGCCGGGCCACGCCAGCAGTGCGTCGACCTCGCCGGTGTTGACGGCGAGCGCGGACGGGAAACCGCTCATGATGCCGATGTCGACATGGTCGGACCGGATGGCCTCGACCACGGCGAGGTAGTCGGGAACGTCGACGACCTCGACCTCGCGACCCGTCGCCTCGCTGAGCAGCTCGGCGAAGGCGACGATCGGGTTGGCGGCGGTGGGGTCGTCGCCGAGGGGGCGGTGGCGAAGGTGATCGGGGCGTTCGGGTCGGCCTCCTCGGCCGTGGCGGTGCCACCGCAGGCGGTGAGTGCGAGGGCGCCCGCACCGAGGAGTGCGAGGAGGGGAAGAGCGGATCGACGCATGGTGCGACCTTTCGAGATCAGGGAGGGTGAGGGTCGAGCCTGTTCCGGGATGATTGCGGGAACACGAGTATCGAATCGCTCGAAGGTGACGGGGAATTACGAGACCGCCATACATCGAATGGAACGGACGGTGAACAGATGGTTCTCCGCCGGGCCCGGTAGCGTGGCACGCGTGACGACCCCGCCGCATCCGACCTCCGTGCCCTTCGACTCGAGCGCCCTCACCCTGCCCGTCGACCAGCGCGCCGCCAAGGAGCACACCGCTCGGCTGCGGGCGGCCGGGGCCGTCTCCGGCAACGCCTCGACCGCCGTGACGATCATCGCGACACTGGCTGTCGGCGTCGCCTTCCTGACGATCGGCATGGTGTTCCTCGGCATCGTCATCGCCGCCGTGACCGGCATGGACAGTCAGCAGGGCGGCGCAACGATGATGGTCGTGGCGCTGATCCCCCTCGCCTTCGTGCTGCTGATCCCCGCCGCCTTCGTCTGGATCTTCGTCACCACCCGGCGTCGCACCGCCGCCCGCCGTTACCGGCTATGGCGCTTCGCCGAGGCCAACGGCATGAGCTATGTCCCGAGATCACGCAGCCCGCGCTTCCGGGGATGATCTTCTCGCTGGGCAACGGCCGCGTCGCATCGGATGCCGTGCGGGGCAGCAACCCCGGTTCGTCGAGTTCGCCAACTACCGGTACGTCACCGGATCGGGCAAGAACCAGACGACGCACAAGTGGGGCTATGTCGCGGTGCACCTCGACGTGCCCCTGCCGCACATCGTGCTCGACGCGGTCGGCAACAACGGGCTGCTCAACTCGAACCTGCCGATGTCGTTCCGCCGCGAGCAGCGGCTGGGTCTCGAGGGCGACTTCGACCGCCACTTCTCCCTGTACTGTCCCGCCGGCTACGAACAGGATGCGCTGTACCTGTTCACGCCCGACATCATGGCCCGGTTCGTCGATCACGCGGCAGAGCTCGACGTCGAGATCGTCGACGACTGGCTGTTCCTCTACGCCAAGCGCGACTTCTCCACGCTCGACCCGGCGACCTGGGCGTGGCTGTTCTCGGTCGTGGGCGCGCTCCTCACGAAACTCGATCAGTGGGCGCGCTGGCGTGACGAGCGTCTGCGCCGGGAGCAGGGATCGGATGCGGCATCCGCCCTCCCCTTCACCGCGCCGCCCGCCGCGCTCACGCCGCCGGGCGTGGCCCCGGAGGGCCGGCGCCTCCGCAAGCGCGTCGCCTGGTGGGTGCTCATCCCCTTCGCGCTCGCGTCGGCCTGGATCGTCGCGCAGATCGTCGGGGCCGTGTTCTCGGTGCGAGACCCCTGGTAGGGCGTCACGCCAGATCGAAGTGGACGAGCTCCGCGTCGGTGAGCATCCTCGAGCGGATGAGGAAGCGCATGCCGGTCGGCCCCTCGACGCTGAAACCCGCGCCGCGACCGGGCACGACGTCGATCGTGAGGTGCGTGTACTTCCAGTACTCGAACTGCGACTCGGACATGTACACCTCGATATCGTCGATCGGCTCGCCGGTCGACGCCCGCCCTGAGCCTGTCGAAGGGTCGAGGCCCACCGCGATCGTGCCGAGCAGGACGTCGCTCGGGCCCGTGACGAACATGCCGATCGGGTAGCACATCGGCGATGACCCGTCGCAGCATCCGCCGGACTGATGGAACATCAGCGGTCCGTGCTGCGCGGTCAATCGGCGCAGCAGGGCCGCCGCGACATCCGTCACGGCGACCCTGCTGTGTGGGAGTCGGCCATCGGTCTAGAAGAAGCCCATCGCGCCCTCGGCGTAGGACACGAGCAGGTTCTTGGTCTGCTGGTAGTGGTCGAGCATCTTCAGGTGGTTCTCACGGCCGATGCCCGACTGCTTGTATCCACCGAACGCGGCGTGCGCCGGGTACTGGTGGTAGGTGTTCGTCCACACCCGGCCGGCTTCGATCGCGCGACCCGCACGGTAGGCGGTGTCTCCGCTGCGGCTCCAGACACCGGCGCCCAGGCCATAGAGCGTGTCGTTGGCGATGGAGATCGCGTCGTCGAAGTCGTCGAAGCTCGTCACCGACAGCACCGGTCCGAAGATCTCCTCCTGGAAGATGCGCATGTCGTTCGTGCCCTCGAACACCGTCGGGGCGACGTAGAAGCCCTCGCTGAGGTCGCCGCCGAGGTCGACCCGCTCGCCACCGGTGAGCAGGCGCGCCCCTCCGGCTTTGCCGATGTCGATGTAGCTGAGGATCTTCTCCAGCTGGTCGTTCGACGCCTGCGCACCGATCATCGTGTTCTTGTCGAGCGGGTTGCCCTGGATGACCTTGCCGACCCGCTCGAGCCCGTCGGCGAGGAAACCGTCGTAGATCGAGCGCTGGATGAGGGCCCGCGAGGGGCACGTGCAGACCTCGCCCTGATTGAGCGCGAAGAGCGTGAAGCCCTCGAGCGCCTTGTCGTAGTAGGCATCGTCGGTGGAGCGCGCGACGTCCTCGAAGAAGACGTTCGGCGACTTGCCCCGAGCTCGAGCGTCACCGGGATGAGGTTCTGCGAGGCGTACTGCATGATGAGGCGTCCCGTGGTCGTCTCCCCGGTGAAGGCGACCTTGCGGATGCGCTTGTGCTGCGCGAGCGGTGCCCCCGCCTCGATGCCGAAGCCGTTGACGATGTTCACGACGCCGGCCGGCAGCAGGTCCCCGATGAGCTCGAAGAGGAAGAGGATGGATGCCGGAGTCTGCTCGGCCGGCTTGAGCACCACGCAGTTGCCGGCCGCGAGCGCCGGAGCGAGCTTCCAGGTCGCCATGAGGATCGGGAAATTCCACGGGATGATCTGGCCGACCACGCCCAGCGGCTCGTGGAAGTGGTAGGCGACCGTGTTCTCGTCGAGTTGGCTGAGCGAGCCCTCCTGCGCACGCAGGACACCGGCGAAGTAGCGGAAGTGGTCGACGGCCAGCGGGATGTCGGCGGCGAGCGTCTCACGGACGGGCTTGCCGTTCTCCCAGGTCTCGGCGACGGCGATCTTCTCGAGGTTCTGCTCGATGCGGTCGGCGATCCGGTTCAGGATGATCGAGCGCTCGGCCGGGGTCGTCTTGCCCCAAGAGGCGAACGCCTTCCACGCGACGTCGACGGCGCGGTCGATGTCCTCCGCGGTGCCGCGCCCGACCTCGGTGAAGGGCTTGCCGTTGACGGGGCTGATGTTCTCGAAGTACTGCCCCTTGATCGGCTCGACGAACTCCCCGCCGATGTAGTGGCCGTAGCGCGGGCGGTAGTCGGCGACGGCTCCCGGCTGTCCGGGAGCGGCGTAGGCCGTGGACACGGCCTCTTCCACGATGGTCATGTTGTCTCCTTCGACGGGCGCAGCGTCTCTGCTGCAGGTGTGCCGTCGACGGTACGCCGCCGCCCGTTGCACCCCGGTGCAGCACGTTGCGGAAGGTTGCGGGCAGCCTGTCAGCCGCGCTCGAGCCGCTCGATCCGGTTCACCAGCGCCGCACGCTTCGGCGAGCGCGGCGGCAGCATCTCCAGGCACAGACGCAGCACCTCAGGATCCTCGGCGCCCTCGGGATCTCGGCGTAGTCCAGGAGCACGTCCACGCTCGCCTCCGCCAGGAGCGCCTCGCGCAGCGCGGCGCGCACCGACTCGCGGTACTCCTCGACGCCGGGCGCGACCGAGTCGGGGAGGACCGGCCCGTGGTAGGCGCTGAGCGCGACGCGGTAAGCGCCGCGGCCGAGCAGCGAGAGGACGCTGTGGGCATCGGTCTCGACGCGTGTGGTCAGCCGGTAGGGACGCGACTGCGGCACGAGCTCGGGGGCGTCGCGTTCGAGCGCTTTGCGCAGACGGACGAGTTCCGGGCGAAGCGTGTCGGCCGAGGCGCCCTCGCCGTAGACGAGCTCGCTCAGCTCGGCCGCCGACAGCCCGTGACGGTGGACGGCCAGCAGGAGCAGGATCTCGGCGTGCCGGGCGCTGAGTTCGATCACCCGTTCGCTGTGCTCGGCGATGAGCTCGAGCCGCGCGCGGTCGCGGCCGAGCACATGCAGCTGTGCGCTCGTGGTCACCGCCGGGCGGCGGGTGCGCGGCGGTGACGGGGCCTCGCTGCGGGCGCGCAGCCGCGCCACGAGGAGCTCCGACTCGATCGCGCGCGCCGTGGCGTCGACGAGCATCCTCGCCTGCGGGGTGGCCGCTTCACTGCCCCCGGTCACGTCGATCACACCGAGGATGCGCCGGGTCTCGGGGTCATGTACGGGTGCCGCCGTGCATGACCACGGCTGCACGAGCCGGTTGTAGTGCTCCGCGCCGTGGATCTGCACGGACTGATCCAACTCGATCGCCGTGCCCGGGGCCGCCGTGCCCACGGTGCCCTCCGCCCAGTCCGCCCCGGCGACGAACCCCATGTCGCCGGTGAGCAGCTGTACGCGGCGGTCGCCCTCCACCCACAGCAGGCGCCCGGTGTGATCGCCGACGGCCACGATGACGCCGGAGTCCTCCGCCGACCCGGGCAGCAGCAGGCCGCGGACCAGGTCCATCATGGGTGCGAGCGGGTGCGCGCGCCGATAGGCCTCCAGCTCATCATGAGCGAGCTCGAACTCCGCGGAGGCCTCCGCCTCCACCCGCTGCTTCCACGACCGCAGCCAGGAATCGCGGACCAGAGGGCGCACGTGCTGCAGCCGCTGATCCTCGAGGTTGCCGGCCAGGAGCTCCTCGTGCGCGCGCTCGATGAGAAGGCGCGAGGCCTCGGGCGGCACATCGCGCGGGGACGACCAGGGCGAGGACACGGCGCCTCCCATCCACAGCGGCGGAGATGCTCCCAGTGTACGTCCGGACAGCGCTCAGCGACCGGGGATGATCACATCCACCGGTCGCTGAGCGCTGTTCCGCAGTGTTCGCCTCGATCAGACCGTCGCGCGACGGCGGATCAGGAGGAGGACGATACCGGCGAGGACCGCGGCTGCGGCAGCGCCGCCCAGGAGCCAGGGGATGTCGGCTCCGGTCTCGGACAGCTGCTCGTCCGTTCCGATGGTCTTCCCGCCGTCGTCGGTCCCCATGACCTCCTCGACGATGACGGCGTCGTTGGTGAGCGCGATCTCCACCGTCTCGTCACCCACGACCTCGAACGACGTCGTCTCGACACCGTCGACCGTGAACACCGGAGTGCCCCACTCGACGCCGTGGACCTCGGGCAGATCGATCTCCGCCAGCGTGATCGTCACGCCCGGCTCGAGACCCTCGACGAACTCCGCCGTGCCGTCGGCCGACAGGGTCACGCTCTCGGCAGCGGCGCCGTCCACGGTGTACTCGACCGTGAAGACCGCATCGTCGCCGACCAGGTGGGCACCCGTGCCCTCGACCAGCTTCTGAAGGCTGAACCCGCCCAGCAGGAGGATCGCGTCGTTGGTGAGCACGATCTCCACCGTCTCATCGCCCACGACCTCGAACGACGTCGTCTCGACACCGTCGACCGTGAACACCGGGGTACCCCACTCGATGCCCTCGACCTCGGGCAGGTCGATCTCCTCGAGGGTCACGGTGAGACCGGCCTCCAGGCCGTCGACGAGCTCGGGGGTGCCGTCCGCCGACAGCGTCACCTGCTCGGCCGCACCGCCGTCGATCCGGTACTCGACCGTGAAGAGCACGTCGGCGTCGACCAGGTCGGCGCCGGTGCCTTCGACCGCCTTCTGCAGGCTGAACCCGCCCTCCAGGGTGCGGGCGCTGAAGGAGACGACCGCGGCGGAGCGCACTGCGGCATCCGTCGTCGTGTCGAAGGTCGCGTACACCTGGCAGACGGTGCGACCCACGCCCGGCGACTGCGACCAGGTGATCTGCTCGCGCGTGACCGGGGCGGTCTCGCCCTCGACGGTGACCTCGCCGGCGGTGTCGGAGGTGATGCACAGGCTCACGGTCGTGGTCTCGCCCGCGTCGTCGCCGGCGACGACGAGCTCGCCGCCCTCGAAGGTCGCGTCGTCGCCCGCGCAGACCTCGGCCTGTCCGCCGCTGACGGTCAGCGCGATCGGCTGGTTGTAGACGTTGGTGGTCACGTCGACCCGGGCGGTGTCGCCCACCTCGAGGTCGGTGCTGTCGGCGTCCAGCTCCAGGGTCAGCTCGACCTCGGCCGGAACGAGCGCGAGGATGCGCGCCTGCTCGTCCTCACCCATGTTGGGCGCGCAGAAGGCGTCGTCGTAGCCCGGGTCGGAGACGCACCAGACCAGCTTCTGCCGATCCCAGCGGGTCCATGACGTGTCGTTGGAGGCCACCGAGCCGCTCGCGAGCGTGATGTCGTTGCGCACGATGTAGGCGATGACGCGCTCCTGATCGGTGGTGAGCCGGCTGTTGCCTTCGAGGCGCTCGTTGCCGGGGACCACCTGCCCGTTGTACTCGAGCGCACCGTCTTCGTTGGTGAAGGCACAGGTGGCGGAGTACACGTCGGTGCAGTAGATCCACTCGGAGACGGCGCCGACGCCCTCCACGTGGCGCACGGCGCACAGCGGCACCTGGTTGTTGGTGTTGGTGCCCCACGTCGTGTATAGCGGAACGACCTCACCGGCGTTGTAGCTCACAAGGCGCTGACCGAACACGAGCGAGAGGTCGGGCACCGGGCCGGTGGCGTTCGTCGGGTTCGAGTCGGTGGCGCCCTCGCACAGCGGTGCGCTGAACGGCGCGTCCACCGGCGGGTTCGGCGCATCGGCGTGGGCCGGGACGGCCGGATGGATGACCGCCGCCAGCAGCGCGGTGATGATGATCGCGAACAGTCGCCCGGTTCGGCGGCGCACGCGAGATGGCACAGCAATAGACATCGTTGATCCTCCCTGATCAGCGAGTTGCGCCCGGTCCTTCGGGTGTCGTGGATCCGAGAAGCGCTCCCCAGGAGAAGAGACGGAGAAGTGTCGAAACCATGACGATACCGTTGGTAACGTTCTGGTAACGGGGCTGTCAGTTGCGGGTCGCCCACCACTCCGCAGGCGCTGCTCTGCGGCATCCGCTCCGATCACGCCCTCGTCCAGGCGCAGATCCAGCAGGAACTTGTAGGCCTGACCCACGTCGCGGCCGGGACCGATGCCGAGGATCTCCTGGATGCGGTTGCCGTCGAGCTCGGGGCGGATGCTGTCGAGCTCCTCCTGCTCGCGGAGGGCGACGATGCGCGCCTCGATGTCGTCGTAGGCGGAGGCCAGGCGCGCGGCCTTGCGGCGGTTGCGCGTGGTGACGTCGGCGCGGGTGAGGATGTGCAGGCGCTCCAGGTACTGGCCGGCGTCGCGCACGTAGCGGCGGACGGCGGCATCCGTCCACGCCCCTCGGCGTAGCCGAAGAAACGCAGGTGCAGCTCGATGAGGGTGGCCACGGCATCCGTCGTGTCGCCGTCGAAGCGCAGGGCGTTCAGGCGCTTGCGCGCCATCCGGGAGCCGACGACGTCATGGTGGTGGAAGCTGACACCACCACCGGGCTCGAACTTGCGCGTGCGGGGCTTGCCGATGTCGTGCAGGAGCGCGGCCAGGCGCAGGGCGACGTCGGGCTCTTGTCCGGGATTGCGCGCGTGCTCGAGCTCGATCGCCTGGGTGAGCACCGTGAGGGAGTGCTCGTACACGTCCTTGTGGTGGTGGTGCTCGTCGACCTCCAGACGCAGCGCGCTGACCTCGGGCAGGAACTGCTCGATGAGGCCCGTGTCGACGAGGACCCGGATGCCGCGCACCGGATCATCGGTCTGCAGCAGCCGGACGAGCTCGCCCTGGATGCGCTCGGGGCTGACGATCTTCAGCGTCTCGCCGAGGTCGGCGATCGCCTGCAGGGTCGCCGGGTCGATGTCGAAACCGAGCTGGGCGGAGAAGCGGGCGGCCCGCAGCATCCGGAGCGGATCGTCGCCGAAGCTCACCGCCGGGTCGGAGGGGGTGCGCAGGCGCCCGGTGACGAGGTCCTCGACGCCGCCGGTGGGGTCGACGAGCCTGCGGTCGGGAACCTGCAGCGCCATCGCATTGACCGTGAAATCGCGGCGGGCGAGGTCGCCCTCGATCGTGTCGCCGAACTCGACCGTCGGCTTGCGGGTGGTGCCGTCGTAGCTGTCGGCGCGGTAGGTCGTGATCTCGACCTGCTCGCCCTGCACGCGGGCGCCGATCGTGCCGAAGGCGCGGCCGATGTCCCACTGCGCGGTCGAGATCGGCGTGACGATGCGGAGGATGTCGTCAGGCAGCGCGTTCGTGGTGAAGTCGAGATCGTGCGTGTCGCGGCCGAGCAGCGCATCGCGGACCGGCCCGCCGACGACGGCGAGCTCGAAGCCCTCCTTCGCGAACGCGGCGGCGAGCGCGGCGACCACCGGGCCCTCGGCCAGGGCGCCCAGGCGCGCGATCCCCTCGGCCATGTTCAGCATGGGTTCCAGCGTAGTCGCCGGGGCGCGGTGCCTCACGGGCTCGCCCGGCCGTGCGGTGCGGGCGAGATCGCCCGCACGCACCTACCCTGGGAGGGTGAAGCCGCTGCAGAACCTCCCGGGTGACCCTCCCATGATCATGCCGCAGGACAAGGTGCTGGATGCGTCGGCGCTCGATCCGGGCGTGCGCTGGCTGGTCCTGGACAAGATGACGATCCCCGCGGGCGAGCTGGCGAAGCTGCCCGCGCTGGAGCGCCTCGTCATCAGCTATCCGCGCGGCACCGAGCTCGACCTGAGCGGATGCCGCAGTCTCAGGGAGCTGTACCTCACCTACGCGAGCAAGCTGGAGGCCATCCGTGGGCTCGAGGACGCCGCCGGGCTGGAGCAGCTGCTGATCACCTCCTGCCGGCAGCTGCGCGAGGTGCCCGACCTCGGTCACGCGACGAGGCTCACCGACATCGAGATCGGTCCCCTCGACGTCGCACCGTCGATCGCCCCGGCCCTGTCCGCTCCCCGGCTGGAGATGCTCGAGCTGCGCGGTCCCGTCCCGCTCGCTCCGGGCGACGTCGAGCGGATCCGCGACCACCCGACGCTCCTCGCCTTCCAGTGGGCCGCGATCAAGGTGCCCACGGCCGTCGCCGAGCATGTCCGAGAAGTGGTCGGCAGACCGATCACTCCCCCGAGAAGAGCCACCCCGGACGCCGCAGCAGGTCGCTCCTCCCGACGACGCCGTGCCGCTCCCCTCCGCGCTGGAACTCGAGGTCCGCTGCTCGATGGCCACCGGATACGGCGGGTTCTATCCGGTCTACATGGTCGGCGACATCCTGCTGGACGGCGCCCCGACTTCGGCTCAGCGGTGACGAGGATCGAGATCGACCTCTTCCCGGAGGAGGATCCGCGCGGCGAGTTCGCTTCGCGCATCCGCAGATGGAACTCCTTCCGCGAGCAGCTTCCCGAGATCCGCTTCCGCCGCTCGGCCGGCAGCGTGCTCATCCGCGCGTCCAGCGGGCTGAACGCCCCGAGGCTGCGCACGCGACATGCGAGCACCGCGGTCCCTCTGTTCCGACAGGCGTGCACGGAGGTGCGGGCGGCCCTGGAGCTGCTGCGCGAACGACTCACCCCGCAGGACGACTTCGACCTCGAGGGGTTCCTCTCCTTCTGCGACGACGCCCTGGATCGGATCCCTGCGACCCAGGGGGAACTCGACGCTCTCGACGAGGCTGCGCAGAACAGGCGACGGCAGGCGCGCCAGGCGGAGGCGTCCGCCCGGCCCTTCCCGGGATGGATGCCGGGCGAGCCGGTTCCGGAGGGCATCTGATCCTCGAAGACGCCGCCTGAGCGTGACCCGGATGTCAGCCGGCGGTACGCTCCCATGCGCCCTCGTACTGCGCTCGGTCGAATTCGAACGGGCCCAGTGCGGAGAGATCCCACTCCCGATGACCGTTGCGGAACCCGTGCCACCGGATCGACGGCTCCGTGACCTCGATCTGGGCTGTGAGCGGCCAGCATTCCCATTCACCGCAGAGGCACCCGAGAAGCACGGTGTCGCCCTCGTCGAACCACTGCAGCACCGGGTCGCCGAGATAGTGCCGCGACGGCCACCGGAGCACGTCGACATCGCACAGTCCGGCGTAACTGCCCGCCAGATCGGGCTGTCCGTCTCCAGCGGCGGCCGGCGCTTCGGCGGCGCGGGCGAGGTCGCGCAGGAGGGACCCGTTGACGACCGGCTGGATGGTCAGGAATCGCCCCTCGCCGCCGCCGAGCGATTCATGCGACACGAGGAAGCGGATATCGTCCATGCTCCGATTCTGCACCCGCCGCGCTCCCACCGATCCAACGCAGGCGCGGATCCGACCTCGCGCCACGGATACGGTGGGCGAGTGTGCGAGAACTCTCGTGGGTTCGAACCGGACATGCCGGTGGTGTGCGAGCGCTTCCGCCTGCTCTTCCCGATCGATCAGTCTGTTGCGTAGCCCTCGACGGGTCCCTCCGTGTTCGGCTTCCACCCGAGCGCGGGAGCGACGTGCGTGGCGAAGGACTCGAGCACATGCGCGTTGTAATCGACGCCCAGCTGGTTCGGGATCGTCAGGAGAACCGTGTCGGCCGCCATCACGGCGGAGTCCGCGCGCAGCTGCTCGGCGAGGACCAGGCCGGCGAAGACGCGTTCTGGGGTCGGAGCCGTCCCGTCAGCCGGCGGTACGATCCCCTGAGGCCTCGTACTGCGCTCGATCAGCCTGTCTGATAGCACTCAACATGCCCTGCAGTGTTGGTCTTCAACCCAAGCTCGTGGCTGGCGACACCAGTGAGAGACCCAACGCTAGAAGCTGCCGATCCCTTTGCCGATCAGCATGACACCGATGACGAGGAAGAGCACAGCCATGACCGTGGCATTGTTGTGCACCAACCACTTCCGGAGCGATTCCAGTGGGCCAGTCATCTTCTGTGACGCCACTAGATAAGCCACGATGGGGACGGCAACGCTGCACGCGGCGAAGACGGTGAAAATCGCGATCAGGAGCACTGAGGAGCTGACCGAGATACCGGCTGAGCCGATCGCCAATCCGCCGGCAGCCCCATCAAGAGATTCTTCGGGTTCAGGGCTGATAAGAGGAAGCCGAGGACCACGGCTTTGGCCGGGCTCATCTTGTCGATCGCGGCAATCCATTTCGGGAGCACCGGTTCGGTACCGTCGGCGGGACGACTGCGCCATTGGCGGATCGCCAATAGCAGCAGGGCCGCGCCGAGCACGATCTTGACCACGCCCGTGATGAGCACCGACTCGCCCCCTCGTCTTGCGGCAAGACAGATGCGAGAAGGGTGAATGCGACGATAGCGATCAGGATGCCAAGCACCCAACCGGTAAGGAATCCTATGCTCATTCGGCCCGCTCTAGGCGACAGCAGCATAAGAATGGCGGCGATGATCGGGATCGGGCTAATCGCGATGCCCAGGGCGAGAGGGAGAATCTCTCCGATTATGTAGTTCATCACGATGCCGCGGCGGCGATCGGCGGCACGGTCCAAGTGCCATCGAAGTAGGCCGCCCGCGGGCGGTACAGACGCACGAGGAAGTTCCATCCCTTTGTCACGGGGATCGCGTTCGGCACGTTCGTCGATGGATCCTCCACGAATCGAACGACGACCGAACCGTCGTCCTCCCGAGCCGCGGTGATGCTGTTGATCGTGTAACGACCCGCGGGGTTGGGTTCGAAGAACCCTTCGGCGTTGTAGACCGAGATCGACCAGAAAGCGTCGACCGGTGCGTTCTTGATCACCAGAGAGTAGCTACCGGGCGAGAGCCCCGGGTCAACGCTGACATAAGCTGCCTCGGATTCGGGCAGGCCGCCCCAGCCGGATGCCGTGCCGATGAGATGGCGAACCGGGATGATCTCCTCGGCGGTACCGAACATTCCACGGTAACCCCCGACACCTTTAGCGAGACTCAGCAGGGCATCCCGGGTCTCGTCCAGCGACACAGTGTCGTACGCGGGTGGGGCGTATGGCGTCGCTGAGACGGCGCTGAGGCTGATGCCCGTCTGCAGCTCAGCGACGGTGGCCAGATCGGACTCATCCTCGGGATCTGCAAGGATGCGCACGCCCACGAACACATGCTTCGAGTCGAACTCGTCAGTGGTGAGTTCGACCGTGCCCGCGGTGTGCACGATCCGGTTGATCAGGTGCTGCTCGTTCACGATCATCGCAGAGAGGTAGCGGTCACCGGCATCTGGCAGCGTGAGCGTAGCGCCCTGGCTGATGTCGATGATGGCGAAGCTGTACAAAGTGTCGCGGTTGAGGCGAATGACCGTCTGCTCGTCGATGGGCGCAGGCCGGGAGTTGTGGCGGAAGGTGTTCACACCACCCGCAGCGGCCTGGAGATCCGCGAACATCCGCGCTGTCTCGATCTCCACGAAATTGTCGACGTTCACCACTGCGGTCATGGTCGTTCCTTCTTATTCGGGCACAGAGGTGCCAATGTGTCCAGTCTCCCATCTTTCAGGTGACTCCCTGACTCCGACACCCGAGCCGCGGGCGCGAGTGAACATGCCGAGGTCACCATCAGAAGTGGTGAAGATGTGCTGGATTGTCAGTCGGCGTTGTTGGGGATCCAGCCCAATGAGGGAGCGACATGCCTCGCGAAGGACTCGAGCACATGCGCGTTGTAATCGACTCCCAATTGGTTCGGGATCGTCAGGAGAACCGTGTCGGCCGCCATCACGGCCGAGTCCGCGTGCAGCTGCTCGATGAGCACATCGGGCTCGGCGGCGTAGGTCTTGCCGAAGGTGGAACGGAATCCGTCGATGACACCGATCTGGTCGCCGTTCTCGGCGGAGCGCAGCCCGAAGTAGGCGCGGTCGCGGTCGTCCATGATCGGGAAGATGCTCCGGCTCACCGACACCCGCGGGCGTCCGGTATGACCGGCCTCGCGATAGGCCGCGCGGTACAGGTCGATCTGCTCGCGCTGCAGCTCATGGAAGGGGCGGCCGGTGGCCTCGGTCAGCAGTGTCGAGCTCATCATGTTGAGCCCGCGGCGGCCGGTCTCCTCGGCGGTCGCGCGCGATCCGGATCCCCACCAGATGCGATCGCGCAGCGTGGGCGAGAGCGGTTCGATCGCCAGGTACTGCCCCTCGCCGACCATCTGCGGGTCGCCGGGCGCAAGGCGCTCGCCCTCGATCGCGCGCAGGAAGAGGTCGAACTTCTCCTGGGCGATGTCGGCGCCCCGCGGGTCCTCCGAGCCGAGGTACCCGAACGCCTCCCAGCCGCGCAGTGCCGGCTCGGGTGAGCCGCGGCTGATGCCCAGGGCGATCCGTCCGTCGGCGATGTGGTCGAGCGCGGCCGCCTCCTCCGCGAGGTAGAGCGGGTTCTCGTAGCGCATGTCTATGACGCCCGTGCCGACCTCGATGCGCTCGGTCTTGGCGGCCATCGCCGCCAGCAAGGGCATGGGCGAGGCCGCCTGCCGGGCGAAGTGGTGCACCCGCACCGAGGCGTTGTTGACCCCGATCTCATCGGCGGCGACCGCCAGGTCGATCGTCTGGCGGAGCATGTCGCCGGCCGTGCGGGTCGTCGAGCCCTGCACGTTGCCGTAGTGGCCGAAGGAGAGGAATCCGAAAGCTTTCATGATCTATGCAAACGGATGCTTCGTCACGGGTATTCCGGCCAAGGCCGCCTGCGCCGGCCGAGGCATGCTCAGTAGAACTCCACCGTGTCCACGACGTTCACGAGCTCCTCGCCGTCGAGCAGACGCGTCGCGTTGGCGGCGAACAACTCCGCGATCCGGCGGGACTCCCCTCGCGTGGTCGCGGCGGTGTGCGGGCTGAGGAGCACGCGCGGGTGCTCCCACAGCGGGCTGTCGGCAGGCAGCGGCTCGACCTCGGTGACATCCAGAGCGGCGAAGCCGACGGCATCCGACTCCAGCGCCTCCAGGAGCGCGGCCTCGTCGATGACCGTGCCACGACCGACGTTCACGATCGTCGCCCCGGGTCGCAGGGCCGCGAAGAACTCGGTGCCGACCAGGTGGAAGGTGGCATCCGTTCCGGGCAGGGTCACCACGACCGCGTCGACCTCCGGCAGCACCTGGGCGAGGTCGTCGGGGTGCACGGTGCGGTGCACCCCGGCACGGTCGCACCCGAGCGCGAAGTGCCGATCACCGTCGCGCCGAGGGCGGCGAGCTTGGGGGCGAGAGCCCGCCCGATGCCACCGACGCCCAGAATGAGCACGGTCTGATCGGAGACCTGCCCCATCTGCCAGCGCGCCGGCCACTCCTTGCGTCGCTGCTGATCGATCAGCCGCGGCAGCGTCTTCGCGCCGGCCAGCACCCCGAAGAGGGCGAACTCGGCCAGCGGCTCCCCGTGCACACCCGCAGATGTCGTGAACGTCACCCGCTCCAGCTCCTCGGTGGTGAGCTCGGCGGCCTTGACCTGCGCCCTCCGCCGGCGGGGATCGTGTGCACCCAGCGAAGTCGCGGATTCGCGCGCACGACCCGCGCGAGCGCCTTCGGACGCTGATCGGGGACGCCGAAGAGCGCATCGGCGGTGTCGAGCAGCGCGTCGAAGCGGGCCTGCTCGTCGTCGGTGCGCCGGTGGGAGCTGTCGCCGAAGGAGTCTCCGGGCATCTGCGGTGGCAGCAGCAGTTCCTGATCCACTACGAGATCGATCCGCGGCTCGCGGGCGACGAGGAGCTCGCACAGCTCCGGCTCCAGGGGCGCGGCGATCGCCACGCGCAGTCGTTCAGTCATCGAAACCTCCGCCTTCACGCTACCCGGCCTCGCCGGGGACGACGTACCGCTCTCACCCCTCCGGCAGAAGGAAGCCGTCGATGACGAGCTGCCGGATGCGCGGCTCGAGATCGGCCCAGAGGTCGGCCAACGGCACCTCGAACAGGTCGGCGAGCGCGGCGGCGATCTGCCAGACGGTGAGCTCCCCGTCGCAGGCCCCGACGAATCCGGCCAGCGCCGGATCGACGGAGATCGTGCGCCCGAACCCGCCGCCCTGCCGCAGCTCGATCACGCTCGGGTCGTCGGAGCCGGGCAGGAAGTGCCGCGCCTCGGTGACGTCGGATGCCGCGACGAGGGTCTCCGGCAGCCCCGAGCGAAGAAGGTCGGATGCCGCGAGCCCGGCCGCGAAGGCCCGGCCGGCATCGTGCAGCGGCTGGGAAACGCGCTCGAAGCGACGGAAGCGAGCCGTGACGCCGGGCCCTTCGACCGGTTGCACAGGGACCGACGGGGCCGCCGCAGCAGGATGTATCCGAACCCGACCGCGGTCACCTCCCGCGCGGCGAAGTCGTCGAGCCAGGCCGCCAGCAGCGTGCTGAACCCGGCATCGCGCGGCAGGGTGCCGCCGTCGCGGATCCACAGCTCGGCATAGGCGAGAGGCGAGAGCTCTTCGCGCTCGACGACCCAGGCGTCCGCGTCTGCGGGGATCCACGAGCGGACCCGGTCCAGTCCCGCGACAGAGCCCCGCGACTCCCAGTTGCCGAGCAGCTGTGCGGCGCCGCCGGGCGTCAGGTGGGCGGGCGCCGTGCGCACGAACTCCTCGACGAGCGCGTCGCCGACGAGTCCGCCGTCACGGTACTCGTAGTCGGGCACCCCTGCGCCCGCGGGGTGATCACGAAGGGCGGATTCGAGACGATGAGGTCGAAGGCCTCCCCGGCGACGGGCTCGAAGAGGCTCCCGCGCCGGAAGACGATATTGCTCACGCCGTTGAGCTGTGCGTTGAGCTCGGCGAAGGCGAGGGCCCGCCGCGAGATATCGGTGGCGACGACCTGCCCGGCATGGCGGGAGACCAGCAGCGCCTGGATGCCGCATCCGGTGCCGAGGTCCAGCGCGCGTTCGACAGGGGTCGGCATGACGAGCTCGGCGAGGGTTCGGGTGGCACCGCCGACGCCGAGCACGTGATCGGCGGGCAGCTCTGCGCCCAGCGCCACCTCATCGAGGTCGCTGGCGATCCACCACTCACCGATCCCGTCGGCGTCGACGAACGACTGCGGGCGCAGAAGAGCCGTCGGCGCCACCGCGTCGCCGTCGAGCCGCGCGATCCCGAGTGCCACGAGCCCGTCCACGCCGCACCGGGGCACCGCGGCGGCGACCGCGTCGAGCGGCTGCGTCATGCCCAGCACGAAGAGGCGCCCGAGAGTGGCGAGCGCACCGGCATCCGCCCCAGCGCCTGGAGGATCGGATGCCGCAGGCCCCGCCCAGCGCGTCGTCGGCCTCCTCGCCCCACAGTCGCCGCAGCGGCTCGGAGCGGAAATCGGCCGCATCGAGGTCGGCGGCGAGCGCGGCGGCGAGCTGCCTGTCGGGCACGGGGGCAGAGGCGTCGGACACGGCCGCAACTCTACGCGCCTTCAGGGAACCCCTGCACACGCCACCTAGAATCTCAGGAGCCAGCATTCCGCCGCGGGGCGCACCGCCACCGCCGAGAAAGATGCCATGACCGCCACAGTCCCCCGAACCGGCCTGCGCACGCACCTTCGCCGTGCGGCACGGGCCGCGGCGGCGACTCTCGCGATCGCGGCGATGGTGCTCCCGGCTTCGGCCGCCTGGGCCGACACCACCGAGGAGACCGAGGAAGCCGCGACGATCACCGTCGATCTGGCTCCGACCGGCGGCGGCGTGCTCTCCGAGGGAGAGACCGCACACGCGAAGGTCACGATCGTCAACAGCACCGGCGACACCCTCAGCGAGGCGCGGGCCGTGCTCGAGCTCGGCCGCACGCCCCTGGCGAGCAGCGCCGCACTCGCCACCTGGCTGGCCTCCGGCACCGCGTCCGGAGGGTTCGGCGTCATCGACTCGACGCCCACCGACGCCGTTGCGGCCGGCGAGGAGCTCACGATCGACCTGTTCGCCGGACCCGACCAGCTCGGGGAGCCCGCATCCGGGGTCTACCCGCTGCGCGCGCAGATCACCGGCGCCACGACGGGGCCTGACGACGCCCTCGTGCACCATGTGCTGGACGCCCGCAGCGTCGTGCTGTTCACGAGGGTCGAACGATCCGTCGCGCTGCTCGTGCCGATCACGCTCACCCCGGTCGACGGCGGCCTGCTCACCGCGGAGGAGCTCGCCGAGGCGACCGGCCCGGAGGGGTGCTGACCGCCCAGCTGGAGGCGCTCAGCGGCAGCGCGGCGATCCTCGCCGTGGACCCGTCCATCCCGGCGGCGATCCGTGCTCTCGGGGAGGCCGCGCCCGCATCGGCGGCATCGTGGCTGACGGCGCTGGAGGCTCTTCCGAACGAGCGCTTCGCCCTGCAGTTCGCCGACGCCGATGCGACCGCGCAGGTGCAGGCCGGTCTTGACGCCCCGCTGGACGCTCCCGGCCTCACCTCCTACCTCGACCCCGCCGACTTCGTTTCCCCCGCAGACGACGACCTCGACGACACCACCCCGAGGAGTCCGATGAGGTCGCCCTGCCCACGCTCGACGAGCTCACCGGCATCCGGAACTCCACCCCCGGTCTACTGTGGCCCCGCGGTGGCGTGGACGCCGAGGACCTCGCCACCTTCGCCGACTTCTTCGGCCCCGACACGACGACCGTGCTGCCCTCCTCGGCCTCGACGGGCACCGCACCGCCCGCCCTCGCCGACGTCGACGGGCACCGCGTGCTCATCCACGACTCCTCCGCCTCCGCCGCCCTGTCGCGGGCGATCTCCGAATCGGATGCCGCCCCGCGCTCCTCCGCGCTCGCGGACGCCATCGCCCACATCGCCCTCGCCGAGACCCCGGGCACGGTGCTCCTGGCGCTCGAGCGCGATGAAGGACGCACCGTCGATGCGCTGCGCGACGCCATGGACGCCCTCGAAGAGCTTGCGACGCCCGTCACCCTCGCCGAGCTGCTCGCCGAGGACCCCGCGCCCACCGACATCGACACCGTCGACGACCCCGCACGCGCGGACGCCCTGCGCGAGATGCTCGCGGACGAGCAAGACCTGCTCGCGTTCTCCTCGATCCTGGAGGACCCCGCCGTCCTCACCGACCTCGAGCGCATCCGCCTGCTGCAGGTCATCGGCGTCGGAGAGCCGGAGGGCGGCTTCGTCGCCGCGGTCGCCGCGCATCGCGAACGCACCGCCGCCATCCTCTCCTCGGTCGGCATCCAGCCCTCCAGCGACGTGCAGATCCTCAGCGCCGCCGTCGACCTGCCCGTCTGGGTGCACAACGAGCTGCCCTGGCCGATCACCGTCACCCTCGGGGCGCGGCCGGCCGACCCTCGCCTGGAGGTGCAGGCGCAGACGACCGTGGAGTCGATCCCGATGAACAACACCCGCGTGCGCGTCCCCGTGCAGGCGCGCGTCGGCAGCGGCGAGGTCGACGTGCACCTGCACCTGACCAGCCCCACGGGCGTGCCGATCGGCGAACCGCAGGTCACCCACGTGATCGTGCGCGCCGAGTGGGAGAGCATCGGCCTGGTCGTGCTCGGCGTCGGCGTCGGACTGCTGCTCGTGCTCGGCGTGATCCGGACGGTCAGGCGGCGGCGAAAGGCGGATGCCGCGGCATCCGCCTCCGGAACCTCGGGGGATGACGATGAGTGAGATGGGCCGCGCGAGCACGATGATCGCGGCGGGGACCATGGTCTCGCGGATCACGGGGCTTCTTCGCGGCATCGTGCTCGTCACCGCCATCGGCTCGGTGAGCTCCCGCGCCGCCGACGCCTTCGGCGTCGCCAACCAGCTGCCCAACAACATCTACGCGATCATCTCGACGGGGATCCTGACCGCCGTGATCGTCCCGCAGATCGTCAAGGCGAGCACGGCCGAGGACGGCGGGCGGGCGTACATCTCCAAACTCTTCACGCTCGGCACCGTCGTGCTCCTGGTCACCACGGGGATCGCGATGGCAGCGGCACCGTGGCTCGTGCAGCTTTACGCCCCGTCCTATGACCCGCCCAGCACGCCCTCGCCACCGCATTCGCGTATTGGTGCCTCCCGCAGATCTTCTTCTACGGTCTCTACGCGCTCGTCGGCGAGGCGCTCAACGCCCGCCGCATCTTCGGGCCGTTCGCCTGGGCGCCCATCGTCAACAACCTCGTCTCCATCGTCGGGTTCGTGCTGCTGATCCTGCTGTTCGGCACGGAGCTCACCGATGTGAGCATGTGGACCCCGGATGCCATCGCCCTCCTCGGCGGCACTGCGACGCTGGGGATCGTCGCACAGGCGGTCGTCCTGCTGCTGTTCTGGAAGCGCACGGGTCTGAGCCTGCGACCCGACTTCCGCTGGCGCGGCGTCGGTCTCGCCCAGACCGGGAAGCTCGCCGGCTGGACCTTCCTCATGGTGATCGCGGGACAGCTCGCCGGGTTGGTTCAGACGCGGATCGCGAACCTCGCCTCCGGTGAGGGCGTCTCGGTCTTCGCCATGCAGCAGGCCTGGCTGCTGTACATGCTCCCGTACTCGCTGATCGTGCTCTCCATCGGGACGCCGTACTTCACCCAGCTCAGCGAGCACGCCCATGCGGGCCGGAAGGATGAGGTCAAGAACGACATCGAACGCAGCATCCGCGCCCTCGGGTTCTTCCTGGCCGTCGCGGTGGCGGCGATGGCCGCGGCATCCGTTCCCGCGTCTCGTGTCTTCACCAACAACGCCTCCGAGGCCGAAGCCCTCGCCCCCGTACTGCTGTGCTACCTGCTCGCGCTGTGGCCGCTGTCGGTGCTGTTCATCGTGCAACGCACCTTCTACGCCTACGGCGACACCCGCACACCGTTCTTCTTCACCCTGTTCCAATGCGCGCTCGTGGTCGCGACCGCGCTGGGCGCCGGCGCACTGGCCACCGCCGAGATCCTCCCGCTGGAGTACCTGGCGGTGACAATCGCCTTCGGGCAGGCCCTCGCCTCCATCGCACAGACCGTCGCGGCGAGCCTGCTGCTGCGTCGCCGCATCGGCAGCATCCGGTCGCGGGCGTGGATGCCCTCACTTCTGCGATTCGCCGTCGCCGCCGCGCCTGCAGGACTCGCCGGATGGGGAGCCTATCTGCTGCTCAGCGGCCCGGATGGATGGATGACCGCGGACAAGCTCTTCGGCGCCGTCGGCTCGGGCGTCATCGCGCTCGTGGTTCTGGCCGTGTACATCGGCATCATGGCGCTCATGCGCGTGCCGGAACTGTCGGCGGCGACCGAGATCATGCGGCGCTTCCTCCCGCGTCGCTGAGCGCCGTGTCGGCGGCGGGAATGTCCCGCGGCTACCATGGGTTGTCACCGTGGAACGAGGAGAGCACATGCGCGACGTCATCATCATCGGATCAGGCCCCGCCGGGTTCACCGCCGCCATCTACGCGGCGCGCGCGAACCTGAAGCCGCTCGTGATCGCGAGCTCGGTCGAGGTCGGCGGCGAACTGATGAACACGACCGACGTGGAGAACTTCCCCGGCTTCCCCGAGGGCATCCAGGGCCCCGAGCTCATGGAGAAGATCCAGGCGCAGGCCGAGCGCTTCGGCGCCGAGGTCGTCTACGACGACGTCACCGCGCTCGACGTCGACGGGCCGTCAAGCGCGTGACGCTCGGCAGCGGCACCACCCACGAGGCGAAGGCCCTCATCTACGCCACCGGCTCCGCGTACCGCAAGCTCGGCGTGGAGGGCGAGGAGCGCCTCTCCGGACACGGTGTCTCCTGGTGCGCCACCTGCGACGGCTTCTTCTTCCGCGAGCGCACGATCGCCGTCGTCGGCGGCGGTGACTCGGCGATGGAGGAGGCGACCTTCCTCACCCGCTTCGCCGACAAGGTCTACGTCATCCACCGCCGCGACACGCTCCGTGCCTCCAAGATCATGCAGGAGCGCGCCTTCACGAACGAGAAGATCGAGTTCCTCTGGAACCACGACGTGGTCGAGGTTCTCGGCGACGACGGCGTGAAGGGCGTGAAGCTGCGCTCGACGGTCGACGGCTCCGAGCGCGAGCTGCCCCTCGACGGCCTCTTCGTCGCGATCGGCAACGACCCGCGCACCCACCTCGTGCACGATAAGCTCGACCTGACCGCCGAGGGCACCATCGCCGTCGACGGCCGCTCCTCGAAGACCTCGGTGCCCGGCGTCTTCGCCGCCGGCGACGTCGTCGACCCCACCTACCGGCAGGCGGTCACCGCCGCGGCATCCGGAACCGTCGCGGCCCTGGACGCCGAACACTACCTCGCGGAGTTGTCGGATGCCGCAGAGACCTCGCCCCTGGCCGCCGCGGTCTGACGGGAACACCCGCGAGCTCTTCGGCGTTGTACCCCGGTGAGCGTCAACCCCAAGGAGATTTCATGACTGCGAAGGCAACGAGCGAGTCCACCTGGCAGCAGGACGTCCTGGAGGCCGAAGGACCCGTCCTCGTCGACTTCTGGGCCGCCTGGTGCGGACCCTGCCGCATGGTCGCACCGATCCTGGACCAGATCCAAGACGAGCACGGCGACAAGATCACGATCGTCAAGCTCAACGTCGACGAGAACCCGAAGCTCGCCATGGAGTACCAGATCACGTCGATCCCGGCGATGAAGGTGTTCCAGGGCGGTCAGGTGACCCAGACGATCATCGGCGCCAAGCCCAAGGCCGCGCTCGAGCAGGACCTCGCCGGCATCCTCGCCTAGCGACCCCGGTCCCTGAGCCGGTTCGGTCCCTGTGCTTCGACAGGCTCAGCAACCGGTCGAAGGGCCCGAACCGTCGAACGATCGCGCCTACGACGCGTCCGGCAACTGCGCGATGCGCGTGTCCCACTTCCGGTGCGTGTTCGTCGCGCCCAGAAGCCGCCACACGGTCGGCGTGAGCTCCGGGTACTCCAGCGCGATCTGCCGCAGCACCCGATAGTTGCGCGCCTCGCCGGGGATCGCGCCGTTGTTCGCCACGATGTTCTCCGCCCGGAGCAGGAACACGACGAGCTCGTCGACGCTGGGCAGCTCCTCCATGAACTCCCACGGGTCTTCTCCGCCGAGGAGCCGCTCCTGGATGAGCACGGCACGCTCGTCCATCGCCTCGGCACGCAGCACCTCGAGACTGGCGCGGCGAGGGATGGCGTCGTTCATCCCTCCAGCCTACGCGGAGCCGCACCGCAGGGAGGGCGCCCTCGTCACTCGATGAATCGGCGGACGATCCCGCCCCAGCGATCGAGCCACTCGGCGTAGGCCTCGGGGTCGTCGTATCTCTTGTCGCTCACGTAGAGGCCCTGTGCGGGACCACGGCCCCACCTCGACGAGCACCGGCTTGAGCAGCAGCTCCGGCGCCAGGGCGTGAGCCGGGCCCGCGCCGAGCATGAGCGGCACGGCGGTGACGCCGGCAAGACCGGTCGCCGTCTCGAACTGGTCCAGGAAGAGCTTGAGCACACCGGTGTAGGTCCCCTTGAACGTCGGAGAGGCGACCACGAGCAGCTTGGCCCGCTTCGCGAGGCTCACCGCCTCCGCGACCGTCGCGTCCCCCCAGCCCAGCAGACCCGCTCCCAGCTCTATAACGTCGACGGTGCCGATCTCGGCGTCCGGGGCGACTAGCTCGGCGAGCCGAACTCCGGCCGACAGCGTGCGGGATGCCGGCTTGGGGTTTCCGGCGACAACGACTACGTCCATGGTGTGCTGTTCCTTTCAGCGATCTCCGACACGGGGAGGGTGCCGGTGAAGGGCTTCCCCTGTCCACCGGCACCCTGCGTTCATACCGTTACTTCCACTCGAGCAGGTTGTACCGTGTCATCACGTCGGGGGTGAAGGCGAAGCCTTCGAGCCCCGGTGCGACGACGGCGGAACGCCCTGTAACGATCATCGGGATGAGCGGGACCTCCTCCGCGAGGATCTCCTGGATCTCCGCGTAGGCGTCCGCCCGAGCGTCGAAGTCCTGGTTGAAGCGGTTGTCGAGGTGCAGCGCATCGACCTGGGGGTTGTCGTACCGCGACCAGTTGAACGAGCCAGTCGACTTCACCGCACTGTCGATCGTCGGGTCGGGGTCGTCGAGCCAGATCGTGCTCTGCGAGAGGAAGAGCCCGGTCTGCGGGGAGTCCTCTCCCTGGATGCGGGCGAGTCGATCGGCGGCCAGCTGCGTAGTCGGCTGCCCGATGAGTTCGAGCGTGATCCCGATCTCGGCGAAGGACTCCTGCATGAGCAGTGCGATGTCCTCCAGGCCGACCATGCCGATGTCGTAGAACACCGGCAGCTCCAGGGACGAGACGCCAGCCTCCTCGAGGAGGCTCTGCGCCTCGGCGAGGTCGTAGTCGTACTGCGCCCACGTCTCGACGAATCCGGGGAGAGCGGGTTGACGATCGACTCGGCCTTCTCGCCTCGGCCAGAGTACACGACGTTGTTGATCTGCTCGTAGGGGATGGCGTACGCGATCGCCTTTCGCACGAGAGGATCGGCGAGGCGCTCGTCGTCCATTGCCAGCGCGAGCCGGACGATGTTCGGCACCGCCTCGGTGAGGACCGTGAATCCGCTGGCCTCGAGCTCATCGAGCTGCTGATTGCTCAGGCCGGCGCGAGCGATGTCGACGGCGCCGCTCTTCATGAGGGCGACGAGGTCGGCGTTCGCGCTGATCGTGGCGACGACGCGGGTCACCGCGGGCTGACCGCGGTAGTAGTCCGGCACGGCCTCGAAGATGATCTCCTCGTTCTCCTTGCGCTCCGCGACGTAGTACGCGCCCGAGCCGAGGGTGTTCCAGTCGAGGTAGGAGACCGCCCAGGGGTCCTCCGGCGTGGCGTGCTCCTGAGCCGCGACCGAGTCGATGATCCCGAAGTGGGGGAATCGGAGCGAGGTGACCGAGAACGGCAGCAGCAGCGGGTCGCCGGACGAGTTCTGGAAGGTGATCGAGACCGTCTTGTCGTCGATGACCTCGATCTGGTCGGGTGCGCTGAAGATTCCGGCGAGGTTGAAGTTGAAGAGGCCGTAGCCGCCGGGGTGCTCGAGCGCCCGGTCGAAGGACCAGTAGACGTCCTCCGCGGTGACGGGGTTCCCGCTCGGGTAGAAGACCGCGTCCTCGTTGAGATGGAAGGTGACGGTGGGCCCGTCGATCTCCCAGGAGTCGGCCAGGCCCGGCGCGACATCCAGACCCATCCAGACGAGGGATCCGGCCTCGGACTCGACGAACTCGTGATTGACGAGGGTCTCGTAGGTGGCGAACGACAGCTCGCGGTTCCACTCGATCGGGTTGTTCGGCGGGTCCATGCTGTTGATGTCGCCGGTCCATGCGACGACGACCTCGGTGCGGCTCTCGCTCGGGTCGGTCTCCGCCGGATCCTCGTTCGGCGACTGCGCACAGGAGACCAGTGCGAGGGCGACGAACGTTGCGCCCGCCACGCCGGCGTACAGCCGCCGGTTTCGTGATGTGGTGCTCATTGACACTCCTTCTTGGGTTCGGTACTCGGTTGCAGGGGTGGTGACACGGAGACGGGACTACGGGGCCGTCTCTGCGGCGATGCGGTGGCGGCGTCGAGACTCCCGCCACTGCGGAATCGGGATCGCGTCGAGCAACGCCCTCGTGTACTCGTGCTGCGGATTGCTGAAGACCTCCTCGGCCGTCGCGGACTCGACGACCTTTCCTCTGTGCATCACGTGCACGTGATCGGCCAGGCGGCGCACCACGGCCAGATCGTGGCTGATGAAGATGTATCCGAGCGAGAGCTGTCGCTGGATGTCGACGAGCAGGTCGAGGACGTGCTGTCGAACGGAGACGTCCAGGGAGGAGGTCGGCTCATCCAGGACCAGGACCTTCGGGTTGGGAGCCAGCGCCCTGGCGATGCCGACGCGCTGTCGCTGCCCGCCGCTGAGCTGATGCGGATAGCGTTCGGCGTGCGAGGGCTCGAGCCGGACGAGCTCGAGCAGCTCCGCCACGCGTGCGCGGCGCGCAGCGGGTCTCATGTGCAGATGCCGCTTCAGGGGCTCTCCCACGATCGCCCCACGGTCATCCGCGGGTTGAGGGAGGCGTGGGGGTCCTGGAAGACCATCTGCACGGTGCGATACAGGTTGATCGGCACATGCTGACCCCGCTTGATCGGGTCGAGTCCCTCGATCTCGATCGTTCCCGAGGTCGGCTCGGCGAGACCGAGGATGCACTTCGCGAGCGTGGACTTGCCCGATCCGCTCTCGCCGACGATGGCGGTGGTCCTGCCGCGGTGGACCTCGAGGCTGACGCCGTCCAGGGCCGTGACCGCGGTGCTCTTCCTGAGCCCGCCGCCGTAGACCTTCACGAGATCCTTCACTTCGAGCGCCGGTTTCATGCCACCACATCCTCGATCGCACGGCTCGCCTCGAGGAGGGCGATCGTGTACTCGTCCCGGGCCGCCGTGAAGATCTGCTTCGCGCTCCCGGTCTCCACGACCCTTCCCTCGCGCATCACGACCACGTCGTCGCAGGTCTCCGCGACGACCCCGAGATCGTGGGTGATGAGGATCGCGGTCATGCCGCCCTCGGCCAGTTCCGCGAGGAGGTCCATGATGCCCGCCTGGATCGTCACGTCCAACCCGGTCGTCGGCTCGTCGAGGATGACCAGCTCGGGCGCGCAGATCAGGCCCATCGCGATCATCACCCGCTGCGCCATGCCGCCCGAGAACTCGTGCGGATACTGCTTGGCGCGGCGGGCGGGGTCGTTGATCCTGACCCGCTCCAGGGCGGACACCGCCTCGGCGGCCGCCTCCCGCGGGGACGCCCCCGTGTGGGCCCGATAGGCCTCTGCGAGCTGCGCTCCGACCGTGAAGACCGGGTTGAGCGCCGTGCGCGCATCCTGGAACACCATGGCGATCCGCCGACCTCTTATCGAGCGCATCACGGATCCGGGGGCGCCGAGGAGCTCGACGCCCATGAAGTCGATCGAACCCTGGAGCACGCGGAAGCTGGCGGGCTGGATGCCCAGTGCGCACAGCCCGGTCAGCGACTTGCCGCTTCCGGTCTCGCCCACGATCGCGGTGATCCTGCCCGATCGCACGTCGAAGCCGACGTCGTGGAGGGTGTCGTGCTCCTGTCCGTCGAAGCGTCCGCGCAGCTCCCTCACCCGGAGCACCACATCATCGTCCACGGTCATCGCCTCCTCGGATCCGTGAGCTCGGTGAGTCCGTCGCCGAGCAGATAGAACCCCGTGGCCAGGCCCACGATCGCCAGACCGGGGAACAGGGAGACCCACCACAGACCCGAGGTGATCGCCGTCTGCCCCTGGGCGATCAGCGAACCCCACTCCGGCGTTCCCGGCGGGAGCCCGACGCCGAGGAAGCCGAGGCTCGCCACGATCAGCACCGACCACGCCGCGTTGACGGAGCTGTAGGCGATCAGAGGACCCCAGCTGTTGGGGAGGATGTGCAGGAATGCGACCTGCAGCGGGCTCGCCCCGGCGAGCTTGGCCGCCTCCGTGTACTGCATGGTCTTCTTGCTGAGGACCTCGGCGCGCGCGAGCCGGATGTAGTTGGCGACGCCGATGAGGACGAGCACCATCACCACGTTGGCGAATCCGGGCCCGATCACCTGCACGACGAGGAGGGCGAGCAGCAGTGCGGGGAAGGACTGCAGCACCTCCAGGAGCCGGGTGATGAGCGTGTCCAGCCCGCTGCCGTAGAAGCCGGCGAGCGTGCCGATGACGGTTCCGATCGCGAACGCGGCGAGCACGGCCGTGATGACGATGCCCAGGTCGAGGGGGTGGCCGCCCAGACCATGGAGGCGATGTCCCTGCCGAGCCGGTCGGTCCCGAAGAGATGCTCTGCGCTCGGCGGGGCGAAGGAGGGTCCGGTGCCGCTGGCTCCCGGGGGTACGGGGTCCAGAACAGGCCGATGGCCCGAGCACGGCATACACGCCGAGCACCCCGATCCCGCCGAGGAGCGAAGGGTTCCACCGGGATGACCGTCGGGGCCCTTCGTCCGTGCGGGACTGGCCGATGTCGTCACTGCCGCGTTCTTCGCGATCTTGATCACCTCGCTGCTCATCGCGCCCCTTGAGTCCGGTGCGTGTACGTGGATCCGCCGCCATGTAGAGAAGGTCGACCAGGAGATAGGCGAAGACGTAGATGAGCGCCGTGTAGACGACGAATCCCTGCAGCGCCCCGAAGTCGAACTTGTTGATCGCGTGGAGCGCATAGGCTCCCAGTCCCGGCCAGGCGAACACCGCCTCGACGAGCAGCGCGCCGCCGATCGCGAACGCGAGCACCTCGCCGAGCATCGTGATCACGGGCAGCATCGCGTTCTTGAGGGAGTACCGGAAGAGGATCCGGTGCCGCGGGTATCCCATCGCGACGGCCGTGCGGGTGTAGTCGGACTGGAGGGCCTCCACCATGCCCGTCCGCGTGACGCGCGCGATGGGCGCCATGATCCCGATGCCCAGCGTGATCGCCGGGAGCATGAGGTGCTGGACCGAGAGCCAGAAGCGGGACCAGTCTCCGACGAGGAGGGAGTCGAGGACGTACAGGCCGGTGATCCCCTGCGGCGGACTCATGCCGATGGGGAGCCGGCCCACCGGTCCGGGCATGACCTGCAGGACCACGGCGAAGAAGAAGATCAGGACCAGGCCGATCCAGAAGGAGGGGATCGACATCCCGCCGATCACGACGCCGCGGACGATCTGATCGGCGAACCCGTCCTTCTTCGCCGCGCCGATCACGCCGAGGACCAGGCCGAGGATGACACCGATCGTCAGGCCCCAGATCGCGAGCTCGATCGTCGCGGGCATCCGGAGCAGGAGATCGGAGGTCACCGACTTGCGCGTCTCGAACGATGTGCCGAAGTCGCCCTGGAGGATTCCGAGGAGATAGCCGATGTACTGGTCCCAGATGGGCTTGTCCAGTCCGAGCTCCCTGCGCACCGTGGCGCGGAGTTGGTCATCGGCGTCGACGGGCAGATACTGATCCACGGGATCGCCGCCGAAGATGCGCGCGAGGAAGAACGTGAGGGTCACGACTCCGAAGGCAACCGGAAACACCCAGAGGATGCGTTTCACGACTATCCAAGAACCGGACATTCTGTCTCCGTAGCTGTCTTTCCATCGGGGTGCAATGCACTTTCGAATTTATATGTTGATTTCCACGGAACCCACCACCGCCCGTAAACAGGACGAGAAGACTGTGTTAGCGGGATGTTTCGGGCCTCTCCCGCCGAGGATCCTCTCCTCTGCTCGCGACTCCGAGGTGATATCTTCGATTTTGCACAATCCATTTCACCCAGGATGCTACGGAGGAGACCTTGTCCAGAACGGTCATAGTCAACGGCGCGATTCTCACCGAAGACCCGGCGAACCCCTTCTACAGCGATGGCAGCATCGTGATCGAGGGCTCGCGCATCACCTGGATCGGGCCGGCCTCCGAGCTGGTGGCCCTGCCCGACGACCGGGTGATCGACGCGAGTCGGCGCATCGTCGCCCCCGGGCTCGTCAACCTGCACTACCACGTCGATCTCGGCAAGACCGCGGGCGAGCCGGAGGAGCGGGCGCCGATGTGGGAGATGCTCTTCCAGAACTGGTACCCGTACATCGGATCGCTCAGCGACGAGGACGCCTACTGGGCCTCGCTGGCGTGCTACTCCGAGTCGATCAAGAGCGGCACGACCACCGTGAACGACATGTACGTGCAGACGCCGGCGCGGGCCAGGGCCGCCCGCGAGGTGGGCATGCGCGCCGTGCTCTCGAACGAGATCGCCACTCCGGAGACCGGAATCGACACCGTGGCGGACAACATCCGCGCGTTCCACGACGTCGCCCGGGACGAAGACGGTCTCGTGCGAGTGGCGATGGGGGTCGAGTGGCTCCCCTGCGCGAGCCCCGAGCTCCTCACGGAGGTCCGCGAGGCGGCGAGCGAACTCGGCATGCTCATCCACATCCACCTCAACGAGTCGATGTCCGAGGTGGAGGATGCCCTCTCCCGTTTCGGCAAGCGCCCCACGCAGCTCGCCTACGAGCTCGGCTTCCTCGGAACGGATGTCATCGCCGCCCACGCGGTTCAGCTCGACGACTCCGAGATCGGGATGATCGCCGAGACCGGGACGCACATCTCGCACAACCCGGCATCGAACTCCCTCCTCGCCAACGGCATCGCGCGCCTCAACGACTACCGGCACGCGGGCATCAACGTCGGCCTCGGATCGGACGCCGGTCTCGGCTTCGACCTGTTCGAGGTGATGCGCTGGGCGACCTTCCTCCATCGCGCGACCGTTCAGGACATCACCGCCACCCGGAACAAGACCGCTCTCACGATGGCGACGCGCAACGGCGCCGCCGCGCTCGGCCTCGACGCCGGCGTGCTCGCACCCGGGAAGCGCGCCGACCTCGTCCTGGTGGACGTCGACCAGGTGAAGTACGCACTCCTGGACCGGACGAACCATGCCATGGTGCTCGACTACTTCGTGCTCGGCACGAGCGGCGCCGACGTCGACACGAGCATCATCAACGGCGAGGTGGTGATGTCCGGACGACGCCTGACGAAGGTGGACGAGAACGAGGTCGCCCTCGAAGCCGCATCCGCACTGAAGAGAGCCCAGCGGCGCTTCGCGATGAGCAGGCATTGACGCGGAGTGGTGGACAAGGCGACCATAAAAGGTAAAGTCGAATGTATTGACGTCGCACGCACATCAGGCGTCGCAGCAGATTGGACAAGGCATGAACGCCGGCGCCATACCCACCGACATCGCCCATCAGCTCGAGCAGCTCCCCTCGCTTGACACCGCACGCGGACGGACCGTGCACGAACGGGTGCGCAACGCACTGCGCAACGCGATCGTCTCCGGGGTGTTCCCGCCGAACTCGAAGCTTCTGCAGACCGAGATCGCGCGACGCCTCGAGGTGAGCGTCACCCCCGTGCGCGAAGCGCTGCGGGATCTGGCCTCAGAGGGCCTCATCCGAATGGATGCCCACAAGGGCGCGGTGGTCACCGGGATCACCCTGGAGGAGTTCCAGGACGTCCACCTCCTTCTCAACGCCTGCAGCCAGGTCATGGCCGAGCTGCTCGTGCTCCGCGCCACCGAGGAGGACATCGCGGCCCTCGAAACGGTGCAGCAGCAGATCGAGGAGAATCCGAACGACTACGCGAAGCTCAACTCCCGCTTCCACAGCCTGCTCAGCGAGGCGACGCACTCCGAGCGCGTGAACTCCTTCATCGTCTCGCTGAACAGCACCTCGCAGCTCATCCTCAACGCCGCGCTCAACGCGGTTCCGCGACGCCTCTGGGAAGGCATCCACGAACACCGTCTCATCATCGAGGCGATCAAGCGCCGCGACGCCGCCCAGATCTCCGCGCACCTCATCGAGCACCGCAGGCCCACATGGGAGGTCGTCGAGGGGATGCTGCTCAAGCAGTCCGTGGAGTCTCCGGTCAGGAAGCCTGCGCAAGCGCTCTGAACGCGGAGCGGTGCCAGATCAGGGGCTCGCACTCGTCGTCGAACTGGACCGCCAGCACCTCCAGGATCACCACGTCGTGATCCCCCGCAGGATGGGTCGCGTAGACACGGCAGTCCATCCGAAGGCTCGCCTCGGGCAGCACGATCGCGCCCCCGGGACGGCGCTCATGGGCGACGCCGCTCAGCCGTCGGTCCTTGTCCCGTCCCGCGAGCTGACGACAGATCGGCGCATGGATGTCGCTGAGCACGGAGACGCCGATCCGGTCGGCCTTGGCGAGATCCGGCCACGTCGTGGAGCTGCGCTGGACGGCGAACATCGCGAGGGCGGGCTCCAGGGAAACCCCCACCGCGAAGGAGGAGGCGACCATGACATGGGTCTGTCCGCCGGCCTGCCCGATGAGCGCGGCGACACCCGAGGGGAACTGCGCGAAGGCGTTGCGCAGGGTCGACGGATCGACGGCGACGAGGTCGGGGGCGTGGTTCATGATTCGTTCTCCAGTGCTGAATCGGATAGGACGACGATGGCTTCGATCTCGACGAGCAGATCGGGGTCGGCGAGGCCCGCGACGAAGACGAGCGTGCTCGCCGGCATCCGCTCGGCGGCGAACTGGGCCCTCTTCGCGGCACCGATCGCGGGCATGTCCTCGCGACGCACCGCGTACGTGGTGAGCTTGACGACGTCGTCCATCGTGGCGCCGACCGCCTCCACGAGCGCGCGCAGGTTCGACCAGGTCTGCTCCAGCTGCCGGTCGATGTCGCCGACGCCGACGACCTTGCCCTCGAGATCCCAGGCCACCTGGCCGGTGAGATGCACCTGAGTGCCCTCGGCGACGACCGCGTGCGTGTAGCCGGGGGTCTTCCGCAGCGCGACCGGATCGATGTGACGTCGCCCGCTCACTGTGCGACCTTGAGCTTCTCGGCGCCGGTGACGATGCCGTGATCGCGCAGCCGCGGCACGACCTCCTCACCGAAGGTGCGCAGGTCGCCGATGAAATCGGGGAAGGTGAGCGTGACCCCGTCGAGCGGGGCGGCGTGGATGAGCGTGGCGAGCTGCTCTGCGATCGACTCCGGCGATCCGACGACCGCCGACCGCGACACCGCCCGCGGATCCTCGAGGCGCTGGAGGTTCTTCGTCCGCATCGAGTTCTCCTTGACGTCGGTGGAGTACTCATAGGCCTGTCGCTCGATCGCCTCGACGTCGACGCCCGCGTCGTAGCGCATCACGCGCTCTCGCGCCTCTTCGTCCGTCGCCCCGGGGATGACCATGAACAGCGCGTAGATCTTCGCCTCCTTCCCGACCTCGGCGGAGATGCGCCTCACCCGCTCGCCCATCTGGCGCAGCGTCTGATCGTCGCTTCCGCTCACGAAGCACACGTCGCAGTTGCGGATGGCGAACTCGAGCCCGGTGTCGGAGGTGCCCGCCGAGATGATGGTCGGCATGGCGCTCGGCTTCGGCCGGGACACGCAGTCCTCGAGCGTGAAGTGCGTGCCGCTGTGGTCGACGCGATCCTCGCTCCAGAGCCGCTTGGCGACGGTGATCCACTCCTCTGCGAGTGCGTAGCGTTCGGCGTGACCGATGTCCTTCCACAGACCCATCTGCCCCTGATCGAAGGGATTGGAGCCGGAGACGAGGTTGAGGCCGACGCGCCCTCCCGAGACCTGGTCGAGCGTCGCCACCATCTTCGCCACGACGGCGGGGTGCCACACCATCGTGTGCACGGTGCCCCAGAGCTTGATCCGCTCCGTCGCCTCGGCGAGCGCGCCCATCGTCGACAAGGACTCGATCGTGTAGTCCCAGTGCTGTGAGGGACCGCCGTATCCCCGCCACTTCGCCATGCTCAGTGCGAAGTCGAATCCCAGTTCCTCCGCCAGCCGGGTGACCTCCCGGTTGTATCCGTAGGTGGCGGGAACGTCCGGAGTGGTCGTCGAGATGATCCATCCTCCATTGCCGACCGGGAGGAAGACTCCGGTGTCGATCGTCCGTTCTGTTGTGGTGCTGCCCATGTGCATCTCGCTCTCGATTCATGGTCCGCCGACGCGCTGGGGCGGGCGGTCCCCTCGCCATAATCTTCATGGTCTTCCTTCTCATATCAAAACGAAATTCGAATTTGTAACTTATTAGCAACACAGCTTTCATTGGACGGCAACGACGGGTCCGCAAGATGAGACCGAGGCGATCCCTTCCGATCGCCTGTCCATCAGGGACTCAGACACGGCTCGAACGCAAGGAGACATCGAGATGGCACGGAACATCGAGTACGGGATATTCCTTCCCGTCGGCAGCGGCGGCTGGATCCCATCGACGAACGCACCCGTCCTCGACGGCTCCTACTCCTACAACCGACAGGTCGCGATCTCCGCGGAGCAGTACGGCTTCCACTTCGCACTGAGTCAGGCCGTCTGGCGGGCCACGGTGGTGCGACCCGGCACTTCGACGACAACCTGGAGTCGCTCACCACCGCCGCGGGCCTCGCCGAGGCCACGAACGACATCGGTCTGTGGGGAACCGTCAACACCTCCCTCCTCCACCCCGCCGTCGCGGCGAAGATGATCGCGACCTCCGACCAGATCTCCCTCGGCCGCTCCGGCCTCAACATCGTCGCCGGCGGGAACCGCTCCTCCGAGCGTCAGATGGGCATCGGCTTCGACGCCGACAACCCGGAGAAGTACCGCAGGGCGAAGGAATGGGTCGAGGTCGTCAAGGCCCTCTGGACGGAGAACGTCGTCGACTACGACGGCGAGTTCTACACCCTCCTCGACTGCCAGTCGAGCCCGAAGCCCATCCAGGGCGTGCCCCGTATGATCTGCGCGGCCACATCGGAGATCGGCCTCGAGTTCGTCGCCCAGCAGCTCGACGGCGTCATGTTCGAGGGGACCACGGACGAACGCGTCATCGAGCTCGGCCAGCGCACCCGCCGCATCGCCGAGGCGAACGACAAGCCCGACCTGCAGAGCCTGTGCATCTTCATGGTCGTTCCCGGCGAGACCGATGCCGACGCCGCGCGGCGGGTCGAGCTCTACAGCCAGGCCAAGGACACCGTCGCGCTGGACAACATGGCGCGCGAGTTCGGGATGCGCAGCGCCGCCCTCGATCCCACCTCCAACACGGCCGATCTGAAGCGCTGGGCCGAGACGATGGCGCTGTCCACGGGCACGATCCACGGCAGCCCGGCCACGCTCGCCGAGCGCCTCGCCGACCTCTCCGACAAGGCGGAGCTCGACTCCCTCATCTTCATCATGCCGGACTTCGTCACCGACCTGCAGGTGCTCGGTGAGGAGGTGCTTCCGCTCCTCGAGGCCAACGGCTATGGCACCCGCCTTCAGGGTGCGCTGCCTCCGCTGGTCCGCTCCTGAACGCCGCGGCCGAGGACGACGCCGCAGGTCGACCCCGCTCTCTGGCCTATGCGGCGGTCGTCGCGGCCGGAACACTGGCCATCCTCGAGGTGAACCGGCTGACGCTGGCCCTTCCCGCACTCGAGGCCTCGATCGGAGCGAGCGTCTCCGAGCAGCAGCTGGTCATCTCGCTCTACGCGCTCGGACTCGCCATCACCCTCACTCCGGCCGGCCGGGTGGCGGACGCCTGGTCTCGGCGAGGCATGCTCATCATCGGGATCGGCGTCTTCGCCCTCTGCAGCATCGTCGCGGGCCTCGCGCCCAACCCCGAGACGCTCGTGATCGCACGTCTCTTCCAGGGGTTCGCCAGCGGGCTCATCCTGCCGCAGACGACCGGTGTCTTCCAGGACCTCTTCGAAGGGCCCTCGCTCGCGAAGGCCTACGGCGGCTGGGGTGCGACGGTCGGCACCGTCTCGCTCCTCGGCCCGCCGATCACCGGTGCCCTGCTCGGCGTCTTCGGCGATGAGTGGGGATGGCGGATCGCGCTTCTGGCGAACGTGCCCGTGGTTCTCGCCGCACTCCTCGCGGTGACCCTCACCGTTTCCGCGAACCGCGCGAGACCGAGGCTCACCTCCCTCGATCCCATCGGCCTGCTCCTCCTCACCCTCCTCGTCTCGGCGATCCTGCTGCCGATCACCATCGATCCCGACCCTGCCTTCCACCTCGTCGTGACCGTCTGCTCCCTGCTGGTCGCCGTGAGTGCGGCCGTGGGGCTCATCTCCTGGGAGCGCCGCTTCGAGGGCCGGGGAGGAACCCCCCTCATCTCGCCGACGGTGCTCGGCAACCGTCGCTTCAGGAACGGCGCCCTCATCGGGACGCTGTTCTTCTTCTTCCTGCCCGGAGCGCAGATCGGGGTCGGCCTCTACCTGCAGCGGATCCTCGGGCTCAGCGCTCTCCAGGTCGCTCTGCTGCTGATCGGCGGGGCCCTCGCGAGCACGATCACGGCGTGGTTCGGGAGCAAGCACTCCTACCGGCTCGGACGCACCGTCATCATCGTGGGCCTGTGCACCCTCGTCGTCGGCGTGATCGCGACGGCGCTCGTCTGCGTCGGAGCCTCGGCGGACGAGCGATGGACCCTCTGGCTGATCCCCGCGCAGATGATCCTCGGCGCCGGCGCCGGCCTGATCACGGCGCCGAACCAGTCGGTCTCCATGATGACGATACCGCGCGAGTTCGGTTCGCTCGCCAGCTCGCTCTTCCAACTGGGACAGCGTGTGGGAACCTCCATCGGCAGCGCCATCGTCATCGCCCTCGTGTACCTGGGCGCCGACACGGCCTTCCCGGAGCGATACTTCGCCGTGCTGCTGCCGATCGGCTTCAGCATCCTGGGCCTTCTCCTCGTCCTGTGGATCGCCGTCTGGGATCTGCGCACGACGAGGGGGCGTTCCTGAGCTTGGACGCCTGTCCCCACGGGCGCACAGCGACCGGCGCTAGTCCTGTCCGAACACGACGCACGACCCGGGGATGATCGCCCATCTGCTCCAGCTCCATCCCCTTGGTCTCGGGCACCTTGAGGTACACGAAGAGGAACGACAGCGCCGCGAAGAAGGCGTAGAAGCCGTAGGCGAAGGTCAGGCCGATGTCGGCGAAGGTCGGGAACGTCGTCGAGATGAAGAAGTTCGCCGTCCACTGCGCCGCTGCGGCCACCGCCAGCGCACTGGCACGAATCCGGTTCGGGAAGATCTCGCCCAGCAGCACCCACACCAGCGGTCCCCAGGTGGCGCCGAAGAACACGACGAAGGCGTTCGCCGCGATGAGGGCGACGATCGACCAGGGAGCCTCCAGGACCGCGGTCGCCGTCCCGTCGGCATCGGTCACCAGTTCCGCGTAGGAGAACGCCACGGCCATCAGCCCGAGCGTGACGGTCATGCCCACAGAGCCCACCAGCAGCATGATGCGCCGGCCGATCCTGTCGACGAGCAGGATGGCGACGATGGTGACGGCGATGTTGGTGACCGAGGTGATCACGGTGATGGTCAGGGCATCCGATTCCTCGAACCCGACCGATCTCCACAGCGTCGTGGAGTAGTAGAAGATGACGTTGATGCCGACGAACTGCTGGAACACCGACAGCAGGATGCCGATCCACACGACCGGCTTCAGTCCCAGTGCCGAACCGCGCAGGTCGCGCAGCGACTCCTTCTTCTCGGTCTCGATGGTCCCGGTGATCTCGGTGATCTTGGGACCCACGTCGACGACTCCGGTAACGGTGGTGAGCACCTCCTCGGCCCTCTTGAGGTCGCCCTTGGCCACCAGATATCGCGGTGACTCGGGAAGCTTCAGCGCCATGATCCCGTACACGGTGGCGGGGACGATCTCCGAGAGGAAGATCCACCGCCACGCCTCCAGCCCCCAGATGACGTTCTCGGCGCTTCCGGCCGCGTTGGCGATCATCGCCCCGGTCAGCAGCGCCGTGAAGATGCCGGTGACGATGGCCAGCTGCTGGAGCGACCCGAGCCGGCCCCGGATCTTCGCCGGGGAGACCTCCGCGATGTAGGCGGGGGCGATGACGGATGCGGCACCCACGCCGAGACCGCCGATCATGCGCCAGAGGATGAAGTCCACGGCGCCGAAGGCGAAGGCGGATCCGACCGACGAGACGAAGAACAGGATCGCGGCGATCACCATCGTCGGGATGCGCCCGTGCTTGTTGGCGACGACGCCCGCGAACCAGGCGCCCACCGCGCATCCGATCAGCGCGGAGGACACCGCGAAGCCCTTCAGTCCGACGCTGAGGTCGAACCCGGAGGGAGGCGGGCTGGCGAGCGCGTCGACGGCCGTGTTGATCACTGCGGTGTCGAAGCCGAACAGGAAGCCGCCGAGGGCGGCCGCGATGCTGACGGCGATGACCTTGCCCCGAAAGGCGCGGGGTGAGGAGACGGACATGACGACCCTTCTCTCGACGCTGAGTAGGCGCGAGTCTAGGTGCTCAGTGCGGTCTGAGGCGAGAGGTCAGCGCGATCCGTACTCTTCCACCCCGAGCTCGGCAAGGATGCGGTTGAGATCCTGGATGGTCGCGAAATCTATCGTGACCTGGCCTTTTTTTGCACTGAGCGTGATCTTCACGCGCGTGTTCAGGCGGTCGCCCAACGTGGCTGCCACCTCGTCGAGGTGCGCTCGGCGGGCGCCGGCCTGGGGCTTCTTGGTCTTCGGCGAACCGCCACGGCGGAGCTTTGCGGCCTCCTCCGTGGCGCGCACGGAGAGGTCTTCATTGATGACCTTGTCGGCGAGACGCTGGATCTCCTCGGCGTCGTCGAGGGCGAGGAGCGCGCGGGCGTGTCCGGCACTGATGACGCCCGCGGCGACGCGCTGCTGCACGGGAACCGGCAGGCGCAACAGCCGGATGGTGTTCGAGATCTGCGGGCGCGAGCGCCCGATGCGCTCGGCGAGCTGCTCCTGCGTGATGCCGAAGTCCTCGAGCAACTGCTGGTAGGCCGAGGCCTCTTCCAGCGGGTTCAGTTCCGAGCGGTGCAGGTTCTCCAGAAGCGCGTCCCGCAGCAGATCGTCGTCGGAGGTTTCGCGCACGATCGCGGGGATCGTCTCGACCCCGGCGGCTCGGGCGGCGCGAGTGCGGCGCTCCCCCATGATGAGCTCGTAGGCACCCGCCTCGTTGAGGCGGACGACCACAGGCTGGAGCACACCGAACTCGCGCACGCTGTGCGTCAGCTCGGACAGATCAGCCTCGTCGAAGTGCGTGCGCGGCTGACGCGGGTTGGGCACGATCTGATGGGGATCGATGTGCACCAGTCGGATGCCGGGAACAGCCTCCAGCTCCTCCGGCGCCGCCTCGGTCGTCGGTGTCGGTTTTCCCGGGAAGAAGACGTCGACAGGACGCTCCGCCTGATCCGCCGTCGGGATCAGGGCGCCGATCCCCCGCCCGAGTCCGGTGCGCTTCGCCATCAGTTCTCCTTCTTCTGCACTGCTGAGGCTCGCTTCACGAGCTCGACCGCCGCCTCGCGATAGGCGACGGCCCCCACGGATGCCGCTTCGTAGGCGATCACCGTCTGGCCGAAGCTCGGTGCCTCCGACACGCGCACCGAACGAGGGATGACCGTCTCGAGCACCTGCTCGGGGAAGTGCGTGCGCACCTCCTCCGCGACCTGCTGGGCGAGATTCGTGCGACCGTCGTACATGGTCAAGAGGATCGTCGACAGCCGGAGCTCAGGGTTCAGGTGCTTCTGGATCATCTGGATGCTGCCCAGCAGCTGACTGAGGCCCTCGAGCGCGTAGTACTCGCACTGGATCGGGATGAACACCTCGTCCGCCGCGGTGAAGGCGTTGATCGTGAGCAGGCCCAGCGAGGGCGGGCAGTCGATGATGACGTAGTCGAAGGATGTCGTCTTCAGGTAGTCCTTGAGCGCACGGCGCAGACGGTGCTCGCGGGCGACCTGAGCGACCAGCTCGATCTCGGCGCCTGCGAGGTGAATCGTGCTCGGTGCACAGAAGAGATTCTCGGACTCCGGGCTCTGCTGGACGATCTCGGCGAGCGGGAACTCTTCGATCAGCACGTCGTAGACGCTCGGGGTGTCGGCATCGTGCGGAACGCCGAGCGCCGTGGACGCGTTGCCCTGCGGGTCGAGGTCGATCACGAGCACGCGAGCGCCCAGCTGCGCCAGGGCCGCCGCGATGTTCACGGTCGACGTCGTCTTGCCGACGCCGCCCTTCTGATTGGAGACCGTCAGGATCCGGGTGTCACCGGAGAACTCGACGGACACGTCTTCCAGGGCACGGCGCCGAGCCGTCAGCTCGGCCAGTTCGCGCGCGAGCGGAGTGTCCATCTCGGCGACCTCTTTCACTGCTCTCTTCGCGGAGTGTTTCACGTGAAACATCCGCTCCTTCCAGACCGTGTTCCACTCTAATCGCTGGGCCCGACCTTCCCCGCCACGACGGAGCCCGAATCCGGTCGTTGACGACAGTCTCTCCGGGCGCAAGCACGTTTCGACTCCGCGCCTGCGGCGCTCCGCTCAACGACCGGCAAGGCACAGCGCAGCGAGTCGAAACGGGGCAATCACCGGCCGTGATGTTTCACGTAAAACACTCGCCACGTTTCGACTCGTCGCTGCGCTCCTCGCTCAACGACCGGATGTGGCGGTTCCCGGTCGTTGAGCGAGCCGCAGGCGAGTCGAAACGCAGCGCACTCCCGATGTCGGCGGATGCGCCTACCCTCCCTCCATGGCCTACGTCTACATGCTCCGCTGCGCCGACGGCACCCTCTACGTCGGCAGCACCAGGGATCTCGACCTCCGGCCGCCCAGCATCAGGCCGGCGAAGGAAGCGAGTACACGCGCACACGCCTCCCGGTGTACCTGTTCTGGAGCGCACCGTACGCACGCATCGAGGAAGCGTTCGCGTGGGAGAAGCGAATCCAGGGCTGGAGCCACGCCAAGCGTCTGGCGTTCGCCGAGGGTGGTATCGACGCGGTGGTCGGGTGGAGCAAGAAACAGCGGGCCGGCAGCGCCGGCTGAGATCAGGGCATGCTCTGCGTCTCGACTCGCTGCGCTCGCTCAACGACCGGAAGACGCCGCTCCCGAACCCACCGGAGGACACCGCCGCGTTTCGACTCGTCGCTGCGCTCCTCGCTCAACGACCGGGAAGAGACAGGTCCGGTCGTTGAGCGAGGAATCGCGTAGCGATACCGAGTCGAAACGCAGTCAGTTCATCGGAAGAGGCCGCTGCGTTTTGACTCGCCTGCGGCTCGCTCAACGACCGGGGGTCACCGTGGCGCGGACGACGCGCGTCGTCTCCGACAGCACGCCCTCGCCGAGCACCTCGACCCGCACATCGCTGAGGCCGAACTTGCGGATTTGCTTCGCGGCGGCGTCGATCTCCGCCGGTGCGTTCATCCCCTTCAGCAGCGCGAGCTCGCCACCGTCGCGCACGAGAGGCGCAACGAGCGGAATCAGGGTACGCAGCGCGCTGACGGCACGGGCGGTCACCATGTCGAACTTCTCCGGTCGACGCACCTCCTCGGCGCGTGCGCGAAGCACCTCGACGTTGTCGAGACCCAGCGCCGCGACCTGCTCGTTCAGCCAGGTGATGCGCCGCTCCATCGGCTCGATCAACGTCCACCGCACATCCGGGCGCGCGATCGCCAGAACAAGCCCCGGAAGGCCGGCGCCGCTTCCGACGTCCGCGACCGAACCCTGGAACAGGGGTGCCGCGATCACACTGTTGAGGATGTGCCGTGTCCAGAGTCGGGGGAGTTCGAGAGGACCGATGAGTCCACGCTCCTCCCCTCTCTTGCCAGCGCGTCCGCGAACTCGCGGGCCGCACCGATCCGGTCGCCGAAGAGCGTCTCGGCGACGGGTGGTTCCTGTTCCACAGTGCTCATGGCATCCGATGTTTCACGTGAAACATTCAGCGCCGGCGGATGACCGTGTGGCGGTCGACGCCTTCACCATACGACTCCGAGACGAGGCCGCGATCGGCGACGATGTCGTGCACGAGCTTGCGCTCATAGCTGGTCATCGACGGCAGCGACGCCTGCGAAGCACCCTCATCGAGCTTCACCACGGCGGCGTCGACGAGTCGTTCGAGTTGCCGGCGACGCTGGTCACGCGATCCGCCGACGTCGAGGATGAGCCGGGAGAACGCACCCGTCTGACTCTGCACGGCGAGACGGGTCAGCTCCTGCAGCGCTTGCACGGTGTCGGGCGCCGAGAGCGGCGAGAGCCCGTCGCCCTCCGCCTCGACCGAGACATAGGCGCGACCCTGGCGCACGTCGAGATTCAGGTCGCCGTCGAGATCGGCGATGTCGAGGAGGCCCTCGAGGAAGTCGGCGGCGATGTCGCCTTCCTTCTCCAACTGCTCGACGGTCGGCTCTTCACGAGAGGTCACGACGGAATCGGTCATCACTTGCCGCCCTTCTTCTTGGCACGCTTCTTGCCCACCGGCTGCTGACGCTTGGGAGCCTCCCGCTTCGCCTTCTCCGCCTCCTCGAGCAGACGCTGCTGCTCGGCTTCGTAGACGGCCATGGGAACGACCTTGCCGCTCGAGTCGATCGCCTTGCCCTTGCGCGCCAGACGCTCTTCGCGCTGCTTGGCCGCTTCGGATCCGGGCGTGGGCATCTCGCGGATGACGAGGAACTGCTGACCCATCGTCCACAGGTTCGAGGTGAACCAGTACATGACGACACCGAGGGGAAGAACACACCGGAGAAGATGAACGCCAGCGGCAGCACGTACAGCATGATCTTCTGCATCTGGTACGCCTGGCCGGTCTTGGCCTCGGGCGACAGGTTCTTCGAGATGATCTGCAGCTGCGTGATGAACTGCGAGGCGATCATGAGGATGACGAGGATGACGAGGATGATCGTCGTGATCTCCCAGCCCTCCGGCCGCTCCGAGACGGCCTCGGTCAGACGGATGTGCAGCGGGGCGACGCCGAAGAGCTTGGCGTCGTAGAACTGTCGGGTGAGCTCGGCGTTGAGCAGTCCCACGCCACCACGGCCGTGGGTCGCGTTGAAGGAGATGTCCAGCAGGGTGTAGAACAGCGCCAGGAACACCGGCATCTGCACCAGGAGCGGGAGGCAGGACGACACCGGCGTCGTGCCGTGCTTCTTGTACAGCGCCATCGTCTCGCGGCTCATCGCCTCGCGGGAGAGTTGATCCTTCTTGCCGCGGTACTTCTCCTGAACTTTTCGCAGTTCAGGAGCGATTTCCATCATCTTGCGCTGGCTCTTGATCTGCTTGACGAACAGCGGGATCATCGCCGCGCGAACCACCACGACGAGACCGATGATCGAGAGCACCCAGGTTAAGCCGGCGTCGGGCGCGAAGCCGACGGTGGTGAACAGCCAGTGCCACGCGACGAGCACGACCTCGACGAGCCACTTCAGCGGCCAGAGGATGGTCCCGAAGAAGCCGATGATGCCGCCTTGTTCTTCGGCCGAGGCCACGACGCTCGTCACGCCGGTGAGCGAGGAGAGAAAGCCCACGTGTCAGTCCTTTCGCGCGGGTACTACGAACCCTCGGGGTGTGAGGGAGTATCGGAAGTGTGCGTGAGGGCGCACGTCATCGACGCCGCCCGTGGTCCAGGGGTTGCAGCGGAGGATCCGCCACGCGGCCAGCACCGCGCCTTTGACCGCACCGTGCTGTTGCACCGCACCTACAGCGTAGGCGGAACAGGAGGGGTAGTACGCACACACGTCTCCGTACATCGGTGAGATCACCGTGCGATACGCGGCGAGGAATCCCAGTGCGAGGTTGCGGGGCACGAGCGGAACGGCCCGGAGAAGATCCCTCGGTCGGAGCTGGGCGGTTCCGCGCGAGGAGGCGGGGAGCGTCGTCATGACCGTGTGCCCGTCTTCGCCTCGACCCGGGCGAAGGCCCGATCAACATCGGCGGCGAGCTCGGCGAAGGTCGCGCGGGCGGATGCAGGAAGGGCACGGATGACGACATCCGTGCCCTCGGGGACGCTCGGAAGCGCTGCGGCACACACCGCCTTGAGGCGACGACGCACAGTGTTCCGGGTCACAGCCGTACCCACCTGCTTGCTGACGATGAAGCCGAATCGCGGCGGTCGGTGCTCCCCGGTCGTGAGCACCGAGGTGACCACGTGGGGCGCGCCAGAGCGGATGCCGCGGCGAACGACGAGTCGATAGTCGCTGCCGCGCGTCAGACGGTGCCGCCGCGCCAGCACACTACGCCGAAAGCTCGGTGCGGCCCTTCGCACGACGTGCCGAGAGGATGGCACGACCGGCGCGCGTGCGCATACGGGCGCGGAAGCCGTGCTTCTTGGCGCGACGACGGTTGTTGGGCTGGAACGTACGCTTGCTCATGAGATCACTCCGGAAAATCTGCCACCGGGATCACGACGACCGGAGACATAGGGAACTGCCAAGAAAATGGCATAAGTCAACCGATTAAGGGTACGTCCTGCGGGCACGCAAGGCAAACCGGCCGCCTGGCGACTCTGTCATTATGCACAGTCCGCACAGCCGGAGCGCTCCTCGACACGCGTAAGTTGTCCACATCCCCAGTTGCCCAAATGACGCGCAATGACTACCGTTGCAACCACGTTATCCACAGGGGAGCCGGTAACCGCTCCTCCCCTTTTTGCCTCGTCCGGAGCACCATGTCCTCTCCTGCCCAACCCGATGTCCCGATCTGGGCGACAGTGCAGGGGATCCTCGAGAACGACGAGCGCGTCACACCTCAGCTGCAGGGCTTCCTGAGTCTGGCGGTGCCGGCCGGCGTCATGGGATCGACGCTGTACCTGGACGTTCCCAACGACCTGACGGCCGCACAGATCAACAAGCGGCTCCGCATGCCGATCATGGATGCGCTGACCAGCGCCGGCGACGACGTCACCGCCTTCCGTGTCGTCGTCAACCACGACCTGGTCGACAATCACACCGCCCCGATCCAGATCTCCGACTTCACGCCCTCCGAGATCCACGCCGAGCAGCCGGTGGAGGCCCCGACGCCGATCCGCGACGAGTCCCGGCTGAACCCGAAGTACACCTTCGACAACTTCGTGATCGGCCAGTCCAATCGCTTCGCCCACGCCGCCGCGGTCGCGGTCGCCGAGGCACCGGCCAAGGCCTACAACCCGCTGTTCATCTACGGCGACTCGGGGCTCGGCAAGACCCACCTGCTGCACGCGATCGGCGACTACGCGTCGAATCTCTACTCCGGCATCCGGGTCCGCTACGTCTCCAGCGAGGAGTTCACGAACGATTTCATCAACTCGATCGCCAACAACCGCGGTGCCGCCTTCCAGGCCCGTTACCGCGACGTCGACATCCTCCTCATCGACGACATCCAGTTCCTGCAGGGTCGCGCCGAGACGCAGGAGGCGTTCTTCCACACCTTCAACACGCTGCACGACCACAACAAGCAGGTCGTGATCACGAGCGATGTCGCGCCGAAGCACCTCACCGGATTCGAGGATCGGATGCGGAGCCGCTTCGAGTGGGGTCTGATCACCGACGTGCAGGCACCTGATCTGGAGACGCGCATCGCGATCCTCCGGAAGAAAGCGCAGAGCGAGGCTCTTCACATCCCCGACGATGTGCTCGAGTACATCGCCTCGGCCGTCTCCTCGAACATCCGCGAGCTCGAGGGCGCGCTCATCCGCGTCTCGGCATTCGCGAGCCTGAACCGATCGACGCTCGACATCACCCTCGCCCAGACCGTCCTGCGCGACATCATCGACCACACCGACGACAACGTCGTCTCGCCGACCGACATCATCACGGCGACCGCAGCGTACTTCAAGCTCACGGTCGACGACCTGTACGGATCCAGCAGGTCCCAGCAGATCGCGACCGCACGACAGATCGCCATGTACCTGTGCCGTGAGCGCACAAGCCTGTCGCTGCCCAAGATCGGCCAGCTCTTCGGAAACCGCGACCACACCACGGTGATGTACGCGTACCGCAAGATCAGCGACCTCATGCGTGAGCGGCGTTCGATCTACAACCAGGTCACTGAGATCACCACGCAGCTCGGTCGCCGCTGAAATCTTCCGTTGCCTTCTTGACAGCACTCGGCGACCTCCACTAATGCGGCTTTGCACATGTGGATAACTTGTGGATGGAGCTCACGGCCGTGGGGACGATTGTGAGCGGATACCTCTGAGTTGTGGATAACTCCCGCAGAACCCGATCGCCCCGGATCCGCGTCATCCCGCGGTTTCCTCAGGATTTCCACATCTCACAACGATGTAGTTTCCTACTCGCGACTGATATCCACCGACTTATCCACAGTATCCACAGCTGTTAACACCATTAACGAGTCCTTAACCGGAAGAGGGTCGATCGATGACCTCGAAAGCGAACTGGACGTGCGGGTGGCGTGATCGGACGAGGGCACTAGCATGGGAGTCCCTGACTCTGCGCATCCTCTGATGTGCATGAACACGACGACAAAGGGAGCATCCGTGAGGTTCCAGGTCAATCGCGACGTCTTCAGCGAAGCCGTCTCGTTCGTCGTCAAGCTGCTTCCTCAGCGCAATCCCCAGCCGATCCTCGCTGGTGTGCTGATCGAAGCCGGCGCCGACGGACTCACGCTCTCGGCATTCGACTACGAGGCGTCGGCACGGACGACCATCGAAGCGACCGTCGAAGAGGCCGGAACGATCCTCGTGCACGGCCGGCTCCTCTCCGAGATCGCCAGCCGCCTGCCCAACGCGCCGATCGAGATCGCCGTCGCCGAAGACGGCGGCGTCGCCGTCACCTGCGGTTCGGCCCGGTTCACACTCGCGTCGATGCCCGTCGAGGAGTATCCGACGATTCCCGAGGTCTCCGGTCCTTCCGGCGTCGTCCCCGCCGAGGACTTCAGCACGGCGATCTCCCAAGTGGGGTTCGCCGCATCGCGCGATGACGTCACCCCGGTCCTCACCGGTGTGCAGCTCTCGGTATCCGAGAACCAGCTGAGCCTGGTCGCCACCGACCGCTACCGGGTGTCGCTCCGCGACGTCCCGTGGGACGGCGATGCCGCGGAGCAGACAGCGCTGGTCCCCGCACGCACCATCCAGGAGGTCGGCAAGACCTTCGGTCATGTGGGCGAGATCAAGATCACCTTCTCGGGCGAGGGCGATCGTGAGATCGTCGCCTTCACCGCGGGCAACAAGACGGTCACCTCCCTGCTCATCAAGGGCAACTTCCCTCCGGTCCGGCGCCTGTTCCCCGAGCAGACCGATCACTACGCCGTCGTGAACACCGCCGACTTCGTCGAGGCGGTGCGTCGTGTCTCCCTCGTGCTCGACCGCTCGGCGCCGCTGCGGTTCACCTTCAGCACCGACTCCGTGACGATGGATGCCTCCGGCAGCGAGCAGGCGCGCGCATCCGAGTCCGTCGACGCACACCTCTCCGGCGGCGAGGAGGTCACGCTCGGGCTGAACCCGCAGTACCTGACCGAGGCCCTGGGTGCGGTCAAGAGCGAGTTCGTGCGGGTGACGTTCACCTCGAGCGACAACGCGAACAAGCTCAGCCCGGTGCTCGTGACGAGCCAGACCTCGGTCGAGCAGGCCGGCTCCGACTCGTTCAAGTACCTGCTGCAGCCGAACCTGCTCCTGCGCTGACCCTTCTACCCCACCCCTTCCACCAGTTTCTCTACGTGGAGAGGTGTGAGGGATACCCCCGATGTGAGCATCGGGAGGGGCCCCGCTTGCGGGGAGGGACCCTCGGCGAACCTCGGGGTATCCCTCACACCGTGGGCGGTGTCCGTTCCGAAAGGTAAGGTGACTCACGTGATCGTGGAGCACCTGAACCTGGTCGACTTCCGCAATTACGCGACCGCCGATCTCACCCTGCATCCGGGCCCAACGTCCTGGTCGGGCGCAACGGTCAGGGCAAGACCAACCTCGCCGAGGCGATCGTCTTCCTGGCGACGCTGGGCTCGCACCGCGTCTCCGCGGATGCCCCCATGGTGCGCGACGGTCAGGACTTCGCGATCATCCGTGCCCGTCTCGCGCACGGCCGGCGGCAGGTGCTGGTCGAGGTGCAGCTGAACCGGCAGGGCTCGAACAAGGCGCGGATCAACGGCTCCCCTGCGAAGACCGCCGACCTTCCGCGCTACGCGCATGTCGTGCTCTTCGCCCCGAAGATCTGCAGATCGTCCGCGGTGATCCCTCTGCGCGCCGTCGTTTCGCCGATCAGCTCCTCATCCAGCGGATGCCGCGGATGGCCGGAGTGCTCGCCGACTACGATCGGGTGCTCAAGCAGCGCACCACGCTGCTGAAATCGGCGCGGGCGCGCGGCATCCGACCCGACGCGCTCACGACGCTGGACGTGTGGGACGACAAGCTCGTCGCACTCGGATCCGAGATCATCGACATGCGCCGGCGCCTCAGCGACGACCTGAGGGAGCCCCTGCGCGCGGCGTACACGGCCATCGCCGGTGCCGATCATGACCCGGAGCTGGGGTGGGCGCTGTCGGTGCTCGGCGGCGACCCGGAAGAAGGCGTGGAGGCGGATGCCGCCGGCGGCGCCATCGCGACCTCCGAGCAGTTCCGGGCGGCTCTGGCAGACAAGCGCGCGGCCGAGCTCGAACGCGGCCTCACCCTGGTAGGCCCGCATCGCGACGATCTGCTGCTGCGGGTGCGGGGTCTTCCGGTGAAGGGCTATGCCTCGCACGGCGAGTCGTGGTCGATCGCGCTCTCCTTGCGGCTGGCGTCGGCGGAGCTGCTGCGCGCTGAATCTCCCGCGGGCGACCCCGTGCTCATCCTCGACGACGTGTTCGCCGAGCTCGATGCGGATCGTCGGCGCCGCCTCGCCGCGTTGACCGTCGGCTACGAGCAGGTGGTGGTGACCGCGGCGGTGGAGGAGGATATCCCCGAGGCGCTGCATCATCACGTGGTCCGGATCAGCAACGGCACGATCAGCGACGAGCGCACGGCACCGGGCGGGAAGGGGAGACGTGAGTGCGGCATCCGATGCTGCGGCATCCGACATCCCCGAGACCGTCGCGACCTATCTGCGGCTGCGCGGGCTCACGCCGTCTTCCCGGTCGTGGCGGAAGAAGCGGCGGCGCGGCGGCGATGACGACGAGAACGTGCCGTTCGCGCCGGGGCGGGATCCCCTCGGTCTCGGAGCGGCGATCGCCGAGCTGACGCGCAGCGCCGGGTGGGATTCGGTCCTCGCGAAGGAGGAGGTCGTGCTCAAGTGGGCCGATCTCGCCGGAGCGGATGTCGCGCAGCACTCCGAGCCGGTCTCGCTCGAGCGCGGCCTGCTGACGGTACGGTGTGATTCGACGGCATGGGCGAAGAACCTCACCTACATGCGCGCGGTCATCCTCACCGAGATCGGGAAACGGTACCCGGATGCGGGTGTGGAGAACCTCCGTTTCATCGGGCCGGACGTTCCCTCTTGGAAATGGGGGCCCAGAGCCGTTCCAGGGCGGGGTCCTCGCGATACCTACGGTTGATCCACCTACGGCACTACCCCGAGCGTTTTCAGGCCGATACGCGGGCTCACAACCCACTTTCGGCGATGAATAGGGGCTAGACTGGACGCTGACCAACGTGATGTGGAGTATCCCCTCAGATGACGCCTGAAATCCCTGCTGACGAGCCGAATTCCCACAACGGGAAAGCCCCGAATCCGGAGCATCCGCCGTCGAGTACGGGGCCGACGAGATCCAGGTGCTGGAAGGACTCGAGGCGGTCCGCAAGCGTCCTGGCATGTACATCGGCTCGACCGGTCCCCGCGGCCTGCACCACCTGGTGCAGGAGATCGTCGACAACTCGGTCGATGAGGCCATGGCCGGCTACTGCGACACGATCGACGTCACCATCCTCGAAGATGGCGGCATCCGGGTCATCGACAACGGCCGTGGCATCCCGGTCGACCCGCACTCCTCCGACCCGTCGAAGTCGACGGTCGAGGTCGTGCTGACGATCCTGCACGCCGGCGGGAAGTTCGGCGGCGGCGGCTACGCGGTCTCGGGCGGCCTGCACGGCGTGGGTTCCTCGGTCGTGAACGCACTGTCGACGCGATTCGAGGTCGAGATCAAGCGCCAGGGTCATGTCTGGCGGCACTCCTTCGCCGACGGCGGCGTCCCTCAGCAGTCGCTGGAGAAGGGCGAGGAGACCGACGAGACCGGGACGAAGATCACCTTCTGGCCCGACCCGACGATCTTCACCGAGACGGTGGACTTCGACTACGAGACCCTGCGCACCCGTTTCCAGCAGATGGCGTTCCTGAACAAGGGTCTGCGGATCACGCTGAACGACGAGCGGGAGAGCTCGGCGTACGAGGTCGAGCACGAGGGAACCGTCAGCACGAAGCAGCCGGGCGACGAGTTCTACTACGAGCGCGGGCTGGTCGACTACGTCGAGTACCTGAACAAGGTGCGCAAGGCCGAGCCGGTCAACGACGAGATCATCGCCTTCGACGCCGAGGACACGGTCCGCAAGATCTCGGTCGAGATCGCGATGCAGTGGACGACGAGCTACAACGAGAACGTCTTCACCTACGCCAACGTCATCAACACGCATGAGGGCGGCACGCACGAAGAGGGATTCCGCGCGGCGCTGACGACCCTGGTCAACAAGTACGCCCGGTCGAAGAACTATCTGAAGGAGAAGGACGACAACCTCTCCGGCGAAGACGTGCGCGAGGGACTCACCGCCGTCATCTCGGTGAAGCTCTCCGAGCCGCAGTTCGAGGGGCAGACGAAGACCAAGCTCGGCAACACCGAGGCCAAGGCGTTCGTGCAGAAGGTCGTCGGCGACCAGCTCGGCGACTGGTTCGACCGCAGCCCCGATCAGGCCAAGCGCGTGATCACCAAGGCGATCGATGCCGCGACCGCACGTCTGGCCGCCCGCAAGGCCCGCGAGACCGCGCGCCGCAAGAGCGTCTTCGAGTCGGCCGCGATGCCCGACAAGCTCAAGGACTGCACGAGCAAGGATCCCTCGATCAGCGAGATCTTCCTCGTCGAGGGCGACTCGGCCGGCGGCTCGGCGGTGTCGGGACGCGACCCGCACACGCAGGCCATCCTGGCCCTGCGCGGCAAGATCCTCAACGTCGAGCGCGCGCGCATCGACAAGGCCCTGGCCAACAAGGAGGTCCAGGCGATGATCCAGGCCTTCGGCACGGGCATCGGCGAGGAGTTCGACATCGAGAAGGCGCGGTACCACAAGATCGTGCTCATGGCCGATGCCGACGTCGACGGGCAGCACATCACGACGCTCCTGCTGACGCTCCTGTTCCGCTACATGCGCGGACTCATCGAGGCCGGCTTCGTGTACCTCGCGATGCCCCCGCTGTACCGGCTCAAGTGGTCGAACGCCCCGCACGAGTACGTGTACTCGGATGCCGAGCGCGACGCCCTGCTCGCGGACGGCCTCGCGAACGGCAAGCGCATCCCGAAGGACTCGGGCGTGCAGCGCTACAAGGGCCTCGGCGAGATGAACGCCAAGGAGCTGTGGGAGACCACGATGGACCACACGACCCGGACGCTCCGCCAGGTCACGATCGATGATGCGGCCGCGGCGGACGAGATCTTCAGCGTGCTGATGGGAGAGGACGTCGAGTCGCGGCGCGGGTTCATCCAGCGCAACGCCAAGGACGTCCGCTTCCTCGACATCTGACACGCTCGGCGACTGGACACGGAAAGAACGCAATGACTGACGACACCTCGGCAAGCTCGGCATCCGAACGCCCCGACCCGAACGCCGACCACGAGCACGGACGGATCGACCAGGTCGACCTCCAGGCGGAGATGCAGCGCAGCTATCTCGACTATGCGATGGCCGTCATCGTCGGCCGCGCCCTCCCGGATGTGCGCGACGGACTCAAGCCCGTGCACCGCCGGGTGATCTTCGGGATGTACGACGGGGGCTTCCGTCCCGACAAGTCGTTCTCGAAGTGCGCCCGCGTCGTCGGCGAGGTCATGGGTCAGTACCACCCCACGGCGACACCGCGATCTACGACGCCCTCGTGCGTCTGGTGCAGCCGTGGTCGCTGCGGTATCCGCTCGCTCAGGGTCAGGGGAACTTCGGATCCCCGGGCAACATGGGCGCCGCGGCCCCGCGGTACACCGAGACGAAGATGGCGCCGCTCGCCCTCGAGATGGTGCGCGACATCGAAGAGGAGACCGTCGACTTCCAGGACAACTACGACGGTCAGACCCAGGAGCCGACGGTGCTGCCGTCGCGCTTCCCGAACCTCCTGGTCAACGGTTCGGTCGGCATCGCGGTCGGCATGGCGACCAACATCCCGCCGCACAATCTCCGTGAGGTGGCGGATGCCGCGCTCTGGGCGCTCGAGCACCCGGGGCTTGCCCGCGAGGAGCTGCTGGACGGCCTGATCCAGCGCATCCCCGGTCCGGACTTCCCGACCGGTGCGCAGATCCTCGGCAGCAAGGGAATCCACGAGGCGTACCGTACGGGCCGCGGCTCGATCACGATGCGCGCCGTCGTGGAGGTCGAAGAGATCCAGGGCCGCACCTGCCTGGTGATCACCGAGCTGCCGTATCAGGTCAACCCCGACAATCTCGCGGTCAAGATCGGCGACCTCGCCCGTGACGGCAAGATCACCGGCATCGCCGACATCCGCGACGAGTCCAGCGATCGCACCGGTCAGCGCCTCGTCGTCGTGCTCAAGCGCGACGCGGTGGCCAAGGTCGTGCTGAACAACCTCTACAAGCACACCCAGCTGCAGGAGAACTTCGGCGCGAACATGCTCGCGATCGTCGACGGCGTGCCGCGCACGCTCGCGCTCGACGGCTTCATCCTGCACTGGATCGATCACCAGATCGATGTGATCGTGCGGCGGACCGAGTACCGCCTCCGCGAGGCGGAGAAGCGCATGCACATCCAGCGAGGACTCCTCAAGGCCCTCGACGCCCTCGACGAGGTCATCGCCCTGATCCGCCGATCCCCGAGCGCCGACGAAGCGCGCGAAGGACTCAAGAAGCTGCTGGACATCGACGATACGCAGGCCGAGGCGATCCTGCAGATGCAGCTGCGCCGCCTGGCGGCCCTTGAGCGCCAGAAGATCATCGACCTGGCGGCCGACCTGGAACGGCAGATCACGGACTTCAAGGCGATCCTCGCCGATCCGGCCCGCCAGCGCACGATCGTCCGTGATGAGCTCACCGAGATCGTCGACCGCTTCGGCGACGAGCGCCGCACGCACATCCTGCACGGCTTCGACGGCGACATGTCGATGGAAGACCTCATCCCCGAAGAGGAGATGGTCGTCACCGTCACCCGCGAGGGCTACGTCAAGCGCACCCGCAGCGACAACTACCGCTCGCAGCATCGTGGTGGCAAGGGCGTCAAGGGTGCGCAGCTGCGCGCCGACGACGTCGTCGAACACTTCTTCGTCACGACGACCCACCACTGGCTGGCGTTCTTCACCGACAAGGGCCGGGTCTACCGGGCGAAGACCTACGAGATCCCGGAGGCCGGCCGCGACGCCAAGGGCACGCATGTGGCGAACCTCCTCGCGCTGCAGCCCGACGAGTCGATCGCCCAGATCCTCGCGCTGCGCGACTACGAGGCGGCCGAGTACCTGGTCCTGGCTACGCGCGGCGGGCTCGTGAAGAAGTCCCGGCTGTCCGACTACGACACCAACCGCCAGGGCGGCGTCATCGCGATCCGACTCCGCGAGGACGACGAGGTGGTCAGCGCGATGATCGTCGACAGCACCGACGACATCCTGCTCATCAGCCGCCGCGGCATGTCGCTGCGCTTCCACGCGACCGACGAGGCGCTGCGCCCGATGGGCCGCGCCACCGAGGGCGTCAAGGGAATGAGCTTCCGCGGCGACGACAGTCTGCTGTCGGCATCCGTCGCCGGCTCGGACGGCTACGTGTTCGTCGTCACCGACGGCGGCTTCGCCAAGCGCACTTCGGTCGACGAGTACCGGGTGCAGGGACGCGGCGGGCTCGGCATCAAGGTCGCCAAACTCAGCGGCGAACGCGGCGAACTCGCCGGCGGTCTGATCGTCGCCGAGGACGACGAGGTCTTGGTGGTTCTTGCCAGCGGCAAGGTGGTACGCTCTGCCGTGGCCGAGGTCCCGGCGAAGGGTCGTGACACGATGGGCGTCGTGTTCGCACGCACCGGAGATGACGACCGGATCCTGGCCATCGCTCGCAACGGAGAGCGCGGTCTCGAAGACGAAGCGCCCGGGAGCGAAGACCCCGAGAACTCTGAGGAAAGCCTGAACACATGAGCACGGTAGCCGACAAGCTGGCCAAGAAGTCCACCCGCAAGACCGGCGGCAAGCAGGTTCGTCTGCGCCTGGTCTACATCGACTTCTGGTCGGCGGTGAAGCTGTCGTTCCTCGCGGCCGTCGCCCTCGCGATCGTCACGATGGTGTCGTTCTTCCTCATCCAGCTCGTGCTGTCGACGACGGGCCTCATCACCCGCGCCGACGAGTTCGTCGCGATGCTCACCGACAACTCGATCTCGGTGGCCAGCATGATGGGCCTGCCGCAGGTCATGGCCTTCGCCGCGGTCGTCGCGATCCTCAACCTCATCGTGGTCACCGTGCTCGGCGCGGTCGTCGCGGGGGTCTACAACATGGCGGTCAAGGTCACCGGCGGGCTGCTCGTCGGCTTCATGTCGAACTGATCCTTTCGGGGTCCGGGCTCCGGGAGGCATGCGCCGAAAGCTTAGGCGGGTTCCTTCCCGCGCTGCGCGCGGGCCCCTCCCGAGGCGCTTTCGGCGCATGCCTCCCTCCGCCCGGCGTTGCCGAGCTGCGCGCGGATCGGGGAGTATGAGGTAGTCACCCGATCGCGCCAGCCGCCCTCCGGTCGTTGAGCGAGGCCGCGCAGCGACCGAGTCGAAACGCAGCACGAGGCCGGCATGGACGAGGTAGGTCCTCAGCCCTCGATCGCGCCGACGCCACCCTCCGGTCGTTGAGCGAGGACGCCGCAGGCGACCGAGCGGTGTACTGAGCAAGCGCAGCGCGTCGAAGTGACGAAACGCGGCGAGATTCCGGAAACCGCTGACGCTCAGCCGGCGATGGCCTCCGCGATCGGGGTCGCGCCGTTGCCGAACTCGATCGTGCGGTGCAGCGTCCTCGGCTCCACCAGCGTTGCCGCGATGACGGATGCGACATCCGCCCGCGACACGCGACCCTCACCGGGGTCGGCGACCTCGATGAGGCCGGTCGGCTCGTCGAGGGTGAGGGGCCCTGGCGCGAGGATCGTCCAGTCGAGATCAGTAGCCCGCAGGTACTCATCGGCGGCCGCCTTCGCCTCGGCGTAGGGGAAGAAGAAGTGGTCCTCGGGGAGCCCGTGGTCGAGGCGGGACCCGAGGTAGGAGACCATCACGTAGCGGCGCACCCCGGCATCCGATGCGGCATCGATCGAGCGGATCGCCGCATCCCGGTCGACGGCGTAGGTGCGCGGAGGGTTTCCGCCGCCCGCGCCCGCAGACCACACGACCACGTCGTGCCCGCGGAGGATCTCTGCGATCCCGGCGGTATCGAGCCGCTCGACGTCGGCGACGAGAGGGGTCGCCCCGATCGCCGCGATGTCCGCCGCGTGGTCGGCATTGCGGATGACCCCGGTCACCTCGTCGCCTCGCGCCGTCAGCTGAGGTGCCAGCCGCAGCGCCACCTTGCCGTGCGCACCGATGATGAGTACCTTCGCCATGTCGTCTCCTCTTCTGGATGGCTCGCCGTTCCGTCGCCGGCCAGCGTAGCGGCTGTGGATGACCCCCGGCCCGATTAGGGAAAACCCGAACGCAGGTCTCCGGATGCCAGGGTGTCGCCGGAAGGGGCACGCACCTAGCGTGGAAGCATGACAACTCAGACCTCACCCGCGGCGCCGGCGGTCAAGCCACCGCTGCGGCTGTTCCTGACCGTGGTGCACCTGGCCGCCCTGGGCGTGATCGGCAGCGCGGTCCTCTCCGTGCTCGGCAGCCTGCTCGGGGCGGGTCTCGGTACCATCCTGATCCTCGGGATCGGCGCGGTGATCCTCGTCGGTCTCGTGTACGCGCTCTTCGGCGTCGCCTGGTTCGAGGTCGCCCGCGTCGACAGCCTCTACGGCTTCGGCCTGGCTCCGCTGCGCTGGCGTCGGCAGGAGAGGCCGGGCTTCGGCGGATATCTGCGGATGCTCGGCCGCCAGTCGATCGACGGCGGCATGTGGCGCGCGCTGGCCAACTTCACCCTCGCGACGATCGCGGGCGTCATCGTGCTGCGCCTGGTCGCCACCTTCGTCGCCTCCGTCTTCTACGCGTTCAGCCCGCTCGCAGACGCAGCGGCCTCCGGTCCCTTCGGGCTGAACATCCCTGCCGGCTGGGTCCCGGTGGTCGGCGTGCTCGGTGCCGCCGCCTCGGCCGCGGTGATCTTCGGCCTCGTCACGCTGCACTGGGCGCTCAGTCAGGCGATCGTCGCCGAGCCGCATCGGCGGACCGAGCTGACGCAACGGGCCGAGGTGGCTACGCAGCAGCGCGCCGGCGCCGTGCGTGCCGCCGACGTCGAGCGCACGCGCATCGAGCGCGACCTGCACGACGGCGTCCAGCCACGACTCGTCTCGGTCGGGATGACGCTGGGCCTGGCCCAGCAGAAGATCGACGACGATCCGGATACCGCGAAGGATCTCATCGCCGAAGCGCACACCTCCACGAAGGCGGCCATCACCGAGCTGCGGCAGCTCGCCCGCGGCATCCACGCCTCGGTGCTCGACGACCGCGGTCTCGACGCCGCGCTGTCGGCACTCGCCGGCCGCTCGCACATCCCGTGCATCTGGACGTGCGCATGGACCCGAGACCGGCGGGTGCGTGCCGTGATGCCGAGGCCGCCGTGTACTTCGCGATCGCCGAGTCGCTGACCAACGCCGCGAAGCACTCGCGGGCCAGTGAGTGCCGGGTCGTCGTCCGCAGCCGCCCCGATGGGACCATCTGGGCGCGGGTCGAAGACAACGGCGTGGGCGGCGCGCAGGTGCTGCCGGGCGGAGGCCTGGATGGGATCATGAATCGCATCCTCGCCGCCGGCGGGACCTCTCGCCTCGAGAGCCCGGCGGGCGGACCGACGTCTCTGGAGGTGAGCGTGCCATGCGCATCCTGATCTGCGAGGACTCCGTCCTCCTCCGCGAGGGGCTCGTGCGTCTGCTGAACGACGCCGGTCATGACGTGGTCGCCGCGCTGCCGGATGCGGCGGAGCTGTTCGAGTCGGTCGACGCCGAGAAGCCGGACCTCTGCATCCTCGACGTGCGGCTCCCGCCGACGTTCACCGACGAGGGCATCCGCGCCGCGGTCACGCTGCGGGGCCGGCATCCGGAGCTCCCGCTCCTCGTGCTCTCGCAGTATGTCGAGGAGCGCTACGCGTCGGACCTCATCGCCGCGCAGGGCGGGGCGCTCGGGTACCTGCTGAAGGACCGGGTCGCCGATGTCGCCGAGTTCGTGGCATCCGTCGAGCAGATCGCCGGCGGCGCGACCGTCCTTGACCCCGAGGTCGTCGCCCAGCTGCTCACGCGGCGTCATCGGGATGATCGGATGCAGCGACTCACCGATCGCGAGCGCACTGTCCTCGCGCTCATCGCCGAGGGGAAGTCGAACCAGGCGATCGCCTCGATCCTCTTCGTCTCGGAGGCGAGTGTGGAGAAGCACATCACCTCCCTCTTCCAGAAACTGGGCCTCGAGCCCGACGAGCACGGCAACCGCCGCGTCCTCGCGGCCCTCGCCCACATCGAGATCACCGGCCAGGCGCCGCAGACAGGAGCTTCCTCATGAACACCACCCCTCTCACGCCTCCCCCGCCGAGGTCCCTCCGCAGGCCCCGCGCCGCAGACTCCCGCACCCCGGGCCCGCGCATCGTGGATCACCCCGGTGATCGCGATCGTCGGATCGTTCGCGCTGCTGTTCGCGATCGCGACGGCGGTGTTCGTCGGCATCCGGACGCTCGGCACGGGCGACAGCACGCAGAGCGAGACGATGAACGGCGTGACCGCGCTCGACATCGAGTCGTCGGGGGCGCAGTTCACGCTCACCTACGGGAACGTCGACGAGGCGGTGCTCAGCGTGCGGGCGGCCGCGAGTGGAGGCTGCACCGTGCCGGTTCGACGCTCGAGGTGCGACCCCCGGTGCGCTGGTTCGGCTGGTGGCTCGACAACGAGGAGCGTGTGACCCTGACACTGCCGACCGCGTACCAGACCGCCGGCCTCGACGCGGCGCTGGAGTTGTCGGCGGGCCGGCTCGTGGCCGAGGGCGACTTCGGGCGGCTGGACGTCGAGGTCAACGCGGGCCGCGCGGATGTGACCGGCTCGGCGACACGCGCCGATGTCCTGGTCAACGCCGGCCGCGCGGATGTGACCCTTCGCGATGTCGCCCAGGCACGCTTCGACATCAACGCGGGCCGGGTCGAAGCCGACCTCACCGGATCGGCGCCCGACGACGTGACGATCGACGTGAGCGCGGGCGAACTCGTCCTCGCCGTGCCGAACAGTGTCTACGACGTCAGGTCGAATGTGAGCGCGGGCAGCTTCGACAACCGCCTCGACACGGCGTCGACTTCCTCGCGGACGATCGACGTGCAGGTGTCGGCCGGCAGCGCGACGCTGCGCCCAGGGAACTGACAGCGGCTCGATTCGGAAAATCGGTCATCCTCCGGTAAAGTCTTGGAGGTTGACGGGGCTATAGCTCAGGCGGTTAGAGCGCTTCACTGATAATGAAGAGGTCCCAGGTTCAAGTCCTGGTAGCCCCACGTTCCTCCCCGGAGGCGCATCCCGTTCGGGCCTTAGCTCAGTTGGTAGAGCGCCTGCTTTGCAAGCAGGATGTCAGGAGTTCGAATCTCCTAGGCTCCACAAATTTCCCCGGTCAGACGCTGAATCTGACCGGGATTTCTCTTTTCCGGATCCTTGGCTCCTTCAGTGATCGTGAAATCTGCTCGTTCCTCATATTTTTCACGGTAAGTTGGCCGGGGAGGCCCAGTGTGATCAACCGGACGACGCGGGATCGCATCGATGTGCTCGTGGCCGAGTTCCGTCGCATCGCGGAGCGATACCCGGAAGCACTCGAGCAGATCTCCCTCGCGGAGCTGGCCGAGAGCGTGCAGCAGTCGAATGCGATCGAGAACTCGACCCTCACCCTCGATGACACCGAGAGGATTCTCGCCGGGCGTTTGCCGACAGGCGGCCACGAACTGCGCGAAGTGTATGAGGCGAGAAATCTTGCCGCAGTCACCGCCGATGTGCTGGCTACGACGGAAGAGATCTCGACGGATCTCATTCTGCACTGGCACGGGATGCTGTTCTCCGGCATCCGCGACGACGTTGCAGGGCGGTTCCGCCGCGCCGGGGAGTGGGTTCGGGTAGGAGGGCACCTCGGCGCCAATCCGGCGTTCGTGTCGGGTCTCGTCTCGGACGCGCTATCGCGCTATCGCGAAGACACCTCAATGCTCGAGCTTGATCGCATCGCTTGGTTCCACTGCGAGTTCGAGGTCGTCCATCCCTTCGTCGACGGCAACGGCCGCGTCGGACGCGTCTTGATCAACAAGCAGCTGCAGGATCTCGGACTCCCGCCCGTGATCGTCCGTGCGAAGAATCGCGAGGCCGACTACTACTCGCTCCTCGACGGGTACGCGAAGACGAACTCCCACGACGGGATGACCCGGCTCCTCGCCCTCCTGTTGCTCGAATCCCTGCACAAGCGCATCGCGTTGATCACCAGCCGCCGAGTGATCCCGCTGTCCGACTGGGCGAGAGAGGCAGGAACTCGCGGCAGCATCGCGGCGAACAAGGCGAAGCGCCAGACCGTCCCCGCCTTCCGGATGCGAGGACGCTGGATGATCGCCGCGGAGCATTGACCCCCGGATCGCCGTGGCGCGCTCACGGTGGGGCCGGGCTTGGGCGCGGTTGCGCGGCTGTGACGGAGGAAGGGCCTTGTCCCCTCCTCCGCCGACTACCCCTGCGGGTGAGCCCGGTGCCTCGAATCGCGGACCCGGAGTCGGGAGATGAGCGGCATGGTCAGGAAGGTCTACGCACAACTGCCTCGATTCGATGCGGAGCAGCAGCTCGTCGACCACGTCGTGGACGAACTCAGTGACGTGTTCGAGTTCCATCGAGAGTGCTGGGGCACGCATTGCTCCGGTCGTCGGATGCGGATCGACGCCATCGCGACTCCGCGTGATGCCTCGGGCTGGAAGGACCCCCACCCCGTCTTCGGGCTGGAGTTCAAACTCGCCGGGGCACGTGACTTCCAGGACACCAGGGACTTCACGGCATGGGCGGCGCAGACGGTCGACTACACGCATGTCCGCTGGGAGGGATTCGGGAACCTCCGGATCTTCGCCTGCCCCTCCCCGGTCCGCTACTTCTCCGACGAGCACCATGCGGATCCGCTGCGGGATCCCGGTTTCCTCATGTCGAGGTTCCTCTGGCAGCTCGGCGTCGGCGAGCTGGCGCCGCTCGAAGGGAGGGATGGACCCTGCTGGGGCAAGGCGACCATGTTCTCTGGTCGCAGCGACGAGGTGTCTACGAAGCGGCCCGATGGAGCCTTTCGCCGCACCGGGGCAGCAGATAGTGAGTGGCTCGCGTCCCTGGACAGCGGTCGCGTCTAATCCTGCGCGAGCCGGAGAGCCTTCTCCGTGAAATAGCCCACCTCGCCGTCCGCAGCCTCGATCCCGATGACGAACTTGCCCGAGGCAGTGGCCCGGACATCCACGACGATGCCGGATCCGCGCGTGGTGGTGACCTGGGCTCCGGGGTGAAGATGGTTTCGCTCATATGCCGAGTATGCGGGCGTCGGGCAGCGCTCCGCCTCCCCCGTGAGACGGATATCCCACTCATCTTCCTACGCCACGGCGGCGCGCTCGCGATGCCGCCGGACCGCGGCCCGGTTCGCGCAGCGCACCGAGCAGTACCGCTGGCGGCCGTTGCGGGTGACGTCGACGACGACCGCCGTGCAGGGGTCGCCCGGTGTCGCGCCGGCGGCGCAGCGGGCCAGCCGCTGCATCCCGCGCGTCGTGAGATGCAAGGCCGTGCCGACGCTGATCACCGCGGAGAGGACGTGCGGCAGCGAGGTGGCGTCGTCGTCGCGGTAGTGCAGATGCCACCCCTCCTCGTCGTGGTCGGTGAGCCGCGGGTACGCTGTCGCCGCGGCCATGTGCAGATTCAGCAGGCGGGCGCGATCCCGCGCGTCCGCGGCATCCACCACCGTCAGCCACTCGTCGATGACCTCGCGCACGCGACGATGGTCGTCTTCTGCTTCGGGGAACTCGACCGTCATCCCGAACTTCCGCGCCCTCGCGACGATCCCGGCGCGATCGGCCGGCCACTCGTGGGCGAGAGAGGCGGCGAGCAGGACCGCATACTCTCCGTAAGGGTTGAGATGCATAAGACCATTACAGCACCGTGGGAGCATGACGACTCCCACCCGCGAAATCCGAACCTCCGGCACAGCACCACGGACCCATGAGCACGCCTGGTGCACGCAGTCCCGGCATCCGACATCGGAGGGCATCGTCGTGTACGTGCGCTGTCCCGGATGCGGCGCACTCCGCGTCGATCGACAGGAGCGCGATGGGATACCGCCGACCGCCCTCAGCGCCGAGTCGACCGGACATCACTCCAGCACGACGAGCCGCTCCGTCGCCCGCGTCATCGCCACATAGCGATCGACCGCGCCGGTCACCCCGGAGCCGAAGCCCTCGCGATCGACGAGCACCACCAGGTCGAACTCCAGCCCCTTCGCCTCCTCCGGCGACAGCGACCGCACCCGTGGCGCACCCGCGAAGGTCGGGTCACCGATGACGCAGGCGACGCCGTCCGCATGGCTCTCCAACCAGTCGGCGATGATCCCGTCACGATCGGATGCCGCGGCGTACGTCACCGGCACGCCGCTGCTGCGCACCGAGGTCGGTACATTCGCATCCGGGATCGCGGCGCGGATGACGGGCTCGGCGACCTCCATGACCTCTTCCGGGGTGCGGTAGTTGATCCGCAGCGACGCGACGCGGACGTCCCGGAGCCCGATGCGCTCCAGCCGCTGTGCCCATTCCTCTCGGAATCCGTGCCGCGCCTGGGCCCGGTCGCCCACCACCGTGAAGCTGCGCGACGGGCATCGCTGCAGCAGCATGCGCCATTGTGCGTCGGTGAGCTCCTGGGCCTCGTCGACGACGATGTGCGCGAAGGGGCCGGCGAGCACATCCGGGTCTTCGACCGGCACCGTGTCGACCTCGTCGAGCACCGCCTGCGCATCCGCGCCCGCAGCATCGACATGATGCGCATCTCGCTGTCATCGCTCTCGATGAGGTGGTCGACGACATGCGACATCTGCTCCCGCGATGCCGCACGGGCCGCCTCGCCCCGGTGCCGCAGGCGCGACGCCTCCGGGTCGCCGATGCGCTGACGCGCGGCATCCAGGAGGGGCAGATCCTCGACCGTCCACGCGCGCGGATCCTCGCGCCGCAGCAGCTCCGCCTCGGCGGCCGACAGCTCAGGCGCGCACTCTCGGAGCACGCCGGGCGACGACCACAGCTCCGCGACGAGATCGGTCGGCTCCCGCATCCGCCAGGCCCTGACGAACATCCCCGTGAGCTCGTCGTCCTGCCGCAGCCAGCGCTGGATGATATGAGCGGGCGCATCCGGATCGTCGAGCTGATCGGTGAGGATCTCGAGGACGCGTTCCCAGGCCTCGTCGCGGGCGTCGTTGAGCGGAGCGCCGGATGCAGCGGCCTCGAAGGCCTCCGCCCAATCCGCCCGGCTCAGGAAGAGATCGCCCCAAGGGGATTCCACCCGGATCGCGTACGCCGGCGGCCGGACGTACCGGCGCACCGCCGCCTCGATCACGGCGACCGGATCCAGCCCGCCCTTCAGCGCCGCGACGGCCGGATCGGTCTCTTCTGCGGCATCCGACCCCTCCGGCACGAGATCGCGGAGCGTGCACATGCGCACGCTCTCCTCGCCCAGACTCGGCAGGACATCGTCGACATAGGAGAGGTACGCGCGATTCGGGCCGACGAAGAGCATGCCTCCTCCGCCCTCGGTCAGGCGCCGCTCGGCGTACAGCAGGTGCGCCGCGCGATGAAGAGCGACGACGGTCTTGCCCGTGCCGGGCCCGCCGTCCACGACGAGCGCGCCGCGGGAGCCCGCCGGATGATCGCGTCCTGGTCGGACTGGATCGTGGCGAGCACGTCGCGCATCCGCGCGGAACGGTGAGCGCCGAGACTCGCGATGAACGCCGACTGGTCGTCGAGGGCGCCACCCCTCTCGAGCTCGCCGAGGGTGAGCGCCTCGTCCCAATAGTCGCGCACCCGGCCGTCACTCCAGCGATAGCGACGGCGACCGGTCAGGCCCATCGGATCCTCCAGCGTCGCCGCGAAGAACGGCTCGGCGGCGGGGGCGCGCCAGTCCACGAGCAGGCGCTTCCCGGTCTCGTCCGACAGGCCGACGCGCCCGATGTAGATCGGCTCGGAGCCTCGGCCGGCGTCATCCGCCCCAGGCACAGGTCGAGCCCGAACCTGCCCAGCAGGCGGAGCCGGGCGTTCAGTCGCCGGATCTCCTGGTCGCGCTCCATTCCCGCCTGGCCGTAGCCGGCGGGAGACTGGCGCAGTTCGGCGAGCCGTTCGGCGATCTCGGCGCGCTGCACGCGCAGGCTCTCCGCGATCTCGGCGAAGCGGATGCGGTCGTCGCCGATGAGATCGGTCGAGGCCTTCGCCGCGAGACGCGCGGGCAGGTCGAAGGGGTCGGCGGTGGGGCGGATGCCATGGTCCTCCTCGGACTCGCGCGTCTCTCACGCGAGCGAGGACCCATTCTGCGCCCTGAGGGGGCCTTGCCGCAAGACCCCCTCCCGCGATATCCTGGACATGGCAGGGAGCGCGGCTCCCTGCTTTTTGCGTGTCCGTGTCGGACCACCGCCTGAGCGGCGAACCCGACGACCGCGCGGCGACGGGTGAAGCGTCCGGCCCAGGGACCGACGTCCGCCCCGGTCCGCGCGATGCGTCAGGGTGTGGGTGCCAGGGTGGCGTTGACCCCGGTGACCGTCTGCCCGCCGGTGACCGTCAACGCGGTGCTGCCGGTGTACCCGGCAGAACCGGATGCGGTCCCGTCCCACCACTGGGTGTGATGGCCGCCGGAGTGATCGGCGAACGCGACCCGGTACTCACCCGCGGTCACATCCCCGATCCACCACGACCCGTCCGCACCCGTGCACGTGGCATGGGTGGCCGGCCCCGTCTCCCCCTCATAGAGGTAGATGCACACCCCCGAAAGCGGTGCCCCGCCGCGGTGACCTGCCCCGTCACCGCACCGGCCGCAACCGGCAGCATGCTCGCATCCGCCGTGACCGTCCCGCCCCGGCAGGAACGACCACCGCCGCGGCACCGGCCTGCGAGGCCGCACCCCGGGCTGGCCATCCCACCACTGGGTCAGAAGCACCCGGCCGGATCGAAGAACGCCACGTCATAGCCCTGCGCGTCGATCCCATACAGGCCATACCCGCCGGCCGCATCCGCACACGTCGCGAACGACGCCGCATCCGACACCCCCGCTCATACGCGAACACACACACCGACCCAGCAGGACCCTCGGGTCCGGCGATCGACCCGATCAGATGACCCGTGGGCTCGCCCGCGAGCTCGACGTCGACGATCGTGGAGGTCCCGGCGCCGACCGTGACCGGCTCCTCTCGCCAGGACGTCGTGAAGACCCCGGAGGGATCGGCGACGGCGAGGACATAGTCGCCGGCCGTCACTCCCGTGATCTCGTACGCGCCCAGCTCGTCCGCGCACGAGGCGAACGACGCCGACGGCGCCTGGGCGTCCGCGTACAGATAGGCGCAGGCACCTTCCACCGGTGCGCCGCCCGCGGCGGAGACCACACCCGACACCGAGCCCGGCGACGGCGCACCGTGCACCATCACGTGGACCTCGGCGGTGACCGAAGGGCCTCCTCCGGCGTGGGCGACCGTGACGGTCGCGTCGTAGTGACCGGGCGCGGTGTAGACGTGGTCGGGGTCGGGACCCTCGCCCGTGGTGCCGTCGCCGAAGTCCCAGGTGTACTCGAGGCCGGAGATCGAAGGGGCGAGGTCGACGCAGCCGATCCGCAGCGCGGGGTTGTCGGGATCGTGGATCACGATCGACACCGCCTTGTGCCCCGCCCGCTGCGGCTGGACGACCTCGACGAGACCGCTGCGCCCCTCGGTATCCGAGGTGAAGTACGGCCAGATCTCGTTCTCCTCGACGAAGGGCTGCGACTCGTCGAAGCGGAAGTGCGCGCCGCCCAGATTCGACGTGCACGGCTCTTCGTGCACATGCGCCTGGTGGAACCGGTTGGGCTGGAGCCCGGTGACGTCGACGGATGCGGAGGTCGCACCGCGTTCGCGGACGATCGTGCCGGTGCCGGTGAGCTCGGGGCGGCCGTCAGGCCGTGGGAGTAGGAATGGAACTGCCCGCTCGTGGTCACCTCCGTCGTGAACGAGACCGCGAGCGGCGAGTCGCCGTGCGCGGGGGTCGCCTTCGCCTCGATCTGCGGCAGGGCGCCGGCGGTGACGGAGATCTCCACCTCGGCGGTGCCGATCTCCACGGCGCCGCTGGTCACGGTCACGACCGCGGTGTACTCGGCGGGGTCGACGTAGGTGTGCTCGGGCGACAGGCCGGTTCCCGTCGTGCCATCGCCGAAGTCCCAGCTGTAGGTGTAATGGGGGGCGTGCTCTCCCGGTGCCTCCGCGGTGAAGGCGACGTGCAGGGCGCCGGGCCGCTCGTCGGGTCGGCCGTCGCGAGCACGGTGGGCGCCTCGTCGTCGGTGATGGTGATCGGGAACTCCCGCTCATAGAAGCCGCCCTGGCCATCGGTCACGAGCAGGCTCGCGATGTACTCCCCGGGGTCGTGTACTCGAACATCGCGTGATCGGCGGTCGACTGGCTCCCGCCCACGCCGAAGTCCCAGACGAGCTCGACGGGGTCGCCGTCGGGATCCATCGCGTTCGCGGTGAAGTGGACGACGAGGGGAGCCGATCCGCTCGTCGGGGCGACGACCGGACTCGCAGCGGGAGGCTGGTTCCCGCTGCTCTCCTGCACGACGACCATTCCGCCCATGGTCGGTCCGTGCAGCGAGCAGATGAACTCGTACATCCCCGGCTCGTCGAAGGTGTAGCGGAAGGGCTCACCGCCGATGTCACGGTACTCGGCGACATCCGTCGGCCAGGGAGTGCGGGTGTCGAGCGAGATCAGATCGTGCCCTTGCCCCGCCTGATCGAAGCGCCACTCGACCGTGTCGCCGGGGGCGATGATGACGATCGAGGTGCCGGTGTCCTCCGAGACCCACCGCTGCTCGGGGTCGTCGACGGCGCGCATGATCCAGGTCCGGCCCTCGGCCTCCGGCTCCGGTGCCGCGACTGCCGGGGTCGCGACCAGGGCGCCGCCGAGGAGCAGCATGACCGCGACGGGCAGCGCGAAGACCGACCGCAGTCCGCGAGACGCGCGGCGCAGGAGGGAGGGCGGGAGGAACGCACGGAGCGGGGCATCGTCGACGGTGACCTTTCAGCAGCACTACAGCGGGCTGAACGCAGTTCATATCTATGAACACGCTCTCTGTGATTCTGGGCCGAATCACCCTCCGGAGTCAAGCGGAGGCTCTCAGCGCGACCCGACCTCGAACTCGGCGACGCCGACGGGGTTGTCGAACTCTCCGACCCGCAGTGCGATCTCGGCCTTCCATGTGCCCGGGCGGGAAGGACGACGGTGGCGGAGTAGGTTCCGGGTGCGATGGAGGTCATCTCGACCGAGCCGAGGTCGATGTCACCGGACGACAGTCGCACCCGTGGCGTGTCCATGCCCTCCGTCGGCGCCCCCGCCGAGTCGAACAGCTCGACCAGGACCGTCGCCGGACCCTCCAGGGCGGGCTCGAGCGTGGCCCGTGCCTCGATGTCGCCCAGCGACACGCTCTCCACGGCGACGCCGCGCGAACCCGAGGACTCGTCGCGCTGCGGGCTCGTCTCGACGAGGAAGCCGGTGATGAGCAGGACGATCACCAGGGCCGCCGCTTCCGCGGCGACGTAGCGGGTGAGGATCGCCGCACCGCCGCGCTTGTCCTTGCGCCGGGTGGCCACTGCGATCTGCGGTAGCACGATGAAGCGGTTGGCCGCGGCGATCACCACGGCGACGAGGGCGACGGCGATCTTGGCGAGCAGCAGCCAGCCATAAGAGCTGTCGAAGAGCACCTCCCAAGAGCCGGCGATCCGCCAGGCGAGAACGGTGCCCGTCACGACGAGGGCGACGAGCACGCCCGCCGCGACCGTGGAGAACCGCGCGAGCACGTCGGCCGCGAGCGTCCCGGGCGCCCGGCCAGATCGGGCAGCACGAGGAACAGCGCCACGAGACCGCCGAGCCACACGCCCCGGCGAGCAGGTGAAGGATGTCGGCGCTGATCGCCAGGAGCTCGGGCGTCGCCGCCCTCGTGTGCCCCGTGAAGGCCGGAGCGGACAGGCCGAGGAGGGCGGCGATCAGGGCGAGGAGAGGGCGAGGCCCGCCCGGCGTCCGTCGCGGATCAGCCAGGCGGCGCATCCGATCCCGAGCACGACGGTCGCCGACACCGCGTACGCCGGGATCGCGAGCGTCGTCCAGGTGTCGCCGTCGGTCAGGATGCCGGGTCCGCCGCCGAACTGGTACATCGCCGTGAGCGGAAGAGCGAGAGTCCAGGTCACCGCCGTGGCGAGCGCTCCGTATCGCGCGGTGCGTACGAGCCGGACGCGACCGCGATCCGCGTCGCGTCCGGCGGGCAGGAGCAGGGCGAGGAACACGATGAGCCCCGCGGTCAGCAGCAGGCTGAGATAGCCGAGCCACTGGTTGACGCTCAGGAGCCAGGACGGACCGGTCGTGTCGGGGGCAGGGCGATGATCTGGGCGCTCGGCTCTCCGATGGAGAAGACGTGCGCACCGCTGACGGGATGGCCGTCACCGGAGACGACGCGCCAGGCCACGATGAGGGTGCCCTCGCCCACCTCTTCCTCCAGGACGACCGACAGCGCGGAGCCATCCGTCTCCGCCGTCGACGCCACGGTCTCCCCGGTGGCGTCGTAGACCCGCACGCCACCGGGGACGAGGGTGACCGACTCGCTGAAGGTGAAGGTGATCGCCTCCGGCTGTGCCGACAGCACGGCCCCTTCGGCGGGTCGGTGTCGATCAGCGTCGCGTGTGCGCTGGCGGGCGCAGCCGGCCCCAGGACGAGGAGGGCGATGAGCGCCGCGGCGAAGAAGAGGATCGAACCGGCCCGCATCCCCCTGCGCGGGGCGAAGGCTGGGTTCCGGCGAAGCGAGGCACGGTCGAAACTCAATCAACATGCTGAACGAAAGTCAAGTATGTGAACGCTGGACGCGGGGTGTGCTGTCGACCTGTGGAAAGCCGTCCAAGTATGCGGACAGCGACTAGCATAGGGCTTCATGCTTCCCAGATGCCAGGAGAAGAGGCGTGATGACGACTGACAACACCAAGGGCAATGCGGCGGGGCGGTGAAGTCCGCTGCGCGTGCGCTGGATCTCCTCGATGAGATCGCCGGCAACGGCCCCGGGACTCAGGTCCAGCTCTCGGCCCGGCTGGGATCCCCCGCAGCAGCCTCCATGCCCTGCTGCGCACGATGACCGATCGGGGTGGCTGCAGACGGATTCGACCGGCAGCGTGTACCAGCTCGGCATCCACTCCCTCGTGGTCAGCTCCGCCTACCTCGCCGGCGACCCGGTGGTCGCACGCGCGGCGGCCATCATGGATCAGATCTCGGCGGCCACCGAGGAGACGGTCAACCTCGGCAGGCTGGTCGGTGCCGATGTCATCTATACCGCCAAGCGCGAGTCCGTCCACCTCTCCGGATGCACTCGCCCATCGGGCGCCGACTGCCCGCCTACTCCACGGCGCTGGGACGCGCCGTCCTCGCCGAGCTCCCGAGGGAGGAGCGCGAGGCGATCGTCCCGAGCGCATCGAGCCGTTGACGGCACGCACCGTCACCGATCGGGCCGGAGTCCTGGCGCTGATCGATGAAGCCGAGCGGGTCGGGTACGCCGCAGAGAGCGACGAGTCCTGCGTGGGGTGCGCTGTTTCGGCGTCGCCCTGCCGGCGGGCGGTCGACGGTCGACGGCATCAGCGTCGCGGTGCCGCAGAGCCGCCTGGACGATGCGCGCGAGTCCTACATCATCGAGACGCTGCTCAGCATCAAGGCGCGTCTTTCCTCCGAGCTGGATCATGCGTTCGTCCGCTAGAGGAGACGAGGCCCGGGCAGCGCCAAGACCGGATCCGTTCAAGTAAGCGAACGATCACAGACATAAATTCACGTATTCGACTTAAGTTCTTGACTCTGTAGTCTCGCGTTCCTTAGACTCGGCCCATCCGAGGTGTGACGTCGTCGTCGCCCTGTGAGTCGAGGAGCCCAATGAACGTGCTTAAGAAGTCCGAGCGCACCACCCTGGCTGCGCGCACCCGTCGGTCGCTCTGGCGCCTGCTTGCTCTCGCCACCGCGATCCTCGTCGCGGCCCCGGCGATGGCGGTGACGACGGCCTCTCCGGCCACGGCCGCCGCAGACGACGGGATCCTCCGGGTCCTGCTGTTCTACAAGACCAACTTCCATGCCTCGCATGTGCAGGCGCGCCAGGCGGTCAACGAGCTCGCCCAGGAGCTGGCCACGCAGCACGGTCAGGTCCTGCAGGTCGAGGAGACCGACAACCCCGCGGCCTTCAACGCCGACAACCTGGCCACTCACGACGCCGTCGTGTTCGCCCAGACCGGTGGCGTGCTCTTCAACACGGAGCAGCGCGAGGCGCTCGAGGACTACATCCGCGGGGCGGCGGCTACATGGGTCTTCACTACGCGTCCTGGTCGGCCGGCACCGTCAGCGAGCACGACGTGAACCCCTTCTATCTGCAGCTCGTCGGCGCCGTCTCGGAGGGCACCCGGAGAACCCCGCCGTGCGCCCGGGTCAGATCTCGGTGCAGGATGCCGGCCACCCGCTCACCCAGGGACTCCCGGCCACGCACACCCGCTCGGACGAGTGGTACGACTGGAACGTCAACCCGGCGCAGAACGTGCGCACGCTCGTGTCGGTGGCCGAGTCCTCCTACAACAACCTGGGTCGCCAGGGCACGACGCACCCGGTCACCTGGTGCCAGGAGATCGACAACGGACGCTCCTGGTACACCTCGATGGGACACGAGGGCGCGCACTACTCCGAGTCCTACATGCGCACCCAGATGCGTCACGGTCTCGCCTTCGCCGCGGGCCTGCTCCCCGCGGACTGCTCGCCGCCGGCGAAGGACGAGGCAGGCGCGTGGAGCGGCGTTCAGCCGTGGCCGCTCATGGCGATCAACATGTCGCTGACCGCCGAGGGCAAGATCCAGAGCTTCGGCAGCGTCGATGGATGGGGCACCGACTCGACCCCCTACGACTGGACGGGCAACTCCTCGGTGAGCCAGGGCGGTCACTTCGAGACCGACGTCTGGGACCCCGCAGAGGAGCGCACCCTCGACAACCTGCGCGAGGGCATCGTCGCGAACAACACCTACACCGACCTGTTCTGCTCCGTGCAGGTGCAGAACCCGCACCGGCGCACCGTCATGACGATGGGCGGCGACGACATGCTGGGCGCCAACGACCCCGTCGACGGCGCGATCGGCGTCACCAGCTACTCCAGCCACACGGGCCTGGTCAACGAGGCGCCCATGCAGTTCCCGCGCTGGTACCCGACCGCGACCACGATGCCGACCGGCGACATCGTCGTCCAGGCGGCGACCTGCGTGGCAACACCGGCCCCGGAGCTCCGACCCGGAGATCTACACCCCGAACGAGGGTGCCGGCTGGACCGCGCTGACCGGTGCGACCAGCACCGAGGCCTACAACGGCGGCGGCGAGAACCGCTGGTGGTACCCGCGTGCCTTCGTGGCCCCGGGCTCCGGTCACCTCTTCAACGTGAGTGGCACCGTCATGTGGGATCTCGACCCCTACGCCAACGACGGCACCGGCGAGCTGACGATGCGCGGCTCCATCCCCGCTGCGATCCGTGACCAGGGCAGTGACCTCGGCCGTCCGGTCGGCGCCACCTCGACGGCCGTCATGTACGAGCCCGGAAAGATCCTGCAGGTCGGCGGCGGCGGATGGTCCAACGGCGGCGGCGGCAGGGTGCCCGCGGCGGCATGGTGATCGACATCACCGGCGGCACCGAGAACCCGCAGATCTCTGCGATCCAGCCGATGACGTACCACCGTCACTGGGCCAACGCCACGGTGATGCCCGACGGCAACGTCATCGTCACGGGCGGCTCGGCCGGCAACAACAACAACGACCGCTACGTCACCAACCCTGAGATCTGGAACCCCAGACCGGTGAGTGGACGCTGGTGGAGATCCCCTACGAGCACGCGCGGCTGTACCACTCGACCGCTCTGCTCGTGCCGGACGGGCGCATCATGATCGGCGGTGGCGGCGCCCCGGGCCCCGCAACTACACCGACGTCGAGTTCTACTCGCCGGCGTACCTGTTCGACGGGGACGAGGAAGCAGTACGACCCGAGATCACGAACGTCAAGAGCGACCTCGGCTACGACGGCACCTTCCAGGTGCAGACCAACGGCGGTGACATCTCGCGCGTCACGCTCGTGCGCAACGGCTCGGTCACGCACAGCTTCAACAACGACCAGAACTTCCAGGAGCTGGAGTTCACGCAGTCGGGAAGCACGCTGACGGTCGACGCCCCGCAGGACGCGACCTACGCCCTCCCGGTGCGTACATGCTGTTCGTCTTCAACGCGGACGGCACGCCCTCGATCGCCGAGATCGTCCACTTCGACCCCGAGGTCGAGATGGACCAGCGCACCCCGAGGTCGTCGACCAGTTCGAGTACCCGCGGGTGCCCACCACCTGGCGCAGCGGCACCTACCCCGCCGTCACCGCGGTGAACACCGGCGATGGCCGCATGGCTCCCTGGACCGTCACCGACGGCACCGCCGAGCTCGTGCGCGGCACCGCCGGCAGCATGGGCGGTCTCGGCCGGGTCGGCACGCACCTCGCGGTCGCACCGGAGACGAGCCTGGAGCGCACGATCGCTGCTCTCGACCCCGGTCGGGAGTACCGCATTTCGCTGCGCTACGCACGCGACAGCAGGACGGCCGGCTCCGCCGATGCCGTGACCGCGCTGTCGATCGGCGACCTTCAGTACTCGATAATCGCGACCACGGCGACGCCGTCGGCCAGCGGCAGCGGCCAGATCACCTTCGGCACCTACGTCGGCACCTTCACGGCCGAGCAGCGCACGGAGAAGCTCACGCTGGAGGGCGTCGGTGCCGCGGGAATGATGATCGACGATCTCGTCATCATCGGGGCGGACCCCGGCATCGAGGACGCCCTCGTGCACTACCGCTTCGACGAGGGAACCGGCTCCACCGCTGCCAACAGCGGCACGCGGGCTAGCGCGGGTGCGGCTTCGCTGAGCGGAGACGTCGGATGGTCGGATGATGCCGTCTTCGGCAAGTCGCTGGCCTTCCCCGGCGGCGACGACGACTTCGTCACGCTCCCGAACGGCGTGCTCCAGGGCGTCACCGATTTCTCGGTGTCGATGTGGACCAAGCTCGACGAGCGCAAGGACTGGACCGGACTCTTCCAGGTCGGTGAGGGCACCGGCGAAACCGGCGGATACTTCCAGATCCAGAGCAACACCCGGGTGACCCCGGTGGTTCGGGACTGGCCGCCACGTTCAAGAACCCGGGTTCGCTGTCCCCGGGCGGTTCGGTGGTCGAGGAGCGGATCCTCGCTGGCGGGGCGACCGACCTGCCCATCGGATCGTGGGCGCACGTCGCCTTCACACGTGAGGGTGACACCGGAACGCTGTACCTGAATGGTGAGGTGGTCGGAAGTCGCGACGACTTCTCGATCGGGCTGCCCGACGTCGGGAACCAGACCGCGAACTGGCTCGGCAAGAACGGCTACCCAGACGACCCCTTCGTCGGAAAGATGGATGAGGTTCGCCTGTACAGCACGGCGCTGGATGCGAGTTCCATCGCGCGTCTGTACGACGACGGTTCGGCACTGCGCACCACGACGACCGTCGAGGTCTCGCCGGAGTCGCCGTCGCCGCACAGCGAGCCGCTCACGGTCACCGCGAAGGTGATCGGCCCCGGCGGCGAGGACGCCGAAGGCAGCGTCACGCTGTGGGTCAACGGCGTGAGCGTCGGCAACGCCATCGAACTCGAGGCGGGATCGGCGACGTTCCCCGCGATCACCCGAGCGCGCGGCGACCACACCATCGAGGTGCGGTTCGAGGCGGCGGAAGGCTTCCGCAACTCGACGGCATCCGTGGTCCACACGGTCCTGCGACCGGGTACGGGCCAGGGTCCGGCTGTGCACTTCCCCTTCGACGAGGGTGAGGGTTTGACGGCATCGAACGTGGGATGGGACGTGGATCGCACGACCGCCTCCCTGAACAGCGCCAACTGGTGGTCGCAGGGCTTCTACGGGCCGGGTGTGAACCTGCCCGGTGGCGGCTCGGGCACGGGCAACCACATCCTCCTGCCTGACAACCTCACGCAGGACTTCGAGGAGGAGTTCTCGGTGTCGATCTGGGCGAACCCGCGCAGCCTTCCCGGCTGGGTGTCGCTCGTCCAGCTCGGCAGCAGCACCGACACCTTCTTCCTGCTGCAGTCGAACACGAGCGCGGCCGGAGCCACCGGTTTTGCCGCGACGCTGAAGGCACCGGGCAACCCCGTCCAGGAGCGTTTGACGCTGGGTGCCGGCAACGACCTCGCCCTGAACAAGTGGACCCACGTGGTCTTCACGATGAGCGGGAGCACGGGGAAGATCTACTTCGACGGCGTGCTGCAGGCGACGCGTGACGACTTCTCGCTGCGCATCCAGGATGTGGGAGGAGCCAACCAGCAGACCTCGGCCAACATGATCGGTGGCACGAGCTGGCCCGACGGCCGATGGAACGGTTGGGTCGATGACTTCCAGCTGTTCGATCACGAGCTGACGGCCGAAGAGGTCCGCCGCATGGCGGCCGGTCCTGCGACGCCGACCGCTCCGGTGACGAACTTCGCCCCCGCGGCGACGATCGACCACTCGGGCAGCGCCTCGTGGGAGGCGCCGGAGAAGGTCAACTTCCCGAACACCCCGACGAGCTCGGGGCCGGGCGCCGGCCACGGCTGGGGCACCTGGGGACTGGCCAACAACGGCATCAGCACCGCCCGTCAGGCGTGGATCAGCTACGGCTGGGACAAGGCGGTCACGCTGGACTCGACCGACATCTACTGGCTGGATGACGGAGCCGGGTCACGCGTACCCCGCGGGAACACCTGGGCGATCGAGTACTCGAACAACGGGACGAGCTGGACGCCGGTGACGCTGACGAACGGTTCGACCTACGCCGGTGCGCTCGAGGTCGACACCTTCAACCACGTCGAGTTCGAGGAGGTCAGCGCGAAGTTCCTGCGCATCCGCATCTGGGGCGTCGCGGGGGCCGGCAACGGCACCGGCGTGCTGCGCTGGGCTGCGGGCGGCCCGGGGATCGCGTCCTTCGACGACCGCCTGCTGGTGCGTACCACCGTCGGGCAGATCCCGTTCCTCCCGGAGGCGCTGGACGCGGTCTACGAAGACGGCACCGAGACCTTCATCGAGGTGGACTGGCAGCCGATCTCGTCGGGCATGGTCTCCGCGGTGAACGATCAGCCGTTCACGGTGTACGGCTCCAACAAGGCGCACAGCCGGGTGGCCGAGGCGCAGATCTACGTCCGCACCAACCCCGAGGGCGGCATCGCCATCGACGAGGTGCAGTCGTTCCAGCTCCGCGTGGAGCCGGGCGAGGAGGCGACTCTTCCCCGCTTCGCCGAGGTCCTCTACAGCGATGGATCGCGCGACAACCGCTCCATCGTCGTGGACTGGGACTTCGACGAGGAGATCGTCAACACCCCGGGCGTGCACATCATCGAGGGCACCCTGCTGCGTCCGCCGTTCGTGAACGCCGAGGGGAAGATCTCCACGACGCTCCAGCTGACGGTCGGCGAGTCGGGCTCGAACCAGGTCCCGGTCGCGATCGGCGACAGCTACACGACCGGCTTCGGTCAGGTGCTGACGGTGGCGGCGCCCGGTGTGCTGGGCAACGACACGGATGCCGACGGCGACACTCTCACGGCGGTCCTGGTGACGGAGCCGGCGAACGGCGAGCTGGAGTTGAACGCCGACGGTTCGTTCACCTACACCCCGGATGCCGGATTCTCCGGTGCCGACACCTTCACCTACCGCGCCAGCGACGGGACCGCCGAGTCCCCGCGGCGACGGTGACCATCACGGTCGCCGCCGGTGAGCCGGGCGCGGTGTCGGGTGCGGTGACGGCGGGCGGTTCGCCGCTGGAAGGCGCGTGCATCTACCTGTACGAGAGCGATGCGGCACCGAGTGCCTCCTTCGCCTCCTGCGCGGGTGCGGACGGCGTCTACTACGTGGGCGGAGTGACGGCCGGCGAGTACGTGGTCGCCGTCGCCGACCCCTCGGGTGCCTACGCCACCCTGTGGCTGGAGGAGCCCGTCGTCGTCGACGCCGGGGAGACCTCGGCACTGGACGTCTCGCTGCAGGGTGAGCCGACTGGTCACTTGGTCGGTGCGGTGACGGCTCCGTCCGGTCCTGCTGGGTCGGTGTGTGTGTTCGCGTATGAGCGGGGGTGTCGGATGCGGCGTCGTTCGCGACGTGTGCGGATGCGGCCGGCGGGTATGGCCTGTATGGGATCGACGCGCAGGGCTATGACGTGGCGTTCTTCGATCCGGCCGGGGTGCTTCTGACCCAGTGGTGGGATGGCCAGCCCGGGGGTGCGGCCTCGCAGGCCGGTGCCGCGGCGGTGGTCGTTCCTGCCGGGGCGGGACGGTCACGGCGGATGCGAGCATGCTGCCGGTTGCGGCCGGTGCGGTGACGGGGCAGGTCACCGCGGGCGGGGCACCGCTTTCGGGGTGTGCATCTACCTCTATGAGGGGAGACGGGGCCGGCCACCCATGCCACGTGCACGGGTGCGGACGGGTCGTGGTGGATCGGGGATGTGACCGCGGGTGAGTACCGGGTCGCGTTCGCCGATCACTCCGGCGGCCATCACACCCAGTGGTGGGACGGGACCGCATCCGGTTCTCCCGGGTACACCGGCAGCACCGCGTTGACGGTCACCGGCGGGCAGACGGTCACCGGGGTCAACGCCACCCTCAACCCCACACCCTGACGATGACGGCCTCCCCACACGGAGGTCACAGCAGAAGGACCCTGCCCGCTCCGGTGATGCACCGGGGCGGGCAGGGACGCGTCCAACCCGAGGACGCGTACAGACAGCAACGAATATGAGGAAGAGCACAATGAAGGAAGAGGAAGCGGTGGGCGCGACACCCTTGCGCGGACGGGAACGTCCCCGGCGCCGCCCGCTCTACACCGTGCTGGCCGCAGCGGTCTCGCTGCTCGTCGTCGGGGGATCGTGGCGTTTGTGCTGACGCCGACGGACCCCTCGCTGAACCTGACGATGGTCGAGCTCACCGAGACTCCCGCGGCGGAGCGCGAGATCACCGCCGAGCAGGTCTCGACGTCGGATGCGGCGGATCGGGGCAGCCAGGTCATCTACGGCGCGGTCGACGTCCGCGGGGTCCCGGTCTCGGACATCACCGTCACGCTGAGGGGCGCGGCGGAGGAGACCGAGGGGAGGAGGCCGTCATCCGCATCGACGACACCGACACCTTCCGTTCCGTCGTCGAGCTGATCCCCGGCGCGTACCAGGTCATCGTCACGATGGAGGTCGCCGGCGAGCTCATCGACATCACCCTGTACCGCGACCTCGAGGACGACAAGCACTACGGTGTCGAGGTGCAGGTGCGCGAAGGCGGCGTCGTGACCTTCTTCCCGATCTCGGTGTACTGATGACCGTGCTCGTCCAGGATCCGATCCGCGTGGGCGTCGTGCTGGGCACGCGCCCGGAGGCGATCAAGCTCGCTCCCGTCATCGACGCACTGCGCAGCCGACCCGGCTACGAGCCCGTGGTCATCTCGACCGGCCAGCACCGCGACCTCGTGGAGCCCCTGCTGGGCCACTTCGGCATCGTTGCCGACGTCGATCTCGCGCTCATGACCGAGGGCCAGGGCCTCGCCGACCTCGCCGGTCAGGCGATCTCCCGGATCGCCGCCGCGCTGGACGACGCCGACATCGACGTCGTGATCGTGCAGGGCGACACGTCCACGGCCCTCGCCGGCGCCCTCGCCGGCTTCTACCGGCGCATCCCGGTCGCACACGTCGAAGCAGGCCTGCGCACCGACGACCGGCTCTCGCCTTCCCGGAGGAGGTCAATCGCCGCATGATCACCCAGGCGGCGGATCTGCACTTCGCCCCGACCCGTCTGGCGGCCGACCGGCTCCGCGCGGAGGGCGTCGCGCCCGAGCGCGTCGTGGAGACGGGCAACACCGTCGTCGACGCGCTGTTCGCGACGATCGAGCGGGATCTGCCCTTTCAGGGACCGGAGGCGCTCGCGCTGCAGGAGATCGAGCGGTCGCCGACGCTCCTGGTCACGGCGCATCGCCGCGAGTCCTGGGACGGGGGATCGCCGCGATCGCCGACGCCGTCCGGACGATCGTCGCCGCGCATCCGGAGCTGCGGGTCGTCTTCCCCGTGCATCCGAACCCCGTCGTGCGCGCCGAGATCCTCCCCGGCTGGCCGGTGACCCCCGCATCGTCCTGACCGAACCGCTCGGCTACCCCGACCTCGTCCGGACCCTCCGTCTCGCGACGCTCGTCCTGACGGACTCGGGCGGCATCCAGGAGGAGGCGTGCTCGCTCGGCGTGCCGACCCTCGTCGCCCGCGACACGACCGAGCGGCCGGAGGGGCGGATGCCGGGGTCTGCTGCTCGTCGGCACGGATCCGCACAAGATCGCCGCCGAGGCGGGGCGCCTGCTCACCGACGCCGACGCGCATGAGAGGCTCTCCTGTCGGAGCCTCCCGTTCGGCGACGGGAAGGCCGGCGAGCGCATCGTGACCGCACTGGACCTCGTGGCCGTCCGCCACTCACATCTCGCACGCTGAAGGAAAGTCATGTCTCACCGCACCCCCACCGAAACCCGCGCTTCGTCCGCCGGGCGGCCGCCGCCGCTCTCGTCCTGACGCTCGGCCTGGGAATCGTCGGCTGCTGGGGAGGCGATGGCGCGGCCCCCGAGGGCACGACGCCGCCCCTCCCGCTGCCGGCACGACCGATGTGAACTCCCCCTCATCGTCGCCGCCTCCGCGATCGGGAAGCGGAGCCGCGACCAGGTCTTCCTGCTGCACGGGCTGGGCATGAGCACGACGCACGAGGACGGCATCCCGCAGGACCTCATCCCCGCGCAGGCCGAGCAGGTCGGCACGGATCTTCTCGGCCTCATCCAGGAGGCGACCATGATCGAGCCGCCCGCAGGCACGCCGGCCGCCCTCCTGGTGGAGTCGCTGACGGAGTACGCGGAGCTCGCGGAGGAGCTGGCGGACTGGACCGCGGACGACGAGGCACTGTCGTCGAAGTGGTTCGACGCGCTCGGCGAGGCCGATGACAGCTGGACCCAGGCGCTGCGGGAGCTCTCGGAGCTCTCCGGCGAGGATCTCCTGGACGACATGCCCGAACTCCTCCTGCCGGACTCGCCGTGACCTCGACCGCGGCGCCGATGACGATCGACATCACGATCGTCAGCTGGGTGATCGGCGCGATCGTGATGTACTACGGGCTGCTGTTCCTGGCGAGCCTGGTTCGTCCGCGGCAGCCCCGGAGCCGCTCGGCGGCGCCTCCGCTCATGGTGCTCCTCATCCCGGCCCGCAACGAGGAGCTCGTGCTCGAGGGGACCCTCTCGGCGATGTCGCGGCTGCGCTACTCCGGCGACTACCGCGTGCTCGTGGTCGACGACGCCTCCGAGGACGCGACGGGTGAGATCGCCGCGCGCTGGGCGGCGACCGACGCCCGCATCCGGCTGAGTCGACGGGTGCTCCCCGAGGCCGCGCAGGGCAAGAGCGAGGTCCTCAACCACTGCTATCGGCTGCTGGAGCGCTGGATCGCCGAGGGCGATCCGTGGATGGGCGGGCGCCGTCGCGATGAGGTCGTGCTGGTGATCGTCGACGCCGACGGGCGGCTGGAGAAGGACGCGCTGGAGAAGGTGGCGCCGTTCTTCGACGATGCCCGCGTGGGGTCGGTGCAGATCGGCGTGCGCATCGCGAACGCCCGCGACAATCTGCTCGCCCGGATGCAGGACATCGAGTTCGTGGGCTTCTCCTGCCTCGTGCAGATCGCCCGCGACTGGATCGGCTCCTCGGGGCTGGGCGGCAACGGACAGTTCACCCGCCTGGCGGCGCTGGCGAGCATCGACCGGGGCGCGGCCGGCGGCGACGGGCCGTGGAGCCGGGGCGCGCTGACCGAGGACCTCGATCTGGGCCTGTGGCTGGTCAGAGCCGGGTGGCGGACGCGGTTCTGCTACGCGACCTTCGTCGCGCAGCAGGGCCTGACCGAGTGGAAGCCCTTGATCCGGCAGCGTACACGGTGGATCCAGGGGCACTATCAGTGCTGGCGGCACATCGGCGGACTCGCCGCGGCAGGGCGGGTGCGTCTGGCGACGCGCTTCGACCTGATCCTCTACCTCGTCCTGGTGGTGACGGTGCTGCTGGTGTCGGCCACGATGGGGGTGGCGCTGCTGGGCGCCGTCGGCGTCGTGGATGTCGTCAACGACTTCCTCGTCTTCGTGCCTTACGGCATCCCCCGGCGCCTGGCGAGCGTGGCCCTCTCGCTGCTGCCCGTCGTGGTGTTCATGGGCACCTATCAGGTCAACAGCCGGCATCCGTTCCGCTGGTGGGAGGTGCCGGCGGCGGGCGTCGCGTTCACGGCGTACAGCTACGCCTGGCTGTGGGTGTCGCTCAAGGCGATCGTCAACATCGCGCGCGGTCGGAACACCTGGGTGAAGACGCCGCGCGTGGCCGCCGCCCCTCCGCAGCGCGAGGTCGCCGTGCCCGCTCGCCGCTGAGCGGTCCCGGGACGAGAGAACGCGGTGACGCCTCCGGGAGGGTCACCGCGTTCTCTCGTCGGGTCGTCAGGCGCCGTGCTTGGCGACGACCTCCGCGCGCGAGTTGTCCTCGCTGGCGAGCACGCCGCCGTTGGCGACGAAGTCGGCGGTGATCTCGCTGTAGACGAGGCGGACGTCCTGGCGGCGGGCGCCGAGGATGTCGACGGCGCTCGCGGTGACGGCCTCGGCGAAGTCGCGACGCTGCTCGATCGTGCGCCCCTTCAGGAGCTCGACGGTGATGTTGGGCATGTGATCCTCCTCAGATCGTCCGTTTCCGGCCACCGAACTGGTGGCTCAACTCCTCGCGGGCCGCGAGGAGAAGCGTGATGATCTCCTGTTCCTTCTCGGGCGTCAGCCGCGCGATCGGCGCAGAGCAGCTGATGGCGTCCTTCGCGGGGAACTGGAACGGGAGAGCGACGGCGAAGCAGCGCATGCCGAGACCGGCCTCTTCGGCGTCGATGGCGTAGCCCGCGCGACGGACGTCGCCGAGGTGCTCGACGAGTGCGTCGCGGGAGGTGATCGTGTGGGCGGTCGTGCCGGCCAGCTGCTCGGGGAAGGTCGTGCGGACCTTCTCGTCGGGCAGGTCGGCGAGAAGGATCTTGCCGAGGGCGGTGGCGTGCGCGGGCAGGCGGCGGCCGATGGCGGAGAACATGCGCAGCGGATGCACGGACTCGCGTTTGGCCAGATAGACGACATCGGTGGCCTCCAGCCGGGCGAGGTGGATGGTCTCGCCGGTGTCGGCCGCGAGGCGGTCCATGATGTCGGAGGTGCGGGTCACGGTCGGATCCTGATCGACGTAGGAGGAGCCGATCAGCAGGGCGTTCAGACCGAGACTGTAGGTCGAGCGTGCCGCGTTCGTCTCGATCCACCCCCGGTGGTCGAGCGTGCGCAGGATGCTGTGCAGGCTGCTCTTGGGGATGCGCAGCCGCTGCGCGAGATCCGCGAGACTCGCCGCTCCCGAAGCCAGGGCTTCGAGCACGTCGAGCGTACGGTCCGCCGACTTCACGGGGACGAAGTCCTGCTCTGCGCCGGTGTCTGCGTCGATCACTGACTGTGCCACTGATTTCTCCTTCGCGTTCACAAGAGTGAATCTTGTTCCGCTACTTGACTACATCGTCACGATAGCCTACCGTCGTCGTACAAGCTACCGAACATCATTCAAGGATGAGGATGACACTCCTGACACTCGGCGAGTCGCTGATCTGCTTCGACAGCGGTGAGGACCGCCTCGACGCCGCTTCCCGCGTCCGCAAGTATGTCGTCGGAGCAGAGAGCAACGTCGCGATCGGGCTCGCCCGCCTCGGACGCTCCGTCGCCTACATCGGCCGCGTCGGCACCGACGCGGGCGGTCGTGAGATCGTGCGCACGCTGCGCGGCGAGGGCGTCGACGTCTCCGGGGTGCGCACGGTCGCCGACCTCCCCACCGCGGTGCTCATCAAGGAGCAGACCGCGCCCGGTCGGGTCGGCGTGACCTACCACCGCCGCCACGCCGCCGGTGCGACCCTGAGCCCGGCCGACATCCCCCAGGACTTCTCCGGCATCCGCCGCCTGCACGTGACCGGCATCACCCTGGTCCTCTCCGCCTCCGCGCGCGACGCCGCGCTCGAGGCGATGCAGCGCGCCCGCGGCGCCGGCGCCCGGGTCAGCCTCGACGCGAACTTCCGCCGCACGCTCGCGAGCGACGACGTCCTCGTCCGTGAGTTCGAGAACGCGGCCGCCCTCGCCGACGAGGTCTTCCTCGGCCGCGGCGAGGCGGCGCTCTGCGCGGGCACCGAGTCGACGCCCGAGCAGTACGCGCAGGGCCTCGACGTGGAGACCGTCGTCCTCAAGGGCGGAAACGGCGGGGCGACGGCGTTCTTCGCGGGCGACCGCATCTCCGTCGAGGCCGAGCAGGTCCCGGTGGTCGACCCGGTCGGTTCCGGGGACGGCTTCGTCGTCGGCTACCTGGACACGATGCTCTCCGGCGGCACGATCGCCGACGCACTGTCGCGCGGGGCGAAGGTCGCCGCACGGGTGATCGGATGCCGCGGCGACTATCAGGGCCTTCCCTACGAGGGCGAGCTCGATGATCGTCGCGCTGAGCTGGCGGTGACCCGATGACCGCGCTGGAGCGCGCACTGGCGGCCGCACCGGTCGTCGCGGTCGTGCGCAACGATTCGATCGAGGCCGCGGAGCGGATCGCGCGGGCCGCCATCCGCGGCGGCGTGCGTCTCATCGAGATCACCTTCACGGTGCCGGGTGCCGAGCTGCTCATCGAGAAGCTGCGCGACCAGGAACCGGAGGCGGTCATCGGCGCAGGCACGGTCCTCACCGCCGAGCAGCTGGAGCGCGCGGCGGCCGCCGGGGCGAAGTTCGCCGTCTCCCCCTGATCGACGAGGAGCTCATCGCCCGCGCGATCGAGCTCGACGTCCCCTTCATGCCCGGCGCGTTCACCCCGACCGAGGTCGCGCGCGCCGCGCGCGCCGGCGCCTTCGCCGTCAAGATCTTCCCCGCGTCTTCGCTGGGTACCTCTTTCATCTCCGCCCTCCGGGACGTGATGCCGGACGTCCGGCTCATGCCCACCGGTGGCATCGCCGCCGACGGCGTCGGCGCCTGGCTCGACGCCGGGGCCGCCGCAGCGGGCCTCGCCGGCGCGCTGAGCACGGCATGGAGACAAGGACAGGATGCCGCCGTCGAACAGACGGCCCGTGATGCGGTCGAGGCCGCAGAAAGGAGCGGTTCATGACCACGGACCGGCCCACCATCGACCCGACCAGGGCGCGTACGGCCACGACGGAGGAACTGCGGGATGCCTTCCTGCTGGAGAACCTCTTCGTCGACGGCGAAGCGCACGCTGCGCACACCGCCGAAGACCGCATGGTCGTGGCGGGCGTCGTGCCCGGCACCGGCGAGCTGAGCCTGCCCGAACTGCCCGCGCTCGGTGCAGAGGGATACAGTCGGCGCGAGTTCGGCGTCATCAACATCGGCGAGGCCGGCGAGGTCGTCGTCGACGGTGAGGTCTACTCCCTGGAGCACCGTGACGGCCTGTACGCCGGCCGTGGCGCACAGCTGTCCTTCCGCGGCGAGGGCGCCCGCTTTTACGTCGTGGCCGTGCTCGCCCACTCCGACAACAAGACCGTGCACATCCCCTTCGCCCAGAGCGAGCCGCTGATGATCGGCGACACCGCCGGCGCCGGCCGCCGGGGTCTGCACCGCTACGTCTGGGGCGACGGCCCGGTCGCCTCCAGCCAGCTGCAGTTCGGCATCACCGTGCTCGAGGAGGGCTCGGTGTGGAACACCTTCCCCGCGCACCTGCACGAGCGCCGCACCGAGATCTACCTCTACTTCGAGCTCGACCCCGCCGGCGCCGTCGTGCACCTCATGGGCGAGCCCGCGCACACCCGGCATCTCATCGTGCGCAACGAGCAGGCCGTGATCTCCCCGCGCTGGTCGATCCACTCCGGTGCGGGCACCGGGCGCTACACCTTCATCTGGGCCATGGCCGGCGACAACCGCGACTACGGCGACCTGGCCGGCGTCCCGACAGAAGAGCTGCGATGAGCCGCGCCACTCCCTTCTCCCTCGACGACCGGACGGCGCTGGTGACCGGCGCCGGCTCCGGCATCGGCCGCGGCATCGCCCACGGCCTGGCCGCCGCCGGTGCCGAGGTGATCCTCGTCGGACGCTCCGAGGCCGTGCACCGCACCGCCGAGGAGATCACGAGCTCCGGGGGCGCGGCGCGCGCCGTGCAGGCGGACCTCTCCGACCTGCGGGCGGCGGACGAGTTGCCGCGCACCATCGGCGAGGACACCGAGGTCGATATCCTGGTCAACTGCGCGGGAACCATCTATCGCAGTCCTTTCCTGGAGCACGAAGACGAGCGGTGGCGCGACGTGTTGGACATCAACCTCGAGGCGCCGCGCGTGCTCAGCCGTGCCTTCGGCGCGCAGATGGTCGACCGCGGACGCGGCAAGATCGTCAACATCGCCAGCCTCCTCTCCTTCCAGGGCGGGGTGAACGTGGCGGCGTACACGACGAGCAAGCACGCGCTCGTCGGGCTCACCAAAGCCCTCGCCAATGAGTGGGCGAGCCGCGGCGTGCAGGTCAACGCCATCGCGCCCGGCTACATCGACACCGACAACACCGCGCCGCTGCGCGCCGACGCGCAGCGCGACGCCGAGATCCTCTCGCGCATCCCCACCGGACGCTGGGGCACGGCGGACGATCTCGCCGGCGCCGCCGTCTATCTCTCCTCCGCGGCATCCGACTACGTCACCGGCCACACCCTCGTGGTCGATGGCGGATGGATGTCGCGTTGACACCGACCACCCACCCCACATCCCGACACCAGAACAGGAGTACTGCAATGAACGCAACAGCATTCCGCGGCAAGCGAGCACTGGGGCTCGCCGCAGCCGGACTGATGGTCCTCTCCCTCGCCGCCTGTGCGAGCAACGGAGACGACCCCGAAGGCGAGGCGCCCGAGGCGCCCGAGGCAGCCATCTGCGCGCCCGAGGACATCCAGCTGATCGGTCAGGTCCGCAACGAGACCAACCCCTACGAGAAGTCGTGGCTCGACGGCGGCGACGTGTTCGCCGAGTCCGTCGGCCTGACGCAGACGCGACTCACCTACGACAGCGAGTCGCCGCGTCAGCAGGAGCAGATCCGTCAGGCTCTGGCCACCTCGTCGAACCCCGAGTGCATGGTCCTGAACGTTCTGCCCAACGGCGACTCGGACACCACCCCGATCGTGCGTGAGACGAACGCCGCCGGCGCGCTGCTGGTGACCCACTGGAACAAGCCGGCAGACATGACCGTCTCCGACTACGACAACTGGATCACGCACATCGCCTTCGACGACCAGGCCATGGGCAAGCAGATCGCCGAGGCGATCTTCGAAGAGATGGGCGGCGAGGGCGGCATCATCGCCCTCCAGGGCATCCTGGCCACGTCGGCTGCGCAGGACCGCTTCGCCGGTCTCGAGGAGGCACTGGCTGAGAACTCGGGCATCGAGCTGCTCGCCGACCAGGTCGCCGACTTCGGTCGCACCGAGGGCTTCGAGGTCACCCGCACCCTGCTCACCCAGCACGGTGACAAGGTCAAGGGCATCTGGGCTGCGAACGATGACATGGCACTCGGTGCCCTGCAGGCTGTCGTGGCCGCAGGCATGGAAGGCCAGGTCGCGATCGCCGGCATCGACGCCGTCCCCGAGGCCGTTCAGGCCATCGTCGACGGCCAGATGGTTGCGACCGCGTCGGTGGATGGTCCCTGGCAGGGTGGCGTCGGCCTGGCGATGGGCTACTGCGCTCTGACCGGTGAGATCGACATCGAATCGCTCAGCGCCGACAAGCGTGGTTCGGTCACCGCCGCAGTGCTCGTCGACGGAAGCAACGCCTCCGACTTCCTCGAGCCCCAGGCCGACCCTGCGGACTTCGCATGCGACCGCGTGTTCGACCGCGTCCTGCGAGGACTGAACTGAGATGAACTCCGCCCGGACTGGGCAAGCCCCGCCCAGGTCCGGGCGGGTCTTGGCCCCATGAAACTTCCCACTACACGTAATCGCGCCAGCCTCCTGGCTGACTTCGGCCCTCTGGTCGCCCTCATCCTGCTGTGCGTGATCTTCACCTTCCTCAACCCGCAGTTCGCCTCCTTCGGCAACATCCGCAACATTCTCGATGCGGGGTCCGTTCTCGCCGTCATCGCCGTGGGCATCACCTTCGTGCTGATGATGGGGCCATCGACCTCTCCGTCGAGGGCGTGATGGCGACTGCCGCGCTGAGCATGGCGCTGCTCGTGGCCAACACCAGGAACGACAACGATCTCGGACTCCTCGGCATCGTGCTCGCCGTTGTGCTGGGCGCCTGCTTCGGTCTGCTCAGCGGCAGTCTGTCCACAGGCCTGAAGATCCCGTCCTTCATGACCACGCTCGGCGTCTCGGCCATCGGCATCGGTGTCGCCACGGTGCTCTTCGGAGGCATCCAGCCCGTCGTCGCCGACCCGGTGATTCGCGAGTGGGCCTCGGGTCGCCTGTTCGGACTCACCCGGCTCACCTACGTCGCCCTCGCCGTCGTCATCGTGGCGGTGCTCATCCAGCGCTACACCCGTCTCGGCCGCTACACGCGAGCGATCGGCGGTGCAGAGGAGCTCACCCTGCTGTCGGGCATCAACGTCCGCAAGTACAAGATCCTTGCCTTCACCATCGCCGGCGCATGCTACGGCATCGCGGGCGTGATGGTCACGATCCAGCTGGGCACGGGCATCGTGCAGGCCGGTGTCGGCCAGAACTTCGCCGCGATCACCGCGGCGGTCGTCGGCGGCACCCTCCTTTCGGGTGGTCGCGGTGGCGTGCTGCAGTCGATGGTCGGCGTGCTGATCGTCACCGTCCTCACCAACGGCCTCATCCTCGCCGGCGTCAGCCCCTATGTGCAGGGTGCCGTGCAGGGTGTCATCGTCGTCGCCGCCGTGGTCATCACCGCATGGCCGCTGCGCAAGAGATTGCGAGTCGTCAAATGAGCGATCAGTCCCCTCCACGCCGGATGCGGCGATCCCGGGTCCTCAGATCCCGAATGCCGCGCAGCCGGTGCTCGCGGTTCACGAACTGCGCAAGAAGTTCGCCGAGACGACGGCTCTCGACGGCGTGTCCTTCGAGGTGCGCCCGCACGAGGTCGTCGGCCTCATCGGCGAGAACGGCGCGGGCAAGTCGACACTGCTGAAGATGCTCGTCGGCCTTGCCCAGCCCGACTCCGGGCACATCGAGATGCGCGGGGAGCGCATCAAGATGCGCGGGATCGCACAGGCCGGCGCCGCCGGCATCGGCATGGTCTTTCAAGAGCAGTCGCTGATCCCCAACCTCACGGTCGCCGAGAACATCCTTCTCGGAGCCGAGGGTGACGGTGTGAAGGCGGGCCTGTACCGCTGGAACGAACTGCGCACGCGCGCCCAGGTGCAGCTCGACAAGATCGGCTCGAAGATCGACGTCAACGCGATCACCGAGGACCTCAGCTTCGCCGACCGCCAGATGGTGGAGGTCGCGAAGGTCCTCGCCACCGAGGAGCGCTCGCACGCCGAACCCGTCGTGCTGCTGGACGAGCCGACGTCGGTGCTGGATCGGGATGAGGCCGAGGTGCTGTTCGCCCAGATCGAGCGGCTCCGCACGCGCGCATCGGTCGTCTTCGTCTCGCACCGCCTCGACGAGGTGCTGCGGGTCTCGGACCGCGTCTATGTGCTGCGCAACGGCCAGACCGTCGCCGAGTGCACCCCGGACGAGGTCGATGAGGCGAAGCTTCGCAGTCTCATGATCGGCCGCGACATGGAAGGCAGCCACTACAACGAAGAGCGCCAGCAGCCTGCGGGCGAAGACGTGCGCTTCTCGGTGCGAGGCCTGACGATCAGGAACGCCTGCAAGGGCATCGACTTCGATGTGCACGCCGGAGAGGTGCTCGGCATCGCCGGTGTGCAGGGCTCAGGCCGTGAAGAGATGTGCCGGGCGATCTTCGGTGCGCTTCCGTACAAGGCCAAGGCCATGACGCTCGACGGCAAGCCTTTCCGTCCCGGTTCTCCGCGCGATGCCATCGGGGCGCACATCGGCTACGTTCCCGCCGAGCGCCGTCGTGAGGGCATGGTCGGCACGATGTCGGTGGCCGAGAACATCAGCCTGCCGCATATCGAAGCGGTCAGTGCCGGTCCGATCCTGCTGCGCGGCAAGGAGAAGTCCGTCGCCGAGAAGTGGATCGAGCGTCTGCGCATCCGCACCGGGTCGCCCGCGACGCCCTGGGCTCGCTGTCGGGCGGCAATCAGCAGAAGGCGGTGCTCGCCCGCTGGCTGATCGCCGAGGCACCCCGGGTGCTGATCCTCGACCACCCGACGCGGGGTCTCGACATCGGCGCCAAAGCCGATGTCTACAACCTGATCCACGAACTCACCGAAGCGGGCGTGGCGGTGATCCTCATGGCCGACAGCCTCGAAGAGCTCATCGCGATGAGCCACCGCGTGATCGTCATGAAGGACGGCAAGGTGACCGACGAGATCCCCGCGCCCAAAGATGACAAACCCACCCGCTGCGGGTGCTGGAACGGATGGTGTGATGATGAGCATCACAGACAAGACCGGCACTTTCGCCCGCCTGGGCGAGGGCCCCAAGATGACCGAGACGGCCAGGCGTCAGCTCTTGCTGACGGTCATGCCGATCGGAGTGCTCGTCGTGCTCGTGGCCGCGATCTCCATCGCCAACCCCGCCTTTCTGCGGCCCGGCAGCCTCTGGACGGCACTGGACTCGTCCATTCCGCTGCTGATTCTCGCCGCGGGTGCGATGCTCGTCATCCTCTGCGGCGGCATCGACCTGTCGATTGCCGCGATGGCGTCGATGGCCTCCGTGTTCACGGCGCTCTGGCTGCCGCATCTCGGCGGGTGGACCGTGTTGCTGGTGATCCTCGCCTGCGCCTCGGCCGGTGCCCTGCAGGGGGCGATCCACGTGATCGGACAGGTGCCGTCGTTCCTCGTCACCCTCGGTGGCATGGCGGTGTGGTCGGGTGTGGGTCTCCTCGCCTCCGGCGCATCCACCATCGGCATCTCGGTCAACACCCTGGACTGGACCTTCACCCGCATCGGCGACTGGCGAGTGCCCAGCGCCGTGCTCATCGGCGCCGGACTGGTCGTCGTGTTCGCACTCGTGATGGGACTCACCCCGGTGCGTCGCTGGCTGATCGCGATCGGCAGCTCCGAGCCTTCGGCGCTGCTCGCCGGTGTTCCGGTTCTGCAGACCAAGGTCGTCGCCTTCGCGGTCTCGGGCGCCTGTGCGGGCTTCGCGGGCGTCATGCTCGTGGGCCGCACCTACAGCGGGGCTCCGGCTCTGGCTGACTCTCTGCTTCTGCCGGTGGTCGCCGCCATCGTGGTGGGTGGGACGGCGATCACCGGTGGATTCGGCGGCATCGGCCGCGTCGTGATCGGCGTCCTCATCATCACGGTGCTGCGCGTCGGCCTCTCGGTCGCCGGTGTCCCCTCGTCCTATGAGCAGATCTTCTACGGTCTGCTCGTCATCCTCGCGGTCGCTCTCACCATCGACCGCTCCAAGCTCCCGTTCGTCAAATGAAAGGACAAGACTCATGACCGACGCGACACTTCTTCCCCGCGTGGCCGACTTCATCGGCTCGCCCCGTCAGCTTCTCATCGATGGGAAGCTGCAGGATGCGGCCGACGGCCGCACCTTCGCCACGATCGACCCGGCGACCGAGACCGAGATCGTCCAGGTCGCCCAGGCGGGCATCGAGGACGTGAACCGTGCCGTCGCCGCCGCACGCCGCGCCTTCGAGCACGGCTCGGCCTGGAACCGCTTCACTCCTCGTCAGCGCGGGCGTCTGCTCTGGAAGATCGCCGATCTTCTCGAGGAGAACGCCGACGAGTTCGCGCAGCTGGAGGCTCTCGACGGCGGCAAGCCGTTCGTGGGCGCGCGTGACGGCGATGTGGCCACGGCCGCAGAGCTGTTCCGCTACTTCGCGGGCTGGGCGAACAAGATCGAGGGCACCACGATCCCGTTTTCCAGCGAGAGCGCGCAGTTCCACGCCTACACGGTGCGCGAGCCGATCGGCGTCGTGGCCGGCATCGTCCCGTGGAACTTCCCGCTGACGATGGCCGCGTTCAAGATCATCCCCGCCATCACGGTCGGCAACACCGTCGTGCTCAAGCCCGCCGAGCAGACGCCGCTGAGCGCACTGCGCCTGGGCGAGCTCATGCTGGAGGCCGGCCTGCCCGCGGGCGTCGTCAACGTGCTCCCGGGCTTCGGCGACACGGGCGCGGCGCTGGTCGACCACATCGACGTCGACAAAGTGGCCTTCACCGGCTCCACCGCCGTCGGCAAGAAGATCGCCGCGGCGGCCAGCCAGAACCTCAAGAAGGTCTCGCTGGAGCTCGGCGGCAAGGCACCGAACATCGTCTTCGACGATGCCGACCTCAGCAAGGCGATCCCTGGTTCGGCGCACGCCGCCTTCTTCAACCAGGGCCAGTGCTGCGTCAATGGCTCGCGCCTCTACGTGCAGCGCGGCGTGTTCGACGAGGTCGTCGCCGGCATCGCGGAGATCGCCCGGGGCATCAACGTGGGCAGCGCCTTCGACGAGTCCACCGACATGGGGCCGCTCATCTCCGACGAGCAGTTCGCCAAGGTCACCGGCTACCTGGAGGCCGGTGTGGCCGAGGGTGCGACGGTCGCCGAGGGCGGGTCCGCGTGGGCGACCGCGGCTACTTCGTGCGCCCGACGGTGTTCACCGACGTCAGCGAGCAGATGTCCATCCAGACGGACGAGATCTTCGGACCGGTCGTGACGGCCGTGCCGTTCGACACCGAGGAGGAGGCCATCGCGGCCGCGAACAACACCCGCTACGGCCTGGCCGCGGGCGTCTGGTCGCGCGACATCGGCACCGCCCACCGGGTCGGCGGGCGTCTGCGCGCCGGCACCGTCTGGCTCAACTCCTGGCACGCCGACGACGTCACGCTTCCGCGCGGCGGCTACAAGGAGTCCGGCTGGGGCCGTGAGCTCGGCTCCTTCGGCGTCGAGGACTACACCGAGCTGAAGACCATCGTCGCAGAGCTGTAAGAGTCGTTCCGCTCCGCGAGGAGCGACGCGAGGCACGGGCACGGGGCGGACTGCTCCGTGCCCGTCGTCGTCTCTGAAGTTCGGTCCCTGAGCTTGTCGAAGGGCCCGAACCCCGGTGCCGGGCGCTTCGACAAGCTCAGCGACCGGCACCTGTCGCGCGAAGCCCAATACCGGATGATCCCCGGAGAGTTTCGCTGACACCCCCGGAACCCTAGATGAGTGAGTCCGTTTGCTTTCAGTGGTCGTAGGCGATGAGGGAGCGTTTCGCTGGCGCGCCTGTGAGCCAGTTGTGCCAGATGCCGGCGGCGAGGGCGAGGAGGCGTGCGGCGATGCGGGAGTAGACGCCCGCTGGTGTGCGGCCGCCGTGCTGTTCGAGGGTGAGCTGTCCCTTGAGGGTGTCGAACACCGACTCGATCCATTGCCGGATCCGCCGAGGCGCGCTGAAGTTCACCCTCAGGGTTTGCTCAGGACTCCGGAAAACCCCGTAATTCCGGGCCAGAACCGGGTATCACCCGTGCCGATGGAATCGCTCCCACACAGGCTCGGAAAGGCCTCCACGAGACACGCGCAACCGGTGATGTCAGGGAAAGTCCTCCGGGGCAACGCCGGGTGACAAACCCCAGGCGGGTGCCGGGATGGTTAGCCTCGGGCCATGAGCCACCTTCTGAGCGTCGCGGAACTCTCCGAACTCCTGGATCGCGCAGCCCCCGTGCGCCTGCTCGATGTGCGCTGGCGGCTCGACCGCCCGGACGGTCGCGCCGACTACCTCGAAGGCCACCTCCCCGGCGCCGTCTACGTCGATCTCGACGGCGAACTGGCCTCATTGGAGACTCCGGATGCCGGCCGGCATCCGCTCCCGGACACGGCCTCACTGCAGAGCGCCGCACGGCGCTGGGGCGTGAACGCCCGCGACCTGGTCGTGGCCTACGACGACGTGAAGGGCATCGCCGCCGCCCGGGCCTGGTGGCTGCTGCGTCAGGCGGGAGTCGACGTCCTCGTCCTCGACGGCGGGCTGCGCGCGTGGATCGCGGCGGGCAAGAGCCTCGAGACGGGCGAGATCGCTCCGGCTCTGGGAGACGTCGAGCTCGCCGATATCGGCGCCGACGCGCTCACGATCGACGAGGCGGCGGCGTTCCCGGCATCCGGCGTCCTCCTGGACGTGCGTGCACCCGAGCGGTATCGGGGCGAGGTCGAGCCGCTCGATCCGGCCGCCGGGCACATTCCGGGCGCGGTGAACCTGCCCACCTTCGTCCACATCGCGCCCGACGGCACCCTGCACGACGCCGCCACGCTGCGCGCAGCCTTCGCGGAGGTCGGCGTGGAGCCGGGCACGCGCGTCGCGGCGTACTGCGGCTCGGGCATCACCGCCGCGCACACCGCGCTCGCGCTCGCCGAAGCGGGCATCGAGGGCAAGGTCTTCCCCGGGTCGTGGAGCCAGTGGTCCACGACCCCGGCCGGCCCGTCGCGACCGGCCCGCTTCCCGACGGCCAGCGAACCGGATGATGCTCTCGCTGGGCCGCCCGCCCGTGCGCCGTGACAGGCGGGTGGTGGCGGAATCGGCCCGGTCCGGAGTCTTCGCCCGGGTGCGTACAGGAGCCGCGGCAGATGCCGCCGCTAGGCTGAACCGCATGGACATGCGGGTCGCGGCGTACGCGGTCGTCTCCGACGACCGCGACCGGGTGCTGCTGGCGCGCTGGATCCAGGGTCGCCGCGTCGCCTGGACGATGCCGGGCGGAGGACTCGAGTCGGGCGAAGACCCGGAGGCCGCGGCGCGTCGCGAGGTCCGCGAGGAGACCGGCTACACGGTCGAGCTCGACGAGCTGCTCGGCATCCACTCCCGGGTGCTGCCGGCGACCCAGCGGATCACGGCATCCGAGACCCCTCTGCACACGCTGCGGATCGTCTACCGCGCCCATGTGACGCGGGGCGAGCTGCGCTTCGAGGAGGACGGCTCGACCGACATGGCCGGGTGGTTCACGCTCGAGCAGATCGCCGGGATGCAGCGGGTCAAGCTCGTCGACATCGCGCTGAAGATGGCGGGGCTGGAGATCCCCTGACCTGCCCGACCGGTCCACGCCCCCACCGGTCGTTGAGCGAGCCGCAGGCGAGTCGAAACGCAGTGAGGTGTTACGGGTCGGTGGGCGCAACTCGCCGCACCTGCCCGCAGACGGGCTAGGCTGGTTAGGTCACCCTAACTTCCGGAAAGAGATCTATGTCTGCCGTGCCCACCCGCCGCCCCCACGTCCCAGATCGTCCTGGAGGTGCTCGAGCGCGTGCAGCTCACACCGCACATGGTGCGCGTCGTCGCCGGTGGACCGGGCATCGCCGCCGTGGAGGACAACGGGATGACCGACGCCTACACGAAGATGCTCTTCGCGCATCCGGACACGAACCTGACTGCGCCCTACGACATGGAGGCGCTGCGCGACGAGCTGCCGCCGGAGCTCATGCCGTCGCGTCGCACCTACACGATCCGGCGCTTCGACCTCGAGCAGGGGCAGATCTGGATCGACTTCGTCGTCCACGGCAGCGCGGGCATCGCCGGCCCGTGGGCGGATGCCGCGCAGCCGGGCGACGCGGTCGTGCTCGGTGGCATCGGCGGGGCTACGCCCCGGATCCGGATGCCGGGTGGCACCTGCTCGCCGGAGACGACTCCGCACTGCCGGCGATCGCCGCTGCGCTGGAGGCCATGCCGAAGGATGCCGAGGGCGTCGCCTTCCTCGAGGTCGACGGCGACGCCGACCATCTCGAGCTCGCCGCACCCTCGGGGATCGAGGTCGTCTGGCTGCACCGCGACGGCGCGGAGGCGGGCACGACGACACTGCTCGCCGACGCCGTGCGCGCGCGGGCGTGGCGCGACGGCCGCGTGCAGGTCTTCGCGCACGGCGAGCGCGGCGCGATGAAGTCGCTGCGCCCCTACTTCACCGATGAGCGGGGCCTCGAACGCTCCCAGCTCTCACTGTCGGCATACTGGGCGCACGGGCGGGTGGAGGACACCTTCCAGGCGGAGAAGCGCGAGCCCATCGGGCAGATCTGAGCGGATGACGCCGCATCTCGTCGCGCCTCTGTGCGGAACGTAGGCGAGCGGCCCTCCCGGTCGTTGAGCGAGGCCTCGCGCAGCGAGACCGAGCGATGTACTGAGCAAGCGCAGCGCGTCGAAGTGACGAAACGCAGCACCCGTCCGGAAGCACCACCGCGTTCCGACTCGCTCCGCCTACGGCGGTCCTCGCTCAACGACCCGAAGGGCGGCAGCGACCGGCTCCGGGTCGGAGATGTCGGCGACGGTCGCGCCGTAGGCCGTGATGAGGGCATCCGCGTCGACGAACAGCTGTGTGCCGTGCGCGCCGCTGCCCATCGCGATGCGCTTGCCGGTGATCGTCTCATCGGCGTAGACGGGCCATTCGGTCGTGCTGCCGATCGGCGTGATCGTGCCGCGCTCGAACCCGGTGGCGGCCAGGGCGAGCTCGGGTTCCGGCATCCGGAGCTTGTTCACTCCGACCAGCGCTCGCAGCTTCGGCCAGGAAATCATGCGTCCGCCCGGCACGAGGGCGAATAGGTAGGTGTCGTCGGATCTCTTCACGACGAGGGTCTTGACGATGTCCGAGGCTCGATGCCCATGAGCTCTGCCGCCTCGTGCAGGCTCCGGGCTCTCGGCCGCTCGCGGAACTCGATCTCCAGACCCCGCGCCTCGGCGGCGGCGCGAACCCTCTCGGAGCCGTCGCTCACGCGTTGGGCGTGCCGAGCGGGTCGTCGGCGACCCAGAGCTCGTCGTCGGCGCGCAGCGTCTGCCAGGCGGCGTAGACGACGCCGACAGCGGCGGCGACTCCGAGGATCACGGCGATGACCGATCCAACGCTCGGGCCGCGCTTGGCGGGCACGGGCTCGACGTAGCCGGGCAGCCAGGAGACCGAGCGACGCTTCTCGTTGGCGACGTCCCAGGCCGAGAGCGCGGTGCCGATGACGCCCCGACGGCGGGCACGATCGTCTTGTCGACCACCTTGCGGGATGCATTCACCCCGCGGTTCACGACCGGTGCGACGTGGCGCTCGTACGAATCGTGCACGGCCGGCAGCACGTCCTCACGCGTGACGGTGCCCAGCTGCCTTCCCGCCGCGCGGGCGATCTGAGCGGCCTGCCCCGCGACTTCCTGCTGCGACTCCCACAGCTTGTTGGCGTCGTTCTGGAGTCGGCGGAGTTCCTTCTTGCGCTTGCGGCTGAGGCTCACGATGCTCTCCCTGTCCATAGCGGTTCGTTTCCCCATCTTGCCATGCGCATCTGTCAACCGGCAGGGTTCGGGCCGAACTCCGAGGATGCTCTGAGACAATGGGGGTATGCCTCACGCTTCACACGTCGCAACCCTGCACACCAACCACGGCGACATCGTCATCAACCTCTTCGGCGACCACGCCCCCAGACCGTCAAGAACTTCATCGGTCTCGCCGACGGCACCGGCGCCTGGACCGACCCCGCCACGGGCAAGCCCGGCGAGGGCGCGCTCTACAAGGACGTCATCTTCCACCGCATCATCCCGAACTTCATGATCCAGGGCGGCGACCCGCTCGGTCAGGGCGTCGGCGGGCCCGGATACACGTTCAACGACGAGATCCACCCCGAGCTGAACTTCAGCGAGCCCTACATCCTCGCGATGGCCAACGCCGGACTCCGCCGCAACGCCATCACCGGCCAGCCCGAGGGCACCAACGGCTCGCAGTTCTTCATCACGACCGACCCGACGCCGTGGCTGCAGGGCAAGCACACGATTTTCGGCGAGGTCGCCGACGACGCCTCGAAGAAGGTCGTCGACGCGATCGGCGCCGTGGCCACCGGAGCCGGCGACCGTCCGATCGAGCCGGTCGTGCTGCACTCCGTCGACATCGTCTCCGCCTAGCGCTCGTTCGGATGACGTCCGCGGACTTCGCGCGCAATCGCGACAACTTCTGCTACCGGCATCCGGGTACGCAGAGCTTCGTGCTGTGTCAGCGGTGCATGCGCACGATCTGCGCGGACTGCCAGACGCAGGCGCCCGTGGGCGTCATCTGTCCCGAATGCCTGAAGGCGCAGCGCAAGGCCGAGTCGCCCGCGCAGCGCCGTGCGCGTCGCCAGAGCCGGAGCATGGCGGCGATGTTCGCGGGCCGTCCGCCGACGGTGACGGCGGCGATCGTCATCCTCACCGGGTTCATCGGGCTGCTGCAGATGATCCCCGGGATCGGGAACGAGATCACCCGGGCGCTCATGTTCTTCGCGCCGTCGCTGTACCCGAGCCTCAACGGCGGGGTGAGCGAGCCGTGGCGGCTGCTCACGCCGTTGCTCGTGCACGGCGGGTTCTTCCACCTCGCGCTGAACATGCTCGCGCTCTATGTGATCGGCCGGAGCCTGGAGCCCATGCTCGGCAAGTGGCGCTTCCTCGCGCTCTACCTGATCTCCGGGCTCGGCGGATCGGTGGCGGTCGCGCTCATCTCGCCGCTGACCCCGGTGGTGGGCGCCTCGGGCGCCATTTTCGGCCTCTTTGGCGCGCTCCTCGTGATCGGGCGCAAGGCGGGGCGAACATCACCGGGATCGTGGTGATCCTCGCCGCGAACCTCGTGATCGGGTTCATGCCCGGCTTCAACATCGCCTGGCAGGCGCACATCGGCGGCGCCGTGGTCGGAGCGCTCGTGGCGCTCATCCTGCTGAAGACCAGGGATCAGAAGCGTCAGCGCATGCAGGTGCTCCTGCTGTCGCTGCTGGTGATCGCGCTGGTCGCGGTCACCGTGTTCGTCGTGCCGGCGCTGTTCATGGCGCGGTTCGTCTGAACTTATCCACAGCCTTATGCACAGCTGGGGAGAACTACACGCGTGTAATTCGCTCCGGGCTATCGCCAGCGGGTCGTCATGAGGAAGCCGATCATCGCGATGCCGAGGCCGATGCCGAGGTTCCAGGCGCCGATCCCGGGGACCGGGTAGGTCGTGCCGCTGATGTAGAACACCAGCACCCACACCAGGCCGAGCAGCATGAAGCCCACCATGACGGGCTTGAACCACACCGGGTTCGGCGCGGTCTCGCCTTCGGCGCGCTCGATCAGGGGTTCTTCGGGCTTGCGGTCTCGTGCCATGCCGACATTCTACCCGCGCGGCAAGATTTCAGCAGACCTCGATAAACTCGCGACATGACCGATTCCTCCGGCGTCTCCACGGCGCCGTCCTCGCGCCGCGCGGCGCGGGCCGCACGCGCGCCGCAGGCGGAGCAGATCGGTCTCGAAGAGCTGCTCGCCGAGGCCGAACCCGCCGCATCTGCGCCGCCCGCACGGAAGCCGCGCCGGCGCGCGACGTTCACGAGTGTGCTCGGCGAGCTGCTGCTGACCGCCGGCGTCGTCGTGCTGCTGTTCGTCGCCTGGCAGATGTGGATCGGTGACATGATCATGGGCGCCGAGGCCAACGAGAACGGCGCGGCGCTGTCGGCGGAGTGGGATGCGCTGCCGGTGCCCGAAGCGCCCGTGCCGATCGTCGAGGACGATGAGATCTGGTTCGAGCCCGTCATCGGCGAGCGCCCGGTGGGCACCGAGGTCTTCGCAACGATGCGTATCCCGCGGTTCGGCGAGGACTACAGCTTCCCCATCGCCGGAGGCACCACGCGACCGCTCACACTGGATCTCCAGCGGCTCGGCCTGTACGACCAGTCCGTGATGCCCGGCGAGGTCGGCAACTTCGCCGTCGCCGGGCACCGTACGACCTGGGGCGCCCCGCTGAACAAGATCGACCGCCTCCAGCTCGGCGACGCGATCGTCGTCGAGATGCGCGAGGGCTGGTACACCTATCGCTTCCGCACGCTCGAGTACGTGCGCCCGACGCAGGTCGAGGTGCTGCTCGACGTCCCGCAGATGCCCGGGGTCGAGACCGGGGAGCGCTTCCTCACCCTGACGGCCTGCTCGCCCAAGCACTCGCTGGCCGAGCGCATCATCGCCTACGGCGTCTTCGAGAGCTTCCAACCGCGTGCCGAGGGCCCGCCCGCATCGCTGGGCGGGGTGAGAGCTGATGTACGCCGCGCTCTGGCGGATCCTTCCCGGCCCTGGCTGGTGAAGCTCCTCCTCCTGCTCATCCTCATCGGCGCCGTCCTGTACGGGTTGTTCTTCTACGTCTTCCCGTGGGTCGCGCCCTTCATCAACCCCGCCGAGGTCGACCTGGAATGACGACACGGGTGCTCGTCGTCGACAACCACGACAGCTTCGTGTTCACGCTCGTCGGCTACCTGCGCGAGCTCGGAGCCGAGGTGGACGTCGTCGAGTCGGATGCCGCCGGCGACATCGACACGCTTCTGACCCCTTACGACGCCGTGATGATCTCGCCCGGCCCTGGCACGCCCGACGACGCCGGCGCCTCCGTGGCCATCGTGCGCCGGGCGGCCGAGCGCGGGATGCCGCTGCTGGGCGTGTGCCTGGGCCACCAGGCGATCGGTGCGGCCTTCGGGGTACCGGTGACGGAAGCGCCCGAGCTCATGCACGGGATGGTGTCGGATGTCGCACACGACGGTACCGGGCTGTACGACGGCATCCGATCGCCCTTCACCGTCGGCCGCTACCACTCGCTCGCGCTCGCCGAGACGGACCTGCCCGCCGAGCTCGCGGTGACCGCACGCACCGAGACCGGCACTGTGATGGGGATCGCCCACCGGTCGTTGCCGCTGTGGGGGTGCAGTACCACCCCGAGAGCGTGCTCACCGCGCACGGCCACCGGCTGCTGGCGAACTGGCTGGCGCTGTGCGGCGACGAGCGGGCCGTCGCGGCATCCGCCGGCCTGGACCCGCTGTCGCGTGCGGATGCCTGAACTCTCCGTCCCACCCGGTCGTTGAGCGAGCGCAGCAAGCCGAAACGGGGCGAGGACACCGCTCGACGTTGCCATGCATCGGCTGCTCGGCGTTCACGGCAATCTTGCTGCGCTTCGTCACTTCGACTCGCTGCGCTCGCTCAGTACGGCGCTCGCTCCGCCTCCGGCGGTGCTCGCGGGGCGACCGAAAGGAGCCTGTTGGCGAACTCGGGCGGAGCGACCGGGTGCGCGGGCTACTCGCCCGTGCAGTAGGTCAGGTCGATCGTCGAGCGGATCGGCACGTCGCCGGGCGCCACCGACATCGAGGACACGGTCGGCGGGCTCGTCTCCGTGCAGGCCGTGCTCGCGACGGGGTTCGCCTCGAGGTTCAGCTCTTCGATCGCGGCGGTGGCCGCGTCGAGCGTCCAGCCGGTCAGGTCGTTGAGGGTCACGAAGCCGCTGGCGATGACGAGGTTGATGACGGTTCCCGGCTCGACCTCGGTGTTCGCCTCCGCGCTGGCCTCCAGCACGGTGCCGGCGCTGAGCTCCGGGTGGTTGCGGCGCGTCACGGTGCCGAGCTCGAGGTCGGCCTCGTCCAGGGCGTCGCGCGCCGCGGCGTCGCTGAGGCCGACGAGGGTCGGCACCGTCGTCATCTCGGCACCCGTCGACACGTACACGAGGATCGTCGTCTCCGGCGCGACGGGGATGTCGGGCCGGGGTCGCTGCGGATCACGAGGCCCTCGGCGACTTCGGCGCTGGACTCCGGCGACTGCTTGGCCACAAGGTCGAGCGCCTCGAGCTCCTGCTTCGCGCGATCGAAGGTCATGCCGCTGAGGTCGGGCACGATGCGCGACCCGGCGCTCACCTCGCCGCGCGGCTGCATCGTGATCGCCCAGAACAGCACGGAGGCGATGAGGATCGCCAGCAGGGCGACGCCCGCCCAGATCCACACGATCGGGGGCCCGGACTGCGTCCTGGTCATCGTCGTATCGGTGCTGAGCTGGCGGAGCGACCGGGCGGTCTCCTCCGCCTGGCGCGGACTCTGCCCGTACAGCTCGTTCGTCAGGTGGGTGAGCTGGCGCTTCGAGGGGACGCGTCCGGCGACGGCGGCGGTGAGGCCTTGCGGAAGGACGCCGCATCCGGGAATCGCTGCGAGGGGTCCTTCGCGAGAGCGCGCAGCACGATCGGGTTCAGAGCGCCGGGGGCGGCGTCGTTGACCTCGGTGGGCGCGAGCGGCGTCTCGCTCACATGCTGGTAGGCGACCGCCACGGGGAGTCCCCGCGGAACGGCTGGCGCCCGGCGAGCAGTTCGTACAGGACGACCCCGGCCGAGTACAGGTCGGTGCGGGCATCCACGGCCTCGCCCTTGGCCTGCTCGGGTGAGAGGTAGGCGGCGGTGCCGAGGATGCGGTTCGTCTCGGCGACGGTGGAGGAGGAGTCCGAGACCGCGCGGGCGATGCCGAAGTCCATGACCTTCACGGCGCCGGCGCGGGTGATCATGACGTTGCCGGGCTTGATGTCGCGGTGGACGACCCCGGCCCGGTGCGAGTAGTCGAGCGCTTCGAGGATGCCGTCCACGTAGCGGACCGCGTCGTCGACCGGGACGGGGCCCGCCGACATGATGTCCTTCAGCAGGGTGCCGTCGATGAGCTCCATGACGATGTACGGCACCGGCGCACCCGTCTGCGGATCCGTGTCCTCGCCGGCGTCGAAGACGCGGACGATCGACGAGTGCGACATGCGGGAGGCGGCCTGCGCCTCCAGACGGAACCGGGTGCGGAAGGCCGTGTCGGCGGCGAGCGAGGTGTTGAGGATCTTGATGGCCACGTCGCGGCCGAGGGTCACGTCGTGCCCGCGGAAGACCTGGGCCATGCCGCCCTGGCCGATGAGCTCGCCGACGCGGTAGCGACCGGCGAGAACGCGCGGCTCAGTCGACACGGTGGCCCCCTGTGTTGCGAAGAAGTGATCTGTCTCTAAGGTTAGTCGTCCTCGTCGTCGTCCTCACCGGGGTCGGTCGGATCCGGCGCGGCCTGGATCGTCTGCGACATCTGCGGCGAGGAGCCCGACTTGCGATCTCCGCAGTAGGCGATGTATTCGGCGGTCACCTGCTGGCCGGCGCCGCCGGTGATGGTGATGTCGGCCGAGCGGGTCGTGTCGGAGAACTGGCGATCCGTCCGGTTGTCGTCGAAGACCGCGTTCTGGAGGAAGACCTCGTAGCTGGTGAGGGGCCGGTGCCGCTCGGGCACTGGAATGCACTCCAGCTGAGCGTCACGGTGGCGTCGGTCTCCGGCGTCGCCGACAGGGTCGGCGCGTTCTGCGGCGCCCCGATCGGCACGACCCCGCCGTAGACGGTGAGGGTGAGGGAAGTCCCTTCCGGGACGGAGCCCTCGGGGTTGACGCGGTAGACCGTGCCCTCCTGCTGCTCGTTCTCCGCCGCGTTGCCGTCGACGCACTCCGCGGAGAGGCCGCGGTTCTGCGCGATCGAGCGCGCCTCCGTGCAGTCGAGGCCGATGAGGCCGAGCGCGTCGACGTCGATCCGCGTCTCGGTGGGCGTCGGCTCGGGTGAGCTCGGCGTGACGGACGGTGTCTCGGATGTCGTCGTCGGATCAGGCTCGCCCGCTCCCCCGTTCACCAGGGCCCACACCGTGCCGCCGAGCACGAGCAGCAGCAGCGCGATCAGCGCGATGAGGGGCCAGGTCCACGGGCTCCGCTTGGGCTTGTCCTCTTCCTCCCCTCGGATGCCGGAAGCTGCGCCGTCGTCGGCAGGATCCGCGTCGCATCCTCACCGGAGGAGGTGCCGAGGATCCGCGTCACATCGTCGTCGGCGACCCCGGTGGCGATGGCCGGAACGGCGATCGCGGCGGAGTTGATGTCGCCGCGACGCAGGGCCTGGGCGGCGCGCGAGACCGTCGCGGCCGAGGAGGGCCGGTCGGCGGGCTTCTTGGCGATCATCGCCATGACGAGGTTCTGCACCGGCACGGGCACTGTCGAGGGCAGCGGCGGCGGCGCATCGTTGATCTGCGCCATCGCGATCGCGACCTGCGACTCCCCGGTGAAGGGGCGCTTGCCGGCGAGGGCCTCGTAGGCGACGATTCCCAGCGAGTAGATGTCGGTCGCGGGCGAGGCGGCATGACCTGAGGCCTGCTCGGGCGAGAGGTACTGCACCGTGCCCATGACCTGGCCGGTCGCCGTCAGCGGCACCTGGTCGGCGATGCGGGCGATGCCGAAGTCGGTGATCTTCACCCGCCCGTCGGGGGTGATCAGGAGGTTGCCGGGCTTGATGTCGCGATGGACCAGGCCCGCCGCGTGCGCGGCCTGGAGCGCCGCGGCCGTCTGCGAGACGATGTCGAGCGTCTTGTCGGCGCTGAGCATCCCGTCGCGCTCGAGGATGGTGGAGAGCGCCTCTCCGGGCACGAGCTCCATGACGAGGTAGGCGCTGCCGTTCTCCTCGCCGTAGTCGAAGACGCTCGCGATGCCCTCGTGGTTGACGAGCGCGGCGTGGCGGGCCTCGGCGCGGAAGCGCTCGAGGAATCCGGGGTCGCCCATGTATTCGTCTTTGAGGATCTTGATCGCGACGACCCGTCCGATGACGTGATCGGTCGCCTCCCACACCTCACCCATGCCGCCGATCGCGATCCGCGACTGCAGCTCGTAGCGACCACCGAACGACACACCCTGCGTCGGCCTCATCTGTTCAGCACCGCCTCTATGACCCTCTTCGCAATCGGGGAGGCGATGCCATCGCCCGTTCCCGACTGTCCTTGTCCTCCGCCGTCCTCGACGACGACTGCGATCGCGATCCGTGGGTTGTCGGCCGGCGCGAATCCGGTGAACCACAGCACCTTCGGCTGCTCGTCACCCTTCTGCGCCGTTCCGGTCTTACCCGCGACAGCGATCCCGTCTATTCTTGCATTCCCGGCGGCGCCGTTCTCGACGCCGTCGACCATCATCTCGGTCAGCGTCTGGGCCACTTCCGGTGACAGCGCCTCCTGGAACACCGAGGGGTCGTAGGAGCGCTGCACCGAGAGGTCGTTGCCGAGCACGGACTCGACCATCCACGGGTTCATCACCACGCCGTCGTTGGCGATGCCGGCCGAGACCATCGCCATCTGCAGCGGGGTCGCGGTGACGTCGCCCTGGCCGTAGCCGGACAGCGCCGTGCGGTCGGGGGAGAGCGCTCGCGGGTAGGAGGAGGCGATCGATTCCAGCGGGGTCTCGAAGCCCTGGTTGAAGCCGAACTTCTCGGCCATCTCGCGGATCGTGTCATCGCCGAGCTCGACGGCGAGCTGGGCGAAGATCGTGTTGCAGCTCAAGCGCAGCGCATCGGCGATCGTGGCCGTGTCCCCCGGGCCGCAGGCCCCGTTCCAGGCGTTGTAGATCGGCGTCGAGGTCCCCGGAAGGGTGTAACTCGTCTCGTTCGGGAAGGTCGACTCGGGCGTCCACTCGCCGGTGTCGAAGGCGGCCGCCGCCACGACGACCTTGAATGTCGAGCCGGGCGGGTTGGTGTCGCCGGCGATGGCCCGGTTGTACATGGGGTTCGAGGGGTCGTCCTGGAGGCTCTCGTAGGCGGCATTGGCGTCGCTCACGCTGTGGACCGCCAGGCGGTTGGTGTCGAAGCCCGGCGTCGAGGCCATCACGAGGATCTGGCCCGTCGCCGGATCGAGCGCGAGCACGGCCCCCTGCAGGCCCTCCAGCGCCGCATAGGCGGCCTCCTGGCCGGCCGCGTCGAGGGTGAGCACGACGTTGGCCCCGCGCTGCGGCTGCCCCGAGAGGATCCGCTCGATGCTCGCGAAGAACGCGCTCGCGCCCGTGCCCGACAGATCGGCGTTCAGTGCGCGTTCGATGCCCGTCGAGGAGCGCAGCGCCGGGTTGAAGTAGCCGGTCACCGGCGCCCAGATCTCCGCATCGGGGTACATGCGCTGGAAGGAGTACACGTCGTCCGAGCGCACGGAGGAGGCGATCGGCGTCCCGTCGACGATGATGGCCCCGCGCTGGATCTCGTAGCTGTCGTAGAGGGTGCGGTTGTTGTTCGGATGCTGGATCAGGGCATCGGCGTGCACCACCTGGATCCAGCTCGTCGCCCCGAACAGGGCGATGAACATGAACAGCATGATGACGCTGAGGCGCCGGAGCTCTTTCGTCACGCGACGCCTCCTTGAGGCGGAGTGCACGCGGGTCCCTGCACTTCGACGGGCTCAGTGACCGAGTGAAGGATCATCCGATCACCACCCGGGGCTGGCGGCGCACGCCGTCGGAGATGCGCAGCAGCAGCGCCACGATGAGCCAGTTGGCCACGAGCGAGGAACCGCCCGCGGCGAGGAAGGGGTCGTCAGACCCGTGAGGGGGATGACGCGCGTGACACCGCCGACCATGATGAACACCTGCAGGGCGATCGTGAACGACAGGCCGGTCGCGAGGAGCTTGCCGAAGTCGTCCTGCCCGGCCATGCCGATCCGGATGCCGCGGCTGACGAACAGCATGTACAGGCACAGGATCGCGAACAGCCCGATGAGCCCGAGCTCCTCGCCGAGGCTGGGGATGATGTAGTCGCTCTGCGACAGCGGGGTCAGGTGCGGGCGGCCCTGGCCGAGCCCGCGGCCGATCAGCCCGCCGTGCGCCAGGCCGAACAGGCCCTGGATGAGCTGGTAGCTGCCGCCGGCGGCCTCGATCACCTCGGGGTTGAAGGGATCGAGCCAGGCGGCGAAGCGCCCGCGCACGTAGGGCAGCACCCGCGTGGCGGCGACGGCGCCCAGCACCACGAGGGTCAGGCCGATCAGCACCCAGCTGGTCTTCCCGGTGGCGACGTAGAGCATCGCGATGAACATGCCGAACAGCAGCAGTCCCGTGCCGAGGTCCCGCTGCACGACGATGATCGCCAGCGAGACGAGCCAGATCACCAGCACCGGGCCGAGCTCGCGGGCGCGCGGCCAGGTGATGCCGAGGAAGCGCGTGCCCACCGAGGTCAGGCTCTCGCGGGTGCGCACGAGGTAGCCGGCGAAGAACACCGCGAGGCACAGCTTGGCCATCTCGCCGGGCTGGAAGGTGAAGAGGTTCCCGACCGATACCCACACGTCGGCGTTCGCCCCCGGGATGCGTAGGCCCGGCACGAACGGCAGCAGGAGCAGCAGGATGCCCGCCAGGCCGAACACATAGGTGTAGCGGAAGAGGACGCGATAGTTGCGCAAGGCGATCACCACGACGATGGCGCCGGCGAGCGAGATCGCCGTCCACGCCAGCTGACGCACCGACAGCGCGCTCCAGCCCTCGAGTCCGCGGGCGATGTCGATCCGGTAGATCATCGCGATGCCGAAGCCCGTCAGTAGGGTCGCGATCGGCACGACGAAGGGGTCGGCGTTGGCGGCGACGATGCGCAGGGTCACGTGCAGGGCGAGGACGAGGACCGCGAGACCGCCGCCGAGGGACAGGATCTCCGGCTCGATGTGACCGAGCGCGCCCAGCTGCACGAGTGTGAGGGCCGCGCCGCTGAGCCCCAGGGCGAACAGGATCAGCCAGAGTTCGCGGTTTCGCTGCGTCTGCGGCATCCGGGTCTTCCGCAGGGCCTTGACGATGCTGGTGTCGGGGGAGATGTCGGTGCTCATCCGGTCACCCCTCGTCCTCATCGGCCTCGTCGTCCTGCTCCTGCTCCCGTTCCCGCTCGCGCTGCGCCTCGCGTTCGGCCTGCTCGCGCTGGGCCTGCTCGCGTTCGAGCTGACGGGCGACGTTGTCCTCCGCGGTGACGCGCAGCCGTTCGGCGATGGCCTCGGCGTCTTCGAGCGAGGCCGCGGTGATCGTGCGCTCGACCTGGGTGCGGGTGAAGTACGGAAGATCGTCCATCAGGATGCCGGTGTCCTCGTGGACCTCGGAGAGCGACCACGGCCCGATGTTCTGCTGGATGCCCTGGAAGATCACCACGGTGTCCTCGTCGGCACCGATGAAGTACCGCGTCTGCGTCCAGTTGTAGGCCGACCACAGGGCGCCGGCGAACAGCCCGAGCACGAGCACGAGGCCGGCGAACCAGCCGATGCGGCGGCGCCGGGCGCGGCGGCGGTCCTCCTCGATGATCTCCTCGAGGTATGCGGCGGCCGGCTCGAAGTGGCTGGGCTCGTTCGCCGCCTGGCGGACCGGGTGCAGCCAGCTCGTGCGCCCGGGCCGGGCCGTGGGCACGACGACGCCGGAGGGGTTCGAGGCCGAGCCGACGATGATCGGCGGGCCGGAGCGGAGCGGATGCTGCCCGCCCACGTCGACGATGACGATCGTGACGTTGTCGGGGGCGCCACCGTCGAGGGCCTGCTTGAGCAGGATGTCGGCCGTGCGTCCCGGCGCCAGGCCCAGGCGCAGCGCCTTGCGCAGATGCGCGTCGTCGACCACGCCGGAGAGCCCGTCCGAGCACAGCAGCCAGCGATCGCCGGGCAGGGTCGGCATGACCGAGAGGTCGAGCTCCGGGTCGGGGTCCATGTCGCTGAGTACGCGCATGAGCACCGAGCGCCGCGGGTGGTAGCGGGCCTCTTCGGGGGTGATGCGCCCGGAGTCGACGAGCCGCTGGACGAAGGTGTGGTCCGCCGTGATCTGGGTGACCTCGTCGTCGCGGAACAGGTAGATGCGGGAGTCGCCGATGTGGCCGATGACCGCCGAGTCGTCGACCATGATGATCCCGCTCACGGTCGTGCCCAGGCCCGCGAGCTCGGGACGCTCCTTGGCGGCCTTGATCAGCGCGCGTGCGGCGGTCGTGGTCGCCGCCTGCAGCGCGGCCTGCGCGTCGTCGGTGGACGAGTAGGTCTCGTCCAGACCCTCCAGGTGGGCGATCGCGATGCTCGAGGCGACATCGCCGCCGGCGTGCCCGCCCATGCCGTCGGCGACGACGAACAGGTTGTCTCCGGCGTAGCCGGAGTCCTGGTTGTTGGAGCGGACCTTCCCGGTGTGCGAGATCGCGGCGCTCGAGCCCTCGAAGACCATGCCGTTCTTATGCCCGCAGCTCGAAGGTCGTGGCGCCCACCTTGATGGGGGTGCCGATCGTGACGGGCGTGCCCGAGCCCACGCGGTCCTTGCCGTGGAAGGTGCCGTTGGTCGAGTCGAGGTCCTGGATCGTCCAGACGCCGCTGCGCACGAGCAGACGGGCGTGCTGGCTGGAGGTGTAGTCGTCGCGGATGACGAGGCCGCACTCGCTCGAGCGCCCGATCGTCATCGGCTCGTCGCCGAGCGGCAGCTCCAGACCCGCCTTCGGGCCGGAGGTGATCACGAGTCGGGATGCGGCGCCGAGGGCGGCGGGGGCTCCGGATGCCGCACCCGGGCTCGACGCGCGCGGCGCCGGAGTCGGAGCCGGCGCGGTCGCGCCCGCCCCGGCGGTCGCCTCCACCGGGAGCTTGCGCACCTTCACCCCGAACAGGTCGGCGCGCAACGAGTACACGACCGCGAACACGAAGAACCACAGCAGCACGAGGAAGCCGATGCGCAGCAGGAGCAGTGTCAACTCGCTCACGGCAGATCCTTCCCACGCAACCCGGTCGTTGAGCGAGCGCAGCGAGACGAAACGTGGTGACACGACCTCCGGACGGCGCTCATTGCGGCCTCACCCCGTAGGCGCGGGTCGCGTCGTCGTGCGGCGCTGTCGTCGGCGCGGCGATCGGCACGATCCGGAACACCAGGTCGGTGCGCCCGATCGTGAGGGTCGTGTCGGTGGGAAGCGCGGCCTCGCCGACGCGGACGCCGTTGACCTTGGTGCCGTTGGTCGAGCCCAGATCGCGCATCATGGCGCGCTCGCCGTCCCAGAGGACCTCGGCGTGGCGGCGGCTGGATCCGGCATCCGATATCACGACGTTCGCGTCGCTTCCGCGTCCGATGACCGTGCGCGCCTGGGTGATCGGATGCCGGCGCCCGTCGACGTCCAGCACGGCCTGCCAGGTCACGCGGCCCTCGGCCGTGGTCGAGTGCACCCGCACGGTGCCGGTGGTGACCTTCTCGTCGGCCTCGAGGCTGATCGCTATGGGACCGGCGAAGCTGTAGCCCTGCGAGTCGGCGTGCTTCGTGAGCAGCGCGTGCAGTTCATCGGTGAGCGCGCCGCCGAGTCCGTGCATGCGCCCGTGGTCGTCTTCGCTGAGCCGGACCACGAAGGAGTTGGGTGCGATGATGCGGTCGCGGGTGACGACCGCGGCCTTGGTGTCGACCTCTCGGCGCAGGGCCGAGGCGATCTCGACCGGTTGGATGCCGCTGCGGAAGGTCTTGGCAAAGGCGCTGTTCACAGCGCGCTCAAGACCTTTCTCAAAGCTGTCCAGTAGTCCCACGGGGCTCCCAAGGCTCATCGACCGGTATGGACATCGTAGTCAGCCCACCTGAGGGTTGCGGACTTTTCCGGCGTGAGGCTGTGGATTGCCGGTTCGGAAGCACCCGCGAGTGCGTGATATCCTCGGGAGGTTGGGTTCTGAACGAACCCGATCCCACTCGCGCGAGTGGCGGAATTGGTAGACGCGCTGGCTTCAGGTGCCAGTGTCCTTACGGACGTGGGGGTTCAAGTCCCCCTCGCGCACACGAATGAAATGGCCCCTGACCTGGGATTCTATCTCTCGGGTCGGGGGCCATTCGTGTTGGAAGTGCTAGAAAAAGTGCTAAGCGCGGATCCGGAAGGATCGTAAGACGCCAACGACGGTGACATTCAGGGCTTCCTCGGGCTGAGGTGGAGATTTGTCCTTCGCGCGTTGAAGGGGCGGTTCATCGGCTCGTCCCCTGCGCGTCGTGCAGGTCACGGTGCCATGCGTAGACATGTGACGGTGTCGAGCCCCGGTGCGAGTGCGACCGCTGTGCTGGGGTCGGTTGTTTCCTGGAGTTTTCTGCGGCGCGCGCGGGTTTGGTTGAACCTGTGAGGCGTACATGTTGGGGCGTACCGTGGGGTTATGGAGACGCAGACACGAACGAGCGGTGCAGATACCGCGACGCTGGGCCTGGGATCGGTGCTGGTGGGTTCGTTGCCTGCGGCGCTGATGACTGATGAGGCCCCGGATCGTTACACGGTGGAGGCGGTGTTCACGCGCCGCCCCGATCGGGACGAGATTACGGAGATCCTGGGGAGCGAGACGCGGGAACGTCTCGCGAAGGCTGGGTACTCGACTGTCGAGGTGACGATCTCGGATCGTCGCTTGGAGATCGCGAACACGAATCTTGAGGAGTTGCGCGACGGTCTCGGCGGCGTGCTCGCTGACCGCCTGGCGGAGATCAGCGAGGGTGTCCGTGCGAAGCAGGATGCGGCGGCGGTCCGGTTCCGGGAGGCGGCTGCGGGTGAGCATGACAGAGCGGCCTCTGTCGCGGCTCTCGCGGAGTCGGTGACGTTCCGCACCTCCGAGAGACGAGTGCCTGAGCCGGATCGGCGTGCCGTGGCGACCGACGATCGTGCCCGTATCGACGACTGGACTGACGAGGGTGGTCACGGGCGTTGATGGCGTCCGTGGCCGTGGGATGTGGGGCGCATCATGGGTGGGTTTCGTTCGACCACACCGCGCTCGATGGATCGGCGGAGCAGCAGGGGAGTGAGTTCACGGCCCTGGCGAAGGCGATCCGAGATCAGGGGTTGCTGCGTCGCCGGTATGGGTATTACTGGTCGAAGCTGATCGGCTTGCCGCTTGTGCTCGCTGGCGGACTGTTGGTGTTCGTGTGGATCGGTGACACGTGGTGGCAGCTGTTCACGGCGGTGTTCCTGGCGGTCGTGTTCACGCAGATCGCGTTTCTCGGGCATGATTCGGCGCACCGGCAGATCTTCGTTTCGGGCAAGTGGAATGACTGGACAAGTCTCGTGCTCGGCGACCTGCTGGTGGGGATGAGCTATGGATGGTGGCAGCACAAGCACACCCGTCACCACGCGAATCCGAACAAGCTGGGGTCTGATCCCGACATTGAGTTGCCGGTGATCGTCGTGGCCCCGGAGCGTGCCGCGCCGAGAGGACGGGTCTTGTCGTGGTTGCGCTCGCATCAGGGGATCTTTTTCTTCCCGGTCCTGCTCCTGGAGGGCGTCTCGCTGCATGCGTCCGGGGTGCGTCGGGTGGTCACGCGCGGTCCGTTGAGCAGGCGATGGGTCGAGGTCGGGTTCCTCTTGGTCCGTCTGGTCGGTTTCCCGGTGCTCGTCTTCGTCGTGCTGTCGCCGGGCATCGCGTTCGTGTTCCTCGCGGTGCAGCTCGGGCTTTTCGGGTTCTACATGGGCGTCTCGTTCGCCCCGAACCACAAGGGGATGCCGATCGTGCCGCGCGATGCGAGCTTCGACTTCCTGCGCCGCCAGGCGATGATGAGCCGGAACGTCCGCGGCGGTCGTCTGCTTGACACGGCGATGGGCGGGTTGAACTATCAGATCGAGCATCACCTGTTCCCATCCATGCCGCGCCCTCACCTGCGCAAGGCAGCGCCCATCATCGCCGCGTACTGCCGGAGCCATGATGTGCCCTATGTGCAGACCGGGCTGCTGGCGTCCTATGCGATCATCGTGCGGTACATCAACCGTGTCGGGCTCGGGGAGCGCGACGTGTTCACCTGCCCCTGGTCGAGCAGCGCCGCTACTTCACCGCAGCCCCGCAGTGAGCACGCACGACCACACGGCAGCCGGGCGACGGCACGCCGCCGTCGTCTACAACCCTGTGAAGACCCCGCTGGAGCGGCTTCGCCCCGTGGTCGCGGAGTATGAGGCCCAGCACGGGTGGGCGCAGACGCGCTGGTACGAGACCCGCAGCGACGACGCGGGCCGGGCCGCCGCGGAGCACGCTCTCGCTGCTGCTCCGGCGGTGGTGATGGTCGCGGGCGGCGACGGCACGGTCCGAGCCGTCGCGGAGGTGATGCAAGGGACGGGCATCCCGGTCGCGCTGGTTCCCTGGGCACCGGCAATCTCCTCGCACGTGATGTCGGTGCGCCGCTCAACGACATCGCCGCCTGCGTCTCCGTTGCCTTCGCAGGTGAGGACCGGTCCGTGGATGTCGGGGTGGCTGAGCTCGAGGACGAGAGCGGCGCCCGGCGTTCGCATACGTTCATGGTCATGGCCGGCATCGGACTGGATGCGGAGATGGCGGAGAGCACGAGCGCCATTGCGAAGAAGCATCTCGGCTGGTTCGCGTATGTCACACCGATCGCCCGCTCGGTCATCGCGAACAAGCTCTTCCATCTCGACTACCGAATCGACGGAGGGCGGGTGAGGTCGACGCGGGCGCACACGGTGATCGTCGGCAACTGCGGAACCCTTACCGGGAACATGCTCCTGATCCCCGCTGCGATCATCGACGACGGGCTGTTGGACGTCGTGATGATGCGCCCGACAGGACGCTTCGGGTGGGCGCGGATCGGAACCCGCCTCACCCTGCAAGGCCTCGCCCGCCGCTCCCCGCTCAGCCGCCGGCTCCTCCAGCAGACACCCGACCTCCACGCGCTCGCCTACGTCCAAGGAACCCGGTTCGAAGCCCGGTTCGACGCCCCTCACCTCATCGAACTCGACGGCGACAGCTTCGGTCACATCACCCGTGTCCGCGTCAGCGTCCGCCCGGGCGCCCTGCATGTGCGCGTGGCGGCCGAAACGAACTCGGTGGAGAAGGGCACCGCCGCCCGGCAGCGGCCGTCACGCCTTTAGAAACCCCGACGCCACGGCAAGGGAGGTGGACCGCGCCCCGTGCGTCCCGTGCGGGGTGACTACGCCTTGGCGCGCTTGGCGCGCTGCCGGAGTATCCCGAAGATCAGGGTGCCGATGAAGAGCACGATTCCGATGATGGCCAACCAGAGCAGGCCCTCGAATACGAATCCCACGATCGACAGCACCGCCCAGGCCACAAGCAGGATGAGAAGAACTGTCCACATGCTCCTCACGCTACGCTCAATCGCCAGAGAATACCGGTGATCAACGACATTGTCTCTGCGCGATCTGTCCGGGCCCGCGGCTGACCGGAGGATTCACAGCACGGGCTGACATAGTAGAAGCGTGCTCCGCCTCGGTGATGGCATACCGATCCGAGGAGAAGGGGCGCTCATGCCCGCATGGTGGGAACAACTTCTACACATCACAACCGGTCGTATCAGTCGCCACCACGAACTTCCCGATCTCCGGCACCTGCCGACACGGCCGGTCGCCCTGGAACGGACCCACTACCTCGTGAACGATCGCGAACGCGACAGCCAAGCGCCTCGCACCTACGTCCTCCGCACCCAGCCCCGCACGCGAAGATCCCCAGCCGGGGTCGCCGTCACCTCCAACGGACGCGGCGTCGGCCATCTGCCCGCCGATGCAGCAGACGCCATAGGCCCGCTTCTCGACCAACTCGGCGGGGCGGCAATCGTCAACGGCACAGGACCGAAAGCGGGAAGCATCCGACTCCGAATCGACCTGCCAGCCCCTGATGCGGTCGGCAAGTTCATCCAGACGCTCGCGAACACTCTCGAGCGCTCCGATCATCCGTGACTCCGAAATGATATTCCCGCGGCAGTCTCTCGTAGCCGGGCTGGCCGGGCGACTCTTCATGCTGACGCCGACGCCATCTCGGGACATTGCGAGAGGCTAACTGTTTTCGCGCCATTCGGCTACAGGCCGAGACGCTCTCGGAGACTAGAAGGTGACCGGAATCATGCGGCTCATGCATGGCATGACGTCTTCCGTGTTATGAGAGGCTCGGAGTCAAGCGGGTTACCAGCGCGGCTGCGTCATTTGGACGCCCGGAGATCAACGGCGTCCCGTATCGGCGACGACAGGGTCCCTTTAGCGTTGCGATGCCGACGCACGACCATAGGTCTTACGAGTTGAGATGGGCGGCGAAGCGGTCTACAGCGGAGCGCTGCATGGTCGGGGTGACGTGAGAGTAGATGTTCATCGTCGTGGTGATCGTGGAGTGCCCGAGCCGCTCTTGCACGACCTTGGGGTGTTCGCCGAGTTCGAGCAGCAGGGTCGCGTGGGTGTGACGCAGTCCTTTGATTGTGACCCGGTGTAGGGAGTCGAACTTCGCGGTGGCCCATTTGAGGCGGCGATCCCAGCGGCTGGTCATCGCGTCGGGTGAGCGGAGCTTCCCGTCGTCGTCGCCGAAGATGTAGGCGTCGGCTTTCGCAAGCTCGAACGACACCTCGGCCCGCGCGACCTTGTAGGAGGCGAGCACCTTCAATGTCTCGGTGTCCACGTCGATGACGCGGGCTTGCCCGGTCTTGGTGGTCTTCGTCTTCGTCCAGTCGTCGGTATCGACGGCGCGGCGGATGCTGACTCGCATCGTCTTCGTGTTGATGTCCGACCACTTGAGGGCGAGCGCTTCGGAGCGGCGCATGCCGGTGTAGGCGATGAGTCGCCACAGCGGGAACAGTTCGTCGTCGAGGGTGTCGCGGTTCCAGGTGAGGAAGGTCTGCAACTGCTCGGCCGTCCAGGTCGCGATCTCGGGTTTCTGCGCCCGCACCTCGCTGGACTTCGGCGGCTTGACGGTTCGCTTCTTCTTCGCCGGGTTCACCGTCAGGTGCCCGTCGTCGATCGCCGCGTCGAGGATCGCACCCAGCACGACATGCACCTTGTGGACGCTGTTGGCAGAGAGCGGCTGTCCTTTGCCGTATTCGTCGTTGCGGCCGTGGTCTTCGAGGTCGCGGTAGTGGCGGGCGATACGGGTGGCGGTGAGCTTGTCGAGCCGGATCGCGCCGAGCTGGGGGCTGATGTGGTTGCGGATGATCTTCTTGTACCCGGTGATCGTGGACGCCGCGAGCTTGAGTCCTGCCACCCACTCATCCGCGTAAGTCCCCACGGTCGGCACCTTGTTGCCGAACTTCTCGTTCTGCTTGCGCTGCTTCAACGCCTCCTGCAAGGCGTCGTTCGCCTCATCGGTGCTGGTGAACCCGGAACGAGTCAGCCGCCGCGATCCCATCTCGGGGTATTCGGGGTCTTTCAGGACGTAGATCTGGAACCGCCACCGCTTCCCCATGTCGGTGTCGTAAGCCTGGATCGAACCGGGCTGCCGGGAACGGGAGCGCCGCTGCTGCTTCTCACCCCCGCCGCCTCGCCCTGCGGACTGTGGCTTCTTCGTCATGACAGGGTGCTCCTTGCCGTCGTCTGCCCGGGCCGATGGGTATCGCCGTAGTTCTGGATGTAGTCGGCGGCGTTGAACACACGCCCCTCCGGGTCGAGTTGCACGCCTCGCTCCCGGATCACACGCGCGCGTGCCCGCGCTGTCTCCAAACGTTCCTGGTAGGCGGCGATGGTCTTGGGGTGGGCGCTCGGCTTCTCGGGATCGTCCTTGCTCGGGCGGTCATGCCTGCGAGGGTGGTTTCGAGGTGGTGGATGCGGTCGGTGCAGATCACCCATTCCTGCTGCCAGTAGTTGAACAGCCCCTCATCGGTGAGCACGAGTTCCCCGCGCATCCACCTGTCGATCTCCTCCGGCTCATACCCTTCCGGCACCCCGGTGAGGGTCGTCTGCTCGTCGGGCGGGGTCAGGAGCGCGGCGGGGTGGTGCGCAGCAGGTAGGCGATCACGGTCAGGTCGTCCACGTCCACGCGGCGATCCCCGGCCTCCAACTTGCTGATGCCCGAGGTGGAGAGCTTGCGCCCTGCGGCTCTCAGCCCGTCGGACATGGTGCGCAAGTCCATACCGATCGCTTGCCGGGCCGCACGGATGTTCTGTGCGACGTGCGTGTTCGTGATGCCTGCGGGGTTGCCCCGCACCCTCTCGGTTTCCATAGTAGAAAACTACAGCGCAATGCTTGACAGCGCAAGTGCGATTCTCTACGGTGGGATGAACCATACTTCTCGGCGCTGACACGAACGGATGGTGCGACATGCGGCAGAGCACCCTCGACATGGACGACCTCCGTGGGCGACGCAGCCTCGTCATCACCCGCAAAGAAGCCGCCGAAGCACTCGGCGTCGATCCCCGCACGATCACCACGAGCATCAACGAGGGCACCATCCCGCATGTGAAGCTCGGTCGGCGCATCGTGATCCCGCGTGAGAAGTTCCTCGCCCTCTTCGCAGATGTCGGGACTGATACCGGCGAATCCTGACACTCCGCTGGCTGTGCCGAATCGGCACCCCCGCCCCTGGCTTCCGGGTGGATGTCGGTGGGGCGACGTAAACTAGGTACAGAACGCCAACCATAAGGAGGCACCCCGCATGGCTCTCAAGACTCCGGTATCCGAGGCCCATGTCCGGCGAGTGCTCGCGGAGGTCGAGGCCGGGCAGGTCACGGCCGGTGCGGTCGTGACTGAGGCGGACCGAGAGATTGCCCGCCGTCAGGTGCGCGGTGAACTGTCCGCGGATGAGGCGGTGCGCGAGGCGATCGCTGCGGCGCTTGACCGCTTCCCCGAGAAGTAACCCGTCCGGGCAGGAGCACCAGTGCCCGACCGCTACAGCTACCCGAACAGCCTCGTTCTGATCAACAAGCTCGGCATCACCGACTACGACCGCTGGAAAGCCGTGGAGACGGCCGCGATCCATCAGCGCATGGTCGAACTCACCGAGCACCCGATCCCCGGCCGATACGACCTCGCCCACTTGCAGGCCATCCACCGGCATCTGACTGCCGATCTGTATGTCTGGGGTGGTGACATCCGCGACACCGACACGCACCCCGGCGGCACGGGTATCGCACACTGCCGTCCGCCGTTCATCGTGCCCGAGGCTGAGCGCGTCTTCGGGGAACTCGCTGCCCGTGACCATCTCCGCGGCCTGGACGCGGATGCGTTCTCCGACGGGCTGGCCTGGGTGTGGGGTGAGACGACCGCGATCCACCCGTTCCGTGACGTGAACACCCGCAGTCAGCACATCATGTTCAACCAGCTCGCCCGCGACGCCGGATGGGTCATCGACTGGTCTCAGATTCCCGGCGACGTGTTCGCCCACGCCCGCACCCTCGCGATCGTGGAAGACCACACAGGCATCGACGCGCTGATCCGGCCGAACCTCCACCGGCTCGACGCAGGCGGGCGAGCTGGGGAGGCGGTGACGGTGGAGCAGGTGCGCAGCTTCCAAGCGCGGGGTGTCTCGCGGACGCCGGACGTGCTGGATCGCGAACTCGACGCAGCCCGCCGCCGACGTTCTCATTCGGCCGCGGGGTCGTTCGGCACGGGCGCGCGCCGCCCGGAGCCGCCAACGCCCCACGGTGGGCTGTCTCTGTAGCGTCACCAGGCCGGGTCACAAGTTGCGCCCCGGCCCTTCTCGCCGCTGATCCGGGCCAGTCCTCGTCAGCCCTGCGCTGCGGCGCGCGAGGGCCTCCTGACGGGCTTGCAGCGCCTCGCGCTCGGCCCGTTGCTGCTCTCGCCGCTGGGCGAGCCATTCGGCGGCCTCAGCGACGGGGCGGGCATCCAACTCAGCGATGACCCGCCGCGCGTCGGCTGCCCGCTTCCTGGCGCGTTCGGCGTCGGCCTTGGGGTTCGGGGTGCGGAAGGTGCCTCGCATCTGCCGTGCCTGCTCCGCGCCGTACACCTCGACGGTGAGGCGATCCCGTTCGACGGCCTGCCGCTGGGCCGCCTGCTGCCTCGCGGCCTCGGTGTCGCTGAGAGCCTGTTCAGCCGCCTGCACCTCCGAGTGAGCGTCAGCGTGTTCCGTCGCGATCTTCGTCGCCCACTCGGCGACAGGGCGCAAGAGAGACGGCGAGGTGCCCCAGGTCTGGGTGACGCGCTGCTCGATCTTCGCCACCGACTCTTCCGCGGTGTTGATGTCCCGGGCGGCGGTGCGCCTGCGCCCGAACTTCGCCGCACGCGCCGCGTCGCGAGCGGCCTGAAGCTGCGCGCGAGCCTCCACGAGTTCTTGCCCATCTGTCCGCACCCGCGTCTCCACTTCGGCGGTGAACGCGTGCCGGGTGTGCTCTGCAAGCGCCTTGGCATGGGTCACACGCTCGGCGTGCTCCTCGGCTTCGACGTGATGCGCTTGCTTCTGTGCGGCGAATCGGGCGGCGGCATCCTCGAACAGTGCTGCGTGCTGCTCTGCGCGTTCGATGAGCTGCGTCAGGCGTGCCCGCTCCGTCTGCACGAGCCGTACCGGCCCATCGTTCACGAGCCCCGCACAGCGTCTGCTGCGCGTTCGGTCGCGTCGGTGAGGCCTCGGTCGGCACGGTCCCGCTCCATCGCCGCGATGAACTGCTCCCACGCCTGCTCCTGGGTCTCGGCAACGACGTGCAGCAGGTTCTGTTCGCGGCCGCGAGTCATGCCGACGTACACGCCTGCGGCGCTGGTGGCGTCGGTGAGGATCGTGTGCGACCCGGTGACGGTCGCGCCCTGCACCCCGTAGGCGGTCGCCGCATACGACAGGTGCGCGTGTTCGGCCACATACTCGGCGGGCAGGCGCACGGTGCGCTGCCGCTTCCGCCCGTTCCCCGCCTCGCGCACACGCAAGGCCCCGTCCTGCTCGACGCGTTGCACGATCCAGTTCTGACGGTTCGCCACACCGATGCTGGTGTTGTTCTTGCGCGTTTGGATCACGTCCCCAGCACCGATGGGGAGGCCGTCGTTGCCGGTCGCGGTGCGATGGTCGTCGACCTCTCCACGCGCCACCCGTTCCTCACGGATACGCGCGTTCACAGCGCGAGCCTCGTCATTGGACGTGACCGTGACGGTTTCTCCCTCCCGGCTTCGCTTGGCGATGTGCTCGCGCACGTCTTCGTTGCTGGCGTGCAGGCGTACGAGGCCGAGCACGGTGAGCCGGTCGAACACCTCGCCAGGGTTGCCACCGTCGCGCATCCGCACCGTCAGGTCGGCGTAGGCGCGGTCAGTGAAACGGTGCACCTGCGCCATGTCGAACGTGCGGCCCCGGAGCTGTGCGGCCATGTCGAGAACCCCGCCACGACCGACGGCGGCGAGCTGCGCACGATCCCCTACGAGCGCGACCGTCGCGCCCGCCTCATCGCAGACGGTCAGGAGGGCGATTGCGGTGTCCTGGTCGAGCATTCCGGCCTCGTCCACGATCACCCGCTCACCCCGCGCCAGCCGCGCACCCTCGACTGGGCCGTGATAGGTGTGCCCGGTGTCGGGGTCGGTGTCGCCGGGTGCGAGGCGCGTCCAGACGCCGTCGCTGTTCCATCGCCACCCGTGAGCGTGCACGAGCGCCGCAACACTGGTCGCGGGCACGCCGAGTTCATCGTGCGCGACCTGCGCGGCGCGCAACGTCGGCGCAACCACCCGCGACGCCCGCCCGTGCAGTGCGGCGGCCTCGACTGCAACACCGAGCATCGTCGTCTTCCCACTACCTGCTGCGCCTTCCACGATCACGAGCGGATCGGTCGATGCGACCGCGGCGGCGGCGCGCTCCTGCCCGGCGTCCAGGCCACGCCTGCGCGCCGCCCGGCTTACGTCCGGGTGCTCCGGGTCTTGTTGCGGGATGCGCGCGGAGATGAGGTCGCGCAGCTCCGTCTCCGCCTGCACCACCCTGAGCGAGGTGAGGTGCGCCACATGCTCCGGGGCGGGTGCGCCAGGCGGGAGGATCGAGAAGCAATCCTCCATCGCCAACGCCGTTGCGACGTTCACGAACTCGCGTATCTCGGCGGGCGCTGCTTGCACGCCATACTCGGTCATGATCCGTGTCGCGTGCTCCTGCACCGTATGCCTCGTCCACGCCGAACCACCAGCCGCGCACCGATCCAGTGCCCGGTTCGCGACGGTCTGCACGGAGAGGTCGTCAAGTGACGCCGGCGTACGGCGCGCAGGCCGGCGCAACCTGGCCGGGTCGTAGCCGACGTCGTGCAGCTCGGTCACCCACGCCTGCTCTTCGCGGAGGGTCGTGGGCTTCTTCGCGGGCCGCTCGTGCGCCCACGCTTTCGCCGCGAGACGCGCGGAGACAACCGGCCCCATCGACTCGCCGGGATGTGCCGCCTCCCACTCCGCTTCGAACCGTTCGAGGTGTCGGCGCACTTGCTCGCCGCGCTTACTCATCACGCCGTTGAACCGCTCGAGCTCGACCACCTCACCCGATACGGGGTCAAGAGTCAGGCCGTGCCGATCCAGCACCTCCGCAAGCTCCGGGTGCGCGGCGATCACGGCAGTACCGAGCGCGCGAATCGCGCCCTGCTGCCGGAACAACGCCGCCGTGTCCAGCGCCCGCCGCTTCCCGGCCGCCCATACGCGGGTGCCGATCTGGAAGTGGATATGCCGATGCGGATCACCCGCCCGGGACGTGCGGTGCGACACCGCCACCGTCTGCAACTGCTGGACGGGCACAACCTCCTGCTTGCCGCGCGGACCCACACGGGTCACGGAGTGCTGAGCGAGCCACCGCTGAATCTCCGCCACCGCGTCCTGCTGCGCCCGGTCGAGAGCAGCAGAGACTTCCGGGTGGAGAGCTGCGGCGATCGACAGCGACTTCGGGGCGTTCACGACCATCTCCGCGAACCTCGGAGACCCCTGCCGCCCCTCGCCCGGCAAACGGGGCCTGCCCATCGACTCGCCTGTGAGCGGGCTCGTCCAGTCCACCCAGGCTGCATACGCCTCCGGGTCGAGGCCCAGCGCGACTGTCACGTTCCCGGCACCATCGAGCGCAGTGAAATCCGCCACGGACGCGTCAGTGCCGAGGTAGTAGTCATCCGCGCGAGAGCGGTCGGCCTCGACATAACGGCGCGCATCGGCCCCGGTTCCCCGGAACAGAATCACACCGCCATGCATGAGGCTCACCACCCAGGATTTCTAGTACGGAAACTATGTTATCTACCACGGTAGCATACGTTCATTCGGAAGAACATGGCTGACTGGTGAGTCGGCAGGTTCTCCCGTAGCTGGGGAAGGCGGGACTACCGGGTGCCGTGGACGCGTTGGATGCGGAGGCTGTTGTAGACGACGAAGACGGAGGAGAGTGCCATCGCTCCGGCGGCGATGAGGGGGTTGAGGAGGCCGGCGGCGGCGATGGGGATAGCTGCGATGTTGTATCCGAAGGCCCAGACGAGATTGATGCGGATGGTGCTGAGGGTCTTGCGGGCGATGGTGATGGCATCGGGGATGACGTGGAGGTCGTCTCGGACGAGGATCATGTCGGCGGCTTTGAGGGCGATGTCGGTGCCGGTGGCGATGGCCAGGCCGAGGTCGGCGGTGGCGAGGGCGACGGCGTCGTTGATGCCGTCGCCGACCATCGCGACCTTCTTGCCCTCGGCTTGGAGGGCGCGGATGGTGTCGGCTTTACGGTCGGGGGTGACGCCGGCGTGTACTTGATCTATGCCGAGCTCGGCGGCGATGCGGGAGCCTGCGGCGGGGCTGTCTCCGGTGAGCAGCACGGTCTCCAGTCCGAGGTCATGGATGGCGGAGATCGCTTCTGCGGCGCGGGGCTTGAGGGTGTCGGCGAGGGAGAAGATCCCCACGATCTGTTCGTCTTGGGCGAGGAGAACGACGGTGTTCCCGGCAGCATCCGCTTCCTCGATCGCCTGCTGGGCCCGCGCGGTCACGGGGATGCCGTTGTCGTTGAGGAGCGTGGGGCTGCCGATGAGGAGAGCGTGGCCGTTGACGTGGGCGGTGGCGCCGAGGCCGGGCAGGGCTGTGAAGCCCTGGAGCGGGTGCAGATCGGTGACGTGGTTCTTCGCGCCTCGTTCGATCGCTCGGGCAATGGCGTGCTCGGAACCTTGTTCGATGGATGTGGCCAGACGCCACACCTCGTGTTCGGGTAGGTCGAAGACGGTGAGCGCCTGGACGGTCATGGCACCGGTGGTGAGGGTTCCGGTCTTGTCGAGGACGACGGTGGTGACACCGCCGGAGGCTTCGAGGGCGTCATGGCCTTTGATGAGGATCCCGAGGGTGGCCGCTCTTCCGATGCCGACCATGAGAGCGGTCGGGGTCGCCAGACCCAGGGCGCAGGGGCAGGCGATGATGAGCACGCTGATGCCGATGCCGAAGGCATTCTCGATCGGTGAGCCGGCCAGCGCCCAGGCGGTACCGACGAGGAGGGCGAGAGTGATGACGGACGGGACGAACCAGGTGACGACGCGGTCGACGAGCGCCTGAACGCGGGCTTTGCGAGCTTGCGCCTGCTCGGTAAGGGCGGCCATCTGCGCGAGCTGGGTGTTCGCGCCGACGGAAGTTGCCGTGACCTCCAGCCGCCCGTCGGTACTGATCGTCCCCCGGTGACGGCCTCGCCTTCGCTCACGGCAACGGGTACAGGTTCTCCGGTCATCATGCTCGCGTCGACGGCGGCGGTTCCGGCGGTGATGGTGCCGTCGGCGGGGATCGTCTCGCCGGGCAGGACGACGAAGGTATCGCCGACGCGCAGGTTCCCCGCCGGTTCCACAGTCTCCGTGGCGTCTCGGAGGATGCGGACGTGTGTGGCGGCGAGGGCGTTCAGTGCGCCGAGGACGTCCCCGGCCTTCCGGCGGGAACGGGTCTCGAAGTAGCGGCCGGCGAGCTGGAACGTGGTCAGCCCGGCGGCGACATCGAGGTAGAGCGAGTCCGCCCCGGCGGGGTGATTCCGAAGCCGAGCCAGTACCCGCCCTCGCCCGTCTGCCCGAATCCGAACAGGAGTGTGGCCACAGCCCAGCCGAAGGCGGCGGCGATGCCCAGGGAGACGAGGGTGTCCATGCTGACCATGCCGTGACGGAGGTTGCGGATCGTGGCCCTGTGGAAGGGCAAGGCGCACCAGGTTACGATCGGCAGCGCCATGAGGATGCACAGCCACTCCCACCCGGGGAAACGCCACTCCGGGACCAAGGCGAGGACGATGGTGATGTCCATGAGCGGCACGGTCAGCAACGCGGAGACGATGAGACGACGGCGAAGCGAGGTGATCCGCACCTCGGTCGCGCGCCGTGACCAGGCGTCATCATCGTTCTTGCGCAGGTGGGCGCCGTACCCGGCGTTCTCGATCTGCCGGATCGCGGCTCCCGCATCCGAAGGGGCGATTCCGGTGACCAGAGCGCGTTCGGTGGCGTAGTTGACGGTTGCGGTGACACCGTCGAGCTTGTTCAGCGCCCGTTCGACGCGCCCCGCGCAGGCGGCGCAGGTCATCCCGGAGATGTCCAGCTCGAGCGCATCCGCAGCGACAAGGTTCGTGAGCGTATCGGTCATGGTGCCTCATTCCTCCTTGCCAGTGGCCGGGGTGGGTGCGGGACTTCGCCGGTCGCGTTCGGTGAGGCGGGCGAGCATCTGGTTGTAGGCGTCGAACTCGTCGTCTCGGCCGGCGTCCAAGTGTCGGTCCTTACGGCGAGCCTCTTTCGCGTCCTGACGCCCCCATTGGATAGAGAGCACGGTGATCACGATCAGCAACGGGATCTCCCCGCCCGCCCACGCGACGCCGCCGGCAAGGTACTGCTGAGCCTGCAGATCCGCCCAGGGCAGGTCGAGGTAGCGGTAGAAGGTCTCGGCGATGATCGTGCCGCTTGTCATCAGGATGACGCCGAAGAAAGCGTGGAAGGGCATCGCGGCCAGGACATAGCCGAGCTTGCCGATGTGCGGGAGCGGTCGGGGCGGGCGATCGACGCCGATGATCAGGCTGTAATACAGATAGCCGACGATGAGGAAGTGCAGGTTCATCGCCTGGTGCGCCCAGTGGAAGCGCATGAAGTCGCCGAAGATGCCCGTGAGATATAGCCCGTAGTAGGAGCCGATGAACACGACGAAGACGATCAGCGGGTTGTAGACGAAGTGCGCCACCCGCCAGTGCAGCACCCAGGTGACCCAGTCATGCAGCCCGGCCGGCTTCTGAGGGTCGGGACGGCTGGCGCGCAGCAGGAGAGTGACGATGCCGCCGAGGACAAGCAGGCCGGGGGCGAGCATGTTCAGGCTCATGTGCACGATCATGTGGATGCCGAAGTCCGGTGCTGAGTACTTCCCGAACCCCGAACTGGTTGCGAAGACGATCACCGCCCACCCGAGCACCCAGGACACGGTACGCCCGACAGGCCATCGGTCTCCCCGGCGATGCAGGATGCGGACGGCGAGGAGATATACCGTCACGCCGACAGCTGCGAGGCCCAGGAACAGCAGGTTGGGGCGCCAGTGCGTGAACAGCACCACCGCGGTTGGCGGGTCGGGCACGTCAAAGCCCATGAAGACTTGCTCGATGCTCGTGGGCACGAAGTACTGCGGGGCGGTTGCCGGGTCATCGCCGCGGTGACCCCGATCCACCCGGCGATCGCGATCGCCGCGACCGTCAGCAGGCCAGTGACGTGCTGCGCACGCAGGTTCCCCTGCCGACCCATGATCCCGCGACGACCATCACGATGGCAACGACCAGCAGGCAGATCTGGCCTGTGAGGATCAGCCAACCCGTCAGCGATGCCGCAGGCGAGCTGCCGGCGAGCTTGAACGCGGCGATCACCACATCGCTGAGGATGACGACCGGCAGGGCGACGGTGCCGAGCAGGAACATCCGCCGCAGTGTCACCGGGTCGACCAGCCTGCCGGAAGCGACACGGATCGCGGCGACGAGGATCGCGCCGAAGAACGAGTACGCGGCGAGGGTCTGGAAGACGGCCGCATCGCCGCCGACATCGTGGTCGGGTCCGACGAGCACCTGTCCGCTGACCACCGGGGCGAGCAGCGCGATCGTCGTGACCCACAGAGGGATCAGCAGTCCCGTCCATCTGTAGGCGAAGAACGCCCCAAACAGGACGATCAGGGCGGCTGCCAGACTGATCGTCCACGCCATCGGCGCATAGCTGAGCTGGAACAGCCACCCGAACGCCTGCGGGGCCTCCAGCGCGGTCAGCGGAGCTCCGTTCGCATCGAGCGTCTCGAACACCACCAGCCCGCCGCGGATGCCGTCCACACGCCCGCGGCAATCTGCAGCACCCTCAGCTCGAAGCCCTGCGCGATGCTCCGCGCCCGCCGTGCCGGCACCGCGTGCAGAAACAGAAGATGAACCAGTGCCCCGGCACTGACCATGCTGCCCGCGTTCGCAGTCACTGTCAGCACCGTTGTGGTCACCGCGACATCGAAACCCGGGAAGCTGAGATGGATCTGCTCGAACGGCGCGGCACCCAGCATCACCGTCACAACGACCGGCACGGCGAGACTCAGGAGGAGGACTCCCGCGGCAAGGAGCAGGGTCATGCCTCTCAGGCGAGCGCGTACCGGAGGGTCTGCTGTCGGATCTGCCGGGGTGGGATGCGTCTTACTCATCGGGACGCACGAGCCAGGATTCCAGTTCGTAGCCGGCGTCATCGACGGCCCTGGCGATCTCTTCCCGTGGCACGGGTGCCTCCGCCTGTACCCGCACCCACCCCGAGCCGGTATCGACATCGACGCCGGTGACTCCTCGCAGCTCGGCGAGCTCGGCGGTGATCGCACGCTCGCAATGCGCGCACGTCATTCCGTTCACCTCGAACACGATCTCAACCAATACCGCTCCCGCCCTTCCCCTCAAATCTACATCATGTAGTTTGCGCAGGTCACGGCCGCCCTCTACTGTTACTACTACGTCTTGTAGATATATGGAGTGATGATGGTCGCGGATCCGGCAGCGGGATGGGCGTTCACGATCGTGTTCGCAGTACTCGCCCTGTACTCGGTACTGCGGGTCGCGGTGGATCGGCATCGCCCGATGCAGGCGGTCGGCCATGCGCTGCACGCCGTGATGGCGCTGGTCATGGCGATCATGCCCTGGCCAATCTGGACCACGGTGCCGGTATCGCCGCAGCTGATCCTCTTCGCAGCAGCATCGGCGTGGTTCGTCCTGCTCGGCGTGCTTCAGGCGCGCCGGACGGTGACCCGGCGGATGCTGGGCGGGCACGGTTCCTGGCATCAGATCGCGCACGCTGTGATGATGCTCGCGATGGTCTGGATGGTAGTGGTGATGATCCCATCGCCGCCTGGTGCTACCCCGGAAGTCGGCGGGGCGCACGCGCATGCGATGCTATCCGGTCCTGTGGTGCTGAGCGGGGTGGCGATCACCGCCGCTCTTGTGGTGGTGGCGGTGATCCAGACGGCGGAGCTCATCGAGTGCGTCCGAGGGCGGGCGCGAACCTGGTTCGGGCACACCGGCGATGTCGCCACCGGGGCCGTCATGGGTTTCGGCATGGCGGCAATGTGCTGGACGATGCTCGCAGCCTGACCAGCAATACAGACCCTCCACCGGAAGCGGTGGGAATCGAGAAAGAGAGAGAACGAATGCCATCACGCACGAACAAGCACCGCCTGCTCGTCGGAGGTGCCGCCGCACTGGGCGTCCTCGCGCTGACCTTCGCCGGGGCGGGCGCTGCCAGCGCCCACGTCGGCGTCAGCTCGAACACCGCGGAGGCCGGCTCCTATGCGGTGCTGACCTTCAGCGTCCCCCACGGCTGCGGCGACTCGCCGACGACGAGCGTGGCAATCCAGATCCCGGAGGGTATCAACGCGGTCACACCGACCCGCAATGCTTTCTACACGGTGGAGAAGGTGTCCGAGGCGCTGGAGACGCCGATCGTCGATGGGCACGGCAATGAGGTCACCGAGCGTATCGCTGAGATCGTGTACACGGCCACGACCCCGTTGCCGCATGATCAGCGCGACACCTTCGAACTGTCACTGCAGCTGCCCACAGACGCAGCGGGTCAAACCCTCTACTTCCCCACGGTGCAAACCTGCGAGGAAGGCGAGACGGGCTGGGTGCAGATCCCCGCGGACGGTCAGGATCCCCATGACCTGGAGGCGCCCTCGCCGGCGCTCTCCGTGGTCGCCGCGAGCGACTCCGGACATGGGCATGGCGACGGCGGTAACGGTGAGGAGGACGGTGACGCGCACGGGAGTGAGGATGAGCACGCTGATGCGGCGGCTCAGCAGCCTGCTACCGCCAGTCAGACGCCGCTGATCGTGACCTCTCTGGTGGTCGGTGCCGCGGGTCTGCTCACCGGCGGGATCGCATTGCTCCGGGGCGCAAGAAGGCATGACGCTGACTGTCGCCGGGAAACAGACGCGCGCCTGGCACGGTGCGGTGCTGGTGCTGTTCGCGGTCCTGCTCGGCGGGATCTTCGCGATCGGCACGGGCACTGCTCCGGCCGCCGCGCATGCGGAACTGCTGGGCACGACCCCGGAGGACGGGGCTGTGCTCGAGGAGGCGCCGCGGGCCGCGGAGCTGCTGTTCAATGAGCCCGTCCGGCTCATTGACGGCGGCATCCGCCTGTTTCTCGGCGATGGCAGCGATCCCGTCATCCTCTCTGCGCGCACCGTCGACACGACCGTCACCGTCGCACTCCCAATCGATCTAGCTGAGGGCTCCTATGCCCTCAGCTACCGGGTCGTCTCCGCCGATAGCCATCCCATCGCCGGAGCGATCAGTTTCCAGATCGGTGAAACCGTCCAGGCCTCGCCCCCGCCAGACACCGCGCTGGAAGGGACGCCTCCCGCCACGGAGACGGCAGTCTCGGCGTTGACCATCCTCCAGTACCTCGGCCTGCTGATCCTGGCCGGTCTGGTGTTCTTCGAGCGGATCGTGCTGCGGGAGCGACGGCCCGACGACCGGGGCACGCGGCGGATCATGGCCATCGCGTTCGGCGCCGCGGCCCTCGCTTCCCTGTTCCTCGTCCCCGCCTCCGCACTGAGGATCACCGGCCTCCCGCCATCGGCAATGTTCGACCTCTCCTCATGGGTTCCCGGGATCCTCTGGCAGCCCGTCGTCTCTGCTGCCCTGGTGACCCTCGCGGGTAGTGCCGGGCTGATCCTCGCGCTCAAGGCGACGAGCACACCCGGCCGCTTCGCCGCGGTCGCAGGCGTGGGGTCGCGGTCGCCGTGCCTTTGTTGGTCGGGCACACGCAGACCGTCGCGCCGACCTGGCTCATGATCACCGCCGACCTCGGGCATCTGCTCGCCGGCGCATTCTGGACCGGCGCCGTCATCGGACTGCTGCGCTTCCTCCTCACCGCCCGCCCCGCATTGGGCAGTACGACGACTCCCGGGTCGCACCGGCTGCCGCCGCGGACGTCGTCTCCCGCTTCTCCCGCTACGCACTGTTCTCGGTCGTCCTCCTCGCCGTCAGCGGCACCATCATGGCGATCCTCATCCTCGACTCCTGGGACGCCCTGGTCTCCACCGGCTACGGACGCACCCTGCTCCTCAAGCTCGGTATCGTCGTCGCCGTCGTCGCCCTCGCCGCTTGGAACCGCACCCGCCTGCTCCCGGCCATCACCCGCAGACCCCCCGCGACCCTTCAATGGGCGACGCTGCGCCGCATCCTCGGCTATGAGGCAGCTCTGCTCGTCACCGTCATCGCCGTCACCGGCTTCCTCAGCAACAGCAGCCCCGCCACGAGCATCACCACACCGGGATGCTGCGCCGCCGGTTACTGTCCAGGAGACGCCCGTGCGCGCCGAGTCCCAGGGGCTGACGGTGAGCGGGACACTGAGCCCCACCGCACCCGGCGTCAACATTCTCACCTTCCGCCTGGAGTATGACGGGGCACCGGTGACACCGGAGCAGGTGGGCGTAGAGGTGCGGCTCCCGGAAGAAAACCTCGGCCCCTTCACCGCAGAACCCGAGTTCGACGAGAGCGCCGGCGAGTACACCGCCTCGGTCGCGATGCCCGTGGCCGGTGAGTGGCGGATGCAGGTCACGGCCCGCATCGACACCTACACCGAGCCGATCGCGATCATCCCAATAACTATCGGCTGAGACCGTGATCAGACAGGCAGGCGGATCGGCTCCGGCACCCTCCGGTGAGACGCCCTCGGCCACCGCCGCAGCGCCAGCCTCTCCGCGCGCAGCGCGAGGCCGGCATCCCCGCTTTCCTTCGCCATCCGATCCAGCGCATTGGCGAGATTCGCCGCCCCCGCCTGCCGGGCCGCCGCATCGTCGGCGATCAGCTCAACCAGCAGCAGCGTCGCCCGTCTCAACCCCCGACCTGCACGCAGGAACCGTGGCAGGCACAGCGCATTGACTTCCGCGACCCGCACCGCCCACCCGTGTCCATAGCGCAAATGCGCGTACTCGTGAGCGAGGACCGCCTGCAACTGCGCCGCGGACAACAGCATCTCCAGACCTGTCGACACCAGAATCTCCGGCCGCCGGCCCGGTACCGCGCAAGCCACCGGCTCCTCCGACGCGAACCGGACCAGGGTGAACCCGCGCCGCTCCTCGCGCGAAAGCGCCACCGCAGCCAACGCGCTGATCGCCTCACGGTGTGAGTCAGCCAGGGGCTCGGCGGACACCGACACGAATGCCGCGATCGCGCCTATCGCTCCTAGGCTCAACCACGTCCCGACCGTCACCACGGTCGCCGCCGCCGCATCCATCGAGCTCGATGCGGACAAGGACGCGGCGACCATCGCCACCAGCGATCCCAGAGCCAATGCACAACCGACCAGGAACGCCCCGAACCACGAGGCGAAGGCCAGCCGCGGGAACCGCACCTGCCACCGCCCCCGAGTCAGCACCAGCGGTGCGAACAGCAACAATCCGCCCGCGAGAACCCCGCAGGAGAGCACAAGCACCATCCCCGCTACCGGCTCTTCCTCGGAGCGATCGCCTGCCGCAGCAACTCAAGATCCTCCGCAGCGAGATTTCCGGCGAAACGCAGCAACGCCGCCTGACGATCCCCCGCCGCATCCAGCGCCGAGGCCATCTCTCGACTGGCGTGCTCATCCCCCGACCGCGCCGCTCGGAACCGCACCTTCCGCGGCGACTCGCCCGAACGCACGACCTGTCCCTTCTTCTCCAGACGATCCAGAGCCGTCATCAGCGTCGTATACGCCGGAGTATGACCCGAGAACAATGCCTGAACATCCCGCGCGCTCAGAAGTTCATCGCGCTCCCACAGGATCCGCATGACCTCGCCCTCAAGCTCACCCCGCTCACGCGTCCGCTGACCAGCCATAGCGACACCTCCACAACAAGACTACAAGAAGTAGATGTGAGATAACATGTTCCGCGAAAAGTGCTAACGAAAGTGCTAAGCAACCTGTAGGTCGGGGTACCGCGGTGGAGTTATCCACAGGGCACACGTCGTAGATCGTTGATTTTATGCGGCAGAATGCCCGACCGAGATTCGCGGCGCGCGGGGTCGAGGTCAGTTCAAGTCCCCCCTCGCGCACACTGTGTTGAGACAGTGCAAGAGCCGGGCCTTCGGGTCCGGCTCTTCGTCTCTCTTCTCCCGGATATTGCGGCTCTCCACTTCAGACGCGCACGAGCATCTTTCCGGTGTTCTCGCCGCGCATCATCCCGAGGAAGGCGTCCACCGCGTTGTCGATCCCGTCGACGATCGTCTCGTCGTAGGCGACCTGGCCCGTCTTCAGCCAGTCGGTCATCTTCTCCTCGAACTCGGGCGCAAGATCCCCGTGGTCGGAGACGATGAAGCCCTGCAACCGCAGACGGCGGCCGATGAGCAGGCCGATGCTCCTGTTGATGCATGAGGTTTTCACACATCCGTGATTGACAGGCCTCGTGCCCGCGTCAGGTCAACGCCACACGACGACCGCCTGTCCGCGCGACCTCTTAGCGCCGAAATTGGAGCGGGAGTTCCTTCCGATCCCTGCCCCCGAAGCGCATTTCCAAAAGCATGAAACACCCTACGCGGGCAGATTCGGGCACTACACTGACCAGGAATCGTATCCGTGGGCACCGGGGCCGCAGAGCACCCAGGAGAACGGAGAGACATGGCGGCTGTTGAGCAAACCCCTGCACGCAGCGGAAGGCTGGCGAAGAGGCTCGAATGGTGCGTTTTGGCTGTCGTCACGATGGCTGCCGCTTGGTGGGTCTGGGCGACTGTAGGAGCAGGTCCTGAGTCCTGTCCCTACTTCGGCGTCACGATGTGTTTCGAGCAGAATCGCCAGCAGGTTGGGTGGATGGCTACTGCGGTGATGCTCGTGGGAGTCGCCGGCTACGCCGTGGCATCGTTCCTGACTCGATCGCGGGCTATCCGTTGGACCGTGTTGATAGTGTCCCTTGTCCTCATTGCCGGGATTGCAGTAATCGCGGTTGACTGGCTCACGTTCGATGCGTGAATGAAGGGCGTGGTGCTTCCGCACCACGCCCTTCATTCACGTCAACCAGTCTTGATGCTCCACCCGGTGTATGTGAGAGCACCAGGTACCGACGTCGAGAGAACGACGTCGGAGCATAGACGTCCCCCCAGCCCTGTGCAGGGCTTAAAGGGCTGGGCGATAGCGGAGATGAGGGTCGAAGCTACCACTACGGGGACCCCGCCCTGCATGACCGCCATGATGCCGGGGCCGCCGCTGTCTCCTTGACCTGCTGAAGCCGTACCGAGTGCGTGTTCGGTCAGCGCTCCGGTTGTAATTGTGATGGACGTGGGGCCACCTGCAACATCCAGATCATAACTCCACCCGGTTGAATCAACGACATTCCCGCAGACGATGCCCGAGAAGGAGCCCGAATAGCAGAGTTCAGCGCCGGGGAAAGCCTCCTGAGTCCCCTTGATGGCAACCGCGTTTCCCGCGCTATCGTTCCACGCGTGGGTGTACACCGCACCCATGTGGTGGTTCGTCGCGAGGATGGCAGCGTCGTGTGCGGCAGAAATCGAGCTGATGACGCCGTTGCCGGTATACGCGAAGACAGTCGGCCCGGCGTTGTCTGGCCAGCGCACCCACTGGGATCCAACGAGACCGCAGTGAGCCGCAGTCAGAACCCCGATGTTCGTCCCGTTCTGAATGGCGAAGCCGGTCGTGCATTGGCCCGTAATGGTGCTGCCATTCCATAGATTGATGCGTGCGCCCCCAAGGCCCCAGAAGTCATTCTGGCGCCGGGCCGGTGTAAAGCTCGATTCTGCGCGCACCGTCACAGGAACCCCGAGTTCCTTCTCGGCAGACACCCGCAGCTGTGTGCCTGTTCGTTCGTCTCCTCCGGTGTCCAAGGTCACTTCGATGCCTGATCCGTCGAGCTTAGGCGCAGCGGCTGTGATGCCCAGCGAGGCGTCAGCAACGGCTTCGCGCACGGCTTCGCGCAGGCGGCCAGGGCTGAGCGCGGTGCGCTCGACCACTACAGGAATCTCGGCTGCGGCGATGAGCTTGTCGAGCTCGGCGGTCGTCTCCCCATGCCACCAGACAGTCAAGGTCGAGCGGTCGCGTGAAATCTCGACATCGCTGAAGCGAGGGTCGTCCACGTACCGCTCTCGGATGCTGTTCGCGGCATCGAGTATCTCCGAGGTCACGGGCGGAAGTACAAGAGCGTCCACCACGGCCTGTGCGTCGCCCAGCTCCGGCGCTGGTGGCGTTGGCTTCTCTTCCACGACAAGCTCAAGCAAAGAGTCATCTGGCTCCGATGAGTCCAGATGCGCTTGAGCGGGTATCGCGCTCCCAAATGACAGCGCGGCTACGGCAGACAGCGCGACGGCCGCCTTTCTCAACGTTTTTCCTCTCAACTGCACCCCTCCTGATCCCAGAAATCATGAAACGCCCCACACTGTGTTGAGACAGTGCAAGAGCCGGGCCTTCGGGCCCGGCTCTTCGTCTTTCTTCTCCCGGATATTGCGGCTTCCCGCCTCAGATGCGCACGAGCATCTTTCCGGTGTTCTCGCCGCGCATCATCCCGAGGAAGGCGTCCACCGCATTGTCGATGCCGTCGACGATCGTCTCGTCGTAGGCGACCTGGCCCGTCGTCAGCCAGCCGGTCATCTTCTCCTCGAACTCGGGCGCGAGATCCCCGTGGTCGGAGACGATGAAGCCCTGCAGCCGCAGGCGGCGGCCGATGAGCAGGCCGAGGTTGCCGGGGCCGGGTACGCGCTCGGTGCTGTTGTAGAGGGAGATCGCGCCGCACAGCGCGGCCCGAGCCCGATCATTCATGACGTCGATGGCGGCTTCGAGGTGATCGCCGCCGACATTGTCGAAGAACACGTCGATGCCTTCTGTCGCCGCGGACCGCAACTGGTCACGGATCGGCGCCTCCCGGTAGTCGAGCGCGGTATCGAAGCCGTATCGCTCGGTGAGCACCGCCACCTTCTCCGCCGATCCGGCAGAGCCGATCACCCGCTTCGCCCCGAGCAGGCGGGCGATCTGACCGGCGGCGCTGCCGACGGCACCGGCCGCCCCCGAGACGAAGACGGTGTCGCCCTCGCGGAGCTGCGCGATCGCGGTGAGACCCGTGTAGGCGGTCAGCCCCGGCATCCCGAGGATGCCCAGGCGCAGCGAACTCGGGAGCCCTTCCGTCTCGGCGAGGACGCGGAACTCGGAAGCGTCGGCCTGCGCGACATCGCGCCAGCCGAGGTTGTGCAGCACGAGCGTGCCGACAGGAAGCCCTTCTGCTGCCGACTCGATCACCCGGCCCACGGCCCCGCCCGTCATCGTCTCGCCCAACGCATAACCCGCCGTGTAGCTCTTCGCGGCGCTCATGCGCCCGCGCATGTAGGGGTCCACCGAGATGAACTCGTTCCGCACGCGCACCTGCCCGGGCGCGGGATCGCCGTACTCGACCACCGTCGTCCGGAAGTTCTCCTCGCTCGGCCAGCCGACCGGTCGAGAGGCGAACTGGATCTGCGTGCTGCTTGCGGAGGTCATGGGTCTCTCCCTTCGGGGCGCCCCGGGGCGGGACACAGGGGAGACAACGCCGCGGGTGGCCGATTCGTTCCGTGATGTCACGGGCGGCCCTCGATCCATGGCCCCTTCCAGCTCGCTCAAGACATCGCGCTGATACCATGGCGCGTGGGCCTGGGCCGTCCGAAGAGCAGGGGATCCGATGAATCCGGTGAGCGAAGAAGTCGCGCAGGAGCAGCGCGACGATGTCGCGATTCCGTCGCCGCCGGTCTCCGCCGCCGACCGCCTCATGCGCCGGCTGCTGCGCGTCGAGCACGTCGACACCTCGGTCAAGACGCAGCGCGAGGCGCACCGCGGCTTCCGCATCGCCCTGGTGGTCACCGGCATCCGCTGCCTCATCTCCTATCTGGTCATCCCGATCGGCGTGCCCATCCTCGGCCTCTCCGGCATCGTCGCCGCCCCCATCGGTCTCGCTCTCTGCGTCGTCGCGGTGATCAACGGCGTCTACAGCCTGCGCCGGTTCTGGAAGGCCGACCACCGCTCGAAGTGGGTCTACACCTGGTTCATCGCCATCGTCTTCCTCGTGCTGGCCGTGGCGATGGTCAGCGACATCGCCCGGATCGTGAGTGCGCTATGACGACGTCGGATATCGAACCGGATGCCGAGCAGGCCGCCGCCGAGGAGACGCCAGAAGAGGTGCCGCCCAAGGCCTGGGTCACCTTCGGCATCTTCGCCCTGTTCGTGGTCGGCATCGGGTCGTGCATGTCGCTGTGGATGTTCGACTGAGCTGACCAGCGCGCCCCGCCCCGCATCTGGCGCCCGATTTTCGGAGGAGCGCCCGATTCGCGGAAGGATCCGGGCAGAATGTCCGCGATACGTGACCGGATCCGCGAATCGGGACCGGATGCGGCTTCCCACGTCTCAGCGCCGCCGCAGCCCTTCCAGCGCGACCATGAGGACGTCCTGCGCGACGAGCCCGGCGTCGACGCGGCCCTCGGGTCGGTACCACTCGGTGAGCGAGTTGATCATGCCGAAGATCAGGCGCGTGGCCACCGCCGCGTCGACATCGTCGCGGAGCGCACCGTCCTCCTGGGCGGCGCGCACGAGCGCGGTCACCCGATGGTCGAAGGAACGACGACGCTCCAGTGCGGCGAGCTCGACCTGACTGTTGCCGCGCAACCGCAGCAGCAACGTGACCGAGGGGAGCTCGGCCACGAGCACCTCGACCGCACCGAGGATCACCGCCGTGAGCCGATCGGATGCCGTGCCTCCGGCCTCCTCGGCATCCGACAGCACGCCCTCGAGGCCGCTGAGCGCCGTCTCGAGCGCAACCTCGAGGATCTCCTCCTTCGAGCGGAAGTGATGGTAGAGCGCCGACTTGGTCAGGCCCAGGCTGCTCGTCAGCTCGGAGACGGACGTGGCCTCATAGCCCTGTGCGTTGAACTGGGCCACGGCAGCGCGCAGGACCTCGGCGCGATCGTATCCGGGGCGGCCTCGCCGGGGAGAAGTCGTGTCGGTCGTCACGTTCACAGTCTTCCACTGCTGCCGGTGATCAGTCAGTCCCTCGGCGAGGAAGGCATGAGTCCGAAGCCGATCCGGCGGAGGGCGTCGCCGTAGATCACCGGCGCATCGTCCGGAGCACCGCAGGAGATCGTCAGGAGGAACGAGATACCGAGCCTTTCCAGCGTCCGTGCGGCCAGGAGGTGCTCCCGCCGTTCGCGTCGTCGGCGGTGACGGCCAGGAACTCGATCTGTGCCGACTTCCCGATCTCCTCGCCGATGAGCGTGAAGGGGAGCGGGCCGTGGGCCGCAGCGCCCGCATCCTGGCCGAGGTGACGCGAGAGGAAGTCCAGCGACGCCTGCGCATCGCCGGAGTTGCTAGGTTCCCGCTGTGCGTAGGAGGCATGCGAGACCACACAGCCCGTCTCCTCGTGCTGGTGGGAGGTGCCGTCGTCGAGCTCGGGCGGGATCGGGACCCAGTCGCCTTCCTCAGACAGCGTGTCGACGATGAACGGCTCGAGTGCGGCGGGGAGCGAGGCGCCGGCCTCGAAGCCGAGGTCCTCCAGCTCCCAGTCCGAGGGGTGGGCTCGCTTGTCGGCGTCGCCGAGGCGACGTTCTGCGGGTCACCCGGGTCGTGCGCGGAGTCGGCGGCGCAACCAGTGAGCAGGAGCGCAAGGGCGGCAAGGAGGGCGAGGGGCGGGGTGGTGTTCATGGTGATCCTCTCGGAATTGATGAGTGGGATCTGCGCAGGGCCCTCACGCTACTGAGGGGCTCTGCGGGGTGCGGATCGCCTTGTGGATAACTCCCGGCCTTGCCGGAGCGGCGTCGCTCTGCAAAAATTACTGAACGACCGGTGAGTAATTCCGGGGTCATCGAGGAGGATGCCATGGCGGAGGTCTTCCTGGCGGGCGTCGGCCAGGGCACGGCGACGATCGTGGAGCGGATCGATGCCTGAGACGCTGCAGATCGAACGCCACGCCGACCGGGTCGTCGCCACCCTCGACCGGCCGGAGACGCGCAACGCCATCGACCAGGCGCTCATCGATCAGTTGCACGCGCTGTGCGCGGAGCTCGAGGCGGAACCGAAGACGCTCATCCTCACCGGCGCGGGTGGGGTGTTCGCCAGCGGCGCCGACATCACGCAACTGCTCGACCGAGGCGCCGAAGATGCCCGCGCCGGCATAAATACCCACGCCTTCCGCCGGGTACGGGAGCTCCCGATGCCGGTCATCGCCGCGGTCGACGGCTACGCCCTCGGCGGCGGCGCCGAACTCGCCTACGCGGCCGACATCCGGATCGGCACGCCCGAGGTGAAGATCGGGAACCCCGAGACCGGGCTCGGCATCATCGCCGCCGCCGGAGCGACCTGGCGACTGCCCGAGATCGTGGGCGAGGCGCGGGCCGCCGAGCTGCTGCTGACCGGGCGGATCCTCTCCGGCGCCGAGGCGCTCGAGTGGGGATCCTGTCGGCTCTTCACCCGCGGGACGGGCTGCTCGATGCGGCCGCCGAGATCGCCGGCCGCATCGCGCAGAACGACCCGCTCGCGACCGCGTACACCAAGCGCGCCCTGCGCGCCCCGGGCGATGCCCACCCGGCGATCGAGCTGGAGCTGCAGGCCGAGCTGTTCGAGAGCCCGGAGAAGGCGCGGCGTATGCGGGCGTTCCTGGAACGGAGGAAGAAGTGAACGACCGTTCGGTATCGGTTGCTGGGCCCGGCCGCGCTCGGATCGGGGTGCTCGGCGGGGGGCGCATGGGCAGCGGCATCGCCCACGCCTTCCTCCTCGCCGGCGCTGAGGTCGTCGTGGTCGAGCGTGACGCCGCGCTGGCGGATGCCGCGACCGCCCGCATCCGTGAGAACCTCGGCCGTTCCCTCGAGCGCGGCACGCTCACCCGCCCCTCGACGAGCTCGATGCCGCACTCCATGCCGCAAACGGAATGGAAGCCTTCGCGGGAGCGGAGCTCGTCGTCGAGGCGGTGCCGGAGGACCGGGCGCTGAAGGCCGATGCCTTGCGCGCGGTGGAACAGGTGGTGGCATCCGACGCCGTGATCGCGAGCAACACCTCGTCGATCTCGATCGACGACCTCGCCTCCACCCTGGACCAGCCCGAGCGCTTCCTCGGCCTGCACTTCTTCAACCCCGTGCCGCGTCCGAGCTCGTCGAGGTCGTCATCGGCACCGCGACCTCGGAGTCGGTGCGGCAGCGCGCGGCCGACTGGGTCGAGGCTCTCGGCAAGGCGGCGGTCGTGGTGCGCGACTCCCCCGGCTTCGCCTCCAGCCGCCTCGGCGTCGCCCTCGGCCTCGAGGCGATCCGGATGGTCGAGGAGGGGTGGCCAGTGCCGTCGACATCGACGCGGCGATGGAGCGCGGGTACCGGCATCCGATGGGGCCGCTGCGCACGACCGACATCGTCGGCCTCGACGTCAGGCTCGGGATCGCCGAGGAGTTGCACGCGACTCTCGGGGAGCGATTCGCGCCGCCCGAGCTGTTACGGCGCATGGTCGCCGAGGGGAACGTGGGCCGCAAGTCCGGCCGAGGATTCTACGAATGGAGCGAATGATGACCGCGATTCTGCCGAGCTATGTCCAGGGCGGCTGGTGGACTCCGGCGGACCCTTCGACCGGCTCAGGGACCGATGGTGTGGTCGTCAGCGACGCCTCGACGGGCGAGGAGGTCACCCGCGTCAGCACGGAGGGGATCGACCTTGCCGCGGCGCTCGACTACGCGCGCACCACGGGCCAGAAGAGCCTGGGCGCACTGACCTTCCACCAGCGGGCGATGCTGCTCAAGCACTTCGCCCTCGCCCTGAACGAGCGCAAGGAAGAGCTGTACGAGCTCTCGCTGCGGGCGGGCGCCACCCGGCGCGACTCGCTCAGCGACGTCGACGGCGGCATCGGCGTGCTCTTCACCTACTCCTCCAAGGGCCGGCGCGAGCTGCCCAACAGCCAGGTCTATGTCGACGGCGCCCCGGAGCCACTGTCGAAGGACGGCACATTCCTCGGGAGGCATATCTATACCCGCCTGCCCGGCGTGGCGGTGCAGATCAACGCCTTCAACTTCCCCGTCTGGGGCGCGCTGGAGAAGTTCGCCCCGCCTTCCTCGCGGGGATGCCCTCGCTCGTCAAGCCCGCGACGCCGACGGCCTATGTCGCCGAGGCGTGGGTGCGGATGCTCGTCGAGACCGGACTCCTGCCCGACGGTGCGCTGCAGCTCGTGAGCGGAGCCCTGCCCGGCCTCTTCGAGAACCTACGACTCGGCGACACCGTCTCCTTCACCGGCAGCGCCTCCACGGCTGGGAAACTCCGTGCTCAGTCCCCGATGGCGTGCGCTTCCTCAGCGAGACCGACTCGATCAACGCGTCGATCCTAGGCCCGGATGCCGCACCCGGCACCCCGAGTTCGACGGCTACGTGAAGCAGCTGCTCGTGGAACTGACCACGAAGGCGGGCCAGAAGTGCACCGCCATCCGCCGCGCGATCGTGCCTGCCGGCACGGTGGACGCCGTCGTGCAGGCGCTGGGCGAGAAGATCGCCGAGCGCGTCGTCATCGGAGATCCGCACGCCGAGGGCGTCACCATGGGTCCGCTCGTCTCGGTCGCGCAGCGCGACGAGGTCGTGCGACAGGTGGAGGCGCTGCAGGCCGCGGGCGGTGCCCTGCTCCTCGGAGATCTGAGCGACCCGGAGATCGTGCGCGCCGACGGCACGAAGGGGACGGCATCCGAGGGCGCTTTCGTTTCCCCCATCGTGCTCGGCTTCGACGACGCGACGACTCCCGAGGTCCACGACATCGAGGCCTTCGGTCCGGTCACGAGCGTGCTGCCGTATGGCGATCTCGCCGAGGCGGCGGACCTCGTCGCCCGCGGCGGCGGCTCCCTCGTCACGAGCGTGGCCACGAGCGATCCCGCGGTCGCTATGCAGCTGATGGAGCGCATCGGCGCCTACAACGGGCGCGTGCTCTTCCTCAGCCGCGAGAACCTCCGCACCTCCACCGGGCACGGTGCGCCCGTCCCCCATCTCGTCCACGGCGGACCCGGCCGGGCCGGCGGCGGAGAGGAGCTCGGCGGCATCCGATCCGTCCTGCACTACATGCAGCGCACGGCGGTGCAGGGCAGCCCCGAGATGCTCACGGCGCTCACGGGCGTCTGGCACACGGGGGCCACTTCGCACCCTTCGACAGGCTCAGGGACCGGGGTGGGTCGCCATCCCTTCCGCAAGTCGCTGGCCGAGCTCCGGATCGGCGACCAGCTCGCATCCGCCTCGCGCACGGTGACGCTGGACGACATCGAGACCTTCGCGCACTTCACCGGAGACACCTTCTACGCGCACATGGACGAGGAGGCCGCCGCGGCGAACCCCTTCTTCCCGGGGCGCGTCGCGCACGGCTACCTGCTCGTGTCGTGGGCGGCCGGACTCTTCGTCGACCCGGACCCGGGCCCGGTGCTCGCCAACTACGGGCTGGAGAACCTCCGGTTCGTCACGCCCGTCTCCCCCGGCGACGAGATCCGCGTGACGCTCACCGCGAAGCAGATCACCCGCGCGAGACCGACGAGTACGGCGAGGTGCGCTGGGACGCCGAGATCCGCAACCAGAGCGACGAGCTCGTCGCGAGCTACGACGTGCTCACGCTCGTCTCGAAAGAGGCCGCTGGCGCTGATCCCGGTCGTTGAGCGAGCCCGCGCGCAGCGCGAGCGAGACGAAACGCAGTAAGGAGCCGACATGATCGAACCCCGCCCCATGATGCAGCGCGACCGCGCCTCGACGGCGCTCGGCATGGTCGTCGAGCTCGACGAACCCGGTCGCTCCGAGGTGAGCATGACGATCCGAGAGGACATGCTCAACGGCTTCGACATCGCCCACGGCGGCCTGGTGTTCGCCCTCGCCGACACCGCCTTCGCGATCGCCTGCAACGAGGGCGAGTTCGTCACGGTCGCCGCCGGCGCCGACATCACCTTCCTGAAGCAGGTGCATGCGGGCCGGCGTCTCACGGCATCCGCCGTGCAGCGGGCGAGATCCGGCCGCACCGGTCTCTGTGATGTGACCGTCACCGACGAGACTGGCGAGGTCGTCGCCGAGTTCCGCGGGCGGTCGGTGACGACGGCGCGGCGCCTGCCTCGTTGATATCGCTGTTCCTGAGTATCGCTGTTACGCGATACACTTCTCTCATGGGTCGTGCCGCTGAACTGCTCCGCCGTTCCCGCAAAGAAAGCGGGCTGACCCAGGCTGCACTGGCGCGTATCGCAAGAACGACGCAGAGCGTCATCAGCGAATACGAGCAAGGGCGCCGGGAGCCGTCGTTCGCGGCGATGGATCGCTTGATTTCGGCCATGGGCTTGGCCATCGAGGTCTCCGATTCGCCTCCAGCGGCGCGGAGCATGCGTTCGCGGGTGCTCTCGAAAGCTGGGGAGCTGCACGCCGCACTCGATCCGCTGGGCGCACGAAGCATCAGGCTCTTCGGAAGCGTCGCCAGAGAAGACGACACGGACAGCAGCGACATCGACCTGCTCGTCGACACCGATGCGTCGGTGGGGATGTTCTCCCTGATGCACATGAGGCGCGAGGCAGAGAACGTGCTTGGCCGCCCGGTCGACCTCGTTCCCCTGGCGGGACTCAAGCCTGAGGTCGTCGAAGAGGTCGAAAGAGAGGCCGTGCTGCTGTGAGAAGCGTTCGGGCACGGCTTCTCGACATCCTGAACGCGTGCGACGTCATCACTGTGTACATCGGGCGTATCGATGTCGATGGTGAGATGGCCTTCGATGCCATCAGGGCTCGTCTCATCGAGATCGGTGAAGCGGTGAAGGATCTCGATGAAGCGACCTTCGCTCAGGAACCAGACATCCCCTGGGCGGAGATTGCAGGGATGCGGGACCACCTCGCCCGCCGCTACTTCGACACCACTCACGCCATCGTGTCGGCGACCGCGCAGCACGATATCCCGCTGCTCGCGGCGGCGGTCAGCCGCATTCTCCGAGAGCATGGCGCCGGCCGGTAATCGCGTCGGTATCGCTCAGCCGCCCGTGTCGGTGGCCGCCTCGGCGACCACGAGGGAATGAGCGCCGGCTCAGGCTGTGAGTAACTCCCGCAGCCGCACACGGGTGCCCTCGGAGAGTTCGAGCCGGTCGAGAACGGATGCCGCAGACGCCGCGAACGCGAGCGCGAAGGGCTCGGCATCCGCCAGGAACGCCGTCGTCTCGGCGGATGTCCATCCGGCCTGACGATCCTGGGTGGGGCCGCCGTGCGCCGCGGAGCCGGCCATCGTGCGCACGGCGAGGGCGTAGTCCTCCACGATCACCTCTGCGAGCACCCCCGCGTTGGCCAGCAGCAGCGTGGAGATCATGCCGGTGCGATCACGCCCGGCGGCGCAGTGGAAGAGGATGCCGGGTTCGGCGTCGGCGATCGACTGGAGGGTGGCCCGCACCAGTCCCGGAAGGATGCGCACGTTGTGCTCCCAGTACGCGGGCGAGTCGAGGATCGGGAAGCACACCTCGCGGAACTCGGTGTTCTCGTGGTCTTCGGTGGGCGCGAGGGTCACAGTGATCCCGGACGGCTGCGCAGCATCCGCATCGCCTTCTCGGGGACCGACCTCGGCGGCCGTGCGCAGATCGATGATGGACCGAAGGCCCCAGTCCGCGGCATCCGACCACCCCTGCGCGGTCATCGACTCACGCCGAGCGCTGCGGGCGAGGCGTCCGGGGATCGTGGCGCCGGTGGGTGACAGCGAGGTGGGAAGCCCGCCGAGATCGCGGGCGTTGCGGGCACCGTGCCAGGCCAGTTCGCGTTGCATCCGGGTAGCTTACGCACCTGCCCCGAGCTCGCGGCGCATGAGCCATCTCTCGCGGTGCCCCGCGTGGGCCTTGGTCAGCAGCACGCGCTCGAAGCCGTGCTTCTCGAAGAGCTCGACCGTGCCGACGTAGCCGCTGATGACGTCGATCCGCTCGCCACGAGTGTCGGCGGGGTATCCCTCCACGACCTCGGCGCCGTGAGAGCGGGCGTGCTCGACGGCGCCGTCGAGCAGCTCGTGCATGAGCCCGCGCTTGCGGTGGCCGGCGCGGACGACGAAGCACACGATCGACCAGGGGTCGCGTTCGTCGACGTGCGGGATCGTCCGCGAGTTCATGAGCCGCCGGTAGGTCGACCGCGGGGCGACGGACACCCACCCGGCGACCTCGTCGTCCTCGTAGAGGAGGACTCCCGGCCCCGGCTCGCGCGAGCACTCGTCCTGCATGTGCGCGATGCGCCCGGGCATGTCCAGTCGTGCATCCCGGTACGACATGCACACGCATCCGCCGGCGCCCGGCTTCTTGGGCACGAGGATCTCGGCGAAGTCGTCCCATCGCCCGGTCGCCGGCAGCACCTCGATGCCCATGCGCCGAGGCTATACCGAGGCGCCGACTCCCGGCAGAACTTCGCAGATCTGCACCGTTTCGCAGGCAATCCCCGAAATCCGTCCGAGATCGTGCAGATCTGCGAGTCAGTGCGGTGAGCCACACGGCGCTTGCCGGCATCCGAACCCGGGGTTACAATTTACTGACCGTTCGTTCTGTAAAGGGGCAGATCATGGAGACGCCGTCGGATGCCGCGGAGATCGATGAGCAGGCGCTCTTCGACGAGCTCATCGCCGCCGAGCAGCGCATCGAGCCGCGCGACTGGATGCCGGAGGCCTACCGCAAGACGCTGATCCGTCAGATCTCGCAGCACGCGCACTCGGAGATCATCGGCATGCAGCCCGAGGGCAACTGGATCACGCGCGCCCCGAGCCTCAAGCGCAAGGCGATCCTCATGGCCAAGGTGCAGGATGAGGCGGGCCACGGCCTGTACTTGTACTCCGCCGCGCAGACGCTCGGCATCACCCGCGACGAGATGACGCAGCAGCTCATCGACGGTCGGGCGAAGTACTCCTCGATCTTCAACTACCCGACCCCGACCTGGGCCGACATGGGCGCGATCGGCTGGCTCGTCGACGGCGCGGCGATCTGCAACCAAGTGCCGCTGTGCCGCGCCTCCTACGGTCCCTATGGGCGCGCGATGGTGCGCATCTGCAAGGAGGAGTCCTTCCACCAGCGGCAGGGCTTCGAGATCCTGCTCACCCTCATGCAGGGCACCGAGGCGCAGCGCGAGATGGCGCAGGATGCCGTGAACCGCTGGTACTGGCCCTCGCTCATGATGTTCGGGCCGCCCGATGACGCGTCGCCCAACTCCGCGCAGTCGATGGCCTGGAAGATCAAGCGCTTCTCGAATGACGAGCTGCGTCAGCGCTTCATCGGGATGCTCGTGCCGCAGGCCGAGATCCTGGGCGTGACCCTCCCCGATCCGGAACTCCGGTGGGACGAGGAGGCCGGTCGCTGGCACACGAGCGAGATCGACTGGGACGAGTTCAAAGAAGTGCTGTCGGGCCGCGGACCGATGAACGCGGTGCGCATCCAGAACCGGCGCGACGCCCATGAGGACGGCGCCTGGGTGCGCGAGGCGGCCGCCGAGTACGCCCGCAAGCAGGCGGCCCGCGCCGCAGCTGACGAGGTGGCCGCATGAGCGTGTCTCAGAAGTCGCGGGTCGCGCGCGCCGCAGGTCGCCGTTTGTGCGACCGCCGAATCCGGGTGTCTCACAAGTTGCGGGTGGCGCAGACTGCAAGCCGCAACAAGTGCGACCGCCGCGCAGGAGTGCACCGGAACGACGGAAGGGGGGCGGCATGATGGCCACTCCCGGCAGCGACGAGCGCGAGACCTGGCCCCTCTGGGAAGTGTTCGTGCGGGCGAATCGTGGCCTGAGTCACGTGCACGTCGGATCCCTGCACGCACCGGATGCCGAGCTCGCGCTCCGCAACGCCCGCGATCTGTACACGCGGCGCGGCGAGGGCTCCTCGATCTGGGTCGTGCCGGCCGAGGCGATCTCGACGAGCGACCCCGACGCGAAGGGAGCCTTCTTCGAGAGCCCCGCGGGCAAGAACTACCGGCACCCGAAGTACTACACCGCGTCGGAGGGGTGCCGCACCTGTGACGAACACTGCCGCATCGACGCCACGTTTCGTCTCGCCTTCGGCTCGCGGGGCGACCGGGGGTGACGTCGAGACGCCGCACGGCGACGTCACCGTCGACGAGGTCGAGCTCTCGGCGGAGCTCGCCGGCGAGGGCGGTCGCACGGCATCCGCCGACGTCGCCGAATACGCCCTCCGACTCGGCGACGATGCCCTCATCCTCTCCCAGCAGCTGAGCCGCTGGATTGCCGGTGCGCCCGAGCTCGAGGAGGACGTCGCCCTCGGCAACATCGCCCTCGACCTGCTCGGGCACGCCCGCTCGCTCCTGCACTACGCCGGCACCTTCGACGGTCGCAGTGAGGACGACCTCGCCTACTTCCGCGACGAGCCGGAGTTCCGCTGCGCCTGGCTGTTCGCGCAGGAGAACGGCGACTTCGCCAAGACCATCGCGCGGCAGCTCGTCGCGTCGACCTACATGTTCGAGCTGTATATGCGGCTTACGGCATCCGATGACGAGACGCTCGCCGCGATCGCCGCGAAGGCCGTCAAGGAGGTCGAGTACCACCGGGATCACGCGGTCCAGTGGACCCTGCGGCTCGCCGGCGGCACCGAGGAGTCCCGGCGGCGCATGCTGCGCGCCCTCACCGACATTTGGCCCTTCGTCGAGGAGCTGTTCCGGGACGACCCCCTCATCGATCGCCTCGAGGGCATCGCCGTGCGCCCGTCGACGCTGCGGGAGGACTTCGACGCGGTCATCCACGCAGTATTCCGCGAGGAGAATGTGGATGTCCCGGATGTCGCGGCCTCGGCCGGCGGCGGTCGGCACGGCCGGCACTTCTCCGGGCTCGGGTTCATCCTCGCCGAGATGCAGGTGCTCGCCCGGCAGCATCCGGGGGCGACATGGTGATCCTGCAGACGTCGGCCGCCGAGCGCGCCTGGGCCGTTGCGGCATCCGTCCTCGACCCCGAGGTCCCCGTCCTCACGATCGAGGATCTCGGCGTGCTGCGCGACGTGCGGGTCGACGGCGAGCGGGTCACCGTGACGATCACGCCCACCTACTCCGGATGCCCGGCCATGGACGCGATCCGTGACGATGTGATCATGGCACTCACGGCATCCGGCTTTCAGGATGTGGATGTCGATCTCGTGCTCTCCCCGCCTGGACGACCGACTGGATGAGCGAGGCGGGCAAGCGCAAGCTCGAGGAGTACGGCATCGCCCCGCCCACCGGGCGCGCCGCGGTCAAGGGACCGATCCCCGTCGCTCTCGCCGTGAGGTGCCCGCGCTGCGGTTCGCTCGAAACCCGCGAGGTCTCCCGCTTCGGCTCGACCTCGTGCAAGGCGCTCTACGAGTGCCGTGCCTGCCTCGAGCCCTTCGACCACTTCAAGGTGCACTGATGGGCGCCCTCGAGCAGACCGAGGAGGAGAAGGTCGCCGACGCCTTCCTCCGCAGCGCGGTCGGCGGTCCCACCGCGCCCCGCCGGCGCACGCGCTTCCACACGCTCGAGGTCGCGGAGGTGCGCCCCCTCACCGACGACGCGATCGAGGTCACCTTCGCGGTGCCGGAGGAGCTCGCGGGCGAGTTCGATTACCTGCCCGGACAGCACGTCGCCCTCCGCCGCGAGATCGACGGCCGCGAGGTGCGACGCTCCTATTCACTGTGCCGGATGCCGGTCCCGTCGACATCGGTTGCCGAGCCCGGTCGACGTACAGGAGCCGGCTCGATCAGCGTGGCGATCAAGCGGGATCGCGGCGGGCTCTTCTCCACCTGGGCGCACGAGGATCTGCGTCCGGGGTCCCGGATCGACGTGATGAGCCCGCAGGGAACCTTCACCAGTCGTCTGGCCGACCTCGACGGCGCGCACGTCGCCGCCGTCGCCGCGGGCTCGGGGATCACCCCGCTCATGGCGCTCGCCACGGCCGTGCTCGGCCGTTCCGAGACCGCGCGCTTCACGCTGCTCTACACGAACCGCTCGACCCGCGACGTCATGTTCCTCGACGAGCTCGCCGATCTCAAGGACCGCTACCCCACGCGCTTCGCCCTCTTCCACGTGCTGACCCGGGAGCAGCGGGCTGTGCCGCTGCTGTCGGGGCGGCTCGACGAGGAGAAACTGCGCGGCATCTTCGAGCGCCTCATCGTGCCCGCGACGATCGACGAGTGGTTCCTGTGCGGGCCGATGGAGCTCGTGCAGCTGTGCCGCGACGTGCTGGCCGATGCCGGCGTCGACAGCGCACACGTGCGCTACGAGCTCTTCACGACGGATGCCGACCGGGACGAACCGCGCCGCCCGGTCGTGGTGCGTGAGGACGAGCCGGTCGTCGAGATCGCCTTCACCCTCGATGGCCAGTCGGCGACGGTGTCGAGCCCGGTCGCCGCGAACGAGTCGATCCTGAGCGCCGCGCTGCGCGTGCGGCCGGACACACCCTTCGCCTGTGCGGGCGGGTGTGCGGCACCTGCCGTGCGCGGATCGTGGAGGGCTCGGTGAACATGACCGAGAACTACGCGCTCGAACCCGATGAGCTCGAGCGCGGTTTCGTCCTGACCTGCCAGTCGCATCCGACCAGTGACCGTGTCGTCGTGGACTACGACGTATGAGAGGACCCGCTCATGATCGAACTGCGCATCGAGGACGACGTCGCGCACGTCACCCTGAACGCCCCCGACAGGCTCAACGCGCTGGACGAGGAGGCGCTCGACGAACTGGGCGCGGCCTACACGGAGGCCGAGCGGGCCGGCGTACGGGCGCTCGTGCTCTCGGGTGAAGGGCGCGCGTTCTGCGCGGGCCGCGACATCTCCGGGGTCGACCCCCGCACCGATGACGTCTCGGGCTACCTGGACGGCAGGGTGGCCCCGCTCCTCCAGCGGATGTCGGCGTTCCCCGCACCGACCTTCGCCGCCGCGCACGGCGCCTGCCTCGGCGTCGGGCTGGGTCTGCTCATCGCGACCGATGTCGTCTACGTGGCCGACACCGCCAAGATCGGCTCCCCCTTCGCCGCCCTCGGCGCGACGCTCGACTCCGGCGGGCACGCCCTGTTCTTCGAGCGGCTCGGCGCGCACAAGACCCTCGACCTCATCTACACCGGCCGCCTCATGAGCGGCGAGGAGGCCGTGCGCTCGGGACTCTTCTCCCAGGTCCTGGCAGCGGATGCCGTGCACGACGCCGTTCGTGCGGCGGCGGCCCGTGCGGCATCCGGGCCGACATCCGCCTTCCTCGCCAGCAAGAGGCTCGTGGCGCAGCTGCGCGACGAGCGTCTGGGCCTGTGGCGGTCGATGTCCGCCGAGAACGCGGCGCAGGCGGCGCTGTGCGACAGCGACGACTACCGGGAGGGCTTCGCCGCGTTCCAGGAGAAGCGCGCGCCCCGGTTCCGCGGACACTGAGGCGTCCGCAGATCGGGACGGCTCAGGCGGGGATCGGGTCGCTCAGCAGCGACTGGAAGGCGGCCTCCGCGGCGCCGATCAACAGCCGGTCCTCGGCCAGGGCGGCTGGACGGATGACGAGACCTTCCGCGTTCGCGAACATGGTCTGGCCGCGCACGGCCTCGGTGAGCCCTTCGAGATCCTGCTCGGCGAGCGTCGCGAGGAAGCCGCCGAGGACGATGACGGCGGGGTTGAGCACGTTGACGGCGTTGGCGAGGGCCGTCGAGAGGATGCGGCGCTGCCGGGCGACCTCGGCGGCGACCTCGCTCGACGTGGAGGCGCCGAGCGCGGCGGCGAGGGTCGGTTCGTCGGCGTGCGCGAGGTCGAGGGCGGCGAGCAGCCGGGTGCGGCTGACCTCGTCCTCGAGGACGCCGCCGGCCACATGACGATCGTCGGATGCCGCGATGCCCGGCCGGTTCTGGCCGAACTCGCCCGCGTACCCGCCGGCGCCGGTGACGAGCGCACCGTGCACGACGAGCCCCCGCCGATGCCGCTCGCGCCGCCGTTGAGGTAGATGACGTCGTCGGCGCCGCGCGCCGCCCCGAAGAGATGCTCGGCCGAGGCGCCCATCGTGGCGTCGTTGCCGATCACGGCGGGAACGCCCAGGGCGTCTTCGAGCAGCCCGGCGAGGGCGACGTCGCGCCACAGCAGATGGGGGGCGTTGCGCACGAGGCCGTCGGCGGCGACGAGGCCGGGCACGGCGACGCCCGCCGCGACGATTCGTGCGTCGGCGAGCGGATCCTCCCGCCAATGCGCGAGCTGCTCGGCCACGAGTGCGGCGGTCTGCGCGGGAGTGAGGAGCTCATCGCGTTCGATGCGCGCCCGCACGGGGATGCTGCGATCGAGCCCGACGGCGGCGATCGTGAGGGCGTCGACCTCCGGGTTCACCGCGATCGCGACGATGCGGGGGTCGGCGGCGACGACGGGGGAGGGTCTGCCCACGCGGTTGCTCGGCCCGGGGGCCCGCTCGATGACGAGTCCGGCGTCCACCAGGTCGCTCACGAGATCGCCGATCGTGGAGCGGTTGAGCTTCGTCGCCTCGGTGAGCGCGGCGCGGGAGACGGGACCGTCCCGGTGCACGATGCGCAGCACGCGGGAGAGGTTCCGTGCGCGGACGCCTTCGACGACACTGTTCCTGTCTGCCACCCGTCCACCTTACGAGATCCCTCCGAGATCGGATCGTGACCCTCCGGGTATTTGTTGCTCTTGACCACGAATGTCCGGAAGCCTATCGTGGGGGTACCCCAAACACTTTCGACATTGCAGTCGAAACTTTCGAAAGGTTCAATGATGAACACACGCAGCATGACGCGAACGGCGGCGGGAATCGCTGCCGTGGGCCTGGCCGCCGGAATGCTCGCCGGATGCTCGGCCGACAACGGCGACACGCCCCAGGAGCCGGGCGGAGACGCCGAGCAGATCACGCTCACCTGGTGGCACAACGCGACCTCGGATCCGCTCCAGGGTCTGTGGGAGGACGTGGCCGCCGAGTTCGAGGCCATGCACGAGGGCCTGACGATCGAGGTCACCGGGTACCAGAACGAAGACCTCCAGCGCACGCTCATCCCGAACGCGCTGGTCTCGGGCAACGCACCCGACGTCTTCATGGTGTGGCCCGGCGGCGAGGTCCGCTCGCAGGCCGAGGCCGGGCATCTGCGCGATCTGTCCAGCCTCACCGACACGATCGACGCCCTCGGCGCCTCGGTCAATCCCTGGCAGCTCGACGGGGTGCAGTACGGGCTCCCGTACACCTTCGGCGCCACCGGGATCTGGTACAACACCGAGCAGTACGCCGAGGCGGGCATCACCGCTCCGCCGACGACGCTCGCCGAGCTGGAGGATGCCGTCGCGAAGCTCCAGGCGGCCGGGTTCACGCCGTTCTCCGTGGGCGCCGGTGACGGCTGGCCGGCGGGCCACTGGTGGTATCAGTTCGCGATCGGCGCCTGCGGACAGGCGGTGCTGCAGACCGCGATCCCCGAGCTCGACTTCAGCGACCCGTGCTGGGTCACCGCGGGCGAGCAGCTCGAGGCCTTCGTCGCCAGCGACCCCTTCAACTCCGGCTTCCTCGCCACCCCGCTCAGACCGGCGCCGACAGCTCCGCGGGCCTCGTCGCCAACGGCAACGCCGCGGCCGAGTTCATGGGCCCGTGGAACGCGGGCGTCATCGGATCGCTCACGCCGGACGAGACCGTGCCGGAGTGGCTCGGCTGGTATCCCTTCCCCGCCACCGGCAGCGACGCCGTCGTGATGGGCGGCGGCGACGGCTGGGGCGTGTACAAGGATGCACCCGACATCGCCCTTGACTTCGTCGCCTACCTGCTGAACGAGGACGTGCAGAAGCGCTTCGCCGCCAGCGGCGCGGGTGTGCCGACCCACGCGGCCGCCGCATCCGCCATCGAGGACGAGAACCTGCGCGCCAGTGCGGATGCCCTCGCGACCGCCGACTACGTGCAGCTCTGGCTGGACAGCGATCTCGGACCGGCGTTCGGCGGACCGCTGAACAACGCGATCGTCACGATCTTCGGTGGCTCCGGCGCACCGCAGGACGTCGTCCGGACCCTCGAGGACACGGCCGCAGCGCAGTAGGCTGCGCCCGTCGGGGCACATACCCGGGCAGGGCCTGCGGCTCATCCGCAGGCCCTGCCTCCGCCAGCACTGGAATGAGCATGACCATCCAACAACAGGCCGCCGCAGAGCTCTCCGTCGCGCCGCCGGCGATACCGGCCCGAGGCCGCGGAGCCCAGGCCCGCAAGTGGCTCGAGATCGGGATCTTCGTCGGTCCCGCCCTCGTCGTCTTCCTCACCTTCGTGATCCTTCCCGTCGCGCTCGCGGCGGTCTACAGCCTCTACAACTGGAACGGCCTCACGCCGCTCGAGCGCTTCATCGGCTTCGACAACTACGTGCGCGCGCTGAGCGATCCGCTCTTCCTCACCGCGATAGGCAACAACTTCACGATCCTCATCGCCTCGCTGCTCGTGCAGGGCCCGCTCGCGATCGCCATCGCCCTGCTCCTGAACCGCAAGCTGCGCGGCCGCGCTTTCATCCGCGCCGCCATCTTCGTGCCGTATGTCCTCGCCGAGGTCATCGCCGGTCTGTCCTGGAAGCTGCTGCTCTCCCCCGCGGCGGTGTCAACGCGCTGCTGGAGGCGGTCGGGCTCGGTCATCTCGCCCAGCCGTGGCTCGCCAATCCCGACATCGCCCTGTGGGTGATGTTCGCCATCCTCACCTGGAAGTACATCGGCTTCGCCATCCTGCTCATGCTCGCGGGGCTCCAGGGCGTTCCCGAGGAGCTGCACGAGGCCGCCGCCATCGACGGCGCGGGCTGGTGGCGCACGCAGTGGAGCATCACGCTTCCGCTCCTCGGTCCGACCATCCGCATCTGGGCGTTCCTGTCGATCATCGGCTCGCTGCAGCTGTTCGACATGGTGTGGGTCACCACGCGCGGCGGCCCCGTCGGCGCCACGAACACGATGGCCGTCTACATGCTGCAGAACGGTCAGGGCGCCCCGGGCTACGGCAGCGCGATCGCCGTCATCCTCTTCGTCATCTCGCTGATCGTCGCCCTGCTCTATCAGCGCATCGCCATGCGCCGCGATCTCGCCGGCGCCATCACGAGCGGAGTGCGCTGATGTCCGCAGTCTCGACCGTTGCCCCGCGCACGAACCGGACCCTCGGCTCGTGGCTGGCGCAGCCCCTGGTGTACTTCGTCGCGATCGTCGCCGTCGTGATCTCGGTCGGCCCCGTCGCCTTCATCTGGCTGAGCGGATTCCGCACCACCGCCGACATCAACGCCGACCCGGCGGGGATGCCCGATCCCTGGTACTTCCAGAACTACGTCACGGTGCTCTCCTCGCCCCGGTTCTGGGGCTCGGTGTTCTCCTCCTCGCTCGTCGGCTTCGGCACCACGCTCGGCGCCGTCGTGCTGGGTGTCATGGCCGCCTACGTCATCGCCCGGTACACCTTCCGGGGCCGTCAGGGGCTGTACGTGCTGTTCGCCGCGGGGCTGATGTTCCCCGTCACGGTCGCGGCGCTGCCCCTCAGCATCCTGCTGCGCGACCTCGGCCTGCACGGCACCTTCATCGGCCTGATCATCCCCCAGGTGGCGTTCGCGCTGCCGGTGACGATCATCATCCTCGTGCCGTTCCTGCGGGCGATCCCCAACGAGCTCGAGGAGGCCGCGGCCATCGACGGCGCCTCGCGCGTGGGCGTCTTCTGGCGGATCATGCTGCCGCTGTCGATGCCGGGCCTGGTCACCGTGGGCGTGCTCGCCTTCATCGGCTCGTGGAACGGCTACCTGCTGCCGCTGCTCATCATGGCTTCGGGAGGGATGCCGCAGGAGCTGTGGACCCTGCCGCTGGGCGTGCAGCAGTTCTCCACGCAGTACTCCGCCGACACCGGCGCGGTCCTGGCCTACACCTCGCTGTCGATGCTCCCCGCACTGGCGTTCTTCCTCTTCGCCGAGAAACGGATCGTCGGCGGACTCTCCGGGCGGTGAAGGGATGACCGACGTGACCGCTGTCTCCACCGATGCCCCTCGCGTCGCCGCACTCATCGCCGAGATGACCGTGGCCGAGAAGGTCGCCCAGCTCTTCGGGGTCTGGGTCGGCGCCTCGGCCGACGGCGAGGACGTCGCCCCGCACCAGCACGACATGGACGACCACGTCGATCTGGACGAGCTGCTCCCGCAGGGACTCGGTCAACTGACCCGCCCCTTCGGCACGGCGCCGGTCGACCCCGCGCTCGGCGCCCTCTCGCTCCAGCGCGCCCAGCAGCGGATCGTCGCGGCGAACCGCTTCGGCATCCCCGCGCTCGCCCACGAGGAGTGCCTCGCCGGCTTCGCGACCTGGGGGCGACAGCCTATCCCGTGCCGCTGAGCTGGGGCGCCTCCTTCGATCCGGATCTCGTGCGCGAGATGGCCGCCCGCATCGGAGCCGACATGCGCTCCGTGGGTGTGCATCAAGGTCTGGCACCGGTGCTCGACGTCGTCCGCGACGCCCGCTGGGGCCGCGTCGAGGAAACCATCGGGGAGGATCCGTACCTGGTCGGCAGGGTCGCGACCGCCTACATCCAGGGACTGGAATCCGCCGGCATCGTCGCGACCCTCAAGCACTTCGTCGGATATTCGGCGTCCAAGGCCGGCCGCAACCTCGCCCCGTCTCGGTCGGGCCGCGCGAGCTCGCCGACGTGCTCCTCCCGCCCTTCGAGATGGCGATCCGCGAGAGCGGCGTGCGCTCGGTCATGAACTCCTACTCCGACATCGACGGCGTGCCCACGGCCGCCGACGCGCAGCTGCTCACCGGACTCCTGCGCGAACGCTGGGGCTTCGAAGGCACGGTCGTGGCGGACTACTTCTCCATCGCCTTCCTCAAGACCCTGCACGGCGTCGCCGAGGACTGGACGGATGCCGCGGCCGCCGCGCTCGCCGCGGGCATCGACGTCGAGCTGCCCACCGTCAAGACCTTCGGGCCCGCCTTCGTGGCAGCGGTCGAGGAGGGCGGGTCGACGAGGCCCTCGTGGACCGGGCGCTGGAACGGGTGCTGCGGCAGAAGGCGGAGCTGGGACTGCTCGACCCGGAGTGGTCGCCGGTGCCGCCCGCTCTGGAAGGGCGCGACATCACGAACCCGGAGGCGCTCCGCGGCACCGTCGACCTGGACTCCGCGGAAGGCCGCGACATCGCCCGGCGCCTCGCCGAGGAGGCGATCGTGCTCCTGCGCAACGACGGCGTCCTGCCGCTGACGGCGCCGCGCCGCATCGCCGTCGTCGGTCCGACCGCCGACGACCCCCTGGCCGTGCTCGGCTGCTACTCCTTCCCGCGCACGTGGGGTGCGGCATCCGGAGGTCCCGCTCGGGATCACGCTTCCGACGCTGCACGAGGCGCTCGCCGCGGAGTTCCCGGATGCCGAGATCACCTTCGCCGCCGGGACGACGATCGACGGCGGCGAGACCGAGGGGATCGCCGAGGCGGTGGCCGCCGCATCCGCCGCCGACGTCGTCGTGCTCGCCCTCGGCGATCGGGCCGGACTCTTCGGGCGGGGCACGAGCGGCGAGGGCTGCGATGCGGGCGACCTCTCCCTGCCCGGTGCGCAGGGTGCGCTCCTGGACGCCGTGCTCGACTCCGGCGTCCCCACGATCGTGACCCTGCTGGCCGGGCGCCCCTACGCGCTGGGCCGGGCCCCGGAGCGGGCGGCGGCGATCGTGCAGTCGTTCTTCGCCGGCGAGGAGGGCACGGGCGCGATCGCGGGCGTGCTCAGCGGGCGCGTGAACCCGAGCGGTCGGATGCCGGTGAGCATCCCGCGCAGCCCCGTGACGCATCCCTCGACGTACCTCGCTCCCCGCTGGCGCGGCGGACGGAGGTGTCGAACATCGATCCGACGGCGCAGTACCCCTTCGGCCACGGGCTCGGCTACGCGCCGTTCGCCTGGTCCGCGACGACCGTCTCGGCGACGCGGATCGGCACGGACGGCGCGGTGACGCTCTCTGTGCGGATCGAGAACGCGGGCGACCGCTCCGGCGTGGAGGTCGTGCAGCTGTATCTGCACGACCCGGTCGCGTCGGTCGTGCTGCCCGTGCAGCGGCTCATCGCCTGGGCCCGGGTCGAGCTCGACGCCGGCGAGGGGGCGACGGTCTCCTTCGAGATGCCGACGGACCTGGCCTCGTTCACGGGGAGGGACGGCCGTCGCATCGTGGAGCCGGGTGAGATCGTGCTGTCGGTCGGGCGCTCCAGCGGCGATCTCGTGTCGTCGTGCAGCGCGCGGCTCGAGGGCGAGACGCGGGTGGTCGACCACACCAGGGCGCTGCACGCGCAGGTGCGCGTGCAGCGCTGAGCGGACTCACTCCCCCGCGGGCGGCGCCGTGCTGCCGCGGACGACGAGGTGGGTGGCCAGGTCCATGCGCAGCGTGTCGGGGGTCTTCCCCTCGGCCATGCGCAGCACGAGCCGGGTCGCCTCCTCGCCCATGCGTCGCAGGGGCTGGTGCACCGTGGTCAGCTGCGGGCTCATCCAGCGCGCGAGCGCGATGTCGTCGTAGCCGACGACCGAGAGGTCTTCGGGGACGCGCAGGCCGCGGGCGGTCGCGGCGGCGATGACTCCGAGCGCCTGCAGGTCGCTGCCCGCGAAGATCGCGGTGGGCGGCTCGGGCAGGGCGAGCAGCGCGCGCGCATGCGCCTCGCCGCCGGTGGGATGGAAGTCCCCGTAGCGGATCCAGCCGGGGTCGACCGGGAGCCCGGCGGCGCTCATCGCGGAGCGGTAGCCGTCGATGCGGGCCAGCGAGCACATCATGTCGTCGGGGCCGGAGATCGCCGCGATCCACCGGTGACCGAGCTCGATGAGATGGCGGGTCGCCACGAGTCCGCCCGACCAGTTGGCCGAGCCGACCGAGGGGACATCGGGCTGCGGGTCGCCGGCGGGGTCGACGATGACGAAGGGCACCCCCGGGAGGCGAGCTTCTCACGCTGCGGGCCCGTGACCTCGGAGAAGACCAGCACGACGCCGGCGGGGCGACGCCGCAGCGCCTGGTCGATCCACTGCGGCTCGGGCGCATGCCGGTCGCCGCTGACGGTCAGGACGACGGAGAGACCGGCGGCGTGGGCGACCTCTTCGACGCCCTCGATGACCTCCATCGACCAGCTGCTCTCCAGCTCGTGGAAGACGAGTTCGATGAACTCGCTGCGCGGGCGGCGTTACGGCGCTTGTAGCCGTGCTCGTTCAGCAGCGCCTCCAGGCGTGCCCGGGTGGTGGGGGAGACATCCGAGCGACCGTTGAGCACCTTCGACATGGTCGCGAGCGACACGCCCCTTCGGCGGCGATGTCGGCGAGCGTGACGCGGGAGGTCTCTGCCATGTTTCGATCCTAAGCTCCGAAAGTATCGAATCGAGGTGGACGTGAGGGTGCGCGTGGTATAGGTTGTTTTTGACAACAATTATAATCCCCTTCCGGGACATCGCCGCAAAGGAGCGTCATGCCCACTCCCACTCCCGCCGACAAGTTCTCCTTCGGTCTGTGGACCATCGGCTATAACGGCAACGACCCCTTCGGCGGACCCACCCGGCCCGCGCTCGACGTCGTCCACGCCGTCGAGAAGCTCACCGAGCTCGGCGCCTACGGCCTCACCTTCCACGACGACGACCTGTTCGCGTTCGGATCGACGGATGCCGAGCGACAGACGCAGATCGACCGCCTCACCGGCGCCCTCGCGGCCACCGGGCTGCGGGTGCCCATGGTCACCACGAACCTCTTCAGCGCCCCGTCTTCAAGGACGGCGGATTCACCTCCAACGACCGCGGCGTGCGGCGCTACGCCCTGCGCAAGGTGCTGCGCAACCTCGACCTCGCCGCCGAGCTGGGGGCGGAGACCTTCGTGATGTGGGCGGCCGCGAGGGCGCCGAGTACGACACCGCGAAAGACGTGCGCGCCGCACTCGAGCGCTACCGCGAGGCCGTGAACCTCCTCGGCGACTACGTCACCGACAAGGGCTACGGCATCCGCTTCGCCATCGAGCCGAAGCCCAACGAGCCGCGCGGCGACATTCTGCTGCCCACCCTCGGCCACGCGATCGCCTTCATCGAGTCGCTCGAGCGCCCCGAGCTCGTCGGGGTGAACCCCGAGGTCGGCCACGAGCAGATGGCCGGGCTGAACTTCACCGCCGGCATCGCCCAGGCGCTGTACCACGGCAAGCTCTTCCACATCGACCTCAACGGCCAGCGCGGGATCAAGTACGACCAGGATCTCGTCTTCGGGCACGGCGACCTGCACAACGCCTTCTCTCTCGTCGACCTGCTCGAGAACGGCGGCCCCGGCGGCGTGCCGGCCTACGACGGCCCCCGCCACTTCGACTACAAGCCCTCGCGCACCGAGGACGAGAACGGCGTGTGGGAATCGGCTGCGGCCAACATGCGCACCTACCTCCTCCTCAAGGAGCGAGCGGCCGCCTTCCGCGCCGACCCCGAGGTGCAGGAGGCGCTCGCCGCCGCCCGCGTCGCGGAACTGTCGGTGCCGACGCTGGGCGAGGGGAGAGCTACGACGACCTCCTCGCCGACCGCGCCGCCTACGAGGACTTCGATGCCGGAGCCTCCTTCGGCGGCCAGGGCTTCGGCTTCGTGCGTCTGCAGCAGCTGGCCACTGAGCATCTGCTCGGGGCACGCTGACCCGCCCCACAACCGCGCGAGACTACTTCTGACGGCCGAGACAGCGGGTAGCCCCCGTAGTCTCGGCCTCCCGTCGTAGTCTCGCGGATCGGAGGCGGGTGGGAGACGACAGAGAGGATGCCGGAGATGGCACATGTGATGGGCGTCGACTCGTCGACGCAGTCGTGCAAGGTGATCGTGGTCGACACGGCCACCGGCGCGGTCGTGCGCGAGGGGCGTGCCACGCATCCCGAGGGCACCTCGGTCGACCCTGAGGCCTGGTGGTCGGCGCTGCAGGCCGCCATCGACGACGCCGGAGGGCTCGGCGACATCGATGCCTGGGCGATCGGCGGGCAGCAGCACGGCATGGTGGCGCTCGACGCCGAGGGGCGCGTCATCCGCGATGCGCTGCTGTGGAACGACACGCGATCGGCGGATGCCGCATCCGCCCTCGTTTCGGAGTTCGGCGCCGCTGAGCTCGCCCGCCGTACCGGACTCGTTCCGGTGGCCTCGTTCACGATCACCAAGCTCCGCTGGCTGCGCGATCACGAGCCCGAGAACGCCGCCCGCGTCGCTGCGGTCGCCCTCCCGCACGACTGGCTCACCTGGCGACTGCGCGGCTTCGGCCCGGGGTCGCTGCGCGGCCCCGTTCTCGAGGAGCTCGTGACCGATCGATCGGATGCCTCGGGCACCGGTTACTGGAACCCCGCCTTCGGCGACTACGACCGGGAACTGCTCACGGCCGCCCTCGGCCACGATGCGGTGCTGCCGCGCGTGCTCGATCCGGGCGAGGGCGTGACCGATGAGCAGGGCGCCTCGTCGGGCCGGGCGCGGGAGACAATGCCGCTGCCGCCCTCGGGCTCGGCGCCGCCCCGGCGACGTCGTGATCTCCATCGGCACCTCGGGCACGGTCTTCGCCGTCAGCGAGACCGCGGTGCGCGATGCCACCGGAGCCGTCGCCGGCTTCGCCTCCGCCGACGGGCACTTCCTCCCGCTGGTCGCTACGCTCAACGCCGCGCGCGTCCTCGATGCGATCGCCCGGCTGCTCGGCGTCGGCCACGAGGAGCTCTCCCGGCTCGCGCTCGCCGCGGCATCCGGAGCCGAAGGACTGACCCTCGTGCCGTACTTCGAGGGGGAACGGACGCCGAACCTGCCGGATGCGACGGCCTCGCTCACCGGGATGACCCTCGCCTCCACGACACGGGAGAACCTCGCCCGCGCCGCCGTCGAGGGATGCTCGGCGGGCTCGCCGCAGGGCTGGAGGCTCTGCGCGGGAACGGCGTGCCGCTGGAGCGGGCGCTGCTCATCGGCGGCGGTGCGCAGTCGCGGGCCGTGCGCGAGATCGCCCCGCTCGTGCTCGGGATGCCCGTCGAGGTGCCCGAGCCGGGGAGTATGTCGCCCTGGGCGCGGCGCGCCAGGCCGCGGGACTGCTCGCCGGCTGAGTCGGGTGCCGCCCGATCTGCGGACGCGGGCCCGATCTGCGGACGATCCGGGGCAGAACGTCAGCGAATCGGGACAACGTCCGCGAAACGTGACGCGGCTCAGCCCGACAGCGGACGCAGCGTCAGGGTCTGCGAGAGCGAGCCGAGGGGCCCTGCTCGTCGTGCAGGACGGTCTCGGTGAGGCCGGTGCCGTCGGGCCCGAAGGACACGCGGATGTCCAGGCCGACCCAGCCGGGCACCGCGTCGCGCACGAGGCTCGCGCTGAAGTCGACGTTCGGGAAGGCCACCCGCCGCGGATCCACGCGCGGGTCAGGCCGTTGGAGATGTCGATCGCGCCGAGCAGCCGGGCCGTGGGCGAGACGCCCTCGCCGTCCAGCAGTGCGAGACGGGAGCGGATCCAGCACTGCGATCGCCCGGCGCCGAGCGCGAGGCGCCGCACCTCCATCGTGCGGACGAATCCCCCGGCCACTTCTCGTCGAAATCGTCGGCCGGCATCTCCCCCAGGGTCGGCAGAGGGTCGAAGGCGCTCCCCGCGATCGCGGCGGTGTCGATCCGCTGCAGCAGCCAGGCGCGCAGGATCACCGCGGTGCGTCCGTGCTGACTGAGCTCGGCCTCGACGAGCTCGATCGTGCGGCCCGGGCGGATGACGCGCAGGGTGACGTCCACGGGATCGAGCGTCAGCACCCCCAGGATCTCGTAGGCGACCCGCGCCAGGCGCAGATGCCCGTCGCGTCGCTGTGCATGGTCGGCCTCGACCAGATGGGCGAGCAATCCGATCGTCGGTGCGATGTGCTGCTCGGCGGGATTCCAGGCGCCGCCGACGTGCTCGGTCGGCTGGAAGCGGGTCTCGGAGAGGCGGTGGAAATAGCTCGGCGCGGTCACGATTCGATCCTCTCAGAGGGAGTCGCGGCATCCGGTGTACGTAGTTTCCACAATGTCCCCATATGGGGACAAGCGACCCGAAAATGGGTTAGTCTTTTCTTCGACGCCCCCTCCGGTCGTCTTTGGCCCTCATCGCTCCCCCGCGGTGAGGGCCGCTTAATTCCCGGACCGTTCTGCAACATTTGGATTACCTTCGTCATCCGACTGTTGCCCGAGGCGAGCACTCGGCTAGCGTTAGCACCGTCAGCGCATCCTGCGTCGGCATAGCACACAGCAGAACGGCAGTACATGAGTACCCAGGGCACGGTTAAGTGGTTCAACTCGGAGAAGGGCTTCGGCTTCATCTCCCCTGACGACGGTGGTGCCGATGTCTTCGCGCACTACTCCGCCATCCAGTCCAGCGGCTACCGCTCGCTCGACGAGAATCAGCGCGTCGAGTTCGACGTGGCGCAGGGCCCCAAGGGCCTGCAGGCCGAGAACATCCGCCCTCTCTGAGGCGGCGCTGCTTCACACCGACTCCCTCGCCCGGGCGCTGATCGTGCCTGCGGCGGGGAGTCTGTGCGTTGAGCGCTCAGCGCAGCAGCAGCGTGTGCAGCTCCTCGGCGTCGGCCGCGCGGAAGTCCGCCGGCTCGCCCTCGTCGGCGGTGCCGAAGCCCCACGAGGAGAAGATCACCGGGATGCCGTGCTCCGCCGCCCCTCGATGTCGTGGTGCCGGTCGCCGATGAGCACCGGCGCAGACACATCCGCCCCGCGGCCGCGAGCCGCTCGAGCGCCCAGCCGATGACGTCGGCCTTGCCGTCGGCGTTCCCCTCGACACCGGGGCGTGCGCCGGCGATCGCGGTGAAGGAATCGATCAGACCGTAGTGCTCGAGGATCGCGGCGACCTGATTCTCAGGCTTCGTACTCGCCGTCGACTGCGGGATCCCCGCCGCGGCCACGGCCCGGATCACCTCCGGGACGCCCGGGTAGATGTCGACGGATGCCGCATAGCCGTCACGCGCGGCCAGCTCCCGATAGCGGGCGAGCGCTTCCAGCGCCTGGGCCGGGTCCATGCCGGCCAGCACCTGGAACGACTCGAACATGGGCGGTCCGACCCACCGCGCGAGGGTGGCCGGATCCGGGTCGGGGAGGCCGTAGGAGGTGAGGACCTCGCGCAGACGCGGGAAGATGCCGGGTGTGGCGTCCGCGATCGTTCCGTCGACGTCCCAGAGGATGCAGGTGTAGGGGAGTGGAGCACGCTTCCAGCCTAGGCATCGACCGTGGCCGGGCTCGAATCCGCATCGATTCCAAGGTCAGCCATGCGCGAGACGTACTGGGCGCGGGCGCGAGTGACGTGGCCGTGGGCGCCGAGGCGCGAGAGGGCATCGATCAGCCCAAGGTGGGCACGCTGGTCGTACTCATCGATGACGAGGATGCTCTGGTAGGCCTCGGCGCGGGCATAGTGGTCACCGAACTCCACTGATGCTTCGGCGAGTTGATGCGCACAGGCGAAGTAGGCCACATGCACGTCCCGGCGCAGGCGCTCGGCCCATAACGCGGACGCATCCTCAACGAGGGCCTCTCCGTGATAGAGCCCAAGGGCGTGCCGCAGCTGTTCAGCGCGAGCCGGAGCGGGCGAGCGTGACGACATTGCAAGAGCGGCATGCTCGAGAAAGTGCTCGGCATCGACCCAGATCTCATCAGCGCGAAGCGATACCGCCCGTCCGTGGTGAGAACATAGGCGTCAGAGGCGCGCGTGCGATCCGGATCGAGCGCACGACGTACGGCGGCGATCGCAACAGCGAAGCGGTTGGCCACCCGACTAGGTGCTTCGTCCGGCCACAGCAGGTCGATGAGCGTGTCGCGGGGGATGGCGATGCCGCGTCGGCCGACGAGGATCTTCAAGATCTGACGGGCCTTTCGCGACTGCCACGGAGGTGCCTCGCCAGAGATCGGAACGACGCTGAATCCTCCCAGCACCTGAATGCGCGGTGTCGTCTCCGCTGAAGGCGGCGGCCGATGTCGGCGCGATCGCTGGTGCAGTTGAGCCAGCACATGGGCGGCGGCTTCGTCGACGCCATGGAGGTGAAGCGCACGAGCGGTGGAGATGGACTCGGTGGCAAGCTCGAGTGCTTCGTCGGGGGAGGGTCCTGTACTCGCAGGAGCAGTGCGGCGAGTTCGCACTGTGCCTCAGCGAGCCAGGCATGGGCCCCGATGCGGGCACTGATCTCGATCGCCTCACGATAGTGATCAACCGCCGCGGTGGTGTCCCCGAGGAGCTCGGCGGTCAGGGCCAGCGGGCGGGCGACCGTTCCCCAGCAGGTGACACCGAGGCCGATGGTCGTCACGTGGGTGCGATAGGGCAGCAGCGTCCGGCGCGCGTCTTCGGCGATCTTCCGCTCTCCCAGCTCGGTTGCGACGACCGCGAGGATGCACACGCTGGCGAGCCAATTGCGGTCCTTGAGGAGCCCGTCAACGGGCGGTAGCGAGTCGACCAGCGCTCGCGCCGCGCTACGGCGCCCCTGCGCGAGCCACATCCATGCGAGCGTGATCGCCCAGATCGGTTCAGCCGGGTACACCTGTTTGCGATCCAGAAAGTCCTTCTCAAGTTCGGTCACCCGTCCCTGCATCCACCGGATGATGGCCAGCTGACCGACGAGCACTCCATCGGCATCGGGGTCATGCTCCGCGCTGGCGACGGCACGGGCATCGTAGGCCAGCTGCTCGGCACGGTCGGCCTGTCCGTCCAGCGTGGCTCGCATGCAGCGGAACCAGGCTGCGTACCGGCTCACGGACGATCCGGAGTCGCTCGTGCCGAGGGCGTGGTCTAGGTCGGTGATCTTGCCGAGTTCCGCCAAGGAGCTGAGACGGAAGAACTCGGCGGTTGCGGCGAGGTCGTTCAGGCCGCATCGACGCGCGATCACGGTGACCTCCTCGGCGATGCTCCTTCGGCGTTCGACGCTCGCAGAGCTGAGGTCGCTCACGCATTCGGCGATCAGGCCGTAGGCCAGCGAGCGCTCATCATCTGCCAATCGTGCTTCTCGCGCGGCCAGGCGCGCCGGGTCTGCTGCTGCCTCCGGGTCGGTTGCGGCCAGGCACGCGGCGAGTTCGGCGTAGAGCACAGTACGCGTCGCATGATCCGATTCCGAGGTCGCATCCAGTCGTGCCTGGCGGCCTGGATGCGACCTCGGACTCCTTTGCGAGAGAAGTGAAAGCGGAAGACGGGGTCGGCGGACATCGACTCCGACGATACCTCGTAGACATTAAAGAGGACGTTAATCGTGCACACAGAGCCCTCGATACCGTGGACCTGGTCGCGGGAGGTCTGCGACCAGGGCGGAGGGTGTTGTGAAGCTGCGCAGAATGTCGCGAGCTGTCGGTGTCGTGGTGGCGGGGTAGTCGTCGCGATGGGGGTCACGGGGTGCGGCAACCCCATCAAGGACGCCGTTGAGGGTGTGCAGGAGAAACTTATGGAAGGCGCCATCGAGCAGCTGGTCGAGTCGGAGACGGGCGTCGATATCGACGGTCTCTTCTCTGCCGGGGTTCCGGAGGGTTTCCCGGCCTCGGTGCCGCTCCCCGACGGCGAAGTGACGGCGGCGTTCAGCGCCACCGAGGATGATCTCCAGACGTGGATGCTGACCGTTTCGCTCTCGCGGGTCGAAGCGCACGATGACTACCTGACACGTCTCGCACAGGAGGGCTTCGTCGATCAGAGCGAGGGAGACATGGGAGGAGTGCTCAGCGTCTCACTGTATGAGAACGACATATATGCGGTCGGAGTGATGCTTCTCCAGGACGCGTCGGAGCTGGGTATGACGGTCATGGTGCAGGAGCGCGAACAGTGAGCAGGCTCGCGCTTCCCGCCGTCGTGATCGCGGCCGTCGGCGTCGTCGTGCTCGCTGGATGTGCGGCATCGACTGCGCCGGCAGCCGGGGAGTCGTCGGCGGTGCCGTCGGAGGCACCTGCTGGGGCGGCGGGTGAATACGTGCCGAACCACATCATCATGGGCAACGAGGGGTTCGTGTCAGCCCGAGTGAGGACTGCAGCATCGACGATGACGAGACTGTGTCGATTTCGGGTGTGGGAGCGTTGGATGCGGGAGTGACCTTCGGCTTCCGTGCCGCCGGAGGCAGCCGGGTGCTGATGATCCGGCTCGCAGATGGCGTGGAGTGGGTGTCGGCGGAGAAGGTCTCGCTGACGCGCGAGACCGAGACACGAGTGGCGGGCCTGACCGATCTGCGCTCGGAGGCGACGGGGGAGCTGCTGCCTACATCGTTCGCCTTCACTTGCGAGACGTCGTGACCTGGCCGGTGTGCGTCGCTCAGAACAGCCGGGGATGCCCGACTCGATGCCCTTCATCTCCTCGTAGTCGAGCACGAGGCAGCGGATGCCCCGGTCCTCGGCGAGCACGCGCGCCTGCGGCTTGATCTCCTGCGCGGCGAAGACGCCCTGGACGGGGCGAGGTGCGGGTCACGGCCGAGGAGCTCGAGATAGCGGGTGAGCTGCTCGACGCCGTCGATGTCGCCGCGCCGCTTGACCTCGACGGCGATCGCGGCGCCCTCCGCGTCACGCACGAGCAGATCGACCGGGCCGATCGCGGTCGGGAACTCGCGGCGCACGAGGGTCGCGCCGTCGGCGACGAGATCGACCTGCTCGGCGAGCAGGCGCTGCAGATCGGCCTCGACGCCGTCCTTCTGGAGTCCGGGGTCCACGCCCAGCTCATGCGAGGAGTCGTGGACGACCTCGTAGATCTGCACGCGCAGCGCGTCGCCGGTCTTCTGGTGGGTGACGCGCCAGACTTCCACGACGCCGGCGCCGAGCTCGTCCTCCGACGGCGTCTCGGTCTCGAGGCGGCAGGGCGGGCTCATCCAGTTCAGCGGCTTGTAGGAGCCGCCGTCGGAGTGCACGAGAAGACTCCCGTCGCCCTTGTGCACGAGCAGGCGGGTCGCCAGAGGCAGGTGGGCGTGGAGGCGCCCCGTGTAGTCGACGGAGCAGCGGGCGATGACGAGGCGCACGCATCGAGCCTAATCGGATGCCGCGATCACTTCTGCACAGTGAGGCTCCTCACGTGCGTTGTGCACATCTTTCGTTCTCTCGCGACGGCGAGCCGCGCGAGAGTCCATGACGCGGCATACAGTCGTGACAACCCCGGGAATCCGGGGAGAATGGAGGCATGTACGTGTCCGCCGAGATCGTCACGATGATCGCCACCGGGGCGACGATGCTGATCGCGCTCTTCGGTGCGTTCGGCTGGTTCCTCACGCGCATGGATGCGAGATTCGATGCGGTGGACGCACGATTCCACGCCATGAACGTGGCGGTGGACGCGAAATTCGATGCGATGAACGCGAAGATGGACGCCCGGCTCGCGGCATCCGACGCCCGGATCGACTCCCTGGAGGCCAAGATCGACGCCCGCTTCACCCGTGTCGACGCCCGCTTCACCCGTGTCGAGGACGGGCTCACCCGGGTCGAGCACGAGCTCACCGAGGTGAAGGTCGCCGTGGCCCGCCTCGAGGGGCCGCCGCGGCGCCTGCTGCCGGTGCGCTGAGACCTACTTCACGAGCTGGCCGTCCGGGCGTCGCGTGCCCGGGAGGGGCTTGGCGGCGCCGGAGGCGAACCCGGAGGCGACGATGAGCACGACGAGGATGTACAGCGTGTTCAGCAGTCCGATGTGATCGCTGATGAGGCCGAGTATGGGCGGCCCGCCGAGGAAGGCGATGTAGCCGATCGTCGATGCGGCGCTCACGCGCGCGGCGGCCTTGGTCGGGTCGTCGGCGGCGGCGGACATGCCCAGCGGGAACCCGAGCGAGGCGCCGATGCCCCAGAGTGCGGCTCCCAGGAACACCAACGGCATGCTCGGTGCGAGGATGAACAGCAGGATGCCCCCGGCCGCCGCGACCGACAGCAGCCGCAGCACGGCCACACGGCCGAAGCGGTCCACGAGCGGCCCGCCGATGATGCGCACGAGCGTCATGCACACCGAGAAGACCGTGAGCGCCGCGGCGCCCAGCGCCGGCCCGCCGCCGTGGTCCTCGCTGACGCCCAGGGCGAGCCAATCGTTCGCGCCGCCCTCGGCGAAGGCCATGCCGAGCATGATGACGCCCAGTGCATAGGTGCGCGGCTCCCGCCATGCCGCCAGGGCGTCCCGCATCTTCTCGCGCCAGGCGCGCGCCTTCCCGCCCTCCGCGGGATCGAGCACCTCTTCGCGGTCGGGCACGTTCGCGATGCTGAGGAGGGCGATCGCCCAGATCGCGGCGGCGATCACGAAGGCGTGGATGCCGACGGTGACCTGCATGCCGGCGGCGAGCCAACCGATCCCGGCGCCGATGACGGTGCCGAAGCTGAAGAAGGCGTGGAAAAGGGGAGGATCGTCCGGCCGGCGTGCTGCTCGATCGCGGTGGCCTCGACGTTCATCATGACGTCGACGCATCCGTTCCCGTAGCCGAACAGCACGAGTCCGAGGACGACGAGCGGGTAGGAGGCGAGCACCGTCGTGCCCAGGCCGATGAGTGCCACGCCGAGCCCGAAGAGGAGCATCATCACGAGCATGCCGCGTCGCGCGCCCAGGCGGGCCATGACCGCGGGGCTCGTGGAGATGCCGGTGATCGAGGCGATGCCCATCCCCAGAAGGAGCATCCCCACCTCGGAGTTCTCGACGCCGAGGCTGAGCTTGATGTCGGGGAGCCGCGACGCCCAGGTGGCGATCGAGAGACCACTGGTGAGGAAGATCGCGAAGATCGCCGTACGCCAGCGCACGTACTGGGAGCGGGTGAGGGAGGATTCACGCGACCATGTTATCGAATCGATTCGATCCGCGAAACGGCGCCGCGCTATCCTCGGAGAATGGCTGCGACGGAACCCCCGCCCCGCGTCGTCCGACGATCTCCGACGTCGCCCGCGCGGCCGGCGTCTCGCCGTCGACGGCGTCGGTCGTCTTCAGCGGCAAGGCGAAGGTGTCGGATGCCACGCGCGACCGTGTCCTGGCTGCGGCATCCGATCTCGGCTACGCCGGACCCGACCCGCTCGCTGCCTCCCTGCGCACCGGCCGCAGCGGCATCGTCGCCGTCGTGCTCGAGGGCGCCCTGCGGCGCACCTTCCTTGATCCGGTGACGATCGCGACCATGGACGGGCTCACCGACGGTCTCGCCTCGGCGGGCGCCGACGTGCTGCTGCTGCGCGACGAACCGCACAAGCCCGGCGGTGCGGCGCTGACCACCGCGCCCATCGACGCGGCGGTCCTCCTCGGCTGCAGCACCGCGACCCGGGAATCCCTCGACATCGTCCGCGCCCGCCGGCTCCCGCTCGTCGTCATCGAGGGCGACGCCGGCGACGCCGTCCCGCAGATCACCCTCGACAATGCCGAGGCCGCCGCCGGCATCGCCCGGCACGTCCGTGAACTTGGGCATCGGGAGGTCGCGGTCGTCACGCTGCCGCTGGACGTCGGTCGCCGGCGCGGACCGGTCTCACCCGAACGTCTCGCCCGGGCCACCGTCGCTCCGGCGATCCAGCGGCTCGCCGGCATCCGGGGCGTCTTCCCCGAAGCCCGCGTGCTCTCGGCTGCGGCGAGCTCGATCGACGAGGGCGTGATCGCCGCCGGGACGCTGCTGGATGCCGATCCGCGCCCGACCGCGATCCTGGCGCAGAGCGACATGCTCGCCGCCGGCGTCATCCGTGCCGCGGAGGATCGCGGTCTGCGCGTGCCGGAAGACCTCAGCGTCACGGGGTTCGACGGCGTGCGCGTCGACGGGCTGGGGGCGCATATGCTCACCACGAGCGTGCAGCCGGCGACCGAGAAGGGGCGCGCCGCCGGGGCGCAGATCGCCGCCATGCTCGCGGGTCAGGCGGGCGAGTCGGTGCACTTCACCTGCCGCTTCCGGGCCGGTTCCACGACCGCTCCGGCACCGCGCTGACGTCCGCGCTGAGCGCAATCGGGGGAAACCGGACACGGAAGGTTCCGGCGTCCCCGTAAAATAGATCCGAACACAGCCCGCCAGCGCCATCCGGCCGACGAGCATTGAGGAGCCTTCCATGCTGACGCTCCTCGCTGTGTTCCTGCTCGGATCCCTTCTTCTTCCGCTGCTGGTGCGCGTGTGGGGGCCAGGGCCTTCGCCGTCGCGGCGCTCATCCCCGGTGCGGCCTTCGTCCACGCCGCCGTCATGACGCCCGCCGTCATCGCCGGCGAGGAGGTCTTCGAGACGATCGCATGGATCCCGCAGCTGGGTCTGAACCTGTCCATGAACATGGACGTGCTCGGCTGGGTCATGACCCTCATCGTCACCGGCGTCGGCGCGCTCGTGCTGCTGTACTGCCGCTGGTACTTCCACGACGACGCCACCAGCCTCGGGCAGTTCGCCGGGGTCCTCCTCGGCTTCGCCGGTGCGATGTACGGGCTCGTGCTCACCGACGACCTGATCATGCTCGTGATGTTCTGGGAAGTCACCAGCATCCTGTCCTACCTCCTGATCGGTCACTACAGCCACCGCGCACCCAGCCGTCGTGCCGCGCTGCAGGCCCTTCTGGTGACGACCCTCGGCGGGCTGCTGCTGTTCGTCGGCGCCGTCCTCCTCGTCGTCGACACCGGCACGGGCAGCATCTCCGAGATCCTGGCGCTGCACCCGACCGGGCCGATCGTCGACGCCGCGCTCGTGCTGCTGCTGATCGGCGCGCTCAGCAAGTCGGCCATCTTCCCCTTCCACTTCTGGCTGCCGGGAGCCATGGCCGCGCCCACGCCGGTGAGCGCGTATCTGCATGCCGCGGCGATGGTCAAGGCCGGTATCTACCTCATCGCGCGCCTGGCCCCGGTCTTCGCGATGTCGGGTCCGTGGCGCCCGATCCTCATCACGCTCGGCCTCGTCACGATGCTCATCGCCGGCTTCCAGGCGCTGCGCGAGACCGACCTCAAGCGCATCCTCGCCTTCGGCACCGTCAGCCAACTCGGCTTCTTCACCGTCGTGCTCGGATACGGGACGCCGGATGCCGCGCTCGCGGGCCTTGCCCTCGTGATCAGCCACGCGCTGTTCAAGTCGGCGCTGTTCCTCGTGGTCGGCATCATCGACCGTCAGCTGTCCACGCGTGACATCCGGGAGCTCTCCGGCATCGGCCGCCAGGCGCCGGTCATGGCCGTGACCTCGACCATCGCGGTCGCCTCGATGATGGGCATCGCCCCCACGATCGGCTTCGTCGCCAAGGAGTCGACGCTGACCGCACTGCTGGACGACGCGCTCGCCGGATCCCTGTGGGGCATGGTCGCGATCATCGGCGTCGTGCTGGGGTCCGTGCTCACGGCCGCCTACGGCATCCGGTTCCTCTGGGGCGCCTTCGCGCGCAAGCGCACTCCCGAGGGTGCGACGCTGGCGGACCGCCACTGGCCTGATCCGCCGGTCGGCTTCCTCGCCGCGCCCATCGTGCTGGCCGGTGCCACGCTGGCGACCGGGATCGGCGCGGCCGCCGTCGACCTCGCTCTGCAGGGCTATGCGGTCACGGCCGAGGCCACCCGCCCGACGGTACCCTCCCCGACCCGGCCACCTCGCGCTCTGGCACGGATTCGAACCGGCGCTGGGCCTGTCGATCCTCTCGGTCCTCCTCGGTCTCGGCCTCTTCCTGCTGACGGTGCGCACGGGCTGGGACCGCCGCCCGCGCATCCTGCGCTTCACCGCCGCCGACGTCTACTTCGCAGTCATGCGCGGGGTCGACCGCCTGTCGGTGTTCACCACGACCCTCACCCAGCGCGGTTCGCTGCCGGTCTACGTCGGCACGATCTTCATCGTCGTGGTCGCCGCCGAGATCACGGCGCTGCTGGCGACCGATGTCGAGCGCCTCAACCTGTCCCTCTGGCACAACCAGACGCAGCTCGTCGCGGCGCCGATCATGATCGTCGCGGGCATCTTCGCGGTCATGGCGCGCAAGCGCTACACGGGGGTCGTGCTCGTCTCGGTGACGGGCCTGGGCATGGTCGCGCTCTTCGCGACGAGCGGGGCGCCCGATCTCGCGCTGACCCAGGTGCTCGTGGAGACGGTGACCCTCGTCGCCTTCGCGCTCGTGCTGCGGCGGCTCCCGGCACGCCTGGGCGAGCACAACGCCTCGGTGAGCCGGATCCCGCGGGCGATCCTCGGCGGGTCGTGGGCGTGACCATGGCGCTCGTCGCGATCGTGGCCACCCAGGCACGTATCCACGAGCCGATCTCGGTCGCCTTCCCGACCTGGCGTACGACATCGGCCACGGGATGAACATCGTCAACGTGACCCTCGTCGACATCCGCGGCTGGGACACCATGGGCGAACTCGCGGTGCTCGTCCTCGCGGCCACCGGCGTCGCCTCGCTCGTGTTCATCAGCCACCGCACCGACTACCTCTCCGCGGCCCGCAACCTGCCCAAGGCGACCCGCCGGGGCCTGCGCCGACCGCTCGTCGAGACGACCGAGGGCGTGCGCTTCCAGACCGCCGAGAACCGGTCCAGCCCGCGGGCCTGGCTCGTGGGCGGTCAGCGGATGAGCGCGGAGTCGCGCTCGATCCTGCTCGAGGTCATCGTCCGCATCCTCTTCCACACGATCATCGTCGTGTCGATCTTCCTGCTCTTCGCCGGCCACAACGCCCCGGCGGCGGCTTCGCCGGCGGCCTCGTGGCGGGCATGGCGCTGGTCATGCGCTACGTCGCCGGCGGCCGATGGGAGCTGGGTGCCGCAGCACCGACGGATGCCGGGCGCCTCCTGGGCGCCGGCATGCTCCTTGCCGCGGGCGCCGCCGTCGTGCCGCTGTTCTTCGGTCAGGCGCCGCTGCAGAGCACCTTCTGGGAGTGGGACGTTCCGGTCCTCGGGCACATCGAGTTCGTCACCTCGACGGTCTTCGACGTCGGCGTCTACCTCGTCGTCATCGGGCTCGTGCTCGACGTGCTGCGCAGCCTCGGCGCGGAGGTCGACCGGCAGACGCAGGAGATGCGCGCGCGGGGGTGAGCATCTGATGGATGTCTCGCTGGTCCTGATCATCATCATGGCGGTCCTGTTCGCCTGCGGCGTCTACGCGATGCTCGAGCGCAGCCTCACACGCGTCCTCTTCGGCTTCCTCCTGCTGGGCAATGCCGCGAACCTGCTGCTGCTGATCGTCATGGGCGTGCCCGGGCGCGCTCCGTTCTACGGGGAAGAGGAGGCCATCACCGATCCGCTCCCGCAGGCGCTCACGCTCACCGCGATCGTCATCACCTTCGCGATCACCGCGTTCCTGCTCGCGCTCATCTACCGCTCGTGGCAGCTCGGTCACGCCGACACCGTCGAGGACGACGAGGAGGACATCGCCCTGCGCGAGCGCACCGACGAAGAAGAAGACCTCATGGACGACGAGGGCGACGAGGAGGACGAAGACGCCACGACCGACTTCATCGACGTCAACACGGCGCCCATCACCGTCCTGCACATGCGCGACCACCCCGCCATCCACGACGATGCGCCGGTGAACACGCCCCTCGTCGCCGGGTCGGATGCCGCGGCATCCCCGCGCATCACCGGTGAGACCGATGGCGACGAAGGACCGTCGAGCGACGGGGGTGGCCGATGAACATGGACACGCTCGTCCCGCTCCTGGTCGGGCTGCCGCTGCTGGGCGCGGCCGTCACGCTCGTGTTCGGCCGGCGCACGCGTCTGCAGGTGATCGTCACCGTCGGCACGCTGCTCGCGGTCTCGGTCATCGCGACGATCCTGCTGCTCGCGGTCGACGCCGACTCGGCGATCGCCGTCTCGGTCGGAGGCTGGCCGGTGCCCTTCGGCATCGTGCTGTACGTCGACCGCCTCGCGGCCCTGCTCGTGCTCGTGTCGAGCCTCGTGCTGGTCGCGGTCCTCCTCTTCTCGGTCGGACAGGGTGCCGCCGACGGTCCCGACGAGACGCCGATCTCGATCTTCAACCCCTCGTACCTGATCCTGGCCGCCGGCATCTTCAACGCCTTCATCGCCGGCGACCTGTTCAACCTCTATGTGGGCTTCGAGATCCTGCTGGTCGCCTCTTACGTGCTGATCACTCTCGGCAGCACGGAGTCCCGCATCCGGACGGGATCGGTCTACATCGTCGTCTCGCTCGTGTCGTCGATCCTGTTCCTCACGGCGATCGCGATGATCTACGGCGCGGTGGGCACCGTCAACATGGCGCAGATCGCCGAGCGCATGGCGGAGCTGCCGCAGGAGACCCAGCTCGTGCTGCACCTGCTGCTGGTGGTGGCCTTCGGCATCAAGGCGGCCATCTTCCCCGTATCGTTCTGGCTGCCCGACTCCTATCCGACCGCGCCCGCGCCGGTCACCGCGGTCTTCGCGGGTCTTCTGACCAAGGTCGGCGTCTACGCCCTCATCCGCACCGAGACGCAGCTCTTCGCCTCCAACAGCATCGACACGCTGCTGCTGATCGTGGCGCTGGCGACCATGATCGTGGGCGTGCTGGGCGCGGTGGCGCAAGCCGAGCTCAAGCGCATCCTGTCGTTCACGCTCGTCAGCCATGTCGGCTACATGATCTTCGGCCTCGCGATCGCGACGCCCGCCGCGTACGGGGCGACGGTGTACTACATCGTCCACCACATCATCGTGCAGACGACCCTGTTCCTGGCGGTGGGGCTCATCGAGCGCCGCGCCGGCAGCACCTCGATCCTGCGGGTCAAGGGGCTCATGAAGCTCGCTCCGATCCTGGCGATCCTCTACTTCATCCCCGCGATCAACCTCGGCGGCCTCCCGCCGATGTCGGGCTTCATCGGCAAGGTCGCGCTCTTCGAGGCGGCAGCGGACGTCGGCACCCCGATCATGATCGTCCTCATCATCGGCGGCATCGTCACCTCGCTGCTGACCCTGTATGCGCTCATGCGCGCCTGGAACCTCGCCTTCTGGCGCGAGGAGGAGGACTCAACCGACACCGAGGCGCGCATCTCCTACCTCGGCAACGCCCCCGCCGCCGACGAGCAGCAGGAGCGTCGCCGCATCCCGCGCATCATGACGGTCGCCACCGGCGGCATGGTCGCCGTGACGATCTCGCTGACGGTCTTCGCCGGGCCCCTGTACGCTCTGTGCGACCGGATCGGTGCCACGCTGTCGCATCCGGTCCAGCTCGTCGAGATCGAGAGCGAGGTGAGCGGATGACTCCCGAGGCCAAGCATGCCTTCTGGCACGACCTGTGGGTGCAGCTGCCGTTCCTCGTCTGGCTGATCGCCCTGTGGATGCTGCTGTGGGCCAGTTCACCGTGCTCGCCTTCGTGACCGGGCTCATCGTCGCCATCTTCGTCACCCGCGTCTTCCGGCTGCCGACGGTCTCCCTCGGGGGCGTCTGAACCTGTGGTACTCGGCGACCTTCATGATCCGGTTCCTCTGGGCGGTCATGATCGGCTCGTTCCTCGTCGCCGGGCAGGTGTGGAACTTCGGCCGCCAGCCCGGGGCGGCGATCATGGCCGTGCCGCTGCGCTACGCCGACGACATCATCATGACCCACGTCGCCGTCACCTCCTCGCTGATCCCCGGCTCGCTCGTGGTCGAGACAGACCGCGTCCGCCGCATCCTGTACCTGCACGTCATCGGCGTGAACTCCGCGCAGGATGTGGACCGCATGCGCGACGGCGTGCTCGAATGGGAGAAGCGCATCGTCCGCGCCGTCGGCTCGCCCGCGCAGTACCGGGCGCTCAAGGACGACGAGCGCAAGAACCGCGAGCTGCGTGCCGCGGCGAGAGGAGGCCGGTGATGGACGCTCTTCTCCTGGTGATCCAGATCGTCTTCGGGGCCGCCGCGATCCTCACGATCGTGCGCATCATCCGCGGACCCTCGATCCTCGACCGTGCCGTGGCATCCGATGTGCTCCTCACCGAGGTGCTGTGCGTGCTCGGCGCCGAGATGGCGATCAACGAGCACACCCGCAACGTGCCGGTCATGCTCATCATCGCCGCGGTGGGCGTGTTCGGGTCGATCTCGATCGCGCGGTTCGTCGCGAGAAGGGAGAACACGCCCTCATGAACATCTTCGGCTGGGACATCCCCGACACGGCGATCTCCGTGACCATCCTCCTGCTGGTGCTCGCCGGTGCCTTCCTGTGCCTCTCGGCCGCCGTCGGGCTGCTGCACTTCAAGGATGTGCCGGGTCGCCTGCACGCTGCGACCAAGCCGCAGGTGTTCGGGCTGGTGCTGATCTGCGCGGCGATCGCGCTGTCGGTGCGCGACTGGCAGGGCATCCTGGTCGGCGTCGCGCTCGTGGCGCCGATCGTGCTCATGCAGTTCGCCACGGCCCCGCTGTCGGCACACATGGTCGGCCGCCAGGCCTACCGCAACGGCACGATCGACGAGCACCACCTGATCCAGGACGACCTGGCCGACTCGAAGAAGACGCCTCCCGCCGCGGGCGGCTGAGCCGCGCGCACGACCGGTCGGCCGGGCGGTCACACGCGGGCGGAGAACGCCGCGATCAGCGTGGCCGCCGCGGCCGCATCGCTGATGAGCGTGCCGTGGCCGTGTTCCGGAATGGTCTCCAGCTCCGAGCCGGGAATCGCCTCCAGGATCTCGCGGCACCAGTCCTCGGGCGCCATCGGGTCGCGTTCGCCGCGCAGCACGAGCGTCGGGCAGCGGACGGCCGCGTAGGCCTCCTCCGGGCGGTGGGCGATGGTGGCGCGCATCTTCTTCGCAAGGTTCGGCCCGCCGCGCAGGTACTCGCGGGCGCCGCGCCAGAGCACCTTCGGTCGCTCTCCGATGAGATCGCGCAGCAGGGAGAGGGCCTGTTGTCGGATGCTGCGGGCCGTGCTGTCCACAGTGGGTCCGGCCAGCACGAGGGCGTCGACGAGCTCCGGATGCCGCGCGGCGAGCTCGGCGGCGATCTGACTGCCCATCGAATGCCCGATCACGATGACGGGGGCCTCGCCCGTGCTCCGCAGGAAGTCGGCGAGCAGCTCGGCATGGGCGCGCATCGACAGCGGCTCGGCCGGCTCGGGCGCCTCGCCGAAACCGGGGAGATCCACACCGATCACCCGTCCGGGAGGTGCGCGACGAGATCGACGAAGACGCTGCGTCCCATTCCGATGCCGTGGAGCAGCAGGTACGTGCGGGCGCCCTCGCCGAAGGCCTCGGCGACCAACTCCTCATCGCCGGAAGAGAAGGAGGAGACGGATGCCGCCACGCCCTCCGGCGCGAGCAGTCTCTCCGGCATGGTGCTCGTCCTGGTTCTAGGGCGCCGGGAGCAGCACGAGCGTGTCGACGGCCGACTGCGTGACCGCGCGCGGGCTGAAGACCCAGGGCTGCTGCTCTCCACGCGACCAGGCGTCGGTCTGGTCGGTGTAGTGCTCGTGGAAGGCGTGTCCGCTGGTTCCGGTGAGGTGGTTCCAGGTGGAGGCGTCGAAGTCGTCGAGGTCGATCACCATGCGCATGGACGGCACCGTGGTGGTGGCGTAGCCGTCGCCGATCTCCCAGCCGGTGGCGTTGACGACCGAGGCGCCGCCGCCGACCGCGTAGGGTCCGCGGTTGAACAGCGCCTCGATGGGCGCGATCCCGGACGTCCCGAAGGTGTCGTGGGTGAGGGTGATCGCGTGCAGACCGCCCCAGTTCCAGCGCGACATGGTCGGCCCCTGCAGCGAGACGAGCTCGTCGTAGGCCTGCTCCGCCGTGACGGCGAGCATGCTGTCGAGATCCGTGGCGCCGACGGCGGCGTTGGCCCACAGGGGGTTCTCCGGGTCGTCGAAGAGCTCGTCGATGACCGTGTAGAGACGGGCGTGACCGGTGACGGGCAGCGGCACGTCGCGCTCGGAGAAGAGGTTCTGCGCGAGGCGGGAGAAGAACACGTTGGCGTAGGCCGCGGCATCCGAGTCGGCGTTGTTCTGCGCATCCCAGGCGCGGACGAGTTCGATCGCCTCCTGCACCTCGGGGCGCTCGGCGCTCGTCTCGCCGAGCGCGAGCGCGAGCCGCTTGCCGAACCACATCTCGTTGTCGGCCTGGATCTCGCGCATGTCCTGCGCGGTGAGGGGCGCGATGGCCGCGCGGCGCTCGATCATGTGCGCGATGCGTCCGGCGCGGTAGCCGTAGTCCCAGTCACGGGAGAGGAAGTACCGGTAGGAGGTGTCGACGATCGCGTTGTTGGCGGTGACGATGTACCCGGATGTCGGGTTGTACACGACCGGCAGACTCTCGAAGGGGATGAAACCCTGCCAGTCGTAGGCGCTGTCCCAGCCGGGCTGGGGGAGCCAGCCGTCGCCGGCGCCGCGGATCGGCAGGCGCCCGGGGGTCTGGTAGCCGATGTTGCCCTCGGTATCGGCGTAGATGAGGTTCTGGGCGGGCACGTCGAAGAGCGAGGCGGCGTAGCGGAAGTCGTCGAAGTCCTCGGCGGTGTTCAGCGCGAAGATGGCGGATGCCGTGGTGCCGGCGTCCAGCGCCGTCCACCGCAGGCTCACGGCGAACGCTCCCTCCGGCGTCTCCGGCGCGTCGGTGAGGGGCAGCACGGCGCTGGTACCCGAGCGGGTGGCAGGGCCGACGTAGGGGTCTTCGGCGATCGCGGTGAAGTCTCCGGTGAGCCCGGAGATGATCGGGCCGTGGACGGTGGAGCGGACGGTCAGCTCGATATCATCGCCGCCGGCGACCCGGATGGTCTCGGTGTGCTCCTCCAGCGGGAGCAGCTCGCCGTCGTACCAGTAGGAGTCGCCATCGATCTTCTCGATGTAGAGGTCGGCGACGTCGGTGGTCAGGTTGGTGAAGCCCCAGGCGACGGTGTTGTTGTGGCCGATGATGACGCCGGGGATGCCGGAGAAGGTGAACCCGCCGACATCGAAGGGGCACGCCTCGCTCACGATGGTGCACCTGAGCTGCATCTGGTGCCACACCGACGGCAGCGAGGCGCCCAGGTGCGGATCGTTGGCCAGAAGCGGCATGCCCGTCTCGGTGAGGGAGCCCCCGACGACCCAGGAGTTGGAGCCGATGCCCTCGCCGGCGTCGCCGAGGAGCAGGGAGGCGGCCTCGATGACGCTGGAGGCCTCGCGCCATTCGATGCCCGCGAGCGCCGCGGCGGTCTCGTCGTCGGATGCCGGACCGGATGCCGTGCGCGTCTCCAGCGCCGGCACCGAGGAGATCGTCGGGACGATCACGGGGTTCCGCTCGAAGGGGTAGGCGGGGTAGAGCTCCTCGAGGGCGTCCAGAGCGGCATCCGCTCCGAGCTCGGAGGCCAGGAGGGCGCGGTCGGTCTCGGCCTCGATGTTGGTGCGGAGGTCCCAGGCCATGGCCTTGAGCCAGGCGACCGAGTCGGCGGGGGTCCACGGTTCGGGTTCGTAGTCGGGGTTCTGCAGGCCCAGCACGGCGTACTCGAGGGAGAGCTCGGCCCCGGAGCGGTCGGCGAGATAGGAGTTGACGCCTGCCGCGTAGGCCTCGTAGTAGGAGCGGTCGGTCTCGCTCAGCAGCTCGACCTCTTCCTCGGCGATGCGGTGCCACCCGAGCGTGCGCAGGAAGGAGTCGGTGCCGACCTGCGACTCGCCGAACAGCTCGGAGACGCGGGCGCTGGTGACGTGGCGGCGGAAGTCCATCTCCCAGAAGCGATCCTGGGCGTGCACGAAGCCCTGCGTGAAGAAGAGGTCGTGCGCGGTGGTGGCTGTCACGGTCGGGATGCCGCGGTCGTCGCGTTCGACGGTGACGCGGCCGTCGAGACCCGACAGATGCAGTTCGCCGTCGGTCTGCGGGAAGGAGCGCTGCACGGTCCAGACGAGGAAGAGTGCGACGGCGACGGCGACGGCGACCAGGATCGCGAGCACGACGAAGAGCGTCTTGCCGAGCTTGCCCCAGAGTCCGCGGCGGGAGGACGGGACGGGGACCTCGCCGGTGAGCGAGGAGACGAGGGCGGCCGAGTCAGACGTCATGGTGAAAAGCTCTCCACGGGGATGCTCTGATGAGACCGAGTCTCATCAGGTTCGGGTGCACGTATCGGGCACACATGCCTTCGCATCCTAGCGCGCCGGGATGAGGCGATCGACTGTCTGTGGACAAGTCCCGTGCAGGTCAGTCGGTGCCCGCGTCGAACATCGCGGAGTCGGATGCCGCCTCGATGGCGTCGTCGATCTCGTCGTCGCCGGTGGCGCTCGCCAGGATGTCGCCCGCCTCTCCGGCGGTGACCCGACCGACGAGCTCGCCGGTGGCTCCGCCGACCAGGCCGAGGCCGGCGTAGTGCTCGAGGCGCGCACGCGAGTCGGCGATGTCGAGGTTGCGCATCGTGAGCTGCCCGATGCGGTCGACGGGACCGAAGGCGGCATCCCCCACGCGCTCCATCGAGAGCTTCTCGGGGAGTAGGAGAGGTTCGGGCTGGTCGTGTCGAGGATCGTCCAGTCGTCGCCGCGGCGCAGGCGCAGGGTGACCGAGCCGGTGACCGAGGAGCCGACCCAGCGCTGGATGGACTCGCGCAGCATGAGCGACTGCGGCTCGAGCCAGCGGCCCTCGTACATGAGGCGCCCCAGGCGCCGACCCTGCTCGTGGTAGGTGGCGAGGGTGTCTTCGTTGAGGATGCCGTTGGCGAGGCGCTCGTAGGCGATGAACAGCAGCGCCATGCCGGGAGCCTCGTAGATGCCGCGGGACTTCGCCTCGATGATGCGGTTCTCGATCTGGTCGCTCATGCCGAGGCCGTGGCGGCCGCCGATGGCGTTGGCCTCCATGACGAGGGCGACCGGGTCGCTGTACTCGACACCGTTGATGGCGACGGGTCGCCCGCCGTCGAAGGTGACGGTGACGTCTTCGGCGGCGATCTCGACCGTCGGGTCCCAGTACCGCACGCCCATGATGGGTTCGACGGTCTCCAGCGACACGTTCAGCTGCTCGAGGGTCTTGGCCTCGTGCGTCGCGCCCCAGATGTTGGCATCGGTCGAATAGGCCTTCTCGGCCGAGTCGCGGTAGGGGAAGCCGTGCTCGACGAGCCACTCGCTCATCTCCTGGCGGCCGCCGAGCTCGGTGACGAAGTCGGCGTCGAGCCAGGGCTTGTAGATGCGCAGGCGCGGGTTGGCGAGCAGCCCGTAGCGGTAGAACCGCTCGATGTCGTTGCCCTTGTAGGTGGAGCCGTCGCCCCAGATGTCGACGCCGTCCTCCTTCATTGCGCGCACGAGCAGCGTGCCGGTGACGGCGCGGCCGAGGGGTGTCGTGTTGAAGTAGGTCCTGCCGCCGGAGCGGATGTGGAAGGCGCCGCAGGACAGCGCGACGAAGCCCTCTTCGACGAGTGCGGTCTTGCAGTCGACCAGGCGCGAGGCCTCGGCGCCGTATTCGAGGGCGCGGCCGGGGATCGAGTCGATGTCGTCTTCGTCGTACTGCCCGAGATCGCCGGTGTACGAGTAGGGGACGGCGCCCTTGTCGCGCATCCAGGCCACGGCGACGGAGGTGTCGAGACCCCCGGAGAAGGCGATGCCGACGCGCTCGCCGACGGGCAGGGACTGGAGGACTTTCGACATGGACTCAGTCTATCGGGGCCGCATTCCCGGTGCCGTCGCCTACTTTCGAAATAAGGGTCATCACCATAGGGTGAGAGGCGGAGTGCCTGCGAAGAGGGGCTGGTAGCTCTGAGGACCAAGGGGGCAACCGTGCGACTTCGAAAGTCACGCCGTGTGGCCGCGCTTGCGAGCGCGGCGCTGATACTCGGTCTGGGGCTCGCGCCATCGGCGGCGCTGGCCGACGAGATCTCGGGCGTCACGACGATCACGAAGGAGGCGTCGGCGCAGGAGGTGGCACCGGGCGAGACCTTCACCTACACCATCACCGTCGGCTGCTCGTCCATCACCGAGAACGGCTGCTTCGACGCACAGGTGACCGACCTCGTCCCCGACGAGTTCGAGATCGTCGACGTGGCGGTGGGCGGTGCGGCATCCGATACTCCGGCCATCGACGGGCAGAGCATCGTGGTCGATTTCACCGAGGATCTCGGGGGCGGGATCCAGGGCCTGTGGGACAGCTCCACGGCGACGATCACCGTGACCGTCCGGGTGCGCGACGACCTCCCCTACGAGGCGAACGGCGTCCCGCTCGACAACCACGCCTCGATCACCTCCAGCAACTCGGAGACCAAGGAGGACGTCGCCACGGTCGTGCCGGTCATCCCCTGCAGCTCGCGACGGATGCCACGAAGTCCCTGGATCCGACCAGTGCCCTCGCCGTGCCGGGAACCCAGGTCACCGCGACGCTCGGCGGCACGAACTCCTCCAACGCGACGGTGGACTCCCTCGCGATCCAGGATCCCTCGAATCCGGACGCCGCACCCAGTCCCTTCGAGTACCTGGGCTTCACCGGCTTCGGCTCCGTGACCCCGCCCGACGGCGCGGATCACCCCGGGAGCACCGTCTACGAGGTGTACGTCGACGGCGGCTGGGTCGAGGTCGATGCCGGCTACGGCCCTGATCCGGATGTCCGCGGCACGCGCGTGACCTTCCACGGCGACATCCCCGCCGGAGCCGAGGCCGCTGTCTCGCTCGATCTCGTGCACACCGATCTGGTCCTGGAGCAGTCCGACGGCTTCACCGTGACCAACACCGTGCAGAGCGAGGTCTCGCTGGGCGAGGAGTCCGCCACGGGCGAGAGCTCCGCCACGCACACCCTCCGCGAGGACATCATCGTCGTCGAGCCCGGCAAGACCTTCGACCCGCACGTCGTGGTCCCGGGGGAGTCGAGCACCGTGACCCTCACGGCGACGAACGGCTCGAGCTCGCCGATCGACACCCTCACGATCTCCGAGCCCTCTTCCGGGGCCTTCGATGAGAACATCGTCTTCGCCGGCTTCACCGGCCCGGTCGTGTACCCCGAGGGCGCGACGGATGCCGTGATCACGCTGCTGCCGAGCGGCGAGACGATCACCGTCGCCGACGGTGCGACGCCGGTGCTTCCCGACGGCGTCGATCCGGCATCCGTCACGGGGTTCGAGATCACCTTCACGGGTGACATCCAACCCGATGCGACCGCGACGGTGCCCTTCGGCGTCAGGGCGGCGGACGACATCCCGATCCTGGACCTGCCGCTCGCGGTGAACAACGAGATCACCGTGACCGGCGAGCGCGGCCCGACGAGCGCGAGCGAGACCGCCGAGGACACGCTCCACATCTACGAGGAGCAGATCGACACCTGGATCTCCAAGCAGGTCCGCCCGAGCCAGATCCTCGCGGTGCCGGGCCAATCGGTCACCGTCTCGCTCAACGGCGGGCTCGCGGAGCGCCCCGACCCCGAGGGCGACAATCCGAACTACGGCTCGACCGTCGATGCGGATCAGGTCGTCCTGCAGGATCCGGCCGACGTTCCCGCGGGCGAAGGGGAATGGTGGGACTCCTTCAACATCACCTCAATCACGCAGACGCCGATCCCGGCCGACTCCACGCTGACGATCGAGTACTACGACACGACCGACGGCACGTGGAAGGTGTTCTCGGGTCCGATCGCCGGGCCGGCCATCCACTCCGAGCAGATCCCGCCGGAGATCCAGGCGGTCGCCGGTGGCATCCGATTCGTCTACGACTACACCGGCACCGAGTCGAACGGCTTCCCTCCGGGTACCGAATTCGCGCCGAACTTCACGAGCGAGCTGCGCAGCGACTCGCGCGTCTCGCCCGAAACCCCGGCGTTCGATGCCGAGAACGGCGGAACGCTGGAGAACTGCGCGACCTCGGAGGGCACGATCGACGCCTCGTCCGAGGGGCCGGATGCCACGGCCGACGCTCCCGCCTGCTCGCAGGTCGAACTCATCCCGGTCGATCCGGGCCCCGGCGCCGACCTGATCGACAAGGAATGGTTGACCTCCAGCTCCGGAGGGACAAGGCCGTGATCTCGCGCTCGGGCGACACGATCCCGCGCGCCTGTACTGGTCGACCGGCGGTCATGCCTTCGACGAGGTGCATCTGACCGACATCGACGATCCCGCGGGAACCGCGATCGGCGACAGCGTCTTCGACGCCTTCAACCTCGTCTCTGTGGAGCCCATCACCCAGACGCAGGATCCGTACATCGCCTTCGACGCGGTCGACCGCGTCGAGCTGTTCAACGAGGTCTTCGGTGAGTGGGAGCCGACCGCGACGGACCCCTGCGCCGGCACCGCGTGCCACGGCACCTTCCCGGCTACACGCTGACCGAGGCCGAGCAGCTCACCACGATCGGTGTGCGCCTCGTCTACGTGGAGAACCCGGACCGCGCCCAGGTGCTGGCCGACCTCTACGACGTGGACCCGGCTGCGGCCCTGGCCGCGCCGCAGGTCGGCACGGGCGTGACCCGCTCGATCCCCACGACCGCACGGTCGACCTGGTCTTCCAGATCCGTGACGAGCGACGCGACACGACCAACCCCGACCCGTGCTGGGCGAGTACGGATTCAACGTCGCGGGGACAACGGCGTCGTGCACAACTCCGTGCGTGCCTCCGGCTATCTCGACGGCGAACTCCTCCGCGAGGATGTGGAGGGCGACGAACTCGTCATCACGGATGTGCCGCTGACGACGACGACGCAGAAGACCTGGACGGGCGGCCCGCTCGCCGTCCCGGCCCGGGGACGGCGCCCTCGGAGTACCCGGCCAGCCGCGTGCGCATCCGCACGATGAACACGACACCGGCGATGGTCGACCAGTTGGTGATCTCCGATCCGGGCACCCCCGGCGACGCGATGCCGTTCGACGCGTTCAACCTCGCCCGGATCTTCGACATCACCGAGCCCGCCGGCGCGGACCCGGGGTTGACGCAGGTGTACTTCGACCGCGAGGACGGATCCACGAGCGTCGTCGATCGGGCCGCAGCGTTGAGCGCGACCGAGGCCTCGCTGGCGGACGTCGTCGGCGTGCGCATCGAGTTCAACGGTCGCATCGAGTCGGCGGCCGTCGCCGATGTGCGATTCGACCTGCGTCTTCGCCCGACCCTGCGCGGATCCGGGGCCGATGTCACCCTCGAGCAGAGCCCGATCGTCAACGAGGCGCACGGCTCGGTGTCCGACCTCGGCGGCGAGTATGGCCGCTACGCCGAGGACCAGGACGACGCCGTCATCGCCCTGGAGAGTCCGACCTTCGGGGTCACGACGACCAAGTCGATCACCCCGGCGCAGCAGAAGGCCGCCGACACGAGCCCCGTGACCGTGCGTCTGGGCGTGGAGCCGACCGGGAGCGCCTGGGCGTCGCAGACGACCGTGACCGAGGGCGACGCGACGTTCTGGAACGTCATGGACTTCGTCGGCGTCGATCCTTCGTTCGCGCTCAACGACCCGATCGATCAGGTCCGCATCGAGGTCATCCGCGGCGCCGTGTTCACGGGCGACCCGGGTGACGGCGAGCTCATCGTGACCGGGTACACCGAAGACGAGTCGAACTGGGAGACGGCCGTCGTCGGCACCGCCGCGGTGATCCAGGCCTGGTCGGAGGCGCTCAGCGACGCCGACGGCATCCAGGCGCTGCGCTTCACCTATTCCGCGGCCGACGGCGCCCCGATCGTCCATACCGGCCAGGAGATCCCGCTGCTGTTCGAGCGCCGCGCCGAGATGCGCTCCGGCGGGGAGGTCCCGATACGAACGTGATCAACGAGCCCGCCCGGGTGAAGAGGCCGCCGGCATCTTCTGGAACACCATCCAGGCGACGGCGACCTCGGTGGAGATCGACGAGGCCGGCAACCGGCTGGAGGCGGATGCCGAGGAGCACGCCGAGTACCGGTTCCTCACCGACCCGACGTCTGTGTCCGTCCAGAAGCTGCCCACCGGCGTGCGACCGACCGGGCAGTTGATCCCGTTCACGCTGTCGTTCACCAACACGGGAGAGACCGACATCCACGAGCCGATCTTCACGGACTTCATCCCGCAGGACGCGGACGGCCCGATGCTGATCCTTGACCCGGACCGTGACCCGAGCGCATCACCGTACTCCTTCGCGCTCACGGGTCCCGATCCCACGAGCGAGCAGGAGCCCGGTGTCCCGTGGAACCGGCTGCCGACGAACGCCGCCGGAATGTCGATCTCCGAGTCGGAGGAGCAGATCGTCTTCACGATGCCCGAGGGCACGGCGCTGGGCGTGGGGCAGACATACACGATCACGGTGCCGATGATGTTCCGCCCCGGTGTGCAGGCGAACGTCCCGGTGACCAACGAGACATCGATCACCGCCACCGATCCGGCCCAGTCGTTCACCGAGTGTTCCGTCCGCCCGGGCGAGGGCAGGGCGAGCCGCCGCTCGAGCCGGTCATGGACTGCTTCGACGACACGACGGTGACGCCGATGGTCCAGCCCGCACTCTCCAGTCGCAAGTACGTGCGCGCGGAGGTGCCCGCGCATGGCGCGGAGAGCGAGACGGTCGCGGGCATCCCCGCCTGCCGCGACGGCAGCGCCGCCGATGCCGACGGCTTCTTCCGCGCTCCGTGCGTACCCGTGACGACGCCGGGCACGGACGTCACCTGGCGGTTCGTGATGACGAACTCGGGAACGCTCCCGATCGACCGGGCGGTCGCGATCGACCACCTGCCGACCCGGGCGACCAGGGCGTCATCGTGCAGCTGCCCCGCGGCTCGCAGTGGGAAGGCGTCTTCGACGACTTCGAGAGCATCGAGCTCGTCGATGCCCGGCGGGTGCGGCGCTGTCGGTCTTCTACACGGCCTCCGACACCCCCTGCACGGTCGACCTCAACCCGCTGGCCTCGGGATGCGCCGCCGGTCAGTGGCTCACGCAGGCCGAGTTCGAGGCGAACCAGGGCGGGGCGGAGCTGGTGCGCAGCATCAAGTTCGTCATCGACTTCGCCGAGGACGCGCTCCTGGAGCCCGGTCACACCGCCACGCTGCAGTTCCGCACCCACACGCAGCCCTTCCTGGACCCGCTGGCCGCATACCCGGTCGCCTGGAACACGGTCGCCGTCGGCGGTCGGGCGCTGGAGAGCGGCACCCATGTGCAGGTGCCCAGCACCGAGGGCCGGCGGGTCGGCGTGACCTACCCACCGGCTCCATGCGCATCGTGAAGGTCGTCTCCGGTGACGGCGCCGAGTTCGCCCCGGACACGTTCCCGAACGTCGCGGTGCTCTGCTACGTCGACGACCACCTGAACGACGGCACCGTCGAGGAGGTGCTCGTCGAGAGCCTCGGCACCGTCACGCTCATCCCGGGCACACCGATCACGGTGTCGGCGATCCCGGCGCCGGCGCGCTGCGAGGTCAGCGAACCCGAGCAGGGCGACGAGTTCTGGAACGGCCAGACGTCCTGGTCGACGGACCCGGCCGAGCCTGTGGACGTCCTGCCGACACGGTCGCAGATCGTGCCCCCCGTCGAGACGGTCACGGTCGACAACGTCTTCGACGTCGGCGGCTTCGAGCTCGGCAAGGTCGTCGTGAACCCCGCGACCGATCAGGACGGCGCCCCGATCGCCCTGACCGACGAGTACGAGTTCACCGTGGTGTGCACGTTCCTCGGCGACGAGGTGCTGAACGAGACGGTCACGCTCGACGCCGGGGGCTCCGAGGTGTTCGACGGGCTTCCCGTCGGCGCCGAGTGCGAGGTGACCGAGTCGGATGCCGCGAATGCCGCCAGCACCGAGAACAGCGTCACCGTCGGCGGAGGCACTCCCGTGACGGAGGAGGGCGCCGTCGCCGAGTTCGAGATCGTCGCCGGCGAGGAGCCTGAGGTTCTCGTCGAGTTCACCAATCTCTACGAGGTGAACGGGCTGGAGATCACCAAGGAGATCACCGGCTCGGGGGCCGAGCAGTGGGGTACGGGTCCCTTCACGATCCAGGTGGTCTGCACGCTCGACTTCGCCGAGACCAACCCGGTCTACGACGCCGAGCACACCGTCACCCCCGAAGAGCCGACCGTCACGATCGGGAACCTGCCCTCGGGCGCCGAGTGCGAGGTGACCGAGCCGGACACCGGCGGCGCCACCGACACGTCGATCGATCCCTCCGGACCGGTGACCATCGGCGACGCCGATGCGGACGCCGTGATCGTCACGGTGACGAACGTGTTCGAGACCGGCGGTCTGCAGATCCTCAAGGAGGTCACCGGCCCCGGCGCCCCCGTGCTGTCGGACGGTCCCTTCGTCTTCGAGGTGATCTGCGTCTATCTCGAAGAAGAGGTGATCTCGGAGACGGTCACCCTCACCGGCGACGGCTCGGGCGAGCCGATCGAGTCGGAGCCCATCCTGGGGATCCCGGTGGGCGCGGACTGCACGGTCACCGAGGTCGATGCCGGAGGGGCCGACGAGACGCCGGCTCCGGTCACGGTGATGATCCCGGCCGAGGACCCGCAGACAGGTCCGGTGACGATCGTGGTGGGCTTCGTGAACACCTTCTCCGCGGCGACTGCGAGCATCGAGAAGGTCATCGACGGGGCAGCCGCCGAAGAGGACTGGGCGACCGAGGCCGTGTTCACGGTCATCGCGACCTGCGAGCTCGACATCGACGGCACGCGGACGACGGTGTACTCGGGCGAGTATCGGATCCAGGGCGGCGAGATCGTGGATCTGACCCATCCGGACGGATCGCCGGTGATGCTGCCGTTGGGCAGTCACTGCTTCATCGAGGAGACCGTGACCGGCGGCGCGACGGCGGCATCGGTCAGCCACGACGGCTATGACAACGCCCTGGTGGTCGAGGAGGGCGATGAGGTGCAGGTGCTCGAGCTCGTGGCGACCAACACCTTCGAGTACGCCGGCTTCGACGTGACCAAGACGGTCACCGGCACGGGTGCCGCCGAGGGCCGCGCGAAGACCTTCGAGATCGTGGCGGTCTGCGTGTTCGACCAGGGCGGGGAGCAGCCGTTGACGGTGCTCGACGAGACCTTCCCGATCACCCATGGCGAGACGGTGACGTTCGAGAGTCTCCCTGTCGGTGCCGACTGCACGGTGAGCGAATCGGATGCCGCGGGCGCGGTCGAGACGAAGATGACCGTCTCCGGCGGTGACGCGGTGACCGAGGCGGAGTTCACGCTCCTGGAGGACGAATCGGTCTCGGTCGAGATCGAGAACGTCTTCGAGGCGCCGATGCCCGCCACCGGCTTCGACGCGAGCCGCTTGTGGGTCATCGGCGGAATCGCCGCCGCGGTGCTCGCGCTCGGCGGCGTCCTCCTGCTGGTGTCGCGTCGGCATCGCAAGGACGGCGCAGACGTCTCAGACGACTGAGAGCGAAGCCCGATCGGGCCTTCCCCTGCTGATCGGTAGGATGGAAGCGCCCGATCGGGCCAACTAGCCAGGGGGTCAGCCATGCCAGGAATCGTCATCGTCGGCGTGCAGTGGGGCGACGAAGGAAAGGGCAAGGCGACCGACCTGCTCGGTGAGCGCACCGACTGGGTGGTGAAGTTCAACGGCGGCAACAACGCCGGGCACACGGTGGTCGTCGGCGACGAGAAGTACGCGCTGCACCTGCTTCCCTCCGGCATCCTGTCGCCCGGGGTCACGCCGATCATCGGCAACGGCGTGGTCGTCGACCTCGAGGTGCTCTTCTTCGAGCTCGAGGCGCTCTCGGCCCGCGGCATCGACGTCTCGCGCCTGCGGGTGAGCGCGAACGCGCACATCATCACCCACTACCACCGCACGCTCGACAAGGTCACCGAGCGCTTCCTCGGCAAGCGCCAGATCGGCACGACCGGCCGCGGCATCGGGCCCGCGTACGCCGACAAGATCAACCGCGTCGGCATCCGGGTGCAGGACCTCTTCGACGAGAACATCTTGCGTCAGAAGGTCGAGGGCGCGCTCGACCAGAAGAACCACCTGCTGGTGAAGGTCTTCAACCGCCGGGCGATCACCTGCGACGAGATCGTCGACGACCTGCTCTCCTACGCAGAGCGACTGCGTCCGATGGTCGCCGACACCGGGCACCTCATCGCCGAGGCACTCGACCGCGGCGAGGTCGTCGTCTTCGAGGGCGGCCAGGCCACCATGCTCGACGTCGATCACGGCACCTATCCCTTCGTGACGTCGTCGACGGCGACGGCGGCGGGTGCGGCATCCGGCTCCGGGGTCGGACCCTCGCGCCTGGACCGCATCGTCGGCATCGTCAAGGCGTACACGACGCGCGTCGGCTCCGGGCCCTTCCCGACCGAGCTGTTCGACGAGAGCGGCGACTGGCTGCGTTCGCGCGGCTTCGAGTTCGGCACGACGACCGGTCGCCCGCGCCGGGTCGGCTGGTACGACGCGCCGATCACCCGCTACGCCACGCGCATCAACGGGATCACCGACCTCGTGCTCACCAAGCTCGACATCCTCACCGGCCTCGACGAGATCCCGGTCTGCGTCGCCTACGACGTCGACGGCACGCGCTTCGACGACGTGCCGGTGAACCAGACCGACTTCCATCACGCCAAGCCCATCCTGGAGTACTTCCCGGGCTGGCAGGAGGACATCTCGGGCGCCCGCACCTTCGACGATCTGCCGCAGAACGCGCAGGACTACGTGCGGGCGCTGGAGGCGATGAGCAACACCCGCATCTCGGTCATCGGCGTCGGTCCCGCACGCGACGAGGTCATCGTGCGCCACGATCTCCTCGACTGATCAGCCGGCGTCGGGGCGCTGCGGTCAGCCGCCGATCGCCTGCCGCGCCTTCTCCTGCGCCGTGGCGAGGAGCTCGCGGCGGTTGTCGGTGACCCGTCCGAGCTCGACGGCGAGCCGGGGATGATCGGAGATCAGCTCCTCGACGAGGTCACGGGGCACCGAGAAGGTCGTCACGACCGACGTCGCGCGCGCCGTGTCGTTCTCCGGCTGCTGCGTGTAGACGCCGAGGCCCACCGCCTCAGGGGCCGAGAGGGCGTGATAGTCGAGTGAACGCCCCTCCGTCGTCGCCGTGAGCATCACGCGGCCGTCGATGATGAAACGTAGGCTGGGCGCCACGGTTCCCGCACGCGTCAGGGCCTCTCCGGTGCCGAACCGCTCGATGCGTCCGCGCTCGTCCAGGCGCGCGGTGTCTTCAGGAGAGAACGACAGCCTCTGCGAGACGCGCCGCGCCGCCTCCGCGTGGCGCTCGGCCGTCGACACCCCGTCGCCCGACTCGTCGTCGAGATGAAGCCCCGCCCGGCGCGCGGCGAACCACAGCCAGCCCACCAGCAGCGCGATCGTCGGACCCTCGTCGGCGGGCCGGGCGACGGCGATCGATACCCGGTACTTCCCGGCTCCGCCCGGGGTGACGGCGACGGGAGTGTCGGGAAGGCGCAGCGGAAGGTCGCGCGCGACCGACTGGACGAGCGCCTCCACGTCGTTGGGGCATCCGTTTTGGAGAAGCTCAGATCGGTCTGGGCCTCATAGAAGTCGGTGACGCGCGAGAGGTTCGTGAAGCTGGACCCGGCGAGGGATGCCGTGGGCACGATGTGCGTGCCGTTGCCCGTGTCGATGTGCACCGCTCGCCAGTTCACCTCGACCACGCGCCCGCGCAACGAACCCGTCTCGAGCCAGTCGCCCAGCTTGAAGGGCTGCTCGAACAACAGCAGGAGACCGGAGACGACGGAGCCGGCGGCGTTCTGCAGGGCGAGACCGATGACGATCGACGTGACGCCCAGCGCTGTGAAGAGGCCGCCGACGTCCGCACCCCACACCCATTGGAACAGCAGCGCGAAGCAGACGACGATGACGACGAGCTTGATGATGTCGATGAAGATCGACGGGATGCGCTGTCGCCATGAGCCGCGTTCGGCCGTCGCGAAGAGGGCGAAGTTCAGCAGGTTGATGACGATGAGGATCAGCACGAAGCCGAAGATCGTCGCGATGATCCGCGACCAGTTCACCTCGAGTTCGAGGTCGTCGACCTGGGACAGCAGCAGCAGGAGTGCTCCGAGCGGCAGCGCGAAGTTGCGGATAAGCCGAATGATGCCCGCGGCGCGGCTGCGCCGGCGCTCCAGCGCCCGCATGATCTCGGTGCACACGACGAGCAGCACCGGCAACCCGACCGTGACGATGACGACGGGCCAGAACCAGGACTGGGCCCAGGGTTCAGACACGGGAGTCCTCCGTGGCGAGGCGCCAGGCGCGCTGGGACCCGGACTTCGTGTCGACGGTGCCGATGTCGGTGACGGGGAACATGTCGCCGAGCCGGTCGACGGCGCGCTGCGACAGTACGATGCCCGGTTCGGTTTCTGCGTCCTGCAGGCGGTAGGCGAGGTTCACGGCGTCGCCCCACATGTCGTAGATGACGGAGTTGCGTCCTACGAGGCCGGTCGTGACATGGCCGCTGTCGACGCCGGCCCGGAGCGAGAGCTGCGCACCCCACTGGGTCGCGAGCCGGTCGACGAGCCTCTGGGCGCCGACCGCGAACTCGACGACGCGACGTGCGCTGTCCACGCGGGGCACCGACAGTCCACAGCTGGCGAGGTAGCCCTGCTTGCTCGTGCGGACGCGTTCGACGCCGAGCTGCTCGGCGAGCGCATCCAACCCCGTCACGATCTCGTTGAGTGCCGTGAGCGAGCGGGAGGAGTCCATGCCGTCGGTGTAGGCGTCGAAACCGGCGATGTCCGCGTAGATGACGGTCACGTCCGTGTGGTCCTCCACGATTGTCTCGTCGCCCTGCCGGTAGCGTTCGGCGACGGTCGCGGGCATGAGCGAGAGCAGCATCCGTTCGCTTTCGGCCCGTTCGGCGTCCAGCAGGTCTGCTTTCGTCTGCAGGTTCCGGGAGAGATCGTTGAACGCGCTGCCGAGCTCCGCGAACTCGTCGCGTGTCCTCGTGTCCACCTCCACGTCGCGTTCGCCGGCGGCGACGCTGCGCACGCCCTTCATCAGCCGATCGAGCGGGTTCGTGAAGACGCGTGCGAGCAGCAGCGAGAGCACGGCGACGACCAGCACGAGCGCTCCGGCGGAGATCAGGACGATGCGGGTGAAGTCGTCGACGGGCGCGAACGCCTCCGCCTCGTCGATGCTCGCGACGATCACCCAGTGCGGTCCGCCGGTGTCGACCGGTGCGAAGGATGCCAGCCGGCTGGTGCCGAGGTAGCCCGGCGCGACGATCGTGCCCGCTTCTCCCCGGAGGGCCCGGTTCACAGCGGGTGTATCGGCGGGCTGGAGGAGCACGGTGCCCGCGATGGCGGCCATGCGTTCTGCCGTCGCCGGGGGCGTCCCGCTGTTGATGGCCTTCTCGGCGTACGTCTCGGGGGACTCGACGATGGCTCGGGACACCGATCTCATCAGGCGGTCGGCTCCGACGATGTAGGCCTCCCCGGTGCGCCCGAAGCCCTGTTCCGCCCAGCCCTCGTCGCCGGTGAGGACGGCGTTGATGGTGTCTATAGGGATCTGGATGGCGAGCGCGCCGGTGATCGAACCATCACGGCCCACAGGAGAGACCACCCAGGCGTTGGGGATGTTGAGGGAGGGAGATACCTCTCGAAATCGGTGATGACGACCGTGTCGAGCGTATTGCTGCGCATGACCTCGGTGAACGCGGCGGTGAGGACGGTGTCGCTCATGGGCTGCTCGTGCAGACTCAGACCGAGGTCGATCCCTTTGTAGGCGGTGTAGACGATGCGTCCCTCAGGGTTGATCAGCAGCACGTCCTCGTAGCCGAGGTCATCGATCAGCCCCTTGAAGTACGGATGGTACTTCGCGTGCGCTTCCGACCAGGCGCTCCCGTCTCCGGCGTCCAGAATGGTGAGCGCCTGGTCGAAGTCGGTGTTCTGCGCCGTGTATGCGGCCTGCAGGTGCTGTCCTGCCGAGGTCGCCGGGAAAAGCGCCTCCGGTTCGAACGTGAGACCGCTGCGTTCGGTGAGCATCGGGAGGTAGTGCTCACTGAGGTAGTCGAGCAGGGTCTGCTGTTCAACGGGCGAGATCGGAATCTCATCGAGTTCGTCGAATGCCGCATTGAATGCCGCCGACGCCTCGACCGTGTCGGAGGTGCGTGAGTCGAGCACGACTCCATTTCGAAGAGTCCGGAGGGCGACCTCGAGTTCATGGGCGCGGAGTTCACGGATCGTCGTCATACGATCGAAGGCGGCCTCACGCAGTGACTCGCGTCCGTTGAGGTAGCCGATGATGCCCGTCACCGCGATGGAGATCATCGCGACGAGCAGCAGCATGATGAGGAGCTTGGACTGGATGCCGAGGCCGACGAGCAGTAGCGGGCTCCGACGGACGCGGGCAGCGGTCTCGCTGTTCAATCGGCTCTCCTGTACGAGGCTGGGTCCGGATTCAGGGGTGCTGCGGTCGTCGAGGCTGGAGGCGACGCCCAGGGGAGCCTACCGATATATCGGTTTGCCGTCCAGAGTCGGATGGTGAGACGATCGCACGACAGGCGGTGCACGGGGTGGTGATATGAGGGAAGGGCTCCAGCCCGTCGGCGCAGGGCGGACGGGCTCAGCGAGATCGTCTACGAGCGCATCGGATCGGCGATCCTCGATGGGCGGCTGGCCCGGGAGAGCGCCTGCGCGACACCGAGCTCGCCGCGCAGCTGCAGGTGTCGCGCACCCCGGTGCGCGAGGCCATTCTGCGCCTCGCGCGTATCGGGCTCGTCGAGATCGCCGCGAACCGTTTCACCCGCGTCACTTCCCCGACCCCGGAGCTCAGCGCGCAGACCCTGGAGTACACGGGCTATCAGGCGGGCATCGCGATGCGCATGGCCCTGCCGAGGATGACGGATGCGGAGGCCGGCGTCGCCATCGAGCTGCTCGATCAGATGATCGTCGCCTCGACCTCCGGCGATGTGCTCACCCTCTACTCCGTCAGCCGCTCGCTCTATCGGCACATCGCCTCTCTGACGGGGAACGCCGTGTTCGCCACGATGATGCGCGAGGCCGGTCTCGCGCTGGAGCGCAACCTGCGCGGTACGCGCCCCATGCTGGGCTCGACGGCCCAGCGCGACGAGATGTATCGCGGCCTGCGTGCGGCGATCGAGCGACGCGACGCCGATGCCGCCGAACGCTGGGTGCGCGAGCAGCACGGTCTCGGGCGGTCGCGCTCGCGCCCTCGGAACCCGGCGACGACGTCTCGACCTGACCCGCCGGCCGACGCTGCCTGGATAGGATGAGGACCCATGAGATTCCTCGTCAGCGGCTACGACGCCGGAATGGGGGAAGCGCCACCGGCATCGGCCTGATCGAGGCCGGGGAGTCGGATGCCGCATCCGGCGCGCTCGCATACCTCGGCGACGCGGTGACGGTCGCGGGCTCGCCCTCATGGGTCGCGCGGCATCCGACGCTCGATCTGCTCTACGCCGCCATGGAGGGCGACGGGACGCTCCAGGCCTTCCGGCGCACCGGGAGTCGACGTGGGCGCCGCTGGGCGTGCCCGTCGAGGCGGGCGACCTCGTCTGCCACGTCGCCGTCTCGCCCGACGGCACGGTGCTGCTGGCGGCGTGCTGGGGCGACGGCCGCCTCGTCGGTATGCCCCTGGACGGTCAGGGCCTGCCGGGTTCGCCGGTGCTCGCCGATACGGCGTCCGATCCCTTCGCGGCCCCGGGCTCGACGACTTCGGCGGCGTGGCCACGGGCGAGGAGCCGCGCGTCTCGCGCTCTCATCAGAGCACGTTCCTGCCCGGCGGGCTCATCGCCACGACCGATCTGGGCTTCGATCTCGTGCGGCTCTGGCGACGGGGACGGATGCCGGCGCGCTGCGGCTCGCACAGGAGGTCGTGCTGCCGGCGGGCACCGGCCCACGGCATGCGGTGTGGCATCCGAGCGGGCACCTCTACGTCGTGACGGAGCTGTCGAACGAGGTCTACGTCCTTGCCCCTCGGTCGAGGGCGTCTGGCGCATCGTGAGCGCGACGGTGCTGAGCCGGCAGCGCTGCCGGGCGATGCCGCCGCGGAGCTCTGCGCCTCCCACGACGCGGAGTTCCTCTACGCGGGGTGCGGGCAGCAACACGATCGCAGCGCTGCGGGTGCGCGGCGACGGCTCGCATCTCGCCCCGTCGCCGTCGTCGAGTCGGGGTGAACTGGCCGCGGCATCATGTGGTCGTGCACGACACGCTGCTGGTCGCGGGCAGCTGTCGAACGAGGTGGTCTCGCTCACGGTCGATCTGCGCACCGGCGTGCCGGGGCGTGTGCGTCACCGGGTCGAGGCGCCCTCACCGACGCAGCTGCTCGCCTGGTCTGAGGCAGCGCCCTCCGCAGCCGCCCCTGGCCGCCCGCCGGATTCACCCGTACTGTGCAAGGGGACACTCGGACGATCCCGGAGGGCAGGTTCGCAATGACGACCGATGAGTATGACGTGATCGTCCTCTGCGCGGGTCCGGTCGGCGAGAACGTGGCCGACCGGGTGGTGCAGGCGGGGCTCATCGCCGCGATCGTGGAGAGCGAGCTCGTCGGCGGCGAGTGCTCTTATTGGGCGTGCATGCCGTCGAAGGCCCTGCTCCGTCCGGGCGCGGCCCGCAGGGCGCTGGTCGGCGTGCGGGGCGCGGGTCTGCCCGGTGAGCTCGACGTCCCCGCCGTCTTCGCCCGGCGCGACGCGTTCGCCGCGGAGTGGTCGGATGCCGGACAGGTCGCCTGGTTGGAGGGCGCCGGCATCGCGCTGGTCCGCGGGCACGGGCGCGTGAGCGGGGAGCGCGAGGTCATGGTCACGGATGCCGCGGGCGCCTCCCGCCGGCTCGTCGCCCGGAGCGCCGTCGTCATCGCGACCGGCTCGGAGGCGGTGATCCCCGGCATCGACGGTCTCGCCGGTGCGCGGCCGTGGACGAGCCGCGAGGCGACGAGTGCGCAGGAGATCCCGCAGTCACTCGCGATCATCGGCGGGGCGTGGTGGCGGTGGAGATGGCGACCGCCTTCTCCGACCTCGGCGCCGAGGTCACCCTGCTCGCCCGCGGCACGCTGCTGTCGGGCTTCGAGTCCTTCGCCGGCGAGCGGGTGGCCACTGCCCTGCGCGAGCGCGGCGTCGACGTGCGCCTGGGAGCCGAGGTCGCGCGGGTCGGCCGCGATGCGGACGGCGTCCACGTGACACTGGGCGAGGGCGAGGAGGTGCGGGCAGCGGAGGTGCTCGTCGCGGCGGGGCGCCGCCCCGCATCCGGGATCTCGGTCTGGAGGCGCTCGGGCTCGACCCGGGCGAGGCCCTCGACACCGACGACACCCTGCGCGTGACCGGGATCGACTGGCTCTACGCCGTGGGCGATGCGAACGGTCGTGCGCCGCTGACCCACCAGGGCAAGTATCAGGCCCGGGCCGCCGGGGATGCGATCGCCGCGCGCGCCCGGGAGGGGACGTCGATGTCGGTCCCTGGGACGGCACGCGGTCACCGCCGACGACCGCGCCGTGCCGCAGGTCGTCTTCACGGATCCGGAGGTGGCCGCGGTCGGACTCACCGCGCAGGCGGCCCGCGATGCCGGGCTCGATGCGGCATCCGTCGACGTGGAGTTCGGGTCGGTAGCCGGCGCCGGGCTTCACCGCGACGGCTACCGCGGACAGGCGCGCCTCGTGCTCGACCGGGAGCGCGAGACGATCGTCGGGGCGACGTTCGTCGGCCCGGATGTCGCCGAGCTCCTGCACGCGGCGACCGTCGCGATCGTCGGAGAGGTGCCGCTGGAGCGCCTGTGGCATGCGGTCCCGGCCTACCCGACGATGAGCGAGGTCTGGCTGCGGCTCCTGGAGGCGCACGGCCGCCCGGCGTGATCGCGGAGCGGGAGGGCTTTCGCGCTAGACGCGGGCGTCCTGCCGCGGGAACCAGATCTGTTTGATGATGATGAGGATCGACGCCGTCACCGGCACCGCCACCAGCGCACCCAGCAGCCCCAGGAGCGTGCCGCCGACGAGGGCGCCGATCACGACGAGCGCGCCGGGGATCGAGACCGCCTTGTTCATGACCCTCGGCGTCAGCACATAGGCCTCGAGCTGCATGTAGATGAGGTAGGCGATGCCGAAGATCAGCGCCGAAATCGGGCTGCTCAGCAGTGCCAGACCCGTGCCGATGACCCAGAAGATCACCGAACCGACCAGCGGGATGAGCGTGATGGCGAAGGCGATGGTGGCCAGCAGCAGCGGGAAGGGCAGCCCCAGCACGAGATACATGATGAACACGAACACCGAGTTGAAGAACGCCAGCGTCACCATGCCCATGACGTAGCTGCCGACCGAGTCGGTGATCTGGTCGGTGATGGTCGCCACGTTCTCGCGGTCTCGGGCCGGGGCGAAGCGGAACAGCGCCTGCTTCATCGCGGGCAGCGTCGCCACGAAATACAGCGTCAGCACGAGCACGATGATGGCGCCCGAGATGGCGGAAGCGATCCCGACGCCGATCTGCACTGCCCCTCCGCCGATCGCCGCGATATTGCTCGGATCGGTCAGGAACGACTGGATCTCGCCGAGGAGGTGCTCCAGAGGCTCACCGAACTGAGCCTCGAGCCGCGCGTAGAAGTCGCTGTGCAGGAAGTTCTGGATCGTCTCGGGGATGCCCTGGATGAACAGCGACACCTGCTCGACCACGGTCGGGATGATCGAGGAGATCACGATGCCGACCACGACGAGCAGCCCCAGGATCACGCTCGCCGTCGCGAGCCCGCGCGACATGCCGCGGCGCTCGAGGAAGCGCACCGCCGGGTCGAGGCCGAGGGCGGCGAAGAGGGCGAGGGTGACATAGATGAGGACGGTCGCGAGGTTCGAGAGGGCCAGTCCCAGCACGAACGCGGCCAGGCCGCCGAGGGTGAAGAGGAAGCCGAGGACGAACGGCCGGTCGATGCGCGACCAGATCGAGCGCGTCGGCGGCTCGGGCTCGACGACCGGCTTCAGCCTGTAGCTGCGCTCGGATGCGGCAGCGGCGGGCGCGGCATCCGAAGCCTCGGGCGGAACTGCTTCCTCGCTCGCGGGCGCGTCTGTGCTCATGCGCTCACTCTAGACCCGCGCGTTCCCGGGCAGGCAGAGGCGCGCTATCGTCGAAGTGCGATCGATGAAGGAGCCCCATGACTGACGCCGAGAACGCCCGTGCCGAACTTCTGCGCCTGCGCGCGAGCATCGACAACATCGACGCGGCGCTCATCTTCCTCCTCGCCGAGCGCTTCCGGGCCACGCAGCAGGTGGGGCATCTGAAGGCGGAGCACGAGATGCCGGCATCCGACCCCGCCCGCGAGGAGCAGCAGGTCGCCCGGCTCAAGGCGCTCGCCGAGGAGGCGCACCTGGACCCGGAGTTCGCCGAGAAGTGGTTCAACTTCGTCGTCGCCGAGGTCATCCGCCATCACACCGAGGCCGCCTCGGGTCGCTGAGCCTGCATCAGAGGCGTGACAGGTCGCATCCGGATGCCGCGGGCACGCCAGAACGGGATGCCGCGGTACCCGAGCTGCGACATCCCCGAACGGAGGCGAATGACCGCCGTGTTCCCCGATTTCCCCATTTGACACGGCCGGCATGGACGCGGGAGTCGGCTCCCCAGTGACTCCCTGCATCATCGCCTGTGTATTAAGAGCGGGCGCCTCCGCCCCTGATACATCCCGGACGAGAAAGTTTCAGAAACCGGCGCCGTGGCATTGGAACGAGGTGCGATGGCCCGTGCCGGCGTGCGCCTGCGCCAGCGCGGCGGCCGGCGCGAGACCAGCCGCCAGGCCCGTGTGCAGCGCGGTGAGGAGATCCCCGGCGACGTCGTCGGGCACGGTCGCGGGCGCCGCGATGACGCAGCGGGCGCCGGCGTGCAGCCAGACACGCGTCATCCCGAGCGCCTCCTCGCCCCAGCGCACCGACGAGCGTCCGAGCTCGCAGGCCGAGAGCACGACCAGGTCCGGCACGCGGGGATGAGGTCGACGTCGTAGCCGAAGAGCGTGCCGTCGGCCAGTTCGAGACCGGAGAAGAGCGGGTTGTCGACCGCGTGTCGGCCGTGGGCGGCGACGTGCAGGACGTCGACGCCGCTCGCGAGCCCGATGACGGCCGTGACCGTCGCCTCGTCGCCGGTGAGCACCCGGGCATCCGGCCAGGAGAGGGCAGACTGGCGCACCTCGGCCGCGCCCCGCGGGACGCGCGGGCCCGACGCGAGTCCGATGCGGACGGGGGCGCGTGGCCGCCCCGGTGGCGCAGCCAGGCGGAGGCGGATTCGGCGAGCGTGAACGAGATGCCCTGCATCCCGGGCAGCATGCCCCAGGGGAGCCCGGCGAGGACCCCGGGGTGGTCAGGACCAGCCGACGGATGGGTCCCGCCGCCGCGAGCACGGGAGACAGGAGCGCAGCGTCGAGCCGGGCCATGCGTTCGGCGAGGCCGCGGGAGACCACCTGTGCCAGCGGGCCGTCGCGCACGCTCGCCGAGACGTCCAGGTCAGCGCGCAGCCCCTCATCGCCGCCTGCACGGCTGACCAGTCCAGACGCACAACGCGGGCGTCTGCGCGGGTGGTGACGACGCAGAGCAGTTCCTCGCGGCCGGTGTACACGTAAGAGAGCACCGCGGTGTCGGGTTCCAGCGCGGTCTGCAGCTCGGTGAGAGAGGCGCGCGGGACGGCGGTCGCGGAGCCGGTGCGGGTCCATTGCCGATCCCGGATGCGGTCGCGGAGCGAACGGACGTCGGGGAGGTGTCCCAGTCGGCGGCGTCGAGCTCGGTGCGCAGCATCCGGAACTGCGCCAGGTCCTCGGCGAGTTCCGGGTCGTGCGGCGGACGCACGGGCGTGACGTGCTGGCTGGTCAGCCGCACGCGCTCGGACCACTCGAACAGCACGGCAGAATCATCTGCGCGGGAGGCCGCGTCGAGCCCTTCGATGGAGATCGCGAGGCCGTGCATGCCGAGAGAGGCCTGGAGATCGAGTGCCCCGAAGGTCTCCCGCCATTCGGCGAGCAGGTCGAGGCCCGCTCCGGCGATGCGTCGCGCCTCGCTGTGGCGGCCGCGTGCCGCCGCCCGGGCAGCACGCACCTCGTGCACCCGCAGTCGCAGGGGCGTCGCCGCGGTCGGCGCGACGCGGGGAGGCGGGCACTCGTGTCTCCGCGTCGCGCGGCGGCGAGGAGGCCCGTGAGTCGCACACCGGTCGCCTCGGTGCGCAGGCCCGCGCGGGTGAGCTCCGCGGACACCTCGGCGAATCGGGCGGGTTCCGGCGGTGTTCCCAGGCGAGTCAGCGCGTCCAGCCGCACGGCCTCCGCCCGTGCCGCCCAGCTGTCGCTGCCGAGACTGCGGAAGCGCCGTGCCGCCGTCCGCGCCACGCGTGCGGAGCCGGTGGCGTCGTGCGTCAGCAGGGAACGGGCGAGGTGGAATTCCGCTTCGGCGCGGGACTGCCGCATCCGCTGCGCGCCGAACATGCGCGCGACCTTCTCGAGAAGTTCCTCGGCCTCCGTGACGAGCCCGGCATCTCGCAGCACCTCGGCGCGATCGAGGTCGCTGATGGCGGCGGCGACCTCGGACGCCGCGGCGATCACCGGGCGTGAGCGGGCGATGAGGTCGAGCGCGGTGACGAGGTCGCCGCCGAGCAGCGCCGCGTAGCCGAGGTTGTGGCGCGCCTCGGCGGCGGTCTCCTCGGCACCTTCGGCGAGGTAGATGGCGAGCGCGCGCCGGAGATCGTCGGTGCAGGCGTCCAGCGCGTGGCGCTGCATGTGCACGATGGAACGGTTGAGGAGGCAGTTCGCCGTTTCGATCGTGGGGGCGTCGAGGCCGTCGATGGCAAGGCCGAGCACGGTCTCGGCCTCATCGAGGCGGCCGGCGTGCATGAGGAGGACGCCCAGTTGCCCGTGGAGGACGGCGACCGTCTCGGCACGCAGCCCCTCGTGGGCGAGCGCCTCCCGACACAGGCCCTCCGCCTCGGCGGGCTGGCCGGTCTGCCCGAGGCCGTAGGCGAGGGTGCCGGCGATACGGGCGAGCAGGTCGGGGTCGTCGGTCCTCGCGCGAGCCGTGGTGAGATCGCGCCGCCCGGCCGCGAAGCGTCGCTCGTTCGTCGCGGTCCGGCCGCGGACGTAGAGCTCGTGGGCGGTCAGGCTCATTCCTCCAGGATGCCCTGTCCGGGTGCACCGCGGGGGATTCAGGCGGTGAAGTCCTCCTTCGGGACGCCCTCCGCGGCCCTGGCGACCGCCTCGCCGGTATCGACGCTCGCGCCCTTGTCGACGTCGGCGAGCAGGGGGCCGATCACGGCGGCGATGCGTCCGGCGATGTACGGTGCGGCGAACGACGTGCCGCTCCAGACCGCGAAGCCGCCCCGGTAGTCGTCGGGGTCGACCGTCTCGCGGTGCAGGCGGTCCTTGTCGGCGCGGGTGGTCGCCTGCACGCCGCCGACGAAGGCGGGCGTCGTGCTGACGACCATCGCGCCGGGAGCATAGGCCTTCACCCACGGCCCGATGTTCGAGAACAGCGCCACCGACCTGCCGGAGGGGTTCAGGGCGCCGACCGACACGTGCGGGGCGTGGCGGTCGGGCTTCAGTCCGTTGTCGGAGCCGGGCCACGGCCAGAGGGATGCGGGGAACGAGGGCCGGTCGATGGCATCGTTGCCCGCCGAGCACACGACGACGCAGCCCAGCTCGCGCAGTTCGCGCAGGAGCTGGTACAGCAGCTTCGAGTACTGCCCGTCCACGGGCGTCTCGTGGTAGTAGCCCAGCGACAGGCTGAGCACGTCGATCGGGTGCCCCGTGGTCGGGTCTTCGCGGTAGCGCCGCAGCAGCTCCACGACGCCGGCGACCGTCTCGAGGAGGGTGCCCTCGTCGACGACGCCCAGTGAGCCGGCGACGCGGATCGAGACGATGTCCGCGTCGGGAGCGGTCTGCCGGATGAGCCCGGCGATGAACGTGCCGTGCCCCGCCACGGCGTCGATCTGCCCGTCGAGCTGGCCGTACAGGTCGGGATACCGCTCGGGGTCGTCGTCTCCGGTGAGGCCGAGCGGGACACCGTCGATCTCGATCCGCCGCGTGACGATCGAGTCGGGCAGCCAGTCGTGCACGCCGCATCCGGTGTCGAGCACGGCCACGACCGCTCGTCGCCCTCTCTTCGGATCCCTGCCGCGGGTCGGGAGGGGCCGACCCAGGTGACGGGCTGGCGGCCGCCGCGGCCGGGCTGGAGGTAGTCGTCGCTGCCCACGGCGCCCTCGCCGCGCACCGGATTGCTGCGGGAGAAGGGATTCGTCCGCGAGAAGGGGTTCGTGCGGGAGAACGGATTCAGGCCCACGGGGTCCACCGCGAGCACATGCTCCAGGCCGGCGTGGGGAAGGGTCGAACCGGTCATGCGTCGCGCCCGCTGCAGGACGCGCCAGGCATCCGGCGTGTACGGCGCCTCCTCGCCCCGAGGAGTGACGGGAGTGCTGAGGTGTCCACGGATGAATCCGCCGCGAGGCTGCCGCGGCCGGTCCACGGCACCGAGGACGCGCTCGACGTGCAACTCCCATCCGAACGCCTCGGCCGCGGCGCGCAGGGCCTTGACGTCCTCGTCGTCGTCGGGCTTGACACTGTGCCGGTCGGTGTCGTCGTAGTCGGGCGTGATCAGAAGCCGGGTCGGCAGGTAGGCGGTCGGGTACGCGCGGATGCCGTCGACCTCCTCGGTGCTCGGCTCCAGAGCGATTCCGCGAGGTATGGAGCCCTCCGCGCGGTCCTGCCACGTCCATCGCCTCGGGTACATCTCCTCGTCGGCCATGAGTCACCTTCCCGGTGCGAGCGCCGTCGCACCCTATGCCGTGCGGACCTCACACCTCGAACCGGGGTGTCAGGAACTCTCGGTCCTCTTCTCCCGCGCGCGTCACCATGCGCACGCGGCTGAGCCCGGGGCGACGTCCTCGAACGCGAAGCGCCCGTGCTCGCCCGGTGCCGTCGAGGCGTCCCTGTCGCCCTGGATCAGGTGCACCTCGACCGCCTCGGCATCGGTCCAGCCGTCGATGCGGCGGCGGTCGCCGCCGGCATCCGACACGTGCAGCAGGATGCTCGTGGTGCCGTCGCTGAACTGCAGCGTCGCCGTGTCGTTGTCGCTGCGGACGGGGTGGTCGCCCCCTCGACGAGGGTGAGCAGCGCGTACTCCCGGGACAGATCGGCGGAGGCCACGGCGGCGACCATGCGGTCGATGAGATCGGCCGGCAGCGGATCCACCTCTTCCCACAGCCCGCGCAGCTGGGCGAAGAGGGCGGCGTCGTCGGAGGGCACGTCCATCACGCACCTCCCGCGGAGAATCCGGTCGCGGCGAGCGTCGTGCGGAGCTTGGCGAGGCAGCGCTGTCGGGTCGGCCCGATGCTGCCGATCGGCATGGACAGATCCGCCGCGATCCGGGCGTAGTCGGGACGATCCTCGAAGGCGATGATGCGCAGGAGGCGCCGGCAGCGTTCGGACAGGGTCTGCACCGCGCCCACAGGCGGCTCCGCTCGTCGCTCGTGGCCGCCCTCTCCTCGGCCGACTCCTCGGTCGGCAGCAGTGGTTCGAGATGCTCGTCCTCGATCGCCGTCATGCGACTGTGACCCTTGGCGACCCGCCAGGCCTCGCGGCGCGCCGTGGTGGTGAGCCATCCGGAGATCGCGCGGGGCTCCGTGATCGTCTCGTGCCGGCGCACGAGGATCAGCCAGGTCGACTGCACCACGTCCTCGGCCAGGGTGCGGTCGAGCCCGTAGGCGCGCACCACATGCCAGAGCACGGGGGTCATCAGGCGGACGAGCTCGTCCATCGCCGAGTTGCGTCCCTCGCGCCACGCGCTGAAGTGCTCCGCCGCACGCTCCCAGCGCGCGGCACCGTCGGTCGCGGCTTCGCTCATGATGCCCATTGTGATCACATCCATCAGGAGCAGGGCAAGAGTGTGCGTGATACATCCGTCCTCCTCGTGCAGGACGACGGACTCGGGGTCGGGCAAAGTGTCGCTGCACGGAGAACGGCGCGGGTCCCGCAGGAATCCTGAGATTCTCTGCGGGACCCGCGCCGTTGTGCGGATCGGATGGTCTACGGCACTGCGCGGCGCAGCGTGAAGTACGACGAGACGCCCAGCACGACGGTCGCGAGCAGCACCCACAGCGAGGTGGACAGCGGCGTGATGGTGTCGAGCCACAGGCCGACGTTCATCCACCACTTCTGCCAGGTGATGAGGGCGATGAGGCCGATCACCAGGAGGGCCAGACCCGTGATCACGATGGTGATCACGACCGTGCCGAAGCGCTTGTAGATGGTCGCCGTCCAGAAGCCGATGACGAAGAACAGCAGCGTCATCGCGAAGAAGAACAGCCAGCCCTCGTACCAGGGGCCGTCGGTGACCCAGCGGACGTTGAACATGTAGGCGCCCACGCCCACCCGTTCGTGGCCAGCTCGGGGAAGCGCAGCAGCGTGTACACGGTGGCCAGCACGGCGCCGGCGCCGGCGGTGATGAGCGCCGTGCCGAGGAAGAAGGTGCGGCGCGAGATGCTCATCGCCTGGGAGAAGGGGAAGGTCAGCGTGAGACTCTGGATGCCGATCACCAGGAAGTACCACAGCGGGGCCTGCGAGGCGCCGGTGAAGGTCTCGTCCTGATCGGGGATGCCGCCGACGGCGCCGGCGATGATCGCGAAGATCAGCCAGTTGATCACGAAGGCGCCGGTGACCACCAGGATGGGCACCCAGACGTAGGTCTGCGTGTTGACCAGCTGCATGCGGGCGGTGGCGAGGATGCGGTTCATCGGTTCTCCTCCTTCTGGGCGTCTCCGTTGCGGAGGGTGAGTCGGACGACGAGCTGCTGCAGCGAGACAGGCGCGACGTCGAGGTCGGATGCCGCCAGCTCCTGCCGTTCGTCGTGGGTGAGGGTGCCGAGCACGGTGACGGATGCCACACGGCCCAGCGCCTCGCGGTGGATGACCTCGCGGCCCGCCGCCAGGCGTCGACCTTGGCGGCGTCGCCGACGACCGTGACGGCGCGGTCGCGCACGGCATCGGTCTCCTCGTTGAGGAGGATCTTGCCCTGATCGATGACGATGACGTGCTCGATGAGGTTGGCGACCTCGTCGATCAGGTGACTCGACAGGATGATCGTGCGCGGGTGCTCCGCGTAGTCCTCGATGAGGCGGTCGTAGAAGATCTGGCGCGCGACGGCGTCCAGGCCCAGGTACGGCTCGTCGAAGAAGGTGATCTCGGCACGGCTCGCGAGGCCGATGATCACGCCGACGGCCGAGAGCTGGCCGCGGGAGAGCTTCTTGATCGTCTGCTTCATGGGGAGCTGGAAGTCCGCGATGAGCTGCTGGGCGAGCTCTTCGTTCCAGTTCGGGAAGAACATCCGGGCGACCCGGAAGGCGTGGCCGGGCTTGGCGTCGTCGGGGTACTTCTGGCTCTCCCGCACGAAGCACATGCGCGAGAGGACGCGCTCGTTCTCGTAGGGTTCTGCCCGAAGATGTGCGCGGTGCCGCTGGTGGCGAAGTTCTGCGCGGTGAGGATCGACATGAGGGTGGTCTTGCCGGCCCCGTTGCGGCCGAGCAGGCCGTAGATCTTCCCGGGCTCGAGCGAGAGGCTGACGCCATCGAGCGCAGCGGTGTCCTTGTAGCGCTTGGTGAGGTCGGTCACCTCGATCACGGCGGTCATGGTTGTTCCCTTCGTTCGGGGTGGTCGTGTGGTCAGTGGTCGGATGCCGCGGCGCGCTCTTTCAGGAGCGCGGCGAGGTCGGCGGCGTCGAGTCCGAGCGTGCGCGCCTCGGCCAGCAGCGGGTCGAGGTAGCGCTCGGCGAAGGCCGTGCGGCGCTCGGTCAGCAGGAGGTCGCGGGCACCGGCGGAGACGAACATGCCGATGCCGCGGCGCTTGTGGAGCACTCCCTTGTCGGTGAGCATGTTCACTCCTTTGGCGGCGGTGGCGGGGTTGATGTGGTAGAAGGCGGCGAGCTCGTTGGTCGAGGGCGCCTGGCCCTCCTCGGCGAGGGATCCGTCGAGGATCGAGTCCTCGATCGCCTCGGCGATCTGGAGGAACAGCGGCTTGCCCTCTTCGATCACGTCGCCTCCCGGGTTTGTGGGTTAGTTACTCGACTAACTAACCACATAACCTCGTGCCTGTCAACCGCATCACCATTCCGCTCCTCTCGACCAGTACCAGGCACTACCGACCCCTGCCGGTCTCATTTGTTGCGACTTTTGTGAGGGTGAACCCGCAACAACTGAGACCGGCCCATCCTGCCGGTCTCAGAAGGTGCGGGTAGGCGGGGTCGGATGTCGCAACAAGTGAGACCGGCGGGGATAGGGTGACCTGCGTGACCGAGTTCCCCTGGGAGAGGCTGCGCCGCGCCCCGACGTCGAGGCGCCGAACCTCTTCGCCCACGATGCGACCGACCGGCTCCTCACCGACCAGGCCCTCGCGCTCGCCGCGGAGCGGGGCCTCACCGGCGAGGAGGTCGCCGTGATCGGCGACGAGTACGGCGCGATCACGCTCCGACTCGTGGATGCGGGGCTCTCCGGCATCCGGGTCCACCAGGACCTCGCGACCGGACGCCGGGCGCTCGAGCGCAATGCCGGGGCCCTTGGCATGTGCGAGATCGCGGACGAGAGCGCGCGTGATCGGCGTGCCGGGGCGCAACACGCCGATCCTGCGTCCATCGATCCGCCGTTACGAGCAGCCTTCATGCCGTGCGAGCTGGACGCCTCGCTGCTGCGGGGCGCGCGACTCGTGCTGCTGCAGCTGCCGAAGGCGCTCGCCGAGCTCGAGGAGATCGCGGATGCCGTCGCCCGCTGGGCCGCGCCGGACGTCACCCTCATCGCCGGCGGTCGCGTCAAGCACATGACCCTCGCGCAGAACGAGGTGCTCGGACGACACTTCGGCACCGTGCAGCCGCAGCGGGCGGAGCAGAAGTCGCGGCTGCTCGTGGCGACGGAGGTGCTGCCGGTGCCCGAGGAGCCGCCGTTCCCGGTCTTCGACACGGTCGACGCTCCGGGGCTCGGACCGCTGACGCTCGCCGCTCACGGCGCCGCCTTCGCCGGCGCGCGACTCGACATCGGCACGCGCGTGCTGCTGGAGGCGCTCAGTCGCGAAACGGAAAGCCTCCGGTCGTTGAGCGAGCGCAGCGAGACGAAACGCGGCGACTCTCCCCATGAACCGCATCACGTCTCGTCTCGGTCGCCGTCGGCGTCCTCGCGGGGCGATCGGGGGAGGTCGCCGTGAAGACGGTGGTCGACCTCGGATGCGGCACCGGCGCCCTCGCGGCGTGGTTCGCGCTGCGGCATCCGACCGCCCGCGTGATCGCGACCGATCGCTCGGCCGCCGCGGTGCGCTCGGCGCGGGCGACGATGCCCGCGAACGGTCTGGCGGACCGCGTCGAGGTCGCTCACGACGACGCCGGCTCCGAGCTGCCGCCCGGCGAGGCCGACATCGTCCTGCTGAATCCGCCCTTCCACCTGGGCACGAGCGTGCACACGGGTGCGGCGACCCGCCTGTTCGAGGCAGCCGCGCGGCTGCTGCGTCCTGGCGGCGAACTCTACGCGGTGTGGAACTCCTCGCTGCGCTACCGTCCGCAGCTGGAGCGCTCGGGGGCCCCACCGAGCAGTTGCATCGCACCCCGAAGTTCACGGTGACCCGGTCGGCGCGGCAGGTATCGAAGCGATAACAGGATTTGCCGCATCCGATGGCCTTCGTTACCGTGGATGATGGCCCGAACGGGCCGAGACCAGTCCGCGGTCGCGTCCCCACATCGTCTTCGCTGTGCACGAAAGGGGCGTGGGCGTACGGTCGATGTTCTTCACGGTGGATCCGAAATCCGCTGTCCGTGTCGCTTGCACAGCCTTTGACGGAGCGACCCTGTGATCATCACCCGGGCGTAACCGAAGCAGGCTCCCGAACCCGAAAACGGTGAGCCGCGGGGAAACGTGTCCGATACCGCTCTCGAAGCGCGCAATCTGTACAAGGTGTTCGGGAAGAATCCGAACCAGGCCGTAAAGCGATTGAAGTCCGGGGAGACCCGTGAGCAGGTGTCGGATGCCGGCACCGCCGCCGTGATCGACGCGAGCTTCTCCGTCGAGCGCGGCGAGATCTTCGTCATCATGGGGCTCTCGGGCTCCGGCAAGTCGACGATCATCCGCATGCTCAACGGGCTGCACGATGCGACCGACGGCGAGGTGATCGTGCACGGAGACACGATCACCGGCGTCTCGCCGAGTCGCCTCCGCGAGATCCGCCGCGACCGGCTGTCGATGGTGTTCCAACACTTCGCGCTGCTGCCGCACCGCACGGTCGCCGACAATGTCGCCTATCCGCTGGAGCTGAAGGGCGTGGGCAAGGCGGAGCGCCGGGCCCGCGCCGAGGAGATCCTCGCGATGGTGGGGCTTTCCGGCTGGGGCGAGCAGCTGCCCTCGGCGCTCTCGGGCGGCATGCAGCAGCGCGTGGGGATCGCCCGTGCGCTCGCCGCCGACACCGACATCCTGCTCATGGACGAGGCCTTCAGCGCGCTGGACCCGCTGATCCGCCGCGAGATGCAGGAGCAGCTCGTCGAGCTGCAGCGCAAACTGCACAAGACCATCGTCTTCATCACGCATGACCTGAACGAGGCGATGTTCCTCGGCGACCGGATCGCGGTCATGCGCGACGGCCGCATCGTGCAGATCGGCACGCCCGAGGACATCCTCACCGACCCCGCGAACGACTACGTCGAGCAGTTCGTGCAGGACGTCGACCGCGCCCGCGTGCTCACCGCCGGCAACGTCATGGAGCGGCCGCGCCCGGTCGTGGCGGAGACGGCGGGCCCGCGCACGGCGCTCAAGGAGATGCGCGACGCCTACATGTCGGCCGTCTACGTGACCGGCCGCGACCGTGAGCTTCTCGGGATCGTGACCGATCGCGATGCGGTGAAGCTCGTTCGAAAGGGCGAGAAGTCGCTGGCATCGATCATCAAGCCCGCGCCGCAGAGCGTGGACGAGTCCGAGGTGCTGATGAACCTGTTCGTCCCGGCCGTCGAGTCGCCGGTGCCGCTCGCGGTGACGGATGCCGAGGGTCGCCTGGTCGGGGTCATCCCCCGTGTGACGCTGCTGGCCGCTCTCGGACCCGGGCCGAACTCCACCGAGGAACTGACGATCCCGCTGCAGCCGATGCCGCAGGCCGTGATCGATGAGGCGCTCGCGGAGGCGATCGCCGGCGAAGCCGGTGCCGCCGAGACGGAGGGGTGCGCTGATGGAGGGTTTCCGCATCCCGATCGGGCAGTGGGTGAAGTTCCTCGTCGACTGGATCCGCGACAATCTGAAGTGGCTGACGGATGCCATCTCCGACTTCGTGAGCTTCCTCGCCGAGGGATTGGCAGACCTGCTCATGGCGCCGCCGGCTCTGGTGATGATCGCGGTGTTCGCGCTGATCGCGTGGCTCGTGCGCTCCTGGCAGCTCGCCGTCGGGACGGTGCTGATGTTCTTCGTCATCGTGAGCGTCGGCCAGTGGGACAACGCCATGCTGACGCTGTCGCTCGTGCTCGTCGCAACGCTGGTGACCGTGGCCATCGCGGTGCCGCTGGGCATCTGGGCGGCCCGCAACGACACCGTCAGCACCGTCATCCGCCCCGTGCTCGATTTCATGCAGACGATGCCGTCGCTGGTGTATCTGATCCCCGTGATCGTGTTCTTCAGCCTCGGATTCGTCCCGGGCGTCATCGCCACGGTCATCTTCTCGCTGCCTCCGGGGTTCGGCTCACGGAGCTCGGCATCCGCGGGTGGATCGCGAGAAGGTCGAGGCGGGCCACGCCTTCGGTGCGACGCCCCGTCAGATCCTCAGCGGCATCCAGTTGCCGTTGGCGATGCCGACGATCATGGCCGGCATCAACCAGGTGATCATGCTGGCCCTGTCGATGGCCGTGATCGCCGGAATGGCCGGGGCCCGGGTCTCGGCAAGGAGGTCGTCGCGGCCCTGTCGACCATCAACGTCGCCCAGGGCGTCGAGGCGGGCCTCGGCGTCGTGTTCATCGCGGTCTACCTCGACCGAGTGACCGCCGCTCTGGGCAACCCCGGCGAGTACCGCTCGTCGCTGCTCGGGATGCTGGGCCGGCGTCGTGCCGAAGCGCAGCGCGTGACGAGCGCGTCGGATGCCGCAGAGACCGCCGTCGCGAAGGGTCCCATCAAGCCGCCCGTCCCCATGTCGTAACACCGCAAGAAGAACCACATACGAAACGTGTGAAGACATACGTGAAAAGAGAAGGAATGAGAATGAAGAAGAAGAATCTGGTCGGAATCATCGCCCTGGGAGCTGCCGCGTCCCTCGTGCTCGCCGGTTGCGCGAGCAACGGCGGCGACGCCCCCGAGCCCGGCGACGACGGAGCGAGTGAGGACAAGGGCACCATCACGCTCGGGTTCCTCTCCGCGTGGACCGACGGGCTCAGCACCGCCTACCTGCTGGAGGACCAGCTCGGCAAGCTCGGCTACACCGTCGCGATGGAGGATGTCGTCGACGCCGGACCGCTGTACACGGCGCTCGCCGGCGGCGATGTCGACATGTACCCCTCGGCGTGGTCCGAGGTCACGCACGCCTCGTACATGGAGGAGTACGGCGACCGCATCGAGGACCTCGGCGCCTACTACGACGGCGCCGTGCTGACGATCGCCGTGCCGGAGTACCTGACCGACATCAATTCGCTCGAAGACCTGGCCGGCAACGCCGACCTCTTCGGCGGACAGATCATCGGCATCGAGCCGGGCGCGGGTCTGACGGATGCGACGCAGAACTCGATGATGCCCGCCTACGGCTTGGACGACTACCAGCTGGTGACCTCGTCGACCGCGGGCATGCTCGCGACCCTTGACACCGCGATGGCCGCCGAGGAGGCCGTCGTCGTGACGCTGTGGCGCCCGTTCTGGGCCTACGCCTCCTGGACCTGAAGGATCTCGAGGACCCGCAGGGCGCCATGGGCGACCCCGAGTCGCTGCACTTCCTCGGCAAGCAGGGCTTCGCCGCCGAGTTCCCGAGGCCGCCGACTTCATCAGCGGGATCACCCTGACCGATGACCAGTACGGTGCGCTCGAGGGCTCGTCACCTCCGACGAGTACGCCGGCGACCCGGCCGGCGCCGTGCAGGAGTGGCTGGGCGAGTTCGGCGACCAGATCGACTGGCTGATCACCGAGTAATCCGGTGTTCCCGAGGGCCGCTCCGCTTCTGCGGGCGGCCTTTTCGGGCTTTCTGACCCCTTTCGCCCGGGTGCGGGTATCGCCGACTCTCCTCCTCTGGTAAAGTTGAGTCATATTCACTCAACTTTGATGAACACCCACGGCAAGGAGACGCCAGGAGGCACGATGACCACCCCGCCCCGCAGGAAGAACAGCAGAGCGCGCTCGAACAGTTCGGGATCAACCTCACCGACCGCGCCCGCCAGGGCAAGCTCGACCCGGTGATCGGGCGAGACAGCGAGATCCGCCGGGTCAGCCAGGTGCTGACCCGTCGCACCAAGAACAACCCGGTGCTCATCGGCGAGCCCGGCGTCGGCAAGACCGCCGTCGCCGAGGGGCTCGCGCAGCGCATCGTCGCGGGGGACGTGGCCGAGTCGCTCAAGGGCAAGGAACTCGTGGCGCTCGACATCTCCGCGCTCGTGGCGGGTGCCATGTACCGGGGCCAGTTCGAGGAGCGCCTCAAGAGCGTCCTCAAGGAGATCACCGAGTCCGACGGACAGATCATCACCTTCATCGACGAGCTGCACGTGCTCATGGGCGCCGGCGGCGGCGAGGGGTCGGTCGCGGCCTCGAACATGCTCAAGCCCATGCTCGCCCGCGGCGAGCTGCGCCTCATCGGCGCGACGACGCTCAACGAGTACCGCGAGTTCATCGAGAAGGATGCCGCGCTCGAGCGCCGCTTCCAGCAGGTGTACGTCGGCGAGCCGAGCGTGGAGGACACGATCGCGATCCTGCGCGGACTCAAGGGCCGCTATGAGGCGCACCACGGGGTGACGATCAGCGACAGCGCGCTCGTCGCCGCGGCATCCCTGTCGAACCGCTACATCCCAGCCGCCAGCTGCCCGACAAGGCCATCGACCTCGTCGACGAGGCGATGAGCCGGCTGAAGATGGAGATCGACTCCAGCCCCACAGAGATCGATCAGCTGCGCCGGCAGGTCGACCGCATGCGCCTGGAGGAGCTCGCCCTGAAGAAGGAGAAGGACGCCGCCTCCAAGGAGCGGCTCGCCAAGCTGCGCGAGCAGATGGCCGAGTCGGAGTCGGAGCTCCGCGAGCTCGAAGCCCGCTGGGAGCGCGAGCGCGCGGGTCTGAACCGCGTCGGCGACCTCAAGAAGAAGCTCGACGCCGCCATCACCGAACGCGATCAGGCCCTGCGCGAGGCGAACTACGCCAAGGCGTCCAAGCTCGAGTACGAGACGATCAAGCAGCTGCAGGCTCAGCTCGACGAGGCCGAGCGCGCCGACGCTTCGACAGGCTCAGCGAGCGGTGAGGGCCGAATGGTCAACGAGCAGGTCACCGACGAGGACATCGCCGCCGTGATCGCGGCGTGGACCGGCATCCCGGTCGGAAGGCTCCTGCAGGGTGAGAGCGAGAAGCTCGTGCACCTGGAGGCCGAGTTGGGCAAGCGCCTGATCGGCCAGAAGGACGCCGTGAAGGCGGTGTCGGATGCCGTGCGCCGCTCGCGGGCGGGCATCAGCGACCCGAACCGGCCCACCGGCTCCTTCCTCTTCCTCGGGCCCACCGGCGTCGGCAAGACCGAGCTGGCCAAGTCCCTCGCCGACTTCCTCTTCGACGACGAGCACGCCATGGTGCGCATCGACATGTCGGAGTACGGAGAGAAGCACTCCGTCTCGCGCCTGGTCGGCGCCCCTCCCGGCTACATCGGCTATGAGCAGGGCGGTCAGCTGACCGAGGCCGTGCGCCGCCGCCCCTACTCGGTCGTGCTGCTCGACGAGGTCGAGAAGGCGCATCCGGAGGTCTTCGACGTGCTGCTGCAGGTCATGGACGACGGGCGCCTCACCGACGGGCAGGGCCGCACGGTCGACTTCAAGAACGTCATCCTCATCCTCACCTCGAACCTGGGCTCGCCGATCCTCATCGACCCGACCCTGAGCACGGAGCAGAAGCGGGAGGCCGTGGACGCCCTGGTGCGCCAGTCGTTCAAGCCCGAGTTCATCAACCGTCTCGACGACATCGTGATCTTCCAGGCGCTCAGCCAGGACGACCTCGCGCAGATCGTCGAGCTCGCCGTCGACCAGCTGCACGAGAGGCTGCGCGAGCGTCGGCTCACCCTCGCGGTCACCCCGGATGCGCGGGCCTGGCTTGCCGAGCGCGGTTACGACCCGGTGTTCGGCGCGCGGCCGTTGCGCCGCCTGATCCAGTCCGAGATCCAGGACCGCCTCGCGATGGCGCTGCTCTCGGGCGGCGTGCACGACGGCGATCTGGTGCGCGTCGATGTGGCGGCGGACGGCTCGCAGCTCGTGCTCACGAGCGAGCAGGGCCGGCGGCATCCGATCCGGCATCCGATGACGACGACGTGATCGAGGCGGAGCTGCTGGACGATTGACCCGAAGCGACGGAACCGTACTCCCGTCCTGCTGATACGGGAGTACGGTCTCGCGCTACAATAGCGGGATGAAGACGACGATCGAGATCCCCGACGCCCTCGCAGCCGAGGCGAAGCGTGCGGCCCTCGCCGAACGCACGACCTTGCGCGAGCTGATGGTCACCGCTCTTCGCGCGGAGCTCGATCGCCGCGGGAGCATCGGGCCGGTCGACTTCCACTTCCCCACGGTGGGCGGGGCGGTCTCATCGTCGAGGTCGATCCGACGGATGCCATCGCACGTTCCTACGGTCTGCCTGCCGCGTGATCGCCCTCGACACCAACATCCTCGTCTACGCCCATCGCGAAGACAGCCCTCATCATGAGGCGGCAGCGGCGGTGCTCTCCCGGATCGCCGCCGGAGCGGCGGCCTGGGCATTGCCCTGGCCCTGCGTGCACGAGTTCCTCGCGGTGGTGACGCACCCGCGCATCTATGCGCCACCGACACCGATGCCGGTGGCGCTCGAGGCGGTGCACGCGCTGGAACGGCTTCCGAACATGAGGATGCTGCACGAGACCACCGGTCACGTCGACGAACTCGAGCGTCTGCTGTCGCGCGGAGACGTCACGGGCCCGCGCGTGCACGATGCCCGCATCGCGGCGATCTGCCTCACCCACGGTGTCTCCGAGCTGTGGACGGCCGACCGCGACTTCTCCTGGTTCCCCGCCTCCGCACCGTCAATCCGCTCGCCCGCGGAGTGTGACGGCGGCCTCCCTCAGGCCGCGACCGGCTCCTTCGCGGCGACGGCGTCGAGGTCGGTGCCCTTGGTCTCGCGCAGCACGAAGGTGCACGCCGCCGAGATCAGCAGGCTGACGGCGACGTACACGGCCACCGGCCACCAGGCGCCGCCCGCGGCGCGCATGACGAGCGCGGCGATGAGCGGGGCGAGTCCGCCGCCGAGCACGGCGCCGATCTGGCCGGCCAGGGCGCCGGCGCTGTAGCGCACCTCGGTGGGGAAGAGCTCCGCCGCGTACGTCGTCACCGCCCCGAAGTAGATCGCCAGGAAGAAGAACGCCAGCGCGAAGGCGAGGTACACCATCCCCGCCTGGCCGGTGCGGATCATCAGGAAGAAGGGGAAGATGAACCCCGCCGACAGCAGCGCGCCGAGGATGATCGGCGGGCGGCGACCGATCCGATCCGACAGCGAGCCCACGATCGGAGCGACGATTAGGGTGACGATCGAGCCGAAGGCGACGCCGGTGAGCGCCGTGGCCGCCGGGAGTCCGAGCTCGGTCGTCGAGTACGAGGCGATGAACACCAGCAGGATGTAGAAGATGACGTAGAAGCCGTAGCCGACGCCCGAGGCGAGCAGGAGCAGCTTCGTGTGGGTGCGGAACAGTTCCGCGATGGGCAGCTTCACGCCTTCGCCGCTGTCGCGGAGCTTGGCGAAGGCGGGCGTCTCGACGACCTTCGCGCGCATGTACAGCCCGACGAGCACGAGCAGGAAAGAGAACAGGAACGGGATGCGCCATCCCCACGCGAGGAAGGCTGCGGGGTCGAGCAGCGAGACCAGCAGCACGGCGATGGTCGCCAGCAGCAGGCCCGCGGGAGCGGATGCCGGGATCACGGCGCCGTAGAAGCCGCGGCGCTCTTTCGGCGCGTGCTCGGTGGCCATGAGCACGGCGCCGGCGACCTCGCCGCCGTAGGCGAAGCCCTGCGCCAGGCGCAGCGTCACCAGGGCGATCGGGGCCCAGATGCCGATCGTCGCGTACGTCGGCAGGAGGCCCATGAGCATCGTCGCGACACCCGCGATCAGCAGCGTCGCGATCAGGATCGACTTGCGGCCGAAGCGATCGCCGAAGTGCCCGGCGACGATGCTGCCGAGGGGCGGGCGATGAATCCGACGGCGAAGGCGGCGAAGGAGACGATCGTGGAGACGGCCGGGTCCTCGGTCGGGAAGAACAGCTGCCCGAAGACGAGCGCGGCGACGTAGCCGTAGAGCAGGAAGTCGTAGTGCTCGAGCGCGGTGCCGATGAAGCTCGCCATGGCGGCGCGGCGGGGCGATGTGGCGGCGCGGGTGCCGTCGGGTGTCATGGTGCCTCCTTGCACAGGCCGCGGGACGTCAGTGTCGGATGCGGCGCGAGATGACGGTCAGGTGACGTACCGCTCACGATAAGCGGGTTCGCATCCGGTGTCAATCGATCGATTGGTTGGAACACAGAAGTGCGTATACTCTGGAATTGATCGGGGATCGACGCAGATCCATCAATCGATCGATCTCGAAGGAGAGGGTGAGCGTGAGCGGAAGCGCCAGGCGCCTCAGCGCCGTCAACGTCCGACTGCCCGAGGGCGTGACGCCGCCCGGCACCCGCGGCCGCATCCTGCAGGCAGGGCTCGCCCAGTTCGCCGAGCGCGGGTACTACGGCACCTCGATCCGCGACCTCGCCGCCGACGCGGGCGTCAACTCCGCCACGCTCTACGCGCACTATCCGTCCAAGGGGCATATCCTCGCCGCCCTCGTGCTCCACGGCCACGAGGAGATGCACCGTCGCCTGCAGGAGGCGGTGGTGCGCGCGGGCGCCGACCCGGCCGCGCAGCTGGCCGCGATCGTCCACTCCCATGTGCTCGTGCATACCGAGTACCCGCTGCTGGCGGTGGTCACCAACGCCGAGCTGCACGCGCTCTCGGCCGATCTCGCGCGTCCTGCGGTGACTTTGCGCGAGCAGTCCCGGCAGTTGCTCCTGCAGGTGCTTACCCGGGGTGCCGAGCGCGGCGATTTCGACATCGCCGACACCTTCCTCACCGCCACCGCGATCGCCGGCATGGGCATGCGCGTGGCGAACTGGTTCGGCCCGGACGCGCCGTTCACGGGAGAACAGGTCGCGAACTCGTACGTCGAGATGGCGCTGAGGATGGCCGGCGCGAGGACGCGCACGGCCGTCGCGGAAGGGGGCAGCAGTGACCATCGTGCAGACGAGCAAAGGCCGGGTCCGCGGCGAGGAGATCGCCGCCGGCATCCGCTTCCTCGGCATCCCCTATGCCGCGCCGCCCGTCGGCGAGAACCGCTTCCGGGCACCCGCGCCCGTCCAGCCCTGGGAGGGCGAGCGCGATGCCACGGGCTTCGGGCCGACGGCGCCCAAGCTCCCCTACGCCCCGCCGATCGACACGATCCTGGGCGACACCACGATCCCCGGTGACGAGTGGCTGAACCTCAACGTCTGGACTCCCGGAACGGATGCCGGAACATACCCGGTCCTCGTCTGGATCCACGGCGGGGCGCTGCGCAACGGCTCCTCGAGCCAGCCGATCTACGACGGCTCGGCCTTCGCCCGCGACGGCGTCGTCTTCGTCTCGATCAACTACCGCCTGGGCATGGAGGGCTTCGGCGTCTTCGACGGCGCTCCTCCCAACCGGGGGCTCCTCGACGCGATCGCCGCCCTCGAGTGGGTGCGCGACGAGATCGCCGCGTTCGGCGGCGACCCCGCGCGGGTGACCGTGGGCGGGCAGTCGGCGGGCGCGAACATCACCGCCGCGCTGCTGGCCGCCCCGCGTGCCCGAGGCCTGTTCCACGGCGCGGTGCTGCAGTCGGGCCCGCCGCTTCTCCAGGACGAGAAGGCCGCGCGGACCACCGCCGCGAACATCGCCAAGGAGGTGGGCGTCGCCCCCAGCGCCGAGGCGCTCGCCGCCGTCGATCCCACGACGCTCGTCGAAGCCCAGTTCGCCTACACGCGTCGGGGCAACCCGCTCTCCAGCACCGCGGCCTTCGGCATGATCGCCGACCCGGACTCGGTGCCGATCGAACCGGTCGAGGCCGTGCAGAGGGGCGAGGCGGCATCCGTCCCCGTGCTGCTCGGAGCGACGACCGAAGAGCACAAACTGTGGTTCGTGCCGACGAGGATGAACGACAAGATCGGCCGCTTCGTGTTCTGGGCGGCCGGGAAGAAGGCGAAGATCCCGAAGAAGGTCGTCAGGGCCTACCGGGAGGCGCTCGCCGGTCAGCCGCTGGGCGACGTGCTGGGCTCGATCGCGCTCGACAAGGCGATCCGGATGCCCTCGCTGACGATCGCCGACGCCCACCGCGCGCCCGTCCACGTCTACGACTTCGACTGGAAGACGCCGGTGATGGGGCTGGGCGCCTGCCACGCGCTGGAGCTCGGCTTCGTCTTCGACAACCTCTCCTGCGGGGAGTCCGTCACCATCGCGGGCGCCGAGGCCCCGCAGCATCTGGCCGACCAGATGCACGGTGCCTGGGTGTCGTTCGCGGCATCCGGCGATCCGGGATGGCCGGCGTGGGACTCCTCGCGCCCGACCCGCGTGTTCGACGGTGCGGCTTCGCCGGTGGTGCCCGACCCGCGTGCGGTGCTGCGCGCCGCCTGGGCCTGACCCCGCGGTCAGTCGGCGGAGGAGCCGGAGTCGGATGCCGCGGCATCCGACTCCGCATGCACATCCGGCAGATCGCGCATGCCCCAGAAGGGGCCGATGACGACGAAGGCGGCGGCGAGCAGCCCGCCGAGCGCGCCGATCCACATGGTCGGCACGACGCCCAGCCAGGTGCCGAGCGCACCTGCGAGCAGGGCCGCGATCGGCATGACCCCCAGACGCAGAAGCGGATCGAGGCGTTCATGCGGCCGAGCAGGCGTGCCGGGGTGACGCGCTGGCGGAAGGTGACCTGGGTGATGTTGTAGACCAGCACGGTGAACGACATCAGGAAGCCCTGCACGACCAGAAGAGGGAAGGCGATCGCCGGTACGAGGGCGGCCGCCGGCAGGAACAGCCCCGCCACGGCGAATCCGATCGCGCTGATCGGGATCGCCCGCGCCTCGCCGATCCGGCGCACGAGGTGGGGCGTGGCGACGGCGCCGGCGAAGCCGCCGATCGCTCCGAGGGCGAAGACGATGCCCATCGCCTGGGGGAGAGGCCGAGCTCGCGCAGGATGAAGATCGGCAGCAACGTGAACGAGATCGTGCTGAAGAAGTTCGAGATCGCCGTCGTGCCGACGATCCGGCGCAGCAGCCGGTTGCCGAACACCCAGCGCAGCCCCTCGCCGATCGAGCGGAGGATCGGATCGTGCGAGCCCTTCTCGGCGACCACCTCGTTGTCGCGGGTGAACAGCAGCGCGATGAGGGAGGCGATGTAGGTCGCCACCGTGGCGAGGATCGCCAGCGGCGCCATGAGGATGCCGACGAGCCACCCACCGATCGCGGGCCCTGCGATCCCGGCGATCTGATGGGTGGACTCGAACTTGCCGTTCGCCTCGGCGATCTGCGCCGGGCGCACGAGCGAGGGGACGATGCTCTGGTACGAGACGTCGAAGAACACCGTCGCGATGCCGAGCACGAGCGCCACGGCGTAGAGGTGCCACATCTCCAGCACGCCGAGCCACCACAGCAGCGGCAGCATCGCCAGCGCCAGGGCGCGCACGAGGTCGGCGACGATCATCACGTGGCGCTTGCGCATCCGGTCGATCCAGGCGCCGGCGGGCAGCCCCACGACGAGGAACGCGGCCACGGCGGCGGCGTTGAGCAGCCCCAGCTGGAACTCGGTCGCCCCGAGGATGAGCACCGCGAGCACGGGGATGGCCAGCTCGGTGATCTGCGCGCCGAACTGGCTGAGCGCCTGCCCGCTCCACATGCGCAGGAAGTTCGCGTCGCGCCAGAGGGAGCGCGGTTTCGCGTCTACTGATTGAGACATGTCAATCAGTCTGCGTAACTGATTGAGGAAAGTCAACCACTCCCGTATCGTGGGGGCATGGTCGATGAGGGATCGGATGCCGAGAGCCAGGCGAGGGCGCGCGCCCTCAGCTCTCCGCTGCGGCTGCGCGTGCTGCGCCTGTGCGCCTTCGAGGCGCGCACGAACAAGGAGCTCGCCGAACTCCTCGACGTCAACCCGGGAACGATGCTCCACCACGTGCGCACTCTCGTGAGCACCGGCTTCCTCGCCGCGGAGGAGGAGCGCTCGGGTGCGCAGGGCGCCCGTGAGATCCCGTACCGGGCGACCGGGCTCTCGTGGCGTACGCCGATCCCCGGGCAGTCGGCGGTGCTCATCGAGACCTTCCTCGAGCAGATCGAGGGCCTCGCTCCCACCGAGATCGACACGATCTGGCTCGGCCTCAAGCTCAACGACGAGCACATGCAGGAGTTCGGCCGGCGACTGGGCGAGCTCGCCGAGGAGTTCAAGGCGCGCCCCTCCGACTCCGACGGCAAGACGTACTCCTTCTTCGCGGCCGTGCACCCCGACCGCAACCCGCCGCGCGAGACGCCCGCGGGCTGAGCGCGCGCCTCCGGAGGGTCAGGAAGCGCTCGCCGCCAGCCGCTCGGCACGTCGTGCGCGCTGGAGCACCGGATCCGGCACCGGCGCGGCGGCGATGAGACGCTGCGTGTAGGCGACCTGGGGTCGCCGCAGCACCTGCGCGCGCGGACCCGTCTCCATGATCCTCCCGTGGTGGAGCACCGCCACCCGGTCGCAGAGCTCGTCGACGACGGCGAGATCGTGGCTGATGAAGACGCAGGCGAATCGAAGCCTCTCCTGGAGGCGACGGAAGACATCCAGCACCTGCGCCTGCACCGAGACGTCGAGTGCACTGGTCGGCTCGTCCGCGATGAGGATCGTCGGGTCGAGGGAGACGGCTCGGGCGATCGCCACCCGCTGCCGCTGGCCGCCGGAGAGCTGATGGGGATAGTGGTCTCTGCGATCGGCCAGGTCGACGTCGATCAGCAGGCTCTCGACCCTCTCGCGCAGCTCGCGTCCCCGCAGGCCGCCGATGGTCGCGACCGGCTCGGCGATGCTCTCCCGGACGGTGTAGCGGGGGTTGAGGGAGGTCGCGGGGTTCTGGAAGACCACCCCGATGCGACGTCGGATGCGGGTGCGCTCCGCACGGGAGACCGTGCTCATATCGGTGCCGTCGATGACGATGCCGCCCTCGGTGACCGGAGCCGCCCCGATGATCGCCCGTCCGATCGTCGACTTTCCGCTGCCGGACTCGCCGACAAGGCCCAGGATCTCCCCGCGGCGGACGTCGAGGCTGACGTCGTCGACCGCACGCACGACGCCGCGCAGCCGCCCTCCGTACTCGACGACGAGATCGCGCACCTCGAGCATGAGCCGATCGGATGCCGCCGGCTCCTCCTCGTCGCGCTGCCCCAGCCGCGGCACGGCGTCCAGCAGCTGCCGGGTGTAGGCGGCGGCCGGTGAGGTGAGGACCTCCTGCACCGGGCCGTCCTCGACCAGCGCCCCGTCGCGCATCACGACGACCCTGTCGGCGATGTCGGCGACGACGCCCATGTCGTGCGTGATCAGCAGGATGCCGCGGCCGTCGCGCCGCCCGAGGCGGGCGAGGACGTCGAGCACCTCGGCCTGCACGGTCACATCGAGCGCGGTCGTCGGCTCATCGGCGATGAGGAGCCGGGGGTCGGAGGCGAGCGCCATCGCGATGCCGACGCGCTGGCACTGGCCGCCGGACAGCTCATGCGGGTACTGACCCATCCTCCGCTGCGGATCGGGGATGTCGACGAGCTCGAGCAGCTCGACCGCGCGGCGCCGGGCGGCCCGCCGGCCGAGGGATCGATCGTGCGCGCGCACGGCCTCGACGACCTGGAAGCCGATCGTGAACACGGGGTTCAGCGATGCGACGGGGTCCTGGGAGATCAGCGCGACCTGCGCACCGCGGACCTGCTGCAGCTCCTTGGGGCGAAGTCCCAGCAGTTCCCGGCCGTGCAGCGCGATCGATCCGGTGGCGTGGGCGCCCTCCGGAAGCAGGCCCATGACCGACAGGGCCGTGACCGACTTCCCCGAGCCGGACTCGCCGACCACGGCGACGACCTCGCCGGGCGCGATGTCGAAGTCGACGCCGTGGACGACCTCGACAGGGGAATTCCTCCCGAACGCGACCCGCAGGTCGCGCACGCTCAGGACGACATCCGGATGCGACTCAGCCATCTTCATCCCGTTCCTCGCCTGTGTCGCGGGCGCGCTTGTACTCGCGCCAGTCGCCGAGCATCTTGTTGTGGTACTCATCGATCCACTCGAGGTAGTCGCGCCCGTTCATGACGCGGATGCGCGCCTCGCCCTCCTCCGGCTTCAGCCAGCGCAGGGCGGCGTCCAGGGCCTCGATCTGACGGCCGAAGTAGCGGCGTTCGTTCGCGAGGAAGCTGCCCCAGGGGTCCTCATCCGCCTTGAAGTAGTGGCTGCGGTCCCCGGGCAGTGAATGGCGACGGATGTAGTTGGTGTCGAGCAGTCGCCGCGTCGCCATCGACACCGCGCCCGCGCTCGCACCGAGTGCCTTGGCCAGGTCGGCCGAGGAGATGTAGGGGCGGTCCATGATCATGAGATAGCCGAGGACCCGGCCGTCCATGCGCGAGACGCCGGCCATGTCCCAGATCAGGCTGATGTCCTCGGCGAACTGGAGCCGGTAGGCCTCGCGCTCGTCGACGTCGTCTGCCGCATCCGGATTCTCGGTCATGTTCTGGTCCTTTCCCGCTGTGGGCTCACGATCAGCATCGCATCCTCAGCGTCTCTCGCGTGGATCGAAGGCGCTGCGCAGCTCCTCGCCGATCGCGACGATGGCCAGGACCGTGAGCGCCAGCATGATGCTCGGGAGCACGAGGATGTGCGGGGCGGAGTGGAAGACGCGCGAGCCGGCGGCGATCTGCAGCCCCCAGGAGATCGCCGGCGACGACAGTCCGATCCCGAGGTAGGTCAGCGTGCTCTCGGCGACGATGACCGCGCCGACCGTGAGCGTGGCTAGGAGCAGGACCGGCTGGATCGCGTTCGGAAGGACGTAGCGTCCGACCACGCGCGGCGTGCCCAGCCCCATGGTCCTCGCCGCGAGCACATAGTCCGCCTTGTTCACCGAGCGCACCGCGCTGCGCATCAGCCGGGCCATCATCGGCCAGCCGAAGACGCCGAGCACGAGACTGACGGTGAGGACGTTGCGGGCGCCGAGCATGTTCAGCACGACGATCGCCGCCAGCAGCAGCGGGAAGCCCAGGAACACCTCGGTCAGGCGAGACACGATCCAGTCCGCGACCCGGCCGCCCATGCCCGCCAGCGTCCCCAGGACGACGGCGAGGAGGAAGGCGATCGCCGTCGCCAGGAACCCGACGGCGATGGAGCTCTGCGCTCCATAGACGGCGTTCGCCCAGATGTCGCAGCCCTGCAGGTCGAAGCCGAAGGGGTGGCCGGGAGCCGATCGGACGGCGCTGTCGGCGAGATCGCAGGCGCGGGGGTCGCCGTTGCCGAACAGTCCGGCGAAGGGAGCCGGCGCGACGGCGAAGGCGAAGAGCACGAGGAGGACGAGGGATGCCGCCCAGACGAGCGGCCGGCGGATCAGATGGTTCCAGGCGGAGTTCTGCCGCACCTTCGCAGTGGCGATGGCGGTCGTCTTCGGGGAGCCTGTTTAGCCACGGCGGATCCTCGGGTCGAGCAGTGCATGGAGGGCGTCCACGATCAGCGAGGTGAGCAGGAAGATGATGATCAGGGCGGTGGAGATGCCGACGACCAGGGACGCCTCGTGGTTCCGGATGGCGGTGAACAGCAGGTTCCCGACGCCGGGGAGGTTGAAGATGCCCTCGATCACGACCGCTCCGCCCAGGAGGAAGCCGAGGTCGGTGGCGAGATAGGTCGCGGTGGGGATGAGCGAGTTGCGCATGACATGGAGCCCGACCACGCGACCTTCGCCGATGCCCTTCGCGCGGGCGGTGCGCACGAAGTCGGCGTCGAGGTTCTCGATCATCGAGCCGCGCACGAGACGCGACACCGATGCCAGCCCGAAGACGGCGATCACGAGCGAGGGCAGCACGTAGGACGCGGGCCACCCTCGCTCACCCCGGCGACGGGAACCAGTCCAGCCGCACGCCGAACACGATCTGCGCCGTGATGCCGAGGACGAAGACCGGCACGCAGCTGATCGCGATGGTCGTGATCAGCAGACCCCGGTCGATGAGCGTGCCGCGCTTGAGCGCCGAGACGATGCCGACGGCCAGGCCCAGCACGATCTGGATCACCCAGGCGGTCAGCGCGAGGGTGATCGTCACCGGCCAGCGGGCCGCGAGCTGATCGGCCACGGGGCGACCGGTCAGGTCCACGCCGAAGTCGCCACGGAGCAGATTGCCGAGATAGTTGGTGTACTGCACCCAGAGCGGCTGGTCGAGCAGGTAGCGCGCGTTGATCGCGTCGATCACGGACTGGGGGAGCTGACGGTCGCCGGCGAGGGCGCGGATAGGGTCGCCGGGCAGGCTGAAGACCGTCAGATAGATGATGAAGGTCACGCCGATGAAGACGATCGCGAATCCTCCGACGCGCTGGAGGAGGCTCAGTCCGAGGCGCATGTCCGCTCCTTGGCGACGTAGGCGTGCGCGGCAAGGATGGCGCCGTACTGCACGCCCACGACATCGTTGAGCGGCAGCGCGGCAGGCGTGCCCGTCTCGAGCGCTTCGGCGAGCCAGCCGTCGAACAGCGCCTGCGCGGCATCCGCTGCCCTTCGGACCTCGGGGGCGGCGGTGCCGGCATCGACCTCGGCGCGCAGCGCGCGCACGAGCATCCCGCCCCAGCGCAGCCGGTGCAGCTCGACGAGTCCGCGCAGTGCGGAGACCTCCGCCACGGTCGCGGGGCGCTCCGCCTCGGGGCGGCCGCGCGGGCGATGTTGGCCTGGCCGGCCGAGACCGCCGCCGGCGCGAAGACGCGGGCGGCGCGCAGCAGGGGGTGTCCAGTCGCCGATGGGGCTCGGAGTCCTGCAGCAGTGCGACCAGCCGCGTGCCCGCCTCGATGAGCAGCTCGCCGCTGCGGCGCAGCTCGTCGGCGTAGGAGTGCGCGGTGGGCGTCGTGTCGTCGGCATCCGGGTCGGAGAACTGCGGCAGCTCGGCGATCAGTGACAGCGAGCCGTATTTGCGCGCGTAGGACGTCGAGGCGTCTCCGGCCGAGCCTTCCGGATAGGGGTCCATGCCGAGGGACTCCGTCCAGTCGTAGGCCTCCTCGATCGTGCCCATCTCGTAGATCGCCTGGGCGAGGACGGGGAAGTGCGCGCCCTCCGGCTCGCCCGCGTGCAGCGGCACCCCGAGGTGCGCCGTCACGGCGTGCAGCTGCTCGTACAGCCCGGGGGTGGCGCGGGAGAGGTAGAAGTACGCTCCGCCGCCCTCACTGTTGTGGAGGGGCACGTAGAGGTCGGGCTCGGCGAGGTCGATCGCTCGTGCCAGAGCCCGGGTCTCCGGCATCATCCGGTCGAAGTAGGCGTCCTTGTAGGAGAAGGGGAACGTCCACTCGACCTGCTCGTCCGGAGCCGGACGGAAGAACTCGCGCGCGTAGCGCTCCCGATCGGAGGGGTGGCGAACCACCCTTCGTTCAGGCGCATGCCGTCGGGGTCGGCGCAGGGCACGATGTGCCAGGTCGTGTCGAGCCGCCCGCGGAAGTCGTCATCGGCGATGAGCTGCTCGACCAGGTGGAGCACGGTGAGCGATCCGATCGGCTCGTTCGGGTGCACGCCTCCCACGATGAGCGCCGAGAGCGCCCCGGAGCCGACCCGATAGCGCCGGATGGGCTCACCCAGCCGGCTCGTGCCGATCCGCTCGCTCGTGACGAGGTCGGGACGCCGCGCGCGCAGGTCCTCCATCGCCGCGTGGAGCTCGTCGACGGTCGGGAAGGCGGTGTGCGCGGACACGCCACCGGCCCGGCGGAGGATCTCCTCGACCGGGCCGATGGCGCTGTGCGCCGTGACAGGGTTGTGCACGGGTGATGCTCTCTCGTGGGGGCGGGTCAGTCGGCCAGGACGACGCGGTTGAGGTCCACGCCGCCGGAGACCGTGTACAGCTCGGCGATGCGGTCGGAGGTGACGTAGAGGTAGCGGTTGCCGAACAGCGGCACCGTCGGGAAGTCCTCGAGGATGCGCTCCTGCGCCAGGCGGTAGCCCTCGTACGACTCCTCGTAGGTGTCGGCGGCGTTCGCTGCGCGGAGCAGATCGTCGACCTCCGCGTCGGAGTAGCCGCCGGCACCGAAGTTGCCCTCGCCGCTGGCGGTGTAGACGGCCATCAGCGTGTTCTGCTGGCTGGGGTAGAGAGCGCCCCAGCGTGCGCGGAACGGTCCGTTGACGTCTCCGCCCGAGACGCGGTCGACGAAGGCGGCGAAGTCGGATGCCGGAGCGGCCACGACGCTCGAGATGCCCAGGTTCTGGCGGATCTGGTTCGCGATCGCCTCGAAGAGGTCCTCCTGGCCCCAGTTGGCGATGAAGTGGATCTCCATGCCGCCCTCGAAGCCGCCGGCCTCCTCCAGGAGCGCCTTGGCCCCCTCAGGGTCGAACTCGCAGTACCGCCCGCAGATGCCGGCCGGGTCTCCGGGCATGCTCGGCGCCGTGAGCGACGTCGCCGGCACCTGCGATCCGCCGAAGACGGCGTTGTTGATCGCCTCGCGGTCGATCGCCATCGAGATCGCCTGGCGCACGCGAACATCGGAGAAGCGCGGGTCGTCGAGGTTGAAGCCGAGGAAGTCGACACCCGGCGCGTCGAGCTCGTAGACGTGATCGCCGAAGTCCGTGCGCGCCTGGCCGGCCTGGTAGCCGCCGATGGCGACGATGTCGACCTGGCCGGCGAGGGTGTCGGTGTAGGCGGTGGCGGTGTCCAGGTACGGCACGAACGTCACTGCGTCGATGCTCGGTGCGGGGCCGGCGTAGCCCTCGTAGGCGACGGTCTCGATCGGCGCGTTGGGCGACCAGGTGCCCGTCAGCTGGAACGGTCCGTTGCCGACGGGGTTCTGCTCCCAGGCGGCGACGTCCTCGAGGGCCTCCGAAGGGAGGGGGTAGAGACCGGTCTGGCCCGCCGTCAGCTGCAGCGGGAACTGGCGGTCGGCGGCGCCGAGCTCGACGGTGAAGGTGCGTTCGTCGATGACGGTGAGCCCGGAGAGCTCTTCGGCTGCCGGCTCGCCTTCGCCGGGGTTCAGGTCTGCATAGCCGACGACGCCGGCCAGCTGCGGGCCGTTGACCCACCCGTTGGGGCCGTAGGCGGCGTGGTTCCAGGTGTCGACGTAGTCCTGCGCGGTGACGGGTTCGCCGTTGTGGAAGGTCCAGCCTTCGCGCAGCGTGATCGTCCAGGTGATCGCGTCATCGGACTCGACCGACTCGGCGGCGAGGTAGCTGATCTCACCGTTCGAGTCGAGCGAGGTGAGAGGCGAGAACAGCGAGAACAGGATCGCGTAGGAGCCGAAGTGGTTGCCGGGGACCAGGCTGTCGGGCTCTTCGACGGCGTAGCGGATCGGGTCGGCGGCGGTGTCCTCGTCGCTGCCGGGTGAGGACTGCGAGGCGCAGCCGGTGAGCGCGAGCGCGATGGCCGCGGATGCCGCGAGCATCAGGGTGGGTGTTGTGCGTTGCATGGCTGACTCCTCCTTGAGTGATACCGGTGGGTGCTGCGTCGGAGCACCTGAGTATCGGAGCGGGGTGGGTACTCTCGAAACCTAGGATGCTTCCAGTTCGTATGTCAATGAAGATTCACGAACTTCTGAAACTTGTGATCGAAGTGAAACAGCTGCGCAACGCGACGGCAACACTGTCGAGCCTGCCGTTATCAAACCGTTACTGCGACGATTTCGCGAGGGGTCCATGACTCGGTATAGGTTAACGTGCAGTAGGAACAACAGCGTTGCACATAGTGCAACATCATCGACGATGATGAAAGGAACCAGATGCCTCGCATGAACAAGAGGTTCAAGGGAGCCGCCGCCGCGGCTCTCGCCGGTGTGATGGTGCTCGGCATGTCCGCATGTGCGAATCGGAACGGTTCGCACGCGGACGAGGAAGGCTTCCCCACAGGGACGATCACCTTCTACACACCGACCTCCGCCGGAGGCGCAACCGATCTCACCGCACGCACGCTGGCCACGCAGCTGGAGGACGACCTCGGCGTCTCCGTCGTGGTCGACAACCGCCCGGGCGGGGCCGGCTCGGTCGGGATGGAGCACGTCGGCAAGCAGGCAGCCGACGGCTACACGATCGCCGTCTTCCCCGTGGAAGTGGCGATGCTCGGACACCTGGGCTACTCGACCGATCCCGCCGACTACGACTTCCTCGGGCAGGTCAACTCCCAGCCCGGCACGATCGCGGTCCCCGCATCCAGCCCCTACGAGACCCTCGACGATCTCATCGTTGCCGCCGCGGCTGCCCCCCACACGATCACCGTGTCCAACGCCGGGCCGGGCTCGATCTGGGAGGCCGGTGCCGTCGCGCTCGGCGAAGCGGCCGGCGTGACCTTCCAAGGCGTCCCCTTCGACGGCGGCGCTCCCGCTGTCACCGCAGCCATCGGCAGCCAGGTCGATGCCGTCGTCGCCGGTATCGGTGAGACCGCTCCGGCTCATCAGGACGGAAGGCTGCGCGTGCTCGCCACGTTCACGGAGGAGCGCACGCCTGCTCTCCCCGATGTGCCGACCGCGACCGAGCAGGGGCGGATGTCGTCATCGGCAGCTGGGCGGTCATCGCGTCGCCCGCAGGTCTTCCGGCATCCGTCGCCGAGCGTCTCGAAGCGGCCATCGCCGCGGCGGTCCAGACGGAGGAGTACATCTCCCTCATCGAGTCCGGCGGCAACATCCCGCTGCACAGGGGCGCCGCCGAGGCCACGGCGTTCGTCTCCGCGGAGTGGGACCGCTTCGCGGCCATCCTGGGCCGGTAGCAGGTCGCCCGATCGATGACAAGCGATCCATTGACCGACATCGTCGCGACGCCGACTTCACGGGTGCGGGCCAGCCGCGCGCGTGAAGTCGGCATCGCCGCCGGCGTGGCCGTGCTCGCCGGCGGCGTGCTCGTCGCCACGCAGTCCCTGCCGGACGCCTCCGGCGGCGACACGTTCGGGCCACGATGGTGGCCGAGTCTGCTGGCGGTGACGACGCTCCTGCTGTCGGGAGCGATGATCGTGCTCGCCATCGTCAAGCCCTCGTTCAGTGACGAGGCGTCCGTGACCGGCAACGGCGTGCTCCGTCTCCTCGGCGCGATCGGACTCATCATCATCTACGGCATCGTCTGGAACTTCGTGCACTTCATTCCCGTGACCCTCGTGCTCGCATCCGCACTGACCGCTCTTCAGGGCGGGCGCGGCTGGCGTGCGCTCCTGCTCTTCCCCGCTGTCATCACCGGCGTGCTCTACGTGCTCTTCGGCGTGCTTCTGAGGGTGCCGCTGTGAACGGCGCGTGGGACGGCGTCGTCGCGCTGCTGGACCCGTCGATCGGCCTCTGCCTGATCATCGGCATCCTCCTGGGCACACTCGTCGGCGCGGTGCCCGGCGTCACCGCCACGATGGCGGTCGCCCTCGCCGCCGGGTTCACCCTGACCCTGGAACCGCTTCAAGGGCTGGCGATTCTCCTGTCGATCTATGTCGCGGCGCAGTTCGGCGACCGCGTCCCGGCGATCCTCGTCAACACCCCGGGCACTCCCGCCTCGATCGCCACCACTTTCGATGGGTACCCGATGGCACGCAAGGGCCTCGCCGGCGTCGCGCTGACCAGCTCGGCTCTGGTCTCGGCTGTCGGCGCCCTCGCCGGGGTGCTGGTCCTCTTGTTCCTGGCGCAGCCTCTCGCGGGCTTCGCGCTGCAGTTCGGCCCCATCGCCATGTTCGCCCTCGTGGTGTTCGGGCTCACGATGATGATCGGGGTCTCCGGCGATCGCCTCACCAAAGGTCTCGTGGCGGGCGCCGCCGGGCTCCTCCTGGGCGCCGTCGGGCGGGATCCGATCACCGGAGACCAGCGATTCACGCTCGGAATCGACGAGCTGTCCTCGGGCATCCCGTTCATCGCGGCCATCATCGGCCTGTTCGGTCTCGCCGAGGTCTTCAACCAGATCGCGACGACGCGCCGCGGACACCACCCCGACCCGATCACGCAGCTCGGTCGATGGTGGCCCAACCGCAAGGAGGTGCGCACCCTCCTCAAGCCGACCGGCATCGGAACCGGCATCGGGGCCGTCGTGGGCGTCGTCCCCGCCGCAGGCGGCGACATCGCCGGACTCGTCGCGTGGACCAGGCCCGTCGGGCCTCGCGCGAGCCGCAGAAGTTCGGCAAGGGCTCCCTCGAGGGCGTGGCCTCCGCCGACAGCGCCAGCACGGCCACGATGGGCGGCTCGCTCACCACGACGCTCGCGCTGGGTGTGCCGGGAGACTCGGTCATGGCCGTGATGCTCGGCTCGATGATCGTCTGGGGGCTCCAGCCGGGGCCGGCACTGTTCGTCAACCGGCCGGACCTGGTCTCGAGCCTCGCCGCGATCATGATCATCGCGACGCTCGGTGCGCTCGCCCTGGCACTGGTCCGGATGCGCGGCGTCGTCAAGCTGCTCGCCCTGCGCCCGCGCTATCTCAACGTGATCATCATCACGTTCTGCATGGTGGGCACCTACGCCGTGCAGAACAGCGTGTTCGACGTCATCCTGATGTTCATCTTCGGGGTCGTCGGTCTGGGGATGCGCCGCTTCGGCTTCCCCACGGGGCCTATGGTCCTCGGGCTCATCCTCGGCCCGCTCGCCGAGAGCAATCTGCGTCGCGCGCTCCTGATCGACGGTCCCGCCGCTTTCGTCACCAGCCCGATCGCGATCACTCTCTTCGCGCTGAGCGCGCTCGCCGTGTGCTCACCGCTGCTGCGGCGACTGCTGAAAGGACGCAGAGGAAATGCCTTGGCAGAATCGACGTGAGCGCACAGCAGGGTCCCGTGATCTCATCCCCGAAGCAGAGGAGCTGCACGATGTCGCAGAGCATTCAGCGCGCCGTTGAGGTGCTGGAGTTCCTGAGCACCGCACCGCGTACCCAATCGGAGGTGGCGATGCACCTGGATACGCATCGATCCACGGCGCTGCGCATTCTCCAGACCCTCACCGATTCCGGACTCACGCGGCGCAACCCCGACGGCTCGTACAGCATCGGCTACCGGTTCGTGGGCTTGGCCCACGTCGCCGAGGAGCAGTTCGACCTGCCCATCGTCGCTCGCCCGAGGATGCAGGAGCTCGGTCACGCCTGCGGCCACACCATCCATCTCGCGGCGCTGGAGCCGACGCGGATCGTCTACGCCTACAAGGTCGAGCCCGCCGGAATGGTCCGACTGCATTCGAAGATCGGTCAGATCGTGCAGCTGCACACCGCGGGCGTGGCCAAGGCGATCCTCGCCTATCAGGAGGCGGCACGTGTGGATGACCTCTTCGTCGGGTATCGCTTCGAGCGGTTCACCGAGACGACCAGGACCTCCCGCGAGGAGTACGACAGAGATCTGGATGCCGTGCGCGAGACCGGGTACGCCGTCGACGACGGTGAGCACGAGGACTTCGTCAACTGCATCGCGACGCCGATCCGGGACGCCTCCGGCGCCGTCGTCGCGGCCTGCTCGATCACCGCGCTGAAGGCGAAGGCCCCGCTGCCCACGTTGAAGGACATGCTCCCCGATCTCCTGCACGTCACCGACGGCATCTCCCGCGATCTCGGGTGGCGAGCATGACCGGCGACCGCTTCGACCGCATCTTCTCTCGTGCTCCGATCATGGCGATCCTGCGCGGCTACAGTCCGCAGCGCACCGTGGAGCTCGCCACGCTCGCGTGGGAGGTGGGCGTCGACGCCGTCGAAGTGCCGATCCAGTCACCGCTGGCGGTGGAGGCGCTGCGCGCGTGTGTCGACGCCGGCGCCCGGCAGGGGCGTCTGGTCGGTGCGGGCACCGTCGTCTCGGTAGAGCACGTCGCGACCGCAGCGGATGCCGGAGCGGTGTTCACCGTCGCGCCGGGACTCGATCTCGAGGTCGCCGAAGCGAGTGTCGCGGCGGGGCTGAGTCATCTCCCCGGTGTCGGAACCGCCACCGAGGTGCAGCGGGCGATGGGTGCAGGGCTGAGATGGGTCAAGGCCTTTCCCGCCGACGCGCTGGGCACCGCCTGGGTCCGCGGCATCCGGGGTCCCTTCCCGGACGTGCGCATCGTTGCGACAGGGGGAATCTCCTCTCGCAACGCAGCCGACTTCCTCGCTGCCGGAGCCGACGTCGTCGCGGTCGGCTCCGCGCTCGAGGACGAGAGCCAACTGCATCTTCTCGCGGATCTCATCCGCGCCCACTGAACGGCGGCGTGGCACTCGCCGCCGCCGATCCCCATCCAGAACCGAGGAGTACCCATGAGTTCCTATCTGCCTGCGCCCGATCGCTTCGCCGCGATGGACTACCGACGGTCGGGTGCCTCCGGTCTCGTGCTTCCGGCCCTGTCGCTGGGGACGTGGCACAACTTCGGTGACGACACCCCGATCGCTCGTCAGCGCGAGATCCTCCGGCATGCCTTCGATCTTGGCATCACCCATTTCGACCTCGCGAACGGTTACGGTCCGCCGGCCGGATCGACGGAGAAGAACGTCGGGAGGATCCTCGACGAAGACTTCGGTGCACTGCGCAGCCAGCTGGTGATATCGACGAAGGCGGGCTACCCGTTCTTCGAGGGACCGCTCGGCGGGGGCGGCAGCCGCAAGCATCTCTTCGAGAGCCTGGAGAACTCGCTGCGCAGCCTGCGACTGGACTATGTCGACGTCTTCTACAGTCATCGCTTCGACCCGGAGACCCCGCTGGAGGAGACCGCCCTCGCCCTGGACGCGATCGTGCGGCAAGGGCTGGCGCGCTACGTCGGCGTCTCCTCGTACTCGGCCCAGCGCACCGCCCAGATCGCCGGGCTGCTGAGCGATCTGGGCACGCCGTTGGCGATCCATCAGCCTTCGTACTCGATGCTCAACCGCTGGATCGAAGAGGGCGAGCCCTCCCTGCTGGATGTGACGTCCACGTGCGGGGTCGGCGTGATCGCCTTCTCCCCTCTGGCGCAGGGCATCCTCACGGACAAGTATCTGCACGGCGTGCCGCAGGGATCGCGGGCGACGCAGGGGAAGACGTTGCGCGAGGGCATGCTCAGCGAGGGGAACCTGGAGCGCGTGCGCGCACTGCACGCGATCGCACAGCGGCGCGGTCAGAGTCTTGCGCAGCTCGCCGTCAGCTGGGCCCTGCGCGATGGGCGCATCACCTCCGTGCTGCTCGGTGCGAGCCGTGCCAGCCAGCTCGACGACACGGTCGCCGCGCTGCGCGCCGCGTCTCTCACCGACGCGGAGCTGGCGGAGATCGATGAGCACGCGAAGGACGGGGGCCTGAACATCTGGGCCGCGTCCTCGGAGGCCTGAGCCGATGTCTGCGGAACTGAAGAGGATCACCGAGCAGGAACGTCGCATCGTGTTCGACCGCCTCGACCGGAGTCGGGCGTGGGAACTCGGGGACTTCCTGCGCCGAAGGGCGGTGGAGCGGGAACTGCCCGTGGTCGTCGGCGTGACGATCGGCCGTCAGCGCGTCTTCCACGCCGCGCTTGCCGGGGCGACACCCGACAACGATGCCTGGCTGGACCGCAAGATCGCCGCGGTGATGCATTTCGAGCGCTCCTCGGCCGGGGTGCGAGGACAGTTCGCCGCGCAGGGGCGAGACTACGCGAGCGACTCCAGGCTCGATCATCGGGAGATCGCCGCCAACGGCGGCGCGTTCCCGTTGACGGTTCGCGGGTTGGGCGTCGTGGGCGCGGCCGGCATCTCGGGTCTCGCGCAGATGGACGATCACGAGTTCGTGGTCGACGGCCTCGAGGCGTTTCTGCGAGAGCGCCGGGGGTCGCACTGAGCGCAGGTATCAGATATCTCGGACTTGCGTAGGCGAAAAAAGTCGCGATTCTTTCGCGATCTGATGCTGTCATCCGGGAAGTGCGGCAGTGTGGCATCCGTATAGTCGTGATTTGTGTGCCTGACGCGGACCGTTCGACCGGTCGCTGAGCCGGTCCGAAGCACGGGGACCGCGCCAGGGCACAGGGCATGGTGCCCGCAAGACAAGGGAGTTCGGATGACGCGTATCGGCATCGTGGCAGAACAGGACGGCGAGACCAGAGTCGCCGCGACCCCCCAGACGGTGGGGGCCATCATCAAGCTCGGCTACGAGGTCGCCGTCGAGAAGGGCGCGGGCGAGGACTCCTCCTACCCCGACGAGGCCTACGCGGCCGCCGGCGCCGAGATCGTCGACGGTGACACGGCCTGGGCGAGCCCGGTCCTGCTCAAGGTCAACCCGCCGACGGATGCCGAGATCGCCCGGATCGCCGACGGCGCCACCCTCATCGGCCTGCTGAGCCCTGCCCTGCGCCCCGAGCTTCGCGAAGCGCTCGCCACCCGCGGCATCACCGCGCTGGCCATGGACGCCGTGCCGCGCATCTCCCGCGCCCAGTCGATGGACGTGCTCAGCTCCATGGCGAACATCGCCGGCTACCGCGCCGTCGTCGAGGCCGCGCACGAGTTCGGCCGCTTCTTCACCGGACAGGTCACCGCGGCCGGCAAGGTGCCGCCGGCGAAGGTGCTCGTCGCCGGCGTCGGCGTCGCGGGCCTCGCCGCCATCGGCGCCTCCTCGAGCATGGGTGCGATCGTGCGCGCCACCGACCCGCGTCCCGAGGTCGCCGACCAGGTGAAGTCGATCGGCGGCGAGTACCTCCCGGTCGACGTCGAGGTCGAGCAGTCCACCGACGGCTACGCGAAGGCGACCAGTGAGGCCTACGACAAGCGCGCCGCGGAGATCTACACCGAGCAGGCCGCCGACGTCGACATCATCATCACGACCGCCCAGATCCCGGGCCGTGCCGCGCCGCGTCTGATCACGGCATCCGATGTCTCCCTCATGAAGCCCGGCAGCGTCATCGTCGACATGGCCGCCGGCACCGGGGGCAACGTCGAGGGCTCCGTCGCCGGCGAGCGGGTCGTGACCGAGAACGGCGTCATCATCCTCGGCTACACCGACCTGGCCGGGCGCCTGCCCACCCAGGCCTCGCAGCTGTACGGCACGAACCTCGTGAACCTCCTCAAGCTCCTCACGCCGGAGAAGGACGGGCAGCTCACCCTCGACTTCGACGACGTCGTCCAGCGCGCCGTCACCGTCGTCCGCGACGGCGAGGAGACCTGGCCGCCGCCTCCGGTGCAGGTGTCGGCGGCACCACCGAACCCTTCGACGGGCTCAGGGACCGATGCGGGGGCCCCCGTTGCGGAGAAGAAGAAGCTCAGTGCGGGCCGCAAGGCGGCGCTGATCGGTGCGGGACTCCTCGCCCTCTTCCTCGTGAACGCCTTCGCCCCGGCGCCCCTGCCGCAGCACTTCACGGTGCTCATGCTCTCGGTCGTCGTCGGCTTCTACGTGATCAGCAAGGTCGCCCACGCGCTGCACACGCCGCTCATGAGCGTGACCAACGCGATCAGCGGCATCATCATCGTCGGCGCGATCGTGCAGATCACCACTGACGATCTGATCGTGCAGATCGTCTCCGCCGTGGCGGTGCTGGTCGCATCCATCAACGTCTTCGGAGGCTTCTCGGTCACCCGCCGAATGCTCAAGATGTTCTCGAAAGGCCCGGCCAAGCCGGCCGCTGACACGAAGGGAGCCCGCTGATGACCGCGGTCGAGCTTTCCGCATCCGTCGCCGGAGCCGCCTACATCGTCGCGGCCCTGCTGTTCATCATGAGCCTGTCGGGGCTCAGCCGTCATGAGTCGTCCAAGGCGGGCGTCACCTACGGCATCTTCGGCATGGCGATCGCGCTGGCCGCGACCATCTGGGCCACGGTGCAGGACGCCTGGGGGCAGCCCCAGGCGGCACTGGGCCTCACGCTCCTCGTCGTGGCCATGGTCATCGGCGCCACGATCGGCCTGTGGCGCGCCCGCAAGGTCGAGATGACCGGGATGCCCGAGCTCATCGCCCTGCTGCACAGCTTCGTGGGACTGGCCGCCGTGCTCGTCGGCTGGAACGGGCACCTGCACAGCCCCGGTCTCGAGGGGGCGCTCGCCGACATCCACCACGCCGAGGTCTTCATCGGCATCTTCATCGGCGGGGTGACCTTCACCGGTTCGATCGTCGCGTTCCTGAAGCTGTCGGCGCGCATCTCCTCCCAGCCGCTCGTGCTCCCGGGCAAGAACATCCTCAACCTCGGCGCCATCGTCGTCTTCCTGGGCCTGACCGTCTGGTTCGTCATCGACCAGCAGCTGTGGCTCCTGGTCGCGGTGACCGTGCTGTCGTTCCTCCTCGGCTGGCACCTGGTGGCCTCGATCGGCGGCGGCGACATGCCCGTGGTGGTCTCGATGCTCAACAGCTACTCGGGCTGGGCGGCCGCGGCGGCCGGGTTCCTGCTCAACAACGACCTGCTCATCGTCACCGGCGCCCTCGTCGGCTCCTCGGGTGCGTTCCTGTCGTACATCATGTGCAAGGCGATGAACCGCTCCTTCCTCTCGGTGATCGCCGGCGGCTTCGGCATCGAGGCGCCCAAGGGCGACGACGTCGACCACGGTGAGCACCGCGAGATCGACGCCGAGTCGGCGGCCGACATGCTCGCGAACGCCACGAGCGTCGTCATCACCCCCGGCTACGGCATGGCCGTCGCCCAGGCGCAGTACCCGGTCGCCGAGCTCACCCAGAAGCTGCGCGACCGCGGCGTCGACGTGCGCTTCGGCATCCACCCGGTCGCGGGTCGCCTGCCGGGCCACATGAACGTGCTGCTGGCCGAGGCGAAGGTGCCCTACGACATCGTGCTCGAGATGGACGAGATCAACGACGAGCTGGCCGAGACCGATGTCGTCCTCGTCATCGGCGCGAACGACACGGTCAACCCGGCCGCCGCCGAGGATCCGGGCTCGCCCATCGCCGGCATGCCGGTGCTGCGGGTCTGGGAGGCGAAGAACGTCATCGTCTTCAAGCGGTCGATGGCCTCCGGCTACGCCGGCGTGCAGAACCCGCTGTTCTTCCGCGAGAACGCGCAGATGCTCTTCGGAGACGCGAAGGAGCGCGTGGACGACATCCTCACCGCACTCCACGCAACCGCGCCGACCCACTGATCCCTCCGCGAGGATGCTCGCCCCGTAGACACGCGCACCGCAGACGCTCGCGCTACTCGAACCTGCTTCCGCTGCACAGTTTTCGTGGGGCGCGTACGGTTTCGAGTAGCGCGAGCGTCGGAGGTGCAGAGCTGAGCGCATCGGATGCCGGCGAACCGCCGGTGACGCGAGAAGTCGCTCAGGCGCCGGGCGCGCTTACCCGGAATCCCGCGCGTGCCGCGGCATCCGTAAGCTCCAGGTCGTAGGTGACGATCTCATCGGCACCGAGCCGCATCGCGACGGCCAGGTGGATCGCATCGTTCGAGCGCAGGGGCGCAAGGGTGCCCGCGGCGATCAGATCGCCGCGGGTGAGATCTGCGAGATCGATCATCCCGAGGATGGCGGTGAGCGCCTCCGCCGTGAGATCCGATCGGCGCCCGGCCGCGCAGTGCAGTTCGGTGTGCAGCAGCCACGAGGAGACGAACGTTCGATCCGTGGACTCGATGAAGTGGGCGATGGCGGCCTCAGACTCCGCCTCGTCGAAGAGGAGTTTCATCGCCGCGGAGGTGTCGACGTAGGAGATCTGCATCAGCGATCGCGGTCGTATCCGCGGAGATCGGCGATCACATCGGCCGAGCTCGTGTCGCCGTCGAGCTTCACGCGAGCGATGGCGCGCAGAGCCTCAGCGCCATGGACGGCGCGCCGCAGCCGGCCCTTGGCGGCGAGGTCATCCAGCGTCGAGTACTCGACGGGACCGATCTGGGCGACCGGCTCGCCGTTGTTGGTGACCGTGAACGACTCGCCGCTCTGGACGCGACGCAGCACCTCTGCGCTGTTGTTGCGCATCTCGCGGTGAGTGATCAGCGTCATGTAGCACAGGGTAGCACGCAGGATCAGTCCACCGGCAGCAGCCCGCTGCCGTCGCGCAGCTCGAAGACCAACTGGGTCTCGGTCGAGCGCACGGCGGGGTGCACGGTGATGTGGCGCAGAACGGTGTCGCGCAGGGCCTCGGCGCTGGGCACGGCCACGTGCACGAGGAAGTCGTCGACGCCGGCGACGTGGAAGACCTGCAGCGCGTGCGGGATCGCGGCCAGGGCGTCGTAGAGGTCGCGCACGTTCTGCGGGGTGTGGTTGCGCATGCGCACCTTGATGATGCCCTGCAGCGGGTAGCCGAGCGCGGCGCTGTCCAGGCGCACGCGGATGTCGCGGATCACCCTCGCCGCCGCAGCATCCGCACGCGGTGCGCGCATGTCGATTCGGCGAGACCGAGCTTCGCGGCCAGCGCCTTGTTCGTGATGTCGGCGGATGCGGACAGCACCCGCAGGATCGCCAGGTCGGTCTCGTCGAGCTCCACCGGACCGGAGGCGGGTTGCGCATTCATCGACTTCCTCGACCTTCTTCGCAGGAATCTTGCTGAGAATCGCAGTTTAGGTGCTGATCACCGTTGAATCCATCGTTTCTCTGCGGATACTCCGCGATCTGCGCAGACTGGAAGGATGGAGACCCCACAGCTGCACCCCGATACGCGTGCGATCCACGCCGGCCGCGACGACCTCGAAGCCCTCGGCGTCCACGCCCTGCCCATCGATCTCTCGACGACCAATCCGCTCCCCGACATCGAGCGCGGCGGCGACTCCTACGAGGCGATGGCGCTCGGCGGACGTCCTATAGACGGCGGCAGTCTCGTCTACGCGCGCCTGTGGAACCCCACGGTCGGCCGTTTCGAGGAGGCGCTCGCCGACCTCGAGGGTGCCTCGGCATCCGTCGCCTTCTCCTCGGGCATGGCCGCGATGACCGCGGTGATCCTCGCGCACACGGGCACCACCGGCAAGCGGCACATCGTCGCGGTGCGCCCGCTCTACGGCGGCACTGATCACCTGCTCGGCTCGGGTCTGCTCGGAGTCGAGACCACCTTCTGCGAGGAGGCGGAGGTGGCGGATGCCGTGAGAGCCGACACCGCACTCGTGATCGTGGAGACCCCTGCCAACCCCACCCTGGAGCTGGTGGATATCACCGGCGTCGTCGCCCGGGCGGGGAGCGTGCCGGTCGTCGTCGACAACACCTTCGCCACGCCCGTCCTGCAGAACCCGATCGCGCTCGGCGCCCGCATGTCGCTGCACTCGGCGACGAAGTACCTCGGTGGGCACGGCGACGTGATCGCCGGCGTCGTCGCCTGCGACGAGGAGACCGCCGAGGCGCTGCGGCGCGTGCGCGCGGTGACCGGGGCGATCCTGCACCCGCTCGGCGCCTACCTGCTCCACCGCGGGCTGGCGACGCTCCCCATCCGGATGCAGCGGCAGCAGGAGACCGCACGGGCGGTGGCCTCGTGGCTCGCCGATCACCCGGCCGTGGCAGAGGTCTTCTACCCGGGCGCCGGCGGCGACCCGCGCGGCCTCATCGGCCGGCAGATGCGCGGCACGGGCGCGATGCTCGCGGTGCGCCTGCGGGGCGGGTTCGAGGCGGCCAGTGTGCTCGCGGCATCCGTCTCGCTGTTCACCCACGCCGTCTCGCTGGGCGGGGTCGACTCGCTCATCCAGCACCCCGCCGCGCTCACCCACCGCCCCGTGCCGCCGGAGGCCCGGCCCTCTGCCGACATCGTGCGGCTGTCGATAGGCCTCGAGCACCCCGGCGACCTCATCGCCGACCTCGAGGCGGGCTTTGCAGAGGTGTCGGATGCCGCGGCATCCGACACCTTCTTCTCCACTGCTTCATAGCCAAGCCGCTCCCCGGCGTGTCGCCGCAGGACGCAGCGGTGTGTGTTCCGCGAGCCTCAGGAGGGACCCGCGCGAAGCGTGGGAGGTTCCTTCCGCTCGCGGAACACACACCGCGGAGTCCGTCCCGGCTACCCGCGCAGCGCCTCGCGGAACTTCACGCGCGCCCCCATCTTCAACAGCGAGTTCTCGTAGATCTTGCCGCCGAGCGCGACGACCGCGACGCAGGTGGCGAGCAGGATCGCCAGGGCGGCGAGCGGCTCCCACCACAGCGCCTCGTCGAAGAAGAGACGGATGGGCATCGCGACCGGCGCGGAGAAGGGCACGTACGAAAGGATCGTCATGACGAGCGTGTTCTGGCCGAAGAAGATCACCAGGAAGTAGGGGATCATCGTCAGGTACATCACCGGCGTCATGGTCGCGCCGACGTCCTCCTGGCGGGAGACGAGGGATCCCGCGGCGGCGAACATCGCCGCCAGCAGGATGAAGCCGAAGAAGAAGAACACCGAGAACCAGACGATCGGCCCGCCGATGCCCTTGAGTAGCTCGACCTGACCCGACACGATCATGCCGATCACGACGACCGCCGCCAGCAGCAGGATCTGCGCCATCGCGAGGATGGTGTTGCCGATGACCTTCCCGGCCAGCAGCACGCGGGCGGGGATCGTCGACAGCAGGATCTCGATGACGCGGGTCGCCTTCTCCTCCACGACGCTCGTCGTGATGGGGGAGCCGAAGGTGATCGCGGCCATCATGAAGATGAGCCCGAAGATGAGGCCGAGGGCATAGCGCATGCCCCAGGTCGCGCCGTCGGGCTCGAGCAGTTCCACGGTGGGCGCGGCCGACAGCATCAGCAGCAGCGACTGGGGCGCTTCGCTCTCGGCGAGCACGAGCAGACCGGTGGGGTTTGCGGCATCCGGCAGCACGGCCGCATCGACGTCGCCGGCCCGTACGAGCTCCTCGGCCGCCGCCCGGTCTTGGACCTCGGTCACCTCGAGCTCGTCGATCTGCTGCAGCTGTGCGGCCACCTCGGGGGTCGCGGCGACGGGCGTCGTGGAGGAGCCGCCTCCGGAGAAGCCCATCCACAGCACACCGCCCAGTGCCACCAGAAGGAGGATCACGGTCGAGATGATGTACGCCTTGCTGCGCAGCTTCGTGTTCATCTCGCGCTCGGCGACCAACCACACCGCCTGCGGGGTCGAGATGCTCGTGCGCGGGTCCTGGGTCACGGTGCTCACTTGATGACCTCCTTGAAGATCTGGGAAAGAGTCGGATGCTGCGGGCCGAACCGGACGACCTCTCCACCGGTCAGCGCGCGGCGGAGAACGTGCTGGGCGATCTCGGGGGAGTCGGCGTCGAAGACGGCGCTGCCGCCGTCGAAGTCGACGACCCGCACGCTGGTCTCGGTGCGGATCCAGCCGACGTCGCCGGTGGACTCGAGCTCCCAGCGCGGGGCCGCGTGCTGCTCGCGGAGCGCGTCGCGGGACCTGCCGCGCGGATGGTTCCATCGGCGATGATGACGAGCTCGTCGCAGAGGCGCTCGACCACGTCGAGCTGATGCGAGGAGAACAGCACCGAGACCCCGCGGGCGGCACGCTCCTGGAGGACACCGGCGACGGTCTCGACCGCGAGTGGATCCAGACCCGAGAAGGGTTCGTCGAGGATGAGGACGTCGGGCTCGTGCACGAGCGAGGCGGCGATCTGCGCGCGCTGCTGGTTGCCCAGCGACAGCGCCTCGATGTTGTCGCCCAGGCGCTCGCCGAGTCCGAGCTCGGTCAGCAGAGCGGTGGCCTTGTCGGTCGCATCCGCCTTGCTGAAGCCGTTGAGCCGCGCGAAGTACACGACCTGCTCGAGCACCTTCATCTTCGGATAGAGGCCGCGCTCCTCGGGCATGTACCCGAACTGGTGACGCGCCTCCGGGGTGAGCGGCACACCCCCGCGGGTGACCGTGCCGCCGTCGGAGCTGAGCAGCCCCAGGATGATGCGCATGGTCGTGGTCTTGCCGGCACCGTTGCCGCCGACGAAGCCCGTGAGCCGCCCGGGGGCGACGGAGAAGGTGATGTCCTGGAGCACCTGCCGCGTGCCGTAGCTCTTGGCGATGCCCTGCAGTTCGAGCGTTCCGTTCGTCATGCCTCCACGCTAGGGATGGAAGGATGCCGCGGGCATCCCCCGCGGGACGGATTGTCGCCCTCCCCGGACGGGGGACGCCGCATCTCGTCATGTCGCACTTGCCGTCTCTCTCCCACCCCTCCACGGATGTCGGGCGAAACGACGGATGCAGGACGGATCCGCGGCGTGTCGCCCGACATCCGTAGAAGCCCTCGACATCCGTGGGCCCGTGCGGGCTTCACGAGAGGGGATGTCGACGCGTCGGCGGCGGGCGCGGCGCTTCGCCCTTCAGTCGACGGGTGGTCGACGCAGCCGCTTGATGTCGGTGCGTCGCTGCTTCGCCTGGAGGCGGCGCTCCTTCGCGCCTCGACTCGGAGTCGTCGGTCGCCGCGTCGGCGGCGGCGGACGCAGGGCCTCGGCCACCAGGGCGGCCAATCGAGTGCGTGCCGCCTCCCGGTTGCGCACCTGTGCGCGGTGTTCGGATGCGGCGACCGTCAGCACCCCGTCGACCAGGCGACTGCTCAGGCGGCCCAAGAGACGTTCGCGCTGGACCGGAGAGAGGGCTTTCGAGCCCGCCGCGTCCCAGACGAGTTCCACGCGGGAGTCGGTCGTGTTCACGCCCTGGCCGCCGGGGCCGGACGACCGCGAGAAGCGCCACGACAGCTCGGCCTCGGGGATCGTGACTTCCGAGGTGACACGCAGACCGCGGCGGTGGGGAGCAACCATGGATCCATCATCCTCTTGCACGCGCCGTCTTCCTCCACGGATGTCGGGCGAAACGACGGATGCAGGATGAATCCGCGGCGTGTCGCCCGACATCCGTAGAAACGCCCGGCATCCGTGGGCCGCGGCCGGCCTTCGCGGGAGGAAAGGGTGATGCCTCAGCGGCGGGCGAGGGTGAGCACGCCGCGCACGGCGAGTCCGGCCAGGAGCGACCAGAACGCGGCGCTCACCCCAGCGGGGCGATGCCGCTGGCGGCGATGAGGAAGGTGACGACGGCGGGCATGCGCTCGGTCGGCTCGTGGATCGCCTGCTGCACCGCCGAGCCGAAGGCGGCGAAGAGCGCGAGTCCGGCGACGGCGGGGATGACCGCCGCCGGGGCGAGCAGGACGAGAGCGGTGAAGGCGGCGGATGCGGCGGCGAGCAGGAGGCAGAAGACACCGCTGGAGAACCCGGCGACCCAGCGGCGGTTCGGATCGGGGTCGGCCTCGGGGAGGCCGCGAGCGCCGCGCTGATCGCGGCCAGGTTGATGCCGTGGCCGCCCGCGGAGGCGCCCAGTGCTGAGCCGACCCCGGTCACGATCATCGCGGGGCGCCACGGCACCTCATAGCCGTAGCTGCGCATCACGGCGACGCCGGGCACGTTCTGCGACGCCATCGTCACGACGAACAGCGGCAGGGCGATCCCCACGATGCCGCCGAGGGTGAACGCGGGCATGGTGAGCTCGACGCGGGGACGAGCAGCTGTGGGTCGACCGCGGCGCCCGTGCGCACGAGATCGACCGCGACGACGACCGCCGCCGCCACGAAGGCGAGCGGCACGGCCCAGCGCGGCGCGAGGCGCGCGAACACGAGCCAGGTGAGCACGACCGGGAGCACGCACCAGGGGTTCTCGACGATCCCGGTGATCGGTGCGAGGCACAGCGGCAGGAGGACGCCCGCGAGCATGGCCTGGGCGATCGCGACCGGGATGCGGGCGATCAGGCGGCCGAGCCCCGGCCACAGGCCTGCCAGCAGGATGAGGGCGGCGACCACGAGGAACGCGCCGACCGCGGCCGGCCACCCGCCCTCGACGATGCCGGTCGCCGCCAGGAGGGCCGCACCCGGGGTCGACCAGGCGACCGTGATCGGCATCCGGTACCGCGCGGAGAGCGCGATCGAGCCCAGGCCCATCGTCAGCGTCACCGCGAGCAGGCCGCTCGCCGCCTGGGCAGGGCTCGCGCCGACCGCGCCGAGTCCGGTGAGGACGACGGCGAAGGCGCTCGTGAATCCCACGAGCGCCGTGACGAGTCCGGCGAGGATGGGCCGGGACAGCGGCGAGGTGTCGGGCATGACTGCGACTCTAGCGGGATGCCGCGGCATCCGATCCGCGAAATTTTACATGCGAGGGAATAGAACGAGGGATGCGGCGTTGAGCCCTGTGTACATTCGCCCGCATAGGGCCTGAACCCACAGAAGGATCATCGTGACCCGTACCATCGGATTCATCGTCGGCAGCATCTCCTCGACGTCGATCAACCGTCGTCTCGCCCGCGTTCTCCAGAACCTCGCGCCCGAGGGCACCGAGCTCGTCGAGATCCCGATCAAGGATCTCCCCTTCTACACCCCCGACTTCGACGGTGACTTCCCCAGGTCGCGCGTGACTTCAAGCAGGCCATCGCCGACGTCGACGGCGTCATCATCGTCACTCCCGAGTACAGCCGCTCCATCCCCGGCGTCCTCAAGAACGCCCTCGACTGGTCGACCCGCCCCTACGGCGAGATGTCGTTCTTCGGAAAGCCCGTCGCGGTCATCGGCACTTCGGGTTCGGGCGTCGCCACCGCCGCCGCGCAGCAGCACCTGCGCGCGATCCTCGGCCACTTCAGCGCCGTCACCATGGGTCAGCCGGAGGGCTTCATCCAGGATCGCCCGGGCCTGTTCACCGAGGACGGCCAGGTCACCGACGACAGCACCGCAGGGTTCCTGACGGGCTTCCTCGAGGCGTTCAACCTGCTCATCTCGCGCGTGAACCACTCCGCGGAGCTCGTCTCCGCTTAAGCGCTCGTGCTGCGCACGAGCGCAACCCGGTCGCCCCGTGAGAGCGGCGCAGCCGATCGCGCGCCGCACTGAGCAAGCGAAGCGCGTCGAAGTGTCGAAACGCCCTGGCGTCGATCGCGAACACGCCAGGCCGTTTCCGGTCGTTGAGCGAGGCCGGGCGTAGCCCGACCGAGACGAAACGGGGTGAGGGTCTCCCGGGATCCTTGCCCCGTTTCGACTCGCCTTCGGCTCGCTCAACGACCGAGGTGACGTCGATCGGCATCGACGAGTCCTCTACTTTTCCTCACCACCTCCGGCCCGCGGGCTCGGTGACCCGCGAGGGCGCAGGGGGTGTGCGGTTTGCGAGCCTCGGGAGGGCCCCACGCGCAGCGTGGGAGGGACCCTCCGCTCGCAAACCGCACACCCCGGAGCCCGTCCCGATCAGGCCAACCCGTGCCGGTGCGCCAGCACCACGGCCTGCACCCGATCGCGCGCGCCGAGCTTCTGCAGCACCTTCGAGACATGGGTCTTCACGGTCGCCTCGCCGATGAACAGCTCGGCCGCGATCTCGGCGTTGCTGCGCGCCTCGGCCACGAGCCGCAGCACCTCCGCCTCGCGCTCCGTCAGCGGTTCGGGCAGTACGAGCGCGCCCGGCTGCCGTGCGTCGACAGGTGCAGTCGGTCGCGGCGCGGGGTCCGGAGACCTGGGCGCGGCATCCGACGCCGGTGCGGCGAACCGCTGCAGCACGCGCCGGGTGACCTCCGGCGCGAGCATCGCCTCGCCCGCGGCCAGCACCCGCACGGCCGCCACGAGGTCCTCGGGGGAGGCGTTCTTCAGCAGGAATCCGCTCGCTCCGGCGTCGAGCGCCGAGAACAGGTAGTCGTCGCGGTCGAAGGTCGTCACGATCGCGATCGCGGCGCGCACCTCGGCGTCGGCGACGATCCGGCGGGTCGCCTCGATGCCGTCCATGTCGGGCATCTGCACGTCCATCGTGATGACGTCCGGGTGCAGAGCGGATGCCGCGGCCACGGCCTCGACCCCGTCGCCGCCTCGCCGACCACCGCGATCCCTGGCTGTGCGTCGAGGATCGTCCGGAAGCCCGCCCGCAGCATGGAGTGGTCGTCGACGAGGAGCACCCGGATCCCGGCGGTCATCGCGCGGCCTCGGTCAGCTCGGCGGCATCCGATACAGGAAACGACGCCCGCACCCGGAAACCGCCCTTCTCCCGCGGACCGATCTCGATCACACCGCCCGCGGCGATCGTGCGTTCGCGCATGCCGAGCATGCCCAGGCCCGGGCGGGGCTCGGCGATGAGGCGGCCGCTGTTGGTGACCTCGACCTCCACCGATCCCTCCGCGTAGCGCAGGCGCACGTCCGCGGCGACGTGTGCGCCGGCGTGACGACGGGCGTTCGTGAGCGACTCCTGGGTGATCCGATAGATGGTCACGGCGACGACCCGGGCACATCGACCGGCGTGCCGACGACGGTGAAATCGGTGGGCAGGCCCGCCTGGCGGGAGGCGTCGACCAGCTTCGGGATGTCGGCGAGCGACAGCGTCGAGGGGCCTCGCCGCCGTCGTGCTCGCGCAGCGTCTCCAGCAGGTGCCGCAGCTCGGTGATCGCCTCGCGCGCGGACGACTCGACGGATACGAGCATCTGCTTGGCCTGGGCGGGTCCTGGTCGAACACGGTGCGCGCCGCTCCGGCCTGCACGCCCATCACCGAGACGTGGTGGGCGACGACATCGTGCAGTTCGCGCGCGATGCGCACGCGGTCGAGGGCGACCGCCTGCGCCGCGGTCAGCTCGCGTTCGCGCTCGAGGTCGGCGGTGCGCTGTTCGAGGGCGGCGCGCTGTCGCGCCGCGGTCCATTCGCGCTCGCCGAAGTAGTAGGCGCCGCCGAAGTACAGCAGGTTCAGCAGGATCTGCAGCAGCATGAACGCCATGAACGGCGACAGCGTGCCCGACATCACCTCGGCGTCGTCTGCGTAGGCGATCGCGTCACGGTACATCGTCACGATCAGCCAGGTGAACATGCCGATGATGATCCCGATGCGCACACCGGCCGCCCGGCGGCGGTTCGGCATCCACGCGCCGACCGTGTACAGGGCGATGAACATCGCGATGTTGCCGACGACGATCTCGGGGATCTTCAGCGTGACCGCCACGAAGTATCCGCCCGAGACGATGACCGCGACGATCCCGGGCCAGCGCCGGCGGACGGCCAGCGGCGCCGAGATGAGAACGGCGTAGAGCAGCGCCTGCCACAGCGGTGCGGCCTCGTCGCCGTAGATCTCCGAGATCGACGAGAGCGCCGCGCTCAGGACGGTGCCGACGAGGATCGCCGCAGCGACGGCGGCATCGATGCGCTGATCGCGCGCGGTGAACGGGCGGGCGAGTGCGGACATGCTTCCACGGTAGGCGGGATCGGATGCCGCGGCATCCGTCTCGCGGGGGATTCTCTCCCTCTCCCGCGGGACGCGCAAGGGGTGGTGCCACGCGGATTTTTTGGGGAGAGTGGACGCAGTCGATCTCAGGGGCATGCATGACGGAGAACACCCGGACCATCGCACTCATCGTCGGAAGCGCCTCGGAGCCGTCGCTGAACCGCCGCTTCGCCGACGGGCTGGTCCTGCTGGGCGCCGATGCGGGCTGGAGTTTCGCGACGTGCCGATCGCGCATCTGCCGTTCTTCGGGCGGCAGTTCGACGAGGACTTCCCTGCTGAGGGCTGGGCGTTGAAGGAGGCGATCGAGTCCGCCGACGGCCTCCTCGTCGTCACGCCCGAATACAACCGCTCCATCCCGGGAGTGCTCAAGAACGCGATCGACTGGGCCACGCGGCCTCCGGGCAGGAGCAGCTTCACGAACACGCCGACCGGCGTCATCGGAGCGAGCAGGGGCGCGATCTCGACCGCGGTCGCCCAGGCGCATCTGAAGTCGATCCTGGTCGCGCAGGGCGCACCGCTCGTGGGGCGTCCGGAGGCCTACATCCGCATCACCGACGACTTCTTCACCGACGACGGGCAGGTCGCGAGCGAGAGCACGCGGAGATTCCTGACCGGGTTCCTCGAGGCGCTCCGCGACCTCGTGGATCGGTGGAGCTGACCTGCGACACGCCTCAGCCGAAGATCATCGGCAGGTCGTCGTCATCGCTCGTCTCGCGGTCGAGCTCGACGACGACCGGGACGTGATCGCTGGGCTGCTCGCCCTTGCGCTCGTCGCGGTGGATCGCGGCGGCCGTGACCTGCTCGGCGAAGGTCGGGGAGCCGAGCACGAAGTCGATGCGGATCCCTTCGTCCCGGGGGAACTTCAGCCGCTGATAGTCCCAGTACGTGTAGCCGGAGGGGATGAGCGGGCGCACGACGTCGGTCATCCCCGCATCCTGCAGGGCGAAGAACGCGGCCCGCTCCTGCGGCGAGACGTGTGTCGAGACGCCCTCGACGATGTCGGGGTCGCCGTTGTCGGAGTCGAAGGGGATGATGTTGAAGTCGCCGACGAAGGCCAGAGGCAGCTCCGGATCTCCCTGGAGCTCGGATGCCGCATGCCGGCGCAGCGCGTCGAGCCACTGCAGCTTGTAGGTGTAGTGCGCGTCGGTGAGCGACCTGCCGTTGGGCACGTACAGGCTCCACACCTTAACGCCCTCGATCATCGCGCCCAGCGCGCGCGCCTCGAGCGGGGCGCCGTCGCCGATGAGCGCGGCATCCGGCGTCGCACCCTTGGCGAAGCCCGGCATGCCGGGGAAGCCGGCCTGCACGTCCGTGATCGGCAGGCGGCTGGCGATCGCGACGCCGTTCCACTGGTTCAGCCCGTGCACCTCGACGTGGTAGCCGGCGTCTTCGAAGGGCCCGTAGGGGAACTGCTCGGGCTTGCACTTGACCTCCTGCATCGCGAGGACGTCGATGTCTTCGCGCACGGCGAACTCGACGGTGCGGGCGACGCGGGTGCGGATGGAGTTGACGTTCCAGGTGGCCAGGCGCATGAAACCAGCCTACGACCGGATGCGGACGTCAGCGCGCCTCGAGCAGCCGCCAGCCGAGGCGCTCGGCGGCATCCCGGTCGAAGGTCACGGTCTCGGTCACGCCGAACTGGTTCATCGTCCCTCGATGAGCGCATCGGCGAAGTCGGCGCCCTCTTCGGCGAAGGAGAGCGCCCGCACGACGCCCTCGCCGTCGTCGAACTCCAGAGTCTCCGTGTAGACGAGTGCGCTGATGATGGCAAGGCACTCATCACGCGGTAGTTGCACCGATCGGGAAAGGACCCAGTACACCTCCGCCAGCGTGACCAGGGTGATGAACCCGAGCCGCTCGGGAGAGAGCGAGCGGAACAGCGCGGCCGCCGGTGGGGACTGGACGGGATCGTCTTCGAGGATGGCCCTGAGTACGACGTTCGTGTCGATCCCGATGAGCTCGGAGCCGAGACCGATCACCGCAGGCCCTTCAGCCCGCTCTCCGCCCGCCCTCGGCGATCGCGTCGTTCATCTCCTCGATCGTCATCGGCGGCCGGGTCGGGTCGTGCAGCAGTCCTATGAAGTCTTCGACACTGCCTGTCCGCGGAACGAGCCGGTACTGCCCATTACGGAGCTTGACGAACATCACCTTCGATCCCGCTCGGAGGTTCATGTCCTCCCGAACCTCTTTGGGCACGGTCAGCTGCCCCTTGCTGGTCATCGTCGCATACGGCATGGCGCCTCCTTACCTTCTCTGTTATCAGCTTACGTCACGAAAATTCGTAAGGAAAGCGTGCATGCGCCTGAATCGGATGTCGCGGCAGCCGGCCGAGTGGCCTACCTCTCGGCCGGGTCGGCGGTGCCGACGAGCACCCCGCGGGCGAGGGTGTGGAAGTGCCGGTTGAAGCCGAGCACGGCGGGGGTCGAACCCGCCGGGAGGTCGAGGGCGTCGACGTCGAGCGCATCGACGACGAAGAAGTAGCGGTGCACGCCCGTCCCGGGAGGCGGCGCCGCGCCGACGAAGCGCTCGGAGCGGGCCTCGTTCGGCAGCACCACGGCGCCCTCGGGGAGCGCATCCACGGTGCCGTCGCCCCAGGACAGGTGCGTCGTCTCGGGAGGGAGGTTGTAGGCGGCCCAGTGCCAGTAGCCCGATCCGGTCGGCGCATCCGGGTCGAAGCACGAGACGGCGAAGCTGTGCGTGCCCTCGGGAGCACCCGTCCATGCCAGCGCGGGCGATCGGTCCTCGCCGCCGCGGGACGCCGACCAGGCGAAGAGCGGCAGCGGCCCGCCGTGCGTGAAGTCGGGGCTGGTCAGCGTCAACTCCGGAACCGGCCGGAGCTCGGCGAGGGCGGCGTAGGGGTCGTAGTCGAACATGGTTCGTGTCTCCTTCGGCTCGTCACTGGCCACGATAGGCCGCACCGGCGGGCGCATCCACCCCGCCGTAGACTGGGGGCCGTGACCACTCTCGACGCAGACCGCCAGTCCCTTCTCGATCTCATCGCGGACGAGGCCGTCTTCCACGGCGACTTCACGCTCTCCAGCGGCAAAAAGGCCACCTACTACGTCGACATGCGCAGGCTCACGCTCGACCATCGGGCCGCACCCGCGATCGGTCGGATCATGCTCGACCTCATCGGCGACCTGGACGCCGTCGCCGTCGGCGGCCTGACCCTCGGCGCCGACCCGATCGCGAACGCAGTCATGCACGCCTCCGTCCAGACCGCGCGTCCGCTGGACGCCTTCGTCGTGCGCAAGGAGCCCAAGGACCACGGCCGCGGCCGACAGGTCGAGGGGCGGATGTCGCGGGCCGCCGCGTCGTGGTGCTCGAGGACACCTCCACGACCGGTCAGTCGGCGCTCAAGGCCGTCGAGGCGCTGCGCCGCGAGGGCGCCGAGGTCGTCGCCGTCGCGGTGATCGTGGACCGCAGGACGGGTGCCCAGCAGGCGATCGAGGCGGAGGGGCTGGAGTGGCGCGCGGCCTTCGATCTGGACGACCTGGGGCTTGCGCCGCAGTGACCTGCGCGGTGGCCGCGGCGTCGCCGCAGCCCCGCCGATGGACTCGGCAACGTTTTCATGAAATGCTCCTGATCGGGAGCAACCATGAGTGACCGGAAGAGTACGCCGCCGCCGGGCCGGCCGACGATGAAGGACGTCGCGACCCGTGCCGGGGTGGGCCTGTCGACCGTCTCGCGCGTCGTATCCGGCAAGGGCGGGGTGACCCGCGACAAGGTGCGGGCGGTCGAGCGGGCCATCCGCGACCTCGGCTACTCCCGCAACGAGTTCGCCCACACGCTGCGGACGGGTTCCGCCCGCACGATCGGCGTGGTCGTCACCCGCATCTCCGATCCCTTCTACTCGGTGTTCGTGGGAGCGATCGAGAAGCGGGCGCAGGAGCGCGACCTGCTCGTGCTCGTGGCCTCCGCCGGTGACGACGCGCGCGAGAACGAGCGGGTGCTGCGTCGCATGCTCGGGCGCAGGCTCGACGGACTCATCGTCATCTCGCACGAGGAGGCCGATCTCTCCTTCCTCCAGACCGAGCGGGACGCCGGCACTCCGATCGTCTTCGCCGACCGCCCTCCCCACGGGCTCAAGGCGGATCTCGTGGTCGTCGACAACCGTCGTGGCGCGGCGGATGCCGTGGAGCACCTCGCCGCGGCAGGGCACACCCGGATCGCCTGCATCGCGCATGTCGCCGGTCAGTTCACCTCGGAGGAGCGGCAGCGCGGCTTCGCGGAGGGCATGCGGGCGGCGAGCCTTCCCACCCCGCCCGAGCTGACCGTCGTCGTCGAGGACGAGGTGGACGTCTGCGTCGAGGCGCTGCGCGAGATGTTCTCGCTGCCGGAGCCGCCCACGGCACTGTTCACGACGAACAGCCGCACGACCAAGGCGGTGCTCAAGGCCTCCCGTCTGCTGGGGCTGCAGCCGGCGCTCGTCGGCTTCGACGACTTCGAGCTCGCCGATCTGCTCTCCCCGGCCATCACGACGATCGCGCAGGATCCCTGGGCGATCGGCGAGGCGGCGGCGGATCTCCTCTTCGAGCGGATCGCGGGGCTCATCGGGCCCGAGCGCCGCATCGTCCTCGGCACGCGCATCATCGAGCGCGGCTCGGGCGAGATCGCTCCCCGATCGTCGGGGTTATGAGGTCGTGATACGGCGCGCTTGCGTGTGGCAACGTTTTCAGATTTGATGTCATACGTCAGTCATCCGCACCCTGCGGGTGCGCACAATCCGGTGGAGGATCACATGCGGGCGCAGCTGGCCAACCACGGCGCGGCGATGGCGGGGGCGCTGATCACCTCCATCCCCACGCTGATCGTGTGCATCCTGCTGGGCAAGCACTTCATCGGGGTCTCATGAGCGGTTCGGTCAAGTCGTGACGCGGGTGGCCATCGCCGTCGACGTCGGCGGCACGAAGGTCGAGGGCGCCCTCGTCGAGGCGTCGGGCCGGGTGCGCGCGGGCAGTCGCCGCCGGGCCGAGACGGGCCGGGGTCGGATGCCGCGGACCTGCGCTCCGCCCTCGGCGCCGTCGTCGCGCACGCCGCGGCGTCCTTGACCGCTGACGATGAGTTGGTGGGCGTCGGCATCGGCAGCGCCGGGCCGATCGACCGCGACGCCGGCTCGATCCTGCCGTTCAATCTGCCGCGGGTGGGGAGTTCCCGCTGCGGGACGCCGTGGCATCCGCCGCCGCCTCCGTGCTGGGCCGGGAGGTTCCCGCCGTCATGGGGCACGACGGCGGCTGCCTCGCGCTCGCCGAGTCGTGGCTCGGCGCGACGCAGGGCGCGACCGCCTCGTTGTCGATGGTGGTCTCCACCGGCATCGGCGGCGGTTTCGTCTCCGACGGCTCCTACGCATCCGGGGCCACCGGAAACGCGGGGCACCTCGGCCACGTGCACACCGACGGCGGAGCGATGCTCGAAGAGGTCGCCGCCGGGCCCGCGAGCGTCGCCTGGGCGCAGGAGCAGGGCTGGCAGGGCTCCTCGGGCGAGGATCTCGCCCGCAGCGCGGCCGAGGGCGACGCGGTCGCGCGGGCGGCGATCGAACGCTCGGCGCGGCTGGTCGGCCATGCGCTGGCGGATGCCGCGACCCTCCTCGACCTGGACGTCATCGCGATCGGCGGCGGGTTCTCCTTCGTCTCCGACGACTACGTCGACCTCGTGCAGCACGCGCTCGTGGAGCGTGCGGCGCACGACTACTCGCGGCGCACGCGCGTCGTGCGCTCGGCGCTGGGAGACGAGGGGCCGCTCATCGGCGCGGCCGCGCTCCTCCTCCGCTGAGCGGCTCAGTGCTTGTCGTCGTCGTCCCAGGGGCCTTCCCACCAGTTGCCGCCCGCTCGCCGTCGCCGCGCGAGCGGCGGGAGCGGACGAACTGGACGACGAAGACGACAAGCGTCGTCGCGACGATGCCGGTCATCGCGAGGAAGAAGATGTCGCGCTCACTCATCGTCGTCACCGTCCGCGTCGCGACTCACCCAGACGATCTGATCGGCGCCGGCCGGCAGCGTCAGCGCCGATCCTTCGAGCTCCACGCCGTCGGCGGTGACCCGCAGCCTGCTGCCGACGCGAACGCCGAGCGCCTCCAGCCCACGGAGCAGCTCCGGGTCGCGGTCGCTCACGCGCAGGACGCGGCCCGCATGGCCGGGGGCGGCATCCGCCAGCAGCACGAAGGGTTCGCGGTCGACGTGACCTGCGGCATCCGGAATCGCATCGCCGTGCGGATCGAAGCGCGGCGAGCCCAACCTCTCATCGATGCGGGAGAGGAGCCGGTCGCTGATGGTGTGCTCGAGCACCTCCGCCTCGTCGTGCACCTCGTCCCAGGCGTAGTCGAACTCCTGGACGAGCCAGGTCTCGATGAGGCGGTGGCGGCGCAGCATCGCGAGTGCCCGCTTCTCCCCCTCCGGAGTCAGGCGCACGGCGCCGTAGGGCACGTGCGAGACGAGACCGGATGCCGCGAGCTTCTTGACCATCTCGGTCACCGACGACGGGGCCACCCCGAGCTTGCCGGCGAGAACGGACGGGGTGATGGGCGCGCTCTGCCACTCGGTGTGCGAATACACCGTCTTCAGGTAGTCGTCGGCTGCGGGGAGGGCACGCCCTCAGCCTACCGGCGAGGCATCCCGTGCTTGGGCGGAAGGTGCATCGAACGTCGGATGAGATCGCGCACGGTCGGCGTGTCTTCGGCTGACACGCCGACAGGTGCGTTCGTGGTCCGCTTCTCCGCACGCAACGGAGGCGCGGACGGAGGCTACGCTGGCGGAGTGACCGAGACCCCTGAGCGCAGCACCCACGGCGTCGGCCCCTGGGAGGGGGAATGGCCGACCGGGCCGCACTACGACCCCGAGCTCCTGCGCGACGGCGACACCCGCAACGTCGTCGACCGCTACCGGTACTGGCGCATGGAGGCGATCGTCGCCGACCTCGACACGCGGCGGCATCCGTTCCACGTCGCGATCGAGAACTGGCAGCACGACATGAACATCGGATCCATCGTGCGCAGCGCCAACGCCTTCCTTGCCGACACCGTGCACATCATCGGGCGCCGCCGCTGGAACCGCCGTGGCGCCATGGTCACCGACCGCTACCAGCATGTCGTGCATCACGAGGACGTCGCGGCCTTCGCCGCCTGGGCATCGGATGCCGGCGTGCCGATCATCGCCGTCGACAACGTGCCGGGCTCGGTGCCGGTGGATCGCGCCGATCTGCCCGAGCGCTGCGTGCTGCTGTTCGGGCAGGAGGGCCGGGGCTGTCGGCCGAGGCGCTGGCCGCGGCATCCGGGCACATCGAGATCACCCAGTACGGATCGACCCGCTCGATCAACGCGAGCGCGGCCGCGGCCGTGGTGATGTACGAGTGGTGTCGGCGGCATGCGGAGGGCGGGTAGCTTCACGACGAGACCTCGCAGATCTGCATAGGTTCGCAGCGATTTCGAGTATTCCTGCGAGGCTGTGTAGATCTGCGAAGTTACGCAGGTCACGGGCGTCGCCGGCGAGCACGAGCTGACTGGCATCACCCGGCCGGATCGTCGATCTCGATCCACGTCTCCTCCGGGTCGAAGGGCCCGAAGATGATCGAGGGGTCGTCCACGAACAGCGAATGCTCGGTGGCGACGCCCCATGCGTCGTTCTGGCAGACCGCGAAGGAGATCGTGTAGAAGCCTCCGGCCATGAATCGGATGCGGCGGGTCACCGTCCCGCTCTCGTCGAAGGGGATCACGGCGCTCTGGCCGGAATCGGCATCGATGCACAGTCGGCCGTCGGCGGGGCCCTGCGTCGTGAAGACGATGCCGGAGCTTGAGGCCTCGGCCAGCAGGAAGTCCGCCGTGTCTTCGAAGCCCTGCACCGTGAGCTCGAGGACCGCGAACTCGCCTGACAGCGGCGCGCTCGTCGCTCCGGCGTCGTCCACGGCCCAGATCCGGTAGGAATGGGTGCCGGCGGCGAGGGGCAGGGCGCGTGCATCGAACGACCAGAGTCCGGCGGCGTCGCTGTCGGCGAGGTAGGTCGCCTCGCCGATCGAGACGTACACGTCGGTGACCGAGGCGTCGGCGGTGCCGCCGAACACGGGAGCGAGGTAGGACGAAGGCGGTGGCGAGGCGCTCAGAGCGATGGCGGGCGGATTCTCCGTTCCGGGGAGTCCGGGTCGGGCTCCGGCGCCACGGAGACCGGCTGGGGCGCGGGTGGTCGCGCCGGAGGCGTCACGAGGGTGTCGAAGTCGAACTCGAGGTCGAGCTCGGGCAGCGGCGTCGAGGAGTCTCCGCGCCCCGGACGGGTGGGGCGCTCTTCGGCCTCGACGGCTTCGACGCCCTCGGGCGCGGGTGGGATGGGCATCGGCGTCTCCTCGACGCCGGGCGGTCGCTGGGCGAACCCCGGGGGCCGTTCGGCGACGCGCTGCGCGGCGTCGTCGGTCACCGCGGAGTCGGAGGCGCCCGGCGTGCGATCGTCCTGGGCGCCGAACGGAGCGCCGGCGACGAGGGTCGCCACGAGCGCCCCGCCGGCGACGACGGCGGTGACCCCGACGCCGCTGAGCGCAGTCCCCGCGCCGAACACCGCCAGCAGCGAGGCGGCCGCGGCAGCCGGTACGGGCGTGCTTGTCGGAAGCGTCACGCTCAGCGCGGCGAAACCGGAGACCGACAGCATGGTCTTGCGCATGCGCCCATGTGCGAGGCTCAGCTCCTCGTGCACGTGCCGACAGGTCTCGCAGCGCTGCAGGTGCACGAGCACGCTCGTCTTCGAGGCCTCGATCTTCCCGCCGGTGATGTAAGCGGGCAGGAATCGTGCGACGTGGGTCGGATCCGACTGCAATGCGGACGGTACGCGTTGCAAGAGCCAGTGGTACTGCAGTCCCGAGCGGGCGCGGCGGAGAAGGGCCGAGACCGCGTTGGGGCGGATTCCGAGTTCTTGGGCGATGGCCCCGCGCGGCACCTGATCGACTTCGGCGAGCCACAGGACACGCTGCCAGCGCTCGGGCAGCGCCTTGAACGACTCCAGCAGATCGGCGGCATCCTCTTCGCGGGCAAGGATCGTCAGACCGTCATTGGTGTCGACGGTGTCGATCTCGGGGTCGCTGATGACCTGCTGTCCGTGCCGCGCGGTCTTCGCCGCCGCGTTCCGGATGACGGTGAACAAGTAGGCGCGGAAAGCCGTCTCCGGGCCGTTCCCCGCCACGGCGATCTGGTCGTAGACGGCCAGGAACGACTCCGAGACGAGATCCTCCGCCTGCTGCAGGTCGTATCGACGGGCGAGACGCAGCGCAGCCGCGACGTGCCGCGACCACAGGGCCTCATAGGCGCGATGGTCCCCGGAGCGCAGCTGGGCGATGAGCTCGGCGTCGCTGAGCCGATCATCCGCGAGGTTGTCGTCGAGAGGGCGTGTCGATGCCACCGGATCGTTCCCCTTCGTTCACCGCACGTACCGTTCGACGCTGCGCAAAAAATGCCATCGAATCATGAGAGTCGAAACGCGGTGAAAAGTGACGCCGACGGGCAAAAATTGCCAGCGTGTCAGCAGAATCGAGATTTTCCGACCGGATCGCGTCACTTTTTCGCGGCTCCTCGCTCTCTTCTGATCGTAGTGAAGTTCTTCCTCCACAGAGGAACCACGATCGACCCCGGCGCGCACATCGGAGAGAGCAAGTCCTCTTTCCGCTGCCTCGTACCGGGGTTGGACGGTGGGCTTCGCAGGAGCCGCGCTCCTGTTCGGTCGCCGTTCGCAGGTCCCCGACGAGCTCACGCTGCATGACGGGACCGCCTGCTTGCTCCCACCCCGCCCCTCGTGGGGTGGGGCAGGTGGCGGCTCGCCCTACACTGCGACGTGCAGCCACCGTCCGCTGCGCACTCGCCAGCCGAGGGTCGCCAGCCGCGCCAAGAGGTAGACGCCGAAGAAGGCCGCCGCCAGCCAGATCAGGCCGCCGACTCCGTTCACGCCGGCGGCGGCGATGATCCACAGCGCCGGGAGGAAGGGCACGAGGTTCAGGGCGCCCGCGAGAGCGAGATAGCGGGCGTCGCCGGCGCCGATGAGCACGCCGTCGAGCACGAACACGATGCCGGCGACCGGTTGGGCGACGGCCAGCACGAGCAGTGCGGGCTGGATGAGACGGGCGATGTCGGCGTCTCCGGTGAAGGCCAGCCCGATCACCCCGGAGAGCGCCGCGATGAGACCGCCGACGATGACGCCGAACCAGGTGCCCCAGGCGACGGTGCGCGCGAGCACCCTCTTCACCTGGGTCTCGTCGCCTTCGCCGAGCCCCTTGCCGATGAGCGCCTGCGCGGCGATCGCGAGGGCGTCGAGGGCGAAGGCGGCGGCGGAGAAGATCGTGAACACGATCTGCCAGCCCGCCAGCTCCAGCGTGCCCATGCCCGTCGCGACCCCGACGGTGATCAGGAGGGCGATGCGCAGGCTCACCGTGCGCAGGAACATCCATCCGCCTGCGCGGGCGGAGCCGCGCAGCCCTGCCCGGTTCATCCCCACCACGGCGCCGTGCTCCTTCGCGAGTCGCGCGACGACGAGCACGAAGGCGGCGACCATGCCCCACTGGGCGGTGACCGTGCCGAGCGCGGAGCCGGCGATCCCCCAGCCGAAGCCGTAGATGAAGAGGAAGTTCAGCAGCGCGTTGGCGGTGAATCCGAGTCCGGCGATCCACAGCGGGGCGACGGTGTCCTGCATCCCGCGCAGGAGCCCGGTCGCCGCGAACACGATGAGCATGGCGGGCAGACCCCACATCGAGATGGTGAGGTAGGTCACTGCTTCGGATGCCACGGCATCCGTCGCCCCGAACAGGCTCACCAGCCAGGGCGAGGCGATCGCGCCGGCCGCCGCGAGTACGGCGCCGATGAGCAGGGCGAACCACATCCCGTCGATGCCGACCGACACGGCACCCTGACGATCGCCGGCCCCGAAACGGCGGGCGACGGCCGGGGTCGTCGAATAGGCGAGGAAGACCATGAGGCCCACGATCGTGTGCAGCACCGCGCCGGCGATGCCGAGCCCGGCGAGGGGCTCGGCCCCGAGGTGACCGACCATCGCGGCGTCGACGATGAGGAAGGCGGGTTCGGCGACGAGCGCGCCGAGCGCGGGCACGGCCAGACGCAGGATCTGACGGTTGAGGGACACCACCCGACGAGCCTATTGCGTGGGCGCGTTCCCCCCCCCACCCCCACGCATCGAGAACGCGGAGAACGTCCCTCGGCTCGGCCGGGAAGGACGTTCTGTGCGTTCTCGCGCGGCGCGAGGGGCGCCGCGATCAGTCCAGGAACTCCCGGGCGGCGGCGACGAGGGCGGTCACGCCGACCTCGATCGTCGGGTGGATCTCGGGGGCGAAGAACGGCGAGTGGTTCGTCGGCACATCGCGATCGATGGTGCCGGCGGCATCCGCCTCCGCGTACGCGGCCGGGTCGTGACCTCCCCAGAACCAGAACACGAGTGGCACGCCGGTGTCGCGGGCGAACCACGAGACGTCCTCGCTGCCGGTGAACATCCCGGGGTCGACGACCGACTCCTCGCCGAAGGCGCGGCGGAAGGCCGCGACCGCACGCGAGGTCGCCGCCGCGTCGTTGATGGTCGGGGGGAGCGTGTGGTCGGTGCGGATGGTCGGCTCCTGCTCGGCGCCGGATGCCAGGGCCTCTGCCCGCACGATCCGCTCGACGCTGCCGAGGATCTTCTCGCGCATCTCGTCGTTCGGATAGCGCAGGCTCAGCTCGAGGGTCGCCTCGGCCGGGATGATGTTGTTCTTCAGGCCCGCGTGGATGGAGCCGACCGTCACGACGCCCACGTCGCGAGGGTCGACCTCGCGGGAGGCGATCGTCTGCAGGCGCATGACCGTGGCCGCCGCCATCACCACCGGGTCGATCGTCGCGTGCGGGCGGGAGCCGTGGCCGCCGCGTCCGTGCAGCGTGACGGTCAGGCCGTCGGATGCCGCCATCTGCGTGCCCGGCCTGACGCCGATGATGCCCGCGGGCAGGGGCGTGACGTGCTGGCCGAGCACGATATCGGGCTGCGGGACGCGCTCGAGCAGTCCGTCGTCGAGCATTGCGCGCGAGCCGGCGCCGTACTCCTCGGCGGCTGGATGAGGACGACGACCGTGCCGGTCCAGGAATCGCGTTCGGCGACGAGGCGCTCGGCGGCGCCGATCATGGCGGTCACGTGCATGTCGTGGCCGCAGGCGTGCATGACCGGGACCGTCTTCCCGGCCGGGTCGATGCCCTTCGCGGTGCTCGCGTAGGCGAGGCCGGTCTGCTCCTCGACGGGGAGGGCGTCCATGTCGGCGCGCAGCCAGACGGTCGGGCCCTCGCCGTTGGCCAGAACCGCGGCGACTCCGGTGATTCCGATGCCCTCGTGCACCTCGTACCCGAGGTCGCGGAGGTGTCCGGCCGCGACCTGTGCGGTGCGGGTCTCCTGGAACGACAGCTCCGGATGCTGGTGGAGGTCGATGTACAGGGCTTCGAGGTCGATCGTCATGACCTAGAGCCTACCCGCGGCCGCTCATCCCGTCCGCGAGGGCGCCGCACCTCGGAGAGGCTTTCCGAGCGGCGGGAGAGGGGAGACACTGGGGGCATGCACGATCGTTCCGAACTCGCACTGCTGCGCGTCGACAGGTTCATCCGGGAGCGCCTGCGGCCCCACGTTCATCGCGCGGCGGAGCCGCTGCGCGTCGAGAGGTGGGAGGCGCCGGGGAGCCGGTGGGCTTCGACGAGGCGGCGGCCGGCGACTACGCGTCCGTCGCGGTCGGCGAGAGCTGGGGCCGCCCCTGGGGACGACGTGGTTCCGCGTGCAGGGCGCCGTGCCCGACGAATGGCAGGAGGTCGCCGGAACCCGCGCCGAGCTCGTCGTCGACCTGGGCTTCACCGAAGGGCAGCCGGGTTTCCAGTGCGAGGCGATGGTCTGGGATCTCCACGGTCGCCCCGTGCGCGGCATCGCCCCACTCAACAACGTCGTGGTCGAGGCGGTGGGCGACGACGGCACGATCGACGTCTTCGTCGAGGCGGCATCCAATCCGGATGTCGGGAGCATCTTCACCTTCGACCCCACCCCGCTCGGGGACCCGGAGACCGCCGGCTCCGAGCCCCTCTACACGCTGAAGGCGGTCGACGTGCGGCTGCGCGATCTGCACGTTGCCGCCCTCCTCGACGACACGCTCGCCCTGCGCGGGCTCGTCGACCAGCTCGATGAGGGCTCGCCCCGCAGGGCGCGGGTCCTCCTCGCTCTGGAGGAGATGATCGACGCGGTCGATCCGGATGCCGTCGCCGCGACCGCCGCCGCAGGCCGCGCGGTCCTCGCGCCGATCCTCGCCGCCCGGCATCCGACAGCGCACACACGCTGCATGCCGTCGGGCACGCGCACATCGACTCGGCGTGGCTGTGGCCGGTGCGCGAGACGGTGCGGAAGGTCGCGCGCACCTTCTCGAACGTGCTCTCGCTCATGGACGAGGACCCGGACGTGCACTTCGCCGCCTCCTCGGCGCAGCAGTACGCCTGGATCAAGGAGCGCTACCCCGATCTGTTCGAGCGCATTCGCACGAGGGTCGCCGAGGGCCGCTTCGTGCCGGTCGGGAGCATGTGGGTCGAGTCCGACACCAACATGCCGGGCTCCGAGGCGCTGGTGCGGCAGTTCCTCGTCGGCAAGAGCTTCTTCCTGCGCGAGTTCGGCATCGAGACCGAGGAGGTCTGGCTTCCCGACTCCTTCGGCTACACCGCGGCCCTCCCGCAGATCGCCCGGGCGGCCGGGGCACGCTGGTTCCTCACCCAGAAGCTGTCCTGGAGCGAGACGAATCGGATGCCGCATCACACCTTCTCGTGGGAGGGCATCGACGGCACGCGGATCTTCACCCACTTCCCGCCCGTCGACACCTACAACGCCCGGGTGACTGCCGCCGAGCTCGCGCACGCCGAGCGCACCTTCGCCGACAAGGGGCGCAGCTCGGTGTCGCTGCTGCCCTATGGATACGGCGACGGCGGAGGCGGGCCCACCCGCGAGATGGCCGCGGCGATCGCGCGCACCGGGTCGCTGGAGGGCTCGCCGCGCGTGGTGCATTCGACGCCGCGGCAGTTCTTCGAGACCGCCGAGGCGGAGTACCCGCGGCCGGAGGTCTGGTCGGGCGAGCTCTACCTCGAGTTCCACCGCGGCACCTACACGAGCCATCTCGCCACCAAGCAGGGCAACCGCCGCAGCGAGCATCTGCTGCGCGAGGCCGAGCTGTGGGCGGCGACGGCCGCGGTCCGCACGGGCGCGGAGTACCCCGCCGAGCGTCTGCGGAAGGTGTGGGAGACGGTGCTGCTGCAGCAGTTCCACGACATCCTCCCCGGCTCCTCGATCGCGTGGGTGCATCGCGACGCCGAGCGCAACTACGCCTTCGTCGCTGCGGAGCTGGAGCAGATCATCGCCGACAGCCTGCGGGCGCTCGTGGGTGACGGGGACCGTACGGTTGTGGCGAATGCCGCCCCGCACGCGAGCGCGGGCGTGCCCGCGCTCGGCGTGGCCGCCGCGGAGGAGGAGCCGGCTGCCGTGCCGGTTCCGGATGCCGACGGCTGGCTGTTCGACAACGGCGTGATCCGGGTGCGGGTCGATGCGCGCGGGCTCATCGTCTCGGCGGTTGATCTCGCGTCCGGCCGGGAGGCCATCGCCCGGGGCGGGCGGCGGGGCTGCTGCAGCTGCACCGGGACACCCCCACGCAGTGGGACGCGTGGGACATCGACGAGCACTACCGCCACACGGTGCGCGACCTGACCGAGGTCGAGTCGATCGGCGTCGAGGGCGAGGAGCTCGCCGTCCGCCGGGCCTTCGGCGCTTCGAGCGTCGTGGAGCGTCTCTCGCTCCGCCGCGGCTCGCGCACACTGGAGCTCGTACTCGACATCGACTGGCACGAGAGGCAGAAGCTGCTCAAGCTCGCCTTCCCGCTCGACGTCCACACCGACCACGCGGCATCCGAGATCCAGTTCGGGCACCTGAGGCGGCCGATCCACACGAACACCTCCTGGGACGCCGCTCGCTTCGAGACCGTCGCGCACCGGTGGGTGCACGTCGCCGAGCCCGACTTCGGCGTCGCGATCGTGAACGACTCCACCTATGGCCACGACTTCCGTCGGGAGCAGCGCGACGAGCGCGGAGGCACGATCACGACGGCGCGGCTCTCGCTCCTGCGCGCGGCGCTCTTCCCCGACCCGGAGCAGGACCAGGGACGGCACAGCCTGCGTATCGGACTCGTGATCGGCGCGGAGGTCGCCGACGCGATCCGGGAGGGTACCGGATCAATCTCCCGGAGCGCCGCGTGCCGGGCGCGGGGTCCGTCGCGCCGATCGTCGAGGTCGACGAGGGCTCGGGCGTGATCGTCGAGGCGGTCAAGCTCGCCGAGGACGGCAGCGGCGATGTGGTCGTCCGCCTCTACGAGTCGCGCGGCGGGCGGCCGAGTCGGAGCTGCGGCTCGGCTTCGCCGCGGCATCCGTCGTCCAGACCGACCTGCTCGAACGCGAGATCGCGCCCGACGGTGTGGCCTGGAACGGCGAGGAGGTGGGGCTCGCCCTCCGCCCCTTCCAGGTCGTGACGCTGCGGGTCGCGCGCCCCTGACGCGCCTCCAGACCCACGTCGAGTGCACTGCTTGCTGCCGAGTGCACCACTTCTTTGCCGCGAACAACCGGTGCACTGGGCGAGAACTAGTGCACTCGACGAACCGAGGGCGGGAGTGAGGGTGTGGGGCGAAGGGGCGGGCTCAGGCCCGCGCGGTCGTCCCGCGGACGACCAGCTCGAACGGCAGTGCGCCCTGGCCGTGGGGCGGCTCCTCGCCGCCCTCCGACAGCTGCTGCAGGATCCGCTCCGCCGCACGCTCGCCCTGCCCCATGGGGAACTGGTCGACCGTGGTGAGCCGGAAGAACTCGCCCAGCTCGTGGCCGTCGATGCCGACGACCGAGAGGTCCTCGGGCACGCGGAAGCCGAGGTCGCGGGCGGCGAGGATCGCTCCGATGGCCATCTCGTCGGATGCCGCGAAGATCGCCGTCGGCCGGGGCCCGGGCCGGCCCAGCAGCTGCTTGCCGGCGCGGTAGCCACCCTCGATCGTGAAGTCGGCGGGCTCGAGAAAGGCCGGCTTGACCGCGATCCCGGCATCCGTCAGCGCCTTCTCGAACCCCTGCCGGCGGTGGGTGGGGATGTGGAAGTCGAGGTCGAACTCGGGGTTCGCGCCGATGTGGGCGATGTCGCGATGACCGAGGCCCAGCAGATGCTGGGTCGCCAGCTGCGAGACGGCGACGTCGTCGACCGTGAGGGTGTCGAGCTTCGGGTTCGGGCCGCCGATCGCGACCACCGGCAGTCCGAGCGCCTGCAGCTGCTCGGTCTCGGTCTCGCCCAGCTCGATGGCCACGGCGATGACGGCGTCCACCCGCTGCCGGCGCAGGAAGGTCGAGAACACCGCCGTGCGCACCGCATCGTCGGCGGTGATGTTGTACAGCGTGATGTCATAGCCGGCGCGCATGAGCGCGGCGGAGACCCCCGAGAGCACCGTGCTGAAGAACCAGCGGTCCAGGAACGGGACGATCACGCCGACGTTCTTGGTGCGACCCGACGCGAGACTCGACGCCCGCGACGAGACGACGTAACCGAGGGCCTTCGCCGCCTGCTGCACGCGCTGACGGGAGGCCTCCGACACCTGGCCGCGACCGCTGAGGGCGCGCGACACCGTCGCCGTGGAGACGCCGGCCAATCGCGCAACCTCATCGATGCTGACCATGGAATGCTTTCGCTAGCTGCGGAACCACACCGCCGTGTTCGGGGCAGCTCGGTCCCTTCGAAGGCCTCGCTCTGCACGAGGAAGACCGGGTTCGCGCCCTCGGCGAGAGTCGCGAGGTCGAGAGCGGCTTCGCCCATGTTGACCACCACAGTTATATCACCGCGACGGAATGCGACCGCATCCGACCCGGCGTCCAGCCAGGTGAGCGTGCCGGCGCCCAGACCGTTCTCGCGCCGCAGGCGCAGCAGCTCGCGGTAGAGGGAGAGGGTGGATGCGGCATCCGACTCCTGCCGCTCGCGCGCGAACTGAGCCCATTCGGCCGGCTGCGGCAGCCACGAGGCGCCCGTGTCGTTGAAGCCGTAAGCGGGGGCGTCGGACTCCCAGGGCAGCGGCACGCGGCAGCCGTCGCGTCCGTAGCGCTCGCCGTTGGTGCGGAACCAGGTCGGATCCTGACGCGCGTCGCCCGGCAGGTGGATGACCTCGGGCAGCCCGAGCTCCTCGCCCTGGTACAGGTAGGACGAGCCGGGCAGCGCGAGCATGAGCGTCGTCGCGGCGCGGGCGCGAGAGAGCCCCAGTTCGGGAACGGGCTGGCCGGGGGAGTCGGGCCGATGCCGGCGCCCTGCGGGTTGTCGGCCGTGAGCGCCAGGCGCGAGGCGTGGCGGACGACGTCGTGGTTCGACAGCACCCAGGTGCTGGGGGCGCCGACGGCGCCGAAGGCGTCGAGCGACTCGCGGATCACCCCGCGCAGCTGACCGGCATCCCACGGCGTCATCAGGTACGGGAAGTTGAAGGTCTGGTGCATCTCGTCGGGGCGCACCCACAGCGCGGTGCGCTCGATCGTCGGCAGCCACGCCTCGCCGCACAGCGCACGGTCGCCGTCGTACTCCGCGAGCACCTGGTGCCAGTCGCGATAGATGTCGTGCACGCCGTCCTGCCCCCAGTACGGGACGTTCTCCTCGTCGCCGCCCATCGAGTCGGCGTCGGTCGGAGGGTGGTAGTCGGGAAGCCCGTCGGCCTTGATCATGCCGTGCGCGACGTCGACCCGGAAGCCGTCGACGCCGCGGTCGAGCCAGAAGCGCAGCACGGAGCGGAACTCCTCGCGCACCTCTTCGTTGTTCCAGTCGAAGTCGGGCTGGGTGGCGTCGAAGATGTGCAGGTACCACTGGCCGGGCGTGCCGTCGGCCTCGGTCACGCGTTCCCACATGCCGCCGCCGAACACGCTCTCCCAGTTGTTCGGGGGAGCTCGCCGTTATCGCCGCGGCCGTCGCGGAAGATGTAGCGGGCACGCTCCGGGCTGCCGGGCGCCGCTCTCAGGGCCTCCTGGAACCAGACGTGCTGGTCGGAGGAGTGGTTGGGCACGAGGTCGACGATGACCCGGATGCCGCGGGCGTGTGCCTGCGCGAGCATCTCGTCGAAGTCGGCGAGCGTGCCGAAGATCGGGTCGACGTCGCGGTAGTCGGCGACGTCGTAGCCGGCGTCCTTCTGCGGGCTCGTCATGAACGGGCTCAGCCAGATGGCGTCGACGCCGAGTTCCTTCAGCGCGTCGAGCCTGCTCGTGATGCCCGGCAGGTCGCCGATGCCGTCGCCCGTTGCGTCCGCGAAGGAGCGGGGGTAGATCTGGTAGATAACGGCGGTGCGCCACCACTCGGTGCCGGGGCGGACGTCTGCTCTGACTGGGACATTCCCCCAGCGTACTGTAAGCGCTTGCAGTCGCGCCACTGCGGGCGCGTTGTCGTGGCATCCGACCCCTGCGCGGGGTAGCGTCGGGATCGAGGCCGACTCGAGGAGGAGCCATGGTCCCTGAGATCAACTACTGGGCGGTGCTGGTCGCGACGGCGGGAAGCATGATCGTCGGATCGCTCTGGTACATGCCGCAGACCTTCGGGCGGCGCTGGGCGAAGCTCGCCGGCGTCGACATCGAGAATCCCGATGTGACGGGGCTGCAGGCATGGATGCCGATCCTCGTCGGCGCGCTCATGAGCTTCGTCACCGCGTGGGTGCTCGCCGGTGCGGTCTCGATCGCCTGGCACTTCTACGACGGCTCGTACTTCCTCTCCGCGATCGTGACGGCCGTCGCGCTCTGGGCCGGTCTCACGGCCGCGCGCTTCATCACGCATGACGCCTTCGAGGGGCGTCCGACGCAGCTGACGACCCTGAACATCGCGCACGAACTGGTGACGCTGCTCGTCATGGCCGCGATCATCGGCGTCTGGCCGCCGGCCGGGACGGTGTAGCCGCGGCATCCGCGTCCCGTTTCGCGGACGATGACCCGAATCGCGGACGAATCGGAGGGAATCACCCGCGATTCGGGCAGGTGTCCGCGAAACGGGCGGCCTAGGCGGCGACGCGGGTGACGGCGGCGATCGCGCTCGTGAAGAACGGCAGCCCGTCGACGCCGGAGCGCATGGCGGCGGCGGTGTCGGGGCCGAAGCCGGGCTCGGTGGCGTGCTCCGGATGCGGCATGAGGCCGACGACGTTCCCGGCCTCGTTCGTGAGCCCGGCGATGTCGCGCAGCGACCCGTTCGGGTTCACCCCGAGGTAGCGGAACGCGACCAAGCCCTCGCCCTCGATGCGGTCGAGGGTCTCGTCGCTCGCGATGTAGCCGCCCTCGGCGTTCTTGAGCGGGATCACGATCTCCTGGTGCCGGGAGAACTCGTTCGTCCAGGCGGTGTCGTTGTTCTCGACGCGCAGGCGCTGGTCGCGACGGACGAAGTGCTGGTGGTCGTTGCGGATGAGGCCGCCGGGCAGCAGGTGCGCCTCGACGAGCATCTGGAAGCCGTTGCAGATGCCGAGGATCGGCATGCCCTTCGCCGCGGCGTCCTTCACCTCGGCCATGATCGGCGAGTGGGCCGCGATCGCCCCCGAGCGCAGGTAGTCGCCGTAGCTGAAGCCGCCCGGGAGGACCAGGGCGTCGACGCCGTCGAGGTCGTGCGAGCCGTGCCAGAGGGCGACGGGCTCGGCCCCGGCGAGGCGGATCGCGCGCTGCGCGTCGCGGTCGTCGAGCGAGCCGGGGAAGGTGATGACCCCGATGCGCACCGTCATTCGACGACCTCGATGCCGACGACGTCCTCGATGACCGAGTTGGACAGGATGTCGTCGGCGATCTCGCGCGCCTGCGCGAGCAGCGCGTCGGTGACCTCGCCCTCGACGGTCAGCTCGAAGCGCTTGCCGATGCGGACCTCGCCGAAGGAGTCGATGCCGAGGCGGGTGAGCGCGCCCGTGACGGCCTTGCCCTGCGGGTCGAGGAGTTCGGACTTGGGCATGACGTCGACGACGATGGTGGGCATGTTCGGCTCCGAGACGGGGGTGGGGTGCCCCCTCATCCTACCGCCCGTCACGCGAGCCTTCCCGACGGGCGACGCGGCGCGGTGACGCTCAGGCGCTGAAGACGGTGTGCAGGTCGCCGACGACCTCTCGTCCGCCGAGACCCGAGATCTCGAAGAGCACCGCGATGCCGGCGACCGTGCCGCCGAGCTGCTCGATGAGCTCGCGCCCGGCGGCGAGCGTGCCGCCCGTGGCGAGCACGTCGTCGATGAGGAGCACCCGGGCGCCTGCGGGCAGGTCGTCGTGCATCTCGACGGTGGCGGTGCCGTACTCCAGGGCGTAGTCGACGGATGCCGCGGGCCGGGGCAGCTTGCCCGCCTTGCGGATCGGCACGAGCCCGACGCCCGCGGCGATCGCCGCCGCGCCGGCGAGGAGGAACCCGCGCGCCTCGATCCCGGCGACGACGTCGAACCCTCCGACGAAGGGCGCGATGAGGGCGTCGGTGGTCGTGCGCAGGGCTGCGGCATCCGCCAGCAGGGGCGTGATGTCGCGGAAGAGGATGCCGGGCGCGGGGTGGTCCGGGATGGCGCGGATGAGCGATTCGGCGCGGGAGAGGTCTGCGGAGGTCACCGCAACAGCGTAGGCGACACAACTCGGACTTGACGTCGTGGGAGCGCTCCCATAAAGTTTCCCACACAGTGTGGGAGCGCTCCCACGCAGCAGCACTCAGATCCGCAACACACACACGCACAAAGGAGTGAACCGTGAAATCACGCGCCCTGCGCCGGATGCTGACAGTGACCGCTGTCGCATCCGTGTCCGCCCTCACCCTCGCCGCCTGCAGCGGCGGCAACGGTGGCGAGGGAACCGGTCCCGCCGATCCGGACGAGCCGATCACCCTCACCATCGCGACGTTCAACGACTTCGGGTACACCGACGAACTGCTGGCCGAGTACACCGCCCAGAACCCGAACGTCACGATCACCCACAACCGCGCCGCCGAGTCCGGCGACGCCCGTGCCAACTTCTTCCAGAAGCTCGGCAGCGGCGGTCTCGCCGACATCGAGGCCGTGGAGATCGACTGGTTCGCCGAGATGATGCAGTACTCCGACCTGCTCGCCCGGTCCAGGACGACCTCAAGGGCCGCTGGCTCGACTGGAAGGAAGCTGCGGCGACGGATGCCGACGGCAACCTCGTCGCCTACGGCACCGACATCGGCCCCAGGGCATCTGCTACCGCGCCGACCTGTTCGAGGAGGCGGGCCTGCCCTCCGACCGCGACGAGGTCGCCGGTCTCTTCCCGACGTGGGACGCCTTCTTCCAGGTGGGCGCCGACTACGTCGCCGAGACCGGGAACCCCTTCATCGACTCGGCGAACTCCGTGCTCCAGGGCATCGTCAACCAGCTCGAGTACAGCTACGAGCAGCCTGACGGCTCGATCATCGCCACGACCAACCCCGAGGTGCGCGCCGCCTACGACGCGGTCGTCGACAGGGCCATCCCGATCGCGGCCTTCTCCGGCCAGTGGTCCGAGGACTGGTTCGCCTCGATGGCCAACGGCGAGTACGCCGCGATGCTCTGCCCGCCGTGGATGCACGGCATCATCTCGGGCACCGCACCCGACATCGACGGCTGGGACGTCGCCAACGCCTTCCCGGGCGGCGGCGGCAACTGGGGCGGCTCGTACCTGACGATCCCCGCCAACGGCAGCAACGTCGAGGCCGCGAAGGACCTGGCCGCCTGGCTGACCTCGCCCGAGGTGCAGCTGAAGGCGTTCGTCAACGTCGGCACCTTCCCCAGCCAGATCGAGGCACAGGGAAGCAGTGACCTGAGCGACTTCACCAACGAGTACTTCAACGACGCGCCGACCGGGCAGATCGGCATCGACCGCGCCAACGCGATCACCGTGGCGCCGTACAAGGGCCCGCAGTACTTCCAGTACCACGACGCCCTGCAGGATGCGGTCAACCGCGTCTTCGACGGCCAGGAGGACAAGGAGTCCTCCTGGAACAGCTGGATCGCCCAGGTCGAGGCCTTCTGACACGACCGCTGACGGGCGGGCGGCGTCTGACCCGCCGCCCGCCCCTCATGCCGACTCATGCCGATCGGAGGGTCCTCGTGACCGACATCGACACCCGCGCCCCTTCCCGGGCGCCGAGCGGGACGCCCGCGCGCCCGACCCGGGTGATCTCCTTCTCCCACCGCCTGAGCAGGTGGGACCTCAAGTTCTCGCCCTACCTGTACATCTCGCCGTTCTTCATCATGTTCGCGATCGTGGGGCTGTTCCCCATCGCGTACACCGCCGTGATCTCCTTCATGGACTGGGACCTCGTCCGCGGCACGGGCACGTTCATCGGCTTCGACCAGTACCTCTGGGTGCTCTCCCAGCCGGCGTTCTGGGTGGCGCTGCGGAACACCTTCAGCATCTTCCTGCTGTCCGCCGTGCCCCAGATGATCGCCGCGATCTTCATCGCCGCGATGCTCGACCGCAATCTTCGCGCCAAGACCTTCTGGCGCATGGGCGTGCTGCTGCCGTATGTGGTGGCACCCGTGGCGGTGGCGCTGATCTTCAGCAACATCTTCGCCGACCGCTTCGGCCTCATCAACACGATCCTCGGCAACTGGGGGATGCCGGCGATCCCCTGGCACGTCGAGCCCTTCTGGAGCCACGTCGCCATCGCCACGATGGTGAACTTCCGCTGGACCGGCTACAACACCCTGATCCTCCTTGCGGCGATGCAAGCGGTCAACCGCGACTACTACGAGGCGGCCACCGTCGACGGCGCCGGCGCCTTCCGCCAGTTCACGAGCATCACCCTGCCCTCGCTCAAGCCGACCCTCATCTTCGTCATCATCACGGCAACCATCGGCGGCCTGCAGATCTTCGACGAGCCGCGCATGTTCGACAACACCGGACGCGGCGGCTCGGCGCAGCAGTGGCTCACGATCACGCTGTACCTCTACAACATCGGCTGGGGGCAGTGGAACTTCGGCCGCGCGGCGGCCCTGGCCTGGATCCTGTTCCTCATCATCCTGCTGATCGGGCTCATCAACCTCGCCGTCACCCGCGGTCTCGTGCGCGGTGAGGGCACGAGGAACGAGAGACCGAGACGGATGCGACGAAAGGGAGGTGCGCGATGAGCTCCACGACCACAGAGGCGGTCACCGTACCCGGCGGGCGCGGGCGCACGCAGTTCGCCGTGCGTCGCATCCGCGGCTACCGCCCGAGCTTCTGGGTGTACGCGGGTCTCGGCGTCGTGCTGCTGGCATCCGCCTTCCCCTTCTACTGGGCCTTCCTCGTGGGCTCCGGCGATGCGTCGACGCTGCGCAACCCGGAGATCAACTGGATCCCGGGCGGCAACTTCATCGACAACGCGTTGAAGGTCGTGAACGACCCGGCGGTGAACTTCTGGACGGCGCTGTGGAACTCGATCTACAGCTCGTTCCTCATCGCCGCCGCGGTGGTGCTGACCTCGACGCTGGCCGGGTGGGCCTTCTCGAAGCTGCGCTTCGCCGGCGGCAACGGCCTGCTCGTCTTCGTCGTGGCGACGATGGCGGTGCCCGCGCAGCTGGGCGTCGTGCCGCTCTACATCCTGTTCGCCGAGTTCGGGTGGACGGGCACGATCGGCGCGATCATCATCCCCGCACTGACGAGCGCCTTCGGCGTGTTCTGGATGACGCAGTATCTGCGTCAGGCCGTGCCGAACGAGCTGATCGAGGCGGCGCGTGTCGACGGCGCCTCGATGATCCGCACATTCTGGACGGTCGGAATGCCCGCGGCGCGTCCGGCCGCGGCGATGCTGTTCCTGTTCACCTTCGTGGGCGCCTGGAACAACTTCTTCTGGCCGTTCATCGTGCTCGACCGGGAGAGCCCGACCCTGCCGGTCGCGCTGTCGCTGCTGCAGGCGAACTACTTCGTGGACTGGTCCATCGTCCTCGCCGGTGTCCTGCTGGCCACCGTTCCCCTGCTGCTGCTGTTCATCTTCGCCGGCAAGCAGCTCGTCAGCGGCATCATGGCCGGCGCCGTGAAAGGCTGATCCTTGACCCTCATCGACAGACAGGAGACCGTCGCCATGACGCAGAGCTCTTCGCGCTCCTTCCCGCAGGACTTCCTCTTCGGCGGGGCGACCGCGGCCTTCCAGATCGAGGGCGCCGCGTTCGAGGACGGGCGCACCGCCTCGATCTGGGACACCTTCTCGCGCGTGCCGGGTGCGGTGGTGAACGCCGACAACGGCGACGTCGCCTGCGACCACTACCATCGCTACGGCGACGATGTCGCGCTCATGAAGCGGATGGGCCTGCAGACCTACCGCTTCTCGACCTCGTGGTCGCGGGTCAGGCCGGATGCCGGCGCCGTCAACCCCGCGGGCGTGGACTTCTACCAGCGCCTGGTCGATGCGCTGCTCGAGGCCGACATCGTGCCGTGGCTGACCCTGTACCACTGGGACATGCCCCAGGCGCAGGAGGAGAGGGGCGGCTGGACGGTGCGCGAGACCGCCGACCGCTTCCTCGAGTACGCGCTCACGATGCACGACGCCCTCGGCGACCGGGTGCACCACTGGACGACGCTCAACGAGCCCTGGTGCTCGTCGTTCCTGTCGTACACGGCGGGCGTCCATGCGCCGGGCCGGTACAGCTTCGGCGACGGTCTGCTCGCCGCCCACCACCTGCTGCTCGCGCACGGGCAGACGGTGCGAGCGCTGCGCGAGCGCGACGACAGCCTGTCGCTGGGCGTCACGCTGAACCTCACCGTCGCCGACCCGGCCGATACATCGGATGCCGCCGACCGCGATGCCGCGCGTCGGATCGACGGGCAGTTCAACCGCTGGTTCCTCGACCCCGTCTTCCGCGGGGAGTACCCGGCCGATATCGTCGAGGACTTCCGCGCCGTCGACGCGGAGGCGGTCGCCCGCTGGGAGGAGGCCGTCACGGCATCCGACCTCGAGACCATCGCCGTGCCCCTGGACGCCTTCGGCGTGAACTACTACCACGGCGAGCTCGTCAGCGGGCACGCACCGGCGGTGCCCCGCGACAGCGGCCAGGCGCCCACCGACCGGAAGACCGCCTCGCCCTTCCCCGCGGATGCCGGCGTCCACTGGATCGACCGCGGACTCCCGGAGACCTCGATGGGCTGGGAGGTGCAGCCCGAGGGGCTCACGCGCCTTCTCCTGCGCCTGTCGGAGGAGTACGTGGGGGATGTGCGCATGTACGTCACGGAGAACGGCGCGGCCTACGACGATGCCGTCGAGGACGGCCGGGTGCACGACCAGGAGCGTGTCGACTACCTGCGGGCGCACCTGTCCGCGACCCTCGACGCGATCGAGCAGGGGGCGGATGTCGGCGGCTACTTCTACTGGTCGCTCATGGACAACTTCGAGTGGGCCTGGGGCTACGAGAAACGGTTCGGCATCGTCTACGTCGACTACGACACGCAGGAGCGGATCGTGAAGGACTCCGGGCGCGAGTACGCTCGCATCATCGGGGAACGCGCGATCTGACGCGTCCGTTCCGGCAGTTCGCGCGAGGGAGGGTGAGATGTCACGCGCAACGATCGAGGAGGTCGCCGTCGCCGCCGGCGTCTCGCGCTCGACGGTGTCCCGCGTCGTCAACGGATCCGATCGGGTGAGCCCGGAGGCGCTCGAGGCGGTGCGGGCGGCGATCACCCGCCTGAACTACGTGCCCAATCGCGCGGCCCGCTCCTTGGCGAGCAGGCAGACCCATGCCATCGCCCTCGTCGTCCCCGAGGACACGACCCGCTTCTTCGGCGACCCCTTCTTCGCGGCGATCGTGTCGGGGATCTCGGCGCGGCTGGGCCGGTCCGACTACATCCTCAACCTCCTCATCGCCAGCGACGACCCCGGCGACAAGATGACGAGCTTCGTGCGCAACGGCGGCGTCGACGGCGCGATCATCGTCTCGCACCACACCGGCGACCTCTACGTCGAACGGATCGCCTCGGCCGTGCCGGTCGTCTTCGGCGGTCGGCCCATGACGGTGCGCCCCACCGACTACTTCGTCGACACGGACAATGTGCTCGGCGGACGCCACGCCACCGAACACCTCCTCGGCATCGGCCGGCGCCGCATCGCGACCGTGTCGGGCCCGCGCACGATGCCCGCCGCAGTCGATCGCATCGACGGGTTCCGGCAGGCGCTCGCCGAGGCGGGACTGGAGCCCGCCGGAGAGTACGACGGCGGGTTCAGCGAGGCGGGCGGCGCGGAGGCGGCCCGTCGGATGCTGACATCCGGTGCGGGGCTGCCCGACGCGATCTTCGTCGCGAGCGACCTCATGGCGCGCGGCGTGATGAGCGTGCTGCGGGGTGCCGGCGTCCGCATCCCGGAGGACATCGCGATCGTCGGCTTCGACGACTCCCACGTCGCCACGAGCGTCGACCCGGCGCTCACCACGGTCCGCCAGCCCATGTTCGCGCAGGGGCAGGCGATGGCGGGGGTGCTCCTGGAGCTCCTCGCCGGCGGGGAGCCCGCGCACCGGACGATCCTGCCGACGGATCTCGTCGTCCGCGAATCGGCGTGATCCTCGGACGGCGTCGGATGCCGGAGACTACGCCACCGCCGCGAGCAGCGTGTTGTTCCACGGGTCGGCGAAGGTCAGCGTCTTCCCGTCGTCGGCCACCTGCATCTTGAAGTGCGCGAGGCGCTCGCCCAGCTCACCGAGCGCATCGGCGTCGGGGAGGGCGAGGTCGACCCGGCCGAGGCCGAGCGCCGGCATCCGGGGTCCGGCCCCGCGGGAGGTCCAGGTGTTCATCGCCATGTGGTGGTGGTAGCCGCCGGCGCTGACGAACAGTGCGCTGTCGCCGAGCGAGGCGGTGGCGTCGAAGCCCAGCCTGCCGACGTAGAAGTCGCGGGCGGAGGCCACGTCGCCGACCGAGAGGTGCACGTGGCCGATCGTCGCGGCATCCGCCTCCGTCGAGCCCGAGGCCGCCTGCTCGGTCAGGTGCTCGTGCAGGAACCGGTTCGGGTCGAGGTAGAGCGTCGCCATCTCGATCTGGCCGTGCGTCCACGACCATTCGGTGCGGTCACGGTCCCAGTACAGCTCGATGCCGTTGCCCTCGGGGTCATCGAGATAGAACGCCTGGCTGACGAGGTGGTCGGAGCTGCCGGTGAACAGCTGCGGTGCGCGTTGGGCGACGGAGTAGACGACCGCGGCCAGCGCTTCCCGCGACTCGAAGAGGATCGCGGTGTGGAAGAGCCCGGCGGAGCCCGCGGCGGCGTGCCGGAGTGCGGGATCGTGGTGGAGGATCACGAGCTCGGTGCCGCCGCGCCCGAGGGCGACCACGTCACCCTCCGCGCGCAGCACCTGGAGGGTGATGACATCGCGGTAGAAACGCGTCATCGCGTCGAGGTCGCCGACGAACAGCGTGACCGCGCCCATTTTAGTAGCCGAGGCAAGTTTTGTGTCCATGCCTGATGCAACCACGATGCCGCCCCGGATGTTCCCGCGGCATCCGTCGACGCGGATGCCGCGGGCTCAGCGTGCCGGCTCCTCCTGCATGTCGCCGCCGAGCTGGCCGATCGGCACGATGGGGCCGCCGTCGTCAGCACCGGTCTTGCGCCAGCGGGCGATCGCGTTGCCCAGGTGGTAGATGAGCAGCGCGGCCACGGTGCCGAGGACGATGCCGCCCAGTTCGACGCCGGGGCGGTGAACATGAAGCCTGCGATCGCGATGACCAGTCCGACGGCTGCCGTGTACTGGTTGACCGGGCGGGAGAAGTCGACCTGGTTGTCGACCCAGATCTTGATGCCGATGATCCCGATCAGGCCGTAGAGCGCGGTGGTCACGCCGCCGATGACGCCTGCGGGGATCGAGTTGAACACGGCGCCGACGACCGGCGAGAAGGCGAGCAGGATCGCCACGACGCCGGCGACCCAGTACACCGCGGTGGAGTAGACGCGCGTGGCGGCCATGACGCCGATGTTCTCGCCGTAGGTGGTGGTGCCCGAACCTCCGCCGACACCGGCGAAGGTCGTGGCGACGCCGTCGGCGAACAGAGCGCGACCGGTGTGCTCGTTGATCTTCGGATCGCCCACCATCGTGGCGACGCCGCGCACGTGGCCGACGTTCTCGGCGATGAGGACCAGGACCACCGGGAGGAACATCGCGATGACCGACCAGGTGCCGGGCGAGGCGAAGTCGGGGAGGTGGAAGGGCGGCAGTCCGAACCACTTTCCGGTGACGGCGTCGAGGAAGCCGTCGGCTTCGGCGAGGGCCTTGACCTCCGTGTAGTCGACCTCGCCGCGGATCACGGCCACGATGTATCCGACGATCACGCCGAGGAAGATCGAGATGCGTCCGAGGAATCCGCGGAACAGTACGCTGAACAGCACGACGGCCGTCAGGGTCACGGTCGCCGTCACCGGACCTTCCTGGTAGTTCAGCCAGGCGACTGGTGCGAGATTGAAGCCGATGAGCGCGACGATGGTTCCCGCGACGACGGGCGGCATGAGCCTGTTGATCCAGCCGAGTCCGGCGAACTGCACCACCAGGCCGACGATGGCCAGCAGCACGCCGACCGCGACGATCCCGGCGAGGGCCGAACCCATGCCGGCGGTAGCGGTCGCGGCGGTGACCGGTGCGATGAACGCGAAGGACGAACCCAGATAGCTGGGGAGGCGGTTCTTCGTGATGAGGAGGAACAGCAGCGTGCCGACACCGGAGAACAGCAGCGTCGTCGCGACGGGGAAGCCGGTGATGATCGGCACGAGGAACGTCGCGCCGAACATGGCGATCACGTGCTGCAGGCCGATGGCGAATGAGACCGGCCAGTTCAAGCGTTCTTCGGGGCGGACGACGGCGCCGGGCTCGACGGTGCGGCCGTTGCCATGGATCTTCCACAGCGGCATGGGGATCTCCTCGGGGATCGGGGGCTGAGTGCTGAGCACACACTATCGGCGGCCGGCGCTGTCATTCGCGCGGGCACGCGGGACACCGATGTGCGCGCGTTCGCGGCGCGACCAGGCTCAGCCGGTCAGTCGCTCGATGAGCTCGCGGTAGCGGGCGGCGGTCCGCTCGACGACCTCGGTGGGCAGCGCGGGCGGCTCGCCCTGCCTGTCCCAGTTCGCCGCCAACCAGTCGCGCACGATCTGCTTGTCGAAGCTCGCCATGCGAGCCGCGGGCGACTCGCCCGTCTCCCACGCCTCTGCATCCCAGTACCGCGAAGAGTCGCTTGTGAGCACCTCGTCGGCCAGTCGGAGGGTGCCTGCGGCATCCGTCCCGAACTCGAACTTCGTGTCGGCGAGGATGAGGCCGCGCTCTTCCGCGATCGCCGCGGCACGGCGGTAGATCTCCAACGACACGTCGCGCAGCTGGGCGGCGCGCTCGGCCCCCACGAGCTCCTCGGCCTGCGCGAAGGTGATGTTCTCATCGTGCTCGCCCATCGGCGCCTTGTACGCCGGGGTGAAGATCGGCTCGGGCAGGCGGTCGCCGTTGTTCAGGCCCTCCGGCAGCGGGATGCCGCACACGGTGCCCTCGGCCTGATACTCGGCCCAGCCGGATCCGGTGATGTAGCCGCGCACGACGCATTCCAGGGGCAGCATGTCGAGCGCCCGCACGAGCATCGCACGGTCGGCGACGGCATCCGGGATCTCGCCGTCGACGAGGTGATTCGGGAACTCGGAGAGGCGGTCGAACCACCAGTGGCTGAGCTGGGTGAGCAGTGCGCCCTTGGCGGGTATGCCCGGGCTCAGCACGTGGTCGAAGGCGCTCACACGGTCGGAGGCGACCACCAGCATCCGTTCGTCTCCCGGTTCCTTGGACGCGTAGAGGTCGCGCACCTTGCCGGAATAGGTGTGTCGCCAGCCGGGCAGCTCCTGCGCAGCCATCACACGACCTTCGCGGCGATGTCGCTGCGGAAGTGCGCACCCTCGAGGTGGATCTTCCCCAGCGCCTCGTAGGCGCGCTCGCGCGCCGCCCCGAAGTCGGATGCCACGGCCACCACGTTCAGCACCCGGCCGCCGGTCGCGGTCAGGGATCCGCCGGGCGCATCGGGGGCGCCGGTCGCCGCATGCACCAGGGTCACGCCCTTGACGGCCGCGGCATCCGAGAGTCCTTCGATCAGGCGTCCGGTCTCGGGCGCCTCGGGGTAGCCCTCGCTCGCGAGAACGACGGTGATCGCGACATCGTCGGAGAAGACGGGTTCGGCATGATCCTCCAGGTTGCCGGAGGCCGCCGCCAGCAACAGCTCCGACAGCGGGGTCCGAAGGCGCGGCAGCACGACCTGCGTCTCGGGGTCGCCGAAACGGGCATTGAACTCGATCACGCGCACACCGGCATCCGTCAGGATCAGCCCGGCGTAGAGCAGACCGATGAAGGGCGTGCCCTCGGCGTCGAGCTGACGGATGACGGGGAGTGCGACGGTGCGGGTGACCTCTTCGACGAACGCCCGCTCGCCGCCGAACCGCTCGGTCAGCCAGGGCAGCGGCGAGTAGGCGCCCATGCCGCCGGTGTTGGGGCCCTCGTCGCCGTCGTAGGCGCGCTTGAAGTCCTGCGCGGGGCTGAGCGCGCGCACCGTGTCGCCGTCGCTGAGGAAGAAGAGCGAGACCTCGTCGCCGCTGAGGAACTCCTCGACGAGCACGGGCCCGGAGGGCAGGTACTGCTCGGCGTGGGCGAGGGCGGCGGCGCGGTCGGATGTCACGAGCACGCCCTTGCCGGCGGCCAGGCCGTCGGCCTTGACCACGTGCGGGGTGCCGAGCTCGTCGAAGGCGGCCTCGACCTCTTCGCGCGTCGTGGCGCGGACGGCGCGACCGGTGGGGACGCCCGCGGCATCCATCACGCGCTTCGCGAAGGCCTTGGAGCCTTCGAGCTGGGCGGCGGCCCTGCCCGGGCCGAAGACGGGGATGCCGCGCTCGCGGAGCGCATCGGCGACCCCCGCGACGAGCGGCGCCTCGGGGCCGATGACGACGAGGTCGATCGCCTTCTCGTTCGCGAAGGAGGCGACCGCGGCGCCGTCGAGCTGATCGAGGTCGACCAGCTGGGCGTCCTGCGCGATCCCCGCGTTGCCGGGGGCGGCGTAGATGTCGTGCGACTGCTCCTCGCCGCGGAGGGCGAGGATGATCGCGTGCTCGCGAGCACCGGAACCGAGAACGAGGATCTTCACGGTTTCAGCCTACCCACGCGGGCGCGCGGGCGCTCAGATGGGCCGCTCGATCGAGGTGTCCCAGGGCACATGCCATCCGGCGGCGCGGAAGAGCAGATCGAGCACCATCGCGGTGAATCCCCAGACGACGGTGCCGTCGACGTCGAACGCCGGACCTCGGAAGGTGTGTGCGCCGTAGCGGCGGACCGTGGTGAAGCGGTTGGCGGGGTCGAGCAGATGCGCCACGGGAACCCGGAACACCTCTACCGTCTCGGCATGGTCGACCGCGGCGACCTCGGTGGGGGTACGCCACCAGCCCAGCACGGGCGTCACCCGGAAGTTCGTCACGGCCAGCGGCAGCTCGGGGAGGGTGGCGAGCACCTCCACTCCCGAGGGATCGAGCCCGGTCTCCTCCTGCGCCTCGCGGAGGGCGGTGGCGATCAGGTCGTCGTCCTCGGCGTCGCGCCGCCCACCGGGGAACGACACCTGTCCGGCATGCGACGACAGGGTCGAGGAGCGGCGCTGCAGCAGCACGTCCAGATCGCGGGCGACCGGAGCGTGCGTGCCGGTCGCCGGGATGGAGTCGAGCACGCCGAACAGGACGAGGACGGCCGCCTCGTGCGGCTCGGCATCCTGCGGGATCTGGGGGAACGGCCCGTTCCACCCCTCGTCGCCGACGGCGGCGAGCAGTTCGGCGCGCGCGTCGCGGGACGTCGAAGTCGGGCTCATCCCTCCGAGCCTACGGCGTCCCCGTGCGGTGCGCGCCCAACTCCGGAGCCGTGGGCGCGGTGGCGCCCGCGCGGTGCGCCCAACTCCGGAGAGATCCCCGCTTGTCGGGGCGTGGAGGCGCGAAGCAGCCGGAATCGGGCCGATTCTCTGGAGTTGGGGCCCGGGGGCGCACCGGTCCGCGGGGCAGTCCTCCGGAGTCGGGCACGGTCTACGCTGGGCGCATGGCACGCAAGATCGACACCGAGACCGGGCGCACGGCGCTCGCGGCGGTGGCGGCATCCGACTCCCCGTCCCGCACCGATCTCGCGACGGCCGTGCGCTATCTGCTGCAGCTGCTCGACGAGAAGGCGCCCGGGAACAGCGTCGAGGTGCGCGTGCCGCCCTTCGGTGCGGCGCAGGTCGTGGAGGGCCTGCGGCATACGCGGGGAACCCCGCCGAACGTGGTCGAAACCGACGCCGCGACCTGGATCGCCCTCGCGACCGGGCAGGAGTCCTGGTCGGATGCCGCATCCGCCGGGCGCATCCGCGCCTCCGGCACCCGCGCCGACCTGTCGCATCTGCTGCCGCTGCGGCCCTGAGACGTCCACCCGCTCCCGCCGTATGCAGGAGCCGGTTCGCGGAGTGCAGGAGATCCGTGCGGATTTGGGGTGCTTCTGGCGTCTTTCCGGCTGCACAGGCGCTGTTGCTCCTGCAGACGGTTGGGTTGCTCCTGCAGACGGCGGCCAGCCGCCGGGAGAGCACGGTCAGCGCCGCGGCACGATCAGCGGCACGCCCGTGCCCGGGTGCGGGAAGACGTCGACCGGCTGCCCGTAGACCTCCTCGATCGCCGCGGCGGTCAGCACCTCGGCGGCCGTCCCCGACGACACGACGCGCCCCTGCGACAGCAGCGTCACCCGGTCGGCGTGGGCGAGCGCCGCGTTCAGGTCGTGCAGGACGATCGCGACGGTCGCGCCGGCATCCGCCTTCTGCCGGGCGACGCGCATGACGTCCTCGTGGTGCTTGAGGTCCAAGGCCGCGGTCGGCTCGTCGAGCAGCAGCACGTCCACCCCTGGGCGAGCACCCGGGCCAGCCCGACGCGCGCCCGCTCGCCGCCCGAGAGAGACGAGACCGAGCGGCGCGCGAGGGGCAGCACCTCGGTCGCGGCCATCGCCTCGGCGACGGCCCGGTCATCGTCATCCTCCTGCGGGGTGCGCGCCCAGGGCGCCCGGCCCATCCGCACGACCTGCTCCGCGGTGAACGAGAACGACACCGTGTTCTGCTGCAGCAGCACCGCGCGGCGGCGGGCGAGATCCCGCGGTCGGATGCCGGCCAGCGCCGCTCCGTCGAGCTCCACGCGCCCGCTCTCCGGCTCCAGGTCGCCGGCGAGCACCCCGAACAGCGTCGACTTGCCGGCGCCGTTGGGCCCGACGAGGGCGTGGATCTCTCCGGCATGCACCTCGATGGAGGCGTCCTCGAGGATCGCGCGTCCGCTCGGCACGGGACGGACCGTGACGCCGTGGGCGGTGAGCCGCGCGGTCATGCCCAGCCTCCCGCCATGCGGCGCGTGCGCACGAGCAGCCAGAGGAAGAAGGGGCCGCCGACGAGCGAGGTGATCATGCCGATCGGCATGTCGGCCATCGGCACCGCGGTGCGCGCCACGAGGTCGGCCACGGCGATGAGGAGCGCCCCGCCGAGGGCGGAGGAGATCACCAGGGGCAGGTGCGCGGGGCCGAGGATCATCCGCATGAGGTGGGGGATGACGAGCCCGACGAAGCCGATGATCCCGGCGAAGGCGACGGCGGCGCACACGAGCAGCGCGACGGTGACGATCACGACGATGCGGAGCCGTTCGACGCGCACGCCGAGGTGGCGGGCCGTGCGCTCGCCGAGGGAGAAGAGGTCGAGCTGGTGCGCGACGATGATCGCGACCGCGATGCCGATCACGACCAGCGGCACGACCAGGGCGATGCTCGGCCACAGCGCGCCGTTGAGCGAGCCGAGCTGCCAGAAGACGATCTGCTCGCGGGTCGAGGTCGTGCCGAGGAAGGTGAGGAAGGCGAGCCCCGCCCCGGCGATCGCGTTGATCGCGATGCCGGTCAGCAGGAGCGTGACGACCTCGGTGCGTCCGCCCGAGCGGCTGATGAAGTAGACGAGCAGCACGGCGATGAGGCCGCCGACGAAGGCGAAGGCCGGCGTCGTCCACATCCCGAGCGTCGCGAACCCGAAGGTGAGACTCGCCGCGGCGCCGAGTGCCGCGCCCGAGGAGACGCCGACGACGCCGGCGTCGGCGAGCGGGTTGCCGAAGATCGCCTGCATGAGCACGCCGGACACCGCCAGGGCGGCGCCGACGAGCAGACCGAGCACGAGCCGGGGGAGGCGGATGTTGAGGATGACCCCGGCATCCGTCGCCTGTTCCGGCGCCCAGGCCGTGTCGATCCCCATCGCCTGCAGGAGGATGCCGATGATCTGCGAGGGCGAGAGCGCGTACTGGCCGCTGCCGAGCGAGATGATGCAGGTGGCGATGAGGGCGACGACGAGACCGACGATGACGAGCGTGAACACCGACCAGGAGCGCCGGGCCGGGACGGGGGTGACGACCTCGGCGGTCATCCGGCGGACTCGGATGCGGTGTCGCCCGCGGCGGGCGCGTACAGGGCGCGGGCGAGGGCGCGGAGGATCTCGGGCGAGCGCGGCCCGAAGCTGAGGATGTCGGTGTCGGCCATGTCGATCACGCGCCGATTCATGCCGGCGGGCGTCTCGGCGACCGCGGGCAGACGCTCGAGAAGGCCGTCGATCCCGCCGACCGAGGCCAGGCCGTCGGTCATCATGACGAGCACATCGGGCTGTGCGGTCACGAGCGCCTCGGCGGTCATGGGCTTCATGCCCTCCCAGCCGATCTCCCCGGCCACGTCGATCCCGCCGACGGCGTCGATGAGCGAGTCGGCGCCGGAGTCGCGACCGAAGATGTAGTAGACGTTCGCGTTGCCGCGGACGTAGAGGAACAGCATCCGTGCCTTCTGGGCGTCGGATGCCGGGACGGCCTCCGCGATCTCGGCCTGCGCCTCGGCGAGGGCCGTGTCGACCTGGGCGATGAGCTCGTCGCCGCGGCTGGGCACACCGAGGGCGGCGGCGACCTCGGCGATGAGCTGCTCGGTGTTGTCGAGCCGACGCTCATCGGAGAGGACGACGACCGCGATGCCCGCATCGCGCAGCTGCTGGCGCACCTCCTTCGGGCCGATCGTGGTGTCGGTGAGCATCACGGTCGGGGCCAGCTCGAGGATGGCCTCGGGGTTGAGCGTGTGCCCGGTCTTGGTGACGACGGGCAGTTCCTCGGTGCCGGCGAAGAGCGTGGAGGAGTCGCGTCCGACGACGTTGTCGCCCAGACCCAGCGCGAAGACGGTCGCGGCGATCGTGCCGGAGATGTCGACGGGGAGGATGCGGCTCGCGTCCGTGATCTCGACCTCGCGTCCCTCGGCGTCGGTGACGGTGACCGGCAGCTGCGGAGCCGTGGTGTCGGCGATGGGCTCGATCGCATGGTCGGGGAGGCAGGCGGTGGAGCCGCCGGTGGTCGCGCGGACGTCCTCGGCGAGGGGAGATCGGTAAGGCGCACGGACGCCTGCGGGCAGGCGCCGTCGATGAGCGTCTCGGGCGACTCGGATGCCGCGACACCCGCGCAACCGGCGACGCCGAGCGTGACGGCGACAGCCAGGAGAAGGGCAGGTATTCGACGCATTAGGAAAGGCTAACCTAAAACTTGACCTCGGCCGACGGGGTGGTCTAGCCTCAAACGGTGCGGGGTTAGCTAAGCCTAACCAATTTTCCCACCACACTCACCCGAACGCATTGTCGCGCCGGAGAGCGCTCGCGTGCTCGACCGGCGCACGGAGAAGAACCGTGAACGCCACCACACAGTCCGCATCTCTCACCGACAGGAGCCGCGCACTGCTCGCGGCCCTCGTCGCCTTCGTCCTCGCCGTCAGCGGCGCGCTCGTCGCTGCGCCCGCCTATGCCGCGACCGCGACGGTCAACGGCAGCATCACGGCCGCGAACGAGGCCGGGCTGGCGGTGACGATCGACTTCACGGGCGTCGAAGAGCTCCCCGCGGGCAAGACGGGAGTCTACGTCGCGCTCACCGAGTCGGGTACGACGAACGTCGTCTTCCCCGGGCAGTACGTACCGGCCGCGACGATCGTGGGCGGCGCGGGGTCGGGGTCGTACACCGCGCCTGCGGCGAACCTTGACCGGTCGACCTCCTACGAGGCACTCGTCTGGTTCGCGCACGGGAACCCGACGGCGGATGTGATCGTCGGGCGCCAGTCCGTGGCGATCTCGGGCGCGCAGTGGGACGCCGTGTTCGGCGCCGAGGACGACGACGAGTCCGACGGGGAAGGTTCCGGCGGCGACGGGGAAGGCTCCGGCGACGAGGGCGACTCCGGTGAGGACGGCGACTCGGGTGAGGGTGACTCGGGCGAAGGCGCCGAGGACGGCGACGGCGACTCCGGCGAGGAGGGCGGCGCCTTCACGCCGGTACTCTCCGCCTCGCTCGAGGACGGGACGGAGCTCTCCTCCGGTGCGACGGTGTACAAGGGTGACACGGTGGTTGTGCGGGGTTCGGGTTTCGATCCGGAGGGGAATGTCTCCACGCGTGCTCCGGTGACGGTGGGTGATCCGGCGGGGAACTATGTGGTCTTCGGCAACTTCGCCGAGGCGTGGCAGCCGTCGACGGGTGCGGGTTCGGGTGATCGTGCGGTCGCGGTGCAGCGGTGGGCGATGACGGATGCGACCTTCGCGAACATCGACGCGCGGTACATCAACGCGGTGGCCGGTCAGCGGGTGACGCTGGGCACGGACGGCTCGTTCGAGTTCTCGATCGAGTTGGAGGGCATCTCCGGTGCGGCGCCTGAGGGCGGCTCCTATGGTGTGTTCACCTATGTCGCCGGCGGCGCCACGAACGACCCCGCCCAAGAACTCGAGCTGCGGCTGGACTATGTCGACAGCGAGCGGCCGTCGCCCTCGATCACCGCAGAGCTCGCCGACGGGACCGAGCTCGCCGAAGGCGCGACGGTCTACAAGAACGACACGGTCGTGGTGCGGGGTTCGGGCTTCGACCCGGAGGGGAACATCTCCACGCGTGCTCCCGTGACGGTCGGCGACCCGGCCGGGAACTATGTGGTGTTCGGGAACTTCGCCGAGCAGTGGCGGCCGTCCAGCGGTGCAGCGGGGTCGCAGCGCTCGGTGGGCGATCAGCGATGGGCGATGACGGATGCGACCTTCGCGAACATCGATGCGCGGTATATCAACGCCGTGGCCGGTCAGCGGATCGTGCTGACCGAGGACGGCACCTTCGAGGCGGAGCTGACGGCGAAGGCCGCGGCGGCCGCCCCGGGTTCCTACGGCGTGTTCACCTATGTCGCCGGCGGTGCCCCGAACGACCCCGCCCAGGAGCTCGAGCTGCGCCTGGAATATGTCGACGAGGAGCGCCCGAGCGGTCCGGCGCTGGAGGTCTTCGCCGCCGACGGTGTGACGCCGGTGGGCGACTCGCCCCTCTATGAGGGTGACACGGTGGTTGTGCGGGGTTCGGGTTTCGATCCGGAGGGGAATGTCTCCACGCGTGCTCCGGTGACGGTGGGTGATCCGGCGGGGAACTATGTGGTCTTCGGCAACTTCGCCGAGGCGTGGCAGCCGTCGACGGGTGCGGGTTCGGGTGATCGTGCGGTCGCGGTGCAGCGGTGGGCGATGACGGATGCGACCTTCGCGAACATCGACGCGCGGTACATCAACGCGGTGGCCGGTCAGCGGGTGACGCTGGGCACGGACGGCTCGTTCGAGTTCTCGATCGAGTTGGAGGGCATCTCCGGTGCGGCGCCCGAGGGCGGCTCCTATGGTGTGTTCACCTATGTCGCCGGCGGCGCCACGAACGACCCCGCCCAAGAACTCGAGGTCCGACTCGACTACCGGGGCAAGGCTCCCGCCACCCCGACCCCGGAGCTGACCGTGTCGCCCTCGAGCGACCTCGACCCGGAAGCAGCGAACGTGCTGACCGTCACCGGGACCGGCTTCGCCGGGCCGGGTGCCGCCAACGGCGCCTACATCCTCTTCGGCGAGACCTCGGCCTGGTCGGGCGGAGCGCCCCTTCCGAGCGAGGGCTGGATCGTGCAGAGCTGGGTCCCGGCGGCGCTGATCTCCGACGGCGCCTTCACCACGACCCTGACGATCCCCGCGGGGACGCTCGACCCGGACAAGACCTACCAGGTGGCCTCCAGCGCCGCGCACGGGCTCTCGCAGACCGATCGCAGCCTCGACGCCTTCGCAGCCGTGACCGTCGCGCAGCCGGCGACCGGACCGGGCCAGGAAGGCTCGCTGACCTGGGGCTTCGCACCCTCGTTCATCTCCTACGTCGAGGGCCCGATCGCGGGCGGCTCGGTCACCGTCGCTGCTCCGGCGACGCGGGCGGGCGGTCTGTTCACCTTCGCGCAGTCGCTCGCGGGCACGTCCTTCGACGCGGACAAGGGCACCGGCGCGGTCGCCTACGCCGGCTCCCTCCGGTTCACCGGGCACCACGGCGCACTCGACATCACGGTCGCCAACCCGGTCATCACCGTGACGTCGGCGACGGCGGGCACGCTCGCGGTCACCAGCGGCGGCGAGCGGGTCGTCCTGGCCACCCTCGATCTGAGCAAGGCCACTCGCTCCGCCTCCGACGGGGCACTCACCTTCACCGGCGCGCCGGCGACGCTGACTTCGGCAGGCCTGGAGAAGGTGTTCGACGGCGCGGCGCCCACCAGCGGCCTCGCCCCGGTTACCTTCACGGTCGGCGTCGCCTCCGTGGTCGTGCCGCCGGAGCCGCCGACCGGTCCGGTCGGCCCGAAGCCCCCGACGACGCCGACCACCCCACGACGCCGACGGCGCCCACGGGCCCGACCGTCCCGGGCGGCTCCCTCCGCTGGGCGATCTCGTCGAGCTTCGCGAGCTACGTCACCGGTCCCATCGCCAAGGGCGCGATCTCGGTGTCGGGCGGTGCGACGCGCTCGGGCAGCCAGTTCCAGTTCGGGCAGGCCGCCGGCAGCACCTTTGACCCGGCCACCGGAACGGGCTCGGTCTCGTACGTCGGCTCGGTGCGCTTCACCGGACACCACGGCGTGCTGGACGTCACGATCAGCAACCCGCGGATCGTGATCACGTCGGCGAACGCCGCGAAGCTCTACGTCACCAGTGGCGGGGCCCAGGTCCCGTTCGCGACGCTGAACCTCGGCGCGGGTGCGAGGACGACGAACAATGGTGCCGTCACCTACACGGCCGTTCCCGCCTCGCTCACCAGCGCCGGCCTGAACCAGGTGTTCGCCGGCTACAGCACGAGCCTCAACCCGGTGACCTTCACGATCGGCGCCGCCGCATCGGCTCCGGCCGGGGCCTCGGGCACGGTCGCGAGCGCGGCATCCGACGAGGACTCCGTCGAGCTTCCGGCGTCACCGCCGGCCACCGACGGCATCGAGGCCGAAGCCGAGTCGCTGGCTGCGTTCTCGACCGGCGGTGCGGGCACGTTCTCGGCATCCGGCTTCGAGGCGAACGAAGAAGGCATCAAGGTCGTCGTGTACTCGACGCCCGTCCTGCTCGACACGGTGACCGCGGATGCGGACGGCGTCGCGACGTGGACCGGCGCCGTGCCCGCGACCCTCGCGGACGGCGAGCACACGCTCACCTTCCAGGGCTCGGTCGACCGCGGTCTGGTCTTCACCCTCGAACGGGGCGCGACCAGCCTGGCCGTCGGCCCGTGCCTCGTCGAGGGAGCCACGCTCAGCTGGGGCTTCAAGGAATCGTTCCGCGTCTACATCGAGGGCATCGCCAAGGGCGGGTGGGACCTCACCGACGTCGAGTACCAGTACCCCGACTACGTGTGGACCAGCGGCACGGGCGCCATCGACCCGGATGCCGCGACGGGACTGGTCACGCTCGGCGGCAAGCTCGCCTTCCACGGCCACGACGGCGCGCTCGACACGAAACTGAACAACGCGCGCATCGAGCTGGCGGGCGAGCGCGGATACATCGTGTTCGACATCACCGGCACCACACAGGAAGGCGACGACGTCGACCTCGCGGATGTGCGCTTCGCCGAGTTCTCCCTGGAGGGGGCAGAGATCTCGGACGGCGTGCTCACTCTCGATGCGCTGCCGGCGACGCTGACGGATGCCGGTGCGGCCGCCTTCGGCACATACCCGGCCGGTGAGGAGCTCGACCCGGTCTCGGCAGTGATCCCCGTGGCCGCCGACTGCGGCGCTCCGGTGGAGGCCGAGCCGATCGTCGAAGCCGCCCCGATCGAGGAGGCTCCGGAGGAGTCGGATGCCGGCGGCGCACCCGTCTGGCCGTGGATCGCAGGAGGCGTGCTCCTTGCCCTCCTGCTGGGCATCGGCATCGGTGTGCTGGCCACGCGGGGCCGCAAGCCCGCCGCAGCCGAGGTGGCCGCGGAGTAATCCGCAGTCGGTACGGAACCGGCCGTCGAGCACTCGCTCGGCGGTCGGTTCCGTATATGCGCACGGCGGGCGCAAAGGGCAGGGGTGCGAGAATGGAAGGCATGGAGCCCGATCAGAGCCACGAGACCTCCCTCGCCACCGTCCGGCGCGTGCCGCGCTACGGGGTGTTCATGGCGCTCGGCGCCGTCGTCGCGGTCATCGTGACGCTCGTGCTGACGATCAGCGGCAGCGGCGGTCTCTCCGCGGTCCTGAACGACCAGTTGCCGGTGTCCGACACCGGGGTCCACTACAGCTTCGGCCAGGTGCTCGGCTTCGCCCTGCTCTTCCTCGTGCCGGTGGGTGTCGCCCTCGGCGCCCTGGTCGCCGTGCTGATCGAGCGTCTCACGCGAAAGAACGACCGTGTTGTGCGCGTCGACCACGAGACGATCATCGAGGTCGACGAGCACCCCGAGCCGGGCGCCCCCACCGGTCGTTGAGCGAGGCCGCCGCAGGCGACCGAGACGAAACGCAGCACGCTTGTCCGGACAGGGCACCGCGTTTCGTCTCGCGAAGACCCGTGCTGAGCGAGCGCAGCGAGTCGAAGTGTCGCTCAACGACCGGGGGTCAAACGGGGTAGGACGTGTCTCTACGCCAACTCCGCGATGATCGGGCGGATGGCCGCATCGAAGGCGACCACGTCGCGGCGGAGGCCGTCGGTCACCGCGACGGTGAGCGCACCGATCCACCACACACCGCGCTGCGCCAGCGGCAGAACCTGCACGTTCAGCTCGAAGGAGTGGGCGCGCCGCCCGACCTCGCGCTCGAACTCGGCGATCGCGCTCGCATAGGCGCGATAGGCGCTGCCGCCCGCGGCCGGCTTCATCGCACCCACATACCGATCGTGCGCCTTCCTCGCATAGACGACGGCGTCGGGCGCGAGTGGCGCGATCGCCGCGCGCAGCTCCTCGGCGCCTTCGGCGGGGAGCGCGACGAGGGTGTCGAAGCCCTCGACGAGCTCGAGAGGACCGGATGCCGGGTGCGCCTGCGGCTCGACCGTCATGTTCCAGTAGTCCACCCACTGCGCCTCGAGGGCGTCCGTGGCGTCTGCGGCATCCGGAGCCCTCTGCGGGAGGTCGCGCAGGCTCGGCAGATCGTCGGGCGCCCGTACCCCGATCTGCTGACGCAGGGCGAGCGCGACCAGCACGGGGACGCTCGCGTCCTCGCGGATGAGCCACTGGGGCTTGTCGGCCATGGCCCCTATCGTAGGGGATGCCCGGGCGGCGACGAGGGGCCCGGTCGCGGCGGTATCCTTGAGGGTGTCCTCCCACACCTATGCCGAAGCCGGCGTCGACACGGCTGCCGGAGACCGCGCCGTCGAGCTGATGAAGTCCGCTGTGCGCGCCACGCACGGCCCCGAAGTGTTCGGCGGTGTCGGCGGCTTCGCCGGCCTCTTCGACGCCCGTGCCCTCCTCGGGTACACCCGTCCGCTGCTGGCGTCGAGCACCGACGGCGTCGGCACGAAGGTCGCCATCGCCCAGGCGATCGACAAGCACGACACGATCGGCCACGACCTCGTCGGCATGGTCGTCGACGACATCGTCGTGGTCGGCGCCAAGCCCCTCTTCATGACCGACTACATCGCCTGCGGCAAGGTCGTGCCCGAGCGCATCGCCGACATCGTCCGTGGCATCGCCGAGGCCTGCACGCTCACGGGCACCTCGCTCGTCGGCGGCGAGACCGCCGAGCACCCGGGCCTCCTCGGGCCCGACGACTACGACGTCGCCGGCGCGGCGACCGGCGTGGTCGAGGCCGATCGGATGCTGGGCCCCGAGCGGGTCCGCGCCGGCGACGTCGTGCTGGCCCTCGCCTCCAGCGGTCTTCACTCCAACGGCTACTCGCTCGTGCGGCACATCATCACCCGCGCGGGCATCTCCTACGGCGACAATGCGGCCGACTTCGGTGCCACCTGGGGTGAGGCGCTGCTCACGCCCACGCGCCTGTACACCTCGCCGCTGCTGACGATCGCCGATGCTTTCGATGAGCGGCTCCACGCCCTCAGCCACGTGACCGGCGGCGGCATCGCCGCGAACCTCGCCCGCGTCCTCCCGCAGGGCACCTGGGCCGAGGTCGACCGTTCGACTTGGTCGCCCGCGCCCGTCTTCCGCGTGCTCAGCGACATCGCGGGCACTTCGCTGGAGTCCAGCGAGGGCACCTGGAACCTCGGCATCGGCTTCGTCGCGATCGTCGCGGCGGATGCGGCATCCGATATCTCCGCCGCCCTCACCGCCGCGGGCATCGACACCTGGCCGGTCGCCACCGTGCGCACCGGCGCCCGTCCCGACGGCGATTTCGAACAGGGGGCGAAGGGCGTCGACGGCGGCGCCGTCCGCCTCGTCGGCGCATACAAGAACTGAGCGGAGCGAACGTAACCCAATGTGCGGCATCGTCGGAATGGTGGGCAGGGCGCCGTCAACCAAGAGATCTACGACTCGCTTCTGCTGCTCCAGCATCGGGGGCAGGACTCGACCGGCATCGCGACCGCCGAGCCCAGCGGCGTCTTCCACATCCACAAGGAGCGGGGGATGGTGCGCGACGCCTTCCGCACGCGCGACATGCGCACGCTCCTGGGCACGATCGGCCTCGGCCACGTCCGCTACGCGACCCGCGGCTCCGCCTCGCAGGAGGAGGAGGCCCAGCCGTTCTACGTCAACGCCCCCTACGGCATCGTCCTCGTGCACAACGGCAACCTCACCAACACGCGTGAGCTCACCGACATCCTCTTCCGCAAGGACCGCCGGCACCTGAACACGTCCTCCGATACGGAGCTGCTCGTGAACATCCTGGGCAGCGAACTGCAGGCGTCGATCTCGGGCACCGAGCTCGCGCCCGAGGAGATCTTCCGCGCCGTCAGCCGGGTGCACGACCGCGCCGAGGGCTCCTACGCCGCCATCGCGCTCATCGCCGGGTACGGTTTGCTTGCCTTCCGCGACCCCTACGGCATCCGTCCGCTCATCCTCGGCACGCGCCGGGGCGAGGACGGCACCTACGAGTGGGTCGTCTCCAGCGAGTCGCTCGTGCTCGAGAACGGGGGCTTCGAGGTCGTCCGCGACGTCGATCCTGGCGAGGCGGTGTTCATCGATCTCGACGGCCACCTGCACACCCGCCAGTGCGCGAAGGACCCGCAGCTGGCGCCGTGCTCCTTCGAGTACGTGTATCTCGCCCGCCCCGACTCGATCATGAACGGCGTCGCCGTCTACGAGTCGCGCCTGCGGATGGGCGATCGCCTGGCGGCCACGATCGCCAAGCACGTGCCGCTCGAGAACATCGACGTCGTCATGCCCATCCCCGACTCCTCCCGGCCCTCGGCGATGCAGGTCGCGCGCAAGCTCCGCAAGGAGTACCGCGAGGGCTTCTACAAGAACCGCTACGTCGGCCGCACCTTCATCATGCCCGGGCAGGCCGTCCGCAAGAAGAGCGTGCGGCAGAAGCTGAACGCGATGTCGAGCGAGTTCAAGGGCAAGAACGTGCTGCTGATCGACGACTCGATCGTGCGGGCACCACGAGCAAGGAGATCATCCAGATGGCGCGGGATGCCGGCGCGAAGTCGGTCATCTTCGCCTCGGCCGCGCCGCCCGTGCGCTACCCGCACGTGTACGGCATCAACATGCCCTCGCGCGAGGAGCTCGTCGCCCACGGCCGCACGATCCCCGAGATCGCCGAGGTCCTCGGATGCGACGCGCTCGTCTATCAGGAGATCGACGATCTCAAGGCCGCGATCATCGAGGGGTCGGAGATCACCGATCTCGACATGAGCTGCTTCGACGGTCGCTACGTCACCGGAACCGTCACCGACGAGTACCTCGCCTGGGTCGAAGGCGCGCAGTCATCATGACCGCGGTGCGCTCGCCGTGGCGCGGGCGCATCCTCGCCGTCCTCGGGATCTTTCTGTGCGCGTTCTCGCTGCGCTCCGCGGTGGCCTCGCTGTCGCCGATGTACGACCTCATCTCGGCGGAGATCCCGCTGTCGTCGCCGGTGATCGGACTGATCGGCACCCTTCCGCCGGTGTGCTTCGCCGTGTTCGGCATCCTGACCCCGCTGCTGGAGCGGTGGCTGGGGCTGGAACGGCTGACCGTCCTCGCGCTCTCCGTGATCTCGGCGGGGCTCATCGGACGCGCCTTCGCCGGCGACGCGATCGGCCTCGTGCTGTGGACCGCGTTGATCTTCGCCGGCGTGGGCATGGGCAACATCCTCCTGCCGCCGCTGGTGAAGAAGTACTTCCCCGACCGCATCGGCTCGCTGATGACGCTCTACACGCTGGCCATGGCGCTGTCGACGTTCCTGCCGCCTCTGGTCGCCGTGCCGATGGCGGATGCCGCGGGCTGGCGCGTGTCGCTCGGCCTGTGGGGCGTCTTCGCGATCGCCGGACTCATCCCGTGGCTGCTCATGCTGTGGCGCCCTCGGCGGCCCCGCTCACCACGGCCCCGCCTGCCGGCCCCGCAGGTGCGCCGCATCCGTCGTCCGGCGGCGACCGGGAGGTCGCCGAACCGGTGACCGGTCCGATCGCGACCGCCCGCAGAACAGATCGGCCTTCGCCCGGATGGGCCGCGTTCCGCTCGTCTGGGCGCTCGCGGTGACCTTCGGCACCTCCTCGGTGATGGCCTACGTCACCTTCGCCTGGTTCCCCACTGTCATGATCGACATCGCCGGGGTGGATGCCGCGACCGCCGGATTCCTGCTGTCCCTGTTCGCGTTCATCGCGCTCCCGGCGTCGCTGCTCGTCCCCGTGCTGGTCGTGCGCTTGCAGGCGACGCGTCCGCTGTTCCTCGTCGGGGTGATCTCCGGCCTCGTCGGGCTGACGGGGCTTCTCCTGTTCCCGGTGCCGTCGCTGCTGTGGCTGTGGACGGTGCTCTACGGGCTGGTCGGGCTGCTGTTCCCGCTTGCCCTGGTGCTCATCAGCATCCGCTCCCGCACCCCGGAGAGCGCTGTGCTGCTGTCGAGCTTCGTGCAGAGCGTGGGCTACACCGGGGCCGCCGTCTTCCCCATGCTCATCGGAGTGCTGCACGATCTGACCGACTCCTGGTCGGTGCCGATCCTCGTGCTCATCGGCGTGCTGGTCTTCGCGATCCCGTTCGGGATCATCGCCGGCCGCCGCACGACCGTGGAGGCCGAATGGGAGCGTCGCCACGGCGCGACCTGGTGACCGCGTCCAGGTGGGTCGGAGCCGATACCCAGGCAATCCCGGGGTTCGGATGCGACCATCGAGACATGCGCAGTGCTCCCTCCGCCCTCGAGCTCGAGATCCACGATGAGATCGCCGAGGGGGAGAGCCCGAATCACCCGATCCGGAGGTGGCTCGCCGGCATCCGCGAGAAGGTCGCGCAGCGGCCCCACGTGAACCTCGCCTACCGGATCCTCGTCGCCACGCTCGGCACGATCATCGTGCTCGTGGGCATCGTGCTCATCCCGCTGCCCGGGCCGGGCTGGCTCATCGTGTTCCTCGGCCTCGCGGTGCTGGGCACCGAGTTCCACTGGGCCCGGCGCCTCATGGTCTTCGCCAAGCGTCAGTTGAGCAGGTTCTGGGCGTGGTGGAATGCGCGACGCGCTCGCCGCGCGGCACGCGTCGAGTAGTCGGTTCGCCGCCGGTCAGCGGGTCGTGGTGATCAGATGACGCGGCGGACCCTCGAGGCGGGCGACGGCGACCTTCACCTCGGTGAGCTCCTGCTCGACGCGGTCAAGCCGACTTTCCACCTTGTCGAAGCGCGCATCCATACGAGCATCGAACCGGTTGATCATCCACCCGAAGCCACCGATGAACGCGACCAGGAGTGTCGCCCCGGTGGCGATCATCGTCACGATCTCTGCGGACACCGTCATGCCTCCATTCTCCCCGTGATCCGGTCGGTTGTCACGACCCTATGGCGCGGGGCGACGCCCTCGATCCCGAGGCTCCGGATGTCTGTCAGGAACTGCGGAGGATCGGTCGCTGACGGCGTCCGGTGCAGAAGAGAAGGCGCTCTGCGGCATCCGGTCAGGAAGAAACGCCCGCCGCACGAGGCGACGGGCGTGACGAACGGGCTTCAGGCTCGCTCGTACTCGTCTTCGTCTTCGTCCGCGTACTGGTCGGCCCACTTGTCGACGTAGGCGTCTTCGGAGTCGTTGGGATGACCCAACTCGCGCTCGAGCGCAGAGTAGTTCACCTCAGGACTGTACGCCTTGAGTTCGCGGGCGATTTTTGTGTGCTTCGCCTTCTGACGGCCACGCCCCATGCGCGAGACCCCCTCACGAGTTGAGCGGCGGGCGTTCCGGCACCCGCTGCATTCACGACACCGGCGACAAGCCGGTAAGAGTAGCATTCAGAATACCATGGGAGCAGGTGCCGTCCGCCGTAGCACGGTCCGTGAAGGGAGCGATCCAGATGACCGATACGACCCCCACGCCTGATGAGCAGGCCGTGCAGAACGCCGCCCTGCAGAAGGCCGTCATCGTCGGCATGCAGCCCACCCAGTCGCCCCGGGTCCTCCAGGAGGGGGTCCGCTACGCGAAGATCCTGGGCGTCCCGCTCGTCGTCGTGCACGTCGACGTGACGCGCTTCGTGACCTACGAGGATCCCGACGGCTATGTGCACTCGGCGCCGATCGACATCAACCTCGATGCGGGAGCCGCGGAGTTCACCGAGGTGCAGCATGCCGCCGAGAAGGCGCTCGCGGGGGCGGATATCACGTGGACCGCCCGGCAGCTCGTCGGCGACCCGGCCCTGGCGATCAAGCAGCTCGCCAACCGCCTGGACGCGCAGCTCATCGTCGTCGGGACCCGCAAGCGCGGGCTCGGCGAGTCGATCCGGGAGTTCTTCACCGGATCGGTCGCCGCTCGCCTCGCCCATCGCCAGCATCGCCCGATCCTCGTGGTTCCGCTGGAGGAGCCGGTCGAGGACTCGCAGGACATCTGGGTCGAGTAGTTCGCGGGTACTGCTCGTCCGTGCGTCTCGCCCGTGAACATTCGGGACCGGTCCCACGGGCTCAGCGCGAGGGCCGCCCTCGCGTGTCTCCGTGGGACCGGTCCCGATTTTTCGGCTGTCAGCGCAGCGCGCGCGTGATCGCCTCGGCCGCGGCGTCCAGCGCCTTCTCGAGGTCATCGACGACGGATGCCGCCAGCGCCCCGCCGCGGGCGACGTGCGTGCGCAGCACCGACCGCGCCCGCCCGCGGAACGCGTTGATCACGGCGTCCGCCCGGTGCAGCTGCTCGCGGCTGCCGACGGCATCCGCCGTCTCCGGTGCCGGGGCGTGCTGTGCGCGGAGGAGGAGGCGCGCGTGCTGCGCGACTCCTGGGCCGCGGCGGCGAGATCGGCGCGCAGGCTCTTCATGGCGTCCTGCACGCTCTGGCGCACCGAATCGGCGATGAGCCGCACCGAGTCGGCGAGGTCCTCCTCGATGCCGGCGAGGTCGTCTTCGCGGGAGTCGAGCTCGGCGCGGCCGGCGTCGGTGATCGCGTAGATGGTCTTGCGGCCGTCGACGGTCTTGGTGACCAGACCCTCCTCCTCGAGCTTGGCCAGGCGCGGGTAGATCGTGCCGGCGCTGGGCGTGTACGTGCCTCCCGTGCGATCGGCGAGCGCCTGGATGATGTCGTAGCCGTGCCGCGGCTCCTCCGCGAGGAGCGACAGCAGGTACAGGCGCAGCTCGCCGTGCGAGAAGACGGCGGGGTCATGCGTCCCACTCCTCGTCGTTCTCGGTGCTGGTGATCGGGCCGTGGCGGAGCACGGTCAGATCGCCCGAGACCGAGTTGAAGCGCAGGTCGACGAAGGAGCCGGCCAGCTCACCCGTCGAGCCGTTGTAGCTGGAGGGCCGGCGGAGCCGCGGTCGACACCGTCGATCGTCAGGCGGCCGTTCATGCTGCGCACGGAGTACTTCGCGGCGAGGCTCTCGGGCAGTCGGACGGTGGCGCCGCCGGCGACGGTGTTGAGAGCGATCGTGTCGATGGATGCGGTGGTGTCGACCACCATCGCCCCCGAGACCGTGTCGATCGCGGCCTTGCTCGGGGTGCCGGTGACCGCCACGTCGCCCGAGACACTGTTGGCCGAGAAGGCACCGTCGAGGCCCTGCACCTGCACGTCGCCCGAGACGGCGTTGACGGTCAGGTCGCCCGTGTGCGTGTTGACGATGACGTCGCCGGAGACGGTGTTCAGGCGGGCATCCGATTCGAGGCCGGACACGAGTGCGCTGGCGCTGACGACCCCGAGGTTCAGGGCGATGTCGCGGGGGACGGCGACGCTGACCTCGGCGCGCGGGCCGCCCGAGCCGAAGTTGCGGAAGACCTCGAGGAAGTTCTCCCAGCTCAGCTGCGGGTGGTCGATCTCGAGCTGCGTGCCGTCGTGCTCGATGCGGAGGTCTTTCACGGTCACGCCGTGGACCTCGACCCGGATGCCGGGTTCGTCGTGGGCGATGATGTCGACCTGCCCGCGGACGAGGCCGATCTTCAGGCGCTGCGCGCGCTCGATGTCGATGACGCGGGTCTCGCCCGGGGCGATGAGCCACTTCTCGGTCATGGTGTTCTCCTGTTTCTTTGGAAGTCTGATCGCGATATATCGCGTGTTTCAAGAATAACACGATATATCTCGAGTTTGTCAATACTCTCGTCTCGCCGGTCTCATTTGTTGCGGGTGCGCAGCCATCGAGGTCGCATCAACTGAGACCGCCAAACCTCTCGGTCTCGGGTGATGCGGGGATACCGGGCCTCGTGTCGCAACATGTGAGACCGGCACGCGGGGGCGCAGGGAAGACGGGAGTTGACATTGACGCGACGTCAACTTCTACGGTGGTACGGAACCACAGAGAGAGGAGGCGATCATGCCCGGTGAAGACTGGTCCATTCAGGAGATCGCGCGCCTGGCCGGCACGACGAGCCGCACGCTGCGGCACTACGACGACATCGGTCTGCTCGCTCCGAGCCGCATCGCCGCGAACGGCTACCGACACTACGACCAGGACGCGCTCGTGCGCCTGCAGCGGATCCTGCTGCTGCGTGGGCTCGGACTCGGGCTGCCGCAGATCGCCGATGTGCTTCGCCCTTCGGCGGGCTCAGGGACCGCTCTTGAGGAGGTGTCCGCGCTCGAGACCCACCTCGCCTACCTGCGCGAGGAGCAGAACCGGCTCGCCCGTCAGATCGAGGCGGTCGTGCACACCATCGACGGACTGAGAGGAGGTGAACAGCTCATGGCAGAGAAGATGTTCGACGGCTTCGACCACACCCGGTACAAGGAGGAGGTCGAAGAGCGCTGGGGCGAGGACGCGTACGCGAAGAGCGACCGCTGGTACCGCGGTATGTCGGATGCCGAGCGCGCCGCGTGGCAACAGAAGGTCGCCGACCTCGGTCGCGACTGGACTGCGGCGGCCGAATCCGGCACCGATGCGGCATCCGATGTCGCCCAGGACCTCGCCCGCCGCCACGTCGAGTGGTTGCGGTCGATCCCGGGCACGCCCGCCGCATCCGGCGAGGAAGTGAAGGGCTACGTGCTCAGCCTCGGCGACATGTACGTCGCCGATCCGCGCTTCGCCGCCAACTACGGCGGCACCGAGGGCGCGACCTTCGTCCGCGACGCGCTGCGCGTCTACGCCGCGGCGAACCTGTGACGCTGCGCGCGAGGGAGGAGAAGTGCGCGTCGGGAGGACGCCCGCGCGGCATCCGCTCCTCCCCACGTGTGCTCTCCTCCCCGCCTGCGCGAGGAGAACGCCACCTGCACGGCGAGAAAGCCTTCACGCGCCGGGAAAGCAGTCCCCGGGCGGTAGGGTGGCACTCGATGAGCATCACGAGGCGGACTCTGCTTATCGGCGCCGGATCCGGTGCCGTCGCGATGCTGCTCGCCGCCTGCACGCCGCGGCCCGAGCCGACACCGACCGCGACCGTGGATCCGACGCCTCCCGAGCCCGTCGAAGGAGCGCCCGAACCGGCCGCGATGCTGCGCAGCACCTGGGCCGACGACCCCTACTCGCGCGGATCCATCAGCTATGTGCCCGCCGGCGCCACGCCGCAGCACCGCGAGGCGCTCGGCGAGGCGCTGGAGAATCGCGTGTTCTTCGCCGGCGAGGCGACGGATGCCGAGCACCCCGGCACCGTCCGAGGCGCGATCGACTCGGGTCGCCGTGCGGCCTTCGCCGTGTTGGCGGCAGGCGAACGCGGTGAGCGCATCGCCGTGATCGGTGCCGGTGCGGCCGGTGCCGTCGCGGCGCGCACGCTCGCCGACGGGGGCGCGGACGTGATGGTCTTCGAGGCGCGCGAGCGCACCGGCGGCCGCCTCCACTCCGTGCACGACGAAGCCTGGCCGCTGCCGGTGCAGCTCGGCGCCTGGCTCTCGGCACCGGGCGACACCGCCTCGGTCGCGGCGAGCCTCGATCTCCCGGCGATCACGCAGCTCCCCTTCGACAGCAGCATCGGGCAGACCGAGGGCGGCGAGGTCGAGAGCCTCGGCACTGCGGAGATCCAGGGCGCCGTCGAGGAGGCGGCGGGCCGTCCCGCCGACATCCCGCTGCTCGATGCGCTGGCGGAGGCGGGTGCCGACATCGAAGACCCGCAACTCCTCGCCTCCCTCGCCTGGCTCGAGGCGACGACCGGCGTGGACGCGGCGCGGGCGTCGAGCTGGTTCCCGCCCTCGCTCCCCTCCGACACGCTCACCGGCGCACCGGTCGACGTCGGCGTGATGGTCGAGGAGGCACTGGACGACCTCGACGTGACGCTCGCCTCCCCGGTGGGCCGCATCGCCTATGACGAGGAGGGGTCAGTCTCCGGCTCGGAACCGGCGAGGCGCTCTCCTTCGACCGGGTCGTCGTCACCGTGCCCCTCGGCGTGCTGCAGGAGCAGGCGATCGAGTTCGCCCCGGCGCTGCCGTTCGCCAAGCGCGGGGCGATCGCCGCCCTCGGCTCCGGTTTCGTCGAGACCGTCTGGCTGCGCTTCGACGAGCACTTCTGGGAGACGGATGCCGTCATCTGGCACGTGATCGGCGGCGATGCCCTCATCCGCACCTGGCTGAACCTCGCCCCGCCACCGGCGAACCCGTGCTCGTCGGGCTCGTCGGCGCAGCGGCGGCCGAGGAGTTCGCATCCCTCGACGATGATGAGGTGGAGCGCGCCGCGCGTTCGTCCCTGGCCTTCTTCACTCCGGAGGCGTAGTCCGGTCGTCTGGCGGTGCTCGCTCGACGACCGGTGGGAACGCGGTGGTGCGCAGGCGGCTGACGGCGACGAGCCCGCTCGCCACGAGCGCGAAGATCGACAGCGCGATCGCGCAGCTGATGATCAGCTCGAGCAGCCCAGACACCTGCCGGAGGTCGAGGAAGTAGTACGGGTACCAGCCGATGACGTTGCCGCGCCACAGCGTGAACACGCCCCAGAGCACCGGGTAGAGCAGCACGAACGGCACCACACGCCACGAGGCAGCACGGCGGCCGGGCCCCAGGATCCAGGCCACGATGGTCCACGCCGGGAGCACGAAATGCAGCACGACGTCGGACCAGGGCACCCAGATCGGGATGCCGCGGGAGCCGGCCTGCCAGACGATCACCGCGAAGGCGAGACCGGCGGTGATCGTCCAGCTGAGCACGATCGCCCGCGCGGTCGTCAGCCATCGCGGATCCTCCGCACGGCGCAGGGCGATCACGCCGGCGATCAGGGCGAGTGCGGCGAAGGCGATGTTCGACTGGATCGTGAGGTAGGCGAGGAAGTTCTGGCTGGCGATCGTCTGCGAGCCGAGTGCCCAGAGCCAGCGGTGGACGAGGGCGACCACGCAGACGGCCGCGGTGAGCAGACGCGCCCATCCGAATGCCGTTCTCATGTTCACCTGCGTGCTGCCTCCCGCATCGGGTCGCTGGGATCGCCTTCCCGTGAGTTTACGTAATCGGATGCCGCGGCATCCGTCCGGCTCGCGCCGCGGCACATGCCACGGACAGACGGGGCCGCGGACGCCGGGGAGTAGGGTAGCCGCGTGCTCATCCGGATCCTGCTCGTCGCCGCCGGCGGTGCGCTGGGCACGGCGGCACGGCTCGGTCTGGATCTGGCCCTGCCCGCCCCGGGCGGATTCCCGCTCGCGATCCTGCTGGCGAACATCGCCGGCGCGTTCTTCATCGGCGTGGTCATGGGTCGGATGCCGCGGGCCACCGGCATCCGTCTGTTCCTGGCGACGGGGGTGCTGGGAGGCTTCACGACCTACAGCGCCTTCGGTGCGGGAACGGTCGAGCTCTGGGAGAGCGCCCCGGCCCTCGCTCTGTTCTTCGCCGCGGCGAGCCTCGTGCTGGGGGTGATCGCCGCCGTCCTCGGGCTGCGCATCGCCTCGCCGCGCCGGGGGGAGGAGTCGTGACACCGCTCGTCTTCCTCGCCGCCGCGCTCGCCGGCGGAGTCGGTGCCGCCCTGCGCTATCTCGCCGACCTGGGCGTGGCGCGTCTGGCCGGACGCCGGTTCCCCTGGGGCATCCTCCTCGTCAACGTCTCGGGTTCCTTCGCGCTGGGCCTCGCCGCCGGGCTCGCCCCGGACGCCCTGTTCATCGTGGGTGCCGGCCTCCTGAGCGGCTATACGACGTTCTCGACGGCGATGCTCGACACTGTCGTGCTCTGGCGGAACGGGGAGCGCCCGGCATCCGCTCTCAATCTCCTCGGCACGTTCGTGCTGTCGGTGGCGGCGGCGCTCGCGGGCCTGCTGCTCACCAGCTGACGGAGCGGGAGCGCCCCCGCACCCGCCCCAGCGACCCCCTCCCAGCAACCCCACAAGGCGGAGCTGTACAAAAGTACATGTACAGAAGTCCAGGAGAACGATGACCGAGCAGCCACGCCGCAAGCGCGACCCCGAAGCGCGTCGCGCCGCGATCGTGACGGCGGCCGCCGAGCTCATCACCGAGGTGGGCGTCGACGCCGTCACGCACCGGATGGTCGCCGCCCGCGCGGATGTGCCGCTCGGAGCGACGACGCAGTACTTCGCCACGCTCGACGACCTTCGTGACGCCGCGCTGGAGCTGCTCGTCGCGCATATCGAGACGCAGATGCAGCGGATGCGCGAGGCCTTCGAGGTGCGCGGTGCGACCGCGACCGTCCTCGCCGAGGTGCTCACGGCTGCTCTCGCCGACGCGCGCTCGGTACGCGCCGATCGCGCCGTGGTCACCGCGGCGGTGCACGATCCGAAGCTGCGCGCGATCGCGAACTCCTGGTCGCAGGAGATGATCGGCATCCTCGAACCCCACTACGGACGCGACCGCGCCAGCGCAGCGGCGGTCTTCGTCGACGGCATCCTCTGGCATCTGCAGATCAGCGACGATCCGCTTCCGCACCGCATCATCGAAACCGCGCTCGCCGGCATCCTCGGCGAGTCTGATCGCCGCACCACCTGACCCGGAGAACCGACGTGTCGAACCTTGCCGTCTTCAGTCTGCGCAACCGTGCACTCATCGCACTGATCACCATCGTCTCCGCCGTCTTCGGCGGCCTGGCGCTGACGAACCTCAAGCAGGAGCTCATCCCCTCGCTGGAGCTGCCCGCGCTCGTGGTCATGGCGACGTACCCAGGCGCCTCGCCCGAGGTCGTCGAGAACGACGTGTCGACGCCGATCGAGACGGCGATCCAGGGCGTCGCCGGCCTGGAGTCGACGAGCGCGACGAGCACGACGAACGCGAGCGTCGTCCAGGCGATGTTCACCTACGGCACGAACCTGGCGACGGCCGAACAGAAGATCCAGCAGGCGATCAACCGCATCTCCTCGCAGCTGCCCGACGACGTCACACCGCAGGTGCTCTCGATCAGCCTCGACGACCTGCCGGTGATCCAGATCGCCGCGACCGGCTTCGCCGACATCGAGACGGCGCAGTCCGACCTCGAGCGTCTCGCGATCCCCGATCTGGAGGACGTCGAGGGCGTCAACGCCGCTGCGATCGTCGGCGGGATCGGGCAGCGCATCACGATCACGCCGGATGCCGCAGAGCTCGCCGCCGCGGGGCTGGACACCCAGGCGATCTCCTCCGCGCTGCAGCAGAACGGCATCCTGTTCCCCGGCGGCGAGATCACCGAGGGCGACCGCACGCTCACCGTCCAGACCGGCGCGAAGCTGACGTCGGTGGAGGACATCGCCGAGCTCCCGCTCGTCGGTTCTCCCGTGACGATCGGCGACGTCGCCACGGTCGCGCAGGAGTCCGACCCGGTCTCCTCGCTCTCGCGGGTGAACGGCGAGGAGGCCATCTCGATCTCGATCACCAAGCTCCCCGCAGCGAACACGGTCGAGGTGTCGGAGGGCGTGATCGCCGCGCTCGACGAGATCGCCGCATCCTTCCCGGATGCCGAGTTCACGATCGTCTTCGATCAGGCGCCCTTCATCGTCGACTCGATCGAGACGCTCGCCGTCGAGGGCGTGCTCGGTCTCGTCTTCGCGGTGCTCGTGATCCTCGTCTTCCTCATGTCGGTGCGCTCGACGCTCGTCACGGCGATCTCGATCCCGACGAGCGTGCTGATCACCTTCGTGGGGATGCAGGCCTTCGGCTACTCGCTCAACATCCTCACCCTCGGTGCGTTGACGCTCTCGATCGGGCGCGTCGTCGACGACTCGATCGTCGTCATCGAGAACATCAAGCGGCATTATGTCGGCGATGCGAACAAGATCGCGGCGATCAAGCTCGGCGTACGCGAGGTCGCCAGCGCCATCACGGCATCCACCGTCACGGCCGTCGCCGTCTTCCTGCCGCTGGTGTTCGTCGGCGACATGGTCGGCGAGCTGTTCCGTCCGTTCGCGATGACGGTGACGTTCGCGATGAGCGCCTCGCTGCTCGTGTCGCTCACGATCGTGCCGGTGCTGGCGTACTGGTTCCTGCGTCCGGGCAAGCCGCTGCTCGACGAGGCCGGCAACGCGGTCGACCCCGAGCACCCCGAGGCCCCGCCGACGCGTCTGCAGAGGGCGTATCGGCCGATCCTCACGTGGACGCTCAAGCACTCCGCGGTCACGCTCATCCTCGCGGTGCTGGTGATGGGTGCGACGGTCGCGGCCGCGCCTCTCATGAAGGTCAACTTCCTCAGCGACAGCGGTCAGAACACGATGACCGTGACGCAGAACCTCGGCCCGGGCGCGAGCCTGGAGGCCAAGGACGAGGCGGCCCGCCTGGTCGAGGAGGCGCTCGAGGGCATCGACGGCATCGAGACGGTGCAGGTATCGATCGGGTCGAGCGGTTCGGCGATGATGGACGCGTTCTCGGGCGGCGCCGGGGCGACCTTCTCGATCATGACCGATTCCGCGGTCGACCAGGAGGAGCTGCGTGCCGACGTGCAGGCGGCCCTGGACGGTCTGTCGGATGCCGGTGACGTGGCCGTCAGCGCCTCGGCCGGGTTCGGCTCCTCCGACATCGCGGTGAGTGTGAGCGCGGCATCCGAGACCGATCTGGAGGAGGCGACCCTCGCGATCGTCGACGAACTGCAGGGCCGCGACGGCATCGGCAACGTCACGCACAACCTCTCGGCCTCGCTGCCGTACATCGCCGTCGTCGTCGACCGGGAGGAGGCCGCTGCGCGCGGCCTCTCGGAGGTCGCGGTCGGTCAGATCGTCTCGAACACGATGCGCCCGCAGCAGCTGGGTGCGGTCGAGATCGACGGCACCTCCGTGAGCGTCTACCAGGCGACCGATGAGCCGCCGGTGACGGTCGAGGAGCTCCGCGAGCTCATCGTGCCGACCGCTCTCGGTCCCGTCGAGCTGCAGGACATCGCGACGGTCGAGGAGCGCGAGAGCGCCACCTCGATCACCACCGTCGGCGGGATGCGCACCGCGACGATCACGGTGCCGCCGGCATCCGATGACCTGGCCGTCGGCACCGCCTCGGTGACCGAAGCGCTCGATGCCGTCTCACTGCCGGACGGCGCGCGGGCCGAGATCGGCGGCGTCGCCGCGCAGCAGCAGGAGTCGTTCGAGCAGCTGGGCCTGGCGATGCTGGCGGCGATGCTCATCGTCTACGTCGTGATGGTCGCGACGTTCAAGTCGCTGCGTCAGCCGCTGCTGCTGATGGTGTCGGTGCCGTTCGCGGCGACGGGCGCGATCCTGCTGCAGATCGCCACCGGCATCCCGCTGGGCGTCGCCTCGCTCGTGGGCGTGCTCATGCTCATCGGCATCGTGGTCACGAACGCGATCGTGCTCATCGACCTCGTCAACCAGTACCGCGAGAAGGGCTGAGCGCGCACGACGCGACCCTCGCCGGCGGCGAGAAGCGTCTGCGCCCGATCCTGATGACGGCGCTCGCGGCGATCTTCGCGCTGACCCCGCTCGCCCTCGGCATCACCGGGCACGGCGGGTTCATCTCGCAGCCGCTCGCGATCGTCGTGATCGGCGGTCTGCTGTCGTCGACGGTGCTGACGCTGATCGTGCTCCCGACGCTCTACAACCTCGTCGAGGGGGCGAAGGAGCGTCGCCGCGAGAAGCGCGGGGAGCCCGCGGTGGCGGATGCCGCCGCCTGGCCGCCGCCGTCGGATGCCGGCCTGACCCGCCGCGCGCTGCGCGATCGTACCGGGGACTGATCCCCTCGCCACGACCAGCGAACCGCGTTCCGTTCTCCGGGAGCGGCGGATGCCGCGGAGCGCTCAGCCGGCGAAGACGATGCCCCAGCGCAGCTGCCAGGAGGCGCCCGGGGGCAGGCGGCGCAGGCCGATGCCGCTGTTGAAGGCATCGGCGGGGGCCGTCATCGGCTCGACGGCGACCGTCAGATCCTGCCCGGGGTAGTCGGGGTGATGTACACCTGCACGCTGTCGAAGCCCTCGCCCTGCCAGAGCGTGACCCGGCGACCGTCGGGGCGGAGAGCGTGTGGCGCACGCGCCCGTCGGCATCGCGCTCCAGATCGGTGAAGCCCGTGTCGAGCGAGATCTCGCCGAGCGGCACGCCCTCGCGCAGCACGGCCGGGGCGGCGACGGTGCGCACGGGCAGCATCCGCTCGTCCGCCTCGAACGCGGTGCGCGCGGGGATGCGCAGCACGAGCGCACGCGGGTCGGCGCCGCCGATCGTGAGATAGGGGTGCGCGCCGAGGGCGACGGGGGCGGCGACAGGCGACCTGTTCACGAGCGTGTGCGTGACTTCGATGCCGTCGTCGGTGAGCGCATAGGTGACCGCCGTCTCCACGAGGTACGGGTAGCCGGTCTGCGGGTGGACGGTCGCGCGGAAGGTGGCCGCGGCATCCGACTGCTCGATCTCATAGGCGGTGAAGCGCAGCAGGCCGTGGCTCGCGTTGCCGTACTTCGGCTCGGTGATGGCGAGCTGGCGGGGCGTGCCCTCGTCGTCCCAGCGCCCGTCGCGGATGCGGTTCGGCCACGGCGCGAGGACGATGCCCGCGCACGCCGGCGCCGGCTCGTCATCGGGGAAGGGCGGCACGATCTCGGTGCCGTCGACGGTGAGGGCGCGCAGTGAGGCACCGACCTGCGAGATCTGCGCACGCACGCCGCCGCGGGAGAGGTGCACCTGGATGCCGGTGGGAGAAGTCACCCCGTCATCGTACGCGGCACCGGCGGTCTCCCAGGTCGGTGCGCTAGCGTGTACGGGTCGGCTTCGGGCATCCGCGGCCCCGAGCGGGGTGCGGAATCGTGTGTGAATGTGTGAGCCCAGGGGCCGATGGTTCACAACCATCACGATCTGAATGGCCCCCGGCCGACGAATGTCCGGGTTCACCGTGCCGCGCGGCGATCCTGCGCGCGCATGGCGCTGTTCCTTGAGAACAACCCGAGTAAGGACACCACCATGCCCAAGAACACCCCGCCCAAGGGCGGACGCTCCTCCCGCAACTTCGACCCCCGCTACGCCAAGAAGAAGGGCCCGTCGTTCCACGACCGGCACCACGGCCGTGACGAGCGATCGGATGCCGCAGAGCAGCGCCCTGCGCGCGATACTCGTCCCGCGCGCGACTCCCGCCCCGGCAGCAAGAGCCCGAAGCACCGCGGCCATCGTCCCGCGGAGGCCGCGCAGGATGCACCCAAGCGTCGGTGGACCGCGCAGGAGCGGGCCGGTCGCGACGAGGCGCGCGGTATTCGCAACCGTGCCGAGTCGGGCCGCCGCGAGGCGCCGCACCACCGCGACGACCGTCCGCGCGACGACCGCCCCCGCTACAACGACCGCGACGAGCGTCGTTCGTATGACCGGGCCGACCGCCCGGGTCGGGTCGATGACCGTCGCGGGCCGTCGCGCTACAGCGACGACCGCCCGCGGTACAACGGCGACCGCGGCGATGACCGTTCCCGCGGTGGCTCACCGCGTTTCGACTCGCGCGCCAGCGCGGGTTCGCGGGGCGACCGGAAGGGTGCGGGGCGCTCGTACGGCGATGACCGCCCTCGTCGTGACGACGATCGCCGCACGTCCGGTCGTGATGACCGCGCTCGGCGCGATGACCGCCCGCGTCGCGACGACGACCGCCGCGCTTCCGGCCGCGACGACCGTCGTTCCTCCGATCGCAGCGTCCGCCCCCGCTACGACAACGACCGTCCCCGCCGCGACGACCGCACCGCGCGCCCGAGTCGCGCCGACTGGAACGCGACCCCGGCCGCCGCCCCCACCGAGGACGTCGTCCACGAGCGACTGAAGGCGAAGGCCGTGGTGGCATCCGATGTCCAGGACACGACCTTCGGCGACCTGGGGCTCGGCTCGAACATCGTCGAGACCCTCGCCAATTTGGGTGCGGCCAGCCCCTTCGCGATCCAGGCGGCGACGATCCCCTCGGTGCTCGAGGGCCGCGACGTGCTCGGCCGCGGCCGCACCGGCTCCGGCAAGACCATCGCCTTCGGCGCGCCGCTGGTGGAGAGCGTCCTGCAGTCGCAGAAGGGCAAGCGCCGCCCTTCGACAGGTTCAGGGACCGCTGGCGGCTTGCGCCGTCAGATCGGCCGCGCGCCGCGCGCGATCATCCTCGCCCCGACGCGCGAGCTCGCCCTGCAGATCGATCGCACCGTGCAGCCGATCGCGCGCAGCGTCGGCCTGTTCACGACCCAGATCTATGGCGGCGTCCCGCAGGGCCGCCAGGTGGGTGCGCTGAAGAAGGGCGTCGACATCGTCATCGGCACGCCCGGCCGCATCGAAGACCTCATCGAGCAGGGCAAGCTCGACCTCTCCGAGGTGCAGATCGCCGTGCTCGACGAGGCCGACCACATGTGCGAGCTGGGCTTCGTCGAGCCCGTGCAGCGCATCCTCCGCGAGACCGCCGACGGAAGCCAGAAGCTGCTCTTCTCCGCGACGCTCGACCGCGAGGTCGCCGCCCTCGTCGAGGAGTTCCTCGTCGACCCGGCCGTCTTCGAGGTCGCCGGCGAAGACCAGCACTCCAGCACGATCGACCACCGCGTGCTCGTGATCGACCACCGCGACAAGGCCGAGATCCTCGGTTCGCTCGTCGACCGCGACGGCAAGACCCTCGTCTTCAGCCGCACCCGCGCCTACGCCGAGATGCTCGCCGAGCAGTTCGAGGATGCCGGGATCCCTGCCGTCTCCCTGCACGGTGACCTCAACCAGGCCAAGCGCACGCGCAACCTGCAGAAGCTCACCTCGGGGCGCGTGAACGTGCTCGTGGCGACGGATGTCGCAGCCCGCGGCATCCACGTCGACGACATCGATCTCGTGGTCCAGGCCGACGCACCTGACGAGTACAAGACGTACCTGCACCGCGCCGGTCGCACGGGTCGCGCCGGCCGCGAGGGCCGCGTCGTCACGCTCATCACGCGCCAGCGCCGCCGTCGGATGACGGAGCTGCTCGACCGCGCCGAGATCGACGCGCCCTTCGAGGAGGCCCGCCCCGGAGACGACCTGATCGAGGAGATCTCGGGGCGTCAGCTCTCCGACGTGACCGGCTGACCGAGGGCCGTGGCCGGGCGGGTCGTGCGCCACAGCGCGACCGCCAGCCACAGCGCGCCGACGGCGGTGAGGATGCCGTGCACGATGCGCCCCGCCGGCGGCAGGAAGAACTGCGGCAGGTAGAGCGCGATCGTCGCGGCCAGCAGCAGCGCACTCGTGCGCGGCAGGACGCCCCCGCGCCACACCGCGACGGCGAGGAGCACGGCGCCGATGGCCAGCAGCAGCAGACCGACGCCGAAGACCGACACCTGCGCGACGCCCTCGCGAATCGCGTCGAACAGCGGCGTGGGTGTGGACTCGGGGCGACTGCCAGGGCGTTGAGGGCGAAGGTCTCGGCGCCGTAGAAGAGCAGCGTGAGTCCGGTGCCGATCCACAGGAGCACGAGTGCGCTTCGCGCCGTGCGTTCGCCGCGATGAGCCAGATGCGCGTCGCGCACGGCGAAGGCGCCCAGGCACAGCAGCACGAAGGCAAGGGCACCGGCGAGATGGGCGATCACCCAGGCGGGGAACCGGTTGCCTGGATGAGCCCGTCTTCGAGCTGCGACTTGTCGGCCCAGGGGCGCAGAAGCGGGAACAGGGCGAAGAGCACCCCCGAGAGCGCGAGGGCGAGAGCGCCGGATCGGATGCCGCGACGCGTGCCGTTGTCGGTGATCATTGCTTCTCCTCGATGGTGGGGTCGTGCGAGGTTGGCCGGTCAGAGCGGTGACGAAGGCCTCGGCGATGCGGCGGAAGCTCTCGTCGACGTCCTCGGCGAGGCCGAAGCCTCCTGCGGACTCGATGTGGGCGAAGCCGTGCGCGAGTGCGCGCAGCCCGCGGGTGGTGTGAACGGCATCGGGGCCCTCGATCCCCCAGCCGCGCAGCACCGCGAAGATGACGGCGAGCTGCCTGCCGGCGGCTTCGGCGAGCTGCGGATCGTGCAGCGGATCGGCGGGAACGACGGCGTAGCGGGCGGGGTGGGAGACCGCGTAGTCGCGATAGGCGTGGAGGAGGGCGCCGACGGCGTCACCGCCGCTGCGACCGAGGGCCGCGGTGGTGAGCGCGGCGGTGATCTCGTCGAGCACGCGGATGGCGACCAGGGTGCGCAGCTCGGCGAGACCGGCGACGTGCTTGTAGAGCGAGGGGCTCGCGACGCCGGTGCGCCCGGCGATGGCGGTGAGCGTCAGTGCGTCGGCGCCGCTGTCGTCGATCACCGCGAGCGCGGCATCGACGACGGACTCGGGGGTGAGTCCCGCACGCGCCATCATTGCTCCACCGCGCTGTTAGTCTGCATAGCTCTAAAGCTAAGACAGTTAGCCAAAGAATACAAGCGCAATCGGGTGCCTTCGTGGAAGAATGGGGGAAGCCAATTTGTTAGGACTATGTCCTAAATGGTGTGCCGGAGCGGCGTCGCCTCGGCAGTCGTCCAACCGAACAAAGGAGCTCGCGTTGTCCCCCCGAAACCCCGCCCTTCCGCTCGCGACCGCGGCGGTGATCGCCGCGGCACTTCTCGTCGCGCCGACGGCCGCTGCGGCATCCGATGACCTCCCCGACACGACCCACATCAACGGCTATCGCAACGTCGGCTACTACGGCCAGTGGCACGCCACCGGCGAGAAGCAGGCGACCCTCAAGAAGCTGTTCGTCGACGCGGACGCCGGTGAGAACATCACTCACCTGAACTACTCCTTCGGCAACATCGCCGGCTCGCAGGCCGCCATCGACGCGGCCATCGCCGACGGCGCGCAGGGTCTGGACGACGTCGACCCCTACACCTGCTTCATCTCGGACACACCCGCTCCCGCGCCCGGCCAGACCGACACCGCAGGAGATGCGAACAGCGACTTCCTGCACCTGTTCAGCGCCGACGAGTCCGTGCTCGGCATCGCCGACCGGGCGAATCAGCCGCTCGCGGGCAACCTCAATCAGCTGCGTCAGGTCAAGCGCCTGTATCCCGAGCTGAAGATCAACGTCTCGCTGGGCGGATGGTCGTGGTCGAAGTCGTTCTCGGATGCCGTCGCCACGCCCGAACGCCGCGCGGCGCTCGTCGAGTCGTGCGTCGACCTCTGGATCCGCGGCGACCTGCCGGTGATCGACGGCCGCGGCGGCGAGGGTGCGGCATCCGGGATCTTCGACGGCTTCGACCTGGACTGGGAGTGGCCGGGTGCGCCCGACTGGGCTCAGGAGGTCGGCAACAGCGTCGACGAGGAGAACGACCGCGCCAACTTCCTCGCCTTCACGAGGGAGCTGCGCGAGGCGCTCGACGATCTGGGAGCCGAGACCGGGAAGCACTACGAGATCTCGGCCTTCCTGCCCGCCAGCCCCACGGTCATCACCGCCGGCGGCTGGAACGACCCCGAGTTCTTCCAGTACCTCGACTTCGGCAACATCCAAGGCTACGACCTGTGGGGTTCGTGGGGCGCCACGACCGGGCACCAGGGCAACGTCTTCGGCGACCCCGCGCACAACTGGGGCCTGGGGCTCGACGCGGTGATCGCCAGCTACACCAACGCCGGCATCGATCCCGCCAAGCTCAACCTCGGCCTCGCCGCCTACGGCTACGGCTGGCGCGGTGCCGATCTCGAGCCCTGGGGCGACGCCGACAGCCCGGCCTGGCAGAGCGACGGCACGGCGATCCAGTCGTGGGACACGCTGAAGAACCGCGACTTCGACATCCATCACGACTACATCGAGGGAAAGTTCAACGCGACCTACGCCTACGACGAGGCTTCGCGCGAGTGGTGGACCCTCGACGACCCGGTGGCGGTCGCCGAGAAGACCCGCTGGGCGCTGAGCCTGGGCCTGGGCGGTGTGGACTTCTGGGAGCTGGGTCACGATGTGGCCGTCGAGCTGCCGGCGGCCTCGGCCGAGGTGCTGCGCGACGCGGCACCCGGACCGGTCGCGGGCACCGAGCTCGTGACGTGCGAGGCGGCCGGGCCGTGGAACGCGGGCGCCGTGTACAACAACGGTGACACGGTCTTCCTCGACGGCAAGGTCTTCGCCGCGCAGTGGTGGACGCGTGCTGAGGAGCCGGGCGCGAGCGTGTACGGCTCCTGGCAGACGGTCGCGCTCTGCGGAGAGTCGGATGCCGCCATCCAGCCCTGGTTCGCCGACACCGTTTACCAGGCCGGCGACCAGGTGACCCACGACGGCGAGGTGTTCATCGCGCAGTGGTGGACGCGTGGTCAAGAGCCCGGAGCTTCGGCCTGGGGCCCTGGAAGCGCTGATCGAGATCCGGGGGCGCGACCCAAGGAAGGCGGTCGCGTCCCCGGCCATCATCAGAAGAGCATGCCGGCAGCGGGTGCGGCGGCCGGGGAGCGGATGCGGCATCCGACCTCCGCGCGGCCAGCCCGGCGATCGGCGCGCGACGGGGCGGGTCGTCCTCGTCATGACCGTCGAGACCGTGGATGCGCAGCATCGGACGCATGCGCTTCGCGAGCCACGAGCGGTACACCTTGGGGGCGGTCGCGGAGGCGCCCGGGTAGAGGGCGCGGTACGAGGTGAGCAGCTCCGGGTGCTCGCGCTCCAGCCACCGGAAGAACCACTGCTTCGCCCCGGGGCGCAGGTGCAGGGCGCCGTAGACGACACGGGCGGCGCCGGCCTCCTTGATCCGCGTCAGGGCGTGCTCGATCGCGGGGATCGAATCGGTCAGGTGGGGCAGGAGCGGCATGAGGAAGACCGTGACCCGGAACCCGGCGTCCGTCGCCGCGCGGACGGTGGCCAGCCGCGCCGCCGCTGACGGTGTGCCCGGTTCGATGCTCCGCTGCAGTGCGTCGTCGAAGACAGCGATCGACAGGGCGATCTCGACGTCGACGGATGCCGCGGCCTCGGTGAGCATCGGAAGATCGCGCCGCAGGAGCGTGCCCTTGGTGAGGATCGAGAAGGGTGTGCCGGCATCCGTCAGGGCGGAGATGATGCCGGGCATGAGCCGGTAGCGGCCCTCGGCCCGCTGGTACGGGTCGGTGTTGGTGCCGAGGGCCACGGGTTCCCGGCTCCAGGAGCTGCGGGCGAGCTCGCGCCGCAGGACCTCGGCGACGTTGACCTTGACGACGATCTGCGAATCGAAGTCGCGCCCGGCGTCGAGCTCGAGGTACTCGTGTGTGCGCCGGGCGAAACAGTTGTGGCTGATGACGCCATTGGCAATGAAGTCGCCCGTGCCTGTTGTGATGTCGACCATGTCGATCTCTTCGCCGAGGTCGGTGACGCTCATGACACGGAGATCGGCCACCGTCTTCACGGCCGTCCCAGTGAGGTCGACCTTGCGCGTGATCGCAGGGTCGCTCAGTAGCCCCACACCGAAACCCATGAGCCGATTGTTGGGGGTGAGATAAGGGCGCTGATGGGTGCCGCTCATATCTCCTGTCACGTGTTTCCACCCGCGTTCGGTCAGAAAGCGGTGGTCACCGCTGGCCACCAGCTCAGTGCCGTCGGCCAACTCGACCTTGTATGCCCGCTTGCGTGTGGACCACTTCGCCTGGACAGAGGTTCGTACGTAACGACGGTAGGAGCCCTGTCGTTCTGTGCCGATGATCTCGTCGCCGATACCCAGGTCGGCGATTCTGCGCTGCCGCCCGTCGGCCATCAGCACGAGTGTGTCGGGCGATAGGCAGTAGACGCACGCATGGGAGCAGCCCCGATAGGGGTTGATCGTCCAGTCGAAGGGCATCGCCGACGAGCCGGGCACGCGGTTCAGGGCGCTCTTGCAGAGCACCTCGTGGAAGGTGATGCCCGCGAAGTCGGGTGTCGTCACCGATTGCACGAGCCCGCCGAGGTGTTCCAGGCCCGGCAGAGCCGCGGCATCCGTCGCACCGATCTCCTGCCCCTGCCATCTCATGCCGTTAAGGGGAACATAGATACGAAACTGTGTCAAGCATCGGTGCATGAGAATGGTAAATTACCGCATCCGACAATGAACGGTACCCAGTTTCACTGCATATGGGACGCATTCCCACAATCGGCTGTCGCTTCGCATTCGATCCGCCTAGAATCGCCAGAGCGACAGAGTTGTTCACGACCAGGAGGACGCGATGGAACGCGACATCTATGAAGAGGACCACGAGGCATTCCGCGACCTCGTCAGGGATTTCGTCAAGCGCCACGCGACGCTCGACGCGATCGCCCGCTGGGAAGAGGCCGGCGAGATCGGCCGCGAGACCATGCTCGCCGCCGGTGAGTCGGGTCTGATCGGCCTGTCCGTGCCGGAGGAGTTCGGCGGCGCGGGGATGCTGCAGGACTACCGATTCCGCGCGATCGTGAACGAAGAGGTCATCGGCGCCGGTGCCGGTTCGCTCGCGGGGCCTTCGGCATCCAGGACGACCTCGCCGTGCCCTATCTCGTGCACATGGGCACGCAGGAGCAGAAGGAGAAGTGGCTGCCGCGCATGGCCACCGGTGAGGTGCTCGGCGCGCTCGCGATGACCGACCCTGGCGCGGGCTCAGACCTGCGCGGCATCAAGACGAACGCGAAGAAGGTCGACGGCGGCTACATCGTCAACGGCGCCAAGACGTTCATCTCCTCGGGCACGACCGCCGACCTGGTGGTCACCTTCGTCAAGACCGGCGAGGGCAACCGCCCCGACGCGTTCAGCCTGCTGCTGCTCGAGAAGGGCATGGAGGGCTTCGATCAGGGCAAGAAGCTCAGCAAGATGGGCTTCCACGGCTGGGACACCGCCGAGCTCAGCTTCACCGACGTCTTCGTCCCGAGGAGAACCTGATCAGCGGCAAGGAGGGTCAGGGCTTCATCCAGCTGATGATGAACCTGCCGCTCGAGCGTCTGTCGATCGGCGTCGCGGCTGCGGCCGCCGCGGAGGCGGCGACGGCCTGGACGGTCGCGTATACCAAGGAGCGCGAGGCCTTCGGCGAGCGGATCGCCGACTTCCAGAACACCCGCTTCCGCCTGGCCGACATGGCGACGACCACCGAGGCGATGTGGGCCTACGTGGACCGCGCGATGCTTGCGTACAAGGATGGCAAGCTCACGGCCGAGGACGCGGCGAAGATCAAGTTCTGGGCGACCGAGCGCGAGTGGGAGGTACTCGACATCGGCGTCCAGCTGCACGGCGGCTACGGCTACATCATGGAGTACCCGATCGCCCGCGCCTTCACCGACGCCCGCGTGCACCGCATCTATGGCGGCACCAACGAGATCATGCGCGACCTCGTGGGTCGTCAGATCGCCGGGAAGCGCTGAGCCCACACAGAAGCATCGGATGCCGCGGCCGGCGAGGTCGCGGCATCCGTCATGTGTGGGGTCGGGCTGGTCCGACGACCCGGTCAGGACGGCTCGAGCGCGGCGCGGAGCGCCTCGACGCCCTCGAGCTCGACGGGGGCGCCGAGAAGGGCGAGATTCGCCTCGCGCACCTCGTCGAAGCGCTCGCGGGTCATGAGGTAGTTGCTGTGGGCCACGGGCCGGCCCTCGCGGGCGACGGTCGTCACGCCGTTGTCGAGATATCCCACCCTGCGCGACACGGCGTTCGACGCCGGGTTGTCGCGGAACGCCCCGAGGTGACCTCGCGGGCACCGAGGCCGTCGAACAGCAGGAAGAGCATGAGCGCGCGCATCCGGGTGCCGATGCCGCGGCCCTGATGCTCGCGGCCCAGCCAGGATCCGGTCTCGACGCGGCGGAGGACGCCCCAGTCGCTGCCGCTCGCACCCTGGATGCCGACCGGGGTGCCGCTGTGGAGCACTCCGAGCTCCAGCATGAGCTTCTCCGGTCCGACGTGCGCGCGCACGCCCCACTGATACGTGATCACCGAGCGCGCCACCGTGCCGGCGTCGCCGCGCGTCCACGGCACGTAGAACGGCATCCGCTCGGGGTCGTGCACGCCCCGGCCGGCGAGCTCTGCGAGTGCGACGAGCATCTCGTCGTCGATCCAGCGCAGCTCGAGGTCGCCGGCGCGGGCTCGGACTCCGGATGCCGGCCAGAGACGGGCGAGGTCGGGGGCGTTCATCGGGAAAGTATGGCACGGCGATGTCGGGCGGACGAAGGGCGGCCCGCGGCGGGAGGGTGAGGGCAGCGGCGATTCATCGTCAAAAGACTAGAACAAATATTCGAAGTATGGCATAGTAGAAGTATGACATTCCTTGGTGATCTGAACGATGGGCTGCAGAAGCTCGCGCAGTTCGCCGAGCTTGATGTCGATGCCGCCGGACTCGCGGTGGGAGCATGCGAACTCAGCGATGAGTCGGTGCGGCTCGCGTTCTCCGCGGTCGCGGAGCTGTCTCGAGACGTGCAGAAGCTGGAGGCAGTGCTCGCGGGCGTGATCGCGCAGCGCTCGACACGGCAAGCCGGGCATGCCGGACTCGCGCAGGCCGGCGGTTTCCGCTCACCGGTGCAGATGGTGCAAGAAGTCGCCGGTGTCCCCAAGGGCGAGGCGATTCGTGTCATTCGCGTGGGAGCGTCGTTGGTCGAGTCGGATGACGCAGCGAGCTCCGGCGATTCTGCCGAACCTGTCGCCTCGGCGACGCGGGAGCCCTGGCACCGCCCCTTAGGTCAGGCGCTCATCAGAGGTGAGATCAGCCGGGCGCAGCACGACGTGATCCGGCGAGGTCTGGGGGAGCCGCCGGAGATTCCCGGCTGCGAGGACGACGATGTGATCCAGGTGTGGCGGCTGGCTGCGGAGCAGCTCGTGAGCGAGGCATCCGGGCGAACCGTCGAGGATCTCGCCGCGTCCGCGCGTGCCGCACGTGACCTCATCGACCCGGCCGGCGCCGAGCGTCGATGGGAGGAGCACTACGCGCAGCGCTCCTTCCGCATGCGGGTCGATGCCGAGGGGCGCACCCACGGCCATATCGTCTTCGACGACGAGGCTGCCGCGTGGTGGCGCAGCGTGCTCGATGCCGCTCTGCGGCCCCGTCGAGGCGGCCCCCGCTTCGCTTCCGACGACAAGGATGCCGTCGCTGATCTCATCGACGACCCGCGCAGCAATGAGCAGCTCGCCTATGATCTGGTCACCGACCTGTTCCGTGCCGGTACTCTCGCCGAGGCCGAAGAAGTCTTCGGGGTGCGCCAGGCGGGTGTGCGCGTCGTCACGGTCGCGGAGGCGGCCGGTCCCCGCGACGCCTTCGGCAGGCTCCTTGCGGTGGCTCATACCGAAGACGGGCACGTGCCGCTGCCCGGCTCCGTGCTGGAGAGAGCGCTCTGCGAGACCGGAACAGTCGCGGTCGCCGTCGACGCCTGCGGCAACCCGCTCAATGTCGGGCGCGAACGTCGGCTCTTCAATGCGACGCAGAGATTGGCTCTGGCCGTTCGCGACGGCGGGTGCATGTGGCCTGGATGCGACAGGCCGCCTTCCTACTCAGAGGCGCATCACATCGACCCCTACTCCGAGGGTGGGTGCACCGACATCGACCGCGGCATCCTGCTCTGCCGATACCATCACCTGCATCTGCACAACGCCGGCTGGAAGATCACCCGCGAGGGCAAGGGGAGTTCCTCCTGCACCGGCCGCCGGGAGACGGGCGAGAACCCATCCCGCTCCGATCGGCCTCGCCGCTGAGGTGGTTGTTCGATCCACCGCCGCGCACCGGGTGGCGCCTGGCCGCCTGATCGCGCACGCCCGAATGAGGTCAGCGACCTGCGCGCGGCGCACGCCTGTGTGAACTTGACGGGTGGACGTGCCGGTGTCTCGTGCCTGGCGCCGTGTGCCCTGGGGCGGATGGTTGGTGCGTGGTGCGCGCCGCGCCGCATGGTGCGCTGGAGAGGTTTCGCGCGACACGACATCGTAGCGGGACTCACGGGGAGAGGGCTTGGGCAAGATGACAGCCTCCCGCAGCGCCACACGGCACCACAGATCAAGTGTCACCCATTCCTTCAGCAGACCCCTGCCAGGGCGCTCGGATGGGCAGATGACTCACCCGTGCAGAGATGACCCGGCCGTTCCGGTCCGGGAAACCGTGCGTCCGACACCGGCGGCGCGCAGCCGGTCGGCGATGAGGATGCCGACGGCCGTCGCGGCCAGGCAGCTCGCCAGAGTGAGCGCGAAGAAGCCGATCTGCGCCCACAGGCCCACCGACCCCAGGTCGAAGAACGCCCAGGCGAAGACCGGGTACGTCAGACCCAGAAGGGCTGCGCCGGCGTAGTGCATCCAGGTGCGCCAGAACCGCCACAGCACCACGAGGAACGGCAGCTCGGCGAACAGCGCCCAGGAGGCGTTGGTCACGACGCTCATGAAGCCGTAGCCGGAGAACGGCACGATCACCAGACCCGAGATCACGCCCACGAGGATGCCGACGAGCGGTCTGCGCAGCAGGCGCAGGGCGATCACCGCCGGAAGGATCCAGAGCCCGGCGATCGCCACCGAGAACAGGGGCACGGTGGCGAGCAGCCCCGTCGACAGCCAGTTCGCCGGCGCGAGGAGCAGGCCGCCGGCGACGCCGATCGCCGCGCAGATCAGCAGGAGGGCGGTGGGGAAGCGGCGGCGCACGGCGGGCGCGTTCACGCGAGCGGCTCCGCGGCAGCGGCGCGCGAGGCCTTCGAGGCGGGGAGGCCGCGCCGATCCGCCAGTATCCGGTGAAGGTGATGCGGTCCTTGTCGATGCCGCGCTCGCCGTGCAGATGCCTGCGGGCGCCGGTGGCGAGCGACTGCTCTCCGACGATGTAGGCGTGGAACGGATCGGCGGGAAGCTCCGCAGCGCGCAGCGCATCCAGCGCCAGGGTGCCGGGCGCGATGCCGTGCGGGCGGGTCAGCCACCGCACGTCCACACCCTCCGGATGCGGGAACACCAGGGCGTCGTCGTCGGTGGGCACCTCGACGATCACGGTGCCCGCGGCATCCGACGGCAGCGAAGCACAGACCCCCGACACGGCGGGAAGCCCGGTCTCATCGGCCACGAGTACGACGCGGTCGGTGCCGCGGGCCGGGTTGAAGCCGAGACCCTCGTCGATGATGAGCACGTTCTCGCCGACCTCGCACAGCTCCGCCCAGCGGGAGGCGGGCCCGGCGGTGCCGTCGGCCGCCGAGCCGTGCAGCACGAAGTCCACGTCGATCTCGGCGCCGCGCTCCGCGTTCGCGGCCCGGTATGCGCGCACGGTGTAGTTGCGCATGACCGGCCGCTCGCCGTCGGGGATGCGCAGGAACTTCAGGTAGCCGAAGATCTTGTTCGCCTTCGCCGGCACCCGCTCGAGCCCCGCGTCGCCGCCGATCGGCAGGAACAGCCGGAACCACTGGTCGTAGCCCATCGGCGTGAACCGGTCGATCTCGCCGCCGCCGAGCGTGATGCGCACCCAGTGCGGGGCGAGCTTCTCACGGCGCAGCACCTCCAACCGGATCAGTTCGGCGTTCTCCGGGCGGACGAGCTTGCTGTGTGCGGCCATGACGGTTCCTTACAGTTGCCAGGGGAAGGAGAGGAAGAAGATAAGGGCGGATGCCGCGAGCACCGCGACCGTGAAGACGACGTCGCGGGCGCGGAACGGGACGAGGTGCCGCTCGGTGCGCGTGGGGTGGGCGCCGAAGGCGCGGGAGTCCATCGCGAGGGCGACGCGCTCGGCGTGCCGGATCGCCCCGCCAGCAGTGGCACGATGTACCCCAGCCGCGGGCGAGCCGGGCGACGGGGCCGCGCCCGCCGTGGTGGCCGCGCACGCGGTGGGCCGCTCGGATCACCGAGAGCTCGTAGCCGAAGCGCGGCACGAAGCGGTAGGCGGCCAGAGCCGTGTAGCCGACCCGATAGGGCACGCGCAGCTGCTGCACGCTCGCCCGCACGAGATCGGGCCCGGTCATGGTGAGCCCGCCGATGAGGGCGAGGGCGAGGATCGCCGCCAGCCGCAGGCTCGTGGCGAAGCCGATCGCGAGGCGCCCGTGTAGAGGGTCCACGGGCCGACCTCGAGCAGGGGAGCGGTGTGATCGACGCCGGCGGCATCCACCCAGATCGCGAAGCCGAAGCCGATCGCGACGACCCCAGCGGCACGGCCCCGAACAGAAGGAGCGCCGTGAGCCGCGTCATGCGCGCCCCGGCGAGGATCAGGGCGTAGGCCAGCGCGAGGAACGCGATCGGCGTGGCATGGTCGCGCACGAAGACGAGCAGGATCATCGCCGGGGCGACCGCGGCGATTTTCGCGAGCGGGTTGAGTCCGTGCAGGAACCGCCACGACGGAGCCGGCGGCGGCGCATAGGGGTCGAAGGACGGATGCGGGCGAGCTGCGGCATCCGTCGTCGTCGGGTCCGGCGTCGCGAGGCTCATCGGGCCGCCTCAAACCGCAGACCGCGCAGCGCCGAGGGCAGCGCCCGGTGCAGGGCGGGAAGGCGCAGCCCGGCGCCCTCGAACAGTGTCTCCGAGCGGAACAGCTCCGCCGTGGGGCCCGCCGCGCGGATGCGGCCGTCCTCGAGGACGACGGTGTGCGTGGCATAGTCGGCCACGAGTTGCAGATCGTGGGTGACCACGAGGATCGTCGTGCCCTCCTCGCGCAGGTCGCGCAGGAGCGAGAGGAGCTCCGCGGCACGGGCGCGATCCTGCCCGAACGTCGGCTCGTCGAGGGCGAGCACCCGCGGGCGGGTGATGAGGGCCGTGCCGACCGAGAGCCGGCGCTTCTCGCCACCGGAGAGGAGGAAGGGTGCGTGTCGGCCTTGTCCTCCAGGCCGAACCGCCGCAGCATCTGCTCCACGCGCTCGGTGATCTCGTCGGCGCCGACGTGTCGCAGCCGCAGCCCGTGCGCGAGCTCGTCGAACACGGTGTGCGCGATGAACTGGTGCTCGGGGTTCTGGAAGACGAAGCCGATGTGCGCGGCGAGGTCGCGCGGTGAGGCCGAGGCCGGATCCATCCCGGCCACGCTGACCTGTCGACGCGGCGGCGGGACGACCCCGCGAGGGCCTGGATCAGGGTGGTCTTGCCGGCGCCGTTCGTGCCCACGAAGGCGACGAAGCTGCCGGCGGTGATGTCCAGGTCGACGTCGTGGAGCACCTCGGTGCGCCCGCGACGGACGGTGAGCCCGCGAGCGCGGATGAGCGGCTCCGCGGCGGGAACCGGGATGCCGGTGGTGACGGCTCCGGCATCCGACGGCTCATGGATCCTGGGCAGCGCGGCCTTCTCCAGCCCTGACCGCAGCTCGGCCGGGGTCAGCGGGAGGGGCTCGATCTCCACGCCGGCGTCGCGCAGCCTTCGTGCGGCGAGGGTCGCGGCGGGGAGCCAGACCCCATCTCCAACAGCTCGTCGGTGTGGCCTCGGATGACGTCGGCGACGGGCCCGTCGAAGGCGAGGCGACCCTCGGGGCCCAGCACGATCGTCCGCGTCGCGAAGGCCATGGCGGCGTCGAGGTTGTGCTCCACGAGGACGATCGCTCGGTCTCCCGACGCGACGAGGTCGCCGAGCGCCGCGTACACATCGTCGATGCCGCGCGGGTCGAGGTTCGCCGTGGGCTCGTCGAGCACGATCACCGGAGAGCCCATCGCCAGGGCGCAGGCGATCGCGAGGCGCTGACGGCCGCCGCCGGAGAGCCGGTCGGGGTTGTCGTCGCGCCGTTCCCAGAGTCCGATGCGGCGGAGGGCGTCCTCGGTGCGGGCGAGCACCTCGTCGACCGGCAGCAGCAGGTTCTCGAGGGCGAAGGCGACCTCGTCGAAGACGGTGCCGGTGACCAGCTGGGCGTCCGGATCCTGGAACACCATCGCGACATGCGTGCTCAACTCGGCGACGGATGCCGCGGAGGTGTCCGTCCCGGCGACCTCGACGGTGCCGGAGATCTCCGCGGGGACCGCGTGGGGGATGAGTCCATTGAGTGCGAGGGTGAGCGTCGACTTGCCCGAGCCGCTCGGACCCAGCACGAGCACGACCTCGCCGGGATGGATGTCGAAGCTCACCCGCCTCGGCGAGGGTCGCTCGGATCCCGCGTGGGTGAGGGAGAGGTCACGCACGCGAAGCAGGGGCGCGGATGAGGTGTCGATCCTTCTAACTTAGCTGAGCCTTACCTGGGTGCGCAGCGGCGTGCATCGAGGGGGCCGTGCGGTGAGAGATCGTCAGCGAGGGATCTGCGCCACGCCCGCCCGCCGCAGTGCCTCGGCGATCGCGATTCCGACGAAGGTCCAGGCGCCCGGCGCCACGAGGAACAGCCCGAAGTAGATCACCATCGCCCAGGGGGTGAACTTGCTGACGTCGGCGGCGATGCCGATCGAGACGCCCAGGACTGCGCCGACGATGAGGGCGGAAACGAGGAAGCGCCACCACTCCCAGTGCCGGTAGCGGGTGAGGGCGGCGATGCCCTCCTGGATGCCGCCGATGAGGATCGCCGCTCCGATGAAGCGGGTCGCCCAGTGCGGCGCGAGGGCGCTGGAGACGAGAGCGGCCAGGACGTGGGTGAGGAGCGCGACCCACGGCAGACGCAGCAGCGCCTGGGCGATGACGCCTGGGAGCACGTGCGAGCCCAGCAGCACCCCGTAGAGGACCGGGATCGCGGCCGAGACGGGGATGCTGAGATAGCCGGCCCCGGCCGAGAGGAGACCCGTCGCGACGCCGATCGCCGCACATGTCAGGAGCACGCGCGTGGACAGGGCGGAGGGTGGTTTCGGCATCCTCTCAGAGTACCGGCCGGTGCCGTTCGTCGCGCAGTCGGCGCCGTTCGTCGCATCCGATGCCCGCTCGTGCTCTCCGCCCGTGCCACGCTCCCTAACGTGGGGTCACGCAACGTTGCGCACTCACAAGGAGAACCCATGACTGATTCCACGTCGCGCGGTCGCGGCGCCGCAGTCGCAGGCGACGAGCAGGATCTCGCCACCGACCCGAACCTTCCCCCTGTCGCCCTCACCGAGGAACAGCACAAGAAGGACACCCGCTGGACCCCGGCCAAGATCGTCCTCTGGGCCGCCATCGCCCTGCTCGGCGGTGTCGCCTGGACGATGCTCGCCCTCGTGCGAGGCGAGACCGTCAACGCGATCTGGTTCGTGTTCGCCGCGGTCTGCACCTACCTGATCGGCTACCGCTTCTACTCGAAGGTCATCGAGCGCTACCTCACGCGCCCGAACGACAAGCGGGCCACCCCCGCCGAGGTCAAGCAGGACGGCAAGGACTACGTCCCCACCGACCGTCGTGTCCTCTACGGTCACCACTTCGCCGCCATCGCCGGCGCCGGCCCCTCGTCGGTCCCGTGCTCGCCGCGCAGATGGGCTACCTCCCCGGCACGATCTGGATCATCGTGGGCGTCGTGCTCGCCGGTGCCGTCCAGGACTACCTCGTGCTGTTCTTCTCGATGCGCCGCGGCGGTCGCACGATCGGTCAGATGGCCCGCCAGGAGCTCGGCAAGATCGGCGGCACCGCCGCGATCATCGCCTCGCTGCTGATCATGATCATCATCGTGGCGATCCTCGCGCTCGTCGTCGTCAATGCCCTCGGCGAGAGCCCGTGGGGCGTCTTCTCGGTCGCGCTGACCATCCCGATCGCGCTCTTCATGGGCGTCTACCTGCGCTACCTGCGCCCGGGCAAGGTCACCGAGGTCTCCATCATCGGCTTCGTGCTGCTCATCGCCGCGATCATCGCCGGCGGCTGGGTGGCCGGCACCGAGTGGGGCTACGCGATGTTCCACCTCGACCGCGAGGTCATCGCCTGGGGCATCATCATCTACGGCTTCATCGCCGCCGTCCTCCCGGTCTGGCTGCTGCTGGCCCCGCGCGACTACCTGTCGACGTTCATGAAGGTGGGCGTCATCGTCCTCCTCGCCGTCGCGATCATCGTGGTGCGTCCGGAGATCACGGTCCCCGCGATCTCGGAGTTCGGCAAGACGGGCCTGGGGCCGGTGTTCTCGGGGCCCTGTTCCCCTTCCTGTTCGTGACGATCGCCTGCGGCGCCCTCTCCGGGTTCCACGCGCTCATCTCCTCGGGCACGACCCCAAGCTCGTCGAGAAGGAGCGCCAGACCCGCTTCATCGGCTACGGCGGCATGCTCATGGAGTCGTTCGTCGCGATCATGGCCCTCGTCGCCGCGATCTCGATCGATCAGGGCATCTACTACGCGATGAACTCGCCCGCCGCCATGACCGGCGGCACGGTGGAGGGCGCGGTCGCCTTCGTGAACTCGCTGGGCCTGACCGGGGTGCACCTCACGCCCGAGATGCTCACCGGCACCGCCGCGGCCATCGGCGAGGAGTCGGTCGTCTCGCGCACGGGTGGCGCCCCGACCCTCGCCCTCGGCCTCGCGCACATCATGCAGCAGGCTCTCGGCGGTCAGGCGCTCATGGCGTTCTGGTACCACTTCGCCATCATGTTCGAGGCGCTGTTCATCCTCACGGCCGTCGACGCCGGCACGCGTGTGGCCCGCTTCATGCTGCAGGACTCGATCGGCGCCGTCATCCCGAAGTTCCGCGATGTGTCGTGGCGTCCCGGGGTGTGGATCACCACCGCCATCATGGTCGCCGGCTGGGGATACATCCTCATCCTCGGTGTGACCGACCCGCTCGGCGGCATCAACACCTTCTTCCCGCTCTTCGGCATCGCCAACCAACTGCTGGCGGCCATCGCGCTCGCCGTGGTCCTCGCGATCGTCGCCAAGCGCGGCAAGAGCTTCGCGAAGTGGCTGTGGATCGTCATCCTCCCGCTCGGGTTCACCGCCGTCGTGACCATCACGGCGTCGCTGTACAAGATCTTCTCGCCGGTCCCGCGATCGGATACTGGGCGAACCACTTCCGCTACCGCGACGCGCTCGCCGCCGGCGACACGACCCTCGGCTCCCCGGAGGTCATGGAGGCCGTCATCCGCAACACGGGCGTGCAGGGCACCCTGTCGGTCGTGTTCGTCACCCTCGCCATCATCGTGATGGTCGCCTCGATCGCCGTGACGATCAAGGCCGTCCGCAACGGCGGTGGTGAGAACACCGAGGAGGCACCCGTCGCCTCGCGCCGCTACGCCCCGGCCGGGCTCATCCCGACCCCTCCGAGCGCGAGCTCGAGAAGGAATGGGCGCCGATCGTCGAGGCCGAGCTGAAGGGCCGCGCTCACCACTGAGCGCCGCGACGATGACTCAGAAGACGGATGCCGCGACCGGCCCCCACCCCTGCGCGCGCTCGCCGCGTTCGGGGGCGGGCCGGGCGCGGCATCCGCTGGTATTTCACGAACCTGATGGGCGACAGCGCCTACGCGACCTACGTCGCCCATCTCCGGCGTACGCATCCGGACCAGGAGCCGCTCACCGAGCGGCAGTTCTGGCGCCAGAAGATGGACGACCAGGACCGCAATCCGGGGGCGCGCTGCTGCTGAGGTGCGAACGACGGTTCCGGAAGAATCGGGTGCGTTCCGGTTGAGGGGGTGATCCCACGGATCACACCCGGCGGGTATCCGATTCTTCCGGAATCGTCGGCGTCGCACCTCCTAGGCTGGAGGCCATGACGGATGTCGTCCTGGCGGCGGTGCTGGGTGTGATCGGCGGGATCGCCCTGACGGTCCTGCTGCTGCTCGCCCGGCGGCTTGCCCGCGGAACGGCCGACCTCGGCAGCGACGCCGAGCAGGCCGCGTACCGCGCGCTGCATCATGCGAGCCTGGCCGCGCCGCATCTGCGCGCGGGGCTCTCCTCTCCGGATGTGGCCCGGGCGGCCCGGCACCTTCGGGTGCTGCTGGGGAGCGCGGCGATCGCGATCGTCGGCGACGACGACGCGGTGGTGCTCGACGGAGCGGCCGACGGGCTCGAGACGGCGGCCGTGCGCATCGCCGCCCGGGTCCGCGAGACTGGGCGGCGGCAGGTGTTCCCGGCATCCGAGGACGACAGCGACCTCGAGGCGGTCGGCGCGCCGATCGGCGTCGACGGCGAGGTGCTCGGGTGGTCGTCGCCTTCGCCGCGCCGGTGCGCGCGAGCCTCGTCCGCGCCGCCGAGGAGGTCGCCGACTGGTGCGCGGCGCAGGTGGCGCTGGGCGGGCTCGACGCCTCGCGGACCGCGCTCGCCGAGGCGGAGCTGCGGTCGTTGCGCGCCCAGATCTCCCCGCACTTCATCTACAACGCGCTGACGGCGATCGCCTCCTTCATCCACGCCGACCCGACCCGGGCGCGCGAACTCGTCCTGGAGTTCGCCGACTTCACGCGCTACTCCTTCCGTCGCCAGGGGGAGTTCACGACCCTCGCGGAGGAGCTGCGCAGCATCCACTCCTACCTGGAGCTGGAGCGCGCGCGGTTCGGCGACAGGCTGCGCGTGACCCTGCGGATCTCGCCGGAGACCCTCGCGACCGTCATCCCGTTCCTGTCGGTGCAGCCGCTCGTCGAGAACGCGGTGCGGCACGGGCTCGAGCCGGGGAGCGCGGCGGCACGATCCGCATCGAGTCCCGCGACGACATCACCCACACCGAGATCACGGTGGAGGACGACGGGGTCGGGATGGACCCGGTCTCGCTGCGGGAGCTGCTCGTCTCGGCCGACGACGGCGCCCACATCGGGCTGCGCAACGTCGATACGCGCCTGCGCCAGCTGTACGGCGTCGAGGGAGGATTGGTCGTGGAGACCAACCGCGACGCCGGTACCCTGGTGCGCATGCGGGTGCCGAAGTCGCAGCCGCTGCACGACCCCGATCTCGGCGAGGTGAGCTCATGATCGATGTCCTCGTCGCCGACGACGAGCATCCGGCCCTCGACGAGCTCGTCCACCTGCTGCGCGCCGACCCGCGCATCGGCGAGATCCGCACGGCGACCTCCGGCGCCGAGGCGCTGCGGCTGCTCTCGGAGAGCGCGGTGACGATCGCCTTCCTCGACATCCACATGCCGGGGCTGCTGGGCACCGAGCTCGCCCGCGCCCTGCTCGCGCTCGCCGAGCCGCCCGCGGTCGTCTTCGTCACGGCGGACGAGGCGCGGGCCGTCGAGGCCTTCGAGTTGCGCGCCGCGGACTATCTCCTCAAACCCGTGCGCGCCGACCGTCTGCGCCGTGCCGTCGACCGCGTGCTCGAACTGGGCGATGCGGCGGCCGAGGGCGACGACGAGGTGCTGACGGTCACGGTCGGCTCGGCCGTGCGCTTCGTACGCCGCAGCGACGTGCGCTGGGTGCAGGCGCAGGGCGACTACTCCCGGCTGCACACCGACGACGGCACCGGACATCTCGTGCGCGTGCCGATCTCGGAGCTGGAGCAGCGGTGGGCGGATGCCGGGTTCCTCCGCGTGCACCGCTCCTACCTCGTGAGCGCGGCCGCGGTCACCGAGGTGCGGCTGAGCGGATCGGAGCCCTCGGTGAGCGTCGGCGACATCGTGTTGCCGGTGAGCAGAAGGCTGCTGCCGGTCGTGCGCGAGACCTTCACCCGGGGCGAGCAGAGGAGCGGGCGATGAGCGACGCACCGCGGCGGGTCCGGGTGACATCGGATGTCGGACCCCGGCGGGGTGCGCCCGTCACCCGCGGACTCGCGCTCCCCGGCGACGCCGCGGACGAGGCCGACGCCGTCTACGCGCGAGCGCTCATGCGCAGCCAGCTGCGCCTGGCCCTGGGGACGGTGGCCGGTTTCGTGGTCGTGATGGCGGCGATGGCGATCACCCTGGCGCTCATTCCTGTCTTCGACGAGATCGTCGTGGCGGGCGTCCCGTTGTCGTGGCTGCTGCACGCCTTCGCCTTCTACCCGATCATCTTCGTCTTCGCGGTGCTCTACGCCCGCGGGGCGGCGCGCAACGAGCGGCGGTACCGCACCCTCCGGGAGCGCGAGTGAACGTCGCCCTGGATCTCGTCGGCGTCGCGCTGATCGTGGTGGCGACGCTCCTCATCGGCGCGTACGGGCTGCGGATCTCGCGCACGACGAGCGACTTCTTCGTGGCCTCGCGCACGGTCAGCCCGGTGTGGAACGCCTCGGCGATCAGCGGTGAGTACCTGTCGGCGGGGACCTTCCTGGGGCTGTCCGGCCTGGTGCTGCTCGACGGCGCGCGCGGGTTCTGGTTCCCGATCGGCTACGCGGCCGGCTATCTGCTCGTGCTCGTCTTCGTCGCGACGCCGTTGCGCCGCAGCGGCGCGTACACGATCCCCGACTTCGTCGAGGCGCGGCTGGAGTCGCTCGCCGCCCGCCGGGTCACGAGCGCGGCCGTGCTCGTGATCGGCTGGCTGTACATCGTCCCGCAGCTGCACGGCGCCGGCATCACGCTCGTCGTGGTGGCCGGGCTCCCCGAGTGGGTGGGCGCCGTGACGGTCGCGGTGCTCGTGGCAGCCGCGGTGGCAGCGGGCGGGATGCGGGCGATCACCTTCGTGCAGGCGTTCCAGTACTGGCTGAAGCTGACCGCGCTGCTCGTGCCGGTGATCCTCATCGCCTTCGCGCTGAGCGGCGGGCCGCACGACTTCGACCCCGCCCTGGTGTTCCCGGCCGAGGCGGGGCCCTCCGGATTCGACGCCTACGCGACCGGATCACTGCTGTTGGCGCTGCTGATGGGGACGATGGGGCTGCCGCATGTGCTCGTGCGGTTCTACACGAGTCCCACGGGAGCCGCGGCGCGGCGCACGACCGTGCTGGTGATCGCGATGGTGAGCGTGTTCTACGCCGTCTCCAGCGGCATGGGCCTGCTCGGGCGGATCGTGGCTCCGGATCTTGCCGAGCCCGGTGTCGCCGACACGGTCGCGCTGGTCGTTCCCTCCCGGGTGTTCCCCGGCATCTTCGGCGAGCTGCTGACGGCGCTCATCGTGGCGGGCGCTTTCGCGGCGTTCCTGGCGACGTCGACGGGCCTGGTGGTGTCGCTGGCCGGCGTCATCAGCCAGGACGTCTTCTCCGGCTCGGTGCGCTCCTTCCGCCTGTCGGCGGTGCTGTGCAGCCTCGTGCCGCTGGCCGTGGCGCTGCTGACCGCGCCGGCGGGTCTCGTCTCCAGCGTCGGCATGGTCTTCATCGTCGCCGCCTCGACGCTGTCGCCGATCGTGCTGCTGGGTGTATGGTGGCGCAGGCTCACGGCACGCGGTGCCGTCGCCGGGATGGTCACCGGCGGTGTCTCCTGCGGACTGGCCGCCCTCATCCACGGGGCGATCGACGGCGTCGGCGTCGCGGCCCCGCTCCTGGCGCAGCCGGCGGCGTGGACGATCCCGCTCGCGACGGCCACAGCCGTGATCGTCTCGCTCCTCGACCGCCGCGGCGCGCCCCTGCGCACCGATCGCTTCCTCAGCCGGCTGCACACGCCCGATCGGGCGTGAGGCGGCATCCGAGGGACGGAGCGGCGCTACACGTGCCGCCTTCGCGGCATGAGCCGCACCGGCGGGATGGGCGGCGCCGGGATCCGCTCGTCGCCGTGATGGATCACGTGGCCGAAGCGGTCGCTCCCCGCCTCCCAGTCCTCGCGCGCCTGGGCGATCTCCTCGTGGGTGCGGCCGGCGAAGTTCCACCACATCACGAGATCCTCCTCGAAGGGTTCACCGCCGAGCAGGAACAGCAGCGCGCCGTCCTTGCTGATGACCTCGACGACATCGCGTCCGTCACCGAGGAATTGCATCTGCCCGCGCGGCACCTCCACGGCGGCCACCCGCACGTCGCCCTCGACGAGCATGATCGCGTGCTCCCAGGCGACCGCCAGCGGCAGCTCCACCCGTGACCCCGGTGCCAGCACGATCTCGGCGCCGACGATCGGGGTGAAGGCGGATGCCGGTGAGCGCGTCCCCCGGTACTCGCCCAGAACGACCGTGACCTCGGCATCCGCTCCCTCCTCCGCGGGGATCGTCAGCGTCGGCAGGTCGTGGTGCTGCTCGAAGCCGCCGGGACCGTGACGGGCGTCTTCGGGCAGCACGGTCCACAGCTGCAGTGCGTCCATCGGCACCGGCTCCTCCCCACGGAGTACTCCGAGTGCGAGATGCCGTTCCCGGCGGTCATGAGGTTCAGCTGCCCGCGGCGCACGATGACGTCGCTGTTCACGGAGTCTCGGTGGCGCACATCGCCGACGAGCGGCCAGGTCACCGTCTGCAGGCCGATGTGCGGATGCGGCTCGACGCGCATCTTCACCGGACCCGGGCCGAAGCGGTCGAGGAAGCACCAGGCGCCCACCGTCGGCAGGTCGCGGCTGGGAGGGTGCGCAGCACGCTCATGTTGCGCACGCCGCCCAGCGGCACCTCCCTCGGTTCGAGGGTGATCGAGCGCGGCCCCCGCATCATCCGTTCCCGGGGAGCTGCGGCCACTCGATGGTCGCGCCGTCGACCTCGTGGGTCTCGAGGTACTTCCGGATGTACGGGCAGTAGGGCACGATCGTGTCGCCGGATGCCGCGGCGTCCGCCAGCGCATGCGCCGCCAGCTGCCCGGCCAGACCCTTCCCTTGGAATGCGGGGTCGATCTCGGTGTGCACGAAGAGGATCTTGCCGGGGCGGCGCTCGAAGGCGGCGAATCCGCCCAGTACGTCTCCGGTGTGAATCTCGTAGCGGGACTCGTCTTCGTTGAGGGTGACGGTGATGTCGCTCATCTGCGCTCCTTCGCTCGTTCCTCCAACCTACGCCCGTGAAGCCCCATCCGGACGATGGAGCTGTGGATGGAGGGATCGGATGTCGCGCGCCGCCGATACGCTGGACGGATGCCGCAGAATCCGCTCGACGTGCTCCGCACCGTGTTCGGGTACGACGCCTTCCGCGGCGATCAGGCCGCGATCGTCGAGCACGTCGTCGCCGGTGGAGACGCGGTCGTCCTCATGCCGACCGGTGGCGGGAAGAGCATCACCTACCAGGTGCCGGCGATCGTCCGCGAGGGCACGGGGCTCGTGGTGAGCCCGCTCATCGCGCTCATGCACGATCAGGTCGACGCGCTCCTGGCCAACGGCGTGCGGGCGGCCTATCTGAACTCGACGCAGGCCCCCACGAGCGCGCCGAGGTCGAGCGCGCCTATCTGGCTGGCGAGCTCGACCTCATCTACGTCGCCCCGGAGCGGCTCTCGTCGCCGCAGACGACGGCGCTCCTGCAGCGCGGCACGCTCAGTGTCATCGCGATAGACGAGGCGCACTGCGTGTCGCAGTGGGGGCACGACTTCCGTCCCGACTATCTGGCGCTGGGCGATCTCGATGAGCGCTTTCCGGGCGTGCCGCGCATGGCGCTCACAGCCACGGCGACGAAGGCGACGCACCGCGAGCTGACCGAGCGGTTGCGGCTGCCCGAAGCGCGGCACTTCGTGGCGAGTTTCGACCGACCCAATATTCAGTACCGCATCGCCCTTCGACAGGCTCAGGGACCGCAGGGGGCCCGCGGGCAGCTGCTGAGATTCATACAGTCGGTCCCTGAGCTCGTCGACGGGCCCGACGCCCGCTCGAAGCCGGCCGGCATCGTCTATGCGCTCAGCCGCAAGTCCGTCGAGCAGACCGCCGAGTACCTGTGCGCGCAGGGGATCGACGCGCTTCCGTATCACGCGGGCCTTCCCGCCGAGGTGCGGGCGGCGAACCAGTCGCGGTTCCTGCGCGACGACGGCGTCGTGATGGTCGCCACCATTGCCTTCGGGATGGGGATCGACAAGCCGGATGTCCGCTTCGTCGCCCACATCGATCTGCCGAAATCCGTCGAGGGCTACTACCAGGAGACCGGCCGCGCCGGCCGCGACGGCGACCCCGCGATCGCGTGGATGGCCTACGGGCTCGGCGATGTCGTGCAGCAGCGTCGCCTGATTGACCAGTCGCCGGGCGAGCGCGCCTACAAGATGCGGATGCAGCAGCACCTCGACGCCATGCTCGCACTGTGCGAGACGGTTGCATGCCGCAGACAGAATCTCTTGGACTACTTCGGGCAGGAGTCCAGCCCGTGCGGCAACTGCGATACGTGTCTCGAGCCGCCGGAGACCTTCGACGGACTCGTGCCGGCGCAGAAGCTGTTGTCGACGATCGTGCGGCTGCAGCGGGAACGCGGGCAGGCGTTCGGTGCCGGCCATCTCATCGACATCCTGCGTGGTGCCGACACCGAGCGGATGCGGCAGCAGGGCCATGAGCGTCTTGCGACTTACGGCATCGGCGCCGACCTCACCGACCAGGACTGGCGTTCCGTGGTGAGGCAGCTGCTTGCTCGAGGCATCCTCATTCCGCAAGGTGAATATGGCACGCTGGCGCTCGGCGAAGCGGCCGGTGCCGTGCTCCGAGGTGAGAGTCAGGTGCCGCTGCGGCGCGACACGATCGGCCGCACGGTGAAGGCGAAAGTGCGCAAGGCGGCCGCGGCCGACACCCTGGGCGAGGAGGATCGCGAACTGTTCGAGGCACTGCGCGAATGGCGCGCGACCACAGCGCGTGAAGCCGGGGTGCCCGCCTACATCGTGTTCGGCGACGCCACGCTGCGTGCGCTCGCCGAACATCGGCCAGGCTCCTGGGATGCGCTCGATGGCATCACCGGCATCGGTGCGAAGAAGCGCGAGGCCTACGGAGAGGCCGTGCTGGAGGTCATCGCCGGCGCGTGAGCCAGGCACGTGGCCGGAGGATGATCACGTTCGGATGTTTCACCGTGTGTCACAACATGGTCGAACGAACCCTGGACATTTGCTGAGGGCTACGGCAGTGTGGGTCACGGAGTTTGACTGTTGGTGGCGACATCGGCCGACTAGGGGAAGATCACAGTACGTACATTGCATCGAGGGGGCAAAGTACATGATCGACCACAAGAAAGAACACGCTGTAAAAAAGAAGAGCAGACGAACAAGACCTTTCACGGTTGCGGCGATCGCCGCTCTGGTGGTCGGGCACTCGCTCGGTTCCTCTGCGGCTTTCGCCGCTCCTGGGGATGAATCCGCGTCCAGCGCACGATTCCTCTCCGGATCCTTGTTGCTGGATGGAGTATCGCTCGACAATGTCGCCGCTCTGGCTGGTGTCGAGACGAGCCACGACGGCACGTCGCCCGACCCAGACACGCAGACCAGCTCGCTGGATCTCACGGCGCTCAACGCGCTGAACATCACGATCCCCGGTGGTCTGTCCGTGCCGCTGGGCGACTTCCTCGCCCTGGGCGCGGTCAATCAGTACTCCCAGTCGTCAGATGGCGGACAGTCGCGAGCCGCGACCGGTGCCGTCAACGACAGCGGAATCGTCGACACGAGCGGAACAGGGGACTATCCCGCGGATGCGACACTCGATCTGAGCGGTCTGCTCGGCGAGAGCGTCACCGATGTGGTCGCGGATCTGGAGATCTCTCTACGCGCGGTCACCGCCGAGGCATCGCTCGACGGCGAAGACGGTGTGACGCGTGACTATCACGTCGCCGGTGGCGATCTGCTGCTCAGTCTTCCTGCGGTCGGCGGGCTGGAGACGGTGCTGACCGGAACCGACGGTGTCGCTGACACCGTCGATGCGGCGATCAACACCCTGACGGGACCGAACGGCTTGCTGGCGGGTGTCATCGCGACATTGACCGGCGTTACAGATCTTCTCGGCAACAGCGAGGTTGAGATCTCGATCACGAGCAATGTCGCGGGGGCGCTGGACAGCATCCTCGACACACCGCTCGGTGATGGCGTCATCACTCTCGACCTGCGAACAGGCGTCGTGGAAGTGGATCTGGACGCGCTGTTCAGCGACACTACTGGTCGAGGGCTCAACAACCTCCTCGTGGGGGAGGAGGTACTCTCCGCAGATGTATTGAACAACCTGCTCACACGCATCGGCAATCTTCTGGACACTGTGCCGGATGCCGTTGAATCGGCGGTCGAGGACGCACTGAACGCGGCGACATTGAACGTTGACATCGACGTGTGTCTCGCTGAAATCGTCATATGCACCCTTGGTGCGACGGTGTCGGTTCCGAACCAGACCCTCGCCTCGGTTGTGGATGGAACCGCCACGGCGAGCATCTCCGCAGTTGTCGCGGGAGTCACCGTTCCTGGTCTGGACGGGGAGTGCTGCTCGGTGAGCTTACCGGCCCGATTACCGACGTCCTTCTGGGCTCTGGTGGCGTGGTCGATGACATCGTACCGGTCGTCACCGGTGCCGTCACCGACATCATCGACGACATCTCCCCGCTTGTGACGCTGCTGAACGGCGTCGTCTCGTTGCGAGGCAATGTGCAGCCGGACAACGGTCCGGTCTACAGTCAGGAAGCATTCGTCCTGACTGTAGGCGACCTCCTGGGTGCAGGCGGCGTGGGCACGATCGTGCTCGCCCATGCACAAGTCGGCCCGAACTCCGTTGCGGAGTACGAGCCGGAGCTGGATGCATCGAGCCCGGTCGTCGCCGGCGGTGAAACGCTCGTGAACTCCTCGGGCTGGCCGCCGAACACCGACGTCGACCTGCAGCTGACCGACGAGAACGGTGATCCGGTCGGCGACCCGATCACGGTGACCACCGACGGTGAGGGCAACATCCCGCGGACACGCCCGTGACGATCCCCGACACCGCAGTGGAAGGCGACGTGTTCACTGTCGTGGGAACGGACGAGTACGGCAACACGGCGGAGTCGGACACGGTCGTCGTGGCCGAGGACACCACGGAGCCCACGGATCCGACAGACCCGACCGATCCCACGGATCCGACAGATCCTTCGGACCCGACTGATCCTTCGGACCCGAGCGATCCGACCGATCCGAGTGACCCGACCGATCCCACGGATCCGACAGATCCTTCGGACCCGACTGATCCGACGGACCCGAGCGATCCGACCGATCCTTCGGACCCGAGTGACCCGACGGATCCCAGTGATCCTTCGGACCCGACGGACCCCAGTGATCCCACGGATCCCAGCGATCCGACGGATCCCAGTGATCCGACGGACCCGAGCGATCCCACGGACCCGAGCGATCCGACCGATCCCACGGACCCGAGTGACCCGACCGATCCCACGGACCCGAGTGACCCGACCGATCCCACGGACCCGAGTGACCCGACGGACCCGAGCGATCCGACCGATCCGACGGATCCCAGTGATCCGACAGATCCTTCGGATCCGACGGACCCGAGTGATCCCACCGACCCTTCGGACCCGACAGATCCGACTGATCCGACGGACCCGAGTGATCCGACAGATCCTTCGGACCCGACGGACCCGAGCGATCCCACGGACCCGAGCGATCCGACAGATCCGACAGATCCGACGGACCCGAGTGACCCGACGGACCCGAGTGACCCGACGGATCCCAGTGATCCGACGGATCCGAGTGATCCCACGGACCCCAGCGATCCGACAGATCCCACGGACCCGAGTGATCCCACCGATCCTTCGGACCCGAGCGATCCGACAGATCCTTCGGACCCGACTGATCCGACGGACCCGAGTGACCCGACGGATCCCAGTGATCCGACGGATCCGAGTGATCCCACGGACCCCAGCGATCCGACAGATCCCACGGACCCGAGTGATCCCACCGATCCTTCGGACCCGAGCGATCCGACAGATCCTTCGGACCCGACTGATCCGACGGACCCGAGTGACCCGACGGATCCCAGTGATCCGACGGACCCGAGTGATCCCACGGACCCCAGCGATCCGAGTGATCCCACGGACCCGAGTGATCCCACCGATCCTTCGGACCCGAGCGATCCGACAGATCCTTCGGACCCGACGGACCCCAGCGATCCGAGTGATCCCACGGACCCGAGCGATCCCACCGATCCTTCGGACCCGAGTGACCCGACAGATCCCACGGACCCGAGCGACCCGACGGACCCGACCGATCCCACGGATCCCGAGGGTGAGATCGGCATCATCGTTCAGGTGCCGGTGCTGCAGCGCGGTGAGGTCCAGACCGCGATCGGTACCGGATTCCTGCCCGGTGAGGTCGTCGCGGGTGTGATGAACTCCACGCCGACGATCCAGCTGGGAACGCAGGTCGCCGATGCGGATGGTGAAGTCACCTTCGTGTGGACGATCCCGCAGTCCGCGGCGCTGAGCACGCACACGGTGACGCTGACCGGCGAGGAATCCGGATCGGTCAGCGGACCTTCGAAGTGGTGGCGGAGCAGATGCCCCCACCGGTTCGGACCCGTGGCCGGCGATGGGAATCGGCGCGCTGCTGCTGCTCGGCGGAGCGCTCGCCTATGGCGCCTCGCGATCGCGGTACGGCAGCAGGCGGAACGGTAGTCTGCCTGCATGACGACAACGGAACGGGGTGCCCCCGTCAGTACGGAGGGCACCCCCGCCCGTCGTCGGAACGAGCGATCACGACGACCGGTTCGTTCTCGAGGCGTCATCGTCACAATGCTGATCGTGCTCGCCCTCGCGGCGACGCACATGTTCTTCACGGCCGTGGTGAACGTGCCGTACTCGCAGGTGAAGTACGGGCCGCTCCCCGGCGCGGCGGCGGATGCCTATGTCCGACCGTACTTCGTGCAGAACTACCGGATCTTCGCGCCGAACCCGGCGAGCGAGGACCGCGAACTGTGGGTGCGCGCCTGGGTCGAGGCCGAAGACGGCACGCGCACCGAGACAGAGTGGATCAATGCCACGGCGGTGGAGCTCACCGACACCTACCGCAAGGTTCTGCGCAAGCAACTCACGATCGTCGGTGCCGAGGCGTACATGGCGGCCTATCGAGGGCTGAACGCGCAGCAGACCGAGATCGTGACCGGTGGCAACTTCCATCGCGAGGGTGACCGCGAGCGTCTGGTGGCCGCCTTGTCCGAACACGGGAGCGCAGGGGCGTACATGCGGGCATCCGACTATGTCACCGCGTACGCGACTCAGGTCGCTCATGCGCTCTACGGCGAGGAGTACGAAATCCTCGCCGTGCAGTCGCGCATCGTCTACGAGCCCGTCGTCCGCTGGCGCGACCGTCACGATGCCGACGCCGAGCCGCCTCCACCGACTCAGACCCGTGCGGGTTGGCGTGAGCCGCTCGAATACGACGGTCAGGATCAGGAGGAGTTCGCACGCAGCTTCCTCACGTGGCTCGAGCGTGCGGGTGAGGAGGCGTACCCGCGATGAGCGTCTCCACGATCCTCGCCGATGCCCGCGAGAGCTTCACCGGCTGGCTTCTCGACGGCCGGCGCGCAAGCTATGGGCTCGCGCTCATGCGCATCGCCTACGGGGGATGACGCTCGTCATCCTCGCGCTCTCGGCACCCCACCTGTCCTACTCGTTCGGCAGTGCGTCCCACTGGGGCGAGGCGCGGACATCCGTGTCGTCGACGAACGAGTACTTCTGGCCGCTGCCTTTCCCGTTCAGCCGCGACGACCCGGACGTCGTCCTCTACATCAAGGTCGCGATCCTCTTCGCCGTGGCCGTGGCCTACACGCTCGGCTGGCGCATGCGGATCATCTCCCCGCTGTTCGTGTTCCTCTGGCTGGGCTTCACGACGCTGAACCCGGTCATCACGAACTCCGGTCACTACCAGACCTTCCGGATCATGGTCATCGTCATGCTCCTGGCCGATCTGTCGCGTCGCTGGTCACTGGATGCCCGTCGTCGCGCCCGCCGGGGAGAACGGACACCGGATGCCGGCGGCAAGACGCTCCTCGGGATACCGGCGTGGTTCACGAACCTCCTCAACAACGTCGCGGTGATCCTCATCGGCTTCCAGCTGTGCATGATCTACATCACCTCGGCGCTGTGGAAGCTGCAGGGGAGCACCTGGATCACGGGCGTCGCCGTCTACTACCCCCTGCGTCTGGAGGAACTGACCCTCTTCCCGTGGCTGAACACGCTCGTCTGGCACATCACGCCGCTCGTGTTCGTCTCGTCCTGGGTGAGCATCTACCTGCAGCTGCTGTTCCCCCTTCTGCTGCTCAATCGCTGGACGCGCATCGTCGCTCTCATCGGCATCACCGGGATGCACGCGGGCATCGGCATCCTGATGGCCCTGCCGTTCTTCTCCCTGCTGATGATCGCGGGCGACATGATCTTCATCCGCGAGGAGAGCTGGGCGAAGGCGCGCGCCTACGTGCAGCGACGGCGTTCGGCGCGGCGCAAGGAGCCGGAGCAAGAGTCCGTGCCGGAGCCTCAGCCCGCCGCGTAGAGCTCGGTGTGCACGCGCACGGTCGCGGCCTCCCGCAGGAGCTTCGAGACCGGGCAGCGGGCGTGGGCGGCATCGAGCACGCGTTGCGCCTCGGCCTCGTCGACGCCCTCCACCGACATGAAGGCGTCGACGTGGAACTCGTAGCCCGGCCCGGGCTCGGCGGTGTGCAGTTCGACCTCGACGCGCACGGCGGTGCGTCGTTCGCCCGCGACGATGACCTGCGCGGTGGAGTTCAGGCAGGTCGCCCACGCCAGCGCGAGCAGCTGCTCGGGATTGCTCGCGGAAGGATCGGGGTCGGTGGCCAGCGGTGAGGCGACCGTGACGCTCAACCCGCCGGGGATGCGACTGACTCCGTTTCCTCCGTCGCGGTTGATGGCTTCCGTCCGGTACCTCATGCTCATACATCGAGTATATTTGTATTCAGTCCAATAAATCCGATCGGTGGATGCCGCCGGAACGAGGAGCGGCCTGAACCGATGCACGAGACGATCGTCGAGCTTCGCGGTGTCACGAAGCACTTCGACGGCAACGAGCGCGCGGCACTGAGCGAGGTCGACCTCGGCATCCGATCGGGGGAGATCTTCGGCGTCATCGGCGAGAGCGGCGCGGGCAAGACGACGCTCTTCGAGCTCGTGAACGGGCTGCAGCGACCGGATGCCGGTGACCTGCGCGTCGCCGGCCGCGACGTCCCGCGCTCGGCCGTCGGGGGCTGCGCGCGCTTCGCCGTGACATCGGCGTGCTCTTCCAGGGCGTGCACCTGCTCAGCAACCGCACCGTCCGCGCGAACATCGCCCTGCCCTCGAGCTGGAGCGCCGCACCGCCCATCGCACGCGTGCCCAGGAGCGCGAAGCGGTCGACGAGATGCTCGCCTTCGTCGGTCTCGCCCATCGCGCCGATCACTTCCCGGCGCAGCTCTCCGGCGGGGAGCGCCAGCGCGTCGGTCTCGCCCGCGCGCTCGTGGCCCGCCCTCGCTGCTGCTCTGCGACGAGCCGACCTCCTCGCTCGACGCGAAGACGACCGCCGACGTGCTCGGCGTGCTGCTGCGGGCGCAGCGCGAGCTCGGCACGACGATCCTCGTCATCACGCACGATCTGGACGTCGTGAAGGCCATCTGCGATCGCGCCGCGCTCCTGGAGGAGGGGCGGCTCGTCGAGCTGTTCGACGTCGCCCGCACCGACTACCGGTCGCTGCCGAGCTACCGCGAGCAGGTACGTCGGGAGCTGAAGGGATGACCTGGCTCACCGACCTGCTCGCCGACTACGGCGACGACCTGCTGGAGGCACTGGCCGAGACCGGCTACATGCTCGCCGTCTCGCTCGCCGCGGCCGTGCTCATCGGGCTTCCCCTGGGTGTGACGGTCTTCCTCACCCAGCGCGGCGGCCTCATCGAGAACAGGCCGGTGTGGGCGGTCGCCGACGCCTTCATCAACATCGTCCGCTCCTTCCCCTTCCTCGTGCTCGTGGTCTTCCTCATCCCCTTCACGCGCCTGGTGATGGGCACGAGTTTCGGTACGCAGGCGGCGACGCTGCCGCTGTGCATCGTGGCGATCGCGGTCTACGGGCGACTGACCGAGCAGATCCTGCGCGAGATCCCGCCGGGCATCCCGAAGGTCGCCGACGCCATGGGGGCGACCGTGCCGCAGGCGGTGTTCCGGTTCCTCCTGCCCGAAGCGCGCTCGGGCCTGGTCTACGCGCTGACCTCGGCGGCGATCAGCCTCCTGTCGTACTCGACCGTCCTCGGCGTCGTGGGCGGCGGCGGCATCGGCGACTTCGCGATGCGCTACGGCTACCAGGAGTACAACGACTCGCTCATGTATCTCGCCATCGTCGTCATCATCCTCTGCGTGCTCGTCATCCAGGCGGTCGGCCATCGCACCTCTCGTCGGCTCGACCGTCGCTGATCGTCGGATGCCGCACGCGTCTGTCCCGCACCCCCAGAAAGAAGGAGTCCCATGCGTTCCACATCTCGTCTCGCCCTCGGCGCCGCCGTGGCATCCGTCCTCGTCCTGGCCGGATGCGCCGCCGGAGGTGAATCGGATGCCGGCGAAGAGACCCCGAAGGCATCCAGACCCTCCAGGTCGTCGCCGTCCAGTCGCCCATGACGGATGTCGTGCTCGCCGCCGCCGAGGCGATCGAGGACGGCTACGAGATCGAGTTGGTCGAGGTGTCCGACTACGTCACCGCCAACACGATCCTCAACGCCGGCGACGTCTACGCGAACTTCTCGCAGCACGTGCCGTACATGGAGACGTTCAACGCCGGCAACGACGGCACGCTCGTCGGCGTGCAGCCGGTCTACAACTTCACGATCGCCTTCTACTCGAAGACGCACGACGACATCGCCGACCTGGCCACGGGCGACACGGTCGCGATCCCGGATGACGCCTCGAACCGCGGACGCGCCCTGAAGATGCTCGACGACGAGGGGATCATCGTGCTCGATCCCGCCGTCGACCCCTACGCCTCGACCGTGGACGACATCGTCGAGAACCCGCTGGAGCTGGAGTTCCTCCAGGTCGGCATCAGCCTGCTCAACGCCGCCTACGATGAGGCCGACCTCGTCTTCCAGTGGCCCTCGCACATCGCCGTACTCGGGCTCAACCCGCACGACGACGGACTGATCACCGAACTCGACGACACCTTCGCGCTGCACCTGGTGGTGCGGGAGCAGGATGCCGGGACGCCGGCGACCGAGGCCCTCAAGGCCGCCTTCCGCAGCGACGCCGTGCGCGAGGTCATCGAGTCCAACCCGACGATCGACGTCGCCTTCTGAGCCGTCGTGCCCGCAGGGAGCGGGCACGACGGTGCGGCGGGCGCAACAGCCCGGGCGCCGTCAGCGCGGCAGCACGTCGTCGAGATGCGCCGTCAGATGAGCGGCGACGTCGAGGGCCTCGCGATCATAGAGCCATTGGAACTGCAGACCATCCCAGAGCGCGGCGAGCCAGGTGGCTTCGCGTTCGGGGCACGGTGCGAGGGTAGATCGCCGTCCGCCTGCGCCGCGCGGAAGAGCGCCGTGAAGTGATCGGTCACGAGACGGAAGCGCTCAGTGAAGTACGCGTGCGCGGGGTGGTCGACCGGCACGGCCTCGCAGGACAGGACGGCGTAGACCTCGATGAGGCCGGGTGATCGGGCATGGTTCTCCGCGGCGCCCGCCGGCATGTCGCGCAGCAGTTCCGCGGCCCGACCGGCGGGCACGCCGGACATCCGGGAACCGATGAGGCGGTCGCGCTCGCCGAGCACGGCACGGAGCAACTCCTCCTTCGTGCCGTAGTGGTGCAGCAGCGTCGACTTCGAGACGCCGACCTTCTCGGCGATCTCGCGCAGGCTCGTGTCGCCGTATCCCTCGGCGGCGAAAAGAGTGAGGGCGTCGGTGACGATGCGCGCGCGGCGTTCGCGACCCACGCGATACCCGCCATCGGCCGAGGTACCGCCGACGCGATCGAATGCGGGCGAGGCCGGCAGGGGCGCGGGATCGCTCGTGGGTGCCGAATCATCGGGGTCGCGCCAGCCGACGGGCAGGGCGAACTGGCCCTCGCGCGCCTCGAGCTCGTCGACCACGCTCACGCGTTCGGGAAGGTACTGCTCGAGCAGCTGGAGACCATCCCACGCCGCCTCCAGGCGGATCGCCTCGCCCATCGGATCCCGGTCGGGAGAGACCGTGCCCTGGTCGATCGCCTCGTGAAATCCGGCTGACGCGATCTCGCGCAGGTTCGCGTAACGATCGCGCATGTACGCGTGTGCGGGGTGACGCACGGTCGAGGCTTCGCCGGCCAATGCGGCGTACAGCGCGAGGTAGCCGGGGATCGCCGCGTTCTCCCGCGCGATGCTCGCGTAGTCGAGCGTGCCCGGTTCATCGGCCTCGATGCGGGCGAGCACCTCGGGTGTGCGCTCGGCTTCCAGTTGTCCGACGACGGCGGCGAGCACTTCGTCCTTCGTCGAGAAGTGCCGGAGCAGCCCGGGGTGCGAGATGCCGGCCGCGGTCGCGAGGTCACGCAGTGAGGTCGCCCGGTAGCCCTGGGCGACGAAGAGCTCGCGAGCTGTCCTTACGATCGTCCGACGCGTGCCCTCGGCGCCGCGCGCACGCGTCGAGCGAGAGTGCGTCGCGGTCGCGGGCGTCATCAACAGTGCCTCTCCATCGGCATACATCCTACTCTCGATGGCTTACCGACCGATCGGCTTTCAGTTACCGAATGGTCAGGTTTCGTGTACTGTGTTCACAGTCGTGCACCGGCGCCATCCTCGTCCACCGCATCAAAGGAGTGAAGTGAGATGACAGACACCACAGTCCGTCCTTGGCTCGACACGAGCCTTCCCGTCGACGAGCGCGTCGATCTGCTGCTGGCCGAGATGACCCTGGAGGAGAAAGCAGGGCTCTTCTTCCACACGATGATCGCCATCGGCGACCTCGACGCGCCGAACCCCGTATTCGGCACGCCCTCGGCACGCGAATTCGTCGAGGTGAAGCGGATGTCGCACTTCAACCTGCTCGGCGCCGCACCCACAGGCCGCGACATCGCCGCCTGGCACAATGCGCTCCAGCGGCTGGCGGCCTCCACGCGCCTGGGCATCCCGGTGACGCTGTCGACCGACCCGCGACACTCCTTCAGCGAGAACCCCGGCGCGGCGATCATGGCGGGTCCGTTCTCGCAGTGGCCGGAGGCGCTGGGTCTCGCAGCCATCGGGGACGAAGAGGTCGTCGAGCGCTTCGCCGACATCGCGCGTCAGGAGTACACCGCGGTCGGGCTGCGGGTCGCACTGCATCCGCAGATCGACCTGGCCACCGAGCCGCGCTGGTCGCGGCAGGTCGCGACCTTCGGCGAGGATGCGGAGCTTGCGGGACGCCTCGGTGCCGCCTACATCCGCGGATTCCAGGGCGAGACCTTCGGTCACGGGTCCGTGGCGACCATGACGAAGCACTTCCCCGGAGGCGGGCCGCAGAAGGACGGCGAGGATCCGCACTTCGAGTACGGTCGCGAGCAGGTCTACCCAGGCGATGCGTTCGAGCACCACCTGAAGCCCTTCGAAGCGGCCTTCGAGGCGGGCACCAGACAGATCATGCCGTACTACGGGATGCCGATCGGCACCGAGTTCGAAGAGGTCGGTTTCGGTTTCAACAAGTCGGTTATCACCGGGCTCCTGCGCGAGCGCTTCGGCTTCGATGGCGTCGTGTGCACCGACTGGGGCCTGATCAACGACGCCGAGATCTTCGGCCACCGCTTTCCCGCCCGGGCTTGGGGCGTCGAGCACCTGTCGCCCAAAGAGCGCATGGTCAAGGTTCTCGACGCCGGCGCCGATCAGTTCGGCGGTGAGGCGTGCCCGGAGCTTCTGCTCGAGCTCGTGGCCTCGGGTGAGGTCGCCGAGGAGAGGCTGGACGTCTCGGCGCGGCGCCTTCTGCGCGAGAAGTTCGAGCTCGGGCTGTTCGAGGACCCGTACGTGGATGAAGAGACGGCCGACGAGACCGTCGGTCGCGCCGACTTCCGAGCTGCCGGCGAAGCCGCCCAGCGCGCCTCGATCGCTGTGTTGAGCAACACGGGTGTGCTCCCTCTCATCTCGGGCGCGAAGCTGTACGTGGAGGGCATCGCCGCCGAAGCCGCTGCGAGGTTCGGCGAGGTCGTCGACACGCCGGAGGAGGCGGATGCTGCGATCCTGCGTCTCCAGGCCCCGTTCGAGGAGCGCGGGTCGACGTTCGAGAACTTCTTCCACTCCGGCTCCCTCGAGTTCCCGGCCGAGGTCGTCGCGCATGTGCGTGAGATCGCTGCCCTCGTCCCGACCGTCGTGGACGTCCTGTTGGATCGGCCGGCGATCCTCGAGCCCATCGTCGATGCCGCTGCCGCAGTCACGGCGAACTGGGGTGCGAGCGCCGCCGCGCTGCTGGACGTGCTCACCGGAGCCGTCGAGGCGAGGGGCCGACTGCCCTTCGACGTGGCGCGCTCGATGGCGGCGGTCGAGGCATCCCGTCCGGACGTGCCGTTCGACACCGCAGACCCGTTGTTCCGCTTCGGGCACGGCCTCTCGCTGTAACGACCACGCGCCGCGCGCTGTGGGGAGGAGACAAGCGGGCGGGGGTCCGCTCGCGATATTTTTAGAGAATATTGACAGTCGAGTTCGGCGAGCGTTGTCGCAGACCTACCATGGAGGCACTCCCGCTTCTTCCCGAGAGGAATGGTCATGGTCGACGCCGCCGTCCGTCACGAGACGAACGACACCACTGAGAACAGCCCGCGCGTCAATGTCGCGCAGTTGAACGATCAGCTTCTGGGCACCTGGGCGGACACTCGCCGCCAGTCGCGCGAGATGATCAAGGACCCGGCCTTCTGGCGGGCAGACGAGCTCGGCAAGGACGAGCACCGCGAGCGCGTGCTCAGCCAGCTCCACCTGCTCGTGAAGAACGGTGCCGTGCACCGCGCCTTCCCGAAGGCGTTCGGCGGCGAGGAGAACAACGGCGCCAACATCGCCGGCTTCGAGGAGCTCGTCGCCGCCGACCCGAGCCTGCAGATCAAGTCGGGCGTGCAGTGGGGCCTGTTCGGCTCGGCCGTCCTGCAGCTGGGCACCGAGGAGCACCACAAGAAGTGGCTGCCCGGCATCATGAGCCTGGAGATCCCCGGCGCCTTCGCGATGACCGAGATCGGGCACGGATCGGACGTCGCGTCGCTGGGCACCACGGCGACCTACGACCCGGAGACCGAGGAGTTCGTCATCCACACCCCGTTCCGGGCGGCGACGAAGGAGTACCTGGGCAATGCGGCGCTGCACGGCATCGCCGCGACGGTGTTCGCGCAGCTGATCACTAACGGCGTCAACCACGGCGTGCACTGCTTCTATGTGCCGCTGCGGGGCGAGGACGGCGACGACCTGCCCGGCATCACCCGCGAGGACGACGGACTCAAGGGTGGACTCAACGGCATCGACAACGGCCGCCTGGCCTTCGACGGCATCCGGATCCCCCGCACGAACCTCCTCAACCGCTACGGTGACGTCGCCCCGGACGGCACGTACACCAGCCCGATCGACAGCCCCGGCCGCCGCTTCTTCACGATGCTCGGCACGCTCGTGCAGGGCCGCGTCTCCCTCGACGGTGCGTCGTCGTGGGCCTCGGCCCTCGGCCTCTACATCGCGATCACCTACGGCTCGCAGCGCCGCCAGTTCGGCGGCGCCGACGGCCAGGAGACCGTGCTGCTCGACTACGGCAAGCACCAGCGCCGACTGCTGCCGCGCCTTGCGACGACCTATGCGCAGATCTTCGCGCACGACGAGTTCCTCAAGAAGTTCGACGGCGTCTTCAGCGGCAAGACCGACACCGACCAGGATCGCGAAGACCTCGAGACCCTCGCCGCGGCGCTCAAGCCCCTCTCGACGTGGCACGCACTCGACACCCTCCAGGAGGCCCGCGAGGCCTGCGGCGGCGCCGGGTTCATGTTCGAGAACCGCCTGGTCGGACTCCGCCAGGACCTCGACATCTACGTCACGTTCGAGGGCGACAACAACGTGCTGCTCCAGCTGGTCGGCAAGCGCCTGCTCACCGACTTCGCGAAGCAGTTCAAGGGTAAGGACGCCGCCGCCCTCGCCGCCTTCGCGGTCGGGCAGACCGCCGAGCGCGTCTTCCACGGGGCCGGACTTCGCCAGCTCGGCCAGGCGGTCGCCGACTTCGGCTCGACGGCCCGCTCGGTGGAGCTGGGCCTTCGCGAGAGCCAGCAGCACGAGCTGCTCGCCGACCGCGTGCAGGACATGGTCGGCGACATCGCGGGCCGACTGCGCCCGCGCAGAAGGCGACTCCCGCCGAGGCCGAGCGCATCTTCAACGAGAACCAGTCCGAGCTCATCGAGGCGGCCCGCGCCCACGGCGAGCTGCTGCAGTGGGAGGCGTTCACGGATGCCGTGCACGCCGCATCCGACGAGGGAACCCAGCAGGTGCTCACTTGGCTGCGCGACCTCTTCGGGCTGCACCTCATCGAGAAGCACCTCGCCTGGTACCTCATCAACGGCCGTCTGTCGTCGCAGCGCGCGGCCGCCGTCTCCCGCTACATCGACCGGCTCTGCGCACGGCTGCGCCCGCACGCGCTCGACCTCGTCGACGCCTTCGGCTACGAGCCCGAGCACGTGCGCGCCCCGATCGCCTCGGGTGCGGAGCAGGCGCGTCAGGACGAGGCGCGGGCGTACTACGCCGACCTCGCCGCCAGTGGCAAGGCCCCGGTCGAGGAGAAGACCCTCAAGCGCAAGAAGAAGTAGCGGCTGGCGGGCGCTTCGACGAGCTCAGCGACCGACGGGTCGGCTCAGGGGCCGACGTGCCGAGACGGAGACGGATGTCGGTGGGGGCGAATACGCTGACGCCATGAGCTCTCTCGTACACGGTGACGACGGGCGTGCCCGGTGCGGCTGGGTCGGATCGGATGCCGAGTACCAGCGCTACCACGACGAGGAGTGGGGCACGCCGCTGCACGGCGACCGTGCCTTGTTCGAGAAGATGTCGCTGGAGGGCTTCCAGGCCGGGCTCAGCTGGATCACGATCCTGCGCAAGCGTCCCCGATTCCGCGAGGTGTTCGCCGGATTCGACCCCGAGACCGTCGCCGGCTTCGGCGCGGATGACGTCGAGCGCCTGATGTCGGATGCCGGCATCATCCGCAACCGCGCGAAGATCCTCGCCACGATCGGCAACGCCGCACTCGTGCGAGACATGGCAGGCGGCGAGTTCGACGCGTTCATGTGGTCGTTCGCGCCGGAGCCGCGGCCCCGGCCGGCGGCGTTCGCCGACGTGCCGGCGGTCACGGCCGAGTCGACCGCCCTCAGCAAGGAGCTGCGGAAGAGAGGATTCCGCTTCGTCGGTCCGACGACGATGTATGCGCTCATGCAGTCGGCCGGCATGGTCGACGATCACATCGCCGGATGCTGGCGAGCCCTCGACCTGTCCACAGGGTAGTTCTCCCCATCGGAACCACTCACCTTCGACGGCTATGATGACCTGGTACTTCTCGGTGCCACCGCTGTGGTCGCCGATGTCTGCGTGAACTCATCCGGGGGAATCTGAGTGTGAAGGCCGTATCGTGGGTCCGCGCGCGCCCGAAAGCGTTCGCCTCCGCCGCCGCGGTGACGGCCGGAGCCGTCGCCATCTCGGTGCTTGCGCTCGCCTACGACGGCAACCCGACGACCGAGGTCGATCTCCACGACGGCGGCGTCTGGATCACCAAGACCTCGAATCTCCTCGTCGGACACTTCAACCATGAGTCGACCGTCATCGACAGCGGTCTGCGCACGAGCGGGGAGTCCTTCGACATCCTGCAGAGCGCGGCGACCGTGCTCGTGATCGACGAGCAGGAGAACACGCTCACCAGCGTCGACCCCGCACGCGTCGCGCTCACCGACGACGCGACGATTCCGGGAGATGCGAAGGTCGCGCTCGGCAACAACACCGTGGCGGTGCTGGACCGCTCTTCGGGGAGTCTCTGGGTCGCACCCGCGCAGGGTCTCTCTGCGCTCGAGATCCAGGGTACCGATCCCATCGCCGAGCTCGGCCACGGCGCCGACGTCACGGTCGGCACCGACGGTACGATTCACGCCGTCTCTGCCAAGGACTCCACGATCGTCACGATCACCGTCGACGCGGAGGGCGAGCCGCAGGATCCGTCCGTCTCCGAGCTGGCGGAGCTGGACGAGAGGGCCTTCCCCTCGATCACCGTCGTCGGCTCCACGCCCGTCGTCTTCGACGATGCCACCGGCACCGTGCACACGACGAGCGGGCTCCACACCTCGATCGGTCGATCAGGCGCCGTCGTGCTGCAGCAGCCCTCCGCCGAGGCGGATGCCGTGACCCTCGCAACGGCCTCGCACCTCGTCCAGGTCCCGCTCGACGGCAGCGAGCCGACGGAGATCGCCTCCGGCGGCCAGGGGACGCCGGCCGCGCCCGTGCACCTGCTGGGCTGCACCTACGGCGCCTGGGCGGGGTCGGCGAAGTTCGTCAGGGACTGCGTGAGCGACGACAACGATCTTGTCAGCGATATCGCGGACCTCGATGACACCGCGGAGCTCGTGTTCCGGGTGAATCGCGACGTCGTCGTGCTCAACGACGTCGTCGGCGGCGCCGCGTGGTTGGCCACCGAGAGCCTCCAGCGCGTCGACAACTGGAATGACATCACGCCTCCGGAAGGCGACTCGGAGGAGGACGAGCAGACGACCGAGGAGACGATCGAGACGACGCTGCCCGAGCGCAGCGAGCAGAACACCGATCCGATCGCCGTCGATGACTCCTTCGGCGTCCGGCCGGGCCGCTCGACCGTGCTGCCGGTGCTCGACAACGACATGGACGCCGACGGCGACGTGCTCGTCGCCTCGCTCGAGGGCGACCAGCCCTCGCTCGGCGAGGTCCAGCCGATCCAGAACGGCGGCGCACTGCAGATCACCGTTCCGGAAGGCGCCGCAGGGACCGCATCCTTCACCTACAAGGTCGACGACGGGCGCACCGGCACCGACACCGCGACCGTGCGCCTGACGGTGCACGACTGGAGCACGAACTCCGCCCCGGTGCAGAAGCGCTCCACCGCGATCGCCGTCGAGCTCGGCGGCACGGTCTCCTACAACGTGCTGCCGGACTGGATCGACCCGAACGGCGACGACATCTACCTGCGCACGGTGATCCCCGCCGACGGCGACGAGGTCGACTTCACCACCGACGGTCAGATCACCTATCGCGCACTCGGCACCCTGCTGGGGCGCAAGGAGGTCGAGGTGCGCGTCGCCGACGGCCTCGGCGAGATCGCCTCGGGCACGCTCATCCTCGACGTGCGCCCGCAGGGTTCCACGCTCCCGAAGACGAACGCCGATCACGTCGTCACCCGCGTCGGCCAGCAGGTGACGGTCGCGCCGCTGGCCAACGACACCAGCTCCGGGCGTGAGCCGCTGCGCCTGGCGCGCGTCGACGAGGTCCCCGACACCCGCATCACCGCGGACTTCGCGAACAAGACCTTCGACTTCGTCTCGGACAAGGCCGGCGTCTACTACGTGCAGTACCTGGTCACCGCCGGGCCCACCCCCGTGCCGGGGCTCGTCCGCGTCGACGTGCTCGAGCCCGACGACAGCGATCTGGCGCCGATCGCCGTGCGCGACGTCGCGCTGCTGCCCTCGGGCGGCGAGGTCCTCGTCGGCGTGCTCAACAACGACACTGAGCCCTCGGGCGGCATCCTGGTCGTGCAGTCCGTGTCGGTCGATCCGGGCAGCGGCGTATCGGTCTCGGTGCTGGGCCACGAGACCCTGCGCATCAGCGACCAGGGACTGCTCGATGAGCAGGTGCACCTGACCTACCGCATCTCCAACGGCTCTCACACGGCCGAGGGCGACGTCATCGTCATCCCGATCTCGGCGCCCGACAAGCTCCTGCCGCCGATCGTCAACGACGATCAGGTCGTCGTGCGCGCCGGTGATGTCGTGACGATCCCTGTCCTCGACAACGACTCGCATCCGAACAACGACACCCTCACCGTCGCCCCGATCTCGTCCCGCCGCTGATCGATCCGGAGGACGGCGAGATCTTCGTCTCCCAGAACACCGTCCGCTTCCGCGCAGGTCCCGAGGCGAAGACGGTCTATGCCACCTACGAGGCGGTGGACTCCACGGGGCAGAAGGATGCCGGATACATCACGATCCAGATCCTCCCCGTCGACGAGGACAACAACGCCGCCCCAGGCCGCGCGATCTGACCGCGCGAGCGCTGAGCGGGACCACGGTGCGCATCGCCGTGCCGCTGGACGGCATCGACGCCGACGGCGATTCGGTCGAGCTCGTCGGTCTCGCCTCCTCGCCCGCACAGGGCCGGGTCACAGAGGTCGGCGCGAACTACCTCGACTACGAAGCCTTCGACACCGCCGCGGGCGTCGACGTCTTCCGCTACGAGGTGCGCGACCGGCTGGGCAAGACGGGCGTGGCCACCGTACGTGTGGGCATCGCCCCGCCGGAGTCGGTGAACCAGGCGCCCTACGCGGTCAAGGACTCGCTCGTCGTGCGCCCCGGTCGCGAGGTCGCCGTTCCCGTGCTCGCCAACGACTCCGATCCCGAGGGCGACCAGATCTCCCTCGTTCCGAACGGGCTCATCGTCCCCGACGTCGAAGGACTCGAGGCCAGGGTCGTGGGCGACCGGGTGGTCGTGACCGCCCCGATCGCGAGATGGAGACCTCGCTCCAGTACACGATCCGCGATGCGCGCGGACTGACCGCACGCGCCGTGCTGCAGATCACGGTCGATGAGAACGTGCCTCTGCAGCGCCCGATCGCCCGTGACGACCGGGTCCAGCCCTCCGACATCGACGAGACGCTGACGGTCGCCGTCGAGGTGCTCGCGAACGACGAGGATCCGGACGGCACGGTCGATGCGCTGACGCTGCGTGCCGGCGACGGCGGCACGGTGCTGCCCGATCGCACGATCCAGGTGGCGGTGACCGACGAGCCGCAGCTCGTGCGCTACACCATCACCGACGAGGACGACCAGGACGCCTCGGCGTTCATCTTCGTCCCCGCCGTCGCCGACCTTCCGCCCACGCTGCTGTCGACCACGCCGGTCGAGGTCAAGAGCGGCGAGACGATCGTCCTTCCGCTGTCGGAGTACGTGACGGTCGTCGGCGGTGGCGAGGTCGTCATCACCGAGGCGGCCAAGGTCAGCGCCGTCCACTCCGATGGCTCCCCGCTCATCCGTGACCAGCGCACGCTCGAATACACCTCAAAAGAGGGCTACCACGGGCAGGACGCGCTCACCTTCGAGGTCACCGACGGCACCGGCCCCGACGATCCCGACGGGCGCAAGGCCACGCTGACCATCCCCATCACCGTGCTCCCGCCCGACAACCAGCAGCCGACCTTCCTCGGCAGTGAGATGCAGGTCGCACCGGGTGAGGCCGCCGTCTCCCTCGACCTGAAGGCCCTGACGACCGACCCCGACCCCGGCGACATCGACAGGATGCGGTACACGGTCGTCTCGGGACCCGGCGACGGCATGACTGCCCGCGTGGACGGCAGCACGCTGCTCGTCGAGGCGGGCACGAGCACGCCCAAGGGGACGACGGGCGCCGTCCGGCTGAGCATCACCGACGGCGAGACGGCCGCGATCGAAGGCACTGTGCATGTGCGTGTGATCGCCTCGACCCGAGAGCTGCCCGCCGCCAACACCGATGTCGTCGACGAGGCGCATCAGGGGCGCACCGAGACCGTGGCCGTCCTGCGCAACGACTTCAATCCCTTCCCGGAGACGCCTTTGAAGGTGCTCACGGCCGTGGTCGAGACCGGCAGCGGCTCGGTGCGGGTCGCCGGCGACAACGTCGAAGTGACGCCCGATGCCACCTTCGTCGGATCGATGGTGGTGCGCTACCGCATCCAGGATGCGACGGGGACCCCGACCGCGAGGTCGACGGTCGCATCAACCTGACCGTGCGTGGCGCCCCGGATGCGCCGGGCACGCCGTCGGTCTCCAGCGTCCAGGACCGCACTGTCGTGCTGTCGTGGTCGCCCCCGGCCAACAACGGTGCGGAGATCACCGGTTATACAGTCACCTCGATCCAGGGCACGGAGTATTCGCGCCAGTGCGCGGCGACGACCTGCACCCTCGATGGGCTCACCAACAACGTCGAGTACGTGTTCCAGGTGATCGCGACCAACCGCGTCGGCGACTCGCCGCCCTCCCCGGCATCCGAGGTCGCGCGCCCCGACGCGCGCCCCGACACCCCGGCCCGCCGATGCTCGGCTTCGGCGACCGCTCGCTCACGGTCGACTGGGTCACCCCGACGACCCCGGCTCGCCCGTGGAGTCGTTCACGCTGGAGATCTCCCCGGCGCCGCCTTCGGGCATCGCGCAGAAGACGAACGTGACGGGCAACTCCCTCGTGTGGGAGGGCCTGGAGAACGGCGTGAACTATCAGGTGCGGGTCCGCGCGCACAACCGCGCACCCGACCCTTCCAGCTGGAGCACCTGGTCGACGGGCATGGTCCCTGCGGCTCCTCCGTCGGCCGCGGGGGCTCCCGTCACGACCGAGCTCGCCCCGGTGGGGAGCCAGGCGCAAATGCGGGTCAACTGGGCGCACCCGGCGAACAACGGCGACGCGATCTCGGCCTACGAACTGCAGGTCCGCCGCGGCTCCTCGGTCGTGCAGACGCTGACCCCGGCCGCGAGCGCCACGAGCCAGGCCGTCGTCGTGGACACCTCCGAGACGGCGTACACCTACCGCATCCGTGCGCGGAACAAGGCCGGCTGGGGCGACTGGAGCCCGCTGTCGGCCGAGCGCCGCGGGGTCATCGCGCCCGGGGCCCGAGCACGCCGACGATCTCCAACGTGGGCGACCGTCAGATCACGATCGACTACTCGTTGTCCGCCGACAACCGCAATGGCGCTCGTGCGAACGAGATCTCCTACCAGTACCAGCTCAACGGGGGCAACTGGACGAGCATGCCTTCGGGCAACAGGATCACCGGGCTCACCAACGGCACGAACTACACCGTGCGCGTCCGCGCGATCGCGACCGTCAGCGGCACGACCTACGCGGGAGCCCAGTCGGGCGCCTCGGCCACGGCGACGCCTTACGGCCCGTCGGCACACCCGGTGCGACGGCGACGAACCAGGGCACCTCGGTGCGCGTGGGCTGGACGGCACCGAGTCCGAACGGGCGTCCGATCGACCAGGTTCAGATCCGAACCTGCCAGACCTCGGGCAACTCGTGCAGCGGCGGCTGGACCAATGTCGCCAACAGCGGTTCGCGGAACGTCGGCAACGGCTACCAGCAACGATGGCTCATTGAGGTGCGCGCTCACGACACCGCGGGGCAGGTTTCGTCGGTGGCTCGCAGTTCTGCCACCACGAGCAACCCGCCGCAGCCGAAGGTCTGGGTCTCGCAAGGGGAAGCCGCAGGCAATTGCGTGAACGGATGCCGCAGATTTGTGGTCAACTTCGAGAACCTGTCGATTGGTTCTCACCAGGTGTATTGCTATGCGAGTTCCTGGCGTGGCGGAAGGGAACCGATCAGCGGCCAGTCCTACTCGGTCAACTTCCACGGCAACGGCTCGCAGCAGGTGAGCTGCTACCAGGGCCGAGATGATGTCGAAGTCTGGGTCGACATCGTCGGTTGGGCGGCAGTGTCGACACGGAGAAGAGATTCTGGCCGAGGCCCTAGTACCCACATGAGAAAGAAGACTGCGTAATGACGATGACTCCCGAACAGGCCGCCTGGTTCCAGGGCACCTTCACCCGGCTGGTCGACAACATCGACGCCGCTCTGCAGGGCAAGCGCGAGGTGGTGGCGCTGGTCCTGTCGTCGATGCTCGCCGAGGGCCACGTGCTCCTGGAGGACGCTCCGGGCACGGGCAAGACGAGCCTCGCCAAGGCGCTCGCGGCCACAGTGCAGGGCACGAGCTCGCGCATCCAGTTCACGCCAGACCTGCTGCCGTCCGATGTCACAGGCGTGACGATCTACGATCAGCAGTCGCACAAGTTCGAGTTCCACCGCGGTCCGATCTTCGCCTCGATCGTGCTCGCCGACGAGATCAACCGTGCCTCGCCCAAGACGCAGTCGGCGCTGCTGGAGGTCATGGAGGAGTCGCGGGTCACCGTCGACGGGGTCACGCACGAGACCGGCCGGCCGTTCCTCGTCATCGCGACGCAGAACCCGGTCGAGCAGGCGGGCACCTACAAGCTCCCCGAGGCGCAGCTGGACCGCTTCCTCATCAAGACCTCGATCGGCTATCCCGATCTGAAGGTCACCGAGCGCATCCTCGCGGGCGCCTCGGACCGCAGCCCTTCGAGCAGCCTCTCGGCGATCATCACCACGAGCGCCGTGGCCGACATGGCCGACCTCGCGGCATCCACCCACGTCGAGCAGGCGGTGCTGCGCTATGCCGCCGAGCTCGCCGAGGCGACCCGCACCGATCCCGCGATCCGCCTCGGCGTCTCGGTCCGCGGCGCGATCGCCATGATCCGCATCGCCAAGGTGTGGGCCGCCGCCCAGGGGCGCCACTACGTGCTGCCCGACGACATCAAGGAGCTCGCGCGTCCGGTGTGGATGCACCGTCTCCTGCTCGACCCCGAGGCCGAGTTCGCCGGCACGACGGCAGAGACCGTCATCGCCCGAGTGCTGGAGGGCGTGGCCGCGCCGCAGGCGCGATCGGCGGCTTGATGACGGCGGAGGTCGAGGCGGCTACACCCGCCGCGGAGCGTGAAGCCGGCTGGCGTGAGGTCGCCGGCGAGATCGGCGTGCGCGTAGGCCGGCGGCTGGCGCTCATCGCATCGGTCTTCCGGCCGATCACCTGGATCCTGGTGATCCTCGCCGCCGTGCTGGGGATCGCCGGCGCGATCCTCGGCTGGTGGGAGCTGACGGTCGTCGCGCTCGTGATCGGCATCACCGTCGCGCTGTGCGCGCTGTTCCTCGTGGGCCGCACCGCGTATGACGTGACCCTCGACCTGGCGCGTACTCGCGTCGTGGTGGGAGAGCGCGCGGTCGGCGCCCTCACCCTCTCCAACCGCGGCACCCGTGCCATCCTGCCCTCGCGGGTCGTGCTCCCGGTCGGCTCCGGTCGCGGCGAGTTCGGCATTCACCGACTCGCGGCCGGCGAGCAGGCCGAGGAGCTCTTCGCGATCCCCACGCAGCGCCGCGGCGTCGTGAAGGTGGGGCCCGTCAGCGTCGTGCGCGGCGATCCGCTCGGCCTGTTCGAGCGCGCGCACCGCCGCGACGACCCCGTCGACCTCTACGTGCACCCGCGCACGGTGCTCTTCGAGGGCCAGTCGCTCGGCTTCCTCCGCGATCTCGAGGGACTCCCGGCCACCGACCTCTCCCGCGACGACGTCTCCTTCCACGCGCTCAACGAGTATCAGCCCGGCGACGACCTCCGCCACGTGCACTGGCGCTCGACCGCCCGCACCGGCAAGATGATGGTCCGCCAGTACGAGGAGACGCGGCGCTCGCACTTCGTCATCGGCCTGTCGCTGTCGCAGGCCGACTACGCCACCGACGGCGAACTCGAGCTCGCGATCTCGGCCGCCGGCTCCATCGGCCTGCGTGCCCTCGCCGACTCGCAGCGGGTCGAGGTGCGAGTGCAGGGCCGTTCACTCCCCGCCGACACGGGCAAGCGCCTGCTGGATTCGCTCTCGATGCTCGAGCCCTCCAAACCCCGTGAGGGCGGGATCGCCGAGCTGGGCGGGATCGTCGCCGCCACCATGCCGCTGGCGAGCGTCGTCGTGCTCGTCTGCGGCAGCCGCGTGAGTTCCGAGAACCTCCGCCTGGCCTGCTCGCGCCTGCCGTTCGGCGCTCGCGTGCTTGCGGTCGTCGCCGACGAGAGTGCCGCGTCCCCGGCCCTGCGCCGCATCGCCGACGCCGACGTCGTGACCGTCGGCACGCTCGACCAGCTTCCGCTCGCTCTGCACCGGGTGCTCGCATGAACGAACAGACGACGACCCTCCCCGCGCGACGCTGGCTGCTCGACCTCGGCGCCTCGGCCCTCCTGCTCCTGTCCGCGGTGCTCGGCTTCTGGCCCACCTTCGGCTCGGCCCGTCTCCTTCCCGCGGTGCTCGGCGGCCTCGTGCTGGGCCTGGGCATCGCCGCGCTCGCCGCGTGGCGCCGCTGGGGCACGCTGAGCGTCGCCGGGCTCGTGATCGCGGCGTACTTCCTCTTCGGCGCGGCCTTCGCCCTCCCGCACACCGCGATCGCCGGGGTCGTGCCGACGATCGAGACCTTCCGGCAGCTGGGCCTGGGCGTGGTGACGTCGTGGAAGCAGTTGCTGACGACGGTCGCGCCGGTCGCGGCATCCGACGGCCATCTCCTCGTGCCCTTCCTGCTCACACTCGTCGCCGCCGCGCTGACAGGCTCCTTCGCGCTGCGTCTGAGCCGCCCGGCGTGGGCGCTCGTGCCCGCCGCGGCCGCTCTCGTCCTCGTGATCGCGATGGGCGTTCCGGAGCCCGCCTGGCCGGTCGTGCAGGGCCTGGTCTTCGGGGTCGTCGCCATCGTCTGGCTGGCCGTGCGTCAGCGCTGGGCGCCGCAGAACGCCGCGGTCTCGGTCGGGGAGGTCGATCCGCGCCGCGCCGCGCAGATGCGTCTGCGCCGGCTGATCAGCGGTGCCACCGTCCTCGCGGTCGCCTGCGGCCTGGGCGTCGCGGCCAGCTCCGTCGCCGCCCCAGAGGGCCCGCGGCAGATCTTCCGCGATGTGATCATCCCGCCCTTCGACATCCGCGAGTACGCCAGCCCGCTCCAGTCCTTCCGCAAGTACGTGCGCGATCACGCCGATGACGCGCTCTTCACGGTGCGGGGCCTGCCCGAGGGGGCGCGCGTGCGCATCGGCGTCATGGACGAGTACAACGGCATCGTCTACAACGTCACCGACGGCGGTCAGGGCACGTCGAGCGCGTTCGCGCCGCTGCGCGGGAGCATGTCGGCCGAGGCCGAGGGCATCCCGGTGACCCTTCAGATCGAGGTCGACGAGTACTCGGCCGTCTGGCTCCCGGGAGCGGGCTCCGCGTCGGAGATCGTCTTCGAGGGGAGCGCGCCGAGGAGCTGCGCCGCGCCACGTACTACAACGAGGCGACCGGCACCGCGGTCGCGACCCAGGGCGTCGAGAGCGGCGATCGCTACACGGTGCAGACGGTGATTCCGGCGGATGTCACCGACGAGGAGCTCGAGGGCGCCGACTTCGGCAACGTGAAGCTGCCGCGCCAGGAGAACGTGCCCGACGGCCTGTCGTCGATCGCCGCGGATGCCGTCGCCGCCGCGGAGACGCCGATCGGACAGGTCCGCGCGCTCGAGGCGTACCTCTCCGAGGACGGCTTCTTCAGCCACGGGCTCGACGGCGAGGTGCTCTCCCGCGCGGGCCACGGCACCGAGCGCATCACGACCCTCGTCGGCGGCGAGCAGATGGTCGGCGACGACGAGCAGTATGCGACGACCATGGCGCTCATGGCCCGCGAGCTGGGGATCCCCGCGCGGGTCGTCATGGGGTTCTATCCGGAGGAGGGGGAGACGGATGCCGGTGTCTTCACCGCCACCGGCGACACGCTCCACGCGTGGGTCGAGGTGAACTTCGCCGGTCACGGCTGGCGGGCCTTCGACCCGACGCCGCCCGAGGACCAGATCCCGACCGACCAGAACACCCGGCCCAAGGCCGACCCGAAGCCGCAGGTGCTGCAGCCGCCGCCCCCGCCGCAGGAGCCCGTCGACCTCCCGCCGATCCTTCCGGACGAGCGCGAGGCCGAGGACGAGAAGACCAGCATCGCCCCGATCCTCGGGCTGATCCTGGCCATCGGCGGCGGTGTCCTGGGCGTCGTCGCGATCCTCGCGGCGCCGTTCATCATCATCGGCGCGTGGAAGGCGGCCCGTCGTCGCTCGCGTCGGGCCGCGGCCCGACCGGCCGACCGCATCAGCGGCGGGTGGGACGAGCTGACCGACCGCGCGATCGACTACGGCGCGCGGCTCGTGCCCGGCGCGACGCGCGCCGAGGAGGCGGTCGAGGTCGCCGGCACGCTGGCCGCGCCGACCGCGACGGATCTGGCCGACCGCGCCGATGCGGAGGTCTTCGGTCCGGGCGATCCCACCCAGGACGACATTGACGCCTTCTGGCGCGAGGTGGATCAGATCGTGGGCGGGATCGGCAACGAGGCCGGCTTCTGGCGGCGGCTGCGGGCACGGCTGAGCCTGCGTGCGCTGCTGGGCGGCACGGCGCTCTCCCGCGGCGTCCAGGGGCTGAAGGATGCCGCGACCGCGCGGAGCCGCCGTGAACCTGGCACGATCGAAGGCAGCGCATCGCACCCGAACGAGAGCGAGAACTCATGACGACACTTCCCTTCGGCAGGGTCGCGCCGATCTCCCGCCGCGTCGTGGCCTACGTCATCGACGCCCTCATCGCCGCCGGGATCGGCATCGTCCTCGCCGTCGTGATGGTCTTCGTCGTCTCGGGGCGGACGCCGGAGGAGGTCCTCCGCGTCGGACCCGTTGCGGGGCTGCTCGTCTGGCTCGTGATGGTGGGCTGGCTGCTCACCTACACGGCGATGCAGGGCGGCAAGGGCTCGATCGGCATGCGCGCCCAGCGCATCCGTCTCGCGCGCACCGTCGACGGCGCGCCCATCGGGTTCTGGCGGGCGCTGCTGCGCAATCTCGTCTTCGGCCTGGCCGCCAACATCATCGTCGGCTACTTCACTCCGCTCTTCGACGGCACGGGCCGCTTCCAGGGGTGGCATGACAAGGCCGGGGATGCGCTGATGCTCGAGGCCGTCCCCGCGGCGCAGGCTCCGGATACCGGGGTGCCGCAGGTCGCGCCCGCGCCCCCGCCTCTCCCGTCGATGGCGCCGCCGGCGCCCACGGCCCCCGGTGCGCCGCTGCCGCCTCCGCCGTCGGGCGCGCCTCTGCCGCCTCCGTCGCCGCCCGGTCCCGCTGCACCGCTCCCGGAGGAGACGGTCGTCGCTCCGCCCCGCACGCCGACACCTCCGGCGCCGCCCGCCGAAGAGGGGCTCATCGCCTTCGTCCCCGGCGTCACGCAGGACACGCCGCCGCCCTCCTCGGCTCAGGGACCGGGTGCGGCTCAGGGGCCGGACGCAGGTCAGGGGCCGGTCCAGCCCGAGCCCGCCCTCGTGCAGGACGATGACGACATCGAGGCGACGCGCATCAGCGTTCCCGGTCACCGTCTCGTCTTCACCTGGGACGACGGCACCCGCGTCGAGGTCTCGCGCCGTACGGTCTTCGGGCGCAACCCCGCCGCGGAGGAGGGCGCCGCGCTCGTCTCCGTGCGAGACGAGACGCTCTCGCTCTCGAAGACTCATTTCGAGGCGGCCGCGGAGCCGTCGGGAGGCTGGGTCATGGACCGGCACTCGACCAACGGCATGACCGTGGTCCGCGGTGGTGAGCGCATCGTCTGCCCGCCCGGGGAGAAGATCCGCATCCGTCTGGGCGACGCGATCGAGATCGGCGACCGGATCGTCACGATCGGCGGCTACGCATGACCCGTGCGCTCATCGTCGAGACGGGTGCGGCGACGCACTCGGGTCGTCGGCGCACCCTCAACGAGGACGCCCATGTGGCCTCCTCGCCCGTGTTCCTCGTCGCCGACGGCATGGGCGGCCACGATGCGGGCGACCTCGCCAGCGCCGCCGTGATCGCCGAGTTCGCCGGCTTCGCCGGACGCGCCTCGATCGTGCTCGACGACGTGCGCGGCGCGCTCACCCGCGCGCGCGACGCCGTCGACCGCCTGGCCGACTCCGGCGGCGGCCGGGCGGGGACCACGCTCAGCGGCGTCGTGCTCGCCGCGGTCGACGGCACGGGCTACTGGCTCGCCCTGAACATCGGCGACTCCCGCACCTACCGACTCGCTGCCGGGCAGCTGGAGCAGATCACCGTCGACCACTCCGTCGTGCAGGAGCTCGTCGAGGCGGGGGAGCTCAGTCCGCTGGAGGCCGCCGTCGACCGGCGACGCAACATCATCACCCGGGCGATCGGCGCGGGCAGCAGCGGTGAGGCCGACTACTGGCTCTTCCCCGCGGAACGCGGCGATCGCATGCTCGTATGCTCGGACGGTCTGTCCTCGGAGCTTTCGGATGCCGCGATCCGTGAGATCCTCTTCGTGCACACCGACCCGCAGAGGGCCGCCGAGATGCTCGTCGACGCGGCGGTCACCGCCGGCGGTCGGGACAACATCACGGCCGTGGTCGTCGACGCCGTCGCCGTGGCATCGCGGCCCGGGCATCCGATCGAGACCGACGACGACATCGATGCGGACACGCGTCCGCGCGCAGCAGAGGAGGCGCACTGATGGCGCACTACCGAGCAGGAGACTGGCATCTTCTCGTCACGGCCGAGGCCGCGCTCCTGGTGGCACCCGACACGCCCGCATCTCTCGTGCACTCGCTGTGGGAGCGACTGCAGTCCGGATCCGGGCTCGCGGGGATCGTCGACACCCTCGTCGGCAGCGGCGGGGCGTCGTTCACCTCGATCCCGCCGTTCGCGGCGGCACTGGCCGACGGCGGCGGCGTGCGGATCGCGGTGCGCGGGCCGCTGGAGGCCCACGCCGACGCGGCCGGTGCCACCGAGCGCGTCACGGGCGAGAACGTCACGACCTGGAGCGAGCGGTACGTCGCCGATGCCACGCAGGTCACGCTCTCGGTGAGCGGATCGGATGCCGCGGAGCCGCTGCCGCTGCTCGGCGGTGTGGTGCGGGCCTCCTCGGTCGTGTTCGAGGTGCCGGCGGATGCCGCAGGCGCCGGGCCCTTCGACCGGTCCCTGAGCTCGTCGAAGGGCACGGATCGGTCGGTGGTTCCTGAGCCGACTCCGGCAGCCCCTGAGCCCGCCCTTCGGTCCCTGACCACACACCCTCGGTCCCTGAGCTCGTCGAAGGGCCCGAGACCCCGCCGAGGAGACCCCGCCGAGGAGACCCCCGTCGGGGACGCCCTCGCCCCGACCGAGGCCATCGAGCTGCCCGCCGACGAGGAGCCCGCGCCGATCAGCGAGGTGACCCTCATCCCGACAGAGACCGTGCTCCCCGGCGACGGAGAGGGCGAGACGGAAGACGGCGACGAGCCCGAGGACGCCGTCGACATCTTCGACCAGCTCTTCGCCGACACGGTGCACTCGCCGAAGGCGGTGACCCCGCCGGCGCCCGTCGCGCCTCCGGCCCCACCGCTGCCCGCGGAGGGCGACCACGACGGAGCGACGATCTCGCTCGACGAGGCGCGCCGTCTGCGCAAGAGCGCCCCGCCGGCGACAGGCGACGCGCCCACGGCCGTGCTGCCGGTCGCCGCGAGCGCCCGCATCCGACTGTCCACGGGCCAGGAGGTCACTCTCGATCGGACCGTGATCATCGGACGCCGCCCGCGCTCGACACGGGCCAGCGGCACGGACCTCCCGCATCTGGTGGCGGTCGAGAGCCCGCAGCAGGACATCTCGCGCAACCACCTCGAGATCCGGCCGGAGGGCGACACGGTGGTCGTGATCGACCTGCACACGACCAACGGATCGACGCTGCTGCGTCCGGGCGCCGACCCTGTGCGGCTGCACCCCGGCGAGCAGACGCTCGTCCTGGGCGGCGACGTGATCGACCTCGGCGACGGCGTCACGGTCGCCTTCGAGGGGCTGCTGTGAGCAGACCCCCTCTCCGCCCCCGGAGCTTCCCGGCTTCCAGTACGTCCAGGCGCTGGGCACGGGCGGTTTCGCGGACGTGTTCCTGTACGAGCAGGAGATGCCGCGGCGCAAGGTCGCGGTGAAGGTCCTGCTGGCGGATCGGATCACGACCGCCTCCGCGCAGGAGTTCGCCGACGAGGCCAATGTCATGGCGATGCTGTCGACGCATCCGGCGATCGTGACGATCTACCAGGCCGGTGTGGCCGGCGACGGCCGCCCCTATCTGGTGATGGAGTACTGCCCGCGCCCGAACCTGCAGGTGCGCTCGCGCAAGGAGCCCTTCTCGGTCGCCGAGGCGCTCCGGGTGGGCGTGCAGGTCGCCGGCGCCGTCGAGACCGCCCACCGCGGCGGCATCCTGCACCGCGACATCAAGCCAGCCAACATCCTCGTCACCGAGTACAACCGGCCCGCGCTCACCGACTTCGGCATCGCGTCGACGACCGGTGCCGTGAGCGAGGCCGCGGGGATGTCGATCCCGTGGTCGCCGCCGGAGTCCTTCGCCGATCCGCCCACGAGCGGCACGCGCTCGGACGTCTACGCGCTCGGCGCGACCGTGTACACGCTGCTCTCGGGCCGCTCGCCGTTCGAGCGTCCGGGTGAGCGCAACACGAGCGCCGACCTCATCGAGCGCATCGAGCGGGCGCCGATCCCGCAGCTGGGCCGCGCCGACTCCCCGCCGAGCCTGCAGGCCGTGCTCGAGCGGGCGATGGCCAAGAACCCCGACGACCGCTACCCGAGCGCCGTGGCCTTCGCCCGGGCGCTGCAGAAGGTGCAGATCGAGCTGGCCCACTCGGTCACCCCGATCGATATCGTCGACGAGCACCCCGAGATCCATGACGACGGGGATGACGGCGACGGGCTCACCCGCGTGCGCGAGGTCGTCAGCATCACGCCCGACGAGGGCCACACCCGCCCGTCCGCGACGACCGAGCGCAAGGGCCCGGCGCCGTCGCCGACCGGACCCGCTTTCGCCTCCCCGCCGACGGCGGAGGACGTGGTCGAGCAGACGATCCGCCGCGACGCCCGCTCGTCCGTGCCGGCGGCTCCTGCCGAGGACCGCACGATCCTGCGCGGTCCGCACGTGGTCGCCCCGGATGCCGCCACGGCCCCGCCGTCCGCCCCCGCTCCGGCCGCCCCCGCGGCATCCGTTCCCGCACACTCCGGACGCCGGACGCTGTGGGCCGTGCTGGGCATCGCCGCCGGTGTCGTCGTCATCGGCGCTGTGATCCTCGTCGCGAACCTGCTCGGCGAGGCGCCCGCGCCGCAGGCGTCGCCGAGCGCGACCGAGCGCCCGCAGGAGGTCGTGGCGGACGCCGTGCCGCGCGTGAGCGAGCCCATCGGCATCCGCAGCGGCGACGAGGTCACCTTCACCTGGGAGAACCCGCGACCCGAGGAAGGCGACAGCTACATCGTCCAGGTGGTCGAGCTGTCCGGTCTCGGCGAGGTGGAGCGCGTCACGGAGCCGACCGTGACCGTGCCGGCGGCGGGCGGCCAGACGTGCATCGACGTGATCCTCCGCCGTGATGACGGGCGGGCATCGGGAGAGGTACGGGGGTGCCTCGATGAGTGAGCAGCGCGCATCCGGATCCATCACGGTCGAGTTCGTCGGTGAGTACTTCCGCGTCGAGCCGGGCGGGCGATTCCTGCTCGGCCGCGAGGGCGACCTCGCGATCGATGACAACCCCTTCCTGCACCGGCACTTCCTGGAGATCACCGAGACGGCCGGCCTGTGGTGGCTCTCCAACATCGGCACTCGCCTGACCGCGACGATCACCGACGGCTCCGGCGGCGTCCAGGCCTGGCTCGCCCCCGGTGCGAGCCTGCCGCTGGTCTTCGAGCGCACGAGCGTGGTCTTCAGCGCCGGGCCGACGACCTATGAGCTCACGGTCCACGCCTCCGAGCCGACATTCCGGCAGACACTGCGCGAGTCGTACGCCGGCGGCGACTCCACGATCGGCGACGTGCCGCTCACCGAGAGCCAGAAGCAGTTGATCGTCGCGCTCGCCGAGCCCGTGCTGCGCCGCGAGGGCGCGGGCATGAGCGAGATCCCGACCTCTGCGGCCGCCGCCGCCCGGCTCGGCTGGACCGTCACCCGCTTCAACCGCAAGCTCGACAACGTGTGCGACAAGTTCGACCGGATCGGCGTGCCCGGGATGCGGGGCGGCCCGCGCACGGTCGCCACCAACCGGCGCGCACGTCTGGTCGAGCATGCGATCACGAGCCGGCTCGTCACCCGCGACGACCTCGCACTGCTCGACGCGGCACACTCCGAGGGGTCGGGACCGAGTGATCTGGGAGATCGACGACGGCAAGCCGGTCATCGAGGGGCTCGACGCCCACGGGCGTCCCGACCCTGCCTATGCGGCCGCCCTCGGGCTCGTGCCGGCGCCGCTGGGCCGCCGGACGCTGGCGGCGCTCGTGGAGTGGTCGTTCGCCGGGATCCTCCTGCTGCCGGCCCTGCTCGTGGTCGTGCCCGCGGTGGTCGATGTCGCCGTGGGCGGATCGGATGCCGCGGCACTGTTCGCGCGCGACGATCTCGTCTGGATCATCGTCGCCTACATCGTCTCCTCGGTGCTCATGACCGCTTACATCGTCGTGCAGCTCATCCTGCATGGTCGCAAGGGCGTGACGATCGGAAAGGCGATCTTCGGCATCCGATCGGTGAACGTGCGCACCCTCGAGCGGCCGAAGTTCTGGCGCGGCGCCGTGGTCCGCTACCTCGTGGCCTACGCCTCGTTCCTCGTGCCGCTCATCGGGCCCGTCCTGGTGATCGCGCTCTCGCCGTTGTTCGATCCGGAGAACCGCCGACGCGGCTGGCTCGACATGGTCGCCGGGACCTGGTTCGTCGACATCCGTCACGGCCTGAATCCTTACGACCGCAAGCGCATGCGCATCGCGCGCAAGATGCAGAAGGCCGAGCTCCACCAGGAGCGGGTGCCGCTGCCGTCGTTGGCGACCCCGACAGGCCGCGACGCCCCCGCCGAATACGTCCCGGGGGCGCGGATGTCCGGCGGCGTGCTGGGTGTGCACCGTACGGCGTCGTCTGCCGCCCCGGGCCCTGCGACGAGCTCCGGGACCGGGACCGGAGCTCCCGTGGGCCCTGCCCTTCGAGCGGTCCCTGAGCCCGTCGAAGGGCCCGCGGGCGCAGCGACCGCAGCTGCCCCGGCACCCTCCGGCATGATCCAGGACGTCCCCCGGCGTTGCGCCGCGGAGTGTCGGATGCCGGTGCTCCTCCTCCCGCCGTCCCGGGCCCTTCGACAGGCTCAGGGACCGCACCCGTGCCTGCCGTTCCTCACGCTCAGGGACCGGTCGAAGGGCACGCAGCCGCGGCGTCGCAGTCCACGCCGGCGGAGAGCGCCCCCGGCATCCGATTCGTCATCGTCCTCGACACGGGGCAGCGCATCGACATCCGCGGTCTCACACTGATCGGCCGCGCCCCTGCGCCCACGGCGGGCGAGGGCTCGGCGCAGCTCGTGCCGGTGGACGACGACACGCGTTCGGTGTCCAAGACGCATCTGGCGATCGCGCTCACCCGGCGCGGGATCACGGCCACCGACCGGAACTCGACCAACGGGAGCGCGATCCTGCGCCAGGGCGCCGAGCACCTGCTCGTGGGCGGTCAGCCGGCCGAGCTGCGCGGGGGAGACGTGATCCGCTTCGGCGATCGCAGCCTCACGGTGGAGCAGGCGTGAGCCGGGACTCGTCCGAGCGCGCGGAGCGCAGAAGGGAAGCACGATGAGGGTCAAACTGTCGTTGCGCCGGCCGGCCGCGCCGCTCACCGACGTGCTTGTCATGGCGGACTCGACCGCCACGGTCTCGGACGTCGCGCACCAGATCGCCGAAGCCGACCCGCTGCGCAGCATCCCCGTCGCGCCCGGCGAGGTGCTGACGCTCGCCGTCGCGCCGCCCACCAGCGACCAGCCCGTCATGCTGAACCCCGATCTGCTCGTCGGGGACGCGCCGATCGGCTCCGGCTTCCTCGCCGAGGTCACCCCGCCGGCCGCGGGGCCGGGCGACGGCCGCCGCAGCCGCGCCCGCTGCGCTCATCTCTGTCGTTGCCGGGCCCGCCGCCGGCGCCGAGTTCTCGCTGCCGATCGGGCACTTCCTGATCGGTCGCGATGCCGGCAATGACATCGCGCTCGCCGACCCGCTCGTCTCCAAGCGCCACGCGCGCATCGAGGTCGCGAGCACCTTCATCGAGGTCGTCGACCTCAACTCCGCCAACGGCATCCTCGTCGACGGCGGCCTCGTCCAGCGGCTGCGCGTGATCCCCGGACAGAGCTTCACGCTCGGCGACAGCGAACTCGTCGTTCGGCTCGTGAGCGACTTCGACGGTTCCGCCGACACCGACCCCGTCCTCGAGCGCGGTGGAGCGCTGCTGTTCAACCGCAGCCCCCGGGTCGAGGAGCGCTACAGCGGCGAGGAGCTCTCCGAGCCGCGCTACCCGCGCGATCAGGTCAAGCGGATCTTCCCCTGGCCGATGCTCGTCGCCCCCATCCTGCTGGGCGCGGCGATGTACTTCATGTTCGACAACCCGCGCTCGCTCATGATCATCTTCATGACGCCGCTCATGCTGCTGGGCAACTTCGTTTCGCAGCGCACGCACATCGGCACCCGGCTGAAGAAGGAGATCGAGTCCTTCGAGGAGCAGTTCGAACGCCTCGAGGAGAAGTTCTACGAGGCGCAGCCGATCGAGCACGAGGTGCGGCACAACGAGGTCCCCGCGGTCGCGGTGGTCTTCGACGAGGCGATGCGCCTGGGCCCGCTGCTGTGGACCCGGCGCCCTGAGCACTGGAACTTCCTGGCCGTGCGTCTGGGCGTCAGCGAGGACGAGTCCCGCACGACGCTCCCGCGCGCCGACAACACCGATGCGCTCTTCGAGTACGTCGAGCGGGTCGATCGCCTCGAAGAGCGTTACAAGATGATCCGCGACGTGCCGATCCTCGAGTCGCTGCAGAGCGTGGGATCGATCGGCGTGGCAGGTCCCACCTCGCTCGCCGGCGACGCGCTGCGAGGCCTGGCGGTGCAGCTGTTCGGGATGCACGCGCCCAACGAACTCGTCACCATCGCGCTGACCGAGCCGGGTTGGGCGCAGGAGCTGGACTGGCTCAAGTGGCTCCCGCACACCTCCAGCGAGCGCAATCCCTTCAAGGACATGCCGCTGGCCGACTCGGCCTCGACCGGCGCCGCGCTGCTGAGCGGGCTCGAGGAGCTCATCATGCGGCGCTCCCGCAAGCACGACTCGCCCCGGCCGCCCTACGGAGACGACTGGGACCCGATGCGCTACGGCACCGACGTCAAGCGCGCGGCCGAGGAGGCGAGCTTCCCGGGTCAGACCGCGGTGCTCGTGATCGTGACCAACGATGCGCCCGTCGACCGGGCCCGCCTCACGCAGATCCTCGAGCGCGGTGCGGACGTCGGCGTCTACGCCCTCTTCGTCGCTCCGGTCGTCGAAGCGCTCCCGGCGGCCTGCCGCAGCTTCATGGACGTCTCGGCAGGGCTGGACGCCGCCCGCGTCGGCACGGTGCGCAATGGCAAGAGCTACACCGGGGTGCAGATCGAGGGCGTCTCCTACGACTACATGACGATGTTCGCCAAGCGCCTTGCGCCGGTGGTCGACTCGAGCACCGTCATCGAGGACTCCTCCGACATCCCCGACTCGGTCATGTTTCTTTCGCTCGTGGGCACCGAGCTGGCTGAGGACCCGAACGCGGTGATCGACCGCTGGAGGCAGAACAACACGATCATCGACCGCTCCGGCGTGCCGCAGTCGCGATTGAAGAAGGCCGGGAACCTCCGGGCGATCATCGGCCAGTCGCAGACGGACGCGATGACGCTCGACCTGCGCACGCAGGGGCCGCACGCGCTCGTGGGCGGGACGACCGGCGCGGGAAAGAGCGAGTTCCTGCAGGCCTGGGTGCTCGGCATGGCCGCGGCGCACAGCCCCGACCGGGTCACGTTCCTTTTCGTCGACTACAAGGGCGGCTCGGCGTTCGCCGACTGTGTCGACCTGCCGCACTGCGTCGGCCTGGTCACCGATCTCAGCCCTCACCTCGTGCGCCGGGCGCTCACGAGCTTGCGCGCCGAGCTCCACCATCGCGAGCACCTCTTCAACCGGAAGAAGGCGAAGGACCTGCTCGAGCTGGAGAAACGCCGCGACCCCGACACCCCGCCGGCGCTCGTCCTCGTCATCGACGAGTTCGCGGCGCTCGCCGGCGAAGTGCCCGAGTTCGTCGACGGGGTCGTCGACATCGCGCAGCGCGGACGTTCGCTGGGCATCCACCTCATCATGGCGACGCAGCGTCCCGCCGGCGTCATCAAGGACAACCTCCGGGCGAACACCAACCTCCGCGTCGCCCTGCGCATGGCCGACGAGTCCGACTCGAAGGATGTCGTCGACGACCCGATCGCCGCGAGCTTCCCGCCCTCGATCCCCGGTCGCGGCATCGCCAAGACCGGCCCGGGCCGTCTCGTCCCGTTCCAGTCGGCCTACGCGGGAGGGTGGACGACCGACGAGGAGCAGGCCGCCGACGTCAAGATCGCCGAGCTGCGATTCGGCTCCACCCAGCTGTGGGAGGCCGAGCGGGCGCCGGAGTCCGACTCCCACGACGAAGATCTCGGGCCCAACGATCAGAAGCGCATCGTGTCGACGCTCGTGAAGGCCTCGCAGCTGGCCGGGATCCCCGCTCCCCGGCGGCCGTGGCTTGACGACCTCGAGCGCGCCGTCGACATCCGCGACCTCCCCGTTCACGGTGACGGGCAGATCCTGCTCGGCAAGATGGATGTGCCCGAGCGCCAGCTCCAGGAGGCGGCGTACTTCCTTCCCGACAAGGACGGCTCGCTGCTGGTTTACGGCACGAGCGGCTCCGGCAAGTCGACGGTGCTGCGCACGGTCGCGATCGCGGCCGGGTACACGCCCGGCTCCTCCCGGACCGAGGTGTACGGTCTGGACTTCGGCTCGGGCGCGCTCAAGAGCCTCGAGGCGCTGCCGCACGTCGGCTCGGTCATCTCCGGCGACGACGCCGAGCGCGTCCAGAGGATCCTGCGCTCGCTCGCCCGCGTCCTCGATGAGCGCGGCAAGCGCTTCAGCGCGGCGAACGCCTCCAGCCTCACCGAGTACCGGGAGCTCACCGGGCGAGCGGAGCCGCGCATCATCCTGCTCATCGACGGCTACCCGCAGTTCCGCACCGAGTGGGAGTCCACGACCGCGCGGATGCCGTTCTATCAGACGTTCATGCGGATCATCGGCGAAGGGCGTCCGCTGGGCGTGCACGTCGTGGCGAGCGCGGACCGCTCCGGATCCGTGCCGACGGCGGTGAGCGCGAACATCTCGCGGCGGGTCGTGCTGCGGCTCGCGGACGAGTCCGGCTACGCGATGCTCAACGCGCCCAAGGACGTCCTGGACGAGACGAGCGCCCCCGGACGGGCGATCGTCGACGGGCTGGAGACGCAGATCGCCACCCTCGGCGGGACCCCGAACGTCGCCGAGCAGACGAAGCTGCTCGAACAGCTCGCCGCCGACCTGCGCGCGGCGGGCGTCGCCGAGGTCGCCGAGATCGGTGCCCTGCCCACCCGTCTGCCGATGCGCGACCTGCCCGAGCGGGTCGGGGAGTTCCCCGTGCTCGGCGTCGCCGAGGACACCCTGGCCGCGCGCGGCTTCGACCCCGTCGGCACCTTCGTCGTGGCCGGGCCCCCGATGTCGGGCAAGACGACCGCGCTCAAGGCGATCATCACCTCGATGCGCCGCTTCGACCCCGAGGTGAAGCTCTTCCACTTCGGCGGCCGACGCTCGCAGCTGAAGGAGTACGCCGACTGGACGCGCAGCGCCGTCACCCCCGACGACGCGAAGGAGCTGGCCAAGGAGATCGCCGAGATCGCCGTCGACGAGACGATCCCCGCCCGGCTGCTGGTGGTGGTCGAGGACGTGCCGCAGTTCGCCGACACCCCCGCCGAGCGCGACATGAAGGCGATGTTCCAGGCGATCAACCGCAGCGACCACCTGCTGATCGGCGACGCGGACGTCACGCAGGTCACGAGCGGCTTCGGATTCATCGGCGACTTCAAGGCCGGCCGCAAGGGCATCATCCTCAAACCCGACGCCTTCGACGGCGACGCGGTCTTCAAGGTGCCCTTCCCGAAGGTCAAGCGCAGCGACTTCCCCGACGGCCGCGGCATCTTCGTGCAGTCCGGCCGTCAGGTCACGGTGCAGATGCCGCTCGTGGAGGGGGAGGCGCTCGCTGCGCCGTGATGGGGAGTTCTCCCCATCGACCGTTCGCGCACCGGTCAATAGTTTTGTTGACGTCGGGTCGTATCGGCTCGTCGAAGGCGGCGGTTCGAGCGCATCGCGTGCGCGGCGATGAGCACTGGAGGGGAAGATGTCGGACGGGATCTGGGTCAGATACACGGAATTGGCTCGCGTCAACACCCAGTTGGCGACCATCGTGCAGGAGCTCAACGATGCCGCCTCTCGCACGAACGACCTCGAGGCGGCGATCGGGACCCCCTACGGCAAGCGTGAGCTGCGCCAGAAGGTCGGCGACTTCGAGAGCCGCTGGGACGACAAGCGCAAGGAGCTCGCCTGGGACATAGATCGGGTGCAGAAGCACGTGCAGGGCGTCCTCGACGGTCTCGAGGAGTGGGATGCGCAGACCGCGGCCTCGATGGAGGTCGACGTCACCGACGAGCACGCGGCTCGTCCGGTCTGAGGCGGGGAAGGAAGCGAAGATGTCTGACACGCAGATCATGTCTCCCCGCGGACGCCACGTCACCGGGCTCGTCGGCGACGCGGGCGGGATCCGCGATCGGGGCCGCCAGATCACCCGGCTCGGCAACCAGATGTCCACGAGCGCGACCTTCCTGAGCAACCTGGCCGCCGACACCGCCGGGATGAAGGGCGAGGCCGTCGAGAAGTTGCAGGAGATCGTCGGCGACAGCCACGTGCAGCTGGAGCAGGCAGCCAAGCTGTACAAGCCCGTCGGCCCCATCCTTGTCGACTACGCCGGGATCCTCGATGAGTACCAGCCCCGCATCCGCGTGCGCGTGGACTCCTGCCAGAGCACGCTCGACGCCTATCACGCGGCACCCGGGTTCCGCCCCGGGCAGCGGCCGTTCTGGGCGCAGCCGGCACCGTGGCGCTCCGACGAGGAGCGCGAGGCGATGTCGCAGGACAACGACGCCGAAGACGCGCGGAAGCAGCAGCTCTGGGACGCCCATCAGACGGCCCTGGCCGACTTCGACCGCGACGTCGACTCCTGGGAGGATCTCTTCGACGAGACCGCCTCACGGGTGGACGCGTCGTTCGCCGGCAAGATCAAGGACAGCTTCTGGGACAACGTCGACGGCTTCGTCTCGGCGGCGGTGGAGGTGCTCAAGGTCGCGGGGATGATCCTCGCCGTCGCGAGCATCATCATCGGCGGGCCGATCATCGCCGCGCTCGCCGCCGTCGTCTCCATCGCCACCCTGGCCTTGGTCGCCTATCAGTTCGCCCGTGGTGATGCGGGCGGCTGGGACCTGGCGCTCGCCATCGTCGGGGTCATCCCCTTCGGCAGTCTCGGCAAGCTCGCGCACGGCAAGCAAGGACTCATCGACATCGCCGGTGACACCTTCAAGGCGTTCAAGCCGTCGACCTGGACGGCCGCGGCGGGGCAGTGGAACACGCTGACGACCGCGTTCCGTCTCGGCGGTGGCGGCTGGTCGGGCCTGGCCTCCAGCGGCAGCAAGCTGTGGACCATGAGCAACCCGAACGGGATCGGAGACATCATGACCCGGTTCATGTTCGGCAAGGACACCGGCTCGCTGACCGACACGATCGAGAACATGCTCGGCGGCAGCCGCGGCTGGCAGAACTCGCCGGTGTTCCCGGCGGCCTGGGAGTTCACGCACACCCTGCTCTACTCGGGTGTCCGGGTCACCGACAACATCGCCACGTGGACGGGCAACAGCGACAAGAAGCTCACCACCCAGTTCCCCTGGCTTAGCATATTCAAGTGAGCGGATCCGAGGAGCACGGGGGACGCTGGTCGATCAGCGGCACCTCGATCGACGCCGGCTGGCTCCCCTCCCCGAGGGGCTCGATCCGGATGCCGCGCGCTCCTGGACCGCGGAGCAGACCGCGGCCCTGCGCGAGGAGTGGGGTGAGGACTGGTCGGCCGAGGCCGAGGTCGTCATCCCCGCACTGCTGCGCGGCGGCCTCGAGCGCCGGCGCGAGGAGGACGCGCTCGCCTTCCAGCTGTGGCTCGGCCGGCGGCCCCTCTGCCTCTTCGTGCACGTCGCCATCGGCGCCCGCGATCCGCAGCAGCGGCTTCCAGGACCGGGAGACGGCGTGCTCTTCGATTCTCCGAGCCTCGGCCCCGGTGTCCTCGTCCCGCGGTATGACGACGTCGGCGATTCCACGGCCGTCGGCTTCGACGTCGTCTTCGCCTGCGAGGACGATGCCCTGGTGCTCGTCTCCGTCGAGCCCACCCTCGCCGACCTGCTCGGCCTGGCCTCCCCGTCGATCCAGAGCTTCATCGGCTCTCTCGAGCTGACCGGCCCCGACGGGCGGGTGCGCCGGGCGCTGCCGCCCGCGCTGCTGGAGGCGCAGCCGGAGAACACCTGGATTGATAGCCTGTCGAGACCATGACCCTCGCCTATCCCGATGCCGCATCCTGGGCGCAGGGGCGCTCCCGCAGCGAGACTCCCCGGCTGGGGATGCTCGAAGCGGTGGCCTTTCAGTCCCACCCTGAGGTCGTCGCGGCCCTCGGCCCGGACGGGGCGGCCGTCGCGCGCATCCTCTCCACGACCGCTCGTTCGACGGGTGCCCGCGCGCGTGACGCTGTTCTCGTCCCGGTGGGGATCCTTGCGATGCTGTCGCCGATCGTCGGGATGGCGGTGCTGGGCAGCTCGCAGTTCCTCGATCCACTGCCGAGCTACCAGGGCTGGTTGGATGCGCGCACGAGCGTGCCGATCGCGGTGACGGCGTTCGCGGTGACGGCGGCGGCCCTGCTGGTCGCCGGGATCGGGTGGCTCGCGCGGGGTGCGAGATGGTCGGGCCTCCTGTTCGGGTTCGCGATACTGGCGACCTTCTGCGCCCTGATGAGCATGGTGAGCATCCCCACCGTCGCCGGGAGGGACGCCTACCCGCTCCCGGCCGCAGCACTCGTCCCGATCTGGGCGGCGGTCGGACTGGGGCTGCTGCTCGCGGTGGCCGTGCTGATCCGCTTCCGCGCGCGTGCGCCGGAGGAGCCCGAGCCGCCGCATCCGGGATCCCCCGACGACGCGGCCGGCGTCGTGGCGGGCGTGCCGCGGGAGGAGCTGACCGCGATCCTCGCCGACCGCGACGCCGCTCTGCGCACCCTGGCCGAGCGCGGGTTCATCGGCGAAGACCTGCTGCGGGAGGCGCTCGCCGCGCCTCCCGGCACCCTTTTCACGCTCGATGCCGACGGAAGGACGAACGCATGACCGACACGCCCGGTGGAGGAACTCCGACGCGCGTCGGGCTCCGCGAACTGCTCGGCGGCGCCCCCGACCCCGACTTCGCACTTGTCCTTCCGCCGGACTGGGTGAGGCGCGAGGTCACCGAGGAGGAGCAGGCGCGTATGCTGGCGAAGGCCCGGGCCGGCTCATGGAGAGCCACCGCCCCGACCTCTACGGCAAGATGCGCGTCATGCTCGACGAGGCCTTCACGCAGATGCGCAAGGTGTCGACGGTGGCGATCTTCTCCCCGGCCGACGACGCCTCCGAGGGGCTTTCCTCCCGGCGTCCCTGACGGCATCCGTCCAGCACGCCGAGCCCGGGCAGACGCTCGACGAGTACGTGCGCACGGCCATCCGCTCCGATGGCGCCACGCCTCTGCTCGGCGACAAACGCATCATGCGCGTCGAGCGCGAGACCTCCGACACTCTCGACGGCGAACCGGTGCTGACCACCACGATCGCCTACCTCACCCCGATCCCCGGAAGCGGCCGCCGGCGCGCACTGCTCCTGACGGCGGTGATCATCAGGCCACCTGACGCCCCGGCCGATGATGCGCCGCTCCTGCAGATGAAGGCGCTCTTCGACGTGTGCGTGTCGACGCTCACCTGGGTGCCCGTCGATGGGTAGTCCTCCCCATCGACTGCGTGTCGCCCGCTGGGTTAGTTTTGATGGTGTCGGGCCGGAGGGGTCCGGTTTTCTCGGATATCAAGGGAGTTGACGATGGCTGATTTCGGTGCGTCATATGCGGAGATGGAGCAGGTGGCGGGCTCGCTGTCGCAGGCTCGCGATGACATTCAGGGGCAGTTGGACACGCTGAAGGGTCAGGTGGACACGCTGCTGGGTGAGGACTTCAAGACGCAGCACGCGTCGGGGAAGTTCGGTGAGGGATACACCGAGCTGACGACGGGCCTGAAGAGCGCGGTCGACGGCATCAACGACATGTCGGAGTCGCTGCTGGGCATGATGCGCGCGATCCAGGATCTGGACACGCAGCTCGCCGGCGGCTGAATCGCAGACGGATTCACATGGAGGATCGGGCCTGGCGGCCCGATCCTCCATGTTGGCAGGAGGGCCGTGAGGCAGAGGGGAAGGAACTCCATGGCGTACGATGACATCGACATCCCGATGGCAACGATGGCGGATCTGGAGAAGGCCATCACCGACGCCATCGGTGAGTTCGAGTCGGCGACAGGGAACAGTGAGGCGCTCGAGGCCGCGATCGGGAGTCCGCTGGGCCGATCCGAACTGCGTTCCGAGGCGCAGCGTTTCGAAGAGGCGTGGGACGACAAGCGCGAGACTCTGCGCAGGAATCTCGAAGACCTGCTGGAGCGCGTCTCGGGCACACGTCAGTCTTGGCAGGATCTCGACTCCGAACTGGCGACCGCGATGGAGGCCGAAGATGGGAACGACGGCTAGATGACAGTCAACGGACCGGAGTACCGCACCACGTGGATGCTTCCCTCGCCGCGGGGCCGGGAGCTGCGACGCATCGAAGGCAACGCCTCGGACATCGCCCGACGCGGGCGAGACATGAAAGACCTCGGCGACCGCATGCAGATGGCCGCCAACGCGCTCAACCAGATCGCCAACGGGAACGTGGGCAAGGGTCTGTCGATCGACAAGCTGCGCGATGCGGCCGAGGACGTCTACGCGGATCTGAAGAAGGCCGGAATCCGATACTCTCCCAGCGGAGAAGTGCTCGCCGACTACGGCGACGCACTCGAGTCGGTTCAGAGCCCGATCAACACCATCGTCACGGATGGGGCGAGCAGCTGGCAGATCGTGCGCTGGCGCTCCATCGCGTTGGAGGAGGCGACGCAGGCAGGCGACGACACCGCCGAGCTGCAGTTGAGCTTCGACCGCGCCGTCAGCACCTGGCGCGAGGATGTGCGCGGCTACGACGGGTACTACGACACCTGGAACTCCGCGTACAACGCTGCTCGCTCGGGCCTCAAGGACGCCAACGACAACGGCGTGAAGGACTCCTGGCTCGACAATGCGTTGCCGGCGCTTGAGATCATCGGCTGGGTGCTCACCGCTGTCGGTGTCGTCCTCGCCGTCGTGGCGTGCATCATCGGTGCGCCGTTCCTGCTGATCGCCGCGGCCATCGCCGGCATCGCCTCGCTCATCGTGACGATCGCGCTGTACGCAGGTGGCAGAGCCGACGGCAACGACATCTTCTGGGCGGCATTCGGCGTGTTCCCGTTCGGGAAGGCGTTCAGCGCGTTCAGGGGTCTGTCGAAGGTCTCCAGCGTGTTCGGGGATCTCATCGGGCTGGGCAGCAAGGCCACGCGCGGCGCCGTGCAGGGTCTTCTCTCCCGCGGAGGGGTTGCGGAGGTCTTCCATCGCGGCGGCACGCTGAACAAGCACGGATCACGTGTCCTGCGGGATTGGTTCGGCGGTACCGGCGGACCCAGCGTGCTGCACCGGCTCCTTCAGGGCTTCGATGGAGCGACCGGGGCGCACTTCTCCAACGCCGCCGCCAGCCTGTCGAACAAGGCGCGAGGGAATCTCTTCCAGTTCCTCAACGGGTCCAACGGTTCCCCGGGGATCGCCGGGCTCATCGATGATGCACCCGGAGCGATCGACAAGGTCCTGAACTTCGTGGACAACCCGGTCAAGACCGTCACCGGAATCGCCGATCAGTTCGGCTGGATCTGACGTGGCCGGTGCAGGCGATCCGCGCTGGCGGATCGAGGTGCCCTTCGACCCGCGGCTGTTCCTCGAGGTGCCCGTCGAAGTGCGAGGTCGAGGGGACATCACGGACTGGGTCCGGCAGACCATTGCCGAGATGAACGTTCGCGCCGAGTGGAAGGACGATCCGGCCGGCCTCGCCGATCGCCTCGAGGGGCAGGTGCGGCTCATGGCGCCGGAGGCGTTCGCCGCACTTCTCTTCTGCCCGTACGGTCTTCCCGGCGACATACTGGTGCATGTGTTCATCACCGATTCGGATGCAGTGAGCCTGGTCGAGGTTCCCTCGACGAGGAAGTCTCTCTGCCGCAGCGGGTCGCCGAGATCTCTTCGCCTCGACTCGGCGTCGGGCGGACGGTGTCGTCGGCGGCATCCGCTCCCGATGGCACGGTGATCGGGCAGTTGCGCTGCCAGTTCCTCTCCGACGGTGTTCTCGTAGAGCTCTCGGCGCTGTCGACGGATCTCAGCATGCTCGGAGCTGCACTACCGCTCTTGGAGGACATCGCCGGCGGTGTCCTGATCGAGCGGGACGAGGCGGCGTCGTGAATTCTCTTCGCCAGGAGCTGCTCGGGCTCGGCACACTTCCCTCGATGCGCATGCTGCTCCCGGCCGGATGGCGATCGGTCGCCCTCACCGATGACGGGATGCAGGGCTTGACCGATCGGCTCCGTGACGTCTTCATGCGCGCCCATCGACCCGACCTCGACGTCGCTCTGACCGCCTCGATCTCCCGATGGGTCCGTGAGCTGCGCGCGCAGGGCGGCCGCTACGCCGTTCTCCCGATCGACCTGCCGCAGGAGGCGGCGCTGCCGATGTCGCTGACCGTCTCGGTCATCAGCGAGATGGGCGAGGCCCCGCTCGAGGACTGGGTGGTGGCCAAGATCCGTTCGGGCACGACGCGCTTCCTCGACGAGGAGCGCACCGTGCTGGCGTGGTTCGCATCCGAGAGCGGCCGTGGTGAGGCGGAGGGCGTGACGACCGATGCCCATAGCTATCTCATCCCGATTCCGGGACTCGCCGTCGCCAGGCCGTGCTCCTGGTGGGCATGCACCTCGTGCCGGCCGATATGGGCCGGAGGCGCCGCGCAAGGAAGCCGCACAGGTGCTTTTCGACACCATCGCGCTCGCTCTTGACTGGGCGCCGCCGACACCTGATGCGCAGCCGCGCTGATACGGTGGGCGGGATGGCGCGCGATCAACCGGTGAGGCTGCGGGGGAGCGACGACGAGATCCTCGACGTGGCCCGTCGTGCGCGTGCGGCGATCGACGTGGACCGGGCGCTGGCCGGTGAAGTGATCCCCGCCCTGGCAGGGCTGAGCAGAGCGCGTCGGGCCGCCGTCACGCCGTCGGCGAAGTTGTCCGCGAGTTCCGCATCGATGCCCGTGGCGGGCGGATGGCGAGGGGTGTTCTGGACTGTCGCGGTGATGGTCGGACTCGTGGCTGCGGTGGCCTACGGCTGGCTCCTCATTCCGTACCGCGGCTTCACCTTTCCCCCAGAGGTCGTGCTGCAGGTGGCCCCGGTGGCGTTCGTCGTCGCCATTGTCCTGTTGACGAGTGCGCTGCTCGCGGCATCCGTCACGTCCCCGACGCAGGCGCTCTCCGCGCTCGTGATCTCCGTCACTGCAGGCGCCATGATCGTTTTCGTAGCCCTTTACCGGCTCGTCGCCGGGGCGTCGGCGCCGCCGGAGCTGAACGATGGGCAGCGGCTGTGGTGGTTCGCAGGTGCCGCTGCTCTCGTGTCTCTGCTGACGGTCTTGTCTCTGAGGCTTCGGCATCGGCGTCTTCGCCAGGACGCCGCGGCTGGCGTCGTGTGGAGCGGTGATCGTGCGATCCAGCGGGAGAGGCGACGGCTGCTCGTCGAGGCGCATCGGCTAGCGGCACGTGCGCCGGACCCGGACTCTCCTGCCGTCTCCGGATGGGAAGAGGCACTGAGCCGGCTTGATGTCTCAGCTGACGCACTCGCGCAGGCACGAGAACTCGGTGCGGTGTCTTGGCTGACCTGGGTCGCCTACGACGGCGAGATCGAGACATCGACCTTGCGCCTTGGCTGAGTGATCAGCCTATGATGCGATCGCGCTGGCGATGACCTGGGTGGAGCGCAGGGAGGAGCCGGCGCGGTGACGAGACGGCTGCACGGGGAGCGTGCCGAGGTCGCTCGGCTGGCAGGAGTGGCCGCCGACCTCCTCCGGCGGCGTCCGGAGGTCGCAAGGCGTCTCTTTCCGGATCTCTCCGCGCTCTCGCCACAGCCCGAGCCGGAGACGAAGTCTTCTCGGCGTCCGGGATTCTGGGCGTGGGTGACGCTGATGTGCCTGTGCCTGCTCGCCGCTGTCACCGCGGTATCGCTGGTGGGCCCCTACAGCAGCAGGACTCGGTGGATTAGTGCGGAAAGAGCGCTCGAGATCGGGATGCCGGCGGTGATCATCGCGGTCGTGCTCGCCGTGGTGCTCGTGGTGGTGCGGCATCCGGTCGGCTACGGAAGGGTGGCGACGATCGTCACGGGGGTTGCGGCGGTGCTGGTTGCGGCGCTGTGGAGCTACCGCCTGATCGTCGGCAGTGGCGACGGCCGGGACTTCAGCGATGTCGACCTCACCGGCTGGGCGATCTGGACCGGCGTCCTCCTCGTGCTGATGGTGCGGTTCGCGCGTCGATATCATGAGGCTCCGCCGGACGATGTGCTCGCGCGTGACACGGCGAAGCAGCGGCGGCGAGCGGCGAAGGAGCTCTCCCGGTACGACTTCACTGTCGAGAATCCGACGGTGCGTCAGGATGTGGAGTGGCGAGGGCGGCTTGCCGCGCTCGAAGGAGAGATGAGCGCGGAGGTGCTGGCCCAGGCCAAGAGACTCGGCCCGCGTGCCTGGCTGGTCTGGGCGGTGGCGGAGGGCGCGCTGGACCCCGCCACGCTGCGCCTGCGCTGAGCGATCAGTGCGTGGCGTTGGCGAGGTGCCGCGAGTCGTGGCTGAGCACCTTCACGATGATGCCGCGACGGGAGAGCTCGGCGACGGTGCGGGTGGCCTCGTCGGCATCCGGCCCCAGGGCATGGATGTTCGCCACGACGAGGATGTCGCCCTTCTGCAGGGTGTCGATGAAGCGCCCCAGGCGCGCCTCCCACGACTCGAGGATCTCGGGGCCGGATGCCGGAACCCCTCGATCGGCACGCCGAACCGCGTCAGGTCGTCGCGCTGCTGCACGACCGGCGGCATGTCGTCACGGGCGACGACGAGACCGACGAGGCGTGAGTGATCGGGGCGTGCGGCCCACCAGAAGCGGTCGGTGAGCAGCTCCTCGAAGCACTTCGGGCACTCCGTGGCCGCGTGCGGCAGGTGCAGCGGGCTCGTCTCGACCGATTCGATCGGACTCTCGTTCTCGCCGCTCATCTGCGCCTCCCGGTGTGTGCCTCTATTCTGCCCTGTCTCGGCCCGCTGCGCCCGCTCAGAGTGCGCCGAGGGCGCGGACCGCATCGCGCTCGGCGATGAGCTCGTCGACGGACGCCTGGATTCGCGCCCGCGCCCACTCGTCGTGCTCGAGTCCTTCGACGATCTGCCAGCGGCCGTCCGCCGCGCGCACCGGGAACGAGCACACGAGGCCTTCCGGCACCCCGTACTCGCCGCGCGAGACGACGGCTGCGCTCGTCCACTCCTCGGTCCCGTGGGTCCAGTCGCGCACGTGCTCGATCGTCGCGTTGGCGGCGGAGGCGACCGAGGAGGATCCGCGCACCTCGATGATCTCCGCCCCGCGCCTCGCGACGCGGGGGATGAAGGTCTCCTCGAGCCAGCCGCGCACATCACCCACGCGCTCGGCGAGGGCCTCTTCGACCGGTCGGCCATCGACGGTGGCATGACTGATGTCGGGGAACTGCGTCGCCGAATGGTTGCCCCAGATGGGCACGCGCCGGATGCTGCGCACCGGAACGTCCAGCGCGAGCGCGAGCTGCGCACGGGCCCTGTTCTCGTCGAGCCGGGTGAGCGCGCTGAAGCTCTCGGCAGGCACTCCGTCGGCGGATGCCGCGGCGATGAGCGCGTTCGTGTTGGCGGGGTTGCCAACCACGGTGATCCGGACATCGGATGCCGCATGCTGCGCGATCGCCGCGCCCTGGGGCCGAAGATCCCGGCGTTGGCGGCGAGCAGGTCGCCGCGCTCCATCCCGGGGCCGCGGGGCGTGCGCCCACAAGCAGTGCGTGGTGGCATCCGTCGAATCCCACGGCCGGGTCGTCGGTGACCTCGACGTGCTCGAGGAGGGAGAAGGCGCCGTCCTGCAGCTCGAGGGCCGCGCCCTCAGCGGCTTTCAGTCCTTGCGGGATCTCCAGGAGCCGGAGCCGGATCGGTTCATCGGGTCCGAGCATGTCGCCGGCGGCGATGCGGAAGAGGAGCGCGTAGCCGATCTGTCCGCCGGCGCCGGTGATCGTGACGGTTGTGGTCATGGTGCCGAGCCTACGCCGGTCGCGGCGGCGGAGTACTCTCTTGCCATGACCTTCAACCCGAACGCCGACGTCAGCGGCAACAAGGCTCGGCACCGCGGACGCAACACGGCGATCGCCGGAGGCGGAGTCATCGGCCTCGGCGCGATCGTCGTGCTGCTGATGAACATGTTCGGCTTCGGGCAGTTCACGCCCCTGGTCGAGGGGATCCTCGGCGAAGGGCAGCAGGGCCAGGAGCTGCCCGCGTCGGAGATCGCGCAGTGCGAGACCGGAGCCGACGCGAACGCCGACGACGGCTGCCGCATCGCCGCGGCATCCCTCGCCATCGACCAGTTCTGGGAGGAGAACGTCACCGGCTACCGTCCCCCGACGCTCACCGTCGTGGCAGGCTCGACGTCGACGCCCTGCGGCACGGCCTCGAACGCGGTCGGTCCGTTCTACTGCCCGGCGGATGAAGGCGTCTACGTCGATCCGACCTTCTTCGCGCTTCTGCGGCAGCAGTTCGGGGCCTCGGCGGGGGAGCTCTCCCAGCTTTACGTGCTCGCCCACGAGTACGGGCATCACATCCAGAACATCACCGGAACCATGCGCGAGTACCCGAACAACGGCACGGGGCCTTCGAGCAACGGCGTGCGCATGGAGCTGCAGGCCGATTGCTACGCAGGCGCCTGGGTCGGGGCGATGACCGAGCAGCTCGACCCCAACGGCGTACCCTATCTGGAGGCGCCGACCGAGCCGCAGATCGCCGACGCGCTCAACGCCGCCGCGACGGTGGGCGACGACCACATCCAGTCGCAGTCGGGGATGGTCAACCCGGAGAGCTGGACGCACGGCTCCAGCTCCCAGCGGGAGTACTGGTTCGCGACCGGGTACCAGTACGGCCTCGCCCAGTGCGACACCTTCGCGGTGCCCGCCGGCGACCTCTGACCCGCGCGGGTAGGCAACGGTCGCTGAGCCGGTCGAAGCGCCCGTGTTCCCGGGAGTTCGGGCCCTTCGACAAGCTCAGGGACCGAACCCCCGGTCGTTGAGCGAGGCCGCGCGCAGCGCGCCCGAGCGCCGTACTGAGCGAGCGAAGCGCGTCGAAGTGTCGAAACGCAGCACGCTCGCAAACACACCGATCGCAGGGCTCCGCCCGCGCACATCCTTATCCTAAAGAACTCTTACGAAAGAAACCTTTAGAGTCGTACACTCGACGCATGACCGAGAAGAACAGCGTCTCCGACCCGGCCCGCATCCGTGCGCTCGCGCATCCGATCCGGCTCGAGCTGCTCGACATCATCACCGAGTCGCGCGAGGCGACCGCGACCGAGTGCGCCGAGCGTATCGGCGAGTCGGTCGCGAGCTGCTCCTTCCACCTCCGGATGCTGGCGAAGTACGGCTTCATCGAGCCGGCTCCGCGCCGCGGGCGGGAGAAGCCCTGGCGTCCCGTGAGCCACAGCCTCGACGTGCGGCCCTCGCCGGACGCGCCGGGCTCGGTGCCCGCCGTCGCCGAGCTCGCGGCGCTCTCGCTCGAGCGCGCCACCTCCTACACCCGCGCCTTCCTGCAGAACCTCGACCGCGAGCCCGCGGAGTGGATCGACGCCATGACGGTGACGCGCTCGACCTTCTGGGCGACCGCTGAAGAGATGGCCGAGCTCAGCAAGGAGATATGGGCGCTGACGGAGCGCTTCGCCGGCCGCCAGGACGACCCTCGCTCCGTCCGGAGGGCGCGCGCCCCAGCCGGCTGTTCGCGACCGTCCACCCCGATCTTCCGTCCCGCGGTGAGGAGAGCGACTCATGACCGATTCCGCCACCACGACGGCTCCCGGGCCGGCATCCGCACAGGCCGGCCGCTGGACGCGGCGCTGGCCCGCGCTCGCCTCGCCCGGCTTCCGCACGCTCACCGGCGCCTGGGTGTTCACCAACCTCGCCGACAGCGCGCTGTTCCTCATGGCGGCGGTGTGGGTGAAGGACCTCACCGGATCCGACAGCCTCGCCGGGCTCGTCTTCGCCGCCATGGGGCTCCCGGCGCTCTTCGCGCCGCTGCTCGGCCACCTCGCCGACCGCATGTCGCGCAAGACCCTGCTCGTCCTGTCGAACGCCGGGATCGCGGTGCTGCTGCTCGCGCTCCTGCTCGTGCGCGACCCGGGCCACGCCTGGATCATCCACCTCGTGATCTTCTTCTACGGCACCGTCGGCTTCCTCACCGCCTCCGCGCAGTCGGGCCTCATCCGCGACCTCCTCCCGGACTCCTCCCTCGCCTCCGGCAACAGCCTGCTGTCGATGGTCGACCAGAGCTTCCGGCTCCTCTCGCCGATCATCGGTACCGTCATATACGCCTTCGCCGGCCCCTACGCCGTCGTCCTGGTGACCGTCGCGCTCTTCGCGATCGCGGCCGTGCTGCTCATCCGCGTGCGGGTCACGGAGTCGCCCGTGGAGGAGCCGGATGCCGAGAGCTCCTGGTGGACCGAGGTCACCGCGGGGTTCCGCCATCTCGCCCGCACCTCGCCGCTCGGCCGGCTGACCGTGCTCGTCGCGATCGCGTTCGGGGTCACCGGGCTCGTCAATGTCGCGGTCTTCCCGCTCATGGAGCAGGGGCTGGGAGTGAACCCCGAGATGCTCGGACCTCTCGTGAGCGTCCAGGGCGTCGGTGCGCTCCTCGCTGGAGCGACCGCGACCTGGGTGATCGGCCGCGTGGGCGAGGCGCGCACCGTCGGCATCGGCCTGGGCCTGGTCGGGCTCGCGGTCGCGGCGATCCTGCTGGAGTCGCTGCCGGTCGCGCTCGGCGCGCTCGCTCTCCTCGGCGGCGGCGTGACCTGGGTCGTGATCGCCTACGTCACGATGCGCCAGCGCCTCACGCCGCCCGTCTGCAGGGGCGCACCTCGGCGGCGGCGAACATGGCGTTCAACCTGCCCCAGACGTTCTTCACGATCTTCGCCGCCGGGATCCTGGTGTTCACCGATTATCGGATGCTGGTGCTCGCCACCGCGGTCATCCTGCTCGCCTCGGCGGCCTTCACCCCGTGGCGCCGACGCGCCTGAAGGGCCAGCTCGGAGACGCCCCCGATCAGCGCCTCCGCAGCATCCGAAGTCCTCGACAGCTGTCGTCGGTACGCGCGGAACGCTGCGGCAACTACTGACGAGGAGTCGGGATTCCGCTGAAAGTCCTCGACAGCCGTTGCCGGGTCGAGCGGGCGGATGCGACAACATGTGTCGAGGAGTCGGGAGGTCGGATGCGGGTGAGCAGCATCGCCCAGGCACAGAGCGCCGCGATGGGTAGGTCTACGCCCGCATCGCGAGTGCGAGGGTCTTCAGCAGGCGCGGCACGTTCCGGTCGATGCGGAAGCGCGTGAGGCCTTCGCTGACCGCCGCACCGGTGCGCGACGTGACGAACCAGGGCGGCTTCGGCAAGATCGTCCGGCGGCCGCCGGTGAGCGAGCGCGGGAACTCGCGGAACGGCCCGCGCACGACCGAGCGCTCCACCCCGTCCAGCAGCAGTGCGTTGTGCACGACGCCGAGCCCGCTGCCGACCTGGGCGAGCGTGTTGCCGGGTAGGCGCCCCAGGTCATCGTCGGGACGATGAAGCCGAGCGCCGTCCAGGCGTTCACGGCGATCGTGCCGTAGTGCAGCCGGGTGATCGCCCGCTCCAGACCCGGCCCGAGCGCCTTCTCGGTCGCCGGGTCGATGAGGAGGTTCGCCCCGAGCGTGCCGTGCAGCTTCTCGTTGGCGTGTGCGACGGCGGCGTCGAGGAACGCCTGGCCGGTGCCGGGCAGGGAGACCACGCCGAGCACCGGCGCGAAGTACTCGGTCGTCTGGAGCTTTGCGGCATCCGACGGATCGGTCTCGACGAGCAGCCGGTCGGCGAGCTCGAGCGCCCCGGGTAGGCGTCGAGCGCCTGCTGCATGCGATCGTCGGAGCCGGGGTACCAGATGGGCCGTTCGGGAGCGGTCGCGTAAGCGCGGCGGAGGGCGGCGAGGAAGGCGTCGCGCTGCGCCCAGTCCTCCGACATGATCACGACCTGCCCGGCGATGCAGTTGTGGCCGCTGTTCTGCAGTCGCATCGTGGCGACGTGCTCGGCCTGGTAGGCGAGGTCGGCGTCCGTCCACTCGCCCGGCACGACGATGATGGGGAGACCCCGCCCAGCTCGGCGGTGATCGGCGTCTTCAGCAGCGGGCGGTCCTCACGGCGGCGGCGGTCGGCGGCGGCGCCGGTGCCCCACACGATCGCATTGAAGGTCGCCTCGGAGCCCGTGATGTGCACGTGCGAGAAGCCCTTGTGCTTCGTGAGATACGCCCCACCGCCCGTCGCCGGAGACGATGCGCACCAGTCCCGGCTCGATGAGCGGCGCGAGGGCGTGCTCGAACGCGGGCTTGAGGGCATCCTGCGTCGGATTGAGCTTGAGCAGCGCCACGCGATTGTGGGCGAGCAGCTCGTAGAGCACATCGAGCACCGGGATCGAGGTCACGTTGCCGGCGCCGAGCACGAGTCCTACGCCACCGGATGCCGCAGGCGTGCGCTGCGCGAGACCGGCCTTCGCCCGCGCCTGCCCCGGGGTGATGCCCGGCTCCAGCCACACCTCGCCGCTGAACCCGGCGAGCAGCAGCTTGTCGTCGCCGGTGATCGGGAAAGCATGCACGCGGGTGCGCCCGCCGGGCGCCCGATCGATGCGGACACCGTCGAGGGGTTGCGGCCGTGGGCGATGCGCGTGAGCGTCTCGACGTAGGCGTCGAGCGCGCCCAGGACCGCATACGGTCCGCTCATCCACTCCTCGCCGCGCAGAGGGTGTCCTCCGTGCAGGCCTTTCGAGTCGGCGGCGACGTTCGCCCACTCCTCGGCGACGGCGGCGACGTTCGTGCGCACCGCCTTGAGCAGCGTCGCACGCTGATCGACGGTGATCGCGCGCCAGGTGCGCTCACCCGCCTGGAGGTCGGCGATCGCTCGGTCGAGTGCGGCGTGGACGGGATCGGATGCGGCGGCGCGCTTCGCCCGGGAAGGCGCCTTCGCGGCATCCGCCTTCTTCGCCCGCGCGGGCGCGGTCTTCACTTCGACGCGCTGCGCTTGCTCAGTACGGCGCTTCGCGGCGGTCTTCTTCGCAGCAGCGGCCGGCTTGGCGGACGGAGTCATCGGCGCCTCCTTCGAGCGGGGACTCCAGCCTACGTCGTCCGCCGCGCGGCGGCGTAGGGGTGCATCCGGTCGCGCATTTCTGGGACCGGTCCCGCGCACTCAGCCTTCGGCGTCGCGCACCGTGTCTTTCCGGGACCGGTCCCAGAAATGCGGGTCGTGAGGGTGGGGGCCGCCGGAAGCGACGACCGAGGGAGGTGGGATCGCCCGCGACGAGGAACGACGGAGCGCGGAGCCCGATCAGATCAGCGAGAGCTCGCGCAGCTTCGCCTCGACGTCGGCGTTGGAGGGCTCGACGTGGTGCGTGGCATCCGGGTACACGACCACCGGGATGTTCGTGCGACCGGAGATCTCCTTGGCGATGTCGGCGGCGGCGGGCTCGGCGACGAGATCGACGTAGGTGTACTCGATCCCCAGCGCGTCGAGCTGCTTCTTGGTGCGGCGGCAGTCGCCGCACCACTCGGCACCGAACATGGTGATCGCGTCAGCGGCAGGAGTGCTCATGCCTCCAGGATACCGTCGCGTGCGCGGGCGGGCGCCGGGCATGAAACGATGGATGTCGTGCTCTGCGGAGCGCGCGGACGAGGAGGAGAAGCGTGGACGCAGCGAAGGCCGTCACGGTCATCGTGCCGACGTTCAACGAGCGCGAAAGCGTGTCCGAGCTCGTCGCGCGCACGACCGCCGCGCTGGCCGGGTACGACGCCGAGATCCTCTTCGTCGACGACAGCACCGACGATACCCCGGCCGAGATCGAGCGGGTCGCATCGGATGCCGCGCTGCCGGTCAGGCTGCTCCGGCGAGACGAGAACGTCGGTGGCCTCGGCGGTGCGGTGGTGGCCGGTCTCGGGGCGGCATCCGCCGATGTCTGCATCGTCATGGACGGCGATCTGCAGCATCCGCCGGAGATCCTCCCCGCCTCCTCGAGCGGCACGCGCGGGGCGACGCCGATGTCGTCATGGCCTCCCGCTACATCGGTGGCGGCGACTCGACCGGACTCGGCACGACGATCCGCTTCGGCGTCTCGAGGGTGTCGACCGTGCTCACCAAGGCGATGTTTCCGCTGCGGCTGGCGGGCACGAGCGACCCGATGACCGGTTTCTTCCTCGTCGACCGCAGCCGACTGGATCTCGACAGGCTGCGCCCTCAGGGGTTCAAGATCCTCTTGGAGATCCTCGCGCGCACCGACCTGCGCAAGGCCGAGGTGCCCATGGCGTTCGGGGAACGGCGGCACGGCACCTCGAAGGCGACCTTCCGTCAGGGCGCGACCTTCCTCGCGCACCTCACGCGTCTGCGCTTCGGCAAGATGTCGGGGTTCGCGCTCATCGGGCTGTTCGGGGCGCTCGTGAACCTCGGGATCATCTGGGCGCTGACGAGCATGGGCGTGGGGTACATCTGGGCGGCGATCGTCGGTGCCGAGGTGACCATCATCGGCAACTTCCTGCTGCAGGAGCGGTTCGTCTTCCACGACATGCGCGACCGCGCGGCGGGCCTGCGAGTGCGGTTCCTGTCGTCGTTCACCTTCAACAACGTCGAGGCCGCACTGCGGATCCCGCTGCTGGCGCTCATGGTCGAGACCTGGCATCTGCCGGTCGTGCTTGCCGCGGCGCTCTCACTCGTGGCGGCGTTCCTGGCGCGGTTCCTCTTCCACGCGCTCGTCGTCTACCGGCCGCGCCGTGGTGAGCCGAGGGCGGACACGGCGACGCAGCGCGTCATCCGCGCGATCGACGAGCAGGCCATGCGACCGGGCGAGCTGTAGCCCCGCTCAGGTGAGGACGGCCATCTCGGCCGGCGACGCGACGCCGTTGATCACATCCAGCGCCGTACGCAGGCGCGTGCTCGACGTGTGCGCGGTGTAGGGGAAGTAGACGACCTCGACACCGACGGTGGCGAATTCGCGCTCGAGCATCCTGCCCTTCTCTGTGCCGCGCCAGTCGTCGCCCTTGAAGAAGTGCGTGAAGCCGACCTCGCGCCAGGTGTCGAGCTTGCTCGGCACCGTCTCGACGTGCACGTCGTCGACGAAACCGATCGCGCGGACGATCTCGACGCGCTCGGCGGTCGGGATCACCGTTTCGATGCCCTTCGAGACGCGCAGCATCTCGTCGCTGACGACCCCGGCGATCAGAAGATCGCAGTTCTCTTTGGCGTGCCGAAGCAGATTCAGATGCCCGACATGGAACATGTCGAAGGCACCGGCGGCATAGCCGATACGTGTCCCCATGATCTCCCCAGATCACAAACTCCCCAAAAAGCGGATCCCCATCCGCCAGCGGCTCCCACAGCCGCATCTCGTCATGATACCCGGTGTGCGGGATTGTGCACGGGAATCCGTCGAATCACGAGCACCGGCGCAAGCGATACCATCGGTGCACCATGATCACCTCGAGGCCGACAGTCAAGCAGCGGATCTTCGCGATGAAGTCGCGCCTGCTCATGCGCGCCGATCGAGCAGCTCTTCGCGACATGCTGGCGGCCGAGCGACTGGAGCCGGGGAGGGCGCGCGAACTTCGCGACCGCCGCAGCGCGAGGATCGCTCGGCACGCCTTCGACAACTTCGATTTCTACCGCGACAAGTACGGTGCGGCCGGCTTCACCGCGGCAGATCTCGAGGATCCGCGCAACTTCGATGCGCTGCCACGGCTGACCAAGGACGAGATCGCCGACTATGCGGCATCCGTCGACGGCACTGCCCGTGATCGACTGCCGTCGCGCACCGGAGGCAGCACGGGCAGGCCGCTGCTCGTCTACAACGATCGCCAGGCGCCGGTGGCGGCCCTCTGGTGGCGGATCTACTCCTGGTGGGGCGTGCACCCGGGTGATGACGCCGCCTTCATCTACCGGCAGTCGCGCACAGGCGCGAAGAGACTGCTGTACGACCTGGAGTGGTGGCCGACGCGGCACCTGCTGCTGGACGCGAGAGGGACGACACCGGAGGCCAGGGAGAGGTTCGTCCGGCAGGTCCGGCGCACGCGCCCTGCACTTCTCGTCGGCTACGTGGAAGCCGCTTACGACTTCGCGGCGAGCATCGCACCGTCCGAGCCGCTGCGCGGGCTCACAGCGGTCTCCGTGACGGCGTCGATGCTGCAGGCGGGGCAGCGCGAGTTCATCGAGTCCCGGCTGGGCGCGCCCGTGTTCGACACCTACCGCAGCGCGGAGGTGCCGTGGATCGCGGCCGAATGCGCCGCACAGGACGGCCTGCATGTGCTCTCGGACCGGCGCAGGGTGGACATCGTCGGCGCCGGCGATCGGATGCTCGCCCCCGGACAGGTCGGCGATGTGCTCGTGACCGATCTCGACAACCGTGCCTTCCCGCTCGTCCGGTACGCTATCGGCGACCGGAGCTCGGTCATCGAAGGCGCGTGCGCGTGCGGGAGGTCGCTCGACCGCATCACTGCGCTCGACGGAAGGATCGCCGACGTCCTCCGTTCGCCGAGCGGCCTCGTTGTGAGCGGGGGACTCGGCGGAATCTTCAACCAGTGGTCGAGAACGGTGACGAGCTTCCAGATCCGTCAGGGGAACGACTATCACGTGGACCTGCTCTACGTCTCGCGTCCGGGGGAAGACGGCGCGGAAGCCGCATCGACCGTGGCGCGGATGCTCGAGGGCTTCCTGGGCAACGAAGTACCGGTGACGCCCGTCGCCGTCGAGTCGATCGAGGCGGTCGGCGGCAAAGCGCGTCTTGTGATCTCCGACGTCGAGCCACCACCCGCCGCGAAGCGCCGATAGGTGGAGCTTGTAGACTGCAGGGTAACGCTGGTGTCTTGCTGAAGTTCGTCTCGCAGCTGAGACACAGTCGTAACCGAGGGAGCGGGAGGCGCCGGTGGCGGCACATTGGACGCTGGAGGACCTCTATCGAGGCCTGATGAAGTCGTGGTGGGTGCTGGTGCTCACAGTGATCGTGTGCGCCGGTGGCGGGCTCCTGTCCTTCGCCCTGTACCCGCAGACCTACACGTCCTCGGCTCAGCACACCGTCGAGCCGATCAGCGTCCTCTCGTCGGGGACGGCATCGTCTTCGGTGAACATGGAGACCGAGCGCGTCGTCGCCACGTCGACCGCGGTCCTCGAGCGCGCTTCGGAAGCACTCGGAGGCACATCTGTCGCCTCGTTGCGCAATGCGACCGTGATCCAGGTGCCGCGAGGCTCGCAGGTCCTCATCTTCGAGGTGACCACGCGGGACCCTCAGCGTTCCGCCGACTGGGCGAATGCGATGGCGACTGCGTACGGAGAGCAGCGAACCGTCAACGCGCGAACCGTCGTGGAACAGGCGGTTGAGGATCTCACCGGTTCCATCCAGCAGCTTCGGGCGCTCGCCGACTCGCAGCCGGCCGACAGCAGCGAACGTGCTGCGACTCAGCAGCAGTTGCAGGCGCTTCTCGATCAGCAGGCGCGTCTCGCGGCGATGCCCTTCTTCTCGGGGATCCTCATCACACCGGCCACAGCGACGACCGATTCGAATCGACCCTCGGTGCTCGTCTTCGTCGCGGCCGGTCTGTTCCTCGGACTACTGCTGGGCGGCATTGCGGCACTCCTCGTCTCCCGCTATCGCAGCGCCCCGGAGCGGATCTACAGTCGGGGAAAGAAGACGCAGGCGAGCGTCCTGGCCTCCGCTGCGTCGGATGCGGTTGCGGATGCGGATGACGGGGTGATCGTGGCCGATGCCCAGCGGGACGAGGGCGACGACACCCAGAGCGAAGCGGCTGAAGCCGACGTCGTCGAGGACGATGACATCCTCGACCTGGATTCCATCGAAGAAGCCGAGCTCAACGACGCCGAGTCGGAGACCGAAGACAGCACCCAAGACGCCACGGAGAAGTCCGGTGACGACATCGACGAGGAGCCGCTCCCGTCGGGGAGCGGCTCTCGTCCGATGCTGGCGGGCGAATCCGTCGTCATCAAGGCGGTCAAGGGCCAGTCCGCCTCATAGGCGTTCGGCGGTCAGTTCCCCTCGTAGGTCCACATGCGCACGTAGTCGATCTGGAAGTCCAGGTTCTGCGTGGCCTGCTTGTTCGAAGGGTCCGGGATGCCCCAGTACAGGGCTGATGGGCCGACGTGAAGATTCAGGCGCATGTGCAGCGGTGTGCCGAAATAGCGCTGATCCCACAGGTTCGGATGCGTCGCGGGAGTGACTCGCGTCAACTCGACGCCATCGACGATGATCGCCGCGTACGAGGGGTGTACTCGAAGGCGTAGGTGTGGAAGTCCTGCCACACCTTCGACGGGCCGCCGATCTCGGAGTGGGTCCATGCGTACTTGGCGTTGGAGCCGGGGGTCGATGTGTGGGTGTGAACGGTGGTCGTCGCGGTGTCGATACGCTGGTCGCGCATGCCTCGCTGGTCGTATCCCAGGCCTCCATGATGTCGATCTCGCCTGACTGGCTGTTGCGCAGCCAGAATGCGGCCAGGGACCCGTACGTCTGCGGCCCCGTCGGGGTCTTCGCGCGGATCTCCCAGCGTCCGTATTGCTGGGCGACCGACACATCGCCGGTGCGCAGCGAACGCTGGTCGAGGTAGCCCGTCTTATGCCAGATCTCCCGGGGCCCGGCCTGGTTGGCCGGCCTCGCCACGGGATTGTCGAGCCAGTCAGCGCGAATATGCAGGATGCCGTCCTCGACGGTGACCTGACCGCGGTCGACGACCGCCGCATCGGGGAGCAGCCCGAGGTCGTCGCGCCCGCGAACGTTCCACTTCTCGGGGTCGACGGCCGGGCGGTTGGTCGCCGGGTCGACGTAGCTGAACTCGTCACGCCACGTCGGCTCGCCCCATCCGGGACATTCGCGTCGGGCAGGGTCGTGGCCGGCGGAGCCGGCTCCGGAGCGGGTGCCGGAGCCGGAGCGCTCGGCTTCGGTGCGGGCACGCTCGGCTGGGGTCCGGTGTGGGCTCGAGGCTCGGCTCGGGGGCGGGTGCCGGTGCGCTCGGGGTGGGATCCGGCGTGGGCGCGGGGGTCTCGGGCGCCACGTCGACGCGGTCGAGACGGGTGATCGATGCGTCGAAGGAGATGTTGTGGGTGGCGCGCCAGTTGGAGGCGACCTGGAAAGAGACCACGTTCGTCCCCGGCTTCCAGAATCGCTTCGGCACGGTGAAGGTCACCTGGTTCTGCTTCGCGTTGGCCGTCTGGGGCGCCCGCGTCGCGTAGGTCGTCGGAGTGACCGCCCCGGGCGACGTTGCTGCGTCCGACCTCACGTCCGTTGACATAGGCCACGATGCCGTCGTCGGCCCATGTGGTGATCTTGGCTGTCTCGGGCAGGTCGCGGGTCAGCGTGACGTCGGTCCGGAAGTAGGTCGCCAGTGGGGCAGAACCGCTGAAGGGCGTGAGTACGGTGTTGACGTGACCGATCCCGATCCCGCGCGCGAACGGCGCGGTTCCGGTGGGCCAATCCACATTTCCCGTTCGCCAGCGGGATGTCGGGGCCGTCGTCGAGCTCCAGTACGACCACTCGGATGCGGCCGGCAACAACTCCTGCTTGACCCAAGAGACCTGGGTGCGAGGTGCGGCGGCATCGCCGGCGTGAGCGGGAAGTGCGAAGCCGGTGATCGCGATGGTGACGATTCCGGCGGCGGCGGTGAACAGTTTCAGGGGGAGTTTTTGCGCTTCATACCAGGGTTTTTATGCAGGTGCTCCCGGTTGCCGGGTGCATGCCGGTCGAGACCTGCTTCGGGGTTGCAGGGGAGTATGCCAGGTGAACCTGAGTGAAACCGGTATGAAAACGTTAGGAACTGCTACGGGAGCTGCAGCCGGCTCTCGCCCCAGAGCTCGGTCGCGAGCTCTACGGTGCTGCTGATCGACGCCCGAGACGAGGCGCCGAACACGATGGACTCGACGTTCGCGTGATCATGGATCCAGGTCAGCGCGGGTCGTGGCGCGATCGCGCCCGAGGCGAAGACGGACATCGCCACGGGGCGGAACGGGCGCTCACGGAGAGCCGTCTGATACGCCTCGATCCCGCCGGACATGCGGAAGCCGAGCTCGTTGATGTTGGCGCAGACGATCGGGTTCACGATTCCGACGCGATCGAGGGAATCGAGCAGCATCGGCAGGTTCATCGTGATGAAGCCCGGCTCCGCCTGGTACCGCTCCCGTACATGGCGCGCGAAGATGGCGAACGCCTCGTCGAAGCCCAGGCCGAGAAGAAGATCGACCACGACGTTCTGCAGGAAGATCACCGGGGTGTTGAGGTCTCGGAACATCTTCATCTCGGCATCGACGAGCAGCGTGATGATGCCCTCGATGTCCTTGCGCATGAACGACTTGCCTCCGCGCATCGCCGCATCGAACAGGCCCTCGTCGGGGAGGAACTGCCTCACCGCGCCGAGCATGCCGTGATCGGTGACGGCATTGGCGTACTTGTGCGCGTAGGGCATGCACGGATGGAACCGGTAGCCCGCGTAGCGCTCGGGGTTCGCTCGCATGTGGTCGCACACCTCGGCGATGCGATCGTGCGTGGTGCACATGAGGGTGCGGATGCCGTGGTCCAGGGCGATGTCGACCACATCGATGATCGCCTGCGTGTCCTGGAACCGGATCGCCTGTGCGCGCGCCTTCTCCTCCGACATGTGGTTGATGCCGAAGAACTGGTTGTCGCCGAGGAGCAGAAGATCCATCGGAGCGGTGTCCTGGTTCATGCGCTCTTCCCCATCCGAGCCTCCGTCGTCGTGGAGCAGCGGCGGGTGCGGGTGTCTCGACCTCGTGCGTCTGCGGTTCAGCGGCGTCCTGCATGATCCTTTCGATCACCCGGTCCGTCGCCGCAGCACTGGTGAAGTCGTTCTGCCGCGCCCTCGTCTCGCCAGCGTGCACCGCATCGACGAAGCTCTCCAGTTGGGCGCTATACTCCTCGCCTCGAAGATAGAACGACACGGGTTCGGTGAGGTCGGTCGTGTAGGCGATGTTCCATCCTTCACGGTAGCCGTCCGGGATGGGCGCCTCGTCGCGCAGATACACGCGGATCTCCTGGCGGTCGGCGACGATGCGTCCCATGGATCCGGCGACCGTGACCGAGGTGGACATCTTGCGATAGGACTCGTCTGACCAGTTGACCGACAGCTGCACGGTCACGTCGTCCGCATAGCCGAGCGTCGAATAGACCTCATCGTCGATATCGGCAGAGAAGATGCTGTTGAGCGAGGAACCGCGCACGGTGAGGGGGTCGCCCAAGTACCAATGGACGAGGTCGAGGGGTGCGCAGCGTAGTCGTAGAGGCAACCGCCTCCGGTGTTGCGTCTGCTGCGCCAGGTGGAGCCCTTCGGCTTCAGCACCACCGGTCCGTAGGCCTCCGCGAGCACGTGCCGCACGCGCCCGATGGCACCGGCTTCGAGAAGACGCTTGACCTCCTGGAACGTGGCGATGAAGCGGTTGTGGTAGCCGACCTGTGCGACCAGTCCTCGGGCATCCGCAAGACGCGCGAGCTCGACGGACTCGTCGGCGCTGAGGGTGAGGGGCTTCTCGCAGAACACATGGACACCGCGCTCGAGCGCCGATCGCACGAGCTCCGCGTGGGACCCCGTCGGCGTGGCGATGATCACCGCGTCAGGGCGGGCCTGGTCGAGCAGCTTCTCCAAGGACGAGAACGTCGTCACGCCGGTGTACTTGTGAAGCACGTCGAGCAGATAGTCGGTCGCATCGACGATTCCGACCAGATCGACGTTCTGGAGCGCTCGCGCGATGGACAGATGGGACAGGCCCATCTTTCCCACGCCGATGACGCCGACCCTCACAGGTGGCCTTGTACTCTCCTGATGCACCGGAGACCCCTCCCCATCAGGCTCATCGACCACCTTCCCCGGCAGCATCCAGAGACCTGTAGTCGATATAGTAGCGGTGGTGGTCCGGTTTGGTCGGCCCACTCAGCCATGCAAGGGGGAATGCATGATGCCTGACAGAGCCGGGGTCGACGTGTCCGTCGTCGTTCCGACCCATGCGCGTCCGGAGCTGATGAAGCTCGCTGTCGAGAGCGTGCTCGCGCAGGAGTCGGATGCGACCGGCGAGGTCATCATCGTCTTCGACGCCTGCCCGTGGACGTGCCCGACGTCGCCCGCCCGACGGATGGACGGTCCGAGGAATCGAGAACGGGCGCAGTCGCGGGCTCGCGGGCGCCCGCAACTCGGGAATTGATGCGGCGGTCGGCCGGCTCGTGGCGTTCCTGGACGACGACGATGAGTGGCTGCCCGGGAAACTCTCCGCGCAGTTGCGTCGTTTCGAAGAGAGCCCTGAGGCGATCGTCGTCGGCACGGCGATGGTCGTCGATGACGGCGAGAACCGCCACGTGCGTCTCGTGCCGAGCGAGGAGCTCGATCATGAGGCCTTCCTCCGCAACCGAAACCCCGGCCTGCACTCCTCGAGCCTGATGTTCCGGCGCGAGGTGCTCCAGGGAGAACTCGGGCTTATCGACGAGGAGCTGCCGCGCAGCTACGGTGAGGACTACGACATCCTTCTGCGCGCATCGGAACTCGGACTCGTCACCGTCGTCAACGAGCCTCTCGTCCGAGTTCTCTGGAACGGACAGTCCTACTATTTCGGTCAGTGGGCCGCATACGCCGAAGCGCTGCAGTATCTGCTCACCAAACATCCGGACTTCGCGACCATTCCCGCTGCACTCGGGAGGATCGAGGCGCAGATCGCGTTCGCACTGGCGGCGAGCGGTCAGGGCCGTGACGCACGGACATGGGCGAAGAGGGCGCTGGCTCACAACCCGAAGCAGATCAAGGCCGTCCTCGCGGTGGCGATCTCGTGGCGCATGGTGACGCCTCAGACGATCACGAAGGTCGTGCAGAAGTTCGGTCGGGGGATCTGACATGAAGGTTCTCATCGCCTGTTCCTCCGGAGGCCACCTCACCCAGGCGCTGGCGCTGCGTGAGTGGTGGGGTGCCCACGATCGGTGCTGGGCGACCTTCCCGTCGAGGATGCACGCTCCCGGCTCGCAGACGAGAAGGTCTACGAGATCCACTACCCGACGGTTCGGAACCTCCCGAATCTGATGCGCAATTTCGGCCTGGCCCGGCGGGTGCTCGCCGCTGAGCGTCCCGACATCGTCTTCTCCACGGGAGCGGCGATCGCACTGCCGTTCTTCACCCAGGCGCGTTTCTTCGGCGCCCGCACCGTCTATCTTGAGCCTGTGGATCGCATTTCGTCACCGGGTCTGAGCGGTCAGCTCGTGTATCCCTTCGCCGATGAGTTCCTCGTGCAATGGGAGCGGATGCGAGAGTTCTATCCGGGCGCGCGGAACGTCGGAGTTGTGCTGTGATGGCGCGATGCGCCTTGCGGGCTGATGGGAGAGGCGGTGGGGTCCTGGATGACATGGTTCCCCAAGAATGACGACATCGTCCTGAGCCTTCAGGGCGGCCTGGGCAATCAGCTGTTCGAGTGGGCGTTCGGCCGGGCGCTGTCTGCGCAAGGGCGTAGGGTCATCTTCGATCGAGTACGACTGCGCGGCGATCGCCCGTATGCGCTGGGCGACCTGGTCGAACGGTCAGCGATGATGCCGCGGCCGGTCGGTGCGGTGCTCGCTCTGGCGGAGAGGGCGGGCTGGATCAACGACACTTCGGCGTTGCGCCAGGTGAAGCAGGCCGTATCCGGGTTCGATCGCAGCGTGATCGAACGCAGTGCGGGGCGATCGTATCTTCGCGGGTACTTCCAGTCCCCGCAGTACTTCACGTCGATCGCCGCCGAGGTGCGGGAGAGTGTCGCGGCTCATCTTTCGACGATGCTGACCGCGCGGGGCCTGGAGCTCGCAGAGGAGTTGCGGGCAGACCCGAGCAGCGTCGCCGTGCACGTGCGCCGAGGCGACTACATCAGCGATCCGAATGCCGCCAAACGGCACGGGGTGCTCGATGGCAGCTACTACGACCAGGCGCTGGCACGTATGGATGCTCTCGGCGCCACCAGGAGGGTCTGGTTCAGTGATGATCCGGAGTGGGTGAGGGCTCATCTCGCGCGCGAGGGGACACGATCTGTCCACCGGATGTGACGCGCGGCGACGGCGGAGAGATCGCCCTCATGTCGTCGTGCTCCGCCAGAGTCATCGCCAACAGCAGCTTCAGCTGGTGGGGAGGCTGGCTCGGTGCGCCGAGCACGACTGAGCGGCCGGTCATCGCTCCGGTGGTGTGGTTCGCGGGCGGGCACAGTGACGCCTCCGACCTCATCCCGTGGAATGGGAGCGAGTCTAAGGGCGGCGCTCAGGAGCGCTCGCGAAGTGCGCCGACGTTCTCGCGATACCAGGCGACGGTGGAGTCGAGGCCTTCTCGGAGCCCGATCGACGCGCGCCATCCGGACTCGGTCAGCGTCGTGACGTCGAGCAGCTTGCGCGGTGTCCCGTCGGGCTTGGACCCGTCCCAGTGTGTTTCACCCTCGTAGCCGACTGCCTGAGCGACGAGGTCTGCGATCTCTCGAATCGTGAGATCTTCGCCCGTGCCGACGTTGACCTGGGTCGGCCCGTCGTAGTAGTCCAGAAGGTGCAGTGACGCATCGGCGAGATCATCGACGTGCAGGAACTCACGGCGGGGGAACCCGTACCCCAGTTCGTCACGCTGTCGGCACCCGAGTTCTTCGCTTCGTCGTAGCGACGGATGAGTGCCGGAAGAACATGCGAGCCCGTAGGCGAGAAGTTGTCGCCGGGACCGTAGAGATTGGTCGGCATGGCAGAGATCCAGGGGAGTCCGTGTTGACGCCGAACCGCCTGAACCTGCATGATTCCCGCGATCTTCGCGATCGCATACGCGTCGTTCGTGGGCTCCAGGTGCCGGTCATGAGCGAGTCTTCACGAATCGGCTGAGGGGCGAACTTCGGGTAGATGCACGATGAGCCCAGGAACAGAAATCGTTCCACGCCCGTGGCCAATGCCGCGTCCATGACGTTCACCTGGATCTGCAGGTTCTCCGAGAGAAACTCGACGGGATGGCTCGCGTTCGCCTGGATGCCACCGACTTTCGCGGCCGCCAGCACGACATGCCGGGGTCTCTGCGTATGGAACCAGTCGAAGGTGGCTGCTCTGTCGCGCAGATCCAGCTCCTGCGAGGTGGCAGTCGGCAAATCGGTGAATCCCGCTGCCGTCAGTCGCCGGAGGATCGCACTTCCGACGAGTCCGCGGTGTCCGGCGACGAAGACACGGCTGGTGCGATCGAGCGCAGTCATCGGCACAGGTCTCTCGTCAGCCCTGTGCGGGGATGGTCGACCAGCTGTCGAGCTCGACCGCGTCGACCCAGGGGTGCCGGCATGCTCGAGGGCTTCGATATCGGCGTCCACCATCAGACGTGCGAGTTCATCGGCGTCCACGGTCGCCTTCCAGCCCAGTCGATCATGGGCGCGAGAAGCATCGCCGATGAGCGCGTCCACCTCGGTCGGACGGAGGTATCGCTCGTCGAATCGAACATGCTTCTCCCAGTCGAGTCCCGCGTGCGAGAAGGCGGTCTCGACGAAGTCGCGTACTGACCGGGCGACTCCGGTGGCGAGCACGAAGTCTTCGGGCTCGTCGGCCTGCAGCATCCGCCACATTCCCTCGACGTACTCAGGGGCGTAGCCCCAGTCGCGGACCGCATCGAGGTTGCCCATGTAGAGATGTTCCTGGCGGCCGGCCTTGATGGCGGCGACAGCCCGGGTGATCTTCCGGGTCACAAAGGTCTCGCCTCGGCGGGGGACTCATGGTTGAAGAGGATCCCGTTCACTGCGAAGAGACCATAGGCTTCGCGATAGTTCTTCGTGATCCAGAAGCTGTAGAGCTTCGAGGCTGCGTACGGAGAGCGCGGGTAGAACGGTGAGTCCTCGTTCTGCGGCGGCGGCGTCGCGCCGTAGAGCTCGGACGACGACGCCTGGTAGAAGCGCGGCTGGACGCCGGAGAGTCGAACGGCCTCGAGCAGACGCACGGACCCCGTGCCGGTCGTGTCGGCTGTGTGCTCGGGTTCATCGAACGAAACCCGCACATGCGATTGGGCGGCGAGGTTGTACACCTCGTCCGGGTTGATCCGCTCCATCAGCGTGACCAGCCGGGCGCCGTCGCTCAGATCACCGTAGTGGAGGAACAGTCGGGCATCGGGGTCGTGCGGATCGACGTAGAGGTGATCGATACGGCTCGTGTTGAAGGTCGACGCCCGTCGGATCAGGCCGTGGACCTCGTACCCCTTCGCGAGAAGCAGCTCGGCGAGATATGAGCCGTCCTGGCCGGTGATACCTGTGACAAGCGCGCGCTTCCCCACATCGCTCTCCTTTGCTCCCCCAAGACACCTGCGATCGCTCGAGTGTGCGGTCGCAGTGTCGTATCGTGCGGTCTAGTCTATCGGTTGGGTCGGTGCAGCCAAGGGGACGCCCGATCTGCCGTATTCGAAGAGGGGAAGGTGTGCCGGTGACAGCTCTCGTCGTCGCTTCCGCAGGCACCTACCACCTTCCGTTCGAGCGCTTCTCCGAGTGGGTCCGTCGATGGTTCGATGATCGTCAGCCGGATGTTCGTCTCGTCCTGCAACACGGCCCGTCATCCCGGGTCGAGGGGCGGAGAACCACGATCTGCTTCCGTATGGGCAGTTCCTCGATCTGTGCCGGGAGGCCGATGCCGTCGTGCTTCAAGGCGGAGCCGGAGCGGTGATGGACATGCGTTCGATCGGAGTCGTGCCCATCGTCGTGCCTCGTGTTCCCGGCGGCGGTGAAGTGGTGGATGAACACCAGCTCGTTTTCGCGCAGGAGATGGATGCGCTCGGCGTCATCCGTCGCGCCCTCACCTATGAAGAGTTCGCCCGTCTTCTCGACGAGGCCCTCCTCGAAGGACGCAAGGCGCCGGCCGAAATCGCGACGCCAGGAGCAGATCGGGTCGAGGCGTTGCTGTCACGACCCGTCCGCCGTATCACCGTCTGGCTCACACTCCGGAGGATGGCGAAGACCGGCGTGCGGATCCTCCGGACTCGGCTCAGGCGCGGGGGCCCACGATAGGAACCTTTCGCCACAGGCCGACGATCTGCAGGGGCCGGCGCAGGACCCACAGTGCGAGGGCATAGATCGCGCTGAGCACGACTGCGGCCAGGAGGAGGTTGAGGATGCTGGTTCCGCCGACCCAGGTGAAGAATCCGCCGCCCACGCCGTACACCACCACCGGGACGAGCGCGGGGATCAGCAGCCGACGAGGTTGCAAGTGCACTCCCATGCGCCAGTGAACCTGGTAGGCGGCGAGGAGATTGTCGACCACCATGACGACGACCCATGTGACCGCGGCGCCCCAGACGCCGAGCAGGGGCACGAGGAGCAGGTTCCCTCCGATGCTCAGCGCCAGCGCCAGCGACTTGTTGTACATCTGCCAGGTGCTTCGCCCGCCTTGCAGCAGGATGCTCTGGAGCATCCCCGCCGCAGTCTGGAACATCATCGCCGACGCGATGAGCGCCATGGGTCCCCATCCCTGGGCGAACTCCGAACCGAAAATGAGAAGAACCGAGCCTCCCATGGACATGAGAAGCAGGTAGAAAGGCCAGTTCAGCAGGATCATCACACGAACGACCTTCGTGTGCAGGGCGCTGGCCTCCTGCCGCTCACCGCGCGCCAACTGTGCGGACGTGGTGGGAGAGACCGAGACGCGCATCGCCTTGTCCACGAGTCCGCCGACGCGCACGGCGCGCGTGGCCACCGCGTAGACGCCGGCGGCCGCGGGCGACGCGAGCGCCGCGACGATCAGCACGTCGGCCCACTCCAGACCGATCTCCAGCGCCCCGTTGACCGCGCGGGGCGAGTTGAACCGCCAGAAACGCCGGAATGTCGGCCGATCGCTCTTCTCGCTCGAAGCGCGACGACGGTAGTCGCGCACCAGCGGCGGCGCTATCACGATCGCAGTGATCAGCAGCCACAGGGCAAGGGCCAGAGCCAGGCGCTGAACGCCGCCCAAGCGTTTCCGGCCATCACCGCCGCCGCGACCACAAGAAGCAGCCGCGAAGCCGGGAGCAGCACGCTCTGCAACAGGGTGAACGCCGGCACCCCTCGAACCATCCGGGTCATGATCTGGAGAACGCCGATGACGCTGCCCGCCACGATGAACGGTGCCATCGTGAGGAGGAGAGCCTGCAGGCCCTCTTCCTCGCCGGGAGAGGCGAGCCAGATCGCGAGAGGCTCGGCGAGGGCGACCACGATGACCGACGCGATGGCGGAGAGGATGACCACAGGCAGCGCGGCGTACATCAGAATGCGCCACTCCGAGCCCGCGCGATCGAAGGCCCGTTGTTCTGAGACGAAGCGCACGATGCCGCTGTTCGTCCCCAGCCGCAGCACCTGCGTCAGGATCGTGAAGATGCCGATGGCCTGAAAGAAGACCCCGTGCCTGACGCTCCCAGGAGGTTGCCGACAACGGCGGTCAGAGCGAGCGCCGCCAGAGCCGAGAACGCCGACCCTGCGAGGCTCACCACACCATTGCGCGCGAGTCGCTCACCCCGCATGCTTCGCCTGCCCGAACGGCACTGGTCGTGGAGTCCAATAGTCCGAGTCTCCGAGGTACTTCTCCCGGAGGAGAATCGCGAGAGCCAGGCCGACGAACACCAGCTGCCGGTCCAGGCCGTAGAAGATCGACAGCACGCATGCCACCACGGCGCTCGTGTGCACCCACAGGATGGAGAGGTTCGGTGCGTCGAAGGTCCTGACCGCGCCCGCGAGGAGCATGAACGCGAACAGCGCGAGACCGACGAAGCCGAAACAGAACATCGCGTTCCATATCGCCCCTTGTGTGCCGATGTAGATCTCGCTCCAGTAGCTGGGTCTTGGCGCTCCGTAACCGACGATCGGCGACCCCAGGGTTCTTTCGAACGTCTCCACGTAGAGGTTTCCGCGCCCCTCCGTGGTGTTCACCGTCTCTTGACGAGCGATGATCTCGTCGAGAAACCCGGATAGGAGGAGGATGACCGTACCTGCGGCGGACAGAGCCGTCACCCACCAGAACGCCAGCCATCGCCCGCTGAGGACGAGCCGGAACAGGACATAGAGGACGCCTCCGGCAAGACCGACGAAGAGTCCTCGATTGCTCGTGGCGACCGCGGGGGGATCGCGGCGAGGAGTCCAGCGAGCAGGAACCACATCGCTCGGGCGGTGCGATGTCCGATCGCCGTGCCGACCGCGATCGGAGTGAGCACGGCCATAGCCGCTCCCCAGCCGTTGGTGTACGCGAAAGGTGCGGATGGTCGTTTGAAGGGCTCTTCGGCGCCCCACGGCGTCTGGATATCGGCCAGCGGTGGAAACACGAGGTCGTTGATGTAGTCGTTCGACGTGAGCGCGTCGGGCAGGAACCTGCCGATCGTGAATGTCAGCCGTACATCCGGGAACATCATTCCGAGGTATCCGCCGAAGATCACGAAGACCCAGATGAACGTGAGACCGTTCAGTACACGCTTCGGGGAAGGCTCGCGCGGGCGTTGACGACATAGACGATCATGATCGCAAGCGCGAGGAACTGACTGAATCGAACACCGATCCCGATCAGCCTTCCCAGCTGATCCACCATCAGAGACGCGGGATCATCCAGAGCGTGAAGCCGACCCAGGGAGGATGCCGGGGACGAACACGATGCGGCGCCGCAGAGTGAGGAAGGCCAGCATCGGCACGGCCATGATGATCTGCGCGAAGGGAGAATGCCGAGCATCCAGAACACCGGATAGCCCCAGAGCAGCACCAGAACGGGCCAGGCCGGCAGTCTGTACGTCTCGACATCCGCCGAGGACTTCTGGCCGGTGGAGCGAATCAGCGATTGGCTGGCGCTGCCGATGTCGCTCACAGCGACCTCAACAGCCGGTACTTGCGCCTGAGTGAGACGGAGAACGCGAGCACATGGAACGCGAAGAGCGCAGCGTAGGCGATGGTGAAGAGAAGGGGATTCCGATGAGCGCAATCACGAAGTATGTCGTCGAGACGTCCTGCGGCTGCTTGACCAAAGAGTCGAGAACTCCGATTCCCGGAGCATGCGTGGGCGCCTCAGAGCTCTTTGGGAGGAGCTTCTCGGCAAGCTGCTGCGAGAGGAACCACGACGACACGAGTGCGCTGAACAGGAGAGCGGTGACAGCGAGCCAGAGGGGTTGATCCGACCGGACGAGGAAGACCGCGACACCGATGTGCACCAGAGGAGCACGGGCGGCGTCGACGACGTGGTCGAGCCACTCCCCGGCGGGGCCACCGCCGCCTTGAAGTCGAGCCAGTTGTCCGTCGGCAGAGTCGAAGACATAGCCCAGCAGCAACAGCGCAGCGGCGACGATACCCGCCCACCACAGTGGCACAAGGGCCAGTGTGAGGATGCCCGCGATGCCGAGGAGCGCGCTCACTGCGGTGACCTGGTTCGGCGTCGCGCCGACGGTCGCGGCAGTCACAGCCACTCTTCCGCCGAGTGGCCTGTTGATCCAGCGCAAGTATGCCGGCACGCCGATGCCCGGCTTCTGGGCCGTGCGGAGAAGCCGGGCGGCCTCGGGCCGTGCTATACGCCGCGCCATCACCTCAGCATACTGAGCGCGAGGTCGAAGCTCAGGTCGGGGGTGTTGCGGTAGTTGGCGTGGACGCTGGCGGCGATGACGTTGGTGCCTTCGACCAGCAACCCGGCCGGGACGGTGAACACGGCCCGGTTGTTGCTGGCAGCGGCGTGCGAGGGAGCCGCGGTGGCGTAGGTGTTCTGACCGATCGTGCCGGTGGGCAGGTTCTGTCGTCCCAGCTCGGTGCCGTTGAGATAGACCACGACACCGTCGTTGGCGATCACCGTCACCGTGCCGTCCTGGACGGTCGATGCGTTGACGACGGTGAACTCCTTGCGGAACTGCGCACTCAGCGGTCGCGGTGACAGTCCGGTCGGGTCGATATTGGTCGCTGCCGCTGCCACTCCCCGTGCGAGCAGGCCGTCGCCGACCTGCCAGGACGAGGCGTCGAAGTCGGGCTGGGCCCACTGCGCAGGCAATGCCGCATCGGTGTAACGCCACGACCACGACTCACCATTCTCGATGGCGACGGGCTCGTCGGAGGGATCGGGCAGGGCCCCGGTGGTGACCGTGGTGGTCGCTGCCGCCGAGGATCCGCTGGCGTTGATCGCGGTGATGGAGTACTCGTAAGTGGTCTCCGCGGTCAGGTCGACATCGGTGAAGGTCGTCTCCACTGCCGGCAGCGTCGCCACTTCGGTGCCGTTGCGGGCAACGACATAAGAGGTGACTGCTCCGCCGCCTGTCGGCGCCGACCACGACAGCTCCACTGTGTCGTGGCCGGATGCCGACGCCGTCAGCCCTGTCACCGCGTTCGGTGCCTCCGGAGCATCGCCGCGCTCAGCAGTGTAAGCGAGGTCGAAGCTCAGGTCGGGGGTGTTGCGGTAGTTGGCGTGGACGCTGGCGGCGATGACGTTGGTGCCTTCGACCAGCAACCCGGCCGGGACGGTGAACACGGCCCGGTTGTTGCTGGCAGCGGCGTGCGAGGGAGCCGCGGTGGCGTAGGTGTTCTGACCGATCGTGCCGGTGGGCAGGTTCTGTCGTCCCAGCTCGGTGCCGTTGAGATAGACCACGACACCGTCGTTGGCGATCACCGTCACCGTGCCGTCCTGGACGGTCGATGCGTTGACGACGGTGAACTCCTTGCGGAACTGCGCACTCAGCGGTCGCGGTGACAGTCCGGTCGGGTCGATATTGGTCGCTGCCGCTGCCACTCCCCGTGCGAGCAGGCCGTCGCCGACCTGCCAGGACGAGGCGTCGAAGTCGGGCTGGGCCCACTGCGCAGGCAATGCCGCATCGGTGTAACGCCACGACCACGACTCACCATTCTCGATGGCGACGGGCTCGTCGGAGGGATCGGGCAGGGCCCCGGTGGTGACCGTGGTGGTCGCTGCCGCCGAGGATCCGCTGGCGTTGATCGCGGTGATGGAGTACTCGTAAGTGGTCTCCGCGGTCAGGTCGACATCGGTGAAGGTCGTCTCCACTGCCGGCAGCGTCGCCACTTCGGTGCCGTTGCGGGCAACGACATAAGAGGTGACTGCTCCGCCGCCTGTCGGCGCCGACCACGACAGCTCCACTGTGTCGTGGCCGGATGCCGACGCCGTCAGCCCTGTCACCGCGTTCGGTGCCTCCGGAGCATCGCCGCGCTCAGCAGTGTAAGCGAGGTCGAAGCTCAGGTCGGGGGTGTTGCGGTAGTTGGCGTGGACGCTGGCGGCGATGACGTTGGTGCCTTCGACCAGCAACCCGGCCGGGACGGTGAACACGGCCCGGTTGTTGCTGGCAGCGGCGTGCGAGGGAGCCGCGGTGGCGTAGGTGTTCTGACCGATCGTGCCGGTGGGCAGGTTCTGTCGTCCCAGCTCGGTGCCGTTGAGATAGACCACGACACCGTCGTTGGCGATCACCGTCACCGTGCCGTCCTGGACGGTCGATGCGTTGACGACGGTGAACTCCTTGCGGAACTGCGCACTCAGCGGTCGCGGTGACAGTCCGGTCGGGTCGATATTGGTCGCTGCCGCTGCCACTCCCGTGCGAGCAGGCCGTCGCCGACCTGCCAGGACGAGGCGTCGAAGTCGGGCTGGGCCCACTGCGCAGGCAATGCCGCATCGGTGTAACGCCACGACCACGACTCACCATTCTCGATGGCGACGGGCTCGTCGGAGGGATCGGGCAGGGCCCCGGTGGTGACCGTGGTGGTCGCTGCCGCCGAGGATCCGCTGGCGTTGATCGCGGTGATGGAGTACTCGTAAGTGGTCTCCGCGGTCAGGTCGACATCGGTGAAGGTCGTCTCCACTGCCGGCAGCGTCGCCACTTCGGTGCCGTTGCGGGCAACGACATAAGAGGTGACTGCTCCGCCGCCTGTCGGCGCCGACCACGACAGCTCCACTGTGTCGTGGCCGGATGCCGACGCCGTCAGCCCTGTCACCGCGTTCGGTGCCTCCGGAGCATCGCCGCGCTCAGCAGTGTAAGCGAGGTCGAAGCTCAGGTCGGGGGTGTTGCGGTAGTTGGCGTGGACGCTGGCGGCGATGACGTTGGTGCCTTCGACCAGCAACCCGGCCGGGACGGTGAACACGGCCCGGTTGTTGCTGGCAGCGGCGTGCGAGGGAGCCGCGGTGGCGTAGGTGTTCTGACCGATCGTGCCGGTGGGCAGGTTCTGTCGTCCCAGCTCGGTGCCGTTGAGATAGACCACGACACCGTCGTTGGCGATCACCGTCACCGTGCCGTCCTGGACGGTCGATGCGTTGACGACGGTGAACTCCTTGCGGAACTGCGCACTCAGCGGTCGCGGTGACAGTCCGGTCGGGTCGATATTGGTCGCTGCCGCTGCCACTCCCCGTGCGAGCAGGCCGTCGCCGACCTGCCAGGACGAGGCGTCGAAGTCGGGCTGGGCCCACTGCGCAGGCAATGCCGCATCGGTGTAACGCCACGACCACGACTCACCATTCTCGATGAGCACGACGACCGTCTCGGAGCCCGGTTCCACGGAGATCGCGGATGTCGAGGCCGATCGGTTTCCGGCGGCGTCCCGTGCGCGCACGAAGTACTTCGACGGCGAATCAGTGAGCGGAACCGTATACGACGTCGACGACGTCGAAGCGATCACACGGTTGTCCTTGAGGATCTCATAGGTGACCGCGCCGCTGTCGGACGATGCGTTCCAACTGATCGTTGCCGTCGTGTCGGCGATCGCGAGCGCAGGACTGCCCGGAGTCGTCGGGGCAGTCGTGTCGCGGGGGCGTATCTCACGTAGCCGCCCGACCACTGGCTCACGAAGTTTGCGCGGAGCGAGCGGGACAGATCGCCGCCGGCCCAGACGATTCCTCGAGAGTCGACGAAGATCGCCCACACGCCGTAACCTGCTCGCGCCTCGAGAATGGGACTGAAGTCCTGCACATAGCGGTGCGTCTCCTGATCCCAGGCGCCGAACAGACTGATCTTGTCGGCCTGAGTCCAGTTGGTGCCGACGTTGTCCCAGAAGTATGCGTCCTGGTAGACGAAGTCTCCGCAGTGGCATCCGCCGTAGACGAGGCCGTTTCCGGCCGCTGCGGCTTGGTAGTCGCCGCCTGCCTTCGTGATGCTGCCGCTTGTGCGCGCGAAGGTGTCGCGGTTGTAGGAGAAGAAGGAGTGCTCCGAGCCGCCCAGCCACACCTGGTCCCGGCTTCCTTCACCGCCAGCTGCCAGATGTTGCCCGTGGCCTGGCCGTTCCCGTCGACTCCAGCCTTGCTGAAGCTCGGAATCCACTGCGGTGAGGTCAGGGGCGCACCACTCGTCGTCCGCAACGCCGTCGCGCTGGGGGAGTAGGTCTCGCCCTTCATGCGGAAGTACCCGGCGAAGTACGCTTGGTCGCCCTGCTCGGAAGCGTCCACTGAGACAGTGGTCCCGTTGAGGAAGGCGTTCCAGTTCGTATCCGGGGTCACCGTCGACAGGTTGATGCGACCACCGTTCCAGGTGACTGCACTCGACGACGCCCCTTCTCTCGTCAGATGTGTGTAGGCGCCGGCGACGTACAGGTAGTCATCCTGCACATCGAGCCCGCGAATGAAGGGCACGCCGCCGGTGGAGCGGTTCTCCGCGAGCACCTGGGTTCCCGTGAGAGCACCTGTTGCCGGGTCGATGAAGGCGAGACCGGGCTGCGCGGTGCCGTTGACGGTGGAGAACTGTCCACCGATCGCGAGGCGGCCGTCGGGTAGGGCTGTGAGCGCCTTCACCTGCCCGTTGAGCGTCGGTAGGAAGGAACTGACCCATTCGCCGCTGTTCACATCGAATGCCGCGAGGAATCGCTGCTCGACCTGGCTGCCCCGGCCTGAGTGCGCTGTACGTACCTGAAGTTGCCGCCGACGAAGACCTTGCCATCCAACTCGGCGAAGGCTGCAACCTCGGTGTTCAGCTCGCCGCCGGCGCCGTTCCCGGAGCCAGTCACGCCCCAGACCGTGGCCATCGCATCGCTCTGCGGGATCGCCGAGACCGTCGACGCGGGGGTTCCGGAGTCGGAAACCGTGCCGAAGTCCATCGTGGCCACACGCAACTGGGGGCGCAGATACACCTGTGTGAAGGGCATCGCCCTGCCCTGCCCTGCGCTTGGTGTCCACAGGTAGGACGTGGAACTGTTCTGGCCGGTCACGCTCGTTCCGAACGCCCAGCCGGCCTGCCAGTTGTGAGTGCTGAGAGGCAGCGTGTACACGCGGTTGAGGCTCTGGTTGTTGCCGAAGTCCCGCGTCTGGCCACCGCTGCCGTTGGTGGTGCCGAATCGGTAGGTGCCGACCCGATGCTCCGCATCGATCGTCCATACCCATCGGTCACGGTTCAGGAAGGTGAAACGGGCTTCCTGCCAGCTCGTGCCGTTCACATTGGTTGCGCGACGCAGGCGCACGCCGTCGGGAACCGCCGAAACATTGCCATTGTTGAGCAGCCCATCGATCGTGACCGATTCAAGCTGTGCAGTCATGAAGGCGCTCGTACCCTCCGGGGACTGTGGAACATTTGCCGGACGGAGACCTTGATAGTAATTACGCCAGCCCTCGCGGCCACGGCCGATCAGTACCCATCCGCCCCTTCGCGCTCCTGGTCGCAGTAGAACTGCTGCGGGTAGACGAGCGCGGGGGTCACGAGCCAGTAAGTGCCGTTCGCCGATGACGGGTAGTTTTGCTTGATCTCCCAGCAAGAGCCGGCTGCCGTCTCCTGAGTGAGTCCGTCAGGCAACGGGTCGGCTGCATGAGCCGCCTGCGGAACGAGCAGAGTCCCGATCATTGCGGCGGCCGCCACTATGCCTGTGATGCCGAGCCGGCGGCGATGCTCATGCCGTCGGGATTCCGTGGTGTTCATGTGCTGTGCCTTCATGTCTTGGACGTTGCGAAATCTCGGGATGATTCGGGTGATCATGAGTCCGCACACTCCTCTGAGTCGGGGATGTCGTGTGTGGAGATCTTCCAGGTGTTCTCCTCGAACACCGCGCCATAGACGTGGGTGATCGGATGGCCTGGGTTGTAGAGGGAGCTCTTCAGCGAGTTTCCTCCGGCATCGAGGACATCGATGCCGGAGACGTCGATGCAGACCGTGAGCGTCATCGTCGCTGGGCTTGCGTCAAGCTCGACGGCACTCGCCTCGATGCGTGTGATGACGGCCTCGCCGACCTGGCGATAGCCGAGATCCAGCTGCTCTCGGGCACGGGCTTCCAACTCTCCGAGTGCCCATCCTGTGGCTATGGCGGGAAGGCCGACTGTGGAGCCGTCGCCGCGCGCGCCGATCTCGTTCGTGACCGCGACGACGGCTTCCACGGCCGCTTCGGCGCGAGCAACCTCGCTGCGCTCGTCGTCGCTGAGTGGGGCCGTCGTCGTCTCCGTGGCGACGAGCGGCTCTTTCGAAACGGTCTTGTCGCGTTCCCCGGTGTTCTGCGTGTCTTCGGTCACTGTTGCCGCCTGCGACGGCTCCTCAGCGCCACCGGACGCGATGATGCCGATCGCCACACCGATCGCGACGATCGTCACGGCCCGACCGCGGTGGGGAGGAGCCACCGTCGACGGCCTGCAGGTTCTTCGTTCACCGTTGTCATCAGTAGGCCCCACTCGGCTGGAGCATCACCCGCGCGGTGCGCCACATGATCATCAGATCGCTCATGACCGACCAGTTCTCCACGTACCCCAGGTCCAGGCGCACGCTCTCGTCCCACGAGAGGTCGCTGCGCCCGCTCACCCGCCACGGGCCGGTGATTCCGGGGTTGATGTAGAGACGACGCGACACCGTGCCGTCGTAGTCGACGACCTCGCTCGGCAGCGGCGGACGAGGACCGACCACCGACATCTCGCCGCGCAGCACGTTCCAGAACTGCGGGAGTTCGTCGAGCGAGAACTTGCGCAGGACAGCGCCCACGCGCGTCACGCGCGGATCCTGGCGCAGCTTGAACAGCGGACCCGAGCCCTCGTTCAGCGCCTGCAGCTCACCGAGTCGCTGCTCGGCATCCGTCTGCATCGTGCGGAACTTCAGGATCGGGAACAGCTCCCCGTCGCGACCCACGCGCTCCTGCCGGAAGAACACCGGTCCAGGGGAGTCGAGCTTGATGAGCAGCGCCAGAAGCGGCGTGATCAGAGCGATGGGGATGAGTGCGAGCGTGGCGACCACGACATCGAGCGCACGCTTGAGGACATGGGCGGTGCCCTCGTACGTCGGGATCTTCACCTGGATGAGGGGAAGCCCGTCGACCTGCCTCAGCGAGATGCGGGGGCCGGCGACATCCGTCAGCCGACTCGACAGGACCAGCTCTGCCGCGGTTCCCTCCAGATCCCAGGCCAGCTGCTTCACGAAGTCGGGATCGCCGTCGGGGCGGCTCGCCACGATGATCGTGTCGGCCCCTGAGCTGGCCGCGGCCTGCGGGACCGTGGTGTAGCTGCCCTCGACCCGGTAGCTCAGGCCGTCGACCGAGAGCGACTGCGCGTTGCAGTCGGTGAGGGTCGCGCACACCACTTGGTAGCCGGTGCCGGGTTCTTGCAGGGAGCGGATGACGTACTCCACGTCATCCTTCCCTCCCACCACCAGTGTGCGCGAGGCGTATCGGCCCTGGCGTCGCTGATCGATCAACCAGCGACGCCAGAGCCAGCGGGCGGTAAGCAGCCCCAGCAGCCCGAGGGGGAGGGAAATGAGCAGCTGGGCCGCAGCCCACCCCAATTCAGCAGCACGCCCGCGATCGTGGCCAGCCCGAAGGCGAGCCCCGTCGCGTGTGCGACACGGCGGTACTCGGTCGCGCCCGAGCCCACCACGGCGGCGCCGCGTGTGCCGAATGCTGCCAGCATGACCACCCAGAGGCATGCCAGCAGGAGTCCGTACCGGAGAGCGGGAGTCCATCCCGCGCTCCCGAGCAGGAACTGGAGAATCGCCGTCCCGCTGACGCTGAGCAGGATGATCACTGCATCCGTCAGCCGTAGCCGCATGCGAAAACGTCGCTCCCACAGGAGGCGGCGCTCGACTACGGCCGATGCGCGTGGCGATGCGACAGACACCGGTTGCACGGTGGACGTGCCCGGTGTGTCAAGGCGCACGAAATGTTCCGACCGCGTGCGCGTCAGATTGACGGCCTCTTCGACAGACGTCATGCTTGCGCCGAATTTGCGTCAAGCGGACGCGCAACTCCCCATAAGGACATGCGACTCCCCAGTTCCCCTAAGCCGCGAACATGATGTCCGCGACTGACGTCGGCACATCACCCCCAAAGGTGTCTCCCTTACAACCTCTGATCCCACATCAGCGGTTGAGCTTCGATTTCCCAGTCAAAGCGCAAGTGGAGAACGTACCAACGTCGTCACTATAGCGCGGTTTGACACCCGCGCCAAGGGTCTTGTTCGGGACGGCTCCATTCGATGTTCCCACCCCGTTCATGTGAGTCGGCGCGTGCGCGGAAAGGTGACGGTCACGGCATCCGATCGGGAGGTCGGCCCGGGGTCGGACGGCCTCGTGCGCATCGCCGCCGTCGTGCTCACACCGTCGTCGTGCACCGTGAGGCTCGTGTCATGCTCATCCCGCTTCGCTGAGGCGCCGCGAACCGGGTAGGCTCGTAGGGCACCTTCAGGAGGCTTTCCATGATCAAGTTCATCGTGTTTCTCGTGCTCTTCCTCGGCGGAATCGCGCTGATGGGCATCGCGCATGAGCTTCCGGCATGGCAGGGCGCGGTCTTCGCGGGCGGCATCCTCGCCGTCAGCCTCGGCATGGGCCTGGTGATCCACTCGCCCAGCAACGAGACGCGGCGCTCCGCCGGCCTCGAGGGCTGACCGGCAACCCGACCCCGCTACACTGCCGCTCATGATCTTGGCGGCGGCGTTCATCGTGCTCCTCGGAGCTCTCTGCATCTTTCAACTCGCGCTCGCGCTCGGCGCGCCGTGGGGAAGCTTCGCCTGGGGCGGGCAGCACAAGGGCGTCCTGCCGACCGGGTACCGGATCGGCTCGGCGCTCGCCATCCTCGTCTACGCAGCGATCGGCGCGCTCGCCCTCGACCGCGCCGGCGTGATCGATGTGATGCCGGATGCCGTATCACTGACGGGCATGTGGGTCGTCTTCGCGATCCTCGTCATCGGCGTCGCGATGAACGCGATCTCTCGCTCGAAGCACGAACGCTATACGGCGACCCCGGTCGCACTGGCACTGGCGGTGCTGGCCTTCTTCATCGCACTGGGCGGATAAACCTCGCCCGGCGGCAGACTGCTTCGCCCGGCGGCAGACTGCTTCGCCGTGCCCGGAGGGGCAGCACTGCGGGCTATGTCTGAGGTATGCAAGCCTTATGCCTCAGACATAGCCCGCCGCTGGTTTCGGCCGGATGGGGAACTTGGGGAGTTTGTCCGACCGAATGAGGCTTGGGGAGCCACAAGGCGATGTTACCGCGCTTGGGTATGGTTTTACGACCCCAAAGGTCTAAAGATTTCTTCGACCTTTGGTCAGGAGTCGGAGGGCTCGCCTGGCGAAAGTTTCGCGGATTCGCTCGGCGTATCCGCGACCGGCAGGCGCACCGAGACGAGCCAGCTGGAGCCGACAGGCCCGGCGGTGAACTCGCCGCTCACGCCCAGGACGCGTTCGGCCATCCGGTTCAGACCTGTGCCGGTGGAGGGCAGGTCGCGGCGCGGCGTCGTCGGCTGAGGGCTGCGGATCGTCAGCGCGATCGACTCCGGGTCGCTGCGCAGCACGAAGCGCACTTCACCGGGGCCGGCGTACTTGAGGATATTGGTGGCCGATTCGCGGACGATGCGGGCGAGGATGATCTCGGCGCCACGGGGGATGCTCTCATCCGACGGGTCCCCGTCACAGACGACGGGATGACCGGCGGCCTGGAACTCCTCCGTCGCCTCTTCGATCGCGGCGGCGAGGTCTCCGGACGGCACTTCGGTGCCGCGCGGGGCGTCCTCGGCGAGTTGGATGACGAAGCGGAGGTCGGTGAGGGCCTTTCGCGCGGCGGTGCGGATCGCGTCCTGCGATGCCGGGCGAGAGGAGTCGTCGTCCAGCAGCTGCGAGTGCATGGCGACGACGGTCAGATGATGGGCGATGCTGTCGTGGAGTTCACCCGCGATCCAGCGTCGTTCGGCGAGGACGGCTTCGCGCTCCTTCGCTTCGCGTTCGACGAGCTCGCTCTCGAGACGGTGCCCGCGGGCGTAGGCGAGGCGGAGTGCGAGGCCGAGAGCACCGGCGATTGTGGCGACGATCAGAGTGATGGCGATGTCGGACTGCGCGTCCCCTGCGCCGAAGGAGACGAAGAGTGCAACGGTGACAAGCAGACCGCCGTGTATCCGATGATCAGCGGCGTGGATGCGAGTCGCATGACCAGGACGGCCGCCATGCTGCCGGCGAAGAGGCCGGCGATCGCATTGTTGACGAGGAAGGACAGGAGCACTGCGAATCCCAGCGCCGATGTGGCGACCAGGGAGACCAGAGGTACAGGGCGAAGGTCAGGGTGGTGGTGATGCTGACCACGGTCTGGGTCGGATCGGCGTCGGGAGCCGAGAAGTATCCGACGAGATCGAAGCTGACGCTGCCGGCGAGGATCGCCAGGAGTGCGATGCGCTCGGGGCGGTTCAATCGTTCGGTGCGGCTCAATCCGAGGCGCCGGGATGGACTCCCGGTTGCCGCGGCCTCTGACATGCCCTCAGTATGGCGCATTCTGGCCATCGAGTCAGCGGCCGACGCCGAAGAACTTAGCGAGCTGGTTCCAAAAAGTCATGATCGAGACACCTCCATTCTGGCTGATCGTCTTACTGGTAACCATCCTTTCGGGAACGGAACGCGTTCACATCCGACGAGATGGCAGAGTATGACTAGCCAGAGGTCTAATGCGTTCTCATCCTGTGGGGCGGTTCGCTGCGGCGTTCTAGGATCGATTCATGGAAGAGATCCGCCTGCTGATCACCGACGACGATCCTTTGGTGCGGCTCGCACTCACGCAGTTCGTATCGCGTGCACCCGAGATCACGGTCGTCGCCGAGGCTCAGAATGGTTTCGAGGCCATCGAGGCCATCGAGGAGCATCAGCCCGACATAGTCATGATGGATGTCCAGATGCCGGGAATGGGTGGCATCGAGGCGACGGGGAGATCACGGCGCGCTGGCCCGACATCACGGTGATCGCCTGCACGACCCTGGACACGAGAGAGACTGTACTGCCCATGCTCAGTGCGGGCGCCGCCGGCTATATGCTCAAGGACTCCAGCCCCGATGAGATCGTCAGCGCGCTGCGACAGGCGCACCAGGGCGAGAGTTCGCTCTCTCCGCGGATCGCCGCGATGCTCGTCAAGCATGTACGCGACGCCAAGCCCGCCCCCGATGCGAACGGCCTCGAGATGTTGACCGATCGTGAGACCGAGGTGCTGGGGCATCTGGCTCAGGGATGTCCAATGCCGAGATGGCGCGCACGATGCATGTCTCGGAGGGAACGGTCAAGGCGCATCTGGGGAGCATCATGTCGAAGTGGCAGGTCCGTGACCGGGTGCAGGTGCTCGTGACAGCGGCGCGCGCCGGCCTCGTGGAGTTCACTTGACGGCCGCGTTGAGGCGAGCTGAGGGCGGACGCGTGGGGGCGAGGGCCGCTGCGCTCCACACCATCGGCCGGCAGAAACGAAGAAACCCCGTGCGTAGAAGCCACACGAGGGTCCAGTGGCTCCGACGGGCGTCGATCCCGTGACCTCACGATTTTCAGTCGTGCGCTCTACCAACTGAGCTACAGAGCCTCGCGGCACGCTATGTTGCCGCGTCTGAGACGAAAGGCCCTCTTCGAGAAAAGGGCCTGTCGCTCGGAGCGACCCTGACGGGACTTGAACCCGCGACCTCCGCCGTGACAGGGCGGCACGCTAACCAACTGCGCTACAGGGCCATAACTATGAAATTGTATCGGATTGCGTGACCCCAACGGGATTCGAACCCGTGCTACCGCCGTGAAAGGGCGGCGTCCTAGGCCGCTAAACGATGGGCCGAAGAGGATCCGCGAGGACTCTCTTGCCGACGATCAAGCATAAGGGATGCACCGGGGAAATTGCGAATCGAGGGCGCGGTGCCTTCCCAAACGAGGCAGGGAGGAGGACCATGGAAACAGCGTCGTGCGTGCGACATCCGATGCGCAGATCGACGCACCCTGTTGCAAATGTGACTGATGTTGTTACTGTGAATGGTGTGAAATCGCCCGAGGGGAAGCGTGAGCCCAGAGCAGGTGCGGTCGGATGCCGCGCAGGCAGGCCCGGACGAGTGCGGCTGCGGCCCCTCGCCCGCAGAGGCCCGCGCGCTCTGGCCGCAGATGGCGATGAGCCGCCGCAGCGCCCTGACAGCGGGTGTCCTGGGCGTTGCCGCTCTCGGCGCCTTCGGTCTCACCTCCGGGGTCTCCGCGGCGCACGCCGCCACCTACCCCAGCTGGGACGACGTCGAGAAGGCCAGGGCGAACGAGGCGGCCAAGGCCCGGGAGATCACCCGCATCGAAGGTCTGATCAGCGCGCTCGCCTACCGCGTCCAAGAGGCCAACGCCGCCGCCGAGCGCGCGGCGAACGAGTACTACGAAGCGCAGCAGGCGTTCTTCGAGGCCGCCGAGCAGGCGACGCAGCTGCAGGAGCAGGCCGACGCGCAGGCCGGGATCGCCGAGGACTCCGCGCGCAAGGCCGGACAGGTCGCCTCGCAGCTGTACCGCAACGGCGGCGACGACGCCTCCCTCGAACTGTTCTTCGCCGGCTCCGCCGCCGGCGCCGACGATCTGCTGGCCCGGCTCGGTCAGATGGACAAGCTCCTCGAGCACAACCAGTCCATCTACGACACCGCCGTCGCCGCTCGCAACTCCGCCAGCAGCTCAGCGATCAGGCCGCCGTCGCCCGCGACGAACGCGACCGCCTGCAGCGGATCGCCGAAGAGAAGCTTGTCGAGGCGCAGCGGGCGGCCGAGGCGGCCCAGGCGGCCCTCGACGAGCAGACCGCGTACCTGGGCACGCTCGAAGCGCAGCTCGCCGCGCTCAAGGACGACACTGCGAAGACGATCGCCGCCTACAAGGAGGGCGTCGCCGAGCGCAAGCGCCGCGAGGAGGCCCGCCGCAAGGCGGAGGAGGAGCGCAGGCGCAAGGAAGCCGAAGAGGCCGCACGCCGAGCAGAAGAAGCCGCGAAGAACAACAACGGCGGTGGCGGCGGAAGCAGCGGCGGCGGAAGTGGCGGCGCCGGCGGCCAGGTCGGCGGCAGCGGCTGGGCGCGCCCACATGGCGGCTACATCTCGTCGTGGTTCGGTCCCGCACGAGCAAGTGCACCAACGGCTACTGCTCCTCGTCGAATCACCGCGGGATCGACTTCGCGAACGGATGCGGCGCCTACATCTACGCCGCGGCATCCGGCACGGTCGACGCGGCCTTCTACAACGGCGGCTACGGCAACTACATCCGCATCCAGCACGGAGGCGGCATCGCTACCGGCTATGCGCACATCCGCCCGGCGGATACCTCGTCGGCCACGGCCAGCAGGTCTCTGCCGGCCAGCGCATCGCCTACGCCGGCGACACCGGCAACTCCTTCGGCTGCCACCTCCACTTCGAGGTGTACGTCAACGGCGCCACGGTCAACCCCGCGACCTTCCTGCGCGGGCGCGGCGTCTCGGTCTGACCGGGCCGCCGTCGCGGCATCCGATCAGACCATCGATTGAGCCGGCGGGTCAGAGCGAGTTCGGCGCGACGCCTTCGCCCTGCGTGGCCGTCTGGCCCTCGTGCTCGGCGAAGCGCGCGAACGCCTCGTCGACCAGGCGCTCGGCCTCGGCGGCGTCAGCCCACTCGTCGACCTTGACCCACTTGCCGGGCTCGAGGTCCTTGTAGTGCTCGAAGAAGTGCGCGATCTCCTTCTTCGTGTACTCGGGATGTCGTCGACATCCTGGATGTGGTCCCAGCGCGGGTCCTTCGCCAGCACGGCGACGAGCTTGTCGTCTCCGCCGGCCTCGTCGCTCATCTTCAGCACGCCGACCGGGCGCACCTTGGCGAGCACACCGGGGAGAGGTCGAAGTCCAGCAGCACGAGCACGTCGAGCGGGTCGCCGTCCTCGCCGAGGGTGTTCTCGAAGAACCCGTAGTTGGTCGGGTAGCCGAAGGTCGTGTACAGGATGCGGTCGAGGAACACCCGACCGGTGCCGTGGTCGACCTCGTACTTGACGCGGCTGCCGCGCGGGATCTCGATGACGGCGTCGTATGCGCCCATGTGTGTCTCCTCGGTGAACGGGAACGAATCCGCGCACTAGCCTAACGCTACGGTGAAGTGTGGCCGATCGACCTTTGTCCCCGCCGTCGCCGAAGTCCGCCTCGCCGTGCGTCAGGCGCTGTCCGCCCTGCCGGTGGATGCCGCGCGCGTGCTCGTCGCGCTCTCCGGCGGTGCCGATTCCCTCGCGCTCGCGGCGGCGACCGCCTTCGAGGCGCGCTCGCGCGGGCTGGAGGTGGTGAGCCTCACCGTCGACCACGGGCTGCAGGAGGGATCATCGGATGCCGCAGAGCGCGCGGCCGCGCAGGCGGCATCGCTCGGCATCCGCTCACGGGTGACGCGGGTCGACGTGGGCGCAGAGGGCGGGCCGGAGGCTGCCGCCCGCGAGGCGCGGTACGCGGCGCTGCGCGCCGTCGCCGAAGAGGAGGGCGTCGCGGCGGTGCTGCTCGGACACACGCTCGACGATCAGGCCGAGACCGTGCTGCTCGGCCTCGCCCGCGGCTCGGGCGCCGGAAGCCTGCAGGGCATGGCCGCATCGCGCGATGATGGGGTGGTCTGGCTGCGGCCGCTGCTCGGTGTGCGTCGGGAGACGACGCGGGAGTGCTGCGCGGCATCCGACCTCGAGCCCTGGGACGACCCGCACAACCTCGACGACCGCTACGCGCGGGTGCGCGTGCGGCAGCAGGTGCTGCCGGTGCTGGAGGCCGAGCTCGGTCCCCGGGTCGCCGAGGCGCTCGCGCGCACCGCGGATCAGCTGCGCGAAGATGCGGAAGCGTTCGACGACATGATCGCCGAGACGATCGAAGACATCGTCGAGCACGCCGAGGCGGGGATCGCGGTCAGCGTCGCCGCGCTCGCGGCGAACCCGGCGGCGCTGCGGAACCGGATCATCCGGCACGTCGTCGCCAGCGAGTTCGGTGCTTCTCTGAGCCGCGTGCAGACGCTTGAGGTCGCGCGCCTGGTCACCGACTGGTCGGGACAGGGCCCGATCGACCTGCCCGGGTGTACGGCCGAGCGCCGGGCCGGGCAGATCGTGTTCGCGGCGCGGTAGGCGACTGTTGCTGCGGTCTCTCCGGGCGTTTCGACAGGCTCAACGACCGGAGACAGCGAGGTCACCACGTTTCGTCTCGGGATCGCTGCGCGATGCCTCGCTCAACGACCGGGAGGGATGGACCCGCTCACGCTGGAGGTTCCGGGCGTTTCGACAAGCTCGACGACCGGGAGGGAGAGCCCGCTTCCGCTACTTCTTGCCGCCGCCGAGGATGCCGCCCAGCAGGCCGCCGATGTCCAGGCCGCCGCCGGAGCCGCTTCCGCCGCCACCGAGGAGCCCGCCGATCACGTCGCCGATGCCGCCGGAGGCACCGCCTCCGCCGCCTCCGCCGAGGAGTCCGCCGATGACGTCGCCGATACCGCCGCCGCTCGACGACTCGGCCGCCGCCGGTGTCGACTTGGCGTTGTTGGCGATCAGACCCATCACGATCGGGCCAGGATCGGGAGAAGCTTGGCGAAGTCGATGCCGCCGGCGGTCTTGTCGGAGCTGTTGAGCGCCTTGGCGACATCCTGCTCCTTGTCGCCGAAGACGTGCTTGACGATCTTCTTGCCGTCCGCCTCGTCGATCTCATCAACGGATGCCGCACCGTGGAAACCTTCGTGCTTGCTGAGCGCCTTCTGGATCGCGGCGGACCCCTCTGCGCTCTGGGCGTTGTTGGCGAGTCCGCCGAGCAGAGCGCCGCCGCCCTGCTCGATCGCCTGTCGTGCGACCTCCGGCGAGACGCCGAGCTTGCTCGCGATCTCGTCGACCGGAACCTGCTTGAGAATGTCGTCAATGGCCATGTCCGGCCCTCCCGTCTGCCAGGGCCCGTGCCCTGGTCCCTGCGGCTCACATTACTGAATCGCGCGGTCGCGTACCATCGTCCTATGCGTGCTGCGGACATCCAGGATGACCTGACCACCGTTCTCGTGACCGAGGAGGAGATCCGCGCGAAGCTCGACGAGCTCGCCGCGCGGGTCGCCGAGGATTACGCCGGCAAGGACCTCCTCCTGGTCGGGGTGCTCAAGGGCGCCGTCATGGTCATGGCCGACTTCATCCGGGCGCTGCCGATGCACGTGTCGATGGACTGGATGGCCGTGTCCAGCTATGGCGCGAGCACGAAGTCCAGCGGCGTCGTGCAGATCCGCAAGGACCTGGACACCCCCTGCAGGGCAAGCACGTGCTCATCGTCGAAGACATCATCGACTCGGGTCTGACGCTGAGCTGGCTGCTGGAGAACTTCGAGTCCCGCGGCGCCGAGTCCATCGAGGTGCTGGCGCTGCTGCGCAAGCCCGAGGCCGCCAAGGTCGAGATCGACAGTAAGTACGTCGGCTTCGACATCCCTACCGACTTCGTCGTCGGCTACGGACTCGACTACGACGAGCGCTACCGCAACCTCCGCGACGTCGCGGTGCTGGCGCCGCACGTCTACGCGTAGTCGCGGTATCCGATTCCGGGCCCTTCGACAAGCTCAGGGACCGGAGGTTCGCGCTCGGGGGCGCCGATACGCCGTCGGCGAATCCCAGCGCGGCCACAGCGGCCCCGCGATACGCTGAGTCACATTATGAGGAAGCTCTTCAAGAACCCGCTGATCTATGTGCTGCTGATCGGCGCACTGCTGCTGTCCGGGTTCCTGCTGGTCTCCAATCTCGGAGCCCCCAGCAGCATCACGACCCAGCAGGGTCTTGAGCTCCTCCGCGGCGACACCGTCACCAAGGCCGTCACCACCGACGGCGATCAGCGCGTCGACCTGGAGCTGTCCGAGGACTTCGAGGGCAGCTCGAGCGTGCAGTTCTACTACGTCGAGGCCCGTGCGCAGGAGGTGGCGGATGCGGTCGCCGCGGCCGAGCCGGAAGAGGGCTTCGACGATGTGGTGCCTCAGCCCTCATTCTTCGGCGGCATCCTTTCGCTTCTCATCCCGCTGCTGCTGCTGGGTCTGCTGTTCTGGTGGCTGCTCTCGTCGATGCAGGGCGGCGGCGGAAAGGTCATGCAGTTCGGCAAGTCCAAGGCCAAGCTCGTCTCCAAGGAGACCCCGACGGTGACCTTCGCGGACGTCGCCGGCGCCGACGAGGCGATCGAGGAGCTCCACGAGATCAAGGAGTTCCTCGCCGATCCGACCAAGTTCCAGGCCATCGGCGCGCGCATCCCAAGGGCGTGCTGCTGTACGGCCCGCCGGGAACCGGTAAGACCCTCCTCGCGCGCGCCGTCGCCGGCGAGGCCGGCGCCCCTTCTACTCGATCTCGGGCTCCGACTTCGTGGAGATGTTCGTCGGCGTCGGCGCCAGCCGCGTGCGCGACCTGTTCACGCAGGCGAAGGAGAACGCCCCCGCCATCATCTTCATCGACGAGATCGACGCCGTCGGCCGCCACCGCGGCGCCGGCATGGGCGGCGGCAACGACGAGCGCGAGCAGACGCTGAACCAGATGCTCGTGGAGATGGATGGGTTCGACCCCAAGGCGAACGTCATCGTCATCGCGGCGACGAACCGCCCCGATATCCTCGACCCCGCACTCCTGCGCCCGGGTCGCTTCGACCGCCAGATCGGCGTCGACGCCCCCGACCTGAAGGGGCGCCAGAAGATCCTCGAGGTGCACAGCCGCGGAAAGCCGCTCTCCCAGGGCGTCGATCTTGAGGTCGTGGCCCGCAAGACCCCCGGCTTCACGGGTGCCGACCTGGCGAACGTCCTCAACGAGGCCGCCCTCCTCACGGCCCGCTCCAACGCCCAGCTCATCGACAACCGTGCGCTCGACGAGGCCATCGACCGCGTCATCGCCGGCCCGCAGCGGCGCACCCGCGTCATGAAGGATCGCGAGAAGCTCATCACCGCCTACCACGAGGGCGGGCACGCGCTCGCCGCGGCGGCGATGAACCACACCGACCCGGTCACCAAGATCACGATCCTCCCGCGCGGCAAGGCCCTCGGCTACACGATGGTCATGCCGCTGGACGACAAGTACTCCGTCACCCGCAACGAGCTGCAGGACCAGCTCGCCTACGCGATGGGTGGCCGTGTCGCCGAGGAGATCGTCTTCCACGACCCCACCACCGGCGCCTCCAACGACATCGAGAAGGCGACGAGCATCGCCCGCAAGATGGTCATCGAGTACGGCATGACCACCGAGCTCGGCCCCGTCAAGCTGGGCTCCGAGGGCGGCGAGCCCTTCGCCGGACGCGATATGGGGCGTGGCCGCGAGTACTCCGAGACGATCGCCGAGCGGGTCGACACCGAGGTGCGCGGTCTCATCGAGCAGGCGCACAACGAGGCCTATCAGGTGATCAGCGAGAACCGCGACATCCTCGACCGCCTCGCGCTCGCCCTCCTGGAGGAGGAGACCCTCGATCACAACCGCGTGGCCGAGATCTTCACCGACGTGAAGAAGCTCCCCGAACGCCCGCAGTGGCTCTCCAGCGAGGACCGCCCGGTGTCGCTGCGCCCGCCGGTGGAGGTGCCCCGGCGCATCGTCGCCGAGCAGGAGGGCATCGCCGCCAGCGAGGAGGCGGCCGCATCCGCCCCGCCCAGGAGCCCGGCGCAGCCGGCGCCGGAGGGCACGCGCGGCCGGCGCCGGCCTGACCATGACGGTCGACAGGGAGCGCGTCGCGGCGCTCACGCGAGAACTGCTCGAGGCGATCGGAGAGGACCCCGACCGCCCCGGGCTCCGGCAGACCCCGGCGCGCGTCGCCGACCTCTACGCGGAGTACTTCGCAGGAGTCGGATCGGATGCCGCAGAGCCCCTCGCCCGCACGATCAGCGTGGCACGCGGGCCGGCCCCCGAGACCCTGCCCTCGGGGCGGTGCTGCTGCGCGACATCCGGTTCCGCTCGGTGTGCGAGCACCACCTCCTGCCCTTCGCGGGGCATGCCCACATCGCCTACCTCCCCGGTGAGCAGGTCGTCGGTCTCGGCTCGCTCGTGCGCGTCGTGGAGACGCTCGCCGCGCGCCCCCAGGTGCAGGAGCGCCTGGGCGAGCAGATCGCCGACACGATCGCCGAGAACCTCGACACCCGCGGGTGCTCGTCGTGCTCGACGCCACGCACGGCTGCGTGACCATGCGCGGGGGTCGTCAGCCCGAGGCGTCGACGCTCACGATCGCCGCGCGCGGGGAGTACACGGAGCCGGTCGCCCGGGCCGAGCTCATCACCCTGATCGGCCGGAGCGACCCGTGATGCGCGCGCGTAGTGCAGGAGCGGCGTCGCGTGGTGCAGGAGCGTCGCGCTCAGGCGGCGGGGATGTGCGGTGTGTCACGGCCGATTCGGCGGGTTGCTCCTGCAGACGGCGCGGGGTCTCCTGCACACCGCAGGGAAGCGGCGAATGACCGGGATCTGGGGGATCGTCAACGTCACCCCCGACTCGTTCAGCGACGGTGGGCGATTCCTCGACCCCTCCCGCGCGATCGCGCACGGCCTGTCGCTGCGCCGCGACGGCGCCGCGGTGCTCGACGTGGGCGGGGAGTCGACGCGCCCGGGCGCCGTGCGCATCGGCGCCGACGAGGAGCAGCGGCGCGTGCTCGACGTCGTCGCGGGACTCGCCGCCGAGGGCGCACCCGTGAGCATCGACACCCTGAACGCCTCGACCGCGGTGGCCGCCGTCGCCGCCGGCGCCCGCATCGTCAACGACGTCTCCGGCGGACTCGCCGACGACGACATGCTGGCGGCCGTCGCCGGAACCGGTGCCGACTACGTCATCGGGCACTGGCGGGGCCCCTCCGACGACATGTACGCCCGCGCCGAGTATGCGCGGCCCTCCCGTGAGGTCGCCGCCGAGCTGCAGGAGCGCGTGGCCACCGCCGCGGCCGCCGGCATCGCCCCGGCCCGCATCATCCTCGACCCCGGCATCGGGTTCGCCAAGACCGGCGCCCAGAACTGGGAGGTGCTGCGCGGCCTCGACGACGTCATCGCGCTCGGCTCGCGCGTGCTCGTCGGCACCTCGCGCAAGGGCTTCCTGCGCGAGACGCTGGCCGCGGCATCCGACGTCGAGGTCGACGAGGCGCGCCGCGACCTCGCCACGGCCGTGACGAGCGCGCTCGCCGCCCGTGCCGGTGCCTGGGCCGTGCGCGTGCACGACGTCGCCGCGACCCGCGACGCGCTCGCCGTCGTCGCGGCCTGGGACGGCTGACCCCCTCGCGCCCCGACAGGGGCACGGGGAGCTGTCCGACGACGGGAAGTCCTCGACATCCCTTGTCGCGTCGAGCGCCATCCGGCGACAGCAGCTGTCGAGGACTTCAGAGATGCGGGCAAGTACTCGACAGCAGTCGTCGGGTGGCGATGCTGCACAGCGACAAGAGGTGCCGAGGAGTCGGAGGGGAGGGATGCGGGCCCGGCGTCGGCGGCCGCGCGTACCCTAGGGGATGAGCGACGAGATCACCCTGACCGGGCTCACCGTCTTCGGCCGGCACGGCGTCTACGCCCACGAGCGCGAGGAGGGCCAGGAGTTCACGATCGACCTGCGACTGCGCCTGTCGCTGGCGGATGCCGCGGCATCCGACGACGTGGAAGACACGGTCCACTACGGTGAACTCGCCGAATCCGTCGCCGCCGTCGTCGCGGGGAGCCGGTGAACCTCATCGAGACGCTCGCCGAGCGCATCGCGGCCGTCGCCCTCGCCGACGCCCGTGTCGGCAGCGTGATCGTGACGGTGCACAAGCCGCACGCCCCGATCCCGCTGACCTTCTCCGACGTCTCCGTCACGATCGAACGGAGCCGCGGATGAGCCGCGACCTCGCCCAGCCGTTCCCCGTGCCCGATCCCCGGCCCGGTAAGGACGCCACCCGCGCCGTCATCGCCTTCGGCTCGAACCTGGGCGACCGGCACGAGACCATCACCCGCGCCGCCGAGCGCATCGGCCGGCTCCCTCTCGTCGACGAGGTGCGGCTGTCCGCGCTCTTCGAGACGGTCGCCGTGCGCCTGGACGGCCCCGACCCCGACGCACCCGGCTACGTCAACGCCGTCGCGATCGTGACGACGCGCCTGGCGCCGCAGGTGCTGCTCGGACTCCTCCATGCGATCGAGGAGGAGCACGGCCGCGAGAGGCGCGAGCGCTGGGGCGACCGCACGCTCGACCTCGATCTCATCGCCTACGGGGATGCGGCATCCGACGATCCGCTCCTCCTCCTGCCGCATCCGCGGGCCGCCGAGCGCCTCTTCGTGCTCGAGCCGTGGCTCGCGCTCGATCCCGACGCGGTGCTGCCCGGGCCGGACGCGTCGCCGATCTCGTGGCGGGTCTACGCGAAGCCGTCGAGTGACCCGCACCTCGCCCCTCACCCTTGTCCTGCTGGCGGGAGCCGGCGCGGTGGCGGGTTTCCTCCTCGACTACGTGCTGACGATCATGGCGCGTCCGACCTTCGTGCCGTCGACGCTGCTGCCGATCATGCTCGTGCTGCTGGCGGCGGGCGTCGTCGCGGCGGCCTGGCCCGTGCGGCGAGCGGTGCGCAACGGCACGGGCATCGACCCGTTCCGCGCCGTGCGCGTGGCGATGCTCGCCCGTGCGGCGAGCCTGCTGGGCGCATTGCTGGCCGGCTTCGGTCTGGGGCTCGCCCTGTTCCTCCTGTCCCGTCCGGTCATGCCGCAGGTAGGCTCGATGGCGGTGATCGTCGCCCTCATGGCCAGCGCCGCGGTGCTGGCCGGGGCCGCCCTGGTCGCCGAGCAACTGTGCACACTGCCGAAGGATCCTGATGACCGACAGCCCGACGACTCCGAACGAGGAGCAGGCCCCGCACGCTGACTCCGTGCTTGACGAGGGGACCTATGCGGTCGTCAAGGAGCCGCGCTCCCCGCACCGGCTCGCCCTCGACGGCTCCTGGCACCAGATCTCGCCGCGCTACGTCGTCTCGCAGCTGCTGCAGTACGGGATCACGATCGCCCTGCTGGTCGCGGCGGTGCTCGTCGCGGTGCTGGTGTTCGATCAGACCTGGGCGTGGATCCCGGGCGGGGTCTTCTTCGCGATCCTGCTGTTCACGGTGATCATCCTGCCGCGCCAGGCGCGCGCGATCGGCTACATGCTGCGTTCCGATGACGTCGTCTTCCGCAAGGGATCCTCTGGCAGCGCATCGTCGCCGTCCCCTACGGCCGCATGCAGCTCGTCGACATCACCCACGGCCCGCTCGACCGGGCCTTCGGGATCGCCCAGCTGAAGATGGTCACGGCCGCCGCGACGACCGGGGTGCAGATTCCCGGTCTCCGGCAGGAGGCGGCGGAGGACCTGCGCGACACCCTCATCGATGTCGCCGAGACCCGCCGGACCGGCCTGTGACCACGCCGGAGCAGCCCGTTCCCGAGAACCCCCAGGGCGTGATCCCGGATGCTGCGGCATCCGACTCCGTCATACCCGAGGGCGTCGCGCCGAGCGAGGTGCCGCCCGCCGACGTTGCGGCGACCATCGCCGCCGGCGGCAGCTCGTCGGTCGCCGACGGCGAGTGGCACCGCATGCATCCGCTCACGCCGCTGCTGAAGGGCGGCATCGTCCTGCTGATCGTGGCGGGCATCATCATCTCGAACATGCGCGACCGCATCGTCGGATGGGTGATCGACGTCACCGTGCCCGGGGCCGACTACGACGACTACAACGACTACGAGGCCGACCCGATCGACTGGCTGATCAGCAACAACATGATCGTCACGGGCAGCCTCATCGCGCTCGGGGCCATCGTCGTGATCTGTGCGGTGTTCTACGTCGTCTGGCGGTTCCACACGTTCCGCATCACCGAGGAGCACGTCGAGGTGCGCAAGGGCATCCTCTTCCGCACGCACCGGCGCGCGCCGCTGGATCGCGTGCAGGGCGTGAACCTCACCCGCCCCTTCCTCGCGCGTCTGATCGGCATGGCCAAGCTCGAGGTCGTCGGTGCGGGCACCGACGCGAACGTCGCGCTGGAGTACTTGTCGACCTCGCTGTCGGAGCAGGTCCGCGCCGACATTCTGCGCCTGGCCTCGGGCGCGCGCCTCGCCAAGCGCATCGCCCGCGGCGAAGCGTCCCCGGATGCCACGGCTGCCCAGCGGGTGACCGGCGCCGTCAATGAGGGCATCACCGGCCTCATCGAGGGCGTCGACACCGCGGATGTCGCTCCCGAGTCGCTCGTGAAGATCCCCGCGGGGCGCCTCGTCGGCTCCCAGCTTCTGAACATCGCGCCGTGGTTCGTCATCGCGGTGATCGCCGCCGCGGTGGTCACCCTGTTGCCGCTGATCTTCGGCGAGGGGCCGGAGCGCGTGTTCGGGTCGATCGTCACCGCGGTCGGTGTCGCGATCCCGCTCCTGATCGCCTTCGTCGCGGTCACATGGGGTCTCATCTCGCGCTCGCTGCGCTACTCGATCGCACCGACCGTCGACGGCGTGCGCACGACCTACGGCCTGTTCACGACCGTGACCGAGACGCTGCCGCCGGGTCGCGTGCACGCCTTGGAGATCACCCAGCCGCTGCTGTGGCGCCCCTTCGGCTGGTGGTCCGTGCGGATCAACCGGCTCACCGGTGCGAGCGCCACCCAGCAGGCGAGCACCTCGCAGCAGCAGTTCAACATCGCGCTGCCCGTCGGGCTGGCCGAAGACGTGGTGCGCGTCGTGCGCGTCATGCTGCCGGACCTGCCCGCAGAGGATATGCCCTCGTCTACGAGCACGGCATCGAGGGTCCGGTCGATGGCGATCCCTACCGCACGATCCGCAAGGGTGCCGGATGGCGCCGCCCGCTCTCGTGGCGCCGCCACGGTTACGTGCTCACCGACTACGCGCTGTTGCTGCGCCGCGGGCGCATCTGGCGGAAGGTCGCCGTGTTCCCGCTCGCCCGGCTGCAGGGCATCTCGATCGCGCAGGGTCCGATCGACCGCACGCAGGCGGTCGGCTGGGCGAAGGCGCACACCATCGCCGGCCCGATCTCGGGCGAGGTCGTCGGCATCGACCGCGAGCCGCTGCTCGCGCTCCTCGACGAGGTGAGCGGCCGTGCGGCCGTCGCCGCCGGCAAGGACGTCAGCCACCGCTGGGCGGAGGTGCTGGAGGAGACCCGGGCGGCGCAGGAGGCGGAAGCGGCGGCGCTGTCGGATGCGGCGGACGCGCCGCCGGAGCCGGACCCGTCGACTCCGACTCCGAACCCGTCGACTCCGGAGCTCGACCCGACGGTCCCTGAGCTCGTCGAAGGGCCCGACACTCCGGCGGACTCCGGGCGCGTCGACGGGCTCAGCGACCGGGGTGCGCTCGGCGACGCAGAAGGGAAGCCACCGGCGTGACCCGCGACGGACGCCTCGGCGTCGGCATCATCGGTGCGGGCAGGGTCGGCCCCGTGATCGGCGCGGCGCTCGCCGGAGCAGGGCACGCCCTCACCGGCATCACGAGCGGCTCGGACGACGAGCGTGCTTCGGCGGTGCTCCCCGGCGTACCGGTGCTCGACCCGCAGGAGATCCTCCGCCGCAGCGAACTGGTCGTGGTCGCCGTGCCGCACGCCGAGCTTCCGGGGCTCGTCGCCGGGCTCGCCGAGATCGGTGCCTGGCAGCTCGGGCAGCTCGTTCTCCACACCGACCCTGCCTACGGCATCGACGTGCTCGAGCCCGCGCAACGGGCCGGGGCGATCCCGCTCGCGGTGCACCCGGCGATCACCTTCACCGGCACCTCGATGGATCTGCGCCAGCTCCCCGCGTCCTTCGCGGGCGTGAGCGCACCGGCGCCCGTGCTCCCGATCGCGCAGGCGCTGGCGGTGGAGCTCGGCTGCGAGCCGGTCGTGATCGGCGAGGATGACCGGGCCGCGTACGCGGAGGCGGTGGCGACGGCATCCGAGTTCTCGCGGTCGATCATCGCGCAGGCGACCTCGCTCCTGCGGGGATCGGGGTCGAGAACCCCGGCGGCTTCCTCTCGGCGCTCGTGCAGTCCAGCGTCGAGCGCGCGCTGCGCGAGGCCTCGCCTCCCCTGACTCCCCCGCCGACTGATCTCGTCGCTGCCCGCTTCCCCGCGAGACGCGGCCGCCCGTCGGAGTCGGGTGCGCGGATGCGCGACGACAGGGTATAGACGCGCCGCGATCGGCAGCGCTACCCTGGCGCCACCGGATTCGGCAGGCCTCCCGCGGGGAAGTGGATGGCCGGCGAGGGGGTCGCTATGGGCGGCAAGGTGGAGCCTCATGTCCTTGAGCTGCGCATCCACGGCATCGCGAACGCCCCGCCCGAGAAGGTGCTCGGGGTCACGCGTGACGAGATCGTCAGCGCCGGCCACGACGATCTCGGCGGCTTCTGGCGCTACAAGAACCCGCCGTCGCCGCCGAGCGAGGACACCCCGCTCGTACGCACCGACGACGATCCCCGCATCCGGACCGAGGCCTACTCCTGGGGCAACATGGCGCGCTCCGGGGCGACGGCCGGCGCGGTCGTCGTGGCGATCCTCGTGCAGATCGGCTGGCTGCTGACCCTGCCCTTCGGGCTGTGCAACGCGGCCTACTGGACACGGCGCATCACCCGTACCCAGGCCGCCGCGGGGCGCGAGTGGCTCGGCGGTGCCGGCTCCAGCACGATCCGGCTCTTCGCGCTGGGACTGACGCTGCTGCTCACCTCGGCGCTCGCCTCCGTCGCCCTCGACTTCATCGGTACCCAGTGCTACCGGGAGCAGCGATGTGCGCGCGGCTGCCCGCGGTCTTCCAGATGCTTCCGACGACGCCGGAGGGCCGGCCCCTGCGCCTGCTCATCCTCAGCCTCCTCCCGCTCGCCGTCGTGCTGCTCGTCTACCTCATCACGCGTCGTGCGCGGGTGCGCTATGAGGCCGGCGCCCGCAATTGGGCGGCACACCAGCTCGGCGATGCCGAGCTGTTCGCCGCTCGGACTGGGGAGCCGCAGCCGCGCTCCCGCCTGCGGTCGCGCCGTCAGGTCGCCGAGGAGCACGAGGAGGAGCGCGAGCCGCCGCTGCTGGCGACCCCCGGCTTCTGGTCCAGCGTCCGCGTGGGCCCGACGACGGAGCGCCTGCACATCGCCGCGGTCGTGGCGCTGCTTCTGGGGCTGTTGACCTGGGACCGCATCTTCGCGGTCGACGCGCGCTGCCACGACCTGCAGAGCTTCGTCGCGGCGGGGGACGACGGATGCGCCGTGGGCGCCGTGCTCGCCGCCTCGCCGTTCGAGGCCGCGCTCTTCGGCGTCGCCGTCGGCGTCCTCATGGTCGCGACCTTCTTCACCGCCGTGCCGACGGCGCGGTCGCTCGGCTGGATCCGCGCCGGACGCATCGCGGGGCTGCCGTGCTCCTGCTGGCGATCGCGGCCTTCGTGGCCTACGCGATCAAGACCGTCGCCGACTCCACCCGGGAGCCGGCCGCACCCGCTCCCGACGTGGAGGTGTTCCTGGGGCTGTTCGTCGTCCCGACGGCGCTCGTCTCGCTCATGATGGTGGCGTGCATCGCGGCACTGTGGTGGCGGCACTCGCCGCGGGCGGCTGGTTCGGGGTCATCCCGCTCCTGGCCATGGCGCTCATCACCGTCGGCGGTGTCGTCGAGCTGCGCGGGGGCGCCGCAGCGGAGGGCCGTGGACCTTCGGATGGGGGATCTCGGTCGGTCTGCTCGTGCTCGCTCTGTACATCGGCTCGGCGCTCGTACGTGCACAGACCCGCGACCGGGCTCGCTTCGAGGGCTGGCGCGGCTTCGGCGGGACGGTGGTGCTCACCCTCTCGCTCACCTCGGCGCTGCTGCTGACCTGCATGCTCGTGCTCGGCGTGCGGGCACTGCTGACGCCCCCTATCGATCGCTCGACCGTCGAGGGCAACTGGCGCCTCTTCGACGCGGGCGAGGTGACCGAGGCGACGGATGCCGTGGTCCTGCCCGACGAGCTGATCGTGCCGCCGGTCTACGGCGCCTTCGGTCTCGCGGTGCTCGTCATCCTCGCCATCGTCCTCCTCGTCGGCCTCGCCGCCGCGGTCGCAGGGCTGTCGCGGTTCGTGCTGCTGAGCACGCCGACGATCGCGTTCCCCGCGGATGCCGGCGTCCGTCGCCGCGTCTTCGACGCCGTCCGGCTCCCCGCCGCGGCCTACACCGGGCGGCCCGCACGGATCGCGGCTCCGGCGGACGCCCGCGACCGCCAGGTGCTGACCGCGCGTCGCTTCGCCGCCCTCGCCCATCGCGCCGAGCCGCTCGTCGGCGTGCTCGCGGCCGCATCCATCACCGCGATCACCGGGATCGTGCTCCTCGGCATCCTCCGGGCCGATCTCATCCTCGCCCCGCCCGGCTCCGCCGCGCTCATGAGCACGGTGCTGGTGGTCATGGTCGCGATCGCCACGGCCGCTGTCGGGGTCGTCGTCGCCAACGCCGCCTCGAGCAAGGAGCGTCCGATCGGGGTGCTGTGGGATCTGCTCTGCTTCCTGCCGCGGGCGGGACATCCCTTCGCCCCGCCCTGTTATGGCGAGCGGGTGGTCCCCGAGATCGGCACGCACACCCTCGAGTGGCTGCGCGGCCCGGAGGGCCGGCGCACCCCGAACCGCAAGGTCGTGCTGTCGGCGCACTCGATGGGCGGTGTGCTCGCGACGGCGGCGATGTTCGCGATCGTCAACAACACCGGCATCGACGACCACGCGCCGATTCCCGCCCGCGGCCGCGTGGGACTGGTCACCTACGGCGTGCAGCTGCGTCCGTACTTCTCCCGGTTCTTCCCCGATGTGCTCGGACCCGACGTGCTCGGCGTCCGGCCGACGCGCGCCCCGGCGCTCTTCGGCGCCGACCCCTGGCTCGAGCAGGTGAGATCGGATGCCGCGGGCACCCCGCCGGAGGCCGACGACTTCTTGCCGCACTACGGCCCCGGTCTGCGGGAGGTGTTGAGCGGAGGTGAGGGCGAACCGCCGGCGTGGGTGAGTCTGTGGCGCCGCACCGACCACCTGGGGTTCCCGATCTTCGGCTACCGCGACTCCAGCAGCGACGACGGGGCCGGCAACCCCGTCGACCGGGGTGCGACGGAGAGCGACCCGCGCAGCTACCTGTGGGAGGTCGCCACGCACGGCAACTACCAGTTCACGCTGCAGTACCGTGCGGGGCTGCGGGCGGTCATCGACCGTCTGCGGTGAGCGACGTCGTCAGCGCCCGCCGGAGAATCCGCCGCCGCCGCCTCCGCCGGAGAACCCTCCACCGGTGGATCCGCCGCTGCTGCTGGCCGTGGTGTAGGTCGACGACGCCTGGGTGTTCGAGGAGAAGGACGACAGCTGCGAGCTGAAGTGCATCGCCGTGTAGCCGGCGATCCAGTTCGGCTGGCTCCGGGAGGTGTCGTAGGCGACCTCCAGCACGCGTCCCCAGGTCTTCTCCTCGCCGAACAGCATCGCGTAGGGGAGGAGCCGTTCGTAGAGGTGCACGATCTCGGCACTGCCCTCCCGGTAGCGCTCGGCGCCGTGCGCGGACTGCAGCATCCGGAGCCTGTCGGCCTCGGCCACGCGGATGAACTCGCGCACACCCTCCAGGTACTCGTGAGCCTCGGCCCCGGCCCGGGTGTGGACGCGGTGCCGGGCGGCGCAGACGGCGGCGATCACGGTCGTGACCGTCCCGAGCACCAGGCTCACGATGATCGCGACGAAGCCGACCTCGCGTCCGCTCAGGAGTCCCACCAGAGCGAGGATCATCGCGACGGCCACGAGCCCCAGCGTCACCCAGAAGAAGATCCGCGCGGTGTCGCTGCGCTCGCGGGTCATGAGGTTCCGCTCGGTCGCCTCCGAGGCGGCGGAGGTCTGCAGCGCCGTCATGCGCTGGGCGAACTTCTCGTCGTGCTGGGGGATCGTCACCGTCTCGCCGGGGGCGGAACCGGAGAAGAGCGTGTCACGCATCTGACCGTCGAGGGGATCGGGGATCCGCTGCGCATCCAGCAGCCGCAGCTGCGGGCGCTTCTTGTTCTTCTTGCCCTCGGTCTCCTCGATGCGCAGCACGCCGCGAACGGCCAGATGCACGATCGCGGCGGGGATGACATCGCGGGCTCCCGGGTAGATCGCGGCGGCGAGCAGCGGGGCAGCCGGTCGGGGACGTCGTACTGCGCGATCACGATGCCGGTGGCGACGCGCTTGCGGCGGCGGAACGAGGCCAGTGCGATCCCCGCGCCGCCCGCGGTGATCGCACCTGCGCTGATGAGCACGAACGGCACGACGTCGGTGAGGGGATTCGGCAGGCGCGCCGAGGGCTGGGCGACGACGCCCGGGGTGAGGCCGATCGCGACGGTGAAGCCGTAGCCGGGCGGGAGTGCTTCGCCCGACACCGCGAAGCGCGTCCCGCCGTCGGCGAGGGACTCCTGGCCGAGGTCGCAGCGATCGGTGGATCCGGCGTAGCCCTGATAGCAGGCGGAGTCGCCGGTCAGGAGCGCGCCGAGCTCGGGGAAAGGGTGATGGCGGCGTCGAATCGCTCGATGGGCTGGGTGCTGCGCGGGGGCAGCAGGTTCCAGTAGAACTCGTCGTTGCCGCTCTCGGTCGCTCGGATGATCACGTCGCGCATCGTGTACTCGATGACATAGGTGGTCAGGCCGTACTGATACCGGTCGTCGCCGAGCAGCAGGTAGAGGGTGCCGTCCTCGCTCCGGGTCTCGTAGGGGACCGGTGCGCCGTTCTCGTCGGTCACCGACTCGACGGTGGTGTGCAGGCTCGCACCCAGGTAACGCTCCTCGAGTCCGCGCACGATGCCGCGGTTCTGATCGACCTCCGGGAACCGCGCCACGAGCGTCTCGGTCACGCGAACGTGGGAGCGCCCGTCGTCGTCGACGGTGACGACGTACTCCGAGGACCAGGAGGCGTAGGAGAAGGCATCGACGTTCGCGCTCGCCGCGCCCGCGGGAACGAGCACGACCGCGAGGACACCGAGAAGCGCGAGCAGGAGGCGGCGGAGGCGAGCACTCATAACGTCGAGGCTACCCACCCTGCTCGCGGCGGAGTCTGAGCAAGCGCCGGTAAACTGTCCGAGACTTCCGAGGAGCCCGAATGAACGACGCGTCCGCCGCGCCCAGCAACACCACCGCATCCGACGACCCCGCAGGCGACGTCATCGAGCAGAAGGCCGTGCGCCTGGCCAAGCGCGAGCGTCTCATCGAGAAGCGGTCGGATGCCGCCGGCGGCGCCTTCCCGGTGAGCGTGCCGGTGACGCACGCGATCTCGGCGCTGCGCGCCGAGTACGGCGAGTTGGAACCCGACACCCAGACCGGCGTCATCGCCGGAATCGCCGGCCGCGTGGTCTTCAGCCGCAACACCGGCAAGCTCTGCTTCGCCTCGCTCCAGGCCGGCGACGGCTCGCGCATCCAGGCGATGGTGTCGCTGGCGGCCGTCGGCGAGGAGTCGCTCGCGGAGTGGAAGGAGCTCGTCGACCTCGGCGACCATGTCTTCGTCAAGGGCGAGGTGATCTCCAGTCGCCGCGGCGAGCTGTCGATCATGGTCACCGAGTGGCAGATCGCGTCGAAGGCCATCCTGCCGCTGCCGAACGTCTACGCCGAGCTCAGCGAAGAGAGCCGCGTGCGCAGCCGCTTCCTCGACCTGATCGTGCGCGATCGCGCCCGCGAGACCGTCGTCGCCCGCGCGAAGGTCAATCAGAGCCTGCGCGACACCTTCGCCGGACACGGCTTCCTCGAGGTCGAGACCCCGATGCTGCAGGTGCAGCACGGCGGCGCCTCGGCGCGCCCGTTCATCACCCACTCCAACGCCTTCGACACCGAGCTGTACCTGCGTATCGCGCCCGAGCTGTACCTCAAGCGCGCCGTCGTCGGCGGCATCGAGCGGGTGTTCGAGATCAACCGCAACTTCCGCAACGAGGGCGCCGACTCCACGCACAGCCCCGAGTTCGCGATGCTCGAGGCCTACCAGGCCTACACCGACTACAACGGCATCGCCGACCTCACCCAGGAGCTCATCCAGAACGCCGCCGTCGCCGTGTCGGGCTCGACGCGGGTGACCTGGGCCGACGGCACCGAGTACGACCTGGGCGGCCAGTGGGACCGGATCTCGATGTACGGCTCGCTGTCGGATGCCGCCGGGCGTGAGATCACGCCGGAGACGCCCTTCGAGGATCTCGTCGCGCTCGCAGGCGCCGAGGGGGTCGAGGTGCCGCCGCATCCGATCCACGGAAAGCTCGTCGAGGAGCTCTGGGAGCACTTCGTCAAGCCCGGTCTCACACGCCCGACCTTCGTCATGGACTTCCCCTCGACACGAGCCCGCTCGTGCGCGAGCACCGTTCCATCGAGGGCGTCGTGGAGAAGTGGGACCTGTACGTGCGCGGCTTCGAGCTGGCCACCGGCTACTCCGAGCTCGTCGACCCGGTCATCCAGCGGGAGCGCTTCGTCGAGCAGGCCAAGCTCGCCGCCAAGGGCGATGTCGAGGCGATGCGCGTCGACGAGGAGTTCCTGCGCGCGCTCGAGCACGGCATGCCCCCGACCGGCGGCATGGGCATGGGCATCGACCGGCTGCTCATGGCGATCACGGGTCTCGGCATCCGCGAGACGATCCTCTTCCCTCTCGTCAAGTAGCCGGACGGCCGTCCTCACCTCGCGCTGCCCCGTCGCCGGTCGAACACCCACTCGGGCAGCAGCCCGCGAACGAGCATCGCCTGGATGAGGGCGGCCATCGAGTGATCCGGGTCGATCTCCTGCGCCTGCGCGATGTACGCGCTCGCGTGCGTCGAGCGGCCCAGCGCCCACGACAGCCAGGCGGCGGCCACGAGCGGGCCGACCCGTGCGGCCTCGGGAACGCGAGCGGCGACGCCGCGCACGAGTGAGAGCGCGATGCGCAGACGGTCGGGATCGGGGCGGCGACCGCCGCCGACGAGGATGCGGCCGAGGGCGTCGGGCGCGGAGACGTCCTGGTCGATGTAGGCGATCTGCGCGCCGAGGGCGAGTGCTCCCTGCTTGCGGTTGCGGGCCCACTGCACGAGTGCGACATCCCGCAGGAGCGGCCGATTCAGGCACCAGGCCATCGCGGCGGTCTCGAACGGCTCGAGTCTCTCCGGACTCTCCAGGATCCTCTCGAAGAACTCGGGCACGTCGTCGACGAGGCCCGTGGCGTCGATCGCCTTCGGATGCAGGCGGTCGCCGGAGAACGACGCGCCGTCCGCCCGTGCATCGACCGCGGGGGCGAACGCCTCCACCGCCTGCGCGACCCGCTCCCGCTCGGCCGCGTCGACCTCCGGCAGCGCCACGCCGTCGGACTGGTCGCCGCTGACGTCTCCGATCCCGGGGACGACGGGCGCCGCCTCTATCTCGGCGAGCGGATGCCGCAGGCCGGGGTCGTCGAGGAAGCTCGCCCAGGCGTCGGGCCCCACGCACAGCGCCTCCACGACGCCGAGCTCGCAGGCCTCGGCCCGGTCGACCAGGGCGTCGACGAGCCCGGACCAGGGGAGCGGTGTCTCGTCGAGAGCGGCCTCGTCGTAGACGGCGATCGCGACGGCATCCGCCTCGGGAATCCGGCACAGGAGCGCGATCGCCTGCGCGACGTACTCGTGCGGGTCGATGCCCGAGTGCGGAAGATCCAGACGCAGGGCGCTGTGCGCGCGGGAGCCCTCGAAGGGCAGCAGCACGAGACTGCGGCGCGGGGTGAAGCCGGCCAGGGCCGGGATGAGGCCGAGGAGCTCGGCGGGGCGGGTCACGCGAACGATGGTGGTCATGCCCCGAGAATCGCGGAACCGGCATCCGCTCGGAACTCTCCCGTCGCGGGCGGGCACGGGCGGTGTGCGCAACCGGTCCTGAGAGTGGGTTCGTGCAGAAAAGGATGACGCAGATCTTCTGCAGGAACACCGCGTACCATGGAGGGCATGGACAACATCTGGGTCGCGATCTTCTGGGGCATCCTGCCGACGATCGTGGTGTTCTCCCTGTTCGTCATGATCCTCCGCGGCATCATTCGCTTCGACCGCACCGAACGCCGCGTGTACTCCGAGATCGAGGAGCAGGAGCGCGCTCGCCGGGGTCTGCCCCCGCGCACGTCCTGAGCCCGGGTCCGGTCGCGTCCCCACCTGCCGCTAGGGTGGGTGCAGATGCGCGCGTGCGCGACTGATCGGGGATGCATGTTCGGTGACGGGCCGACGGGATGGATCGCCATCGCCGTCCTCGTGGTCGACATCGCCATTCGCGTGGCCGCGATCATCATCGTGCCGCGCAACCGTCGCCCGACGGCGGCCATGGCCTGGCTGCTGGCGATCTTCTTCATCCCCTTCCTCGGCGTCTTCCTCTTCCTCCTCATCGGGAACCCGCGGCTGCCTCGGCACCGCCGCCGCAAGCAGGAGCTGATCAACGAGAGCATCGCCGCGACGAGCGAGAGCCTGCACTTCGGCACGCTGCGCCCGAACGCGGCGCCCTGGTTCCAGTCGCTCGTCTCGATGAACCAGCACCTGGGCGCCATGCCGCTCTCCGGCGACAACGGCGCGCACCTCATCTCCGACTATCAGGAGTCGCTGGACGCGATGGCCGATGCCATCCGCGCGGCGGAGCACTACGTCCATGTGGAGTTCTACATCCTCCAGTCGGATGCCGCGACCGAGAACTTCTTCCAGGCGATGGCGGATGCCGCGGCCCGGGGAGTGAAGGTGCGCGTGCTCCTGGACCACTGGGCGAACCGGTGGAAGCCGCGCTACTCCCACACGATCCAGCGACTGACCGCGATGGGGGCGGACTGGCACCTGATGCTTCCCGTGCAGCCGCTCAAGGGGAAGATGCAGCGCCCCGACCTGCGCAACCACCGCAAGCTCCTCGTCGTCGACGGGAAGGTCGCCTTCCTCGGCTCGCAGAACGTGACCGACTCCAGCTACAACCTGCCCAAGAACATCAAGCGCGGCCTGCACTGGGTCGATCTCATGGTGCGCCTGGACGGGCCGGTGGTGGCGAGCGTGAACGCGGTGTTCCTGAGCGACTGGTTCAGCGAGACCGATGAGCGGCTCGTCGACGAGCTCGACCTCACCGCCATCGAGAGCGGCACGGGCGACCTGGACTGCCAGATCGTGCCCTCCGGACCCGGCTTCAGGGTCGAGAACAACCTGCGCCTCTTCCTCACGCTGCTGTACGCCGCGCAGCACAAGATCATGATGGTCAGCCCCTACTTCGTCCCCGACGAGGCGCTGCTGCTGGCGGTCACCTCGGCCTGCGACCGGGGCGTGCAGGTGGAGCTGTTCGTCTCCGAAGAGGGCGACCAGGCGATGGTCTACCACGCGCAGCGCAGCTACTACGAGGTGCTGCTGAAGGCGGGGGTGCGCATCTGGCTGTATCAGCGCCCGTACATCCTGCACACCAAGACGCTCTCGATCGACGACGAGATCGCGGTGATCGGCTCGAGCAACATGGACATGCGCTCCTTCGGCCTGAACCTGGAGATCTCGATGCTCGTGCGCGGACGCGAGTTCGTCGAAGAGGTGCGCGGGGTCGAGGACCAGTACCGGGCGACCAGTCGCGAGCTGACGCTCGAGGAGTGGAAGCAGCAGCCGCTGCGCTCGACCGTCCTCGACAACCTCGCCCGCCTCACCTCGGCGTTGCAATAACGTTACGGATCCGGGGGCGGTTTCTCAGCGGTGCATGGTTGTGTGGAGCCATGATCACGCGACTGGGCTTTGCGGCGGCGCTGGCCGCATCCGTTCTCCTCGTCTCCGCCTGCGCCTCCGAGCCGGGCACCGTCCCCGGCGCGCCTCTCAGCACCGAGCCCCCGGAGACCATCGTCGAGGAGTACCCGCTGGAAGCCGCCTGGCTCGACGACGGTCGCCTGTTCGCCGTGGTCACCTGGGGCAGCTCCACCTGCGTGCCGCTGGTCGAGGACGTCACCGCCGAAGGCCAGAACGTGACCGTGACCTTCGCCGAGGAGGAGGAAGCGCGAGCCTGCACCGCCGACTACGCGCCGCGGGCGAGCCTGGCGGGCCTGCCGGAGGGCGTCGATCCGACCGAAGACGTCGTGATCACCCTCGTCGACCCGCTGTCGACGGAGCTGACGCCGCGCGTCGAGCTCGACGGGCAGGACGAGCTGCGCGGCCGGGGCGGCGAGTCCACCGAATTCGAGCCCAGCGCCGGCTGGTTCGACGACCAGGGCCTCGTCCTGCTGACGTGGGGTTCGTCCAGTTGCCCGCCGGTCGTCGAGGGCATCGACGAGGGGAGAACGCCGCGACCATCACCTTCGTCACCGAAGACGGCATGTGCACGATGGACATGGCCCCCGCCTGACCTTGCTCGGCTTCGCGCAGGACCACGATGACGACGACTTCGTGCTGACGCTGGACGGCGGCGGTTTCGAGGGCGTCACGGTGCGCCCCATCGAGAACTGAGGACTCAGGCGCTGCGGAGGTCGTGGCCTCGGGGCACGACGATCGTCAGCGCGCCCTCCTGTATCCAGCAGCGAATGTGGGAGGCCTCTCCGAACTCGTCGCCGTCGAGCTCGATCGGCACGGGATGAGGGCTCGCCGCCTCCACGGAGCGGCCACGGATGTAGCGGACGGAAGCATCCGACTTCCGGGTCTCCAGAACGAGTCGGCCGGTGCGAAAGCGACGCAGAACGGAGTTGTCCCACCAGACCTTGCGCCAGACGCCGAACCAACCGAGTAGACCGGAGGGCTGGATGAGGGCGACGTCGAGAGTCCCGTCCTGAATGGATGCCTCGGGGATCAGCGAAATGCCACCGGGGAGCGCGCCGCAGTTGGCGAAGAGCATGCTGTGGACTCTGGCGGCGTGAAGACGCCCGTCGTCGACCTGATAGGCGACACGGAAGGGTTCGGAGCTGGGGAGCGCCCGTGCGGCGCCTTCGATGTAGGCGACCCAGCCGACCGACTTCTTCAGATCCGCGCGCGTGTTCGCGATCATGTGGGCATCCAGGCCGATGCCGGCGAGAACGACGAAGGCGTGCTCCTGCGCGGACCCGTCCGGATGCGCAAGGTGCACCCAACCGATGTCGATCGGACGTGTCTCGCCGTCGAAGACGGCGCGGATCATCTCCTCCGGGTGGTCCAGGGGCAGATGGAGGTTGCGGGCCAGGAGGTTGCCCGTGCCACTGGGCACGATCGCCAGGGGCACACCGGTGCCGGCCATGACCTCCGAGACCGCCCGCACGGTGCCGTCGCCCCCGGCCACGAGCACGGCGTCGACCTTGCGCTCCAGTGCCCGGCGCGTGGCCTCCTGTCCGGGGTCGTGCACGCTCGTGGGGTGGAAGCCCGGGCGCGCCCATCCGGCATCCCTCGACAGCGCGATCATCCTGGCGCGCAGCTTGCGCTCGTCCACCTTCGTGGGGTTGTACACGAGGGCCGCGCGGCGCACGGACCCGGAACGCAGAGGCATGGCGCCAGCCTAAGCCCGAATGCGGAGAGGGGCAGGCAGGGGGACGCATAGACTTGAGCAATGATCGACCTCGCCCTCCTCCGTGACGATCCTGAACTCGTGAAGCGCTCGCAGATCGCCCGCGGCAACGCGCCCGAGACCGTCGATGCCGCGCTCGAGGCCGACCGTTCCCGCCGCGCCGCGATCAGCGCCTTCGAGGAGCTGCGTGCCGAGCAGAACGCCTTCGGCAAGAAGGTCGCGCAGGCGCCCAAGGACGAGAAGGCCGCCCTCGTCGCCCAGGCGAAGGAGCTGGCCGAGCGGGTCAAGGCCGCGCAGCACGCCGCGAACGAGGCGTCGGATGCCGCGGATGCCGCCCTCGCGCGCATCGAGAACGTGATCATCGACGGAGTACCCGCCGGGGCGAGGACGACTTCGTGGAGCTGCGCCGCGTGGGCGCGATCCCGACGTTCGACTTCGAGCCGCGCGACCATCTCGCCATCGGCGAGGCGCTCGGCGCGATCGACATGGAACGCGGGGCGAAGGTCTCGGGCGCCCGCTTCTACTTCCTCAAGGGCATCGGTGCGCGCCTGGAGATCGCGCTCATGAACCTCGCCCTCGACAAGGCGTTGCGGGCGGGCTTCACCCCGCTCATCACGCCGACGCTCGTGCGTCCCGAGATCATGCAGGGCACCGGCTTCCTCGGTGAGCACGCCTCGGAGGTCTACCACCTCGAGGCCGACGATCTGTACCTCACCGGTACGAGCGAGGTCGCCCTCGCCGGCTACCACAAGGACGAGATCCTCGACCTCTCGGCCGGTCCCCTCCGCTACGCGGGCTGGTCGACCTGCTACCGGCGCGAAGCCGGCTCGCACGGCAAGGACACCCGCGGCATCATCCGCGTGCATCAGTTCAACAAGCTCGAGATGTTCACCTACGTCGCGCTCGAGGACGCCGAGGCCGAGCACCTGCGCCTGGTCGGCCTGCAGGAGGAGATGCTCACCTCGCTCGGCCTGTCGTACCGCGTGATCGACATCGCCGCCGGCGACCTCGGCTCCAGCGCCGCGCGCAAGTACGACATCGAGGCGTGGGTGCCGACGCAGGGCGCCTACCGCGAGCTGACGTCGACCTCGAACTGCACGACTTTCCAGGCGCGCCGCCTCGACATCCGCCACCGTCCTCCGCAGGAAGGGGGCGGCGTCGGCAAGACCCAGCACGTCGCCACGCTCAACGGCACGCTGGCCACGACCCGATGGATCGTCGCGCTCCTGGAGACGCACCAGCAGGCCGACGGCACGGTCGTCGTGCCCGAGGTGCTGCGCCCCTATCTGGGCGGGCTCTCCCTCCTGGAGCCGCAGTCGTGACGGGTCGGTGGCTGATCGGCCTCGACATCGACGGAACGATCCTGCTGCCGGACGAGACCTTCAGCCCGGGGCGGATGCGGCCGTCGCGCGCCTGCGCGACGCCGGTCACGAGGTCATGCTCGCCACGGGCCGCAGCTGGAACGCCACGCGGCCGGTCGTGGAGCGCCTCGGCATCCGGCCGGAGTTCGTCGTCTGCTCCAACGGTGCGGTCATCATGAGGCGGACGGATGCCGGAGACTACGTCCGCGACCACGTCGAGACCTTCGACCCGAGCGTCGTTCTGGGGCTGCTCGAGGAGCACCTGCCCGAGGCGCGCTACATGGTCGAGCTCGGCGACAGTACGCGCTTGTACACCGACACCATGGACGAGTGGAACCTCGAGCACGGTGAGCGCGTCGAGTTCGCGGCGCTGTCGCGCCAACCGGTCTCGCGCGTCGTGGTCATCTCGCCCGGGCACGACGAGGACGACTTCCACCGGCTCGTCGAGGCCGCTGGCCTCAACGACGTCTCCTACGCCATCGGCTGGACCGCCTGGCTCGACATCGCCCCAAGGGCATCGACAAGGGCACGGCCATGGAGCGCGTGCGCGCCCACTTCGGGTGGCCGGGGAGCGCGTGCTCGTCGCCGGCGACGGTCGCAACGACGTGGGCATGTTCGAGTGGGCGGTGCGGATCGGCGGGCGTGCCGCCGCGATGGGACAGGCGCCCGACGAGGTCAAAGCCGTTGCCGGCGAGCTCACCGGCGACATGATCGAGGGCGGGCTGGCGCCGGTGCTGGACAGCGTCGCCGTGGCATCCGGAGTCTGAGCATCCAGCCACTCCCCAGGAGCACTCGGCACAATAGGGGAGGCTGCAAGGGGTCGCCGGGCCATCTCGGATAGACTCGACGCCGGACCGGCACGCGCCGGTCGGGAGGGTTGTCCGAGCGGCCGAAGGATCTGGTCTTGAAAACCAGTGGGCAGAAATGTCCCGTGGGTTCGAATCCCACACCCTCCGCACAGAAAGGCACCGAGTGAGCGAGAAGAACCGCGACCGTCGCACCGTTGCGCGCCACGGCCAGCTGCGCTCGCCGGGAGCCTTCGGTCAGCTCATGCGGATCGTGGGGATCGCGCTCGCGGTCGTGCTCGTCAGTGGCGTGAGCGTCGCCGCGGCCGTGCTGTACGACATGACCAGCGACTACACCGCCTCCAGCGTCGAGCTGGAGGGGCAGCGTGACATCCCGCCGGACATCGCGGCCTTCGAGGGCGGCTTCAATCTGCTCCTGGTCGGCGTGGACACCTGTGAAGAGGAGTACGCGCACCTCTTCGGGAAGCGCTGCGAGGGCCGCCTCAACGACAGCACGCTCAACGACGTCAACATCCTCGTACACGTCTCGGACGAGCCGCGCAAGGTCACCGCGATCAGCTTCCCCCGCGACCTGATGGTGCCGATCCCCTCGTGCACCGACGAGGACGGGCGCACCTACTCCGCCATGAGCAGCCAGCCGCTCAACGTCGCCTGGGGCTACGGCGGGCTCAACTGCGTCGCCCAGACCATCGGTCAGCTCAGCGGTCAGAGCGTCGACTTCGCCGCCGCCGTCACCTTCGGCGGGGTCATCGAGATCACCGACGCGATCGGCGGCGTCGAGGTGTGTGTGGAGAACCGTCTCCGGGACTCGCACACAGGACTGAACATGGAGGCCGGTACCCACACCGTCAGCGGCAAGCAGGCGCTGCAGTTCCTGCGCACCCGCTACGGCGTCGGCGACGGCAGCGACCTCGGCCGCATCGGCAACCAGCAGCAGTACATGTCGAGTCTCGTGCGCAAGCTCGTGAGCGAGGACGTGCTCACCGATCCGCCGACGCTCTTCAACCTCGCCCGCACCGGACTCAACAACGTCACGGCCAGCAGCAGCCTCACCAACCCGATCCTCGTCGGCCAGATCGCCCTGGTGATGAAGGACGTGCCCTTCGAGGACATCGTCTTCGTGCAGTACCCCAACGGCAGCTCCCGGGCGCAGCCGGGCAAGGTCGTGCCGAACTACGAGGCCGCCGACGCACTGTGGGCGGCGCTCGCCGAGAACAAGTCGATCGCGATCACCCACCAGCCCACCGGCAATGACGGCGTCGTGCTCAAAGACGACGAGTCCTCCGAGGCCGGCGGCGAGGAGAAGGAACCCGACGCGGTCGACGCCGAGAACCCGGAGGAATCGGATGTCGTGGCCCTGCCCGAGACGATCCGCGGGAACTCGGTCGCGCAGAAGACCTGCTCGAACGGGAGCGCTCGGGGCTGAGCCGGACTCGCTGTCTGCTTCGAGGCGGCCGGTTCGTCGCTCTCAGCCGGAGCGGTTATGATTGCAGGACGCGTTCGCGCCGTATGGTGCCGGACGCATGGAGACGTCGCATAGTCAGGCCTAGTGCACCACCCTGCTAAGGTGGAGTCCCCTCACGGGGACCGAGGGTTCAAATCCCTCCGTCTCCGCCAGTTATCTCAGGCTCGAGCGGCGAACGTCCCATCCTTTCCGCGACTGTCGTGCTGCCGATCTCCTTCTGCACGAGGGGTCGCACCTCGGTGCCGAAGAGTTCGATGGCATGGAGAAGGTCTTTCTGCGGCACGGCGCCCATGTCGATATGGATGTACTGGCGCACGTGACCCCAGTGCTCGTGCATGAGCAGGATGCGTTCGGCGATTTCCTCGGGCGAACCGACCAGAAGACCTCCCTGACGGTCAGTGTCCCGATCGTAGGACTCCCTCGACGGTGGTGGGAAACCACGCTGCGCTCCAACCACGGTCATGAACTGATGCCAGTGCGGCCACCAGGCCTCACGTGCCTTCCGCCCGTCCGACATCAGGAATCCGGGCGACCCGAGCATCACGAGGGTCTGCTGCGGTGAGTTGCCGAACTGCTCGGCGGCGCGTCGGTAGAGCGCGGCGTTCGCAGCTGAGCGGATCGCGCTGCCGCCGAGGACACCGGTCGCCATCGGAAGTCCCAATTGGGCGGCCCGGACCACGGAGGTGGGTTGCCGCCGCCCCGAGCCAGATCGGGATCGGGCCATGCTCCGCCCGCGGAGGGACGTACTCCCCGTCCAGGGCCGGGCGCGTCGTGCCTGTCCACTTTACGTGTTCGGACCGATTGACCTTCAGCAGGAGGTCGAGCTTCTCGGTGAAGAGCCGATCGTAGTCCTTCAGGTCGTACCCGAAGAGCGGGTACGACTCGATCGAGGACCCTCGTTCGGGAATCATCTCGACCCGACCGTTCGAGATGGCATCGACGGTGGCGTACTGCTCGTACACGCGCACCGGATCGTCCGTGCTCAGCACCGTCATCGCGCTGGAGAGTGTGATCCTGGACGTCTGCGCTGCCGCGGCGGCGAGCACGGGGCACCAGCGGAGACGGGGAACTCCGGGGTGTGGTGCTCGCCGACGCCGAACCAGTCGAGCCCGGCCTGCTCGGCGAGCACGATCGACTCCACCGCGTTGCGCACCGCCTGGGCCTCGGAGATGCGGGTTCCGGTGTGAGGGTCTCTGCTTGCGTCTCCGAATGCGCCTATCCCCAGTTCCACGATTCCTTCCTTCTGCCGTCCGCGACGGCTGCTCTTCCTGCGTGATCGATCGCCTGCGCGACCGCGGTGGCCGACAGCCGTGCGCCGAACACGGGGCCGCCGGGCTGCAGCGCTCTCCCCGCGGCGAGTGAGTCGAGTCTTACCGGGTCGTATCCGATGCGGTCGACGAGCTCCGCGACCAGGCCCACGGCGACGGGGTCGTCGCCTGCCACGGCCAGGCCGAGGCGCCCGGGGTGTGCGCGTGGACGGCGATCAGGCTCGAGGTCGTGGTAGCCGACGTGATTGATAGTCTTGACGACTCTCGCCGAAGGGAACATCCGCTGCACGGCCGCACTGGAGCCCTCCTGCGCATCGTGGAGCCAGCCGAGCTCGCCGTCGACAGGAGGCCAATGATTCGTCGCGTCGACGACGATATGTCCCGTGAAAAGCGCCGGATCCAACTCCGTGAGGCGGTGCATCGGTATGGCCACGATGATGAGATCGGCGTCGGCGACCGCATCTTCGGTCTGCAGCGGAATGCTGCCGGGGCGACAATGCTCGAGATCGCCGCGATGGTGTCCGGATTCCCGGATGAGGAGAGCGTGACCTCGTAGCCGGCGTCGATGAGTACGCGTGCCACCGCGGTGCCGACACGACCGGCGCCGATGACGGCGACTCTCCGAATGTCGAGCCGAGCGGTATCCGGTTCGCCTTCCGGCAGTGGAGCCAGGGTTGTGGTGCCGGTCATCGCCTCACCCCGTATCCGGTCGCACGGGCTCCGCGAGGAGCTCGCGGACGCGGGGACGACCTCGAGACCGAAACGCTCGATGTTCTCGCGTTTGTCGGCATGCGGCATCCGGCTGGCTGCGGCGACGAAGTCGAAGCGTGTCGCATCCGCGGCCGTCATCGCTGCGGCCACGCGCCGGGCGACCGTCTCGGGGGAGCCGACGACGAGAGAGCCCGCGAGTACCTCGGCATCGAATCGATCCCGGCGGAAAGGCGCCCACCCGCGCTTCGGGGCCTCGGCGTTCATCATCTCCGACCACACGGGCCAGAACCGTTCGACGGCCTCCTCATCGCTGTCGGCTATGAAACCGTGAACATGGAGCCCGACGGGCTGCGGTTCCTGTTCGAGGGCTTCGAGCACTTGGCGATACAGGTTCACTATGGGAACGAACCGTTCGACGGTCCCGCCAATGATGCCGAGCATGAGGGGCAGGCCGAACCGTGCAGCACGGACCGCGGACTGGGGGCTGCCGCCGACGCCCACCCAGACGGGGATCGACCCTGCCGCCACGGGTGGCTCGAGGACCTGGTCCACCAGCGGCGGGCGGAAGCGGCCAGACCAGGTGACGGGCTGGTCGCGCAGCAGTCTCATCAGCAGATCGAGTTTCTCCTCGAACAGCTGCTCGTAGTCGTTCAGGTCGAAACCGTACAGAGGGAACGACTCGATCGCCGATCCGCGACCGACGATGAGCTGCGCTCGCCCCTCGGAGACGGCGTCGAGGGTGGCGAACTCGTTGTATACGCGCACGGGATCCTGCGTGCTGAGCACGGTGACCGCCGTACCGAGTTTGAGGGTGGAGGTGCGTCCCGCGATCGCGGCGAGGGTAACCGGGGCTGCGCTGTCCATCATGCCGGGCGGTAGTGCTCGGCGATGCCGAAGGAATCGAGGCCGACCCGCTCCGCGGTCACTGCCTCCTCGACCACCTCGCGCAGCACCTGCTGCCCCGGAACGGCAGTCCCGTCCGGGTGGTGGGTCTGGAACGCGAACGTGCCGATACCGAAGTGAAGCTTCCCCGGCGCAGGGTCGGTGATGCGAGGCTCCTGCCGCACGATCTCGCTCGGTGGAGTGTGCGATGATTCTTTTAAGTAACTCATAGTTACTGGTGTAACATTGAGTAACCAGTTACTTCAACGTGACTGAGTCACACACGGGTAACCGAGGAGAATGCATGATGAGTCTTCCCAGCGAGCGCGGTCGGATGCGGTGGATCTGCACGGAGGATGATCCTGTCGTCTTCCGTTCGGTGCTCGATCGCGTGGCCGATAAATGGACCCTCATCATCATCGGCCTGCTGGAGGATCGCACGATGCGATTCACCGAAATTCTCTCGGCGATCCCTGGAATCTCACGCCGCATGCTCACCCTGAGCCTGCGCTCTCTGGAGCGCGACGGGCTCGTGCAGCGCACGGTCTACGCCGAAGTGCCGCCGCGAGTCGAGTACAGGGCCACCGAGCTCGGCAACGCGCTCAGTGAACCGGTGCTGGCGCTGGCTTCCTGGGTCGCGGTGCACAAGGACGAGATCGCGGGTCATCGGCGCAGCTTCGACGCTGCCGCCAACGGCACGAGCGCGGAGGAAGCTCGCCTCTGACGGCGCGGCCAGCACGCGCGATCACAGAGTCGCGCTGTCGAACGCGCGGAGCCGCCGTGCCGTTCAGTAGTCCGGCGCCTCGGGGAGCCCGAAGTACTCCTCGAGGGTGCCGATCGCGTGCTCATGCATGTCGGCGGCGATCTCGACGCCGACATAGCGGAAGTGCCAGGGCTCGTACTGGTAGCCGACCATGCCCTCCGTGTCGTGGTCGTAGCGGAGGATGAAGCCGAAGCGGTGGGCGTTCTCGCGCAGCCATCGGCCGGCCTTCGTCTCGCCGAAGCATTCGCGCAGCTCGCATCCGCTGCCGTCGTCGAAGTCGACCGCCAGTCCGGTCTGATGCTCGGAGTGGCCGGGGCGCGCCGACCGCTGCTCGGCACCGTGCTCTCCGTAGGTCGAGACACGCGTGCGGAAGACGCTGCTCTGCAGCCGATGGCTGCGGTAGCCGCTGATCATGTGGAGACGGATGCCGGCATCCCGCGCCTCGGCGTACAGGGCCTCGAGCGCGTCGACGGCCGCGGCGCGCAACGGCTGCCCGTGCGGATTGGGGATGCCGCGGGGCGCCGTGAGGTCGCTCGGCGCCCAGTCGATCGGGTCGAGCGGTCGCTGCTTGTTGACGACGACGGTGAGCGAGGCCGGATCGTCGATGTCGTAGACGTCGATGGAGGGGCCGAGAGCGGTCAGGAACCCTCGAAGGGCGGGGCGGCATCCGGGTCGATCGGTACGATCACCGTCTCGGCCGGCAGATGCTCGACGTCGCCGGCGATGCGCAGCGACTGTGCGCCGGGAGGGCGGAGGCATCCGATGTGGCCGCCGCGTCGGGCAGAGTGGGCAGGGCCCAGATGGCGAGCAGGCCGCCGACGACGACGCCGGCCGTCGCTCCCGCGAGCGCGCCGATCACCCGGCGCCGCTTGCGTCGGGCGCGAGCGCGCTGTCGTTCGCGCAGATCTGCTCTGAGCACTGTCGGCACCCCCGGGAACCGCTTCTCTCCGCTCTATGGTGTCAGACGGCCCGCGTTCGCGTTGCGGGAATAGCGGCCGCCCGACTACAGTTGACTTCGGTATACCCCTGGGGGTATCAGAGAAGGAGGCATCATGACCACCACCGCTTACGCCGTCACCGGCATGTCCTGCGGGCACTGCAAGTCCGCCGTGCGCGAAGAGGTCGCGAAGATCTCCGGCGTCGACGACATCCAGGTCAGTGCGAAGGACGGGACCCTCGTGGTCACCTCGACCGGCGACGTGTCGGATGCCGACGTCCTCGCCGCCGTCGACGAGGCCGGCTACGCCGCGACCCGCGCCTAGCGCCGGCATCCGGGGAGCCGACATGACCGACACCGCCTACGATCTCGAGATCGGCGGGATGACCTGCGCCGCGTGCGCCACGCGCATCGAGAAGAAGCTCAATCGCATCGACGGCGTGCAGGCATCCGTCAACTACGCGACGGAGAAGGCGAGAGTCTCCGCGGCACCGGGGGTCACGGTCGCCGAGCTCATCGCGGAGGTCGAGCGCACCGGGTACTCCGCCGCGCTCCCCGCACCCGAGGGGCACGACGACGAGCCCGAGTTCCGGATGCTGCGGTGGCGCCTGATCGTCGCGGCCGTGCTCGCGATCCCCGTCATCGCGCTCGCGATGGTGCCCGCGCTGCAGTTCCCTTACTGGGGCTGGGTCTCCTTCGCCCTGGCGACGCCGGTCGTGCTCTGGCGGCCTGGCCGTTCCACCGTGCCGCCGTCATCAACGCCCGCCACGGTGCGGCGACGATGGACACCCTGATCTCCGTCGGCGTCTCCGCCGCCTACCTCTGGTCGCTGTACGCGCTCGTGTTCGGCACTGCCGGCGATCCACACATGACGCACGGCTTCTCGTTCACGATCGAGCGCGGCGACGGCCTCGGCAACATCTACCTCGAGGTCGCCGCCGGGGTGACGATGTTCATCCTCGCCGGCCGCTACCTCGAGAAGCGCTCCAAGCGGCGAGCGGGCGACGCCCTCCGTGCGCTGGGCGCACTCGGCGCGAAGCATGCCGCGGTGCTCCGTGACGGCGTCGAGACCCGCATCCCGCTCTCGCTCCTCGCCGTCGGCGATCAGTTCGTCGTGCGGCCGGGGAGAAGATCGCGACCGACGGCGTCGTCGCATCCGGAGACTCCTCGGTCGACGCCTCGATGCTCACGGGAGAATCGATCCCGGTCGACGTGACCCCGGGCGACGCCGTCACGGGCGCGACGATCAACGTCGGCGGCCGTCTCGTCGTGACCGCCACGCGCGTGGGCGCCGACACCCAGCTCGCCCAGATGGCCAGGCTCGTCGAGGAGGCGCAGTCGGGCAAGGCCGAGGTGCAGCGCCTCGCCGACCGGATCTCCGCGGTGTTCGTGCCGATCGTGTTCGTGATCGCCGCGGTCACTCTCGCGGCATGGCTCCTGCTGACGGGCGACGTCGCGGCGGCGTTCACGGCATCCGTCGCCGTCCTCATCATCGCCTGCCCGTGCGCGCTGGGCCTGGCCACTCCGACCGCTCTCCTGGTCGGAACCGGCCGCGGGGCGCAGCTGGGCATCCTCATCAAGGGCCCCGAGGTGCTGGAGTCCACCCGCCGCGTCGACACGATCGTGCTCGACAAGACCGGGACGGTCACCACGGGTCGGATGACGCTGACCGACATCGTGCCGGCATCCGGAGCGGACCGCGACGACGTGCTGCGCATCGCCGGCGCGATCGAGGACGGCTCGGAGCATCCGATCGCGCAGGCCGTCGTGCGGGCGGCGCGCGCCGAGCTCGGCGCGCTGCCGCCGGTGGAGGCGTTCGAGAACATCCCCGGCCGCGGCGTCTCGGGCATCGTCGAGGGGCGGGTCGTGCTGGCCGGCCGGCCCGCGCTCATGGCGGACCGGTCGCTGGCGATGCCGGCTTCGCTGGCGTCGGCGTACGAAGCCGCCGAGCGGGATGCGCACACGGCGATCGTCCTCGCGTGGGACGGCGCCGCGCGTGCCGTGCTCGTCGTCTCCGATCGCGTGAAGCCCGACGCCGTCCCGGCGCTGGACGCCCTGCGCGGGCTCGGGATGACCCCATGCTGCTCACCGGCGACAACGAGCGCGCAGCGCACCGCGTCGCCGCCGAGGTCGGGATCGACCACGTGCTCGCCGGCGTCCTGCCCGAGGGCAAGGTCGCCGAGATCGCCCGGCTGCAGTCCGAGGGGCGCACGGTCGCGATGGTCGGCGACGGCGTGAACGACGCCGCCGCGCTCGCGCAGTCGAATCTCGGCATCGCGATGGGGACCGGAACGGATGCCGCCATCCAGGCCTCCGACCTGACGCTCGTCCGCGGCGACCTGTGGGGCGCGGTCGACGCGATCCGCCTGGCCCGCCGCACCCTCGGCACGATCAAGGGCAACCTCTTCTGGGCATTCATCTACAACGTCGCGGCGATCCCGCTCGCCGCATTCGGGCTGCTCAACCCGATGCTCGCCGGGGCCGCGATGGCCTTCTCCAGCGTCTTCGTCGTCGGCAACAGCCTGCGGCTGCGCCGCTTCCGCAGCGCGAAGCCGGTTTCTACTCCCGTTCGTCGGGCGACACCGGACGCCGCCTCGCCTCTTTCCGGTCGTTGAGCGAGGCCGCGTAGCGACCGAGTCGAAACGTGGCGAGGAGACCGTTCAGGGCGCGCACGCTTCTGGATCCCGCCGGCCCGCGAACTCGCCAGGTCTCGTCCTGCTTCGCCTACGGCTGCGTTCGCTCAACGACCGGGAGTCACCGGCGTCGTCGTGTCCATCGCCTCGCGCAGACGACCCCGCATCGCGCCCCAGTGCCTTACCGGCGCCAGGCGCACGAGCAGGTCGATGAGGGAGGCGTCGCGCCCGATCATCGTCCGCGCGCGTCGCCTCAGGGTGGCCCGGATGATCTGCTCTGCGGCATCCGACGGCTCCGTGCGGTACATCGCGGCCTGGGCCGCTGCGGCCCGCGCGGCCACGGCCGGGTCGATCGCGGCGGCGTATCGGCCGTGCAGGATGATGCCCGTGCGCACGCCGGCGGGATAGACCGCGCCCACGGTGACGTTCGTGTCCTCCAGCTCGTGTCGCAGCGCCTCGGAGAAGCCGCGCACGGCGAACTTGCTCATCGCGTAGGGGATGCGCCCGCCGGGGCGGCGAGGGCGTAGACGCTCGCCATGTGTGTGATGTGCGCCTCGGGCGCCGCTCGGAGCGCGGGCAGGAGCGCCTTGGTGATCGACACCGTGCCCCAGAGGTTCACGTCGACGAGCCAGCGCATCTCCTCCATCGTGAGCTGATCGAGCGAGCCCAGCATCGACGAGCCGGCGCAGGTGATGAGCGCCTGGATCGTCGGATGCTGCGCCCTGATGTCCTCGGCCGCGGCGAGCACCGCGTCATCGTCGCGGAGGTCCACGACGTGCGTCGTGACGGTCGTGTCCGTGAGCCGCGCGGCAACTGCGGCGAGGGCGGCCTCGTCACGGTCGATCAGGGCGAGATGCGTGCCGCGCGCGGTGAGCCTGCGGGCGACCTCGGCGCCCATGCCGCTGGCGGCTCCGGTGATCACCGCCGTCGTTCCGCTGAGGGTCAGCTTCGCCATCGGTCCTCCTCGTGGTGCGCCTCGGTGCGCAGCCACTTCCCCTCGGGGCGTGCTCGGGTGCCCGTCCCTCGTCCTATTGTGACGGACGCCGGCGCGGCCCGCGCGACGGGGTAATCTCGTTCGAGGAGGTCGCCGTGGGACGAACAGCGGATGCCATCGCCGAGGGCGTGGCGATCGCCACCGCCGCCGCGCCTGACGGTCAAGAACCGCATCCTCGTCGACACGATCGCCCGGGCGGCGTCTTCGACCTCGCCGAGCACTCCGACGGGGCGCGCGAGGCGCTCATCGATCTCGCCGTCGAGTCCGAGACCGCCGCCGAGCTCGCCACCCGGCTGCGCAAGCGTGCCCGCGGACGTTACTCCGATCCCTCAGGCACGCACGACTACCGCGACCGCGACGTCCGCAACCTGCGCCGTCGGGCCAAGCAGTCCGCGGGGGTCGCCCAGAAGCTGCGCGAGATGGCGGACGACCCGGCTGCGGTGCAGGAACTCGTCCACGCGGCGCGTGAGGCGGCCTGGGGCGACGTCCGCAGCAACCTCGACCGCCGGCTGCAGGTCGAGGGCATGCGCGCCGACCAGGACCCCGACTACGCCACGATGCGCGAGGCCCGGATGCAGGCGCTGCGCCTCGTCGATCTGCAGGCCCTGTCCGCCCAGACCCGGTCCCGGCGCACCGCCGCTGAGGAGGAGTGACCGCGGCGGCGGATGCCGCATCCGGTCGTTTTCGCGTTCCAGGCATCCGTCATGTATTCTGGACGACGGCTCGCCCCGCGGGCCATGCGCCCTTAGCTCAGCTGGATAGAGCATCTGACTACGGATCAGAAGGTCGGGAGTTCGAATCTCTCAGGGCGCACGAATCCGACAAGACCCTCGCTGCGGCGGGGGTTTCGTCGTTCTTCGGGAGCTTCGGTCACCCGCGGCGCTGGAGGGCCCGACCGCGTAGCCTGGAGGGGTGACAGCGTACGTCTCGGCCTTCGATCTGTTCTCGATCGGGATCGGCCCCTCCAGTTCCCATACGGTCGGGCCGATGCGGGCCGCGCTGGATTTCGGCGCCCGACTGCGCGAGGCCGGCGAGCTCGACAGGGTCGCCGGCGTGCGCTGCGCGCTGTTCGGCTCGCTGGGCGCGACCGGGCTCGGACACGGAACCCCGGATGCCGTCGTCGCCGGCCTGCGCGGCCTCGCTCCGGAGACCTGCGAGCCCGATGACGTGCGCCAAGCATGGGTCGCCTACCCCGAGGGCGCATCGCTCGCGCTCGCCGGAACCCATGAGGTTCCCTTCGAGAAGGGCGACATCACCTTCGAGCCGCGCACGCGTCTGCCGGGCCACCCCAACGCGATGACGATCACGGCGACGGATGCCGCGGGCGCTGTCGTCTGCGAGGAGACTTACTACTCGGTCGGCGGCGGGTTCATCCGCCGCGACGGGGAGGAGCCTTCGCTGGGCGGGCGCTCCTTCCCTTATGCGTTCTCGGATGCCGCCGGCCTGATCGCCCTGTGCGACGAGCACGGCCTCAGCATCGCCGAGATCGCCCGTCGGAACGAGGAATCCCTGCGCAGCGAGGCCGAGGTCGCGGCCGGGCTCGACGCGATCTGGGACGCGATGGCCGGGTGCGTCGACGCCGGCCTGCACTCCGACGGCGTGCTGCCGGGGATGCTGCAGGTGAAGCGGCGCGCCGCCGCGATCCGCGGGCAGCTCGAGGAGGCGGAGGCCGACGGGCATCGCGAGCTTCCCGGCGAGTGGCTGGGCGCGTTCGCGCTCGCCGTGAACGAGGAGAACGCCGCGGGCGGCCGCGTCGTCACCGCCCCCACGAACGGGGCCGCGGGCATCCTCCCGGCGGTGGCGATGTACTGGTGGCGCTTCCTCGCCGACTCGGGCCTCGGCGCAGGCAACGCCGTGACGCCATACGGCGAGCTCGTCGGCAGCGCGCTGCTCGGTTTCGGCCCTCCAGCTTGCCCGGCGAGGCAGGCGAGTCGGTACAGGGCGATGACGCGCTCGACGACGACGACGCTGTCGCCGAGGCGAACCGTCGCCGCGGCATCCGACGTTTCCTGCTGACGGCGACCGCGCTGGGCTCGCTCTTCAAGGCGAACGCCTCGATCTCGGGCGCGGAGGGTGGATGCCAGGCCGAGGTCGGCTCCGCGTGCGCGATGGCCGCCGGCGGACTCACCGCCGTCATGGGCGGCACGAACCGGCAGATCGAGAACGCCGCCGAGATCGCGATGGAGCATCACCTCGGGCTGACCTGCGACCCGATCGGAGGGCTCGTGCAGATCCCGTGCATCGAGCGCAACGCGATCGCGGCGTCGACGGCCGTGACCGCCGCGCGCCTGGCCCTGCGCGGCGACGGCTCCCACTACGTGAGCCTCGACGCCGTGGTCGAGACGATGCGCCAGACAGGCCTGGACATGTCGACCAAGTACAAGGAGACCAGCGAGGGCGGCCTCGCCGTCAACGTCATCGAGTGCTGAGTCCGGATGCTGCGGCATCCGTCTCCGCGTCCTCAACTTACCGACAGCTGTTGTCGAGTATGCGGCGCCTCATCCGACAACAGCGGCCGAGAAGTTTGCCGAGGGCGAGAGCGCCCGAGACTCCTCGACAGGAAGTGTCGGATGCAGGAGCCAACTGGCGACAACGTCTGTCGAGAACTTCGGAGGGCTCGGCAGAGACCCGGCCAGACTACGGCGAACGCCGATTCAGCGCGGTGCGGACGAGATCCACGCCTCGGCCGGAGCCGCGGATATGGGATGACGTCACCCGAACGACTTCCCAACCCATGGCAGTGTAGGCCGCATACTTCTCCAGGTCGCGATTCCACTGCTCCCGCGACGTGCGATGCTGATCTCCTTCGATCTCGACAAGAGTCCGATGCTCCCGGTACACGAGGTCGGCGATCCCGACAAGGCGTCCGTCGCGGTCACGGATCTCGACATCCAGCTCGGGCTCGGGCAGTCGGGCGTCGTCGGCTGCGAGGCGATACTCCGACTCGAGTACCGACATGCTCCCAACGCGCGCGCGTTCGAGGGACTGCAACAACTTCTCGCGGTGCCGCCGGTGCGGGGCCATCGCGGCAACCCGCAGCTGGTCGAGCGTGGCGAGCTGTCGCAGCGGCTGCGGCTGTCCGCCCTTTCCGCGCGGAATCCGCACGATCGCATCGGCGAGCATCGTGAGCTTCGGCTCACTGAACTCGCGCGCAAGCAGCGCCCAGGTCGAGGCCGGCGTCGTGACGGGAAGGCCCTCATACGTCCCCACGGTAGCCAGCCACGGTGAGAATGCGACCCCGCGAACGCCGTCCATCCGTGGCGCGCGTGCGGGGAGGAGAACGCCGACGCACAGCGCCGCGGATTCGTCGGCCAGGAACGGAAGCCGGTGGATGCCGAGCGCCGTGCTCCCGGTATAGAAGGAGGAGGGATGCCGCACGCATTCGTAACCGGCGATGAGCTTCATCAGCGAACGTCGGAGGCGACGGTCGATGGCTCCAGGAGCAGTGTCATCGGGCTCTGAGGCGGGATCAATGATCAATCGCACACCGCGGTAGGGCTTCTCAAGGTCGCGTGCGCGTAGCCGACGAGGCGATACGCCGGAGGCGCGTGCGTCTTCGTAGGCGAATGCCATCGATAGGTGAGCGGGCAGTGGAGTGGGTTGCGGCATCTGACCACTTTTGACTCTCGCCGCAGCGCACGGGCGAGATTCGGCCCGGTTGTGGACGGGATCGGGGAAATCGGTGAATGTGCAGAACAGGTGTGCAGCGCGGCCCTTTGTCTCCCCAACTTCTCGACACTTGTTGCCGCTTGCAGCGTGCGCCATCCGACAACAGGTGTCGAGGAGTCGGATGGAGGACTCGGGCACGGGGTGACACGCGTGGGGGATGTCGTCGCGGCGTGCGCGACCAGCCTCGCCGTTCGCCGCGGGCGAACCATTAGCACTCGACCATCGAGAGTGCTAATCTATTCGTAGTTGAGTCAAATAGGCTCAACTTTGAGACAACACGATGGAGGCACCCATGGCCACGTACGACCCGTTCCGTGACCTCGACCGTCTCGCGTCGAGTTTCCTCGACACGCGCCGCGGCCCGCGCCGCATGCCGATGGATCTCTACCGCGACGGCGACCACTATGTCCTGACCGCCGACCTGCCCGGGATCGACCCCGGATCGGTGGACATCGACGTCGACGGTCAGCTGCTGACCATCCGCGCTGAGCGCACGCTCTCCGCCGGCGACGGCGTGAAGTGGATCACGCGCGAGCGCGAGGCGGCCAGCTTCCTGCGCCAGCTGAACCTCGGCCAGGGCATCGACACCGAGCGCATCTCCGCCAGTTACGACAACGGCGTGCTGAGCGTCACCATCCCGGTGAGCGAGAAGGCGAAGCCGCGCAAGATCGCCGTCTCGACGGCATCCGACTCGCAGGTCGTCCAGGCCCACGAGTCCGGCGCCGACGAGCCCCAGCCTATCGAGCAGTAAGTCATCCGGATCGGATGCCGGAGCCGCCCCGCCACTGTCTGCGGGGCGGCTCTTTCGCGCGCGGAGGGCTGGCCCATAGGCTGAGGGACGACGGCGTCGCACCGCGTGGCGCGCAATGAAGGGGGACCATGTCGTTCCAGGCGTACCTCGACAACATCGAGACCAAGACGGGGCTGACGCCGCGCGACTTCCTCGCCGAGGCGGAGAAGAAGGGCTTCGGTCCGGGAACGAAGGCGGGCGAGATCATCTCGTGGCTCGCCGACGACTACGAGCTGGGGCGCGGGCACGCGATGGCGCTCGTGCACGTGATCACGAAGGGTCCGCAGATCAGCGCGAAGCACGTCGGCTCGGGCGGCGCGCATGCCGATGCCTCCGACACCCTGTGGCTCGACGGCAAGGACAGCAACCCGAACGCCTGACTCCGCCGAGCCCTAGGCTGAGGGCATGGCGGAGGAACGGATGCCGAAACCGCGGAGGCGCGGCAGGCCGCGCGGCGGTGTGAGTGATGCGCGCGAGCGGATCATCGCGGGCGCGATCGAGGAGTTCGCCGAGCGCGGCTACGACGGTGCCACGATCCGCGCGATCGCCGGACGCGCGGGGGTCGATCCTGCCCTCGTGCACCACTACTTCGGGTCGAAGGCCGATCTCTTCGGTGCCGCGATCGACACGCCGATCCGGCCGGACGTCGCCGTGGCATCGATGCTCGAGGGGCCGCTCGATGAGCTGGGGGAGCGGATCGTCCGCTACGTGCTCGAGTCGTGGGAGAAGCCCGAGGTGCACAAGCGCGGTGTGCTGCTGTTGCGCGCGGGCCTCGGCAATCGCATGATGACACCGGTGCTCTCGGGGTTCCTCGCCCGTGAGCTGCTGGGTCGCATCGCGAAGGCGCTGGGCACCCCCGACGCGGAGCTGCGGGCGAGCCTGGCAGCGTCGCAGATCGCCGGCCTCATCATCGCGCGGTACATCCTGAAGTTCCCGGCGCTCGTCGAGGCCCCGTCGACGATCTCGTGCGAGGCATCGCCCCGAACGTGCAGCGCTACCTCACCGGCGAGCTGTAGACCGCGTCGCCGCCCCCGGTGCCGCGGCGCGCTCCTCGTATCGTGGGCGCCCGTGCGACTGCCGGAACCCTTGACAGTGGTAGGCCTCGGGTCAATAATTCAACGCATGATGAATAAATCGCGATCGGATGCCGTGGCCGTGCGCGACCCGCACGTCACCCGTGGTCGCACCGAGGTGTTCGCCGGCCTCGACGTCGACATCCCGCGCGGGCAGATCACCGGGCTTCTCGGGCCTTCCGGATGCGGCAAGACGACCCTCATGCGCGCGGTCGTCGGCGTGCAGAAGATCCGCTCCGGCACCGTGACCGTGCTCGGTGAGCCCGCCGGGTCGCCCGCGCTGCGAAGACGGGTCGCCTATGACACCCAGGCGGCGTCCGTCTACGCCGACCTCACGGTCCGGCAGAACCTCGAGTACTTCGCCCGGCTCATCGGCGCACCGCGCAGCGACGTCGACCGGGTGATCGGGCAGGTCGGCCTCGAGGCGCAGGCGACGCAGACCGTCGGTTCCCTCAGCGGCGGACAGGAGAACCGCGTGTCGCTCGCGGTCGCGATGCTCGGCTCGCCCGAGGTCGTCGTGCTCGACGAGCCGACGGTCGGACTCGATCCCGTGCTGCGCGCCGAGCTGTGGGAGGTCTTCCGCGGCATCGTCGACACCGGCGCGACCCTCCTCGTATCGAGTCATGTGATGGACGAGGCCCTCCGCTGCGATCGCCTGCTGCTCATGCGCGCGGGGCGCATCATCGCCGACACGACGCCCGCGCAGCTGCTCGCCGACACGGGTGCGGACGATCCCGATGCCGCGTTCCTGGCACTTGTGGCGCGCGACGCCGCCTCGGATTACCCCGGTCGTTGAGCGAGCGAAGCGAGACGAAACGCGGCAAGGATGCGCCGGAGTCGGATGCGGCATCCGACCCTCCCTCACCCGTCGCGAGCTCCGAGGGCAGGAGGAGTCATGACCCCCGTCCGCACTCTCGCCACAGCCGGCCGCGTGCTGCGCCAGCTCGCCCACGATCATCGTTCCGTCGCACTGATGCTCCTGGCGCCGAGCCTGCTGGTCGGGCTCTTCGCCTGGCTGTTCAGCGACCAGGAGGGCGTGTTCGACCAGTTCGGCGGACCGATCCTGGCGCTGTTCCCCTTCATCGTGATGTTCCTGATCACGTCGATCACCACCCTCCGCGAACGCCGATCGGGCACGCTGGAGCGGCTCATGACGACGCCGCTGGGCAAGGGCGACTTCATCGCCGGCTACGCGCTCGCCTTCGGGCTGATGTCGATCCTGCAGGCGCTGATCACCGTGACCTTCGCGGTCTGGGTGTGCGGCCTGACCGTCGACGGCGAGATCTGGCAGCTCGGGCTCGTCGCCGTCGTCGACGCGCTCCTCGGCACGGCGCTGGGCCTGCTGGCGAGCGCCTTCGCGCGGACGGAGTTCCAGGCGGTGCAGTTCATGCCGTTGCTGGTGTTCCCGCAGATCATCCTCGGCGGGCTGTTCATGCCGCGCGATCAGATGCCGCGGGTGCTCGAGGTCATCAGCGACTGGCTGCCGCTGAGCTATGCGATCGACGCCATCAATGCGGTGACGGCCGGGGCCGACCCTGGGACGTCTGGCGCCCGGTGCTGATCGTCCTCGCCTTCGCGGTCGGCGCGCTGGTGCTGGCGTCGCTGACGCTGCGCCGCCGCACGCCGTAGCCAGTCATCCCTCGCGTGGCTTCGGCGCGATCGCGGTGCAGGCCGCCCACGAATCCGGGGGTCTCAGTTGTTGCGGGTGTGGCACGTATCGACCCGCAACAAGTGAGACCTCCGATCTTGTCGGTCTCACTTGTTGCGGCATCAGACGCGAGCAGGCCGCAACAAGTGAGACCGGCACGGGGGCGGAGAGGATGGTGCGCGCCGGAAGTGCCTGCAGAGACGACGACGGCCCCGCAGGAAGCGGGGCCGTCGGAGTCAGGAACGGATGCCGGTCACTCCTCGGTGGCGGCGTCCGTGCGGCGGGTGTTCTCGGCGGGCGCCGCAGAGCGCGCGGGTGCCGGGGCGGAACCGGAAGCCTCCGACATCGCGCCTCCGAAGGCCCGGCCGACGGCCTGGCCCTGGATGATCGCGGTGAGGTCGAGGCCGGTCGCGGCCTGGACGCTGTCGAACACCGAGCGCATCGCCTTGGCGTTGTCGCCGCCGACGACACCCGAGGCGCCGTCTTCGGAGCCGCCGATGATCGAGACGTTGCCGATCGCGGAGTAGCCCTTGGCGAACTCGCCCATGAGTTCGGGGAGCACGTCGAGCACCCGCTGCGAGAGGAAGGCCTCCTGGTTGGAGGCGATGGCCTTGGCCTCTGCCTCGACGGCGTCGGCGCGGGCCTCACCCTCGGCGCGGATGGCCTCGGCCTCGGCGTTCGCGCGCATGCGGCGGGCCTCGGACTCCGCCTCGGCGAGGGCGCGGAGGGCGTTGGCCTCACCGGTGGCCTTGGCCTCGGCGGCGGCCGCCTCACCGGCGGCGCGGGCCTGATCGGCCTTGGCCTGCTGCTCGGCGATCCGGGTGCGGGCCTCGGCCTCCTTGACCTTCTCGATCGCGGCGGCCTCGGCGGCGCGCTCGCGGGTGTACAACTCGGCCTGGGCGCGGGTCTCGGCCTCGTAGCGCTGGGCATCGGCGACGCGCTTGACGTCGGCGTCCAGCTGCGCCTGCCGGTTCTCGGCCTGCTGCTGGAGCACGGCCTGCTCGGCCTGGGCGCGGGCGAGGTGCTCGGCCTGCTCGGCCTCGGCGCGGGCACGGCCGACGCCGGCGGCGGCGTTGGCGGTGTTGGTGTCGAGCGCGGTCTGCTCGATGAGGTTCGCCTCCTGATTGGCGATGTCCTTCTGTGCGATCGCGCGGTCGGCGTTGGTCTGCGAGATCTCGGCGGCCTGTCGCTTGGACTGGATCTCCGGGGCGCCGAGCGAACGGATGTAGCCCACGGCATCCGTGATGCCCTTGATCTGGAAGGAGTCGAGGATCAGACCCTGCTCGGCGAGCTCGTGGGAGACGTCGGCGGCGATCTGGTCGGAGAACTTCTTGCGCTCCCGCATGAGCTCGACGACCGACAGGGTCGCGACGATGCCGCGGAGGGCACCCTCCAGCTGCTCGGTGGTGAACTGCTCGATCGCCTTGTCCTGCGAGGCGAAGCGCTCCGCGGCGCGACGGACGAGGAAGGGGTCGGAGCCGATCTTGACGATCGCGACGCCATCGACGTTGAGCGTGACGTTGTCGAGCGACTGCGCCTCGGCGTTCAGCGACACCTGGCGGGAGCGCAGCGAGATGACTTCGTGGCGCTGGGTGATCGGGTTGACGAGAGCCTTGCCGTTGACGATGACAGTCACGGGCGACTCCGAGGTCTCTTCTCTCGTCTCGATCGTCCCGTCGGATGCGGGCACCGCGATCGAGCGCTGCACGCGCTGCTTGCGACCCGATACGACCAGCGCCTCGTCGGCGCGCGCGACCTTGATCCAGCTGCGTGCGAACAGCAGCACGATGAGCCCGATGATGATGGCGCCGATGACGCTGGCACCGACGATGAGCAGGATGGCGGCGATTCCCGCGATCTCCATGGATTCTCCTCCGGTATCGCGTCCGACGTGGTGTGCCGGACGTGTCAGGTCAAGTCAATCAGAGGCCGCGGAGCTTCTGGGTCAGCGCCTGAAGAGTGCGCAGCTCGTCGGGGGTGAGCCGCGACATCTGTTCGGCGATCGAGCGCCCGTGGACCGTCGCGAGCGCGCGGAAGGCGCGAGCACCGGTCTCGGTGGCGGTGATGAGGGTGCCGCGTCCGTCGTCGGGATCGGGGACTTGCTCACGAGGCCGCGTGCGACCATGCGGTCGATGAGGCGGGAGACGCTGGGCTGACTGATCAGCATCCGCGAGGTGACATCACGCAGGCGCGCCGTCATGTCGGGGGAGCGGGTGACGGTCAGGAGCACGTCGTACTCGGCCTGCGTGATGTCGGTGCGATCGAAGTCGCAGGACATCGCCGTGAACAGCTCGTGCTGCGCGCGGAACAGGCTCTCCCACGCTTCCAGCGCCAGCTTGCGGTCGGTCATGCCATCAGATTACTTGCTGAGGGGTCGGATGCCGCAGTGCCTGTGGAAAGTGCAGTAAGGGCCGGTCGGAGAGGCTTCCGACCGGCCCTTGTCCCTTGCACCAAGAGTGTCCTGCAATCACATGCGGTGTATGCCACAGCAAACATTCACCGTGCGATCACTCTATAACGGAAAGATAACGGGGGCAAGCATTTTCTCGTTATCTTTCCGTGATGTGGATCCTGGGGCGGGGCCGCGAAACGTCTGCGGATGCCGCAGATCACTCGCACGCGAGTCCGTCGCCGTCTCCGTCGCCGCGGTTGCCGGTGCCGTAGGCGAACCACTCGTAGATGTCGGCCTCGGACGGATCATCCCTGTCGAAGGGGCCGATCGGATGCCCGACGGTGTTCCGTTTCAACTGGGCGCAGGACGGGTACTGCTGCCACCACGGTTCATCCGCAGACGGCGTCGTGGTCGGGGGAGCGCTGCCCTGGCATCCGAGCGGGATGACCGTGCCGTTCGGGCCGGGGGAGGCGATCTGGGCGGCGCGGTATGCGGCCTCGTTCGGATGCGCGGGGTAGCCGTCGCGGGAGTCGTACCGTGCGATGGCGTGCCCCGACTCCACTTGCCGCAGGCCGAGGTCGACCCCGTCGGCGGTGAGGACGTACCGGAGCAGCCGGCCGTGCCGGTCGCGGTCGTTCTGCCCGGGAGGGAGCACCAGCGTCACCGGCTCTCCGCGAGAGAGCAGGCGCCCGATCGCCGCGGACGCCTCGTTGTGACCGCACTCTCCGCGCTCGGGGGTGTCGATCCCGATGATCCGCACCGTCCCCGCGCTCGTCTCGATCGTGTCGCCGTCGATGACCGACAGGAAGACGGCGGGTTCACCGGCCTGGGGCGCCGTCAGGGAGGGCGTCGTCGCCGGGGCGCTCGAGGAGGCGGATGTCGGAGAAGCGGATGCCGCGGGAGACGCCGCCGGTTCGGGCGCACAGCCGGTGAGCCCCAGCATCAGCACGATCGCGACACCGACGGCTCGCGGCATCCGCATGCCTCGGGTCAAGAGAATCCGTCGGCGGACTCGAGGATGTTGCGCATGACGTCGACGCCGATCCGCTCGGTCTCGCCCTCGTAGGTCTCCTCCACGCGGAAGGCCAGGCCGTGGCGCTCGCAGAAAGCCACGGTCTTCTCCAGGCGCGGGGCGACCTCGACGTGGTCGTTGCCGAAGAGCTCCGCGGAGTAGACCACCTCGCCGGCGAGGATGGCTGCGCGCAGCTCGACCGAAGAGCGTCCGGTGATGCCGTAGAGGTCCTTGAGCAGAAGCGGAGACAGGTACGGGGCGCCGTCGATGTAGATCGCGAGCGAAGGGGAATCGGCCATGGTTCATTTCACCACGCGGAGGCATTCGGTGAGGTAGGCCGGTGCGACGGCGCTGTCGGAACACATCGCTATGGTGAGCCGTGTCGGAGGTGTTCCCTCAATGGTGTGCTACATAAGTGCTACGATAAGGAGATGAGGACGATCAGCCAGCGAGAGCTTCGGAACGAGTCCGGCGAGATCATGCGTCAGGTGCAGCGGGGCGCTCAGTTTCGCGTCACGAGCAGGGGTACGCCCATCGCTGTGCTTGCCCCGATCGGGCGGAGCGTCGCCGATGAGCTCGCGCTTCGCGAGGGAACTCAGCGGATGGTGTTCCCCCGGGGCATCAGCTCGACCGAGTCGACCGAGTCGATCCTCGCGGAACTGCGTGGCGACAGGTGATCCTCGTCGACACATCCGCACTCGCGAAACTGCTGGTCGAGGAGGCGGAGTCATCGTCGTTGCGAGACGCACTCGCCGCGTCCAGCAATGCCGGTGAGGAGTTCGCGATCTCGACGCTCGCGATGACGGAGCTGCGCCGGCTCATCGTTCGGCTCGACATCGACTCCTCGCTGATCGAGCCCGTGATCCGGCCCTTCCGGGTGTTGCGGGTCACCGAAGGCATCCTGCAGCTTGCAGGCCGTTTCCCGTACAGGAATCTCGGGACTCTGGACGCTGTGCATCTCGCCACGGCGCTCACCGCAGAGGCGAGTGCCGTGGCGACCTACGACCGTCGGCTCGCCGAGGCCGCGGAGGCGGAAGGCCTGGGCGTACTCCGGCCGGAAGCATGAGACCGTGAGCGACTACCCCCGTTTCGACTTCGACTCCGTCGACGTCGTGACCTCTGACACGCACTTCGGGCACGCGCGCATCAGCGAGCTCGCCGGACGACCCTTCTCGAGTGTGGAGGAGATGGATGCCGCGCTCCTGCAGCGATGGAACGACACCGTCGCCCCGGGCGACGTCGTCCTGCACCTCGGCGACCTCGCGCTCGGTCCGATCCAGCAGTCCCTCGCCTTCACCGCTCAGCTGCACGGCAGACGGTACCTCGTGCCGGGCAACCACGACCGCGTCTCCCCGGCGACGCAGAGTCAGCGCGCGATCGAGCAGTTCACGCCGCTGTACGAACAGGCGGGCTGGACGATCCTGCCCGAGATCGTCCAGGGCACGCGCCGCGGACGGCGACTCCTGGCCTCCCACTACCCGTACTTCGGCGACACGCAGGGCGCCGAGCGGCACGCCTCGCACCGGCCACCGGATCACGGCCTCCCGCTCATCCACGGGCACACGCACGCTCACGACCACGGCGCGCACGGCCACCAGTTCCACGTCGGTGTCGACGCCTTCGACGGCACGCCCATCCGCTTCGAGCTCATCGACGAGTGGCTCGACGGGAGGTGATCAGATGACCGCTGCTCCGCATCCGATGATGTTCCCTCCGGATCACCCGCTGGTCGAACGGGTCCGCGCGCTGTGCATGCGCTACCCCGAGGCCGCCGAGGTGATCTCCCACGGGCGGGTGACCTTCCGTGCCGGCAAGCGCCAGTTCGCGATCGTCGGCGTGGGGGATCGCGGCGCCGTGCTGTTCATCCCCGATCCGGTCGAGCGCGAGGCGCTCCTGCAGCGTGACGACGTCTTCGTCCCGCCCTACGAAGGCGCGTACGGGTGGCTGGCGATCGGCGTCGAGACGGATGCCGGTGACTGGGCGCTCCTGGAGGAGCTGCTCGATGCCTCGTACCGCTCTGTGGCACTGGTCCGCCAGCTGCGTGCGCTGGACGCCGACCCGGTCGTACCGTTCGCCGAGTGATCGCCGCGGCATCCGACCACTCGTCGGTGTTCAGTCGACGTGCCGGATCTCGGTGTCGCCGCCGGGGGAGAGGATCACCTCGTGCCCGTCGTCGTAGCGAACCACCAGCAGCGGATGCTCCTCGGTGCCGCGGATCTCGATGACCTCACCGGTCCGCTCGGCCGCTCCCACCGTTCGCCCGTGGGTCACGACGCGGTCGCCCACATTCGCTCGCATGTGCACCACCTCCTGACGCCCACGATACGACCGACCGGCGGCGGTCGGAAGTGCCGTCGCGGAAGCGGATGCCGCGGTCAGCCGGTGCGCAGCGCGTCGAGCACCTTCTGCACGCGCCGCGCACGAGTCTCGAGGCGATGGTGTTCCGGTAGCGGTAGTCGCCGTCGATCGTGACGACGACCGGCACGCGCTTGCCGCGGTCGAAGCCGAGCACGACCTCCTCGGGCACGACGATGCCGACGTTGTTGCCGCCGGACGCCCACAGCGTCGTGCGGAAACTGACCGTGCTGTTCTCCTCTGCCTCTTGGTGTGCGATCTCTCTGCCTATCGTGCGCGAAGTCGACGCGTCACGCCAGAAGTTCGTCGAGAACCGCGGCATCCGCTCCGAGCGCGAGCAGCCGCTCGCGGATCGCCTGCTCCGCGCGCCGGTAGGGCTCCTCGCCGCCGCGCAGCACCGACTGGGCGTTCGCGTGCGAGAGCAGCGACTCCAGTTCGAAGACGAGCTGGTCGGCGTCGTCGAGATCGGGGAGCGCGCCCTCCGCCATGGCATGGGTGGCGGCGATCGCAAGATAGGAGCGCCACAGCTCCATGGCCTCGGCGATCGCATCGCGCACGGGGCCGGGGCGCGCCGCGAACTCCGCGCTGACGGCGAGGAAGAAGCATCCGCCGGCGAAGGTGCGCCCCGAGGAGTAATCGGTCCACGTGCGGATCAGCGCGACGAGTCGTCGGATGCCGCGGGGCTGCGCGCGTGCGGGGACCACGACGGTGTCGGTGAACACCCGCTGCGCCTCCGCCACGACGGCGAGCTGCAGCTGCTCCTTCGAGCCGAAGAGGGCGGCGACGCCGCTCTTGCTCGCCCCGGTCTCGGTGGCGAGCTGGGCGATGGAGACGCCCGTGAGGCCTTCCGTCGAGGCCAGCTGTGTCGCGACCTCCAGCACTGCGTGGCGCGAACGATCGCCTCGTGCGCGTCGACCGTCGACGGTGGTTGTCATGTCGACAGAGTATCAGTACGATCGTGCGTATAGATATAAGGACGACCGTCCGTATTGTTTGGAGGCGCACGCATGTCCACCCCGTACACCGCCCTGCGCGGAGCGATCCGCGCCCTCGACCGCGTGACCCCGCTCGTCGCCGCGGCGGCGACCTATCCGCTCTTCTCCCGCGTCGGCCGGAGGCGTCGCGTGCACCCGCGAGAACACGCGACGGATCTCCAGGCTCGGCGCAGATTCGTCTCCGTCGGCCGACGCCATGTCATCGTCTACGAATGGGGGAGCGGACCGCGCGCCGTCCTCCTGGTCCACGGATGGCAGGGCCGCTCATCGCAGTTCGCCGCCCTGGTGCGCGAGCTCCGCTTCGCCGGCTTCCGGGTCATCGCCTTCGACGCACCCGCGATGGGTGATTCGCCCGGGCGGCGCACGCATGTCGGGGAGTTCCATGCCGTGATCGATGAGCTCGCCCGCCGCGAGCCCGGTGGTCTCCATGCGATAGTCGCGCATTCGGCGGGGGTGATGCCTGCCGTCGCCGCGGCATCCGAGAGCCGCGTCACCGACCGCATCGTCGCGATCGCGCCGATCGTCCGATTCCGCTATCTCAACGAGGCCTTCGCGCAGAGAGTGGGCCTGGGCGAGCGTGCCCGACTCTGGCACGAGGCATGGGTCACCGCGCGGATGAGGCGGGTCGGAATCAACATCTACGCACGGTACGACCTGCTTGCACGGGAGCTTCCGCGCGAGCTGCGTATCACCGTGGTGCACGACCGGGAAGACCGGCTTGCGGCCATCGACGAGAGCCGACGGTTGGCGGCCCGGCACCCTCGACAGGTGGCGCTCGTCGAGACCGCCGGATTCGGGCACAGTCGCATCCTCGAGTCGGACACCGCGCTGGACACCGCGCTCGAGGTGGTCGAGCAATCGGATGCCGTGGTCCAGCGAGACGACCAGAATGCGCAGAGTCTCGAGCCGAGCGGCAAGCTCTAGCCGTTCGAGGGCCGCGGTCTACTCGCGGTCGAGCCCGGAGGTGCGCTTCACGAGCGCCTGCACATCGCGGTCAAGGTTGTCCATACGCACGTTGAGCACCTGGAAGCGTGCATCGACAGCATCGAAGCGTGCGTTCATCTCACCGCGCAAGCCGCCGATCTCGGCACGCACCTCGCCGCGCAGGCCGCCGATCTCGGTTCGCACCACACGGATGAACACCGTCGACACGAGCGTGAGCATGCCGACCATGAGCGCGGCGAACGTGCCGATCATGGCCCAGATCTGTGCGTCGTTCACGATGCTCACCCTTTCATTGTCGTCGAGTCACTCGAGCATGCCAAGCGCTCTCGAAGAAGGAGGACCACGCGAGCGCTCGATACCACGAGCCGGGGACAACTCGTTCTGCGGGTGCGCTGTGGAGAGGAGGTTGTCCGCCTCGCTGCCGTGGGCGGCATCCGAGTTTCCACGCGAGCGCGAATGCCAATCTCGGTGCAGCGTCGCGTGCCGGTGGCAGACTGTGTCAGGCATGGAGGCGCCAGACGGAAGGAGACGGCGGATGACTTCGCCGAACCCTTCGTTCTCTCGTGACTGAGCGCGAGACGAGAAGGCTCATCGCCTGGGCGGACGAACTGCGCCGCGTGCACGCGCGGTTGCGAAAGGCGCTTGCGGTGGCGCAGGAGGCCGTCGCTTCCGGCCTCGGAGGCGACGCGGCCACGCGCGAGCTCCTGCTGTACTGTCACGGATTCTGCGTGGCGCTCGATGAGCACCATCGCGGCGAGGATCGCACGCTGTTCCCCGCCCTTGCCGCGCGGCACCCGGAGCTGGCGCCGGTGATCCGCGCGCTCGAGCAGGACCACTCGATGATCGCGCACCTGCTCGGCGGTCTGAGCGCGGCGCTCGAACGCGCGGCGCCTCCGGCCGAGATCGCCCGCCACCTCGAGGGCGTCTCCGCGATCCGTGCTGTCGGGGTCGAGCACGATGTAGTAGTCGGGCATGATCGCCTCGCCGGTGCGGAACGCCTCCAGCGTCGTCTCGACCTCGACCTCCAGCGTGCCGAGCGTGGCTCGTTCCTCGTAGAGCTCGATCCAGGCGGCGGCCACATGCTCAAGGGGATCTGCGTCGTGGACGATCCACGGAGATGCAGCGACCGCGATGCGCCGCGTTGCCAGCGCGGGCTCGCTGTCACGGAGCGCGAGCGCCTCGACACCCGGAAGCCCTTCGAAGTGCTCGAGCGCTTCCGCGGCCGCGTCACCGACGACGGCGACGACGGTTCCTCCGACGGGATCGCTCAACGCGTGGGCCATACCCCAGAATACGCCCGCCACCGCGGTCGTGGACGTAGCGCACTCGGTGAGCCTGCGCCGTGGCGAGGGGCCGCCGCGGCCATGGTTTCTGCGTCGCGCGCGTTGGGCGCCTCAGCCCTCTGAAGCGTTCGTGGCCAGCATCCAGTCGATGCCAAAGCGGTCGGTCAGCATGCCGAACAGTCCACCCCATGGCGGGTGTCCAGGGGCATCGTGACAGTGCCTCCATCGGCGAGCTTCTCCCAGGCCGCACGCACCGCGTCCGTGTCGTCGCCGCTGTACGAGATGGAGAACCCCTGCGGTTCCCGGTACTCCATACCCGAGGGCGTATCCGATGCCATGAGTACGAGCCCATCGGGGTCGTGAGCTGGCCGTGCATGACCAGATCGTTCTCTCTCGGGTCATGTCCCATCTCGGGATACGAGCCGAACCTGTCGATCTCCAGCTCGCCGCTGAAGACGCTCCGGTAGAACTCGAGTGCCTCGCGGGCGGTGTCGCGAAAGGAGAGGTAGGGATTGAGGTTCATAGCAGTGGCTCCTCCAGATCAGATGGATGCCTCGGCGCGGCCCCGATGCACGGTTCAGTCTGCGCGCGGCATCCGACACTCGCAAGGGCGGTGGCAAGTCGCTCAGGGAGTTTTCACCTCGTCGGGGGCGCCGCACAGTGCGGAGCGGGGTACGCGGTCTCGCCGCGCTTCCCGTACCCCTTGACGACACCCTCGAGGCGCACGCGAACGAGATTCGACAAAGTCCTGCTCTGTCCACTACCGTTCTTAACGGCTTAGGGTTGCCTAACCTACATTGAGCCAGAACTCACCCATGCAGAACCAGGAGATATCCATGACTTCGAGACGGCTTCTCGCCGCAGCTTCCCTTGTCTTCGCCGGTGCGCTCGCACTCTCGGCGTGCGCGGCAGCCCCGGCGGCGACTCCGGTCGACGGCGCTCCCACGCAGACGGAGGGCGAGAACCGCTTCCCGCTCACCGTCACCGACATGGCCGGCAACGAGGTGACCATCTCCAGCGCCGACAGCATTATCGTCACCGACAACCGGCTCTTCCAACTGGTCGCCGACTGGGGCATCGAGCTGTCCGCCGCGCCGCGCGCGCTCATGAGCGACAACAACCCGCTGGCCGGCGACGAGTCCATCCTCGACCTCGGCACCCACGGTGAGCCCGACTTCGAGAAGGTCGTCGAGGCCGACCCCGACCTCATCATCAACGGCTACCGCTACAGCAGCCACGCCGAGGACATGCAGGGCGCGGCGCCCGACGCCGCCTTCGTCGACATGACGAACGACGAGCTCACCGTCGACGCCTACCTCGTGGAGAGCGTGACCCTCCTGGGGAGATCTTCGGCAAGGAGGACGAGGCGCAGGCCGCGATCGACGCTTTCCACTCCGCCGTCGACGATGCCAAGGCCGCATACGACCCTGAGGTGACGGTCATGGGCCTGGTCACCAGCGGCAACGAGATCCGCTACTCCTCGCCCACCGACGGCCGCGGATCGAGCATCTTCTTCGAACTGGTCGGGCTCACCCCCGCGCTGGAGGCCGAGGGCTCCTCGAACCACCAGGGCGACGACATCTCGATCGAGGCGATCGCCGAGGCGGATGCCGACTTCTTCCTCGTGCTCGACCGCGACGCCGCCTTCGCCGCCGACCAGGAGGTCACCCCGGCGCTCGAGCTGATCAACGGATCCGCATCGCTCGCGCCCGTCCCCGCCGTGCAGAACCAGGCCATCTACGTGATGCCCGGCGACTTCTACCTGACCGAGGACATCCTCGTCTACACGACCGTGCTGGAAGAGCTCGCCGCGGCGTTCACCGCCCTCTGATGCTCTGATCGGCGACGTCGTCGCCACGGTGCGAGGCCGTGGCGACGACGTCCGCCCCTTTCGACATGCACCCCACGACAACACAGGCGCCTCCGATGCCGCGCGTCACGAACGTCAACGCACTCGCGTCGCGCGCGCATCGCGCGGTACCGAAGTCCCACTGGCAGAGGACCTGGCCGTTGCTGGTGGCCATCGCCCTGACGATCGCCCTGCTGGCGGTCTCGGTGTTCACCGGCGTCGCCGACATCACCGACACCGAAGGGCGCGGGCACGAGTTCACCTGGATCACCCGCATCCCGCGCACCTCCGCCCTCGTGCTCGCCGGCGCCAGCATGGCGATGGCGGGGCTGGTCATGCAGCTGATGACGCAGAACCGGTTCGTCGAACCCACCACCGTGGGGACGACCGAGTGGGCAGGTCTCGGCCTGCTGCTGACCTATGTGTTGCTCCCCGACCCGGGCGTGTTCACCCGGATGACCGTCGCGATCGTGTTCGGCTTCATCGGCACGCTGATCTTCTTCACCTTCCTCCGCCGTGTGCAGCTCAAGTCCTCCCTCATCGTGCCGATCGTGGGCATCATGTTCGGCGCCGTCATCAGCGCGATCTCGACGTTCATCGCGATCCAGACGAACCTCCTGCAGACCCTCGGCAGCTGGTTCGCCGGGCGCTTCACGGGCGTCGAGGTCGGTCGCTACGAGCTGCTCTGGATCGTCGCGATCGCGGCGATCGTCGTCGTGGTGATCGCCGATCGTTTCACCGTCGCCGGACTCGGCAAGGAGATCGCCACCAACGTCGGGCTCAACTACGAACGCGTCGTGATGCTGGGTGTCGCCCTCGTCGCCGTCGTCACCGGCGTCGTGACCGTCGTCATCGGCGCACTGCCCTTCCTCGGGCTCATCGTGCCGAACCTCGTCTCCCTCTTCCGCGGCGACGACCTTCGCTCGAACATCCCCTGGGTGTTCCTGACCGGGATCTGGGTGGTCACGATCTGCGACCTCATCGGACGCACGGTGATCATGCCGTTCGAGGTTCCGATCTCACTCGTGCTCGGCGTCGTCGGGTCGGTCGTCTTCGTCTTCCTCCTGCTGCGCACGAGGAGGTCCGGTGTCCGCTGAGACCCTCGTCCCGGCATCCGATCGCCGCGTCGGCCCTTACACGAGCCATGCCCACCGACGGCGCTATCTGATGGTCCTGGCCGCGCTGATCGTCGCGGCCGCAGCGATCACGGTGCTGATCATGTCGTGGAACAACCCCTACGCGATCTTCAGCGAACGCTGGTGGCGCATCTCGAACATGCGCACGGCATCGCTCATCGTCATCGCCCTCGTCACGTTCTGCCAGGCCTTCGCCACCGTGACGTTCCAGACGGCGACGAACAACCGGATCATCACGCCGTCGATCATGGGCTTCGAATCGCTGTACGTGCTCATCCAGACCGCGATCGTCTTCTTCTTCGGCGCGACGGGTCTGCTGGTGGTGAGCGACTTCGGCCAGTTCCTGCTTCAGGCGGCGGTGATGGTGCTCTTCGCCGTGCTGCTCTACTCCTGGCTGCTGTCGGGTCGCCTCGGGAGTCTGCACATCATGCTGCTGGTCGGCATCATCATCGGCACCGGGCTCGGGGCGCTGTCGACCTTCATGCAGCGGATGCTGGACCCCAATGAGTTCGACGTGCTCCGCGCCCGGCTCTTCGGCAACGTCGGCAACGCCGAGACCGACTTCCTGTGGTTCGTGATCCCCGTGTGCGCCGTCGCCGGAGCGACCATCTGGATGCTCTCGCATCGGCTCAACGTCATCGCCCTCGGCAGCGACATCAGCACCAACCTGGGCCTCGGGCACAAGCGGCAGGTCATGCTCATGCTCACCCTGGTCTCGGTGCTCATGGCGATGAGCACCTCCCTGGTGGGGCCGATGACCTTCCTCGGCTTCCTCATCGCGACGCTCGCGTACGCGGTGACCGACACCTACGATCACCGCCGGATCCTCCGGTCGCCTGGCTCCTCGGCTACACGATCCTGGGCGGCGCCTACTTCCTCCTGCGGCACGTGCTGCCCATGGTCGACACGGTCACCATCATCGTGGAGCTCATCGGGGCCTCGTCTTCCTGTTCGTCATCCTCAGAAGGGGACGCCTATGATCCGTCTGTCGAACGTCGTCAAGCGCTACAACAGCGACGTGGCGATCGGGCCCGTCTCCCTCGAACTGCCCGCGGGCGGCATCGTCGCGCTGGTCGGGCCCAACGGGCCGGGAAGTCGACCGTCCTCACCATGATGGGCAGGCTCCTCGCCCCGATGAGGGCACCGTGGAGATCGGCGGGGTCGACGTGCACCAGACGCCCTCGAAGCACGTCGCCAGGACCGTGTCGATCCTGCGGCAGGAGAACCACTTCGTCACCCGTCTGACGGTGCGCCAGCTCGTCGGCTTCGGCCGGTACCCGTACAGCGGAGGCCGGTTGACGCAGCTCGACGAGGACAAGATCTCCGAGGCGATCGACTTCCTGAACCTGGCCAGCCTGGAACAGAGGTTCCTCGACCAGCTCTCCGGCGGACAGCGCCAGCGCGCCTACGTCGCCATGGTCCTCGCGCAGGACACCGACTACCTCCTGCTCGACGAGCCTCTCAACAACCTCGACGCGCAGCACTCCGTGCAGATGATGCAGCAGCTTCGCAAGGCCGCCGACGAACTGGGCAGGACGATCGTCATCGTGCTGCACGACATCAACTTCGCCGCCGCGTACAGCGACTACATCATCGCGATGGACGAGGGCAGGGTCGCCGTTCACGGGACGCCGGAGGACATCATCCGCGACGACGTCCTCACCCGGGTCTTCCGCACCCCCGTCACCGTCGTCGACGGACCCTCGGGAAAGTTCGCCGTTTACCACCGGTGAGCGTCGTCCTGCGCGTGCGCCCGCGGGGCGTCACCCGACCCGAGTGCTCGGCCGGCGTCCTGGTGCCAGCCGAGCGCGTCGCCCGCGATGAGCGCGACGCCCACAGCGGTCGCCTCGGTCTCGTCGAGCGCGAGGATCGGCTCTCCCAGTACGGCGGACTTCAGCGCGAGCCAGCCGCGCGAGCGCGTCCACCCTCCCACGGCATGGATCGGAGTCGGTTCCCGGTCGTCCAGCGCGCGCAGCCGTGTGATGGAGGCCGCACCGACGCGCGCGCAGTCCACGAGCGCGCGGAAGGCGAGGTCCTCCGGATCCAGATCGTGCGCCTCCGGCAGCCAGCGGGGCTCCCGCCCTCCGGACTCCCCGAACTCGAACACCGGCCGAGTCGGCAGGGGCCGCGCGGTGGGATGCTCAAGGAGCGTGTCGATGGCGGATGCGGCATCCGGACGCGTGCGGCGGATCCAGTCGACGTTCCGCGCGAGCTCGTGCACGACGAAGAGCGCCGCGCCGCTGTGCTCGATGCCCGGGGAGAGATCGACGCCGGCGGGGCGGCGCGCGGGGAAGCCGTCGAGCTGGACGACGACGACCTCCGCCGTCCCCATCGAGTCGACGACGGTCCGCGGAAGGGCGCGCCCGACGGCGGATGCCGCGACGACATGATCGTGCCCGCCGGCGACCGCCACGGCCCGGGCGCGAGCACCTCGCGCAGGGCGGGGGAGCGGAGCTCGCCGACGATGGTCCCGGCCGTCACGACGGGCGGGAGCGCATCCACCGACCCAGGGTGGCGTCCACCCGGGAGCTGATCCAGGAGCGCTGACGCGGGCGCCACGCCGCCGTGCGTGCGGCGAGGCTGTCGCTGAGGAACGCCGCCCCGGTCCAGCGCACGAGCGGGGAGTCCGCGACGCTGATCCAGACGGTGTCCCGTCCAGCTGCTCCGGGTGCTCCATGCGCAGCAGCGCCCAGGCCGAGACCGTGCGCGCCGGGTCGAGATCGACCGCCGCGTCCCCTCGTCGTCGGGATCCGAGAGCTCCCCGTCATCTCCATCGCGCCGGCGCGCCGCGGGTCGAACCACGCCATCGCCGCGCCGCGTGCGTGCAGATCCCGATCTGCGACGTAGCCGTCCTCGCCCATGCCGGCGCTGGCTATCGCCGAGACCTGGAATCGGCCGCGCGCGACCTCGAGCACCGCCTGCTCGACGGCGAGGTGCAACGCCTCGGGATCGATCTCCCGGTTCGCCGTGCGCGGTGTCGGAAAGCTCAGCCGGCCGCGGATCTCGCCCTTCTCGTCGAGCGCGAGGACCTTGACGTTCGTGCTCCCGGTGTCGATGCCGATCGTCACCGGAGGGGCAGCACGAGACATGTCCCATTCTCTCCCGAGTTCGTGGCGGAGCGACACCGATCAGAACAATGTGTAGCCGCCGTCGACGACGAGCACGGTGCCGGACATGAAGCTCGCGGCCTCCGAGGCGAGGAAGACCACGGAAGGGCTCACCTCGTCGGGAGTCGCATAGCGCTCCTGCGGCGCATCCTCGATCCAGTAGCGGTGGAACCGGGGTTCGTCCACCGGCGACATGTCCGTCTTGATGTACCCGGGAGCCACCGCGTTGACGCGCACGCCCGCGGCGCCCACTCGGCGGCCAGCGACTTCGTCAGCTGGTGGACGGCCGCTTTCGAGGCGTTGTAGGCCGGTTGCATCTGCGGTCGGTTGACGATCATGCCCGAGATGGAGCCGATGTTGACGATGCTGCCGTTTCCGCGTTCGACCATGTGCGCCCGACCGCCCGCGACATGCGCCACAGCGCCGTGACGTTGGTCTCGAAGACGTGCGACCACTCGTCATCGGTCACTTCGAGAGCGGGGCGATGGATGCAGGCGCCGGCGTTGTTGATCAGCACGTCGATGCGGCCGGCCCGGCCGACGGCGTCCGCGGCCACCCGATCCGCTGCGCCCGGCTCGGTCAGATCTCCCAGCACGACCCACGCGCGACGCCCGAGTGACTCGATCTCCGTCTTCACGGCGGATGCGGCGTCAGCATCGCGGCCGTGAATCACGACGTCGGCGCCGGCCTCGGCCAGGGCGACGGCGAAGGCCCGGCCGAGCCCGCGAGTGGCGCCGGTGACGAGTGCGACGCGGTCGGTGAGGGCGAAGGCATCCAGAACGGACATGAAGTACTCCTTAGATCGGGGGAACGTGATGGCGGCGTCGGCACGCACGCGTGTCGACGCGATGAGTCTGGCGTTGGGTTCGTCGACCTCGGTCACCCAGCGGATCGCCTCGTCGCGGGTGCGACCATGCCGGCGATGGCGTTCGATGAGACGGGTGCGGCGCAGGGCATCGGGGAGGTCGAGATACCAGACCTCGTCGAGCTGCGCGCCGATCTGTTCCCAGCCTCCGGCGTCGGACAGGAGGTAGTTGCCTTCGACGATGACGAGGGAGCAGACGAGGGGAGGGGGATCGCGCCGGCGATCGCCGCCTCCAGGCCCCGGTCGAAGCGGGGGACGACGATGTCCTCACCGGCGCGGAGACGCCGGAGCGCGGCGGAGAGACCGGCGACGTCGAAGGTGTCCGGAGCGCCTTTGCGGTCGCGGCGGTCGAGGGCGTCCAGCAGCTCGTCGGCCAAGTGGTAGCCGTCCATGGGAAGCACCGGCGCACCCAGGCTGTCTGCGAAGGTGGATTTGCCCGAGCCCGGCGCTCCGACGATGCCCAGCAGGAAGGGTCGGGCCTTCCTCGGCCGTGCCAGGGTCTGCAGGCGCGTGCGCGCCTGGATCTCGCTCAGCTCGATCATCTCTCCGCTCCTGCCGTGATGATGCGGGGCGGCCTGTGCAGGCCGCCCGCATCATCGGCTCGGTCACTGGTCGATCAGACCGGCTTCCTTGTACAGGTCGATGTACTCCTGTGCGTTGTCCCGGGTGATGAGCGGGTTGCCCACGTCCACGTGCACCTCGGACTGCGCGCCGGTGAGCAGGTCGTGCACGGCCTTGAGGTTCAGCTGCGCGAGCTCGCGGGCGTTCTGCAACGACGTGGCCGTCATCCCGCCGTCGGCGATGAGGAGGGCCGCTTCGGGCGTCCCGTCGACACCGAAGGCGAGGATGCCGTCGAAGCCGGACTTGCCCTTGACCGCCTCGAGTGCACCGGTGGCCATATTGTCGTTCATCGAGATGATCGCATCGATGTCGGAGTTGGCCAGCGACCAGTCCTCCATGAGGGTGAGCGCTTCGTCCTTGTTCCAGTTGGCGATGTCCTCGGCGACGATGGTCACGTCAGAGCGCACGTCGAAGAACTCCTTCTGCCAGGCGTCACGACGGGCCGTGCTGTGGAAGTTTCCGGCCGGGCCGTTGAGGACGACGACGTTCGCCCCTCCGGGATCAGGTCGAGAGCGAGCTCCGCGACCACGGCGCCCTGCGCATAGGGTCGGCGTCGACGGAGCTGCCGCCGTTGAGGCCCTCCACGCGCGGGTTCGTGGTGATCGTGACGATGCCGGCGTCGATCGACTGCTGGATGTAGGGCAGCTGTGCATCGGCGTTGTTGGCCTGGACGATGATGGCGTCGAAGCGGTTGGCGATCGCGTTCTCGATCATCCGGTTCTCGACCTCGTCATCGGCCTGGCCGTCGAACACCTCCAGGGTGATGTCGGCGTAGTTCTCGGCCTCCGCCCTCATCTCGTTCGCGAGCCACGCGGCGAAGGAGTCGGCCTGCGCACGCGCGATGTACGCGACGCGGTACTCATCCTTCTCTTCGGGCTCGCCGCCGTTGCCCCGGTCGTGGGGTTGCCGGTCGTGACCGCACAGCCGGCCAGGCTGATCGCCGTCACTGCGGCGGCGCCGAGTGCGATGATCCTGCGGGTAAGAGTCTTCATTGTGCTCTCCTCGTGTGTTTTCGGTGTTGCAGGGATAGTGGTCAGGTTTGTTCGATCAAGCTGAGGGTTTCGCGCCTCCTGGGGCGGCGATGACGCTCTGCCGCCGGCGGCGATCGTTGCTCCCTTCGCGTCGGACTTGAGGATCGTGGTCTTCGCCTTGCCGCGCTTGCTGAAGACGTCGTAGGCCACGGCGACGACGATGATGGAACCCATCACGATCTGCTGGATGTAGGAGCCGATGCCGATCAGGTTCATGATGTTGCCGAGCACCCCGACGATCAGCGCGCCGGCCAGCGTGCCCATGACAGTTCCGACGCCGCCGGAGAAGCTCGTGCCACCGATGATGGGAGCGGTGATCGCCTGCAGTTCGTATCCGATCCCGGCGTTGGGCAGGCCCGCGTTGACACGCGACATGAAGATCGCACCGGCGATGCCGACGAGGACACCGTTGACGAGGAACGCCTGGTACTTGACGCGCTCGACCGCGATTCCGGCCGCCCGGGCGGCCTCTTCATTGCCGCCGACCGCGTACACGGCCCGGCCATAGCGGGTCTGGTTCATGAGGTACCAGACGACGATGGTCACGATGATCAGGATCAGGACGGGAATGGGCAGCCATCCGAGATTGCCCTGGCCGATCAGGATGAAGTCGCCCAGCTGCAGGATGTTCTGCCCCTGGGTGAGTTCGAGCACGGCGCCGCGGGCGATGAGCATCATTCCCAGCGTCACGATGAATGCCGGAGTGCGCAGCGTCGCCACCATGAAGGCGTTGACCAGGTTGCAGAGCACTCCGATGGCGATCGCTCCAAGGAGGGCGAGAAGCATGTTCCCGGTGGATTTGTAGACCATCACCGCCACGACGCCGGCGAAGGCCATGACCGCCCCGCGGACAGGTCGATCATGCCGCCGATGATCAGCGTCATTGCCCCGTAGGCGAGGATTGTGATCACCGCGACCTGTCGGAGGACGTTGAAGATGTTGTCACCGCTGAGGAAGTTGGGGCTCAGAAGACTCGCCGCGACGATCACCACAAGCAGGATGATGAAGATCGAGTACCGGCTCGCTTCGAAGGTCTTGAGTTTGGCCAGCATGGTCATGCCACCTCGATTTCGTTCATGGCGTATTTGAGGATTGTTTCCTGAGAGAACTGCTCGGGTTCAGTTCGGCGGTCAGGCGCCCCGCCGACATCACGTAGATGCGATCGCACATCCCGATCAGCTCAGGAAGCTCGGAGGAGATCATGAGGATGCCGCGGCCCTGCCGGGCCAGCTCGGTCATGATCTTGTAGATCTCGAACTTCGCGCCCACGTCGATGCCTCGCGTGGGCTCGTCGAGCAGCATCACCTTGGGATCGGCGATGAGCCACCGCGCCAGCAGCACCTTCTGCTGGTTGCCGCCGCTGAGGTTGGCGATGCGTGTCTTCAGATTCGGCGCCTTGACGTTCATCTTCGTGAAGTACTCTTCGGCGAGCCGCTCTTCTTCGCGGTGACGGGTGAACCCGCCGCGAATGACCTTCTTCAGGCTCGCCAGGGTCGCGTTCTTCATGATGCTCAGCTGGGGGATGATTCCCACGAGCCGGCGGTCCTCCGAAAGCATCGCGATGCCGGCGCGGATCGCCTGAGTGGGGTTCTTGATCTTGATCGCCTGGGTGTCGACCTCGATCTGACCGCTGTCGAGCTTGTCGAGGCCGAAGATCGCCCGGATCACCTCGCTGCGTCCGGCACCGATCAGGCCCGCCAGTCCTACGATCTCTCCGGCGCGGATCTCCAGATCGATGTTCTCGAACATGTGCTCGCTGGATAGGCCTGTGGCCTTGAACACCGTCTCACCGATCTCGATGCGCTCTTTGGGGAAGGACTGGTGGTCCAGGTCGCGCCCCACCATCTGCGCGATCACCTGCCCGCCGTGAGCGCCGATGCCGGCTGGGAGCTGACGACGGTGCCGTCGCGGAGCACGGAGATGTCGTCGGCCAGTTCAAAGACCTCGTCCATCTTGTGCGAGATGTAGATGATCGACTTGCCCGCAGCTCGCAGGGAACGGATCTTCGCGAAAAGGGATTCGACCTCTTTGTGCGCGATCGCCGAGGTCGGCTCATCCATAATCAGAACGTCGGCGCTGTGATATGCGGCCCGGGCGATCTCCAGCGTCTGGATCTCCGAGACGGTCAGCGTCCCCAGCCGCCGGTGGATGGAGAAATCCAGCCCTCTTCTTTCAGGATTCGGCGCGCCTCCCGGCGGATGTGACGCCAGTCGATCTTGCCGAACCGCATGGGCAGCCGCCCGAGGAAGAAGCTCTCGGCGATCGTCATGTCGGGGACGTAGTTCAGCTCTTGTGAGATCATCGCGATGCCCTGTGCGCGGGCCTCGATGGGATTGCGGATGCGCACCGCCTCACCGTTCACGCGGATCGTGCCGGCATCGGGCTGATAGATGCCGTTGATGATCTTCATGAGGGTGGACTTGCCCGCGCCGTTCTCGCCGCACAGCGCGTGCACTGTACCGGGACGCACCTCGAAGGAGACGTCATCGAGTGCCTTGACACCAGGGAAAGACTTCGAAACGCCCTGGACAGACAGTAGATTCTGCGTCATCTCGCGCTCCCCACCGACGGCTCTTCCACCACCCGCACACCGGGCAGAACGATGCGTTTGAGCGACCCGTCCGTGCCCTCGCCGGTCAGCGCCTGCTCGACCTGCTCGATGCCGTAGACGTGGGTCACCAGAGAGTCCAGCTCGACGGCTCCCGACTCGAGCAGCGTGCGTGCGATCGGCCAGGTGCCGGTGTAGCGGAACGTACCGGTCACGTTGAGTTCGCGCATCGCGACCTCGGGACCGAGAGGGGAACTCATCGGCGCTGCCGACCAGAACGACCGTACCGCCGGCGCGGGTGGACCGGATTCCATTGGTGATCGCCGCCGTCGCGCCGGAGGCGTCGACGAAGACGTGCGCCTGGAGGCTTTCGGTCGACTCGGAGAGAGGATCGACCGTGCGCATGCCGTACTCGGCGGCGAGGCTGCGACGGGCGGGGTCGATATCGGCGATGATCACATCGGCGGCGCCGAAGGCCTTCGCGACCTGCGCGGTGATCAGTCCGATGGGTCCGCCCCGGCGATCAGCACGGTGTCTCCGACCTTGACTCCACCCTTCTGCGCGGCGGCGATGCCGACCGACAGGGGTTCCATCAGCGCCGCGGCGTGGTCGCTGATCGAATCGGGGATCTCATAGGCGAAATCGTCTTGGATGATGACGTACTCGGCGAAGGCGCCGTCGATCGGCGGAGTCGCGTAGAACTCCATCTCGGGGCAGAGGTTGTAGGCGCCGGAGCGGCAGAAGTCGCACTTACGGCAGGGGCGCTGGGGTTCGATCGCGACGCGCTGACCGACCCTGGCGGGGTCGACATCCTTGCCGACCGCCACGATACGGCCGCTGGCCTCGTGCCCGAGGATCATCGGAGACTCGACGATATAGGGGCCGATGCGGCCGTGCTCGTAATAGTGGACATCCGAGCCGCAGACGCCGACGCTGTGCACCTGGATGAGGACTTCATCCGATGCCGGTGTCGGCACCGCTCGCTCCTCGAGGGTGAGGTCGCGTGTTCCGCGCAGCACGCTGGCGATCATCGTTTGGGGAGGGTCCTCATGCACGTATTCCTTTCATTGCACGCTGTTCGGCGTCGATCCGGTCGAACTCCTCGGCTGCGGCCAGTGTGAGTTCGTCTTCGAGGAGCGCGTAGGCCAGAGGTGAGGAGAGGGTCAGATCGACGGCTCCGGCGGCGGCGATCTCGGCCACCTGATCGATGCTTCGCAGACTCGCCGCGAGGATTCGCGTCGAGGTGTGCATCCGCGCCATGGTGCGCACCAGCGCTAGCCCGTCGCGGCCGCTTTCGGTTGCTCGTCCGACGTAGGGGCGATCCATTGCGCACCGACGGCCGCGGCGGTCAGGATCTGCGTCGGGTGGTACACCGCGGTCACGAGCACACGGCATCCGGAGTCGACGAGCTCGCGCGCGACGGTGAGCCCGGCCGAGGTGGCGGGCAGCTTCACGACCACATCGTCGCCGAGCCCGGCGATCGCCCGTGAGGAGGCGCGCAGCTCATCGGCGCTTGCTCCGGTCGCTTGAGCGAAGAAGGTGCCCGCTCCACGCTCGCCGAGCCAGGTGTGCAGAGAGGGGAGGTCGGCGGCGGCGAGGCCCGCGCGCTGCAGGATGAGCGGGTTGGTCGTGACGCCGGCGAAGACGCCGGTGCGCAGGAGCGGTTCCAGCTGCGTGCGGTCCGCGCTGTCGAGGTAGAGCATCAGAAGTACCCCCCGTCGGCTTGCAGGTCGGCCAGGCGCAGGTAGCGCTGCCAGATGTCGTTGCGGTCGCTGCGCGGTTCGATGGTCGAGGTGATCGCAGGCCGCCACCGCTCGGTGACGGCTGTGACGCTCTCGTCGCGCACGACCGCGGCCGCTTGGATCGCCGCGCCACGGGCGGTCGCCTCCGGCGCATCGACGGTGTGCGCCGTGCGCCCGGTGAAGTCGGCGATGAGCTGCCGGTAGGCCTCCGAGCGGGCGCCCCCGCCGATGAGGATCGTGCGCCCGGTGATCCGGATGCCGCGCTCCTGCAGCAGCCGCTCGCCGCGGACGAGGCCGAGCACGACGCCCTCGAAGGCGGCCAGTGCGAGCTGCTCACGGCTGGTCGCGGTCGTCAGGCCGGCGAGCATGCCCGATGCCCAGGGGCGCCGGGGGGAGCGCTCGCCGTCCAGGTAGGCGGCCAGGACGGGGCGCGTCGGGTCGACGGGAGCCGTCAGCGCGAGCCGGGTGAGCTCTGCGTGGTCCACGCCGAGCAGTTGCGCGACGGTGTCCGTGACCTTCGTCGAGTTCAGCGTGCACACGAGCGGCAGGTACCCGCCCGTGGTGTTCGCGACGCCGTCGACTCCGCCGGAGGGGTCGACCACCGGAGCGGTGGTGCTGGCGAACACGACCCCGGATGTGCCCAGGCTGTAGGCGATGTCGCCTTCGGCGAGCCCGATGCCCTGCGCCGCCAGATGCTGGTCTCCGCCACCGGCGCCGACGAGCGCCCCCACCGGGAGGCCCAGGCCGCAGCGGCCTCTTCGGTGAGCCGGCCGGCGCCCTCATCGGGCGCGAGGACGCGCGGTAGCATCGCCTCCCAGTCGCGTTCGGCGACGAACTCGTCGAGGATGTCGGTGCGCCAGGTGACGGTGTCGGCGGAGAAGTAGCCGGTGCCCGAGGCGTCGGACCTGTCGGTGACCAGCCGGCCGGTGAGGCGGTAGGTCAGCCAGTCGTGGGGAGCAGGATGTGCCGGATGCGGCCGAAGGACTCGGGTCCTCGTCGCGCAGCCAGGCGAGCTTGGAGATCGTGATCGCCGCGGAGGGGACGATGCCGATCTGGGACGCCCACCACGCCTCGCCTCTGCGCTCGACCATCTCGGTCGCCTGACCGGCCGACGTCGTGTCGTTCCACAGCTTGGCGGGGCGGATGACGCGACCGTTCTCATCCAGGGCGACCAGGCCGTGGCACTGGGCTCCGACGCTGAGACCGACCACTCGGGCGTCGAGACCGTCCGTGGCTTCGCGAACGGCGGTGATCAGGGCTTCCCACCAGGTGTCGGGATGCTGTTCGCTCACGGGCGGGAAGGTGGCCGGATGCGGCGCACGTGCCGTGGACAGGAGCCTCCCGTGGGAGATCTCGCGGACCTCGACCGTGCAGGACTGGGTCGAGCTGTCGACGCCGATGACGACCTCTGTCATCGTGCCTCCTCCTGAGTCTCGGGGAAGGGCAGGGGCTGCGGGTCGGCGGGCATGTCGGAGAGCCGGCCTACGGCGCCGGCAGGATGCGTCGTCATGAACTCCTCCCAGGTGTATCCGCGTCCGCGCATGAGCACCTCGGCCAGGGCGTCGCCCCAGGCGGCCTGGGCGAGGGTGATCCCGGTGGCCACGATCCCGCCGATCTCCGCCCGGGGGCGACGGCCACGCGGGCGCTGAGGTCGCAGGCCTGGGCGAGGGGCGATTCGTGGCTGGCGGTCAGGGCGATCGTCTTCGCTCCCCGGCGCCGGGCGATCTGTGCGGAGAGGATCACCTCGTCCGAGGCGCCGCCCTTCGAGATGAGCAGGACGACATCGTGTGCGGTGACCGCCCGGATGCGCCGTGGAGGCTGTCCATCGGCGAGAAGGCGATCGAGGGCGTGCCCGTGACGGAGAGGATGTGCGCCATGCGGCGCGCGACGGTCCCGGAGGTGCCCGAGCCGCCGATGAAGAGCTTGCCGCGACATCCCAGGATGAGCGATGCGATGCCGACGAAGGTGTCGTCGATCGACTCGGACACCGCGTCGACCGCCGCCGCCGCTGCGGCGATGCGCTCGTGCGCCACCCTCAGGATGTCGTCGTTGACGGGCACACCCACTCCTTTGTCTGGTCTCATGCGGTGGACTCTGCGAAAGTTCGCTCAAATGTGACTTCGCAAGGTACATTTGAGCATAGATAGCCGTGAACGAAAACCTGAGGAAGCAGCTCAAATGTCACTTGATCGTGATACAAGCGCTCGAATGAGCGCCCTCAACCGTGAGTTGGATTCGGAACGCGGTCTGACCGCGGCTGTCGCCCGAGCGCACTACCTGGAGGACCGTTCCCGCGTCGAGATCGCCGAGATGTTCGAGATCTCCCGTTTCAAGGTGGCGCGCCTCCTCACGCGGGCACGCGAGGAGGGCATCGTGACGATCGGCATCCACGACGGCGGGCTCCCCGACCCCGTGCTCGCGACCCGCCTGGGCGAGCGACTGGGACTGCGGCGCTGCGAGGTCATCCGCTCGCACGGCGACGACGACAACGTGCGCACGCAGGTCGGATACGCCGCCGCCTCGCTGCTGTCCGAGACGCTCGTGCCCGACGAGGTGCTGGGGGTCGCGTGGGGGCGCACGCTGACCGCCACCGCGAGCCAGCTGGAATATCTGCCGCCGGTGTCCATCGTGCAGCTGACCGGCGTGGTCTCCAACGACATCGCCTCGTCGCCGATCGAGGTCGCCCGCCAGGCCTCGCGCACCTCGGGCGGCAAGGTCTACCCGATCTTCGCCCCGCTGTTCGTCGAGGACCGCGATGTCGCAGCCAGTCTGCGCTCCCACCCCGACATCCGGGCCGCGATCGATCTCTTCCCCGCCGTGACGACCGCCCTCCTGTCGATCGGCGCGTGGAATCCGCGCGACACGCAGATCCGGGAGGCGATGCCGCCGGACGTGCTGGAGGTCGCGGAGTCCGGCGGCTATGTCGCCGATATCGCCGGCATCCTGCTCAAGGCCGACGGCACGCCCGTCGATCCGAACTTCCAGGACCGCTGCATCAACATACACTTCGACCAGCTGCTGGCGATCCCCCGGATCGTGTGCGTCGCCGCGGGGGCGTCGAAGGCGGAGGCCGTCCTGGCGATCTCGAGGGCAGGCCTTCTCACCGAGCTGGTGGCCGATCACGTCCTGGCCGAGGCGATCTTTGCGACGGACGATGCTTGAGGTCTCCGGATCACTGTGGTCGGTTCCGGCTGCGCAGCAGCAGTCGCTCGCGCAGGAGCTGACCAGGAGCGGGCTGCGACGCCTGCACTGGGACACGACCGACGGGCGCTTCGCCGCGGAGGGCGGGTTCACGCCCGCCGAGGCCGAGCGCATCACGGCTGCGACGGGGGTTCAGGCCGAGGCGCACATCATGGCGACGGATCCGCGCGGCAGGGTCGACGAGTGGGCGGAGTTCTGCGACACCGTGATCGTGCATCTCGAGGCGGAGGGGTGGCATGAGGCGATCGACCGCATCGCCCGTCGAGGGCGGCTTCCCGGTGTCGCGGTGTCGCCCCGGACCCGTCCGGAGGAGGTGCCGGCAGACGTCGCGGTCCTGTGCATGTCCGTCACGCCGGGCGAGGCGGGCAGCGTCTTCGACCGCGGGGTGATCGAGAAGATCCGGTTCCTGCGGAGGCAGTCCCCGGATCGCCGGATCGGCGTCGACGGCGGCGTCACGCGCGGGGACGTGCCCGCGATCGAGCGCGCGGGTGCGGACTGGGTCGTCGTGGGCGGCGACCTGATCGGCGCCGGCGGCGTCGAGAGATGGTCGGACCTGATCGGCGCCGTGGGTCCTGACGGGAGCGGACGCGGTCCCCGGCCCTGGTGACAGGGAGGAGGGGCGGGTCTCAGAGCTCGATGCCGTGCGACTCGTCGTTGACACCGGAGTTGCCCGACTTGCGCGACTCCACGCCGATCAGCCAGACCAGCGAGACGAGCGCCGCGAACAGCAGTCCGAGCCAGAGGTTCTGCAGGATCAGGCCCACCACCACGCCGAGGACGAGCAGCACGACCGTCGAGGCGACCCAGATCAGGCGGTTGCGACGCTTCGCGTTCATGCCCCAGCCTAACCATCGGATGCCGCGGCGTCCCCGCTATCGTCGAGGCATGGAACCTTTCGGCCATGTCGCCCCGACGATGGATCGGATGCGGGAGAGCGCCCGCGACATCCGGATCCTGCGCCTGGCCCGACCGCTGCGCCTGATCGCCTTCAGCCGTCGCGACGAGCGCTCGCCGCGATTCGACGAGGCGGTCGAGGCGGCCGACTCCTTCGGGTTCCTCGCCGCCGTACGCCCGGTCGGCGGGACGTTCGCGCCGCTGCACGAGGGCAGCCTGGTCGTCGACGAGTTCGGCTTCTCCGAGGGCCAGGAGTGGCCGAACGCGCGCTTCGACCGGCACGCGGAGCTGCTGGCCGAGGTGTTCGCCTCCTACGGCATCGACGCCCGCGTCGGCGAGGTGCCGGGAGAGTACTGTCCTGGTGCGCACAGCGTCAACCGCGGCGGGGTCGCCAAGATCAGCGGCACGGCCCAGCGCGTCTCGCGTGGCGCATGGCTGGTGAGCTCGGTCGTGCAGGTGGAGCCGGTGGAGGCGCTGCTGCCGGTCACCGAGGCCGTGGCCGCCGCGCTCGACGCGGATGTCGACACCGCGACGATCGGCGCGCTCTCCGACACTGTGCCGTCTCTCACGGTGGAGGACGTCGCGACGCGGATCGCGGAGCGGTTCCGGGAAGACGGGATCGACGAGGTCGAGCGACTCGGGGTGTAGTCCGAGGGATCGCTCAGCGCGCGCGATGATCCATCGGCGCCAGCCGCGGTCCGCGGCGCTTCTCCCGGGGTCCACCGGCGCCGATGAGTCGGATCACCCGCTGCCGGTGCCCCGCCCAGGGCTCCAGCAGCTCGAGCATGCCCGCGTCGTCGGTGCGCTCGCCGGTCAGCGCGAAGCCGATCTCGTGGGGGAGGTGGTAGTCGCCCAGACTTACAGCATCCGGATCCCCGAGGGAGCGGAGGCGGGTCTCGGCCGCCGTCCACACGCCGACGCCGGGCAGGCTCGTGAGGATGCGCTCCGGATCGGCTCGGTCGGCGAGCACGGCCCGCTCGATGCGCTCGCCGCGGGCCGCAGCGGCGACGATCGCACGTGACTGCGGCGGTTCGACACCGGCCTGGTGCCACGCCCAGGAGGGGATGCGCGCCCAGACCGACGGTGCCGGCGCGGCCCGCATCGGGCGAGGGGTCGGGCCGGGGGCGGTCTCGCCGAAGCGGTGCACCAACCGTCGCCAGGCGCGGAACGCCAGCAGCGAGGTCACCTTCTGCTCGAGCACCGAGGCGGCCAAGGCGTCGAACACCTGGTCGGTGCGGGCGAGGCGGAGCCCCGGCATCCGACGGTGGAGTTCTGCGACGACCGGATGCCGGGCGGCCTCGAATCCGCTCGGGTCGTCGTCGGCGCCGCACAGCGCCGGAACCGCCCCAGCGCGTGCTCCGCGCCCGGACCCCAGGCCGTCGCGCGGACCTCGGCGCCGACGGTGCGCAGCGCCAGGGTCGCGATACCGTCGGGCGTGCGATGCGCCCACCAGAGAGTGGTTCCGTCGACGGCCATCGTCGGATCCCACGGTCCGCGGCGCAGCACGCCGACCGTGCGGAGGAGATCGAGCGGATGGTCGGGGCGATAGGTCGTCTCTCGCGGTGCGGTGCGGGCCGTCGCGGCATCCGGAGCGAGAGACATGCGAACACCCTACGCCCGGGCGCCGACACTTCCCTGGCAGAGGACGCGCCTCTTCCTCTGCGTGAGTCGATCGCCCAGGAGGGGATTCGCCTGGCCGCGGAGCGCCGGATGCTCAGAAGCGGTCGGGCGAGGGCGTGCCGTGGCCGTAGCGGATGACGACGTCGGCGTGGCGGTCGAAGCGGTAGCCGACGCCGCGCACGGTGCGCACGATGTCCTCGTAGCGGCCGAGCTTGGCGCGGAGGCGCCGGACGTGCACATCGATCGTGCGCTCACCCGGGGTCTCGTCGTCGGGTGACTGCCAGAGGGCCTCGACGAGCTCGGAGCGCTCGATCGTGCGGCCCTCGCGCAGCACCAGGTACTGCAGCAGCTCGAACTCCTTGTAGGTGAAGGCGGCCGACTCGCCGTCGATGAGCACACGCTTGCGCGAGATGTCGACCGCGACGCCGGTGTTGTCGCCGGTCTCCTCCTCGGTCTCGGCCTTGGCGCGGGCGATCGCGCCGGGCTCGTGCAGGGCGAGACGGACGACGTCGAGGTCGCGGCCGCCGGCGCCCTGAGGCGCGAGTGCGACGGTGGCGTGGGTCTCGGCCCCGGGGCGAGCTCGGCGAGCGTGCGGCGCAGGGCGTCGACGAGCACGGGAAGGCTCACACCGGCTTCGGCGGCCTTGATCTCGTCGAGTCCGACGTAGAGGGCGAAGCCGCGAGGCGAGCGGGGCGAAGGGAGGTCGGCGGCGACCGGCTCGGCGGGTGCTGCCGCGGGGCGGCGGGAGCCAGCGGCGGGACGGCGCGGAGGTGGTTGACGCGAGTGGCGGGACGCTCGAGGAGGGCGGTGTTCGACATGATGATGGAGTCCTTGGAGGGGTGAGCCGACGGGGCTCTGAGTGTGTTGCGAAGTGACCGAGAGGCCGGTGAGCGAGCAGGCGGGTGGGTGCTCGGGGCTCAGACGTCGGAGTTCACGCGTCTGGCCGGCGGGGGTGGCTGAGTATCAGCGACACATTCGGCAACACATGCCAACACGGCCGGCCATCATCATGCCGGTCGTCCCGTTCGCCTCCTGGGCGGACAAGGGAAGTGTGTTGGTGGTCATGGGCCCGATTATGTCGGAAAACAGCGGCCCGTGTCAAAGCTGGTCCTTGTATGACGAAATGTTGCAGAGGCGGCATCCGGTGCCGGTGTCCTCTGCCGACCGTAGGCTGGGGAGTGACCAGGACTGAGGACGACGGCTTCGTGCTGACGAAGGAATCGGATGCCGCGCGCTACACCCTCACGCGCGACGGCGAGCTGCTGAGCGTACTCGACTACCGCGACGACGGTCGCACGGTCGCGCTCACACGGGCCTTCACGATCCCCACGCATCGCGGACACGGGCACGCCGCCCGGGTCGTGCAGGGTGCGGTCGAGGAGATCGCCGCGCAGGGGGATCGTCGCGTGCGCCCGGTGTGCTGGTACGTGGCCGACTGGTTCGATGCGCACCCGGAGCACGCAGGGCTCCTCTCGCAGAACTGAGGCCGGGTCCTCTCGCGTTCTGCCGAGCAGCCGATACGGTGAAGGGCACGGTTCGATCGCGCCTGCCGCTCAACCGGGGTCTGCTGCACTCCGACGCCGCCCGTCACGTCCTCGTGCTGGTGGCGATGGTGGCGGCGATCGTCGCGGGATCGTTGATCGTCATCGCGTAATTTCCGCCCGAGGACACGACGCGGCGCGACATCCTGATCATGGCCCCCTTCCTGGGATTCGGGCTGTACGGCCCCCTCTACCTCGTGCTCACGCACATCGCCTTCCGCGGCCTCCGCGGCGACGCGCTGCGCGGGCGGCTTCGGGAGACGGGCTCGCCCGGACTTCTCACGCGCTTCCTCGTGCAGGGCGGAGGCCCGAAGACCTGGGCGATCGGAATCGCCGTGGTGGCTCTGGGCAGTGTCTCCGTGATGCTCGTCGACGAGGCGCTGCGCACCAACGGGCTGTTGGTGACGAGCGGGATCCTGGCGATCGCCGGGAGCTGGGTGCTGCTCTCGGCGGTCTTCGCCGTCGAGTACGCACGCGCCTGGGCGCAGGAGGGGAGCTTCGAGTTCCCCGGCGACGGCGAGCGGGTGTTCTTCGACTTCCTCTACCTGTCCTTCCAGGTCTCCTCGACGTTCTCGTCCTCCGACGTACAGGTGTTGACCCGGCGCGGCCGGGGATGATCACGACGCACTCGATCGTCGCCTTCGCCTACAGCACGGTGATCGTCGCCGTCTTCGTCTCGATGCTCCTGACGATCGCGATCCGCTGACCCGGGGCGCCTCGCCGCAATGTCGCAGGCCCGGCGTAGCGTAGCGGTCAAGCCCCATCCGAACGAGCGAGGAGACCATGGACACCGTACTTCTGCTGCTGATCGTCGTGAACCTGCTGCTCAGCATCGGCCTGCTCCTCCTCGTGCTCTCGCGCGGCCGGGGCGAGGCTGTCTCGCCCGAGCTGCGACAGGAGCTGCACAGCCAGCGCGCTGAACTGGTGCAGACGGTCTCCGGCGGCCAGCAGCAGACGGATGCGCGGCTGGGCGACCTGCGCACGACGCTCGAGCAGCGTTTCGACGTGCTGCGCGATGAGAACGAGCGCAAGCTCGAGCAGATGCGCATCACTGTCGACGAGAAGCTGCATACGACGCTGAAGTCCTCGTTGGAGGAGAACGCGAGGCGGATCCAGGAGCTCACCGACCGCAACACCGAGAAGCAGGCGGAGCTGCGCAAGACGCTGAGTGAAGAGCTCGAGAAGCTGCGGGTGGGCAACGAGCAGAAGCTCGAGAAGATGCGCGAGACGGTCGACGAGAAGCTGCAGGGCACGCTCGAGAAGCGCCTGGGCGAGTCGTTCTCGCTCGTGAGCGAGCGGCTGGAGCAGGTCCAGAAGGGCCTGGGCGAGATGCAGACACTTGCATCGGATGTCGGCGGGCTCAAGCGCGTGCTGACGAACGTCAAGTCGCGGGGCGGCTGGGGCGAGGTCCAACTCGCCCGTCAGCTGGAGGATGTGCTCACGCCCGAGCAGTACGCCGAGAACGTGGCGGTGCGCCCCGACTCGAACGACCGAGTGGAGTTCGCGGTGAAGCTGCCCGGCACCGGTGACGGCGAGACCCCGGTGTGGCTGCCGATCGACTCGAAGTTCCCTCAGGAAGACTACGAGCGGCTGCTCGTCGCCCAGGAGTCGGGTGATATCGCCGCGATCGAGATGGCGGGCAAGGAGATCGAGAAGGCGATCCTGACGCAGGCCAAGCTCATCTCGTCGAAGTACGTCGAGCCGCCGCACACGACCGACTTCGCGATCATGTACCTGCCCACCGAGGGTCTGTTCGCCGAGGTCATGCGCCGGCCGGGCTTCGTGAGCCGGCTCCACAACGAGCACCGTGTCGCCGTCTCCGGACCCACCACGCTCATGTCGCTGCTGAACAGCCTGCAGATGGGGTTCCGCACGCTCGCGATCGAGAAGCGCTCCAGCGAGGTGTGGAAGGTCCTGAGCGCAGCCAAGGCCGAGTTCCAGAAGTACGGTCAGGTGTGGGAGAAGCTCGGCAAGCAGCTGCAGACCGCGCAGAACACCGTGAGCGAGGCAGGGCGTCGCACGCGTGCCGTCGAGCGCAAGCTGCGTGGCGTGGAATCGCTCGAGCTGGGCGAGACGACCCGTGAGATGCTCGGCGAGAGGCTCGCCGAGCTCGAGCTCTCCCCGTCTGACGACGCGGTCGGTGCCGACGGCCTCGAGACGCTGGGCTTCGACGAGGACGAAGAGGCGAGCGTCTCCGGCTGACGCGGGGGCTTCCGATATCAGTCCGTAACACGCAGGGGCGATACTGGAGGAAGCAGACCCAGGAGGAGTCCATGTCCGTCCAGCAGGAGATCGCCGCCGCTCTCGGAGTGTCGCCTGACATCGACCCGTCGCGGGAGGTCGACCGGCGGGTGCAGTTCCTCGTCGACTACCTGACCGCGACCGGCGCACGCGGCTTCGTGCTCGGCATCTCGGGCGGGCAGGACTCCAGCCTCGCCGGGCGTCTCGCGCAGCTCGCGGTCGAGCGTGTCCGCGCGCAGGGAAGGGATGCTGCGTTCCTCGCCGTCCGCCTGCCCTATCGCGTGCAGCACGACGCCGCCGATGCCGAGGCGGCGCTCGCCTTCATCGCCCCGATGAGGCCGTCGAGTTCAACATCGAGGCGGGGGTCGACGGCGTCGAAGCGGGGGTCGAGGCGGCCGTCGACGGTGACCTCAGCGATTTCAACCGTGGCAACGTCAAGGCGCGGGTGCGCATGGTCGCCCAATACGCGCTCGCCGGGCACCGCGGATTCCTCGTCATCGGGACCGATCACGCCGCCGAAGCGGTCACGGGGTTCTTCACCAAGTTCGGTGACGGCGCCGCCGACGTCCTGCCCTGTCGGGGCTCACCAAGCGTCAGGGCCGGCAGCTGCTCGAAACCCTCGGCGCGCCGGTGCAGCTCTCGCAGAAGGTGCCCACGGCTGATCTGCTCGACGGGCAGCCCGGCCGTGCCGACGAGGACGAGCTCGGGCTGACCTACGAGCAGATCGACGACTTCCTGGAAGGGCGCGAGGTGGAACCCTCGGTCGCCGCCCTCATCGAGGCGAAGTACCGGGCGACCGAGCACAAGCGCCAGCTGCCGGTGACGCCGTTCGACACGTGGTGGCGGTAGGCGCCTCCGCAGGTTCCGGAAGGGTCGCGAAGTCCCTTCAGCGCTCGATCTCGTCATCCGTGTTGTGCGGATGCCGCGGATCCGTCCCGTCGAGGTGGCGCTTCTCCATCTGCTCGACGATCTTCTTCCCGAGGAAGACGAGCAGGAAGAACGCCGCCATCACGGCGACGAAGATGTATCCCGCGGAGTGGACCTGGTCGGCGAGCTCGCGGTAGGTCCCCGCGGCGAGCGAGGCGACCGTGATGTACAGCGCGGCCCAGATGATGCACGCGGGGAGCGTCCAGGCGAGGAAGCGGCGATACGGGTAGCGGGCCATCCCGACCGTGAGGGGGACGAGGGAGTGCAGCACGGGCAGGAATCGCGACAGGAAGATCGCCGGGCCTCCGCGCCGGCGGAAGTAGCGCTCCGAGCGGTCCCAGTTCGTCTCTCCGATGCGACGGCCGAGGCGGGAGGCGCGGATCTTGGGTCCGAGCCAGTATCCGAGCGTGTACCCGACGGTCTCGCCCAGGAGTGCTCCGAGCACGACGACGACCCCGAGCGCGATGCCCTCGAAGGGGGTGGCGACAGCCGTCGCAGCGACGATGACGATCGTGTCGCCCGGCACGATGAGCCCGATGAGCACGCTCGTCTCGAGCATGATCGCGATACCCGCGAGGAGAGCCCGCAACGCGGGATCGACGCTCTGGACGGAATCGAGCAGCCAGGTGAGAAACTCGTTCACCCTCCGAGCCTAAAGCGCCCGCCTGTCCGCGATCCGAGAACGGGACAGGCTCCGCTCCTGGCGAACGCGGCGTCCGTCGTCGGCATCGTCGGTCGAGTGCGATGTCGGCGGCCGCCGCTACTGTCGAAGCAGCGGCAGACAGGAGCAACGTGCGCATCATCCACACCGAGGGGCGGGTCGTCTGGAGCGCGAGCGATCTGAAGGCGGCAGCCGAGTGCGAGTTCGCCTGGTGCCGGGCGATCGATGCGAAGCTCGGGCGGGTCGATCCGGTGGACGATCCCGAAGACCCGATGCTCGCGCGCGCAGCCAGGCTCGGTGATGTGCACGAGGAGCGGGTGCTCACCGCGTACAAGGCCGAGCTCGGCGATCAGGCGGTGCGGGTGATCGAGCGCACCTCCTCGGCCGACGACGAGGCGCTCCAGGCCGCGGTCGACGAGACGCTCGCGGCACTGCGCTCGGACGCGCAGCTGGTCTTCCAGGCGGCGTTCGCGACCGCGGAGTTCGTCGGCTTCGCCGACTTCCTCCGCCGTGACGCCGACGGTCGCTGGCGGGTGCAGGACTCCAAGCTCGCCCGGTCCGCCCGCACGACCGCGCTCATGCAGCTGGCGGCATACGTCGACCAGCTCGACCTTCTCGGCATCCCGCGTTCCGACGAAGTCGACCTGCTCCTGGGCGACGGCACGACGAGCACGCACGCCGTCGACGATGTCCTGCCGCTGTTCCACGTGCGCCGAGCGCGGCTGCGGGCGCTCATCGCCGATCGCCGTGTCGCCGATGGCGCGGAAGGCGAACCGCTCGCCTGGGGCGACGACCGCGGCGATCTCGAGGTGCGCGCCTGCGGGCGCTGCGCCACGTGCGAAGAGCAGGTGATCGCCGCACGCGACCTTCTGATGGTCGCCCGGATGCGGCCGGTGCAGCGCACCCGGCTGCGTGATGCGGGCGTCGAGACCATCGACCAGCTCGCCGCGGCATCCGACGCGCCCGCCGGCATGAACCCCGAGACCTTCGCGAACCTCCGCGCACAGGCGCGCCTGCAGATCGCCGCATCCGAGACGCCCGAGGGCGCACCGCCGCCGGTCGAAGTGCACCAGCCGCAGGCGATCCACACGCTGCCCAAGCCCAACGCCGGCGACATCTTCTTCGACTTCGAGGGCGACCCCCTCTACACGGAGGACGCGGTGGGCGACGGCGAGCGGGCCTGGGGCCTCGACTACCTGTTCGGGTGGGTGAACGACCGCGAGGAGTACACGGCGATCTGGGCGCACTCCTTCGCCGAGGAGCGTCGGGCACTCCTCGACTTCCTCGCCTTCGTCTCCGATCGTCGTCGCACCTACCCGGGTATGCACATCTACCACTACGCGCCCTACGAGACATCGCACCTGAGCGCGATGGCGGCCCGGCACGGCGTCGGCGAGGAAGAGGTCGACGCACTGCTGCGCGAGGGCGTCTTCGTCGACCTGTATCCGATCGTGCTCCGGTCGGTGCGGATCGGGGAGCGCTCCTACTCGATCAAGAAGCTCGAACCGCTCTATATGGGCGACGAGGTACGCACGAGCGACGTCCAGAAGGGCGACGTCTCCATCGAGCGCTATGTCGCGGCGCGTTCGCTGCGGGAGAGCGGGCAGGATGCCGAGGCGCAGCCGATCCTCGACGACCTCGCCGACTACAACCGCTACGACTGCGTGTCGACCAGGCGCCTGCGCAACTGGCTCATCGCGCTCGCGCGCGAAGCGGGGGTGAATCCCGCGCCGCCCGAGGAGAGCGACGCGCAGCCGTACGAACCGCCGCCGCTGGCCGGCGAACTGTACGCCGCGGCCGAGCGCGCCGAGGCGGAGGGTCGCGACGGCGGTCTCTATCGCTTCGCGGCCGCGGCGATCAGCTATTACCCGCGCGAGGCGAAGACCTACTGGCAGGGGCACTTCCTGCGACTGCGCGAGCCGGTGTCGATGTGGGCGAACGCGAAAGATGTCGTCCACATCGACCCCGCGCTGACGACCGCGCGCCGCGACTGGTCGGTCGACGAGGGGCGCGAGCGCTGAGCCGTGAACTCGAGGTCCGCGGCGAGATCGCCCCGGGAACCACACTGGGTTCGGGAGCGAGCCCGTACGCCGTGTATCCGATTCCGATGCCCTTCGAGGCCGCGTCGCCTTCCCGGGCGGTCTACTACCCGAACGCGGGGACGGAGATCCTCGAGATCCTCCCCGACGGCTACGTGCTGCTCGAGCGCGCGGTGCACGGTCAGACCTGGGACGAGCTCCCGCTCGCGCTGACACCGCCGAGTCCGCCGAACACGCGCAGTCAGCAGGCGGCGATCGTCGAGTGGGCCGAGCGCGTCGTCGGCAGCGCCCCGGACTTCCCCCGGATGCCGCGACCGACATCCTGCGCCGGATCCCGCCGCGCACGAGCTCGGGCGGGCCGATCGCGGATGCCGCAGACGACGCGATCGACGCGATCGTCCAGGCCGTGCGCGACCTCGACGACAGCTACGTCGCCGTGCAGGGGCCACCGGGCACGGGCAAGACCTACACCGGGTCGCGAGTGATCGCCCGGCTCGTGAACGAGCATGGCTTCCGCGTGGGCGTCGTCGCGCAGTCGCACGCGATCGTCGAGACGCTGCTCGATCGGGTGATCGAAGACGGCGTGCCACCGGGGAGGGTCGCCAAGGCGCCGAAGGACCGCAAGGGGCCGAGCCAGCGTACACCGTGATCCCCAAGGCGGGCATGGGCGCGTTCCTCGCCGAGCACGCCGGGCAGGGCGTGGTCGTCGGCGGCACGGCCTGGGACTTCGCGAACCCTGCGCGCGTGCCGCGCCGGGAGCTCGACCTCCTCGTCATCGACGAGGCCGGGCAGTTCTCCCTCGCCTCGACCATCGCCGTCGCGGCCGGGGCGAAGCGGCTCCTGCTGCTGGGCGACCCCCAGCAGCTCCCGCAGGTCAGCCAGGGCACCCACCCGGAGCCCGTCGACACCTCGGCGCTGGGATGGCTCATGGAAGGGCACGAGGTCCTCCCGCGCACGCACGGGTACTTCCTCTCGCACACCTGGCGGATGCACCCGCAGGTCGCCGACCCCGTCTCGCGGCTGGCCTACGCGGGGCAGCTCGATGCAGCATCCGTCACCGCGCTCCGCGAGGTCGAGGGCGTGGCGCCCGGTCTGCATCCCGTGCCGATCCGCCACCGCGGCAACACGACCGAGTCGGCGGAGGAGGCGGCCGAGGTCGTGCGCATCGTGCGCGATCTCCTGGGCCGCCGGTACACCGACTCGGCACCGGACGGCACCGTGATGGACCCGCGCCCGCTCGTGCAGGACGACATCATCGTCGTCACCCCCTACAACGCGCAGAAGCAGGTGGTGCTCGATGCGCTCACCGCGGCCGGGTACCCGCGGGTGCCGGTCGGCACCGTCGACAACTTCCAGGGCAAGGAGGCGGTCGTCTCGATCACGAGCCTCGCCGCCTCCAGCGGGCGCGATGCCCCGCGCGGGTCGGACTTCCTCCTGCTGCAGAACCGCTTGAACGTCGCCGTCTCCCGGGCCAAGAGCGTCGCCTACGTCGTCTACTCGCCGGGGCTGCTCGACGACCTGCCGTGGAGACCCGAGGGCGTCGCCCGCCTCAGCGCCTTCGCGCGCCTCGTGGGAGCCGACGCAAGCTGAGTCGGTGTCGGTGTCGGGTGAGTCCATGCCGAGCTCGCGTCGTTCCCGGCTGTCGAGCGGAGAGGCGCTGTCCGCGTGCGAAAAGACGGACGAAGCACGCGCCGCACGGCGTGTCGCGTCTGGGCGCGCCGAGTGAGCGCGCGATGGTCCGAATTCTGACTCGGCCGTCGCGGGTAGCGACGCGTGCGCCCGGCCGGGCGCCGGGCGGTCAGAGTGAGGCGCTCAGACCGTGCCGTAGAGCCGATCGCCGGCGTCGCCGAGGCCGGGGACGATGTAGCGCTTGTCGTTGAGTCCCTCGTCGAGCGCGCCGAGCACGAGCGTCACGTCGCGATCGCCGACGATCTCCTCGATCGCGGCGACGCCCTCGGGGTGCCGAGCAGGCAGATCGCGGTGACGTCCTGCGCCCCGCGCTGGAAGAGGAACTCGATCGCGGCGCCCAGCGACCCGCCGGTCGCGAGCATCGGGTCGATCGCGAAGCACTGACGGTCGCTCAGGTCGTCGGGGAGGCGTTCGGTGTAGGTGGTCGGCTCGAAGGTCTCCTCGTCGCGGATCATCCCGAGGAACCCGACCTCTGCGGTCGGCAGCAGCTTCACCAGGCCCTCGAGCATGCCCAGGCCCGCACGCAGGATCGGCACGACGATCGGGCGAGGCTCGCTGATCTTCACTCCCACGGTCTTGGTGACCGGGGTCTGGATCTCGATGGGCGAGACCCGCACGTTGCGCGTCGCCTCGTAGGCGAGCAGCGTCACGAGCTCCTCGGTGAGCTGACGGAACACCGGCGACGGCGTGCGCTCGTCGCGCAGAACGGTCAGCTTGTGGGTGATGAGCGGGTGGTCGGCGACGTGCAAGCGCATAGAGACAGGCTAGTGCGCCGCGGTACCACGCAAAAGCCGGGGCAGTAGGCTCGTGGCATCCGATCAGGCGGTGGGGGAGGTGCGATGTCGAGCGATTTCGACGCCATGGGTCGCGCGCTCGTGCTCGCGGATGCCGCGGGGGATGCCGGCGACGTGCCCGTCGGCGCCGTCGTGCTCGACCTCGACGGCCATGTCATCGGCGAGGGACGCAACCTCCGCGAGGAGACCGGCGACCCCACCGCGCACGCCGAGATCGTGGCGCTGCGTGAGGCGGCCGCCCGCGTCGGATCCTGGAACCTCGAGGGGCGCACCCTCGTCGTCACGCTCGAACCGTGCCTCATGTGCGCCGGGGCGATCCTGCAGTCGCGCATCAGCCGGGTCGTCTTCGGCGCCTGGGACGACAAGGCCGGCGCCGCCGGATCCCTCTACGACGTGCTGCGCGATCGGCGCCTGCCCTACCGTGCCGAGGTCGTCGGGGGCGTGGAGGCGGATGCCGCCACGGCTCTCCTGCGCGCCTTCTTCGAATCGCGCCGCTGAGCGGGCGCGGCGGCTCGCCGGCATCCGACGCCTGAGGAAGCGCTCAGTCGGCCGACTTGAGCACGAAGACGTCTGTCGGGGGCTCGGGGTCGAGGGCCGGCCGATAGATGTCGGGCTCGATGTAGATGATGCGCGCCTTGGGGACGGCGTCGCGGATGCGCTTCTCGATGTCGTCGATGTCGCGTGCGGCATCGCGGACGAGCTTGTCGGATGCCAGCGCCACCTTCGCCGCGACGAGCAGCTCGTCGGGGCCGATGTGCAGCGTCTTCATGTGGATGAGGCGCTGGACCTCGCCGCCGGCCTCGATCGCCTCGATGATCGCGTCGTGGTCGGACTCGGAGGCGCCCTCGCCGACCAGCAGACTCTTGGTCTCCACGCCCAGCACGATCGCCACCAGGATCAGCAGCAGGCCGATGAGGAGTGTGCCGATCGCGTCCCACATGGGGTTGTGTGTGATGGCGGTGAGGCCGACGCCGAAGAGGGCCAGCAGCAGGCCGATGAGGGCGGCGATGTCCTCCAGCAGGACGACGGGGAGCTCCGGCGCCTTCGCGCGGCGGACGAAGGCGACCCACGACTGACCGGGCTCGCGGACCTTGTTGCTCTCCTTGATCGCGGTGCGCAGCGAGAACGACTCCAGCAGGATCGCGATGGCCAGGACCGTGAGCGGGATCCAGTAGTTGGTGACCTCGTGCGGGTCGCGCAGCTTGTTGACGCCCTCGTAGACCGAGAACAGGCCACCGGCCGAGAAGAGGATGATCGAGACGACGAAGGCGTAGACGTAGCGCTCGCGGCCATAGCCGAAGGGGTGCTCGCGGTCGGCCTTGCGCTGCGCCTTCTTGCCGCCGAGCAGGAGCAGCAACTGGTTGCCGGAGTCGGCGACCGAGTGGATCGCCTCGGCGAGCATCGATGCGGAACCCGACAGGAGCCAGGCGACGAACTTCGCCACGGCGATGCCCATGTTCGCCAGGAAGGCCGCGATGATCGCTTTGCTGCCGCCGGTTGCACTCATGCCACGAGTCTAGAACGCGCGCTTGTGTCTTCCCAGACCGCACCGCCGGAGGGGTGGGCCCGGCTCCGTAGGATGGGGGCATGGCTGACTCGCTTCCCTCTCTCGCGTTCCTCGGTGCCGGATCGATGGGCGGCGCGATCCTGCAGGGGGTCGTCGCCGGCGGCATCCCGGTCGAGAGCATCCACGCCACGAACCGGACGGCCGAGAAGGCCGCGGCGCTCGCCGCGCTGGGCGGTGTCGAGAGCATCGCGCTGGCCGAACGGCCGACGGGGAACGCGGATGCGGCATCCGATGCCCGTGTCGTGCTCATCGGTGTCAAGCCCGCGATGGTCGAGGACCTGCTCGCCGAGATCGCCCCCGTGCTCAGGCCGGATGCGGTCGTCGTGAGCCTCGCGGCCGGGGTGACCCTCGCGCGCTTCGCCGCCGTGCTGGGGAGGGCGTCAGCGTCATCCGCTCGATGCCGAACACTCCGTCGACCGTCGGGAAGGGCGTGACCGGACTCGCGCGCGGAGCGTCCGCGAGCGCGGAGGACGTCGCCATCGTGCGGCGGCTCTTCGAGACCGTCGGCGCGGTCGTGGAGGTTCCCGAAGAGCAGATCGACGCGCTCTCGACGATCTCGGGGTCGGGCCCGCGTATGTCTTCCTGCTCATCGAAGGACTCACCAAGGCGGCGATCGGCAAGGGCTTCAGCGAGGCCGATGCGCGCCTGATGGCCGAGCAGACCTTCATCGGTGCCGCCGCGCTCCTCGACGCCTCAGGTGAGGATCCCGCCGAGCTGCGCCGCCGCGTCACGAGCCCCAAGGGCACCACCGAGCGCGCGATCGCCGTCCTGCGGGAGGCGCGCCTGGATGCCCTCTTCGCCGAGGCGACGGATGCCGCGCTCGCCCGCGCCCGCGAGATCGCCGCGGGGGCGTAGCTACGCCCCGATGTGCTTCCGCAGCGCCGCGCGGAACTCCTCCGGGCGTTCCAGGTGCGGGGAGTGGCCCGCGCCTTCGAGCTCGACCTCAGTGACCGTGCCGCCGGCGGCGGCGTAGGCGTCGAGCACATCACGGGTCTGCGAGACCATGGGCTGGGCGGGTGCGACGTCCTCACCCGGCCAGCCGGGGATCACGCCGAGGGCGCCGAGGTGGTTGAGGTCGAAGAACGAGGCGTCCGACACGATCGCGTCGGCGGTGCCGTGAATCCAGAGGATCGGCGGCTTCCGCGCGAGGTCGACGATCCCGGAAACGTTGAAATGGCCCGGTGCCATGGTGTTGAGCACGCCGACGCTCCCGGCGCCGAAGCCGGGCCAGTTCTCGCTCGCCGTTCCGTCGCCGGGGTAGTTCCCCGGCTCGGTCGAGGTCGTGAGCATCGATGCGACCCAGGTGTCTTCGTGCGCGCTCTCGTATCCCGCGGCGACGTAACTGCTGCGGAAGACGCTGCGGGCGAGGTCTGCGCCTCGTCGGAGGTGTCGCCGTCGCGCAGTCGCTGCACGAAGTCGGGATTGGCGCCGCCCCGCCGCATCCGGCGTCGTCTGCAGTGAGGCGTGAGCCGTCGCGCCGCGTGCCGCCGAAGCCGTAGGGCGAGACGGTTGCCTGCAGGGTGAGGGAGAGCACGGGGTGGTCGAGCGCGTACTGCATCACGACGCCGCCGCCCATCGACCAGCCCACGAGGTGGGCCGCCGGGATGCCGAGCACCTCAAGCGTCGCGGCGACGTCGTCGCTGTAGTCGCGCAGGCCCCGCGTGGCGTCGACCGGGCGCTCTCGCTGTCGCCGAAGCCGCGCAGGTCCACGGCGATCACCCGCAGATCCTCGGGCAGTGCGAGCATCTGCTCCTGCCAGAACAGCGCCGAGGAGACGTTGCCGTGCACGAGCACAAGAGTGCGTTCGGCGGGCGTCGCGGGGACGTCGGCCGCGCGTTCGAGGATGTTCACCCGCACGCGCGCGGTGTCGATCACCCGTGAGGTGATCCCGTCGAAGAGGTGTGACGCCATGGTTGGTCCTTCGGGTCGTGCGCGGCCCCGTCGCCGCGTGTGAGACGACTCTAACCGCGATCGACCAGAATGTGAACCATCTTTCAGGTCGAGCGGGGCGAGGCGGGCGCAGCCCGGATCGGGTCAGTGAGCCAGCGACGCGAACCGCTCGATGTCGCGGTTGGTGCCCGAGACGATGATGAGGTCGTGGTTGCTCACGACCGTGTCGGCCTCCGCATAGCGGAAGGGTTTGCCGGGGCTCTTCACGCCCACGACCGTCACGTTGTACTTCGTGCGCACGCCCGACTCGTTCAGGCCGATCCCGCGGATGAGCTTCGGCGGATACATCTTCACGAGCACGAAGTCGTCGTCGAAGCGGATGAAGTCCAGCATCCGCCCGCTCACGAGGTGGGCGACGCGCTCGCCGGCCTCGCGCTCGGGGTAGATGACGTGGTTCGCCCCCACCCGGGCGAGGATCTTGCCGTGCGACTGCGAAACCGCCTTCGTCCAGATCTGCGGGATCTTGAGATCGACGAGATTCGCGGTGATGAGCACGGACGCCTCGATGAGCGAACCCACGGCGACCACGGCGACGGAGAAGTCCTGCGCCCCGATCTGTCGGAGCGCGTCGATGTCGCGGGCGTCGGCCTGCACGGCATGGGTCACGCGATCGGACCACTTCTGCACGAGCTCGAGGCTTGCGTCGATGGCGAGCACCTCGCGATCGAGGCGGTCGAGCTCTCCCGCGCAGGCGGCGCCGAACCGGCCCAGCCCGATCACGAGAACAGGGGCATCGCGTTTGAGGTTCTCAGCCAACGATCGGCCTTTCCACGGGCAGCGAGTACCGCTGCGTGCGGCTCGTCGCGGCCACCGCCGCGGCGAGTGTCACTGTACCAACCCGGCCCATGAAGATGGCCAGCGCCAGGACGAGCGATGCGGAATCGGGGAGCTCCGCGGTCAGGCCGGTCGACAGCCCACGGTACCGAATCCCGAGATCACCTCGAACAGCACCGACTCCAGCGGCGCCTTGGTGATCTGGATGATCGCGATCGTCGCCACGGCGATGATCGTCGCAGCCCAGGCGACGACGCTCAGGGCCACGCGCTGCACGTCGCTGGGGATGCGGCGGCCGTAGGCCTGGACGGCCTGGCGTCCGCGCGCCTCCGACCACACGGCGATCGCGAGCACGGCGAGGGTCGTGACCTTGATGCCGCCGGCGGTCGAGGCCGAGCCTCCGCCGACGAACATGAGCATGCAGGTGACGAGCACGGAGGAGCCGTGCAGATCGTCGATCTCGATGACCGAGAAGCCGCCCGATCGGGTCATGGCCGACAGGAACAGGGCGTTCATGGTCGTCTCGGTCGCATCCATCGACCCGAAGGTGCGCGGGTTGCTCACCTCGAGCACGATGTACACGAGCGCCCCGGCGAAGAACAGCAGGACGGTCGTCACGAGCGTCAGCTTCGAGTGCAGAGACCACCGCCGCACATGCCAGACGTGCTTGGCGAGCGTGTAGATCACGGGGAAGCCGATGCTGCCCAGGAACACGCCCGTCATGAGCACGATGAGCACGAGGTAGTCGTCGGCGAACATCGTCACGCCGCCGTCGTTGGGGGTGAATCCCGTGTTCGTGAAGGCCATGGCGGCGTAGTACGGCGCCTCCCAGAGCGCGGCGATCGGGTCGATGCCCGCCATGACCAGGCCCGGGTAGAGCACGATGGCCAGGACGACCTCGATCACGATCGTCGAGATCGCCACGGTCTTCAGCAGCTGACCCACTTCGCCCAGGTGCACCGTCTGGCTCTCGTTGACGGGACCGCCGTGCGCGCGCAGCGGATTCGAGTCGCCCGCGGCGAGCAGTTTCGCCCTGAGCCCGAGGCGCTTGGAGATGACCATGCCGAGGATCGAGGCGAGCGTGAGCGCCCCGAGGCCGCCGATGTTCACGCCGATGAACACGAGCACGTGCCCGAAGCCCGACCAGTGCGAGGCCATGTCGACGGTCGACAGGCCCGTGACGCAGATGGTCGAGACGGCGGTGAACAGGGCGTCGGCGAGCGGGGTAACCTTGCCTTCGGCGGATGCCGCCGGCAGCGAGAAGAGGGCCGTGAACACCAGGATCAGCGCACAGTAGATGGCGATCGCGAAACGGGCGGGTGAGGCCGTCACGAGGTCGCGCAGCATCCGACCGGAGCGACCGAAGACACCGACCGGAGGAGAGAAGGATTCCCTGCGTGCCACCCGTCCCCTCTCCTGGAGCACCTCGCCGAGTCTTCGTCATGGTACTCCGGCCGGGGACGACTAACCTGATGACATGACCGACATCTTCGACGTGATCGCAGACGGTACGAGGCGCGACATCCTGCAGCTCCTCCTGCGTCGCGCATCAGAGGCGGATGCCGGCACGAGCGTGAGCGAGATCGTGAACGATCTCGGCATCAGCCAGCCCACCGTCTCCAAGCACCTGAAGGTGCTGCGCGAGGCCGAGCTCGTCACCGTGCGCGAAGACGGCCAGCGTCGTTTCTACAGTCTGTCGGTCGGTCCGCTCGAGGTCGTCGACGACTGGCTCGTGCCGTTCCTCGTCGATGCCTTCGGCGATGAGGCGCCCGACGTCGACTACCCGCTGGCGCCCCTGCCCGACGGTGCGACGCACGCCGCCGAGGTCGTGGGTCGCGCCGCCGCCAACGCGAAGCACGTGGTGGCGACGGCGCTCAAGCGCCTCGGCGCCTGACGCTCAGCGCCGCCCCGCCTTCCGGCGGAACAGCCACGCGCCCCACGTCACCGCGATCACGAGGATCAGCACGCACCAGAACAGCGCCCACAGCGGTTCGGCGTTCAGCGGCGTGCCCATGAGCAGCCCGCGGATCGTCTCGACGATCGGCGTGATCGGCTGGTTGCCGGCGATCGGCTGGAGCCAGGACGGCATGGTCGACACCGGGGCGAAGGCGCTGGACAGGTACGGCAGGAACAGCAGGATGAACCCGTAGCCGTTGGCGGCCTCGGGGAGCCTGCGGCCAGGCCGATCGCGGCGAACAGATAGGTGATCGCGAGGATGTACAGCGCGATGAGCGCGCCGGCGGCGACCCACTCCCAGAACGTTGCGGTGGGCCGGAAGCCGACGAGCACACCGACGCCGATGACCACGGCCGTGGCGATGAGGTTGCGCAGCAGGCTCGCCACGACATGACCGGTCAGCACCGCTCCCGCGCGAAGCGGCATCGTGCGGAAGCGGTCGATGATGCCGGTGCGCATGTCGTTGGCGACATACACCGCCGTCGAGGAGGCGCCGAAGCCGGCGCAGATGAGGATGATCCCGGCACCACGTAGTCGACGTAGCCGCCGGTCGCATCCAGCGCGCCGCCGAACACCCAGGTGAACAGCAGCATGAGCATGACCGGCAGCATGATCGCCATGAGTAAGGACTCGCCGTCGCGCAGCGAGTGGCGCATGCTCCGGCCGACGAAGATGCTCTCGGCGGTCACGCCTCGGAGTCGGGGACGGATGCCGTCGGTCGCCGAGCTCGGCCAGGGGCCCGTGCGCGGGGAGAGGGTCTGGGTGTTCATGCGTTCTCCTTCACAAGATGCTCGGATCCTTCGGCCGGCCCAGGGGCCGAGGTCAGCGCCAGGAACACGTCGTCCAGGCTCGGCCGGCGCAGGGTGACGATGCCGTCGGCGCCGGCCTCGTCGAGGGTGTCGACCGCCTCGCGCAGTCCGCGGACGGTGCCGTCGGTGGGGATCTCGCGCAGCAGCTCGCCGTGCGCGTCGTGCAGCTGGACGGTGTCGCCGCCGATGCGGGACTTGAGTTCGGCAGCGGTGCCCTCGGCCGCGATGCGGCCTTCGTGGAGCACGGCGATGCGGTCGGCGAGCTGATCGGCCTCTTCCAGGTACTGCGTGGTGAGGAAGACGGTGGTTCCGGCGTCGGCGAGTGTGCGGATGATCTCCCACAGGTCGCGGCGGCTACGGGTGTCGAGCCCGGTGGTCGGCTCGTCGAGGAAGAGCACCTGCGGGGTGACCACGAAGCTCAGCGCGAGGTCGAGGCGCCGGCGCATGCCGCCGGAGTAGGTGCGCACGAGCCGGCTCGCGGCATCCGTCAGCCCGAACTGGGCGAGGAGCTCCGCCGCCCGAGCACGGGAGGCGGAGCGGCTGAGCCCCGACAGTCGTGCGAACATCACGACGTTCTCGGTCGCGGTGAGGGCGTCGTCGACCGCGGCCGACTGACCGGTGAGGCTGATGCGGCGCGTCACCTCGGCGACCTGGGTGCGCACGTCGAAGCCGAGGACGCGGGCGGTGCCGGCGTCGGGGGAGACGAGGGTGGTGAGGATGCCTACGGCGGTGGTCTTGCCGGCGCCGTTCGGGCCGAGCAGGGCGAAGATCGAGCCGGCGGCGACGGTGAGGTCGACCCCGTCGAGCACGGTGTTCGCCCCGAAGCTCTTGCGCAGGCCCTGCACGTCGATGGCGGGTGTGGCCGCTTCGGCACCCTTTCGGTCGCTCGATACAGGCATGGGCATCCTTTCCGTGTACGGATGAAACTGTTTATGACTATAACATACGGTTTACGGGGTAGACAGTTCTAGACTGGGGGCATGGTCGAGCAGAGGGAACCGGAACTGCCGCGCGGCATCGCACTCGCCTGGGGAGTGGCCGCCGCGCCGCAGCGCGGACCCAAGCGCGAGATGTCCGTCGAACGGATCGTCGACGTCGCGGTCGAGATCGCCGATGCCGACGGGCTTTCGGCGGTGTCGATGGCGGCCGTCGCCGCCAAGCTCGGCTACACCCCGATGTCGCTCTATCGGTATGTGACGGCCAAAGACGACCTCGTCCTCCTCATGCAGGAGCAGGCGACCGGCCTGCCCTCGGAGGCATCGCGCGAGGGCACCTGGCGGGAACGGCTCGAGAGTCTGTATGCCGAGCAGGTCAGCAGCTACCTCGCCCACCCTGGGCGTTGGAGGTGCCGATCAGTGGCGTGCCGGTGACGCCCAACAGCGCCGCGTGGATGGATGCCGGCCTGCACGCGCTCGCCGAGACGCTGCTGACCCACGACGAGCGCATCTCGGTCATGCTGCTGGTCACCGGATTCGCCCGCTGGACGGGGATCGTCTTCGCCGGGTACGACCGGGGCGCCAGGGAGAGCGGGCTGACGACGGAGGAGATCACCGTCCGCGACGATGCGCTCTTCCGCGAGCTCATCACCGCCGATGCCTTCCCGAGTCTGCGGGAGGCCATCGACGCCGGGGTGTTCCTTGATGAGAACGACCCCTTCGCCTTCGGCCTGGCGCGGGCGCTCGACGGTGTGGCGACGTACATCGAGCGGATCGAGGCGGGCGGGGAGCGCGAAGCGCCCCGCAGCCCGACGACGCGCACCCCACGGGCCTGGATGAGGACAAGCGCGTGCGCGACGCGCGCAAGGCCGTGCGCGAGGCCGAGAAGGCCCTGCGCGACGCGCGGAAGCTGGAGCGGCAGGCGGTGCGCGAGGCGAGCGAGCGGCTGTCGCGGCGTTCGTCCTGACGGCAGAGGGTGCGGCATCCGCGACCGACAGTGGGTTTCACATCCACCACATGGGTTTACACGTGCCCATCCGAGCCGTAAAGTGTGGTGATTGGGAGAAGTGGGGCAGAAGATGGCCGAGGTATCAGACGCACGATTCCTCACGGTCGCCGAGGTCGCGGAGATCATGCGCGTATCGAAGATGACCGTGTATCGTCTCGTGCACTCCGGAGAGCTGCCCGCGATCCGCTTCGGTCGCAGCTACCGTGTTCCCGAGTCGGCCGTCACCGACGCCCTGCATCGTCCGATCGCCGACGTCGGCTGATCGTTCCGCGCCTCCAGATCTCGGCGGCGGCGAGCGGCGCCCCGCGGGTTTGCTAGACTGATCCGAGGCATTTTTCGTGCCGACACCCGGGTGTCCCACTCCGACCGCGACATCCAACCCCTGACTTAGTGAGGTTTCCGTGGGTTCAGTCATCAAGAAGCGCCGCAAGCGCATGGCGAAGAAGAAGCACCGCAAGCTGCTTCGCAAGACTCGTCACCAGCGCCGCAACAAGAAGTAGGCGCCTTCAGCAAGCTCAGGGACCGTAGGCATCACCACGCCTATCCGGTCCTGTTCTTGTCTGCGCCCGACATCCGAACCCGACGTTCCCCGGAGGATGAAGTGAAGTCGATCACCGTCGAGCAGCTCGCCACTCGCAGCGGCACCCCGCTCATCGATGTGCGCGAGCGCGACGAGTTCGCCGCCGGGCACGTTCCCGGCGCCGTGAACCTGCCGATGTCCGAGCTCGGCGACCGACTCGAAGAGCTCCCCGCCGAGGCCTTCGACGTCATCTGCCAGGCCGGCGGGCGCTCGGCGCGCGTCGTCGAGGCGCTCGAGGCCCGAGGCTACGACGCCACCAATGTCGAGGGCGGCACCGGCGAGTGGATCGCCCAGGGCCGCGAGGTCGAGGTCCCCGGGCGTGACGACGATCACGGTCATCGGCAGGCCGGGGTGCCATCTGTGCCCACGGCGCTGGAGATCGTGGAGACTGTCGTCGCCCAGCTCCCCGACGCCGTCGGCGATGACATCGACATCGTCGAGGAGTCGATCGACGACGACCCGCCCTCCACGCGCTGTGGTGGGAGAAGATCCCCGTCGTGCTCATCGACGGCGAGTTCCACGCGCAGTGGCGCGTCTCAGCCGATCGGCTGCGAGAGAGACTGGAGAAGTCATGACCCTTCGGCACGTCGTGATGTGGAAGCTGGCCTCGACGGATGCGGCAGAGCGCTCTGCTCAGGCGGCCGAGCTCGTCCGCCGGCTGCACGCCCTCGAGGGCTTCGTCCCGCAGATCCGCGCGATCACGGCATCCGCCAACACCCTGTACCCCGAGGCGAACTGGGACGCCACGCTCACCGTGGACTTCGACTCGGTCGAGGCGCTCGAGGAGTACCGGGTGCACCCCGATCACCAGGAGGTCGTCGCCTACGTCGCCTCGGTGGTCAGCGAGCGGGCCGTCGTCGACTTCGAGGTCTAGCTGTAGTTCCCCGACACGTTGTGAACGGCTGAGGTAGGGCGAAGACCTCCGGGACGATGTGGGTACCACCCTCACATCGGATTCCACGGAGGTCTTCGTGACTCACGCTAACGCGCCTTTGACGCCGGAGGGCGTCGTCGTCTTGCTGTTCTCGTCGTTGATCGGAAATGGTCGCTGCGGCGGGCCGCGGAACGATTCCAGTGTTCGCCGGGGACGGCGAAGAAGTGGGCGGACCGGTATCGGGCAGGGCTGCCGCTGACCGATCGCAGCTCGAAGCCGCGCAGGTCCCCCGGTCGGCTGCCGCGGAAGACGGAGCGGCGGATCGTGTCATTGCGGTTCAGCCGCCGATGGGGCCGCACCAGATCGCGTACCACCTGCGGCTGCACCGGTCCACGGTGGGCCGGGTGCTGACCCGCTATGGCATGCCGCTGCTGGCGCACCTGGACCAGGCCACCGGGCTGCCGGTCCGAAAGCCCAAGCCGAAGCGGTACGAGGTCGCCGCACCCGGTCAGCTGGTGCATGTCGACATCAAGAAGCAGGGCCGCATCCCCGATGGCGGCGGGTGGCGTGTCCACGGGAAAGGATCCCGCAGGATCGGGCTGCCGGCGTCGCCCGGGGCAGGCAGCCCGGGCGGGAGCGGCGGGCTCCCGCGGCTACCGGTACCTGCATCACGCCGTCGACGACCACTCCCGGGTCGCGTACTCAGAGATCCTCGACGACGAGCGCAAGGAGACCGCCGCAGCGTTCTGGACCCGCGCGAACGCCTTCTTCACGAGCCTCGGCGTGACCGTGACCGCGGTGATGACCGACAACGGCGCCTGCTACCGATCGCACGCGTTCGCTGACGCTCTCGGCGACACCGTCAAGCACAAGTGGACGCGGCCCTACCGGCCACAGACCAACGGGAAGGTCGAACGCTTCAACCGCACCTCGCCGCGGAATGGGCCTACGCCGCGCCCTACGCCAGCGAGGACGAGCGAGCCGAAGCCTACGAACGCTGGCTGCATCACTACAATCACCACAGACCCCACACCGGCATCGGCGGCCAAACCCCTCAGCCCGCGTTCACAACCTCACAGGGAAGTACATCTAGCCGCCGGGACCGGCCGGTCCGGGTGCGAACGCGCGCGGCATGCCAAGATGGATCCCGTTCGACGGGTGGGCGATGCCGCCCGTACCGAGGAGTCGGAATGCAACGAGGTCATCCCCTCGCTCTGGGCAGTGCGCTCGTCGCGGCTGCCGCCCTCGTGCTCACCGGGTGCGCCAGTGGTGGGAACGGCGGCGACCCCGGCGACGATTCCGTGGGCGAGGAGTTCGGCCTGGTGCAGCCCGGCACGCTCACGGTCTGCTCGGACATCCCCTACCCGCCCTTCGCATTCGAGGACACCGCCGCCCCGGCGGCTACTCGGGCTTCGACATCGACCTGCTCACGGCGGTCGCCGACGCGCTCGACCTCGGCATCTCGATCCAGGTGGTCGACTTCGACGGGCTGCAGTCCGGCGCCACGCTCGCGACCGGTCAGTGCGACATCGCGGCATCCGCCATGACCATCACCGAAGAGCGCAGGGCGAACCTCGACTTCTCCGACCCGTACTACGACTCCCTGCAGTCGCTGCTCGTGCGCGCGGACTCCGGCATCTCCTCGATCAAAGACCTCTCGGGCAAGAACCTCGGCGTGCAGCAGGGCACGACGGGCGAGGCGTACGCGAGCGAGAACGCCCCGGCGGACGCAGAGATCATCGGCTACCCCTCCGACGCTGATCTGGAGCCGGCGATCCGGGCGGGCAACATCGATGCGATCCTCCGGGATCGGCCCGTCAACGTCGAGCACGAGCGCTCCGACAGCACCTACACGATCGTCGAGGACTACAACACCGACGAGCAGTACGGCTTCGCCTTCGCCAAGGGCGAGAAGAGGGCGCTGCTCGCCGCGGTGAACGACGCCCTCATCCAGCTGCGCTCGGACGGCACCTATCAGCAGATCTACGACGGGTACTTCTCGGCGAACTGACGCGGGAGGTCAGCCGCACGGGGTCAGACCTCGACGACCTCGGCATCTGCTGCGTTGCGCCGGACCGAGTCGATGCCGTTCAGCGCGCTCGACTTCGAGGAGTACCCCTCGCTGACGGCGATGGTCTCACCGTTGCCCGCCTTCAGCCGGAAACGGTACTCGCCCGCCTTGTCGGTGTACAGCTCGAACTTGCCAGCCATGAGATTCCCTCTCGTCGTGGGTGCCGGAGTGCTCCCGGAGATGACGCTAGCGTGTGCGGGCCGCGCTGGGAAGAAGAAACCGAGGGTCCACGATGGGCGAGGTCTCGCGCGGCCGGCGGATGCAGGAGAATGGAGCGATGCGCGCCGTCTCCCCCTTCCTCCCGCGGACTGATCCCGTGGACGTCGGCGCCTTCTTCGGACTCGAGCAGCTCACCTGGACGGTGCTGGTGCTCATCGTCGTCGCGGCCTTCGCCGCGGGCTGGATGGACGCCGTCGTCGGCGGGGCGGGCTCCTGCAGCTGCCGGCGCTGCTGCTGATCCCGGGATCACGCCGGTGCAGGCTCTGGCAACCAACAAGCTCGCCTCGGTGTTCGGCACGGCCACCAGCAGCGTCACTTACTACCGTCGGGTCAAGCCCGACATCCGCACGGCGATCCCGATGGCCGTCATCGCCCTGGCCGGCTCCTTCGGCGGTGCGGCTGTGGCGACGGTGCTGCCGGCATCCGCTTTCAAGCCGATCATCGTGGTCGCGCTGCTGGCCGTCGCGATCATCACGGTCTTCCGTCCGCACCTGGGCGTGGCGACCGCGCTGCGCTTCTCCGGCCACCGCCACCACATCATGGCCGGGCTCGCCGGGCTCGTGATCGGCTTCTACGATGGCCTGCTCGGCCCGGCACCGGGACGTTCCTAATCATCGCGCTCGTCGGTCTGCTCGGCTACGACTTCCTGCAGGCCAGCGCCAAGGCGAAGATCGTCAATCTCGCCACGAACCTCGGCGCCCTGCTGCTGTTCATCCCCTACGGGCGGTGCTATGGCCGCTGGGCTGCTGCTGGCCGCGGCCAACGTCGCCGGGAGCTATCTCGGGTCGCGCATGGCGATCGCCCGAGGCTCTCGATTCATCCGAGTGGTGTTCCTCATCGTCGTGCTCATCCTGATCGCCAAGCTGGGCGTCGACGTGTGGCACGAGAACATCGCGCCGCTGTTGGCCTCCGCATAACTCCGCAGATCTGCACGACTTCGGAGGAATCCTCGGAATCCGTGCGAGACAGCGCACATCTGCGAGGTTGCGCGGGGAGACGTGTCCTGCACAGATCCCGGATGCCGCGGAGCTGTCCACATCCGCGCGGAACCGGCTCAGTGGGATCCGTTTTCGTGCCACTCTCGAGCCGTGCGGGAACAGCGTCGAGAGCTCATGATCAGAGCGATGGCCGAGACAGACGGCGTCGCCCGATTCCTGCGTCTGCGCGAGCGAGGGCTTTCGCGGCACGAGATCGACCAGGGCGTGCGTGAGGGCGTCATCAGCCGCGTGCGCCGTGGGTGGTTCGCGCTTCCCGGTGCAGACCGGATGCTGGTGAACGCCGCGCAGGCGGGAGTCGTGCTCAGCTGCCTCACCCAGGCGAAGCGGCAGGGCCTCTGGGTGCACGAAGCGCCGGCGATCCCGCACGTGGGGGCGTCTCCGGGAAGCTCGGGGGGAAAGCCGGAGGGCGTGCACGTCCACTGGTCGCGGCCCGTGGTGCCGCGGCATCCGGATTCTCTCGTCGATCCGATCGAGAACGTGCTGGCGCTGGTCGCCGAGTGCGAACCCTTCGAGCAGGCTCTTGCGACCTGGGAGTCCGCGCTCAACAAAGGGCTGGTCACCTGCGAGTCGCTGCAGGGCTATCCCTGGAAGCCCGCTGCGCGGCGCATCCTCGCAGAGGCGCAGCCCTTCGCGGATGCGGGACTCGAGACCTATCTGCGCCCGCGTCTGCGCTGGCTGCGCCTGCCGCTGTACTTCCAGACCTGGATTGCCGGGCACAGGGTCGATGCGCTGATCGGCGCACGGCTCGTGCTGCAGATCGACGGCGCCACTCACGTGGGAGCGCAGCGCACAGAGGACATCCGTCACGACGCGCAGCTGCGGCTGATGGGGTATCACGTGATCCGGGTGAGCTACAGCCAGATGATGCACCAGTGGCACGTGGTGCAGGATCTGATCATGCGCGCGGTCGCGCAGGGGCTGCATCGCGCGGCCTGAGACCGCGCAATTCCGCAGATCTGCACTATCACGCAGAGATTCGCAGAGTCTCTGCGAAACAGTGCAGATTCGCGAGGTTGTGCCGCCTCAGTCCTCGTCGGCGTCCGGGTCGTGGTCGACGCCGGCCTCGGCGCGCTGTGCCGGGGTGATGGGGGCCGGCGCCGCGGTGAGCGGGTCGAAGCCGTTGCCGGTCTTGGGGAAGGCGATGACCTCGCGGATCGACTCCGCCTTGCTCAGGTGCTGGAGCACCCGGTCCATGCCGATCGCGATGCCGCCGTGCGGGGGTGCCCCGAAGGTGAAGGCGTCCAGCAGGAAGCCGAACTTCTCCTGCGCCTCCTCCTCGGAGAGCCCCATGACGGCGAACACTCGCTTCTGGATGTCCTCGCGATGGATGCGGATCGACCCGCCGCCGAGCTCGGTGCCGTTGCACACGATGTCGTAGGCGTAGGAGAGCGCCGAGCCCGGGTCGGTGTCGAAGGTGTCCTCGAACTCGGGCTTGGGTCCGGTGAAGGCGTGGTGCACGGCCGTCCATGCGCCGGATCCCACGGCGACGTCACCGGATGCCACGGCATCCGATGCCGGCTCGAACATCGGAGCGTCGACCACCCAGGTGAAGGCGAAGGTGTCGGGGTCGAGCAGGCCCAGGCGACGGCCGATCTCGACGCGGGCGGCGCCGAGGAGGGCGCGGGCGTCCTTGGTCGAGCCGGCGGCGAAGAAGGCGCAGTCGCCGGGCTTCGCTCCGACGAGCTCGGCCAGGCCGGCCTGCTCCGCCTCGGAGAGGTTCTTGGCCACGGGACCGCCGAGCGTGCCGTCCTCGTTGAAGAGGACGTAGGCCAGGCCTCGGGCGCCGCGCTGCTTGGCCCAGTCCTGCCAGGCGTCGAGCACCTTGCGCGGCTGACCCGCACCGCCGGGCATGAGGACGGCGCCGACGTACTCGGCCTGGAAGACGCGGAACGGGGTGTCTGCGAAGTAGTCGGTCGCCTCAGTGAGCTCGAGCCCGAAACGCAGGTCGGGCTTGTCGGAGCCGTACTTGGCCATGGCGTCGGCGTAGGTGATCCGGGGATCGGGGTCTGCACCTCCACGCCGATCGTCGCCCATATGGCGCGGATGACGTCCTCCATCATCTCGATGACGTCTTCCTGGTCGACGAAGCTCATCTCGATGTCGAGCTGGGTGAACTCCGGCTGCCGGTCGGCGCGGAAGTCCTCGTCGCGGTAGCAGCGGGCGAGCTGGTAATACTTCTCGATGCCGCCGACCATGAGCAGCTGCTTGAACAGCTGCGGGCTCTGCGGCAGGGCGTACCAGCTGCCCGGGTGCAGGCGCGCGGGCACGAGGAAGTCGCGGGCGCCCTCGGGGTCGAGCGGGTGAGGGTGGGCGTCTCGACCTCGGTGAAGCCGCGCCCGTGCAGGACGTCGCGGACCGCCTTGTTGACGTCCGAGCGCAGACGCATGGCGGCGGCGGGCTCCGGACGGCGCAGGTCGAGGTAGCGGTGCGCGAAGCGCACGTCCTCGCCGATGGGTCGGCGCCCTCGAGCCCGGTCGAAACCTGGAACGGCAGGGGAGCGGACTCGTTGATCACCACGACCTCCGTCGCGACGACCTCGATCTCGCCCGTCGGGAGGTTCGGGTTCTCGTTGCCGGCCGGGCGGCGCGAGACCTCACCGGTCACTCTCAGCACGAACTCGCTGCGCAGCGGGTGCGCGATCTCCTCGTCGCGGATGACGACCTGGGCGATCCCGGAGGCGTCCCGCAGGTCGATGAAGGCGACGCCGCCGTGATCGCGCCGGCGATCGACCCACCCCGCGAGGGTGACGGTCTGACCGATGTGCTCGGCTCGCAGAGAGCCGGCCGTATGGGTGCGAAGCACGGGGAATCCTCCTAGGGGAAAGGCAACCTGGCCATTCTACGTCGGGTTCGGAAACAGTCTTGGGCGGCGGGGTGCCGCTTCAGTAGACTCGCGAGCGCCGGCACAGCCGCCGGCATCCCAAGGAAGGTTCGTTCATGTCTCTCGCTCTGGTCCCCGCCGTGAACAACATCGATGCGGTGTACGCGCAGGCCTTCTCGGGCCCGTCGATCATCGTCGGTCTGGTTCTGTACGTGCTCGTGGTCGTCGCGCTGTGGAAAGTCTTCACGAAGGCGGGTCACCCCGGCATCCTGGCCATCATCCCGTTGGTCAATCTCATCTTCCTCGTCAAGATCGCCGGCTACTCGGGGTGGCTGGTGCTGCTCTACCTGATCCCGATCGTGAACGTCGTCTTCGCCATCCTGGTGGCCATCAAGCTGGGCGCGAACTTCGGCAAGGGTGCGGTGTCCTCCTTCTTCCTGCTGTGGCTGATCCCGATCATCGGCTACTTCGTGATCGGTTTCGGCGACGCCAAGTACCAGAAGCAGGCCTGAGCGACCCTCGGCTCTGCGGAGGCGCCTTCTAGACTGACGGAATGACTGGAAGGCGTCTCCACCTCGTCCGGCACGGCGAGGTGCACAACCCCGGCCGCATCCTCTACGGGCGACTCCCGGATTTCCATCTGAGCGAGGCCGGACGACAGATGGCGGATGCCGCGGCGGCCTACATCGCCTCCCTCGATCGCCCGGTGAGCCTGCTGCGCTGCTCGCCGCTGGAGCGCACGCAGGAGTCGGCGGCGCCGTTCGCCGAGCGGTTCGGCCTGACGCCCGAGCTCGACGAGCGCGTCATCGAGCCGAGCAACGTCTTCGAGGGCACGCAGATGCACCGTGCCCTCCTGAACCCGCTGAACTGGCGGCATCTGCGCCGGCCCTCCCGGCCGAGCTGGGGCGAGCCGTACCTCTCGATCGCGCAGCGGATGACCGCCGCGATGGATGACGCCTGGGACGCCGCATCCGACGGCGATGTGGTGATCGTCTCGCATCAGGCCCCCATCTGGGTGACGCATCTGCATGTGGCGGGGCTGCCGTACAAGCACGACCCGCGCTCCCGGCGCTGCGCGCTGTCGAGCGTGACCTCGTTCACGTACGCCGACGGGAAGTGGCAGGAGATCGGCTACGCGGAGCCGGCCCTCACCGGAGACGCGGTCGACGTCGGGGCGGTGTGACCGCATCCGGCTCGTGCATAGGGAGCCCGCGTACACTGACCGGCGTGTCTCGCATGTCGTCGACCCACCCGGCTGATCGCGGACGAGTCCGCCCGAAACGCCTTGCCCGGCGCCTCGGGGCCGCAGCGCTCGCCGCGACGCTTGGCATCGGCTTGGCCGCCTGCGCACCCGACTCCGCGACGCAGGACTTCCTCGACGGCACCAACAAGGGCTACATCGCCGCCGACGGCTTCCGGGTCATGGAGTTCCCCGAAGACGAGCGCAACGCGCCCATCGTCTACGGCGGCGTCACCGACCAGGGCGAGCGCTTCGACAGCGCAGAGACCCTCGGCGAGGTCGTCGTGGTGAACTTCTGGTACGCGGCCTGCGGCCCCTGTCGCGTCGAGGCCTCCGTCCTCGAAGAGGTCTGGCAGGAGTACCAGGACCAGGACGTCGCCTTCCTGGGCGTGAACACCCGCGACCAGGCCGAGACCTCGCTCGCCTTCGCCGAGACCTACGGCGTCAGCTATCCGAGCATCATCGACATCGCCACGGGCGAGGCCAAGCTCGCCTTCGCCGCGGTCGTGCCGCCGCAGGCCACCCGACGACGGTCGTGATCGACAAACAGGGCCGTGTCGCTGCCCGCCTCATCGGCGCGATCAGCCAGCCGTCGATCCTGTCCTCCGTCGTCAAGGACGTCCTCGCGGAGGACGCGTGACCCCGAGGCCCTCATCGTCGGGGCGCTGTGGGTCGCGATCCCGGTCGCGATGCTCGCCGGCCTCCTCTCCTTCCTCTCGCCCTGTGTGCTGCCGCTCGTGCCGGGGTACCTCGGCTTCATCAGCGGCGCGGTCGCTCCCGTTGCGCGTGAGGGGGACGCGGGTCCTTCGACGAGTTCAGGGACCGCGGGGGCGATCCCCGGGAGCGTCGCAGGATCGGATGCCGCAGGCACGGCGATCGCGACCGGCACGCCCACCGTCGCCCGCAGCCGCCTCGTGCTGGGCGTGCTGCTGTTCATCCTCGGCTTCAGCGTCGTCTTCATCGCCTTCAGCATCGTCGGAGGCGCCGCGGGTGCCTTCTTCCTGGTCTGGGGAGATCTGCTCACCCGGATCTTCGGCGTGCTCATCATCCTCATGGGGCTCGTCTTCCTCGGGCTCTTCGGCTTCGCGCAGCGCAACCTCCGGTTCCAGGTGAACTCGCGTACGGGCCTCATCGGCGCACCGCTGCTCGGCGTCGCGCTCGGCATCGGCTGGGCGCCGTGCATGGGCCCCACCCTCACGGCGATCATGGCGATGTCGTGGAACCTCGGCGACCCCTGGCGTGCCTCGCTGCTGGGCCTGGCCTACTCGCTCGGGCTCGGCATCCCGTTCCTGCTGATCGCGCTCGGCTTTAACTGGGCCACCCGCACGGTCGGATTCCTGCGCCGCCACATCCGCGTCGTCAACATCATCGGCGGCGTGCTGCTGATCCTCCTCGGCCTCCTCATGGTGACCGGCCTGTGGACCGAGATCATGTCGAAGCTCGGGGCGGTGATGATCAGTGTCGAGCTCCCCCTCTGACCCGCAAGCGGGTTCGGGGGCTGCGGCATCCGACCCCCTGCGCCCGAGCGACCACGTCGACGGCGGATCCGCCATCGTCCAGCCCCGCCTCGGCGTCACCGGTTGGCTGCGCTGGGGATGGCGGCAGCTCACCTCGATGCGCACGGCGCTGGTGCTGCTGCTGATCCTCGCGATCGCCGCGATCCCCGGATCGCTCTTCCCGCAGCGCATGGCCGATCCGAACGGCGTCACCCAGTGGCGGGCGGACAACCCGGATCTCTTCCCGGTGCTCGACGCGCTCGACCTCTTCGACGTGTACATGTCGCCGTGGTTCTCGGCGATCTACCTGCTGCTGTTCATCTCGCTCATCGGCTGCGTCATCCCGCGCATCAAGCACCATGCCAAGGCGCTGCGGGCGCAGCCGCCGCGCACGCCCGTGCGGCTGGCGCGGCTCGACGATCACCGCGAGGTGTCACGAGAGTCGGAGAACCCGGATGCCGCGGCATCCGCCGCCGTCGACACGGCCGAGACGCAGCTGAAGTCCCTCGGCTACCGCGTCGCCCGCTTCGACGGCCGCGGCACGTATTCGGTGTCGGCCGAGCGCGGGTACTGGCGCGAGACCGGCAACCTCGTCTTCCACCTCGCGCTCGTCGGCGTGCTCGTCACGGTCGGCGTCGGCGGCGGCTACTCGTACACGGGGCAGCAGGTCATCGTCGAGGAGACGACGTTCGTCAACACGCTCCTGGACTACTCCTCGATCCAGCGCGGCCGCTTCGTCACCGAGGAGGCGCTGGAGCCCTACGCGATCACTCTCGACAGCTTCGACGTGAGCTACGTGCCTGCGGGCTCGCCCGGCGCAGGCCAGGCCGGCGACTTCGCGGCGAACATCACGGTGCGCGATGCCGACGGCGAGGTCTGGAGCGACGCCGTGCGCGTCAACCACCCGCTGCCCGTCGCCGGCGACAGCATCTACCTGCTGGGCAACGGCTATGCGCCGACGATCACGGTGCGCAATGCCGAGGGCACGGTCATCTTCCGCGACGACGTGCCGTTCCTGCCGCAGGACTCGGCGATGACGTCGCTGGGCATCGTGAAGATCGCCGACGGGATGCCGGAGCAGCTGGGTCTGCAGGGCTTCTTCTATCCGACGCAGGCCGAGCTCGCCACGGGTGCGTTCACCTCGGTCTACCCGGCGCTCGTCAACCCTGTTCTGACCCTGAACGTCTACGAGGGCGATCTCGGCATCGACGACGGCACCCCGCGCTCGGTGTACGTGCTCGACACGACCGACATGACCCAGCTCACCGGCGGCGACACCGGGCTCGAGTCCATCGAGCTCGCCCCGGGAGAGAGCGCCGACCTGCCGAACGGACTCGGCATGATCACCTTCGAGAACGCCTCGCCCGACGGATCCGCCGACTACGAGAACTCGGTCAAGCGCTACGCCTCCCTGCAGATCCACCACGACCGCTCGGCGGTCTGGGTGCTCGTGTTCTCACTGCTCGCGCTCGCCGGGCTCCTGCTCGCGCTGTTCGTGCCGCGCCGCCGCATGTGGGTCAAGGCGACCCCGGCGGACGGCACGATCACCCTCGAATACGCCGGCCTCGCCCGCGGCGAGGACCCGACCCTGGCCGCCGCCGTCGACGACCTCGCTGCCGCGCACGGCAGCCTGTTGGATGCGCAGGCCGCGGCATCCGACACTGCGGCATCCGACACCCAGAAAGTAGGCTGACACCATGGCCGATCTCGAGTCGCTCTCGGTCCTGCTGCTGTGGACCGCCATCGCGATCTACGCCCTCGCCTTCACCGCGTACGCCTTCGACCTCGCGCGGCGCTCCGAGGAGTCCTCCGACGCGAAGCTGCGCGAGGCGGAGCTCGTCGCCAGCGGTCGCACCGGGATCATCGCCGCGGCATCCGCTTCGTCTTCCTCGTCGGATGCCGCTTCTCCCCGTGTCATGGCGCGCATCGGCACCTCGCTCACGGTGCTCGGCTTCGTGCTGCACCTGGCCGCGACGCTGGCCCGTGGCATCGCCGCCGGGCGCGTGCCGTGGGCGAACAACTACGAGTTCGCGATGACCGGCACCCTGCTGATCATGCTCGTCTACCTGCTCGTGCTCACACGTCTGGACCTGCGATTCCTCGGCACGTTCATCACGGGTCTGGTGGTCGTGCTGCTGGGGGTCTCGGCGGTCAGCTTCTACGTGATCGTCACCCCGCTCATGGACCCGCTGAAGTCGGTGTGGCTGGTCATCCACGTCTTCGTCGCCTCGCTGTCGACGGCGTTCTTCGCGCTCGCCTTCGCGCTGTCGGTGACGCAGCTGATGCAGTCGCGGCGGGCGCGCCTGGTGGCCGAGGGGGCGGAGAAGATCGGACCGCGGTTCCTCGCGACGCTGCCCACGGCCGACCGCCTCGAGGCCCTCGCCTACCGCTTCGCGACGATCGGCTTCATCTTCTGGACGTTCACGCTCATCGCCGGGGCGATCTGGGCGCAGGATGCCTGGGGGCGCTACTGGGGCTTCGACGTGAAGGAGACCTGGACCTTCATCATCTGGGTGCTCTACGCCGGCTACATCCACGCCCGCGCCACGCGCGGTTGGCGCGGCAACCCCTCCGCCTGGCTGTCGATCGTCGGCTTCACCGCGGTGATCTTCAATTTCACCATCGTCAACGTCTTCTTCAAGGGCCTGCACGCGTACTCGGGGCTGTAGGCGGGCTCCCGCATCCGAGACCTGCCGGCGCGCACGGATGCAGGGCGACACGCCGATGTCTGACCCTGCATCCGTCGTTCGGCCCTGCATCCGTGCGGGGAGAGAGGCGGCGTCAGCGCCCGAGCGGGATGAGCTCGCGGTGCTCGGCGCCGTCGGCGTACCAGACGAACTCGGCCTGGGTCGCGATCTCGGTCGCGACCGGATGCCGCCGCTCGTGCGCGATCCGCTCGGCCTCGGTCCAGGCGCGCGGATCGAGGCGGCCGCCGTAGACGACCGAAAGGTGGAAGATCCACTCCTCCGGGCTCAGCTCTCCGACGCGGGTGAAGCTCGTCGGCGCGAGCGCCGCCGACAGCGAGGAGTAGGCCGAGACGAGGGACTCGGTGCGGGCGAGCCGGACGATCACGATCTGCCACGGCGAGGGGAAGGTGTCGAGAGCCTCGGAGGTGAGGGAGATCAGATGCTGGGCCGTCGCCCACTCGCGGAGGAAATCCTCGACCTCTTCCCGGCCCTCGGGTTCCGCGAAGCCGCGCAGCGTGACGTGGGGCGTGTGCGGATGCGAGACCTCGGCCGGCAACGCCGACAGAAGCGCGCGCTGGGTCGCTCCGAAATCATCGGCGACCGGCCCCACCACCCGCAGCACCAGGTACTGCTGTCCTTCGAGGGCGGCGAGCTGTACGGGATCGGTCGTGAAGGGCGGGGCATCCCCTCACGGTACCCGCAGCGTGAGCGTCTCGGGGCGGATGCTACGCCGCCGCCAGCACCGCCTTTGCCGACGTCGTGCGGCGCAGGGCCACGACGAGGGTCGTGACCACGAGCGACAGCACGCCCCACACGACGAGTCCGGCAGCGGTGCCGCCGCTCGCCTCGATGAGACCGGCGAGGGCCGGTGCGGTCGGCATCGCCGCGCCGAGGGAGGCGAGCCATCCGGGCACGGTGGAGATGAGGCCGGTCGCGACCACGAGCACGCCGACCAGGGCGCTCACCCAGCGGCCGGCACCGCCGAACACCGCGACGAGCGCCTGGTTCACCGCGGCGAAGGCCACACCCGCGAGCACCGCGATGCCGGCGAAGCCCCACCAGGCGACGAGGTCGTAGCGGGCGACGATCTGCACGATGAGTGCGACGAGCACGCCCTGGCCCGCACCTATGGCGGCGGCCGGCCAGAAGGAGCGCCACGCCAGCGCGGCGGAGGCGCTGCGCGAGGTCAGAACGCTCGCCGAGGTCGCGCGCAGCACGACGAAGGAGGCGAGGCCGCCGAACCACAGCACGACCGTGGAGAGCAGCGGGATGGCCGTCGGGCCGAAGATCGTCGAACTCCCCGTGTTCGAGCCGACGGGGTCGGCCAGGACGGAGGCGAGCGTCTCGTACTCCTCATCGCTGAACGACGGGAGCGAGGTGGCGGCCAGATCGAGACCAGAGGCCAGCTCGTCGGTGCCGGAGGCCAGCTGCTCGAGTCCGCTGACGAGCTCGTCCGCGCCGGAGGCGAGCTGCGTCGCTCCGTCGCCGAGACCGGATGCGCCGGTGCTGAGCGCCCGTGCGCCGGCGGCGGACTGGTCGACGCCCTGGGCGAGCAGGCCGAGCCCGTCGCCGATCTCGTTCGCCGCAGCACCCGCCTCGCGCAGCTGCGCGGCCAGAGCGGCCGGGGCCTGCTCGGCGAGCTGGTCGAGCCCGGCCGAGGTGCCGGCGGCGGCCTGCGCGGCCTGGGCCGCGGGCGTCCGGAGTCCCTCCGCGCCCTGAGCGGCCCCGGCCAGCTGCGCGCAGAACTCCTCGCCGGCCTCGGGCGGGCACATCGCGGCGAGTCCGGCGAGGCCATCGGCGAGACCCGCGACGCCATCGGAGACGCCGCCGGAGGCGAGCGCAGCACCGGTCGCGGCATCCGTGAGCTCCGCGGGGACGATGCCGTCCCGCTCCAGGGCGGTGGCACCGGCGCGCAGCCCCGCGCCCAGCGCGTTCGCGCCGTCGGCCACCTCGCGCGTGCTCGACGCGATCGTGCCGAGCCCGTCGCCGAGCTCCGATGCCCCGTCGCCGAGCTGCGCGGCACCCGCGGCCAGCTGCGTCGCACCGCCCGGGATCTCGGCGGCGCCCGTGGCGGCATCCGATGCCCCCTCGGCGAGCTGGGCCGCGGCGCCTCCGGCCTCGCCGAGCTGATCGCCGATCGTCGCGAAGCCGACGAAGACGCTCCCGAGCGTCGCCTCCGACAGCATCGAGCCCATGGTGGAGGCCGCGACCGCCGCGATCTGGCCGGTGATGAGGTCGTCGGCGAGGCGCCCGTCCGGAGGTGTGACCACGGTGATCTCGGCCCGCTCGGGAGTCACATCGCCGCCGCCGAGCGCCTGCCCGGCAGAAGTCGCGGCCGCCGAGAACTCCTCGGGGATCGTCACGACCGCCTGATAGGTGCCGTCGGCGAGGCCGGATGCGGCATCCGACTCGTTCGAGATCACCCACGTCAGGTTGGAGTCCAGCTCGTCCGAGCCCTCGACCAGGCCCGCGGCGAGCTGGCGCCCCAGCGGCGTGTACTGATCGTCGATCGTGACGGGCTCGTCCAGGTTGACGATTGCCGCCGTCATGGAGTCCAGCCGCTCGGTCGGATTGTAGAGGGCCGCCACGAGCATGCCGCCGACGACCGCCGGCAGCAGCAGGATGCCCAGGAGCGTCAGCCAGGTGACGGGTCCGCGCGATCGGGCGCGCTCGATGGAGAGAGTCATGCGTTCACCTCGGTCTGGTGGGTCGTGCGGTGCGTTGCGGAGGCCTGCGCTGAGCTTGTCGAAGCGTCGAGCACGTCGGATGCGGGCCATCCGGCGTCGGCGAGGGTGCTGCGGGCGGCCCCGGCGTCCGCCGCGGTGGCGAAGACGGCCGTTCCGCGGGCGGCCGCGGCGTCGCGGAGGATCGCCGTGGCCTGGTCGCGGTCGGCGCCGGCGAACCGGTCGATCCCGTCGATGACGATGAGCGGGGTGCGGGCGCGGAGTGCGGCGGACAGTGCGTCCAGCCCGTCGCGCGGATCCTCCACGACCACGACGCCCACATGACGCCGGACCCAGGCGGCCCGTCCGGGCAGGAGGTGGCCGGCGACGCGGAGGAGGCCGTCGGATGCCGGAACCCGCCCGGCGATGGTCAGCGCCAGGGCGCGCCGCACGAGAGGCTCGCCGCCGGTGACGACGACCGCGCCGCCGCCGGCCAGGCGCACATCGATGCCGCTGAGCACCGGGCCATCCGCGTCGATCGACAGGTCTTCCGCGGCGACCACCGAGTCTTCTCCCGGCCACTCGGCCAGGGCGCGCTCGCGCTCGACCGCCTCGCCCTCGATGTCGACGTGGGGGAGGATGCGTTCCAGCCACGCCGGGATCCGCCAGGCGCGCTCGCCGAGGATCGCCATGAGCGCGGGGATGAGCGTCATGCGCACGACGAAGGCGTCGACCGCGATGCCCGCCGCGAGCCCCAGAGCGATGGGCTTGAGCGAGGAGTCGCCCTCCGGGACGAACGCGACGAAGACGGCGAACATGATCAGGGCCGCCGCCGTCACGACGCGCGCCGAACCGCTGAAGCCGGTCTGCACGGCGCGGATCGCGGCGGCGCGCGCGGTGGCCCTGTCGACCGGCTCCTGCCCTTCGACAGGCTCAGGGACCGAACGAACGGCATGCACGTAGTCCTCCCGCATGCGCGAGACGAGGAAGACCTGATAGTCCATCGCGAGCCCGAACAGCACGCCCATGAGCACGATCGGCATGAAGCTGATCACCGGGCCCGTGCGGGCGACATGGAGGGCGTCGGCGAGGATCCCCCAGTCGAAGACGGCCGCCACGATGCCGAACGCGGCGACGATCGAGAGCAGATAGCCGGCGGCGGCGGTGACCGGCACCCAGATCGAGCGGAACACGATCGTCAGCAGGACGAGCGACAGGCCGATCACGAAGATGCCGAACGGCAGGAGCGCCGCCCCCAGCTGGTCGGAGATGTCGATCGCGACGGCGGTGAAGCCGGTGACCTTCAGGTCGACGCCGTACTCCTCGAGCAGTCGGTCGTGCTGCGCGCGCAGCTCCCGCACGAGATCGGCGGTCTCGGGGGCGTCGGGGGCGGTAGTGGGGATGACCTGCACGATGCCGGTGTCGGCGGTCTCGTTCGGCACCGCGAGGGCGACCTTCGCCACGCCCGGGAGGGTGGCGATGTCGTCGCCGATGTCCTGCATGAGCGTCAGCGGATCGGTCGAGGTGACGATCGTCCCGGTGAGGATCAGCGGGCCGTTGAAGCCATCGCCGAAGTGCTCGGCGACCAGGTCGTAGCTCTGCCGCGCCTCGGAGCCCTTCGGCAGGACCCCGGCGTTCGGCAGCGCGAGCGTGAGGCTCGCGGCGGGGATCGCCAGAAGGCCGAGACCCAGCACGACGGCGATCGAGGTGACGACGGGGCGCTTCGTGACGGCGCGCACCCAGCGGTTGATGCGGGGAGCATCGGATGCCGCGACCGGGCGCTCGGCGGCATCCGACCGGGCCTTCTTCGAGCGGCGCTTCGCGCGCTTCGGCCTGCCGGCCACGCGCCCCTTCAGGAAGCCGAGCAGGGCCGGTGTGAGGGTGACCGCGATCAGGACGGCCATGGCGACGGCGACGGATGCCGCGATCCCCATCGTCGTGAGGAAGGGGATGCCGGCGAAGCCGAGTCCGACCAGGGCGATCACGACCGTGATGCCGGCGAAGACCACCGCGGATCCTGCGGTGCCGACCGCGCGGGAGGCGGACTCCTCCGGGTCCATCCCGGCGCGCACCTGGTCCTGATGGCGGGCGACGATGAACAGGGCGTAGTCGATGCCGACGGCCAGCCCCAGCATGAGCGCGAGCAGCGGGGTCGTCGACGAGACCGTCGCGAAGGCGGTCGCCGCGAAGATCCCGGCCATGGAGATGCCGACGCCGAGCACGGCGGTCAGCAGCGGGAGTCCGGCGACGACGAAGGAGCGGAAGGTCACGATGAGGACGAGGAGCGCGATCACGAGGCCCACCGCCTCGGTGATCGTGATCCCCGGGATCGACATCGCGAACAGATCGCCGCCGAGCGAGGTCACCGCGCCGTCGGGGAGAGCCGCGGTCAGTGCCGCGACGGCATCCGAGAGCTCCTGGGTCGTCTCCTCGCTGACATCGGTGGCCTGTCCGTCGAACTGCAGCTGCACGATCGCGGCCGTGCCCTCGTCGTTGACCATGCCGTCGATGAGCTCGTCGTAGGGGGAGGTCACGGCGAGCGCGCCCTCGAGGCCTTCGAGCTCGGCGACGGCCTCCTCGATGGGCTCGCGGTAGGCGGCGTCGGTGATGCGGTCGCCCTCCGCGGCCACCACGATGAACTGGGCGTTCGTGCCGCTCACCTGAGGGAAGGAGCGCTCGAGCTGCTCGAGCCCGGCCTGCGATTCGGTGCCGGGGATCGAGAAGGTGTTGTCGGTGCCGCTGTTGAGCACCAGAGCCCCGCCACCGACCAGGGCGAGCGTGAGCAGCCACCCGAAGAGGACTCGCCAGGGGTGCTTGTACGACCAGCGTCCGAGCGTGGACAGGAGAGTGGACACGCGTGCCTCCGAAGCGTCGAGCGGGGTTTTAGATACAGAGATGTATCCGATACACATGTGTATCCTATGGTGAGTCGACGCCGGAAAACTGTGTACGGGGTGGGAAAAACTCGACCCGAGCGCCGGTGGCGCCCTTGCTCAGGGACCGGTAGAAAAGGAACACGATGACGACATCCGTGACCCGCAGCCGCGAGAACACGCGCGCGCGGCTGCGCGACGCGGCCGCGCAGCTCTTCGCCGAGGTCGGCATCGAGGGCGCCAGCGTCGAGGCGATCTGCGAGCGCGCCGGCTTCACGCGGGGTGCCTTCTACTCCAACTTCGAGTCCAAGGACGAGCTGTTCCTCGACCTCGCCGCCACGGTCGCCGAGTCGCGTCTGGCCTCGGCGCGTGCGCGGGTGGACGAGCTCGTCGCATCCGGTGCGCTCGCCTGCACCCATGACATCGTGCCGCTGGTCGAACAGGTCATGCTCAGCGCGGAGAAGGACCGCTTCACCGTGCTGCTGATGAGCGAGATCCAGCTGCACGCCCTGCGCGATGCGGACTTCGCCGAGGCCTATGTCGCGCAGGAGCGCGAGATGTTCGCCAGCATCGAGGCGATGATCGGCGGGATCGTCGACTCCGGCGCCCTCGCGCTGCGCGTCGACGTGCCCACCGCCGCGAAGATGCTGATGACCGCGTGGGAGGGCGCCATGGTGCGCACGGCGATGGAGGGCGGCGACGACGACCAGATCGCCCGCGCGGCCAGTGCCGCGCTCGGCACGCTGGTCGAGCTGCTCATCGCTCCCGCCTGAGCGGGGCGGGGCGAAGGGCGGGGTCAGGGCGCGGAGAGCAGGGCGTGGCAGCGCTCGAGGCGCGCGAGCCACCAGGCGGTGCGATCGTCGGATGCCGCGAGCCGCTCCAGTGCGGCCGCATCGGGGGTGACGCGGCCGACCGGGAGGGCGCCGTCGACCGGCAGCCGGTCGGCGACGTCGTCGACGAAGAGCGCGGCCGTGCCCAGGCCGCAGTCGTATTCGAGATCGGGGAGGGCGGCGGCGAGGGCGGCGCCCTGGCCGAGCCCGACGGCGGTGTCCAGGGCGCTGGAGACGACGGCGGGAAGGCCCGCCTCGGTCACGATCGAGAGGGCGCGGGCGACGCCGCCCAGCGGCTGCGCCTTGACCACGAGGAGGTCCGCCGCGCCGGCGCGGGCCACCGCGAGAGGATCGCTCGCCTTCCGCACGCTCTCGTCGGCGGCGATCGGGATGCCCATGTACTTCACCCGGCGGCGGAGCTCCGCCAGCTCCGCCACGTCGGCGCAGGGCTGCTCGGCGTACTCCAGGTCGAACTCGGCGAGGGCGTGGACCGCGCGCTCGGCCTCGTCGACGTTCCAGGCGCCGTTGGCGTCGACGCGCACACGCCCCTCCGGGCCCAGCGCCTCGCGCACGGCGCGCACCCGGGCGACGTCGTCGGCGAGCACCTGACCGGGTTCGGCGACCTTCACCTTGGCCGTACGGCATCCGGGGAAGCGCGAGAGGACGGCTGCGGCATCCGATGCCGGAACGGCTGGGACGGTCGCGTTGACGGGCACGGCGTCACGGACGGATGCCGGCTGCGGTCGCCAGGCGAAGTCCACGGCCGCCGCGAGCCAGGTCGAGGCCTCGGCATCGTCGTACTCGGCGAAGGGGAGAACTCGGCCCAGCCCTCCGGGCCCTGGAAGAGCAGGGCTTCGCGCACGTCGACGCCGCGGAAGCGGGTGCGCAGGGGCAGGGCCACGACGCGCGCGGTCGCGAGCAGCTCGGCGAGGGGAGGCGGCGGCTGCGAGATCGGATGCGGCGGCACGGCGTCGTGGGTCACGCATCCATCATGCCGCACAGGGGGAACTGGAAGCGTTTGCAGCTCAGTGGCGAGCCCGTGAGTGCAGGAATGCCAGATTTTCCGAGGCTTGTCTCGACCTCGATGAAAAGCGGCGGGGAATTGCTGTAAGCGCTTGCATTAAGTGCGCGAGCGTTGCTAACGTCGCTGACACCCCGTTGGCACGTCGCCGTGCCCGCCCGCACCAATCCTGGAGTCGATGATGACGCTTCGATCGCGCACCCGCAGATCCCTCGCCCTGATGCTGTCCGCGCTGCTGGCCATCGTCGGACTCGCGGTCGTCCCGGTCACCGCCGCCACGGCGGACGACCACCGGCTCGTCACCCTCGTCGGCAACCTGCAGAGCGAGCTCGGCTGCGCAGACGACTGGCAGCCCGACTGCGAGGCCACCGTCCTGGCCGCGACCGGCACGGCCGACGTGTACGCGAGCGTCTTCACGATTCCGGAAGGCAGCTGGGAGTACAAGGTCGCGATCGGCGGCACCTGGGACGAGGCTTACGGCCTGAACGGCGGAGACGATAACATCCCGTTGACCCTCGCCGGCCCGAGCGAGATCCGCGTGGTGTTCGACGACAGCACCCAGCGCGTCGGCCTCGAGCTGCTCGATGTGCGCGGCGACTACACCGCCGCCGACGAGGAGCTCGTCGCACCGCCGGTGCGCCAGCCCGGCAGCGACGAGGTGTTCTACTTCGTGCTGACCGACCGCTTCCAGAACGGGGACGCGAGAAACGACACGGGAGGAATCGACGGCGGCCGGCTCGACCACGGCTTCGACCCCGCCGACAAGGGCTTCTTCCACGGCGGCGACATCGCCGGCCTGCGCGCTGAACTCGATTACATCGAAGGCCTCGGCACGACCGCGATCTGGCTGACCCCGAGCTTCAAGAACATGCCGGTGCAGGGAGAGGGCGACGACGCCAGCGCCGGCTACCACGGCTACTGGGTCACCGACTTCACCCAGATCGACCCGCACCTGGGCACCAACGCCGAGCTCGAGGCGCTCATCGCCGACGCCCACAGTCGCGGCATCAAGGTCTACTTCGACATCATCACCAACCACACCGCCGACGTCATCGACTACGAGGAGGGCCAGTACTCCTACATCGACAAGGCGGCCTCGCCCTACCGCGACGCCGCAGGCGACGCCTTCGACCCCGACGACTACGCCGGCACGGGCGACTTCCCGGCGCTGGATGCCGCGACCTCCTTCCCCTACACGCCCGTCGCGCGCCCCGGCCTCGAGGACGTCAAGGTCCCGGCCTGGCTCAACGACCCCACGCTGTACCACAACCGCGGCAACTCGACCTGGTCGGGCGAGTCGGTCACTTACGGCGACTTCGAGGGCCTCGACGACCTCATGACCGAGCATCCGACGGTCGTCGACGGCTTCATCGACGTCTACCAGGACTGGATCGATCTCGGCATCGACGGCTTCCGCATCGACACCGTCAAGCACGTGAACTTCGAGTTCTGGGAGAAGTGGTCCGAAGAGGTGCTCGCCTATGCGCACGCGCAGGGCAAGCCCGACTTCTTCATGTTCGGCGAGGTCTACGACGCCGACCCGCGTCTGCTGTCGCCTTATGTGCGTGAGACGGACATGAACTCGGTGCTCGACTTCACTTTCCAGGCCGAGGTCACCGGCTACGCCGGCGGCACCAACTGGGCCACCGCGCTCGAGTACCTCTTCGGAGGCGACGACTACTACACGACTCCGCACAGCTCCGCGAGCGCCCTGCCGACCTTCCTCGGCAACCACGACATGGGCCGGATCGGCTACCTGCTGCGCGGCAGCGACGATCCGCTCGCGCGCAGCGCCTTCGCGCACGAGATCATGTTCCTCACCCGCGGTCAGCCCGTCGTCTACTACGGCGACGAGCAGGGCTTCGCCGGCGCCGACCCCGGCAACGACAAGTCGGCGCGTCAGTCGCTCTTCGCGAGCCAGGTCGAGGAGTACGTGGGCCAGTCGCTGCTCACCGGCGAGCAGCTCGGCAGCCAGGACCGCTTCGACACCGGCGCCGAGCTGTACATGCACATCGCCGACCTCGCAGAGCTCCGCGGTGCGCACGCGGCGCTGTCGCAGGGCGCCCAGTTCGAGCTGCACGTGGAGCAGGGCGTCGGCGTCTACGCCTTCTCGCGGGTCGACCGCGACGAGAAGATCGAGTACCTCGTCGCCCTCAACAACGCCGCCGAGGCGAAGAGCGTCGCCCTGACCGCGCTCACCCCCGGTGCGACCTTCGACAGGATCCACGGCGGCGGCGCCGCGCAGCTCACGAGCGACGGCGCGGCCGAGGTCACCGTCGAGGTGCCCGCCCGCAGCGCGGTCGTCTACCGGGCCGATCGGGCGGTGGCGGCATCCGACCTCGACCTCGCGCTCGCCGCTCCCGCCGCCGGTGCCGGCGTGAGCGGACTCACCGCCGTCTCGGCGGACCTCGGCGCGACCGCGTGGAACGAGACGAGTTTCGCCTGGCGCGTGGCCGGCTCCGACACCTGGCGGGCGCTGGGAACGGCCGAGTCGACCGCGCCGCGCGTCTTCCACGACGTCGCCGGGCTCGCGCAGGGCACGCTCATCGAATACCGAGCCATTGCGGTGGACGCCGCAGGCACCCCCACGGCGACCTCGACCTACGCCTCGGTCGGCAACGCCGTGACGACGACGCCCAGCGAGGAGCCGGGCGGTCCGGATGCTGACATGGTGACGATCCCCGGCAATCACGGAGGGGCGATGGGTTGCAACAACTGGCAGCCCGAGTGCGCGCTCGCCCAGCTCACGCTGCGCGAGGACGGCGTCTACGAGGGCACCTTCGACCTGCCCGCGGGCCAGTACGAGTACAAGATCGCCGTCGGCGGCTCCTGGGACGAGAACTACGGCGCGAACGGCGTGCCCGGTGGCGACAACGTGCACTACACCCACACGGGCGGCCCGGTCACCTTCTACTTCGACCCGGTGAGCAAGCAGTTCCAGAACACCGCCGAGGGCCCGATCGTGACGCTTCCCGGGTCGTTCCAGAGCCAGGTCGGCTGCGGCGGCGACTGGCAGCCCGAGTGCCTTTCGGCCTGGCTCACCGATGGCGACAAGGACGGCGTCTACGAGTGGTCGACCTCCGCGCTGGCGGCCGGTTCCTATGAGACCAAGGTCGCGCACGGACTGAGCTGGGCCGAGAACTATGGCGTGGACGGTGTGTTCGACGGCGCCAACTACGCCTTCTCGGCGAGTGCCGGCAAGCAGGTCGTCTTCCGCTACACGCTCGCCACGCACATCCTCGAGATCGAGGTGACCGACCCGCCGCTCGCGGGCACCGGCCAGCTGCGCGCGCACTGGGTGAGCGAGGACACGATCGCCTGGCCGGCCGCGCTCCTGGGCGGAGCGGATGCGGCGGACCTGAGCTGGTCGCTGCACCACTCGGCCACGGCGACGCTCGCGCTCGGCGAAGACGGGGTCACCGGCGGCGACGCCGTGGAGCTCGAATACGAGTCCGCCGGGCTCAGCGACGCTGAGAAGGCGCGATTCCCGCACCTCGCCGGGCACATCGCCCTGCGCCCGGTCGGACTCGACCGCGCCGACGTGCAGCAGATCCTGACCTCGCAGGTGCAGATCCTGCAGGAGACGTCGGATGCCGCACCCACCGCCTTCACCGGGGTGCAGCTGCCGGGTGTGCTCGACGACCTCTACGCCGATGCCCTCGACGGCGTCGCGCTCGGCGCCGTGCCCGGCGGCTACAGCACCGACTTCTCCGTCTGGGCGCCGACCGCCCAGGACGTCGCCCTGCTCACCTGGGACGCCGACGGCGCCGGGGAGCCGACGCGGCACGAGGCGTCGTTCGACGAGGCGACCGGAACGTGGAGCGCCGCGGCATCCGCCCGGACGGCACCCCGTACCTGTGGGAGGTGACGGTCTACGCCCACTCGACGGGCGACATCGAGGTGAACCTCGTGACCGACCCCTACTCGCACGCGCTCACGACCAACTCCACGCGCTCGATCGTGATCGACCTCGACGCCGCGCAGTGGCGGCCGGGCCTCTGGGAGGACACCCCCGCCCCGGTCATCGAGAAGGCCGTCGACCGGGCGATCTACGAGCTGCACGTGCGGGACTTCTCGATCGGCGACGAGACCGTGCCCGCGGCCGAGCGCGGCACCTACCGGGCGTTCGCGCGCGACAGCGCGGGCACGCAGCAGCTGCGCGAGCTCGCGCAGGCAGGCATCAACACCGTCCACCTGCTGCCGACCTTCGACATCGCCACGATCGAGGAGGACCGCGCGCTGCAGCAGGAGCCCGACTGCGATCTGGCCTCGTACGCGCCCGACAGCGATCAGCAGCAGGCGTGCATCGCCGCCGTCGCCGACCTCGACGGCTTCAACTGGGGCTACGACCCGTACCACTACTCGACGCCCGAGGGCTCGTACGCGGTCGACCCGCACGGCGGGGCGCGCGTGGCGGAGTTCCGCGAGATGGTCGGCGCGCTGCACGCGACGGGTCTGCAGGTCGTGCTCGACAAGGTGTACAACCACACCGCACAGAGCGCGCAGGGGCAGAAGTCGGTGCTCGACCGGATCGTACCCGGCTACTACCACCGCCTCAATGACATCGGCGGCGTCGAGACCTCGACGTGCTGCCAGAACGTGGCGACCGAGAACCAGGTCGCGCAGAAGCTCATGGTCGACTCGGTCGTCACCTGGGCGCGCGACTACCGGGTGGACGGCTTCCGCTTCGACCTCATGGGGCACCATTCGGTGGAGAACATGCTCGCGATCCGGGCGGCCCTCGACGAGCTGACCCTCGAGAGCGACGGCATCGACGGCTCGGCCGTGTACCTCTACGGCGAGGGCTGGGACTTCGGCGAGGTCGCCGGCAACGCGCGCTTCACGCAGGCGACGCAGGGTCAGCTCGGCGGCACCGGCATCGGCACGTTCAATGACCGTCTGCGCGACGGCGTGCACGGCGGCAGCCCAGTCGACTCGGGCTCGACGTTCCGTCAGGGCTACGGCACCGGGCTCGGCTACGACCCCAACGGCGACCCGATCAACGGCACGACCGCGCAGGCGCTGTCCGACCTCGGGCACGCCACCGACCTGGTCAAGATCGGCCTGGCCGGCAACCTCCGCGACTTCGAGTTCCTCGCCTCGAGCGGCGAGACGCTGCGCGGCGACCAGATCGACTACAACGGCTCGCCCGCAGGCTACGCGGACCAGCCCGACGAGGTCGTCAACTACGTCGACGCGCACGACAACGAGACGCTCTACGACCTCGCCGTCTTCAAGCTTCCGGTGGGCACCTCGATGGACGACCGGGTCCGCATGAACTCGGTGATGCTGGCGACGGCGACCCTGTCGCAGGGCCTGTCCTTCTGGCACGCCGGCACGGAGCTGCTGCGCTCGAAGTCCCTGGACCGCAACAGCTACAACTCCGGGGACTGGTTCAACCGCATCGACTGGACCGGTCAGGACTCGACCTTCGGCTCCGGCCTGCCGATGGCCGGCGACAACGCCGAGAAGTGGGGCGTGATGGCGCCGCTCCTCGCGAACGCCGACCTGACGCCCGACGCCGCCGCGATGGCGGCCGCCGAGGCGCAGGCGCTCGAGCTGCTCGCGCTGCGCTCCTCGCTGCCGCTGCTGCGCCTGGGGTCGGCCGACCTGATCCACGAGAAGGTCTCGTTCCCCGGCGGCGGGCTGAGGCGACCCCGGCGTGATCGTCATGGCGATCGATGATCTGCTCGGGGACGACGTCGACCCCGCGCACGAGGGAGCCCTCGTCGTGTTCAACGCCTCCGGGGCCGCGGTCACCGAGACGGTCGACGCCTTCGCCGGACGCGACTTCGAGCTCTCGGCCGTGCAGGCTGACGGCGCCGACCCCGTGGTGAAGGCCACGCAATGGGATGCCGGCGCAGGCACGGTGACGGTGCCGGCCCGCACGGTCGCCGTGCTGGTCGAGCTGCAGGAGGACGGTGGCAGCGGCGAGCCGGGGAGCCTGGGGAGCCGGGTCCTGAGCCGAGCGAGACGCCCGCCCCGGTCGCCACCGTGACCCTGAGCGCCTCGACGGCCGTCCCCGGTGCCGTCATCGGCGTCGAGGGCGGCGGCTTCGCGCCGGACGAGCTCGTGCAGGTGTGGCTCGAGTCGACGCCGCGTCTGCTCCTCGCCCAGGTGGCCGACTCGGACGGCGCGCTGAGTGCGCAGGTGACGATTCCCCTCGACGCCGAGCCGGGTGCGCACACCGTGCGCCTGATCGGTCTCTCCTCGGGTCTCGAGGCGACGGCGGCACTGACGATCCTGGACCCGCTCGCGGCGACGGGTGGCGGTCTCACCCGGGTCAGATCCTGCTGCTCCTGCTGCTCGCGCTCGCGCTGCTCGGCGCGGGGTACGTCTTCCTCGCCCCGCGCCTGCGTCGCACAGCGATCCCGTCGCTGCGGGCGTGAGGCCGGGCGGGCCTCTCCCCACGAGCGGCGGTACGCCGCGGGGAGAGGCCCGCCCGACGGGATCGTTCGCCTCGCGAGGCCGGGATCAGATCACGAATCGGCGGCGATCCGGGCCGAAGCCCCGCCTCTGCGGCGTCGATGTCGACGGCCGGACGTAGGATCGTCGTGAGATGACTTCCCCCGAGTTCGTGTCTGTTCCTCGGCGCGGCACCCCCAATTTCCGCGCCTGGGTGCTTCGCGTGCTCGCGATCGGGGTGCTGCCCGTCGCGACGGTCGTCGTGGGGCTCGCCGCGATCCGCGCGAGCGACATCTCCTCGCTCGGCGGTGCACCGTTCTGGGCCGACTTCACCGGCTTCCTGCTGTTCCTGCTCGTCCTTCTTCTGGTCGCCGGCATCCTCGCGCTCTTCGATCGCCGCACGCGCCTGGCCGGCGTCGCCACGATCGCGATCGCCCTCTTCTTCAATCCGGTGCTCGCCACCCTCGTCCGATGGGGCTGGGCCTCGCATGACCGTCGTCACCGACCCCGAGGTTCCGCAGGCCGAGGCGCCGCAGCCCTCGCGCGCGCGCGTCGCGCGACCGCGCGTCGTCATGATCGCCGCGCTCGCACTGGTCGCGCTCTCGATGCTGTGGCTGTTCGGCGGCCGCAACGGTGCGCTCGGCGTGGTGCTCTCCGTCGCCGCACTCATCGTGATCGTCTGGGCGACCGCCGTCGCGATGCGCCGCGGCTCGGCCGTGGTGGCGCCGCTGGCGGTGATCCTCGTCGTGCTCGGGAACCCGGTCGTGCTCGGGATCTACAGCAACCATCTCGACGACCGCGTGGGGCGTCTGACGATCTCGCCCGAGGACGGTCTCGTGTTCTGGCAGCAGTATCCGGGCATCGCCGGATGGCAGGCGCCCAGCGAGCCCGTCCCCGTCGACACGACCGAGATCGTCCGCACCGCACAGGCGAGCTTCCGCACGGCGATCGACGAACTGTCCGGAGAGTTCGGCTGGGCCTGGCAGGTCGGCGACATCACCGGCGTCTCCGCGATCCCCAACGGCTTCGGCGGCGAGTCGATGTTCCACCGCGTCGATGCGCCGGTGTGGACGACGAGCGACTTCGACGGCTCCGACGCGCAGCGGGCGACGCTGCTCGATCTCGGCGCGGGCATCGCCGAGCAGCTTCAGCTGCCCACCCTGACCGATGCCGTCGGCGATGTCTCCGCGGGCGACGGGGTCCGTGCGTGGACCGACGATCTCGGGGGTGCGTTCACCGTGACGGTGCAGGGCTCGACGGTGTCTCTGCAGTTCGTCGGCGGGCCGTATTTCGCCGCGCACACCTCGATGGAGGAGTACGCCGAGGCGCGCGAGCACTTCGCCGGCATCGAGCTCCCCGAGCCGCTCTTCGTCCCCGAACTGCCATAGCCGTCCTCTCATCCTGACGGCTGAGAGATCGCTCGGACAGGCAACTCTCGCCGAGTCGGGCCCGCGCGGCCGGAGGCTCCGGGCAACGCGTTCGAACTCCGCCACCTCCTCGCGGCATCCGTTTCTTCCGTCGCTCGAGGGCGCCTGATCTCCGACGCGATAATGCGTGCTTGACTATAGTGTGTGCCATACAGTAATGTGATGGACATGCAAGAGACCGAGGGATTCGAGACCCACCTCCAGGAGATCCGGCGCGGCACCATCGTGCTGGCCTGTCTGCAGCTGCTGCGTGATGCCGGCTACGGCTACGGACTGCTGCAGGATCTGGAGCGGCACGGCTTCGCGACCGACGCGAACACCCTCTACCCGCTGCTGCGCCGCCTCGAGAAGCAGGGGTACCTGACCAGCGAGTGGAACACCGACGAGGCGCGGCCTCGCAAGTTCTACCGCACGTCGGATGCCGGCATCCGACTCGCCGACACCTTGACCACCGAATGGGCCTCGCTCACGACCGCGATCGCGACGCTGACCGACGAAGGACACTGACATGCAGACGACATTGACCCAAAGATACATCTCCGCCGTGACCCGGCGGCTTCCCGCCGACATGCAGGACGACGTTCGCGAGGAGCTCGCGGCATCCGTCGCCGACGCCGTCGAGTCGCGTCTCGAGCAGGGCGAGGAGGCAGCCGACGCCGAACGCGCCGTGCTGACCGGCCTCGGCGACCCCGACGCGCTCGCCGCCGGCTACGCCGACCGCCCGCTGCACCTCATCGGGCCGCGCTACTACCTCATGTGGTGGCGGCTGCTGAAGCTGCTGCTGTGGATCGTGCCGGCCTGTGTGCTGGGTGCGGTGATCCTCGGTCTGAGCCTCGCCGGCGCTCCCGTGGGCGAGATCATCGGCACGGCCGTCGCCGCGACCGTCGGCACGATCGTGCACCTCGCGTTCTGGACGACCCTGGTGTTCGCGATCTTGGATCGCACGGGCGCCGATGCCACCATCGGCTGGGATCTCGATCACCTGCCCGAGCCGCAGGAGACCGGGGCGGGTCGGGGCGAGCTCATCGCCTCGCTGGTCCTCCTGGGCGTCGCCGCGGCCGCGCTCCTCTGGGACCGCTTCATCGGCTTCGTGTTCCGTGCAGACGGAGACGTCAACATCGGCGCGGGCCTCGGCGAGCAGACGACATCGCTGCCCCTGCTCGACCCCGGCCTCTGGCCGTGGTGGCTCGGAGGCCTGCTCGTGCTCCTGGCCGTCGAAGCCGTCCTCGCCGTCGTCCTCTATGCGCGGGCGGGTGGAACCGCACGCTGGCGGCGCTGAACACCGTCCTCGCCGTGCTGTTCGCCGTCGCCGCCCTGTATCTGCTCCTCACCGATCAGGTCCTCAACCCGGAGTTCTCGGCGTACGTGATCGGGCAGCTGGGAGTTCCGGCCGACGTCGGGCGGATCCTCGGCATCCTGACGGGTCTCACCATCGCCGGTGTCGCTGTCTGGGACATCATCGACGGCTGGCGGAAGGCCGCCCGCGCCCGGCGCCTGGCTGCCGTCTCGCACGTCGAACCCTGACGGTGTCGACGTCGTGACGGTTCGGTGGCATCCGGCCAGGGCGCGCCGTCTGCAGGAGGCCTGCGGCCGTCTGCAGGAGCCATCTCGCCAAGGCCGCGCGACACGCCGGCATCTCCTCGCCCTGGCCACCGACGCTCCTGCAGACGGCCCAGACGCTCCTGCACAAGGCTGCATCGCGGGGAGCGACCCGCCGCATAGGCTGTCAGCATGGTCTCCGATCTCTTCGACGCCTCGCAGTGGGTGCTCGCGCCCGGCGCGGAGGAGTACACCGACATCACCGCGCACGTCTCCGTCGACGGCGGTGTCGCTCGCATCGCCTTCGACCGGCCCGAGGTGCGCAACGCCTTCCGTCCGCACACGGTCGACGAGCTCCACCGCGCGCTCGACGTCGCCCGGCAGGATGCCCGCATCGGCGCGGTGCTGTTGACCGGCAACGGTCCAAGCCCGAAGGACGGCGGCTGGGCGTTCTGCTCGGGCGGCGATCAGCGCATCCGCGGGAGAGACGGCTACAAGTACTCCGACGACGAGACCACCGTGCAGGATCCCGCCCGCGCCGGACGCCTGCACATCCTCGAGGTGCAGCGGCTCATCCGCTTCATGCCGAAGGTCGTCATCGCGGTCGTTCCGGGGTGGGCCGCCGGAGGGGGCACTCGCTGCACGTGGTGTGCGACCTGACGATCGCGAGCGCCGAGCACGGCCGCTTCAAGCAGACGGATGCCGACGTCGGCTCCTTCGACGCCGGCTACGGCTCGGCCTACATGGCGCGCCAGACCGGGCAGAAGATCGCCCGCGAGGTCTTCTTCCTCGCCGAGGAGTACTCCGCCCAGCGCGCCTACGAGATGGGCGCGGTCAACCGGGTCGTGCCGCATGCGGAGCTCGAGCGGGAGGCGCTGGCGATGGCGCGGACGGTGCTCACCAAGTCGCCCACGGCGATCCGCATGCTCAAGTTCGCCTTCAACGCCATCGATGACGGACTCGTCGGCCAGCAGCTGTTCGCGGGGAGACCACCCGCCTCGCCTACGGCACCGACGAGGCCGTCGAGGGCCGCGACTCCTTCCTGCAGAAGCGCGAGCCGGACTGGTCCCCTACCCCTGGCACTATTGATGCACGTCGGATCAATGCGCAGCGTTGATGCGACGAGCGTCAAGGTTGAGCAAGCAGCGCGCAGCGCTGCGCGTCGAAACCGAGGACAGCAATGATGCCCGGAAGCGCCGACTGGCACGCCGCCTCCACCCTCGACGAGCGCGCGGTGGAACGGATGCTGGAAGCCGACACCGGCGTCGTCATCCACACCTCCGGGTCCTCCGGGGTGCCCAAGCGCGTCGCGATCAGTGCGGCGGCGCTGCGGGCGAGCGCCGAGGCGACGGCGACGCGCATCGGTGCGGGTCGCTGGACGCTCGCGCTGCCGACCCACTACATCGCCGGACTCCAGGTGCTGCTGCGCTCGGTGCTCGCGGGCACCTCGCCGGTGGCGCTCGCGGGCCGCTTCACCGCGGAGGCGTTCGCGGAGGCCACGCTTGCGGCATCCGATGACTCCGCGCTGTACACCTCCCTCGTGCCCGCCCAGCTCGCCACCCTCGTCGACGCCGCGGAGACGGATGCCGCGATCCGTGACGCCGCCACCGCCTACCGCGCCGTGCTCGTCGGCGGGCAGTCCACGCCGGTGGCTCTCCGCGAGCGGGCGGCGGCCCTCGGCATCCGACTCGTGAGGACCTACGGCTCCAGTGAGACGAGCGGCGGCTGCATCTATGACGGCGTGCCGCTCGACGGGGTTCGGGTGCGGGTCGTGAGCGGCGAACTGCGCATCGCCGGACCGGTGCTCGCCGACGGGTATCTGGAGGATCCCGCGCTGACCGCCCGTGCCTTCGTGTCGGATGCCGGCACGCGCTGGTATCGCACCGGCGACCTGGGCACGTTCGATGCGGGGGTGGTCGCCGTGCACGGCCGAGTCGACAACGTCATCGTCTCCGGCGGCGTGAACGTCTCGCTCGACCGGGTCGAGCGGGTGGTGCGCGAAGTGCCCGAGCTGTCAGGGGCCGTCGTCGTGGGCGCGGACGACGAGCGGTGGGGGCAGGCGTCGGTGATCGTCGCGGCGCTCGCCGCAGGATCGGATGCCGCGGCGCTCCTGGGCACCGCCCGCGCTCGCGTCGAGGCGGGGCTGGGCGCGCCGGCGCGGCCGCGCGAGCTGCGGGCGGTCGAGGCCATGCCGCTCCTTCCGTCCGGCAAGCCCGACCGGGGCGCGATCGCCGCCCTCGTCCGCGACTGATCCGCCGCGGCATCCGACACCTCGATCTGCACCCGGATGCCGCGGAAACCTCCGCGGATCGCGACATCTGCGCGGATCGGGCGCGCCACAGGCGTGGCAGACTGACGCGATGGCGACCTATACCCACGGGCATCACGAATCGGTGCTGCGCTCGCACAGCAATCGCACGATCGCGAACTCCGCGGAGTACCTGCGGCCGCACCTGACACCGGAGGCCCGGCTGCTCGACGTCGGCGCCGGGCCCGGCACGATCACCGTCGACTTCGCCGCGCACGTCGCGAGCGTCACCGCCACCGAGATCGGTGCGGACGAGCTCGCCCTCTCGCAGCGCCTCGCGGCCCAGGCCGGCGTCGCCAACATCGACTTCTCGGTCGAGGACGTGCACGCACTGAGCTTCGCCGACGACTCCTTCGACATCGTCCACGCCCATCAGGTGCTGCAGCACGTCGCCGATCCCGTGCAGGCGCTGCGCGAGATGCGGCGGGTCGCGAGGCCCGGCGGGGTGGTCGCGGCACGCGACGCCGACTATGCGGGCTTCTTCTGGTTCCCGCTCCTGCCCGAGCTCGACGAGTGGCTGCGGCTGTATCGCGAGGTCGCACGGGCGAACGGCGGCGAGCCGGATGCCGGAAGGCGCCTGCTGTCCTGGGCACGGGCCGCGGGGTTCACCGACATCCGCGCGACGGCCTCCACCTGGTGCTACGCCACACCTGAGGAGCGCAGCTGGTGGGCGGCATGTGGGCCGATCGCATCCTGGAGTCCGCGCTCACCCGTCAGCTCCTCGACGGCGGTCTGGCGAGCCGGGCCGACCTGCAGGGGATCAGCGCGGCCTGGCGGCGCTGGGCGGATGCCGACGACGGCTGGTTCCTCCTGCCGCACGGTGAGATCCTCTGTCGGGTCTGAGCCGCGGAGGCCCCGGGGCCGCGCGCAGGGATACATCTCCAGACGGATGCCGCGGCGCACCGCCCTCGCGTAGCGTGAAGGGGTGATCCGCACCATCCCGCGCGCAGCGCTCATCACCGACATCGTCGTCGCGTGCGTGATGTTCGTCGTGCTGACGCCGTTCGCTATTCCCGTGTACAGCTCATGGTGGATGCCGAGCGACTTCTTCAGCGTCTTCCTGATCCTCGCGATCGTCGTCTCGTCGAGTCTGCTGTGCGCCGGAGTCGCCGTCGCACGCCTCGCCCCGGCCTCGCCCTGGTGCTGTCCTGGGCGGGTGCGGCGGTGCAGATGCTCGGCGGACTTCCGCCGCTTCCGGTGAACATCGCCGTCCTCGTGGTGCTTTTCGCCACGGCGGCGTGGGGCTCGGAGCGCGTCTTCTGGCTCGGGTTGGCGTCGGCGGGGCGGGCGCGCTCGTGGCCGCGGTGTATCTGACCGGGGGGAACAGCCTCCTGGGCGGGTTCGGCCTCGACATCGTCGCGACGGTCCTGCTGGCGGTGATCGCCGCGCTCGTCCTCGGCGTGGTCTGGCTCAGCGGCATGGTGTGGCGTTCGGTGCTGCGATCGCGAGGCATTCGCGAGGCGCAGGTGCGCGCCGAGCGCGCCACGGCCGAGGAGCAGGAGCGCGTGCGCATCGCCCGTGACATGCACGACATCGTCGCGCACTCCCTGGCCGTCGTGATCGCGCAGGCCGACGGGGCACGGTACGCCGCGGCATCCGACCCCGAGGCGGCCACCGAGGCGCTCGCGACGATCTCGCAGACCTCGCGGGCTGCGCTCTCGGATGTGCGGATGCTGCTGACCCAGCTCCGCCACCGGCAGGGCGACGGCCCGCAGCCGACGCTCGCCGACCTGGAGACGCTGTTCGCGCAGGTGCGCCAGGCCGGCATCGAGCCGCGCGTCACGATCGACCCGATGCCGGCGGTAGAGCCGCCCGGCGCGATCCAACTGGCCATCTATCGCATCCTGCAGGAGGCGCTCACCAATGCCCTCCGCCACGGCACCGGCGACGTCGACGTGCAACTGGCGTGGTGGCCCGAGCGCGTCGACCTCGTCGTGCGCAACGCGACCGGGGACGAGACCTCTGCGGCACCGGCGGGCCACGGGCTCATCGGCATGCGCGAGCGCGCCCAGCTCGTGGGAGGGACTCTTCAGGTCGAGAACGTCGACGGCGTCTTCACGGTGCAGGCAAGTCTGCCGATCGCGGGGCCGGCGGCATGATCCGCGTCGTGCTCGTCGACGATCAGGCGCTGTTCCGCGCCGGCATCCGGATGCTCGTCGCCTCGCAGCCCGACCTCGAGGTCGTGGGCGAGGCCGGTGACGGGCAGGAGGCGTTGAGGGTCATCGCCGAGACCGGGCCCGACGTCGTGCTCATGGACATCCGGATGCCGGTCATGGACGGCCTCGCCGCGACCGCCGAGCTCCTCACCCGCTCCGACCCGCCGAAGGTGGTGATGCTCACCACCTTCGACCTCGACGAGGCGGCGGCCCGCGCGATCCGGCAGGGGCGAGCGGCTTCCTGCTGAAGGACGCCGAACCGGAGTTCCTGCTCGCCGCGATCCGCACGGTGCACGCCGGATCGGCGGTGATCGCGGCGTCCGCCACCCGGGACCTCTTCGCCCACTTCACCGAGGCGCCTCGCGCCGTGCCGCCCGCCTACGGCGAGCTCACCGACCGAGAGCGGGAGATCTTCGCGCTCGCCGCCCGCGGCCTCTCCAACGCGGAGATCGCCGCGCGCGAGTTCCTCAGCGAGGCGACCGTGAAGACCCACATCAGCCGGATCCTCGCCAAGCTCGCCCTCCGCGACCGCGTGCAGCTGGTGGTCTTCGCCTTCGAGCACGGGCTGGCCTGAGGCGTGCTCGAAGGCTCACACCAGCCGCACGGGTGAGCCGTACTCGCCGATGCGCCGGTCGGCGGTGAGGAGCACGATCCCTCGGTGCGCGCTTGTGCGACAAGGATCCTGTCGAAGGGATCGCGATGGATCGGTGGCAGATCGGCGACGGCAGCAGCGTGCGCGCCGGTCACGGCGAGCTCCTGGTATCCGTTCTCGAGAAGCTCGCGCCTGAGCACATGCGCATCGGCGTCGAAGTCCGTGCGACCCTGAGCAGCCTTGATCGCCACCTCCCAGATGCTCGCGGCGCTGAATCGGAGGTCGTTCGATTCGTCCGAGAGGAGCTCTGCGGCGACACTGGACAGGCGACGCGAGGAATAGGCAGCCCAGAGCAGGATGTGCGTGTCCAACAGCAGGCGCATTCAGTCGGCCCCGCCCTCGAACAGATCGGCGATCTCCGCCTCCGCGATGGTGTCGAAGTCGTCGGGGACGTGGGCGCGTCCCTCGAGGAACCCGATCCGCTTGTGCGTCGCGGGGGAGTCGACTCTTGTCAGCTTGGCGACAGGCGTCCCGGCCTTCGCTATCGTGATGGTCTCGCCCCGTGCAACCGCGTCGATCAGTCGGGACAGATGTGTCTTCGCCTCGTGAATGTTGACGATGGACATTATGGTCTCCTTGACTAAACTAGATGAACTTAGTCTATCAGGTCGGTCTCCTCGGCATGGATCATCCCTGCGATGTACGCGGAATCGACCTGAGGGCGACGCGGAGCGAGGGGGACGGTTCGTAGCGTCGTAGACATGGAGATCACGACAACGGACCTGGGGCTCGCCGCGCGAGTCCAGCACCTCACCAAGACCTACGGCACGGGCCAGAGCGCCGTCCACGCCCTCGACGGGGTCAGCGTCGGCATCCGGCGCGGCCAGTTCACCGCCATCATGGGACCCTCGGGCTCGGGGAAGTCCACGCTCATGCACGTCATGGCCGGGCTCGACGGCCCGACCGAGGGGCGCGCCTGGATCGGCGACACCGAGATCACCGGTCTGAGCGACCTCGAGCTGACCGTCCTGCGCCGCCGGCGGGTCGGCTTCGTCTTCCAGGCGTTCAACCTCGTGCCGACGCTCGACGCCCTCGGCAACATCCTCCTGCCCTTCGAGCTCGACGGGCGGCAGCCCACGGCGATCGAACGCGCACGGATCGAGGGGCTCGTGGAGACGCTGGGCCTCGCCACACGGCTGCGCCACCGCCCGCACGAGCTGTCGGGCGGCCAGCAGCAGCGCGTCGCGATCGCCCGCGCCCTGGCGACCGGCCCCGATCTCGTCTTCGCCGACGAGCCGACCGGCAACCTCGATTCGGCAAGCGGACGCGAGGTGCTCTCCCTGCTCGCCCGGGCCAGCCGCGAACAGGGCCAGTCGATCGCGATGGTCACCCACGACCCGATCGCCGCCAGCCACGCCGACCGGGTGCTGTTCCTCGGCGACGGCCGGATCGTCGCCGACCACCCGGGCCTTTCCGCCGAGGAGATCTCGGCGCACATGCTCGACGCGGCGGTGTCGGCATGAGCGCCCCCGCCCTCGCGCAGGCGCCCCTGTCCTTCCCGCAACGCGATCGGATGCCGGCGCTCGCCTGGCTCCGCGAGCGCGGCATGGGCGCGAGCATCCTCGTCGCCGCGATCACCGCGGCCTTCGGCGCCGTGCTGGTGGAGGCGACCTCGTACATCGGGCGGCTGCTGGCATCCGACCCCTACATCGGCGACAGCGAGACGCTCGCGGTCGTCACCGCCATCCTCACGGTGCTGCTCACGGCGGTTGCGATGTACGTCGCCGCGATCGTCACCGCCAACACCTTCTCGACCATCGTCGCCGGGCGCACCCGCCGGATCGCCCTGATGCGGCTCATCGGCGCCTCGGCGCGCTCGCAGCGGGCGGAGGTCGCCCGTCAGGGACTGCTGATCGGCGTGATCGGGGCCGTGCTCGGCGTGGTCGCGGGCCTGGTGCTCACCGCCGCGGGGCTCGCGCTCGCCGACCGGCTGCTGCCGGGTGCGCCCGAGGACGCCTCGGCGGGCAGCGCTCTCGTGCTGCTGCCGGCGGTGGGCGTGGCGCTGACGACGTGGGCCGCGGCCTACGCGGGGTCTCGTCGCGTTCTCACCGTGACCCCGCTCGAGGCGATCGGCGGATCGGTCGACCGCTCGCGCGAGGAGGTCGCCTCCCGGCCCGCCCGGAACACGGGTGCCCTCATCCTGTTGATCCTGGGTATCGCGCTGTTGGTGTTCGGGGTGCTCGTCGGGCTCGTCTCGCCGCTGGGCGTCGTCATCGCCTTCTTCGGCGGCATCCTGTCGTTCACCGGGCTCGCCGTCGGTGCGACCTTCGTCATGCCACCCGTGCTGCGGCTGGTCGGCCGCTTCTTCGGGGGCGGGGCGACGGCGCGACTGGCGGCGCAGAACGCGCTGCGCTACCCCGAGCGCTCCAGCCGCATGGCCATCGGCGTGGTGATGGGCATCACGCTCGTGACGATGTTCGCGGTGGCGCTGGAGTCGTCGAAGGCGCTCATGGTCGCCGCCTCCGGCGGGGTTCTCGACCCCCAGTTCGAGTTCGTGCTCGACAGCTTCGCGACCGTCATGATGGTGCTCGTCGCCATCTGCGCGGTCATCGCCGCGGTCGGCCTGGTCAACCTCCTCACGATCGGTGTCGTCCAGCGCCGGCGTGAGCTGGGGCTCCTGCGCGCGATCGGACTGTCGAACCGGCAGGTGCGGCAGCTGGTGCTGCTGGAGGCCCTGCATGTGACCGTCACCGCGACCGTGACCGGGCTCGTGCTCGGCGTCGCCTACGGGTGGATCGCGGCGCAGTCGCTGCTCGGTTCGGTGACGATCTACGACCACGTCGGGCCGGCCGGGCTCGTCGCACCCTATGTCCCGTGGCTCCCGGTGACGGCGATCGTCGTCGCCGCGGCCGTGCTGACGGTCGTCGCGGCGGTGGCGCCCACGCGCCTGGCGACGCGGGTCGCGCCGGTCGAGGCGCTCGCAGCGGAGTGAGGCGGGCCCCGGGGTGAGACGGGCTCCGGAGTGAGACCGGCCCACGGATGTCGGGAGAAACGACGGATGTCGGGAGACACACCGCCGGTTCGCCCGACATCCGGCGAATTCTCCGACATCCGGATGCCGGATGCCGGATGCCGGATGCCGGATGCCGGATGCCGGCCGGTGGGGGATGCCCGGTGGGGGATGCCGGGTAGGGGGCGGATGCCGCGTAACGGGCGAGGGCGCGCGCAATAGGCTGGTCGAGTGAGCACTCCTTTCGACCAGTCCACTTACCAGGTCCGTCTCGAGTGGGGCGTCGAGGGCCTCGCGCGCCTCGCCCCGGCCGATGTTGTGATCGTCGTCGATGTGCTGCGCTTCTCCTCGACCCTGGTCGGCGCGGTCGAGGCTGCGCCCGTCACCCTCGAGGTCGCGCGCGCGTGGTCGATCAACGGGGCGGCGGTGGCGGATGCCGCGGCATCCGACTCCGGCGTCGTCGTTCTCGCCGGAGCCCTGCGCAATGCGACCGCCGTCGCCGAGGCCGTGCTGCGCGTCCAGGACGAGCGCCAGCAGCGCACCTCCGTCACGGTGATCGCCGCGGGCGAGCGCACCCCCGAGGGCGCGCTCCGCTTCGCCGTCGAGGACCAGCTCGGTGTGGGCGCCGTCATCGCCGCGCTGAGCGATGTCGGCATCGACCACTCTTCGCCCGAGGCGGTCTCGGCGGCGGAGTCGTTCCGGGCGCTGCGCCGGGCGGTGCGGCACCTGCTGTCGGCGTCCGGGTCCGGGCGGGAGCTGGGCGAGCGCGACCCCGTCGAGGGGCAGCTCGCGGCATCCGGGATCGTCCCCGTGACCGTGCGCGAGGCGGCCGCCATCGACGACAGCACGGTGGTGCCCGTGCTCCGCGACGGCGCCTTCGTGCCGTTCGGCTGAGCCCGACCCGCTCTCAGCGCGGCATCTGCGCCGCCAGGCGGGTCGCCGGCGTGATCTCGCGCTTGGTCCAGCGGAACTGATAGCGCGCGTCGAAGGTGCGCGAGCACTTCGCGCAGGAGGTGGGTCGCGTGGGGCGGCGGTGCCGGTAGGTGATGTGGCCGGCGGGACAGTGCCCCACCCAGGGTGCGAGCTCGACGGCGGTCTCGCCCTGGTGCGTCGTGCCGCCGACGTAACCGAGCTCGCGGGCGATGCGCTTCCACGCCGGACCGTGGGCGGCCTTGTGCCCGGCGAGGGCGTGGGCGACTTCGTGCAGCAGCGTCTGGTGGATCTCGTCGTCGTCGAACCGCGCCGCGAGATACCGGGAGACGGTGATGCGCTTGCGTGTGTAGTCGCACTGGCCGGCGCGGCGCTTGGCGTTGTCGAATCCGAACGACCAGGAGTCGTCGAGATGCAGTTGGATCAGCGCGTCGGCCCAGACACGCACACGTTCGAGATCCGCCATGCCCTCAGATTAGACGGCGCCGCCGACACTCGCGCCGGGCGCCACCGGCTCGAGGTCCCGCCTGCGCTCTGCCGCATCGATCGCGAGCAGCGCCGTCTCGATGCGGCGGTCCTCGGCACCGGCGCCATGACGCAGGAACAGCGAGCGCTTGAACGCCTCGCGGGCCGCCTCGAAGTCGCCCGCGTCGTAGAGGTTCCTTCCCTGGTGCTGGCAGGCGAAGGCCGCGAGGTTCGCCCAGCCCTTCCCTTCGGCCTCGGTCGCGCAGGCGTCGAGCTCCTGGGCGGCGGCCTCGTGCGCGCCCTGATGCTGGAGGACCGTGGCGTGCAGGACCCGGGCCCGCAGGAGGTCCTTGCGGGTTCCGGCCATGCGCGCGACGCGCACCGACTCCTCCGACAGCGCCCGCGCCTCCTCGAGGCGGTCCAGCATCTTCAGCAGCCAGACGCGCTCGAGCAGTGCCGGCAGGCTCCGCTGCTCCTCGATCTCCTCGAGGCGTTCACGGCACTGCGAGGGGTCGACGACCTCCCGCAGCGTCTCCGGGTCGTAGCCCTTGATGAAGTTCATGGTCGCCTCCTGCACAGCCCCGCCCCGTCTTCCAGTGTGCCTCGACTTTCGCCGGGGCCGCGGAGGCACGCGCTCAGCGCAGGAACACCGAGTCGTCTGGACGCGGAGACGGCACGGCATCGGCATCCGACACGATCGCGGCACCGCGCGCGAAGGCGGCGACCTCGGCATCCTGGGCGATCTTGGCTGGGTGGGGTCCGGCGGCCAGCAGGCGCGGCAGCCAGGTCGTCGGGAGGGGGGAATCGGATGCCGCCAGCACCAGGTTCCCGAACCGGCGCCCCTTGAGCACTTGGGCGTCGGCGAGGATCGCCAGGTGCGGCAGCACCGCCTGGACGGTGGCGACCTGACGCCGTGCGAAGGCCAGGCCCGGTCCGTCGGCGACGTTGACGAGCAGCACTCCTCCCGGCGCGAGGAGGCCGGTGAGCTCGCGGTAGAACTCCGCGCTCGTCAGGTGCGCGGGGGTCTGGGCACCGGAGAAGACGTCCGAGACGACGAGGTCACAGGTACCGCGGAGCCCGCCCGGGAGCTTGCGCACGCCCTCGCGCGCGTCGCCGATGCGGATGCGGATCGAGGCGCCGCGGGGGAGCGGCAGGTGCTCGCGCACGAGCTGCACGAGCGGGGCCTCCAGCTCGATGACCTGCTGTCGCGAGCCGGGCCTGGTCGCTTCGATATACCGGGGGATCGTGAGGGCGCCGGCGCCCAGGTGCACGGCCGTCAGCGCTTCGCCTGGCTCCCGCAGCTGGTCGATCACGGCGCCCATCCGCACGATGTACTCGAAGTGCAGGTGGGCGGGGTCGTCGAGGTCGACATGCGACTGCGGGGTGCCGCCGATGACGAGCTCGTATCCGCTCGTGAAGAGCGAGCGCACAATGTGGGCGCGGCCGCCGTGGTCGAGTTCGGCGACGATCGATCCCGATTCCCCGCGGCGTTCTCTGCCCATGCCTGCAACGCTACCGTGGACACATGGACGCGATCATCGACCTCAACGCCGATCTCGGTGAGACGGTCGCCGGCGTCCCCACGGCCGACGACGAGGCCATGTTCGCCGTCATCTCCAGCGCGAGCATCGCCTGCGGCGGCCACGCCGGCGACGAGGAGTCGATGCGCGAGGCGATCGACCGCGCCCTGCGGCACGGGGTCGCGATCGGTGCGCATCCCGCCTTCGCCGATCCCGACGGCTTCGGCCGGGTCGCGCTCGCCGTGGCCCCCGACGTGCTGCGGGATCAGGTCGCCGACCAGCTCGAGCAGCTCGTGTCCCTCGGCGCCGAGCTCGGCTACGTCAAGCCGCACGGCGCCCTGTACCACCGGGTCATCGCCGATGCGGAGGCGGCGGATGCGGTCGCCGAGGCCGTCGCCGAGATCTCCGGCCGGATCGGCCGCGCCCTGCCCGTGCTCGGCATGGACGGCCGCATCACCGATGCCGCCGCGCGCTTCGAGCTGCCCTTCTTCCGGGAGGCGTTCCTCGACCGCGGATACCTCCCCACCGGAGCCCTCGTCCCGCGCGGCGAGCCCGGCGCGCTCCTCCACGATGCGGATGCCGTCGCCGGCCGCGCCGTGCGCCTGGCCACCGAGGGCGTGGTCGAGGCCGTCGACGGGACGCTCCTGCGCACCGACGCCGTCTCCCTCTGCGTGCACGGCGACTCGCCGGGCGCCGTCGCGATGGCCCGGGCGGTCCGTGCCGCGCTCGACGCGGCCGCGATCAAGGTCGTCGCGCCATGGTGATCCTGCCCTTCGGGCAGACGGCGCTCCTGGCGGAGGTCGCCTCCCTCGAGGAGGTGCTGGCGCTGCACGGGCGGCTGGCGGCATCCGTTCCCGACGGCGTGATCGACCTCGTCCCCGCGGCCCGTACGGTGCTGGTCACCTTCGATCCGGCGCGGATCACGGCCGCGCAGGTGCGGGCGCACCTCGCGGACGGCCCGGATGCCGCGAGGCGATCGGATGCCGAACCGGCCGCCGTCGAGATCGACATCGTCTACGACGGCCCCGATCTCGAAGACACCGCCGCGTTGCTGGGCATCTCCGTGGAGGCGCTCGTGGCCGCGCATCGCGAGGCGGAGTGGACGGTCGCCTTCACCGGGTTCGCCCCCGGCTTCGGGTATCTCGTGAGCGCGGAGTGGCGGTTCGACGTGCCCCGCCGCGAGAGCCCGCGCACGCGTGTGCCCGCGGGCTCGGTGGGGCTGGCGGGGGAGTTCAGCGGCGCCTACCCCGCGAGACGCCGGGCGGGTGGCAGCTCATCGGGACGACGGGCGCCGCGCTGTTCGATCCGGATGCCGCGGATCCTGCCCTTCTCGCCCCGGCACGCGCGTGCGATTCCGTGAAGGGGTGTCACCGGTCGCCCCGCCTCCGGTCGTTGAGCGAGACGAAGACGAGTCGAAACGTGGCGACCTCTCGTGGGAATCTCACCGCGTTTCGTCTCGGTCGGGCTCCGCCCGGCCTCGCTCAACGACCGGAAGGGGCGGAGCGCATGGGCGCGGCGCAGCCATCCGGATCGTCGAGCCGGGCCTCCTCGCCACCGTCCAGGACCTGGGACGCCCCGGGCGCGCCTCCCTGGGCGTCGCGCCCTCCGGCGCCCTCGACCGCAGCGCCCTCCGCACGGCGAACCGCCTCCTCGGCAACCCCGAGGACGCCGCCGCGATCGAGGTGACGATGGGCGGACTGCGGGCTGTCGCCGAACGCGACCTGTGGTTCGCGGTGACCGGGGCGTGGGGCGGCATCCGACTCGACGGCGCGGAGATCGACCCCTACCAGGCCCAGCCGTGGCGGGCCGGGTCCGAACTGCACCTGGACTGGTTCGCGCACGGCGCCCGTGCCTACCTCGGCGTGCGCGGCGGTGTCGACGGCCCCGCGGTGCTGGGCTCGCGCTCCACCGATCTGCTGGCCGGACTCGGCCCCGCACCGCTCTCCGCGGGCGACGCGCTCGTCGTGGGTGAAGCGCCGGCGGCGGATATGCCGTCTTTGGCATACATGCCGTGGGGTGCTCCCGAAGACGGCGTGCTCGACATCGACCTCGCCCCGGGCCCCGGGCCGACTGGTTCACACCCGCGGCATCCGACGCTCTTTTCGACGCAGAGTGGACCGTCTCGAACCAGTCCGACCGTGTCGGCATGCGCCTTGACGGTCCGGAGCTTCCCCGCTTCCGCGGCGAGGAGCTGCCGAGCGAGGGGATGCTGCTGGGATCCCTCCAGGTCCCCCGAGCGGCCGGCCGGTGATCCTCGGTGCAGATGGCCCGGTCACCGGCGGATACCCCGTGATCGCCGTCGTTGCCGAGGGACACCGCGATCTGCTCGCGCAGGCGCGTCCGGGCACCCGCATCCGGTTCCGACACGCCCGGCCGCTCGGCTGAGTGACGCGTACCACGTGGCGACGGTTATCGGATTGCAACCCGCCGCCGCTTTGTTTCCTTGTGTGACATGGGTACGTTCAACTGGTCACCGTGACGCGCGAAGGCGGGCCTACCAGGCGAACTGTCGCGCATTCTCAGGAAGGCATCACATATGCATCGCAATCGAACCCGCCGGCGCGGGTTGATCGGCCTCGTCGCCGTCACCGCCGGCGCAGTGCTCCTCTCCGGCTGTGTCGCCAGCGAGCGCGATCCGGACGGTGGAACGGCCGGCGGCGACGTCGACGGCACCTTCGTCTTCGCCGCGTCCAGCGACCCGACCACCCTCGACCCGGCCTTCGCACAGGACGGCGAGTCGTTCCGCGTCGCCCGGAACATCTTCGAGGGCCTCATCGGCGTCGAGCCCGGCACCGCCGACCCGGCGCCGCTGCTCGCCGAGTCCTGGGACTCCAGCGCCGATGGCATGACTCACACCTTCACCCTCAAGCAGGACGTGACCTTCCACGACGGCACCGATTTCAACGCTGAGGCCGTCTGCTACAACTTCGAGCGCTGGTACAACTGGGAGGGCATGGCGCAGAGCCCGACCTTCGCGTACTACTACGGCAAGCTCTACCAGGCGTACTCGGATGACCCGGACAACGCCGTGTACAAGTCGTGCACGCCGGCCGGTGACCACGAGGTCACCGTCGAGCTGAACAAGCCCTTCGCCGGCTTCATCGCCTCGCTCTCGCTGCCGGCGTTCTCCATGCAGAGCCCGACCGCGCTGCAGGAGTACGAGGCCGACGCCGTGGGCGGCGCCGCCGACAACCCGTCGTGGCCCGCATACTCGACCGGTCACCCGACCGGCACCGGACCGTTCGTGTTCGACTCCTGGGCGCCGGGCGAGCAGCTGACGCTCAAGGCCTACGACGGCTACTGGGGCGAGCAGGGCGATGTCACCGAGATCATCTTCCGGGTGATCGACGACCCGACCGCCCGCCGTCAGGCGCTGGAGGCCGGCAGCATCGACGGCTACGACCTCGTCGGCCCCGCCGACACCCAGGCCCTCGCCGACGCCGGATACAACATGGTCTCGCGCCCGCCCTTCACGATCCTCTACCTCGCCTTCAACCAGGACGTCGAGGCGCTGCAGGACATCAAGGTGCGCCAGGCCATCTCGCACGCCATCGACAAGGACGCCCTGATCAACCAGGTGCTGCCCGAGGGCACGCAGAAGGCATCGCAGTTCATGCCGCCGGTGGTCAACGGCTACAACGACGACGTCACCGTCTTCGAGTACGACCTCGAGAAGGCCAAGTCGCTGCTGGCGGAGGCCGGCTACGACGAGTCGAACCCGCTGACGCTCGACTTCAACTACCCGGTGAACGTGTCGCGTCCCTACATGCCCACCCCGGAGCAGATCTTCACGGTGCTGGCAAGCCAGCTGAGTGAGGCGGGCATCGAGGTCAACCCGATCACCAACGAGTGGGGCGACTACCTCAACATCACCACGAGCACCACGGACCACGGCATCCACCTGCTCGGATGGACCGGTGACTACAACGACTCCGACAACTTCGTCGGTGTCTTCTTCGGTCAGCAGAGCCTGGAGTGGGGCTTCGACAACTCCGAGCTGTTCAGCAAGCTGCAGCACGCCCGCGGCGTGCCGAGCCTGGACGAGCAGACGGCGCTGTACGAGGAGATCAACGCGCTGGTCGCGGACTTCATCCCCGGTGTGCCGATCGCTCACCCGGCGCCGACGCTGGCGTTCGCCGAGCGCGTGACGCACTACCCGGCCAGCCCGGTCAACGACGAGGTCTACAACGAGATCGTCCTGAGCGAGTAAGCAACATATCGCCTGATTCCCGGCCGGTGAGGCTCACGCCTCACCGACCGGGATGACGACTGGGAGACATCTGTGCTGCGCACAATCGGCAAGAGGCTGCTGCTTCTCGTTCCCACGCTGTTCGGACTCAGCATCCTGCTCTTCGCATGGGTGCGGGCGCTTCCGGGCGGTCCCGCGGTGGCCCTCCTCGGCGAGCGTGCCACGCCGGAGGCGATCGCGCGGGTCAACGAGCTCTACGGCTTCGATCAGCCTCTCATCCAGCAATACTTCATCTGGATCGGACGCCTTCTCCAGGGAGACTTCGGCACGTCGATCCGCACGGGCCGGCCCGTCACCGAGGAGTTCCTCCGGCGTTTCCCCGCCACGATCGAGCTCTCGGTGCTCGCCCTCATCATCGCGATCGGCATCGGCGTCCCGCTGGGGTACTGGGCCGCGCGCCGCCACGGCAAGTGGACCGATCACACGGCGGTCGTGCTGAGCCTGGTCGGCATCACGATCCCGGTGTTCTTCCTCGCCTTCATCCTGAAGTACATCTTCGCGGTGGAGCTGGGGTGGCTGCCCTCCGACGGCAGGCAGAGTCCACGGATGGATGCGACCCATCCGACGGGCTTCTACGTCCTGGACGGCATCCTCACGGGCGAGTTCGATGCCGCCTGGGATGCGATCCTGCACCTGATCCTGCCCGCGCTGGCCCTGGGCACGATCCCGCTCGCGATCATCGTGCGCATCACGCGTGCGAGCGTGCTCGAGGTGCAGAACGCCGACTACGTGCGCACCGGGCGCGCGAAGGGCGTGGCGACGGGAACGCTTCGCCAGCGTTTCATCCTGCGCAACGCGATGCTCCCGGTCGTGACGGTCATCGGCCTGCAGACGGGTCTGCTCATCTCGGGCGCGGTGCTGACCGAGACCGTGTTCGCCTTCCCCGGAGTGGGCTCGTTCCTGGCGACATCGATCTTCGTGCGGGACTTCCCCGTGCTGCAGGGCTTCATCATCTTCATCGCGATCGCCTACGCGCTCATCAACCTGGCCGTGGACGTCTCCTACAGCTTCATCGATCCGAGAGTGCGGGTGCAGTGATGGTCATCCGAGACAGAACGCACACCACGGAGGTGAGCAGCCGATGAGCGTTTCCCTTCCCCCGCGCAGGGCGGAGAGATCGTCGACACCGTCGCGGTCGCCGGCGCCGACCTGAAGGACAGCAGCGGCGGCTTCTGGCACGATGTCCTCCGGCGTCTGCGCCGCAACCCCACGGTCTGGCTCGGCGGCGGCATCGTCGTCTCCTTCGTGATCGTCGCGATCCTCGCCCCGATCCTGGCGCCCTATGCCGAGACGGCGCTCCCGGGCGCCCGCTACATCACCCCGACGCACATCCCCGGCCCGGGCGAGATCCCCGAGTTCCCGCTGGGCCTGGACCGCTTCGGCGGCGATGTGCTCTCCAAGCTCATCTGGGGCGCGCGCGCCTCGCTGCTCGTCGGTGTGGTCTCCACGCTCCTGGGCCTGGTCGGCGGCATGCTGCTCGGGCTCATCGCAGGGACCTTCGGCGGGTGGGTCGACTCGCTCATCATGCGCATCGTCGACATCATCCTCTCGGTGCCGAACCTGCTGCTGGCGGTCTCGATCGCGGCGATCCTCGGACAGACTCCCTACGCGGTCATGATCGCGATCGGGGCCTCACAGGTGCCGATCTTCGCGCGACTGCTGCGCGCGTCGATGCTGCAGCAGCGATCGAGCGACTACGTGCTGTCGGCGCAGACCCTGGGCCTGGGCCGCGGACGCATCACGATGTCGCATGTGCTGCCCAACGCGATCGGGCCCGTGATCGTGCAGGCGACCCTGACGCTCGCGACCGCCGTCATCGACGCCGCCGCACTGTCGTTCCTCGGCCTCGGCGGCGGACGCCCCGAGACGGCCGAGTGGGGCGCATGCTCACCTACGCGCAGGCCGAACTCGCGATCGCGCCCTGGCTGGCGTTCCTGCCGGGCATCTGCATCGCCGTCACGGCGCTCGGCTTCACCCTCTTCGGTGAGGCGCTGCGCGAGGCGATGGATCCGCGGACGAGGGCACGATGAGCACGGCAGACAAGGACACGGACATGAGCACCACGCCAGGGCCCCTGCTCTCGGTCAAGGACCTCGCGGTGGACTTCACCACGATCGACGGCGTCGTCCATGCGGTCGAGGGCGTCGACCTGGAGATCTCGGCCGGGGAGACGGTCGCGATCGTCGGCGAGTCGGGTCGGGGAAGTCGACCACCGCCATGGCGGTCATCCGCCTGCTCGCCTCGGGCGGACGGATCTCGGGCGGCAGCATCGAACTCGACGGCCGGGACATCGTCGCGGCATCCGAGCGGGAGATGGTCGACATCCGCGGTCGCGACATCGGCCTCGTCCCGCAGGACCCGATGTCCAACCTGAATCCGGTCGCGAAGATCGGCACGCAGGTCGCCGAGGCCCTTCTCGCGCACGGTCTGGCCACCCGCAAGGACGTCGGCGCGAAGGTGCTCGAGGCGCTCAGCGCCGCAGGACTCCCGGATCCGGCGCGTCGCGCCAAGCAGTACCCGCACGAGCTCTCCGGCGGCCTGCGCCAGCGCGCGCTCATCGCGATCGGTCTGGCCTGCAAGCCGCGCCTGCTCATCGCCGACGAGCCCACGAGCGCGCTCGACGTGACGGTGCAGCAGACGATCCTCGACCAGCTCGGGTCGATGACGCGCGAGCTCGGCACGGCCGTGCTGCTCATCACGCACGACCTCGGCCTCGCCGCCGAGCGCGCCGAACGCGTCGTCGTCATGCACCGGGGCAGGGTCGTCGAGCAGGGGCCGGCCCGGCAGATCCTCGACGACCCCCAGCACCCGTACACGCAGGCGCTCGTCAAGGCGGCGCCCTCGGTGGCGGCCGCCCGCCTGCAGCCCGCGGCCTATGCCGCGTCGCGCTCCGAGGAGGGGTCGGATGCCGCATCCGACACCGTCGACAACATCGTCGAGATCGAGAACCTCACCAAGGTCTACCCGGTCCGCGGACGCGGAGACGACTTCGTCGCCGTCGACGACGTGTCGCTGCAGATCCCGCGCGGGCAGACCGTCGCGATCGTGGGGAGTCGGGTCGGGCAAGACCACCACGGCGCGCATGCTGCTCAAGGTCATCGAGCCCACCAGCGGCAGCATCCGCTACGAGGGCAAGGACATCTCCTCGCTCGACCGCGCGGAGACCCGACGCTTCCGTCAGCGGGTGCAGCCGATCTTCCAGGACCCGTACTCGAGCCTGAACCCGATGTTCACGATCGAGCGGCTGATCGCCGAGCCCTTGGAGTTCTACCGGCGCGGCAGCGCCTCCGAGCGGCGCGCGCGCGTGCGGCAGCTCCTGGACGATGTGGCTCTTCCGCAGTCGATGCTGCGGCGGTACCCCTCGGAGCTCTCCGGCGGGCAGCGCCAGCGCGTCGCGATCGCCCGGGCGCTGGCCCTGTCGCCGGACCTGGTCGTCTGCGACGAGCCGGTGTCGGCGCTGGACGTGCTCGTGCAGGATCAGATCCTCCGGCTCCTGGGCGACCTGCAGAAGGAGTACGGGCTGAGCTACCTGTTCATCTCGCACGACCTCGCGGTCGTCCGCCTGATCAGCGACTATGTGTGCGTGATGAAGGACGGCGCCCTCGTGGAGGCCGCGTCGAGCGAGGAGATCTTCACGAATCCGCGCGATCCCTACACTCGCCGGCTGCTGTCGTCGATCCCCGGGAACGAGCTCGGCATCGCCTCCTGACGGCTTTTACCGCAGGTTCGAGGGAACGTCAAGAACCCCGCTGGACATGTCGCCAGATTGTGCGTATAGTGGGTCTTTGCGCTCCTGCATTTCCCCCTGCCCTCATATGGTGGTCGGCATGCTGTCTGCGCGCCCCGCGTGAAAAGCGGCGCGCACCATCCAGACATGGGAAGCCGGTGGCGCACTCCACCTGACGACAAAGGAATCTAGAAGCCCCGCGGGGCTCACGGAGGTTATTCCCTTGGCTGCTGCTCGCAACGCATCCACACCCACCACCACCAAGAACGGACGCGGAGCTTCCCGTCTTTCGTTCGCCAAAATCTCCGACACGCTGACGGTCCCCGACCTTCTCGCGCTGCAGACCGAGTCCTTCGACTGGCTCATCGGCAGCGAGGCCTGGAAGGCGCGCGTCGCCGAGGCCAAGAAGGCCGGCCGCAAGGACGTCGCCGAGGTCAGCGGACTCGAGGAGATCTTCGAGGAGATCTCCCCGATCGAAGACCTCGCCGAGACGATGCAGCTGTCGTTCACGAACCCCTACCTCGAGCCGGAGAAGTACTCGATCGACGAGTGCAAGGAGCGCGGCAAGACCTACGCCGCCCCGCTGTACGTCGAGGCCGAGTTCATGAACCACACCACCGGTGAGATCAAGACCCAGACGGTCTTCATGGGCGACTTCCCGCTCCAGACCGACAAGGGCACGTTCATCATCAACGGCACCGAGCGCGTCGTCGTCTCGCAGCTGGTCCGCTCCCCGGGCGTCTACTTCGACAAGACCCCCGACAAGACCAGCGACAAGGACATCGTCTCGGCCCGGGTCATCCCCAGCCGCGGCGCCTGGCTCGAGTTCGAGGTCGACAAGCGCGACCAGGTCGGCGTCCGCATCGACCGCAAGCGCAAGCAGTCCGTCACCGTGTTCATGAAGGCCCTGGGCCTGACCAGCGAGGACATCCTCGCCGAGTTCGCCGGTTTCCCCTCGATCGAGGAGACGCTGGAGAAGGACACGATCCTCACTCAGGAAGACGCGCTGCGCGACATCTACCGCAAGCTCCGTCCGGGTGAGCAGGTCGCGGCCGAGGCCGCCCGCTCGCTCCTGGACAACTTCTACTTCAACCCGAAGCGCTACGACCTCGCCAAGGTCGGCCGTTACAAGATCAACCAGAAGCTGGGTCTGGACGCACCGCTGTCCGACTCGGTGCTGACGGTCGACGACATCGTCGCCACGATCAAGTACCTCGTGCGCCTGCACCGCGGCGACGAGACCTTCGAGGGTCTCCGCGGCGGCAAGAAGGCCGAGATCCGTCTCTCCGTCGACGACATCGACAACTTCGGCAACCGTCGTATCCGCGCGGTCGGCGAGCTCATCCAGAACCAGGTCCGCACGGGTCTGTCCCGCATGGAGCGCGTGGTCCGCGAGCGCATGACCACGCAGGACATCGAGGCGATCACCCCGCAGACCCTGATCAACGTGCGCCCCGTCGTCGCCGCGATCAAGGAGTTCTTCGGAACCTCGCAGCTGTCGCAGTTCATGGACCAGAACAACCCGCTGGCCGGCCTCACCCACAAGCGCCGCCTGTCGGCGCTGGGCCCCGGTGGTCTCTCGCGCGACCGCGCGGGCGTCGAGGTCCGTGACGTCCACCCCTCGCACTACGGCCGCATGTGCCCGATCGAGACGCCGGAAGGCCCGAACATCGGTCTGATCGGCTCGCTCGCGACCTTCGCGCGCATCAACTCCTTCGGCTTCATCGAGACGCCGTACCGCCGCGTGGTCGACGGCAAGGTCACCGACCAGATCGACTACCTCACGGCATCCGAGGAGGACGACTTCATCGTCGCCCAGGCCAACGCGCCGCTGAAGGCCGACGGCCACTTCGCCGAGGCCAGCGTCCTGGCCCGCCAGAAGGGCGGCGAGGTCGACCTGTTCGCTCCGACCGAGATCGGCTACATGGACGTCTCGCCGCGCCAGATGGTGTCGGTGGCGACCTCGCTCGTGCCGTTCCTCGAGCACGACGACGCGCAGCGCGCACTCATGGGCGCGAACATGCAGCGCCAGGCCGTGCCGCTGCTGCGCAGCGACTCGCCCCTGGTCGGAACCGGTATGGAGGGCTACGCAGCCATCGACGCCGGTGACGTCGTCACCGCCGCCAAGGCCGGTGTCGTCTCCGAGGTGTCGGCCGACCGCGTCGTCATCCAGCTCGACGAGGGCGGCACGCAGGAGTACTTCCTGCGCAAGTTCGACCGCTCCAACCAGGGCACCAGCTACAACCAGCGCGTCATCGTCAGCGAGGGCGAGCGGATCGAGGCCGGCGAGGTCATCGCCGACGGCCCCGCGACCGAGAACGGCGAGCTGGCCCTGGGCAAGAACCTCCTCGTGGCGTTCATGCCCTGGGAGGGTCACAACTTCGAAGACGCGATCATCCTCAGCCAGGACCTGGTCAAGGACGACACCCTCTCCTCGATCCACATCGAGGAGTACGAGGTCGACGCCCGCGACACGAAGCTCGGCAAGGAGGAGATCACCCGTGACCTCCCCAACGTCAGCCCCGAGCTGCTGAAGGATCTCGACGAGCGCGGCATCATCCGCATCGGCGCCGAGGTCCGACCCGGTGACATCCTCGTCGGAAAGGTCACGCCCAAGGGTGAGACCGAGCTCTCAGCCGAGGAGCGCCTGCTCCGTGCGATCTTCAACGAGAAGAGCCGTGAGGTTCGCGACACCTCGCTGAAGGTCCCCCACGGTGAGCAGGGCACGATCATCGCTGTCAAGGAGTTCAACGCCGAGGACGGCGACGACGAGCTCGGCTCGGGCGTCAACCGCCGCGTCGTGGTCTACATCGCCCAGAAGCGCAAGATCACCGAGGGCGACAAGCTCGCCGGCCGCCACGGCAACAAGGGTGTCATCGCGAAGATCCTGCCCGTGGAGGACATGCCCTTCCTCGCCGACGGCACCCCCGTCGACATCCTCCTCAACCCGCTCGGCATCCCCGGCCGCATGAACTTCGGTCAGGTGCTGGAGACCCACCTCGGGTGGATCGCCCAGCAGGGCTGGAAGGTCGAGGGCAACCCCGAGTGGGCCGCAGGTCTCGCGGAGGAACTGCGCGAGGCCGCACCCGGCACGAAGGTCGCCACCCCGGTGTTCGACGGTGCCGAGGAGCACGAGATCGCCGGTCTCCTCGACTCGACACTGCCGACCCGCGACGGTGACCGGCTCATCGACTCCAGTGGAAAGACGCTGCTGTTCGACGGCCGTTCCGGCGAGCCGTTCCCGGCGCCGATCTCGGTGGGCTACATGTACATCCTCAAGCTCCACCACCTCGTCGACGACAAGATCCACGCGCGCTCGACCGGCCCGTACTCGATGATCACGCAGCAGCCGCTGGGTGGTAAGGCGCAGTTCGGTGGTCAGCGCTTCGGTGAGATGGAGGTGTGGGCCCTCGAGGCCTACGGCGCCGCCTACGCGCTGCAGGAGCTCCTCACGATCAAGTCCGACGACATCCTCGGCCGCGTCAAGGTCTACGAGGCGATCGTCAAGGGCGAGAACATCCAGGAGCCCGGCATCCCCGAGTCGTTCAAGGTGCTCATGAAGGAGATGCAGTCGCTCTGCCTGAACGTCGAGGTCCTCTCGGCCGACGGCACCGCGGTCAACCTCCGCGACACCGATGACGAGGCCTACCGCGCGGCGGAAGAGCTCGGCATCAACCTCTCCAGCCGCTTCGAGTCTGCGTCGATCGACGAGATCTAACCCTTCGACAAGCTCAGGGACCGGCTCCCGCAAACTTTTTGAGACACAGGAGAACTAGTGCTCGACGTAACAACTTTCGATGAGCTTCGCATCGGCCTGGCCACCGCTGACGACATCCGGCGCTGGTCGCACGGTGAGGTCAAGAAGCCCGAGACGATCAACTACCGCACGCTCAAGCCCGAGAAGGACGGCCTCTTCGGCGAGCAGATCTTCGGACCCAGCCGCGACTGGGAGTGTGCCTGCGGCAAGTACAAGCGTGTCCGCTTCAAGGGCATCGTGTGCGAGCGCTGCGGCGTGGAGGTCACCAAGAGCTCCGTCCGCCGTGAGCGCATGGGCCACATCGAGCTGGCCGCGCCCGTCACTCACATCTGGTACTTCAAGGGCGTGCCCTCGCGCCTGGGCTACCTGCTCGACATGGCGCCGAAGGACCTCGAGAAGGTCATCTACTTCGCCGCCTACATGGTGATCTCGGTCGACGAGGAGGCGCGTCACCGCGACCTCGCCACCCAGGAGAAGAACATCCGCCTGGAGATCGACACCCTCGGCAGCCGTCGTGACGCGAAGATCGCCGAGCGTCTGGCGAAGCTGGAGGAGGAGCTCGCGGCACTGGAGGCCGAGGGCGCCAAGGCCGACGCCAAGAAGAAGGTCAAGGACGCCGCCGAGAAGGAGATGGCTCAGGTGCGCAAGGGCGCCGACGAGCAGATCGCCAAGCTCGAGCGCGTGTGGGAGGACTTCCGCACCCTCGAGGTCGGCGCGCTCCGCCCCGAGGACGACGTCTTCCACGAGCTGCAGGACCGCTTCGGCCAGTACTTCGAGGCCTACATGGGCGCCGAGTCGATCCAGCGACGCCTCGCCGCCTTCGACCTCGCCGGTGAGGCGGAGAACCTCCGTCTGCAGATCTCCGAGGGCAAGGGTCAGCGCAAGATCCGTGCGATCAAGCGCCTGAAGGTCGTCAGCTCGTTCCTCGAGACCGGCATGAGCCCGGCATCCATGGTCCTCGACGTCGTTCCGGTGATCCCGCCGGAGCTGCGCCCGATGGTCCAGCTCGACGGTGGCCGCTTCGCGACCTCCGACCTGAACGACCTGTACCGTCGCGTGATCAACCGCAACAACCGTCTTCGTCGTCTGATCGACCTCGGCGCCCCGAGATCATCGTCAACAACGAGAAGCGGATGCTGCAGGAGGCTGTCGACGCGCTGTTCGACAACGGCCGTCGCGGCCGTCCGGTCACCGGCACCGGCAACCGCGCGCTGAAGTCGCTCAGCGACATGCTCAAGGGCAAGCAGGGCCGCTTCCGTCAGAACCTTCTCGGAAAGCGCGTGGACTACTCGGGCCGTTCGGTCATCGTCGTCGGTCCCCAGCTGCAGCTGCACCAGTGTGGTCTGCCGAAGCAGATGGCGCTGGAGCTGTTCAAGCCCTTCGTCATCAAGCGCCTGATCGACCTCGGTCACTCGCAGAACATCAAGGCCGCCAAGCGCTCCGTCGAGCGTCACCGCCCCGAGGTGTGGGACGTGCTCGAGGAGATCATCCGCGAGCGCCCCGTGCTGCTGAACCGTGCGCCCACCCTGCACCGCCTGGGCATCCAGGCCTTCGAGCCGCAGCTCGTCGAGGGCAAGGCCATCCAGCTGCACCCGCTCGTCTGCACGGCGTTCAACGCCGACTTCGACGGTGACCAGATGGCCGTGCACCTGCCGCTGTCGGTCGAGGCGCAGGCCGAGGCCCGCGTGCTCATGCTCGCCTCGAACAACATCCTCAAGCCCTCGGACGGCCGCCCGGTCACCCTGCCCTCGCAGGACATGATCATCGGCCTCCACCACCTGACCACGGTCAAGGAGGGGGCGACCGGTGAGGGTCGTGCGTTCGGCTCGGTCTCGGAGGCGATCCTCGCCAAGGACGAGGGCACCCTCGACCTGCAGGCGAAGGTCCGCATCCGCATCCCGGGTCTGACCTTCCTCGAGGGCGAAGCGCCCGAGGAGTACGAGCGTCACGGTCTCGTGGACGCCTCGCTCGGTCAGGCGATCTTCAACGCGGCGCTGCCGAAGGGCTACCCCTTCGTGCGCGGCGTGGCCGATAAGGGCAAGCTGTCGCAGATCGTCAACAAGCTCGCCGAGGAGTACCCCAAGGTCGAGACGGCGGCGACGCTGGACCGTATCAAGGACGCCGGCTTCCACTGGGCCACGCGCTCCGGTGTGACCGTCGCCCTCAGCGACATGCTGACCCCGCCGACGAAGAAGGCGATCGTCGCCGAGCACGAGAAGCTGGCCGCGAAGGTCCAGGCGCAGTACGCGAAGGGTCTCACGACCGACGCCGAGCGTCGTCAGGAGCTCATCAAGATCTGGACGAAGGCGACCCACGAGGTGCAGGCCGCGATGCGCGAGCACTTCCCGGCCGACAACACCATCAACCGCATGGTGACCTCGGGCGCCCGTGGTAACTGGGACCAGATCCGTAACATCACGGGTATGCGTGGTCTGGTGAACAACCCGAAGGGTGAGATCATCCCGCGTCCGATCACCTCCTCGTACCGCGAGGGGCTGTCGGTGGCGGAGTACTTCATCGCCACGCACGGTACGCGTAAGGGTCTGGCCGACACGGCTCTCCGCACCGCCGACTCGGGTTACCTGACCCGTCGTCTGGTGGACGTCTCGCAGGATGTCATCATCCGCGAGGAGGACTGCGGCACGGCCAAGGGCCTCGAGCTGCCGATCGCCGCTCCCGACTCGACCGGCGCGCTCGTGCGCGACGCGAACGTCGAGAACTCGGTGTTCGCCCGTACGCTCGCCTCCGACGTCGTCAGCGAGTCCGGCGAGGTCCTCGCCGCCGCCGGCGACGACGTGGGCGACGTGCTCATCGACAAGCTCGTCGAGGCGGGTGTGGAGACCATCAAGGTGCGCTCCGTGCTCACCTGCGACTCCGCCGTCGGTGTGTGCGCCCAGTGCTACGGCCGTTCGCTCGCGACCGGCAAGACCGTCGACATCGGTGAGGCCGTCGGCATCATCGCCGCGCAGTCGATCGGTGAGCCCGGTACCCAGCTGACGATGCGTACCTTCCACACCGGTGGTTCGGCGACGGCCGACGACATCACGCAGGGTCTGCCCCGCGTGCAGGAGCTCTTCGAGGCGCGTACCCCCAAGGGTGCGTCCCCGATCGCCGAGGCCGACGGTCGCATCACGATCGACGAGACCGAGAAGTCCAAGAAGGTCATCCTCACGCCCGACAGCGGTGACGAGCCGGTGGTCTACCCGGTCCTGAAGCGCGCGACCCTCCTCGTCGAGGACGGCCAGCACGTCACGGTGGGTCAGCCCCTCCAGGTCGGCACGCTCGACCCCAAGGAGATCATGCGCGTGCAGGGTGCCCGCGAGGTGCAGAAGTACCTCGTCGGCGGCGTGCAGGGCGTGTACCGCTCGCAGGGTGTGCCGATCCACGACAAGCACATCGAGGTCATCGTGCGCCAGATGCTGCGCAAGGTCACCGTGGTCGACCACGGCGACACGACGCTGCTGCCCGGCGAGATGGTGGACCTCAAGCGCTACCAGCAGATCAACCGCGAGTCCGTCGCCGAGGGCAAGCGCCCGGCGTCCGGCCGCCCGGAGCTCATGGGTATCACCAAGGCTTCGCTGGCGACCGAGTCGTGGCTGTCGGCCGCATCCTTCCAGGAGACGACCCGCGTGCTCACGCAGGCCGCCATGGAGGGCAAGCGCGACCCGCTGGTCGGCCTCAAGGAGAACGTCATCATCGGTAAGCTCATCCCGGCCGGTACCGGTCTGAGCAAGTACCGCAACATCACGGTCGAGGCGACCGAGGAGGCCAAGAGCGAGCGGTACCCCAACCGCATCTTCGCCTCGGACGGCGCCTACGCGGAGGGCGACTTCGGCTACGCCGACTTCGACGCCTTCTCGACCGACGACGTCACGCCGGGTACCTACAACTGAGTCGAGTGGGCTCAATGCCGCCCGCGGCGTTGAGCCCACTGCGACTCAGGTTGAGCGAGCCCGCGCGCAGCGCGAGCGAGTCGAAACCTTCCTGGTAGTCAACGTAAAGGCCCCGAGGCTCGCCTCGGGGCCGTTCGCGTACCCGGATGCCGCAGGGGCCGTCAGCCGCCGAAGATGCTCTCGACGATGCTCGCCGTGTAGCCGGACGGTGCGAGGTTCGAGTACTGCGTGTCGATGAGGATGCCGCCCCGCCAGTAGAGCGTCCGCCCGTCGGTGACCGGGTACTCCTCGTTCTCCCAGGTCTTCTCGCAGCGGGTGCCCTCGTCGGGCGAGTAGCAGAGGAAGCCCTCGTCGTCGGCGAGGTCGTTGAGGAGATCGAGGGCCGGGCCGCGCACGACGCGGGAGATGACCGTGGCGAGGCTCGTCGTGTCGGCGGCCGGGTTCGCCCAGATGCAGCGAAGGCTCCCGTCGTCGAGGACGCCGGTCTGGCCGCTGAAGGCCTCGTGGTTCAGGGGCACGCCCTCCAGCTGCGCCAGCACATCCTCGGAGAGGATCGCACGGCAGTCGGTCGGCAGCGCGATCCCGTCGACGGGATCGGAGGGATCCGCGGTCGGTTCGGCTCCCGGCTCCTCGGGAGAGGCGGTTCCGGCCGGGTCAGGCGCGGGATCAGTGTTCTCCGCGGGCGCGGTGCCGCCGCATCCGACGAGGACTCCGGCCAGGACGAGTGCCGCCCATGCCGCCGTCGCCCTGAGCCGAGTGTCCATGCCCCCACATTAAGCCCGGCGGCGGGACCCGCGCGTATGCCACACGGATGCCGGGATGCGCGACAATCGTGAGATGACGAACGCGCAGATCACCGGCATCCGACCGCCGATCGTCGTGATCGGCGACGCCCTGATCGACGAGATCCGAGGCGACGGGGGTGTGCGCGAGCTCGTGGGCGGTGCGGCGCTGAACGTGGCCGTGGGGCTGCGGCGGCTCGGCCACCCGGCGACGCTCATCGCGATGGTGGGATCGGATGCCGCCGGTGACCGCATCCGCACGTATCTGGCCGATCACGGCGTGGAGCTGATCGAGAGCGCCGCGCCGCGGGGGTCTTCGCGGGCGATCGTGACCCGAGCGGAGAACGGCGAGCCCTCGTATGAGTTCAACCGGGCGGCGCAGGAGCGCAGCATCCGATACTCCGCGGATGCGCGGGAGGCGATCATCCGGGCGCCCCTCGTGGTCGTGAGCTGCTTCCCCTTCGATGTGCCCTCGGAGGTCGAGGCGCTGCGCGAGGCGGTCGGGGAGGTGCCGCTGGCGATCGATCCGAATCCGCGGACCGGCATGATGCGCGACAGGGCGGCGTTCGTCGTCGGCTTCGAGTCGGTGGTGCCCGCTGCGCTGGTCAAGGTCGGGGCCGATGATGCGGACGTCCTCTACGACGGCGACCTCTCGGCGCTGCGGGGTCGTCTTCGTGCGCTGGGCGCCTCTGCGGTGCTGGCGACCGAGGGCGCGCAGGGCGCCTCGATCGAGTCGGATGCCGGGTTCGTGCGTGCTCCGATCGCGCAGCAGGCGGGGCCCGTCGTCGACACCGTGGGGGCCGGCGATGCGACGCTCGCGGCCCTTGCCGCCGGTTTCGTGGAGCAGGAGCCGTCGGATGCCGCGGGCTGGCAGGAGCTGCTGGACCGGGCCATGGCGGTGGCCGCCGCGACCTGTCGTGGGGAGGGCGGATTGCTGCGCACACCCGAATCCCTGGGCGGCGCCGGGTACGACCGCATCGGCACCTGAGCCCGGGCGATGGTCGACCCCGGCGTTCCCGGTCGTTGAGCGACACTTCGACTCCCTGCGCTCGCTCAGTGCGGGTCTTCGCGAGACGAAACGCGGTGCGGGACTCGTCGAAGTCGCTCCGAGGCCTGGTGATGCAAGGTCGCGATGGCGAGAGCCGTCCGATTTCCGCGGCCCGCTCGCGACAGGTATGATTGGTCTTCGCGCCCCCGATCGTCTGTACAAGTCGGACGGGTGCGTTTGGCAGGTTACCCTAGCGGCCAAAGGGATCTGACTGTAAATCAGACGGCTCAGCCTTCGGGGGTTCGAATCCCTCACCTGCCACAAATCCGAAATGGCCCGAAATCACTGAGTATTCTCGATGTCCGGGCTATTTCCGTTCCGAACGAGCGGTCAGGGCCTCCCCGGTAAATCCCCGGAGACGCCGCGCTTCTGATACAAGAGCGGGAGGGGCCTCCGCGAACGGTTGCCCCTCCCTACGCTTGTCTTCGTTCTCGTCAGAACGTAGACTTCGATTAGTTGATGAACCAATCTCAGGCCAGCGCTTGGGCCTGTACCTCCTCTGAGGCTGCGACTCAAGGGAACCTCCTATTCCACTTGAGCCGGTAGACCGAGATCACTGCGTCCAGCGATTTGTAGACCTCGGTCATGGTCTATTGCGTCATCATGACACTCCAGGGTGAGTGGCTTCGGCGCCAGATTGTGAGTAACCCTCTGGCGCGAAGTTGTTCGAATCGATGCGTTGAATCATGTGTCGTTCGGCAGCACGATTCAGTGCGTTCCCGATGGAGTTGCGGGGGTTGGTCCACGAGGGCGGGAAACCGCGCTGCACCTGGAATGCTTCGAAGATCTCATCTCTCGTGGCGACTCGACCGAAGTTGTTCACGATCTCCGCGACCCGATCCGTCGAAGGCACCCGTTGGCGCACGAGAGGCGCATTGGGAGCTTGCTGCTGGCCCCAGGCGGGATCGACACGTGGGATGGACTCGTCTTCGTTGGCATGATCTGCTTGGGGTTCGCGCTCCCCAGGAGCCGACTCGTTAAGAAGCGACTGGATGTTCTCGACCGCGCCGTGGATGTGTGCCAGGCGCTGCTCAGCCGCTGACAGCTCGGACCTGAGATCGCTCACGCGTGCCTCGATGCTCGAACCCTCGTTACGGAGGGCTCATCCGTTGCCCCCCGGTTCACCAGGGAAGCCGCCGCTCGGAGGTTCGAACCCGTCGGGCAACTCGAAGTCACCGCCGGGGAACCTGCCCTGGCCGCCGCCGGGGAAGCCACCGGTGTTGCCCTCGCCGGGGGTGAAGACCGAGACGAGAACCTCGTCGCCCTCTTCGAGCCCCGAGAGGATCTCGGTCAGCGAACCGGATGTCTCTCCGATCTCGACCTGCACCTCCCGCTCGGATCCGTTCTCCTCGATGAGGGTGACGGTGCTCACGCCGTCCGTCGTGGTCACGGCCGCCGAGGGGACGGTGAGCACGTCGATGCGTCGTTCGTAGACGATGTCCACATCGACGGAGACACCGTCGAAGAGTCCCTCGCCCGTGCCGGTGACATCGATCGCGACGGAGTAGCGGGCCGAGCCCGAGGAGGTGGAGGGGACGACGCCGACCTCGGCCACCGTGCCGAAGAACTCCTTGCCGTCGGAGGTGGCGAGCTCCACCTGGAGACCTGCTTCGACGTGGGCGACGTCGGTCTCGCCGACGGTGACGCTCACGGTCCAGGCATCCGTGCTCACCAGGCTGAAGGCGGTGCCGCTGCCGGTCGTGCTCGTCGAGGCGGTCGATGCGCCCGGCATCCCACCGGTCGTGGCCGAGGACGTGCCGGATCCGGAGGAGCCGCCGGTGACCCGGTCTCCGACCGAGATCCCCACGCTCGTGATCAGGCCGGTGGCGGGTGCGCGCAGCGCGGCGTCATCGAGTGCCGCCTCGGCATCCGCGACAGCGCTCTCCGCGACGTCCACGGCGGCGGATGCCGCCGAGACCCGTGCCTTCGCAGCACTGCTGCCATCGTTCGCGTCGCGTGCACCGGCCAGCGTCGCCTCCGCCTCGGCCAGCGTCGCCTCCGCATCCAGGAGTGAGGCGTTCAGCGCCAGCGTGTCGACGCGTGCCAGCACGGTGCCCTCCTCGACGATGTCGCCCGCGGCGACGTCGATCTCGGTCACCACCCCCGACACGGCGAAGCTCAGATCCTCCTTGACCGCGGGCGTCACGGTACCGCTGGCGGAGACGACCTTCTGCATCGTCTCCAGGCTTGCCGTGCTGGTCTGGGTCACCGGCTGCGCCTGTGCCTGAGAGGGCAGGAGGAACACGAAGACCCCGACCGCGGCGGCGACCACGACGACGGTCGCGGACCCGACGACGATCCAGGCCCGCCGGGACAGCCTGCCGAGCAGGTTCTTCACTTTCATGCGTCATTCACTCCTTCGCATCCCGAGTGGGATCGCCTTGACGGTAATGACGCGGTCTATGGGGCCTGCATGAGAAACCTGGACGTTCTTTATGAGCGGATGGCAGGCAGAGTCCGCGTGACAGGGAGAAGCGCGACGAGCCGTCGGCGACGAGGAGGTGGCTCCCCTGGGGCCAGAGGGAAGTCCCTGTCAACGACGGATGAACGACGCGCTGCCGGCGGAGGATCTACTCGTCGGCACCCTTCAGTTTCGAGGTATCCGCGTAATAAAGGCGGTCGGATGGCGTCTCTATGAACAGCGTGTGCTCACGTTGGTTGGCGGTGCGCGGATGTGCCAGGGTTTTTTCCCGGTAGCGCGTCACCTTTCTCCCCGTGGGCACTCTGTATAGATGACTGTGGTTGCACGCAGGCGTGCAAAACTCAGCGGTTCGTTGTCGTAAGTGATGAGCCCATGGAGAGGGGAGAAGGACTCGATGAAACGACAGAAGAAGAGCTTTCCGGCTCGCGCGGGCGGTGCGCTCGTCGCGGCGCTGCTCGGCGCCGCCGCGCTGGTCTCGCCGGCGACCGCGGCCTTCGCGGCGCCGACTCTGGAGGACGGCGACACGGTGTACGTGGGGCCGGTGGACTGGGTCTCGGGTTCGGGCTTCACCTTCCCCATCTATGCGGAGACTCCCGCCGATCCGGGCAACCCGGGCGAGCCGGACTTCTGGGCGTACTGCATCGAGCACTCCGAGAGCTACCAGCACAGCCGTGAGGCGCTGATCGGCGGACTGGACAGCTTCCTGGGAGACAACCACTTCCCGAATCCCGAGGTCCAGGGCAAGGTGCTCTGGGTGCTCGCGCACAGCTACCCTGCGTTGAGCCTGGAGGCTCTGGGCGCAGCGGCGGGTGTGTCGGATCTGAGCCGTGAAGATGCGATCACCGCGACGCAGACCGCGATCTGGCGCTACACCGATCTGACCTGGGACGCGTCGTGGGACTGGGGCAGTGAAGACGCGGAGACGGTGTACTGGCACCTGGTGAACTCGGCGAACGCGAGTTCCGGCCTGAGCCCGGCGGACTTCGAGACCTCGGTCTCGATCACCGCTCCGGGCGGCGTGCAGAGCGCCGGTTCGCTCGTCGGCCCGTTCGTGGTCACCACCAACCAGCCGACGGTGAGCGTCTCCGTGGATCCCGCGATCTCGTTGACCGATGCGGATGGGGTTCCGATCGACCCGGCGACGGTCGTCGACGGTCAAGAGATCTACCTCGACCTCACCGGCGAGACGGCGGCCGGCAGTGCGACGCTCACGGCCTCCGCGACGGGATCGAGCTCGACTGGAAAGGTCATCTCGGTGCCGACGACTCCGGGGGCACGCCCACGGTCGACGACCACGCGCAGACTCTCATCCTCGTGGCACCGAGCACAGCGACGACGGATGCCGCAGCGGACGTCAGCTGGAGCCCGCTGCAGCAGGAGGTTCCGGTGATCGGGACGTCGCTGGTCGATGCTGCCGATGGTGATCGGGTGCTTGCCTGGAACGGTGGCGTCGTCGTGGACACGGTCGCCTACGAGAACCTGGTCCCGGGTCAGGAGTACACCCTGGTGGGCGAGCTGATGGACAAGGCGGATGGCAGCGGAACGGGGATCACCGGCTCCGTGACCTTCACTCCCGAGGAGCCCAATGGTGAGATCGATGTGCTCTTCACCGTTCCCGAGGGGTATGCCAGCAGTGAGCTGGTGGCCTTCGAGTGGTTGTTCGAGGGTGCTGTTGCCGGTGACCCGGAGGACGCGGTCGCCGAGCACACGGACATCGATGACCCGGCGCAGACGGTCACTGTCGAGGATGCGCCTGTGGTGCAGGACCCGGTGATCGGGACGTCGTTGGTGGATTCGGCTGATGGTGATCGGGTGTTGCCGTGGAACGGTGGCACGGTGATCGACACAGTGGCGTATCAGAATCTGACCCCGGGTGTGGAGTACACCCTGACCGGTGAGCTGATGGACAAGGCTGACGGCAGCGGGACGGGATCACCGGTCAGGTGACGTTCACTCCGGATGCTGCTGATGGTGAAGTCGGCGTGACCTTCGTCGTTCCGGAGGGGTATGCCGGCAGTGAGTTGGTGGCCTTCGAGTGGTTGTTCGAGGGTGCTGTTGCCGGTGACCCGGAGGACGCGGTCGCCGAGCACACGGACATCGACGACCCGCCCAGACCGTCACCGTCGAGGACGTGCCCGTGGCCGTCGTGCCCGATGAGCTCTCCAGCACCGGTGCCGAGGTCCCCGTCGTGCTGCTGGCCTTCGCCTTCGCTGCGGTGGCGTTGGGTGCCATGCTTCTGAGGAGGCGGAAAGCGATCCAGTGACCCGGAGGCCCGCGGTGAGAGCGGTCGTCGCCTGAAGGAGGAGAAGATGACAGCGTCGACACGGGAGGCCGTCACGGCCGTGCGGGAGCGGATGCCGCGGCGGAGGCTGGGGGAGCTGGCCCTGCCGCGGGACAGGGATCCCGTCGGTATCCTCGAGGGCAGCACGGCTCCCGTCTCCCCGAGCTGGTGCCGGTGCGCGTGGGGAGGATGCTGCAGTCGGCGTTCTCGTTCTATCGCGGCACCGCGGCGATCATGGCGAGCGATCTCGCCGCCGGGCCGACCACGGGCGTGGACGTCGTCTCCTGCGGTGACGCGCATATCTCCAACTTCGGCTTCTACGCCTCACCGGAGCGGGAGCTGGTCTTCGACCTGAACGACTTCGACGAGGCCGGAGTCGCGCCCTGGGAGTGGGATCTGCGGCGTCTCACCGCCAGCGTCCACATCGGCGGTCGCGACATCGGACTCAGCGAGGAGGATTGCCGGGAGGCGGTGGCGCGCGCGGCTGCGAGTTACCAGGAGACGCTGCGCGAGTTCGTCCAGCTCTCCGCCATCGAACGCTACTTCGCCCGGGCGGACACCTCCGAGGTCGCCAAGCGTCTGGGCAAGGCCGGCGCGAAGACGGTGAAGAAGGCCTCCGGCAAGGCTCGGGGGCGAACCTCGGAGCAGGTGCTGCGCAAGCTCACGCTGCGCAGCGCCGACGGCGCGACGACGATCGTCGACCAACCGCCTGTCCTGCGGCATGTGAACCATGCGACCCTGGAGGAGCTCGACGGGCTCGTCGCGCAGTATCGCTCGACGGTGCGTGAGGACATCGCCTATCTGCTGGCGCAGTACCGGCTGGTCGACTTCGCCCTGCGGGTGGTCGGGGTCGGAAGCGTCGGCACCCGCTGCTATCTGCTCGCCTTCGAGGGCCCCACGGGGGATCCGCTGTTCCTGCAGGCCAAAGAGGCTCCGCCGTCAGTGCTGACCAGCCATGGCGGTCGTCCCGCCGTGATCCCCGGTGACGAGACCGGCGCCTCGCACTCGGAGGGGCATCGCGTCGTGGCCGCGCAGCGGATCCTCCAGGCCAACTCCGACCCGTTCCTCGGCTGGATCACCGGGTGGGCGGGGGAGAGCGCGCAGCGGTACCGGGTGGACTACTACTGGCGGCAGTTCCGCGACATGAAGGGCTCCATCGAGCCGGACACGCTCGACAAGGAGCAGTTCATCGCCTACGGCGGGCTGTGCGCGGCGCTGCTGGCCCGCGCTCATGGCCAGTCTCCCGTCGCGAGGGTCATCGCCGGCTATCTCGGCAAGGGCGAAAGGCTCGCCGAAGCGCTGGCGGGATGGTCGGCGGCCTATGCCGATGTCGCGGAATCGGACTACGACGCGCTCGCCCGCGCCGTGCGCGAGGGACGCGTCCCCGCCGAGACAGGAGTGTGACGGGCCGCGTCGATCACGCGAGCACTCAGCGGGGCAGTCAGTCGTCCTGTTCCTGCTTGAGCACGTCCGCGGTGGCGGCGTCCACGTAGACCTCCCAGAGACCGCCCGCATCCGCGGCGATGAGCGCCTCCCAGACGACGCGGCCGCGATCGGTGTCCAGATCGAGCTCGACGATCCCTCCCGGCACGGCGTCGAGGGCGACGTCGATGGCCTCGTCGGCGGGGATCGCCGGCGCGGTCGTCTGCGGCGGTGACAGCGTCGTCGACCGCTGCCGCACGACCTCGCCGGTCTGGCGGTCCAGGTAGAGCGTCGTACCGCTGCCGTTCCGTCGATCTCAAGCGTCAGGTCTGCCTGTGCAGATCGTACTCCTGATTCCGCGGCGTCGGCGGGGAGATTCGTCGCCGCCTCCTGCGGAGTGATCCCACAGTCGATGCTCGCAGCCGTGGGTGATCCGTCCATAGTCGTGCGCTCGGTGCGCCCGCACACTGACTGAGAACGAGAACGCGGACGTCTCCGAGGCAAGGTGTCGACTCCTCGCAGGACGCAGCGCGCACAGCACAGAGAGCAGCGAGGCAAGATGGAGTCCTTCGAGGTAGCCGTTGTCGGAATGGGGGCGCTCGGCAGCGCCGCCGCGTACCACGCCGCACGCAAGGGTGCGACGGTGGTCGCGTTCGAGCAGTTCGAGCTCGGGCACGTGCGCGGGGCATCCCACGACACATCGCGGATCATCCGCACCTCCTACGGCGCCCCGAGTACGTGCGGTTCGCGCAGTCGGCGTACCGAGACTGGGCCGAGCTCGAAGAGGTCTCGGGCGAGAAGCTCACGACGATCACCGGCGGGGTGATCTTCCTTCCCGTGGACGGCCCCTACTCGGCGGAGAGCTTCACGACGAGCCTTGACGCCTGCGACGTCCCCTACGAGCTCCTCAGCCCCGCCGAGGTCACCGCCCGCTGGCCGCAGTTCTCCGTGCCGGACGGCGTCGAGACCGTGTACACGCCGGACTCCGGCATCGCCCACGCCGCCCGCACGGTCGCCACGCTGCAGATGCAGGCGCGTGCGCATGGCGCCGACATCCGATCGAACACTCCCGTCGAGCGCCTGACACCCGACGGCGACGGCGTCATCGTGCACACGGCTCACGGCCCCGTGCGCGCCGGGAAGGTGATCCTGGCGACGGACGCCTGGAGCAACACCCTCCTCGAGCCCCTCGGCGCGGCGATCCCGCTCGACGTCATGCAGGAGCAGGTGACCTACTTCCACCCGGAGGACGCCGCCGACTACGACCCGACCCGGTTCCCGGTCTGGATCTGGGAGGACGTGCAGTGCTACTACGGCTTCCCCTCCTACGGAGAGCCGACGATCAAGGCCGCGCACGACGTCGCGAACAACCGCATGACGCCCGAGGAGCGCACCTACCTCGCCTCCGATGAGATCAGGGCGGAGCTCGCCGACTTCGTGCACCGGCTCATCCCGGGCAGCGGCCGCGACGTGCGCACCGTGACCTGCCAGTACGCGCTCACGCCTGAGCGCCGATTCGTCCTCAGCCCGCTCGAGGAGCACCCGAACATCATCGTCGGGCTGGGCGCCGGTCACGCCTTCAAGTTCACACCGGCCATCGGCCGCGTGCTCGCCGAGCTGGCGATCGACGGCGAGAGCACCGACGACGTCTCCGAGTTCCACGTCTCACGGCTCACCCAGCCCACGGCCGTTTGATCGGTGGCACCGATGACGAAGCGATTCATGGAAGAGGACACCCTCGGCCCCGTTCTCGCGGTGAGGCCGATCTCGAGAGCTCTCGCCGCCGCCGGGTTCGGTGGTGCGGACCGGCGGCGGCGAGTGAGCGAAGGAAGGTGAGCGGGACCATGCGCATCCAACGCAGGGGAGGCAACGCCCACGAGTGGGCGCTGTACCGCGGCAACGGCACGATCGGCATCGAGTGGTACTTCAAGGAGACTTCGAACCTGCCGATCTCGGTCATGCTGTACACCCTCGAACCCGGGCGGAAGAGGGGCAGCACTATCACCTCGAAGGCGACGAGGGCAGCTGCTCCGAGGGCAGCTCGGACGAGATGTACATCGTCACGCGCGGCGAGGTCGTGATCACCGCCGGCACCGAGAGCTCGACCCTCCGCGCCGGCGACGCTTTCTATGCTCCGCAGGGCATGCGGCATGGCGTGCGGAACGAATCGGATGCCGCCGCCGAACTCATCCTCGTGTTCGGCCCCGCTGGGCAGAACCCCTTCACGCAGACCGGCGTGGAGCCCTTCGAGGCGGATCTCAGTCCACGCGCGGAGGCGTGAGCGTTTCGCGGAGCTCGTCCAGGCGCACGGCGACGCCGATGCGGAACATCCGCTCGTCGTCGCGCCAGCCTTCGCCGAGGATCTGATCCAGACGCTCCAGCCGCTGGAGGATCGTGTTCGTGTGAAAGCTGAGCGTCCGGGCGGTGCGCGTCGGGCTGGCGTTGTTGCGCACGAAGGCGCGGAGCGTGCCCAGCAGGTCGGTGTGGCGCTCGGCGTCGTATCTGCGCACGGCGCCGATCGTGGCTTCCAGGAAGGCGGCGAGTCCGCGCGCGTCGGCATCGAGGATCGAGGAGTAGGGCAGGTACTCGTCTGTGGAGGTCGCGACATCGGTGACCCCAGCGCCGCCAGCAGGCGGGCGGTGCGCATGGCGGCGGAGAAGGCCCGCGGCAGGGAGCCGGTCGCGGGAGGCGGGGAGACGGCGGTGACCGAGTCTCCGATGGCGCGGGCGACGCTGCTGCGCAGAGCGGCGGCATCGACGGCGGTGCGCTCCGAAGGATAGGCGGCCACGACGAAGCCGCGGTACTGGCCGATCAGTGCGCGCTCGCCGACATGCAGCGCCAGGGCACGGGCGGCCGCGCCGTGCTGCTCTCCGGGCACGGCCAGCAGCAGGAGGGCGTCGAGCGCGGGAAGGTCGACACCGAGCCGCCGGGCGCGCCGCTCGACATCCGACCGGCGTTCGGGCACGTCGTCGAGGATGTCGCCGATCAACTCGCTGCGCAGGCGATGGTCGGCTCCGGAGGCGGCCTCCTGCTGGAGCTGGATGAGCGAGACGACCTGCGCCGCACGCTCGATCGTGCGCACGTCGACGGAGCCGAGCGTCAGATCCCCTGCGCCGAGGAGGATGGCGCCGAAGCGCTGTGCGCCCGCGGTGACCGCGGCGACGGCCGAGACGCCGTCACTCTCCACCAGGACGCAGTGCCCGGAGCGGCTGCTCGTCTCGATCGCCTCGCGCAGGGCATCGGTGGGCTCGAGCATCCCCGGCGACAGCGGCATGCCGCGGCGGCGAGCACCTGCTCGTGCTCATCGATGATGGCCACGGCGCGGTCGAGGGCGGACGCCAGCGTCTCTGCCACGGGGGAGAAGCCGCCGCCGGCGAGCACCGCCTGGACGAGTTCCTGGTGGACGGTGTTCGCTCGGTCGCGCTCGGCGAGATGCGCCGTCAGACGCTCGAGCGCGCCGCGCGTCTTGTTCTCGGATGCCTGGAGCTCGTCCAAGATCTGTGTGGTCTGAAGGATCACCGAGGCATGGTCGGCGAGCGCGGACAGCAGCGAGATCTCCTCGGGCGTGAAGCTCTTCTCCTCCCGGTTGGCGACGAAGAGCACGCCGAGCACGTCGTCGCTGGTCAGCATCGGCACGCCCAGCAGGGCGACGAGCCCCTCGGCCGCCACGGCGTCGTCGATGCCCTCGTCGTGCCGATCGCGCGCATAATCGGAGTACTGCGCGACCCATTGCGGAGCCCGAGACTCCACGACGACGCTGGCCAGCCCGCGTCCCGGTGGCACGCGCAGGGACTGGAAGGACTCGCTGACCGAGCCGCTCGTCTCTCGGACGCGGAGCTCTCGGGTGATCGGGTCGAACTCCGACAGGTAGGCGACGTCCACGCCCATCATCTCGTGCGCGCGCTGCACGAGCCGGCGCAGAACCGCGTCGATGTCACGGAGCTCGGCCAGCTCGCGGGCGCTGGAGAAGAGCGCCGAGAGCTCGTGCTCGCGCCGCCGCAGACGCGCGTGTTCCCGCTGGACGCGATGCATCCGCTCGGAGACCTCCACGGCTGCGGTGCCGGTGATGCCGAGCGCGCCCAGTGCGTCGCCGACTGCGGTCGGATGCAGATCCTCGGCATTGACCGTCGCGTCGATGAGAGCGGCGACGGCGGAGATGCGAGGTTCGGCCATGACCGTGACCTCCTTGGCGGTGTCGGATGCCGGAGGTCTCAGTGTCGAGCATGTGTGCTTCACATATCAAGTCCTGCGATCGCCGTGCCTCCAGCACAGGACGGCCACAGAGGAGGTCTTCGACTCAGCGCCCGCGTGCTTCCTCGCCGCGCTGCGCGGTCCGTGCGAGGGCAGAGACCAGCTCCGGCCACAGCTCATGGGGGATGAGGTGTCCGACTTCGGGATGCACCTGCAGCTCGGCGTGCCGGAGCGCGTCGGCCATGTCCACGGCGGCCCGCCAGTGCAGGAGCTCGTCGTCGCGCCCGTGGAAGATGAGCGCGGGAACGGTGACCGAGCGCAGCTGCTCGAGTCGCTCGGGGGCGCGCCGCAGCGCAGCCCACTGCCGGGCGAAGCCCTCGGGCGCGTAGCCGCGATCATAGGCCTCGCCGGCCTTCTGCGTGTGCCACTCCACCTGGGGTCGTAGCGGCGCGGCGGGCGGCGGCGACGGCGGCCGCCGCCCAGGCGACGGCCTGCTCACGCGTGACGCGGACCGGGGGCTCGCTGAGCTCGTCGCGCGGGCCGTGGAGCACGTAGCCGCCGTCCGGCCGGGGATCGTCGAGAGCAGCCCGATGCTGCGTACCCGCTCGGGATGGTGGATCGCGAGCATCTGCGCCATCATCCCGCCATGGAGTGGCCCGCCACGTGGGCCGACTCCACACCGAGATCGTCGAGGATGCGCAGCACGTCGCTCGCGAGATCCAGGAGCTCGTAGCCGCCGTCGACGTCGTCCTCGCCACCGAATCGCTGGGAGAGGCCGGTGTCACGATTGTCGAATCGTACGACGCGCAGACCCTCGGCGACGAGCATCGCGACGAGCCGGTCGTCCCAGCTGAGCATCTGTGCTCCGCCGCCCGAGATGAGCACGAGCGTCGGGTTGGCGGGATCTCCGCTGGTCTCGTAGTAGAGCTGCACCCCATCGGACTCTGCAAACGGCATCGAATGTCCTTTCGTCAGCACCGAGCCTAGAGCGGTGCAGATCGTGAAGTGCATGTGAGAAGAACACACAGAGAGTGCTGATCAATGAGCGCTCAGTCCATCGTCGCAACTCGCGGGCACTTCTAACGTCTTCTCTGACGAACATCACCAGACGACTCGTCGCAGAGAATGTCTAAGGAGGTCGGCCAATGCCGACGAACAGCCGGATCCCAGGTCTTCGCGACCACACCCCGCAGGAGCGCCTCGCGCTGGTCGCTGAGGCAGCCGGACTGGAGCAGGACGCTCTCGCCGCTCTGCAGCCGGCGGGCGGCCTGTCGCTGGCGCAGGCCGACCACATGATCGAGAACGTCGTCGGGACGATCTCGATCCCGGTCGGGATCGCCACCAACTTCACGATCGACGGCGTCGACCGCCTCATCCCCATGGCCTCCGAGGAGCCGAGCGTCGTCGCCGCGGCGTCCAACGCGGCGCGCATGGCCCGCGTGCACGGCGGCTTCCGCACCTCTCACTCCGGCGACATCATGATCGCGCAGATCCAGGTGCTCGACGCGGTCGACCCGGAGGCGACGCGTCTGCGCCTCCTCGAGGCGCGCGACGAGCTGCTCGCGCTCGCGAACGAACAGGATCCCGTGCTCGTCCGCTTCGGCGGCGGCGCGCAGGACGTGTCGGTGCGCGTCCTGCCCACGGACAGGGGCACCCAGGTCATCGTGCATCTGCACGTCGACGTGCGCGACGCGATGGGCGCCAACGCCGTCAACACGATGGCCGAGGCCCTCGCACCGCGCGTCGCAGAGATCGCGGGCGCCCGCACGCTGCTGCGCATCCTGACCAACAAGGCCGAGCGTCGTCTCGCCCGCGCGCGCGCCGTCTTCGACGCCGAGCTGCTCGGCGGTGCGCAGGTCGTCGACGACATCGTCGCAGCGAGCGCCTTCGCGACCGCCGACCCCTACCGGGCCGCGACGCACAACAAGGGCATCATGAACGGCATCACCGCCGTCGTCCTGGCCACCGGCAACGACACCCGCGCGGTCGAGTCCGGATGCCACTCCCACGCCGTCCGCGACGGCCGCTACAGCGCCCTCTCCTCCTTCGAGAAGGACGCCGACGGCAACCTGGTCGGCACGCTGGAGGTGCCGCTGGCCGTGGGTCTCGTCGGCGGCGCCACCCGCGCGCATCCGACCGCGCAGGCGGCGGTGAGGCTGCTCGGCGTGCAGACGGCCAGGGAGCTCGCCGCCGCCATCGCCGCCGTGGGCCTCGCCCAGAACCTCGCCGCCTGCCGCGCTCTCGCCGCCGAGGGCATCCAGCGCGGACACATGACCCTGCACGCGCGCACGATCGCCGCGAGCGCCGGTGCCACGGTCGAGGAGATCGGCGCCGTCGCCGCACGGATCGTCGCCGAGCGCCGCATCCGCGTCGAGGACGCGCAGGAGGTGCTGGCCGAGCTGCGCGCGGTCGGCGACCGGGCATGAGCATTCCCGCCCTCCGCATCCCCCGACTCCCGAGCCGGGCCTGCCCCGCGCGTGACCGTCTACGAGGTCGGACCCCGCGACGGGCTCCAGGCCGAGGCCGACATCGTGCCCACGAGCGTGAAGGTCGAGTTCTGTCGCCGTCTGTACGCGGCAGGGGTGCGCGACCTCGAGGTGACGAGCTTCGTTCCGGCCACCTGGATCCCCAGTTGGCGGATGCCGCAGACGTCGCCGCCGCGCTCGAGACCCCCGGGGCGCGCGCGGCGTGGCCCTCGTGCCGAACCTCCGCGGCTTCGACAGGGCGAGGGCGGCCGGCTTCGACGAGGTCGCGGTGGTGGTCAGCGCGACGGAGTCCTTCGCCAGGGCGAACCTGAACGCCTCGCTGGCCGGCGCGCTCGAGCGCGCCGAGGAGGTGATCGCCGCGGCATCCGACCACTCCCTGCGCACCCGGGCCTATGTGTCGATGTCCTTCGGCGACCCCTGGGAGGGGCGGTCCCCACGGAGGTCGTCGCCGATCTCGCCGCGCGACTCCACTCGGCCGGCGCCCGCACGATCGCTCTCGGCGACACGATCGGCGTCGGAACGCCCGGGCAGACCCGGCGGGTCGTCGGCGCCGTGCGCGATGCCGGCGTCCCCGTGGAGCATCTCGCGCTCCACCTGCACGACACCTACGGGCAGTCCCTCGCCAACGTCCACGCCGCCCTGCAGCTGGGCGTCGCCGAGTTCGACGCCTCGACGGGCGGATTGGGGCGATGCCCCTATGCGAAGGGGGCGACCGGTAACCTCGCCACGGAGGACCTCGTGTGGATGCTGCACGGACTCGGGATCGAGACCGGCCTGGACCTTCGGGCGCTCGCCGCGACGACGCAGTGGCTCGCACGGGTCCGCGGCATCCGGGCGCCCTCGCGGGTGGCCGCCGCGCTGGCCGCGGCCGGTCTCGACGAGACGACCTCATCATCGATCCAGGAGGCATGACGACATGAACGAGAACGCCCAGCCCTCACCCGGAGCGCTCACCGGGGTCGTGGTCCTCGACCTGTCCCGCGTGCTGGCGGGCCCTACGCCGCCCAGACGCTTGCCGACCTCGGCGCGACGGTCATCAAGCTGGAGAATCCGCGCGACCCCGACGTCTCCCGCGGCTTCCCGCCCTACCTCAGCGACGGAGAGGAGGAGTTCAGCGCCTACTACGCCCAGTACAACCGGGGAAAGCTCGGCGTCGGGCTGGACCTGGCCACGCCGGAGGGACCCGCGGTGCTCAAGGACCTCGTGCGTTCGGCCGACATCCTGGTGGAGAACTTTCGCCCGGGCACGATGGACAAGCTCGGCGTCGGCTACGACGTGCTCCGCGAGATCAACCCCAAGCTCGTCTACGTCGCCATCTCCGGCTACGGGCAGACCGGTTCGCGCAGTCGCCGACCCGCCTTCGACAACACCGCTCAGGCCGCGGGCGGCATGTGGTCGATGAACGGCTACCCCGGTCAGCCGCCCGTGCGGGTCGGTGTCACGATCGGCGACCTCTCCGCGACCCTGTTCGCCGTCATCGGGACGCTGGCGGCCCTGCGGCACGCCGAGCGCACGGGCGAGGGGCAGCTCGTCGACGTCGCCCAGGTCGACAGCATCCTGGCCCTGACCGAGACCGCCGTGGTCGACTACACCCTGGGCGGCAAGGTCGCCTCTCCGGCCGGCAACGAGCACGCCTGGGTCCGCCCCTACGAACTGTTCGACTGCGCCGACGGGCAGGTCTTCTTCGGCGCCTACACCGACAAGCTCTGGCGGGCCAGCTGCGTGCTCTTCGGCACACCCGAGGTCGCCGACGACCCCGAGATCGACACGATGCGCAAGCGCTTCGACCCCGAGGTGTACGAACGGCGGGTGAAGCCGATCGTCGCGGGCTGGCTCACAGGCCGCACGAAGACGGAGCTGGAGGAGCTGGCCGGCGACGTCGTCCCCTCACGGCGATCAAGACGATCGGCGAGGTCGTGGACGATCCGGGCACCGCCGAGCGCGACATGATCGTCAGCGCCGACTACGGCGATCTCGGCACGCTGCGCATGTTCGGCCAGCCCATCAAGCTCAGCGCGACACCGGCGACCCCTGCACGGACGGCGAACCGTCTCGCCGAGCATGCGGACAAGGTGCTCACGACCTTCGCCGGCTACAGTCCCGAGCGCATCGCCGAACTGCGGGGCGCGGGAGTGCTGCCGTGAGCGTCGTGCGCACCGAGCAGATCCTCACCGCGACGGTCGAGGCCTATCGCGGGACCTTCGCCGCGGCCGAGCCGGCACGCGCCGAGGGCGATGCGCTGCCGCCCGGCTGGGAGGGTTCTTCTTCCCCTTCGCCGTCGCCATGGCCGATCTGCGTCCGGACGGCACCCCGGCCCGTGACGGCGTCCTGCCCGAGATCGACCTGCCGCGACGGATGTACGCGGCGAGGAGACCGCGTTCCTGCATCCGATCCACATCGGCGACGCCGTCACGCAGACCGCGACCGCCGGCCCCGTCGTGGAGAAGGCCGGATCGACCGGGCGCCTCGTCTTCGCCGACATCGAGCGCGAGTTCGCCATGGGCGGCGAGGTCGCGGTGCGCAGCGTCTGGCACGACGTCTTCCTCGAGGCGGCGGACCCCGCCGCGCCGGTGCGCCCGCCGCGCACCGATGCGGAGGCCGCGGCGAAGGCCGACTGGGTCGATGAGCTCGTCCTCGACGCCCGGCAGCTCTTCCGCTTCTCCGCGCTCACCTTCAACACGCACCTCATCCACTACGACCGTGCCTGGGCGCGCGACGTCGAAGGCCTGCCGGACCTCCTCGTGCATGGGCCGCTCACGCGCATCCTCCTGATGGACGCGGCCCGCCGGCATGCGCCCGGTCGGATGCCGGCGACGCTGACGGTGCGGGCGATCGCACCCGTGCTGGTGGATCGCCGCATCCGGCTCGCCGGATCGACGGATGCCGGGACGACCCGCGTCACGGCGCTCGACGACGAGGACGTCGTGCTGGCGACCGCCGAGGTGTCCTGGACGTGACCGTCCGCTCACCGTGCGACGTGCGTGGCCAGGGCCTCGGCCAGCGCCGTCCGCACGCTCTCGATCGCCGCACTTCCGTGCGAGGACGAGCGGGCGGCCGCGAAGATCTCGCGCACCGGGGCCCGGCAGGTCGATGAGCTTCACGCTCGCGCGGTCTCCGCTCCAGATGAGATCGGGCAGCATCGCGACGGCGTGGCCGGCGGCGACCAGGCGCACATGCGCCGTCAGATCGGTCGCCTCGTAGGGGACATCGGGTTCGAAGCCGGCGCCGCGGCACTGCTGCACCGCCCACTGGCGCACGGCCGCGCCGCGCGGTTCGAGGATCCACTCGCGGTAGCGGAGGTCGCTGAGATGCTGGGCCGGGTCTCCCGTGGCACGGCGATCCGGATGGGATCCACCCGAGCAGGGTGCGCTCGACGCCCTCGCCGTACTCGCGCGCCTGCCCCGGGTACTGCTCGGCCACGACGAGGTCGAAGGCCCGTGCCGAGAGCTCGAACAGGGCCTCCTCGGGCGCCATCTCGACGACCTCCAGGCGCAGCCCGGGGCATCGGCGGCGAGTCTGGTCAGCGCCGCGGGCACGAGGGCGTGGGCCGCGGTGGGCATGACCGCGATCCGCACTCGGACCTGCGAGTGCCCGGCGCGGGCGAGGTCGGCGCGGACCTCCTCGTCGAGCTCGAGCATGCGGGCGGCATGGGCGGCCAGGCGCCGTCCGTGGTCGGTGAGCTGAACACGGCGCCCGACGGGCTCGAGCAGCGGCACTCCGGCTTCGCGCTCGAGCTGGGAGAGCTGTTGGGAGACCGTGGACGGGCTGTAGGAGAGCGCCTCGGCGACGCTCGCGATCGTGCCGCGCAGGGAGAGCTCATGCAGCAGGCGCAGGCGTCGCAGCTCGAACACGGCATCCTCCATTCATTCGATGAAACCGAACGGTCATCATCGTTTACGTGCGCTTTTCATAAAGTATCACCGGGAGGACACTGGGAGGAGCGCCCCGGCACGACAGGCGTGCCCTTCAGCAAGGAGACCCCATGTCGATGATCGTTTCCGACCAGATGACCGAGCTGGCGGACGACGCCGTCGCCCTCGTCCAGCGCTGGCTCGAGGAGAGCCGCGAGATCCCGTCGACAAGGCGGCGGAACGTCTCGCCGGCGTCCTCCGCGACGAGAACGGCCTGGCCTTCACGGTCGGCTTCGTCGACGGCGTCGTGCGTCCGGAGGACCTCGGCGTCGCCGCCCGCAACCTCCGCGACCTCGTGCCGCTGACCCCGGCCTTCCTGCCGTGGACGCTGCGCACGCTCATCGGCCTCGGCGGCTTCGTCGCCCCGATCCTGCCGGGCATCGTCGTCCCGATCAGCCGCCGGGTGCTGCGCGGCATGGTCCGTCACCTCATCGTGGACGCCACCGACGCCAAGCTCGGAAAGGCCATCGCCCACATCCGCAAGGACGACGGCGTCCGGCTCAACATCAACCTCCTCGGCGAGGCGATCCTCGGGCAGGAAGAGGCCGCCCGACGCCTCGAGGGCACCCGCAGGCTCCTCACCCGAGACGACGTCGACTACGTCTCGATCAAGGTCTCCTCGACCGTCGCTCCGCACAGCCCTGGGCGTTCGAAGAGGCCGTCGAGCATGCGGTGGCGGCACTCAGCCCGCTCTACACGATCGCGGCCGCCGGCGAGAAGTTCATCAACCTCGACATGGAGGAGTACAAGGACCTCGACCTCACCCTCGCGGTCTTCACGACGATCCTCGACAAGCCGGAGTTCCGGAACCTCGAGGCCGGCATCGTCCTCCAGGCCTATCTGCCTGACGCCCTGGCCGCGATGATCCGCCTGCAGGAGTGGGCGGCGGCCCGCGTCGCCGCCGGCGGCGCCCCGATCAAGGTGCGCGTGGTCAAGGGCGCGAACCTGCCGATGGAGCAGGTCGACGCCGAGACCCACGGCTGGCCCTGGCGACCTGGCACTCCAAGCAGGCGTCGGATGCGTCGTACAAGGCGGTCCTGGACTACTCGCTGCGTCCGGAGCACACCGCGAACGTGCGCATCGGCGTCGCCGGTCACAACCTCTTCGACATCGCCCTCGCCTGGCTCCTGGCCGAGCAGCGCGGAGCGACCGACGGGGTCGAGTTCGAGATGCTGCTGGGCATGGCCTCGGCGCAGGCGGAGGTCGTGCGCCGCACGGTCGGCTCGCTCCTGCTCTACACGCCCGTCGTGCACCCGCAGGAGTTCGACGTCGCCATCGCCTATCTCATCCGTCGCCTGGAGGAGGGCGCCTCTCAGGAGAACTTCATGTCGGCCGTCTTCGACCTCGATGACGAACCGGCGCTGTTCGCCCGCGAACGCGACCGCTTCCTCGCCTCGATCGAGACCATGCCGACCGAGGTGCCGGAGCCGAATCGCCGGCAGGACCGCTCCGCGGCGCCGGAGCCCGCCCCGCGCGGCGGGTTCGAGAACACCCCCGACAGCGACCCGAGTCTCGCTGCGAACCGGCTCTGGGCAGGCGCCATCCGTTCCCGCATGAAGGACTCGACGCTCGGCAACGACACCGTCGAGGCGAACACCCACTCCACGGTCGAGGCCGTCGACCAGGTCATCGAGGCGGCGGTGGCCGCCGGCGCCGCCTGGCGGGAGCTCGGCGCGAAGGGTCGGGCGGAGATCCTCCACCGCGCCGGCGACATCATGGAGCGCCGCCGCGGCGAGCTCCTCGAGGTCATGGGCTCGGAGTGCGGCAAGATCGTCGAGCAGGGCGACCCCGAGGTCTCCGAGGCGATCGACTTCGCCCACTACTACGCCGAGAGCGCCATCGCGCTCGACGAGGTCGACGGCGCCAGCCCCGTGCCGGTCGGACTCACGGTCGTGACCCCTCCGTGGAACTTCCCGGTCGCGATCCCCGCGGGATCGACGCTCGCCGCGCTCGCCGCGGGCTCCCCGGTCATCATCAAGCCCGCCCGGCAGGCGCGCCGCTCCGGCGCCGTCATGGTCGAGGCGCTGTGGGAGGCCGGCGTCCCGCGCGAGGTGCTCCACTACGTGCAGCTCGACGGCCGCGACCTCGGCACGCGCCTGGTCAGTCACCCGGCCGTCGAGCGCCTGATCCTCACCGGCGGCTACGAGACCGCCGAGCTCTTCCGCAGCTTCCGCCCCGATCTGCCGCTGCTGGCCGAGACGAGCGGCAAGAACGCCATCATCGTCACCCCAGCGCCGACCTCGACCTCGCCGCCAAGGACGTCGCCTACTCGGCCTTCGGCCACGCCGGCCAGAAGTGCTCCGCCGCCTCGCTCGTAATCCTCGTGGGGTCGGTGGCTACCTCCGAGCGCTTCCGCCGCCAGCTCATCGACGCCGTCGGCGCCTACCAGGTCGGCATGCCCTGGGAAGGCCCGAGCCGCATCGGCCCGCTCATCGGGCCGGCCGAGGGCAAGCTGAAGCGCGCCCTCACCACTCTCGAGCCCGGCGAGAAGTGGGTCATCGAGCCGCAGAAGCTCGACGCGGACGGCGCCTTGTGGAGCCCGGGCGTCAAGGAGAACGTCGCCCCGGCTCGCCCTACCACCTCACCGAGTACTTCGGCCCGTCCTCGGCATCATGACCGCCGCGACGCTGGAGGACGCCATCGAGCTGGTCAACGCGATCGACTACGGCCTCACCTCCGGCCTGCACTCCCTCGACGAGCGGGAGATCCAGACCTGGCTCGCCGCGGTCGAGGCCGGCAACGTCTACGTCAACCGCGGCACGACCGGTGCGATCGTCCAACGCCAGCCCTTCGGCGGCTGGAAGAAGGCCGCCGTCGGCGCCGGCACCAAGGCCGGCGGTCCGAGCTACCTCTTCGGGCTCTCCACGTGGGAGGACGCCGAGGTGAAGGCGCCGGATGCTGACGGCGACGCCCTCACGGCATCCGTCCTCCGCGCCGCGCTCGGCAGCGACGAAGCCGACGCCCGCTGGCTGCGCTCCGCGCTCTCGACGGACGTCGCCGCCTGGCGGGACGAGTTCGGCGCCGTGCGCGATGCGACGGGGCTCGAGACCGAGCACAATGCGCTGCGCTACCAGGCACTGCCGGTCACCGTGCGGTTCGAGGGCGATCGCGTCGTCGAGCTTCTCCGCGTCGTCGCCGCCGGTGTCCGCACGGGTGCCGCGGTGACGGTGAGCGTCGCCGAGAGACTGCCCGCCAGGTGAGCGCATGGCTGACCGGCGAGGGCGTCGCGCACCACGTCGAAGACGCCGCCGCGTGGGGCCGCCGTGCCGCCGCGCTCGCCGAGACCGGGGGCCGCATCCGGCTCATCGGCGGAGACGTCGCAGGCGTGGCCGCGCACACCGGGGGCTCTCCCGCGGTGGCCGTGTACGGTGGTCAGGTCGTCGCCGCCGGCCGCGTGGAGATGCTGCCCTTCGTGCGAGAGCAGGCGGTGTCGATCACGGCCCACCGCTTCGGCACGCCCCACCGCTACGAGATCGGGCTGCTGGAGCCCGCCAGGAGGACTGCATGAGGCCGAACCCCGACTACGCCGTCGAGGACGCCACGCACATCCGCGCCCTCATCCGCGACAATCCCTGGGCGACGATCGTCACGCATGTGCCCGGTCGGGGTCTGGTCGCATCGCACTACCCGGTGCTGCTGGAGGACGACGAGCGGTCCCTCTCGATCGTCAGTCACGTCGGCAGGCCGGATGAGGGCCTGCACGAGCTCGGCCGGCACGAGACGATGGTCGTCGTCTATGGTCCGCAGGGCTATGTCTCACCCGGGTGGTACGAGATGTCGCCGGCGGTGCCCACGTGGAACTTCGCCGTCGCCCACCTCTACGGCACGCCCGAGATCCTCTCCGACGAGGAGAACCTGCACGTGCTGGAGAAGCTCGTCGAGCACTTCGAGCGCGAGCTGCCCGAGCCCTTCCTGATGAACCGCACGCTCGAGAACGCCGACTACGCCGCGCGCATCGTGCACGGCACGGTCGGGTTCCGGCTGCGGGTGGAGCGCTTCGAGGCCAAGGAGAAGATGAGCCAGGACAAGCCGCGGGAGGTCGTCGAGCGCATCGTCGCGGCGCTGCGCGCCTCCGGGCCCTATGAGAACCATGCCCTCGCGGCGCGGATGACCCAGGTGCACGCGGCGCAGACCGCACCGCACTCCTGACCTCGGAAGGATCCGGATGACCACGCCCTCCGTCGTGCTGCGAGGCGCGCGCCGTGCCGATCAGACCCTCGTCGACATCGTGATCGAGGAGGGGAGGATCGCGCAGATCACCCCTCCGGGACGATCGGATGCCGCCGGCGAGGTCGTCGATGTCGACGGCCGCTACGTCGGACCGGGGCTGTGGGACGCCCATGTGCACTTCACGCAGTGGGTCATCCGCAGCAGGCGGCTGGACCTCACCGGAACCGCGAACGCCGACGAGGTCCTCGCGGTGGTGCGCCGTGCGCTCGAGAGCGACGCGCCGCGCACCGACGGCGTGCTCATCGGCTACGGCTTCCGCGACGGGCTCTGGCCCGCGCCGCCGTCGCTCGAGGCGTTCGACGCGGTCGCACCGAACGACCCGGTCGTCCTCGTCAGCGGCGATCTGCACTGCGCCTGGGTCAACTCGGCCGGCGCGGCCCGACTGGGCATGACGCCGGACGAGACGGGCCTGATCCTCGAGGGCGACTGGATGCGGGCGCAGCACCGCCTCGACGAGGTCGCGCACCTCTCTCCGGCCGCCTACCGCGAGGTGGCCGATGCCGCCGCGCGCCGTGGTGTCGTCGGGATCGTCGAGTACGAGATCGCCGACAACCTCGGCGACTGGCGGACGCGCATCGATGCGGGGGTGACGAGCCTGCGCGTCGACGCGGCCGTCTGGCCGGATCGTCTCGAGGAGACGATCGCCGCCGGTCTCCGCACCGGAGATGTGCTCCACGACAGCGGGCTGCTGCAGATGGGCCGGCTCAAGGTCGTCGTCGACGGCTCGCTGAACACGCGCACCGCCTGGTGCTGGGACCCCTATCCGGGGCTGGATCCTTCGCACCCGCACGCCTGCGGGATGGAGAGCGTGCCCATGCCGGAGCTGCGGCGCCTGCTCGAGCGCGCCCGGGGCGCCGGCATCGAGGCGGCCGTCCACGCGATCGGCGACCGCGCCAACTCCGAGGTGCTCGACGTCTTCGGCGCGCTGGGCATGCAGGGCATCATCGAGCACGCGCAGTTCGTGCGCGAGGACGACTTCGCCCGCTTCGCCCCGCTCGGACTGATCGCCAGCGTCCAGCCCGAGCACGCCATGGACGACCGCGACGTCGCCGACCGCTTCTGGGCCGGGCGCACCGACCGCGCCTTCGCCTTCGGCTCCCTCCATCGCGCGGGCGCCGCGCTGCGCCTGGGCTCGGATGCGCCCGTCTCGCCGCTGGACCCTGGCAGGCCCTCGCGTCGGCCACGGTGCGCAGTCGCGGAGACCGCGAACCCTGGCACCCGGAGCAGCGCCTCGACCTCGGGGTCGCGATGGAGTCCAGCAGTCGCACGCGACTGGCGGTGGGAGCGCCCGCCGACCTCGTCGTCTTCGATCGGGATCCGGCCGCCTGCACGCGCGACGAGCTGCGAGACATGCCCGTGTCGGCGACGCTGCTGGGCGGCCGCTTCACCTGGCGGTCGCTGTGAGCGGCGCGCCGGAGATCGGGACGCTGTTCACCAACGCGAAGGTCTTCACGGGAACCGGCGAGGACGACTTCGTCTCCGCCTTCCGCGTCGAGGAGGGGCGATTCACCTGGATCGGCGACGCCGACACGGTCGCGCACGAGCAGGCCGTCGACCTCGGCGGGCGGACCGTGCTGCCGGGCCTCATCGACAGCCACACGCATCCGGCGCTCGTCATCGCGAACGGGCACTCGGTGGAGTGCTTCCCGCCGGCGGTGACCTCGGTCGAGGAGCTCCTCGCCGCGCTGCGCACCCATCCCGCCCTCGGCGCCGGCCCGGACGCCTGGATCCTCGGCCGCGGCTTCGACGAGACCAAGTACCCCGGAGCGCGGATGCCGACGGCATCCGATCTCGACCGGGTCTCCCGCGATCAGCCGGTGATGGTCTGGCGCTGCGATGCGCACTCCGCCGTGTGCAACACGCGCGCGCTGGAGCTCGCGGGATCACGGCGGACACGCCCGATCCGAGCGGAGCCCGCTTCGAGCGCGACGCCGATGGCGAGCCCAACGGCGTCCTCACCGAGATCGCCGCCACCGCCGCCGTCACGCGCGTGATGCCCGCACCCTCGCGCGAGGAGCAGGTTGCCGCCCTCCTCGCGATCGGCGAGGAGCTCGCCTCCCGCGGGATCGTCGCGGTGTGCGACCTGCTCTCCACGCGCATCGACGACCCCCTCGGCACGTTCCGTGCCGCCGCGGCGGCGGGCCTGCGCACGAAGGTCGCGCTCTACCCCGGGTGGGATCCGGAGCAGCCGCTGGCCGACCTCGCCCCGGGCGACCGCGAAGGCGACATCCGCGTCGCCGGCGTGAAGGTCGTGCTCGACGGCGCCTACTCGAACCGGACCGCCTGGGTGCACGAGCCCTACCCGGACTCCTGCGACCACGGACTGCGTGTGGCCTCCGACGAGGACGTTCTCGCCGCGGGGCCTGGGCGCGACGCAACGGCGTGCAGCTCGCGGTGCACGCGATGGGCGACCGCGCCCTCGACCGGGTGATGGAGCTCTTCGCCGACGAAGACCCCTGGCTGGACGGGATCCCCTCGGTGCGGATCGAGCATGCGACGATCATCAGCGAGGAGTATGCCGCCCGTCTGCGCGATGCCCGTATGAGCTTCGGCGTCGCCACGCACACGGTGTTCTTCTTCGCCGAGTACGACGGCTACGAGACCGCGCTGCACGAGGTGCAGCTTGCTGATGCTTATCCGATCGAGCGTCTCTATCGCACGGTCGGGCCGCTCGCGCTGTCCTCGGATCGTCCGGCGACGGCGTGGAGCGGGGCGGATGATGTGATGCTCTCGATCGAGGCCGCGGTGCGCCGCCGCGCTTACAACGGTGTGGAGTTCGGGGCGGATGCCGCCATCACCGCCGCGCAGGCGGTGCTGCTCTACACCGGCCGAGCGGCCACGCTCTCACCGCTCGAGGGCGTGGGGCGCATCGCTGAGGGCTTCGATGCGAGCTTCGTCGTGCTGGACCGGGACCTGTTCACCGTGGCGGAGGAGGAGATCTCCGCGGTGCGGGCCGCGCAGACCTGGATCCGCGGCGAGCTGGTCTACGAGCGCTGAACCGAGCCCAGAAGATCCGCGTTGTGCTCGCCGAGACGCGGTGCCGGCCCGAGCGGCACAGTTCCGTTCGTGCCGAGGCTGAGCGGGCGATGAGCACACCGTCGTCCTCGTAGACCATCCCCATCGCCTCGGCCTGCTCGCCGCGGGCCGCCTCGTCGGCGCGTCGCACGCGCGCGACCAGCACCCGATGCGCCTGGAGCCGCTCCACGACCTCGTCGAGGGCGAGCTCCGCCAGCCGGGCGGCCAAGAGGTCTTCGAGGCGGTCGCGGTCGCGCACGCGTCCCTCGTTGCGGGTCCACTCCGCACGGCCGAGCTCCTCCTCCAGGTTCAGCGCCGCGGCCAGCCGCACGAACATGGGGTCGTTGGTGGCCCGAGCACCGCGTGCCCGTCCGCGACCGGGAAGGCGCGGTAGGGCACGATCGAGGGATGCGCGCTGCCCCAGGGCGCGGGGCCGGGCCGCCGGCGGTCGACGCGGCGATCACCGTCCCCAGCGAGCTCAGCGCCGTCGCGAACAGCGACACCTCGATCCGCCGGCCCCGGCCGGTGCGCTCGCGCTCCAGGAGGGCGGCGAGCACGCCGTTGATCATCGACATCCCGGTGGCGATGTCGACCATCGCGACCCCGGAGCGCACCGGCCCGCCGTCCTCGTAGCCGGTGACCTGCATGAGGCCCGACTCCGCCTCGACCGTCACCGCGGTGCCCGGTTCGGTCGACAGCGGACCGATCGGGGAGAAACCGCTGATCGACGCGTAGACGAGCCGGGGAATCGCCCCGCAGCTCGTCGGCGCCGACGCCGAGCCGTTCGGCGACCCCGGGCGGAAGCTCTCGACGACGACGTCCGCCTCGGCGATGAGGCCGAGGGCGCGCTCGCGGTCGTCGTCGCGGGTGAGGTCGAGGGTCACGCTGCGCTTGCCGCGGTTGATCGCGTGGAAGTAGGCGCTGTCGTCCCCGACGAAGGGCGGTCCCCACGCGCGGGTGTCGTCGCCGGCATCCGGCTTCTCGATCTTGATCACGTCGGCGCCGAGCTCGGCGAGCGTCATGGTCGCGTAGGGACCGGCCAGCAGGCGCGTGAAGTCGATCACCCGGATGCCGCGCAACGGCAGGAAGGAGCCGGGCGGCGGGGTGTCGAGATGGTCGGTCACGGACGCTCCTGTTCGATCGGACAGTGAGAGCGGCGACGCTGCGGGGGAAGCTCTCGTCGCCACGCTACCCGCGTGGGCGTCCGGCCAGGATGGGGTCTCCACACACGGAAACCCGAACAGGGTGGTGCACAGACCCATTCGAGACGCGCGTGCCGCCGCATAGGGTGAGGGCACGCCCCACGAGAACCAGGAGTGATCGGATGCCGTCCCTGCTGCTGCGCAACGCCCGCCTGCTCGGAAGGAGCGAGGTCGGCGACGTGCGCATCGTCGACGGAAGGGTCGCCGAGATCGCCCCGCCGGCTGCGCTCGCGGACGAGTCCTCCGAACCGGTGGATCTCGACGGCCGGGTGCTCTCGCCGGGCCTGTGGGACGAGCACGTGCACTTCACGCAATGGGTGATCCGGCGTTCCCGCTTCGACCTCTCGGAGACGCGCAGCGCCGCGGACGTGCTCGTCCGGGTGCAGGAGGTGCTGGCATCCGGAGACCACGAGCCGGGGCGCATGATCACCGGTTATGGATTCCGCGACGGGACCTGGCCGGATGCGCCGAGTCTGGCCGCCCTCAACGCCGTCAGCGGCGCGACCCCGATCATCCTCATCAGCGGCGATCTGCACTGCGCGTGGATGAACTCCCTGGCCGGTGAGCGCACCGGTCACGCACTGGACGCCAGCGGCCTCGTGCGGGAGGGCCGTGGCTGCGCACGCCGGCGCACCTGCGCGACGAGGGCTCGCCGACACCGCAGCGATTCCGGGAGGCCGCGGAGGCGGCGGCGCGGCGCGGTGTGGTCGGCATCGTCGAGTTCGAGCACGCCGACAATGTCGCGGAATGGCCCGAGCGCGTGGCGTCCGGTCTCGATCTCCTGCGCGTCGAGACCTCGATCTGGCCCGAGTACCTCGAGGGGGCCGTGGCCGCCCGGCTGCGCACCGGTGATGTCCTCGAGCCCCGGGGGCTGGTCACGATGGGGCCGCTGAAGGTCGTCGTCGACGGCTCGCTCAACACACGGACGGCATGGTGCTGGGATCCTTATCCGGGCATCGGACCGGACGCGGAGCATCCCTGCGGCGTCGCCACGGTCCCGCCGGAGGAGCTGCGGCGCCTTCTGCGCCATGCGATCCCGCACGGCATCGCCCCGGCCGTGCACGCGATCGGAGACCGCGCCAATACCGAAGTGCTCGACATCTTCGCCGAGTTCGGGGTCGCCGGACGCATCGAGCACGCGCAGCTCGTCCGTAGCGAGGACTTCGCGCGGTTCGGGACCCTCGGGGTCACCGCGAGCGTGCAACCCGAACATGCGATGGACGATCGCGACGTCGCAGACCGGCACTGGGAAGGGCGCACGGACCGGGCCTTCGCGCTGCGCTCGCTGCACGAGGGAGGTGCGACGCTGCGCTTCGGCTCCGATGCGCCGGTGGCACCGCTGGATCCCTGGATCTGGATCGATGCCGCCACACGCCGTCGTCGGGTGGACGTGAACCATGGCATCCGGAGCAGCGGATCCCCTCGATCTCGCCCTCGCCGGGAGCATGCGCGGAAAGACCACCGTATCGGTGGGCGATGTTGCCGATCTCGCGGTTCTCGACCTCGATCCGCAGGGGCAGGATTCGAGCGGCTTCGGGAGCTCCCCGTCTCCGGAACGCTGCTTGCCGGACGCTGGACCTGGCGTGGGCTCTGAGTGCGTGCCCGAACCGTCGGGAGGCGGCGGCACGCAGGAGACATCGGACGAGGGGAACACCTCGCGGTGAAGAAGAAACGCGCGCGGTGACTCAGGCGTCGATGATGATCGTCACGGTGTCCCGGACCAGTCGAAGTGCGGCCTGGCCCACGTTGCCGAGCCTCTCGCCCACCCGCGTCGTGGCGACAGATCGGATGTGCTGGCACTGCGCGGCGGAGACGGCACCGAGTCCGTTGTGCTCATCGGGTTCGATGACGATCTCGGACCCGCTGTTGCGGATCGTGCGGGTGAGGGGGATCACCTGGATGACGTTCGGCTCGCCACGGAGGATCCGCTCGGCGGTGACGACGATGGCGGGCCTGCGCAGGCCCGCCTCGGCACCTGCGGGTACGCCGAGGTCGAGTTCGACGACATCACCCGGCGTCAGCATCGAGCCAGGCGAGTTCGTCGTCGCGTAGCGGGCGGAGAGGTCGCGTCCGATGGCCTCCTGCTCGAGCAGCCGCGCGGCACGGGAAACGGTGTCGGTCAGAGTTTCGCCACGCCTGGCCGCCAGATCGTTGAGTGTGTCGCGGGTGGTGCGGCTGACCCGGATCGTCGTCGTATCGCTCATGCTATCCAGGATAGGCTGTGTAGATGTATTTGTCTACATGCTCTCCGCCCCACAGATCCGACTTGGCGGAGACGGACAGAGCCTGTCGTCGCCCCTGCGGGTCTCTCACTCGCCGAGCAGCCGCACGCGGCAGGCGAGTTCGACGGCGAAGCGGACGTCGGGGTCGTCGAGGTCCAGATCCAGGGCTTCGCGGATCCACCGCATCCGGTACCCCACGGCGTTGGGGTGCAGCATGAGGCGCTGCGCGGCCTGGGCCAGGGAGTTCTGCGTGCTGAGGTAGGCCACGAGGGTGCGCACCGCCGTCATCGAGCGCTCAGGGCCCAACTCGTCGAGCGGATGCAGCACGTCCTGCAGGAGACCGCGGCTCGTCGGTGAGGCGTAGAAGTCCAGCAGCACGCGGCGAAGTCCGGTGACATCGGTCGTCTCGACCCCGCCGAGGCGGCCGGCCGCGATGGCCGAGTCTGCGGACACCCGCGCCTCGGCAGCCGACTGTCGCAGTCCTACGGCCCCGTCTGCGGAGTGCCCAGGCCCAGCGTATAGGCCCACTCCTCGCCGGCGAGCGATTGCGCGTAGCGCTGGATGCTCACGGCGACCTCCCGCAGGCGCCGCTGGTGGTCGCCGGCGCCGTGCTCCTCCGTGCTGACGATGAGCGCGTCGTCCTGGATGCGGGCGAAATGCCACATCTCCGGATGCTCCTCGACGAGCTGCAGCGCGAAGAGCTCGATCGCCGGCGCCACGGCGTGCGGGGCGACAGCTCGGGGTCCCCGCGATGGCGGGGGCGCAGCAGCGCGGCGGCATGGGAGAGCTGCAGGGGAAGACCCAGGCGCGCGGCGGGGCCACGAAGGCATCCACCCTGGCCGCCTCGGCCAGCACCAGCTCGACGATGAGGTCGGCCCGCGACTGCGTCGGGCGAAGCGCTCTCGCATGCGTCGCTGGAGGGCGCGGGAGACGAGGGAAGCGACGACCGGGACGGCGACGGATGCTGCGGCATCCGAGTCGTCGGCGACGATTCTGCCGACCGGGACCTCGCCGACGAAGACGGCGCTGCTGTCGGTCCATCCGACGTTCGGATCGTCGCGCATCGAGAGGGGCGCGCCGAGCGCGGAGCCGGCCGCGGCCAGGATGTCGTCCGCGGTGCTGTGCGGGTCGGCCGCGCATTCTGCGGCTTTCTCGATCGCGAAGGCCGCACGGGTCATGCTCTCGGCGGCGCCGCCGCTGAGCACTCGGTCGATCGCCACGGCGAGCTCGGTGCCGTGGATGCTCGTGGAGACCAGCAGCGGCATCTCGCCGCGCGCCGCGAGCACTCCGGCTGTCTCGGTCAGGGCGAAGTCCGGGGAGAAGATGAGTCCGGAAAGGCGCAGCGCGCTGGCCTGCCGCACCGCAACGTCGATCAAGTAGGGCGCGGGCGAGGCCTGGCCCGAGATGATGGCGAGGGTGCCGGGCAGGAGGCGCCCGAGCGTGTCGAGCGAGACGACCTCGACGCGCTCGATGGGTTCGCCTCGGGAAGGGCCGGCGATGGCGCGTATGCCCAGACGATCCGCCTGTCGCCGCAGATCTGTGACGGTTAACTGTGCCATAAACACAATCTAGGAGATTTCTCTAATCTATCAACACATTGTGTGAAGACAGAGGGCTTTCTACTGTCGATGCATGGCCTCTGTTCCCCTCTCTGCTCCGACCCCCGTTCAGCGCAAGCTGACGCACGTTTCCGCCGAGGACGTGGCGGCGCTCGCAGTCGGCGCGGCGATCTTCGGCACCGGCGGCGGCGGGGCCGTCTATGCTGCGGAGCGAATCGTCGAGCGCACCCTGCGCGAGCACGGCCCTGTCGAGCTCCTCCAGGTCGAGGACCTCACCGAGGACGACGCCGTGATCATGATGTCGGGAATCGGTGCACCCACCGTCGGCATCGAGATGCTGTCCTCGTCGGCGCAGGCCGAGACGCTCCTGCGCGAGGCCGAGATCGTCGCCGGTCGCAAGATCACCGCGCTCATGCCGGCCGAGATCGGCGGCAGCAACGGCGTCTCCCCGATCGGGTGGGCATCCCGGCTGGGAGTGAAGATCCTCGACGCCGACGGCATGGGGCGTGCCTTCCCCGAGGCGACCATGATCTCGCCGAACGTCGCCGGCATCCCCTGCGACTTCTCCGTGCAGTGCGATGTCGTCGGAAACGTCATCGTGAAGAAGACGATCGATCTCAAGTGGCTCGAACGGCATGCACGCGCCAGCGTCGTCGCCGCCGGCGGCATCTGCCTCGGCGCACACTACCTGCTGACCTCCGAGACGGCGCCCGGTGCCGTCATCGAGGGCACGGTCAGCCAGGCGATCCGTACCGGCCATGCGCTGCTTTCCTCCTCGGAGCCGGTGAGCGCCGTCGCCGAGGAGCTGAAGGCCGCCGTGCTCATCACTGGCAAGATCTCCGATGTCGCCCGGCGCACCGAGGGCGGCTTCGTCCGCGGTTCGGTCACGATCACCGGCACCGGCACGGACCGCGGCCGGCTGCAGCGCATCGAACTGCAGAACGAGAACCTGGTGGTGCTCGAGGACGGCGAGGTGCTCGTGAGCGTCCCCGACCTCGTCACGATCGTCGATGCCGAGACCGGGCACGCGATCTCCACCGAGATGCTCCGCTACGGTCAGCGCGTCTCGGTGCTGGCCTGGGCCTGCGATCCGCTGTGGCGCACCGAGCGCGGACTGGAGCTGGCCGGCCCCGGCGCCTTCGGCTACGACCTTCCCTACATCCCCTTCGAGCGAAAGAGCGCACGATGACCCGCGAGCGAGAACTGTCCATCGGCGTCGATGTCGGCGGAACCAACACCGACACCGTGGTGCTGGATCGCGCAGGAGCGGTGATCGCGAGCACGAAGAAGCCGACCACCGAGGATGTCATCGGCGGCATCCGCGCGGGCATCGCCCAGGTGCTCGGCGAGATCGGAGACCGGCGCTCGCAGGTCTCGCGCGTCATGCTCGGCACGACGCATGCGACCAATGCGATCGTCGCCCGCAGAAGCCTCGCCAAGGTCGCGATGGTGCGCCTGGGCGCGCCGGCGGCGACGGAATGGCCGCCGCTGACCGCCTGGCCGGAGGATCTCGCGAGCAGCGTCCTCGCCGGAGCGGCGATGCTCGGCGGCGGGCACATGGTCGACGGCACGCCGATCTCGCCGCTGGACCGGGACGGGGTGCGCAGATTCCTCGACTCCCTCGCCGGTTCCTACGATGCGATCGCGGTGTGCGGCATCTTCAGCCCGTCCTTTCCGGAGCAGGAGCTCGAGGTGGCCGCGCTCATCCGCGATCACATCGGGCAGGACGCCCGCGTCTTCCTCAGCCAGGACATCGGGCCGACGGGACTGATCGAGCGCGAGAACGCCACCCTGCTCAACGCGGCGCTGCACCGCGTCGCCCACGATGTGACACATGCGCTCCTGGATGTCGTGCGCGAGCAGGATCTCGACACCGAGACCTACTTCGCGCAGAACGACGGAACTCTCATGTCGCTGGACTACGCCGAGCAGTTCCCGGTCCTCACCATCGGATCCGGACCCGCCAACTCCATCCGCGGCGCTGCCTATCTCTCCGGGACCGACAACGCGATCGTCGTCGACGTCGGGGGCACCACGAGCGACCTCGGAGTCCTCGTCAACGGCTTCCCCCGCGAATCCACGCTCCCGCGCGAGATCGGTGGCGTGCAGACAAACTTCCGGATGCCGGACATCCTCAGCGTCGGCATCGGCGGCGGCACCATCGTCGATGTCGACACGGGACGGGTCGGTCCGCAGTCGCTCGGCTACCGCATCGATCGCGAAGCGCTGCTGTTCGGAGGCTCCACCCCGACACTGACGGATGCCGCGGCGCTGGCCGGATCCACCATCACCGGGCGTGCGCTCCCGGCGCTGTCGAAGTCGACCAAGGCGGCGCTGAGCGGAGCGCTGGAGATCACCTCGGCGAAGCTCGAGGAAGCGGTCGAGCGACTCTCGCTGGGCCGTGTGGATCTGCCCCTCGTCGTCGTCGGCGGCGGCGGCTTCCTCGTGCCCGAGCAGCTCGCCGGCATCGGGGACGTGATCCGACCCGACTTCGGCGGCGTTGCCAACGCCGTCGGCGCGGCGATCTCGCTCGCCGGCGGGCGGGCCGACCAGATCGCCGATCTCGAGGACCGCGAGGCCGCGATCGAGTCCGCGTCGCAGGCCGCGATCGCCAAGGCGATCCAGGCCGGGGCCGATCCGCTCCAGGTCGAGGTCGTCGACGTGCTCGAGACCTCCATCTCCTACTCGGCCCGCCCCACCGTGAACATCGCGGTGAAGGCGGCCGGGCCCCTCTCGCACTTGGGCGCGGCCACGCCGACGCCCGTATGAAGACCGCACCACACGCACCAATACCCGATTGAGGAGAATGCAATGAAACGCAGGAGTGCACTACCGGTCGCGGCCGGATTCATCGCCCTCGCGATGACAATGGCGTCATGTTCGGGTTCCACCGAGAACGGAGCATCCGGCGAGGGTGACCCCGTCTCGGGCGGGACTTTCCGTCATGCGGTCTTCCCGGAGGTCGGCAGCATCATCCCGATGAGCGCCAACCAGCCGCAGGAGATCCAGGTCATCACCTACGCCTACGAGTCGCTCATCTACACGGACGAGTCGGGCGAGCGCCTGCCGTGGCTCGCCGAGTCCTGGGAGGTGAACGAGGACGGCACGGCCGTGACGTTCCAGCTGAAGGAGGGCGTGACCTTCCACGACGGCACCGAGTTCGACGCGGAGATCGCGGCGGAGAACATCAACTACCACACCGACCCCGACAACGTGTCGGTGCTCTCGGACGTCCTCCCCGCAGGACTCAGCGCCACCGGCTCCGGTCTCACGCTCGAGGTGACCGCCGGCCAGCCCGACCCGTTCCTCGCGAGCATCATCGGAAACATCCGGATGGTCGGTTCGGCCGGTCTCGCCGACCCGCGAGTCTCGAAGCGTCATCGAACGGCACCGGTCTGTATGCGCTCACGGGCGTTGCGGCAGGCCGCTACACCTTCGAGACCCGTGACGACTACACCTGGGGTCCGGACGGACTCACCTCGGAGACCGCGGGGCTTCCCGACGGTCTCGAGATCACCGTGGTCACCGATGCGTCGACGCGGGCGAACCTGCTGATCTCCGGCGAGCTCAACGCGGCCGCCGTCGAGGGACCGGATCAGGACCGCCTCGACGCGGCGGGCTTCGAGTACGCCGGCACGATCAACCCGATCGGCCAGATGCTCTTCAACGAGCGACCGGATCGCCCCACCAGCGACCCGCTCGTGCGCGAGGCGCTCATCCTCGGCTACAACCACGAGGATGCGGCGCAGGTCGTCTCGGGCGGTCGTCCGGTGGAGCTGACCTCGTGGATCACGGAGGCTCCGTTCACGTGCTTCAGCGAGACCCCGGTCTGGGAGCGACCCGCATCCGATCCGGCTCGCGCCGGTCAGTTGCTGGATCAGGCCGGCTGGACGGCCGGTGCGGACGGGACGCGCTCGCGCGACGGCGATCCGTTGTCGATCAACTTCATCTACGACGCCACATCCAGCTCGCACGCCTCGGCCGCGGAGCTCGTGGCGCAGGACTGGGACGAGCTGGGCATCGCGACGAACCTCATCGCGATGGACGGCGCGGCATGGTCGGAGTACCTCTACGAGACCTTCGACTACGACACCGGATGGATCCAGATCGGCGTCGGCAGCCCGGTGACGCAGAACCTCTTCTACGGCGGGGCCTTCCCCGAGGACGGCGGCCTGAACTTCATGGGCACGCGCAACGAGGACTACCTCGGGTACGCCGCCCTCGCCAGTTCGGCGGCCAATGAGGAGGAGGCCTGCGGATACTGGAAGCAGGCGGAGCAGATCGTCGTGGAGAACTTCCACACGTTCCTGCTCACCGGCACCATCCGCCCGACCTACATGTCGGGCGCAACCTTCGAGATCACCGACTACATCCAGCCGGTCACGATCCGCATGACCGAGTGATCTGCCGACGATGACAACGACACGCACCCGGGTGTACGGGCCGGTGACCGGCTCGCTGATGCTCCTCAAGGAGCGTCGCAGCCGGCTCTCGCCCCGCACCGACTTCGCCATCCGGAGGATCGGACGGCTCATCGCGAGCCTGGTGATCGTCGTGCTCGCCGCGTTCTTCGTGGTGCACATGGTGCCGGGGACCCCGTCCGGGCGGCGCTGGGGCCGACGGCCCCCGCGACGCTGGTGGAGAGCACCCGGGTGCAGCTCGGTCTGGACAAGCCGATCCCGCAGCAGCTCCTGGACTACATGGCAGGGCTGCTGCGGGGCGACCTGGGAACGTCGATCCAGACCGGGCAGTCGGTGGCGGGCACCATCGGCGCTCGCTTCCCGACCACGCTGACCCTCGGCGCGCTCGGTTTCGTCGTGGCCGTCATCGGCGCGCTGCCGATCGGCATGGGCGCGGCCCTGGTCGCACGCACCGGCCGCGGCCGCACGGTCAACAGCGGCATCTCCGGCTTCCTCGGCATCCTCATCGCGATCCCGGACTTCGTGCTGTCGGTCGGCCTGATCGCGGTGTTCAGCATGTGGCTGGGACTCTTCCCGCCCGCGGGCTGGGGAGAGCCGCGAAACGCGGTGCTGCCGGTCCTGGGCCTGGCCCTCGGGTCGATGGCCTATCTGGCGCGCATCGTGCAGGTGGAGATGATCAAGGTCCTCGACTCCACCTACATCGCCACCGCGCGCGCCAAGCGCCTGCCGCAGAGGGTGATCCTGCTGCGTCATGCGCTCCCGAACATCGTCACCGCGACGCTGACGGTGGGCGGTCTGCTGTTCGCCGGCCTCGTCGCCGGGACGGTGATCATCGAGACGATCTTCGCCATCCCCGGAACCGGTGCGACGCTCGTCTCGGCGGTCGGCACCAAGGACTACCCGATGATCCAGGGCATGGTGCTCGTGTACGCCGGGATGGTGCTCGCCGTGAACCTGATCGTCGATCTGATCCTCATCACGATCGATCCCCGCACCACGATCGCAGAAGGGTGAGTGCCACGATGATGGCCACCGCAGCCCCCGGCACGCTGGAAGCACCGCGCGTCGGCCCGCCGTCCTCCCGGCCCCGCCGCCGCTCGCGGTGGATCAGCGTCACCGGCATCACCGCGATCGTGGGCCTCGTCGTGCTGGCGACCATCTCGGTCATCGCGCCGAGCGTCTGGGAGGACGCGGCGACCCTGCGCAACATCCCGGACCGCTGGGCCACGGCGGGGGCGGAGTACCTCTTCGGCACCGACGACCTCGGCCGAGACATCTTCGCCCGCGTCATGATGGCCACGCGCACCTCTCTGCTGCTGACGGCGGGGGCGACGGCGATGCTCATCAGCGGAGGGCTCGTCATCGGCCTCACGGCGGCCATCCTCCCGCGACGTCCGCGGCGGGCGCTCATCTGGGTGATGGACATGCTGCTGGCGTTCCCCTGGCTGCTGCTGGTGCTCTTCTTCACCGTGATCTGGGGGCCACCGCCGTCGGGGCGATGCTGGCGATCGGCCTGGCCGGCATCCCCAACGTCACGCGCCTCGTCTACAACATGGCGGCCTCCGTCGCCGATCAGGACTATGTGCGCGCCGCGCGCGTGGTCGGCGTCGGGCCGTTCGGGATCATGGCCAGGCATGTGCTGCCGAACATCACCGGTCCACTGCTCGTCCAGGCCGCGGCGGCGGCGAGCACCACCCTCCTCGCCTTCGCCGGGCTCTCCTTCCTGGGGCTGGGCGTCCAGGCTCCCGAGTACGACTGGGGGCGCCTGCTCAACGAAGGCCTCGGCCATCTCTACACGAACCCCATGGCGGCCATCGGCCCCGGCATCGCCGTGGTCTTCGCCGCGCTGGTCTTCACGATGATCGCCGAGACGCTCGGCGATCAGCCCGGGCAGGGCATGCGCGCGGTGGCGCAGGCGAGTCGTGCCGCCGTTCTCGCGCAGCGGGCGGCCAAGTCCCACCTCCCGACATCCGAGCAGCATGACGCTGCGGCGCCGCTGGCCGAGGTGCGGAAGCTGCACATCTCCTTCCCCGATGGCGAAGGAGGAGTGGTCGAGCGCGTCAAGGGCGTCGACCTGCACGTCGCCGCAGGGAGGTGGTCGGCATCGTCGGCGAGTCCGGCTCGGGCAAGTCGCTGACCGCGATGGCGCTCGCGGGCCTTCTCGAATCGCCCGCGATCATCGACGCCGAGACGCGCCGCTTCGACGACATCGACCTCGACGCTCCGCTCGGCACCGCCGAGAAGAGGCGGCTGGGCGTGGAGGTCGGCATCATCTTCCAGGACCCGCTCACCTCGCTCAACCCGGCGCTGACGATCGGACGGCAGCTCACCGAGGTGCCCCGGCAGCATCTGGGGCTCAGTAGGGCGGAAGCGCGCAGGGTCGCCGTGGAGGGTCTGGAGGCCGTCCGCATCCCGGATCCTGCCGAGCGGCTCGGCGACTACCCCCATCAGTTCTCGGGAGGGATGCGGCAGCGCGCCATGATCGGCATGGCGCTGACCGGCCGGCCTCGCCTGATCATCGCCGACGAGCCCACCACGGCGCTGGATGTCACGGTGCAGCGGCAGGTGCTCAGCGTGCTGAGCCGGGCCCAGCAGGCCACGGGCGCCGGCATCGTCTTCATCTCGCACGACATCGCCCTGGTCTCCGGCTTCTGCGATCGGGTCGTGGTGATGAAGGACGGCGAGATCGTCGAGCAGCTGGATGCAGCGCACATCAGGGAGCAGGCGAGGCATCCCTACACCGAGGGCTCATCGCCTGTCTCCCCGACATGCGTTCGGATCGCACGCGGCCCCTGCCGGTCATCAGCGACCACCTGCGGCCGCAGGAGCTCTCCGAAGGCACCTCGCCCGTGAACCAGGACGCCGCGGCCGATCGTCCGCACGAGGAGGTCGTGCGATGAGCGCACTCGTCATCGAGGATCTGTCCGTCCGCTACGGCTCGCGCGACGTCGTCTCGGGGTCTGCCTCGAGGTGGCCGCCGGCCGCACGCTGGGTCTCGTGGGGAGTCGGGTTCCGGCAAGTCGACGATCGCCAGCGCCGCGGTCGGCCTGACGCCGATCCGCGAAGGCGACATCCGGGTGAACGGGGTCAGCACGGTGGGGCACGGCAGCGAGGCGAAGCAGGCCCGGAGGAGGATCCAGATGGTCTTCCAGGACCCGTTCTCGGCGCTCGATCCGCGGATGCCGATCGGCGACTCCATCGCTGAGGGACTCCTCGCCGCCGGCCGCCCGTTCTCACGCGAGCAGCGCCGTGCCCGCGTCGCCGAGCTGCTGCAGCAGGTCGACCTGGACCCGGCGCGCGCCGGAGAGCTGCCGAAGTCCTTCTCCGGGGGCCAGCGGCAGCGCATCACCATCGCCCGCGCGCTCGCCGGGGACCCGGAGATCCTCATCGCCGACGAGGTCACCAGCGCGCTCGACGTCTCGGTGCAGTCCACGGTACTGAACCTGCTCCGCGACCTGCAGCAGCGGCTCGGTCTGACCATGCTGTTCATCTCCCACAATCTGGCGGTCGTGCGCTACATCAGCGACGAGACCGCCGTGATGCGTCACGGGCGCATCGTGGAGTTCGGGGAGACGGAGGCGCTGCTGAGCGACCCGGCCGAGCCCTACACGCGGGAGCTGCTGGCCGCCGTGCCGGTGCTGGGCGAGAGGATGGTGCTGGATGGCTGAGACGCCCTCTTTCGAGGACGAGGCACGGGCGCTCCGCGAGCCCTTGCGCGCGCTGCGCCGGGAACTCCACGCCGGAGCCGAGGTCGGTCTCGTCCTTCCCGAGACCCAGCGGATCGTCCTGCGCGAGCTGGAGGGTCTCGGTCTCGAGGTCGCCGTCGGGAAGCGGCTCTCCTCGGTCACCGCGGTGCTGCGCGGCGTGCGACCCGGGCCGGCAGTCCTGCTGCGCGCCGACATGGACGGGTTGCCGATCGCCGAGGCGACGGGGCTTCCCTTCGCCGCGGGCGGCGGGGCGATGCACGCCTGCGGGCACGACCTGCACATGGCGGGCCTCCTCGGAGCCGCGCGCCTGCTCGCCGCGCACCGGGAGAATCTCGAGGGCGACGTCGTCTTCATGTTCCAGCCGGGCGAGGAGGGCCACGGCGGCGGACGCATCATGCTCGAGGAGGGCGTGCTGGACGCCGCCGGGGAGCGTCCGGTCGCGGCCTACGCCGTGCACGTGGACTGCATGACCCCGCGCGGTCTGCTCGTGAGCCGGGCGGGGCGATGATGGCCAGTGTCAGCGCGATCCGGATGACACTGCGCGGCACGGGCGGTCACGCCGCCTTCCCGCACCTCTCGGTCGATCCGGTGCCGGTGGCCGCCGAGCTCGTCCTCGCGGTCCAGTCCTTCGCCGCCCGCCGGGTCCCGGCGACGGACCCGGCGGTGATCTCGGTGACCCGCCTGCGCACGGACTCCGACGCAGGCAACGTGCTCGCGGCATCCGTCGAGATCGAGCTGAACGTCCGCACTCTCAGTCGCGAGACGCTCGCGACGGTGAGGGAGAAGCTTCCGCAACTGCTGACCGCGCTCGCCGAGGCGCATGGCTGCACGCTGGAGAGCGAGTTCATCCCTCGTATCCGGTGACCTACAACGACCCGGCGGAGACCGAGCGGGTGCTCGCCGCGCTCGAGGCTCGGGTCGGCTCGGAGGGCGTGCTGCGACTGCCGGCGCCGTCCATGGCCTCCGAGGACTTCGCCTACGTGCTGGAGGAGGTGCCGGGCACGCTCGTCTTCCTCGGCGTCGCCCCGGACGAGGGATCGACCCCCATGCATTCCGAGACGGCGGTGTTCGACGACTCGATCCTCGACGTGCAGGCCGCGCTCCTGGCAGGTCTCGCCTGGGAGCGCCTCCACGAGCGGTAGACCGGTGCTCTCAGGGCCCCAGCAGGGCAAGCGGGACCACAGCGACGCCGTCCCTGCGACGGTATGCACGCTGGCCGGTGGTCACCACGACGGCATCGGCAAGGCGGTCGCCCAGGCGATCCCGTAGCCATAGAAGATGCCGTACATCGGACGGGCTCACGGTCGCTGCGAGTTTGACCTCTATCGCAATGACGCGATCGCCCCTTTCGACGATCAGGTCCGCTTCATGTGTGCCCGCCTGATCGCGGAAGTGCCAGAGCCGTGCCTCCGCTGCTTGCGCATAGCTCTGCACGCTGAGCGTCACCAATCCTTCGAACAGCCGCCCGAGAGCGGTGCCCTGTTGAGGTCCGAGTGTCGCGTGCTCACGTAGATCTAGAAGCGTCGTTTCATCAAGGCCCATGAGCCGTGCCGCAAGTGCGGGGTCGGCGAGATGATGCTTCGGAGACTTGGCAATGCGCCCGAGATCAACCCCGAAAGGCCGCCAGGCCTCGACCGGATCGAGCATCCACAGCTGCGTGAGGACGTCGCGGTAGGCGATGGTGGTGGGTTTGCTCGGCTTGTCGGCCTCGCCGACGGTCGCAGCATCGAGGATGGTCGTGTAGCTTGCGGTGGAGGCGGTGGCCTCGGCGTAGGCGCGCAGCCACGCGCGCAGAGATGCGGGAGCGCGGACCCGATAGCCTTGCTCGACCATGTCTCTCTCGAGGATGCGCGTCAGATAGCCGTCGAGGGCGAGCCTTCGCGCGCGAGGTGAAAGCCTTCGGATTCCCGGGAAGCCGGAGGAGACGATCTCGCGCACGTAGTCAGGCAGTGTCCATGACGTCTCACCGGCGATCTCACCATTGCCCGGGAACAATGCTGCGAGGGATACCGTTGGTTCCTGCTCGACCCGTTCTGAGATCGCGAGGGGTCGCATCCGCAAACTGGTGATCCGAGCGGCGCCGCTGTGCACCGGTGCCGTCACTGGAACGGCACTCCCCGCGAGGAGGAATTGTCCACCGGAACCATCGCGGTCGACGGCCCTGCGGACGAGATCCCATACGGCGGGCAGGCGCTGCCACTCATCGATCAGAAGCGGCTTGCGCGCCCTGTCGATGAATCCAGGGTCGCTGGCGGTGGCTTCGAGGGCGTCGTCGTTGTCGAGAGGAATCGCGCTCTGTGCGCGGCGCATCGCGGTCGCCGTCTTCCCTACACCCTTCGGGCCGTCCAGGCTGATAGCCGCAAGGGCCGGAAACACCTCATCGAGCTCGCTGTCGATGATGCGTCTCCGGTAGTCCGCCATACCCCTACTTTACCGATTCCACCCTCTCTGCTTTACCAATCCCACATCTTTTACTTTACTGATCCCAGATCTTTACTTTACTTATCCCAGAGGACACTCGTCTAGAATCGGCCGGGTGCCCACCCCCAAGATCGTCCTGTTCTACGCGTTCACGCCGCTCGCCGATCCCGAGGCGATCCGGCTGTGGCAGCGCGACGCCTGCGAGGCGCTGAAGCTGCGCGGGCGGCTCATCATTTCGAAGGACGGCATCAACGGCACCCTCGGCGGCGACCTGCCGGCGCTGAAGGCGTGGGCGCGGTCCTTCCGCTCCTACGCCCCGTTCAAGAACGCCGATATCAAGTGGAGCGAGGGGACGGGCCTGGACGAGGAGGGCCGCAGCCTCGACTTCCCCAAGCTCAGCGTCAAGGTACGCGACGAGATCGTGTCCTTCGGGGCACCGGGGGAGCTGCGCGTCGACGAGAACGGCGTGATCGGCGGCGGCACGCACCTGAGCCCCGAGGAACTGCACCGGCTCGTCGACGAGCGCGGCGAGGAGGTCGTCTTCTTCGACGGCCGCAACGCCCTTGAGGCCCAGATCGGCCGGTTCAAGGATGCGGTCGTCCCCGACGTCGAGACCACGCGCGACTTCGTCCGGCTGCTCGACTCGGGCGAGTACGACGATCTCAAGGGCAGGCCCGTCGTCACCTACTGCACGGGAGGCATCCGCTGCGAGGTGCTCTCGAGCCTCATGACCGCGCGCGGCTTCGGCGAGGTGTACCAGCTCGACGGCGGCATCGTCCGCTACGGGGAGCGCTTCGGCGACGACGGGCTGTGGGAGGGGTCGCTGTACGTCTTCGACAAGCGCGGCTCGGTGGACTTCACCGACCACGCGGCGATCATCGGGGAGTGCGTCGGATGCGGCGAGCCCACCAATCGCACCGCGAACTGCCCCGACCTCTCCTGCCGTCGGCAGTTCGTCGTGTGCGCCGCCTGCGATGCGGCGCCCTGCGCCGAGCACGCCTGAGCGCAGAAAGAGGTCACGCCTGCGCGGGTGACACCACCGGGATGCGGCCCGAGCCCATCGGCAGCAGCGACCGCGGCAGCAGCAGCGCCGCCGCCCGCTCGGACGGCTCCGCTTCGTGGACCAGCTGCCGGAGGACGCGCCGCAGCGGTACGGCCAGGTCACCCGCATCCGAGCCGGGCGCCGCATAGCTCTCGCGCTCGATCGCCTCGATGAGCCTCTGAAGCTCCTCGCCCTTCACACGGTGCCTCCTGCGGAGTCGGATGCCGCGGCCCCGCGGACTCTCCGCCTCGGTCACCGGGATCCGGAGATCCACGAGGGTGTCTTCGAGCTCGGCCCATGCCGCCGCCGCGTCGCCCCGGCCCGCGCGCATCATGCGTCTGGCGCGACGGGTCAGGCGGACGGCGGCGGGGACGAGCAGAGCGATGAGGATCACACCGATCGTGCCCAGAAGCGGGCGGGCGTCGAACGGGGGCAGATCCCCCGCTTGAGGAATGGCCCCCGCGTCATCGTTCCGATCGATCTCCGGTCCTGCCGTGATCTCGGCGCCGGGCGTCGCGCCGGGCGTCGGCGTCGGGGAGGCGCTGTCGGCCTCCTCACGCTCGGCGGTCGTGATGAACTGCGTGGGAGTGCCGCGCGAGGCGGTCGGCTCGAAGGCGATCCAGCCCCAGCGCTCGAAGTACACCTCCGGCCAGGCATGCAGGTCGTCGCTCTTGACCGAGTACAGGATCTCGTCGCCGCGCCGTTCCCCGGTCGGCGTGCCGGGGAGGAAGCCGACGACGATGCGCGAGGGCATGTCGAGCGAGCGGGCCATGAGCGCGAAGGCCGCCGCGAAGTGGACGCAGTACCCGGCCCGCACCTCGAGGAACTGCCCGACGGCCTCGGCCCCCGAACCGTCGAAGCCCTCCTCGACGGGCGTGCTCAGCGAGTAGCGGAACTGGCTGCGGAACCAGGACTGGAGGGCGGCGAGCCGGTCGTAGTCGGTCGTCGCATCCGCGTCACCTCGCGGGCGAGTTCGGCGATGTTCGAGGGGACGTCCTCCGGAAGCGCCCGATGCGCCGGTGCCACTCCGGTGCCGCGGCGATCCCCGCGCATCTCCTCGAGCGTCGGATCGACGACGAGGGAGGCCACCGTGTAGTCCTGGTCCTGCGCGCTCGCCGAGGTGGACACGATGCTGCGGTTGGCGGGCATCGCCCGCCACTCCTCGGACAGCCCGTAGGCGGCGGTGGCCGGGTAGGGCACCGGCAGCCAGCGGCCGGCGACATCCTGCATCCGTATCGACGTCGACCGGCTCTCGAGGTCGTCCGGAAGGCCGCTCTGCCCGAACCCCTCGCGCAGGGGCTGCGTCTCGGCCTCGTCGGTCTGCCACACCTCGCCGTCGAACTCGGACAGCGTCGCCAGGCGCAGATACGGTGCACGTTCGGCGCTCGTGGCGAGAGTGACGACGTCGAAGCTGCGCGGCTCGCGGAGATCCTCGCCGAGGTCGAGCGTCGGATTCAGCATGACCTGGCTGCCCGGCCCCACGCCCATCGCCGACAGCGGCAGACTCGGACCGAAGAACACCGTCGCGCCGATCGCGACGACTCCCACGATGGCGGCCAGCACCACCGGCGAACGACGCGGCGCGCGCGGCTCGCTGCGGACGCTGCGGCGCAGCAGCACGAGGACCAGCACGGCGAAGGCGACGAACCACCAGATGTCCACGGGACTGCGCGTGATGATCATAGGCACTCCGCCGACCACGGCGACCGTCACGGCGGCGAGGACGACCCGGCCGTGCGCGAGCAGGTGATCGAGCAGGATCGCGGCGAGGCCGAATGCGGCCGTCAGCACGAAGACGAGCGAGGTGCTCGGTGCCAGCGGCGCGCTGCCGAACCAGATGCTGCTGATCGACTGCTCGATGAAGTACGGCACGAGCCGGGCCGTGCGCAGCGTCGGGAACACCCCGAACACCGCCGTCGTCCGGCCGAAGAGCATCGTGAGCAGGCACAGCAGGACGAGAAGCTGCACGAGCGCGGTCACCCAGACGCGCAGGGGCAGCGACCGGGAGGCCAGGAGGCGGCGCAGCACCGCCCCGATCACCGTGAGCACGAGCGTCAGGAACAGGATCGGCAGGATCCAGGTCCGCAGTTGGATCACCCCGGCGTACGGCCAGAGCGCCACCACGACCGAGACGACGGCGAGAGCGGATGCCGCGACGGAGGTGCGCCGGCGGGCGGGCTTGTCAGGCATCCGACACCACCTCGTCCAGGCGCTGAGCGGTCCAGCCCGTGGCGCGCAGGGCCTCGAGCGCACCGGGCAGGGGCTCGGCCGCCAGCAGGACGGCCGTCATGGCCGACGGATGCTTGGGCAGCTGATCCGCGGCATCCTCGATGCGCCCGGTGATGACGACGAGCGGGCCGACGGGGGCGCCGTCGAAGCGCGGCACCGCGTCCTTGCCGCGGGGTCCACGGTGGCGAGGGCGACGAGGAGCTCATCGGCGTCCTCCTCGTTCCCGCGCAGCACGCCGAGCTGTGCGCCGCTCGCGTCGAGCACGTCGACGGCGTACCCGTCCGCGGCCAGCTGTATCGCCGCGGACGCGCAGGCGCTCACGGCCAGCTCGAACCGCGGATCCGGCCCTTCGCCGGCGTGCTCCCAGCGGGCCGGGCTCAGGTCGAGCACGACGAGGGCGTCGGGGCTCGCCTCCTCTTCCTCCTGGCGCACCATGAGATCGCCACGATGGGCGGTCGCCCGCCAGTGGATGCGGCGCATCGAGTCGCCCGCGACGTAGCGGCGGGGGCGAGATTGTCGGCTCCCTGCCCCAGGCGGCTGGAGACGGTGTGCGAGGCGCCGCCCGCCGCGCCGTACAGGGTGACCAGGTGCGGCAGCGGCACGAGCTGCGGCACGACCGTGATCGTGCGCTGCCCGCCGAGCCGCTGGCGACGGTTCACGAGGCCGAAGGGGTCGCTCGTGCGCAGCGTCAGAGGTCCCAGCTTCCAGACGCCCCGGCGGATGCCGCGCAGCGCGTAGGACAGCGGGATCGACTCGCGGGCGTCGACCGGGGCGTCCGGGGGCGAGACGGGCCCTCCGCGGTGCCGGTGACGGCCGGCGGCAGGGTGTCGCTCCAGCGGGCGTGGCGGATGAGGCGCCCGCGCGGACGCAGGTGCATGTGCACCTCGGAGGTCTCGCCGACCGTGATGAGGTCGGTGGAGATGGCGCGGGTGACGTCGCCGCGGGCATCCGTGAGGAACACCGACACCAGGCCGAAGGCGACCAGCAGCACGAACAGGAGCGCGACATAGCCCAGTACGGGGGCGGCCAGGACGTTCGCGGCCACGAAGCACGCGATCGCCGCGGCCAGCAGCGCCAGGCCGCGCCCGGTGAACAGCCGACGCAGCGCCATCTCAGCCCCGTGAGGCCACCGGCACCGGGGTGGTCTCGATGATGCGGGCGAGCGCCTCCTCGACCGGCTGGGCTCCGACGCGCTGGGCGCCGCGCGCCGGCAGCAGACGGTGCGCGAAGACGGGGACAAGCAGCACGGTCAGGTCGTCCGGCAGCACGAACTCGCGCCCGTCGAGGGCGGCCCACACCTTCGCCGCACGGATCAGCTGCAGGGTCGCCCGCGGGCTCGCCCCAGGTGCAGGGCGGGGTCGGTGCGGGTCGCCTGCGCGAGGGCGACGGCGTACTCCTCGATGACGGGAGCGACGTGCACGGAGCGGGCGAAGGCGATCAGTCGGGTGATGTCGTCGACGCTGGTGACGGGGCTGAGCGCGGTGAGCGGGTTGACGGTGTCGCGCTGGCGGAGCATGAGCGCCTCGGCCGCGGCATCCGGATACCCCATCGAGATGCGCATCATGAACCGGTCGCGCTGCGCCTCCGGGAGGGCATAGGTGCCCTCCATCTCCAGCGGGTTCTGCGTCGCGACCACGAGGAACGGGCTCGGCAGGTCGTGGGTGCGCCCGTCGGCCGTGACCTGCCCCTCCTCCATCGCCTCCAGCAGCGCCGACTGGGTCTTGGGGAGGAGCGGTTGATCTCGTCGGCGATCACGATGTGCGCGAAGACGGCGCCGCGCTTGAACTCGAACTCCTGCGCGACGGGGTTGTAGACCGAGACGCCGGTGATGTCGCCGGGAAGGAGATCGGGGGTGAACTGGATGCGTCGCACGGTCGCATCGACGCTGGCCGCCATCGCGCGGGCGAGCATCGTCTTGCCGACCCCGGGCACATCCTCGATGAGCAGATGCCCTTCGGCCAGCAGGCACACGAGTGCGAAGCGCACGGCATCCGGCTTCCCGTCGATGACGGTGTCGATCGCGTCGAGGATCGCCTGCGTCTGGGCGGTGAAGCCCCACACGCCGTTCGGAGTATCGGATGCCGTCATGCTGTCCTTCCCGCCGTGCGCGCGGCGCCGCGGTGCGCCTGGTGTCTCGATCGTAACCCGCGACGACCCTGATGCGACCCTGAGTGCCCCTGAATCCGCCCGGATCCGCTTTCGGCGGGAGGGCTGCCGGGGCGCTCATCGGAGTCCCGGCGTCGGGGCCGCGCGGGTCGGTTAGACTGGTGTCCGGCTCTCCGCGTGGCGGCATCCAGGCCAATTCCCCAGGACGGAAACGTAGCAAGGGTAACCGGGCTCTGTCGGGTGCGCGGAGGGCCTTCTCTCTGCGGTATGTGATGCTAATATGTGTTTATGCGCACAACCGTCGATCTCCCCGATGACCTGGCGAAAGCCGCCAAGGTCCTGGCTGCCCAGCGCGGCGAGACGCTCAAAGAGGTGCTGACGCGGGCCGTCGCGCGTGAGGTGGCCGTGGGGCAGTGCACAGGAGGGGCGCCCGCATGCCGTGGCCGGTCATCGGAGGCGGCACAGCCAAGAAGTACGACATCACGAACGAGGACATCGCCGACATCCTCGCCGAAGACGACCTTCGGTACGCTCTGTGATCCTCCTCGACGTCGGCGTCTGGTTGGCGGGGCTCTGGGGCAAGCATCCGGATCACGAGGCCGTGCAGAAGTGGCGCACGACGAAGGAGGAGTCGCTCGCATTCTGCCGCGTCACTCAGATGGGTCTGCTCCGGTTGCTCACCAATCCGAGCGTTCTCCGAGAGGACACGCTCTCGCGTGCGCGAGCGTGGGATGTCCTCGACTCTGTCAGCAGCGACGATCGCGTGACGTTCCTCGACGAGCCCGCCGGGCTGCAACTGCACTGGCGGGCGCTCTCCGCCAGGGACGACAAGAGTCACAAGCTGTGGACCGACGACTACCTCGCGGCATTCGCGCTGGCATCCGGAGCTCCGTTCGCCACGCTCGATCGCGCCGTCGCCGGGCGCTACCTCACGCTGCGGGTCGAGACGGTCGGCACATCCCCGGCCTCGTGATCCCTCTGTCGCACCCATAGGCTGGTGCCGTGGCGCGCAGCATCTACATCACCTCCGCGGAGGGGCATACCGGCAAGTCCACGATCGCGCTGGGTGTGCTCGATGCGCTCATGCGGGTCACCCCGCGCGTGGGCGTCTTCCGCCCGATCGCCCGCTCCGCCGTCGAACGCGACTATGTGCTCGAGCTCCTGCTCGACCATGACGGCGTCCACCTGGAGTACGAGGAGTGCGTCGGCGTCACCTACGACGACGTGCGCGACGACCCGGATGCCGCGCTCGCGACGATCGTCGAGCGCTTCAAAGCAGTCGAGGCCCAGTGCGAGTCGGTGGTCATCGTCGGCAGTGACTACACGGATGTCGCCAGCCCGGCCGAGCTCGGCTACAACGCCCGGGTCGCGGCGAACCTCGGCGCTCCCGTGCTCCTCGTGCTCAGCGGCCGCGATCAACGGGAGCAGGCCGAGCAGCTGGGGACGACGACCGCGCGGACGCCCGCCGAGGTCGGTCAGATCGCCTCGCTGACGCTGAGCGAGCTCGCCCAGGAGCGGGCCGAGCTGTTCGCCGTGATCGTGAACCGCGCCGACCCCGAGAGGCTCGGCGAGACGATCGAGGCCGTGCGCGCGGTGCACTCCGAGACGGCATCCGTCTGGGCGATCCCGAGGACCGCTCGCTCGTGGCCCGTCGATCCGCGGGATCATGGCCGCCGTCGACGGCCGGCACGTCGCGGGCGATCCGGAGTCGCTCACCCGCGAGGCCCTCGGCGTCGTGGTGGCCGGCATGTCGATGGTCAACGTCCTGCCCGGCTGACCGAGGGGCGGTCGTGGTGATCCCCGCCGACCGCACCGAGGTGCTGCTGGCGACGCTGCTGGCGAACGAGTCGGGCACCTTCCCCGCGATCGCCGGCATCGTGCTCAACGGCCCCTTCGAGCTGCCCGAGCCGATCAGGCGGCTCCTGGACGGCTTCGGCTCCGCACTCCCGATCATCGCGACCGATCACGGCACCTACGACACGGCGGTGCGCATCATGAACGCCAGGGGACGGCTCTCGGCGGACTCGCGGCGGCGCTACGACACCGCGCTCGCGCTCTTCCAGACGCATGTCGATCTCACCGAGCTCACGATCGCCCTCGGCGTCGCCGAGTCCAGCGTGGTCACCCGCTCATGTTCGAGTACGGGCTCATCGAGCAGGCGCGCACCGATCGCCGCCACATCGTGCTGCCGGAGGGGGAGGACGACCGGATCCTGCGGGCCGCGGCGTCCGTCCTCGCCCGCGGCATCGCCGACCTCACGATCCTCGGCGAGGAGGCCGAGGTCCGGGGCCGGGCGACCGAGCTCGGCATCGACATCGGCGCCGCACGCATCCTCAGCCCGCGCGACCCCGACCATGTGGCGCGCTTCGCGGCCGAGTATGCGCGGCTGCGGGCGCACAAGGGCATCACGGTCGGTCAGGCCGCCGACATCGTCACCGACGTCTCCTACTTCGGGACGATGATGGTCCACCTGGGGCTCGCCGACGGCATGGTCTCGGGCGCGGCGCACACGACCGCGCACACGATCCGTCCGGCCTTCGAGATCATCAAGACGGCCCGGGCGTCGACGTCGTCTCCAGCGTCTTCCTCATGGCGCTCGCCGACCGCGTGCTCGTCTACGGCGACTGCGCGGTGATCCCCGATCCGACCAGCGCCCAGCTGGCCGACATCGCGATCTCCTCGGCGGCCACGGCCGCCCGCTTCGGGATCGAGCCGCGCGTGGCGATGCTCTCCTACTCGACGGGCGAGTCCGGGTCGGGCGCCGACGTCGAGAAGGTGCGCGCGGCGACCGCCCTCGTCCGCGAGCGCGCGCCGGGGCTGCCGGTCGAGGGGCCGATCCAGTACGACGCGGCGGCGGACGCGGCCGTCGCCGCCGCCAAGCTCCCCGAGTCGCAGGTCGCCGGCCGCGCGACAGTGTTCGTCTTCCCCGACCTCAACACCGGCAACAACACCTACAAGGCCGTGCAGCGCTCGGCCGGCGCGGTGGCGATCGGACCGGTGCTGCAGGGGCTGAACAAGCCCATCAACGACCTCTCCCGCGGTGCCCTTGTCGACGACATCGTCAACACGGTCACGATCACCGCGATCCAGGCGCAGGGGGCGACTCCGTGAGCGTCGTCCTCGTCGTCAACTCCGGCTCGTCCTCGCTCAAGTACAGCCTCATCGACATGTCCTCCGAGCGGACGCTCGCCGACGGGCTCATCGAGCGGATCGGCCCGTCGGCGAGCTCAGGGACCGGAGTGGCGACCCACACCGTGCGCGCCTTCGGGGAGCGGATGCCGCACCCGCCGTCCTGGACGCGACGCGCACCCAGGAGCTGCCGATCCCCGACCACGACCGCGCGTTCGACGTCATGCGCGAGGCCTTCGCGGCCTACGGGCCGTCGCTGGAGGAGAACCCGCCGGTCGCCGTCGGGCACCGGGTCGTGCACGGCGGCTCCCGCTTCGTGGATCCCGTCCTGGTGACGGCCGAGGTCGAGGCCGAGATCGAGGCGCTCTCGGTCCTTGCGCCCCTGCACAACCCCGCCAATCTCGCCGGCATCCGTTCGGCGGAGGCCGCCTTCCCCGCGCTGCCGCATGTGGCGGTCTTCGACACCGCCTTCCACCAGACCCTGGCGCCGGCCGCCTACACCTACGCGATCGACGCCGAGGTCGCCCGCGACCACCAGGTGCGCCGCTACGGCTTCCACGGCACGAGCCACAAGTTCGTGAGCGAAGAGGCGGCGCGCTTCCTCGGGCGCGACACCGCCGAGCTGCGGCAGATCGTCTTCCATCTCGGCAACGGCGCCTCGGTCACCGCCGTGCGCGGGGGCCGTTCGGTCGAGACCTCGATGGGTCTCACGCCCCTGGAGGGACTGGTCATGGGCACCCGCTCGGGCGACATCGATCCGGCCGCGCTCTTCCACCTCGCCCGCACGGCGGGCATGACGGTCGACGAGCTCGACGTGCTGCTGAACCGCCGCAGCGGTTTGCTGGGTCTGTCGGGGCGCAGCGACATGCGCGACATCCTCTCCGGCGTCGAGGAGGCCGATGCCGCCGCCGTCCTCGCCTTCGACGTCTACATCCATCGGCTGCGCGCCTATGCGGGCTCCTACCTGGCGCTCCTCGGCGGGGTCGACGTCATCTCCTTCACCGCCGGGTCGGCGAGAACGCCGCGCGCGTGCGCGCCGAGGCGATGGCGACCCTGGGCTTCGCCGGGGTGCGGATCGATGCCGCCCGCAACGAGGCGCGGCGCCGCGGCATCCGACGCATCTCCGCGGACGACTCCGCGGTCGACGTGCTCGTCGTGCCCACGAACGAGGAGCTGGAGATCGCCCGGCAGGCGTTCGCCCTCGCCGTCTCCTGAGCGTGCGCACCGAGTTCAGATCCCGGATGCCGGAGGGCTACCGTTCCGGCGGCCCACGGCCCTACGCTGGACGGGTGGCGCGATGACGAGCCGGCCCGACGTGACAACCCTGCCTCAGAGAGGGCTCCCATGCCTGAAAACCTCCCTGATCTCCGCGCCGTGGGAGGCGTGCTCTTCGACCTCGACGGCGTGCTGACACCCACGGCCGAGGTGCACATGCGCGCCTGGCAGCACGTCTTCGACGACCTGTTCGCCGACTGGGGGATCACCCCCGCCTACACCGACGACGACTACTTCGCTCACGTCGACGGCAAGAAGCGCTACGACGGCGTCGCGAGCGTGTTGCGCAGCCGCAACGTCGAGCTGCCGTGGGGAGCCCCGCGGACCCGCCGACCGCCGAGACCGTGTGCGGCATCGGCAACCGCAAGAACGACGCCTTCGCCGAGGAGCTCGCCGCGAACGGGGTCGATCCCTATCCCGGCTCCCTCGCCGTCGTCGAACGGCTGCACGCGGCTGGCACGGCGCTCGCCGTCGTGTCCAGCTCGAAGAACGCGGGCGCGGTGCTCGCGGCATCCGACCTCGCCCGGTTCTTCACCGCGGTGGTCGACGGCATCGTCGCCGAGCGCGACCACCTGCCCTCGAAGCCCGCTCCGGACATGTTCCTCGCGGCGCCCAGGCGCTCGGCCTCGACGCGGCCGACTGCATCGCCGTGGAGGACGCCGTCTCGGGCGTCAGAGCGGCGGCGGACGCCGGATGCGCCGCGGTCGTCGGCGTGGACCGCGGGGCCGGAGCCGAGGAGCTCACCGCGGCCGGCGCGACGTGTATCGTCGATGATCTTGCCGTTTTCCTCCCTGACCTTGATTCGGAGCACGAATGATCGACCGGCAGCGCTTCCCCGCCGACCCCTGGCGTCTCGTCGAGACCGGCTATTCGGGGGATGGGGTCTCCGAGACGGTCTTCACCGTCGGCAACGGCTATCTGGGACTGCGCGGCAACCACATCGAGGGTCGCGGTGCGCACGAGCACGGCACCTTCATCAACGGACTGCATGAGACCTGGCCGATTCGTCACGCCGAGCAGGCCTATGGCTTCGCCGAGGTCGGACAGACGATCGTCAACGCCCCGGACGCGAAGATCATGCGCGTCTACGTGGACGATGAGCCGCTGTCGTTCGACGAGGCGTCCGTCCGGGACTACGAGCGCTCCCTCGACATGCGCACCGGCGTGCTGAGCCGGAGCCTGGTCTGGGAGACCCCTCGGGCAAGCGGGTGCGCATGCGCGACGAGCGTCTGGTCAGCTTCGAGGAGCGCCACCTCGCCGTGCTGCGGCTGGAGGTCACGGTCGAGAACGCCGATGCGCCGGTGACGGTGAGCTGCCAGCTCATCAACCGGCAGGACGGCGAGGACGTCTACGGCGGCACGCATACCGGACCGGGGAAGGCCGGCTTCGATCCGCGCCGCGCCGAGAGGATCGCCGAGCGCGTGCTGGTGCCGGGGAGTACTGGCAGGACGGGCTGCGCTCGGCGCTGTCCTACCGCGTCGCCGACTCGGGCATGACCGTCGCCGTCGTCGCCGATCACGTCATCGAGACCGACAACGACTACTCGGCACGGCAGCTCGTCGAGCCCGACATCGCCAAGAACGTCTTCCGCGTGCAGGCGCGGGCCGGGGTCCCCATCCGGATCACCAAGCTCGTGAGTTATCACACCTCGCGAGGGGTGCCGGCGCGGGAGCTCGTCGATCGGTGCCGGCGCACCCTCGACCGTGTCGCTGTGGAGGGGGTCGAGCGGCAGTTCGATCGCCAGGCGGGGTGGTTGGAGCGCTTCTGGAGCCGCTCGGACGTGCTGATCGAGGGGCACGACGACCTGCAGCAGGCGACCCGCTGGTGCCTGTTCCAGCTCGCGCAGGCCGCGGCGCGCGCGGACGGGCTGGGCATTCCGGCCAAGGGGGTGTCCGGCTCCGGATACAGCGGTCACTACTTCTGGGACACCGAGATCTACGTGCTCCCTTCCTCAGCTACACGACGCCGCGGCTGGCGCTGAACGCCCTCCGCGCCCGTGTGCTCATGCTGCCCGCGGCCCGCAAGCGCGCGGCGCAGCTCAACGAGGCCGGGGCGCTCTTCCCCTGGCGCACGATCAGCGGCGAAGAGGCTTCGGCGTATTATGCGGCCGGCACGGCGCAGTACCACATCAACGCCGACGTGAGCTTCGCGCTCGGCAAGTATGTGCGGGCCACGGGCGACGAGGATTTCCTGTACCGCGAGGGCGTCGACATCCTCGTCGAGACCGCGCGACTCTGGGCCACACTGGGCTTCTGGCGATCGAGCAACGGCGACGAATCGTTCCACATCCACGGGGTCACCGGTCCCGACGAGTACACGACGGTCGTCAACGACAACCTCTTCACGAACGTCATGGCCCGCTACAACTTGCGCTACGCCGCGCGGGTCGTCCGCAGCATCGCGCACGACAGCCCCGAGGCCTACGCCGCGCTCGTGGAGCGTCTCGACCTGGATCCGGGGGAGTGCGACCTGTGGGAGCGCGCCGCCGAGGCGATGCACATCCCCTTCAGCGAAGCGCTGGGCATCCACCCGCAGGACGCGCAGTTCCTCGAGAAGGAGGTCTGGGACCTCTCCCAGAGCCCGCCCGAGCAGCGCCCTCTCCTGCTGCACTACCACCCGCTGGTGATCTACCGCTTCCAGGTGCTCAAGCAGGCCGATGTCGTGCTGGCGCTGTTCCTGCAGGGCAATCACTTCACCGACGAGGAGAAGCTCGCCGACTTCGAGTACTACGACCCGCTGACGACGGGCGACTCGACGCTGTCGGCGGTCGTGCAGTCGGTGCTCGCCGCCGAGGTCGGCTATCAGGATCTGGCCCGCGAGTACTTCGAGCAGTCGCTCTTCGTCGACCTCGCCGACCTCCACCACAACGCCTCCGATGGCGTGCACGTGGCCTCGGCCGGGGCGTGTGGACAGCGCTCGTCTTCGGCTTCGGCGGCATGCGCGACCATCAGGGCGAGCTCAGCTTCGACCCGCGCCTCCCGGAGGACTGGCCGTCGCTGAAGTTCCCGCTGCGGTGGCAGGGATCGCGCCTGTACATCACGGTCACGAAGGACGCGCTGACCGTCGAGGTGCGCGAGGGCGAGCCGGTGAGCTTCAGCGTGCGCGGCACCGCCTATGAGGTGTCGGATGCCGTGACGATCCCGCTCGACGGTCAGGGCCCGGTCCGGCCCGGCCGCCCGACCCTGCGGCAGATCGCGGATGCGCGCAGAGAGGACGGGACGCTGCTGTCCGCATCTGTTCCGGTCACCTCCGCGCTGTCCCTCGATCTCATCGCCGAGGAGCAGGCGAAGCGGGAAGAGCAGGGCACCCGAATGCGATCCGCTGAGCCGGGCGAAGTGTCCGAGCCACGCCGTAGGCTGGTGTGGTGACCACAGCCCTCTACCGCCGCTACCGGCCCGAGACCTTCGGCGAGATGATCGGGCAGTCCCAGGTGACCGATCCGCTGATGACGGCGCTGCGCGGTGACCGGGTCGGCCACGCCTATCTGTTCTCGGGGCCGCGCGGCTGCGGCAAGACCACCTCGGCGCGCATCCTCGCGCGGTGCCTGAACTGCGCAGAGGGGCCCACCGACACCCCGTGCGGCACCTGCCCGAGCTGCGTCGAGCTGTCGCGGGCCGGCGGCGGCTCGCTCGACGTCGTCGAGATCGACGCGGCCAGTCACAACGGCGTCGACGACGCCCGCGACCTGCGCGAGCGGGCGACCTTCGCCCCAGCCGCGACCGGTTCAAGATCTTCATCCTCGACGAGGCGCACATGGTCACGCCGCAGGGCTTCAACGCCCTGCTCAAGCTCGTCGAAGAACCCCGGCGCATGTGAAGTTCATCTTCGCGACGACCGAGCCCGAGAAGGTGCTGGGCACCATCCGCTCGCGCACGCATCACTATCCGTTCCGGCTCGTGCCGCCCGCGGCCATGCTCGAGTACGTCGAGAAGCTCTGCGGCGAGGAGGGCGTGCAGGTCGAGACGGGTGTGCTGCCGCTCGTCGTCCGCGCCGGCGGAGGATCGCCGCGAGACACACTGTCGCTCTTGGACCAGCTGATCGCCGGGTCCGACCCCGAGGGCGACGCGGTGAAGGTCCGCTACGAGCGCGCCGTCGCGCTGCTGGGCTACACCCACACCGCGCTCCTCGACGAGATCGTCGATGCCCTGGCGGGCGCGAACCCGGCCGAGGCATTCCCCGCGGTCGACCGCGTCGTGCAGACCGGGCAGGACCCCCGTCGTTTCGTCGACGACCTGCTCGAGCGCCTGCGCGATCTCATCGTGATCGCCGCGGTCGGAGACGAGGCCGCCGCGGTGCTGCGCGGTCGCACCGAAGACGAGCTGGAGCGGATGCGGGGCAGGCCGATCTCTTCGGCGCCGACCGGCTCTCGCGCACCGCCGACATCGTCAGCGCCGCCCTCGACGACATGACCGGCGCCACCTCTCCGCGTCTGCAGCTCGAGCTCATGGTGGCCCGCGTGCTCGCCTCGGCCGCCGCTGCGGCATCGTCGGCATCCACCCCGGCGGCGCAGGGCACCGCCCCTTCCGCCGTCGCGGCCCGGCGGTCCCACCCTCCGTCGCCGCGCCGAGCACGGCGAAACCCGACCCGGTCACCCCGCAACCACCGGTCGTTGAGCGAGGCCGCGAAGCGACCGAGTCGAAACGCGGCGACGATGCCGCAGTCGGCCACCATGTGCCGCCTCCGGCACCCGCCGCCGCGCCGACTTCTCAGCCGACCCCGGAGCCCGAACCTGCCCCGTCGGTCCCGTCACCTTCGATCGCCTCACGGCCGCCTGGCCCGCGATCCTCACACGGCTCGAGTCGCTCAGCCGCGGCGCCTGGATCGCCGTCACCGTCGCGCAGCCGCTCGCCTACGACACCGACACCGAGGTGCTGACGGTCGGCTTCGCCGCCAAGAGCGACCTCGACACCTTCAAGGGCACCACGCCCGGCTCGGGACCCTCCGACCACCTGCGCACGGCCATCGAGGCCGAGCTCGGCGTGCGGGTGAAGTACATGCCGGCGCCGCTTCCGTCGAAGACCGCGCCCGCGAACCCTGCCGTCTCGGATGCGCCGCCGCCCGAGCCTCCGGACGACGAGGAGCCGCCCTCGCGGACGCGCCGTCGCGCGCGCCGAAGACGTCGGATGCCGCGGCACCGCGCGTCGCGGAGTGGGCCGTCGCCAAGATCCCCGCCGCCGAGGTGCCGCCGCTCGCGGTCGACGACGAACCCGCCGAGGTCGAGGCGAGCGGTCCGACCCGCCGACGGACGGCGCGATCGACGTCACCGAGCCTCCGCTCCCCGACGACGAGCCGCCCTATCCCGACGACGAGCCGCCGTACGCGCCTCCGCAGCCCTCGCCTCCGCGCGCGCAGTCCGGGGTGCCGCAGGATCCGGCATCCGCCGCCCCGAGTCGTCAGCCCGTCGGCGGCGGCGAGCGCTACGGCGAGGCGGTCGTGCGTCAGGTGCTCGGCGCCAGCTTCGTGCGTGAAGAGCCCTATGAGCCGCCCACGAGGTTCAGCTGATGTACGACGGCATCGTCCAGGAGCTCATCGACGAGTTCGGCCGTCTTCCCGGGATCGGGCCGAAGTCGGCGCAGCGCATCACGTTCCACATCCTGCAGACGCCGAACTTCGACGTCGCGCGCCTCGCCGAGCTGCTCACCGACATCCGACAGCGCGTGCGGTTCTGCGAGGTGTGCGGCAACGTGTCCGAGCAGGAGCGCTGCGCGATCTGCCGCGACCCGCGACGCAATCCCGCACTCATCTGCGTCGTCGAAGACGCCAAGGACGTTTCGGCGATCGAGCGTACCCGCGAGTTCCGCGGGCTCTACCATGTGCTCGGCGGCGCGATCAGCCCGATCGCCGGCATCGGCCCGGAAGACCTGCGCATCGCTCAGCTCATGACACGACTGGCCGATGGCACGGTGCAGGAGGTCATCCTCGCGACCAATCCGAACCTCGAGGGGAGGCGACGGCGACCTACCTCAGCCGTCTGCTGGGCACGCTCGAGATCGCCGTGTCGCGCCTGGCCTCCGGCCTCCCTGTCGGCGGAGACCTCGAGTACGCTGATGAGGTGACCCTCGGCCGCGCCTTCGAGGGGCGCCGGCGGCTGTGAACGCCGCACAGACGAACCCCATCTCGTTGCGGGGCTGGCTGCTGTTCGCGGCCATGGCGCTGCTGTGGGGCGTGCCGTACCTGTTCATCAAGGAGGCCGTCGAGACGATCTCTCCGGCGGCCGTCGTCGCCGGGCGCACGCTCCTGGGCGGACTCCTCCTTCTGCCGTTCGCGCTGCGGATGAAGGCGCTGCGCCCCGCGCTCATCCAGTGGCGCTGGGTGCTCGCCTTCGGCGCGGTCGAGATGGCCGGACCCTTCCTGCTCCTGGGGCACGCAGAGCAGACGCTTCCCTCGGGTCTCACGGGTCTTCTCGTCGCCACCGTGCCACTGTTCGCCGCGCTCATCGCCGTGCTCGGCGGCAACCGCTCGGTGCTGGGGCCCGCGCGACTGGCGGGTCTTGCGATCGGCTTCGCGGGCGTGGCCGTGATCGTCGCGGGGCCGGGCATGGTCGCAGACGGGCCCACGGCGCTTCTCGCCATCGGCGAGGTCATGCTCACCGCTCTCCTCTACGCGATCGCCCCGTTCATCATCGCGAGCAAGCTGCAGGGCGTGCCTTCGATCGGAACGATCACCGTCGCCCTCTTCGCCGTCGGCATCTTCTACTCCCCGATCGCCGCACTCACCCAGCACGAAGTGCCCAGCGTCCGCAGCACGATCTCGCTCGTCCTGCTCGGAGTCCTCTGCACAGCGGTGGCCTTCATCGCCTTCTTCGCCCTCATCGCCGAGGTCGGGCCCGTGCGCGCGCCGCTGTTCACCTACGTCAACCCGGTCGTCGCGATCGTGCTCGGTGCGCTCATCCTCGATGAGAGCATCACCGGCGGCCTGCTCATCGGCTTCCCGCTCGTCATCGTCGGATGTTGGCTGGCCGCCACCGGCGGCACGCTGCGCGTGCGCAAACCTCCGGGGAGCTGCCTCCGATCGCGACCGGCTGAGGGTCACCCGGTCGGCGCGAAGGCCTCTGGATCGCGCTGCAGCAGCATCACCAGGGCATCCTCGATGTCCGAGTCCTCCAGGTGGTACATCTCGTTGATGCGCTCCTCGGCTTCTTCGAGCGCGTCGTCGTCGATATCGTCGTTCTCGTTCGCCTCGAGCGCCTCCTGCTCGGTCGCGGCGCGCTCGATGACGGCCGCCGCGGATTCCAGATCGAAGAAGCGGTAGGCCTCGGCGACCGCGTCGATCGGGTAGGTCTCATCGGCGGCATGCGACTCGACGGCGTTCAGCAGCCCGCCGTTCATGACCGTGCCGTGGAACACCATGAGCGTGTGCAGTGCGCCGTCGCCGGATGCCGCGGCGTCGTCGGGGAGTCCAGTTCCAGTGCGCGGTTCCAGACCAGGTCGATCGTCTCCTGTGGGATGGACATGCCGTCATCGTAGCGTTGCGACGCCGCTTGTCACATGGCGCGGAGGGAATGGACCTCTCCCTAAGATTGAACCTTGGGCGACCTGTCCCGAAGATTCCTGCCGGGAGTGGAACACGTGGCACTGATCGTCCAGAAGTACGGCGGCTCGTCCGTGGCGGATGCCGAGAGCATCAAGCGCGTCGCGAAGCGCATCGTCGACACGCGCCGCGCCGGGCACGATGTCGTCGTCGCGGTGAGCGCCATGGGCGATACGACCGACGAGCTTCTCGACCTCGCCCGCGAGGTGACACCCATCCCCGCCCGCGCGAGATGGACATGCTCCTCTCCAGCGGTGAGCGCATCTCGATGGCGCTGCTGGCCATGGCGATCCACTCGATGGGCTTCGAGGCGCGCTCGTACACCGGGCCGCAGGCCGGCATGCGCACCGACAGCCGCTACGGCTCCGCCCGCATCGTCGAGGTCGAGCCGACCCGGGTGCGGGGCGCCCTCGACGAGGGCGCGATCGTCATCGTCGCCGGCTTCCAGGGGCTCAACGACGACACGCAGGACATCACCACGCTCGGCCGCGGCGGTTCCGACACGACGGCGGTGGCGCTGGCATCCGCCCTCGACGCCGACGTCTGCGAGATCTACAGCGACGTCGACGGCATCTTCACCGCCGACCCGCGAGTCGTCCCGCACGCGCGCAAGCTCGACACGATCGGCGCCGAGGAGATGCTCGAGCTCGCCGCCAACGGCGCCAAGGTCCTCTACATCCGTGCCGTCGAGTTCGCCCGCCGGCACGGGGTGCTGATCCACGCCCGCTCGTCGTTCACCGCGACCGAGGGCACCTATGTTCTGGGCGAGGGCATGACAGACCCCGCGAATCCGAGGGAGCAACCATGGAAGAGCCGATCGTCGCCGGGGTCGCCACCGATCTCAGCCAGGCCAAGATCACCATCATCGGCGTGCCGGACGTGCCCGGCAAGGCCGCCGAGATCTTCAAGATCGTCGCGAACTCCGGGGCGAACGTCGACATGATCGTGCAGAACGTGTCGGCGGCGGCCACCGGGCGCACCGACATCTCCTTCACCCTGCCCAAGGCCGATGCCGCAGGGCGATGAAGGCGCTCGCCGCCGAGCAGGCCGACGTCGGCTTCGAGAGCCTCGTGCACGACGACCAGATCGGCAAGCTCTCGGTCGTCGGCGCGGGCATGCGCACGCACTCGGGCGTCTCGGCGACGCTGTTCGAGGCGCTGAGCGAGGCAGGCGTCAACATCGAGATGATCTCCACCTCCGAGATCCGCATCTCGGTCGTGGTCTCCGGCGACGAGCTCATCGAGGCCGCCCGCGTCGTGCACACCGCCTACGGTCTGGACGGCGAGGTCGAGGCGACCGTGCACGCCGGCACCGGTCGCTGAGCCGCTAGACTCTCCGAAACCCTGACAGTGGCGCCGGGCGTGGCGTTCTCGTCGCGTCCGGCGCCGGCATCCGATCCCGAATGACGCCGAGGACCACCATGACCCGCATCTCCGATTCCGGAATCTCCCTCGCCATCGTCGGCGCGACCGGACAGGTCGGCACCGTCATGCGCGACATCCTCATCGAGCGGTCCTTCCCGATCGGTGAGCTGCGGCTGTTCGCCACCGCGCGTTCGACCGGCAGGACGATCGACTTCCAGGGGCACGAGGTCGAGATCGAGGATGTCGCCACGGCCGACCCCGCAGGCATCGACATCGCGCTGTTCTCCGCCGGGGCCACCGGCAGCCGCGCGCACGCGCCGCGCTTCGCCGAGGCCGGCGCCGTCGTCATCGACAACTCCAGCGCCTGGCGGAACGACCCCGAGGTGCCGCTCGTGGTCAGCGAGGTCAACCCGCATGCGATCGATGACCGTCCGCGCGGGATCATCGCCAACCCCAACTGCACGACGATGGCCGCGATGCCGGTGCTCAAGGCGCTGCATGCCGAGGCGGGCCTCGAGCGCCTCATCGTCAGCACCTATCAGGCCGTCAGCGGCTCGGGTCTCGCCGGAGCCGAGGAACTGCTCGGCCAGGTGCAGAGCGTGATCGACCAGGGCGACACCCTGCGCCTCGTGCACGACGGCTCGGCCGTGGAGTTCCCGGAGCCGGTGAAGTACGTCGCGCCCATCGCCTTCGACGTCATCCCGCTGGCGGGCTCGATCGTCGACGACGGCGAGGAGGAGACCGACGAGGAGAAGAAGCTGCGCAACGAGAGCCGCAAGATCCTCGAGCTCCCCGACCTCCGCGTCGCCGGAACCTGCGTGCGCGTGCCGGTGTTCACCGGGCACTCGCTGTCGATCAACGCCGAGTTCGCGCGCGAGATCACGCCGGACCGTGCCCGCGAGGTGCTGTCGGATGCCGCGGGCGTCGCCCTCGCCGACGTCCCGACCCCGCTGCACGCCGCCGGCAAGGACCCGAGCTTCGTGGGCCGCATCCGCGCGGACCAGTCCGCCCCGGAGGGCAAGGGTCTGGTGCTCTTCATCAGCAATGACAACCTCCGCAAGGGTGCGGCGCTGAACGCCGTGCAGATCGCGGAGCTCGTCGCTGAGCGCGTGACCGTGTAGCGGGTGCTCGGCGGCCCGCCGCGGGCAACTAGAATGGGGCGTGTGAGTGAAACCGTCGATGTCGTCCTGATCGGTGGGGGCGTCATGAGCGCCACCCTGGGCACGCTGCTCCGTGAAGTGCAGCCCGATTGGAAGATCGTGGCCTTCGAGCGCCTCGGCGACGTCGCGCAGGAGAGTTCCAACGCCTGGAACAACGCCGGCACCGGCCATGCGGCGCTGTGCGAGCTCAACTACATGCCCAAGAGCGGGGATGCGCCGCTGGACCCGGCCAAGGCCGTCGGCATCAACGAGCAGTTCCAACAGAGCCGTCAGCTGTGGTCGACGCTCGTCGAGCGCGGGGTTCTGGACGCACCCGAGACCTTCATCAACGCCACCCCGCACATGACCTTCGTGCGCGGCGAGAAGGACGTCGCCTACCTCAAGGAGCGCTACGAGGTGCTGAAGCGGCAGCCGCTCTTCGAGGGAATCGAGTACAGCGAGGACTCCAGGGTCATCAACCAGTGGGCGCCCCTGCTCATGCAGAAGCGCCTGAAGAGCGACGAGCCCTTCGCGGCCACGCGCGTCCCGGCGGGCACCGATGTCGACTTCGGCGCCCTGACCCGGCAGCTCTTCGACAACCTCGTCGAGGGCGGTGCGACGCTCCACGTCAACCACGAGGTGCGCTCGCTCAAGAAGCAGAAGGACGGCACCTGGCTCGTCCGCTACCGCAACGTCAACGGCCGTACGCCGAACGAGGTCCGCGCGCGCTTCGTCTTCGTCGGCGCCGGCGGATGGGCGCTCAAGCTCCTGCAGAACTCTGGCATCCCGGAGATCAAGGGATACGGCGTCTTCCCGATCGGCGGGCAGTTCCTCAAGACCACCAACCCCGCCGTCGTCGCCCAGCACAAGGCCAAGGTGTACTCGCAGGCATCCGTGGGCGCACCGCCCATGTCGGTGCCGCACCTGGACACCCGTGTCGTCGACGGCGAGGCATCGCTGCTCTTCGGGCCGTTCGCGACCTTCAGCCCCAAGTTCCTCAAGAAGGGCTCGATGCTCGACATCGTCAGCCAGGTGCGCACGCACAACCTGTGGCCCATGCTGCGCGTCGCCTTCGCCAACCCCGATCTGATCACCTATCTCGTCGGCGAGCTCATGAAGAACCACCGCAAGAAGGTCGAGAGCCTGCGCACCTTCGTCCCGACCGCGAAGGACGAGGACTGGGAGCTCATCAACGCCGGCCAGCGCGCCCAGGTCATGAAGAAGGACCCGGAGAAGGGCGGCGTGCTCCAGTTCGGCACCGAGGTCGTCGCCTCCGCCGACGGGTCGATCGCCGGTCTGCTGGGCGCCTCGCCGGGTGCGTCGACGGCCGCATCCATCATGCTCGGTCTTCTGCAGCGCTGCTTCCCGGAAAAGTACGCAGACTGGGAGCCCGCGCTGCGCGAGCTCATCCCGACCGCGGGCGGAACGCTCAACGACGACCCCTCGGCCGCCGACTCCTCCATGTCTGCCACCGCCGCCACGCTCGGCATCGCGCGATAGCGGCGCCGTGGCGAAGCTGTACTTCCGCTACGGGGCGATGAACTCGGGGAAGTCCACCGCTCTGCTCCAGGCCGCCTACAACTATGAGGAGCGCGGTCAGCGGGTGCTGCTGGCCAAGCCGGCCCTCGACACCAAGGGCGCCGATCAGATCGAGAGCCGCCTGGGCATGACGCGGCAGGTCGACTTCCTCATCGACCCCGATGCGGATGCCCGCGAGCTCTTCCGCCGGGAGCGCGAGCGCATCCGGCGCGAGAGCGAGGAGGGACTGATCCCCGGCGACCCCGAAGACGTCGCCTGCCTCCTCGTCGACGAGGCGCAGTTCCTCACCGCTGAGCAGATCGACGACCTCTTCCGCATCGCGGTCGAGGACGGCATCCCGGTTCTGGCCTACGGCATCCGCAACGATTTCCTCACGCAGGCCTTCCCGGGTTCGGCACGCCTTCTCGCGATCTCGCACGCGCTCGAGGAGCTCAAGACGATCTGCCGGTGCGGGCGCAAGGCCGTCTTCAACGGGCGCCGCATCGGCGGGCGCTTCGTCTTCGACGGCGATCAGGTCGCGATCGACGGGGCCGCCGACAGACCGGTTGCTGAGCGTGTCGAAGCACAGGGACCGGATCTGGTGACGTACGAGTCGCTCTGCGGCACCTGCTATCTGCGGGAGTCCGACGGACGCCTCAGCTGAGCGTCGGCAGCAGCGCCTCGACCTTGTCGGCCGTGTCCTCCCAGCCGGTCACCTCGATCGAAGGGATGCCGATCGCCTTGACCGGGTAGTCGTTCCCGCCCTCGTCCAGCCGGTCGCCGTAGAAGAGCATGTCTTCGAAGCGGATGCCGGTGCGTTCGGCCAGCTCGCGCATGCCGAAGGCCTTGTCGATTCCCGCCCGGGTGATGTCGATCGAGGTGGATCCCCCGAACGCACCTCCAGGCCCGGCAGGCGCGCGGCCACGGCATCGCGGAGCAGGGCGCGCTTGCGGCCGTCGGGGTCCCAGGCGTGCTTCGCCTCGACGGGCGCACGCTGCCCGAGAGCCGAGAACGTCACCTGAGAGCCACGATCCTCGAGGATCTCGCCCCAGGTCTCCGTCTCCCAGAGCCCGAGCCGCTCGGCCTCTTCGCGCAGGGCCGTGAACGCCGCGGTCGTCTGCTCGGGGAGAGGTCGAGAGCGTAGAGGAGGCGGAACTCGCCGTCCTGGTGCCGCAGGTACCGGGTGCCGCACGTGGGCAGGAGGTGGATGCGGTCGAGCTCGTCCGGCGTCGCGTCGTCGAGCTGGGTGAGCACCTGGTCGCGGAACTGCTGCTCGTTTCCGCCCGAGATGATCGCGACCTCGACGCGTTGCGCCAGAGCGCGCAGGAGCTGCGCGGTGCGCGCCGAGATGAGCCCCTTGGACGGGGCGAGGGTGTCGTCGAGGTCGAAGGCGACGAGACGGATGCCCATGGACCTCCCTGTGTGAACACTGCTCATGGGAAAGGCCCCGCTCTGCGCGGAGCCTCCGGAAGATCCCAGTATACGAGATCGTGCTCTGTCTGCGGGATGGGTGCAGTGCAGTCGCTTGGTTGAACACGGGTCTCGCCGAAGTTCCTGAACCTTCCGAGCGCATCGGCGCGAACTCCCTTCGTGAACAGACCGCCTGCACGCGGTGAGAAACCTTCGATCAGGCGGATCGTTTCACCCCGGCGTGTCACGGCCTTTGGCGAGAAACGGTGCAGCGCAGGCAAGGCTGAACGCCGCCATGAGGCCGACGACCAGCACGGCGAGCCACATGCTCTCGGGGCTGGTCGAGGGCAGGCCTCAGTGCGAAACCGGTGATCAATGCGATCCACACCGCTGCGCAGACGGTGCGCATCCAGAGCGCCCCGCGCGCACCGAGAGCGAAGCCACCGATCAGCCCGGTGGCCACGACGCCGGCCGCTCCGCCGCCGAAAGCGGTTGTCACAAGTGCGGCCAGAGCGCCGGGCTCCAAGAGCGGGACGAGGGCCAAGGGCGTGGGCGCGAACGCGAACCAGGTCGAGGGCGGGCCTGCCAACCGCGACGCCACGCAAGCGCGAGCAGGGCGCCGCTGAGCGCGCCCGGAAAGAGGATCGATCCGAACGTGCCCCACCAGCTGAAGGCCGATGCATGGCCGGCGAGAGACACCATGTAAGCGCGCAGTGCCGCCGACCACGTGAGACCTATGACGGCGCCGAGGATGAGCAGGCCCGGCATGCGGAGCAGGACTTCGATCGCGGCGTGCACCGGTGCGGGCTCTGCTCTCCCGGTCGACACCTCAGCAGACATGGGCATCAGTATGCGCTTCGCGTGTGGTCATGTCGAGGGGCGGACCGTATGCCAGAGGGGAGGTCAGCCGCACCAGGGATAGACTCCCCGGCATGACGAGAAGGCTCGTGATCGCCGAAGACAGCTTCCTGCTGCGCGAGGGCGTCCGGATGATCATCGAAACACAGCGCGACTGGCGTGTGGTCGATGTTGTCGGGTCACTTCCGGACTTGCTGACGGCGGTGAAGGAGCACGATCCCGACGTCGTGCTGACCGATGTGCGGATGCCACCGGAGCATACCGATGAGGGGATTCGTGCCGCGGAAGCGATCGCGAAGACGCATCCGGAGGTCGGCGTGGTGGTGCTCTCGCAGTACGTCGAACCAGAGTGGGCGGCCCGACTCTTTGAACCGAGGGCGGCGGGTCGTGCCTATCTCCTCAAGGAACGTGTTGCAGAGGTGGGGCCGCGGGCTTCGCACCGCGAGCCGTTACGGGCTCGCCATCGGCGACCCCTGGAGATTGTCCCACCAGGGGTGCGTCCCTCGCGCTTCTCCAGACAACGCTGCGCGTTGACTGGAGCCTCGGCGCGTGGGGCCGTCCTGGCACCGCGAATTTGCAAAGAGGGCCCCGCCATCGGCGGAACCCTCTTTGCAAATGTCGGGGTGACAGGATTTGAACCTGCGACCTCGTCGTCCCGAACGACGCGCGCTACCAAGCTGCGCCACACCCCGTGGCAACCCTCCGAGTCTACATCGAAGAGGGCGAACGGCCGAATCGAGCCGTCAGCGTCAGCAGGGTCGCCTCCGGGCGGCAGGCGAATCGCACCGGCGAGTAGATCGAGTGCCCGATACCGGCGCTGACGTTGAGCGGAACACGACGGTCCCCGTGGCCCCATGTGCTCAGCCCCTTCGCCTGCTTCAGGGGATGTCGCAGTTGGCCACGAGCGTCCCGAAGCCGGGGAGGCACACCTGACCGCCATGGGTGTGACCGGCGAAGATCGCGTCCGCCCCCAGGTCCACGAAGGCATCGAGCACGCGCCGATAGGGGGCGTGCGTCACGCCCAGGCGCGCCGCATCCGAGCCCAGAGCCCGGAGGCGCTCGGGAAGCACCTCGAGGTCGTCCCAGTCGCGGTGCGCATCGCTCACGCCGAAGAGATCGAGCGTCTGCCCGGCCACCGTCATCCGCGTGGCGTCGTTGTTCAGGTCGACCCAGCCCAGTTCATCCGTGAAGAAGCGGTCCATGGCCGCCGTGTCCAGGTTCGGCTCCGCGCGGCGGGGCGCCGGGAGGGGCCGCCGAGGTACCGGAAGGGGTTGCGGGGAGTCGGCGCGTGCAGGTCGTTGGAGCCGTGCACGAAGGCACCGGGAACACCCGCGAAGGGGCGAGGGCGCGTCGGATGCCGGTGAGTCCGTCTCGGTGGCCGAGGTTGTCGCCGGTGTTGATCACGAGGTCGGGTGACAGCGTGGCGAGGGAGGCCATCCACTCCTGGCGTCGGTGCTGCCAGGGCGCCATGTGCGCATCCGAGATATGCAGGACCCGCAGTGGCGCCGAGCCCTCCGGAAGAGCCGCGGCGGTCACCTCGCGCACCGTGTACAGGTGCCGTTCGATCCCGATTCCCCACACCGCCGCGGCGGCACCGGCCGCCCCCATCGCGCCGAGCGCGACGAGGCGGGGTGCCGGCGGCGTCGAGCTAGCGGCACGAGGGCGCGCGGTAGTCCACGCGGATGCGGGCGTTCTTGTTGACGACCTCTCCGGCACCCGGTGAGGTCCCGGTGACCTCGCCGGGCGAGTTCTCGTCCATGCCGTCATCGGTTCGGCATCGTCCCAGGGTCGCGTTGCTGTAACCGTGGGCGTGCAACTCGTCCAGTGCCGCGGCCGGCGCCATGCCGGCCACGTTGGGCACCGCCACGCCCTCGCCGGTGCTCGGCGAGATCGTGACCATGGCGCCGCCTGCCACCCTGCCGGCGGCGGGGTCCTGTGCGGCCACGAGGCCCGCGGCGATGTCGGAGTCGACGGGGCTGCCGACGTTCACCTGGAAGCCTGCGTTCGTCAGCTCTCTGGTCGCCTCGTCGATGGTCATGCCGATCACATCGGGCAGCTCTGCGTAGACGACTCGTGTGAGGTGGCTGTCGGGGCTGGGGAAGGAGTCGCCGCCGTAGATCGCGTTGGCCGCGCGCTGAATCACCGGGGTGATGCGGTGACGCAGGTCGGAGAGCTGCACCCCCTTGTAGTACTGCCGGTTCAGCCGTACCTCGCCCTTCGAGTTCCCGACCCAGACGGCCGTCGTGGTCTTGGTGGTCGAGGCGACCATCATGGTCTGGATGCTGTTGTGGGTTCCGGTCTTGCCGATGATAGGCACGCCGTCGCGAGGATGAGAAGCGGCACCGGTGCCGCCGGCCGCCATGACGTCACGGAGCGTGAACGCGGCGGTGGCGGCGACCTCGGGAGAGATCACCTGGCTGCAGGAGGACTCGGGAAGAGGCAGCTCATCACCGTTGCGGTCTACGATCCTGTCGATCGCACGCGGCGTGCAGTAGATGCCCTTGTTGGCCACAGTGGCATAGGCCGCGGCGATGTCCATCGGGGCGATGCTGGCAGAGCCGAGCACGTCGTAGAGAGCCGGTCCGTCGGTGCGCTCTGGCGCGTTGAGGCCCACACCGGAGGCGAGGTGGACGCCCATGCGCTCCGCCACGGAGTTGATCTCACAGACATCCAACTGGGTCGCCATCGCCAGGTAGCCGGTGTTGAGCGACTGCGCGGTGAAGCGCTTCACCGTGCTGACGCTTCCTCCGGTGTCGTTGTAGTTCTCGATCATGGTGGAGTTGCTCTGCGGCGCACCATTGCAGGTCCAGCTCTTGAAGACCTGCTTCCTGCCGTTGAGCACCTCGTTGATCGAGCGGCCCTTCTCCAGCCAGTCGATCAGTGTGAAGAGCTTGTAGGTCGAGCCGACCGGGAAGCCACCGGACTTTCCGTGCGCGTAGTCGGCCGCGTACACGAGGCCGGAATAGCCTTCCTTCGCGCCCAGATCCGCGCGCTCGGTGAACTTCGTGTTCTGCGCCATCGCGAGAACGCGCCCGGTGGAGGCCTCGAGCGTGACGGCGGCGCCGCCGAGCTCCATGCCGTCGTAGGAGGCGGGCACCCACTCGGCCATCGCGTCGACCGCGGCCTTCTGAACGTGCGGGTCGAGCGTGGTGTAGACGTCGAATCCGCCGAGGCGCAGATTCTCCATCCGCTCCTCGCGGGTCGCGCCGAATGCGGGATCGGTCTCCACGATCGACTTCACGTACTGGCAGAAGTACTCCCTGCCCTTGGCCGCCACGCAGCCGGCGGTCTCCCGCTTGATCTTCGGCTCGACCGGGGTGGCCAGTGCCTCGTCGTACTGCTCCTTCGTGATCTTGCCGTCCTCGAACATGCGGCCGATCACGTAGTCACGGCGCTCCTTCGCCAGCGCGTAGCCGTCCTCTTTGCTGTTGCGGGGGTTGCCGTCCCTGTCGATCGACGAGCCTTCCGGCTTGTCGATCCGGTAGGTGTTCGGGTTCTGCACGATGCCGGCAAGCGTTGCGGCCTCGGCGACGGTCAGCCGGGACTGCTTCTTGCCGAAGTAGAGGTTCGCGGCGGCCTCGATGCCGTAGGTGGTGCCGCCGAAGTTCGCGATGTTCAGGTAGCCGAGGAGGATGTCGTTCTTCGAGTAGTCCTTCTCGATCTGCAGGGCGTAGCGCATCTCCTGCAGCTTGCGCTGGATGCCCTCATTGCCTTCGGGGTTCGTGGCATCGAGCCAGCACTGCTCGAGCTTCTCGGCGTAGTCCTCCTCGCCGGGAACGGCGCGCTGCTCGCACTGCTGGATGAGCACGTTCTTCACGAACTGCTGACTGATCGTCGAGGCGCCGCGAGAGGAGGTGCCCCGAACGTTGTCGATGAGCGCCTTCGCCGTCGCTCCGATGTTGATTCCGCTGTGCTCGTAGAAGAGCTTGTCCTCGCTGGACAGAATCGCGTCGATGACCACGGGGAGAGCTGATTGAAGGTCAGCGGCTTGCGGTTCTGGTCGTAGAACGTGGCGATCTGAACCCACTCGTCATCGGTGTTCTTCGCGTGGAAGTTGTACGACTCCATGGGAGCATCCACATGCAGATACGCCGGCAGGTCGTCGAAGAGCTCGATCGCCTGCTTCGCGGCGGCGCCGGAGACGGCGATCGCGGGGGTGACGGTGGCGGTCACGAGTACACCGGCGACGGCGCTCAGCGCGACGATCCCGAGCAGACCGCCGAGCACACCTCTCGCCGTTCGATTCGTTTGGGGCATACGCTAGATCGTAAGGGAAGTCCCTGAGAGAGGACTGACGCGGGCGCTCGTTTCCGCGCCTCGAAACCTGACGATCTGCTGAAAACGGGAGAGCCATGACCACCTGGGAGTACCTGACCACTCCGCTGCTGATCCACAACACGGCAGCCATCCTGAACAACTGGGGAAAGCAGGGGTGGGAGCTCGTCCAGGTCGTCACCGGACCCGAGGGCGGCCTCGTCGCCTACTTCAAGCGCCCCGTCGGCGGCGCCTCGGCCGGGGAGAACACCGGCCTCGCCGCCGCGGCCCAGGCCGCCCGCCAGTTCGAGGAGGGCTCCGCATGAGCGTCTCCGCACGTCTGAGCGAGCTGGGGATCACGCTTCCCGCCGTCGCGGCCCCGTGGCCGCCTATGTCCCCGCGGTCGTGCACGGCGGCCTGGTCATCACCTCCGGCCAGCTCCCCTTCGTCGAGGGGCGCTGCCGGCGACCGGCAAGGTCGGCGCCGGGGTCGGCGCCGACGACGCCAAGGAGTACGCGCGGCTGTGCGCCCTGAACGCGATCGCGGCGGCGGCGGATGCCGCGGGCGGCGTCGACCGGCTGGGCGGTGTCCTGCGGGTCGGCGGGTTCGTCGCATCCGACCCCTCCTTCACAGGGCAGCCCGGCGTCATCAACGGCGCGAGCGAGCTGCTCGGCGAGGTCTTCGGCGAGGCGGGCGTGCACGCCCGTGCCGCCGTCGGCGTCGCCTCGCTTCCCCTCGACTCGCCCGTCGAGGTCGAGGTCAGCTTCCTCCTCGCGGAGTAGCCGCTCTGCTTCCCTGACCGCTTGCCGGTCTCAGAAGATGCGGAAGATGCAAGACGCGACCCGCAACAACTGAGACCGCCGGATCCGCTTGTCTCAGAAAGTGTGAGCGGATGCGGTCCGCACCCGCAACAACTGAGACCGGCGGGAAGGGTGGGAGGGATCTGCGTCGTCGCCGGGAGGGCGCGCGGACGGGTCGCGGTCGCACAGCCCCCGGCATCCGACTTCGACGACCGGGGCGGGGCGTCTCATCTCACCTGCGCCGAGATCACGCTCATGACGGCCGTGTCGGCCAGGGTCGTCGTGTCGCCGACCTCGCGGCCCTCGGCGACGTCGCGGAGCAGGCGCCGCATGATCTTGCCGGAGCGCGTCTTGGGCAGTTCCCCGACGATGTAGACGTCGCGCGGGCGGGCGATCGCCCCGATCTGCTGTCCGACCCAGAGGCGCAGCTGGTCGGCGAGCCCTTCGGGGGAGTGCTCGGCGAGGTAGCTCTCCTTGATGATGACGAACGCCACGACGGCCTGGCCGGTCGTCTCGTCGGAGGCGCCGACGACCGCGGCCTCCGCCGTGGCCTCGTGCGCGACGAGGGCGGACTCGATCTCGGCTGTGGAGAGGCGGTGGCCCGAGACGTTCATGACGTCGTCGACGCGGCCGAGCAGCCACAGGTCGCCGTCGTCGTCGAGACGGGCGCCGTCGCCGGCGAAGTAGTAGCCCTGGGCGGCGAACTTGTCCCAGTAGGTCTCCTTGAACCGCTCGGGATCGCCCCAGATGCCGCGGAGCATCGAGGGCCACGGCTCGGTGATGACCAGGAGCCCGCCGTTGCCGTTGCCGACGTGCGCGCCGTCGTCGTCGACCACATCGATCGAGATGCCGGGCAGCGGTACCTGGGCCGATCCGGGCTTCGCGGCGGTGATGCCGGGCAGCGGCGAGACCATGATCGCGCCGGTCTCGGTCTGCCACCAGGTGTCGACGATGGGGCGGTGCCGGCGCCGATGACCTCGCGGTACCACATCCACGCCTCGGGGTTGATGGGTTCCCCGACCGAGCCGAGCAGGCGGATCGACGACAGATCATGCTTCCGCGGGATCGCCCGGCCGCTCTTCATGAAGGAGCGGATGGCGGTCGGGGCGGTGTAGAAGATCGAGACGCCGTACTTCTCGATGATCTCCCACCAGCGGCCGGGGTGCGGGCTGTCGGGCGTGCCTTCGTAGAGCACCTGAGTGGCGCCGCCTGCGAGGGGCCGTAGGCGACGTAGCTGTGACCGGTGATCCAGCCGACATCCGCCGTGCACCAGAACACGTCGCTCTCGGGGTGCAGGTCGAAGACGTTGCGGTGCGTGTAGGCGACCTGGGTGAGGTAGCCGCCGGAGGTGTGCAGGATGCCCTTGGGCTTGCCCGTCGTGCCGGAGGTGTAGAGGATGAACAGCGGGTTCTCGGCCGGGAACGCCTCCGCGTCATGGTCGGCGGATGCCGCGGGCACGACGTCGTGCCACCAGATATCGCGCCCCTCGGTCCACTCGACCTCGTTCTCGCCGCGGCGGACGACGAGCACATGCTCGACGGTCTGCTGCGTGTCATGGCCGCGGTCGTCGAGCGCCTGGTCGACGGCGGTCTTGAGCGGCGAGACGCGGCCCTTGCGGTAGCCGCCGTCGGCGGTGATGACGACCTTGGCGCCGGCGTCGTCGATGCGCGAGCGGAGGCTGTCGGCGCTGAAGCCGCCGAAGACGACGGAGTGGATGGCTCCGAGGCGGGCGACGGCGAGCATCGACACGATGGCCTCGGGGATCATCGGCAGATAGATGGCGACGCGGTCGCCTTGGCCGATGCCGAGATCGGTGAGCACATTGGCGGTGCGCTTGACCTCGTCGGTCAGCTCGGCGTAGGTGATGCGGCGCTGGTCACCGGGCTCGCCCTCCCAGAGGATCGCCACGCGGTCGCCGTTGCCGGCTTCGACGTGCCGGTCGAGGCAGTTGTAGGCGACGTTGAGCTCGCCGTCGTCGAACCACTTCGCGAACGGCGGGTTCGACCAGTCCAGCACCCGGGTGAAGGGTGTGTGCCAGTGCAGGAGGTCTCGGGACTGCTCGGCCCAGAAGGCCTCGCGGTCGGCCTCGGCGCGTTCGTAGAGCTCCGGTCGGGCGATCGCGTTCGCGGCGAACTCGGCGGCGGGCGGGAACTTGCGGCCTTCTTCGAGAAGGTGATCGATCTGGCTGCTCATGATGTCGGACGCGCTCCTTTGCGGTGGACTTCGGCACGCGAGTGCGATGATAGCGGGCTCGCGCAGGCGTTGCGGAGACTGTATTACCTCCGGGGCCCGTGCAGTACTGCCGAAAGTCGGTAGTGCCCCGCTTTTGTCTCGGCTTCTTCGTCGCGTACAGTCGTTCCCGGTCGAATTCTTTCGTACCCTGCCCGCTCCCGGTTCTCCGGTGCAGCGCGGCGTGGGCGGCATCTCATTCCCCCGTGAGATGCCGCCCATTCACGTCTTCTGCACAGGTCCTCGATCGGGCGAGTTCTCAACCGGTCTCGAGGATTCGGATGCCGCAGGTTCCCGCCTCCGCGCGGCGATCCCTAGCGTCGGGGCATGCCTTCGCCGTTCGTCATCCAGCCCCGCCGCGTGCCCGGTGCCGCGGAGGCGAACGAGCGCGAACCCCTCGTGGTCGACGGCGCCTTCGGTGCGCTGGCGACGTACATCGCCGACGAGACGGTCACCGACATCTTCGTCAACGGCGCCTCCGGGCTCTTCGTCGATCGCGGTGAGGGCGCCCAGCCCGTCGCCGGATGGCGCGCGGCCGAACGCGAGGTGCGCGATCTCGCCGTCGCCCTCATCGGCCTGGGCGGTCGCCACGTCGATGACCAGACGCCCTGCGTCGACGTGCGACTGGCCTCCGGCATCCGGGTGCACGTCGTCCTCGCGCCGGTCGCGACCGAGGGCACGGCGATCTCGATCCGCGTGCCGCGGGTGCGCGCCGCCGACCTCGACGCGCTCGCCGCTCTCGGCTGCTTCGACGCCGGTCAGCAGAGGTGGCTGGAGAAGCAGGTGCGCGAACGGGCGAATCTCCTCATCACCGGCGGCACGGGAACCGGCAAGACCACGCTCCTGGCGGCACTGCTGGCGCATGTGCCGGCGGCGGAGCGGATCGTCACGATCGAGGATGTCGCCGAGCTGCGCCCGCGGCATCCGCACCATGTCTCGTTGGAGGCCAGGCAGCAGAACCTGGAGGGCGCCGGTGGCATCGCCCTCGCCCGGCTCGTCCGCGAATCGTTGCGGATGCGGCCCGACCGGCTCGTCGTGGGCGAGTGCCGCGGCGAGGAGGTGCGCGATCTGCTGACCGCGCTCAACACCGGCCATGACGGCGGAGCGGGCACGCTCCACGCCTCGAGCCTGGCCGACGTGCCCGCGCGCATGGAGGCGCTCGGCGCCCTCGCCGGGATGGACGCCCCGGCGCTCGCCCGTCAGGTCGTGAGCGCCTTCACCTTCGTCATCCATCTGCAGCGCGGCACAGACGGCACCCGGCGCATCGCGCGGGTCGGGCGCTTCGCGCTCGACGCCGAGCGCCTGACGATCGAAGAGGTGTCGCAATGGTGAGGTCGCGGGGTCCAGAGCCCTCGGATGCCGCCGCGGCGGCCGTCGTGGTACGCACCCTCGCGGTGCTCCTGCAGGCGGGAGCCGCTCCGCAGACGGCCTGGCGGCATCTGGCCGAGTCGGGCGAGCCCACCGCTTCCCGCATCACCGCGCGCGTCGACGCGGGCGACGACCTCCTCGCGGCGATCGCCGCCGAGGGCGAGGCCTGGCGCGATGTGGCGGCGGCCTGGGAGGTCGCGACGACGGTCGGAGCCCCGCTGGCCGAGGTGCTGCGGGCGCTCGCCGAGACGCTGCAGGATGCCGCCGCCGCATCCGACGACGTCCGCGTGGCGCTCGCCGAGCCCGCCGGCACCGCCAAGCTCATGCTGTGGCTGCCCGCCGCCGGACTCCTCCTCGGGCTCGCCCTGGGCTTCGACACGCTCCGGGTGGTCTTCACGACGCTGCCGGGAGCGCTGTGCGTCGCGGCCGGGCTCGCCCTCGTGTTCGTCGCGCGCCGCTGGACGCGGGCGCTCCTGCGCAAGGCGCGGCCCGCACCGGGCACACCCGGGCTCCACGCCGAGCTGCTGGCTGTCGCCCTCTCCGGCGGCGCGTCCATCGATCGCGCGCGGCGTCTCGTCTCCGAGACCGCCGGCCCCGGCGAGGCCGCGCGCACCGACGAGGTGCTCGCCCTCTCGCACGCCGCCGGTGTGCCCGCAGGAGAGCTCCTCCGGGCGGCGGCCGCCCAGGAGCGTCATCGCGCACGCATCGACGGCCGGATGCGGGCCGCGGCCCTGTCCGCGCGGCTCCTCCTGCCGCTGGGAGCCTGCACGCTTCCGGCCTTCCTCCTGCTCGGGGTCGCCCCGCTCATCCTCAGCGTGCTCTCCACGACCCCGCTCATGCTCGCCCCCTGACCCCCGAAGGAAGAAAGAAAGGAACACCATGAACACCCTCCCCACCCTCACCCGCCGTCGCGCGGCAGCGCTCTTCGCCGACGAGACCGGCGCGGCGACCGCGGAGTATGCGATCGCGACGATGGCCGCGGTCGCCTTCGCGGGCCTGCTCGTCGTCATCATGCGCTCGGACGAGGTGCGCGGCATCCTCACCGATCTCGTCCGGCGCGCGCTCACGGTCGCATGAGTGCACGCGACGAGGCAGGATCGGTCGCCGCCGAGTTCGCCGTCGCCCTGCCCGTCGTCGTGCTCACCCTCCTGCTCGGGGTCGGTGCGCTCAGTGCCGCCTCGACGCAGGTGGCGCTGCAGGACGCGGTGTCGGATGCGGCGCGCCTGCTCGGTCGCGGCGAATCCGACGCCCGGGTGCGCGAGACGGTCTCCGCCTCCGTCGCGGGCGCGCAGCTGTCCGCCGCACGACAGCACGGGCTCGTCTGCGTCACCGGACGGGTGGACCTCGGCGTCGGCAGGCTCGTTCAGTTGCCTCTGCGTGCGCGCGGCTGCGCGCTGGACGGAGGCTGGTGATGGCCGGGAGCATCCTCGCCGCCGGCCTGGTCGCCGTCACCGCGACCCTCTGCGTCGGACTGGCCGCCGTCGGCGGCGCGGCGGTGACGGGGCAGCGGACGGCGGCGGCCGCCGACGCGGCCGCGCTCGCCGCATCCGACATCGTCACGGGTGCCGTGGCATCCGATGACCCCGCCTGCGCGGTCGCCGCGCAGGTCGCCGACGCCGCTGGCGGGCGGCTGACCTCCTGCGAGCTGCACGGCCCCGTGGCGACCGTGGAGGTCAGAGCGGCGTACGCTGGTCTCAGTGCCGTCGCACGTGCCCGCGCTGGGCCACCCGAGTGATCCCGACGGCAAGATCATCGCCACCGCTCCGTCTTCTTTCGGCTTGCGGTGTGTATGGTGTGCTTCGAAGAAAGGACGCACCCTTGGCAGAAGGCAAGAAGCTCGTCATCGTCGAGTCTCCGACGAAGATGCGGTCGATCCAGGGCTATCTCGGCGACGGTTACCACGTGCTCAGCTCCGTCGGGCACATCCGTGACCTCGCCGACAAGCGTGACATCCCCGCCGACGACAAGAAGGCCTACGGCAAGTACTCGATCGACATCGAGAACGACTTCGACCCCTACTATGTGGTCTCCGACCGCAAGACGAAGACCGTCGCCGAACTGAAGCGTGCGCTGAAGACCGCCGACGAGGTCCTGCTCGCCACCGATGAAGACCGCGAGGGCGAGGCGATCGCCTGGCATCTGCTGGAGACCCTCAAGCCCAAGGTGCCCGTCAAGCGCATGGTCTTCCACGAGATCACCAAAGACGCCATCCAGGCCGCCGTCGGAAACACCCGCGAGCTCGACCTCGACCTCGTCGACGCGCAGGAGACCCGCCGCATCCTCGACCGCCTGTACGGCTGGGACGTCTCGCCCGTGCTCTGGTACAAGGTCAAGACGGGCCTGTCGGCCGGCCGCGTGCAGTCCGCCGCCACCCGCATGATCGTCGACCGGGAGCGCGAACGCATGGCGTTCGTCTCCGCCGAGTACTGGGACGTGGAGGCGCGCGCCGCCGCGACGGGCCCTTCGACAGGCTCAGAGGTCGGAGGGTTCTCCGTGCGCCTCGTGCGCGTCGACGGCGGACAGCTCGCCCGCGGCACCGACTTCGACGACAACGGAGAGCTCAAGAAGGCCGTCGTCGTCCTCCGCGAGGGCGAAGCCCTCGCGCTCGCCCGGGCCGTCGACGCCGCCCGCGCCGGAACCGTCACCAAGGTCGAGGCCAAGCCCGGCACGCGCCGCCCCTATGCCCCCTTCACGACCTCCACGCTGCAGCAGGAGGCCGGACGCAAGCTCTCGATGAGCGCGAAGCAGGCGATGAGCGTCGCCCAGCGCCTCTACGAGAAGGGTTACATCACCTATATGCGCACCGACTCCGTCGCCCTCTCCGCCCAGGCGGTGCAGGCGGCCCGGAGCCAGGCGGTCGCCCTCTACGGCGACAAGGCCGTGCCGCTGAACCCGCGCATCTACAAGTCCAAGAGCAAGAACGCCCAGGAGGCGCACGAGGCGATCCGCCCCTCGGGCGACACCTTCCGCACGCCCTCCTCGGTCGCGAGCGAGCTCGACAGCGATGAGCGCCGTCTCTACGACCTCATCTGGAAGCGCACCGTCGCCAGCCAGATGTCCGACGCCCAGTACGAGACGACGACGGTCACCCTCGCCGTCGACGCCGACGGCCGCAACGCCGAGTTCACGGCATCCGGAACCGTCTACACCTTCAAGGGCTTCCTCGAGGCCTATGAGGAGGGGCGCGACGAGAAGCGCGGCGACGCGGACGCCCAGGGCGACCAGTCGCTGCCGGCCGTCGCCGTCGGCGACGAGCTGACCGTATCGGATGCCGAGGCCAAGGGCCACCGCACGACGCCCAAGCCGCGCTACACCGAGGCCTCTCTCGTCAAGGCGCTCGAGGAGCGCGGGATCGGCCGCCCCTCGACCTTCGCGAGCATCATCGACACCGTGCTCGCCCGCGGCTACGCCATCAAACGCGGGCAGGCCCTCGTGCCGACGTGGATGGCGTTCAGCGTCATCCGGCTGCTCGAGGAGCACTTCGCCGACCTCGTCGACTACGACTTCACCGCGGCGCTCGAAGACGATCTCGATGCGATTGCCCGCGGCGAGCAGAAGCGCGTCGAGTGGCTGAGGAAGTTCTACTTCGGCGCCGACGACCGCGTCGGCCTCCGTCAGGTCGTCGACAACGTCGGCGAGATCGATGCGCGCGCCCTGAACTCGACCCGGATCACCGACAACGCCACGCTGCGCTTCGGCAAGTACGGCCCCTACCTCGAGGTCGCCGACCCCGCGAACCCCGAGGCCAAGCCCCGCATCGTCAACGTCCCCGAGGATCTCGCGCCCGACGAGCTGACGGCCGAGAAGGCGCAGGAGCTCATCGACGCCCCTGTGGCCGGCGACCGCGTGCTGGGGGAGCATCCCGAGACCGGACTCGCCATCGTCGTCAAGGACGGCCGTTACGGCCCCTATGTGCAGGAGAACCTGCCGGAGGAGGAGCCCGTCGTCGACGAGGCCACCGGTGAGGTCGTCGAGGCGCCGAAGAAGAAGACCGCCAAGAAGGACGCGCCCAAGCCCCGCACAGGCTCGCTCTTCCGCTCGATGTCGGTCGACACGATCGATCTCGACACCGCAGTGCGACTGCTGAGTCTGCCCCGTGAGGTGGGCACCGACCCCGAGTCGGGCGAGGTCATCACGGCGCAGAACGGCCGGTACGGCCCCTACCTGAAGAAGGGCGCCGACTCGCGGTCGCTGGAGAGCGAGCAGCAGATCTTCGACGTCACGCTCGAGCAGGCGCTGGAGATCTACGCCCAGCCGAAGTACGGTGCCGGCTCCCGACGTGCCTCCAGCGCGCTCGCCGAGTTCGACGCCGATCCGGTCAGCGGCAAGCCGATCCGGGTGCGCGACGGACGCTTCGGGCCGTACGTGACCGACGGCGAGACGAATGTGACGATCCCGCGCGGACAGAAGCCGGAAGACATCACCTTCGAGATCGCCGTGCAGATGCTCGCGGACAAGCGTGCCAAGGGCCCGGCGCCCAAGCGCGGAGCGAAGAAGACCGCGACCAAGAAGGCGCCCGCGAAGAAGGCACCGACGAAGACGGATGCGGAGAAGGCCGCCGCCCGCTCCGCCGCGGCGAAGAAGGCCGCGGCCACCCGCGCTGCGAACGCCGCGAAGAAGAAGACGACCTCGTGACCGACGGCCGCGGGGTCTGGATCACGCTCGAAGGCGGAGACGGCTCGGGCAAGACGACCCAGGCCGAACTCCTGGAGACGTGGCTCACGGGTGCCGGACACGCCGTCGTGCGCACCCGCGAACCGGGCGGCAGCGAGGTCGGCCGGCTCATCCGCGACATCGTCCTGCACCACCGCGGCGACGTCGCCCCGCGCGCCGAGGCGCTCCTCTATGCGGCCGACCGGGCGCATCACATCGCGACCGTCGTGAGACCGGCGCTGGGGCGCGGCGACGTCGTGATCCAGGACCGCTACCTGGACTCGTCGGTCGCCTATCAGGGTGCAGGGCGCGTGCTCGATGCCGCCGAGATCCGTGGGCTCTCGCTCTGGGCGACCGAGGGCGCGCTGCCGGATCTGACGATCCTCCTCGATCTCGATCCGCAGACCGCGCGCGCCCGCCTCGCCCTTCGACAGGCTCAGGGACCGGGCGACAATCCTTTCGACCGCCTCGAGGCCGAGCAGCAGGAGTTCCACGAGCGCGTACGCGACGCCTTCCTCGCCCTGGCCTCTGCCGAGCCCGATCGCTTCCTCGTGGTCGACGCGACCCGGCCCGCGGCCGAGCTCGCCGCCGCGATCCGTGAGCGCGTCGCGACCCTTCTCTGATCGGCACCCGCTCTCTGCGGCATCCGCTCGCGCTGCTTCTTCCTGATCCCTGGAACGCTCGCGCTACTCGATCCTGTCGCCGTGCCAGAAAACTGTGTAGCGTGACCGGGTTCGAGTAGCGCGAGCGAGTGCTGCGCAGGAAGGAGCAGCGCGAACGTCTTTCGCGCAGGCGATGTCCCGCGAACGGATGCCTCGCCCGCCGCGACCGGTAGTCTCGCCCTGTGGCATGGGTGGCGGTGATCGCGGGTCTCGTGCTGCTGGTCGTGGGTGCCGAGCTGATCGTCCGCTCGGGGTCGCGGCTGGCGGCGAAGCTCGGCGTGCCGCCGATCCTCGTCGGGCTCACGGTCGTCTCGATCGGCACGAGCGCTCCTGAACTGGCGGTCGGCATCGGAGCGGCCACCACCGGCGCCGGTTCGCTCGCGGTCGGCAACATCGCAGGGACCAACATCGTCAACCTGCTACTGATCCTGGGGCTGACCGCCGCCCTGCGGGCCGTTCCCCTGTCGATGCAGACGCTGCGACTGGACCTGCCGGTCATGGGCGTGGTGGCGATGATCGTGCTCCTCTTCGCGATCGACGGCGAGTTCAGCCGCGTCGAGGGCGCGGTTCTCGTGGGCATCGCGATCGGGTACACCGTCGCGCTCGTGCGCACGGCGCGCCGGGAGACGACCTACATCGCCGAGGAGTTCGCCGACTCCTTCGGGCCGCGGTCGTTCAGCAGGAGCCGCTGGGCGACGCTCGGCACCGTGCTCGTGCTCATGGCGGGACTCGGCGTCATCATCCTCGGTGCCGACTGGCTCGTGGACGGCTCGACCGAGATCGCGCGCACCCTGGGCATATCCGAGGGTTTCATCGGACTGACGATCATCGCCATCGGCACCTCGGCGCCCGAGCTCGCCACGGCGATCCTCTCCACCTTCCGCGGCGAGCGGGACATCGCCATCGGCAACCTCGTCGGATCGAGCACCTACAACCTGACCCTGATCCTGGGGATCACCGTGCTGGCCGCCCCGATCGTGCTGGATCCGGCGCTCATCCTCGTCGACATCCCGGTGATGATCATGGCGACCTTCTTCACGGGCGTGCTCATGCTCACCGGGCGCCGCATCGGTCGCCGCGAGGGCCTTCTCCTGGTCGCCCTCTACGGCGCGTATCTCACCTACCTGCTGGTCGCCCGTCTCTGAGCGTCGGGGTCGGGGGTGCGGGTTAGGCTGAGTGCATGTCTGTCGCCGCCACCGCTCCGTTCCCCTGGACGGACGTCTGGGGCAGGACGACGCCGTCCAGACGTTGCGGAGCGCCGCGTCCGACCCCGACTCCCTCTCACATGCCTGGCTCATCACGGGCCCGCCCGGATCCGGTCGCTCGACGCTCGCCTACGCCTTCGCGGCGTCCCTCGTCGCCGCAGGGCCCGACGACGAGGCGACCATGCGCCAGGTGCTCGTCGGCACGCATCCGGATGTGACGGTGCTGCGCACCGAGAAGGTCATCATCTCGATCGCCGAAGCGCGCGCGCTGGTCGAGCGCTCCTACTTCGCACCGTCGGCCGGCCGGTACCGGGTCATCGTGATCGAAGACGCCGACCGCATGGTCGAGCGCACCTCCAACGTGCTGCTGAAGGCGCTGGAAGAGCCGCCGGAGCGCACGGTGTGGGTGCTGTGCGCGCCGAGCGAGGCCGACTTGCTGCCCACGATCCGCTCGCGGGTGCGCACGCTGCGCCTGCGCGAGCCTGAGGTGTCGGACGTCGCGGAACTCATCGCGCGCCGCACCGGGATCGACGACGAGACCGCCGAGCGCGCCGCACGGCACGCTCAGCGGCACATCGGCATGGCGCAGCGACTGGCGACCGATGCCGCGGCACGCGACCGTCGCGACGAGATGCTCCGCGCGGTGCTCGGGGTGCGCGGCGTCGGCGATGCGGTCGAGGTCGCCGGACGCATCGTGCAGGCGGCGACCGACGACGCCAAGGCGCTGACCGCCGAGCGCGATGATGCGGAGCGCACGGCTCTGCTGCGGGCCGTGGGCGTCGCCGAGGGGAAGGCCGTGCCGCCCGCGGTGCGCGCGCAGGTCTCCGCACTCGAAGAGGATCAGAAGCGGCGTGCGACACGGAGCCTCCGCGATGGCATCGACAGAGTGCTGACCGATCTTCAGTCGTTGTTCCGCGACGTCGTGATGCTGCAGTTCGGGCGCGACGACGACCTGATCAATCGTGAGCTCCGCGACGGCCTCGAGGCGGTCGCGGAATCCTGGTCGACCCCGCGTACGCTGGTCGTCCTGGACGATCTCGCGCATACCCGCGAGTCCCTCGAACGCAACGTGGCACCGACGCTGGCTCTGGAGAGCCTGCTGGTGACCGTCGCCAGCGGAAGGAAACTGTGAACGCTCGAAAACTGCGCCGTGCGATCGCGGCCGTGGCCGGGGCCGTCGCGGCCTCCGTCGCCCTCTCCGGCTGCCTGTACGCCGCGATCCCCGAGACCACCGAGCGTCCGCTGCCCGATCGCACGCACGCGCCGGTCACCGACGGCATCGCCGCCGACCTTCTCCGCTTCTACGAGCAGGAACTCGCGTGGCGCGACTGCGGCGGAGGCTTCGACTGCACGACCGTCACCGCGCCGCTGGACTGGGCGAACCCCGATGCCGGTGAGATCGAGCTCGCGGTCGTGCGGCACGCCTCCGCCGGTGCGCCGCTCGGCTCGCTGCTGCTGAACCCGGGAGGGCCCGGCGGTAGCGGCTTCGACCTCGTGTACGACTCGCTCGCCTTCGCCGTCGGCGATGCGCTCATCGACAACTACGACATCATCGGCTTCGATCCGCGCGGTGTGGGATCCTCGACGGCGGTATCCTGCCTCGACCCGGCGGAGATGGACCGGTACCTCTACGACATCCCGAGGGCGCACGCGGCTCGGACGAATGGGAGGCCGAGCTGACCGAGGCCAACCGCGGATTCGCCGAGGCCTGCGAGGCGAACAGCGCCGGCATCCTGCCGCACATCACCACAGTCAACTCCGCGCACGACATGGACCTGCTGCGCGGCGTCCTGGGCGATGAGAAGCTCAACTACCTCGGCTACTCCTACGGCACCTTCCTCGGCGCGACCTACGCGAAGCTGCACCCCGATCGGGTCGGCCGTCTCGTGCTCGACGGTGCGATCGACCCCTCGATCCCGGGCATCGACGTCGGCACGACGCAGGCGGTCGGCTTCGAGTCGGCCCTGCGGGCGTACATGGCGGATTGCCTCGGCGGCTCAGGCTGCCCCTTCTCCGGCACGGTCGACGAGGCCATGACGGACCTCGGCGCGCTGCTGGCGAGCGTCGACGTGCGTCCGCTGGAGAACGGCGACGGCCGGATGCTCGGTGCGGACTCCCTGATGACCGGCATCATCGCCGCCTTGTACTCGCAGGACAACTGGATCTATCTGACGATGGCGCTCGAGGACGCACTGGCGGGCGACCCGTCGATGGCGTTCATCCTGGCCGACTTCTACAACGGCCGCGAAGACGGCTACTACCTCGACAACTCCACCGAGGCCTTCCGCGCCTACAACTGCGTCGACTACCCGGAGGAGAACGATCCGGCCGCCGAGGCCGCGGCGATGGCGAAGATCCGCGAGCTCGCGCCGACGATCGCCCCTACTGGGAGGGTCCTTCGGTGTGCGAGGTGTGGCCGCATCCGCCGACCGGGACCCGCGAGGCGATCCACGCCCCGGCACCGACCCCATCCTCGTGATCGGCACGACGAACGACCCGGCCACGCCCTACGAGTGGTCGGTGGCGCTGGCCGAGCAACTCGACGCGGGCGTGCTCATCACACGCGTTGGCGAGGGGCACACCGGCTACAACAAGGGCAACTTCTGCGTCGACGACGCCGTCGAGGCCTTCTTCGTCGACGACCTCGTCCCCGAGGACGGCCTGCGCTGCGAGTGACCCCGCCCACCGCTCACGGAGCCTGCGGTCCCTGAGCCTCTCGACGGGGCGAAGGGCGCACGGCCACCGGTTCGCGGCATCCGCTCCGACAGGGTAATATCGTTTCTCGTGCCACGTTCGCGTGCACGCCGCCTTAGCTCAGTCGGCAGAGCGTTTCACTCGTAATGAAAAGGTCGTGGGTTCGATTCCCACAGGCGGCTCCGATTCCTCACCGGTCCCTCTGATTCCGGCGTACCCTCGAAGCATGGCTACCGCGCTTCTGATCGTCGATGTGCAGAACGACTTCACCGAGGGCGGCGCTCTCGCGGTCGCGGGCGGCGACGCCGTCGCCGAGGGCATCACCGCCTATCTGGCCGAGCGCGCCGGCGACTACGACCTGATCATCGCCTCGCGCGACTGGCACGATGCCGACAGCGACAACGGCGGGCATTTCGCCGAGGAGCCGGACTACGTCGACTCCTGGCCGGTGCACTGCGTCGCGGGCACCGAGGGTGCCGAGTACGACCCCTGCTGGCGACCGACGCCATCACCCACCACGTCCGCAAAGGACAGGGCAAGCCCGCCTACTCGATGTTCGAGGGGGTGTCGGATGCCGGCGGCACCGTCGGCGAGCTGCTCTCGTCGCACGGGGTGCTGACGGCCGACGTCGTCGGGATCGCCACCGACCACTGCGTGCGTGCGACGGCGCTGGACGCGCTGGCCCACGGCGTGCGGGTGCGCGTGCTCACCTCGCTCGTGGCCGGTGTCGACGAGGGAGCGAGCCGGGCGGCGCTCGCCGAGCTCGCGCACGGCGGAGCGGATCTGATCGAGGGCTGAGCATGACCCGCAGCGTCCTGCTCCTGCGCGCCGTCAACGTCGGGGGAAACAACAAGGTTCCGATGGCGCGACTGCGTGCGCTCCTAACCGAGCGCACGGCGCTGACCGGGATAGAGACGTACATCGCCAGCGGCAACATCGTCTGCACGACGCCGGACGATCTGGATGCCGCCCGCGCCGAGGTGCGGGCGCTCATCGCCGAGGAGTTCGACGTGGACACCCCGGTGATCGCGCGAACCCATGAGGAGCTGGTGGAGAGCCTGGCGCGGCATCCGTTCCAGGACGGCGAGGAGCGCCTCGTGCACGCGATGTTCCTCGAGGGGGCTCCGGCGGAAGGGGCGATCGACGCGCTGACCGCACGCCTCGTGCCGGGGGAGAGGCTGGCGCTGGTCGGTCACGACCTGTGGATCGAATATCCGGAGGGCGGTGTGCACGCCACGAAACTCACCAAGGCCGTGCTCGACCGTGCACTCGGCGTGGCCGGGACCGCGCGCAACCTGCGCACCGTTCGCGCTCTCGCCGAACTCACGGGGTGAGCTGCTGATAAGGTAGAGTGGTTCTGCATATCTGCAGCAACAGGATCATCTCCGATCCTCCTTCCACGACTTCCGTCTGCGAGCGCATCGACGCTCCTGGCATCAGACGTCGAGTCCCTCACACTCTCTCCTTCGCGTGACCCGCCGATGACGGCGGCCTCCTCGAAGCTCACGAACTGGTTTCTCATCTCTTTCACTTTTCACTCTTCCGAGTTCGCGCCGAGCGCACCGCTCCGGTGGCAGCAGGCCGATCACGACGTCCACGTGGCGACATCCGCCGGCGAGTACGCCGGTCATGTGCTCGCCGACGACGACGGCTTCCGCGCCTACGGGCCGCGGGGCGCGCTCATCGGCCGCTCCGCCTCCCTGGAGGCCGCCCGAGCGCAGCTCGCGGACTCCCTCACCACGTCTGCGCCCGCCCGCGCTGTCCGTTCCGGCAGCACGGCAGGGCGCAGGCCCGCTCCGTGGCGACGCCGTCGCCGCGGTTTCACGGATCACAGCCGTGGTCCCAGACAACGAAGGAAAGACGTCATGGCCACTGGCATCGTCAAATGGTTCAACTCCGACAAGGGCTATGGGTTCATCGCTCCCGACGACGGCTCCGCCGACGTGTTCGCGCACTTCAGCGCGATCGCCGGCAGCGGACACCGCAACCTGGAAGAGAACCAGCGCGTCGAGTTCGACTCCGAGCCCGGACAGAAGGGCCCGCAGGCCGCGAACATCCGCGCCCTGTAGATCTCTGCTCCGAACGGGCGGCGTGGTGTCTTCACCACGTCGCCCGTTCGTCGTCCCCGGTGCTGTGGGTCGCCTGCGGATGCGGCGTGCATACGCGCGACGGCATGTGACCAGGAGTAGCGTGGGGATTGCGATCGGCATCCGCCTTTGGCTTCACTCCAGTCGCCTTCAGCTGACTGGGAGCGAGAGAAGGTGCTGATCATGTCCCAGGCAACGACCCACCCGGAGAGCCGTCTCGGCCCGGTTCGGCAGACCTACGCCCGCCGCGAGGACTTCCCGCACGTCGCCCGCGCGTACACCCAGGTCTCCCAGGTCGTCCGCGAGACCGGGCTTCTGCGCCGCGAGCCGCTCTTCTACGCTCTGGTCGGCGCAGGTCTCGCGCTCGCCTTCGGCGGAGCGATCGCCGGCTTCATCCTCCTCGGCGACAGCTGGTTCCAGCTCCTGATCGCCGGAGCACTCGGCATCCTGTTCACGCAGGCCGCCTTCCTGGCCCACGAGGCCGCGCACCGCCAGATCCTCGCGACCGGACCGGCGAACGATCGGCTGGCCCGGGTGCTCGGTTCGGGCGTCGTCGGGATGAGCTACTCCTGGTGGAACAGCAAGCACAGCCGTCACCACGCGAACCCCAACCAGGTGGGGAAGGACCCCGACATCGAGGTCGACACGATCTCCTTCCTCGACGAGGACGCCGCCAAGTCGCGCGGCCTCGTCCGCCTGATCACCCGCAAGCAGGGATGGCTGTTCTTCCCCTGCTCATGCTCGAGGGCCTCAACCTCCACGTCATCAGCATCAAGTACCTCCTCAGCCGCGAGCCCGTCAAGGGTCGCTGGCTCGAGCTGGGTCTGATCGTGCTGCGACTCGCCGCCGTGATCGTGCCGGTCTTCCTCCTGCTGCCGCTGGGGATGGCGTTCGCGTTCATGGGCGTGCAGCTGGCGGTCTTCGGCGTCTACATGGGCGCCTCGTTCGCCCCGAACCACAAGGGCATGGCGGTGATCGCGCCCGGTGAGAGGCTCGACTTCTTCACCAAGCAGGTGCGCACCTCCCGCAACATCCGCGGCGGCTGGTGGGCCACCTGGCTCATGGGCGGTCTCAACTACCAGATCGAGCACCACCTGTTCCCGAGCATGGCCCGTCCGCACCTCGCCAAGACCCGCGAGATCGTGCGCGACTTCTGCGCCAGCAACGACATCCCCTACACGGAGACGTCCCTGGGGCGCAGCTACCTGATCGTCATGGAGTACCTGAACGAGGTCGGCCTCGCCGCCCGGGATCCCTTCGACTGCCCGATCACGGCCGAGTACCGCCGGGCCTGACGCTCAGGCACATGCAGTCCCGCTGCAGCCGCTGACCCGTCCCTCGGCTACCGGTGGGCGACACCTCACTCGAGCCGATCCGTCGACGAGTTCTCGATCGCGTCCGAGCGCCAGTTGTCGCCCATCCGCTCGTAAGTCACGATGGCGTGGCAGTTTCGGCAGCGCACGTCGCACTTGGCGATCTCTCCCAGGACGACGGTCGTGCTGTACCCGTTCTTGGCGAGGACCGGGACACCGCCGCGTTTGACAGTGTCGGGCGGTGATCGAAGTCCAGGACTCGGATGTCGCTGATACCGCAGTCGACACAGGGATGAGTCCGCAGGTACTCGGCGATCAGCTGCAGGTTTATCTTGCGCTGAGCCAGCGTGCGTTCACGGATCACTTGCACATGGCGCTCGCGATTGCGTCGGTGGTAGCGGCGCGACGCCTCGCGATTGCACTCACGACAGGTCTCCTGCAACCCGTCCGGCCGTGAACGCTTTCGGTTGAGATCTGCGAGTGGTTTAGACTCTCCACAGGTGCCGCACGTCTTCTGCGTGGGCGTCTGCCCCCGTAGCTCAGAGGCAGAGCAACCGGCTTTTAACCGGTGGGTCGGGATGTCGGAATTCCCCGGGGCACCTCTTGATCCACCACACGTGATCCTCTCCGAGCCAGTAGGAGGAGACTACGCAGTGGCTCCGACACCGCTCCTCCGGGGCCGCTGCATTCTGAATGCGCGTACCCTGGTTCGGTGTCCGCTCTCCATCGCCGTCCGGTTCGCCGGCCCTCCAGCGCCTTCGACAACATCGTCGGGGCGCACGACGCGGTGGAGGCGTCGCGGGTCGCGCATGCGACGGCATCCGCTCTCCTCGCCCGCGCTCGTGCCGACGAGACGGGCGATAGCGCCGCCCGGCTCGTCGCATTCACCGCCGAGCACGGGATCGACGAGATCGCCGAGCTCTGGTCGCACGCGCCGGCACGCTCCCTGCCGGGTGCGCTCTGGCGTCTGCACCTGATCCAGCTGGCGATCCACTCCGATCCGCAGACGGCGGCGCTCCTCTACGAGCGCGGACGTGCCGAGCTGCGATCGGCGGACGAGGTCATCGCGGGGGCGCCGACCCCGGCGAGCCCTGCCGAGCTCGTCACGCTCATTGACACGATCCTGCGCGGGGTCTTCCGCGGCGACTTCGCGGTCGCCCTCGAGCGCGCGGCGGCATTCTGCCGGGTGCAGGCCGCCGGCGCGACGCACGCGGCGGACGACTACGAGGCCACGGAGCCCGAGCGTGCGAGCGCCTTCACCCGGCGTGCCCTGCGCCTGTCGGTCTACGCGGAGGATCTCGCCGCCGCAGCGGCCCTCTGGCGTCGCGACGCGCTGAGTTGAGCTGAGCTGCTGCGGGCAAAGGAAAAGCCGGGCCGCAGAACGCCTCTCGGCGGAAGGCCGCTCGTAGCGGCAGAAGTTGGAGCCCGGGGTTACTGCGGCCCGGCCGAACTAGTGTAACGCGTGCCGGCGCCGGGTATTCCCTGCTCCCTCTAAGCTCGAACCATGACCTGGCGATTCGCGCTGATGATAGACCCGGCACCGGCGGATGCCGCAGACACGGACTTCACCGGAAGCTTCGCCCGGGTGGATGCGACAGCCCCGGCGCTCAGCGTCGGAGAGCTCAGCACCCAGCGCGGTGACGGCGTCTTCGAGTCGATCGGCGTGATCGACGGACACGCCCAGGAGGTGACGCCGCACCTCGAGCGCCTCGCGCACTCCGCGCGGCTGTGCGATCTGCCGGCACCCCAGCCGGAGCAGTGGCGGCAGGCGATCGCTCTCGCCGCGGCCGACTGCCCGCCCGGCGAGGCAGTGATCAAGCTCATCCTCAGCCGGGGCGTGGAGAAGGGGCCGACGCCGACGGCCTGGGTGACGGCGGCTCCGGCATCCGATTTCTCCGCTGCACGTGTCGACGGCGTACGGGTCGTGACCCTCGACCGCGGCCTGGACAGCGGTGCCGCCGAGCGCGCGCCCTGGCTCCTGCTGGGCGCCAAGACGCTCTCGTACGCGGTGAACATGGCCGCGCTCCGCGAGGCACATCGCCGCGGCGCGGACGACGCGATCTTCGTCACCAGCGATGGCTTCGTCCTCGAGGCGCCGACCGCCTCGCTCATCCTGCGGATCGACGGGCGCTTCGTCACGCCCGCTCCGACGGGCGGGATCCTCCACGGCACGACGCAGCTCAGCGTGTACGAGCACCTTGCCGCGCGGGCGAGGAGGCCGGCTATGCGCTGATCCCGGTCTCCGACCTGCAGAGGGCGGATGCCGCGTGGCTGGTCTCCAGCGTCCGTCTGGCCGCCCCGATCACCGCGATCGATGGCGCAGAGGTGCCCGTCGATGCGGCACTGACCGCGGAGCTGAACGCCTACCTGCTGTCGCCGCGCGACTGACAGGCCTGCTGCATCCGTCATCGTGCCGGGGTAGGGGGCAGCGACATCCGTGGCGTTCTCACGTTCCACGGCGAATCTATGATGGTCGGATGACCTCAATCACCAGGAAATCCCTTGCGATCGCGGCGTTCGCCGTCACCGCCGTCTTCGGGCTCGCCGCCTGTTCCTCACCCGCGCCCACCGTCGAGAGCACGCCTCAGAGCTCGCCCGCGGCAGAGGCCGAGCCGGATGGCTCCGCACTGCTGAGCGCCGAGGACTTCGCGGAGCGCATCGCCGCCGCCCAGCTGGCCGCCGGGAGCGCGCAGTTCGAGACCTCGATGCAGATCGAGGGTGAGGACGTCCAGGCGAAGGGCGAGATGGTCTTCAGCGACAACGCCGAGGACTTACTGATGGGCATGACCATGGAGATGCCCGGGCTGGGCGAGATGGAGATGCGCTTCGTCGACGGCCTCGTCTACCTGGGCATGGGCGAGCTGACGGCGGGCAAGTTCATCGAGATCGACCCCGCCAACGCCACCGAGTCGGGAGAGGGCTTCACGGATCTCGCGGACGGCTTCCTCGAGCAGTACGGATCGTTCGACGCCTATGCCGAGGCGCTCAGGGACTTCTCCGTGGCGGATGAGACGGTGACGATCGACGGCGTCGAGACCTACGTCTACACCCTGGTTCTCGACACCGAGAGCATGATGGAGCTGGAAGGCGTCGACATGGATGCGGCGGAGGAAGCCGGCCTGGGCGAGACCGTCGAGTACGAGTTCTACGTAGGCCTGGACGATCTGCCGCGCCGCATCGTGTCCGAGAGCGTCGGCGGCACCGTGACGATGAGCATGAGCGCATGGGGTGAGCCGGTATCGGTCGAGGCTCCCGCTGCGGACGACATCCTGGACGGCTCGCTCTTCGGGTTCTGACCCTGAACGAAAGAGCCCTCCGGCCGCCTCGCTTTCGAGCGGCGGCCGGAGGGCTCTTTCGGCGACTACCCGAAGCGGCCGGAGACGTAGTCCTCGGTGGCCTGCACGGCCGGAGTCGTGAAGATCGTCGTCGTGTCGTCGTATTCGATGAGCTTGCCGGGCTTGCCGGTGCCGGCGATGTTGAAGAAGGCCGTCCGATCGGACACGCGCGAGGCCTGCTGCATGTTGTGCGTGACGATGACGACCGTGAACTCGTTCTTGAGCTCGCCGATGAGCTCTTCGATCGCATAGGTCGAGATGGGGTCCAGCGCCGAGCATGGCTCGTCCATGAGGATGACCTCGGGCTCGACGGCGATCGCCCGGGCGATGCACAGGCGCTGCTGCTGACCGCCCGAGAGGCCCGAACCGGGACGGTCGAGGCGATCCTTGACCTCGTTCCAGAGGTTGGCTCCACCGAGCGCCCGCTCGACGAGGTCGTCGGCATCCGACTTCGAGATCCGGGTGTTGTTGAGCTTGACCCCCGCGAGCACGTTGTCGCGGATCGACATCGTGGGGAAGGGGTTGGGGCGCTGGAACACCATGCCCACCTGGCGGCGGACGAGCACCGGATCGACGCCGGGGCGTAGAGATCCTTGCCGTCCAGCAGCACCTCACCCTGGACGCGGGCGCCCGGGATCACCTCGTGCATGCGGTTGAGGGTGCGCAGGAAGGTCGACTTGCCGCATCCGGAGGGTCCGATGAACGCGGTGACGCTGCGCGGCTGGATCTCCAGGGACACGCCTTCGACGGCGAGGAAGTCGCCGTAGTAGACGTTGAGGTCGTTGACTTCAATGCTCTTGGACATTGCGTTTTCCTTCGGGTGGGGTTCAGGCTCAGCGGCCGGATGTCTTGGGGCGAAGAACTTCGCCACGAGCCGGGCGACGAGGTTGAGCACCATGACGATCAGGATGAGGGTCAGCGCCCCGCCCAGGCGCGCTCGAGCGCGGCTTCGGTGTTGGTTCCCGGGTTCATGAACTGGTTGTAGACGAACACCGGCAGGGTCATCATCTGGTTGGCGAACAGGTTCGTGTTCAGGCTCATCGTGTAGCCGGCCGTCAGCAGCAGGGGCGCCGTCTCGCCGATGACACGGGCGATGGCGAGCATGACGGTCGTGGTGATGCCGGCGATCGAGGTGGGGATGACCACCTTGAGGATCGTCAGCCACTTCGGCACGCCCAGGGCATAGGAGGCCTCGCGCAGCTCGTTCGGCACTATTCGGAGGAGTTCTTCGCTGCCGCGCACGACCACCGGGATCATGAGCACGGTCAGCGCGAGCGCGCCCATGAAGCCCATCGAGATGCCGGGACGGATGATCAGGGCGAAGACCGAGTAGATGAACAGACCGGCCACGATCGACGGGATCCCCGTCATGACGTCCACGAAGAACGTGATCGCGCGGGCGAGTCTGCCGCGACCGTACTCGACGAGGTAGATCGAGGTCATGAGGCCGATCGGCACGGCGATCACCGTCGCGGTGAGGGTGATCAGGAGCGTGCCCCACATGGCGTGCGCGATTCCGCCCCGGCGCCGACGACGTTGCGCATCGAGTGCGTGAAGAACTCCGGATCGAAGCGGGTGATGCCGTTGATCGTCACGGTCCACAGCAGCGAGATCAGCGGCAGCAGCGCGATGAGGAACGCTGTGGAGACGAGCGCGGTCATCAGGCGGTCCACCGCCTTGCGGCGGCTTTCGGCGATCGCCGAGACGACCGTGATCAGCACCATGTAGATGAGGATCCCGACGAAGAGCGCGCCGCCGATGTTGAAGTCGACGAGGTCACGCCCGATCGAGGCGACACCGAAGACGATGATCGAGGTGAGCATCGACGCGCCCAACAGCGCCCAGGGCCCCCACTTGGGAAGGCGACCGGCGGTGAGTCCTGCGGTGGTGGACGGGAGGACCCTCGAGGCCGTGCTCGCGTCCGGAGCGGGTGCGGTGGTGGTCATGTCAGTTCGCTCCCGAGAACTCGGCGCGCCGCGCGACGATCCAGCGCGCGAGCGCATTGACGGCGAAGGTAACGATGAACAGGATCAATCCCGTCGCGATGAGGGTGTTCACGCCCTCGCCGTGCGCCTCGGGGAAGGCCAGGGCGATGTTCGCGGGGATCGGCGTCGGGTTCGTGGAGGTCAGCAGGAGGAAGCTCACCACGGCGGACGGCGAGAGCACCATCGTCACGGCCATCGTCTCGCCCAGAGCGCGACCGAGAGCGAGCATCGCCGCCGAGACCATGCCGCCGCGGGCGAAGGGGAGCACCGCCATGCGCACCATCTCCCAGCGGGTGGCGCCGAGGGCGAGCGCCGCCTCCTCATGGAGGGTCGGTGTCTGCAGGAACACCTCGCGGCTGATCGCGGTCATGATCGGAATGATCATCACCGACAGCACCAGGGCGGCGGTGAGGATCGTGCGACCGGTGGGGGAGACGACCCCGGCGAAGAACGGGATCCAGCCGAGATTCTCGTTCAGCCACGCGTAGACGGGCTGGAGCATGGGTGCCAGCACCAGACCACCCCACAGCCCGTAGACGACGGAGGGGACGGCGGCCAGCAGATCCACCACATAGCCGAGGGCCGAGGCGAGTCGGCGCGGTGCGTAGTGCGAGATGAACAGGGCGATGCCCAGGGCGATCGGCGTGGCGACCACGAGCGCGATGATCGATGCCCACAAGGTGCCGAAGACGAGGGGCCATACATACGGCCAGAAGGACTCGCCGCGCAGAATGTGGTTGTTGGAGGTGTCGGCCTGGAAGGCCGGCATGCTCTGAATGATCAGGAAGACCGCGACTCCGGCCAGGACCAGCAGGATGATCAATCCAGCGCCCAGTGCGGTGCCGCTGAAGACACGGTCGCCCAGACGCTGCTTCGCTCGGATCGGTGCGGGTGGCTCCACGATGGCCTGCGCCGTAGTCTCGTTCATGCTCATGGCTCCTCGGTCCCGACCCGGATCAGGTCGATGGCGGCGAGCACCTTCTCGCGAAGGCCCTCCGAGATGGGGGTGTTGCCGGCGTTGGCCGCCGCGGCGGCCTGCCCCTCGGGGCTGGCCATGTGGGTCATGTAGCTCTTGACGAGCGCTGCGGTGCCGGCATCGGCGTACTGCTGGCATCCGATGAGATAGCTCACGAGGGCGATCGGGTAGGAGCCTGCAGGAGCGGATGCCGGGTCCACGTCGAACACGAGGTCGCCCGCGGCGCGGCCCTCGCGCAGCGGCGAGTTCTCCACGAGTGCGGCGGCGGCTTCGGCGGAGAAGGCGACGAACTCTCCTGCGACCAGCAGTCGTGCCTGACCGAATCCGCTTGCCTGAGAGGCGTCGAGGAAGCCGATCGTGCCGCGGCCGGCGGTGATGACCTGCTTGACACCGGCGATGCCCTGGGCCGACTCGCCCCCGGTGATCGGCCACTTGTCCGTGATGCCGTGCGTCCAGGCATCCGGCGCGGTCAGGGCCAGGTAGCGGGTGAACGTCTCCTGCGTCCCGGAGGGGTCGGAGCGATGCACGGGGCTGATCGCCAGGTCGGGCAGCGCGACCTCGGGGTTGTCGGCTGCGATGGCGGCATCGTTCCAGCGGGTGATGCGGCCGGCGAAGATGCTCGCGAGCGTGTCCGGAGCGAGGTCGAGCGTGTCGATGCCGTCGAGGTGGAAGGCGACCACGACGGGAGAGATGTAGAGGGGGACCTCGACAAGCTCATCGCCGATGCAGGCGCGGAAGCCTCCGGCGGCGATCTCGTCGTCGGTGAAGGCGCGGTCGGAGCCGACGAAGCTGCTCGCTCCGGCCTGGAAGTTCGCGCGGCCGGTACCCGAGCCCGTCGGCTCGTAGTTGACTGTGACGCGCACGTTCGCGGTCTGGAATCCGGCCATCCACGCCTCCTGCGCGGCGACCTGCGAGGAGGCGCCGGTGGCGCTGATCGTGCCGGAGAGGACGGATGCCGCCGGCGGCGCATCGCCGGGACGCTCGTTCAGGGCGCAGCCGGCCAGGAGGAGCGAGCAGACGGCACCGGCGGCGAGGATGCGGGCGACGCGAGTGACCTGCACAGAGGATCCGTTTCGATCGGGAATGGGGACCGGCCCGAAGCGGGCCACACCCAGAAGGTAGGCGGGACGGTTAACGAGAATGATCCGCGCAGGTGAACAGCAGGTGAACGACTCGGGCACGAACGTGCCCCGCCCTGCACCGCCGGGAGGGACCCCCGGAGGCAGGGCGGGGCACGATGTGTGTCCGCCGAGGCGGTGCGTCGTCAGCCGACCTGGATCAGATCGATCGCAGCGAGCGCCTTCTCGCGCAGGCCCTCCGAGATCGGGGCGTTGCCGGCGTTCGCGGCGGCGGCGGCCTGACCCTCCGCGCTGGCCATGAACGCGAAATACTCCTTCACGATCGCGGCGGTGTTCGCGTCCTCGTACTGCTCGCAGGCGATGAGGTAGCTCACCAGGGCGATCGGGTAGGCGCCGGCGGGAGCGGCGGCCGGGTCGACGTCGAAGACGAGGTCACCGGCGCCGCGGCCCTCGCGCAGCGGCGACCCCTCGACGAGGGCGGATGCCGCCTCGGCCGAGTAGGCGACGAACTCGCCCTGGACCTCGATGTGCACCTGGCCGAAGCCGCCGGCCTGGGAGGCGTCGAGGAAGCCGATCGTGCCGACACCGGCGTCGATGACCTGCTTGACGCCTGAGGTGCCCTGTGCGGCCTCGCCGCCCGAGAGCGGCCACTCGTCGCTGGGGTCGTGCTCCCAGACGTCACCGGCGGCCGACTTCAGGTAGGTGGTGAAGGTCTCCTGTGTGCCCGAGGGGTCGGAGCGGTGGACCGGGGTGATGGCGGTGTCCGGCAGGTCGACGTCGGCGTTGTCCTCGGCGATGGCCGGGTCGTTCCACGTCGCGATGTTGCCCGCGAAGATGTTCGCGATGGTCTCGGCGTCGAGGTTGAGGCTCTCGATGCCGTCGAGGTTGAAGGCGACGGCGACCGGCGAGATGTACAGCGGAACCTCGACGATGTCGTCGGTCAGGCACGCGCCGAATCCACCGGCGGCGATCTCATCGTCGTTGAAGGCGCGGTCGGAGCCGATGAAGTTGCTGGCGCCTTCCTGGAAGTTGGTGCGGCCGGTGCCCGAGCCGGTGGGCTCGTAGTTGACCGTCGCGCCGGTGTGGGTGAGCTGGAAGCCGGCCTGCCAGGCCTCCTGGGCAGCTGTCTGAGAGGAGGCGCCGGTGGCGCTGATCGTGCCCGAGAGCGTGGTCTCGTTGGGCTCCTCGGAGGGAACCACGGCTGCGTCACCTTCGTTCGCGGCACAGCCGGCGAGGGCGAGGGAGGCGACGGCGCCGATGGCGGCGACGCGGGCGATGCGGGAGATCTTCACTGTGAATCCGTTTCGATCGGGATGAGGGCCCGGTGCAGGGCTCACAGCGACGTTAGGAGCGGTCGGTGACATGTGGTCGCCGTGCAGGTGAACGGCAGGAGAACGGAGAGCGACGTCCCGGAACCGTCGGTCAGATCTTGGGTTCGTGGGTCTCGATCGCGATGATCCCGGAACCCGGGTTGGTGGCCGACAGATGCACGACGGAGAACCCGGCAGGCTCCAGATCGGCCGCATCGCCGAGGTAGGAGCCGCGGATCGTGCCGGTGGCCAGAGCGATCTCGGTGAGCAGTTCCTGCAGCAGGGGGCGGTGGCTGCAGATCACGGCGGGCTTGCGCACGCGCACCCGCTTTCCGACGACCTTGCGCACATCGGCCTCGCCCGCCTCCCATGCGTCCTGGCTGATCAAGGCCGTCGGAGAGAGTTTGACGCCGAGCGCCTTGGCGAGGGGCTTCACTGTCGCGGTGCAGCGCAGGGCGTCGCTCGTGACGATCTTGCGGACGCCGAAGGCCTCGAGCACGCCGGCGATCGCCTTCGCCTGGTGGCGGCCCTGCGGGGTCAGCGGCCGGGCGGCATCCGCTCCCTTCCACCCGCTGCGCGGCACGGCGCGTGCGTGCCGGAGCACGATGAGGGGGACCGAGTCCAGGGCGCCGTGGTCGACGCGGGCGACGAACTCGTCGAGGATCTCGACGTCGACCGGGTAGCTCAACTGCGACCGTGCCTTCTTCAGGCTCACCCACTCCAGCGCCGCGATCTCGCCGTTGGGCACGAAGGAGGAGGCGCGGATGGCGTCCTCGGTGGCCTCCGCGGCCCAGTAGTGCACGATTTTCTGGCGCTTCGGGCGCATGGAGTAGTGGGAGACCCCGACGGGAACGCCCAGGTGGACGCGGATGCCGGTCTCCTCCTCGACCTCGCGTGCAGCCGTCTGGGCGAGCATCTCGCCCGGGTCGACCTTGCCCTTCGGGAAGGTGACGTCGCGGTACTTCGTTCGATGGATGAGGAGGATGCGCAGCTTCCCCTCGACCCGACGCCAGACCACGGCCCCCGCCGCGTACACCGCGGAATCGCTCATCGTGCCGTCCGGCTCCGCTTGCGGCGTCGGACGTTGTTCATGGTCTCGTCCTGCAGGTCGCGCAGCGGGTCGCCCGCGGCGTCGATCGAGTGCCTGGTCCACACGCCCTCGGCGCCCAGATGCCAGGAGCTCGTCTGGTCGTCCATGGCCAGGTCGAACAGGGTGAGGAGGTCGTCCACATGCTCGGGGGAGGTGACTCGCACGAGCGCCTCGATGCGGCGGTCGAGGTTCCGGTGCATCATGTCGGCGCTGCCGATGTAGACCTGCGGGTCCCCGTCGCCCGCGAAGGCGAAGATGCGCGAGTGCTCGAGATAGCGGCCGAGGATCGAGCGCACCGTTATGTTGTCGCTCACCCCGGGCAGGTCGGCGCGGAGGCTGCAGATCCCGCGCACCCAGATGTCGACCTTGACCCCCGCGGCGCTGGCGCGGTAGAGCGCGTCGATGATCTCCTCGTCGACCATGGAGTTGACCTTGATGCGGATGTGCGCGGGCTTGCCCGCCCTCGCATTCTTGGCCTCCGTGTTGATGAGGCGCACCAGGCCCTTCCGCAGGTGCAGTGGGGCCACGAGCAGTCGCTTGAACTTCTTCTCGATCGCGTAGCCGGACAGCTCGTTGAACAGGCGCGTGAGATCCTTGCCGACCTGGGCGTCGGTCGTGAACAGGCCGAAGTCCTCGTAGATGCGGCTGGTCTTGGGGTTGTAGTTGCCGGTGCCGACGTGGGAGTAGTGGCGCAGCCTCCCGTCCTCCTCGCGGATGACGAGGGCCAGCTTGCAGTGGGTCTTCAGCCCCACGAGCCCGTAGACGACGTGCACACCGGCCTTCTCGAGCTTGCGCGCCCAGACGATGTTGTTCGCCTCGTCGAACCGTGCCTTCACCTCGACGAGGGCGAGCACCTGCTTGCCCGCCTCGGCGGCGTCGATGAGCGCCTGCACGATGGGGCTGTCGCCCGAGGTGCGGTACAGGGTCTGCTTGATCGCCAGGACCTTCGGGTCGCGCGCGGCCTGCTCCAGGAAGGCCTGCACGCTCGTCGCGAAGGACTCGTAGGGTGGTGCACGAGCACGTCCGATTTGCGGATCGCCGCGAAGATGTCGGCCCGCCCGCTGGTCTCCTTGGGCTGGAAGGCGAGTGCCGTCGTGGGCACATGGGGCGCGTACCGCAGGTCGGGGCGGCGCTCGTCGGTGAGCGAGAAGAGCCCGCGCAGATCGAGGGGCCCGGGCAGCCGATAGACCTCCTGGTCGCTGATGTCGAGCTCGGTGATCAGCAGGTCGAGGGTCACGTCGTCCATGTCATCGGTGATCTCCAGGCGGATCGGCGGGCCGAAGCGGCGGCGCAGCAGCTCCGCCTCCAGCGCCTGGATGAGGTTCTCGCTCTCGTCCTCCTCGATCTCGACGTCCTCGTTGCGTGTCAGGCGGAAGGCGTGGTGGTCGAGCACCTCCATTCCGGGGAAGAGGTGGTCGAGGTGGTTGGCGATGAGCTCCTCGAGCCTCAGATACCGGCTGATCTCGCCGGAGCCGGGCACCTCCACGAAACGGGGGAGCATCGGCGGCACCTTGAGGCGCGCGAAGTCCTGCCGGCCCGTGCGGGCGTTGCGGATGCGGATGGCGAGATTCAGCGAGAGGCCGGAGATGTAGGGGAAGGGATGCGCGGGGTCGACCGCGAGCGGCATGAGCACCGGGAAGAGGTGGTCGGCGAAGTACTCGGAGAGTCCGTCGCGCTCGGCGTCGGTGAGGTCGTCCCAGTCGACGATCTCGATGCCGGCATCCGACAGTGCCGGGCGCACGAGGTCGCTCCACGCCCGCGCATGGCGCAGCTGGAGCTCATAGGCGTGCCGGGAGATGTCGGCGAGCACATCGGTCGGTGCCCGGCCGACATTGGTCGGCACGGCAAGACCGGTCACGATGCGGCGCTTGAGGCCGGCCACGCGCACCATGAAGAACTCGTCGAGGTTGCTGGCGAAGATCGCCAGGAAGTTCGCGCGCTCCAGCTCCGGAAGGTTCGGGTCCTCGGCGAGTTCGAGCACCCGCTGGTTGAACGCGAGCCAGCTCAGCTCGCGGTCGAGATAGCGATGGTCGGGCAGCTCCGCATCCGGGGCTTCGAACACCTCGTCGAAGTCGTCGTCTTCGGCATCGCCGAGACCGGCGTCGGCTGCGAGCTGATCATTCATGGCATTCATCTTGGCACCGGAGGGTGACGAGTGCGTGAACTGGTTCCGCTATGACGCGGTCGCGCCCACGGCCTCGTCGTCCTCGTGGACGTTGAATCTGTACCCCACGTTGCGCACGGTGCCGATGATCTGCTCCTGATCGCCGAGCTTGGCGCGCAGACGCCGGACGTGCACGTCGACGGTGCGCGTGCCGCCGAAGTAGTCGTAGCCCCACACCTCGCTCAGCAGCTGCTCGCGGGTGAAGACGCGCGAGGGGTGCGTGGCCAGGAAGTGCAGGAGCTGGAACTCCTTGTAGGTCAGATCCAGCGAGCGGCCGTGGATCTTCGCCGAGTAGGACTGGTCGTCGATCACCAGGCCGGAGGTCTGGACGCGGGTGACCGGCGTGTCGTCGGCGCTGCGGGCGAGGGCGAGTCGGATGCGGGCGTCCGCCTCGGCGGGTCCGGCCGTGGCGAGCACGACGTCGTCGATGTCCCAGTCGCCCGAGACCGCGCTCATGCCGCCTTCGGTGACCACGAGAAGGAGCGGGGAGGTCTGACCGGTCGTGTGCAGCAACTTGCACAGCGATTTCGCGCCGGCGAGGTCGGTGCGCGCGTCGACGAGGACGACATCCGATTCCGGAGCGCTCACCAGCTGCGCGGGCTCTGCAGGGATCTGGCGGACCCGATGGCCGAGCAGTTCCAGGGCGGGCAGGACCGGCTCGCCGGGAGCAGAGGTCAAGACCAGCAGTTGTGCCACAGGAATCCTTCCGGGTGAGGTGGGTCACCCTGCACGGTGGCCGTGCGGTGACGGCGGCCGTGCGCACAATAATAGCGAGCGATCCGCCACGCCGGAGTGCGCCGGATGCCGCGACGCCGTGCGATGGGTCACAATAGGAGCCATGTCCGAGCGTGTGTCTGCGCCCCGAAACGCCTTCATCGGCGTCGTCTCGGTGTGGGTTCTGGCGCTGCTCGTCTCGGTGCTCATCGGCGTCCTGGTCGAGGAGCTCGACCGTGCTCCGTGGCTCGTGCTCGGCTTCGCCGGGATCGTGGTCCTCTCCTTCGCGGTGCAGCTCTGGTACGGCACCGCGATCGGCTTCATCTTCCGGGTCTCCGCGAGCATCCTCGGCGCACTGCTGGTGATGGGGCTGATCTCGGCGGGCTTCGGCCTGGCCGCGCTCCTGCCCGCCTGACGCGCTAGAGTGGACGGCATGGACCTCATCGCGCTCGAACTCTTCTTCACAGGACTGCTCGTGCTCTCGGGCCTCGCGATCGCCTTCGTCTCGGGCGTTGTGCTGCTGAACCTGTTCCGCGGCCAGCGCTGACCGGAGCCTCGTGATCGAGCTGCCGACCGATCTTCCCGCGGATCTCGCGCCACTGGCGTGGCTGATCGGCGTGTGGGAGGGGACCGGCGTCATCGACTATCGGGCCGGCGACCACAACTTCGAGGGCGAGTTCACCCATCGGGTCAGCTTCAGCCATGACGGCGGCCCCTCGCTCAATTACCAGGCGACGGCATGGATCGCAGACGGCGAGGGGGCGGCATCCGTTCCGCTCGTCGCCGAGACCGGGTACTGGCGCGTGGCGCGTCCGGCCACGCCCGCCCAGCCCGGTCCCGCCCTCCTGCCGCCGATGGCGCAGGAGCCCGAGCGCACCGCATCCGATGTCGAGGAGCTGCGCTCCGACAGCGGCGGTTTCCCGATCGAGGTCGCCCTGGCCCACTCCGACGGGATGCTCGAGCTGTATCTGGGCGAGGCGAAGGGCCCTCGGATCGATATCGCCACCGATGCGATCGTGCGCGCCGCCGGCGCCAAGCACTACGGCGCGGCGACCCGGATGTACGGCCTCGTCGACGGCCACCTGCTCTGGGCGTGGGACATCGCCGCACTCGGAGCGGAGCTGCGCTCTCACGCCTCGGCGCGGCTCGCACGCGTCTAGACACAGGAGCACGCATGACCGCATTCGCCGATCGTCCCGGCGCCGTCAGCGACGCCGGAGTCGTCTCGCACTTCGGCGACCCGATGCGCGAGCAGCGCGGCCTCGTCGCGGGCACCGCTGTCGCGCCGCTGGGAGACCGTGCCGTGATCGAGGTGGCGGGGGAGGATCGACGGGGCTGGCTCGACTCGATCACCTCGCAGGCCGTGGCCTCCCTCATACCCGGCGACAGCACCGAGCTGCTGATCCTCGACCCGCAGGGGCGCGTCGAGCATGCCGCGGGGGTCTTCGAGGACGGCGCATCGACCTGGCTGATCACGGATGCCGCGGATGCCGAGGCGCTCGCCGCGTGGCTCTCGCGCATGGTGTTCCGCTCGCGTGTGACCGTGACGGTGCGCCCCGACCTCACCGCGGTAGGCTTCTTCGCCGGAGGCGAGGCCGAACAGGCGGGGTCGGCATCCGCCATCTCTCCCGCCGGAGTTCCGGTGGTGTGGGCCGATCCCTGGCAGCGCGTGCAGCCGGGCGGGCATCAGTACTCGGTCGTCGCGGAGCATCCGGCCGACGACTACACCTGGCGGGTGGCTCTGGTGGATGCGGCAGGCCTCCAGGGACTCGCCGCGATCGATGCGGCGGGCACTCTGGCCGCCGAAGCGCTGCGCGTCGTCGCCTGGCGGCCGCGCTGGGCCGGCGAGGTCGACGAGCGTTCCCTGCCGCACGAGAGCGACTGGATCCGCAGTGCCGTGCACCTGAGCAAGGGCTGCTACCGCGGGCAGGAGACCGTCGCCAAGGTGCACAACCTCGGGCATCCCCCGCGGCGCCTGGTCGCGCTGCATCTGGACGGCAGCGTCGACATCCTCCCCGAGCGGGGGGCGCCGGTCTTCGCCGGCGACAGCGAGGTCGGGCACATCACGACCGCGGCGCGCCACTACGAGGACGGGCCGATCGCGCTGGCGATCCTGTCGCGTCGTGCGCCCGAGGGCGACCTCGTCGTGCACGCGGGGGAGACCCGCATCGCCGCGGCGCAGCAGGTCATCGTGCCCTCGGATGCCGGTGCCACCGCGAACGTCCCGCGCCTGACCCGGCTGTCACGTCGCCCGCTGGCATCCGACGGCTCTCGCTAAGCTGAAGCCATGACAACCCGCACCCTCATCCTCCTCCGCCACGGCCAGAGCGAGTGGAACGAGCTCAACCTCTTCACCGGCTGGGTCGATGTCCGGCTGACCGAGCAGGGCAAGGCCGAGGCCCGTCGCGGCGGCGAGCTGCTCGCCGAGGCCGAGCTCCTGCCCGATGTGCTGCACACCTCGCTTCTGAGCCGTGCGATACAGACGGCGAACATCGCCCTGTCCGCCGCCGACCGCCTGTGGATCCCCGTGGTGCGCTCCTGGCGGCTCAACGAGCGCCACTACGGCGCGCTGCAGGGCAAGGACAAGGCCCAGACCCTGGAGGAGTTCGGCCCCGAGCAGTTCCAGCTGTGGCGCCGCTCCTTCGACGTGCCGCCGCCTCCGCTCGACGACGACAGCGAGTTCAGCCAGGTCGGCGACCCTCGCTACGACGGCATCGACGGCGAGGTGCCCCGCACCGAGTCGCTCAAGCTCGTCATCGACCGCCTGCTGCCCTACTGGGAGGAGGCGATCGTCCCCGATCTCGTCGCGGGCAAGACGGTGCTCGTCACCGCGCACGGCAACTCGCTGCGCGGGCTCGTCAAGCACCTCGAGGGCATCAGCGACGAGGCGATCGCCGAGTTGAACATCCCCACCGGCATCCCGCTGGTCTACGAGCTCGACGAGAACAACGCCCCCACCGGTCCCGGCCGCTACCTCGACCCCGAGGCCGCCGCCGCCGGTGCCGCCGCGGTCGCCGCGCAGGGCAAGCACTGAGAGCCGACACGCGAAAAGGACGGCGGATGCAGCTGGCATCCGCCGTCCTTTCGTCGTTGCGTGTGAGTCAGCTCTCTTCGGTCAGCCCGATCGCCAGGTCGATCGTGTCGGTGTCGGCCGTCCAGTCGCCCGTGGCGAGGTAGACGACCTTCTTCGCGACGGCCACGGCGTGGTCGGCGAAGCGCTCGTGATAGCGGCTCGCGAGCGTCGCATCGACCGTCTGCTCGGCCTCGCCGCGCCACTTGTCGCTGAGGAGCTTCTCGAAGACCTTCGCGTGCAGCTCGTCGACATCGTCGTCCGCGTTGCGGATCTCGTCGGCGATGCGCAGATCCTGGGTGCGCAGCAGGTCGCTGAGTCGGCGGGCGATCTCGACGTCCAGCTCACCCATCCGCACGAAGGTGCCCTTGAGCCCCTTGGGAATCGCGCGCTCCGGAAAACGCAGCCGGGCGAGCTGGGCGATGTGTTCGGCCATGTCGCCCATGCGCTCGAGGGAAGCGCTCACCCGAAGGGCGAAGACGACGATGCGCAGGTCGCGGGCGACCGGCTGCTGCCGGGCGAGGATCTCGATGGCCTGCTCGTCCAGGAGCACGGCGAGCTCATCGATCTTGGTGTCGTCGCTGATGACTTCCTCGGCGAGCGAGACGTCGCTCTCCGCGAAGGCGCGGGTCGCCTTGTCGATGGCGATGGTGACGAGGTCGGCGATCTCGACGAGCTGGCTCTGGAGCTGCTCGAGGGACTGGTGGAAGACTTCGCGCATGTGCGAGCGCAACCTTTCTGCGTGTCAGGCGGGTGTCCGCGCGCGGGGGCCCGGATGGTCCGCGCCGGGCTCTTCGGAGATTGTCATCGCCGAAGGTTAACGGCTGGTGCCCGGTACGTGAATAGTAGACCTCGTGCTTTGGCAACCGCGGGAAACGGGTCTGGAGTCCGGCGAACTCGCCCTACGCTGTAGGCATGGACACGACGCAGATCGCGCTCCTCTCGCTCGCGCTAGGAGTGCTCGTCGGCGCCGGGATGTCACTGATCACCTATTGGTCCTACCGCATGCGTGCACAGGCCGAGGAGGAGCAGTCCGCCGCGATCCCGCCCGGCATCACCGCCGTCCTCGGGAGCATGGAGGATGCGGCCTGCGTCGTCGACGCATCCAATCTCGTACTGGCGACCTCGGCCGCCGCTGAACGATACGGAGTGTCCCCGGATGCCGTCCTCGACAACCCCGAGCTTCGCCAGCTCATCCGCTCAGCTCGTCTCAGCGAGACCCCGCGGACCGATACGCTCAGGATCACTCGCGGAGGGTTGAGCCTGGACCCGCGTCTGGTCACTGCCCGGGCGAGCGCGCTGAGCGCGCGACTCATGCTGCTGGTGATCCGCGATGTCACCGAGCAGGAGAGGCTCGAGCAGATGCGCACCGATTTCGTGGCCAACACCAGCCACGAGCTCAAGACCCCCGTCGGAGCGGTCAGTCTGCTGGCCGAGGCGATCGAGTCCGCCGCCGACGATCCCGAGCAGGTGCGCAAGTTCGCCGCGCGGCTGTCGGCTGAGGCCGGGCGACTCGGGCGTCTGACCGGACGGATCCTCAGCCTTTCGCGCCTGCAGGCGGCGGTCGGCGTCGCCGAGTTCGAGGCGGTCGCGATCGACGAGGTCGTCGCGGCATCCGTCGAGGCGCATCAGGTCGAGGCGGACTCGGCGGGCGTCGATCTCGTCCGCGGCGGGGATCGCGCGGTCTGGGTCACCGGCGAGACGCAGATCCTCGTGGAGGCGGTCAGCAACCTCATCGCGAACGCGATCGCCTACTCCCCGCGCGGAGCGCGCGTCGCCGTGGCCGCGAAGGTCGTCGACGACGTCGTGGAGATCTCTGTCTCCGACCAGGGGATCGGCATCGCCGAGGCGGATCGGGAGCGCATCTTCGAGCGCTTCTATCGTGCCGACGAAGCGCGTTCGCGGCGCACCGGCGGCACCGGCCTTGGCCTCTCGATCGTCAAGCACGCGACTCAGCGTCACGGCGGGGAGGTGCGGCTGTGGTCGAGGCCCGGGCACGGCTCGACATTCACGATCCGCCTCCCGCGGATCGACGCCCCTGTCCTGGACGAACCGGGCAAGAAGAAGAAAAAGAAGAAGAGGCGCACCGAAAAGACTGCCAAGGCGGCCAAGAACACCGCCGGCGTCCGTGCGCGCAAGGGAGTACACGAATGACCCGCATCCTTCTCGTCGAGGATGAACCCGACCTCGCCGATCCGCTCGCCTATCTGCTGCGGCGGGAGGGCTACGACGTCGAGATCGCCGAGGACGGCCCGACCGCCCTCGCCGCCTTCCGCGACCGCGGCGCGGACGTCGTGCTGCTGGACCTCATGCTTCCCGGAATGAGCGGGACCGAGGTCTGCCGGCAGATCCGGTCGAGCTCGACGGTGCCGATCATCATGCTCACGGCCAAGGACTCCGAGGTGGACATCGTCGTGGGGCTCGAGCTCGGCGCCGACGACTACATCACCAAGCCCTACTCCTCGCGCGAGCTGCTCGCCCGGATGCGGGCCGTGCTGCGCCGTGCGGTGCCCGAGGACGAGGACCTCGACGACCGGGTGCTCGACGGCGGGCGGGTCGTCCTGGACATCGACCGGCATACGGTCACGGTCGCGGGCACGCCCATCAACATGCCGCTGAAGGAGTTCGAGCTCCTGGAGATGCTCATGCGCAACGCCGGACGCGTGCTCACACGCGGACAGCTCATCGACCGCGTGTGGGGGAGCGACTACTTCGGCGACACCAAGACCCTCGATGTGCACATCAAGCGCATCCGCTCCCGCATCGAGGAGAACCCCAGCGAGCCCAAGGTGCTCATCACCGTGCGTGGGCTGGGGTATCGCTTCGACGAGAACTGAACCGCAGACGACGAACGCCCCCGCAGGAAGCGGGGGCGTTCGTCATGGAGGAGCAGAAGATCAGGGAGCGAGGTCGCTGTAGTACTCGAGCGTGCCGTCGAGCACGGGGATCTCGGTCGGGAAGGCCGACTCGGCGCCGGACTGGAAGTACACCGTCACGGTGCTGCCCGGGACCGCGGAGAAGCCGTCGATCGGCAGCGGGTCGGTGTTGCCGCCGAAGCTGATGCGCTCACCCGCCGGCACGTTCACGCGCAGAGGGGCGAGCCCGTCGACCTCGATCGAGAGGAGCTCCGCGGAGTCGCCGTTGTTGACGAGGACCGCGACGAAGTTGCCGGCGGTTCCGTCTTCGTTGGTGATGATCATCGCGTTGCGCACGTCGACAGGGCCGTCGTCATGGACGTTCACGCCGTCGGAGGCCGAGTACACGAGCGTGGTCGACTGCGGCGTGATGAACGTGCATCCCGTAGCGCCGACGAGAACGAGAGCGCTGAGGGCAACGGATGCGACAAGGCGCGATTTCACGGATCCTCCTGGGTGCCGACGGGATGTCCGCCTCCATTCTACGGGTACGCGGCGGCATCCGAATCCCGGGTGCGGGAGCGCGGGCGCGAACCTTAGCGCAAGTTCGCCTGTGGTATCCTAGAGGTTGCCGAAAGGACACGATTTTATGCTTTTTGAGGTTGGCGAGACGGTCGTTTACCCCCACCACGGAGCCGCGACGATCATCGAGGTCAAGGATCGAGTCATCAAGGGCGAGACCAAGAAATACCTCAAGCTGAACGTCACCCAGGGAGATCTCGTCATCGAGGTCCCCGCCGAGAACGTCGACCTCGTCGGCGTGCGTGACGTCATCGGCAAGGAGGGTCTCGACCAGGTCTTCGAGGTGCTGCGCGCACCGTTCACCGAAGAGCCCACGAACTGGTCCCGCCGCTACAAGGCGAACCTCGAGAAGCTCGCCTCGGGCGATGTGATCAAGGTCAGCGAGGTCGTCCGCGACCTGTGGCGTCGCGATCAGGACCGCGGCCTGTCGGCCGGGGAGAAGCGGATGCTCGCCAAGGCCCGCCAGATCCTCACGTCGGAGCTGGCTCTGGCCGAGAAGGTCGACGAGGAGAAGGCCGCCGCCCTCCTCGATGAGGTTCTCGCTTCTTGACGCGCGACGGATCAATGCTGCGCAGCAGCGTTGATGCGGCGAGGGTCAAGGTTGAGCGAGCACGCCCGCAGGGCGCGCGAGTCGAAACCTCCTCCCTCGCTGCGCAGCAGCGTTGATGCGCGCCGGCTCAAGGTTGAGCGAGGATGCGCGTAGCGCACCCGAGTCGAAACCTCTCTCCCAGCGCGGCAACGTCCCTCGTGCGCGATAACGTGAGTCCGTGACTCTCCTTCCTCTGCCCCGCACGGCGATCATCGTCGTCGCCGCCGGTTCCGGCACGCGCCTGGCCGCGGGCGCGCCCAAAGCCTTCGTCGGCATCGACGAGCACTCCGTCCTGCGCCATGCGCTGGATGCGGTGTTCGCCGCGGCGCCGGCACAGGTCGTCGTCGTCGCGCCTCCGGGATATGAGGGCGAGGCCGAGACCGAGCTGCGCGAAGCCGCGGGGGACCGCGCCGCACTGGGGCGCGTCGTCACTGGCGGCGCCACCCGTCAGCAGTCCGTCGCCGCCGGGCTCGCCGCGCTCTGGGCGGATGTGACGACCGTGCTCGTGCACGATGCGGCGCGCGCTCTCACGCCGTCGGCTCAGATCGATGCCGTATCGGATGCCGTGACCGCCGCAGAGGGCGTCATCCCCGCGCTCGCGGTGGTCGACACCCTCAAGCGTGTGGCCGGGTCGGACGTCACCGAGGCCGTCGACCGGTCGGAGCTCGTCGCGGCGCAGACCCCGCAGGGCTTCCCCCGAGGGCTGCTCGAACGCGCCTATGCGCAGGCTGCGGCATCCGGTGCGGAGTACACCGACGATGCCGCGCTGTTCGCCGCCGCGGGGTTCCGGGTGCGGCACATCCCGGGATCTGCCTCGGCCTTCAAGATCACCATGCCCGCCGACCTGGAGCGCGCGCAGCGTCTGCTGCATCCGGCTCCTCCCGCACCGCGGGTCGGCCTGGGGACCGACGTGCACGCCTTCGGGGTGAGGGCCACCTGTGGCTCGCTGGCCTCGACTGGCCGGGGAGCCGGCGCTGTCCGGCCACTCCGACGGCGACGCGGTCGCCCACGCGATCGTCGACGCGCTGCTGGCGGCGGCCGGGCTGGGCGACATCGGCGAGCACTTCGGCGTGGACCGACCCGAGTTCGCCGGGGCCCACGCCGATGTCTTCCTCGCCCACACGCGCAGCCTGGTCGACGCCGCCGGCTTCACGATCGGGAACGTCTCGGTGCAGTTCCAGGGCAACCGGCCGCGCTTCGCGCCGCGTCGGGTCGAGGCGCAGAGCGTGCTCTCGCGGGCGCTGGGCGGCGCACCCGTGTCGGTGTCGGCCACGACGACCGATGGTCTGGGGCTCGCCGGTCGCGGCGAGGGGATCTCGGCGACGGCGGTGGCCCTGCTGCAGCCCGCGGCTGACCGGCGGCGCGTGTCAGAGCGCGCGCGTCATGAAGACGGATGCCGGGTCGGGTCGGTACGGCGGGAACGCGGGACAGTCCGTGAAGCCTTCGCTCGCGTAGAGGCGCCGGGCGGGGAGGAAGGCGTCCTGCGCTCCCGTCTCCAGCCAGACCGAGGTGAGACCCCACGCCTGCGCCTGCGCGATGAGGTGGCGCAGCAGCGCGCGTCCGACGCCCGTGCCGCGGAAGCGATCGTCGACGCGCATGGACTTGAGCTCGCCGCGCCCGTCGCCGAGATCCCTGAGGGCGCCGATCCCGGCGAGCTCGTCCCCGTGCCACGCCGACCAGAAGGTGATGCTGTCGTCGCGGAGCCCGTCGAGATCCAGCACATGGCAGCTCTCCTCGGGGAGCCCTCGCGCATTCCCCGCACGTGGGCGTCGATGAGCGCGCGGGTCGCGTCGCTGCTCAGATCGTCTTCGCGGAACTCGAGAGCCGTCGTACCCGTGGTCATGGTCACGATGCTAGCCAGGCCATGTGTCGCGGAGATGTCATCACGCCTCCACGGCGAAGGGTCGCGGGTCGCGGCCCGACCGCGAACCCCAGGCCAGCAGGGTCAGGCCGCCCGCGAGCACGAGGAGGCCCGCGACCGCCAGCGCCGAGAGCTGCTCGCCGAGGACGAGAACCCCAGCAGTGCCGCGGTGAGGGGTTCGGCCAGGGTCAGCGTCGCCGCCGTCGCGGCGGTGAGCCCGCTCAGCCCCCAGGTGAACATCGCGTAGGCGGCGGTGATCGTGGCCAGGCCGAGCCAGAGGACGACGGTCACGCCGAGCGGGGAGGCCGCCCAGCCCAGGTGCAGGAACGGCAGGGAGACGAGCGCGGGCACCGCGGAGGTGATGCCCATGGCGCCGACGACCGTGAACGGATCCCAGCCGTCGTCGAGAAGACGTCGCTGCGCGTTCGCGATGATCGCGAAGGTCCCGCCGGCGCCCAGGGAGCCGAGCAGCCCCAGCGGGTCGGCCCCGGTCGCCTCGCCGCCGCCGAGCGCGAGGAGCGCGACGCCGGCGGTGGCCAGAGCCGTGGCCCCCATCCAGACCAGCGTGGGCCGGCGGCGTCGCACGGCCCACTCCAGCAGTCCCGCCATGATCGGTGCGGAGCCGAGGGCGACGACCGTGCCCACCGCGACGCCGTTGCGCTCGGTGCCGAAGAAGAACAGCGGCTGGTAGGCCCACAGACTCGCTCCCGTGGCTGCCATGAGCAGCGCGGAGCGGGCATCGAGCCGGCGACGGGGTGGCGCGGCATCCGTTCGCCGTCGGCGTCGCCCGGCGAGGAGGAACGCGAGCACGCCCAGCACCGTGCCGCCGATGGCCAGGCGCACGGCGCCCACCGAGAAGGGCGTTGTGCCTTCGGGGCCGAGAGCCTGACTCGTCCCGGTGGTCCCGAACAGCACGGCGGCGAGGAGGACCGCGATCACATAGCGCACGCCCTCCATTCTGGCGTCGATGCGCTCATCTCCTGCACCCGGCGACGGAGGGGCAGCGCCCGCCGCCGTGTGTCGCGGTGCAGCACCTGCTGGTGGTACGACTCATCCGCGATCCGGCACATGATTCGGGCAGGGAGCCCGGAGTAGGCTGGTGCAGTGACGATCCGGCTCCATGACACCCGCGCACAGGCGCTGCGCGACTTCGTTCCGCTCGACCCCTCGAACGTGACGATGTACGTGTGCGGACCCACCGTGCAGTCGGGGCCGCACATCGGTCACGTCCGCGCGGCGCTCAGCTTCGACCTGCTGCGGCGCTGGCTCGAGCATCGTTTCGGACGCGTCACCTTCGTGCGCAACGTCACCGACATCGACGACAAGGTGCTCCTGAACGCCACGGACAAGGAGCCCTGGTGGGCGCTCGCGTACCGCACGGAGCAGGAGTTCACCGCGGCGTATTCCGCTGTCGGCATCCTTCCGCCGACGTATGAGCCGCGGGCGACCGCCTCCGTCCCGCAGATGCACGAGCTGATCGAGACGCTCGTCGAGCGTGGGCACGCCTACGTGGCGGACGACGACTCCGGTGACGTGTACTTCAACGTGCGCTCGTGGCCCGAGTACGGCACGCTCACCCGGCAGAGCGTCGGCGCGATGGAGCCGGCCACCGACGCCGATCCGCGCGGCAAGCGCAACCCGCAGGACTTCGCGCTCTGGAAGGGCGCCAAGGCCGACGAGCCGGCGGATGCCGTGTGGAACTCGCCCTGGGGGCCCGGGCGTCCCGGCTGGCACATCGAGTGCTCGGCGATGGCGAAGCGCTATCTGGGCGCTGCCTTCGACATCCACGGAGGCGGCCTCGACCTGCGCTTCCCGCACCACGAGAACGAACTGGCGCAGTCCACCGCAGCCGGCGACGGCTTCGCGCAGTACTGGGTGCACAACGGCCTCGTGAACGTCGAGGGCCAGAAGATGTCGAAGTCGCTGGGCAACTACCTCCTCGCCGCCGACGTGCTGGCGGACCGCGAGCCGCTCGTCGTCCGCTACGCGCTCGCCGCGGCGCATTACCGCTCCAGCCTCGACCTGTCGCCCGCGAGCTTCGATGAGGCGGAGGCGGCGCTGGACCGCATCCGTTCCTTCCAGGAGCGTGCGATGCGCGCGGTGGGCGACGGCCTTGCCGGACAGGACCTTCCCGAGGCGTTCGCGACGGCGCTGGACGACGACCTCGGCGTGCCGCAGGCGTTGGCCGTTCTGCATGAGACCGTGCGGGCCGGTAACGCGGCGCTCGATCGTGGAGACGCGGATGCGGTGGCGGAAGCACTGCGCGCGGTGGTGTCGATGACGGAGCTGCTGGGGATCAACCCGATGTCGGCGCAGTGGAGTGCCGGAGGCGGCGGGCGGCGGCATCCGCGCTCGACGCACTGGTGCAGGAGATGATCGCCCAGCGCGCACAGGCGCGGGCAGACAAGGATTGGGCGGGTGCCGATCGCATCCGCGACGCGATCGCCGCCGCGGGATCGTGCTGGAAGATTCCGCAGACGGAACACATTGGAGTTTGAGTGATGGCTAAGCCAGGGCGCCCGGCGCGAGCAAGGGCAACAAGAAGGGCCCCACCAAGGGCACGGGCGGCAAGAACAAGCGTTCTCTCGAGGGGCGCGGCCCCACGCCGAAAGCGGAGGACCGCGCCTGGCACCCCGCGGGCAAGCGCAAGGCCGCCCAGGAGCGGTATGCCGCCGCGGGCGGCAAGGGCAAGTCCAGCGGCTCGTCGCGGGGCGGAGGTTCCGGGCGTGCGCCCAAGGCGAAGTCCGGCGACGACACCGAGAACGTGACCGGTCGCAACAGCGTGCTCGAGGCGCTGCGCGCGAAGATCCCGCGACCGCCCTCTACATCGCCCAGCGCGTGGAGATGGACGATCGCGTCAAGGAGATGCTGTCGATCGCGACTCACCGCGAGATCCCGGTGATGGAGGTCACCCGCCCCGAGTTGGACCGCATGGCCGGGTTCGACGGCGTGCACCAGGGCGTCGCGCTCAAGGTTCCGCCCTACGAGTACGCGCACCCGCAGGATCTGCTCGAGAAGGTGATCGATCGCGGCGAGCTGCCGCTGTTCGTCGCGCTCGACGGCGTCACCGACCCCGCAACCTCGGCGCGATCATCCGTTCGACCGCCGCCTTCGGCGGGCACGGCGTCATCCTGCCGCAGCGCCGCTCGGCGGGCGTCAACTCCGCCGCGTGGAAGACGAGCGCCGGAGCCGCTGCGCGCATCCCGGTCGCCCTCGCGTCGAACCTCACCACGCAGCTGAAGGAGTTCAAGAAGCAGGGCGTCTTCGTGCTCGGCCTCGACGGTGGCGGCGATGTCGATCTGCCGGCGCTGGAGCTGGCCGATCGCCCGCTCGTGATCGTCGTGGGTTCCGAGGGCAAGGGGCTCTCGCGTCTGGTCACCGAGACCTGCGACCAGATCGTGTCGATCCCGATCTCCGCGGCGACCGAATCGCTGAACGCCGGCATCGCGACATCCGTCGCCCTGTATCAGGTGGCGACGCTGCGCGCCGAGCAGTTGCCGCGGGAATGAAATCGCGCGTGGCCGCGCTGGTACCGGAGAACGTCACGAAAGGACCAGAATGTCACGCATCGCCGTCATCGGAGGAACCGGCTACGCCGGCTCGCACATCGCCGCGGAGGCCGTCCGCCGCGGTCACCAGGTTGTCTCGGTCGCCCGCAAGGCGCCCGCCGAGCGGAAGGAGGGCGTCGTCTACGCAGAGGGCACGATCCTCGACGTCCCGACGCTGCTGTCGCAGATCGGCGAGGTCGATGTCGTGATCCAGGCGATCTCGCCGCGTGACGACATGGCCGGGAAGGTGCGCTCGGCCACCGCCGAACTGTTCCGCACGCTTCCGGAGGGTGTGCGTCTCGGCGTCGTCGGCGGAGCCGGCGGCAGCCTCGTCGCCCCGGGCGGTCCGCGTGTCGTGGATGCGGGGTTCCCCGAGGAGTTCAAGGCCGAGGCGCTGGAGGCCATCGGCATCCTGGAGGATCTCCGGGCCGACACGAGCGGCAAGGACTGGTTCTTCGTGCACCCGGCCGGCGGCTTCGGCGTCTGGAACCCGGGCGAGCGCACCGGCTCCTACCGGGTCGGCGGCGACGTCATCGTGACGGATGCCGCGGGGAGTCGTTCATCTCCGGCGCCGATCTCGGCGTCGCCTTCCTCGACGAGATCGAGAACCCGCAGCACTCCCGGCAGCGCTTCACTGTCGGGTACTAGGAGGTTCGGCCGATAGGTCCCCGGTCGCTGAGCCTGTCGAAGCGCCCGGGGATGGTGCCGGCGGGCCCTTCGACAAGCTCAGCGACCGCCTATCGCTGCGATCTTCAGCTGGGCGGAGGGACTAGACCAGATCGCGCCAGTCGATCGCGGCCGTCTCGGGGGAGGCGGTCGGCACGGCACCGGTGATCACCGGCAGGCTCATCGTCTCGGTCGGCGGACCCATGATGGTCGCCTCGTCGCGGCGATGGCGCAGCACGTCGTTGATGTAGCTGGTCAGCACCTCGGCGAGGGGCACCGCGCGCCCTTCGGACTGCGAGAGGTACCAGCGGTGCTCGAGCACCTGGTGGTACACCTCCGCGGGCTCGAGCTTCGCCCGCAGCTCGTAGGGGATGGCTCGGACGACCGGCTCGAACACGCGCGTGAGCCACTCGTGCGCGAACATCTCCTCGTCGGTCCAGGGCTTCGTCGATCGGGCGCGGAACTCGTCCAGGTCGTTCAGCAGACGCCGTGCCTGGTTCTCCTCGACGTCGAGACCCGTCAGGCGGATGAGTCGGCGCTGGTGGTGCCCGGCGTCCACGACCTTCGGCTGGATCCGCACGTGCGTGCCGTCGGTCGTCGCCTCCATCGACATCTCGCCGATGTCGAAGCCCAGGGCGTTCAGACGCTCGACCCGCTCGGTGATGCGCCAGGCCTCGGATGCCTCGAACGACTCTTCGGCGGTCAGCGCCGCCCACAGGGAACGATAGGAGGAGACGATGCCGTCGGCGATCGCGATCGCGTCGACGCCGTGCTCCAGGCGCCCGCCGGCGGCGAGGTCCATGATCTCGCCGGCGATGTTGGTGCGCGCCAGATCCAGATCGTAGGCCCGCTGCCCGGGCGTCAGGCCCTGCTCGTGCAACTCGCCGGTCTCGGCGTCGACGAGGTATGCGGCGAAGGCGCCCGCGTCACGTCGGAACAGCGTGTTCGACAGCGAGACGTCGCCCCAGTAGAAGCCGACGTTGTGCAGCCGCACCAGCAGCACGGCGAGAGCATCGACCAGACGCGTGGCGGTGTCGGGTCGCAGCACCCGGGTGAACAGGGCGCGGTAGGGCATGGAGAAGCGCAGATGCGAGGTCACCAATGCGGCCGGGAGGGGTGTGCCGTCGGCATCCGACCTCCCGGCGATCACCGCCACACGATCGACGCAGGGGACATCGAGGCGCGCGAGATTGCCGAGCATGTCGTACTCGCGTTGAGCCATCTCGGCAGTGGTCTCCTTGACGGCGACGACCTTCCCCGACAGATCGGCGAAGCGCACGAGATGACGGGAGAGGCCCTTCGGTAGGGAGACGATGTTCTCCGAGGGCCACTTCGCCAGCGGCGTCGACCACGGCAGGGCGAGGAGCCCGGGATCGACGGCACTCGCCGTGATGCGCAGCGCGTCGGCCATGGTCACTCCTCGAGATGAACGGGGGGAAAGGCAGGGGAAACGCCGAAGCGGCGCGGACGATCGTGAGGATCAGCCGCGCCGCTTCGTCGTGATTCAGCCCGAGATGACGGGGGCGTCGTTGAGGCGGTCGCCCGTCTCGAGGTCGAAGGCGTGCACGTGGCCCGGCTTCGCGGCGAGGGTGACGGTCTCGCCGGCGTTCGGGTGGCTGCGGCCGTCGACGCGCGCGACGATGTCGGCGCGCTTGCCGCCGATCTCAGTGTGACCGTACAGGTAACCGTCGGCGCCGAGCTCCTCGACGAGGTCGACGGTGACGCGGAGCCCCTTGCCATCGGCGGGCCCGACCTCGATGTCCTCGGGGCGGACACCAACGGTGACCTGGCTGCCGTGCGCACGCCCGACGGTGTCGCGATCCAGCGGCACGACCTCGCTGCCGAACATCACGCCGCCCTCGGCGAGGTCGGACGGGAACAGGTTCATCGCGGGCGAGCCGATGAAGCCGGCCACGAAGACGTTGTTCGGCCGCTCGTACAGGTCGCGCGGCGTGCCGACCTGCTGCAGGAGGCCGTCCTTGAGGACCGCGATGCGGTCGCCCATCGTGAGGGCCTCGGTCTGGTCGTGGGTGACGTACACGGTCGTGACGCCCAGACGACGCTGCAGCGAGGCGATCTGCGTACGCGTCTGCACGCGCAGCTTCGCGTCGAGGTTCGACAGCGGCTCGTCCATGAGGAACACCTGCGGCTGGCGGACGATCGCGCGGCCCATTGCGACACGCTGGCGCTGACCGCCGGAGAGGGCCTTCGGCTTGCGGGTGAGGTACTCCTCGAGATCGAGGAGCTTGGCGGCCTCGAGGACGCGCGCCGCGCGCTCCTCCTTGCCGACACCGGCGATCTTCAGGGCGAAGCCCATGTTCTCCGCCACCGTCATGTGCGGGTAGAGGGCGTAGTTCTGGAACACCATCGCGATGTCGCGGTCCTTCGGCGGGACGTCGGTGACGTCGCGGTCGCCGATGAGGATGCGGCCGTCGTTGACCTCTTCGAGGCCGGCGAGCATGCGCAGCGAGGTGGACTTTCCGCAGCCGGAAGGACCGACAAGAACGAGGAACTCGCCGTCGGCGACCTCGAGATTCAGCTTGTCGACCGCGGGGCGGGTGCCGCCGGGGTAGAGGCGGGTGGCGTCATCAAACGTGACAGATGCCATGTTCTTCTCCTTCACCGGCAGGTACGTGCCGGACGATCCGTAGTGATGGAAACGGTGGGGCGACCCACCGCGACCCGTCATTGGGTCAGGTTCAGTATGCCATGCTCGACTGCACCGGGGTATTTCTCAGGCTGCACGGTTAATATCGAATCTTGGGTCGCTGCCCGGCGACCGAGGGGAACCCGACCCCACAGGACTTTCAAGAGGAACGATGTCGAGCGAGGAAACGCCGGACGTCCCCACCGCCTCCAGCACTCGCGAGGCGGTGCGTGAGAAGGCGCAGCAGGTGCAGGCCAAGCAGGCCAGAGCGCGTGTGCTCAGGCGCACGCTCCTCGGTCTGGTCGTCGTCGCCGTCCTCGGTGCGATCGGTTACGGGGTCTACGCCGCCATCGACACGACGACCGAGGAGACCACGCGCTATCCGACGGGTCTGTCGGCGGACGGCATCATGGTCACGTCCGTGACCGGTCTGGCAACCGAGGCCGAACCCGAGCTCGTCGAGGCGAGCCCGTCGCCCACTCCGAGCCCGACACCGACGACCGCCGGCGAAGACGCAGAGGCGGCGGAGCTCACCCTCGCAGAGGGCGCCGTCGACATCCACATCTACGTCGACTACCTCTCGCCCGGGCGGGCGAGTTCGAGCGTGCCAACGCCCGTCAGCTCTCCGGTTGGATCTCCGAGGGCGCGGTCTCGGTCACCTACCACCCGGTCGCGCTGCTGACGGCGAGCTCGAACGGCACCAAGTACTCGCAGCGCGCCGCCGGAGCATCCGCCTGCGTGGCCACGCACTCGCCGGCCCAGTTCTACGCCTACAACCACGAGCTCCTCGTGAACCAGCCCGACATGGACTCCGACGGGCTCGACAACACCGAACTCGCCGACCTCGCCGTCGCCGTCGGCGTCGACAGCCCCAAGATCGTGCGCACGTGCATCGAGGACAGCCACTTCGTGACCTGGGCCAGAGAGGCCACGCAGCGCGCCCTGGAGGGTCCGCTGCCGGGTACCGATGACCTCGTCCTGGCCGCCGCGCCCATGGTCGTCGTCAACGGCCAGGTGTACGTCGGAGCGCCCAACAGCCCGGCCGAGTTCTCGCAGTTCGTGCTGACGGTCGCCAGCGACGCCTACTACGCCACCCCGGCGCCGACGGAGTCGCCCACGCCGACCTCGTCGCCGTCGCCCTCGCCCTCTGCATCGCCCTCGTCCGACGACTGAGTCGTCAGGAGAGAGCCCGCTTCCCGGATACACTGGGGGCGTTCGCCGACTTAGCTCAGCTGGTAGAGCACCTGTCTTGTAAACAGGCGGTCGCGGGTTCGAATCCCGCAGTCGGCTCCATGGATCCGCGCGCACGGCGGGTGTCGGATGCCGCGGCATCCGATCACCGGAAGGTCGGGTAGCGTCTGAGGAATGCCCCGGAGTCACCCGCACACGATGCCGCTGTGGGTCGCGCTCCTCGGGGCCGGATCGATCGGCATGATGACCGCGATCCAGGCGCGGATCAACGGGCTCCTCGGCGTCGCCGTCGACGACGGCATCTACGCCGGCCTGATCTCCTTCACGGTCGGGCTCGTCCTGCTGGCGGTCGTCGTCCTCCTCCTGCGGCAGGAGCGCGCCGCGTTCGGGCGGGTGTGGCGCGGCATCCGATCGCGCAGCATCCCCTGGTGGATGCTCATCGGCGGCGCGTGCGGCGCCTTCACCGTCTCCACCCAGGGGCTGACGGTCGCGCTTCTGGGTGTCTCGCTGTTCACGGTCGGTGTCGTCGCCGGGCAGGCGGTGCACGGGCTCGTGCTCGATCGCCTCGGCGTCGGACCCGCCGGCGTCGTCGCCGTGACCCGCGGACGCATCGCCGGGGGCGTCCTCGCGCTCGCCGCGGTCGCCGTCTCGCTCTCGGGGGAGGTCCTCGCCTCCGCGCCGCTGTGGATGCTCGTGCTGCCCTTCCTTGTGGGCGCGGGCATCGCGCTGCAGCAGGCCGTGAACGGAAGGCTGGGCCAGCGCATCGAGGCACCGTTGACCGCGACCTTCGTGAGCTTCCTCATCGGCACGGCGGTGCTCGTCGTCGCCGCCCTCGTCAGCGCGGCGGTGCAGGGTCCGCCCGCGCCCCTTCCGGACGACTGGTGGCTCTACCTCGGCGGCCCGCTCGGTGCCGGATACATCCTGCTCAGCGTGATCGTCGTCGCGCGCACGGGGGTGCTGCTGATGGGGCTGGGCGTGGTGCTCGGACAGCTTGTCACCTCGGTGGCGATCGATCTGCTCTGGCCAGGGCGGCAGGGCCCGCGCCGTGGCAGATCGCCGTGATGGTCGCACTGGCGACGGCATCCGTCCTCGTCGCGCTCCTATGGCGTCGGCGCTGAGGCTCAACGCCTCTTCTTCTGTGGCATGCGCGTCAGCACCGCATCGACGTCGATCGGCTTGCGCCGCCCGGCGCTCTTTCCCGCGGGCTTCCCGCCCACGTACAGCCAGCCCAGGAGCGCTTCGTTCTTCTGCAGGCCGTGGGCCTTGGCGACCTTCTTCGCACGCGTATAGCCGCCGGTGCGCCAGATGACGCCCCAGCCGGCTTCGTCCAGGAGGAGGCTCAGCGTGTGGGCGACGCCGGAGGCGACGGCCTCCTGCTCCCAGTGCGGGACCTTCCCGCTCTTGCGGTAGCTGACGACGACGGCGACCAGAAGAGGTGCACGCAGAGGCTTGGTGGACGGACGCCGGTCGCCCTGCGCCTTCGCGATCGCCTTGCCGAGGCGCTCGCGGTCGGCGCCGCGCATCTCGATGAGTCGCCACGGGCGCAGGGAGGAGTGGTCGGCGACCCGGCCGGCTGCGGCGACGAGCTCGGCCAGTTCCTCGTGTGTGGGGGCGTCCGCGGTCACCTTCGACCAGGAGCGCCGCCCCGTGCGGCCTCGAGTGCGCTCATTCGTCGGGCGTGAACGACAGCGCGACCGAGTTCATGCAGTAGCGGTCACCGGTGGGGGTGCCGAAGCCGTCGGGGAACACGTGCCCCAGGTGAGACCCGCAGGACGCGCATCGCACCTCGGTGCGGACCATGCCGAGCGAGGTGTCCTCGAGCAGCTCCACCGCTTCGGGGCGGACCGATTCGTAGAAGCTCGGCCACCCGCATCCGGAGTCGAACTTCGTTCCGCTGCGGAACAGCTCCGCCCCGCATCCGCCGCAGGTGTACAGACCCGCGCGCTCCTCGTCGAGCAGCTCGCCGGTCCACGGCCGCTCCGTGGCGGCCTCCCGCAGCACCGCGTACTTCTCCTCGCCGAGCTCCGTGCGCCACTCGTCGTCGCTCTTGTCGACCTCGTATGCCATGTCGCCTCCTGTGTTCTCCTCCATTCTCCCCTCTTCCGGAGCCTCTGGCGCGCCCTTCGATCGGATGCCGCAGAGCCGCCTACGCTGGATGCATGCCCGCACCGCTCTCCGACCGTGATCGCGCGATCCTCGCGCTCGAGGCGGGGTGGCCCCGCCACGGCGGCGCCAAAGAGGAGGCGATCCGCACCGATCTCGGACTCGCCCCGGCCCGCTACTACCAGCTGCTGGGGCGCCTGGTCGACACCGAGGCCGCGCTCGTGCACGATCCGCTCCTGGTACAGCGACTCCGTCGCATCCGCGATGCGCGCGGGGCTGAACGCGCGGAGCGAACCGCAAGATAGGGCTTGTAGCATCGAGGGGTGTCAACATCTCCTCGTGATCGCTTCGACGACGTCCCGCGAACGACGGGCCGCGTCGGCGCGCACCGCGCCGAGGAGCCGCGCTTGAGCGGATGGGTGGCCCTGCTCTGGGCCGCCGTCGCCGCGGCGATCCTCGTCGTCGTCGGTACGTTCGCGGTCTTCGTGGTCACCGGACGCATCACGCCGTTCCCGGATGCCGTGCAGACCACCGTTCCCGAGCCGGACGACCTCGGTGTCGTCGACACGAGCTTCACGGTGCTCATCCTCAATGGGACGCCCGAGGAGGGCATCGATGCGCGGATGCGCGACGACATCGTCAACGCGGGCTGGAGCGGCGCGGACGTCTTCGCCGGGCCGAGCGGCACGACCGACTTCTCGACGACCACGATCTACTACGTGAACGATGACGACGAAGAGGCCGCGCTCGGCCTCGCGGGCGTCATCGGCGGCGCCGAGCTCGCCCAGAGCGACCACTACGCGAACCCCGACGATCCGGAAGGCCGCCAGCTCACGATCGTGATCGGGCTCGACCGATCGGGCGAGCAGCCGGAGCCGGAGGAGACGTCCGAGGGTAGCGACGTTTCGGCGGAGGTCGACGGCTTGCACTCGGCAGGGTCGAGTGCCAGAATGCTATTAGCACTCGGTGTCACTGAGTGCTAAACCCCAACGTCTACGTCCAGGAGGGACGACAAAACTCATGGCAAAGATCATCGCTTTCGATGAGGAGGCCCGCCGCGGCCTCGAGCGCGGCCTCAACATCCTCGCCGACGCCGTCAAGGTGACCCTCGGCCCGCGTGGTCGCAACGTTGTTCTGGAGAAGAAGTGGGGCGCCCCCACGATCACGAACGACGGTGTGTCGATCGCCAAGGAGATCGAGCTCGAAGATCCGTACGAGAAGATCGGTGCGGAGCTCGTCAAGGAGGTCGCCAAGAAGACCGACGACGTCGCCGGTGACGGAACCACCACCGCGACCGTCCTCGCTCAGGCGCTCGTTCGCGAGGGCCTGCGCAACGTCGCAGCCGGCGCCGACCCCATCTCGCTCAAGCGCGGCATCGAGAAGGCCGTCGCGGCCATCACCGAGCAGCTGCTGTCGGACGCCAAGGAGGTCGAGACCAAGGAGGAGATCGCCGCCACCGCGTCCATCTCGGCCGGCGACCTCGAGATCGGCGCGCTGATCGCCGAGGCGATCGACAAGGTGGGCAAGGAGGGCGTCGTCACCGTCGAGGAGTCGCAGACCTTCGGCACCGAGCTCGAGCTCACCGAGGGCATGCGCTTCGACAAGGGCTACATCAACCCCTACTTCGTCACGGACCCCGACCGCCAGGAGGCCGTGTTCGAAGACCCGTACATCCTCATCGCGAACCAGAAGATCTCGAACATCAAGGACCTTCTGCCCATCGTCGACAAGGTGATCCAGGACGGCAAGGAGCTGCTGATCATCGCCGAGGACGTCGAGGGCGAGGCTCTCGCGACCCTCGTGCTGAACAAGATCCGCGGCATCTTCAAGTCGGTCGCCGTCAAGGCTCCCGGCTTCGGCGACCGTCGCAAGGCCCAGCTGCAGGACATCGCGATCCTCACCGGCGGCCAGGTCATCACCGAAGAGGTCGGGCTCAAGCTCGAGAACGCCACGCTCGACCTTCTGGGCCGCGCCCGCAAGGTCATCATCACCAAGGACGAGACGACCATCGTCGAGGGTGCCGGTGAGGCTGCGCAGATCGAGGGCCGCGTGACCCAGATCCGCCGCGAGATCGAGAACACCGACAGCGACTACGACCGCGAGAAGCTCCAGGAGCGCCTCGCCAAGCTCGCCGGCGGCGTCGCCGTCATCAAGGCGGGGCGGCCACCGAGGTCGAGCTCAAGGAGCGCAAGCACCGCATCGAGGACGCCGTCCGCAACGCGAAGGCCGCCGTCGAGGAGGGCATCGTCCCCGGTGGTGGTGTCGCTCTCATCCAGGCCGGCGCCAAGGCCTTCGAGTCGCTCGCGCTCGAGGGTGACGAGGCCACCGGTGCGAACATCGTCCGCGTCGCCATCGAGGCGCCGCTGAAGCAGATCGCCAACAACGCCGGCCTCGAGCCGGGCGTCGTGGCGAACAAGGTCGCCGAGCTCCCGCGGGCCAGGGCCTCAACGCTGCTACGGGCGAGTACGTCGACATGCTGGCCGCCGGCATCAACGACCCGGTGAAGGTGACCCGCTCGGCGCTGCAGAACGCGGCATCGATCGCCGGCCTCTTCCTCACCACCGAGGCCGTCGTCGCCGACAAGCCCGAGAAGGCTCCGGCCGTTCCGGCCGACCCGACGGGCGGCATGGACTTTTGATACGGCAGGGCTCAATGCCGCAGCGCGGCGTTGAGCCCTGGGCGTATCAAGGTTGAGCGAGCACCGCGTAGCGGAGCGAGTCGAAACCTACGCCTGCATGGAGAAGGGCCCCGGCAATTCGTGCCGGGGCCCTTCCGCGTCCTCGCTCTTCGTTCTCGGGCCGCTGAGCGAGGCAGGATGTCGATCGCATTCGCGCCAGGGCGTTTCGTCACTTCGACGCGCTTCACTTGCTCAGTACGACGCTCGATCGGCAGCGCCGCTCTCGCTCAACGACCGGGTTGCGCTCGTGCGCGGCACGAGCGCTGTAAGGCATGCTCAGCGGAACAGATTCGCCGAGAACTGCTCGGCCTCGGCGTACTGCGCGGCGGCATTGCCCAGGGCCAGGCTGATCGACGACAGCGCCTGCTCGACCTGTGCCTGCGCGGTGCGCCACTGCTCGGCGCAGGCCTGGAACGAGGCCGAGGCCGACCCCGTCCAGGCGGACTGCAGTTGGAGCAGTTGCGACATCATGGCGGCCGACTCGACCTGAAGGCGATCGGCGGTGGCCCGGGTGGCCTGTGTGGCGACCAGGACGGCATCGGTGTCGACGGTGAAGACGGTCATGGGAGCTCCTCTCGATGGAGTTCCGAGGCTATGGTCCGATCATCGTCACCGGAGGCCGCAGAGCGCCGGGCGGACAACTCTCGGCATCCGTCCGGATGTGCAGAAGAGGACGTCGTGCTCAGAGATCGAGCCGATCGAGCGGCTGCGTCTCGGCCATGAGGTGCTCGGGCGTGCCGGGAACCGTCGCGAGCGGAAGCGAGACGATGAACGTCGCGCCGCCGCCGGGGTCTCCTCGACGCTGACCGAGCCCTCCAGCGCCGCCACGATCGACGCCACGATCGCCAGTCCCAGGCCGGAGCCGCCCGTCTCGCGCGCCCGCGAGGTGTCGGCACGCCAGAAACGTTCGAAGATCTGATCGCGCACCTGCGGAGGGATTCCCTCCCCATGGTCGACGATGGCGATGGTGCCGACGGCCTGGGCGCGGTCCGTGCCGATGATGATCTCGATCGGACTGCTCTCGGGGAGAAGCGGCGGGCGTTGCCGAGCAGATTGGTCACGACCTGCCGCACCTTGTTCTCCTCGCCGAGCACGACCGGGGTGTCGTCGCCGGCGCCTCCGGGCCCGGGAGAAGTCGATGGTCGGGGCCTCGGGGACCGACTCGGCAGAGGCGGCGCGCGAGCGGCGACGCAGCCAGCCGGTGCGCGGCGGCCTGGCCGGCGGTGCGGGCGGATGGAAGATCGGCGGTGTGGGCGAGCGGAGGGATGTCGCGGCATCCGACGTCGTGTCCACGACGGTCACCACGCGCCCCGGCGCCGCCGCCCGCACGTCGAGCGCCGCATCGCGGGCGATCGGTCGGAGGTCGACGGGGAGATCTTGAGCTCCCGCTGCTCGTCGAGGCGTGCCAGGGCGAGCAGGTCCTCGACCAGCACGCCCATGCGGATCGCCTCCTTCTCGATGCGCTCCATCGCCCGGGCGGTGTCCTCGTCGCCGCGGATCGCGCCCATGCGGTACAGCTCCGCGTAGCCGCGCACGCTCACCAGGGAGTACGCAGCTCGTGGCTCGCGTCGCCGATGAAACGGCGCATGTGCGACACGGTGCGATCCCGCTGGCCGATCGCGTCGTCGATCCGATCGAGCATCGTGTTGATCGCAAGGTTCAGGCGTCCCACCTCGGTGCTGGGCTCGAGGTCGGTCATGCGCTGGCTGAGGTCGCCCGAGGCGATCGCCATGGCCGTCGTCTCGACGTGGGTGAGTCTGCGGAAGGTCAGGGTCACGAGTCCTCGGGTCAGCAGCGCCGCGATGAGGATGGTGATGAGCGCGACGGTCGTGAAGACGCCGAAGTAGAGGGCGATGATCCGGTCGGCCTCGTCCAGCGGCACGGCGACGTACTGCACGTACTGCACGTACTGGGCCCGGGAGCCTCGCGCACGGAGGCGGCGCCGCGGAAGAGTGCCCCGTCTTCGCCCTCGAGGGTGAGGACTCTGCCTTCGGCGGCGGTCGCCTGACTGAAGGTGAACGTCTCCGGGAAGTGCGGCGCCGGCATTCCGGCAGGTCCGCCGGCCTGTGCCTGCTGGTGCCCGTCGGCGTCGTAGAACGCGACAAAGTAGTCGCTCGGCCGGGTCGTTGACGATCGCTCGGTGAAGGTGATCCCGCCCTCGCCGTCGGACTCGAGCGTGAAGAAGCGGTCGGCGAGGTCGGTTGTCACCAGCGACGGCAGCTGGGCCTCGATGTTCCCGATGAGCGCGTTGCGCAGGATCGGCACCGTGCCCAGGCCGCCGCCACGAGACCGAGGGCGAGCACGGCGACCGTGACGCCGGTGACCTTGGCGCGCAGGCTGATCCTGCGCCACCAGGTGGTGACCGCGTCGGGCTCGTGCACCATGCGGCCCCCGTCAGTTCTCTCGTCGGCGTGCAGACCGGTCAGACCGATTTGCCGACCTTGAGCATGTAGCCGAAGCCGCGCTTGGTCTGGATGAGCGAGTCCTCGGTGTGCGGGTCGATCTTGCGGCGGAGGTAGGAGATGTAGCTCTCGACGATGCCCGCGTCGCCGTTGAAGTCGTACTCCCACACGTGATCGAGGATCTGCGCCTTCGAGAGCACACGATTGGGGTTGAGCATGAGGTAGCGCAGCAGCTTGAACTCGGTGGGGCTGAGCTCGATCGACACGTCGCCGACCTGGACGTCGTGCGTGTCCTGATCCATCGACAGTTCGCCCGCGCGGATCACCGACTCCTCGTCGGCCTGCATCGTACGGCGCAGGATCGCCTGCACACGCGCCACGATCTCGTCGAGCGCGAAGGGCTTGGTCACATAGTCGTCGCCGCCGGCGTTGAGACCCTCGATCTTGTCGGCGGTGTCGTCTTTGGCGGTGAGGAAGAGGATCGGGGCGGTGAAGCCCGCCGATCGCAGCCTCTTAGTGACGCTGAAGCCGTTCATGTCGGGCAGCATCACATCGAGGATGATGAGGTCGGGCTCCTCCTCGAGCACCGCCGAGATGGTGGCGGCGCCGTTGGCGACCGTCTTGACCTGGAATCCGGCGAAGCTCAGCCCCGTCGACAGCAGGTCACGGATGTTCGGCTCGTCGTCGACGACCAGGATGCGCGCATCAGTCATGCCCCATTATGGTGACTGAAGCGTTGTCTTGGCTGATTATCCTTCGGAATGCTCGGTTGTCGGTCTCTGCGCACAACGGTGGCCGCAGCGGGCCGAGATCTCCCGGGAGACCGGCGCCGGCCGCTCACCGGCCGGCGCCGAGGGCGCGGTGGCGCTCCGCGAGGAGCTCGAGGACATGGCGGTAGGTCCTGCCCGTCGCGCGCGTCATGCCGATCTCGCAGGCGCGGTTGCACGAGGCATGCTCGGCAGCGTCCAGCCGCCTCACCTCCGCAGCCTCTGCGGCGGTCGCCGATGCGGTGAGCTCCGGATGCAGCATCCCGCGATCGCCGGCGAAACCGCAGCAGCCCCAGTCCACGGGCACGGTGACCTCGTGCGCGATGGCCTCGCCGAGGGTCAGCAGATGCCGGTCGATGCCGAGCGCCGCGGATGAGCACGTCGGATGCAGCGTGAGGGAGGGCAGACGAGACCCCGCATCGAGCGGTGCCAGCGCGGGCAGCACCCTCTCGGCGGTGAAGGCGACCGCGTCGACCACCTCGAAGCGGCGCGGATCCCCGGTCTCGGCCGCCGCATGCAGGATGCGCAGCACGCCCTCCGTGCACGAGGCGGCATCGACCACCACGGGGAGGCGCCCTCGTCCGTCGCCGCCCAGAGCGAGGTCAGCACGCGCTCGCCCATCGCGGCGAAGCCCTCGCCGTATCCTTTCGACGACCACGGGGTGCCGCAGCAGAGCCCGTCGACGTCTGCGGGCACCCGCAAGCCGATCCCCGCCGCATCGCAGAGGGCGGCGAAGGAGGCCTGGACGCCGGGCCCTCCGGTTCTCCGGGTGCGAACATCGCGCCCTGGCAGCTGGGCAGCAGGACGGCCTCGGCGGGTGCCCCGGCATCCGGGGGTGTGACGCGGCTGCGCCGTCGTCCGCCGGCGGGAGATCACTCGTGTACAGAGGAATATCGTCCTCGCCCAGAACCGCGCGCGCCGCGCGGTTGGGCAGCGACACGAGCGGCTCCGGAAGGGCGCCGACGACATCCAGCGCGGTACGGGCGACGCCGGTGACGGCATCCCAGTGACCGGCGGCCGCCTTCCAGCCCGCCTGCTCGAGGCGACCGCGCCCCTCACGGCGCAGGCGCTTGATGAGATCGCCCGTGTTGATGCCCACAGGGCAGGCGCTCTGACACATGCCGTCGACGGCGCAGGTCTGAACCCCGTCGTACTCGTAGGCCTCGTCGAGCTCCCGGGCGAGAGCATGATCACCGGATGCCTCGGCGGCCGCTCTGGCCCGACGCACGACGATGCGCTGCCGCGGTGTGAGCGTGAGATCCCGGCTGGGACAGACCGGCTCGCAGTAGCCGCACTCCACGCAGCGGTCGACCTCCTCCTCGACGGTGACGACGGGCTTGAGATCGCGCAGATGCGCTGTCGCATCCTCGGTGAGCACGACCCCGGGTTGAGGACGCCTGCCGGGTCGAAGGCCGCCTTGACGCGCTGCATGACCGTGACGAGCCCGGCGCTGTACTGCCGGGCGACGAAGGGCGCCATCGCCCTGCCCGTGCCGTGCTCGGCCTTGAGGTTGCCTCCGCGGGCGAGGACGAGATCCACGAGCCCTTCGGTGAAGGCCTCGAGCCGTGCGACCGCCTCCGGCCTCGAGAAGTCGTCGGTGAGCATGAAGTGGAGGTTGCCGTCCTTGGCGTGACCGAAGATCACGCTGTCGGCGTACGCGAACTCGGCGAGCAGCGCCGAGAGGGCCTTGCAGGTGTCGGCCAGGGCGGCCACCGGCACGACGATGTCCTCCAGCAGCGCGGTCGTGCCGCTCGGGCGGGCTCCGGCGACGGTCGCATAGAGCCCTTTGCGCACCTTCCAGAGCGCGGCGCGGGCCTGCGGGTCGGTGCTCAGCGCCGCCGCGCGGGTCAGCTCCAGCTCTTCCAGGACCGGTGCCGCCGCGTCGATGCGGCGCTGCAGCTCCACGGCATCCGCACCGCGGTACTCGATCAGCAGGGCCGCATGCTCGAGGAGAGGGAAGCCGGAGATCTCCGCCGGAGCGTCCGGGGCCCTGCGTGCGACACGCAGCGATGTGGAGTCCATGAGTTCCAGCGTCGCCGCATCCGTCGCGACGAGCGCAGGGAGCGCGGCCGTGGCATCCGCGACCGAGGAGAAGACCAGCAGTCCCGTCGCGACATGCGGATCCACCGGCACCGTGCGGAAGGTCGCCTCGGCGACGAAGCCGAGTGTGCCCTCGCTGCCCACGAGCAGCCGCACGAGGATGTCGACGGGCTCGTCGAAGTCCAGGAAGGCGTTGAGGGAGTATCCCATCGTGTTCTTCATGGCGAAACGCTCGCGGATCTCGGACACGGACGCCGGATCCGCCCGTATGAGGTCGCGGAGGCGCTCGAGCTCGGCGACGAGCTGCGGCTCTTCGCATGCCAGCCGGGAGGGGCATCGGGATCCGCGCTGTCGATGACCGTGCCGGACGGCAGCACCGCCACGAGCGACTCCAGCGTCCGGTAGCTGTTACGCTCTGTCCCGCGGCCATGCCGGAGGAGTTGTTCGCGATCACCCCACCGACCGTGCAGGCGACCTCGCTCGCAGGATCCGGGCCCAGGGCGCGACCGTGGCGGGCGAGGTGCGCGTTGGCCGCGCGCAGGGTCACTCCCGGCTCCACCCGCAGGCGTTCGCCGTCGTCGAGCACGTGGATGCCGCGGAACCCGCGGCGTGTGTCCAAGAGGATGCCGGCACCTGTTGCCTGACCGGAGAGGCTCGTGCCGCCGGATCGGAAGGTGACCGGCGCCCCGTGGGCGGTGGCCAGCGCGAGGGTCTGCGCCACGGCATCCCTGTCGTCCGCATCCACGGCGAGCTGCGGGACGAGCAGGTAGTGCGAGGCGTCGTGGGCGCGTGCGTGGCGCTCGAGCGCGGAGGCGTGCACGTGATCGGGGCCGAGGACACGGGCGAGCTCCTCGGCGATGTCGGGGTTCACCGATTCACCCAGATGAAGGGCACATGCGTGTGTCCCTCGCCGGCGGCGACGCGCCGGGCGAGGAGCAGGGCGCCGTCCAGCGGAGTGCCCGCAGGGGAGCGGACCTCCGCATCCGGGCGCAGCATGGCCACGGTGCTCCGGAACTGCGCCTCCAGGGTGCCGCCGGCGCGGAAGACACCGCCGGTGGCGGCGATGATCGGCTCCGGGGAGGCACTGAGCGCGGCGACGGCGCTGCGGGCGGCTTCCTGACCGGCCAGAGCCATGATGGCGTCGGCGGCGGGATCGCCGGTGGCGGCGAGCTGGGCGACGTCCGCGGCGAAACCGGCGAGCACACCCGCACGGTCATGTCGCGTATAGAACTGCGACGGCCAGGTCAACGGCTCTCCGAACCGTCGCCTCGCCGCCTCCAACAGGGCGGTGCCGCCGGCGTCGATCTGATCGTAGGCGCGCATCGCCGTCTCCAGGCCGCGCATCCCGATCCAGGCTCCGGCGCCGCGGTCTCCGAGCAGGTGTCCCCAGCCGTCGACGCGATGCCAGCGCTCGCGACCGTCGCCGCCGACGGCGATGGCCCCTGTACCCAGCGCGATGACGGCGCCCGGGCCGCCTCCGAGCGCGCCCAGGTGAGCGGTGAGGGCATCGATCGCCACGGCCGCCCCGACCTCGATCCGGCCGGTGAGCCTCCGCAGCTCGTTCGCGATCTCGTCGACGAGTTCGGCCGGGCGGGGACCAGGGTGCCCAGACCCGTCGCGCCGACGCCGATGGCGGCGACGTCGCGGATCTCGTCCGGCCACTGCTGCGCTGCGCGGCGCAGCAGGGCGAGCACACTGGCGGGAGCGGTGCTGCCGCCAGTGGTCACGCCGATGCCGTCGCCGGCGAAGTCGTCGCCCTCCGCGGCGTCGATCCGGCGGATTGCGACGCGGCTGCCGGAGCCTCCGACGTCGATGCCGAGGACGCGCGTCACTTGCTCATTCCGGCGGTCAGACCGGAGACGATCTGCTTGGTGGCCACGAGGAAGAGCACGACGAGCGGGATCGTCGCCAGGGTCAGGCCCGCGAACAGGGTCGCCCAATCCGTCTGGTACTCACCGAAGAAGCGCGTGATTCCCACGGGCAGAGTGTACTTCGTCTGATCCCGGATCAGGATGAGGGGGTAGAAGAAGTCGTTCCACACGGGGACGAACCGGAAGACGACCACCGTCGCGATGGCGGGGCGGACCAGCGGCAGATGGATCCGCCAGAAGGTCTGGAAGGGACCGGCGCCGTCCAGTCGCGCGGCCTCGTCGAGCTCGATCGGCAGCTGGCGGAAGAACGATGCCAGGACGAAGGTCGAGAAGGGGATGCCCAGTGCTCCGTAGATGAGGATCAGGCTCAGCAGGTTCGAGGTCATCCGCACCGCGTCGAGCATGTAGAACAGCGGCAGGATGGCCAGGTACACGGGGAGCATCAGGCCTGAGAGGAACACGCCCTCGAGAGTCTTGAGCGTCTTCGATGTCGTGCGCGCGAAGGCATAGGCGGCCATGAGCGACACCCCTGTCGACAGCAGCACCGAGCAGACCGTGACGACGATCGAGTTCAGGAAGTAGGTCTCGAACGACGCGGTGACCCAGGCCTTCGCGTAGCTCTCGAAGTTCGGTGGGAGGGGAAGACCCAGGGGGCGCTGGGCCATGTCCTGCGTGGTGCGCAGGGAGTTGAGCACCATCAGGATCAGCGGCGAGATCGCGAAGGCGGCGTAGAGCCAGAGGAAGGCGTTCGTGGCGAGTCCGCCGACCGTGACCGGTGGGCGTTTCCGGGGCGTGGCGCCGCGGGGTTTGCCGGTCGTGAGCGCGACGGTGTCGATCGTGCTGGTCATCAGAACAGCCTCCGTTCTGCGCGACCGAGCAGTGCCCGGAACAGGATCGCGATGCCGAAGATGAACAGGAACAGGAGGGTCGCGATCGCGGAGCTGGTGCCGATCGAGTTGGTCGACCCCGACTCGAAGGCGGTGCGATAGAACAGCAGGCTGAGGACATCTGTGGCGCCGGCCGGATTTCCTTGAGACCCGCCGACGGCATAGGGGATCGGGAAGGCTTCCATCGCTCCGATGAAGGTGAGGATGCTCACCGTGCCGATCGCGGGAGTGAGCATCGGCAGAGTGATCGAGAAGAAGCGCTGCAGGGGGTTCGCGCCGTCGATGGACGCCGCCTCCTCGATCTCCTCGGGGATCCCGCCGAGCGCGGCACCGTACAGCAGGATCGGAAATCCGATCCACTGCCATGCGGTGATGAACACCACGACCCAGATCGCCGTCTGCGGGGTGCCGAGCCAGGCGATGGCGAACTGCTCGAGTCCGACGGCCTTCAGGAAGGCGTTGAACGGGCCGAACAGCGGTGAGAGGATCAGCGTCCACAGGTACCCGATGACCAGCGGTGAGACGAGGTAGGGCAGGGTGTACAGCGTCTGGAAGAAGCGCTTCATCCTTCCGATGCGATGCAGCAGCGTCGCCAGGGTGAGCCCCACGGTGTTCTGGAACACCATCGCACCCACGAAGAGCAGGATGTTGTGGAAGAAGGCGTTGGGAATGGCGCTCTTGTACGGCTCCGCCGTGAAGAGACGGACGTAGTTGTCCATTCCGACGAACCCGCCGCGGTTGACGCCTGTCCACTCGAAGAACGAGTAGCTCAGGGCGGTGAGCATCGGGTACGCCAGGAAGATCGAGAACAGGATCAGGGCGGGCAGGACGAAGACCATGCCCGTGCGCAGGGACAGGGACACACCCGACTGGTAAGGCCGGCGTTTGCCGAGTTTCGGCATGACTGCGACGGACATGGTCTTCGCTCCTCTTCTCAGTTCACTCGATCAGCGGGTCACTGGCCGGGCGTGAACCAGACCGAGACGCCGTCCTGGAGCGCGGAGGCGACACCCGCCGCGTCCTGATCGCCGAGGAACATCTTCTGGACCTCGGTGCCGAGGACGGCGGTGCCGAACGGGTCGCCGAAACGGAAGTCGATCAGCAGGATGTAGGGCTGCGCGCCTGCCTCGTAGTTCGCCCACATCTCGGACATCACCGGGTCGGAGTAGTTCACACCGGGGACCGCAGAGAACATGTTGAGCTCGTCGGCGACGAGCTGGCCGAACTCCTCGGTGGCGATCCAGTTGAGCAGGACCGCTGCCGCTTCCTTCTTACCGGAGTTCGCGCTGATGGCGAAGTTGCCGTCGGCCCAGGAGGGCACCGAGGGGCTGCTCAGCACGGATCCGGGAGGAGCCGGGACCGCGTAGGTGCCGAGGTCGAGGTCCGGCGCGAGGTCGCGGAGCGCGGCCAGGTCGAAGGAACCGCCGGGGTACTGTGCGGCCTGACCCGAGGTGAAGAGCATCTGCGCCTCGACCACTCCGACACCGGTGATCTGGTCGGGCATGTACTCGGTCAGGTCGTCGAGTACCTGGATCGATGCCACGTAGTCGGGGTCGGTGAAGTCGGTCGCCCCGGAGAGGACCTTCTCACGGAACTCCGAGCCGCCGTAACGCGAGGATCCGAAGGTGTCGTGGAACAGCGGAAGCACCCAGTCCTCCTTGGCGCCCATCGCCAGCGGAGTGATTCCGGCATCCTGCAGCTTCTCCTGGACGTCGATGAACTCGTCCCAGGTCGTCGGGACGCTGAGTCCCTGATCGGCGAAGATCTCCTTGTTGTAGTAGACCTGGTAGGTCTGGGTGGCCAGCGGCACCGAGTAGATGTTGCCGTCCGTGCCCTTGGAGCTGTCGATGACGTGCGCCGGGAACTTGTCCAGTCCGCTGACGATGTCGTCGATCTGTTCGAGCTGGCCGGCGGCGACGTTCGCCTGCAACTGCCCGTAGGAGCGCACCTGGGCGATGTCCGGTCCGTCGCTGGCGGCGAGGCCGGTGGCCAGGAGTTGGTTGTACTCGGTGTTCTGGAACGCTTCGAACTGCACCTTGATGCCGGGGTTCGCTTCGGTGAACTTGTCGAAGATCCGGTTGTAGGCGGCGATGTCCTCGGTGCGCCACGACCAGACCTTCAGGGTGACCTCTTCACCGGTCGGGTCCTGCGGCGCATCGCCGTTCGAGCCGCCGCTGGGGGCGCACGCACTGAGCGCGAGCGCGCCGACGGTGAGGAGGGCTGCGGGTATGAGATGACGACGTTTCATGATTTCTCCATTCTTGGTGGTGGGGCGTGCGGGCGGGGAAGGGTCGGGTCAGGAGGCGGATGCCGCGGCGAGGGCGTCGCGCACGGAGCCGGAGCCGTCTGCGAGCAGGCGGCGGGCCTCGGCGGCGTCGGTGCGCAGGATCGAGGCGACGATCGCCGTCTTGAGGTCTCCGTCGGCCGCGTCGAGCTGAGCCTGCGCGGTCTGGTCGTCGAGCCCGGCGGCCTCACGGAGGATGCGGACGGTCCGATCGCGCAGCTTGGCGTTGGTGGCGACGACGGAGACCATCAGGTTCGACCAGGTGCGTCCCACGGCGATCATGAGTGCGGTGGAGAACCCGTTGAGAACGAGCTTCTCGGCCGTTCCCGCCTTGAGTCGGGTGGAGCCGGTCAGCACTTCGGGGCCGGTGTTCAGGACGATGTCGGTGTCGGCGAGCGATGCAAGGCGTGCGTGAGGGTTGCTGGAGATGAGCGCGGTGTGGGCGCCTGCATCCCTGGCAGCTCGGAGCGCACCGCCGACGTAGGGGGTGTTGCCGCTGGCGGCGAGGCCGATGGCGACGTCGCCCGGGCCGAGTCCGGCGGCCGCCGCGCGGCCCTCCGTCTCGGAGTCCTCCGCGTCTTCGACGGCGTTGACGAGCGCCTCGGGTCCACCGGCGATGTGGGCGACGATCCGTCCGGCATCGAGGTTGAAGGTGGGGAGGAGCTCTGCCGCATCCAGCACGCCGAGGCGACCGGATGTCCCGGCGCCGAAGTAGTGCACCGTGCCGCCGCGTCGGAAGCTCTCCGCGGCGACGTCGACCAGCTCGGCGACCAGGGGGAGCGCGTTCTCGACGGCGGCGACGGCGATGCGGTCGTGCGCGTTGAGAAGGCGGAGCACCTCGAGGCTGGACCGTGCGTCCAGGTCGGCGGACTCCGGCAGCCGCTGCTCGGTCGGCGACAGGGGCTCGGCGCTGTCCGCCGAGCTGTCGAACTGGTCTTGATTCGTGGGCATCTGCCGGGCACGTCCTTCGCTTCATCGTGAGTTGAGACCCCAGTATGGACAAAAATATCGTCTTTGCCAAGTGTTTCGACTATTTTTTTCATTTTGACCGTCAATCCCGTGTCCGGAGGGTTCGGGGCGATACCATTCCCACGTGGCAGGCGCGGTTGCGCGGGTGCGCTCAGGCGGACCCCGTCGGGACGTGAGCCGGGCACGCCGATGAGCACGGGAGGAACCCCATGACAGACGTCTTTGTCGCCCTCCGTCAGCGAATGCCCTCCCTGTCCAAGTCTGAGTTGCGCATCGCGGAGTTCGTGCTCGAGCATCCGTCGATCGTCGTGGAGTCGACCATCACGCGTCTCGCCGAGCTCGCGCAGACGTCTCCGGCGTCTGTCGCCCGCTTCTGCCGCAACGTCGGATTCGGTGGCTACAAGGAGTTCCGCATCGCGATCGCCGCGGCCAACAGCCGGGAGGAGGCGGCTCGCGAGCTGTTCCGCGTCGACGATGCCGAGATCGACGCCGGGGACTCCGCGCTCGATCTCGTCACGAAGGTCGCGTACCAGGAGGCGCGTGCGATCGAGGAGACGGCCCGAGGGCTCGACCTGGACGCGTTGGACGCGGTCGTCGCCGCCGTCCGCGAGGCGCCGCGCATCGACGTCTTCGGCGCGGGGGCGAGCGGCCTGACCGCCCAGGACCTCCAGCTGAAGCTGCATCGCATCGGCATCCCCTGCTTCTGCTGGGCGGATGCGCACCTCGCGCTGACCTCCTTCGCCCTCACCGATGTGAAGAGCGTCGCGATCGGCATCTCTCACACCGGGCAGACCCTCGAGACCAACCAGATGCTTCGACTGGCGCGGGAGCGCGGCGCGACCACCGTCGCCATCACCAACTTCCCCGACTCGCCCTTGGCGTCGGTCGCCGATCGTCTCCTGGTGACGAGCGTCCGCGAATCCCGCTACCGTACGGGCGCGATGTCGAGCCGTCTCGCGCAGATGGCGATCATCGACTTCCTGGTCGTGCGCCTGCTTCAGGGTCGCATCGACAGCGTGGGGGAACTGCTGCGCCGGACCTACGACGCGGTGCAGGCGCATCGTCTCGACGGCGACTGAGCGCGGCGAACGGTCGGCGGATCGGGCCTCTCCGGGGTGCGAGAAGCGGGAAATAAAATTTCTTCCCACTTTCCGATTAACCTGGTACTTTTTTCCATCAGACGCGACGACCACGTCTGTTCACCGCTCTGACCCCGAGCTCCCCGGTCGCCGCACACGGCCATACGCCGTGCCGACGACGACCCATAGCACTGGAGTTCCCGTGAAGACCCTCCTGAGACGAATAGCCGCTGTCGGGGCTGCTTCCCTCGCAATCGCCCTGCTTGCCCCGGTCCCCGCGCAGGCGGCGGACGAGGTGACCCTGATCATCCACTACACAGACTCGTCGCCGCGCCCAGAGGGCGGGGTGACCGCGCAGCTCCTCGACGGCACCGCACCGCTGTCCTCGTCGGTGTCGTCCGACTCCTACGGCGAGGTGTCGACCTTCGTCTTCGACGCCACCAGCGATGCCACGCTCGGTTTCCGCGTCGGCGCTGACAGCGCCTTCCCCGGAGAGCTTCGCTACATCCAGGCCGAAGCCGGGACCGCCGAGGTCTGGCTCATCGATGGCGACCCGCGCGTGTACGGGGCGCCGATCCCGATTCCCTCGACAGACCTGACGACTCAGGACGACAAGGTCTACATCCGGCACACGGCGCTCCCGAGCCTGCTCGGTGTCTGGCACCCCGCGAACCCGATCGCCAACAACGGCTACGTCTTCGATGGTCGGCCGACCGGCAGCACGCCCATCCTGACGGTCTACTACGGCCGCGATTACCACGAGATCGCGATCGATCACAATCGGATCGCCTCGAACACGACGACGAGCATGCTGAACAATCACACGAGCAGGGGCCTGGTCTTCCGCGACATCGACGGCTTCAAGACCGGCACCGGCACTGCGGCGGTCTATCACATCTCGTTCGGTTCGCTCGAGCGCATGCTGCAGGTGGGTACACTCGTCCACCCGAACGGGCACTATCTGCTCCAGCCGCAGGCGGCCGCGCATGCGGAGGTCACCGAGGCATCTCCCGAGTCCGTCGGCTTCGATCCGGTGGCCCTCGGGGAGCTCGACGCCTACGCGCAGGAGCAGATCGGGTTCGGTTACCCGGCGATCGCCGTCTCGGTGGTCAAGGACGGCAAGCTCGTCGTGAACGACGGCTGGGGCTGGGCGCTGAAGCACTCGACTTCGGAGAATCCGGATGGTTCTGTCAACCCCGCCGTGGAGTTGCCGGTGTCCGAGCGGGTGCCGGCGACCGCGGACACCGTGTTCGACCTGGCATCGAACAGCAAGATGTACGCGACGAACTACGCGATCCAGCGGCTCGTAAGCCAAGGAATGCTCGACCTCGATCAGACGATCCAGAGCTTCCCGGGCTGGGAGGACTTCACCGACGCGAATTCCGACTACACCGGCAAGTGGACCGTCGGCGGCTCCGGCGGTATCACGACCATGCACACCGGCAAGCACACCATCACGGTGCGCGACATCCTCAACCATGTCGGCGGACTGATCCCCGACCCCGAGTATCCGAACCGGACCTCGGCCGGCGGTCTCTGGTACCAGACCGACGACCCCGACGACCGGACAGGCATCATCGACGCGATCTCGCGCTCTCCGCTGCGCTACGCGGTGCGCTCGACCTTCGCCTACAGCGACGTCGACTACATGATCCTCGGTCTCCTGGTCGAGCAGATCACCGGGAAGCGACTCGATGTCTACCTCGAGGAGGAGTTCTACGGGCCGCTCGGACTCAGCGACACCGGGTTCCGGCCGCTGGAGGCGGGCATCCCCGCGGAGCGGATCGCGGCGACCGAGCTCCACGGCAACACGCGTGACGGCAACATCTCCTTCGGCACACTCGACAACGGCGACCCGGTGCCGATCCGCGAGTACACGCTCCGCGGCGAGGTGCACGACGAGAAGGCGCACTACGCGATGGCGGGAGTGGCCGGGCACGCGGGCCTCTTCTCCACCACGGGAGACATGGCGAAGCTCACTCAGCTCATGCTCAACGGAGGTGTCTACGACGGCCGGCAGTACTTCACCAAGGAGGTGGCCGACCAGTTCGTCCAGCCCTTCATCGGCCCCGGAAACACGGTCAACACCTCGTCCGTGGGCCTGGGCTGGCGCATCCACTCCTACCGCGGTACCGCGTACTACTACTTCAACTGGGGTGCCAGCCGTCACAGCTACGGTCACCAGGGCTGGACGGGTACGCTCACCGTGATCGACCCGGTCCACAAGATGACCGTGACGATCCTCACCACGCGCATTCACGCGCCGGTGACCAATCCGCCGAACGGGTTCGCCACGGCGGGCCTCTCGGCCGCCGATCTGGTCCCCTTCGTGGGATACGTCTACAAGGCGCTGAACCTGACCGATGTGGACTACCTCCACGAGGCGAGCGTCTCGGCGGTCGATCCGATCGATGTGCCGTGGGGCACGGATGCCGCAGACGTCGAGGACGCTCTGCCTCGCGCCGTGACCGTCTCGGACATCGACGGCGTCTCGCACCGGGTCGCGGTCGAGTGGGACCTCGACGACTTCGACGGCACCGAGAGCGGCGACCAGACGGTGACGGGCACGCTCCTGCGGCCCGCCTGGCTGCTCGCCGGCAGCGATCCGCTCGTGGCCGAAGCCGTGGTCACGGTGGGCGAGCAGCCCGCGGAGGTCATCGCCCCCGAGGTGACCGCAGAGCCGTCGGATGCGACGGCGGAGGTCGGTGAGGATGCGGTGTTCACGGCATCCGCGACGGGCACTCCCGCACCGTCGGTGCAGTGGCAGTCTTCTCCCGATGGAGCGGACTGGACCGACATCGAGGGCGCGACCGGCACGACGCTGACGGTGCCGGCGATCACGCTCGCCCTGTCGGGGACGCAGTATCGTGCGGTGTTCACGAACGAGGCCGGATCCGCGGCGACCGTGGCGGCCACGCTCACCGTGACACCTCTGGACACGGAGGACGAGGACTCCTCTGATCAGGACCCCGCTGATCAGGAGGAGCTCTCCGAAACCGGAGGCGCGGTGGCCGTCTGGCTCATCGCCGCCGCGATGGTGCTCCTCATCGGTGGCGCGGTTCTGATGCTGCGTCGTCGCGTCCGAATCGAGTGAGCCCTCGAGATCCTCGCCCCCGCCGGACCCGGCGGCGGGGGCGAGGATCTCACCCTGTGCGGCTGAGCCCATGCGGTATGCGCGTGGGTGGGGCCTGCCTCGACGGCACCCGTCATCCGCGCTGCGGCATCCGCTTCCGACGCAGGGTCAGCCGGTCGCGCCGCGGAGGGCCGCCGCCACGGCCGTGGTGACGGATGCCGCGATCGGCGCCGTGGGATCCACGGTGATCCGGTGCAGCAGCAGCCCTTCGCAGGCCGCCATGAGGAGGGTCGTGCGCTCGGCAGCATCCGGGCCCCCGATGGCCCGGAGGATTTCCTCGACCCAGGTGTGGAAGATCGCGCGCTGTGCGCGCAGCGGCGCGGCCGCCTCCTCGTCGCCGGCCTCCAGGAACAGTGCATAGCGGGCGCGCGTGCGGGCCGCGTGAGGCCCGGACTGCGCCTCGATCATGCGCACGAGGGCGGTGGTGAACTGCTCTTCGGAGGCGATCACAGCGGGGGCTCCCGCATCGCGTCGCTCCTGCTCGGCGATCCACGCGATGACGCCGGCGACGAGGGCGGAACGGGTGCGGAAATGATTCGAGGTCGAGCCCGGCGGGAGGTCCGCCGCAGCGTCGACCCGGCCGTGGGTGAGAGCGCGCACGCCGTCGGTTCCGACGAGTGTGACGGCGGCGTCGAGGGCGCGCGTGCGGGTGCTGCTCACGTGTCGAGCCTAGTCCGACGGCATCCGTTTCACGATGAACGGGGTGACTTTATACTATGAACGTAGTATTCTCCGGACATGAATCTCTTCGTCCTCGCCGTCGGCGTGATCCAGGCGCTCGTGGGGTGTTCCTGCTCGTGAAGTGGGGGCGCGGGGGCCGCCACGCGCCCCGCATCGTGCTCGTCCACGTCGTCTTGAACCTCACGGCGATCGCCGCGTGGGTGGTGTTCCTGGTCACGGGCGCGCTCTGGATCGCGTGGGCGTCGTTCGCGGTCCTCACCGTCGGCAACGGCTTCGGCGATGCTCTGATGCTCGCACGCGCACGGCGGGTGCACGGCGCATCCGATCGCTTCGGGAGAGGGTATGCCGACGCGCTCCGCGCTGTCTTCACGGGCCGGATGCCGGCGCACGTCGCCTTCCACGCCCTCTTCAGCGGGGTCGTCTACTTCGGGATGCTGATCGCGTGCATCCTGGCATCCGTCGGCTGATCAGGCGGCGACCTCGTCGGCGTCCATGATCGTGTAGCTGTAGCCCTGCTCGGCCAGGAACCGCTGACGGTTCTGCGCATAGTCCTGGTCGACCGTGTCGCGCGCGATGAGCGTGTAGAAGCTCGCCGTGTGCCCGGACTCCTTCGGTCGCAGCAGGCGTCCCAGTCGCTGGGCCTCCTCCTGGCGGGATCCGAACGTGCCCGAGACCTGGATGGCGACGGATGCCTCGGGCAGATCGATCGAGAAATTCGCCACCTTCGAGACGATGAGCAGCGAGATCTCGCCCTCGCGGAACTGGCGGTACAGCTCCTCGCGCTCGTCGACCGGCGTCGCACCGGTGATCTGGGGGGCGCCGAGGGCATCGGACAGCGTCTGCAGCTGATCGAGGTACTGCCCGATCACGAGGATGCGCTCGCCGGGGTGCTTGTCGATGAGATCGCGCACGACCGAGATCTTCGCGGGGGCGGATGCCGCCAGTCGGTATCTCTCGTCGTCGGTCGCCGCCGCGTACTCGAGCCGGTCGTCCGGCGGCAGGTCGATGCGCACCTCGTAGCAGACGGCAGGGGAGATGAAGCCCTGCGCCTCGATCTGCTTCCAGGGCGCATCGAAGCGCTTGGGGCCGATGAGGCTGAACACGTCGCCCTCGCGGCCGTCCTCGCGCACGAGTGTCGCCGTCAGGCCGATGCGGCGGCGGGCCTGCAGGTCGGCGGTGAGCTTGAACACGGGCGCGGGCAGCAGGTGCACCTCGTCGTAGACGATGAGGCCCCAGTCCAGGGCGTCCAGGAGCGCGAGGTGCGCGTACTCGCCCTTCCGCTTGGCGGTGAGGATCTGGTAGGTCGCGATCGTGACGGGCTTGATCTCCTTGGACTGCCCGGAGTACTCGCCGATCTCCTCGGCGGTGAGGGAGGTGCGCTTGAGCAGCTCGTCGCGCCACTGGCGGGCGCTGACGGTGTTGGTCACGAGGATGAGGGTCGTCGTCTTCGTGTCGGCCATCGCCGCCGCGCCCACGATCGTCTTGCCCGCGCCGCAGGGGAGCACGACGACACCGGAGCCGCCCTCGCTGAAGGCGTCGACGGCCTCGCGCTGGTAGGGCCGCACGGCCCAGCCGCCCTCGGCGAGCTCGATCTCGTGCGGGGTGCCGGGGGTGTAGCCGGCGAGGTCCTCGGCGGGCCAGCCGATCTTCAGCAGCTCCTGCTTGACCTGGCCGCGCGCCCAGGCGTCGACGAGGTACGTGTCGGGGGAGGGATGGCCGATCAGCAGCGGCTGGATGCGCTTGTTGCCCGCGACCTGCGTGAGCACGGCAGGATCGGAGGAGCGAAGGACGAGCTCTCCCTCTTCATTGCGCTCGATGACCAGGCGGCCGTAGCGGTTCACCGTCTCGCGGATGTCGACGGACACCGATGGCGGCACGGGGAAGCGCGACCACCGGTCGAGCGTGTTCAGCATGTCATCGGCGTCGTGGCCGGCGGCGCGGGCGTTCCACAGGCCGAGCCGGGTGATCCGGTAGGTGTGGATGTGCTCGGGCGCGCGTTCGAGCTCGGCGAAGATGGCCAGCTCGTGCCGGGCGCTCTCGGCGTCGGGGTGCGCCACTTCCAGGAGCACGGTGCGGTCGCTCTGCACGATCAGGGGGCCATCAGCCATAGGGATCAAGCTTACCGGCCGCGTCGCTGTCCAGCTCTCCTCCTGCCGGGAGAGGGTGCGGCGGTCAGTCGCCGGCGAGGCGGGCCGAGCGGATGCTGGAGACCGGCAGGGTGCGCTCGACGTCCGCTGCGCGGTCCCGTCCGCGCAGACGCCCGCCGCCGAGGCCTGTGGCCTCCAGCGTCAGCTCGCGCGTGGAGCCGTCCGGCATGGCGACCTCCACGAGCAGCAGCGACCGCGACTGCACCGCCGACTCCAGGGCGCGATCGAGCCAGGCCGCATCGGCATCCGGGCCATGATGCTCCCGCAGCCGGGCGATGAGCGGGGCGTAGCCGGCGGCATCCGGGGTCTCCGGGGGAGCGGATGCCGCGGTGCGGCGTCCGGCGACCACCGGCTCGCCCGCGTCGTCGATGAGCGTCGCGGGGTAGCGGGCGTCGGTCAGCGCCCAGTATGCCGTGGCCGGACTCACCCGGGAGGTGAGGTCGTCGCCGTCGCGGACCAGGCCCAGAGGTCGCAGTGCCTGGTCGATCGCGAGCGTGTCGAGCAGGTGCTGGTCGACGCTGCGGATGCGGGTGCGGGCCGAGGCGGTGTCCGGTGCCACCTGCACGAGTCCGTGCCGCTGGGCGGTCTGGGCGATCAGGTAGCGCAGCGGCTGCGGGATGCCGGTGAGCGAGAGCTCTTCGAGGAACGCCAGCAGGGACTCCTCCGTCTCGCCCAGGGCGAGCGCATGCGCGACCGACTCGGCGGTGAACCGATACGACGAGGCCTGCGAGGCGGACTCGCGCTCGGCGGCGGTGCGCAGCCGCACGTCCAGCGCGGGCGCGAGCGGGCCGGGCGAGATCGCCGAGAGGTCGTTCTGCAGGAAGATCCGGTCGACCTCCGCGGGGAGCATGCGCTGCAGCAGCGCACCGTCGGCGTCCTCGCCGCGACGGAGGGGCCTCGCCCACTCGGGCTCCGTGTCGCCCTCGGCGATCAGACCGAGCATCCGTGCGCGACGTACGAGGGCGGCATGCTCCTGCGGCCAGGTCGGATCCCAGGGCAGCGCCTCCGCCCACGCGCCCACGGGGTTCCAGCCGCCGTCTGTCGATCGGATGCCGTGCGGCATCCGATCCCGGAAGCCCTGGGCGAGTGCGGACCAGCGCTCGGCCGCTCCCCAGCGCAGCCAGGTCTCGCCGAGCGCGGACGGCCGCAGCGCGCGATCGTCGACCACCGCAAGACGGGCATCGGTTGCGGCGATGAGGAGGTCGTCGAGGTCGGTTCCCCGCGGCAGGATCTCCGCCTCGGCGAAACGCCGCCGCTCGGTCGCGCTCGCCGCTCCGCTCGCGAGCATGTTCAGCGGCGACTCGCGCGCCGCGATCAGGACATCGGCGATCGCGGCGACGTGCGTGAACGCCCGCTCGGCGGCATGGGCCGCCGCCGCCGCTCCCGCCTCGGGAGGATGCGGGGCCTCGGATGCCGCCGGCACCCGCCTCTCGGCGATCGCCTCCGTCACGGCCGGGTAGGGGCGTCCGTCGTCGCGGACGAGCGCGAGCGCGCGGAGGGAGCCCGCGGCATCCGCGTCCTCCTCGGAACCGCTGAGGACCGCGGCCTCGGTGCGGGTCAGGCGCGGGAGGACACGGGCGATCGACGCGGGATCCAGGAGGGCCTCTGCGGCATCGAAGAAGTCGTTCCACGCCACGCCCGCCGGAACCGCGCGCCGAAGGAGGAGCCGTGCGAGCTGCTCGTCGTCGAGAGCGGCCAACCACTCTGCGAGCGGGCGCGCATGCGTGCTCATGTCAGGGGCGCTTCGCGGCGCGACCCTTCCTGATGAAGCTCATGGTCAGCAGCGAGATGATCATGACGAAGGCCAGCGGCAGGCCCCAGAGTGGAATCGCGGCGATGATCGGCCAGGCGCCGACGGCGAAGTCGCTCTGGTCCATGCCCGTCGCCGTGCCGATGATGATCGCCAGGAAGCACAGCACCGAGGCCGCGGCGAGGCCGAGCGCGCCGAAAGCGAAGATGCGGTCGATCAGGCGCACGGACGGAACGGGCGCGGAGGGCTGGGTGCTCATCCCTTTCAGCCTACTCGCTCGCCGAGACCGGTAGGCTGGAGAAGCCGCGCACTCGCGGCATGTTTCGTTTCTCTCACCCAGCGAGGTTGTCCCATGCCCAGCGGCAAGGTCAGGTTCTACGATGAGGAGAAGGGGTTCGGCTTCATCGCCAGCGATGACGGCCAGGATGTCTTCTTGCACGCCACGGCCCTTCCTGCAGACACGACGTCGGTCAAGTCCGGTACGCGTGTCGAGTTCGGCGTCGCCGACGGCAAGCGTGGTCTCCAGGCGCTCTCGGTGCGTCTGCTCGATGCGCCGCCGAGCCTGGTCAAGGCCAAGCGCAAGCCGGCCGATGACATGGCGATCATCGTCGAAGACCTCGTGAAGCTCCTCGACGGGGTCGGCAGCGATCTGCGTCGCGGACAGTACCCCAAGCCCGCCCAGGGTCGCACGATCGCGGCCGTGATGCGCAAGGTGGCCGATGACCTCGACGCCTGACGCCGACGAGCGTCTGATCGGTGCGCACGACATCGCGCGCGCGGCCCTTCTGGAGATCACTCCCGAAGCCACGATCGGCGACGCCGTCGGCTACACGGTCGAGGAGGGCGGCGCGGTCTCGCTGCGCTTCGCGAACAGGATGGGCGGCTACCCCGGCTGGTTCTGGACCGTCACGGTCGCGGTGGTCGACGACGCCGAGCCGACCGTGCTCGAGCTGGAGCTCCTCCCGGGCGATGACGCGCTCCTGGCGCCGGAGTGGGTGCCGTGGGCCGAGCGGCTGGCGGACTACCGCGCGACCATGGCCGCGGCCGAGCAGGCGGCGGCGGAGGCCGCCGAGGCGGACGCCGAAGACGACGCCGATGAAGAGCTCGACGACGACCTCGACGAGGCCGACCTGCTGCACGCCGGCGACCTCGACGGCGTCGACATCGACGAGCTCGACGACGCCGTCGACGAGGACGCCGTCGACGAGGACGCCTGAGGTCAGTCCCGCACGGTGAAGCGCTCCGACAGCAGCGCCTCATCGCGCGATCGTGGCATCCGTATGCCCACTCCGCAGCCGTTCCCGCTGGGCGATGACGGAGTCAGCCGCGCTCGAGCACGTAGTCGATGCTGCGGATGAGCTGACGGATGTCGTCGGGTTCGATGGAGACGAAGGTCGCGATGCGCAGCTGGTTGCGTCCGAGCTTGCGGTAGGGCTCGGTATCCAGGATCCCGTTCGCACGCAGCGTCTTGGCCACCTCCGCGGCATCCACGCTGTCGTCGAAGTCGATCGTCGCGACCACCGGCGATCGGTGTGCCCGATCGGCGACGAAGGGCGATGCGACATCCGATGCCTCCGCCCAGTCGTACAGCGCCTGCGAGGACTCGGCCGTGCGGGCACCGGCCCAGGCGAGTCCGCCGTTCTCGAGGATCCAGCCCAGCTGGCTGTCCAGCAGGTGCAGGGTCGCCACGGCCGGCGTGTTGAGCGTCTGGTTCAGGCGCGAGTTGTCGACGGCGTTCTTCAGGCTGAGGAACTCCGGGATGTAACGACCGGATGCCGCCACGCGCTCGATCCGCTCGATCGCCGCGGGTGACACGGCCGCGAACCAGATGCCGCCGTCGGAACCGAGGTTCTTCTGCGGAGCGAAGTAGTAGACGTCGGTCTGCGTCACGTCGAAGTCGATGCCGCCGGCCGCGCTCGTCGCGTCGACGACCGTCAGCGCGCCCTCCGCGTCGACGCGTTCGACCGGGGCGGCGACGCCCGTGGAGGTCTCGTTGTGCGGCCAGGCGTAGACGTCGATGCCCGGGGTGACCTCGGCGGCGATGCGCGAGCCGGGATCTGCCACGCGGACGTCGGGGCGTCCAGCCAGGGAGCGGCCGCCGCCTTGGCGAACTTGCCGCCGAACTCGCCGAAGGTCAGGTTTTGGGCGCGCTTCTCGATGAGGCCGAAGGCCGCGGCGTCCCAGAAGGCGGTCGAGCCGCCGTTGGCGAGGATGATCTCGTAGCCGTCCGGCAGACGGAAGAGGTCTGCGAGCCGCTCGCGCACGCTGCCGACGAGGTTCTTGACGGCCGGCTGTCGGTGGGAGGTGCCGAGGATCGCCGCGCCCTCGGTGGCGAGCGCGGTGAGCTGCTCGGGGCGCACCTTGGAGGGACCGCAGCCGAAGCGGCCGTCAGCGGGCAGAAGTTCTCGCGGAATCTCGATCGCCATGAGTCCGATTCTACGGCCGCATCCGACGGCTTCCGTTCCGGTTACGCGCCCGTTGGGCGGCTGGGCTAGGTAGGCTTGCCTAACAGGACTTCGGAGGACGACATGACGGATCTGATCGACACGACGGAGATGTATCTCCGCACGATTATCGAGCTCGAGGAGGAGAACATCGTGCCGCTGCGCGCGCGCATCTCCGAGCGCCTCGGCCACTCGGGTCCGACCGTCTCGCAGACGGTCGCCCGCATGGAGCGTGACGGCCTGGTCGTGGTCTCCGAAGACCGCACGCTGGAGCTGACCGATGACGGGCGCCGCAAGGCGGTCGACGTGATACGAAAGCACCGGCTCGCCGAGCGCCTCCTCTCCGACGTCATCGGTCTGGACTGGGCGTATGTGCACGAAGAGGCGTGCCGCTGGGAGCACGTGATGAGCGAGCAGGTCGAGCGTCGCCTCGTCGAGCTGCTGGGGCATCCGACCGAGTCGCCGTACGGCAATCCGATCCCCGGTCTCGACCAGATCGGCGGAGAGGCCACCCGGACCTTCGAAGAGGGCGTCGTCGGCCTCGTCACGCGGATGAACCAGAGCGAGGAGCCGGTGCAAGGTGTGGTCCGCCGACTCGCCGAGCCCGCGCAGGTCGATCCCGACCTGCTGCAGCAGCTGCGGGAGGCCGGTGTCGTGCCGGGCGCCCGAGGCGACTTCCGGTTCAGCGAGGGTACGTCCTCATTCAGATGGACGGCCAGGAGGAGGGGCTCGAGCTCCCGGTCGAGCTCGCCTCGCACATCTTCCTGCTGGACTCCGCCGCGTAGTCCCCGTTCTCGCCTGCGCGACCGGTTCGGGGAATTGCCAGGTTCCCAGCGTGACAGGAACGTTATCTTCCGGTAGCCTCTAACGAGTCGCCCGCGGGCCCGTTCGCGAGCGACGATCCGTGCAGGAAGCCTCTTGTGGCTCGTCGCCAGCACGGAGATACACGCACCGAGTGCCCGATAAGCTAAGTGCCGACGAGCCAGCGCACCCGAGCGCAGAGGCGCCGGAGGATCCGTTTTGACCGCAGACATCGATCGAGTCGCGAACACATCTGAAAACACCCCGGTCGTCGCCAGTTCCCAGACGTCTCGACGTGGTGCCGCCCGTAGCGTGCGGCGCCCGCTGCGCTCCATCGCCGTCCTGGGTGCCGTCGCTGCTCTCGTCTCCGCGATCGCCCTGCCTGCGTTCGCCCCCGCTCCGCCTGTCGCGGGCGCCGCCGCGACACTCCAGCAGCTCGCGGTCGATGACGCCCAGTCGCTCATCATCGCCTCCGAGGTCTCCGCCGCACCGCTCGAGCGCGGCACGTACAAGGCCACGACGCAGAAGGAGATCGACAAGAAGAAGGCGGAAGAGGCTGCGGCTCGCCGAGCCCAGCTGGCCGCCGCGCAGGCGAGCGCGAGCTCAGGCTCGAGCTCGAGCTACGTCAGCAATGTCGACCTCTCCGTCACCGCCGCCGGCTCCGGTGAGGTCCGCTACCCGCTGCCGCGCGGCTCCTACTACGTCAGCCGCACGATCGGCGGTGCGCACCAGGGCGCCGACATGATCGCGCCGGCCCGCACGCCGATCTTCGCGGCCACCTCCGGTGTCGTTCGCGTCTCCAGCGAGAGCTATTACGCCTACGGCGTCGCCGTCGTGATCGACGGTGTCGTCGGGGGCAAGCGCGTCTCGACGACCTATGCGCACATGATCCACGGCAGCCGTCAGGTCAGCGCCGGTCAGCGCGTCGAGGCCGGTCAGCTCATCGGTCTCGTCGGCACGACCGGCCGTTCCTCGGCCAACCACCTCCACTTCGAGGTGCGCATCAACGGCTCCCTCGCCGAGCCCATCGCGTGGCTGCGCACCAACGCCGGCTGATCCCGACACGCCGAGAGGCGCTCACCGTTCGTTGAGCCCTCTGCCATGTGGATGGGTTACCCTGAACCCGTCGTCGCATGAGTGAGGGGTTTCCGATGGACCTGATACCGAGCATCCGAACCATGGATGCACTCGGCCGTTATGTCCTTCGGCATTGCCCGCAGGGATGCCGCGGTTCTGCCGCGCGTGAGAGGCGCTGTTCCTGAACAGCGCCTTTTTTCATCCCTCGGTCCCTTTCGCATTCGGCGTCGTGTGAGTCGAGAGTGCCGGGAAGCCGTCCCGGCGGATCGAGAGGATGACGATGCGCACACTGGTTCTCAACGCCGGCTATGAGCCGCTCGCGGTGGTGTCCTTCAAACGAGCCCTCGTGCTCGTCATGAACGACAAGGCCTCGGTGATCGAACACGTCGAGGGGGATCCCGTTCTCGCGGCCCACGGCGCCTACGAGCGCCCCGCGGTGATCATCCTGACCCGCTATGTGCGCATCCCGTCGGCGCGTCGCGTGCCGGTGACCCGCCGCGGAGTGCTGCGGCGCGACGGCCACCGCTGCGGTTATTGCGGCAAGGCCGCCTCCACGATCGACCACATCCTGCCGCGCTCGCGCGGCGGTGCCGACTCCTGGGAGAACCTCGTCGCCTGCTGCCTGCGCTGCAACAACGTCAAGAGCGATCGCACACCCCGCGAGATGGGGTGGGAGCTGCGGATGACGCCGCGGCCGCCCGCGGGACCTCCTGGCTCGTGCGCGGCGCCGAGCGCGGTGATCCGCGCTGGGAGCCGTATCTTGCGTTGGCGGCGTGACGACGGCACTAGACTGGGTCTGCCCGCCTCCGTAGCTCAGGGGAAGAGCACTTCTCTCCTAAAGAAGGTGTCGCAGGTTCGATTCCTGCCGGGGGCACTTTTTCGGACGTACTAGGCCGTGTTGATCAAGAGGTTTCGGCTTTCGGTGGGCGAGTCTTGAGCGGTGACGCGACACGAGATCTCTGACGCTGTGTGGGCGGTGATGGAGCCGTTGATGCCGACGGTGTCGGGCCGTTCGCGGCCGTGGACGGATCACCGGCTCGCTGTCGAGGGGATGGCGTGGAAGTACCGCACCGGCGCACCTTGGCGTGACGTGCCGGAGCGGTTCGGGAAGTGGAACTCGATCTACAAGCGGTTCAATCGGTGGGCTGAGGACGGCACGTGGGAGAAACTGCTCGCCGAGGTGCAGAAGCAGGCTGATGCGGCGGGGAAGATCGACTGGGTCGTCTCGATCGACTCCACGATCGCGCGTGTTCATCAGCACGGCGCGACCCTCAGCCGGGACACAGGGGGCTCTGTCGAATCACAAGAATTCGCGGGTCGAGCCGCCTGACCACGCGATCGGACGCTCCCGCGGCGGGCTGACAACCAAGCTGCACCTGGTTGCCGATGGGCGAGGCAGACCGCTGGGCATGATGATCACCGGCGGCAACGTGAACGACACCACGATGATGACCGCCGTCCTTGAGGACATCCGCGTCCCACGCGTGGGGAAGGGTCGGCCGCGGACTCGCCCGGACAGGGTGCTCGCCGACAAGGGCTATCCGTCGAGGGCGAACCGGGCGTGGCTGCGCGAGCGCGGGATCGCCGCGACCATCCCCGAACGTGACGACCAGATCGCGCACCGCCGCAAGAAGCCGGGCCGGCCGATCGACTTCGGTGACCAGCAGCAGGAACGATACAAGGGCCGCAACGTCGTCGAGCGTTGCTTCAACCGACTCAAGCAGTGGCGCGGGATCGCGATGCGATCAGACAAGCTCGCTCGCAACTACCGTGCCGCGATCTGCCTCGCCGCCACCCTGATCTGGATCAAGACCGACTTGATCAACACGGCCTAGAACCTGCGACATCGTGAGATGTCGCAGGTGAGGTCACCGATGCGAGGGGTTCGGCGAGGCGGATGGTGGCCTCGTCGTCCTCTCCGAGTTCGATGCCGTCTGTGAGTGCCTGATTCGCTAGGCGCTTGCCTTGGTCGTCGGTGCGTGCGTACATCGCGGCGCAGTCGATCAGGAGGCGCAGCGCAGCGGTGAGGTGTTGCCGTGCGCCTTCGCTGCCTTCGTGTTCCTGAGCGAGCCGCCGGTCGATGTCGGCGAGACCGGCGCGGATGCGGTCTTGGTGGCGTTTGAGGGTGTCCAGGTCGATGGCGTCGGCGAAGTGGGCTGCGAGCAGCTTGTCGCTCTCGTCTTGGAGGCGCTTGCGGTTGGTGGTGAGTTCTGCGATCTCGGATTGAACCGTCCCGGGTTTGATGCCGCATCTTTTCGAGTTGAAAGGATGGTGTCATGCCGAAGAAGATTGATCCCGCTCTGAGGGACAGGGCCGTGCGGCTCGTGCTCGAGCATCGGGCTGAGTACCCGTCGACCGCGAAGGCGATCGCGGCCGTGGCCCGGCAGGAAGGCGTCGGGCCTGAGACGCTGCGCCGGTGGGTTGTGCAGGCCGAGATCGACGCGGGCGACCGTGATGGTCAGACCAGCGAAGAGCACGCCGAGATCCGCCGGTTGAAGGCGGAGAACAAGCGGCTGCGGGAAGACGTCGCGATCCTGAAAGCGGCGACGGTGAACTCAACCCGTCAGCGCAACAGTGCTTGGAGCCTGTCGGCTGGGGTGTCGAAGTCGAGTGTCTTCCGCGGACGCGAGTTGAGGCGAGCGGCGACGGTGTCGAGGTCGGCCTGGGTGAGGTCTTTCATGCTGACGCCCTTGGGGAAGTACTGACGCAGCAACCTGTTTGTCGCGCGTCAGACTATGTGGCAGGGGTAGTTAGTTGCTGATGCAACGCCCCAGTTGAAAGGTCTGAACCCATCATGAGTCGTCCACCCACGATCCCTGTGGACAAGAAGCTCCGCATCGTGTTGTCCGTTCTGCAAGGCGAGATCACGATCGCCGAAGCCGCCCGCCGGGAGAAGGTCTCCGAGCAAGCGATCGGGAACTGGAAGCGACAGTTCCTCGAGGGAGGAAAGGCCGGGATCGAGGCCGGCAAGTCCAAGCCCTCGACGCGGGAGCAGCAACTCGAGGACGAGGTCGCCGAACTGACCCAAGCCCTCGGCGAGGCAGCGGTCGAGATCCGAGTGTGGAAGAAGTCCGCGGAGGGCCGCTTGGGCCCTTCGAGGACCTCGAGGTGATCCGCGTGGATGCGGGCATGTCGACTTCGAGGTTCTGCCAGCTCATCGACATGCCCGAACGCACCTGGCGACGTTGGCAAGCCCGGGCGAAGCAGTCGCAGCCGCCGAAGGGCCCGTGGCCGCAGCCGGCCAGGGACGCAGCCCGCCCGCTGGTGGTCGCCCATGCGCTGGCCAAGCCGGAGTGGGGTCATCGGAAGATCTGGGCGATGACCCGCCACGACGGTCACAAGGTGTCGCAGGCGACCGTGCTGCGGCTGCTGCGCGATGACGGGCTGATCCTGCCGTCCGAGTACCAGAAACAACGCCGCGAGCTCGCGGCAGACCGCAAGGCCGCGTTCGCGGTGACACCGACAGGTCCGAACCAGGTGTGGCAGCTGGACTTCAGCGAGTTCGAGACCACCACCGGTGGCACGTGGCGGATCGCTGGATGTCGGGACTGGTACTCCAAACTCGAGCACCGCTTCCACACGTCACCGACGGCGAACCAGCACGACGCGATCGCCGCAGTCGAACTGGCTCTGGCCGACTACGAGGCCATGTTCGGGCATCCCCTCGTCGACCAGTGCCAGGTCGACACCGACACCGGTGAGCTGCTGCCGGTGGTCACGATCGTCACCGACAACGGCGGCCCGTTCCGGTCGCTGAACTTCGAGCTGTTCATCATGCGCCACCCCGAGCTGCGACACGTCCGCACGCGGGTGAAATCGCCCGGGCAGAACGGGTCACGCGAACGCGGGTTCGGGACGTTGAAGTACGAGCGGCTGTCCCTCGACGACATCCCCGACGCGCTCACCCTCACAGAGCGCGCCGAGGACTACCGCATCGAATACAACACGATCCGCCCTCACGAGGCAATCGCCTGGAACCGGCCAATGGAAGTCCACCTGGGCCTGGCCGACCCCACCATCCCCAACTTCGAAAGAGAAGAAATCCTGCCAACTACTTGACGCGGGACATGTTCGTGTTCTCGTTTGTGCCGCGCTGCCAGGGGCTGCGCGGATCCGCGAAATAGACGTCGAGACCGGTGTTGGCCGTGACGGTCTTATGGTCCGCGAGCTCCATGCCGCGATCCCAAGTCAACGAGCGGCGCAGTTGCTCGGGCAGCAGGTTCATCTCACGGGATAGCCCGGCGGTGACGGACTCCATGTCGCGGCCGTCGACCTGGACGAGCACGGTGAATCGTGTCGCACGCTCGACAACGGTCGCGATCTGCGTCCAGTGGCGACCGAGGAGGAGGTCTCCTTCCCAGTGCCCGGGGATCGCGCGATCGTCAGCTTCAGCGGGGCGTTCGGCGATCGAGACGGCATCCTTGATCTGGGAACGCCACTGCCCGGTGACGTTGTTGTGGACGCTGCGGCGGATCGGCCGCCCGGATCGCAGATGCTTCTGCAGTTCCTTTGCGAGAACACCACGGGACTGCACGAACAGGGACTTGTAGATCGTCTCGTGTGACACTCGCATCCTGCTCCCGGCCGGGTGGCGCTTCCGCAGCGCGCCGGCGATCTGCTCGGGTGACCAGTCTTCCCGAAGTCTCGCGGCGACGTAACCACGTAGCACCGGGTTGCGAGCGAGCTTGCACTTCTGCGGACGCCTCGCCCGCCGCCACGCACGGTCATCCGCGTCGACCGCGCGATAGCGGCGTCGACCCTTGTTCTTGGCCACCTCGCGGCTGATCGTCGACGCTGGTCGACCGAGTCGCCGGCCGATCGCTCGAAATGACTCGCCGGCTGCGATGCCCCTCGAGATCTCTTCACGCTCCGCGAGCGTCAGCGTTCCCGCCCGCCGACGCTGCGGCGGCTGATAGAAACCCCGAACGGCAGCAAGATCGAGAAGATCGATCCTGGCGGGGATCCCACCGTCCGAGAGATCTCGCTGATCGACGCTCCCGTCTTCCACAGCTCCCATACCTGTTGCCGTCGATCCGACGGCAACCCCGGCCTACCAATCTTCGCCACATCACACCTCCGAGATGATCATCGATGGTGTTGCGCTGACGGGTTGAGTTCACCACGACTTTCTTCGCGGGGGAACTCGACCCCCGCAACCGCTGATGATGGGCTTCATCGACCAGATGAGGGCGGAGGGGCATGCGGTCGAGTCGATCATCCGCGTCCTGCGTGAGCAGGGCGTGCAGGTCGCCGCGCGCACCTACCGGGCCTGGCGGCAGGGTCGTGTCGCCGTGCGGACGGTGACCGACGCGCTCGTCGTCGACGCCGTCCGTGACGCCGCGTGGCGTGACGAGGCCCAGCCCGATGGCACGATCGTGCGGAAGATGACCCCGGAGGGCCTGTACGGGCGGAAGAAGATGACCGCGCTGATCCGCCGCACCCGGATCCCCGACGCATCGCGCGGCGCGATCGACCGGGCCATGCGGGTGCTCGGACTGTCCGGGATCACGAGGGCCAAGACGGTCCGTACCACGTTCCCCGCGAAAGGCGGGGGCGTGCGTGCTGGTGACCTGCTGAACCGTGACTTCACCGCACCGCGGCCGGATCATACCTGGGTCACCGACTTCACCTATGTCCGCACGTGGGCGGGGTGGGTGTATGTCGCGTTCATCCTCGACGTTCCGGATGGCCAAGACCGACCTGCGCGCCAGGCCGATGTTCGCGTCGACCGCGGACTCGATCCACGCCCACCTCACCGTCGTCTTCTGCGCTCTCGCGATCAGCCGACACCTGCACAAGACCACCGGCTTCACCGCCCGCCGCATCGTCCGCGCGCTGCGACCCCTCCGCGACGTCACGATCAGCATCGACGGACACCGACTCACCGCGACCACCCCGCCGGCGGGGGAAGCCGCCGACATCATCGCCGCGCTACAGCCGAGCGTGGGGCACTAATCTGACACGATCCAGGCCAGAGTCCGCCGAGTCGTGCGTTAGAACGACAGGAGCGCTTACCGGCACGCGACGGTGTCAACGGGGACTTGCAGATCAAAGCCGATCATGAGTCTCTCTGTCTGAGTCATGCTGTCGACCATTTCTGACGAGCCGAGAACATTCATATCGCCCGCCCCCAGGTAATACTGGCGATCTCTGAGCTTCCGAAGACGCCTTCGGGGCCAGACCAAGAAACTTCGTTGCCCGCGCTGCCAGCTACCATCTGCTTGTACACATCGATCTGGATTCGCTCGCCGTCGTGTTCACCGAAGCCTTGAAGCTCCAGGTCCCGCTCGATTGTTCCATCGTTGAGAGGTTCACAGTTGCGCAACTCGGTGATCGCGTAGGTTGTGAAGTCGTTGATCCTCACCGTGCCCAGTATGGATGCAGGCTCGGCATCAGCTTCCCCGTCAGTGGTCGGATTTTCCGGTGAATCCTCTTCACTGACAATGGACTCGTCGGGACTATTCTCAGTCAAGACGGGTTCGTGTGAGTCCGAGGAACATCCGCTCAGCAGGAGGGCAGCGGTCGCAATTACTGCGATCCCGGTGGGAAGCTTCTTCATGATCGCTCCTCAGGTGAATGGTGGGTGATGGTGTTTATGAGGCTGCGCAGGTCGCGGCGGCGATGAATTCTGCTTCGGCAGGGTCGGGCGCGAAAGGCACGCCTTCCAAGGCACCGCCGGCGGTTGCCTCATTACCCACCACACGAACAAGCGGATGAGAACCGAAACCGCGTATCCACTCCGCAGCTTCCCCCTGGTCTCGCTCATGCTGCGCCATGGCGTTGCTCATCTTCTCTGAGCCGTCTTCGACGACCAGCAGCGATAACTGAACGTGCTCCTCTTCGAAGGCGAAACCGATGTCTGATCCGATCTGACGGCTGAGATACAACCGATGTCCGCTGCCGGTCGCCTCGCCTCCCGCCGAGACAATAAACTGACCGCGATCGGGCTCATCGGCTATCGTGCAGTCGAGGATTTCGAACTCGAAACGTTCTCCGGCTACCTCGATGTAAGCCGTTCCAGGATCGGCGGGAGTTATGCCGTTGTGAAGGCTCTCAGCGTAAAGGTCGTCCAGATACTCACTGGATGTGTCTGGCGAACCCTGAGTGGTCTCGCTCGTTTGATCAGGGTCAGTCGACTGCGGTTCACTGTTTACCTCTGGTGTGGCGGAGGTGCATCCTGCGAGCAAGACGACAGCGGTGAAAGCGCTCATTGTGGCTATCATTCTCGGTCTCACGGTGTGCTCCCATTTGCGATGGTGCTGTGTCGACGGGCGATGAGCAGTCCGGCACCGATGGCAAGCAAGAGCGCTCCCACAACACCCGTCCAGGGCCCGATCTCCGCGCCTGTGGCGGGAAGGGTCTGATGCTGTTCAGTCTCCGGAACCGCGGGGCCTCCGTCGTTGTCGGTGATAACTGATTCCTCGTCATCCGCGATGGTCGAGTCATCGTCCTCGTGAGTTGCCTCATCGTCCTCGTCATCGGGAAGTGTCGTCGAGGCGGGCCGCGCATCAATCACAATTGACACTGGGCGCTCCGTCACCGAGTGGTGGCCCGTGATTGTGTAGGTGCCTTCCTCTGAAAAGGTCACGCGGTTGCCCTCGAACAAGATCCTGTTGTCATTTGGATCGTTGAATACAATCTCATCGGTGATGTCGCCCAGGGAGACACCGCTGGCGTTGAAACCCTCCGCAGCGAGTGTCACCGCTTCGCCCACCGTCGCCTCCTCCGGCGTCGCAGTGAGGACGATGCTGCTCACCCAACGCAGATCAATCCAGCCCGTGTAGAGCACGGTATCCCCAATCACAGGTGCGATGGCAACCCCAGAGTCCCACCTCATGTTTCGAGAGTGATCCAGCCAGTAGGCGAACTCATGATCGGTGCGCACCGGATCATCGGGCAGATCGTCCGTCTCGATAGTTCCCCAGAACCCGTCGTCTCCGGTCCGGTCGAGTGGAACGAGCCGCGTGGCGTGCACACTGTGGCTTGGTGCTTCAAAGGTGACCTCGGCAAGGGCCACACTGCTGTAGCCCCACATCTGCGGCGCGGTGTAGCCATCAGTACCTGCGGGCACCTGGTCCTGGCCGTAACGCCAGAAGAACTCGATCACCGGGTTTGTGGCGGCGTCGCTCGCGCCGATCGGGTTTCCGTCTGCGAAGAGCAGTTGAGGGTGCGGCCCGACAAGTCTGACTCTCTCAAGAGAGGGGTTATCGTAGAAGACCCCGCCACCGATCTGAGACAGGCTGGCGGGCAACTCGACTGCCACCAGACTGTTCCCCCGGAATGCCTGGAAGTCGATCCTCGACACGGTCTCTGGGATGTCGATGGCCGTCAGCGCAGCATCACGAAAGGCCAGATTGCCAATCCTCACCAGCCCCTCGCTCAGCTCAACGGAGTTGAGTTCGCCGTTGCCGTCAAAGGCGAACTGGCCGAGCGTCACCACCGAACTCGGGATCACCACCGATCCCAGATTTGCGTTCTGGAATGCGGAGTTTCCCACTTCGATCACGGGCACTGTCTCGCCGTCGATTTCCACCGAAGGTGGAATCACCAGTTCCGGGTGGTCCGGGTTGGCTGACGCGGTGTAGGCCTTCGCAGTGGCTCCCTGAGACGGGTCTGCTGCGTTGACAAGCTCATAGGTCACACCGTCGACGGTCGCCTCATCGGCCGCATGCGCGGGCGTGGCCGCGCCGAGAGCAGACAGAACCAGTAGGGAGACGCCCGCAACGAGAGCGGGCAGTGGAGATTTCCTAGCAGAGCGGCGTGTTGGCATGTGTTTCTCTCGTGGACGGCGGGCATAGCAAGCGTGGTCAACGCTAGGCTTGGCATCAGACCGGAGCCATAGTGAGAAATTGGCTATGCATATGAGGGTCGCGTCGCAGTTCGTGTCCTCTTGGAATGCGGAGAGGACACGTCGCGCGTGAGCGGAGGAGTACTACGCCAAGACACGGTGAACCACCTGGTGGAGGAGACCGTGACACATGGTCGGGCCACGGTACTCACTGGCGTCGATGGCAGCGGCAAGTCTCACACGCTGCGGCAGACACAGGCGGCGCTTGCGGCGGCGGGCGTGAACGCGCCTCTCGTCGTTGGAACCAGTTCGGGGTCGTCGGTCCCGTTGGGTGCTTTCGCGGGCATCAAGGATATCCCTGCTACGGCACTGGAGTCTCCGGCGGTCGTCGTGGATGCCTTTGCACGCCGCCGTTCTCGGAGCGTCCTCCTGGTTGACAACGTGGATCTGCTCGACGACGCGTCGCTGTACGTTGTCACTCAGCTGGTCTCCACGACCCAGGTGCCGGCGATTCTCACTGTCCGCGACCTCGGTATGGCACCGCACGGCATCGGTGATCTCTACGACAGCGGCTACCTCACAGAGACGGCGCTGCCAGCGTTGTCCGATTCCGAGGCTGAAATGCTGCTCGCTGACCTCGTTGGCGGGGAACCAACACCCAGAGCCCGGACAGAGCTTCTCGCGGCAGCAGGTGGTAATCCTCTACATCTGCGTGAAATCGTCCGAGGCTCGGCGGACAGTGGCCGCCTCACCCAGACCCCGCATGGTTGGGAACTTCAAGGGTCGCCCGCACTGACGCAACGGCTGGACGGCCTCCTTGCGGAGCGCTTCAGCCGACTGTCCACGACCGCTATGACAGCCGCCACTCTCATTGCCTTGGCCGGAGAGTGTCCCTTTGATGAGGTCACGACTGAAGACCGAAATGCCCTGGCTCACGCGAACCTCATTGAGGTCAGTGACTGCGGCTGGCTGCGACTGGCGCACCCGCTTGATGCGCCGCATCTCGTTTCCCGCTGTTCCTCGACGTTGCTGCACGAGATCGCACACCGTGCGATAGACGTGCTGAGGAGTCCGTCCGCAGCATCACGCTCCCATGCACAGCGTCGGGCGGATCTCTTGGCGTTGGAGCACGGCTGTGATTTCGAGACTGTCTCCATGATCTCATTGGCCGAGTACGCACTCGGGTCTTTCGACGCACGGCTTGCGCTCCGGGCAGCCACCGCAGTCTTGAACATCGAACCAGATGCTCTGGCTGCGTGTCGCGTCGCTGGCCTTGCGGCATCATTGCTCGACCATACTGACACTGCCGATCTGCACTTCAACCAGGCACAGCGACTTGCTCGAACCGATGCAGAACGGACATCAGTCACCCTCGCTCACGCACAGCATCTTGGCATCCGGCACCGCGATGCAACGGCAGCACTCCAGGTTATTCAAAGTACGCTCAAAATGGTGCGCGACGAGACGAGCATCACCCACCTGCAAGGCGCGAGTCTGCGCTGGGCCGCTGTCGCCGGGCAAGCACACGATGCGATCACTGCGCCTCACGAAAGCAGCAGCCAAGAGGGTGCGATGAGCCTGATCACTGCCGGAGTCTCCGGCGTGATCACCGGGCCCTTGCGAGAAACCACGCTCTTACTGCCACGAATGCGGGAGGTTCCCGCCGAATACCTGGCGTTGGTTCCAGGCGGCGATTCATTGATCGAACTCACCGAGATCATGGCGTTGTCCTATAGCGGGGATGTGCTCGCCACCCGGCGGCGGTTGACGCGAGCAATCGCGTTCTCACGAGAGAACAAACCGGAATCCTTGGGCATCTGGGAGTACGCCCTCGGGTTCCTGGAACTCCTCTCGGCGGATGCCGAGCAGGCGTACTCGCTAGGTCAGGTCGCAGTCTCCCATCTCGCGTGGCGTGACAGCACCGGTCTCCTGCCAGCCGCCCACGCCCTCACTGCCGCGGCTGCCATTGCAACGGGGCGAAGTGTCGAGGCGTATAGAGAACTCGACAGCATCCCTGAAACGGCGGCAAACGACCCCAAGGTAGTCATGCTGCGAACATGGGTGGAGGCGTGGCAGGCCAACGCTGAACGCCGTGCTGACCAGAGCGCAGATCTATTGCTCAACACGGCTGGGTGGCTCATGACAGCTCAGCACACCTACTTCGCCGGTATGATCGCACACTGCGTTGCGCGGATGGGCCGACGACCCGTCGAGAGCGCCGCGCTGCTGCGCGCCGCTTCCGACCTCGCAGGAGGCAGCCTCTTACGACTATTCGCGAGCCACGCCGAGGCCATCGCCGAGAGCGATGTCGCCATGCTTGAGCAGATCGCCTCAGACGCATCCGAACTGGGTCTTGCCACCACCGCCGCCGATACCAGGCTGTGGATATCGGACGTCAAAGACCGGCGGAAGATGCCGGAGATGACGGCACGACGGCATCTCCTCGCCGCAGATGAGATGCGTGTTCGCATGCCGGCGATGGCGTTGTGGAACGCAGCGCCGGATCGCTCGACCCTGCTGACCGAACGAGAGCATCTTGTCGTCCGACTCGCTGCGGACAGATACTCCGCGAAGGAGATCGCCGAGATGAACGAGGTCTCTGTCAACACGGTCACGAACCAGCTCACCTCCGCCTTCCGGAAGCTAGGTGTCGGTAGTCGAACCGAACTCCGTGATCTCCTCCGCGCGTAGAACAGGGCGCTCATCGCGCACGCGACTCACGCGAGGGAAAGAAGACGTGAAACCATACAGTCAGTCGATGGTTGTCATTACTGGCGCGCCCCGCACCGCCGGGCGTAGCGCGGTCATAGGCCGATGAGATCCAGCCGCGACGGTAGTGACCAAGCGCGAAGAAGTTCAACAGCGCCCGCCACGGGTCATGAGGCTGAGACAGGGCTGAGCGGTGCATCTTGAGCCCAGGCGGTGGCAACTCGGGGGGGGGGGGGGGGGGGGGGGGGGGGGGGGGGGGGGGCAGATGCCTGCGGCGCAGCACATCGTAGATAAACGCGAGAGGGAGAGCAGCGACGAATACTGTGACCGCAAGTGTGTGCTGAAGCGAGACTGCGGTCAGTGGAGCCGCGAGGCCATCACGTGCGTTCCACGCGGCGTGGTCGATGATCGCGATGCATAGCGGTGCCAGAGCAAAGCAAAGGCTCAGCACCCGGTGCCGCCGGTACACCGAGGCAACTTTACGACGTTGCGTGGATTCCAGGACTCCGCGTACTGGAACTCACACACCTCCCGCGCGCAGCGACAGGCGGTGTCAGAAACGTTGCGCACCGCCGACGGCGAGACGTGCCTACGATGGCAGTGACCGCACACCGGAGGGAGTCGGCATGGTTCAGGTGCGCGTGGCCGGGGTCGCCATGGACGCCGCGGGTCAGCATGTCATCCTCCTCAAGCCGATCGACGAGCTGCCCGGCGAGGGGAAGCTCCTGCCGATCTGGATCGGCCCGCAGGAGGCGACCTCGATCCTCATCGCGATCGAGGGCGCGGAGATGCCGCGGCCGCTCGCGCACGACCTGATGCGCACCCTTCTGGACACCCTCGGTGCCGAGGTCGCGCGGGCGGAGGTCTCGCGCGTTGACGACGGCACCTTCTTCGCCGAGATCACGCTTCACGCCGAGGGCGCCGCGCACCTCGTGGACGCGCGGCCCTCGGATGCCGTCGCCCTCGCCTCCCGCACCGGTTCCCCGCTCTGGGTGGCCGATGAGGTGATGGACGAGGCGGGCATCCCCGACACGCTGACCTCCGATGAGGAGGTCGACGCCGACGCACGGGTGGACGAGTTCAAGGAGTTCCTCGAGCACGTCGACCCGGACGACTTCCGGGAGTGAGGGCGCGTCAGCGGATGCCGCGCGCCGGCCACCAGACCGGCCGGCCGATGTCGTGAGCGAGCGCGGGCACCAGCAGCGAGCGCACGACGAAGGTGTCCAGCAGCACGCCGAAGGCGACGATGAAGGCGATCTGCACGAGGAAGAGGATCGGGATCACCGACAGCGCCGCGAAGGTCGCCGCGAGCACGAGCCCCGCTGAGGTGATCACCCCGCCGGTCACCGTGAGCCCGCGCAGGATGCCCTCGCGCGTCCCGTGCCGCAGCGCCTCCTCGCGCACCCGTGTCATGAGGAAGATGTTGTAGTCGATGCCCAGCGCCACCAGGAAGATGAAGCCGTAGAGGGGTACGGCCGGGTCCGCGCCGGGGAAGTCGAAGATCCCGTTGAAGACGAGAGCGGCCACGCCCATCGCCGTGCCGAAGGACAGCACCGTGGTCAGGATGAGGAGCACGGGGGCGAGGATCGAGCGCAGCAGCAGTATGAGGATCACGAGGATGACCACCAGCACGACCGGGATGATGAGGTTCCGGTCGTGGATGGACGCCTCGTTCGTGTCGACCGCCGTGGCGGTCACACCGCCGACGAGAGCGCCGGGTGCGGCGTCGGCGAGGCCGGCGCGCAGCGCGCGGACCGTGTCGGCGGCGGCATCCGAATCCGCGGCATCCGACAGTGTCCCCTGCAGCAGCACCTGACCGTCGACGGTCGTGGGGTCGGGCGCGGGCGTTCCCGGAGGGCCGATCGCGCCGATGCCGTCTTCGGTGACCGGGGCCGTGCCGGAGGGGAGTCGGATGCCGCGACCGCCACCGAATCGATGCCCGTGCTCTCGAGCAGCACGTCCGCGGCATCCTGGAGCCGCTCCTCGTCGACGACGACGTAGACCGGGCTTCCCGAGCCGCCGGGGAAGTGCTCGCCGAGGGCGACCTGCCCCTCGCGGGCCTCCGAAGCGCCGAGGACGAGTTCGGATTGGGGAACGCCGGTGGCGTTCAGCTGGGTGACCCCTGCCGCGCCGATCAGGAGCACCACGGTCGTGGCGATCCAGATGGGGCGGCTGCGGCGCTGGATTAGGCGTGCGAGTGCCGCCCAGCGACTCGTGGCGGGCATCCCTCCCTCCGCCTGCACGACCTCCGGTTCGAAGTGCGGGCGTCTGGGCCAGAACACCGGTCGGCCGAAGGCGAACAGGAGGGCCGGGAGCAGCGTCAGCGCGGCGAGCATGGCGAACAGGATGCCGATCGAGGCCACCGGTCCGAGCGAGCTGTTCGACTTCAGATCGCTCAGCAGCAGGCACATGAGGCCGGCGATCACGGTGCCGCCGGAGGCGAGGATCGGCTCGAAGGAGCCCTTGACGGCCCCGATGACCGCCGCGCCCTTGTCGCGGGTGATGCGCAGCTCCTCCCGGAACCGGGCCACCAGCAGGAGCGAGTAGTCGGTGGCCGCGCCGATCACGAGGATGAAGAGGATGCCCTGCGTCTGCCCGCTCAGCAGCAGGATCTCCGCCTTGGCGAGCCACCACACCGTCAGGAGTGCGACGCAGAGGGCGAACACGCTCGTGGAGAGCACGACGACCGGCAGCAGGAACGAGCGGTACACGACGACGAGGATGACGAGGACGGCCAGCAGCGCGACGCCCAGCAGCAGTCCGTCGATGCCGGCGAAGCCCGCCACGAGATCCGCGGTGAAGCCGGCGGGACCGGTGACATGGACCGCGACGCCTGCGGGCGCCGCGGCGCGCAGCTGCGCGCTCAGCTCCTCGACGGTGTCGGTGAGACCGGCGTCTGAGGAGATCGGGACGAACGCCTGCACGGCGAGCCCGTCCTCCGAGGGCAGGGCAGGGGAGACGGCGTCGCCGACGCCCGGGATGTCGACGGTGGATGCCACGGCATCCGAGATCGCCGTGAGCTGCTCTTCGCCGAGCTCGCTCTCGCTCGTGAACACGACGATCGCCGGGATGTCGTCGGACTCGGTGAACTCACTGAGCAGGCGCTGCACGGCCGTCGCATCGGCGGAGTCGGGCAGATAGGTGGTCTGATCGTTGGAGGCGACCTCGCTCACCTTGCCGAAGTAGGGTCCGCCGATGGCCGCTCCGGTGAGCCACGCGAGGATGAGGGCGGCGGGGAGCAGGACGCGGATCAGGCGGGTGACGCCGGGTGAGCGCCGTCTCGTCCTCCGGAGGGCGGGCGAATCAGGAGTCGGCGCGGTCACTGGGAGAGTGTACCCCTGTCGTTCGTGACGGACCTCAGGAGTGCGCCGCCCGATACGCCTCGACGATCGGGGCCGGCACGCGGCCGCGCTCGGAGACCGTGTGGCCGTTCTCGGCCGCCCACGCCCGGATGCGCGCCGTCTCGGGCGAACGGGAGGCGCGCTTGCGCTGTGCGGCGGAGCCGGATGCCGCGGCGCTCACCCTGCGCCCGGCGTCGATGTAGGGGCGCACCGCGGAACGCAGGGCGTCGGCGTTGGCGCTGCTCAGGTCGATCTCATAGGCGGTGCCGTCGAGGGAGAAGCGGATCGTCTCGCCCTCCCGTCGCCGAGCACGGTGCCGTCGATATCGTCGATCAATTGGTGCACAATCCGCTTTGCCATATCGACAGCCTATTGTGTTCACGCGGGGCCCGAAAGGGAAAGGCGAATTCAGTGCGCGTCGCCGTCGACGAGTTTCAGCCCGACAATGCAGCCGATAAGTCCCATAAGCAGCAGAATGCGCACCCAGGAGATATCCGTGTCGCCGGTGATCATCGCCCAGATCACCGTGAGCGAGGCGCCCACGCCGACCCAGACGGCATAGGCGGTGCCGGTGGGGATGTCCTTCATCGCCCAGGCGAGCCCGAACATGGAGACGGCGAGGGCGCCGAAGAAGACGATGCTCGGCCAGAGCTTCGTCAGCCCGTCGGACTTTCCCAGGGCTGTCGCCCACACGGCCTCGAAAACACCCGATGCGATGAGAATGATCCACGACATGATGCGGTCCTTTCGGACCAGTCGTCAATTTCCGGGTACTGGCCTGCCTCGTCCGGGACCGCAATTCTGCGATCGGGAAGAAGTCTAACAATGCGCCCTGTGCGTTCTCAGGGCAGGAGTCCTGCCGTCGTGCCTGCGTCACGGCCGCATGTCGGGTCGAGACGCCGAGCTTGGCCATGGCGCTGGAGAGGTAGGCCTTGATCGTGCCGTCGCGCAGGCCCAGCTGCGCAGCGATCTCGGCGTTCGTGGCACCGACGGCGGCGCAGGCGAGCACATCGGTCTCACGCGGCGAGAGACGGATGCCGGTCTCTCCTGCCTCCGAGGACTCGGCCCCGCCGGAGAGCGACAGCAGCCGCTGCTCGACGGCTGCCAGGCGCGCCCGCAGGGTGTCGTCGGTGACGTCGGAGGCGATGCTGCGCAGCTCTGCGAAGCTCTCTCTCAGCCCTTCCCGGTGCGGAGTCGACAGCACCGGTGAGACGATCTCGTGCAGCCGTCTGGCGACCTCGTCGCGCACGCGGAGCTCGGTCGCGATGTCCTGTGCGACCTCGACGGCCGGTGCCGCGGAGACGCCGTCCAGAGGCCGCTCGGCCCACGCGCCGGCGTAGAGCACGCCGCGGGAGCGACCCTCCACGACGATGGGGACGGCCAGGAGCGCGCCCAGCCCTTCACCCAGCACGAAGCCGTCGTAGTCGTGCGTGATCTGCTGCGAGGTGCGGTAGTCGGTCGTCATCCGCGGGCGCCGCTCGGTCATGGCCTTGCCGCCGAGGCCGCGCTGGAGCCGGACGCGCAGACCCTCCAGGCTGCGCGTGCGCGTGCCGACGATGCTGGTGACGTCGACCTCGCCGCCGTCGAGGAGCCCGCCGAAGGCGACGGGGAAGCGCGTGCGCCGGGCGAGTTCGCGCACGGCCTGATCGACGAGCTGCGTCTCGTCGTCGAGGGGCTTCACGGTCGTCACGGGATCTGCTTCCGAGGGCGGGCGGGCTCACGCCTGTGCGCGTCAATCTACCATTGCACGCGCCGCCTCCCGCTCGAGATCGATGAGGTACCGCTTGCGCTCCGGATAGGCGCCGTACTGGCCGACCGAGCCGTCGGAGCGGACCACACGGTGCACGGGCACGATCACCGAGAAGGGGGTCAGCCGGCACGCCGTGCCCACCGCCCTGGCGGCGCGCGGGCGTCCGGCCCGGATCGCGACCTCGCCGTAGCTCATCGTCTCACCGAAGGGGATGTCCGCGATCGCGCGCAGCGCGTCGCCGGAGAAGCCGGTCGCCAGCCGCCAGTCGAACGCGACGTGCTCGCGGAAGTCGATCGGCAGGCCCTCGAAGTACTCGGCGACGAGGTGGGCGAGTTCGTCGGCGGCGCCGGCATCGGGCTCGGGCATCGCGCCCAGCGAGAGGGCGACGCTCTCGAGCAGCCAGGGGACCGTCGGGTCCTCGGCCTCGGAGAGGTCGAAGCGGACGATCCCGTCGTCGGAGAAGACGGCGAGGGCATCGCCGAAGGGAGTGGGGACGAAGTCGTATCGGTAGGTCATGCGGCCATCCTGCTGGTCGGGGCGACCCCGCGGACGGCATCCGACGCCTTCGTGAACAACTTCACACAATCCCTGATCGGTGCAGAAGAAGTCGACGAATCCCGTGAAACCCGCCCCGCCTACGGCCGCCTGCCGTCCCGCAAGCCTACGCTTCACTTGTGTGGCGACGTGAAGGATCTCTGGCGGACGAGGAGTCGACGTCCTCTCCGGTGACCTTCGGCGATCTCGCCACGACCGGAACGGGGATGAACATCGCACATGTGGCCGACGCAGCACGCACGCGATTGCAGGCCCAGGCGGCGGACCTGGGCGGCCCGTCGCCGCTGGTGATGTTCCGCGACACCCCGGAGTCGGGCATCGACATCTCGCGCGCGCATCCCGGCAGCATCCCGCAGTTCATCACCGGGAAGTCGACGCTGCTGTCGAACCTCTTCCGCGATGAGGTCGGGCGGCGCACCGCGCGGCTCGCGGCGGAGCGCATCACGGCCAAACAGAGCGAGCTGCGCACGATCCGCGGCATCGACGCCGTGCATCTGGCGGTGGGCCTGGCCAGCTGGCGGATCGGCGGTGCCGACTTCAGCGCGCCCGTGCTGCTGCGACCCTCGCGATCCGACGCCACCACTCCGATTTCGAGCTCAAGCTGCAGGGATCCTTCACGGTCAACAGTGAGCTCGTGCGGCTGGTCGCCGAGCACTTCGGGCTCATGATCGACGCCCATGCGCTTGCCGCGCTGGCCTACGACGGCGGGATCTTCCAGCCCCAGCCGGTCATCGACAGCCTGCGCGCCGCGACCCGCGACGTCGACACCTTCGCGGTGCGGCCGCGCCTGGTCATCTCGACCTTCGCCGATGTCGGGCAGACGATGGCCGACGACATCCGCACCCTCGATCACCCCGTCTGCAACGCCCTCGCCGGGCACGTGGACGACCTCGAGCAGGTCACGGCGGAGCGACCCGTCCCGGAGATCACGAGCCCCGACGACCGCTCGCCGGCATCCGACAACCGTCTCCTGGACGCCGACGACGAGCAGGAGGAGGTGCTCTCGCGCATCGCGGCAGGGCACTCCGTCGTCGTGAAGACGCTCCCCGGTACGGGGGGCACCCAGACGGTCATCAACGCACTCGGCGACCTCGTGCGCGCAGGACGCCGGGTCCTGGTCGTCTCCACCCGGCGTTCGACTCTCGACGGCGTGCGCCACCGCCTCGCCGGCATCGGTCTGGGCGGGATGGCGGTCTCGCCCGGCAGCATCCGACAGGATCTGATCCGCGGGATCAGCCGCAACGAGAAGGCGACGGCGCCCGCGCTCGCCGAGGTCGACGATGCCCTCGTGCGGCTGCGCACGGTGCTCCGCGACTATCGCTCGGCCGTGACGCTCACGAGGCCGGGCCTCGGCGCCTCGGTGCTGGACGCCGTCCGCGAACTGACCCGACTGGCGGCGCTGCCGTCCCCGCCGTCGACGACCGCCCGGCTCAGCCTCCGCTCGCTGGAACGGCTGGCCGGCGCACGCGGCGAGGCCGCCGAGGTGCTCACGCAGGCCGCGCGCCTGGGGGAGTTCCGCTTCGGGCCGGACGATTCCCCTGGTACGGCGTGACGTTCGCCACGACGGAGGACGCCCGCTCCGCCCACGCGCTGGCCGCGCGCCTGCACAGGACCAGCGTGCCCGCTCTTCTGGAGCGGGGCTATGCGCTCGTCGCCCAGACCCACATGCGGCCCTTCGCCACGATCGGCGAGCTCGGCGACTACCTCCGTCTACTGCAGGGGATCCGCGATTCGCTGGATCGCTTCAGCCCCACGGTGTACGAGCGGCCGCTCGGCGAGCTGATCGCCGCGCACGGCCCCCGTCGCGATGTTCCCGCGATGTCGGCGGCGAACCGCCGGCGGCTGCGCCGCCTGTCCAAGGAGTACGTGCGTCCCGGCGTGCACATCGCCGACATGTACGACGCGCTCACGCGGATCCAGCGTCAGCGTGACGAATGGCGACGCTACGTCGCCGAGGGCGTCGTGCCCGAGGTGCCGCTGGGGCTGGGCGACCTCCAGGTCGCTTGGCAGCGCGTGGACGCGGAGCTGGCCGATCTCGACACGGCGCTGGGGCGCAAGGAGAAGCTGTCGAACCTTCCCGTCGAGAGGCTCGTGCGCACGCTCGCCGGCCTCGCCGCCAAGTCGGCGGTCTTCGACAATCTCGTCGAGCGCGCGACGCTGCGCGGACGCCTCGCGGAGTGGGGCCTGGAGCCGCTGCTGACCGAGCTGTCCACGCGGCATGTCGCCGAGGAGCGCGTCGCCGACGAGCTGGAGTTCGCCTGGTGGCAGTCGCTCCTGGAGCACGTCCTGCAGGAGGATCGTGCGCTCCTGGGCGCGAACACGGCCATCGTCGACCGGCTCGAGCGCGACTTCCGCCTCGTTGACGAGGCGCACGCCGCCGCGGCCGGCAAGCTCCTGGCCTGGCAGCTGGCCGGGCAGTGGCGCATCGCGATCGTCGATGCGCCGGAGGAGACCCAGAACCTGCGGGGGCGCTCACCCAGGGGCATCCGACGACCGCAGAGATCGTCTCCGCGGCCCCCACCCTCGTGGCGGCCCTCGCGCCCGTCTGGATCGCCTCCCCGTACCAGGTGCCGGAGATCCCCGACTCCGTGCATTTCGACACCGTGCTGCTCGCGGACGCCGCCGCCATCAACCTCGCCGAGGCGGCTCCGGCGATCCGCCGCGCCCACCAGGTCGTCGCCTTCGGCGACCCCGTGACGCAGCGCCCGTCTCCCTTCGACCTGTCGATCGATCCGGGCGAGGAGTGGGAGCCGGAGGTCGAGTTCGACGAGATGCCGGTGTTCGAGCGTCTCGCCGAGCTCCTGCCGGTCATGACGCTCACACGCAGTTACCGGGCCGGCGGCGAGGATCTCGCCGAGCTCATCAACGACGCCTTCTACGACGGCGAGATCGTCTCGCTGCCCTGGGCGGGCTCCTACCTCGGCCGCGGCAGCCTCACGGTCGACTACGTCGAGGGCGGCGTCGGCACGCCCGACCCGGTGACCGGCGCGGTGGAGAGCCCGGATGCCGAGGTCGCCCGCGTCGTGACGCTCGTCGTGGAGCACGCGGTGAACCGTCCTGCCGAGTCGCTCATGGTCGTCACGGCCAGCGAGCGTCATGCCAAGCGCGTGCTCGCCGCGGTCACCTCCGCCTTCGCCGGACGATCGGATGTCGCGGCGTTCGTGAACCGCGACACCGCCGAGCCCTTCGCGGTGCTCACACTGGAGGAGTCGGTCGCCGAGAGCCGGGACCGCGTGATCTTCTCCCTGGGCTACGGCCTCACCAAGCACGGCCGCGTGCTCAGCGACTTCGGCGACCTGTCCCTGCCCGACGGCGAGCGGCTGCTCACCGTCGCGATGACGCGCGCCCGTCGCTCGATGGTGCTCGTCTCCTCGATCCGCCCGACCTCCTTCGACGACGGTCGTCTGGAGCACGGCGCGGCGACGCTCATGTCGATCCTGGGGAACCTGGCCGCCCGGGGTCGCGAGCCGCGCCTCGAGGATCTCGCCGACCCCCTGACGCTCGTCCTCGCCCGCGAACTGCGACGCCTCGGCGCCTCGGTCGACGTCGACTACCGGGGTCTTCTGCCGCTGGTGGCTCAGTATCAGGGCAAGGCGGTCGTGATCGAGTCGGTTCCGGAGGCGCATGGCGAGTCGCTGCGCGAGTCGTTGCGGCTGCGTCCGCTCGTGCTGCGGCGCCTCGGCTGGCACTACGTGCGCGTGCACGCCTTCGATCTGTACAGCGACCCCGCGACGGTCGCCTCGCGCATCGCGGTGGTCCTCGGCATCGCCGAGGAGACGCCGCGCGCCGACACGGACACGGAGCCGCTCGATATCATCGATCCTCGTGACCAGCAGTGATCGGCAGCAGCGTATCGTCCGTGTTCCTGGGCGCCGTCGCGCACAGCTGACGCCGGCGCCCGGGACGACTCCCGAGCCCGTGCCCGCGGACGAAGGGGCGGACGACGAGCTCTCCTCACCCGCCCCGGGAGCCGCGGGCCCCAACGACGAGCGGATGCGGCGAGACGTGCCCCCGCATTATTGACACGAGTGGGCTCAATGCCGCGCAGCGGCCTTGAGCCCACTGCGTGTCAAGGTTGAGCAAGCACGGCCGCAGGCCGTGCGCGTCGAAACCTCACGGGCCCACTGCGTGTCAAGGGTGAGCCAGCACGGCCGCAGGCCGTGCGCGTCGAAACCTCACGGCTTCATGCCCGCCGTGCGCGAATCGGTTCTACGCGTTCGCCTTGCGCAGCAGGTCGCGGATCTCGATGAGCAGCTCCTGCTCGCTGGGCAGCGTCTCCTCCTCGACGGCGGGGTTCTTCGCCGCCTGGTGCGCCTTGTACTTGTTCATCGGCGCGACGAACACGAAGTAGACCACGAACGCGACGGCGAGGAAGCTGATGACCGCCGAGATCAGCTCACCCAGCGGGAACGTCACGGTGTCGCCGTAGATGTTGGTCACGCTCGGGCCGAAGTTGCCCGCGGCATCCGCCTCGAAGAACAGGGCGACCAGCGGCTCGATCACGCTGGAGACGACGGCATTGACGATCGCGGTGAAGGCGCCGCCGATGACGACGGCGACGGCAAGGTCGATGACGTTGCCCTGGGCGATGAACTCTTTGAACCCCTTGAACATGGAACCTCCCGGTCGGATCGCGACCTCAGGACGAGGCCGACGCAGCTGCGGACGCCGGGGCGGCGCTCGCGGGCTTGTCTGCCTTCGATGATGACGGAGCATCCTTCTTCTGCTCGGAACCGGCGCGCGAGTCGGTGCGGTAGAAGCCGGAGCCGTTGAAGGTCACGCCGATCGATCCGTACTCCTTGCGCAGGCGTCCCTGGCATTCGGGGCAGTCGGTGAGGGCGGCTTCGGCGAAGCTCTGGACGGCGTCGAAGCGGTGACCGCAGGCGGTGCAGGCGTAGGCGTAGGTGGGCATGGTGCTTCCGTGGTGGGACGGGCCGTCAGGCGAGGGGGATGGTCTGTGTGGGGGTGACGATGCCGTTGACCGGCTGATCGTGCAGGTCCAGGGGCAGGTCGTCGAGGATCTCGGAGTCGTAGACCACCGCGTAGACGGGGGGTCGCTGCTCCATGGAGCCGAGCGTCTTGTCGAAGAAGCCGCGGCCCCAGCCCAGGCGCGTGCCTGCGCGGTCCACGGCGGCGGCCGGGATGATCATGAGGTCGACGTCGTTCACGGCGATCGGCCCGAGCACCTCCCCGGTCGGCTCCGGGAGCCCCAGCAGTCCTTCGGCGACGTCGTCGCTGTCGTCGGCGACGGCCCAGTCCAGCAGCCCGTCTTCTCGGGTGATGGGGAGGAGGACGCGGATGCCGCGCCGCACGGCCGCGGTGACGAACTCCCGCGTTCCCGGCTCGGTCGTCGTCGAGAGGTAGCAGGAGATCGACGAGGCCCGGTGGTCGTCGACGAGCGCGTCGAGCTGCCGTGCGAGGCTGGATGCCGCAGCCTCCCGCTGCGCGTCCGACAGCAGCTGGCGTCGCTCGCGGAGTTCGGCGCGGAGCGCGCGCTTGGCGTGATCCACCTGGTTGGACATGCGCCCCAGTCTATCCGGGACGACCGCCGCACTATGCTGAGAGAATGTCGCGCTCTCCCGTCAAAGCAGTCATCCCCGCCGCGGGTCTCGGGACTCGATTCCTCCCGGCCACCAAGGCGCTGCCGAAGGAGATGATGCCGGTCGTCGACAAGCCGGCGATCCAGTACGTGGTCGAAGAGGCCGTCGACGCCGGGATCGACGACATCCTCGTGATCATCGGACGCAACAAGAACGCCATCTCCAACCACTTCGACTCGGTGCCCGAGCTCGAGGTCAAGCTCATGGAGAAGGGCGACGAGCGACGCCTCGAGCGGGTGATGGCCTCCAGCGATCTGGCCGACATCCACTTCGTGCGTCAGGGCGAGCCGAAGGGACTCGGACACGCCGTCCTGCGTGCCCGCGCACATGTCGGAGACAGCTCCTTCGCCGTGCTCCTCGGTGATGACCTCATCGATGAGCGCGACGTCCTCCTCACGACGATGATCGAGGCTCACGAGCGCACCGGAGCCGCGGTCATCGCGCTCATGGAGGTCGACCCCGACAGCATCCATCTGTACGGCGCCGCGGTGGCGGAGCCGACCGACGAAGACCAGATCGTGCGGGTGACCGGTCTCGTCGAGAAGCCCGCCCGCGAGGAGGCCCCGTCGAACCTGGCCGTCATCGGCCGGTATGTGCTGCCGGCATCCGTCTTCGACATCCTCGAGCGCACCGAGCCCGGCAAGGGCGGCGAGATCCAGCTCACCGACGCATTGCAGGAGCTCGCCGCCGATGCCGCCGGACCCGGCGTCCTCGGGGTCGTCTTCGGCGGGCGTCGCTACGACACGGGCGACCGGGTCGACTACATCAAGGCGATCGTGCAGCTCGCCACCGACCGGGACGACCTGGGCTCCGAGCTTCGGCCGTGGCTCAAGGAGTTCGCCGCGGGCCTGTAGCCGCGGCCTGGGCGGGAGCGACGATGGAGCTCGGGCACAGTCACGGTCCGGTCGGCATCCGACTCGTACGGACGCGCGATGCGAAGGTCCTCCAGCACGAGCTGATGAGCAACCGCGCCTGGCTGCGTCGCTGGGAGGCGACGATCCCGGGTGGATCGACCTCGTTCGACATGCGGGTGAACATCCGGCGGCTCCTGCAACAGTACCGTGACGGCAACGGCTACCCCTTCGTCATGGAGTACGAGGGCGAGGTCGCCGGTCAGCTCAACGTCTGGGGCATCGCGCGCGGCTCTCTGGGCTCGGCGACGATCGGGTACTGGGTCAGCGAGCGCTTCGCCGGCCTGGGCATCACACCGACCTCCGTTGCGCTGGCGACCGACCTGTGCTTCACGCAGATGGGACTGCATCGCATGGAGGTGTGTCTGCGTCCGGAGAACACCGCGAGTCTGCGTGTCGTGCAGAAGCTCGGCTTCCGCTACGAAGGGCTGCGCCGTCGGTACATCCACATCGACGGCGAGTGGCGCGACCACCTCTGCTTCGCGCTGACGACCGAGGACGTCCCGCAGGGCGTGCTCTCCCGGTGGCTGCACGGGCAGGTGCCGGCGGATGCCGGTGAGGTCCCTCCCGAGCATCTTCCCGATCAGCGCCGCTGAGTTCCCGATCGACAACGCTGAGCGACACGCGTGATCCGTGCGGGGGCGCGGGGCGGGCCGTCGCCTACCGTTGACGGTATGGAGGGGCCGGTTCTCAGCGGAGGCGTTATCGTCTTGGTGTCTGCGCTGCTCTGGCTCCTGTATCTTCTGCCGTCCTGGCGCGGCAGGAACCAGTTCTACGCCTCCGAGCGCAACGCCGTGCGGCTCAACCAGGCGCTGCGCGTCCTCGCCGAGACGAGCGAGACGCCCGGCGAGGTGCACCTCGAGCTCAACGCCCGCTCGGCGCACGCGCAGCAGAAGCTCGCCAAGCGTGTGCAGGCCGAGCGTGAGGCGGCCGAGCTCGAGCTGCTGCGCGCCGAGCTCGCTGCGACCCGCGCCGACCCGGCCGTCCGCCAGGCACGGGCGCGCCGCCGGGTGCGGATGGCGGCGACGGTCGTGCTGCTGGCCGGGTTGGCGCTCACGGCTCTCGGAGTGTGGCAGATCCTCTCGACCGGGGCGACCCTGTTCGCGTGGACGGGTGCCGCGCTGGTGGTCGCGGCGGCTCTCGTACTGCAGCGGATGTCGAGCGTCGCCGCGCGCGCGGCACGCCGTGAGGCGGCAGGCTCCGTCGCGGCGACGCCCCGCGTCGCCCCGCCGCTGCACGACCAGGGCCGGCGAAATGGACGCCCCGGCGGCTCCCCGAGCCGCTCACCTCGGTCGAGGGCTCGCGCGCCCACGCCGCCCAGGCGAGTGCCGATGCGCAGCGTCTGCGTCGCGAGGCCGCTCAGGCGGAGGAGCTGCGTCGGCGTGCCGAGAAGCTGGCGCCTCCGGCGCCTGTCGAGCTTCCGAAACCGGCCGAGCGACCGGCGGCGGCTGCCGCGGCATCCGAGTTCTCGAGAATGGGTTACGTCGACGACGCCGAGATCGAGGCGCACGTGCGGCAGCTGCTGGCCCGGCGCGCAGCGGGCTGACGGCGCGTGATAATCTAGTCAGGTTCACGGGCCTATGGCGCAGTTGGTAGCGCGTCTCGTTCGCAATGAGAAGGTCGGGGTTCGAATCCCCCTAGGTCCACCGAATTTATGCGCTGATCAGAGCTTTTGGGCTTCACTCAACCTCTCGAGCTCTCCGTCGTACCAGTCCAGCTTCTCGTCGAGGCGGGCGCGCCGGCGGTGCAGCTGCTCGATCTGTCGGTCCACGGCATCCGCGTGCTCGCGGAGCAGGGCGATGCGCTCGGGGATCGTGTCCGGGTCGCGACAGAGCTCGCCATAGCGCCGGAGCCGCTCGATCGGCATGCCGGTGTCGCGCAGGCAGCGGAGGAAGTCCAGGGTCGACAGGTCGCCGTCGCTGTAGGCGCGCCGGCCGCCCGGGGTGCGGGCGACCGGCGGGAGGATGCCCTCGCGCTCGTAGTAGCGCAGGGTGTCGACCGAGAAGCCGCTGCGCTCGGCGGCCTCGGCGGGGAGTAGGTCGTCATCGTTTCACGATAGCCCTTGACCTGGAGCGCGCTCCAGATTGCAGGCTGGGTGCATGATGACGAACAGCACACCTCGCGTCGCGCCGGCCACCCCGCTCGTGCTCGGCGCCATGGCCTTCGGCACGCGCATCGACGACGACGCCTCCTTCGCGCTCCTCGACAGATTCGTCGAACGCGGTGGACGCTGGATCGACACGGCCGACTGCTACGCCTTCTGGGACAGTCCCGACGGGCACGGCGGCGCGAGCGAGAGCGTCATCGGCCGCTGGCTCGAGGCGCGTCCCGGCGTGCGCGAACGTGTCCTCATCTCGACCAAGGCGGGCGCCGAGCCGCTGTGGGCGGGCTCCTGGCCCGAGCACCGCGCGGGCTGAGCAGGCGGGCGATCCACGACGCCGTCGCCGGGAGCCTCGAGCGCATGGGCATCGACCGCATCGACCTGCTGTGGCTGCATCAGGAGGATCGCGCCGTGCCGATCGAGGAGAGCGTCGAGGCGATCGCCGAGCTGACGGATGCGGGAACCGTGCGACGCGTGGGCGCCTCGAACCATCCCGCGTGGCGGGTCGAGCGTGCCCGCGCACACGCGAGCGCCCGGGGAGCCGTGCCGATCGATGCCCTCCAGCTCAGCGCGACCTGTCTGCGCCCGCGTCCTGGCACGCGCCCGGAGGGGTCACCCATCCCTTCGGGGTGCTCAGTGACGAGCAGCACGACTTCGCCCGCGAGCACCGTCTGGAGCTGTGGGCCTACTCACCGCTCATGTCGGGCGCCTACGACGATCCCGCCAAGCCGATCTCCGAGGTCTACGACCATCCCGGCAGCACCCGGCGACTGGAGGTTCTCGATGAGGTCGCCGCAGAACTCGAAGTGAGTCGCGGACAGGCGGTCCTCGCCTGGCTGGTCGGCCACGGCATCCGACCCATCCTCGGCGGGAGCAAGCTGCACCAGCTGGATGCCGCGCTCGACGCGGTGACCCTGGACCTGGGCCAGGAGCACCGCGAACGGCTCGATGCGGCGCGCTGAGCGGCCTGCTCCTCGTCGTCGGAGAAGCAGGCCGGACTCTACGCGGCGGTCGACTCGGCGGGACTCATCGCCGGCGGCGTGACGTGCGTGCGGAGTTCGGATGCCGGCAGCCGGGCACCGAACACGCCGCCGCCCGGCTGGAGGGCGACGCCGTCGCGGAGACGATCGAGGGGACGGCGTCGTAGCCGACTCTGTCTACGAGCCCTGAGGCGACCTTCACCGCGGCGGGATCGTCTCCGGCGACAGCGAGCGCGCGCCGGTCGGGATGACCTGCGGGGCGCCGATCGGGCTCCAGATCGTGGTAGCCGGTGTGATTGAACGTCTTCACGACCTTCGCCCCGGTGAGCAGAGACTGGACGATCGCGCTCGTTCCGTCGGGGGCGTCTTCGAACATCGGGATGACGCCGTCGACGGGCGGCCAGTAGTTCATTCCGTCGATGACCACCTTGCCGGCGAGGGGCGCGGGGTCGAGCCCGACGACGCGATGCAGCGGGAGGGAGAGCACGACGATCTCCGCCTCGGCGATCGCCTCCCTCGCCCAGCGGGGTTCGGCACCCGGCACGACGATGCGGGTGATCGCCGCGAGCTTCTCCGGGTCTCCGGATGCCGCGATCAGCACGCGGTATCCGGCGTCGACGAGCGCGCGGGCGATCGCCGTGCCGACGCGCCCGACGCCGAGCACGGCGACCGTCTCGCGGCCTGCTGAGACGGCCATCAGGCGACCGTCCGCGTCGCGGCGACGCCGAACGACGAGCCCGGGGCGGTTTCGGCACGCACGAGCGGGGCGACCTCGGTGCCCAGAAGCTCGATCGAGCGCATGACGTCCTTGTGCGGAACCGTGCCCACGCTGAACTGGAGGAGGAAGCGGTCCAATCCGAACAGGTCGCGCTGGAAGATGATCTTCTCGGCGACCTCCTCGGGGGTGCCCGCCACGAGCGCGCCGGCGAGCTGCTCCTGCTCGGCACGATAGTGCGCCTCGGACGGCAACGAGGATGTCGGCAGATTCAGGAACTGCTGCATCGCGTGGATCGTGTAGGGTGCGACCAGGTCCATGGCGCGCTCAGACGTGGGGCGACGAACCCGTGCGCGTTGACGCTGACGCGCATCGCTGCCCGGTCGTGTCCTGCCCGCTCGTACTCGTCGCGGTACAGCTCCAGGAGCGGCGCGAAGCGACGGACGTCCCCGCCGATGATGCCGAGAGCGAGGGGAGTCCGAGCCTGCCGGCGCGCAGAGCGGATGCCGGCGTGCCGCCGACACCCACCCAGATCGGCAGCTCCGGCTGGAGCGGACGCGGGTGCACGGGCTGATCGCGCAGCGCCGGACGATGGGCGCCGCTCCAGGTGACGTGCTCGTTGGCGTTGAGCAGCTGGAGGAGCTCGAGCTTCTCGTCGAAGAGCTCATCGTAGTCCGACAGGTCGAAGCCGTAGAGAGGGAAGGACTCCACGAAGGAGCCGCGCCCGACCATGATCTCCGCCCGTCCGCCGGAGACGAGGTCGAGCGTCGCGAAGTCTTCGAAGACGCGCACGGGATCGGAGGAGCTGATCACCGTGACGGCGCTGGAGAGCCGGATGTTCTTCGTGCGGGCAGCAGCCGCGGAGAGGACGAGGGCCGGGCTCGATGCGACGAAGTCCTTGCGATGGTGCTCGCCCAGGCCGTAGACGTCGAGTCCGACCTGATCGGCCAGTTCGATCTCCTCGAGCACTTCTGTGATGCGCTGCTGAGGGCTGAGCGTCGCGCCGGTGTGCGGGTCGGAGAGGCGCTCCGCGAAAGAGTAGATGCCGAGTTCCATGCGATGTTCCTTCTGAGAGTTTGAAATGGAGAGTATTCCCCGCTTCAATGAAACGGGGAGATCTCCCCGTTATTCCCGATCGCCGGATAGAATTCGAGAATGCCTGAGGAGACCGTCGAGGAAGCGCCCCGCCGTGCAGAGCGCAAGGACCGCGCGCGCAACCGGGAGCGGCTCATCGAGGCGGCGCGAACCGTCTTCGCGGCATCCGGGATCCATGCCCCGCTCGACCACATCGCGACCGCCGCCGGCGTCGGATCCGGCACTCTCTACCGGCACTTCCCGACCCGCGCGATGCTGTGGACGGCCGTTCTCCGGGAGCCGCTCCAGCGGCATCTCGCCCTGGTCGAGAAGTCCCTCGCCGACCCCGACCCCTGGGAGGGGTTCGCGGCATTCATCTATGGAACCTGCGAGATCGATGCGCAGCGCGGGGCTATGCAGAGCTCATGAACGTGCGCTTCGACGACGCCCCCGAACTCTGGGACCTGCGCGCTCGCATCCAGCGTGGGATCACCCGGCTCTTCGCGCGCGCCCGCTCCGCCGGTGCCATCCGTGCCGATGTCACCGCCGAGGACCTGCTCTTCATCACGCTCGCCAACGCCGGTGTCGTCGCGGCCACGCGCGACGTCGCACCCGACGCGTGGCGAAGAAACGTGGGGTTGTATCTGGACGCCTTCCGCCCGGTGCACACGACCGAACTGCCCGCACCGCCCTTGACCGTGCGCCAGCTCGCCGACGTCGTGCGACCTCGCGACGCCGGATGACAGACCCGGGCCGAGGGTCGAGAAGGGCAAGACCGTGCCGTACCCGGAGAACGGCCATACGCTGGAACGATGAAGAGAGTACCGCTGGGGCCACCGGGACGACGGCGCCGAATGTCGTCCTGGGGCTGATGCGCATCCAGGACAAGTCCGACGACGAGGTCCGCGAGCTGATCGGCGCGGCGCGCGATGCCGGAATCGACTACTTCGATCACGCCGACATCTACGGCGACGCGCCCCAGCACGGCTGCGAGCGGCGGTTCGCGGAGGCGATGCGGCTGTCATCGTCGGAGCGCGAGCAGATCACGATCCAGACGAAGGCGGGCATCGTGAAGGCCGGTCCGTACTTCGACTTCTCCTTCGAGCATCTCGTCGCCTCCGCGAACGGCTCGTTGCAGGCGCTGGGGACGGACTATCTGGACGTCTTCCTGCTGCATCGCCCGGACGCCCTGGTCGAGCCCGACGAGGTGGCGCGCGCCTTCGACGAGCTCGCCCAGTCGGGGAAGGTGCGCCGCTTCGGGGTCTCCAACCACACGCCGGGTCAGATCGAGCTTCTGAAGAAGTCGGTGACCCAGCCGATCGTCGTGAACCAGGTGCAGCTGTCGCTCGCGCATGCCCCGATCATCGCGCAGGGGTCTCGGCGAACGTGCAGGGCGAGGAGCAGTCGGTCACCCTCGACGGCGGCGGCCTTCTGGACTACTGCCGGCTGAACGACATCACGATCCAGACCTGGTCCCCGTTCCAGGGATCGGATGGCGTGTTCCTGGGGTCGCCCGCGTATCCGGAGCTGAACGCCGTGATCGACCGTCTCGCCGGAAAGTACGACGTGCCGCCGATCGCGATCGCGACGGCATGGATCACCCGGCATCCCGCGCACATGCAGGTCGTACTGGGCACGACAACCCCCGCGAGGGTGTCGGACGCGGCTCGCGGTTCGGATCTCCCGCTGACACGGCCGGAGTGGTACGAGCTCTTCCGCGCCGCCGGCTATCGCGTGCCCTGACCGCTGCGACAGATCGCCGCCGCGGTCACCGGCTCATCCGGTCCGCGTGGCGAGCCAGTCGGTGAAATCCTGCCGGCCGAGGCGTGCGTCGGGCCCGGGAAGCAGCGTGCCGTCCCGCATGCTCCGTCCCAGGCGCCCGGGAACGGCACCTCGACGACCGGTCTGCGCTGTCCGGTCGCCGCGAGATAGCGCCTGACCAGGTCGACCATGCGCTCCTCGCGCGGACCCGCGAGGTCGGGGCGAATCCGCGAGGCTCGCCGCCGGCGATCTCGACGAGCTCGCCGGCGACCTCGGCCGCAGCGATGGGTTGCGAGCGCATCGCGGGTGCCACCTGGAGCGGTCCGATCCTGCCGTGGCAGAGGAGCTGTGCGGCGAACTCATGGAACTGCGCCGCCCGCAGCACCGACCAGCCGCTGCCCTGTGCCCTCAGGATCTCCTCCTGGACGGCCTTGCCCGCGTAGTAACCAGTATCGGCCTCCGCCGCACCGATGATGGAGATCGCCACGTGATGGGGCACCGCGGCCGCGCGCTCCGCGGCGAGCAGGTGGCGCGTGACTGTTCCGAAGAAGGAGATCGACTCCTTCGCCGACGTGCTGTTCGTCGAGGAGGCGTCGATGACCGCCGAGGCCCCGCTCAGAGCATCCGCGAGTCCCGACCCGGTCATCAGGTCGATGCCGGAGCCTCGGCTGAGCGGCACCGCGTCGTGCCCTGCGGTGCGGACCGCCTCCACGACGAGGCGCCCGAGTGTGCCGGTCGCGCCGGCGACGGCGATCCTCATCGCGCTGCCTCCTCGGTCTCGGCCTTCGCCCTGGCGGGCAGGAGAAGGGCGACGCCGAGCGCGGCGCTCAACCCCAGAGTGACGATGTTGCCGGCGATGTCGACGACCGATCCGTGCAGGTGCTGCACGTGGTAGCCGAGATGCAGCACGCCGAACACCGCCCAGGCCAGGCCGGCTATCCGCCCCGGGGTCGCGCTGCGACAGAAGATCGCCGCGAGGCTGACCGCACCGAGGGCCAGATAGAGCCCGCCGACGTCTCGGAGGAGATGCTCGTTGTAGGGTCCGTCGACATCGATCCAGTGGAGCCCGAAACCGGGGAACGAGCGATAGAACGCTTCGGGAAGGAAGGCGGCCCAGAACCCTGTATAGAGGGAGATGGCCACGGTGATGCCCAGGAGGGTACGTCGGAATGTCGTGTTCATACCTTTCATGACCGGGCAGGAGGTGCGAATGTGAGATCTGGGCTCACAGATCGAGGCGCCGCGCGGTCGAAGAGAGGAGGAGGGCGCGATGACACCTGAGGAACAGACCACCCCGGATGCCGCGGTGCTGGGCGAGCGGAGGCACCTCGTCTCGCTGGCATTCCGGATGCTCGGCACAGTGGCGGAGGCCGAGGACGCCGTGCAGGAGACCTATCTGCGCTGGTACCGGCTCAGTCAGGCTGAGCGCGACGCGATCGAGGTGCCCGCGGCGTGGTTGACCCGTGCGGCCGGCCGCGTCTGCCTCAACGTCCTGGACTCCGCCCGGCGGCGCCGAGAACGCTATGTCGGCCCGTGGCTTCCCGAGCCGGTCCCCGCGCACGCGTTCCCCGCGTCGGCCGTCACGCCCGAGGATCCGCTGGAACGCGTCACGCTCGACGACTCGATCAGCTCGGCCCTGCTCCTCGTCCTGGAATCGATGACACCCGCCGAACGCGTCGCCTTCGTCCTGCACGACGTGTTCGCGATGCCGTTCGCGGAGATCGCCGAGATCGTCGGACGCTCCCCGGCGGCCTGCCGGCAGCTGGCCGCTTCTGCCCGCCGCCATGTGCGGCAGAGCCGCGAACGCCGGGTGTCCCGCGCCGAGCACGACGAGGTCGTCACGGCGTTCGCTGCGGCGGCGCGCTCGGGCGACCTCGCCGGCCTCATCGCCGTGCTCGACCCCGATGTGGTGCTGCACTCCGATGGCGGCGGCGTGGTGAGCGCCGCACGGAAGCCCGTGGTGGGAGCGGATCGGGTCGCACGCTTCCTCCTCGGCGCACTGAGCAAGAACCCGGCGGCGACGGCCTTGGAGCAGGAGACCCCCGACGGCCTCGGGTTCGCGCTGTGGGAGGAGGGGCGGATCTTCGGCGTCGTCACCTTCGAGGTCGGCGGTGGCCTCGTGACGGACGTCCGGATGATGATGAACCCCGAGAAGCTCACCCTCTGGCGCTGACCCGGGGCTGCGCGGCGGATGGCGGCCGGTGTCAGCGCCCTGCGGCGAGGCGCTCCGCCGCGAGCTCCTCGGCGGCGGCGAGTGGGGTGAGTCCTCGGCTCTGCGCCTCGTCGAAGATGCGGCGGACGGTGTCGCCGATACCGGCGACGCGCTGCATGATCTCGTCCATCGTGCCCAGGTTCTTCGCGACCAGGTCGAGGTAGATCACGCCGCCGCCGTTGACGACGAAGTCGGGGGCGTACAGGATGCCGCGGCCGGCGAGGCGCTCGGCGCCGCTGTGATCGGCGAGGGGGTTGTTCGCCGGACCGCATACGGCCTTCGCATGCAGGGCGTCGATGATCTCGTCGGTGAGCACACCGCCGATGCCGGCGGGGACGAAGACGTCGGCGTCGACCAGGTGTTCGCCGCCGGGCTCGACCCAGGTCGCGCCGAGAGTGGAAGCGAGCTCCCGCTTGGCGGGGTTCACATCGGTCACCGTCAGCACCGCGCCGTCGGCGGCGAGCTTCTCGGCGAGCCTGCTGCCGACCTGGCCGAGGCCGGAGATCGTGAGGCGTCGGCCCGCGGCATCCGATGTTCCCGTCACGCGCTCCAGGGTCGCCCGGATCGACTCGTAGACCCCGATGCTCGTGGGGACGGCGGGCTCGCCCGAGCCGCCGGCCGTCGAGGGAAGACCGACGACGTGGGCGGTGCGCTCGCTGACGACGAGCATGTCCTCGGCGGTGGAGCCGACGTCCTCCGCGGTGCGGTAGAGACCGCCGAGCTGCTCGACCGCATCGCCGAGGTCGAGATAGGCGGCGCGGCGCCGGTCGGCGTCGAGCACGGTCCCCTCGGGGAGGCACAGCACCGACTTGCCGCCGCCCGCGTCCAGGCCCGCCGCGGCGTTCTTCAGCGTCATCGCCGCGGAGAGCCGCAGGGCGTCGCCGACCGCGTCGCTCCAGTGCGGATAGGTCCACAGCCGTGCGCCGCCGAGGGCGGAGCCGAGCACCGAGGAGTGCAGCGCGACCGTGATCACCAGGCCGCTTCGTGAACCCGTGACCACCTCCACGCGCTCGTGGGTGAAATCGGGCAGGGGCAGGGTGGAACTCATCGCGGATCCTCTTTCGGCGGGCCTTTTGGGCACTCGGTACCGGATGCCGCGGCTTTGCGACACCCGTTGCTCCTATTGTGCCGGTTCCCGCCGTGGCGGGGAATCACTCCGGCAAAGGGAAGCGGAGCACCGCCGCGAGAGGCGATCCATCCAGAAGATCGGCGTTGCGCACCGCGCGCACCGTGCCGCCGCTGCGCAGCACGCGCGCGGCGACCTCGTCGACGAGCGCGTAGGTGTCGGGCCCGGGCTCGTCGGCGTGACGGACGTGCCCGAACTCGTCGATCGATCCCTCCTCGGTCCAGTCCATGTCGAAGTGCAGGCTCTCCACCGAGGCGGTCGTCGCCGCGAGGGCGACCTCGTCGAAGCGGCTGGTCGCCAGACCCTCGCTGCGCAGCGAGCCGAAGCGCTCGCGCCAGGAGTCCAGATCCGCGGCGTAGTGCGCGTCGAGGATCTCGCGCACACGATCGGACAGGGCCTTCTCCTCGAACGCGTCAGGGTGCCCGTCGATCCCGTCCGCCAGCAGCAGCGGATGCGTGTTCACCGCTCGATAGGCCGGCTCCAGATCGGTCGCGGCGGCGAGGATCAGCGGCACGTCCTCGGGGACGATCGCGACCACGGCGTCCTGCGCCGCGCGGGCGTAGCGCTCTCGTTCGATGCGGTCGCCGGTGGTGCCGTCTGCGCGCTGACGGTCGAAACGGCCTCCCGTCGTCGTGCGCTCGAGCATGAGCGCATGGTCGTCGGGAAGGTCCAGCTCGTGCTCGACGGGCCGGTGATCCGGCCCGAACTCCCACAGCGTCGCGCCGCCCTGCGTGAGCGCCACGACGAAGGCGCGATGCGGGAAGGCGAGGGCGCGCAGCAGCGTACCCGTGTCGAAACGATCGCCCACGGCGACATGCTCCTCGACGGACTTCGCCAGCCGGAAGGTCTCGAACACCTCGGGCGAGGCGAAGATGACGAGCGAGCGGGACTGCGCGAGCCAGAACTCGTCGTCGCGGAGAAGCGCGCGGAGCGGGTCGACGACCGCGGCCTGGGCGCCGCGGGGCAGGCTCTTCCGCCTGAGCTGCCGCTCCGCCTCGTCGATCGCATTGCGCAGCGCGATCTTCACGCGTTCGTGGTCGGGACGGAAGGACGAGGACGCGATGGTGATCGTCGTGCTCGCCTCGTCGCGCAGATCGAGGAGCTCGATCAGATGGTCCGTGTCTGGGATGTCTGCGGGCAACATGGTTCCACGGTAGGCATGCCCGCCGCCGCGCCGCCAGGGGTTGCGTGGACGGTGCCGTTCTACTAGAGGTCAGGTCCGCGGCATCCGATCTCTAAGCTGGTGGGGTGACCGCACATCTCCCCACCCGCAGCAGGCTCGTCCACGATGCTCTCCGCGAGGCCGGCATCGCCGGCGACATCGTCGTGCTCCCGGATGCCGCGGCGACCGCGGTGCTCGCCGCCCAGGCGCTCGGCGTCGAGGTGGGAGCGATCGCGAACAGCCTCGTCTTCTGGTCGGATGAGGAGCCGCTGCTCGTGATGACCAGCGGCGCCCATCGCGTCGACACGGCGGCGCTCGCCGAGCGGCTCGGCCGTGGCTACATCACGAGGGCCACGCCCGAGCAGGTGCGCGAGGCGACCGGGCAGGCCATCGGCGGGGTGGCTCCCACCGGGCACCCCGCGCCGCTGACGACCATCGTCGACGAGGATCTCGCGCAGTACCCGGAGATCTGGGCCGCCGGCGGTACGCCCCACACGGTCTTCCCGCTCACCTATGAGCAGCTGATCACCCTTACTAGCGGCACCGTGGCCAAGGTCGACTGACTCACCCGAGCAGGAGCGTCGCCAGCAGGAGGACCGGCACGCATCCGATCGTGGTGAGGAAGATCGTGTCGCGGGAGATCGCCTCGCCGACGTTGTAGCGCTGCGCGTAGTTGAAGACGTTCTGCGCGGTGGGCAGCGCCGCCAGCACGACGACGATGAGCACCTCGGCCGGCGGCAGCTGGAAGAGGAACTGCGCGACGACCCAGCCGACGAGCGGCATGATCAGCAGCTTCAGGGCGCTCGCCAGCAGCACGTCGCGACGGCGACCGTGCGGCCCGAGCACCCTGGTGCCGTGCAGCGAGAGGCCGTAGCTGATGAGCAGCACGGGCACGCAGGCGTTCGCGAGGAGGGAGGCCGGCTCCATCACGATCGGCGGCAGGGCGACGCCCGATACCGACACGAGGGTGCCGGCGACGGAGCCGATCACGATCGGGTTGCTCGCGGTGCGGCCGAGGATCCGCCAGATCGAGGAGCCCTTCTCGCTCGTGGCGAGGTCGAGCAGCGTCAGCGTGATCGGCGTGAAGACGATGAGCTGCAGCAGGATCACGGGTGCCGGGAACGCCGCGCTGCCCAGGAGATAGAGCGAGATCGGGATGCCGATGTTGTTCGAGTTGACCTGGCCCGCCGAGAGGGCGCCGATCACGGTCTCGCCGATTCCGCGCCGCCACGTGAGACGGGCGATGAGCACGTAGAGCGTCATCACGGCGATGGCCGAGAGGGCGGATGCCGGCAGCAGCGCCGAGAACAGCATCGCGGCATCCGCCTCGGCGAGCACGACGAACAGCAGGAATGGGCTCAGCACGAAGAACGTCAGTCGCGCGAGCACGTAGCGGCCGTGAGGGCCCAGCAGGTCGATGCGGCCGAGGACGTACCCGACGACGATGGCGAGTCCCACGACGGCGAATCCGGTGAGAGTATCGAGCACGTCTCGACTGTATCGCCCCGGTCACTCGCCTCGGTCGCGCTCGTCCGGTCCCTCAGATTCAGGTCTTCGAGGTCGTGAAACTTGCGTTTGAGGGACCGGACGGGGCGGGGAGGATGCCATAGAGGCGCCGGGAGAGGGCGGATGCGGCATCCGACACCTCCGCGGCGAGCTCGTGCGGGTCGCGCTCGGAGTCCTCGGGCCAGGTCACGGCGACGGATGCCGCGGGCCACCCGGTGTGGTCGGTGACCGCGACGCCGACCGAGCGGAGTCCGAGCGTGACCTCGCCGTCCTCGGTGGCGAAGCCGCGGGCGCGCACCTCGCGGAGCAGCTCGCGCAGTTCGGCGGGGCGGGCGGGGCCGCGTCCGGTGCGGGCGGTGAAGGCCGTGGCATCCGGATACAGCGCGCGCACCTGCTCGCGGGGGAGCGCGGCGAGCATGGCCCGCCCGGTGGCGGTCAGGTGGGCGGGTAGACGCACCCCGACATCCGTCACGAGCGCCGGGCGGCGGGCCGCGCGCTCCTCGACGATGTAGACGACGTCGCTGCCGCTCATGACCGCCAGATGCGCGCTCTCGCCGAGGCGGTCGGAGAGGGCCGCGACGAGTGGTCGTCCGAGCCGGGCGAGGGGCTGTTGGCGACTGTACCCGCTCGCGAGCTCGAAGGCGGATGTGCCCAGTCCCCAGCGGCGCTCGGACGCCAGGTGCACGACGAAGCCGTGGCTCTCGAGGGTCGAGAGCAGGTGATAGACGGTCGAGCGGGGCAGGTCGAGTTCTCGGGCGAGGACGGACGCCGCGATGGGGGTCGAGCGCTCGGCGAGATGCCGCAGGATGCGCAGCGTGTGGCTCGCTGCCGGAACCTGCGGACTGTCTGGGATCACAGACAAAGGATGCCACGGATGACTGCCGCGCGCGAGGGCGACGGTGTGGAATCGAGACATGGTCACACCTGTACTCGTCGGCGCTGCTCCGCTCACGCATGAAGACGTCGTCGCGGTCGCCCGGCTCGGCGCTCCCATCGCGATCGACCCCGCCGCCCTCGCACGCATTGCCGACACGCGCCGCGTGATCGACGAGCGCGCCGCCGACCCGAAGCCGCACTACGGCGTCTCGACCGGCTTCGGTGCGCTCGCCACGACGTTCATCGCCCCCGAGCGCCGCCGCCAGCTGCAGGCGAGCCTCATCCGCTCGCACGCCGCCGGCACCGGCGCCGAGGTCGAGACCGAGGTCGTGCGCGCCCTGCAGCTGCTGCGGCTGCAGACCCTGACCTCGGGTCGCACGGGCGTGCGTCCCGTCGTCGCCGAGACCTACGCGGCGATGCTCAACGCCGGGATCACCCCGATCGTGCGGGAGTACGGGTCGCTGGGGTGCTCGGGCGACCTCGCCCCGCTCGCCCACATCGCGCTCGCGGCGATGGGCGAGGGGAGGTGCGTGTCGACGGTGAGGCCGTCGCCGCATCCGATGCCCTCGCCGCGGCCGGCATCGAGCCCCTCGAACTCGTCGAGAAGGAGGGTCTCGCCCTCATCAACGGCACCGACGGCATGCTCGGGATGCTCGTGCTGGCCCTGCACGATCTCCGGATGCTGCTGGACACCGCCGATCTCGCCGCTGCGATGTCGGTGGAGAGCCAGCTCGGCACCGATGCCGTCTTCGCAGCCGACCTCATGGCGCTGCGGCCCCAGGAGGGGCAGGCGGTCTCGGCCGCGAACCTGCGCGCCTTCCTCGCAGGCTCTCCGATCGTCGCCAGCCACGCCGGACCCGAGGACGGGCGCGTGCAGGACGCCTACTCGCTGCGCTGCTCGCCGCAGGTGCACGGCACCGCCCGCGACACGGTGACCCACGCGGCCACGATCGCCTCGCGCGAGCTCTCCAGCGTGATCGACAACCCGGTGATCACCGTCGACGGACGCATCCAGTCCAACGGCAACTTCCACGGCGCGCCCGTCGCCGCCGTGCTCGACTTCCTCGCGATCTCGGTCGCCGACGTCGCCTCGGTCTCCGAGCGACGCACCGACCGGGCGCTCGATCCGGCGCGCAGCCACGGCCTGCCACCCTTCCTCGCCGACGAGGTCGGCGTCGACTCCGGCCTCATGATTGCCCAGTACGCCGCCGCGGGGATCGTCTCCGAGCTCAAGAGGCTGGCGGTCCCGGCATCCGTCGACTCGATCCCGTCGAGCGCCATGCAGGAGGACCACGTCTCGATGGGCTGGGCGGCGGCCCGCAAGCTCCGCCGGGCCGTCGACGGGCTCGCCCGCGTGCTCGCGATCGAGATCCTCGCGGGTGCGCGGGCGCTCGACCTGCGCGAGCCGCTGCAGGCGGGGCCGGTGACCGGTGCCGTGCGCGACCTCGTCCGCAGCGTGGCCGACGGGCCCGGGCCCGATCGTTTCCTCTCGCCCGACATGGAGGCGGTCACCGACCTCGTGCTCTCGGGCGAGGTCGCGCGGACGGCGCTCGCGGCATCCGACATCTCCTGAAATCACCGGCAAGGAGCAATCATGAACGAACGAACGATCCGCGCCGCGCGCGGCCCCGAGCGCACCGCGAAGAGCTGGGGCGCCGAGGCGGCCAAGCGGATGCTGATGAACAACCTCGATGCGGAGGTCGCCGAGCACCCCGAAGACCTCGTCGTCTACGGCGGCACGGGTCGCGCCGCTCGCAGCTGGGAGGCCTACGACGCGATCGTGCGCACCCTCGACGAGCTGGAGCCCGACGAGACGCTGCTCGTGCAGTCGGGAAAGCCCGTGGGCGTCTTCCGCACGCACGAGTGGGCGCCGCGCGTACTCATCGCCAACTCCAACCTCGTGGGGGACTGGGCGACGTGGCCCGAGTTCCGCCGCCTCGAGGAGCTGGGGCTGACCATGTACGGACAGATGACCGCCGGGTCCTGGATCTACATCGGCACGCAGGGATCCTGCAGGGCACCTACGAGACCTTCGCCGCGGTTGCGACATCGCTCGGCCGTGCTTCGACAGGCTCAGCAACCGAGTCGGCCGCTCCGGCCGACAGTTTGAAAGGCACCCTCACCCTCACGGGCGGATGCGGCGGCATGGGCGGCGCGCAGCCGCTGGCCGTCACGATGAACGACGGGGCCGTGCTCGTCGTCGACGTCGACGAATCGCGTCTTGCCCGGCGCGTCGACCATGGCTACCTCGACGAGTACACCACCGATCTGGACCACGCCGTAGGCCGTGTCCTCGCCGCCAAAGACGCCGGCGAGGCACTCTCCGTCGGGATCGTCGGCAACGCCGCCGACGTCTTCCCCGAGCTCCTCCGCCGTCACCGCGCGGGCGAGCTGACGGTCGACATCGTCACCGATCAGACCAGCGCCCACGACCCGCTCGCGTATCTGCCTCGCGGGGTGGCGTTCGCGGATTGGCGCGCGGCGGCATCCGATGACCCGGAGGGCTTCACCGAGCGCGCGCGGGCGTCGATGGCGGCGCAGGTGGAGGCGATGGTCGGATTCCAGGATGCCGGCGCCGCCGTCTTCGACTACGGCAACTCGATCCGCCGTGAGGCGGAGCTCGGCGGCTTCCCGCGGGCGTTCGAGTTCCCCGGGTTCGTGCCGGCGTACATCCGCCCGCTCTTCGCCGAGGGCAAGGGGCCGTTCCGCTGGGCGGCGCTCTCGGGCGACCCGGCCGACATCGCCGCGACCGACCGTGCCGTGGCTGAGCTCTTCCCGGAGGACGCGGCGCTGCACCGGTGGCTGGAGAAGGCAGCCGACAAGGTGCATTTCGAAGGGCTGCCGGCGCGCATCTGCTGGCTCGGGTACAAGGAGCGGCACCTCGCGGGGCTGAAGTTCAACGAGATGGTCGCCTCGGGCGAGCTCAAGGCACCGATCGTGATCGGCCGCGACCATCTCGACTCGGGTTCGGTGGCCTCGCCGTACCGCGAGACCGAGGCCATGGCCGATGGATCGGATGCCATCGCCGACTGGCCGCTGCTGAACGCCCTGCTGAACACGGCGTCGGGTGCCTCCTGGGTCTCGCTGCACCACGGCGGGGCGTCGGGATCGGTCGTTCGATCCACGCGGGGCAGGTCACGGTCGCCGACGGCACGCCGCTCGCCGCCGAGAAGCTCGAGCGGGTCTTGACGAACGACCCGGGCACGGGTGTGATGAGACACGTGGATGCCGGATACGACCGTGCCGTCGAGGTCGCCCGCGAGCGCGGCCTGAAGGTGCCGATGCTGTGACCGCCCTGCTCCTCACGAACATCGGCGAGCTGACGACCAACGTCGGAGCCTCGGGCGACCCCTGCGGCACGATCCGCGATGCGGCTGTGCTCGTCGAGGACGGACGCATCGCGTGGGTGGGGCCCGCTGAGGAGGCATCCTCACCGCGTTTCGTCTCGCGGCGCTCGCTCAACGACCGAGCGCTTCCGGTCGTTGAGCGAGCCGAAGGCGAGTCGAAACGCCCTGGCGTCGATGCCGTCGAGGTGATCGACGCCGGCGGCCGCGCCGTCATCCCGGGCTTCGTCGACAGTCACACGCACCTCGTCTTCGGCGGCGATCGTGCCGAGGAGTTCGCCGCGCGCATGGCGGGGCAGTCGTATTCCGCCGGCGGCATCCGATCCACCGTTGCGGCCACGCGTGCCGCGAGCGACGAGGAGCTGCGGGCGCGCCTGGCCTGTTTCGTCGAGGAGCTTCGTGCACAGGGCACGACGACCTTCGAGGTAAAGACCGGCTACGGGCTGAGCGTTCGTGACGAGGAGAGGCTTGCGCGCCTCGCGGCGGAGGTGACCGACGAGGTCACATTCCTCGGCGCGCATGTCGTGCCTGCCGAGTACGCCGAGCGCGCCGATGACTACGTCGCCCTCGTCGTCGGCGACATGCTCGACGCCTGCGCGCCCCACGCGAAGTGGGTCGATGTCTTCTGCGAGCGGGGTGCGTTCACTCCCGAGCAGTCGCGGCGCGTGCTCGAGGCGGGCATCGCCCGCGGCCTCCTCCCGCGTGTGCACGGCAACCAGCTCGGCCCCGGAGAGGGCGTGCAGCTCGCGGTCGAGGTGGGGCGGCATCCGTCGACCACTGCACCTATCTTTCGGATGCCGACGTCGCGGCTCTTGCGGCATCCGATACCGTGGCGACGCTCCTGCCCGGCGTCGAGTTCTCCACGCGCCAGCCGTACCCCGACGCACGGCGGCTCATCGATGCCGGCGTCACGGTGGCGCTGGCGAGCGACTGCAACCCGGGGTCGAGCTTCACGAGCTCGATGCCGCTCATGGTCGCCCTCGCCGTGCGCGAGATGGGCATGACGGTCGACGAGGCGGTCTGGGCGGCGACCGTCGGGGGAGCGAGAGCGCTCCGCCGCGACGACGTCGGCGTGATCGCCCCCGGCATGCGTGCGGATCTCGCCGTGCTCGACGCTCCGAGCCGCATCCACCTGGCCTATCGCCCGGGCGTCCCGCTCGTGCGCGAGGTGTGGAAGGACGGCGCGCCGCTCGCGGCCTGATCGACGCGACGGCGGGAGTCGAACCCGCAACACAACCGGTTATGAGCCGGTGCCCGGGACCGCCCGGATCGCCGCGATGCCCCCACGGTAACCATGGCCGCGCGCCGCTGGCTAGAGGTGTTACGGGCGATTGCGCGATGCGACCCACTGTTACCGGCGTCGAGAGCAACCTGTTCTGCACAGTTCCCACCCCGAACGACTTGTCCACAGCGCCCGTGTTCCGGGCAGGGGATGCCGTCATGCGTCGGAAACCGTCTGGAACGCTGGGAGCATCGCCGTTACTGTGAAGGGATGGAGCTCGTGAACGAACCGCAGATCTGGGTGCTGATCGGTGTGTTCTCCGCGCTCATGCTCGGGGGGTTCACCCTGTCGACCACGCTGATGATGCACTCCATGAGGTCGAGCATCGGCGGCGTCCGCGATGCGATGACCGCCGGATTCACCGCGGTCGATGCGAAGTTCGCGGCCGTGGATGCGAAGTTCGAGTCCCTGGAACGCACCATGGACGCCAGATTCGACGCCGTGAACATCAAGCTCGAGCACCTCGACCGCGACGTGACCGCACTCAGCAGGAAGGTCTTCGGCATCTCCAGCGAGTGAGGCGCCGGCCTCACCGCGGCGTGGAGAACTCCCAGGACTCCGGATCGACGGATGCCGCGACATCCCAGTCGTCTTCGTTCCAGACGAACCGCGCGACGGCGCAGGTCGGCATGTGCCCGATCCCGCCGTCGGAGAGGGCTTCTGCCAGTACCGTCATGCCCGGATCGTGCGCCACGATCAGCACGGAAGAGGCACCGGATGCCGCCGCCGTCTCCAGCAGCACCCTCGCCGGAGCGCCGTAGAGATTCTCGTCGAGCTCCACCTCCACGCCGAGGGCCTCGCCGAAGGCGGCGGCCGTCGTGCGGGCGCGCAGCGCCGTGCTGGAGAGGATGCGCTCGGGCCGAGCCTTCGACGGGCTCAGGGACCGGAACTGCTCGGCGAGCCGGGCCGCCATCACGGGGGCGTCGCTTTCGCCGCGGGCGTTGAGCGGTCGGTCATGGTCGGCGAGAGCAGGGTCGCCCCAGTCGGACTTCGCATGGCGCACCAGCACGAGCTCGATCATGGCCTCACCCTACTCCGGCGTCGGCGGATCTCAGCGCAGCACGAGCAGGGCGATGCGATGGCCTGCCCAGACCGCGAATCCGATGACGGCGGCGACGCCGAGTCCGACGGCGAACAGTCCGATGCCGACGCCGGCGAACAGCAGCAGTTCGACGAGGAAGCGCGCGGTCTCGCCGATGTCGTAGGGCGCCTTCGGCGAGAGCAGCAGCACCCAGACCGTTCCGACGGCGAGCACGGCTCCGATCACGAACAGCCAGACCGTGCCGGCCGGCGCGAGCCTCCCGGCGAGCACGCCGACTCCGGCGAGCAGAGCCAGTTCCAGTAGGAACCGGGCGGTGAGGGCGATCCGGCGCCCCGTCGACGCCTCCTCGAAGTCCATGCCCGGGCGGGCCGACCTGCTCATCCGCGCCCTCGGAAGGCCAGCGCCGCGAGCAGCTCCAGCACGCACAGCGCCGCCAGGCGCACGGTGCGGCCGTCCGCGGCATCCGCCGTCGCATCGACCTCGACGACGTCGGCGCTGTGCAGTCCCGTCGACGAGGCGAGTCCGCGCACGAGCGACCGCAGCTCCCACGCCGCGAGCCCGCCGGGCACCGACGCCGGGCAGCCCGGCGCCACGGAGCGATCGCACACGTCCACGTCGATGTCGAGGTGCACCGGCCCTTCGCCCACGACGGCCAGCGCCGCGGCCACGACGTCGTCGATCCCGCGTCGGCGCACCTCGTCGATCGTGATCACCGTGATGCCCCAGTCCGCCGCGCGCCGGGCGTAGGCGGCGGAGTTGGCGAAGTCGGCGATGCCGATCTGCACGATGCGTCGGGGGTCGAGCCCGCCCTCCTCGACGAGGCGCCGGACGGGGGAGCCGTTGGAGACGCCGTCGCGCAGGTCGAAGTGCGCATCGAGGGTGACCAGCCCGGTGGCGCCTGCGGCCAGGGCGACGGGGTGGGTGATCGAGTTGTCTCCGCCGAGGGCGATCACGAGATCGGATGCCGCACGCAGCTCCGCCACGCGCGAGCGCACCCGCGCTTCGCCCTCCGGTCCGTCCGGTCCGTCGATGTCACCGGCATCGGCGATGCGGAGCGCCTCGCTCAGATCGAGAGGCTGCGGCGCGAGCACGGTCGGGCTGTACCGGCGCAGCGCCTCGCGCACGGCCGAGGGCGTCGCGTGCGATCCGGTCGGGGAGAGCGAGGTGCGCCAGGCGGGAACGCCGAGGACGACCGCATCCGACCGGCCCGCGGGCGCCGCCCACCCGCCCGCTCGCGGCCAGAGCTCGTCGTGCGACAGTGCCATTCAGACTCCCGGGATGAGATTGTGCGCGAGCGCGAAAATCACCAGGCCCGCGAGCGCCCCGACCACGGTGCCGTTGAGGCGGATGAACTGCAGATCCTTGCCCACCATCAACTCTATTTTCTCGGTCGTCTCGGCGGGGTCCCAGCGCTCGACGGTGTCTGTGATCACAGACGCGATGTCGTGGCGATAGCGGTCGACGAGGAAGACCGCGGCATCCGACACCCAGGCGTCCACGCGCCGCTGCAGGGCCGCATCGCGAGTGAGGCGCTCGCCGATGTCCTGCACGGCCTCGACCGCGCGGCGTCGCAGGCCGCTCTCCGGATCGGCGAGCGAACGGAGCAGGCCCGCCTTGGCGGTGTTCCACGCCTCGGCCGCGAGTGCTCCGACCCGGGGGCTGTCGAAGAGGTTCGCCTTGGCGCCCTCGAGCTTCGCGCGGGTCGCGGGGTCGTGCTGAAGGTTGTCGGCGAGCCGGGCCAGGTAGCCGTCGAGGGCGAGGCGCGCCGGATGCCGCGGGTCGGCCTGCACGGCACGGGCGAACTTCATCGCCTCGCGGTAGGCGGCGTCGTCGACCAGGCGATGGGCCATCGACGGAACCCAGGACGGCAGGCGCCGGGAGAGAAGGCCCGTGAAGGCGTGCTCGTTGGCGTCCAGCCAGTTCACGATCGTCTCGACCGCGAGGTCGACGGCACCGTGGTGGGCATCGGCCTCGACGATTTTTCCGAGCCAGGTGCCCGCCGAAGGTGCCCACTCCGGCTCGATGAGATGCTCCCGGGCGAGGTCGCTGATCAGATCGCGCACATCGTCGTCGCTGAGCGCGCGCAGCACGGCGATCGCCACGACCGCGCCTTCGGCGGTGAGACGTTCGGCATGGGCCGGTTGCGCCAGCCACTCGCCCGCCCGGCGCGAGATCTCCGTGCGGGAGAGCTTGTCGCGCACGACCTCGCCGGAGAGGAAGTTCGTCTCCACGAACTCCCCGAGCGTGCGCCCGATCTCGTCCTTGCGGTTCGGGATGATCGCCGTGTGCGGGATCGGCAGGCCCATGGGCCTTCGGAACAGCGCCGTCACGGCGAACCAGTCCGCGAGAGCCCCCACCATGCCGCCCTCTCCGGCGGCGCGCACGTAGCCCATCCAGGCGTAGCGGTCCTGCAGCCAGAATCCGACGATGAACACGATCGCCATGAACAGCAGGGCGCCCAACGCCACCGCCTTCATCCTGCGCAGCGCCCGCAGGCGTTCCTGGTCGGCCGGGGAGAGCAGTGCGAGGGTCGGCGACATTCCGACATCCTCGCACGCACGTACCCGGAGGGGGTACCCTCAAGGCGTGATCGAAGACATCAAGAAGCGCGCCCTGCACCGCACGAGCATCCTCGAGGGGCAGCTGCGCGGCGTCGCCCGCATGATCGAGGGCGAGGAGTACTGCATGGACATCATCACGCAGTCCCGAGCCATCCAGCGCTCGCTCGAGTCGCTCAACCGTCTGCTGCTGGAGAACCACCTGCGCACGCACGTCTCGCACATGTTCGAGCAGGGCGGCGCCGAGCGCGAACAGGCGGTCGAGGAGCTGCTGAAGGCCTTCGACTTCGACCGGAAGTAGGGGTCGCATCCGGCATCCGGGTCCATCTGCAGGAGGGTGTCGCACCTGCAGGACGAACGCAGTCGAAACCTCCGACGGCTGCAACCTCGTCCGACGGGTGAAACGCCCCCGCCGAGGTCAGGCGTGCGGGTTCACGATGATCTTCACGTGGTGCTCGTTGTTGTTGATGAGCTGATCGAAACCCTCCGAGACCAGGTCGTCGAGGCCGATGCGTCCGGTGATGAAGGGCGCGAGATCGAGCTTGCCGCTCTGGACGAGCGCGATCGTGGCCGGATGATCGCCGGCATAACCGATCGTGCCGCGCAGGTCGATCTCCTTCAGCACGATGCGGGGCATGTCCACGGGCGGCTTGTGCCCCCAGATCGAGACGTTGACCACGACGCCACCCGGGCGCACGGCGTCGATGAGCATGTCCAGGACAGCCGGCACCGAGGAGCATTCGAACGCGACATCGGCGCCGGTGCCACCGGTGCGCTCACGGACCTGCTCGGCCACGTCACCGTCTCGCGGGTCGAACACCTCGTCGGCGACGCCGGTCGTGCGCGCCATCTCTTTGCGCGCCTCGGAGAGCTCGGAGATGTAGACGGTGAGGCCCTCGGCCTTGAGCACGGCCGCCGTGAGCAGGCCGATCGGTCCGGCGCCGCCGACGATCGCCGTCTGCCCGGCCTTCGCCCCGAGCGCACGAAGGCGTGATGACCGACCGAGAGCGGCTCGATGAGCGCCGCCTGGTCGAGCGGGATGTCGCCGATCGGGTGCACCCAGCGGCGCTGCACGACGATCTTCTCGGCCAGGCCTCCGCCTCGGCCGCCCAGGCCGATGAAGTTCATGTCGGGGAGAGGTGGTAGCTCTGACCCGGGCTCGTGTCGACATCGTCGCGGATGATGTACGGCTCGACCACGACGTTCTCACCGACGGTGAGGTCGGTGACGCCTTCTCCGAGCGCAGTGACCGTTCCGGAGAACTCGTGCCCGATGGTCACGGGCGCCGACTCCCCGGAGATCGGATGCGGGTGACCGGCCGGCGGGATGAAGATCGGCCCCTCGAGGTACTCGTGCAGATCCGTGCCGCAGATCCCGCACCAGCCCACCTCCAGCTCCACCGTGCCCGGCTTCAGCTCGGGTTCGGGGATGTCTTCGATCCGGATGTCTTTCTGGTCGTAGTACCGTGCGGCTCTCATCATCGTCCTCCGTGTGCACCGGATGTGCCCAGCGGGCGCAGATCGAATCCGGCGCTCTCTTCGAGCCTAGGCGAGGGAGCCGCGGCGAGGAAGGCCCGGGCCGGGAGAGGGGTCAGACGGCGTCGGCCGGCGGCCCGAGCAGCGCGGTCGAGGCCGCCGCGTGCGCGGACTCGGGTCGGAGGGATGGAACATCCCCGCCAGCACGTCCCGGTACAGTCGCGACAGCTCGCTCCGCGAGAAGTAGGAGCCGCCGCCGGCGACGAGCATCGCCTCGTCGACGACGGACTTCGCCATCGTCACGGCCCGGTGCTTGACGCCCGACAGCAGCGTGAACCAGCGGGCGCCGTGATCCGTGAGCGTGTCGACGTCGCGCGAGATCGAGGCCAGCTGCGGCGGCAGCGCCTCGTAGCGCAGGCTCATCTCCGCGATGCGCCAGCGGATGTCGGGATCCTGGCTGTACGTCGTCCCCGACTTCTTCGAGCGCCGTGTTCGGGCGGTCTCCACCGCGAGGTCGAGCGCGCGGCGGGCGATCCCGGTGTAGACGGAGGCGAGCAGGATCTCGAAGACGCTGAAGATCCCGAAGATGATCGGATCCGGTCCCGGTCCGGGGTCGATGCGCCGGACGACCCGGTCGGATGCCGCCACGGCCCCGTTCAGCCTCGTCGTGCGCGACTGGGTCGCCCGCATCCCCAGGGTGTCCCAGTCGTCGAGCGTCTCGACGGCATCCGATCGGTCGACGAAGGCGAAGACGAGCTTCGGGGCGTCGGCGCTGGTCGTATCGAGGCCGTGCAGACCCAGCTTCGTCCAGACCGGCGCGAGCGAGGTGAAGATCTTCGTGCCGGTGAAGGAGTAGGAGCCGTCTTCGCGCGGCGCGGCCTCGGTGTCGCTGCCGAAGAGGACGAGGTCGTTGCCGGCCTCGCTGATGCCGAAGGCGAAGACCTCGCCGGCGGCCGCGCCGTCCTGCACGAACTCGAGCCCCGGGACGCCGCGGTCCGAGAACACCTTCGCCACACCCGTCCACACGAGGTGCATGTTGATCGCGAGCGCCGTCGCCGGCGAGGCGGTGGCCAGGCGCTGCTGGAGGAGGGAGGCCTCGGCGAGCCTGAGCCCCGCGCCGCCCCGTTCGCGCGGTACGAGGATCGAGAGGTAGCCCGCTTCGCGGAGCTCCCGGAGATCCTCCTCGGGAAGGTGTTCTCCCGGTCGTGGATCGGTGCGCGCTCGCGGATGCGCTCCAGAAGGTCGTCGGGCAGGAACTCCGCCGGGTCGAAGGCGCTCATGTACTCAGCCTATGGCGCCTTCCGCAGGAGCACGGGTGCCGTCTGCAGGAGCAAGCAGCCGTGGGAGGGGCTTTTTGCGCGGAGAGCGGGGTGTCGACTCCATTGCTCCTGCAGAACGCGCGGGTGCTCCTGCACACGGCGGGGGTCGCGTCAGTCGCCCGCGAGGACCTCCAGGATGCGCTCGATGGTCTGAAGCGGGCGGTCGCGGTGGAGGGAGTGGCTGGAGCCCGGCACGATCGAGCGAGTGATGAGCGGGTTGCCGGCCAGCACCTCGTCGGCGAGGCGTCCCTGGAATAGGCTGCCTGCCTTGGGGTCGGACGCGATGATCGCGGTGGGGACGGTCAGGCGGGCCGCCTGCTCCCGCACGTCCCAGTGCGGGTTCTGCACGCTCACCTGCTCCACCGCCCAGGCGCTGGAACGCGCGACCGCATCGATCTTCAGCTCGTGGTCCTGCGGATGCCAGCTCGGGTTCTCCTTGCGCACGCGTTCGATCCGGTTGTCGGCGAAGGCGCGCTTCTGGCTGCGACGGACGATCCTCGCCTCCTTGCTCTGCAGCACGATGGCGGGGTCGAGGAGCACGAGTCGCCGCGTCCAGCCCGGTTCGTCGGCGGATGCGACGGTGCCGGCCGCGCCGCCCAGCGAATGCCCGATCACCGCGTCCCAGGTGCCCTTCTTGCGCGGCCGCGTGTGCACGAGGTCGGCGGCGAAGGCCTCGATCGTGTAGTCGAGTGCGCGAGGGGCATCACCGTGGCCGCGGAGATCGACCGCGGTGGCCTGCCAGCCGGCATCCGCCAGGGCGACGCCCAGCCGCCACATGAGAGCGCCGGTCGAACCGAGTCCGTGGACGAGGAGGGCACGCTTCGCGGCATCCGATGATCCCCAGGTGATCCGGGGAGGGTGAGAGGGGTCGGCATGCTCTCAGCCTACTTTTCCGCACGGGGCCGGCGGCGATCTATGGCAGCGTCAGCGGCTCGGTGTCGGGGTGCGGACTCGGGTCGCGGCCGCGCAGATCGGGGAAGGCGCGAACGAACACGACCGCGACGAGGACGCCGGCGACAGCGAAGACGGATGCCGCGAAGTACGCCCCGGTCGGACCCGACTGGTCGATCAGGAGCCCGGCGATCGCCGATCCTGCCGCGGCGCCGATGAGCTGACCGGTGCCGGCCCAGCCGAAGGCCTCGGCGGTGTCGCTGAACTTCACGCTCGCGGTCGTGATCGCGAAGAGGACCGCCAGCGCCGGCGCGATGCCGATGCCGGCGAGGAAGAGCGTGCCGCCGAGCCAGAAGATGTTGAGCGAGATCATCGTGAGCACCAGGCCCACCGCGACGATCGAGAGGCGCCGTGCCATCGCCCAGGGCCCGATCGGCAGATGCCCGAAGCTGAGGCCGCCGGCGAGGCTTCCGATCGAGAAGATCGCCAGCACGATGCCCGCCTCGAGCCCGTCGTGGCCGAAGGTCGCCACCACGCCGACCTCGACGGCGGCGCAGGCGCCGATGAGGAGGAAGCCGAGGACCGTCGCGAGCGCGACGGGCGGACGCAGTACGACGCGCCCGAAGCTGCGGCGGCTGCGCGGGATGCGCACGCGTCCGAGTTCGGGGGAGAGGATGAACCAGGTGCCCCGGCGACGAGGATCGCCGCGACCAGCAGGAGCCCTCGACCGTGCCGACCTGAGTGGAGACGAAGGTGATGACCACGGGGCGAGCACCCAGATGATCTCCTGCAGGGAGGCGTCCAAGGAGAACAGCGGGGTCAGCTGCGAGGAGTTCACCATCTTCGGGTAGATCGTGCGCACCGCCGACTGCACGGGCGGCGTCGACAGGCCCGCGAGAAGTCCCAGGCCCATGTACCCGGGAAGTGAGAGCTCCAGCAGGGCGAGCCCGAGCACGGCGATGACGCAGATCGTGAGCGTCAGGGAGAGGACACGGCGCATGCCCCATGCGCCCATCCAGCGGCTCGTCACGGGCCCGGCGACCGCCTGGCCGACCGACGTGGCGGCGAGGACCAGGCCCGCCGCGCCGTAGGAGCCGGTCTGCTGCTCGACGTGCAGGATGAGCGCGAGGCTCAGCATCCCGTTGGGGAATCGCGCCACCAGCTGAGCGGCGATGATGCGCCCTACTCCCGGCGTGCGAAGAAGATCCCGATACCCTGCCACCGGACAACGATATCGGCCGAGCGGATGCCGCGGACAGCCGCTTCGCATCCGACACGCCGCGACACGCCGAGGGGCGTTGTCCACAGGAAAAAGAATGTCGGAGCCCGGGCGTAGCGTCCTGCCTGTGGATGGATTCCGCGGAGGCCTTCGCGAGCCGCGAGTTTGCGCGCTTCGAAGGGTTCCGATGAATGTCGCCGCCTGTGGATGAAACGGTGGACAACCTGTGTTGTAACAGGGGAGAACGGTGGAAAACTACACGTATGTAACTACTACCCCTTGTGGTCCCACCCAATGTCGGTACCTATATGTAGTATTGAGGTCCCGGCGGGGGACTGCCGGTGGAGACAAGGGTGAGAGGGGCAGATATGGCCATCACGGTGTACACCAAGCCTTCCTGCGTTCAGTGCAACGCGACGTATCGCGCACTGGATGCGAAGGGCATCGACTACGAGATTCACGACCTCTCCGAAGACGCTTCGGCGCTCGAGCAGGTCAAGGCGCTGGGCTACATGCAGGCGCCGGTCGTCGTCACCGACGAAGACCACTGGTCGGGCTTCCGTCCCGACAAGATCGACGAGCTCGCGTCGCGCTTGGCCTGACGCTTCGCGCGACCCGGCGACGGGCCGGCGGCACCCGTCGCCGCAGTTCCAGCCCCGGTGAGGAGGAGGTGAGGAGATGACCGCAACGGCAACCGCGGCTCCGCTCCTGGTCTACTTCTCGAGCGTGTCGGGGAACACCGCCCATTTCATCGCGAAGCTGGGCCTCCGAGCCGAGCGCGTCCCCTTGCACCGCAACGACACGGATCTGGTCGTGGACGAGCCCTTCGTGCTCGTGACGCCGACCTATGGCGGCGGACAGGGCAGGCTCAACGAGAAGGGCGCCGTCCCCAAGCAGGTGATCCGATTCCTCAACGACGAGCGCAATCGGCGTCACATCCGAGGAGTGATCTCCACGGGCAACACGAACTTCGGCGAGGCCTACGGCCTGGCCGGTGACATCATCAGCCGCAAGTGCCGTGTGCCGCACTTGTACCGGCTAGAGGTATTCGGCACGCAAGACGACGTAGATCGCGTGAGCGACGGATTGGAACGATGGTGGGCATTGCAGTCGAAGAGCATGCAGAGCATGACGCAGTGAAGGGTTCCGTGGCGTTCAAGAGCAACCCCGCATTCGAAGGGCTGGACTACCACGCCCTCAATGCGATGCTGAACCTCTACGACGCCGAGGGGAAGATCCAGTTCGACGCAGACAAGCGGGCCGCGCGGGAGTACTTCCTGCAGCACGTGAACCAGAACACGGTGTTCTTCCACTCGCTCAAGGAGCGTCTGGACTACCTCGTGGAGAAGGAGTATTACGAGCCGGCCGTGCTGGAGAAGTACTCGTTCGAGTTCATTCAGAAGCTCAACGACCTCGCCTACTCGAAGAAGTTCCGCTTCGAGACGTTCCTGGGCGCCTTCAAGTACTACACGAGCTACACGCTCAAGACCTTCGACGGCAAGCGCTACCTCGAGCGCTTCGAAGACCGCGTGGTGATGACCGCCCTCGCCCTCGGCGACGGCGACGAGCAGCTCGCGATCGACCTCGTGGAAGAGATCGTCTCCGGCCGCTTCCAGCCGGCGACGCCGACCTTCCTCAACACCGGCAAGGCGCAGCGCGGCGAGCTCGTCAGCTGCTTCCTGCTGCGCATCGAAGACAACATGGAGTCGATCTCGCGCGGCATCAACTCCTCCCTGCAGCTGTCCAAGCGCGGTGGCGGCGTGGCGCTGCTGCTGTCGAACATCCGCGAGTCGGGTGCGCCGATCAAGCAGATCGAGAACCAGTCCTCGGGCATCATCCCCGTCATGAAGCTGCTCGAAGACAGCTTCAGCTACGCCAACCAGCTCGGTGCCCGTCAGGGCGCGGGCGCCGTCTACCTCTCGGCGCACCACCCCGACATCCTGCGCTTCCTCGACACCAAGCGTGAGAACGCCGACGAGAAGATCCGCATCAAGACGCTCTCGCTCGGTGTGGTCGTCCCCGACATCACCTTCGAGCTCGCCAAGAACGACGAGGACATGTACCTGTTCTCGCCCTACGACGTCGAGAAGGTCTACGGTGTGCCCTTCGGCGACATCTCGGTGACCGAGAAGTACCGCGAGATGGTCGACGACCCGCGCATCAAGAAGACCAAGATCAACGCGCGCGAGTTCTTCCAGACCCTCGCCGAGATCCAGTTCGAGTCGGGCTACCCGTACATCATGTTCGAAGACACGGTGAACAGGGCCAACCCCATCAAGGGCCGGATCAACATGTCGAACCTGTGCTCGGAGATCCTCCAGGTCAACACCCCGACCACCTACAACGAAGACCTCTCCTACGCCGAGATCGGCAAGGACATCTCTTGCAACCTGGGCTCGATGAACATCGCCCTGGCGATGGACGCCGACGACCTCGGCAAGACGGTCGAGACGGCGATCCGCGCCCTCACCGCGGTGAGCGATCAGAGCCACATCGCCTCGGTGCGCTCGATCGAGGACGGCAACGACCGTTCGCACGCGATCGGCCTCGGGCAGATGAACCTGCACGGCTACCTCGCCCGCGAGCACGTCCACTACGGCTCGGAAGAGGGCCTGGACTTCACCAACATCTACTTCTACACCGTGCTCTTCCACGCGCTGCGCGCGTCGAACAAGCTCGCGATCGAGCGCGGTCAGGTCTTCGACGGGTTCTGGGACTCGACGTACGCCTCGGGGAGTTCTTCGACAAGTACATCGAGCGCGCGTGGACGCCCGAGACCGAGAAGGTCAAGGCGCTGTTCGCCGGGCACCCGATCCCCACGCAGGACGACTGGGCGGCGCTGAAGGAGTCCATCCAGAAGCACGGCATCTACAACCAGAACCTGCAGGCCGTGCCCCCGACCGGGTCGATCTCGTACATCAACAACTCGACGAGCTCGATCCACCCGATCGCCTCGAAGATCGAGATCCGCAAGGAAGGCAAGCTCGGCCGCGTCTACTACCCGGCGCCGTTCATGACGAACGATAACCTGGAGTACTACGAGGACGCCTACGAGATCGGCTACGAGAAGGTCATCGACACTTACGCCGCGGCGACCCAGCACGTCGACCAGGGCCTGTCGCTGACGCTGTTCTTCAAGGACACGGCCACCACGCGCGACATCAACAAGGCGCAGATCTACGCCTGGCGCAAGGGGATCAAGACGATCTACTACATCCGCCTCCGCCAGCTCGCCCTCGAGGGCACGGACATGAGCGAGTGCGTCAGCTGCATGCTGTGACGCTCCGCACCGGGATTCCAGAGAAAGACAAGAAATGACACCCTCCCCGAAGCTCACCCTGGTGGATCACGTGCAGGCCATCAACTGGAACCGCATCCAGGACGACAAGGACCTCGAGGTCTGGAACCGTCTCGTGAACAACTTCTGGCTGCCCGAGAAGGTGCCGCTGTCCAACGACATCCAGTCGTGGAACACGCTGACCCCGAGGAGCAGCAGCTCACGATGCGCGTGTTCACCGGGCTCACCCTGCTCGACACCATCCAGGGCACGGTCGGCGCGGTGTCGCTCATCCCGGATGCGATCACCCCGCACGAGGAGGCCGTGTACACGAACATCGCGTTCATGGAGTCGGTGCACGCCAAGAGCTACTCCTCGATCTTCTCGACGCTGTGCTCGACGAAGGAGATCGACGAGGCCTTCCGCTGGTCGGTGGAGAACCAGAACCTGCAGAAGAAGGCGCAGATCATCGTCGACTACTACCGGGGCGACGACCCGCTCAAGCGCAAGGTGGCCTCGACCCTCCTGGAGTCGTTCCTGTTCTACTCGGGCTTCTACCTGCCGATCTACTGGTCGTCGAAGGCGAAGCTGACCAACACGGCCGACCTCATCCGCCTCATCATCCGCGACGAGGCCGTGCACGGCTACTACATCGGCTACAAGTTCCAGAAGGGTCTCGAGAAGGAGACCCAGGAGCGGCGTGACGAGCTCAAGGACTACACGTTCTCGCTGTTGTACGAGCTCTACGACAACGAGGTGCAGTACACGCAGGATCTCTACGACGCCGTCGGTCTCACCGAGGACGTGAAGAAGTTCCTGCACTACAACGCGAACAAGGCGCTCATGAACCTCGGCTACGAGGCGATGTTCCCCTCCTCGGTGACGAACGTGAACCCGGCGATCCTCTCGGCGCTCTCCCCGAACGCCGACGAGAACCACGACTTCTTCAGCGGGTCGGGCTCGTCGTACGTCATCGGCAAGGCCGAGGCCACCGAAGACGAGGACTGGGACTTCTAATCCTCTCGGTGCAGAGCTGAGGGCGAATGTTGCATAGGGGAGCACGCCGCAGAAAGCAAAGTGCCGCGGCGGCGACAGCGCGTGCGGTCGCCCGGTGGGCACTCGTCGCGCTGCTCGCACTGGCGGGAACGGCGCACCTCACCTGGGGGCGCCGCGGATTTCGCATCACCGTCCCGACTGGGCCGTGCCGTTCTCGCGACTCGACAAAGACGCGATCGTCGTCGCCTCCGGCGTCGTGGAGCTCGGCCTCGCGGCTTGCCTCGCACTGCTCTCGAAGGAGCGGAAGCACATCGGCTGGGCGAGTGCGGCGTTCTTTCTCGCAGTCTTCCCCGGCAACGTGCACCAGTGGCGCACCGGGCGGTCTGCACCGCTGCTCGACACGGACCGCCGCCGATTCGCGCGACTGCTGCTTCAACCGGTGCTCGTCGCCTGGGCGCTGTGGAGCACCTCCGGCTCTACTCGCGTCCGGCCGAGATCCACTGCAGGTTGAACGACCGGTCCGCCACGACGCGCTCGGCGAGGGCGTCCAAGCGTGCGACGTGCTCGCTGGACAGCTCGACCCCACCGCGCCGAGATTCTCGTCCACGCGCTCCGCGTATCGCGACCCGGGGATCGGCGAGAGGGGAAGGCCGAGAGCGCGCCCCTTGTCGTAGAGCCACGCGAGCGCGAGCTGGGCGGGGAGACCTCGGCCTCCGCGGCCACGGCCAGCAGCTCGTCGAGCACGGGCTGGTTGGCGGCCAACGCCTCCGGCGTGAAGCGGGGGAAGCGGTTGCGTGCGTCGCGCTCGGTGAGCTGCGAGCGGTCGAACGCCCCGGTGAGCCACTGGCGGCCCAGCGGCGAGTAAGGCACGAAGCCGACGCCGAGCTCGATCGCCGTGGGGACCACGAACCGCTCGACGTCGCGGCTGATGATGCTCCACTCGGATTGGATCGCGGCGATGGGATGCACGGCGAACGCGCGACGAAGCTCCTCGCCGGTGGCCTCCGAGAGGCCGATGTGACGGATCTTGCCGGCCTGCACCAGTTCGGCCAGGGCGCCCACGGTCTCCTCGATGGGGACCTCCGGGTCGACACGGTGCTGGTAATAGAGATCGAGGTGGTCGGTGCCCAGCCGGGCCAGGCTCAGGTCGATCTGCTCGTGCACGTACGCGCGGTCGCCCCGGATGCCGCGGGCGCCGATCCCGCCGCCCGGACGATGCCGAACTTGCTGGCCAACTGCACCTCGTCGCGGCGCGTGCGGATCAGCCGGGCGATGATCTCTTCGCTCAGTCCGTCACCGTAGCCGTTGGCCGTATCGATGAACGTCACACCCGAGTCCACGGCGTGGGTCAGCGTGCGCAGCGCGTCGTCGGGGTCGATCGGGCCGTAGACGGGAGTCAGCGACATCCCGCCGTAGCCTTGCGGGCTGACGACGAGGCCGTCGCCGAGTTCGACGGAGGTGAGAGTGGAGGAGGAGGTCATGCGGTCAGGTTAGCCCTCCCACGACGACGGATGCCGTTTCATTACCCTGCTTGACGAAGAGCCCGAGGCCGACTCGTCCGGTCATCCTCATAGGTGCGGTTGAGAGGATGAACGGACGTACGAGCCACGAGGAGAGATGTGTTCCGCACCCCGAAGTCCCTGTTCCGCGCGCTCGCGATCGCCGAGGCGATCTCGTGGACCCTGCTGATCGGCGGGCTGATCCTGCGGGCCGCGCTCGACTGGCCCCTGGCCGTGACGATCGGCGGCGGCATCCACGGTTTCGTCTTCCTCTCCTACGGGGCGACGGCCGTGCTCGTCGCGAAGAACCAGCGCTGGGGGCCTGGCCGACCATCGTCGCGGTCGTCAGCGCGGTGATCCCCTATGCGACGATTCCCGCCGAGATCTGGCTCGCGCGCACCGCGCGTCTCGAGGGTGCGTGGCGCCTCACGCAGACCGACGATCCGAGGGACACGGCCTGGCATGACCGTCTCCTGCGCGTGCTGCTGCGCCGGCCCTGGATCCTCGCCCTGCTGATCGCCGCGGCCGTCGTCGCGATCTTCGTCGCCCTGCTCATCATCGGCCCGCCCGGCGGCCGGCACTGACATCCGCGACGCCGAACGTTCGGCCGCCGTTCCCCGATTCACCCTCGACGGCGCGGTCCGGCATCCGTTAGCGTGCTGACGTGCGCGCCGTCTGCGCCGGAGAGCGAGGATCGGATGCCGGACACGATGCGCGCCGCGGTCGCAGGCGAGTACGGTCCTCCCGAGGTCGTGCGGGTCGTCGAGCTGCCCCGGCCCGAACCCGCCGCCGGCGAGGTGCTCGTGCGGCTGCACGCCTCCACGGTGAGCATCGCCGACCACCGTGTGCGGGCGAAGGACCTGCCGCGCGGGCTGGGGTTCCTCGCGGTCATGGCGCTCGGCGTGCGCAGGCCCCGCAAACTCGTGCTCGGCATGGAGGGCGCCGGCGTCGTCGAGGCGGTCGGTGACGGCGTGACGACATTCGCGCCAGGAGACGGCGTCGTCGTGATGCGCGGTGGAGACTTCGGCTGCCATGCGGAGTACGTCACGGTCCCCACGGACGCCGGCATCGCTCCGGCGCCGACGTCGTTGCCGCTGGAAGAGTCCGCCGCGCTCCTGTTCGGAGGGTTCACGGCCGTCTACTTCCTGAATCGCGTGCCGCCGGCGGCGGGCATGCGCGTGCTCGTCAACGGAGCCTCCGGGGCGGTGGGCACGGCGCTCGTGCAGCTCGCCTCCCACTTCGGGGCGGAGGTCACCGCCGTATGCAGCGGGGGCAACGCCGACCTCGTCCGCTCTCTCGGAGCCGATCACGTCGTCGACTACACGACGACGGACTTCGCCGCGGCATCCGACCCCTACGACGTCGTCTACGACTGCGTCGGCAACGCGCCCTTCCGGCGCGTGCGTCACCTGGTGAAGCCCGGCGGCGCGCTCCTGCTCGTCATCATCGATCTACCGGGGATGCTCGGCGCCGCCTGGCAGACCAGGCGCAGCGGCTTCCTCGTGACCAACGAAGGGCGCGGCGAGGATCCCGCGGTCCTGCGCGAGGTCGTGCGGCTGGCCGATGCCGGCGCCCTCCGCCCCGTCATCGACCGCGAGTATGCGCTCGACGAGATCGTCTTGGCCCACCGCTACGTCGACACCGGTCGCAAGCGGGGGAGCGTCCTGCTGCGGCTCGCGTGAACGGCGGGACCCCCGACTAAGGGACGATCACGCGCACATCGTCTATGACGAACGACGTCTCCAGAGAGTAGTCCTCGACGCCGGTGAAGGTCAGAGTGACCTCCGCACCCGCGTAGTCTCCCAGCGGCACCTCGATCCGCGTGTAGCCCTGGGCATCCAGGTTCGACCAGCTGCGAAGTGTCGTGGTTGAACCCTGGCTCTGCGCGGTGAGCGTCAGCGTGTCGAATGCCACCTGCCAGGTCTCCTGGGTGGTGATGCGCAGCCAGAACTCCAGCGTCGCATCCGTGCAGCCTTCGGGCAGGGTGATCGTCTGGCGGAGGGTGTCGGTGTTGGTCCAGCCGAAGCCGTTCAGCCAGGCCTTCCACGTTCCGGAGCGAGCTGGCTGCAGCCAGGAGCGGGAGTCGATGACCGTGGAGGTGGCGATCCAGGGCGCCGCGGAACCTGTCTCGAAACCACCGTTGCCGATGAGCTCGTCGACCGTGCACTCGCCAGGGTCGGGATCAGGGTCAGGGTCAGGGTCGGATCCGCCGCCGGTCATCGGTGCGAGGCGATGCGACTGCACGACGGCCGGCGTCCAGACGAACTGGTTGTTGTCGCTGAAGACGTAGTAGGCGGAGTCGTTGGGCATGAGCGCGACCGAGATGCCGCCGAAGCCCGACATGAACGGCACGGTGAACGGCTCGGTGAAGGAGGCGTGATCGCCGGTGCCGAAGTCCTTCGCCCAGACCGAGATGTTGTAGCGCATCGCGGGCGTCCCCGGGATGCCCAGGCCACGATCGCCCGCGTCGCGCTGCATGGCCGCATCGAGGAGGCCCGGATGCAGAAGCTGCGTTCCTCCCGCGGCGCCGGCCGCCGGACCCATCAGCTGCGTGACCTTGGCGATGGCATCCGGTGTCCAGAACATGCCGTAGCCCCGAAGGCGGCACCGGCCTCGGAGTTGCCGGTGCGCAGGCTCTTCCAGGAATCCGGCCCGACCCCGGCGGGGATGAGGACCTCGTCGACGAGCATGCGGAACAGATCCGCGGATGCGCCCTCGTGGGAGCGCAGCACGCCGTCCATCGCCTGCACGGCCAGGTAGGTAGCGGAGGTCTGATACACCCACTGCGCGCCCGGTGCGCTCCTGCGCGGGAAGGACAGGGCGATCGAGGTCTTCTGCGACTCGCTCTCGGCGAGGAAGAAGGAGTTCATCCTGCTCCCGGCCTCGTCGGCCTCGTATGCGGCGGAGTCGTAGTTGCCCGTTGCCATGTCGAGAGCGTGCCGGATGGCCACCCCGTTCCATGCCGGGTTCCCCGCTGCAGCAGGCACATGGCTCTGGATCAGTTCGTCGGCCACGCCGGGACCGTATTTCTGGGCCAGGCGGAGCAGGGCGAGCGTGCCGAAGGCCGACTTCGCCGTCGAGTAGGAGGGGAGCAGCACCTCGCTGCAGTAGGGGTGCTCGCCCTGGCGGGTGGGGCAGCCGCCCACGTAGTTCACGCCGTCGTAGACGAAGCCGAAGTGGGTGCGTGCGGCGGGAGTGATGCCCGCGCCGAAGGCGGAGGTGTCGATGCCGGCCGCGGGGTGGTCGGTGGCGAGCTGAGCGATCGGTTTCGTCGGAAGCCGCACACCGAGTTCGGCGGCGAAGGCGGAGCGGATGCCGGAGGCATCCGGGACCGCGGTTCGATCCAGTGCGACCGGGAGCTGGCCCCACATGTCGAACTGGAAGTACTCGCACGTCTCGCTCGTGACCTGATAGCGCAGCCCTGAGATCTGGGAGTCGGAGAACAGGAAGGTCATCAGGCCGTTGTGCACCCAGTTCGCGTTGCGCTCGATCAGCGAGAAGGGGAGCGCGGCGCGGGTGAGCCCGCCGTCGCCGTTCTCCTGCCAGGCGCGTCCGACGCCCAGGGCGATATTCCACGCCGTGCTGCCGGTGATCCGCAGGCCGCGCTCGGCGGGGATTAGATAGCTGCCGTGCTGCACAAGGGCGGCGGAGAAGTCCGGCAGGTGCCGCACGGCGGTGCTGGACGCGTAGCCGTGCGGATCCTTGACGGCGGAGAAGCCTCCGGAGGCGGTGGCGTTGCCGACGGTCAGCGTGCCCTCCAGGGAATGCACGGGATGCGCCGCCTGCGCGGGCAGTGCGAAGGCGCTGTTCGCCACGGTCGCCGAGGCGGTGCCGCCGTTCAGCTGCGCGGCGGTGAGGACAGTGCGGGGGACCACTCCGGAGCCGGTGAGCTCTCCGAAGTCGGACGGCGTGTCGGCCAGGGCAGGGCTGGCGCCCATCATGAGCCCTGCTCCGAGTGCGAGGGCGGTGAACCAGCGAAGCGCACGCATGTGATCCTCCTTGATCGGGGTGCGCCCCCAGTCTTCGGGGGTCGCGCGCTGTGAGTCCAGGACCCATTTCCTTGGGTCATGATGCTCGGGAGGCATCGCGGAGCTCGGGCAGCGCTGCGCGAACGAAAGCACTGATGCCTCTCAGGCATCGGATTCGTCGAACTTCGATATTTGATCTGCAAGACGCTGTGTCCTTACGCTTTCCTTAGCTGCCAAGGAAGGCGGCTGCACCCAGGAGGAGTTCCATGACAGCCACCAAGACGACGTTGCTGAGGCGATCCGCAACGTTCATCGCACTCGCCACCGCCGGTGCGCTCCTGATGAGCGCCTGCACCGTGTCTGCCGATCCCGATCCCACGGGGAGGGGCCGACAGGGCCTCAGGTCCTCTCCGTCGCATCCTCGGCATCCGTGACCACCTGGGATCCGGTGCGCTCCTTCTCGACCGAGGCCTTTTACATGGGCAACGTCTACGAGACGCTGCTCAAGCGCAACCCGGAGGGCTCCGCCGAGGAGTTCACCCCCGTGCTCGCCTCGTCGTGGGACGCCAGCGAAGACGGGCTCACCTGGACCTTCCACCTGCAGGAGGACGCCACCTTCCACAGCGGTGCGCCCGTCGACTCCGCAGCGGTCAAGGCGAGCATCGAGGCGGCCCAGGAGTACGCGGGCGCCTCGTTCATCTGGGCACCGCTCGCCTCGATCGACACACCCGACGACAAGACCGTCGTGATGAACCTCAGCTATGCCGCACCGATGGATCTCATCGCTGCGTCCACCTATGCCGCGTGGATCGTCGAGCCCTCGGCGCTGGAAGCATCGAAGGACGACGAGGACTACTTCGAGGCGGGCATCGACGCCGGTTCCGGGCCCTTCACGGTCGCGTCCTACCGTCCCGGCGCCGAGGTCGTGCTGGAGGCGGCGGAGAACTACTGGAACGCCGAGAACCAGCCCCACTACGACACGGTCTCGGTGCAGATCACTCCCGACGCGATCACCGCACAGCAGATGCTGACCGCCGGCGAGGTCGACCTCGCCACCAACATCCCCCTGGAGAACCTGGAATCGGTCGCTCAGCAGATCGGCGGAGAGCTTCGCGCGTCGAACTCGCCGAACAACTTCGTCGGGTTCTTCAACACGCAGCGCCCGCCCCTGGACGACCCCAAAGTGCGTCAGGCGCTCAGCTACGCGATCCCCTACGACGACATCGTCGAGGTCGGCGCCTACGGCTACGCCACCCAGTCCCGCGGCCCTGCGCCCAAGGGCATCTTCCCCTACTCCGACGACGTGCCGCAGTACACCTACGACCTCGACAAGGCCAGGGAGCTGCTCGAGGAGGCCGGCGTCTCCGACCTCGAGCTGACGCTGACGTACTCCTCGGAGAACCCCAACTCCACCCGTTTCTCGCCCCTCATCAAGGACTCCTTCGCGCAGATCGGCGTCGATGTGACGGTGCGCGGGATGCTGTGGGCAGACCAGTGGGCGCTCGCCCGCGGACCCGCGGAGTCGGACGACCGCGCGGCGGATCTGCGCGACGCGCAGGACATGTTCGTCGTGCTGTACTGGCCCGCCTACAGCGACGCCGGCGTCGACAACCTGCCCGAGCTCTTCGGCTCCTGGGACGGCGAGAGCCGCCCGTTCTTCAACCTGAGCTACTGGAGCAACCCCGCCTATGACGCGCTCATCGGCGAGGCGGCGACCCTCAGCGGCAGCGACCGCGATGCGGCGCAGGCGAAGTACGAAGAGGCGATGACGCTCCTCGTCGACGAGGCTCCCGGGTTCTTCCTCTACGATCAGCAGGCCGTGCAGATCGTTCCTCCGGACCTGGAGATCGCGCCCTTCAACGAGAACTACCCGTTCACCACGTTCTTCGCTTCCATCAAGCCGAAGGCGTAACCGAGAGAAGGGTCTCGGGGGTCGGCCTGTCATCGGCCCCGAGACCTTTTCCATCCCGAGGAGAACCCGCATGTGGCGTTTCATCGCCTCCCGGCTGGGCAGTGCCGCACTGGTCCTGCTCGTGCTCACGGTGGTCGTGTTCGTGCTCACGCGCGTTATCCCCTCCGACCCGGCGAGCGTCTACGCAGGCCCCAAGGCCCGCCCGGAGGAGCTCGCGGCGATCCGCGAGAATCTGGGCTTCGACCGGCCGCTGATCGTGCAGTACTTCGACAGCCTGGGGGATTGCTCACCGGCGACTGGGGGAACTCGCTGGTGACCCGTCGCCCGGTGCTCTTCGAGTTCGCCACCCGCCTGCCCGCGACCCTCGAACTGCTCCTGAGCGCCATCGCGTTCGCCCTGCTCGTCGGCGTCGTGCTCGGCGTGATCGCCACGAAGCGCCCCGGCGGCATCGCCGACGGCGTCGTGCGCTTCTTCGCCATCAGCGGCATCTCGATGCCCGCCTTCTGGCTCGGCCTCCTCCTGCAGATCCTCTTCGTCAACCGGCTCGGCATCCTTCCGGCAACCGGCCAGTTCAGTCGCGAGCTCGCCTTCGTCAGCCCCATCACGACCGTGACCGGCTTCCCGCTCTTGGACAGCCTCATCACCGGCAACTGGGTGGCTCTGTCTGACGGCCTCGCGCACTTGATCCTGCCGATGATCACCCTCGCCGCCTACCCGATGGGGCTGATCGCGCGCATGACCCGCGCCTCGATGCTCGAGGTGCAGGGGCAGGACTACGTCTTCACCGCCCGCGCCTACGGCCTCCGGGAGCGGGTGATCCGCTGGCGGCTCGCGTTGAAGAACGCCATGCCCCCGACGCTCACGGTGACCGGCCTCTCCGCCGCCTACGCCCTCACCGGCACCTTCTTCGTCGAGGTCGTCTTCAACTGGCCCGGCATCGGCCACTTCGCCGTCACCGCGATGACCCAGGTCGATTACCCCGTCATCATCGCCATCACCCTGCTCGGCGCGGGAGGCTATCTCCTGGCCAATCTCATCGTCGACATCGCCCAGGCGCGGATCGATCCCCGCGTGCGCCTCGGAGAGGAGGCCGCCGCATGAGCGTCGCCCTCACCACCTCGTCCAAGCTCCCCGATTTCGTGCCGAGCGATCAGGGGGTCTTCGCGCGCACCCGCCGTGTCTTCCGCAAGGATCGACTGGCCCTGCTCGGCGCCGCCCTCATCCTCTTCGTGCTGATCCTCGCCGTCTTCGGCCCGTGGATCGCGCCGTACCCGCAGGAGGGCCTGGGCGTCACGAACGTGCCGCAGCGCAACCTCCCGCCGAGCGCGGCGAACTGGCTCGGCACCGACCAGCTCGGCCGCGACGTCCTCAGCCGCATCATCATGGGCGCGAAGCCCGCGCTCACCGTCGCCCTCAGCGTCGTGGCGCTCGCCGCGCTCATCGGCATCCCTCTGGGAGCCATCGCGGGCTACCGCGGCGGCTGGCTCGACAACCTCCTGATGCGCGTGACCGAGGTGTTCCAGGCGTTCCCGCCGCTGCTGCTGGCGATGGTCATGGTCGCGATCCTCGGGCCCAGCCTGATGAACGCCGGCATCGCCCTGGCCATCTCGTGGTGGCCCTGGTACGCGCGGCTCGTCCGCGCCGAGGCGCGGACCCTCCGCGAACGCTCCTACGTCGAGGCGGCCCGGGCCAGCGGCGTGCCGACCTGGCTGATCATTCCGCGGCACATCCTGCGCAACTGCCTCACGCCGGTGCTGGTGCAGGCGACGGTCGACATCGGCACGGTGGTGCTGGCGGCCGGCTCCCTCGCCTTCATCGGCCTGGGAGCGCAGCCGCCCGAGCCCGACTGGGGCCTCATGGTGGCCGAGGGGCGCGGAACGATCTTCACCTACTGGTGGATCTCGACCTTCCCGGGGCTCGCCATCTTCATCACCGTGCTGGGCTTCAACCTGCTCGGGGACTCGATGCGCGACCTCCTCGACCCGAGGCAGGTGAAGCGATGAGCGCCCTCCTCGCCATCGACGACCTGAGTGTCGAGTTCCACGAACGCGGCGAGCTGACCAACCGGCCGCTGCGCGGCGTGTCGCTGGAGATCGCTCCGGGCGAGATCCTCGGCGTCGTGGGGGAGACCGGATGCGGCAAGAGCCTGACGGGACTCGCGACGCTCGGCCTTCTCCCCAGCGGTGCCCGCCCGTCCGGTCGCATCGTCGTCGACGGCCAGGAGCAGAGGCTCGGCGAGCCCTCGCCCCTGCGCGGCACGGCGATCTCGATCGTGTTCCAGAACCCCGGTACCGCCTTCAACCCGGTCTTCACCCTCGGCGCGCAGATGGACGATGTGCTCCTGCGGCACCGCGGCCTCGACAAGAAGGAGCGCCGCGCGCGGGTGCTGCACTACCTGGAGCAGGTGGGCCTGCCCGATCCGGAGCGGGTCTACCGCAGCTACGCCCATGAGCTCTCCGGCGGCATGCTCCAGCGCGCCATGATCGCGATGGCGCTCGTGTGCGAGCCGCGCCTGCTGATCCTCGACGAGCCGACGACGGCGCTGGATGTCACGGTCGCCAAGCAGATCCTCGACCTCGTGCTGTCGCTGCGCGATCGCTTCGGCTTCGGCGTGATGCTCATCACCCACAACCTCGGCGTGGTGCGCGAGGTGTGCGACCGGGTCGCGGTCCTCTACGCCGGGCGGGTGATCGAGACGGGTGCGACCGCGCAGGTGCTGTCGGATCCGCGGCATCCGTACACGCGCGGGCTCATGAACGCGCTTCCGGCGCGGCACCGGCAGGGGAGCGGCTGGAGGCGATCGCCGGGCAGGTGCCCGCGCGCCTGGTCGGGATCACCGGCTGCGCCTTCGCCGAGCGGTGCCCGGTGGCGATCGACGCGTGCGCGACCGAGGATCCGATGCCGCGCACGGTGCCCGGGGATTCCGGGCACACCGCGGCCTGCCTCCTGATCGACGAGGGGAGCGCGGTCCGATGAGCGTCATCCTCGACGTCGAGAACATGGTGAAGACCTTCCGCGCGCGCGGTCAGGAGGCGCACGCGGTCGACGACGTGAGCTTCCAGGTGCGCGAGGGCACGACCTTCGGCCTCGTCGGCGAATCGGGATCGGGGAAGTCGACGGTCGCGCGCTGCGCGCTGCGCCTGATCACGCCGACCTCCGGCACGAGCCGCATCGACGGGGAGGATCTCGCCTCGCTCACCCGCCGGCAGCTGCGGGAGAAGCGGCGGGCCTTCGGCATCGTGTTCCAGAATCCGGTCGCGGCCCTCAACCCCGGATGACCATTCAGGACTCCATCTCCGAACCGCTGCGCACCCACACCCGGATGGGGCGCCGCGAGCTCGAGGCGCGCGTGCTCGAGCTGCTCGACGAGGTGGGGCTCAGCCGCAGCCACGCGGCGCGCCTTCCGCATCAGCTCTCGGGCGGGCAGTGCCAGCGGGTGGGCATCGCGCGGGCGCTCACGATGCGGCCGAGGCTCCTTGTGCTCGACGAGCCCACGAGCGCGCTCGACGTCTCGGTGCAGGCGCAGGTGCTCAACCTCCTCCAGCAGCTGCGCGCCGAGCACGGCCTCAGCTACCTGCTGATCTCGCACGACCTGGACGTCGTGCGGTACATGAGCGACGAGGCAGGGGTCATGCGGCGCGGGCGGCTCGTCGAGACCGGGCCCGCCGACGTCGTCCTCGTGTCGCCGCAGGAGGAGTACACGCGGCAGTTGTTGGATTCGATGCCTCAGACTCCGGGGCAGTGACATGACGGAAACAGGTGCAGTGACGGTGAACGCAGCGTCGGCGGGTGGATCGATGACCTTCCAGACCGTTCCGGGTCTCAGGCGGCAGGAGCTGGGCCTGTCCGCCTCGCCGACCCTCGACAGCTGGCAGGGCGCCCCGGACAACCGCTGGGTGTTCCGCAACGTCGAGGAGACGGTGCCCTCGGCGCGCGTCTCGCATCTGCCCGCCTCGATGACCGCCTCGCCGAGGGATCTGGAGGTGCTCGCCGCGGTACCGGGTCTCGAGGCCCGCCTCGAGGACACCTACACCGATGCGCTCGTCGTCGAGCAGGCCGGGCGCGTCGTCGCCGAGTACTACGCTCCCGGCTTCGGGCCGGACCAGACGCATCTGCTGATGAGCGTGTCGAAGTCGCTGTGCGCGATCGTCGTGGGCGCCCTGTGCGACGAGGGTCTGATCGACCCGGGTCGGATGCTGCAGAGCTATCTTCCCGCGCTCCGTGGGAGCGCCTACGGGGATGCGACCGTTGAGCAGCTCATGGACATGACCGCCGCCGCCGACTACAGCGAGGACTACGACGATCCCGACTCGGAGGTGCAGCTGCAGGATCGCGCCGGAGGCCTGCGCCCCGCCCGCCCGGGGATCCGGCCGACACCTACGAGTTCCTCGCGGGGCTCACGCGCAGCAGGGAGCACGGCGAGGTGTTCCAGTACTGCTCGGCCACGACGGATGCGCTGGGCTGGCTCGTCGAGGAGGTGACGGGCAAGCGCTACGCCGAGGTGCTCTCCGAGCGCCTGTGGAGCCGGATCGGCGCTGCGCAGGAGGCGCGGATCTCCGTCGACCGCGGCGGGTTCGCGATCGCCAACGCGGGGATCTCCTGCACCGCGCGCGATCTCGCGCGGATCGGCCGCCTGATGCTGGACGGCGGCGTGATCGACGGGAATCGCATCGTGTCCGCGGAGTGGGTCGCGGCGACCATGGCCGGCGGAGACCCCGCCAAATGGCTGAGCGTGAAGCGCGCGGTGCATCCGAACGGCTCCTACCGGAACCAGTGGTGGGCGACGGGCAACGAACGCGGCAACATCTACGCCGTCGGCATCTACGGGCAGTACGTCTGGCTCGACCCTGCCACCGACACCGTGGTGGTGAAGTTCTCGACGACGCCGGAGGCGGTGACCCTGGAGAGCGCCCGGCAGAACGACGACCTCTTCGTCGAGATCGCCGAGGCGCTGGAACGCCGCTGAGGGTCGCGGTTCACGTGGCCGGATCGGCCCAGATCTGCGGGTAGAGCTCTCCGATGAAGTCGCTGAGCTCGGTGAGGATCTCCTCGATGTGGGCCGAGGCGAAGTGCAGCGGCTCCCACACGCCGAAGAGCGTGATGATGAGGTCCTGGTTGCGCGCGCGGATGGGGATGCTGCGCAGGCCGTAGTGCGAGTCGTCCGAGAGGACGCAGACCCCCCGGCCGGCCGCGGCGAGGGCCTGCGCGGTGATCGGCGACTCGGTCTCGGCCGCGGCGCGATAGGTGAGCCCGTCGGCGGCGACGGCCGAGTCGAACATCTGGCGCACGCGGTGCGCGGTGGTGACGGTGATGAGGGGCTCCTCGACGAGCTCGGCGATCGTGACGCTGTCGCGGCCCGCGAAGCGGTGGCCGTCGGGGACCTGCGCCCAGAGGTAGGCGTGGCCGATCACGCGCGAGCGGAGGGAGGGCGGGGGGATGCGGGTGCCCACCGCGAAGTCGGCGTCGCCGGAGGCCAGGCGCCCGTAGACGTGCTCGGGCAGCGTCTCGATGACGCCCGTGACCCTCCCGCGCACGCCGGCCTTCACGATGTAGGGGCGATGATGTCGGCCACGGTCGTCGTCGCCGAGACGACGGTGAGGTCGGAGACGGTGCCCTTGGCGATCATCGACGCGGTGGTCTGCGCCTGGGAGGCCCGCAGGAGGAGGTCCTGCGCCACGGGGAGGAAGTTCCGCCCGGCGGCGGTGAGGACGAGACCGCGCGGAGTACGCTCGAACAGCGCGAAGCCGAGCTCGGTCTCCAGGCGCCTGATCTGGCGGCTGAGCGACGGCTGGGCGACGTGCACGGCCGCCGCCGCGCCGTGGAGGGAGCCGTGCTCGCAGACGGCGGCGAAGTAGTGGAGCAGACGCAGTTCCATGGGCTCAGCGTAGGGAAGCGTCAGATGCCTTGCAAGTAGTGCTCTCGCCGGCATCCGATACCTGCAGAGCATCGGAGGCGGCGCATCTAGGTCTTGGTCAGGGGTCGCGTCCGATGGGTATCTTCGCAGTGTCCCGTGGAGAGATTCGAGGTCCTGATGCGCGTGATCCGAGCGCTTTCATCGGCGGCGGCCGTCGCCCTCGTCGCCGCCCTGCTGTCGATCGGCCAGGGGCCTCGCCCGCCCTCGCCGCCGACGCGGTGCCGGGTGATCCCCTCACGGGCTCCGGCGAGGTCGTGCGCACGGGCGACGTTCAGAAGCCCGCGAGCGTCTTCGACCCGGCCTACGCCGCGAACCCGGGCGGAGTCGTCCCCGACCCGGAGCTCGCGTTCGGCGTGCCGGCGGATGCCGCGGCGCCGCTCCACGAGTTCACCCGCACGCTGCGGATCAACGACGTCGTGCGGACCGACCTCGACGACGTGCCCTGGTACGCGTGGAACCCCACCGTCGGCTGGGAGACGGTGGCCCACGACGGCTTCGACTACTACAACGAGGTCGTGACCTGGGCGCAGTTCCTGCCCTACTCCTCGTGGGACGTGGAGTGGGATGCGGAGCTCGGGTTCTCGGTGGTCCGGTACCGGCTCGACCAGCAGTTCGTTCAGCACGGCAGTCATCTGATCCCCGCCGTGCGCGGCCTGCAGTCGCCGGGGAGCCTCGACTACAACATCATCTGGGGCGTCGGACGCGCCTGGAGCGAGAACGGCGACACCCTCGGCGGCGAGCCCGCGACCCGGGCCTCGATCCCCTTCACGCTCGTGAACCAGGAGGAGAACTGCTCCTTCAACGGCATCCTCGCCTTCCTCTTCACCGATGAGGCGACCAGCCGGGTCCACTATCAGGTGGCCAGCGAGACCTGCGCCTACTTCAAGGGCAACATGTGGGGAACCTCCCGGGCGTTCAGGTCGACGACGCCGTCGACCCGGCGCTCGCCGACCAGATCCGCACGGCATACGCCGCGGAGGTCGCTGATCGGATGCCGACGAAGCCCATCGCCCAGCTGGCCGTCGACCACCCCGGCGTCGACGTCGCGCGGCTCACCGCGAACACGACGCCCGCCCACAACACGGCCTTCGGCTTCGTCCACAAGGGCGTCCACTACGTCGGCGACTGCGTGGTGCGGACGAGCGGCGACGCGACGGATGCCGCGGGCGGCATCCGTTCTGCGACCAGGTCCACCTGCCGTCGTACTCGACCGCGAAGTCGATCCTCACCGGAGGCGCGCTGCTGCGGCTGGCCGAGAAGTACGGTCCGTCGGTCTACGACGAGCGCATGCGCGACTGGCTGCCGGAACTGCCCGAGACCTGGAGCGAGGTCACCTTCGGGCACGTGATCGACATGGCCACCGGCCACTACGACGACCCCGGCAACCAGGTCGACGAGGCAGGAGCCCGGATGGCCGGGTTCTTCTCCTTCGACAACCGCACGCACGACGCACTGCTGGGCGTCGCGGGGAGCTTCCCGCACCGGCAGGCGGCGGGGAGCGCTGGGTCTACCACACCTCCGACAGCTTCCTCCTGGCCGCCGCGATGAACGCCTACCTCAAGGATCGCGCCGGCGGCTCCGCCGACATCTACCGGATTCTCTACGCCGAGGTGCTCGCGCCGATCGGCGTCAGCGCCGACTCGCGGATCACCGAGCGCACCAAGCTCGCAGACGGCGTGGGCGGCTGGCAGCACAACCCCGAGGGCACGCCGTGGGGCGGCTACGGGCTGTGGTGGACGCCGGACTCCCTCGCGAAGATCGGCGACTTCTTCACCAACGGCGGCGGCGAGATCGGCGGGACGCGGGTGCTGGAGAAGACCGGGCTGGACGCCGCGCTGCGGCGCGATCCGGACGATCCGGGCCTCGCCGCGGCGGACTCGGTGTTCACCTACAACAACGGCTTCTGGGCGCGGCCGTTCACCGCGGCCGACGACCCGGCGTTCACCGCCGAGTTCTCCGTGCCCTTCATGTCTGGCTTCGGCGGGATCACCGTGGTGCACATGCCGAACTGCACGACATTCTGGCGGGTCAGCGACGCGCACGAGGCGGCGTGGGCGAGCGTCGTCAGCGAGTCGCATAAGATCGACTCCATGCTGGAGCCGAGCGACCCGGACTGCGCCACGAACCCCACCGATCCCACAGATCCGACAGATCCCACAGATCCGACCGATCCCACGGATCCGACAGATCCCACGGATCCCGCCGATCCCACGGATCCCGCCGACCCGACGGGTCCGGGCGCGTCCACCGATCCGGCGCCTCCGGCAGCCGCGGGGAGCCTCCCGGACACGGGCGGCGAGGCGCCGCTGCTGCTGACGGTGATCGGCGGCGTGCTGGCGGTGGCCGGGATCGCGCTCGTGCTGGTGCTGCGCACCCGGCGGGAGTGACTCAGCCGCGCCGGGCGAGCCGGGCCTCGAGGCCCGCGCGCACCGCGGGCCACTCGTCGCCGAGGATCGAGTACTCCACCGCGTCGCGGAGGGTTCCGTTGCGGGCGCGGCTGTAGGCGCGCAGCACACCGTCCTGCTTGGCGCCGAGCCGCTCGATCGCGGCGCGGGACTGGTGGTTCAGCCACTGCGTGGTGAATCCGACGCGGTAGACGCCGAGCGTCTCGAAGGCATGGGCGAGGAGCAGGAGCTTGGACTCGGCGTTGGTGCCGGTGCCGTGCGCGGAGGGCGGTTCCACGTGTAGCCGATGTGGAGCCTCGGGACGTCGGGCGCCAGGTCGTAGAAGGTTGTCATGCCGAGGATGCGGCCTGCGGCATCCGTTGCCGTGAAGGGGATCATCTCGCCCTTCCCGGCGAGGTCGAGGCGCCGCTCGATCTCGCCCGCCATCGACTCCGGGGTCGGAATGGAGGTGTACCAGGCCGTCTCCCAGATGCGCTCCTCCGAGACGGCTTCGACGAGGCCGTCGTGATCCTCCCGGCGCAGCGGACGCAGCTCGACGAGGCGGCCGGTGAGCGTGACGGAACCGGGGGAGCGGAGAAGGCCATGGCTCCATTCAATCAGCCGGTCTCCTAGACTTGCGGCATGCACATCGTGTTGTCCCTGCTCACCATCGCGCTGATGGTGTTCGCGCTGATCGACATCATCACCCGGCGCGACGACCAGGTGAAGTACCTGCCGAAGATGGTGTGGCTGATCCTGGTGATCCTGCTGCCGTTCATCGGCAGTGTGCTGTGGTTCGCGATCGGGCGCGAGTACGAGGGGCAGGGATCAGCCTTCCCCGCCGGCAGGCGGCCGCTCCGTATCCGCAGAGCCCGCCGCAGAACTGGGCGCCCCCGCCACCGGCAGACACCCGCAGCACCGAGCAGCAGCTGGCCGACCTCGAGCGCGAGATCGAGGAGGCGCGGCTGCGGGAGGAGATCGCGCGGCGCAAGCACGAGCGCGGGGAGTCCGGCGCGTCCTGATCGCCGCCGTGACATGCTGGGAGCATGGCATCGGATGCGGGCAGGCGGGCCGTTCTCGGCGGCGGCAGCGGTTTCATCGGGCGGCGGCTGAGGGAGGCGCTCGAGCAGGAGGGCTACGAGGTGCTGGTCATCGGGCGCGAGGGTCCGGACGCGCGCTGGGACGATCCGGCCTCGATCCGCCGAGCGGTCGACGGCGCGGAGCTGGTCATCGGCCTCGCGGGCAAGAGTGTCAACTGCCGCTACAACGACGCCAACCGCGACGAGATCCTGCGCTCGCGCGTGGACACCACCCGGGCGCTGCGCGAGGCGATCGCCGCGGCCGAGAGTCCGCCCGCGGTCTGGATGAACGCGAGCACCGCCACGATCTACCGTTACGCGCTGGACCGCCCGAACACCGAGGAGAGCACCGAGCTCGACACCGGCTTCTCCCCGGACGTCGGACGCGCCTGGGAGGCGGAGCTCTTCGCCGGCGAGCTGCCGCGGACGCGCCGCATCGCCCTGCGCACGACGATCGTCGTGGGCGATGACGGCGCGGCCACGGCGCTGCTGTTCCGACTCGCGCGCCTGGGCGTCGGCGGGCCGCAGTTCGACGGATGGTGGTTCCCGCACCGTCGCTACCGGGGATCGGGCCGGACCCGACCGAGCACCCCACCGAGATCCACCGATCGAGGGGCCGGCAGAAGTTCAGCTGGATCCACATCGACGACGTCGTGGGCGCGGTGCGCTTCCTCCGCGACCACCCGGAGATCTCCGGTCCGGTGAACCTGGCCGCGCCCCGCCCGAGCGACAACCGCTCGCTCATGGCGGCGCTGCGTCGCACGGTCGGCATGCCGATCGGCCTCCCCGCGTGGCGGTTCATGCTGGAGCCGGCGATGTGGGCGCTGCGCACCGAGTCGGAGCTGATCCTGAAGAGCCGGTGGGTGCTCCCCGGGAAGCTGTCGGATGCGGGCTACGAGTTCCGGCATCCGGAGCTGGAGCCCGCGCTGCGGGACGTCTGGGGCCGGATGTGGCGCTCCCGCTGAGCCCTATCGCCGCGCGTCGATCACCCGGTCCTCCCCGAGGGAGAGCAGAGTCGCATCGGAGGTCACCAGCGGCATCCGTTCCTGCGAGGCCTGAGCAAGGATCATCCGGTCGAAGGGGTCGTGCCGCGCGAGGCCCGGGAACCGCGCGAGAGCGGCGGCGTGCTCGGCAGTGAAGGGCAGTTCGGTGAGCCCTGAGCGCGAGAAGACCGAGGAGAGCTCGTCGCCGCCTGGCAGGGGCAGTCGCCCGAGCATGTTCTTGATCACGATCTCCAGCACGGATGCTGAGGAGAAGTGCACGAGCGATGCGGCACCGATCCGCTCGCGTGCCAGCGGGCCCAGCCGTTCGCTGTCGTGGTACACCCAGAGGAGAGCGTTCGTATCGAGGAGCATCAGCGTGCGCGGTAGAAGAGATCGGCGACCTCTTGGTCGACACCGTCGAAGAGCGACGGATCGGGTTCTGTCTCGCCCTGACCGAGACCGTAGATGATCTCGACGGGTTTGTGCAGGACCAGATCGACGACCGGTACGCCCGCACGCGCGATCGTCACGCGCTCGCCATCGAGAACTTTCGCGATGAGCGCGGAGAGCTGCGACTTCGCCTCGTGGACGTTGAGCTGGACCATGCGCTGATTCTCGCACATCGGACTTAGCTAAGCCAGACCAACCCGTCTCTGCGGGGCGGACGGTGAGAGCGGAAGAGGAAGCGCGCCCTCAGCGGGCTGACTGCGCGGCCAGGCGTGCGTCGACGTTCGCGGGGAGAGCACCTCGCGGATCACCATGATCGCCGCGCCGATGACGGCCGCGCGCTCGCCCGCCTGCGACTGGACGATGGCGAGGTGCTGGGTGGCCAGGGGGATCGACCGGCGGTAGACGACCTCGCGGACACCGGCGAGCAGGTGTTCGCCGGCCCGCGCGATGCTGCCGCCGAGGACGATCGTCGAGGGGTTCAGGAGGTTGACGACGGTGGCGAGCACCTCGCCGACCACACGGCCCGCCTGTCGGGTCGCCTCGATCGCGGTCGTGTTCCCGGCGCGGACCAGGTCGACGACGCCGTTGCTGTCGGCGACATCGAGTCCGGCTGCGCGCAGGGAGGCGGCGATCGCCGAGCCGCTGGCGAGATCCTCGAGATCCCGATCCTCGCCGGGAGCGTGGGGCGAATCCGGGGAGTGGGGGACGCGCACATGCCCCATGTCGCCGGCCGAGCCCTGGGCGCCGCGCTGGAGCTGACCGCCGGCGATGATGCCGGCGCCGATCCCGGTCGCGACCTTGACGAAGATGAGATCCTTCGCCGTCGGCATGCTCGTGACCTGCTCTCCGAGCGCCAGGATGTTCACATCGTTGTCGACGAGCACCGGCACATCGAAGCTCTGCTGCACGTAGCGCGGGACGTCGAAGCGGTCCCAGCCGGGCATGATCGGGGGTTGTAGGGGCGTCCGGATGAATGCTCGACGGGCCCGGGCACGCCGATCCCGACGCCGGCCAACTCGATGCCCTGAGTGTCCTCGGCCTGGAGGAGCCGATGGCTCTCCTCCATCATCATGTCCAGTACCGCATGGGGGCCGTCCGCGATGTCGAGCACTCTCGTGGTCGACATCAGGATGCGGCCGCCGAGGTCGGCGATCGCGACCGTGCCGTGCGACGCGCCCAGATCGATGGCGAGGACGAGCCCGGCACGACGGTTGAAGGCGATGCGCGAGGGAGGGCGCCCGCCGGTCGAGGCGGCCTCCCCGGCCGGGATCGCGAGCCCGGAGGCGAGCAGTGCGTCCACGCGCGAGGAGACCGTGGATCGCGCCAGACCTGTGAGGTGCGCGAGTTCGGCCTTGGTCCGCGCCTGGCCGTCCAGCAGCAGCTGCAGGATGTCGCTGGCGCCGGGTGCAGTCCCACCGTGACGCGTTCAGCATCGCTCATAGGGTCAGTTAACCACACGCACTTCGGGTGCTGAACGTAGAAGAAAGGAAATCAATCGAACAACTTTTGACAAAGAACTAGCAAAAGGATGTCAACCTGTGTCAGAATCATCGACATGACAACGGATGTCACCCACACGCGTACCGCAACGATCCGCGCCGGCTTCCTCGGCGGCGGATTCATGGCACAGGTGCACAGCCGCGCCGCCCGCGCCGCCCGCGCCGAGCTGACCGGGGTGACGACGTCGACGCCGGAGCGCTCGGCCGCCGCCGCCCGAGAGCTGGGAATCGAGAGGTCCTTCGCCGATGCGGAAGAACTGATCCGCGAGGGCGAGGTCGACGTCGTGCATGTCTGCACGCCGAACGCCACGCACGCGGCCCTGACCCTTCAGGCGCTCGCGGCCGGCAAGCACGTCATCTGCGAGAAGCCCCTGGCGACGACCCTGGAGGATGCGCGCGTCGTCGAGACGGCGGCGCGCGAGCACGGCGTGGTCGCCGCCGTCCCTTCGTCTACCGCTACCACCCCATGGTGCGAGAGGCACGCGCGCGGATCGCGGCGGGCGAGCTCGGCTCCCTGCTCACCCTCGACTGCGCCTACCTGCAGGACTGGATGCTCCTGCCCTCCGACGACGACTGGCGCGCGACCTCCGCCGACGGGGCCCCTCGCGCGCCTTCGCCGACATCGGGTCGCACCTGTGCGACCTCCTGGAGTTCGTCGCGGGCGAGCGCATCGTCCGGCTCGTGTCCCAGACCCGTCGCGTGTTCGAAGAGCGCGGCGGTCATCCGGTCGCGAACGAGGACGCGGTCTCGATCCTCGTGGAGCTGGAGTCCGGTGCGATCGGAACGCTCCTCGTCTCGCAGATGGCCGCGGGACGCAAGAACTCGCTGACCCTCGAGATCCACGGAACGGGTGCGAGCGCGCGATTCGATCAGGAGCGCCCCGAGGAGCTGTGGATCGGCCAGCGCGACGGCAGCCTGCACCTCTTCCGCGACCCCGGCACAGCGCACGCCGGTTCGGAGCGCTTCTCGCGCACGCCCGCGGGGCACGCGCAGGGCTACCAGGATGCGTTCAACGCCTTCGTCGCCGATGTCTACGACGCGATCGACGGCGGTCTCCCCGAGGGCCTTCCGACCTTCGCCGACGGGGTGCGGGCCGTGCAGCTGACCGAAGCGGTCCTCCAGTCGGCGCGTGAGCGGCGTTGGGTAGATATCGCCCCGGCGGCCGCACCCGCCTCCTCCGACCAGAAAGGGACCCACTGAGATGGCTCAGGAATTCGACGTCGTGATCGTCGGCAGCGGCATCAACGGTGCGATCGTGGCCGCATGCGTGCACGAGCAGGACCCCGGGGCCTCCATCCTCATCCTCGAGGCGGGACGGCAGATCACCGGCAACGACGGTGAGCATCTGGTCGAGGCCGACGAGAGTGCGATGCACGCCTCGTACGAGACGCTGATGCGCCGTGCGCAGCAGATCGAGTACGTCAAGGGCGCCACCGCGATGAACGAGATCGAGGGCGACACCTGGAACGCCGACATGTCCGGGGTGTTCCCCATGGCGTTCTTCGGTCACAACTTCGCCGAGTTCCCCGGTGCATCGGTCGGGTGGAACGTCGGCGGCCTGGGCGTGCACTGGACCTCCGCATGCCCGTGGGCCTACGAGAACGAGATCCCCGACTTCCTGCCGCGCGACGAGTGGGATCAGGATCAGGAGACCGCCCGCCGGCTGCTGCGGGTGCATCGCGGCCCGCTCGTGGACAACCCCTTCACCGAGCCGATCTTCGCCGCGATCCGCGAAGCCGTCCCCGCCGAGGACGAGACGCGGGAGTTCGGCTACATGCCCATGGCCGGCGTTCCCCGCGAGAACCGGCCGTTCGCGCGGACCGGACCCCGCGACATCGCCCCCTTCGTGTTCGACGGCAGCCTCCCCGACGTGCAGCTGCGGCAGGGGGTGCTGTGCACCCGCGTCCTCACCGAGGGGGAGAGGTCGCGGGCATCGTCGGGCGCGACGTCGCCACAGGGAGGAGGGCGTCTACCGCGGGAGAAAGTACGTCCTCGCCGCCGACTCGCTGCGCACTCCGCAGCTGATGTGGGCCTCGGGGATCCGTCCGGAGGCGCTGGGCGTGCGGCTGAACGAGCACGCCTCGATCAGTGGAGACGTGCTCATCGACGCGGAGCGCCTCGGCCTCACCGACGCCGACATCCCTCACCCTCCCTCGGGGGAGCCGTTCATCGGATCGTACTGGAGCCCCTCGATCGGTGCCGCACGTCCGATGCACGGACAGCTCATGGAGCGCGACGTCGAGGGTGCCGGCCACGTTCTCAGCGTCGGCTGGTACTGCGTCACCGAGATCCGCCCGGAGAACCGTGTGGAGTTCTCCGACGAGCTCACCGACGCCCTCGGTCTGCCGCACATGACCGTGCACTTCTCATACTCCGAGAAGGACTGGGAGATGATCCGCGCCACCCAGAAGGTGCAGTTCGCCGCGGCGAACGCGGTCGGGTCCTTCGACCCGGAGAGCTCGGACGTGCTCCCACCCGGAGCGTCGCTGCACTTCACCGGAACCGTGCGGATGGGCACCGAGGACGACGGTACCTGCGTCGTGGACACCGACGGTCGTGTCTGGGGGTACGAGAACCTCTTCCTCGTCGGAAACGGCGTGATCCCCACCGCCCTGACCTGCAACTCGACCCTGACCGGCTCCACCCTCGCCGTGCGCACCGCCCGCGCACTGATGTCAGTGTAAACGCACCACCCGAACACCACCAACGAAGGAGTTGACTGCCATGCAGAAACTATCCCGCCGCACCGCGGCACTGACCGGCACCGCGCTGGTCGCATCCGCTGCGCTCATCCTCACCGGATGCGGCCGTGCCGACGACGGTCCCACGACCGATCCCGGTGATTCCGTCACGATCGACGACGCGCCCGCTGAGGGCGTCGTCGAGATCTGGACGCAGGGTGCCGACGGCGCCGAACTGCCTCAGATGTTCGAGAAGTTCAAAGCGGATAATCCCGACGTCGAGATGCGCATGACCGAGGTGCCTGCCGAGGAATTCCAGTCCAAGATGACTGCGGCGATCACGGCCGGCACGGTTCCCGATCTCATCTATGCGTTCACCGAGAGTCAGTCTGCGCTCATCGCTACGGGCGGCTTCGATCCTGTTCCGGATGGTCTTGTCAACGAGACCGATTTCTTCGAATCGATCTGGGACAACTCCGTCTACGATGGCGTCGCGTACGGAGTGCCTTGGTACGCGTATGCCACGATGACGATGTACCGCACGGACCTTGCCGAGGCTGCGGGTGCTACCGCACCGACCGACTGGGCGAGCCTGCGTGCCTTCGGCGAAGACCTCAAGGCGAGCGGGGTGGAGTTCCCTCTGGCGCTGTACGTCGCCTACGACGCTTACACTGCGCGCCAGTTCCAGTCCTTCGCGATTCAGAATGGCGGTGCGCTCATCTCTGACGATCTGTCGGAATGGACGATCAACTCCCCGGAGAACGTCGAAGCGCTGGAGTACTGGTCCGGACTGATCAAGGACGGCCTTGCATCGCCGGACGGTCCGGCGTTCCTCGACACGGTGCCGTGGACAAGCACCGGCAAGAACGCCGCCGTGGTCGATGCCGGACCGTGGTTCGCCGCCTGGTTCGACGACGCGAACGGTACCGGCTGGGTCGACGAGAACCTCACCTTCCTCGAAGGTGCGGCTGGCCCCGGCGGACAGAAGGCGACGACCGTCGGCGGTGGCAGCTGGTTCGTTCCCACCGACTCGTCGAACAAGGATGCAGCGTGGAAGTTCGCCCGATTCATGTCGGAGCCGGAGAACCAGGTGGAGTGGTACCGCATCTTCAAGAACATGCCGGCGGTCTCGGCGGCCTGGGACGACCCCGCGCTGGAAGGCCGTCTCCTGGACACTGTCCGACTCGGGCTCGAGAGCGGTGTGAACCTTCCGAAGGTGTCGACGTGGACTCAGGTCGGAACCGTCATCGGCGAGCAGATGGAGCGCGTTGTGCGTGGCGGCATCTCTGCGCAGGAGGCTCTCGATGCCGCGCAGCAGCAGGCGGAGTCCATCGGGATGGGCAACTAAGGGCGATCATGTCCACCTCCACGACTCGCGCAGTGGTCACCTCGGGGGCGTCTCGCCGACGCCCCCGAGGCGGCCGCCGCGCGCATGAGGGATCCCGCGCCGAGACGATCAGCGCGTGGGTCTTTCTTGCACCGTTCCTTCTGATATTCGCCACCTTCACCGCCATCCCGGCGGTGCTCGCGCTGAGCACGAGCCTGACGGATATGACCGCGCGTGATCTGCGCGATCCCTTCAACGTCAACTTCACGGGACTCGACGGTTTCATCGCCGTTCTCGGAAACGCCTCGTTCCAGAGCGCCTTCGGGAACACGATCATGTTCGTCGTCCTCTGCGTTCCCCTGAGCATGGCTCTGGGAATGGCGCTCGCACTGATGCTGAACAATGGTATCCGTCGGCTGCGGACGTTCTTCCGCGCGGCAGCGTACGTCCCTGTGATCACGAACATCGTGGCCGCTGCCGTGATCTGGCAGTACGCCTTCTCGATCACCGGCCCGGTCAACTCGGCGCTGGGCGAACTGGGAGTTCCCGGTCTGAACTGGCTAGGAGAGCCAGGCTCGGCCATCACCACGGTCGTGATGATGGGTGTGTGGAGAACTGCCGGAACCTGCATGATCCTGTTCCTCGCCGGCCTGCAGGCCGTCCCGGAAGAGGTCTACGAAGCGGCTGCCACAGACGGGGCAGGACCTTTCCGTCGCTTCTGGTCGATCACGCTCCCCCTGCTGCGTCCGACCACGCTGCTGGTCACCGTGCTGATGACGGTGTCGTTCCTGAACATCTTCGAGGAGCCGTACCTGCTCACCAAGGGAGGGCCGCTCGGTTCGACCAAGTCGATCGCTCTGTGGGTCTATGAGCAGTTCGGCTTCGGCAACATCTCCGCTTCGATGGCAGGTTCCGTGCTCTTGCTCATCCTTGTCGCCGTCGTCGCGATCGTGCAGTTCCGAATGCTGAGGCCGAAACATTGAAGACTCACACACCGACGCGACTCGCGTTCAACTACACGGCACTGGTCGTCATCACGGCGTTTATGCTGCTGCCCTTCGTCTGGGTGTTCTTCGGATCGTTCAAGACGCAGGGCGAGTTCCTCTCCAACCCCGGTGCATGGTTCCCGGAGTCCTTCCAGATCCAGAACTACGTGCAACTCTTCGCCGACCGCGGGTTCGGCGACTATATGATCAACAGCTTCATCGTCTCGGGCGTGGCGGTTGTGGGCAATGTGCTCTTCAGCGCGATGGCAGGCTACGCGTTGGCGAAGTTGCGGTTCCGCGGGAGAGGGCTCGTCTTCCCCTCGTGATCATGGCGATGATCGTGCCATACGTCGCGTTGTTCGTCCCGCAGTTCGTCGTCGTTGTGCAGTTGGGTCTGGTGAACACGCTCGCCGCGATCATCCTCCCGGTTCTCGTGCAACCTCTATGTGTGTTCATCATGCGCCAGTTCGCCCACTCGGTCCCGTTCGAACTCATGGAGGCCGCGCGCCTTGACGGTGCGGGGGAGGCACGGCTGTTCTTCCGCATCTTCCTGCCGCTGACCGGGCCAGGACTTGCGACCGTCGCGATCCTGTCGTTCCTGGCGTCGTGGAACAACTTCCTCTGGCCGCTCGTGGTCGCCCAATCGCAGGCGACGTACACCGCTCCGGTCGGGCTCGCCGTCGCGTCGCAGTCGTCCAACACGATCTCGTTCGGACTGTTGCTCGCCGGCGCCATGGTTGTTCTGCTCCCGATCCTGATCCTCTTCCTCTTCCTCCAGAAATACTTCATCCAGGGTGTCGCCACCGCAGGGCTGAAGTGATCGACGAAAGGCATCCGATGCACTTGCGAGACCTCAAGTTCGCGCTCAACGCGATTCAGTGGATCAACGTCAAAGAGGATCCCACCGATCTAGACAGCGCCAGCCTCTGGCGCTTCGCCGACCCAAGCTTCGTGGCCGAGTACCCGTCGGTTCTCGCCGCGATCAAGGACGCGGGCTTCGAGGCGACCATGCTCGAGGTCCTGGCGACCCAGACGCTCCAGAACTATGCCGCCATGATCGAAGAGTCCGGGCTCGCCCTGGCTCCCGGGTACGTCCAGGTGCCTTTGCCCTCGGAGCATGGCGGACGACTCGAAAGGGGAACCTTCGAACGGATTCACTGGTTCGATGCGGTACGCCGTCGCGCGGAGGAGTCCAACTACTTCGGTCTGAACACCGTGTTCCTCGCCGCTGAGGTCGACTATGCAGCGGTTCGCTGGCAGCGTCCCGCCATCGGCGCCGATTTCTCTCAGGATCGTCTCGACGAGCTCACCGATGTCTTGGACGAAGCCGTCGATGTGCTCAACGCCGAGGGAGTGCGACCCGGTCTGCACAACCATGTCGGCACATGGATCGAGACCGAATACGAGTACGAGTACGTTCTGGACGCGATCGGTTCCACACGGCTTGGCGCCTCCTTCGACATCGGTCACCTGGAATGGGCGGGGATCGATGCAAGACAGGCGTTGCGGAAGTGGGCGGACCGGCTGCAGGACCTGCACATCAAGGACATAGACCTGGCGATCGCAGCCGACAGCCGTGAGAATCCACGCCCCTACGACAAGGTCACCGACGCCGGGCTCTATCGCGAACCGGGTCTCGGTGACATCGATCTGGTGGCCACTCTCTCGGAGGTCCCCGAGACCTTCGACGGCTGGGTGATCATCGAGGTCGATCGCGCCACGATGGACCCTGTCGCCAGCGCCGAGCGCACCGCTCGCTGGCTGGCTGATGTAACCGGATGATAGCTCTAGAGCAATGGAGGAAGCTATGACGCTCACTCAGGACCACTTCTCTCTCAACACCCTGCAATGGATCACGGTCAGCCTTGGTGATGCCGGCGGGAAACCCGGCGAGGTCGGCTGGGAGTTCGATCGACCAAGCTTCCTCGCGAAGCAGCCTCGTGTGTTGGAGGAGGTGAGTTCGGCCGGATTCTCTTCAGTGATGCTGGAGGTGCTGCCGACGCAGACGCTCCAAACCTACGCTCGTGTTGTCGCCGACTCGGGGCTCAGCCTCTCTCCGGGATATGTGCACATCGGCTTGCCCGAGGACTTCGGACTCGACTATGAAGGAGGCTCCGACGCCTATTTCCGATGGTTCGACGGGATTCGGCGCCGGGCCGAGGAGACCAACTACATGGGCCTTGACCGCGTGTTCCTTGCAGCCGATATGGCCCCGGGCCGTCCAAGGATCGACACAGCTGCCGCCGTCGGCTACGACGCCGATCCGGCTCGCCTCGATCGCGTCGCCAACATCATTGGCGAAGCTGCGGAGGTGCTCGTCTCGGAGGGCATCACCCCGCGTTGCACAATCACGTCGGCACCTGGATCGAGACGGTGGACGAGTTCGACTACGTCCTGGCTGCAGTTCCCGATTCCTTGCTTGCCGCCGGACCTGACATCGGTCATCTCGCGTGGACGGGCGCCGATGTCGTCGCGTGGGTCGCGGCGAACGCCGAGCGAATCTCAGATCTGCACGTGAAGGATCTGGACCTCGCGCTTGCCGAGGAGTCCCGGCGTACACCCACTCCCTACTTCGAGGTGATGTCGCAGCGTTTCTTCCTCGAGCCGGGACTGGGCGACGTGCCGATCATCGCCGCGCTCGCCGCGCTGCCGGGCGACTTCGCCGGTTCAGTGATCATCGAGGTGGACAAGCCCAGCATGGAACCTTTCGAGAGTGCCAAGACCAGTTGGTCTTGGGTCGCTTCCACCTACCCCGAGGCCGGGCGATGAGTGCAACGCACCCTGTCACCCTGTTCACCGGCCAGTGGGCGGATCTGCCGCTCGAGGAGGTGGCGCGTCTCGCGAGCGAGTGGGGCTATGACGGTCTGGAGATCGCGGCATCCGGCGACCATCTGGACCTGCAGCGCGCCGACGAAGACGACGCCTATGTCGCCTCGCGCAAGGAGATCCTCGACCGCCACGGGCTGGAGGTCTTCGCGATCTCCAACCATCTGGCGGGGCAGGCGGTGTGCGATGCGCCGATCGACTTCCGGCATCAGGCGATCCTGCGTGACTACGTGTGGGGAGACGGCGAGGCCGAGGGGGTGCGGCAGCGCGCCGCGGAGGACATGAAGCGGGCGGCCCGGGTGGCCCGCAAGCTTGGCGTCGACACCGTCGTGGGCTTCACGGGCTCGTCGATCTGGCCCTATGTGGCGATGTTCCCGCCGGTTGAGGCATCCGTCATCGAGGCGGGCTTCGAGGACTTCGCCGCCCGCTGGAACCCGATCCTGGACGTCTTCGACGCCGAGGGGGTGCGCTTCGCGCACGAGGTGCACCCCGGCGAGATCGCCTACGACTACTGGACGAGCGTGCGCACGCTCGAGGCCATCGATCACCGCGAGGCCTTTGGGTTCAACTGGGATCCTTCGCACATGATGTGGCAGAACATCGATCCGGTCGGATTCATCTGGGACTTCCAGGACCGCATCTACCACGTGGACTGCAAGGACACGCGGATGCGGCCGACGAACGGGCGTGCGGGAGTCATGGGCTCGCACCTCCCGTGGGGGACCCGCGTCGCGGCTGGGACTTCGTCTCGACCGGCCACGGCGACGTGCCCTGGGAGGACTCGTTCCGCGCCCTGGAGGCGATCGGGTACACCGGTCCGATCTCGATCGAGTGGGAGGACGCCGGCATGGACCGTCTGCACGGCGCCGCGGAAGCGGTGGACTACGTGCGGTCGCTGCTGTGGCCGAAGCCGGAGACCTCCTTCGACGCCGCGTTCAGCAACCAGTGATCGTCGTGCCCGACTACCGCGACCCCGCCCTGTCTCCGGAGCAGCGAGCCTCCGACCTGCTGGCGCGGATGACGGTGGAGGAGAAGGCGGGACAGCTCTTCCACCCCTACTCCTGGCTGGCAGACGAGAAGGTCTCGCCGGAGGAGGCGCTGGCGACGGCCCGCGAGCACCTGCAGGGCAAGCTCATCTCCCACGTCGTGATGGTCAACGGCACCGACCCCGCTCAGATCGCGGAGTGGACGAACACGCTGCAGCGCCTGGCCGCCGAGACGCGACTCGGCATTCCCATGACGGTGTCCACCGATCCGCGCAGCGGCTACAAGTCCAGCCCGTACACGGGGACCTCGATCGATGCGCTCTCGCGCTGGCCCGAGCACACCGGGCTGGGCGCCATCGGCGACATCGCGCTCGCCGAGGAGTACGGCGACATCGTGCGCCGCGAGCTCCTCGCGATGGGCATCCGCTCGTATCTCGGTCCGATGGCCGACCTGTTCACCGAGCCCCGCTGGGTGCGCGGCTACGGCACCTTCGGCGAAGACGTCGATGCCGTCTCCGAGCTGACGGCGGCCTTCATCCGCGGTCTGCGCGGGGGTGATGCCCTCGGTGCCGCGAGCGTCACCGCCGTCGTGAAGCACTTCCCGGGAGCGGGCCCGCAGAAAGACGGCAATGACGCGATCGACGTGCGCTATCCGGACCAGGTGTATCCGGGCGGGATGCAGCAGCTCCACCTCCGCCCCTTCGAGAGGGCGATGCAGGCCGGCGCCACCCAGTTCATGGTCTACTACGGGAAGCCGGTGGGCACCGACTGGGAGGAGCGCGGCTTCGCCTTCAACCGGTCCGTCGTCCACGACCTGCTGCGCGGCGCCTACGGTTTCGACGGCATCGTGACGACCGACTGGAACGTCATCGACGCGGAGCCCTTCGAGGGCGAGCCCTTCGGGCCGATCGCGCACGGCGCCTGGCACCTCTCGGTCTCCGAGCGCCTCGCGCTCGCCTTCGACGTCGGGATCGACCAGTTCGGCGGGGATACGAGCACCGCCGAGGTCGTCGAGCTCGTGCGAACCGGTCGGGTCAGCGAGGAGCGGATCGACCAGTCCGTGCGCCGTATCCTCCTCGAGAAGTTCCGGCTCGGCCTCTTCGACGCGCAGCCGGCCGATCCCCGTTCGGCGACGGGTGTCGCGCACGATCCCGCATTCCGGGAGCGCGGCCTCCAGGCTCAGCGGCGTTCCCTCACGCTGCTCACGGACGAGGGCGCGCTCCCCATCCGGAGCGGCACTGCCGTCTACGGCGAGGGCATCGAGGGCGCGTCCCGGCACGGCCTCGCCGAGGTCGGGACGCCGGACGAGGCGGATCTCATCGTCGTCCGGCTGGACTCGCCGTGGGAGCCCGATCCGGACAGCAGGCTGGGAGACTTCCTGCACGGCGGAAGCCTCGCGTTCCCGGCCGGGGTGACCGATCGTGTGGCCGCGCTCGCCGCGAAGGCGCCCACCGTGGTCATCGTCTACCTCGAGCGACCCGCGGTTCTGACCCCGATCGTCGACGCCGCCGCCTGCCTGGTCGTCGACTACGGCGCCTCCGACGACGTCGTGTGGGAGGCGCTCACCGGGAGGAGCGCCTTCACCGGCGGCTTCCCTTCGACCTGCCGCGGTCGACGGCTGCCGTCGAGGCCTCCCGCACCGATGTCCCCTTCGACACGGAGGATCCCCTCTTCCCCCACGGACACGGCGTGCAGCGTGACGCGACGGGCTAGGCTCGCCGCCGCGCTCGCGCGCTCGTTCCGGTCGCTCCAGGTGCGGGAGTACCGGCGCTGGAGTCTCGCGCAGCTCCTCTCCGGCGCGGGCGGGATGGCGTCGGCGGTCGCCGTGGCGTGGCTCGTCGTGGAGTTGGGCGGCGACGGGGTGGCTCTCGGTCTGGTCACCGGATGCATGATGCTCCCCACGCTCCTGCTGGGCTCGGTCGCGGGGGCGTTCGTCGACAGGTTCTCCCGGCGCGGGGTGCTCATCGTGACGCAGACCGTGCAGATGCTGGTCGCCGCCGCGTTCGCCGTGCTCGTGTTCACCGGCACGGCGACGATTCCCGCCCTCGTCGGACTCTCGCTCGTGCAGGGTCTGGCCTTCGCCGCGGACAACCCGGCCCGCCAGCTTCTCGTGCTCGACATCGTCGGCCGCGATCGGGTGACGAGCGCGGTGAGCATGAACGAGGTCGTGATCAACGCGCGCGCATCATCGGTCCGGCGCTCGCCGGCATCCTGCTGCTCGTCGGTCACACGGGCTGGTGCTTCGTCGTGAACGCCCTCGCCTTCGTCCCCGCCCTGATCGTGCTGCTGTCCCTGGGGCGCCCCTCGGATCGCGGGCCGCAGGCGGGAGGAGCGGATGCGACGGACCCGCCGCCTCCGGCGATCCCCGCGGCCTCGTGGAGGTCGGCCTGGCGCTACGCGTCCTTCACGCCGCCGATCCGGGCGACGCTCGTCCTCGCCGTGGGGGCGTCGGCGTCCTTCAACATCGCCGTCGTGATGCCGCTGATGGTCTCCGAGGTGTTCCGCGCCGGTGGCGAGACCTACGGCGCGCTGGCCGTGGCGTTCGGCCTCGGCGCTCTGCCCGGGGCGCTGCTCTCCGCCGCGGGGCCCGTCGATCCGCGCAGCGGGGAGGTGCGCACCCTCGCCCTCGCGCTGGCCGCGGCTGTCGTGCTGGCGGCCCTCGCGCCGACCCTTCCCTCGCTGTTCGCGGCGATGGCGCTGGTGGGCGCCGCCTCCATGTGGTTCATCGCGCGGGCCAACGCCTTCGTCATGCTTCAGACCCCGGCGCCGATCCGAGGCCGGGTCATGGGGATCTGGACGATGGCCATGCCGGGCTCGAACGTGGTCACGGGACTCCTCGTCGGCGCGCTCGCGGACGCCTTCGGACCGCGTGTCGGCTACGGTGTGATCGGCATCGCCACGGCGGCCGTGGCGATGATCGCGTGGCGCGGCCTGCGCAGCGTCTGAACCCGCCCGGGGCTCGCCTCTAACGCCCCCGCAGCCGCACGAGCCGCTCGTGGCCGGTCTCCTCGAGCTCGGCGACCGCGTCACGCGACTTCAGGAACTCCGAGAACGACTTGTAGCCGAGGGCCTTCTCGCTGAAGGAGGGGTCCATTCGGCGCATCTGGGTCTTCACGGCCGAGCTGTGCAACCAGTCGTCGTCGCCGTCGCTCTTGTCGTGCCCGAGCCGCAGGGCGCGCTCCAGCAGCGCGGTCGCCTCGTCCTTCGCCGGCGCCTTGCCGCTGGCCTTCGCGCGGCGCGGTGCGGCCTTCGCCTTGGGGACCTCCTTGGGCTCCGCCTCGGCGATCGGGGCGACGCCCGGCAGGGAGTCGTAGGACTCGAACTGGTCGCACGCCGCCGCGAGCGACTTCGCGGTGGAGCCGGCGACGCCGACGCCGATCACATAGCGGCCGAGGCGCTTGCAGCGCTGCGCGAGCGGGACGTAGTCGCTGTCGCCCGCGACGATCACCACATGGGTGAGGTCGGGGAGGCGGAACATGTCCTCGACCGTGTCGACGGCCAGGCGGATGTCGGCGCCGTTCTTCGCGTAGGCCGCCGCCGGGAACAGCTGCACGAGATCCACGGCCCGGGCGACCAGCTGCGAGCGGTACACGGCATTGACCGGTGACGACCAGTCGGCATAGGCGCGGGTGAGGACGAGCGTGCCCCAGGAGGACGCGTAGTCGATGATGGCGCCGACCTCGATCGTCGCCTGCGCGAGCCGCTCGGCGACCTCGGGATCGCCCGGGTTCTCGGCGATCTTCTGGCGGTCCTTGCCGTAGGCGTTGCGTCCGTGCACCCGGTCGTACCAGGAGATGACGATGTTGTCGAAGTCGAGGTAGACCGCGACGCGGGTGTCCGGGTTCTCAGCCATGATGCTCCTTCGCCGCGCTCAGCGGTCGGTCTCGTCAGGGTAGCGGACGCCGATCTGCCCGCGGATCTCATCCAGGCACCCCATGATGGCGACGGTCTCGGCGATCGGCAGCACCTCGCCGTCGATCAGGCCCTCGCGTACGAGGCGCTCGGCGGCGTAGGCCTCGAACTGCATGCCTCGCCCTTCGTCGGATGCCGGGCGCCCGTCGAACTCCTCGCGCACGGTCCCGTCCGGACCGACCAGACGCAGGGTGCTCGGCGCCAGCCAGAAGTGATCGATCTCGATGCGCCCCTCGGTGCCGACGACGGTGGCCGTGCTGGCCCCGGCCGCACGTGACGAGCTCAGGGTGGTCGAGACCACGCCACCCGCGTGGGTCATGACGGTCGCGACCTCGGTGTCGGCGCCGGTCTCCGAGAGCCGCCCGACGGCATGGACGCTCGTCGGCGCGCCCAGCACGTCCCAGACGAAGGAGACGGGATAGATGCCCAGGTCGAGCAGCGCGCCGCCGCCGAGCGCGAGGTCGTTGAGCCGGTGCGCGGGATCGGTCGGCAGCAGCTGCATGTGCGCGGCGGTCACGGCCCGGATCTCGCCGATCGCCCCGCCCGCGAGGAGCTCCCGCATCCGGACGATGTGGGGGAGATACCGGGTCCACATCGCCTCCATCACCAGGAGGCCCCGTTCGGCGGCGAAGGCCCGCACCCTCTCGGCCTCGGCCCGGTTCAGGGTGAAGGGCTTCTCCACGAGGACGTGCTTGCCCGCCGCGAGCGCGGCCAGGGCGTTCTCCGCGTGCTGCGGATGCGGCGTGGCGACGTAGACGATGTCGACCTCGGCATCCGCCACCAGCTCCTCATAGCTGCCGTAGGCGCGCGGGATCTTGAAGCGCGCGGCGAAGGCGTCCGCCGACTCCTGAGAGCGGGATCCGACCGCGACGACTTCGATCCCCGAGGCGCGGAGGTCTTCGGTGAAGAGGCGTGCGATGAATCCGGTGGCGAGAATGCCCCAGCGAAGTCCGGTCATGCCCCCAGCGTACGGGGTCGGGGTGGGCCGGGCGCGCGTCAGCGCGACGGCAGCCCGCGTCGGGCGAAGGCGGCGCGCATGCCCTCGCGGCCGTGCAGCCCGGCGATGTCGCGCACCCGGCCGATGGCGGCCGAGATCCAGCTGTGCGAGCGGCCGTAGGCGCGGTAGTACTCCGCGAGCGCCCGGTCATAGGCCTCGATGTCCTCCGGCGCGGCATCCGTGTACCTTTCGCGGTGACGCACGACCCTCTGGGGAAGCCGCGGCTTGACGCCCGCCCGCTCGGCGGGGTCGGGCCACCCGAGAGCGACGCCGAAGACGATGACCGCCCCGGGAGGGAGGGCGAACTCCTCCGCCATGAAGTCGGTCTCGTTGCGCAGCGATCCCAGGAAGCAGGCTCCCAGCCCGAGGGCGGATGCGGCGACGACGGCGTTCTGGGCGGCGAGGGCCGCATCCGCCACCGCGACCAGCGTGCTCTCGAGGTACTCGGTCGCCGCATGGTCCTCACCGCTGCGGGCGGCGAGCTGTCCGTTTCGCGCCCAGTCCGCGACGAAGAGCAGGATCACGGGCGCCTGGGGAGGAAGAGGCTGCCGCGGCCGCGCTCGACGAGCCGCTGCTTGCGTGCGGGGTCGCGGACCTCGATGATGCTGTACGCCTGGTGGTTCGATGATGAGGAGGCGGACTGCGCGGCGGCGATGATCGCCGTGACCGCGTCGTCGCCCACGGGCGCATCGGTGAAGGCCCGCACCGAGCGGTGACGCAGCAGGAGCGCGAGGGCCTCGGGGACGTCGATCGACAGCTCCGGGGCCTGACCTCGTCCGTAGCGCGCCTGCAGAAGCTCGTTCGCGTCCGCGCTCACGGAATGAGCACGATCTTGCCGCCGGCCTTGCCGGTCTCGACGAGCTCATGCGCCTTCGCGGCATCGGCCAGCGCGAATTGCGGGCCGAGGTCGATCACGAAGTCGCCCCGGGCGATGAGCTCGACGGTGGCCGCCAACGCTGCGATCCGCCAGGCGTTCTCCTGCTCGGTGAGCGGGGTCGGCGACCCTCCGGAGAAGGCGCGGATGCCGTAGTCCGCCGCATCCGGCCCTCGCACGATCGTGGCGACGCGCCCGCGGTCGGCGACGAGGGCGAGGGAGGTGTCGAGGGCCTCGTCAGTGCCGGCGCAGTCGAGCGCGACGGTGACGCCGTCGGGCGCGGCTTCACGGAGACGCTCGAGAAGTCCTTCTCCGTAGGCGACCGGGATCGCCCCGAGCGCGCGCAGCTGCTCGTGGCGGGCCGGGCTGCCGGTGGCGACGACGGTCGCGCCCCACGCCACGGCGAACTGGATCGCCGCCTGGCCGACCGCCCCGCTGCCGCCGTGGATGAGAAGGGTGTCGGAGGCTTCGACGCCCAGGGACTTCAGCGCCTGATAGGCGGTGCCCGCGGGATGCCGATGCCTGCGCCCTCTTCGGCCGTCACCTCATCGGGAATAAGAGCCGCGTGCGCGGCGTCGACGACGACGGACGTCGCGTAGGTGCCCGCACCCCAGCCGATCGCGACGCGGTCTCCCACGGAGAAGGCGGTGATCCCCTCGCCGACGGCGGAGACGACGCCCGCGCCGTCGAATCCCACTCGGCGCGGCTCGGTGATCGGCGGGGAGGGCGGACGCCTCCGCGCAGCTTCGCGTCGATCGGGTTCACCCCGCGGCCTGCACGGCCACGACGAGCTGACCGGGGCCGGGGCGGGTTCCGGCACCTCCTCCAGTCGCAGCACGGAGGGGGACCGATCTCGGTGTAGACGATTGCCTGAGCCATGCCTCCAGGCTAGCCAGTCCTGGCCCGGAAGGCGCCGCCGGGACGGGAAGGGACGCGATTTCAGCGGAGGGTCGAGAGCGCCTTCTGGATCCGCTGCGGCGAGACCGGCTGCGCGGTGCCCAGGCGCTGCGCGAACAGGCTCACCCGGTACTCCTCGAGCAGCCAGCGCACCTCGGTGAGGGCGGCCGGGGAGTCGGATGCCGGCGGCACCGTGCCTCCGGCATCCGCGAACACCTGCGCCATGCGCTCGTATTCGGAGAGGCGCGCGCGATCCTTGCCGGGCGCGTCCTCCAGCGTCTTCAGCCGCTCGAGGATCCCGCTGAGGTAGCGGGGATAGTGCGCGAGGCGCTCGCGGCCGGTCGCCGAGACGAAGCCGGGGAAGACGAGGCCGGCCAGCTGACCCTTGATGTCGTTCAGCGTGCCGAGCAGGGCCAGGGAGTTCTGCGATCGGATGCCGCGCTCCACGTCCCGCGCCGCGGTAAGGATCTTCGCCACGAGCGAGACGCAGGCGAACAGCTCGTCGACGATGCGGGCCGAGACCGCATCGCGCACCCGGGTGAACTCGGCCTCGGCGCGGATCACGCCACCCGGCGCGTCCTGTTCGATGAGAGCACGGGCGACCGCCCGGCGGCAGTCCTCGATGAGCGCGGCGGCGGAGGGATACGGCGACGCGGCCAGGGCGAGCTTCTCGGGCGCGGTCAGGTGTTCCTGCACATAGGCGGCGGGGGAGGGACGCCCAGCAGCACGAGGCGGAGGACGCCGTCGCGCGTCGCGGCGGCCGCGGCATCCGCCGTCGCCTCCACGCGGATCGAAGCCGTCCTGCCGGCGTCGACGACGGCAGGGTATCCGCGCACGATGCCGCCGGCGACCTTCGTGTCCAGCACTTCGGGGAGGTCGCCGAAGTCCCAGGCGGTGAGGTTCTCGCGCTCGATCGGCGCCGAGGCGTTCGAAGCGCCGCCGGCATCCTTCGTCCTCGGCCCGGGCGACCGGGGAGCGCGGGGCGGTGCGCTCAAGGAGCGCGAGACCGCCGTCCGCGCGCGATCCGACAACTGCGTCTGCAGCGCGGTCAGGTCGCGGCCGCTCCCCACCACGCGCCCGCGTTCGTCGACGGCGCGGAAGTTCATCCGCAGATGGGCGGGCACGCGCTCCATGTTGAAGTCGTCCGCGCTCACCGGCTGGTTCGCGAGCGGTTGGATGAATCGGGCGAGCGTCTCGCGGAGGGTGCGCTCGGGCAGGCCGTCTGAGTTCTCGGGACCTGCTCCCGACAGCTCCGCGCCGAACTTCTCGGCCCAGTCGGCCGCGGGACCACATGACGGCGGATCGCCTTGGGAAGTGCCCGCAGCAGGCCCGTGACGAGCTCCGCGCGCAGCCCGGGCACCTGCCAGTCGAAGCCGCGGTCGTCGATCTGGGCGAGGAGCGCGAGGGGTACGACGACGCTCACGCCGTCGTCGGCGGCGCCGGGCTCGAAGCGGTAGGCGAGACCGAGCTGCTGGTCGCCCTGCGTCCAGCGGGTGGGGAACTCGCTCTGATCGGCGCGATCGTCGCGATCGACCAGGTCGGACTCGCGCATGACGAGCAGCTTCGGCGTCTTCTCTCGCGCATCGCGCCACCACCTCTCGAAGGAGCGCACGTCGAACACCTCGGCCGGGATCCGCTCGTCGTAGAAGCGGTAGACCGCCTCGTCTCCGGCGAGGATGTCGCGGCGGCGCTCGCGCTCCTCCAGTTTCTCCAGGCGTCGGCGCAGCTCGGTGTTGCTGCGCCAGAAAGCGCCCGCCTGCCTGTTCAGCCGCGAGGGTTCCCACTCGCCCTCGACGAGTGCGTGGCGCAGGAACAGCTCTCGGGAACCGGCCCGATCGATGCGGGCGAACGGGATGCGCCGGCGCGGCACGATCTCCACGCCGAAGAGCGTCACCTTCTCGAAGGCGATGGCGGCGCCGGCGTCCTTCGACCAGTGCGGCTCGGAGACCTGACGCTTGGCGAGGTCTCCGGCCAGCGCCTCCGCCCAGGCCGGGTCGATCGCGGCGACCGTCCGGGCGAAGGTGCGCGAGGTCTCGACGATCTCGGCGGCCATGACCGCACGCGGGCCCTTCTTCCGCAGACCCGACCCGGGGAAGATGGAGAACCGGATGCCGCGGGCGCCCCGGTATTCGGCGATGCGGCGCTTCGGGTCCTTGGCGCCCTTCGCGCTCTTCGCGTTCCGTTCGTCCAGGATCCCGATCTGGGAGAGGAGCCCGGCCAGGATCGCGCGGTGGATCGCGTCGGCATGCGCGTCGGCCCCGGCGTCCGCCCCCGGTCGTTCCTCGCGTCCCTCCCGGCGGTGCCCCTCGCGGAACGTCCCCCTTCCGGTCGTTGAGCGAGGAATCGCGCAGCGATCCCGAGACGAAACGCCCTGGCGCGCTTGCGGGACGTCACCGCGTTTCGTCTCGTCGCTGCGCTCCTCGCTCAACGACCGGAGGTGGGTGTCGTCTGCGTGGGACGACCGGGGGTGGCGGCGGGAGCGGTCGCCCTTCGGCAGAAGCGATCGCAGCTGCCGGTGCACGTCGAACCACTCGCGCACGCGCACATAGTTCAGGTGCTCGCTGCGGCACATCCTGCGGAAGGCGCTGGAGCCGAGCTCCTTCTGCTTCGCGCGCAGGTGCTTCCACAGGCCGAGCATCGCGAGGAAGTCGCTCGTCGGGTCGGTGAAGCGCGCGTGCGCCCGCTCCGCCTCCTGGCGCACCGACTCGGGGGCATCGGCGGAAGGCCGCTCACGGACGTCCTGGATCGACAGCCCGGCGACGATCGCGAGCACGTCCTCGACGACGCCCGTGCGCTCCGCCTCGACGAGCATGCGCGCGAACCGCGGGTCGATCGGCATCCGGGCGATGTCGCGGCCGATGCGCGTCAGGCGATTTCCGGTCCCTGAGCTCGTCGAAGGGTCCTGCGCCACAGCGCCGAGCTCGGTCAGCAGGTCGAGCGCCGCCTTGACGCCGCGGGAGTCCGGCGAGGTGAGGAAGGGGAAGTCGGCGAGGTCGCCGAAGCCGAGCGCGAGCATCTGCAGCGTGACCGACGCCAGGGTCGTCCGCAGGATCTCCGGCTCGGTGAACTCCGGGCGCCGCACGAAGTCCTCCTCACTGTAGAGGCGGATCGCGATGCCGTCGCTCGTGCGGCCGGCGCGGCCGGAGCGCTGGTTCGCGGAGGCCTGAGAGATCGCCTCGATCGGCAGTCGCTGCACCTTCGAGCGCGGGCTGTAGCGCGAGATCCGGGCGGTGCCGGTGTCGATCACGTACTTGATGCCAGGGACGGTGAGACTCGTCTCGGCGACGTTCGTGGCGAGGATCACGCGGCGTCGGATGCCGGCGACACGGCTCTTCTCGAACACCCGATGCTGCTCGGCGGCCGACAGACGGCCGTAGAGGGGAGCACCTCGGTGGGCTGGGCGTCCTTCGCGTAGGCGCCGCGGACGGCATCCGCCGCATCCCGGATCTCTGCCTCGCCGGGGAGGAACACGAGCACATCGCCGGCGGGCTCGCGGTCGAGCTCGCGGAGCGCGGCCACGATCGCCGAGACCTCGTCCTCGGCCTCGCCGTCCTCGGGTGCGTTCTCGTCGACGAGCGGCCGGTACCGGATCTCCACCGGGAACGTCCGTCCCGACACCTCGATGATCGGGACCTCGGGCGCACCCGGCCGGGCGAAGTGCCGTGCGAAGCTCTCCGGATCGATCGTGGCGCTCGTGACGATCACCTTGAGGTCCGGCCGCTCAGGCAGGATGCGCTTGAGATAGCCGAGGAGGAAGTCGACGTTGAGGGAGCGCTCGTGCGCCTCGTCGATGATGATGGTGTCGTAGCGGCGGAGCAGCCGATCGCGGTGGATCTCGTTGAGGAGGATCCCGTCGGTCAGGAGCGCGATGCGCGTGGCATCCGACACCTGGTCGGTGAAGCGCACCTTGTAGCCGACGAGGCCGCCGACCGGAACCTCCAGCTCCTCGGCGACGCGCTCGGCGATCGTGCGCGCGGCCAGGCGGCGGGGCTGAGTGTGGGCGATGTTCTCGCGGCCGAGCTCAAGGCAGATCTTGGGGAGCTGCGTGGTCTTGCCCGAGCCGGTGGCGCCGGCGACGATCACGACCTGGTGGTCGCGGATGGCGGCGGCGATCTCCTCGCGGGCGGCGCTGACCGGCAGCTCCGGGGGATAGGAGATCACGGCGGTGGACATAGCCCTCAATCGTACGACGGCGTTCGCGCGGAGATCTGCACAGGTTCGCAGGTTTTGGCGGAGTCCCTGCGGAGGTGTGCAGATCTGCGAAGTTGTGCGGGCAGATGTCGGCGCACGACTCTTGACATGAAAACTAGTTTGCAGTACAAAGTTATTTATGAACACCGAATCGCGCGACGACCACGCCGACGACACCCCGCTGTCGCCCGAGCAGATGCTGGCGCTGATGAAGGATCAGCAGCGCAGCGTCGAGGGGCAGGTGGCCGGCTTCGTGCCGCACATCCTGCTCGTATGGGGCATCGTGTGGCTGGCGGGCTTCCTCACCCTCTGGCTCATCGACGGCCTCCAGCCCGCCTTCGGCATACCCCTGGCCGTGGCGGTGCCGAGCTTCATCGTGCTGCTGGCCGGCGGGATCGGTCTCTCGGCCCTGTTCGGCATCCGTTCCGGGCGCGGCTTCCGCGGCAGCAGCGATGACACCTTCCGCGGCATCGTCTACGGCATCACCTGGCTCGTCGGTGCCCTGTGCATCCAGGCGTTCGGGCAGGCGCTCATCGTCAACGGCATGGACCCCGACCTGGCCAACATCTACTACCCGACGGCCTATGTGCTCTTCACGGGCGTCATGTACTTCGTCTCCGCGGCCCTCTGGCGCGCCGTGCCGATGCTTTTCCTCGGCGGCTGGACGATCCTCGTCGGGGTCGTCGCGCCCTACTTCGGATATCCGACGCACTACCTCGTGCTCGCCGTGGCCGGCGGCCTCGGGCTCCTCGCCCTCGCAGCGGCCTCCTACGTCCATCTCTGGCGCCTCCGCCGCGCGGTGGAGAACGCGGGGAGATGCGCCATGGCTGAGCTCGACCCCGTCATCCACGCGCAGGCGCGCCTGCGGATCACCGCCGCACTGGCGACGCTCGTCGCCGACGAGCAGATCTCCTTCCCGCGCTTGCAGGAGCTGCTGGGCATGACCGCGGGCAACCTGTCCACGCACCTGCGCAAGCTCGAGGACGCCGGCTACGTCACGGTCGAGAAGACGTTCGATCGGCGCACCCCCGTCACCTACCTCGCGCTGACGAAGAAGGGCCGTCGCGCCTTCGAGGACTACACCGAGACCCTCCGATCGGTATTGGGAGAGACATCATGACCCTGGCCGCACTGGACCGGGTGAGCCGCCGCTACGGCGAGCAACTCGCCGTCGACGACGTCTCGCTCGAGATCGGCGCGGGATCCATCGTCGGCCTGCTCGGCCCCAACGGCGCAGGCAAGACGACGCTGCTGTCGCTGTTGCAGGGCCTCCGGCGTCCGTCGAGCGGCACCGTCACGCTGCTGGGCGGCAACCCGCTCGACGCGCGCAACCGCCGGGCACTGGGTTCGACCCCGCAGGAGACCGCACTGCCGGAGGCCCTGCGCGTCTCGGAGGTCGTCGACTACGTCGGCGGGCACTTCGGCGACCGGGTCCCGACCGCGCGGCTCGCAGAGGAGTTCGGCCTCACCGAGTTCCTGCGCCGCCAGTGCGGATCGCTCTCGGGAGGGCAGAAGCGACGCGTGGCCGTCGCACTGGCCTTCGTCGGCCGCCCGCGCCTCGTGCTGCTCGACGAGCCGACGACCGGCCTCGACGTCGATGCCCGCCGCGCACTGTGGGCGGCCATCCGCCGCCAGCACGCGGCGGGCACCACGATCGTGGTGACGAGCCACTATCTCGAGGAGATCGAGGCGCTGGCGCAGCGCGTCGTCGTCATGGGCGAGGGCCGTGTGCTCGCGGACGACGCCGTGCACGCCGTCCTCGCGCAGGTGGGGTGAGCCAGGTACAGCTGTCGACGCCGACTCCGGATTCCGCGGCATCCCTCCCCGGTGTCACCCACCGCGAGGCACACGACCGCCGACTCGCGCTCACCGTGACCGACGGCGATGAGTTCGTCCGGGCACTCGTGGCATCCGGGATCGAGTTCTCCGATCTCACCGTGCGGGGTGCCACGCTCGAGGAGGCCTTCCTGACCCTGACCGGCACCGCCGCCGACGCATCGGCACGCACGAGAGAGGACGCCTGATGACCGCCGTCGCGACCCCGTCCGCAGCGAGACTGACCTTCCTGCACGCGAAGTACAACCTGATCGAGACCGCACGCGTGCCGATCGCCCTGATCGGAAGCTTCGTGTTCCCGGCGCTGGCGCTGCTGTTCTTCGTCGTCCCGCAGCGACAGGTCGCAGGCAACGCCGAGTGGGCGACGCAGGCGGTCATCTCGATGGCGGTGTTCGCCGTCATGGTCAATGCACTGTTCAATTTCGGGCTCACCGTCTCCGAGGCCCGCGAGAAGCCGTGGGACCCGTATCTGCGCACCCTCCCCGCACCGGGCATCGTGCGCATCCTCGCGCTCGTGATCGCCGTGGGGCTCATGGGGATCGTCTCGATCGTTCCCGTGATCCTCGTGGGCGGCTTCTTCACCGCCGCCGAGGCGCCGATCCTGCGCATCCTCTTCGGCCTCGTCGCTCTGGCCGTCGCGATGCTGCCGTTCATGCTCATGGGCGCCGCGATCGGCTACTCCCTGCCGTTCAAGGCGGCGATCGCGGTGATCCAGATCGTCATGTTCGGGATGGCGTTCCTGGGCGGTCTGTTCCTGCCGCCGGTGATGTTCGCCGATTGGCTCGACCGCATCTCGACCTTCACCCCGGCTCGCCAGGGCCGAGAGTTCGTCATCTGGGCGGTGCAGGGCGGCACCCTCGACTGGTGGGTGTGGGCGGGCCTGGCCGTATGGACGGTGCTGCTGCTCGCGCTCGCGCTCTGGCTGTTCCGCCGCGACGAAGGGCGCAGATTCCGCTGAGCGACCCCGGGTGTGCGGGAGAATCCGTAGGCTGGACGGCATGACATTGATCCCCTCCCTCACCCTCAATGACGGCCACACCATCCCTGAGCTCGGCTACGGCGTCTTCAAGGTGCCGCCGGCAGACACCGAGCGTGCCGTGAGCCAGGCGCTGGAGATCGGCTACCGCCACATCGACACCGCCTCGATCTACGGCAACGAAGAGGGCGTCGGAGTCGCGATCGCGAAGAGCGGCATCGCCCGCGGCGACCTGTTCATCACGACCAAGCTCTGGAACGACCGTCAGGCCGGCGACGAACCGCATGCGGCGATCCGCGAGAGCCTCGACAAGCTGGGCCTCGACCTCGTCGACCTGTACCTCGTGCACTGGCCGGCGCCGGCGAACGACAACTACGTCCACGCCTGGGAGAAGCTGATCGAGATCCGTGAGGCGGGCCTGACCCGCTCGATCGGCGTCTCCAACCACCTCGTCCCGCACCTGGAGCGCATCGTCGCCGCGACCGGCGTCGTGCCGGCGGTGAACCAGATCGAGCTTCACCCCGCGTATCAGCAGCGCGACGTGGTCGATTGGTCGACGTCGCACAACGTGCGCATCGAGGCGTGGGGCCCGCTCGGTCAGGGCAAGTACGACCTGTTCGGCACGCCCGCGGTCGAGGACGCGGCCGCCGCCCACGAGCGCACGCCCGCGCAGATCGTGCTGCGCTGGCATCTGCAGAAGGGCAACATCATCTTCCCGAAGTCGGTGCAGGAGCACCGGCTGCGCGAGAACATCGACGTCTTCGGGTTCACGCTCGACGAGGACGAGATCGCGGCGATCGATGCGCTGGATCCGCTCGACGGCTCGGGCCGGGTGGGCACGCACCCGAACGACCTGAACTGAGCAGTCGCGTCACACGATGACGCCGCATGACGCCCTGTGTCGCCTCCCGCGATGCAGGGCGTTCTGCGTCGGTAGCGTCGAGAGCATGACTGCTCCTCTCCGCATCGTCGCCGTGTCCGGCTCGCTTCACGAACCGAGCAAGACCACGGCGCTCGTGCGGGCGATCGCGGATGCCGTGGCCGGGCGCGCCCCGGCATCGGTCACCCTGATCGAGCTCACCGACATCGGTCCGGAGCTGGCCGGCGCCCTGCGCCGCGATCAGCTGCCGCCGCGGGTGGAGGCGCTGCTGCAGGAGATCGAGGGCGCCGATCTGCTCATCGTCGGCAGCCCCGTCTACCGGGCGTCCTTCACCGGGCTGTTCAAGCACCTCTTCGACTTCGTCGGACAGTACGCGCTCGTCGGCAGGCCGGTCCTGCTGGCGGCGACCGGCGGCGGAGAGCGGCACGCGCTCATCATCGAGCACCAGCTGCGCCCTCTGTTCGCCTTCTTCCAGGCGCTCACCCTCCCGCTGGGCGTGTACGCCAGCGACACAGACTTCGACGGCTACACCGTCGGCTCGGAGGTGCTGCAGTCGCGGATCGACCTCGCCGCGGAGCGCGCACTGCCGCTCGTCGGCTACGCGAACTCGCGCAAGGCGGATGCAGCCGCGATCGTGCCGGCATCCGCCGCTCCGGGGCAGCCGGATCTTGTGACCCGCTGAGAAGCGGCGGCGGCGTAGCGTGGGGCATGAGCAACCGCCTCGCCCGGGCTCTCAGCCCCTATCTGCGCGCGCACGCCGATAACCCCGTCGACTGGTGGCCGTGGGGTCCGGAGGCCTTCGCGGAGGCGAAGCGCCGTGATGTGCCGCTGCTCGTCTCGATCGGCTACTCCACCTGCCACTGGTGCCATGTGATGGCGCGGGAATCCTTCGCCGACCCCGCCACGGCGGCCCTGGTCAATGAGGGCTTCGTGGCCGTCAAGGTCGACCGCGAGGAGCATCCGGAGGTCGACGCGGCCTTCATGGCCGCGGCCTCCGCCTTCACGCAGAGCCTGGGCTGGCCGCTCCACGTCTTCACGACGCCGTCCGGCCGCACCTTCTTCGCCGGCACGTACTGGCCGCCCGAGGCACGCGCGCCGATGCCGGCGTTCCGCGATGTGCTCGCCGCCGTGCGCGAGGCGTGGACCGAGCGACGCGAGGCGGTGGAGGAATCGGCGGGAGCGGTCGCCGAGGCGCTCGCGCGGGCGGCCGTCCACGAGCCTGGAGACACGCCGACCGCGGAGGCGCTCGCCGCGGCGGCCGGAGAGATCGCCGCGCGCGAGGATCGCCTCTTCGGCGGTTTCGGCGGTGCGCCGAAGTTCCCGGTGGCCACGACCCTGCGCTTCCTGCAGTCTCCGCTCGTGCGCAGGCAGGCGCCGGATGCGGGGGCCTCGGCCGTGCGGGCGCTCGCCGCGATGGCCGGCTCGGAGCTGCGCGACGCGGTCGACGGCGGATTCTTCCGCTACGCCACCCAGCGCGACTGGTCGGTGCCGCACTATGAGCGCATGCTCATCGACAACGCGCAGCTGCTGGATGTGGCGACGGATGCCGGCGACCGCGACACGGCGCAGGGCATCGCCCGCTTCCTCGTCGACGTGCTGCGGCGGCCGGGCGGCGGCTTCGGCGCCGCGCAGGACTCCGAGTCGTGGATCGACGGGGCGCGCGACGAGGGCGGCTACTATCTCCGCGACGCCACGGGGCGCGCAGGGCTCGAGCCGCCGGCCGTGGACGGCAAGGTCATCACCGGCTGGAACGGGCTCGCGATCGCGGCGCTCGCGCGGGCGGGAGCCGTCCACGATGAACCGGCGTGGGTCGAGGCTGCCGCCGCCGCGGCTCGCGACGTGCTGTCGGCGAATCGCGACGCCTCGGGAGCGCTCGTGCGGGCATCCCTGGAGGGGAGGCATCGGATGCCGTCGCCACCCTCGCCGATCTCACGCTCCTCGCGGAAGGGCTGTTCGCCCTCGCTCTCGCGACGGGGGAGGCGTCCTGGGCGGTGTCGGGGCGGAAGCTGCTCGATGATGCGCTCGACGGCGTGGTGGCACTCGATCCGGTGCTCGAGGCCGAGGGCATCGCGCCCTCTCCGGATCACAGCGACGGCGACCTGCCCTCGGGGCCGGCGGCGCTCGCGCTCGCGGCCCTGGCCGCCTGGCGACTGGGCGCGGGGAGCGGTACCGGCGGGAGGCCGAGGCCGTGGTCCGTCGGCACGCGCCGCGCGCGCTCGCACAGCCCTTCGCGCACGGCGCGCTGCTGCGCGCGGCGACCGGGCTCGCGGAGCCTCCGCGGCAGCTCGTGGTCGTGACAGCCGATCGCGAGGGCGCGCTCGCCGAGGCCGCCCGGCGGGCGGACGCCGATGTCGTGGCCGTCGTCACTCGCGACCAGGTGCGGGCCTTCGCCGCGGAAGGGTTCTCGCTGTTCGAGGGGAAGGATGCGGGCGAGGGGCTCGCCTACGACTGCCGGGCGTTCACCTGTCGGCTTCCGGCATCCGATCCGGCGGCGATCTCCGCCGCCCGCTGACGTCGCTCTCAGCCGCCCTGATTGCGCGGGTGCTGTCGCGCGGCCCGCTCATTGCCGCGCCGGTAGTCGCCGGTGAGACGGGCCATCAGCAGTTGGGGGTCTTCGCGTTCGACGCGCTCGAGGAACTCCGCCGCCCGGGCGCCCCGCAGCACGGTGGCGCGGCGGCCGTGGTGCGTGATCACGACCTCGTCACCGCGGCGCTGGTAGTCGAATCCGTGCGGGGAGGGCATCCGGGCATGCTACCAACCGGGTGCCTCAGATCCAGGTCGGCAGCCAGTTGTGGATGAGCCAGAACCGGTAGGGCACCATCATCCCCGTCCACACCGGGTAGAAGAAGGCCGAGAGGAGTACGGCGAAGGCGAGGAAGACGAGCACGGTGCGTTCGCCCGCCTGGCGGCGATGCAGCGGATCCGAGCGCTGCCCGGCGATCCGCCGCAGCACGAGCGACAGACCGAGGGTCAGATACGGCATCATCGCGACCGTGTAGAACTGGAAGATCGTCCGATCCGGGTAGAGCAGCCACGGCACATAGGTCAGCGCGAGGCCGACGAGGGGATCGAGTACCCCAGGGCATCGGATGCCGCAGCACGAGCCCGCGGACGAAGCGGTACAGCAGGTAGACCGCCGCCGCGACCCCGGCGTACCAGATGAGCGGGTTGGGGATCGCCGAGATCACCGCGATGCAGTGGTCGCCGGGCCAGCAGGAGCCGTCGTCCTCGCCGACCCAGATCGCGGTCGGTCGCAGCAGGAGCGGCCACTGCCACGCCGGGCTCTCGTAGGAGTGCCCGCTCGTGAGCCCGACATGGAAGCCGTACATGCCGCGGTGGTAGTTCCAGAGGGCGACGAGCGGGTTGTCGTCGCTGAGACGGTCGTATCCGCCGGAGGTCACGAGCCAGCCCGTCCAGCTGGCGAGGTAGGTGAGCGCGGCGACCGGCACGAGCAGGAGGAAGGTCACCGGCCCCTGGCGGAAGGCGGCATCCGTCGGCCAGAACACGACCCCGGCCCGGCGCCGGGCCAGCGCGTCGGTCACGACGAGGTAGATGCCGAGGCCCGCGAGGGCGTAGAGCCCCGACCATTTCACGGCGGTCGCCGCTCCCAGCGCGACGCCGGCGGCGAGGATCCAGGGGCGGCGCCACAGCACCCGCCCCAGTGCGGCTCGGGATCGTCGGGATCCCGATGTTCCAGAAGCGGAATGGAACCGCGGCGATCTCGGAGCACGAAGTACAGGCCAGCAGCATGAAGAAGCCGAGCGTGCTGTCGAGCAGGGCGATCCGGCTCATCACGATCGCGAGACCGTCGATCGCGAGGAGGCCGGCGGCGACGGTCGCGACCGTGATCGAGCGGCTGACCTCCTGGGCCACGAGGTAGAGCAGCAGCACGGTGGCGGTGCCGAGCAGTGCGGTGGTCAGGCGCCAGCCGGTGCTGGATCCGGGGCCGAGCAGGCCCATGCCCAGCGCGATGATCCACTTGCCCAGCGGCGGATGCACGATGAAGCTGCCCTGCGGATCGAGGGCGCCGGTGTCGCCCTCCAGGAGACGCTCGTTCGCGTCGTCGCCCCAGGTGCCCTCGTAGCCGAGCGTCCACAGCGACCAGGCGTCTTTGACGTAGTAGGTCTCGTCGAAGGCGAGATCGTGCGGGTGGCCGAGGTTCCACAGCCGCAGGATGCCGGCGACGAGCGTCACCAGCAGCGGTGCGAGCCACGCGACCAGGCGGCGCCGCGCGGGATCGAGCAGCACGCGGTCGCGCAGACGCCCCCAGCGGGTGGGACGATCCGACAGGGCGTCGAGCAGGCTCACCGTCCCACCCTATTCCGCTTCGCCTGCCGGTCTCAGAAAACGCGGGTGCCAGACGGGCCAGATCGCATCTTCTGAGACCGCCCGTTCCCGCGGTCTCAAAAGATGCGGGTGTGGGTGGCGTCAGGTCGCACTTTGTGAGACCGCGGAGGGGCTCGGACGCCTTCACCGAGCACGCGCGGCGGGGAGCAATAGGCTGGGCGGGTGCTCATCCTCGCCGCGACCCCGATCGGGAACCTCGCCGACGCCTCCCGCCGCCTCGTCGAGGTGCTCGAGAACGCTTCGGTCGTCGCCGCCGAGGACACCCGGACGACGCAGAGGCTGCTGCGTGGGCTCGGCGTCGAGAACCGTCCGCGCCTGGTCGCGCTCCACGACCACAACGAGAAGGAGCGCGCCGCCGAGCTCGTGGCCCTCGCCGCGGAGCAGGACCTCGTCGTGCTGTCGGATGCCGGAATGCCCACCGTGAGCGACCCCGGCTTCGGTCTCGTGGCCGAGGCCGCCGCCCAGGGCGTGACGGTGACGGCGATCCCCGGCCCGAGCGCGGTGATCACGGCGCTGGCCGTCTCGGGTCTTCCCACCGATCGCTTCACCTTCGAGGGCTTCCTGCCGCGCAAGCCCGGGGAGCGGCGCTCGGCGCTGTCGAGGCTCACGGCAGAGCCGCGCACCATGGTCTTCTTCGAGTCGCCCGCGCGGCTGGCCGCCTCCCTGGGCGACATGGCCGCGGCGTTCGGCGAGGCGCGGCGAGTGGCCGTGTGCCGCGAGCTCACGAAGCTGTACGAGGAGGTGCGCCGAGGCACGGCCGCCGAGCTCGCCGCCTGGGCTGCGGAGGGCGTGCGCGGCGAGATCTGCGTCGTCGTCGAGGGGCGGCGCCGCGGGCAGTCTCTCTCGAGGAAGGCGTGCGGCAGGTGCAGGAGCTCGTGGCATCCGGAAGCCGCCTGAAGGACGCCGCATCCGAGGTGTCCTCCCACACGGGTCTGTCATCTCGTGAGCTCTACCAGGCCGTCCTCGCCTCGCGGGGCTGACCCAGTAGGCTGGAATCACTCGGCAGCTCGAACGAAAGGCGGAGTCTGCGATGACGACTCAGACCACAGCACAGGAGACCGGCAAGGCCCTCTCGCATGGACGGCCGCCGCGGTCGTCGTGGCCGGTTACCTCTGGGGGCTGCTCAGCGAGCACGGTCTGGCACTGTGGGGCCTCGTCGCCTTCCTGGTGGCGACCGTCGTCCTCATCCTCGGGCTTCGTCAGCAGGCCGCGGTCGCGCGCGTCACGTCGATCGTCGTGCTGGTCGGGCTCCTCGCCGGATCGATCGCGGCGGCACTGCTGCTGGGGTAGTCTCCGGCATCCGCTGCCCGCCGTAACGCACCCGCCGGGCGCCCTAGACTTGTCTGCATGCCCGCAGGCGAATCCTTCTACATCACCACGCCCATCTACTACCCGTCCGACGTGCCGCACATCGGCCACGGGTACACGACGGTGGCCGTCGACACGCTCGCACGGTGGCACCGTCAGGCGGGCGATGACTCCTGGATGCTCACCGGCACCGATGAGCACGGCCAGAAGATGCTGCGCGCCGCCGCGGCGAACGGCGTCACGCCGCAGGAGTGGGTCGACAAGCTCGTCAACGAGAGCTGGTTCCCGCTGCTGGAGACGCTCGACGTCGCCAACGACGACTTCATCCGTACGACGCAGGAGCGCCACGAGAAGAACGTCCAGGTCTTCTTCCAGCGCCTGTACGACGCGGGCTACATCTACGCGGGCGAGTACGAGGCGCTGTACTGCGTGGGCTGTGAGGAGTTCAAGCCCGACTCGGAGATCGTCGACGGCACGGGGCCGTTCGAAGGACTGAAGGTCTGCGCGATCCACTCGAAGCCGCTGGAGCTGCTGCAGGAGAAGAACTACTTCTTCAAGCTGAGCGAGTTCCAGGACCGGCTGCTGGAGCTGTACAAGAACGAGCCCGACTTCGTGCGCCCGACCTCCGCGCGCAACGAGGTCGTCTCCTTCGTCTCGCAGGGCCTGAAAGACCTGTCGATCTCGCGCTCGACCTTCGACTGGGGCATCACCGTCCCCTGGGACGAGTCGCACGTCATCTACGTGTGGGTCGACGCGCTGCTCAACTATGCGACGGCGGTCGGCTACGGCGCCGACGAGGAGCAGTTCGCCCGGCGCTGGCCCGGATACCACGTCGTCGGCAAGGACATCCTCCGCTTCCACGCGGTGATCTGGCCGGCGATGCTGATGGCGGCAGGCCTCGACGTGCCCAAGGGCGTCTTCGCGCACGGCTGGCTGCTCGTCGGCGGCGAGAAGATGTCGAAGTCCAAGCTCACCGGCATCGCGCCCACCGAGATCACCGACGTCTTCGGCTCGGACGCCTACCGCTACTACTTCCTCTCGGCGATCGCCTTCGGTCAGGACGGCTCCTTCTCCTGGGAGGACCTCTCGGCCCGCTACCAGGCCGAGCTCGCCAACGGCTTCGGCAACCTCGCCTCGCGCACGATCGCGATGGTGGAGAAGTACTTCGACGGTGCGGTGCCTTCGCCGGGGTCGTACACCGAGGCGGACCTCGCGATCCAGAAGGTCGTGTCGGATGCCGCGAAGGCGGCGGATGCCGCGGTGGAGCAGTTCCGACTGAGCGACGCGATCGACGCGATCTGGACGATCGTGGACGCCCTGAACGGGTACATCACCGAGAACGAGCCCTGGGCGCTGGCGCGCGAGGAGTCGCAGCGCGAGCGTCTGGGCACCGTGCTGTACACCTGTGCCGAGGGCCTGCGCGCGCTCGCGGTGCTGCTGTCGCCGGTCATGCCGCAGTCGACCGGCAAGCTGTGGTCGGCGCTGGGCGTCACGGCATCGCTCGGCGGGCTGCAGGAGCAGCCGCTGCGCGAGGCGGGAAACTGGGGCGTGCTCCCCGTCGGGACGCAGGTGGGTGCCCTAGAGCCGCTCTTCCCACGGGTCGAGCAGACCGTCTAGCTTGCTGCGTCTCGCCTTCGGCTCGCTCAACGACCGGGACGAGATCCTTTCCGGTCGTTGAGCGACGAGCGTAGCGAGGAGTCGAAACGCAGTGACTGACCGTCAACACTATGTGCGCGAGCGCTCCACGATCGGTCGCGACAACATCCGGTACCCTGCCGCGCCCGAACCTCTCGCGGTGCCCGTCTACGACAATCACGCGCATCTGGAGATCGTCGACGGCGATGAGCCGCTCTCGCTGACCGAGCAGCTCGACCGCGCCGCGGCGGTGGGCGTGGTGGGCGTGGTGCAGGCCTCCGGTGACATCGACTCCTCCCGCTGGGCGGTGGATGCCGCGGCATCCGATCCTCGTGTGCTGGCCGCCGTCGCGATCCACCCCAACGACGCGCCGGGCTACGCCGCCGACGGCCAGCTGGAGGAGGCGCTCGCCGTGATCGACGAGCTGGCCGCGCACCCTCGCACGCGGGCGATCGGGGAGACGGGTCTGGACTTCTTCCGCACCGGCCCCGAGGGCGGCCGGCGCAGTTCGCCTCGTTCGAGGCGCATATCGCGCTGGCGAAGAAGCACGGTCTGGCGATGCAGATCCACGACCGCGATGCGCACGAGGCGGTGCTGTCGACGCTCGTCCGGGTGGGGGCGCCGGAGAAGACCGTCTTCCACTGCTTCTCCGGCGACGAGGCGATGGCGCGGGTGTGTGCGGATGCCGGCTACTACCTGTCGTTCGCGGGCAATGTGACCTTCAAGAACGCGCAGAATCTGCGGGATGCGCTGGCGGTGACACCGCTGGACCGGATCCTCGTGGAGACGGATGCGCCCTTCCTCACGCCGGTGCCGCTGCGGGGTCGGCCGAACGCCCCTACCTCGTGCCGATCACGGTGCGCTTCCTTGCGGCCGAGCTCGGCATCGACGTCGACGAGCTGTGCGCGCAGCTGGCGGCGAACACCGTCGAAGTCTACGGCGGCTTCGCCGACTGAGCTCGCGTCCCGTGTCGGGTTGTCACCGGCATCCGCCTCACTCAGAGCGTGGGTTCCCGCCGAAAGCGTCCGTTGCCGACGTCGGTACCCGACGCTCCCGACGGCACCCCACGCTCCCGACGAACTCGGGGATCAGGCCTCGTCCGTGAGGGCGAGACCGTCGATGTCGGGCACCGGGTCGGTGGCGAGCCGTGCGTGCAGCTCGACGTCGAAGCGCTCGTCGCCGTAGGCGAGCTTCTGGCGTTCGATGCCCTCGGCGAGGAAGCCGGCCCGGCGCGCGACGGCGCAGGATGCCGGGTTGTTCACGCGGTGTCCGAGCTCGATGCGGAAGACTCCCTGGGCGAAGGCCCAATCGGATGCCGCGACAAGCGCCCTGGTCGCAAGCCCGCGGCCGCGGGCCGCCCCGGCGAGCCAGTAGAACGCCCACGCCGTCTTGTGGCGGTGCTCGATCGCGGAGAGCCCGACGTTGCCGACCACGGCGTCGTCGTGCACGATCGCCCAGTCGCGCATCGCATCGGTGCTGGTGAGCTGCTCCGCGATGAAGGAGCGCGCGGCGTCGAGCGTGTCGATCATGGCGCCGCCCAGTTGGGTGTCGAGATCGGCGGTGGTGCGGGCGGCATCGAGGAGTGCGGCGGCGTCGGAGTCCCGCCAGAGGCGCAGGTGCGTCATCCGACCATTCTCTCGTCCGCGGCGTAGGCTGACCGCATGGCCGGGTCGACGGGGGTGTCGAGGACGCAGTGGGCGTCGGTGGTGCTCTCGACCATCGCGGTCGCCTGGATGTTCGCGCCGACCTTCCCGATGGTCTGGATGCCCTCACCGGGCGCGACGCTGATCACCTGGCACAGCTGGGCCGATCCGCTGACGCTCGGGCATGCGGTGTTCTCGCCGCTCGTCCTCCTCGCGGCGATCATCGCCGCGGTGGTCGGATGGTTCGGTGTCTTCCGTCGTCGCGCGACGCTCGCGCCGGTGGCGTGCTGTGCCGTTGCGGTCGGGCTCGCCGTCCTTCTGTTCGTGATGGTCGGGGTGCACGTCATGTCGATCGTCCCGATCCTGCTTCTCGTGCTCAGCGGTGCGTTGCAGTGGCGGGCGGTCTCGCAGAGCAGAAGGACGGACCCGGCTCGGGGCTGAGGTTCAGCCGAGGACGCCACCTCTGCGTCGATGTCTCTCAGGCGTCGGCGAGGTTCTCGGTCAGTGCCACGAGACCGCGATTGCGGCGGATGTCACGATAATTCCACTGGTATTCGCGCGCCTCGGCCAGCCAGCGGGTCACCTCCGACTCGTCGATCTGCGAGACGTGCGTGTACCGTTTCTCGGCCGCCTTGAACGTTCCGCTCGGGTCGAGACCGGGCTCGTCGAAGGACTGCCCGCTCCAGAAGAACAGGCGAAAGCTGTCTTTGAGTCTGTCGTAGCCGACGATCGGGTTCCCGTCGAGGAACCACACCGGGTGGGCGTGCCAGACCTTGCTCTCCGCGTCGCGGAGCTCGCGCGAGATCACGGCCAAGAGCGCATCGGCCATCTCCCGGTCTTCGCTTTGCAGGGCGTCGTTGTATGTGCGGATGTCGGGAGAGGTAGCCATGTTGCGATGGTAGCGGTGGGCCGCGGCCTTCTCCAGGGGAACGACGAGGGGTGGACGGGAATACCCCAGGGGGTATCGTCGTTGGTGATCAAGGGAAGTCCTGAGGCGCCGCAGACGGCCCGCGACATCGAGGAGCAGAACATCGCCATGAATGATCCGCACGCCCACCCTCACGATCAGGCGCACGGCCATCACGGCGTCGACGCCGAAGAGCACCCGCCACGCCCCGCCACGAGAAGGGTTCCGCGCACGCGGCGCACGGCGACCACGCCGATCATGGCGCGAAGGCCGGCGGCGGCCATGACCACGCCGGCCATGCCGATCACAGCGGCCACGGCGCCGATCACGTCGCGCGGTTCCGCCGGCTCTTCTGGATCATGCTGCTCCTGGCGATCCCGGTGGTCGGGTTCTCGCCGATGTTCGGGATGCTCCTCGGCTACGAGGTCCCGGCGGAGCGGCCTGGATCGCGCCGGCGCTCGGCACGGTCGTCTACGTCTGGGGAGGCCGTCCCTTCCTGACCGGCGCCGTCGACGAGCTGCGCCGGCGCTCGCCGGGGATGATGACCCTCATCAGCCTCGCGATCACGGTGGCCTTCCTCGCCTCGTGGGGCGCGACCCTCGGCCTGCTCGACCACGACCTCGAGTTCTGGTGGGAGCTCGCGCTCCTCATCGTCATCATGCTCCTGGGGCACTGGATCGAGATGCGCTCGCTCGCGCAGACGACCTCCGCGCTGGACTCCCTGGCCGCTCTCCTCCCCGACGTGGCCGAGCGCGTCGACGGCGACGCCGTGACCAGGGTCGACCCGAGCGAGCTGCGCGTCGGCGACGTCGTCGTGGTGCGCCCCGGCGGCAGCGTCCCGCCGACGGCACGATCACGGACGGCCGGGCCGACATGGACGAGTCGATGATCACAGGCGAGTCCCGGCCCGTCGCCCGATCGGTGGGAGAGTCCGTCACCGCGGGCACCGTCGCCACCGACTCGGGCCTGCGCGTCGAGATCACGGCGACCGGCGACGACACGACCCTCGCCGGCATCCGGAGGCTCGTGGCCGAAGCGCAGAGCTCCTCGTCGCGCGCGCAGCGCATCGCCGATCGCGCCGCCGCCCTGCTGTTCTGGTTCGCCCTCATCGCGGCCGGCATCACCGCGGTCGTGTGGACCCTCCTCGGGAATCCGGATGCCGCGGTCATCCGGGCCGTCACCGTCCTCGTGATCGCCTGCCCCACGCTCTGGGGCTCGCGATCCCGCTCGTCGTCTCGATCGCGACCGAACGCGCCGCCCGCGGCGGCGTCCTGGTGAAGGACCGGCTCGCGCTGGAGAGCATGCGCACGGTCGACTCCGTGCTCTTCGACAAGACCGGCACGCTGACGAAGGGCGAGCCCGCCGTGGTCGCCGTCGAGCCGGTCGCAGGACTCGACGCCGATCGTGTGCTCGCCCTCGCGGCATCGGCCGAGGCCGACAGCGAGCATCCGCTGGCGCGGGCGATCGTCCGCGCCGCCGAGGAGAAGAACCTGAGCCTCCTCGCGGCGACCGGTTTCTCGTCGTCGCCCGCGGTCGGCGTCACCGCCACGGTCGACGGCACCGAGGTCAGAGTGGGCGGGCCGCACCTTCTCCGCGAACTGGGCGCCGCCGAGATCGACCGCGCGGCGACCTGGCGGGAGGACGGCGCGATCATCCTGCACGTCGTCCAGGACGGGGCCGTCATCGGCGGACTGGCCCTGGCCGACGAGATCCGCCCCGAGTCCCGGGAGGCCGTCGCCGCGCTGCACGACCTCGGGATCGAAGTCGTCATGATCACGGGTGACGCCGAGGCCGTCGCCGAGACGGTCGGCCGTGAGCTCGGCATCGACCGGGTGTTCGCCGGGGTGCGGCCCGAGGACAAGGCCGCCCAGGTGGCAGCCCTGCAGGAGGAGGGCCGGAAGGTCGCGATGGTGGGCGACGGCGTCAACGATGCGCCGGCGCTCGCCCAGGCGGACGTCGGCATCGCGATCGGTGCGGGCACGGATGTCGCGATCGCCTCGGCGGGGGTCGTGCTGGCCAGTTCCGACCCGCGCTCGGTGCTCTCGGTGATCGACCTGTCGCGGGCGGCCTACCGGAAGATGCGCCAGAACCTGTGGTGGGCGGCCGGCTACAACCTCGTCTCGGTGCCGCTGGCCGCGGGCGTACTCGCACCGATCGGGTTCGTGCTGCCCATGTCGGTCGGGGCGGTGCTCATGTCGCTGTCGACGATCGTCGTCGCGCTCAACGCGCAGCTGCTCCGGCGTCTCGATCTGGATCCGGCGGCCCGCTGATCGCCGTCAGTCTCCGGCCTCCGCTTCGTCACAGCGCCAGCCGTGTGCAGGAGAGGTCTGTCGTTCTGCAGGAGCAAGAGCGCGAGACGGGCAAGAACAGGTGTGTGCGCGGCGATTTCGCATCCTTGCTCCTGCGGACGGGGCCAGTGCTCCTGCAGATGGCGGCAAGGGCTATTCTTCTCCGGCATCCGATTCGTCGATCGCCGGCTTCGCGCTCACGATGTGCGAGATCGGCCGCCAGACGAACAGGAGCGTGAGCGCCGAGCCGACGAACGCGAACCACCACGGCCCGGTGAGCCCCCACACCTGCGCGATGACGCCGCCGAGCGCCTGGCCGATGACCATGCCGCCGAAGACGCCGACCATGTTCACCGACGCCACCCGGCCCTGCAGTTCCTGGGGCACGAGCCGCTGTCGCACGGTCGTCGAGATGGTTCCCCAGATGAACGCATAGAAGCCGAACACGAACATGATGACGAGCGCCACCCAGCCCGTGGTCGTCAGCGCGAAGGCCAGGTGCATGAGCACCTCGAGCGACAGGACGGTCCGCATGAGCGTCGAGTACGAGATGCGGCGCTCGAGCCGGCCGAAGCTCAGCACTGCGAGCATGCCGCCGAGGGCGGAGGCGGTCGTGAGTGCTCCGAAGCCGACCGGACCCATCCCCAGGTGCTCGGTGGCGTAGAGGACGAGCACGCCCCAGGGCGCGGCCCAGGTGATGTTGAAGACGAGGATGATCATCACGAGCGTGCGCACGGGCGGGTTCTTCCACAGCCAGCGCAGCCCTTCGGCGATGTCGGTGTGCACGGGCGTGCGCGCCTCGGCGTCGCGGGAGGCAGCGGGGTGAGGGCGAGCCGAGAGATCAGCACGATCGCGAGCACGACGCACAGCCCCTGCGCGAGGAACGGCCACGCGCTTCCGGCAGCGAAGAGGAAGGCACCCAGCGGCGGACCGGCGAACTGGTTCGCGACGAGGTAGCCGGCCTGCAGCCTGGCGTTCCCGGTGCCCAGGTCCACGGGCTTCACGATCATGGGCAGCATGGCGCTGCCGGCGGTGTCGACGAAGACCTCCGCGACGCCGTAGAGGAACGCCACCGCCAGCACGATCCAGATGTTCGCGAGCCCGGTGACGAGGAAGACGATGAGTGCCGTGACGACCAGTGCCCGCGCGGCGTTGGCGGCCATGATGAGCCTGCGTCGGTCGAAACGGTCGGCGATGGCGCCGGCGTGCAGGCCGATCAGCAGCCACGGCAGGAACTGCAGGATCGCCCCGGAGGCGACCAGGATCGGCGACGAGGTCATCGATGCGATCAGCAGGGGCGCGGCCGCGAGGGCGATCCCGTCGCCGATGTTGCTCGTCCAAGAGGAGGCGAGCAGCCAGCGGAAGTTCGACCCCATCCGGCGCGGCGCGATGAGTTCACCGAGAGAGGGCATCGGATCAGCATACAAGCGTGGGGAGAATAGCAGGATGACCGTCACTCTGCTCGGCGCGACCGAGATCCGCCGGCTGGCATCCGAGCTCGATGTCACTCCGACCAAGAAGCTCGGCCAGAACTTCGTCGTCGATGCGAACACCGTGCGCAAGATCGTCCAGACCGGTCGGGTCCAGTCGGGGAGCACGTCGTCGAGGTCGGTCCGGGCCTGGGGTCGCTCACGCTCGCGATCCTCGAGACGGGTGCCACGGTGACGGCGGTCGAGATCGACCATCGCCTGGCGGCCCGACTGCCCGAGACGGTGCGTGATCATGGGGTTCCGGATGCCGCGCTCACGGTCGTCGATGCCGACGCCCTCCGTGTGAGTGAGCTTCCCGGCGACCCGACCGTGCTGATCGCGAACCTCCCGTACAACGTGAGCGTCCCGGTGCTCCTGCACTTCATGGAGACCTTCCCGCATCTCCAGCGCGGCGTCGTGATGGTGCAGGCCGAGGTGGGGGAGCGCCTGGCCGCCCCTCCCGGCAGGAAGACCTACGGTGCGCCGAGCGCAAAGGCGGCCTGGTACGGCCCGTGGCGGCTGGCCGGGACGATCTCCCGCCAGGTGTTCTGGCCCGTCCCGAACGTCGACAGCGTGCTCGTCGCCTTCGAGCGCGACGCCGAGTCGCGCGGCGACGAGGAGTTGCGGCTGCGCACCTTCCGGATCATCGACGCCGCCTTCCAGCAGCGCCGCAAGATGCTGCGGCAGGCGTTGGCCGGAGTGCTCGGTGGGACGGCCGCCGCGGCATCCGCTCTGCTCGAATCCGCCGGCGTCGCTCCCACCGCCCGGGGTGAGGAACTCTCGATCGACGACTTCGTGCGGGTCGCGGTCGCGGCGGGGACGTTCAGCGACGGCGCATAGACTGCCGCCATGACTCTCCTGCGCCTGCTCGACGAGACCGCGGTCCTCGTCGCCACCGGCGTATGGATGGAACTGCACGCGATGCCCCTGGCGTTCGCGCTCGTCCTGGCGGTCGCGGCGCTCGGCGCCGCCGTTCTCCTCACCGCCTGCGTGGCCTCTCGCCGCGTCGGGGTGACGCCGGCGCCGGTGATTGCCGGCCGCCGACCCCGCGGGCACCGGGAGCGGCGGGCCGTCCTCCGCGCCGAGGACGCCCCCGTCGGCGCCCGCGGCCCACGCGCTCCCGGGTTCCGGATGCCGCGCCCGACCCTCTCGCACTGAACCGGCTCCGCCGGACTCCTCGGCGACGGGACGAGCGCCTCGCGTCCCCGCCCCGTCCGACCCGGAGTCCGCCATGCCTTCACATCGTCTTCCCGACCCTGTTCACCGACCCCGGATGCTGCGCCTCGCGCGCCTGGCGCGCGCCCGCATCCGCTACCGCCTGCACCTGCTGGTCTTCGTGCCGACCGTGCGCGCGACGACCTGGATGTACTTCGCCGCCGCGGGCCTCGTCGGCTTCGGCGCACTGGAGGCCTGGGTCGTGCTCTTCGCGCTCTCGCCCTCCGCCTTCCCGCTCCTGCTCCTCGGCCTGGCGCTCGTGGCGGTCACACGCGATGCGGGCCGTCGCGGCATCCGCCGTGCACGCCTCGGCATCCGGCGGTGGCGCGCGAGGACGAGGAGGCGGCGTCAGCCCGCCGCGGGCGACTCGATCGAGATGTCGGCGCCCCAGTCGTAGTACTCGTTCACCAGGGAGGTGCGGATCCCGGCGAAGGAGGCGACCGACTCCTGGCGGACCGGCACGTGGTCGCCGGTGATCCACAGCTCCAAGGACTCGACCACGACGCCCTCGACGCTGATCGGTCCGTCGGCGGTGACCCGCCAGGAGGCCACCTTCGCACCCTCCACGTGCTCGATCGTCTCGTGGGCGGTGACCGTGTAGTCGGATTCGGCCAGCATCGCGAAGGCGACGGCGGGCTGGGCGACGCCGCGCCACAGCATCCCGATGCGCTCTGCCTCCTCTCCGGAGGTCCACCCGCCCGCGCTGCTGAGCCAGGTGCCGTCGTCGGTCACGATGAGCTCGAACGGCGGCGCCTGCGAGACGACGTGGGCCTGCGGCTCGGTGCCGTACAGGAACTCGACGGCTCCCTGGAGCCCATCGCCGATCACGTTCATCCTCCCGCTCGCGGCGGCGACGGAGAAGCCGATGACGCACGCCGAGAGGTCGTCTCCGGCGATGGCCGCGTCCTCCTCGAACACGATCCCTTCGCATTCCGGAACCGTGATGGTCTCCGGCGACGACTCCTCGGAGGTCGTCGGCTGCGGTGATTCGACCGAGGGCGTCGGCGAGGGGTCGATGTCGTCGATCGTCGTGGACGATCCGCATCCGGTGAGCACGAGCGCGGCGGTGAGGACAGCGGCGGTGAGCGGGAGACGTCGCATACCCGGAATTCTAGGCGGCTTCTCGGCCATGCCCCTCCGCACCGAGCCGAGGAGAGCGCGCTAGCCTGGAGCCGTGAACGACTCGCCCCGCTTCCGCCCCGACGTCACGGACATCCACCGGCCGTACACGGCCGCCGACGACCGCTACCAGCAGTTCGCGTATCGGCAGGTGGGCTCGTCCGGCCTGTACCTGCCGCCGCTCTCGCTGGGGCTGTGGTGGAACTTCGGCGACAACATCCCGCTGGACAACCAGCGTGCACTGCTGCGCCATGCCTTCGACCGGGGCATCACGCACTTCGACCTGGCGAACAACTACGGCCCGCCCTACGGCTCGGCCGAGAAGAACTTCGGCCGCATCTTCGCGGAGGACTTCCGCCCCTACCGCGACGAGCTCATCATCTCGTCCAAGGCCGGCTGGGACATGTGGCCAGGCCCTTACGGCGACCTGGCCAGCCGCAAGTACATCCTCGCGAGCGCCGAGCAGTCCCTGACCCGCATGGGTCTGGACTACGTCGACATCTTCTACTCGCACCGGGTCGACCCGGTCACCCCGATCGAGGAGACCGTCGGCGCGCTCGACACGCTCGTGCGGCAGGGCAAGGCCCTCTACGTCGGCATCTCCTCCTACAGTGCCGAGCGCACGGCCGCGGCCGTCGCGGTCGCGAAGGAGCTCGGCACGCCGCTGGTCATCCATCAGCCCGCCTATTCGATGCTCAACCGCTGGGTCGAGGACGGCCTCACCGACGAGCTGCGCACGGCCGGCATGGGCGCGATCGCCTTCACGCCCCTCGCGCAGGGACTGCTGACCGACAAGTACCTCGCCGGTGCCCCGGCCGAGCGCGCCCAGAAACGCAGCTCGCTGCCGGACAGGCCGCTCACCGAGGAGGGACTGCACACGCTCCGCACCCTCAACGGGATCGCGCAGGAGCGCGGTCAGACCCTCGCGCAGCTCGCGATCCAGTGGACCCTGCGCGACCCGGTGGTCGCCTCGGCGCTCATCGGCGCCTCGCGCGTCTCGCAGCTCGACGAGAACGTCGCCGCCGTCACGGCTCCGCCGCTCACCGACGATGAGCTCGCCCGCATCGATGCGGTCGCCGGCACGGTGCGGGTGAACCTCTGGGCCGAGTCCTCAGACTTGTGAGCCAGGGAGAGGCCGGCGCATGAGCATCGCCCCGCAGAGCACCGCGGTGCATGTGCGCGCGCCCGGCAAGGTCAACGTCTACCTGGGCGTCGGCGGAAGCCACGACGACGGCTACCACGCCTTGGCGACGGTCTTCCAGGCGGTGTCGCTCTACGAGGACGTCTACGCGGAGCTCTCCGACGAGTTCTCGGTGACGACGATCGGGGAGGAGGCGGATGCCGTCCCCACCGACGACCGCAACCTCGCCGTCCGGGCGGCTAAGCTCCTCGCGGCGGCCGCGGACTATCGCGGCGGTGTGCACCTGGAGATCCACAAATCCGTTCCGGTCGCCGGCGGCATGGGCGGGGGATCGGCGGATGCCGCCGCCGCCTCGTCGCCTGCGACGCCCTGTGGGAGACCGGCTTCACGACGGCGCAGCTGCATGAGCTGGCGGCGCGCCTGGGCGCGGATGTGCCCTTCGCGCTGCACGGCGGGACGGCGGTCGGCACGGGGCGCGGGGACCGGCTCAACCCGGCGCTCGCGAAGGGGCGCTTCGAGTGGGTGCTCGTGTTCGACGACGAAGGGCTGTCGACGCCGCTGATCTACCAGCGCCTCGACGAGTACCGTGCCGAGCACGGCGCGCTCGCCGACGATCCGCCGCTGTCGCTGGACGTGCCGATGGGAGTGCTGCACGCTCTGCGTTCGGGGATCCGGGCGACCTCGCGGCGACGATCCACAACGACCTCCAGGTGGCCGCCCTCCGTGAACGTCCTGCTCTGGAGCAGACGCTCACCCTGGGCGTGCAGGCCGGAGCGCTCCGCGGACTCGTTTCCGGTTCGGGCCCGACGATCGCGTTCCTGTGTGCGACACCCGAGAGCGCCGGGCATGTGCGGACGGAGCTGGCGGCATCCGGTGTCTCCGCGGTGCAGGTGCACGGCCCGGTGCCGGGCGCGCGCATCGTGTCGGGATAGCGGGTCGCGGTGCGGGGGAGCCCGCCGCCGCGTCCCGAGGCGACGAGCGTGCAGCCCGTGGCGCGGCTGATGATGACGATGCCGAGCGTGGTGACGGAGAACACCCCGATGACGCGATCCGCTGAGCCTCCGCTACTCCTGGTGCGGAAGGATCGGCGCGTAGGACTCGATCTCGGCCTGGATGCGCGCGACGGCCACGGCGTCGAGTCCGGCCTCACCGGTGATCTGCTGCCAGCCGATGACCGCCACGTCGCCGAAGTTATGGCCGTGCCGCGCAGGCACCGCCTCGCCGCCGAGCATGTCGACGGCGACCTGCATCGCCGTCACGATCGGGATCCATCGCATCGCCGGACTCACGTCCGGGCCGCGTTCGTCGGGCTCGAGCCACTCCGGCGCCTGGAAGAGCAGTTCCGGTGAGAGCCAGGTCACCGGATCGGTCGCATGCTGCAGATAGAGCACGCGCGGAGCATCCCATGGCCCGGAAGCAGCCGCTCGTCCCCTGCGCGGGAGATCCAGCGCACCTCCCGGCCTTCGTCGAGCACGGGCTGCCAGACAGGGCTGCCCGCATCGCGCCGGGTCTGCAGTTCTTGCCAGAGCTCGGAGCTGTGGGGGCTGCCGACGAAGAGGGCACCATCGGCGCGCGCACGCAGATCGTCAAGGTCGGCGAAGACGGCCTGGCCGCCATGCGCGCCCAGACTGAGCCCGTAGAGCACCAGGAGTGGTCGACTGTCCGCGGGAAGACGTTGCCACGTCTCCTCGACGGCCTCGAACAGCACGCGCGCAGCCGCGACGGGGGCGTCGGGGTCGAAGAGGAACGAGACCCAGCTCGGCGTGTACGCATACTGCATGGCGGCGATCGCGGTGTTGCCGTCGTGCAGGTACTCGACGGCGTCGATCGCCTGCGGCTCCAGCCATCCCGAACCGGTCGTCGTGGCGACGACCAGGACATCGCGTTCGAAGGCTCCGGTACGTTCGAGCTCCGCCACGACCAGTCGCGCGCGCTCCTGGATCGTCGGTGCGGACTCCAGTCCGGCATACACCCGGATCGGCTCGATCGCCGGCCCGCCGGTGAGGTCGGCGATCTGGGATGCCGTCGGGCCGCCTCCGACGAAAGCGGCGCCGTGTCGGCCGAGCGTCTCCCAGGCGACCGGAGAGTCGGGTCCGGCTGAGCGCGCTTCCGACGCCGGCTCCCGGACGGCGGCGTCCGGCAGCGCGTTGCGCTGCAGGTAGATCTCGTCGACGGACACGATCACGACCAGCACCAGTCCGGCGACGATGCCCGTCACGACCGTCGCCGAGCCGATGACGCCGATGACCGTCCCCGCCATGCGGCGGAGTCGGCGGAAGAGCCAGAATGTCGCTTTTCCGGCGCACAGGAGGATCGCGACGACCGGGAGGAACGCCAGGAGGAAGGCCGAGATGTCCACGCCTTCCAGCGGAGGCATCTCGACGAGCCGGCGCACCTCGTTCTGCCAGGTGAGGGCCAGTACCGACAAGACGCCGATCGCCGCGATCCAGAGCACGACATAGAGGATCCACCAGCCGTGCCACGGACGACGGGAGGGGAGTCGTCTGCGCAGGAGTCGGCGCAGCAGCGCCCAGACGGCGACGCCGATGAGGTACCCGACGGCGAACGCGACCCCGCCGATCGCGCCCTGCAGCAGGGCGGGACGCGGAAGGAGCGAGGGGGGGAAGCAGCTCGCGGCCTCAGCGTACAGCGCGCCCCGGCCGACGCCACCGTTCCGCGTCCTCTCGAGCTGGTGTCGCTCTCGTTCGCATGCGAGCCTTGTCTGAAGCGCCTGAGGGAGAACGCATGCGATCACCGATCCTCGACTATCTCGACACCATCGTCGAGCAGACCGCCCACGTCGACTCCGGCGCTCTGGCCGATTACATCCCGGAGCTGGCCGCAGCCGACCCGGACGGCGTGGCCGTGGCGCTGTGCACCGTGAACGGAACGGTCTACGGCAGCGGCGGCTGCGACCACCGGTTCAGCATCCAATCGATGTCCAAGCCCTTCGCCTACGCGCTGGCGATCGAGGATCACGGGCTGGAGGCCGTGCGCGAGCACATCGGCGTGGAGCCCAGCGGGGAGGCCTTCAACGAGCTCTCCCTCGATCCCGAGACCGGCAAGCCGCGCAACCCGATGATCAACGCCGGCGCGATCGCCACCCATGCGCTCCTCAAGGAGGATGAGGCGCCCGCGCTCGATCGCATGCTCGATCTGTTCTCGCGGCTCGTGGAACGGCCGGTGGAGGTCGACGAGCCCGTCGCCGCCTCCGAGCTCGCCACCGGCGACCGCAATCTCGGCCTCGCCTATCTGCTGCACGCCTCGGGCGCGCTCGGGCGCGATCCGCGGGCGGCGGTGACCGGATACACCCGGCAGTGCGCGGCATCCGTCAGCGTCCGCGACCTCGCACTCATGGCCGCGACCCTCGCGAACGCCGGCGTCCAGCCGAACACGGGCGAACGCGTCTTCAGCCGTGAGACCACCAGGCAGGTGCTGGGCGTCATGGCCACGTGCGGCATGTACGACGCCGCGGGGGACTGGCTGACCACCGTGGGCATCCCTGCCAAGAGCGGCGTCGCCGGCGGCATCATCGGCGTTCTCCCCGGCCAGGTCGGCGTGGCGGTCTTCTCCCCGCGCCTGGACCCGCACGGCAACAGCGCGCGCGGCGTCGCCATGATGCAGCACCTCTCCGAAGACCTCGGGCTGCATCTCATGGAGAGCGGCAGGCCCGCGCGCTCCTCGCTGCGGGAGACCCGGGCGGCCACCGTCGACGGCGAGCCGGCCACCGTCTACGTCCTCCAGGGCGACCTCGTGCTCAGCAGCATCGAGTCGCTCGTGCGCGAGATCATCGAGAACCCGCCGTCGACCGATCTCGTCGTCTTCGACATGAGTCGCGTCGACGAGGTGCTGCCGGTGGCACGCCGCACCTCGGCGCAGACCGCGACGAAGCTCATGGACGAGGGCACCGGATCCTCCTGGTCGACCCGGAGAGCACCCTGGCCGATTTCCAGGACAGCCAGGGGCGCACGATCGAGCGCTGGACCTCCCTCCGACTGGAGGACGACCCCGTCTGAGACGGGGCGAGCGGGGGCCGCACGCACGCCGAAAGCGGCCGGGCTGACTACGCTGAGAAGGACATGGCACATCTTCTCGGGGCCGAAGGCCTCCATCTCGAATACCCCACCAAGGTCGTCTTCGACTCGGTGACCCTCGGCGTCTCCGAAGGCGACCGCATCGGCATCGTCGGTCGCAACGGCGACGGCAAGTCGAGTCTGCTGGCGATGCTCGCTGGCCGCAGGGAGCCGGATGCCGGACGCGTCACGGTCCGCAGTGGCACGACGATCGGCGTGCTCGACCAGGCCGACACGCTCGACGATGCGCTGACGATCGCGCAGGCCGTCGTGGGGACACTCCCGAGCACGAGTGGGCGGGGATGCCCGCATCCGCGACGTCATCCAGGGGCTCCTCGGCGATCTGGACTGGCACGCCTCCGTCGCCGACCTCTCGGGCGGCCAGCGTCGCCGGGTGGCGCTCGCGAGACTCCTCACCGGCGACTGGGACGTCATCGCCCTCGACGAGCCGACCAACCATCTCGACGTCGAGGCGATCACCTGGCTCGCCGCGCACCTGAAGAAGCGTTGGGCGCCGAACGCCGGGGCGCTCCTCATCGTCACCCACGACCGCTGGTTCCTCGATGAGGTCGCCAACGCCACCTGGGAGGTCCACGACCGGATCGTCGAGCCCTTCGAGGGCGGGTACGCCGCGTACATCCTCCAGCGCGTCGAGCGCGACCGGATGGCGGCGGCGACCGAGGCCAAGCGCCAGAACCTCGCCCGCAAGGAGCTCGCGTGGCTCCGCCGCGGGGCGCCGGCGCGCACCTCGAAGCCCAAGTTTCGGATCGATGCGGCCAACGAGCTCATCGCCGATGTGCCGGAGATCCGCGACCGGGTCGCGCTGCAGTCGCTCGCCGTCTCCCGGCTCGGGAAGGATGTCGTCGACCTCGTCGATGCGGGCGTCTCCTACGGCGACGCTTCGACCGGCTCAGCGACCGAAGTGCTGCGCGACGTCGAGTGGCGCGTCGCGCCGGGGGAGCGCACCGGCATCCTGGGCGTCAACGGCGCCGGCAAGTCGACGCTCCTCGGGCTCATCGACGGCAGCGTCGCACCGACCTCGGGCCGTGTGAAGCACGGCAAGACGGTGAGGGTGCGCTCGCTCACCCAGCGCCTGGACGAGCTCACCGAGGTCTGGGACGACCCCGTCCGCGTGGTCGTCGGGCGCCTGCGCACCTCGTACACGTTGGGGACGGGCTCCAAGGCGACCGAGCTCACCCCCGGCCAGCTTCTCGAGCGCCTCGGCTTCAGCTCGGCGCAGCTCTCGACCCCCGTCAAAGACCTCTCCGGCGGTCAGCAGCGCCGGCTGCAGCTGCTGCTCGTGCTCCTGGACCAGCCGAACGTCCTCATCCTCGACGAGCCCACCAACGACATGGACACCGACATGCTCGCCGCGATCGAGGATCTCCTCGACTCCTGGTCGGGCACGCTCCTGGTCGTCTCGCACGACCGGTACTTCCTGGAGCGCGTGACCGACCAGCAATACGCGATCCTCGGCGGAAGCCTGCGACATCTCCCGGGCGGGGTCGACGAGTACCTGCGCCTGCGCGCCGCGCAGCAGAAGTCGGATGCCGGCCGGGCCTCGAGCGCGTCGAAGGCCCCCGCGGCGCCGACATCGGATGCGGCATCCGCTCCTCCCGCCCTCGACGGCGCCGCTCGCCGGGTCGCCGAGAAGGATCTGGCCGCCGTCGAGCGCAAGATCGCCAGACTCGCCGCCGACGTCGACGCGCGCAAGCACGCCCTCGTCGAGCACGACCAATCCGACTATGCGGGACTGGCGGCGATCATGAAGGAGATCGCCGCCGTCGAGGCGGAGATCGTCGCCCTCGAGGACCACTGGCTCGAGCTCTCCTCCGCACTGGAGGCCTGAGCGCGACGCGCAGGCGTCCTCCTCTCGCGAGGATCGGTCCTCCGACGCGAGCTCTCCCTGTGCCGACGCCCGGGCTCTGGGAGGATGTGAGGGTGAGACGACTACAGGCCGCAGTCAGGACGTATCCGCTGGTGTTCGCGACCCTGCTGGTCGCGATGGTCGGACTCGTCCTGCTCGCGACCCCCGCGCGCGGCATCGCCCCGTGGCTCGTCGGCGTCTATGCGCTGGTGATCGCCGCCTGGGAGGCCGTCGGCATGATCCGCCAGCTCATCCGAGGCCACGCCGGGCTCGACATCCTGGCGGTCACCGCGATCACGGCGGCGGTCCTCGTCGGTGAGCCGTGGGCCGCGCTCGTGGTCGTGCTGATGCTCACCGGCGGGCCGCGCTCGAAGACTACGCCGAGCACCGCTCCAAGCGAGAGCTCACCGCGCTGCTGCGCAAAGCCCCGCAGCAGGCGACCCGGCTGCTGCGCGACACCGTCCCGCGGGCGGCTCGATCGCCGAGACGGTCACCGAGGATGTGCCGGTCGACGCCGTCGAGGTCGGCGATCTGCTGCTCGTGCGACCCGGCGCGCTCGTGCCCGTGGACGCGGTGCTCGTGTCGGAGCACGCCGTGCTCGACGAGTCCTCGCTCACGGGCGAGAGCCTGCCGGTCGAACGCGTCGCGGGCGAGCGCGTCTCCAGCGGCGCGGTGAACGGTGCGTCGGCGGTGACTATGCGGGCCGTCGCGCTCGCCTCGGACAGCGAGTACCAGCAGATCGTGCGCCTGGTCGAGCAGGCGGCGGGCAGCAAGGCGAAGGTCGTGCGCCTCGCCGACCGCTACGCCGTGCCGTTCACCGTGCTCTCGCTCCTCATCGCGGGCGTGGCGTGGGCGGTCAGCGGAGACGCGGTCAGGTTCGCCGAGGTGCTGGTCGTCGCGACACCGTGCCCCCTGCTGATCGCGGCGCCGGTGGCGTTCCTCGGCGGCATGAGCCGGGCAGCGCGCCACGGGCTCATCGTGAAGGGCGGCGGCACGCTCGAACAGCTCTCACGGGTGCGCTCCGCCGCGTTCGACAAGACCGGTACCATCACGACCGGGCGGCCCGTGCTCGATCGCATCGTCGCCGCGCCCGGTTTCGACGAGAAGAGCGTGCTCCAGTTCGCCGCGTCGGCGGAGGTGTACTCTTCCCATGTCCTGGCGAAGTCCGTCGTCGCGGCGGCCAAGCAGCAGGGGTATGCGCTGCTGGAAGCGCGCGAAGCCGAAGAGATCGCCACCAACGGCGTCGCCGCGCAGTTCGCGTCCGACGCGACGGCTGCGGTCGTGACGGTGCGGGTGGGCAAGCCCTCCTGGCTCCGCGAGTTCGCTCCGACGCTCGCGCCGGCCCCGTTGGAACCCGGAGAACTGGCGATCTATGTCGCCGTCGACGGCCGCTTCGCGGGCGCGATCGTGATGCGCGACCAGGCACGGGGCGAAGCCGGTCAGGCGCTCCACGATCTGCGGCTGCTCGGGATCGAACGCACGCTCATGGTCACCGGCGACGTGGCGGCCACCGCCGAACCGATCGCCGCGCGCCTCGGCATCGACGAGGTGCACGCCGAGTGCCGTCCCTCCGACAAGGTGCGTATCGTGAGCGCCGTGCAGCCCCGACCGCTCATCATGGTCGGCGACGGTCTCAACGACGCCCCCGTGCTCGCCGCCGCCGACATCGGCTTCGCGATGGGAGCCCGGGGCGCGACCGCCGCGAGCGAGTCCGCCGACATCGTGAACCGGTACGACACCCTCGCCTCCCTTCCGCTGGCGGTGCGCGTGGGGAAGGACACGGTGCGGATCGCGCTGCAGAGCATCTGGCTCGGCATCATCATCAGCGTGGCTCTCATGCTCGTCGCGGCGTTCGGGTTCCTGCCTGCATTGGTGGGGCCTGGCTCCAGGAGGTCGTCGACCTCGTCGCGATCCTCGGTGCTCTGCGCGCCGTCGGACCGCGCGCGGAGCGGAGTCCGGATCATCGCTGATCGGCATGGCCGATCGTGCGGTCCGTAACAGTGTGACGAGTCGATTCGGACGCAGGGGATGGGGTGCCTAACGTATCCAGGTCCCCCACGAGAGGAAACACATCACATGTCCCGTCGCACACGCACCATCCTCGCGGCCCTGACCGCCGTCCCGCTCGCGATCGCGCTCGCCGCGTGCTCGCCCGGCTCCGAGAGCCAAGCGCCCGAGTCGTCGACCGAGCCGGGAGGACCGACCGAGACCGTCTCGATCGGCGTCGTCGGCAAGTCCGACGAGCAGTGGACGGCCTTCGTCGATGCGGCGGCGGCCGAGGGCATCACGGTCGACCTCGTCGACTTCTCCTCCTACGAGCAGCCCAACCCCGCTCTGACAGCGGGTGACCTGGATCTCAACCAGTTCCAGCACATCGTCTACCTCGCTCAGTACAACGAGGCCTCCGGTGAGGACCTCACCCCGATCGGCTCCACGGCGATCTACCCGCTCGGCCTCTACTCGATCAAGTACGACTCGGTCGAAGAGATCCCCGACGGCGAGACCGTCGCCGTGCCGGATGACGCCTCCAACCAGGCGCGCGCTCTGCTCGTGCTGCAGTCGGCCGGCCTCATCGAGCTCAAGAGCGGCGGCACGATCTTCTCCGACCTCGCCGACGTCGACCAGGCGGCTTCGCGCGTGAACGTCACGGCGCTGGAGGCGGCGATCCTCGCCACCTCGCTCCCCGATGTCGCGGCGTCGATCCTGAACAACGACTTCGTCGAGAACGCCGGGCTCTCCTTCGAAGACGCCATCGCCCAGGACGACCCGAGCGATCCCAACGCCCTGCCGTACGTGAACATCTTCGCGGCGCGCGCGGCGGATGCCGACAACCCCACCTACCTGAAGCTCGTCGAGATCTTCCAGAACACGCCCGCCGTGCAGGAGGGACTCCAGGCCTCCTCGGGCAACACCGCGCAGCTGCTGCAGACGCCGGTGGATGAGCTCGTCGCCTCGCTCGCCAAGGTGCAGGCCGACATCGCCGCTCAGTAGCATCCGACACATCTGACAGAATCGGGCGACGCCGTATGTGCGTCGCCCGATTCTCCCGTTTTCCCCTACCGGAGCACATATGCCCATCGTCACCCTCGAGAACGTCTCCAAGGCCTACCCGGCCACAGGGTCGCCCGGCACCGATGTGGTCGCCGTCGACGACGTCACCCTCCGCATCGACAAGGGGACGTCTTCGGCATCATCGGATACTCGGGTGCGGGCAAGTCCACCCTCGTGCGTCTGATCAACGCGCTCGAGCCCGCCACCTCCGGGTCGATCACCGTCGACGGGAAGGAGATCACCGCCCTCTCCGAGAGCGAGCTGCGTCGTGTGCGCAGCGGCATCGGCATGATCTTCCAGCAGTTCAACCTCTTCGCCGCCAAGTCCGTGCGGGCGAACATCGCCTACCCCTCAAGCTCGCCGGATGGTCCAAGGCCGACATCGACGCCCGGGTGGCGGAACTTCTCGCCTTCGTCGGCCTCAGCGACAAGGCGCGCGCCTACCCCGAGCAGCTCTCGGGAGGCCAGAAGCAGCGTGTCGGCATCGCCCGCGCGCTCGCCACGCGCCCCTCCATCCTCCTCGCCGACGAGGCCACGAGCGCCCTGGATCCCGAGACCACGCACGAGGTGCTCTCGCTCCTGCGGCGCGTCAACGAGGAGCAGGGCGTGACGATGGTCGTCATCACCCATGAGATGGATGTCATCCAGACCCTCGCGACCAAGGTCGCGGTCATGGACGGCGGGCGCGTGATCGAGCAGGGCGAGGTCTTCGAGGTCTTCTCCGCACCGCAGCATCCGGCCTCGCAGCGCTTCGTCGGCACGGTCGTCAAGGGCATCCCCTCGCCGGCGGAGCTGGCGGTGCTGCGAGAGCGCCATGCCGGTCGGATCGTCACCTTCTCGTTCCGCGACGGCGACTCCTCCCAGGCCGCGGTGTTCCTCGACCTCGCCGCGGCGGGTCTGGAGTTCGAGCTGATCTACGGCGGCATCAACGACATCCGCGGCCGCGCGTTCGGGCATCTGACCCTGGCCATCCGGGGAACGGATGCCGCGATCGACGCGGCCCTGGTGCAGATCGGCACCCATGTCGAAGTGACCGACATCTCCGGAGAGGGGGTGCGCTGATGGATCGCCTCATCGAACTCATGCCGGAGTTCTGGATCGCCGCGGCGGAGACGCTCTACATGGCCGCGCTCACGCTGGTCTTCGGCGGTCTGCTCGGCGGCATCATCGGCCTCGGACTGTACGTCAGCCGCGCAGGCGGCCTCCTGCCCCACCGCGTCGTGTACGCGGCGCTCAACGTGATCGTCAACTTCTTCCGGCCGATCCCCTTCGTGATCCTCATCGCGGTCGTCGCCCCGCTCTCACGGGTGATCGTGGGCACCGGCATCGGCCCGAACGCGGCGATCGTCGCGCTGTCGCTGGGCACGGCCTTCGCGATCGGTCGCATCGTCGAGCAGCACCTCGTCGGCGTCTCGGCCGGCGTGATCGAAGCGGCCCGGTCCATGGGCGCGGGGCCATGGCGGATCCTGCTGACCATCGTCGTGCCGGAGGCGCTCGGCCCGCTCATCCTCGGCTACACCTTCGTCGTCGTGGCGATCATCGACATGACCGCGATGGCCGGTGCCCTCGGCGCCGGCGGTCTCGGCGCCTTCGCGCTCGTGTACGGCCACCGGCAGTTCAACCCGGTCGTCATGTGGGCTGCGATCGTCCTCATCGTGGTGTTCGTGCACCTCGTTCAGACGCTCGGGATGCGGCTGGCGCGCAAGGTCATGCGCCGCTGAGGTCCAGCCGCGTGGTGAACACGCGCTGGTCGCCGCTGAGCGGGTCGACGAAGCGCAGTTCGCGCGCGAGCAGTTGCAGCGGTTTCGTGAAGTCGTCGGGCGCCTCGGGCAGCAGTTCCGGGTAGAAGGGGTCGTTCCGGATGCCGGCGCCGATCGAGGCGAGGTGCACCCGCAGCTGGTGCATCTGACCGGTGTGCGGTCGCAGGCGTGTGCGCAGCATCCGTGCGTCCGCCGAGATCAGTTCGATGACCGTCTCGGCGTTGGGGGCGGCATCCGGGATCTCCTGCACGCGCAGCACGCCGCGCTCCTTGCGGATGTGCGAGCGGACGGTGAGGGGGAACTCCGGCGCCTCGGTCGGCGGGTGGGAGATCGCCTCATACTCCTTCTCCACCTCGCGCCGCTCGAACAGAGTCTGGTAGGCGCCGCGGGTCTGCGGGCGCGCGGAGAACATGACGAGACCGGCAGTGTGCCGGTCCAGCCGGTGGATCGGCGTGAGATCGGGGTTGTCCAGCCGGTTGCGCAGTCGCACGAGGGCGGAGTTCTGCAGGAACCTCCCCGACGGGGTCGTCGGCAGGAAGTGCGGCTTGTCGATCACGACGAGGTCGTCGTCCTGGTGCAGGATCTCGATGTCGAAGGGGATCTCGCGTTCGACCGGAGGCTCGCGGTAGTACCAGATGAAGTCGGCGGCGCCGAGGGGCGATCGGATGCTGAGAGCCGCCCCGTCGCGACCCACGACCTCGCCGCGCTCGAAGCGGGCGCGCAGGGTGTCGGGGTCGACGTGCCCGAAGCGCGAGACGACGTAGTCGGCGATCGTCTCCCACGGACCCGTCCTCGGCACGCGCAGGCGCGTGGCGCCCACTCCGTCGCGCGGCGGGAGCGGTGAGTGCATCGCCATCAGGCACCGCTGCTTCTCGCCATGACGAGAGCCTATCGAGCGCGGTATCCGGGGTCCCTTCGCCGGCTCTAAGAGGCGTTCGATTTCTCCGGGAAATGTGCGAAGAATGCTTCGAAAATGCTTGCATAAGATCGAAGATATATACTAATCTTGAATCATGTACTCCACTCCACGCGACGAGCACCGCGCCGGCGATCTGCCCGGTGTGCCGGCGCCATTCCCGTGGGCCGGCCCGGGGTTGTCCGAAGCGCTCGACGATGCGGTCCTGCTCTCGAATGAGATGGCGATGCTCGCCGCCGAACGCTTCCGTTCGATCCAGCGGCTGCACGCCGAGATGCTGTCGCATGTCGGGCCGGGCGGAAGGTCCACGCGCGACGTGATGGAGCGCAGCCTCCGTCTGGAGGTCGCCTCTGCACTGCGCATCACCGAGTACGCGGCAGAGGAGCTGCTGTACGTCGCCGTGACGCTGGTGGAGGAGTATCCCGCCGCGCTCATCTCCCTCACGCACGGTCGAATCACCGAGCAGCACGCCAAGATCATGGTGAAACTGCTCTCCGAGGCACCGGAAGAGGTCCGCAGGCCGCTCGTCGGTCGTGCCGTGGATCTCGCAGAGGATCTCCCCGTCGGAAGCTTTCGGCGAGCGCTGAAGAAGCTCATCGAGGCGGCCTGCGCCGACAGTGCGGCCGAGCGTCACGCGGCTGCACTGGAAGGGCGCCGTGTGGATCTCGTGCCGCAGCGCGACGGCATGGCGACGCTGGAGATCCATGGTCCGGAGGTCGAGCTGCGCGCGATGCACGGGCGGGTCACCGCGATGGCCCGTGCCATCGGCGAGGCCGAGGACGAGACGCGCACCCTCGACCAGCTTCGGGCCGACGTGGCCTGCGACCTTCTCGTCGACGGCAGCACGACCGTGCACCCCGAGCAGGTGCGCGGCATCCGCGCGACGGTCGTCGTCACCGTCCCGGTGCTCTCCCTCCTCGACGACGATGCCGCCGGAGACCCGCCGATGGTCGAAGGGTTCGGACCGATCCCCATCGACAAGGCGCGCGAGCTCTGCGGCGGCGCCCGTGAGTGGATGCGGGTTCTCACCCACCCCGAGACCGGCATGGTCCTCTCCGTGGGGCGCACGCAGTATCGGCCGCCGGCGGCGCTGCGTAGGCTCGTGAAGTGGCGTTCCGATCGGTGCATGGCACCCGGATGCGGCGTCCCCGCCTCTCGCTGCGAGATCGACCACAATGTGGCGTGGATCGACGGCGGGTGCACGAGCCTGGAGAACCACGCGCCGTTCTGCACGGGCCATCATACCGTGAAGCATCACGGCGGGTGGCGGGTCACGCAGATCCCCGACAGCGGCGGCGCCATCGAATGGATCTCCCCGGCGGGCCGAAGATACGTCGTCGAGCCCGAACGCCGGGTGCCGGTCTTCACGCCGAGTCCCGAGCCGGCGCCCTTCTGAGCGAGCGTGCCGGTACTGCACGAACCTGCCTGTACGAGCGCCCGCGTTTCGAGCGAGCCCTTCGAGCGGCTCAGGGATCGGCCCCTCGACCGGCTCAGGGACCGGGCCTATGAGCGCGCCCTCGGGGCATCGAGCCTTCGACGCATCGAGCTTTCTACGCGTCGAAGCTGAGGCTGAGCTTGCGCAGGAGGGTGGCGAGCCGTTCGCGCTCGCCACGGGGGAGGGGCGCAGCAGCTCCGCCTCGATGTCGACGAGACGGGTGATGGCGGCATCCGTCCGCATCCGACCGTCCTCCGTGAGGGTGACCAGCACTCCGCGGCGGTCGTCGGGGTCGGCCTCGCGCGTGACGAAGCCGCGCTCGACGAGACGGTCGATCCGGTTGGTCATCGTGCCGCTGGAGACGAAGGTCTCGTGCAGCAGCTGCTTGGGGGAGAGCTGGTAGGGATCGCCGGCACGGCGGAGGGCGGCGAGCACGTCCCACTCCCAGGTCTCCAGATCGCTGCGCCGGAACACGTCGCGCCGGGCGCGGTCGAGGTGGCGGGCGAGGCGGTTGACGCGGGAGAGCACCTCGAGGGGGAGAAGTCCAGATCCGGCCGCTGGGCGTTCCACGCGCGGACGATGCCGTCCACTTCGTCGCTCGTGCTCATGGTCCCATTATCCGGTGTCCGGCTTTTCGGGCACCCGACGATGAGCGTCGACCGGAGTCGTGGTGATCGGCGGGTTCAGAGCGTGTCATCGGCGGCGATGATGTCGATGTCGAAGGCGCGGGTGCCCGGTGCATTCTCGTCGTGGGCGTCTTCGGCATCGCTGATGGCCTTCTGGATCACCGCCATCAGCTCCACGAACTCCGCTTCGGTGAGGTGGGTGGACGAGCGCGTGAACGTTCCGTGCACGTGCGTCTCGCGCCCTGTCGTGTACTCCGGCGCCCATGCGGCGACGCGGCGCACCAGGTCGTAGTGCTCGGCGACGAGCGCCTGGATGACGGCGTCGCCCAGCGCCTCGTCGGGGACAGGATGCTCGGCGTTGCCCAGGCTCCACGAGCCCTCCGATACCTTCCAGACTCGATCGCGTCCGTCGCGGGCCTTCTCGGGCGCCTCTTCGATGAGGCCCGCGTCGGCGAGAACCCGAAGGTGGAAGCTGACCTTGTTCGCGGGTTCGGCCAGCTCGGCAGCGGCGTCTGCGGCCCGAAGATGCCGGCGCTGCCGCAGCAGCTGAAGGATGCGCTGGCGAAGCGGATGCGCCATGGCTTTGAGCATCGCCGTCGACATCGTGGCGGCTTCGGCGTGCCCGGTGGAGGACATCCGGGGCGTCGGCTCCGACTCCTCGGGTGCGTCCTGATCGACCGTCATGCTCCTCAGCATAGTCGAAACTCGCACATATATTTGCGCAAAAAGAGTTGCGCAAATAAAGCTGCACAGTTACGCTCGTCACATGGAACCCACGACCGACACCCCGACGGAGACCCCGGCCGTGCGCCTCTGGCGTGTCGCCGGCTACAAGACCTGGTTCGTCAGCGACACCGCGAAGGAGCTCGCCGGAGCGCTGACGAGCTTCGCGGTGCCGCTCATCGCGCTCATGGTCACCGATGATCCCGCCCAGGCCGGGGTCATCGCCGCGGTCGGGATCGCGGTGGGGGTCGTGCTCACGCTCGTCGGTGGTGTGCTCGCCGATCGGCACCGCCGCGTCGTCCTCATGCTGATCGGCTCGCTCATCGGCGTCGTCCTGGCCGGAGCCTTCACCGTCCTCGACGCCGCCGGCGCCTGGACGTTCGCCCTGCTGCTCGCGGTCAACGTCCTCCTCAACGCCCGAGAGGGGCTGTTCGACATCGCCGGGGAGACCGCGGTGAAGGGCATCGTGCCTGACGCCGCCATGGGGCGGGCGCAGGCGGCCAATCAAGGCAGAGGCGCGGTCATCCAGCTCGCGGGCGGACCGCTCGGCGGTATTCTCCTCGGCGTCGGCGGATGGCTGATCGGGCTTGTCGCGATGCTCTGCCATGCCGTCGCCGCGGTGACCGCGTGGATGCTCGGGCGCGGCGCGCGAGAGGAGTCCCGCGCCGCATCCGCCCCCGCCGGCGAGGCGGGAACGCCCCGCGAAAGGCTCCTTCCGCAACTGCGCAGCGGTTTCGCCTGGATGCTCTCGCGGACCGATCTGCGGGGCGTCCTGTGGGCCGCGACCATCATCAACCTCGGCTTCAGCGCGGCGATCACGACGGTGATCTACGCGCTGCAGCAGGACGGCCACGCGCCGGTCACGATCGGGTGGTTCTCCGCCGTCACGGGTGCCGCGATGCTCGTCGGCGCCATCATCGCTCCGCTCCTGCTCCCGCGGGTCCCGCGAGCGTGCTCATCATCGGCGGTCTCGGCGCGGCGGCCACCGGCATCCTCGTCCTGTCGCTCGTGGACTCGCTCATCGGGATGCTCGTCGTGCTCGCCGCCGCGGTCCTCTTCGTGCCCGCCCTGAACTCCGCGCTCCTGGGCTACTTCATGGTCGCCGTCCCCACGCAGATGCTCGGGCGCGCGAACAGCGCGATGCAGGTGCTGGCCATGGGCGCGATGCCCCTGGCGCCGGTCGTCGCCGGCTTCGGGCTGTCGTGGGCGGGCCGGACTCCGACCCTCCTCTTCTGCGGCGCGCTGTGCGTCGTGGCGGCGCTGGTCTCCGTCACCAACCGCGGCCTGCGTTCGCTTCCCGTCGAGAGCGGCTGGAGCGGGCATGCCTCGCGCTTCGCCCGCGACGGAGGGCGTCCGCAGGGGGAGGCGTGATCGGGCGCGGGGCATGGCAGACTTGACGGGCAGGATCCTCGCGGATGCTGCGGTCCGCCGTGGTGTAATGGCAGCACGACAGCCTTTGGAGCTGTGAGGTCTAGGTTCGAGTCCTGGCGGCGGAGCGTGACTGACAACAACCCCCTCGCGATCATCGTCCTGGCGGCAGGGCAGGGCACGCGGATGAAGTCGCGCCTGCCGAAGGTGCTGCATCCGATCGGCGGGCGCCCGCTCGTGGGCCACGTGCTCGCGACGGCCCGGCGCCTCGGCGCCGCGCACATCGAGGTCGTCGTCCGCCATGAGCGCGACCGCGTCGTGGCGGCCCTGCAGGAGGAGTACCCCGACGCGATCATCGTCGATCAGGACGAGGTCCCCGGTACGGGCCGCGCGGTCCAGCTCGCCGTCGACGCGCTGCCGGCCGACTTCTCCGGCGACGTCCTCATCCTCTCCGGCGACGTGCCCCTGCTCGACGCCGAGACCCTCCAGGCTCTCGTCGAGGGCCACCGTGCGGCATCCGCCGCCGCCACGGTGCTCAGCGCCCGGCTTGACGACCCCACCGGCTACGGGCGGGTCATCCGCGACGGCGAGGGCGCGGTCGAGCGCATCGTGGAGCAGAAGGACGCCTCGGATGCCGAGGCCGCCGTCTCCGAGATCAACGCCGGCGTCTACGTGTTCCGGGCCACCTCGCTGCGGGCCGTCGTGCCGCAGCTGACGCAGGACAATGCGCAGGGGGAGCTGTACCTCACCGACGTCATCGGCCTGCTGCGCCGTGCGCAGGAGCGGGTCGCCGCCGAGCTCGCCCCCGACCCCGCCGCCGCCTTCGGCGTCAACGACCGGGTGCAGCTCGCCGAGGCGGGTCGCGTGCTCAACGATCGGATCGTGCGCCGCTGGCAGCGCGAGGGCGTCACGATCGTCGATCCCGCGACGACCTGGATCGACGACACGGCGACTCTCAGCCCGGATGTCACGATCCTGCCGAACACGCACATCCTGAGGGCGACGACCGTCGCCGCCGGGGCGACGATCGGTCCCGACACCTCGCTCGTGGACTGCGAGGTCGGCGAGGACGCCGTGGTGCGGCGGACGGATGCCACGCTCGCCGTGATCGGCGCCCGTGCCACCGTCGGTCCCTTCGCCTACCTGCGCGCCGGCACGGTCCTCGCCGACGACGGCAAGATCGGCACCTACGTCGAGACGAAGAACGCGCAGATCGGTGCGGGCAGCAAGGTCCCGCACCTGTCGTACATCGGCGACACGACGATCGGCGAGCGCGTCAACATCGGTGCCGGCGCGATCACGGCGAACTACGACGACCTCGCCAAGCACCGCACCGAGATCGGCGACGAGGTGCACACCGGCTCGCACAACGTCTTCGTCGCGCCCGTTAGAATCGGTGACGGAGCCAAGACCGGGGCGGGAGCGGTCGTCCGCAAGGACGTCCCTGCCGGCGCACTTGCTCTGACGGTGGCACCTCAGCGCAATGTCGAGGGCTGGGTCGAGAACAACAGGGCAGGTACGGGGGCCGCAGAAGCGGCGGCTCGCGCACGAGCGGCAGAGAAGGCGGACGATGGCTCGCAAGAAGAAGACCGTTGAGCTCGACAAGGACAACGGCATCGCGCCGGGCCTGGTCGCCAAGACCAAGAAGCGGCTCGTCGTCGCGGGCGGGCGTTCGCACCCGCAGCTGGTAGCCGCCGTCGCCGAGGCGATCGGCACCGAGCTCGCGCCCACCGAGCACCGCACCTTCGCCTCCGGCGAGATCTATGCCCGCTTCGAGGTGTCGATCCGCGGCTGCGACCTCTTCCTCGTGCAGACCTTCGGCACGCCGGTCAACGAGTGGCTCATGGAGACGCTCATCATGATCGACGCGGCCAAGCGCGCCTCCGCCAAGCGGATCACCGTCGTCGCGCCCTACTTCCCCTACTCGCGTCAGGACAAGAAGGGCCGCGGCCGCGAGCCGATCAGCGCCCGCCTGGTCGCCGACCTCCTGCGCACCGCCGGCGCCGACCGCATCATGAGCGTCGACCTGCACGCCGCGCAGATCCAGGGCTTCTTCGACGGCCCCGTCGACCACCTCTTCGCCAAGCCCGTGCTGCTGGACTACTTCCAGAAGACGCTCACCGCCGAGGACCGCGAGACCCTCACGGTGGTCTCGCCCGACATGGGTCGGGTGCGCGTCGCCGACACCTGGTCCGACAGCCTCGGCGCGCCGCTGGCGATCATCCACAAGCGTCGCGACCCGAAGGTGGCCAACCAGGTCACGGTGCACGAGATTGTGGGCACCGTCGACGGCCGCACCTGCCTCCTCGTCGACGACATGATCGATACGGGCGGAACGATCGTGAAGGCCGCCCAGGCGCTCAAGGCCAACGGCGCCCGCAAGGTGATCGTCGCCGCGACCCATCCGATCTTCAGCGATCCGGCATCCGAGCGTCTGCAGGACTCCGCGATCGACGAGGTCGTCGTGACAGACACGATCCCGCTCTCCGAGTCGCGCCGCTTCCCGGGCCTGACGATCCTGCCGATCGCGCCGCTGCTGGCCCGTGCGATTCACGAGGTCTTCGAGGACGGCTCGGTCACGAGCATGTTCGGCGGCGACGCCTAGGCGCTTCGCCCGCCGGGCCCGAGATCATGACGAGGGCGAGAGGCGCACTCGGAATCGCGATGCTGGTCGTGGCCACGGGGGCGCTGTGCTCCTGCGCGGGGTTCCCGGGCGTGCGCTCGGAGATGTGCGTCACGTGGGTCTCCTTCGATCCGCCGCAGGCGGCCTTCGATGAGGCCACGGCCGTGGTCATCGGGGAACCCGCCGCCACCGGTACGACGGTGGAGATGTTCGGCGTCGCCGCGACGGTGCACGAGGTCGCCGTCGGCGAGGTTCTCAAGGGCGAGATTCCGGATGCCGGCACGATCCGGGTGGCGTCGACGCCGATGACCTGCACGGGCGGATCGGTCTACCCGGACGGCGATCCGCTCGACGTCGAGGGCGAGGTGATCGTGTTCCTCCATGGGCCCGAGGACGGCGTCTGGCACACGCTCACGCCCTTCGACGGCGTCCTGCCCCTGCCGGGCGACGGTACGCTGCCCTTCGAGGCGGAGGCGGAACCGCCAGCCCCGTGACCCTGCCCAGGCCCACCGCGCAGGAGCTCATCGCGAAGACACAGTCCAGTCACAAGCCGCACCCCTACGCTGAGATCCAGGGCATCCGTCCGAGAGGGAGCACACAGATGACACTGAACACCCCCGTCCGCTCCGGCGCCGCACTCGTCGGCATCGCAGGCATGGCCGTGCTGGCCGGGTGCTCCGGCGCCGCCGAGGCCGAGCCGCAGGAGCCCCGCGACTACGCCGATGGCACCTATACGGCGGAGGGCAGCTACCAGACGCCCGAGACCCTCGAGCAGATCTCGGTCACCGTCACCCTCGACGACGGCGTGATCGCCGACGTCGAGATCGTGGGCGATCCGCAGGCGGCCGAGAGCCGTCAGTTCCAGGGGCGTTCATCGGCGGGATCGCGGAGGAGGTCGTCGGCAAGCCGATCGATGAGGTCTCGGTGCGACGCGTCGCCGGCTCTTCGCTCACGAGCGGCGGATTCACCCAGGCGCTCGCCGCGATCAAAGAGCAGGCCGCCGGGTAGACATGCCCGACTGGCGGTTCGAGGCGATCGGCACGCACTGGGAGATCGAGACCGCAGAGCCCCTGTCGCCCGAGACCCGTGATGCGGTCTCCGTGCGTATCGAGGCCTTCGACTCGCAGTGGTCGCGATTCCGCGACGACTCTCTCGTCGCCCGTCTCGCCCGTGCCGGCGGGACGGTCCCCGCACCATCGGATGCCGCGGACATGCTCGACGCCTACGCGGCGCTGTCGGAGGCGACCGACGGCGCCGTCAATCCGCTCGTGGGGGAGAGCCTGGCACGGCTCGGTTATGACGCCGCGCTCACGCTGGATCCGGGCGACCCGGTGCGGGCACCCGCCGACTGGCGCTCCGTCCTGCGCTGGGACGCGCAGACCCTCGGGCTCGTCCGGCCGGCGACGATCGACGTCGGCGCGCTGGGGAAGGGGCGACTCGTCGATCTCGTACTGGCCGAGCTCGCCGATGTCCCCGGCGACCTCGTGGTCGACGCGAGCGGCGACCTGGCGGTGCGCGGGGGACCGGTGCGGGTCGGTCTCGAGCATCCCTACGACCCGAGCAGGGTGGTCGGCGTGATCGAGGTCGAGGATGCGGCGCTGTGCGCCTCGGCGACGAACCGCCGTGCCTGGGGCGACGGCCTCCATCACGTGCTCGACGCGCGCACCGGCCTCCCGGTCCGCGCGATCGCGGCGACCTGGGCGATCGCGCCCTCGGCGATGCGGGCGGACGCCGTTGCGACGGCGCTCTTCTTCGACGGGGGCCCGGAGCTGGCCGCCGCCTGGGGCGTGCAGTGGGCACGGATGACGACCGCCGGCACCGTCGAATGGGCGCCGGGCTTCGACGGCGAGCTGTTCGTCCCGGCCCGAAGCTAGGCTCGAAGCATGGCCCTCACCCTCACCGCCGCCCGGCAGCGCGTCCTGGCGCTCCTGGGCGCCGTCTCGATGTACCGGCTCGTCCTGACCGCGCTGGCGGGACTGATCCTCGTCGCGCTCGTCCTCTCGTTCTTCGGCCTGGTGGCCCCTGGCCCCGCCGAGATCGCCGCGACCTTCGTCGTTCTCGCGCTGGTGACCACGGCATCGGATGCCGCAGCCCACCGCCTCCTGCGGTTGCCGAATCGCATCGAGTCCTCGCTCGTGACCGCAGCGATCCTGCTGTTCGTGCTGCGCCCGAGCCTGGATCTCGGCTCTCTTGGCGGCATCGCCCTGGCCGGTGTTGTCGCGAGCGTCTCGAAGTACGTCATCGCCTGGCGCGGCCGGCACATCTTCAACCCGGCCGCGTTCGGGGCGGGAGTGGTCACCCTCACCCCGCTCGCCGACTCGTCCTGGTGGGTGGGCACCCCGGCGATGGCGATCGCGGTGGGCGTGCTGGGGCTGGCCGTGCTCTGGCGCACGGAGAAGCTGCGGGTCGTGCTGCTGTTCCTGCTGATCGCGGTGGGCACCTCCGTCATCCGCCAGGGCGTGCAGGCGCAGCAGGCCGGCATCCCCTTCGCGACCTTCGACGCGGGCTACCTCGCGCTCGTGCAGACGCCGTTCCTCTTCCTGGGCGCCTTCATGCTCTCCGAGCCGCTGACCCTGCCGCCCAGGCGCACGCAGCAGTTCGCCGTCGCGGCGCTCGTGGGCGTGCTGGCGGGGTGGCCGATCCAGGTCGGCGGACTCTTCAGCCTCGGCGCGGAGCGCGCCCTGCTGATCGGCAACCTGCTCGCCTTCGCGTTCGCGCTGCGCACCGCGGTGCGACTGACCTTCCGGGGCCGGGAGCACGTGACCCCGACGGTGCTCGAACTCACCTTCGAGACCAAGGGCACGATGAAGTTCACGCCCGGTCAGTATCTCGAGCTCGACGTGCCGCACCGGCGTCCGGATGCGCGGGGACGCGCCGCGAGTTCAGCATCGTCTCCACACCGCAGGATCTCCCGACGCTGAAGATCGCCTACCGCGACGGCGGGCAGAAGCATCCGTCGAGCTTCAAACGGGCCCTCGCGGCCGCCGAGCCCGGCGACGCGCTCGCGGTCACGGGCGTCTGGGGCGACTTCGTGCTGCCCAGGGGGATGTCCCGGTGCTGCTCGTCGCCGCGGGGATCGGAGTGACGCCTTTCGTCTCCCAGTTGCGCGATGCGGCCCAGCGTGGGCAGGCGCGCAACGCCGTGCTCGTGTACGTCGCCTCCGAGGCCGCCGAGCTGGCCTTCCGCGAGGAGCTCGAGGCCACGGGCGCCGAGGTCGTCGTCTTCACACGCGACGCGCCCGAAGGGCTGCCCGACAACTGGTGCTGGGCGCAGGGAGTCCGCCTGGACGCCGAGGGACTCCAGCAGGTCGTCCCCGACCTCGCCGGGCGTCACGCCTACGTCTCGGGCCCACCGCGACTCATCGCCGACCTGGCGCCCGCCCTCCAGCGCGCGCGGTCGCTCACGACCGACGCGTTCGCCGGCTACTGAGCAGGGGTTTCCGGGCGCGGGGAACCAGCGGGATCCGCACGGTGAAGGTCGTACTGCCGGGCTCGCTCTCGACCTCGATCGTGCCGCGGTGGCCGTCGACGATGGCCTTGACGATCGCGAGCCCCAGGCCCGTGCCGCCGGTCTGGCGGGCGCGCGAGGCATCGCCGCGGGCGAAGCGCGAGAACAGCTCGCCCCTGAGGGCGGGGTCGATCCCGGGGCCGTCGTCGTGTACGCGGAGGACGCCGGCATCCGGCTCCGTGCTCACGCTCACCGTGACCGTCGTGCCCTCCGGCGTGTGATTTCGTGCGTTCGCGATCAGGTTCGCGGCGACCTGGTGCAGGCGTCCGGCATCGCCGACCACGGTCACCGGCTCCTCGGGCACCTCGATGATCCAGTGGTGATCCCGTCCGGTGGGCTGCGCATCCGTGAGGGACTCCAGGGCGAGTCTGCCGAGGTCGACCGTGCCGTAGACCAGCTCCTGCCCTCGTCGAGGCGGGCGAGCAGCAGCAGGTCCTCGACGAGCCGGGTCATCCGCAGGGACTGCGCCTGGATGCGCTCCAGGGCCGTGCGCGTGGTCTCGGGATCGGAGGCCGCGCCCTCCATCGCCCGCAGCGACAGCTCCGAGTAGCCGCGGATCGACGCGAGGGGCGTGCGCAGCTCGTGGCTGGCATCCGCCACGAAGCGCCTCATCTGCTCCTCCTTGCGCTGGCGCGACGCGAGCGACGACTCGACGTGGTCGAGCAGGACGTTCAGGGAGGCGCCCACGACTCCGGTCTCGGTGCGCGGGTCCGCCTGCTCGGCGGGCACACGTTCGCTGATCTCGACGGTCCCTCCGCCAGGGGCTGATTGGCCACCCGGATCGCCGTCGCCGCGACGGCGCGCAGCGGGCGCAGGCTCATGCGGATCGTGACCGCGGTCGTCAGCGCGAGAAGCACGAGCCCGCCGAGTGTGGCGAGAGCGATCGTGGTGAACAGCGCCGCCAGCGTGCGCAGGTTCTCGGCGCGGGGAGGCCGACGACGATCGTGCCGGACGCCCCCTCCCTGATGGTCACGCGATAGGAGCCGTAGTCGTCCAGCGTCACGGTCGCGTCGCTCTGATTCACCAGGCCGACCGCGAGCGTGCGGAGGTCGTCCTCGTCGAGGTCCCGGATGCTGCCGCTGGACTCGCTCGTGGGTTCCACGATGGCCCCGGTGGGCTCGCCGCCGAACGGTGCGACCACGAGCAGGAGGCCCGGCAGGACGGAGCGTCCGGCGAGCACGCGCTTGGCGGTCACGCCCTCTTCGCTGGGGCGCAGGGCCTCGGCCGAGAACGCGGCGCCGGCCCACTGCGCGACGTTGGTCGTCGAGGCGCGCAGCTGGTCGTCCAGACGCGACTCCAGCGTGTATCCGAGCGTGGTGCTGGTCGCGGCCGCCACGACCACGAGGATGAGGGAGACGATGCCGATCACGGCCGCCATGATCCGCGTCTGCAGACGCAGCGGCCGGTGCGTCGTGCCCGCGGGCGTCACTGGGGCGCCTTGATCATGTACCCCACGCCGCGCACGGTGTGCAGGAGCGGGACGCGGCCGGCGTCGATCTTCTTGCGGAGGTAGGAGATGTACAGCTCGACGATGGAGGACTTGCCGCCGAAGTCGTAGCTCCACACGCGGTCGAGGATCTGCGACTTCGACAGCACCCGTCGCTCGTTGCGCATCATGTAGCGCAGCAGCTCGAACTCGGTGGCGGTCAGCTCGATCTCGGCGTCGCCGCGGACCACCTCGTGGCTGTCCTCGTTGAGCGTGAGATCGCCGACGCGGAGGATCGACTGGGCGTCGCCGGCGGAGGCGTAGCCCGAGCGGCGGATGATGGCGCGTAGGCGCGCGACGACCTCCTCCAGGCTGAAGGGCTTGGTCACGTAGTCGTCGCCGCCGATGGTGAGACCGGCGATGCGGTCGCCGACGGCGTCCTTCGCGGTCAGGAAGAGCACGGGGACGAGGTTGCCGGCCTCGCGCAGCCGCTTGAGTACGGAGAGCCCGTCGAGGTCCGGCATCATGATGTCGAGCACGAGCGCGTCGGGGTCGAAATCGCGCGCCACCTGCAGGGCTTCCAGTCCCGACCCGGCCGTCTGCACGTCCCAGCCCTCGACCCGCAGCGCCATCGCCAGCAGATCGGTCAGCATCGGCTCGTCGTCGACCGCGAGGATGCGGAGGGGGAGCCGTCGGGACGTCGGAGTTCGGGCTGCGCGTCGGTCATGCCCCCATTCTGCGGAATCTCCTATGAGGTTTCTATGGAGGATGCTATGCGTCTGCTGAGGATCGACCCGTGGCTCAGTCCGCGTCGGCGGGTGGTTCGAGCTTCTGATCCCAGATCGAGCTCATCTCCGAGAGGGCCCGCTCGGTGATCGCGATCATGGCGGCGGCCGCCTTGTCGGCGTTGCCGGTCTGGATCGCCGTCGCGATGTCGACGTGCCGCTGGAGGGCTTCGGGTGCGGGGAACTTCGGCATGAGCCCGTAGTGCGTACGGCTGCGCAGCACCTCTTCGACGAGATGGTGCAGCTTCGTGAACATCTCGTTGCCGCTCATCTCCAGGACCAGCCGGTGGAACTGCATGTCCAGGCGCAGGAACTCCTGGGAGTCGCCTTCGCGGCCTGCCGCCCAGATGCGGCCGGCGAGCCCGACGAGGTCGCTGGCCTGGCCCAGGGGGGCGCGGATCGCCGCGAGCCGGGCGGCGGCGGGCTCGATGGCCCCGCGCAGCTCGGTGAGCGAGCGCAGCTGGGCGACGCGGCTGGGGCCGGCCAGTCGCCAGCGGATGACCTGCAGGTCGTAGACGTTCCAGGCGCTGGGCGGCAGCACGCGCACGCCCACGCGTCGTTTGGGTGTCACCAGGCCCAGTGCCTCGAGCGCCCGCAGAGCCTCGCGCACGACCGGGCGGGACACCTGGAAGCGGCTCTCCAGTGACTCGGTCGTGAAGGTTGTCTCCGGCTCGATCATGCTGCCGCAGATCTCGCGCCCGAGCGTCTCGAGGACGAACTCGCGCAGATCGCCGGTCGGCGGAGCCGGCTCGGGTTCGAAGATCGGCGGTGCGGCTTCTTCGCCCGCGGGAGTGGCGCTCATGTGTCGATCATATCTTTTTTGTCACGCCAGTTGATAAGTATTACTTTTGGTGTGTATCGTAGCCACTCAGCAGATGTAAGGGCATCTGCGTGAGACCGTGACAAAGGGGCGCGGCTCAGGATGGAGACACAGTGAAGTACGGAAAGAAGTCCGTCCGCATCATCGCGGCGGCAACCACTGCGGTCATCGCGGGAGCGCTCGTCAGCTGCAGCTCCTCGCCTGAGATCGACGACGATGCGAGCATCGAGGGCACGACCCTCCGCGTCACGCTCGTCAACCACGTCTGGACCGAGCAGATCAAGGACCTCATCCCGCAGTTCGAGGCGGAGACCGGCGTCAACGTCGAGATCGCCCAGCTCGCCGAGGACCAGCTCTCCGACCAGTACAACGTGAAGCTCAACGCCGGCACCGATGAGATCGATGTGCTCATGTACCGTCCGCTGCAGGAGACCAAGCTCTTCGCCAGCAACGGCTATCTCACCGATCTCACCGACACGGTCGAGGACGACGCGGAATGGGACTGGTCCGACTTCCAGGACGGCCCGAAGGCGCTGACCACCTATGAGGACGAGGTCGTCGGCGTCCCCATCATCACCGAGCGCACGGTGCTCTACTACCGCAAGGACCTGCTGGAGGCAGCCGGTCTCGAGGTCCCGACCACGCTCGACGAGCTGGATGCCGCAGCCGCGGCGATCCACGCGCAGAACCCGGACGTCGCCGGCTATGTCGGCCGCACCGGCAAGTCCGCCGCGGTCACGCAGTTCAGCGCCTTCCTGTTCAGCTCGGGCGGACAGTGGATCAACGAGGACGGCACCTCGGCGATCGACACGCCGGAGGCTCGTGGCGCATACAAGTTCTACGGCGACCTCATCCGCAACCACACCAACGCCACGATCAACCCGGAGATGAGCTGGGCGGAGTCGTTCGCCGTGTTCCAGCAGGGTCAGGCGGCGTTCATCGCGGATGCCGACAGCCTCTACAAGAACATGATCGACCCCTCGCAGTCGACCGTCGCCGAGAACGTCGGCTTCGCGCCGTTCCCGGCAGGTGCCGCCGGCTCCAAGCCGTACAACGTCGCAGCGTGGGCTCTGGCGATCAACGAGGGTTCGACGAACCAGTCGGCCGCGTGGCAGTTCATCAAGTGGGCGACCTCTCAGGAGACCACGCTCGAGATGTCCAAGCTCGGCGTCATGGGCGCCCGCGCATCGGTGTGGGACAACGCCGAGGCCACGGCCGACTACCCGGCCGAGCTCATCGAGGCGATCAAGATCAACGGCGAGAACGGTGTCGGTCAGGACCGTCCGCTCGTCATCCAGGTCGCGCAGGCTCGCGAGATCGTCGGTGACCCGATCGTCGCCGCCGTCTCGGGCGGTGATGTCGACGCCGCCGTCGACTCCGCGCAGGCCTCCTTCGAGGCGTTCCTCATCGAGGACGCCGAATAAGACACCTCCTGTCTCGTCGCCGGCCGGGCCTCGGCCCGGCCGGCGACGAGCGCACCTCGTAGGAAGAACCCATGACCGCACTGCAGACCCCTGAAGAGGTCGGGACGGGCGAGCGCGTCAGCCGCTGGGCCAACAGGCACCGCAAGTGGCTCTTCGCCGGCCCCTCGATGGCCTTCACGGTCCTCCTCCTGGCGATCCCGCTGGCGTGGACCCTGTTCCTCAGCTTCACCGACTCCCGCCGCTCGGTCCGGCGTGAGTTCGGCTTCATCGGCATCGAGAACTACATCACGGCGCTCACCGACACCGAGCGATTCTGGCCCGCCGTCGGACGCACCTTCGCCTTCACCGCCGGCGCGCTCACCTTCGAGCTCATCTTCGGCATGATCATCGCGCTGCTGCTGTGGAAGCCCTTCCGCGGTCAGGGCGTCGTGCGCACGATCGTCCTCCTGCCGCTGGTGGCCACCCCGGTCGCCGTCGGCATGATGTGGCGGCTGCTGTTCGAGCCCAACATCGGCTTCGTCAACGAGATGCTCAGCTGGGTCGGCATCCCGCCTCAGCCCTGGCTCGCCGACCCTGCGACCTCGCTGGCCACATTGACCTTCGTCGACATCTGGCAGTGGACGCCGATGGTCGCCCTCATCCTGCTCGCCGGGCTCACCAGCCTCTCGGAGGAGCCGCAGGAGGCCGCCCGCGTCGACGGGGCCAACGGCTGGCAGCGCTTCTGGTACGTGACGGTGCCGCTCATGCGACCGGTCATCATCGCCGCCGTCCTGCTGCGCGGCATCGACGCCCTCAAGACCTTCGACATCCTCTACGCCACCAAGGGCAAGGGCGGTGGGGCCTTCCACGACGTGGAGACCCTGAACGTCTACGCCTACGGCCTGAGCTTCGACTACAACCAGTACGGGCTCGCCTCCGCCGTCCTCATCCTCTTCTTCCTGCTCATCCTCGCGGTGATCTGGGTCCTGCAGATGCAGAGAAAGGCGAAAGACTCATGACGACCATCGATGAGACGCGCGCTCTGGTCGCCCCCGGGTCGTCGCGCCCGGCACCGGTGCGCCGACGCCGGAGGATCAAGTGGGGCACGATCGGCCGCTTCGTCGGCCTCGCCCTGATCGTGCTGGCCTTCCTCGGACCGATCGTCTGGATGGTGCTGGCCAGCTTCAAGCACAACGTCCAGATCTACGACTCCAGCCAGGCGTTCATCTTCGAGCCCACGCTGGACAACTACGGCACGGTCTTCGACCCGCGCCGCGGCAACTATCTGGTCTACATCTGGAACTCGTTCTTCGTCGCGTTCATGGCCACGGCGCTCTCGCTCGTGCTCGCCGTCCCCGCCGCCTACGCGATGAGCCGCTTCCTCATGAACAAGTCGGCGATGGTCGTGCTCCTGGCACGCATCATCCCGGGCGTGAGCCTGCTCGTGCCGTGGTACTTCATCTTCGCGCAGCTGCGCATGACCGGCGGCTACATGCCGCTGATCCTCTCGCACATGTTCGTGTCGCTGCCGCTGATCCTGTACATCATGATGTCGTTCTTCGACCAGCTCCCGAGGAGCTGGAGGAGTCCGCGCAGGTGGACGGCCTCACCGCGATCGGCGCGTTCTTCCGGATCACGCTGCCGCTGTCGGTGCCCGGCATCGCCACGGCGACGATCCTGTCGTTCATCTTCTCGTGGAACAACTTCATGTTCGCGCTGGTGCTGGCGGGGCAATCGACCAAGACCCTCCCCGTGGCGATCTTCGACTTCATCGGCTATGCCTCCATCGACTGGGGCGCGCTCATGGCGGCATCGGTCGTCGTGACGACCCCGATCATGCTCATCGCGCTGTTCACCCAGCGGTACATCGTCTCCGGCCTCACCGCCGGCGCCACCAAGGGATGAGCCGGGTGTCGGGGGCACAGCCGTCCAGATCGTGGTGATGGGTGCGCAGGGAACGGGCAAGACCACCATCGGCGGCCTCCTCGCCGAGCGCCTCGGCGTCGCCTTCGTCGACGGCGACCGGCTCCACACGCCCGAGAACATCGAGCGGATGGCGGCGGGCCGCCCGCTCGGCGACGCGGAGCGCGAGCCCTGGCTGCGCCGGGTCGGCGAGACGATCGCGGCGCGACGAGGGGAGGGCGGGGTGGTCGTGGCCTGCTCGGCGCTCAAGCGCAGCTACCGCGACATCCTGCGCGAGTACGAGCCCGAGCTCTACATCGTCGAGCCGCACGGATCCATCGAACTCGTCGCGGCGCGGGTCAGCGCCCGCGCACACGAGTACATGCCGCCGGCTCTGCTGCGTTCGCAGTTCGACACGCTCGAGTCGCTGCAGGACGACGAGTGCGGCATCCGTGTCGGCATCGAACCCGCACCGGACGAGATCGTCGCGACGATCGTCGCGGACTACGTCCGCGAGAAGGTGAGCGAGAACATGACAGGAGAGCTGTGATGAGCGGCACCGACACCATCACCCGCGTCGAGGCGCTGCCGGTCGCGCCACGCTGGCTGTTCGTGCGCATCGAGACCGCTCAGGGCCTGGTCGGCTGGGGCGAGGCCTCGCTGGAGGGCTACGCCGATGTCGTCAAGGCGGCCGTCGATCAGTTCGGCGAGTACCTTCTCGGCAAGGATCCCGGCCGTATCGAGGATCACTGGCAGGTGCTCACCAAGGGTCAGTTCTACCGCGGCGGTGCGGTTCTGGCCAGCGCCGTCTCCGGCGTCGACCAGGCCCTGTGGGACCTGCTCGGCAAGCGTCTCGGCGTCCCCGTGCACGAACTGCTCGGCGGGGCGGTGCGCGACCGGATCCGCGCCTACGGCTGGGTCGGCGGAGACGATCCCGCGGAGGTCGCCGACCACATCTCCGCACAGCTGGAGGTCGGCCTGACCGCCGTGAAGATGAACGCCTCGGGACGCATGAGCCGGAACGGCTCGGCCGCCGAGCTCGACGGCGTCGTCGCCCGCGTCGCCAGCGCGCGGGAGGTGCTCGGCCCGACCGCGACGTGGCCGTCGACTGCCACGGACGCTTCACGCTCGCCACGGCCCGCCGGCTCGCGCCGCTGCTGGAGCCGCTGCATCCGTTCTTCATCGAAGAGCCCGTCGTGCCCGAGAATTCGCACATGATCGAGCGGATGGTCGACGCGACGACCATCCCGATCGCGGCGGGGGAGCGCCTCTACTCCCGCCAGGAGTTCCTGCCGGTGTTCCAGGCGGGCATCGCGATCGCCCAGCCGGACCTCTCGCATGCGGGCGGCATCAGCGAGACACGGAGGATCGCCGCGCTGGCCGAGACCTTCGACGCGCTCATCGCGCCGCACTGCCCGCTCGGCCCCCTCGCGCTGGCGAGCTGCCTGCAGCTGGGATTCGCGACGCCGAACCACCTGATCCAGGAGCAATCGATCGGGATCCACTACAACAAGGGCGCGGAGGTGCTCGACTACGTGCTCGATACCGCGCCCCTGAGGTTCGTCGACGGATGCTTCGAGCTGCTGACCGGGCCGGGGCTCGGCATCGAGATCGACGAGAAGGCGGTGCGGGATGCGGCATCCCGCTGGGAGACGTGGCAGAACCCGGTGTGGCGCCACGCGGACGGGTCGATGGCGGAATGGTGACGATCACAGGCGCACAGCTGCGCGAGAGGCTCGCCGAGGAGCGCCTCGTGGCGATCCTGCGGGGACGGATGTCGACGCGACCGTGCAGGCGGCGCGCACCCTGTTCGACGCGGGGGTGATGACGCTGGAGATCACCCTCACCCTGGACGGGGCGGAGGAGGCGATCGCCCAGGTCGTGCAGGAGGCGCCGGCCGGTGCCCTCGTGGGCGCGGGCACCGTGAACACCGAGGCCGACGTCGACCGCGCGGTCGACGCGGGCGCGCAGTTCCTCGTGACCCCGGCGCTGACGGCATCCGTCGCCCACGCCCATCGGCAGGACATCGGCGTGCTCCCCGGGGTGTACACGCCCACCGAGATCAAGACCGCGATGGACGCGGGTGCGGCGGCGGTCAAGCTCTTCCCGGCATCCGCCCTCGGCCCCGGCTTCCTCAGGTCCGTGCGCGACCCCTTCCCGGACGCCCGCATCATCCCCGTCGGCGGGGTCACGGTCGACACGATCCGCGCCTACCTCGACGCCGGCGCCTTCGCCGTGGGCGTCGGCGGGCCGCTCGTCGGGGACGCGGCGCGTCCCGGCGGTGATCTCGCCGCCCTGTCCCGACGTGCGGCGGAGTTCCGCGCCGCTCTCATCCCCGCACCCTCAGAAGGAGACCAGAAGTGATCATCGAAAAGGCCGAGGTCATCGTCACGAGCCCGGACCGCAACTTCGTCACGCTCAAGCTCACGACCGACGACGGTCTGACCGGGCTCGGGGATGCGACACTCAACGGCCGCGAGCTGGCGGTCGTGTCCTACCTGAAGGACCATGTCGCGCCGCTGCTGATCGGCAAGGACGCGCACCGGATCGAGGACACCTGGCAGTTCCTGTACCGCAGCGCCTACTGGCGCCGGGGTCCGGTCACGATGGCCGCGATCGCCGCCGTCGACGTCGCGCTGTGGGACATCAAGGCCAAGGCCGCCGGCATGCCGCTCTACCAGCTGCTCGGCGGCGCGAGCCGCAACGGCATCCTCGCCTACGGGCACGCGAGCGGACGGGATGTGCCGGAGCTGCTGGACTCGATCGCCCACCACCGCGAGCAGGGCTACCGGGCCATCCGCGTCCAGACCGCCGTTCCGGGCGTCAAGGCCGTCTACGGCGTGGCCGCGCAGCCGCAGACCAGCGGCAAGCGATACGACTACGAACCGGCCGGGCGCGGCGCCTCCCCGATGGAGGAGGACTGGGACACCCGCGCGTACCTGCGCCACCTTCCCGGCGTCTTCGAGGAGGTGCGAGGCGCGGTCGGGCCCGAGCTGCCGCTGCTGCACGACGGCCACCACCGCATGACGCCGATCCAGGCGGCGAAGCTCGGCAAGGAGCTCGAGCCCTACGACCTGTTCTGGCTGGAGGACTGCACCCCGGCCGAGAACCAGGAGGCGCTGCGCCTGGTGCGCCAGCACACCACGACGCCGCTGGCGATCGGCGAAATCTTCAACACCGTGTGGGACTACCAGACCCTCATCCGCGAGCAGCTCATCGACTACGTGCGCTCCGCGGTGACCCACACCGGTGGCATCACCCAGATGAAGAAGATCCTCGACTTCGCCGCGCAGTACCAGATCAAGTCCGGCATCCACGGTCCGACCGACATCTCGCCGGTCGGCATGGCCGCCGCCCTGCACCTGGACCTGGCCATCCACAACTTCGGCATCCAGGAGTACATGCAGCACGGCGAGCTGACGAACCGGGTCTTCCAGCAGTCGTTCACCTTCGAGGACGGCCTCCTCCACCCGGGCGACAAGCCCGGGATCGGCGTCGACCTCGACGTCGACGAGGCGGGGAAGTACCCGTACCAGACGGCCTATCTGCCCTACAACCGCCTCTTGGACGGCACCGTCCACGACTGGTGAGCGGCTGAGGCGCTGCCCGCGCGCTACCGGCGTCGCCGGTGGGGCGCGAGCAGGAACGCCAGCAGCAGCATGAGCAGCATGCCGATCACGGCGCCCGCCGTGTTCGCGACGATGTCTCGCGGATCGGCGACGCGGGTGTCGAGGAACTGCCACTGCAGGAACTCGATGCCCGCGCTCGTGAGCGCGCCCAGGATCGGCGCCAGCCACCACCTGTGCACGCCGAACCAGAGCACGCCGAAGATCCCGAAGGGGACGAACATCGCCACGTTCGCCGCGAACTCGAGGCGGTCGAAGGTGACCCACGCGGTCGAGGGCTGCTGCGCCAGCCAGGCCAGCAGTCGTTCGAGACCCCGGCCGAGGTCGCTGCCGTAGGGGGCGGCGCGCAGGGTCATCCAGCCCACCGCCCACAGGTAGGCCGCGCTGAGCACGGCCAGCACGATCCGCGCCGCCACGCGATGCACGCGCAGCGACAGCGGATCGCCCTCTGTCGCGCTCAGTGGGTGTCTTCTGCTTCGATCTCGGTGCGGTCGCCGGACCAGAGGGTGTGGAAGGTGCCTTCGCGGTCGGTGCGCTTGTAGGTGTGGGCGCCGAAGAAGTCGCGCTGTCCTTGGATGAGGGCGGCGGGGAGGCGGTCGGCGCGGATGCCGTCGTAGTAGGACAGGCTGGAGGAGAAGGCGGGGCGGGGATGCCGGCGGTCGCGGCGGCGATCACGATGCGGCGCCAGGCCTCCTGAGCGCGGGTGAAGACCTCGGCGAAGTAGGGAGCGGTCATCAGCACCGGCAGCTGCGGGTCCTCGGCGTAGGCGTCGGCGATGCGGTTGAGGAACTGGGCGCGGATGATGCACCCGGCCCGCCAGATCTTCGCCACCGCACCCAGATCGATGTCCCAGCCGTATTCGGCGGCGCCGGCGCGGATCTCGTCGAAGCCCTGCGAGTAGGCGACGATCTTCGATGCGTACAGCGACAGGCGCACGTCCTCGATGAATCCGTCCACATCGTCGACCTCGAAGGTGGCGGGGCCGGGGAGGTCGGATGCCGCAGCGCGCTGTTCGGGGTGGGAGGACAGCGAGCGGGCGAAGGTGGCCTCGGCGATGCCCGAGACGGGGACGCCGAGGGAGAGCGCGGTCTGCACGGTCCAGGCGCCGGTGCCCTTGGCGCCGGCCTGGTCCAGGATGACGTCCACCAGGGGCTTCCCGGTGGCGGCGTCGGTCTGGCGCAGCACCTCGGCGGTGATCTCGATCAGGTACGACTCCAGCTCGCCGCGGTTCCACTCGGCGAAGATCTCGGCGATCTCGGCGGGGGTCTTCCCGGTGCCGCGGCGGATCAGGTCGTAGGCCTCGGCGATCAGCTGCATGTCGGCGTACTCGATGCCGTTGTGCACCATCTTCACGAAGTGGCCGGCGCCGTCGTGGCCGATGTGGGTCACGCAGGGTTCGCCCTCGGCGCGAGCTGCGATCGAGCGGAGGATCGGGCCCAGGGTGACCCAGGACTCGTCCGAGCCGCCGGGCATGATCGACGGGCCGGTCAGGGCGCCCTCCTCGCCGCCGGAGATCCCTGCGCCGACGAAGTTGATCCCGGTCTCGCGGACGCTCTTCTCGCGGCGGATGGTGTCGGGGAAGTAGGCGTTGCCGCCGTCGACGATGATGTCGCCGGGCTCGAAGACCCGCACCAGCTCATCGATGACCGCGTCGGTGGGGCCGCCGGCCTTGACCATGATGATCGCCGTGCGCGGCTTCTGCAGACTCGCGGCGAACTCCTCGTAGGAGAACGCGGGCACGAACCCGGCCTCGGGGTGCGCGGCCACCAGCTCGTCCGTCTTGGCGCGCGACCGGTTCAGCACCGCGACCGTGTTCCCCTCCCTGCTGGCGAGGTTCCGGGCGAGATTCGAACCCATCACAGCGAGTCCGACGACTCCGATGTTGGCGGCGCCTGTGGCGGCAGAGGACATGGTGCACCTTCCGATAAGCAAGCGGGAGCATGCCGGGCGGGCGAAGCCTGACGTCCCGGTGGTTCCAGCGTAGCGGGGTGCGGAGTCGGCGTGCCGAAGGTGACGGATGTTGTCACCGGGCGCCGGTGATCAGTCCTTGCGGTAACCGCCGCGACCCATCGAGACGAGGGCGCCGGTGACGACCACCGTGGTGCACAGCACCATCCCGCTGATGACCCAGAGGACGACGTGGGAGAGGGCGGCGGCGTCGAGCACGGTCGGGCTCCTGATCTGTGGCGCGGATGACGGTGTCTTCAGCCTATCTGGTCTTCCGGTACGATAGAGGCAGTTCCTCGGCGAGGGAAGCGTGCGCGTGCGCACAGTTCTTCCGTGATCGACGCGGCGATGCGGGCCCCGCTGCTCGCCTCACGCGTCTGCGTTCGAGGCGACAATCCCATAGACCACCACGCGGGCATCACCTGTCGCCGCGCGTGTCCTGAAGGAGAACTCATGTCTGAAAACGAAAAGGTCGTCGCGGAGTTCCGCGAGAACTTCGGCAAGGGCTTCGCCCGGCGTCTGCGCGCCGCGGGCAAGATCCCTGCCGTGATCTACGGCCACGGCACCGAGCCCAAGCACGTGGCTCTGCCCGGCCACCAGGTCTCGCTCATCATCCGTCACGCCAACGCGCTGCTCGACCTCGACATCGAGGGCACCCCCGAGCTCGCGCTGGTGAAGGACGTCCAGCGCGACCCGGTGCACCAGGTCATCGAGCACATCGACCTCCTCGTCGTGAAGAAGGGCGAGAAGATCCAGGTCAGCGTCCCGGTCACGGTCACCGGCGAGTCCTTCGCCGGCACCATCGTCACCCAGGACGCCACCTCGATCCTCGTCGAGGTCGAGGCGACCCACATCCCCGAGCACTTCGAGGTGTCGGTCGAAGGACTCGAGGAGGGCGCCCACATCACCGCCGGCGACGTCGAGCTCCCCAAGGGTGCGACCCTGGTCGTCGACCCCGAGACGCTCATCGTCGCCGTGTCGGTGCCGGCCGCCCCGGTACTGGAGGACGAGGCCGCCGAGGCTCCGGCGGAGGCCGCGGAAGAGGCTCCCGCCGAGGAAGAGGCAGCGGAGTAGTCCGAGCCGTTTTTCACAGAGGGACGCGACGGGTTCGCGTCCCCTCTGTCGTGTCTTGCGGTCGCATCCCGCTGCCGCGATCATGATCTGAGAGAGGGAACCCGATGGCTGACACCTGGCTCGTCGTGGGCCTGGGAAACCCCGGTCCGCGGTATGCGGCGACCCGTCACAACGTCGGTCAGTTCGTCACGGACGAGCTCGCCTCACGCCGCGGCGAGTCGTATCGTGAGCACAAGGCCGGTGCGCGGGTCGTCGAGACCTTGCTGCGCCCGGGCGGTGCGAAGATCGTGCTGGCGAAGCCGAACTCCTTCATGAACGTCTCGGGGCGACCCGTGGCCGCTCTCGCGCGGTTCTATTCGGTGCCACCCGAGCGGCTCATCGTCGTGCACGACGAGCTGGACATCCCCTTCGACAGCGTCAAGCTCAAGAAGGGGGCGGCCACGGCGGCCACAACGGCGTGCGCGACATCGCCGCAGCCTTGTCGACGCCGGAGTTCCTGCGTGTGCGCGTCGGCGTCGGTCGTCCTCCGGGCCGCCAGGATCCGGCCGACTGGGTGCTCTCGCCGTTCGCCTCGGCCGAGCGGGAGAACCTTCCGATCCTCGTGTCGGATGCCGCCGATGCCGTCGAGACGATCATCGACGAGGGTCTTCTGGCGGCGCAGCAGAAGCACCACGCCCCGCGCTGAGCGGGGCGCAGGCTCAGCGGGGCGCGTACCTCAGAAACCGTAGCCCTGGGTGACCGCGCCGGCGGCGCCGCCGATGCCGAGCGCGAAGACCAGTACGAAGAAGAAGGCCATCGGCGCCACCACCGCGACGATCACGGCGCCGATGCCCTGCCCGCGCCCACGTCTGCGGGCGATCGCGATGATGCCCTGCACGAGCGCCCAGACGCCCAGCACGGTGCCGACCCAGAAGGCGATCTCTGCCCACAGCACCTGCATGCGGACGGGGCGAGCATGGCGAGGTCGTCGACCGGCGAGGTCTCGATGAACTCGGGGTCGATCGCGCCCAGGCGCATCCCCATCTCGAAGCCGGCGACACCGCCGACGACGCTCGGGACGATCAGGGCGATGAGGGCGAGGATGAGCGCCCAGACTCCGATGGCCGAGGAGGCCTTGGGGGAGACAGGGGTCGGAGGCGTGTACGGTCCGCCGACGCCGTGATAACCGGTCGGCCCCGCGGCATAGGCGCCGGCGGGCGGCGAATAGACGGGCGGCTGTCCTTGCGGCGGCTGCGGGAAGCCCTGCGGCGGCAGCGCGTGCTGGCCGCCCGAGGGAGCGCTCGACTGGCCGAACGGCGGATAGGGCGCCTGCGGGACGGGCGGGGGCAGCTGGGGATCGCTCACGCCCCCATCCTATGCGCGGCGTCCCCCAGTAGACTCGTGCGGTGACTGTGCCCGGGATCCTGCGCGCCCTGAAAGAGGCGGACTCGTTCCGCGACGCCCTCACCTGGGCCCGCACCGACGGAGATCTCACACTCGTCGACGGCCTCGACGCGCCCACCCTCGCCGGGCTCCTCGAACGGCGTGCGGAGGCCGGTCTTCCCGCCGCGCTGCTCGCCATCGTGCCCACGGGTCGCCGGGCCGAGTCCCTGGCCGGCGCACTCGGCGACATCGTCCCGGATGCCGAGATCCTCACCTTCCCCGCCTGGGAGACCCTGCCCCATGAACGACTGAGCCCGAGCCCCGACACGGTCGGTCAGCGGCTGCAGACGCTGCGACGGATCGCGGCACGGGATCGGAGCAGGCCGCTCGTGGTCGTGGCATCCGTGCGCGCGGCGCTGCAGCCGATCGCCGCAGGCCTCGGCGACGCCGAGCCGATCGTACTGGCCGCGGGCGCACGAGGCTTCGACCTCGCCGAGATCGCCGAGCGTCTGGTCGAGCTCGCCTACACGCGGGTGGACATGGTCTCCCGGCGTGGCGAGTTCGCCCTGCGCGGCGGCATCCTGGACGTCTTCCCTCCCGTGGCCGAGCACCCCTCCCGGGTGGAGTTCTTCGGCGACGAGGTCGAGCAGATCCGTGCCTTCTCCGTCGCCGATCAGCGTTCGCTGCCCGAGGAGGTCACCGAGGTCGCCCTGCCGCCGAGCCGGGAGCTGCTGCTGACCGGCGAGGTGCGCGAGCGCGCACGCGGTCTCGTCCCGAAGCTCCCCGCCCTCGCCGGGATGCTCGAGAAGATGGCCGAGGGGATCCCGGTCGAGGGCATGGAGTCGCTCCTGCCCCTCGTGGCGGGCCCGCTCGTGTCGCTGGTCGAGTATCTCCCCATGCGATCCGCGGTCGCGCTCCTGGACCCGGAGCGGTCCACGGCCCGTGCCGCCACGCTCGGCGAGACGAACCGCGAGTTCCTCGACGCCGCCTGGAGCGCGGCCACCTCCGGTGCCGAGGCGCCCATCGACCGGGACTCGTTGAGCTCCGCGGGTCTGGATGCGGGCGACTTCCTCACGATCCCGGAGCTGCGCGAGGTCGTGCACGGCCGCGAGGGCGTCTGGTGGAATCTCAGCGCCTTCGACGCCGGCGACGACGACACCCCGAGCATCCCCGCGGGAGTCATCCCTTCGTTCCACGGCAACGTCGATGGCGCGATCGCCTACGTCGCCGACCTGCTCCGTGAGGGCTGGCGGGTCGTGGTCGTCGCATCCGGCACCGGCCTCGTCGACCGTGCGCGCGACGTGCTGTCCGAGCGGGAGGTGGCGGCGCGGATCGTGGACTCCCTCGATGAGGCTCCGGATGCCGGCATCGCCACGCTCGTCCTCGGCACGCTCGAGTCGGGGTTCCGCTTCGACGAGGCCGGGCTCGCCGTGCTCACCGAGAACGAGTTCTACGGGCGCACGATCGGCGGCGACCAGCGGGTCGTGCGCAAGCTCGCCTCGCGCCGTCGCAACGTCGTCGACCCTCTGCAGCTGAAGAACGGCGACCACGTCGTCCATGCCACGCACGGTATCGGACGCTTCGTCGAGCTGACCCAGCGCGAGGTGTCCACGGGCGGTCGCAACGCGACGAAGTCCACTCGCGACTACCTCGTGCTCGAGTACTCGCCCTCCAAGCGCGGGTACCCGGGCGACAAGCTGTACGTGCCCACTGACCAGCTCGACCTGTTGTCGAAGTACGTCGGCGGTGAGGCGCCGACGCTGTCGAAGATGGGCGGCAGCGACTGGGCCGCGGCCAAGGGCAAGGCGCGCCGCGCCGTGCGCGACATCGCTGTCGAGCTCGTGAAGCTCTACTCGGCGCGGATGGCGGCCAAGGGCCACGCCTTCGGCCCCGACACCCCGTGGCAGCGTGAGCTCGAGGAGGCCTTCCCCTTCGCCGAGACCCCGGATCAGCTCCAGACGATCGACGAGATCAAGGCCGACATGGAGCGGCAGGTGCCCATGGATCGACTGCTGTCGGGCGACGTCGGCTTCGGCAAGACCGAGGTCGCGGTGCGCGCGGCGTTCAAGGCGATCCAGGACGGCAAGCAGGTCGCGATGCTCGTGCCGACGACGCTCCTGGTCAAGCAGCACCTGGAGACGTTCACCGAGCGCTTCGCCGGATTCCCCGTCAAGGTGCGTCCGCTCTCGCGTTTCCAGACCGACAAGGAGGCGCGCCTGACGCTGCAGGGGCTCCTCGACGGCTCGATCGACATGGTCATCGGCACGCATCGCATCCTCACCGACCAGGTCCTGTTCAAAGACCTCGGGCTCCTCATCATCGACGAGGAGCAGCGCTTCGGCGTCGAGCACAAGGATGCGCTGAAGAAGCTCAAGACCAACGTCGACATCCTCGCGATGAGCGCGACCCCGATCCCGCGGACGCTGGAGATGGCGGTCACCGGCATCCGCGAGATGTCGACGCTGGCGACACCGCCGGAGGACCGGCATCCGATCCTCTCCTTCGTGGGCCCCAAGAACGACAAGCAGGTCGCCGCGGCGATCCGGCGCGAGATCCTGCGCGAGGGGCAGGTCTTCTACGTGCACAACCGGGTGAAGTCGATCCAGCGGGTCGCGAGCGAGATCGCCGAGCTCGTGCCGGAGGCGCGGGTCGCCGTCGCGCACGGGCAGATGGGCGAGCACCAGCTCGAGCAGGTCGTCGACGACTTCTGGGAGCGCAAGTTCGATGTGCTGGTGTGCACGACGATCGTCGAGACGGGCCTGGACATCTCCAACGCCAACACGATCATCATCGACCGTGCCGACCGCTACGGACTCAGCCAGCTCCACCAGCTGCGCGGACGTGTGGGCCGCGGGCGCGAGCGCGCCTATGCGTACTTCCTCTACGACGACGTCAAGCCGCTGAGCGAGACCGCTGCCGACCGGCTGCAGACGATCGCCGTCAACAACGATCTCGGCTCGGGAATGCAGGTCGCGCTCAAGGACCTCGAGCTGCGCGGCGCCGGGAACCTGCTGGGCGCCGAACAGGCCGGGCACATCGCCGGCGTCGGCTTCGATCTGTATCTCCGGATGATCGGGGAGGCGGTGGCGACCTTCCGCGGCGAGGAGACCGAGACCGGCACGGAGCTCCGGCTCGAGCTTCCGGTGGATGCGCGCATCCCCGAGGACTACATCGACAGCGAGAGACTGCGCCTGGAGGCGTACCAGAAGCTCTCGGCGGCCGCTGCCGCGACCGCGACCGACGACGCGATCGATCTCGTCGTCGAAGAGCTGACCGACCGCTACGGGGCACCGCCGGCCGAGGTCGCCGGCCTCGTGGCCGTCGCCCGGCTGCGTCGCCGCGCCGCGAAAGCCGGGCTCAGCGACGTCGTCGCGATGGGGCAGAACCTGCGGCTGGCACCGGCGCGCCTGCCCGACTCGATGAAGGTGCGCCTGCAGCGTCTGTATCCGAACGCGAAGCTGCTCGCCGCCGGTGAGGCGCTCGTGGTGCCGATTCCCCGCCCGCACGGCGAGCCGCTGTCCGACGCAGACCTCATCGCCTGGGTCGGCCAGCTCTTCACGGCGCTGTGGCCGGAGCCGGTCGCCGCGGCATCCGACACCTCCGGCGCGTGACGCGCTAGCCTGGCGGCATGCAGTTCGAGCACCTCGGGGCCCGGCCCCGCATCCACGACACCGCCGTCGTCGCGCCCACCGCCGTCATCTCGGGCGACGTCGAGATCGGACCGGGCTGCCAGGTGCTGCACGGCGCCGTGATCACCGCCGAAGGCGGGCCGATCGTGCTCGGCGAGCATGTGATCGTCATGGAGAACGCCCTGGTTCGGGCGACGGCCGCCAACGCCGTGCACATCGGCCGCAACTCGCTGCTGGGCACGCTGTCCTCGGTCGCCGGCGCCGACATCGGCGAGGAGTGCTTCCTGGCATCCGGCGCCCGCGTCTTCAACGGCGCCCGCGTCGGCGCGCGCAGCGAGATCCGCGTGAACGCGATCGTGCACCGGCGCGCCGCACTGCCGGAGGCGACCGTGGTCCCGATCGGCTGGGTCGCGGTGGGGATCCGGTCCAGCTCCTCTCGCCCGACCGCGCCGAGGAGATCGCCCAGGCACAGCCCGAGCTCGACTTCCCCGGCTACGTCTTCGGGGTCGACCGCGAGACGCCCGATCTCATGGTGCAGCTCACCGAGCGCTACGCGCAGTCGCTGGCCCGTCACGCCGACGACCGCCGGATCGACTAGTCACCGCTCGCATCCGGCATCCGGCCCGTTGCAGATGTCGGATGCGGTTGCAGATGCCGGAGGGATCACGCGGATTCCTCCGACATCCGTGACAGGATCCTGCGGATGCGCCGTGCGATCAGATGACGCCCTGGGCGAGCATCGCCGCGGCGACCCGCTCGAAGCCGGCGCAGTTCGCGCCGACGACGTAGTCGCCGGGGGAGCCGAAGCGCTCGGCGGCCTGGAACGAGGCCTCGTGCACGTCGGCCATGATGTCGCGCAGGCGCTGCTCGCTGTCGGCGAAGCTCCAGCGCTGCCGGGAGGCGTTCTGGCTCATCTCCAGCGCGGAGGTCGCCACGCCGCCGGCGTTGGCCGCCTTGCCGGGGGCGAAGAGCACGCCCGCCTTCTGGAAGGCATGGATCGCATCCGGCGTGCAGGGCATGTTCGCGCCCTCGGACACGGCGCGCACGCCGCCGGCGATGAGCGCCTCGGCATCGTCGCCGTTGAGCTCGTTCTGGGTCGCCGAGGGGACGGCGATGTCGACCGGAACCTCCCAGACCCGGCCGCCCTCGACGAAGCGGGCGCCGGACCGGCGGTTCGCGTACTCGACGATGCGGGCGCGCTCGACCTCCTTGATCTGCCGGAGCAGCGCCAGGTCGATGCCGGCATCGTCGACGACGTAGCCGGAGGAGTCGGATGCCGTCACGGCCTTCGCCCCCAGCTGCGTGGCCTTCTCGATCGCGTAGATCGCGACGTTTCCGGAGCCGGAGACGCCGACCCGCTTCCCCTCGAGCGACTCGCCGTGCACGGCGAGCATCTCCTGCGCGAAGAACACCGCGCCGTACCCGGTCGCTTCGGTGCGCACCTCGGCGCCGCCCACCCGGTGCCCTTGCCGGTGAACATGCCGGACTCGTGGCGGTTGGTGACCTTGCGGTACTGGCCGAACAGGTAGCCGATCTCACGGGCGCCGACGCCGATGTCGCCGGCAGGAACGTCGGTGTGCTCGCCGAGATGGCGGTACAGCTCGTTCATGAACGACTGGCAGAAGCGCATGACCTCGGCATCCGAGCGTCCGTGCGGATCGAAGTCGCTGCCGCCCTTGCCGCCGCCGATGCCCTGGCCGGTGAGCGCGTTCTTGAAGATCTGCTCGAAGCCGAGGAACTTGATGATCGACAGGTTCACCGAGGGGTGGAAGCGCAGGCCGCCCTTGTAGGGCCGAGCACCGAGGAGAACTGGATGCGGTAGCCGCGATTGACGTGCAGACGCCCCTCGTCGTCGACCCAGGGCACCCGGAACATGATCTGACGCTCGGGCTCCACCAGGCGCTCCAGGATGCCGCCCTCGACGTACTCGGGGTGCTGCTCGAGCACCGGCGAGATGGAGTGCAGGACCTCGTGCACGGCCTGATGGAACTCGGGCTCGTGAGGGCTGCGGGCGAGGACGGATTCGAAGACCGGCTGGGCGGCTTCGGCGAGCGGGGGAAGGCGGTGGTCTCGGTCACGCGGAAGCGGCTTTCTGACGAAGGAGAGGTGCGAGGCGATCGTGTCGCGCGCGGATACGCCGGTTCGGGCGGGGATTTTCACTCTACCGGTCGTCGGCGCAGGGCGGATTCAGCCGGTGTTCTGAAGGCCCGCCGCGACGCCGGAGACCGACAGCAGCAGGAGCCGCTGCAGTTCGGGATCGGCGTCCGCCCCTGCCTCGCCGGCACGGAGCGCGCGCAGGGCGCGCAGCTGCAGCAGCGAGAGCGCGTCGACGTAGGGGCTGCGCAGGTGCACGGCCCGCTGCAGGACGGGCTTGTCGCCGAGGAGGTCGCCGCCCCCGGTGAGACGGATCACCCAGGTGCGGGTGAGCGCGAGCTCGTCGAGGACGAGCTGTGCGAGGTCGGGGCGGTCGCCGAGGGCGAGATAGCGGGCGGCGATGCGCTCGTCGGTCTTGGCGAGGCTCATCGCGACGTTGTCGACCATGGTGCGCAGCAGCGGCCACTGCGCGTAGGCCTCGCTGAGCAGCTCCTCGTCGCCGACCGCCTCGAGCGCGGTGCCCAGGCCGAACCAGCCGGCGAGGTTGATGCGCGCCTGCGTCCACGCGAACACCCATGGGATGGCGCGGAGGTCCTCGAGCGACTCGACGGAGAGACCGCGGCGGGCGGGGCGCGAACCGAGGGCGAGCATGCCCAGCTCCTCCATGGGGGTGACCGTGGCGAACCACGGGGCGAACCCCTCGGCCTTCACGAGCGAGAAGAAGCGTTCGCGGGAGGCCGCGTCCATCGTGGTGGCGACATCCGCGTACCGCGCGGCGGCGCCACTCGTGCGCGCCTCCGACGACGGAGCGGAGGCCAGCAGCGTCGCGGCCGCCACCTGCTCGATGTGCCGCATCGCGATGGCAGGCTCGCCGTAGCGGGCGAAGATGACCTCGCCCTGCTCGGTGAGCTTGAACCTGCCGTCGACCGAGTGCGGCGGCTGGGCGAGGATCGCCGAGTTCGCCGGGCCCCCGCCGCGGCCCAGCGCGCCGCCGCGGCCGTGGAAGAGGGTCAGTCGGATGCCGGCATCCGCCGCCCACTGCGCGATCTGTGCCTGCGCCTCGTACAGCGCGAGGTTCGCCGCGACCGGTCCGACGTCCTTGGAGGAGTCGGAGTAGCCGAGCATGACCTCCAGCTGCCCGCCCGTGGCCTCCAGACGCACGGCGTACTCGGGGCGCGTGACGACCTCGGCGAGGATGGCGGGCGCCGCCTGCAGATCGGCGAAGGTCTCGAACAGGGGGACGACGTCGAGCACCGGACCGTCGCCGTCGGGGAAGGCGAAGGCGGCGAGGCGGTGCACGGTCGTGAGATCGTCGGCCGACTGGGTGAAGGAGACGACGTAGCGTCCCGCCGCCCGCGGGCCGTAGGTGCGCTGGATATGTGCGATCGCGCGGAAGACCTCCAGCACCTCCTCCGTCTCGGCGCTGCGCTCGCCGCCGTTCTCGAGCTCGGCGAGGGCGCGGGCGTGCACCTGCGAGTGTTGGCGCACCTCGAGCTCCGTCAGATGGAACCCGTAGGTCTCCACCTGCCACATCAGGTGCTGGAGACCACCGAAGGCGTGGCGGCGGGCTCCGGCATCCGACAGGGAGTCCTGCACGTGACGCAGGTCGGAGAGCAGCTCCTCGGGGCCGGCGTAGGCGAGCGCCGCATCACCGCGCCGTGTGGCGGCCACGCGCTGTGCCGCGGCGAGCACCACCCGGCGATGCGGTTCTCCGGGGGAGCGCGAGGCGAGCTCTCCGGCGGCGTCCGGCGCCGCGGCGGAGAACCGCGCCCAGATCTCCTGCACCCCGGCGCTCGGAGGCGTGGCCTCCTCGTCGAGGGTGAGCGTCCGGCCGATGCGCTCGAGGGCGCGCTCGAGCCCGCGCAGCACGTGCTCGGCGGCGATGTCGGCCGCCTCACGGGTGAGGTCGCTGGTCACGAAGGGGTTCCCGTCGCGGTCGCCGCCCACCCATGAGCCGACGCGGACGAACGCGGGCACGATCGGCGCGCTCGCGCCCGACTCCTCGCCCCGCAGCGCGTCGTCGATGCGACGGTAGACGTGGGGACGGCCGTGAACAGGGTCTCGTCGAAGACCGACATGACCGTGCGGACCTCATCGGTCGGCGAGGGTTTCTGCGCGCGGAGAGGCGCGGTGCGCCAGAGGGTGTCGATCTCCTCCAGCATCCGTCGCGTCGCACGGCGTTCGGCCGCCCCGCCCTCGCTCGCGGCATCGTGCTCGGTCAGCAGCTCCGACAGGCGCCGGATGCTCGTGGACACCGCCCGGCGGCGGGCCTCGGTCGGATGCGCGGTGAAGACGGGATGGAAGCGCAGTGCGCCCAGGCGCTGGACGGCCGCCTCCTCGCCGATCTCGGCGCGCAGCTGCGCGTAGGCCGCCTCGACCGTGTCTGTCGCGTTCTCGCGGCCGGGCTTGCCGGCGCGCTCGCGCAGGATCCGCACCCGGTGGTGCTCCTCGGCGAGGTTGGCCAGGTGGAAGTAGCAGGTGAAGGCGCGGGCGACCTCGTCGGCGCGGGCGATCGTGAAGGACTCGGCGATCTGCACGGCCCGGTCGAAGGCTTCCGGCGTCTCGACGTCGTAGGCCTGGATCGTCGCCAGGCGCAGGCGCTCGACGTCGTCGAACAGGCCGGGGCTCCCCGATTCGCGCAGGACCTGGCCGAGGAGCGCGCCGAGCATGCGCACATCGTCGCGCATGGCCTCGGGGGTGTCTCGGCCGGCTTCGTGGCGGGCGATGACGCGGATGGCTTCCGTGGGGTGGGATCGCTGGTCACCCTTCGAGAGTAGTGGGATCCGATGCCACTACCGCACGCCTGCGCGGCCTAGCATGGGCGGGGTGAGCCCTACGCAGAACCCTCTTCGCACGCAGCAGTTCCCCGCGATCCTGCTGCTGGTGGCCGCCGGGCTCGGTCTCCTCGCCGCGAACACGCCGCTGCACGCCCCCATCGCCGGCGTCCTCGATGCGCACATTGCGGTCCCCGGCACCGGGATCGATCTGTCGGTCGCGCACTGGATCTCCGACGGGCTGCTGGCGATCTTCTTCTTCGTCGTGGCGATGGAGCTCGTGTACGAGCTCACCCGGGGCGAGCTGAACAGCATGCGCCGGGCCCTGCAGCCGGCGATCGCCGCGGCCGGCGGCGTGATCGTCCCGATCGCGGTCTATCTCTTCCTCGCCGGGGGCGCTGAGACCGCGCACGGCTGGCCCATCCCGACGGCCACCGACATCGCCTTCGCCCTCGGCGTGCTCGCCGTCTTCGGCAAGGGTCTTCCCTCGGGCGTGCGCATCTTCCTGCTTGCGCTCGCGATCCTCGACGACATCGTCGGCATCGTGTTCATCGCGATCCTGTTCGCCCAGGATCTGAACGCGATCGCGTTGGGCCTGGGGGTGCTGACCACAATCGCCTTCGGCGTGCTCAGCCGGATGCTGGGGGAGCGGCGCCGGCCGCTCGTGGTCACGGCAATGCTCATCCTCGGCGTCGTGACCTGGGGTCTCATCGTGAGCTCCGGCGTGCACGCGACGATCGCCGGGGTGCTCCTGGGCCTGGCGATGGCGCAGTCCCCGGCGATGCGCACGCGATTCGCGCTGGAGCCCTGGGTGAACGGAGCGATCCTGCCGGTCTTCGCCTTCTCCGCGGCCTTCGTCGTGGTCCCGCAGGTCTCGCTCGGCGATCTGTCTCCGGCGTTCTGGGCGATCACCGTGGCGCTCCCGCTCGGAAAGATCATCGGGATCGCGGGCTTCGGCTGGATCGCGATGCGCATCCGTCCGCGCGGCACGCCGCCCGCGCTCGTGTTCCCGGACCTGCTCGCGGCGGGCGCCCTCGGCGGGATCGGGTTCACCGTCTCGCTCCTGCTGGCCAACCTGGCGTTCGCCACGGATGCCGCCACGCGCGATCAGGCGATCCTCGGCGTCCTCGCCGGCTCCCTCATCGCCCTGATGCTGTGCGCCGCGCTCGTCTCGGCGCGGGCGGCCTCCTACCGGCGACGCGCGGAGGCGAGCTCATGACCGGGGATCGCGATCCGCTCCGGGAAGCGGCCGAGACCATGCGGGCTGTGAGAGAGAGGTGCGTCTGGTCGCAGCAGATCACGCATCGCGACCTCGTGCCCTATCTCATCGAGGAGGCGCACGAGCTCATCGACGCGGTGGAGGACGGCTCCCGCGCCGATCTGCGCGAGGAGCTCGGCGACCTGCTGTGGCAGGTGCTGTTCCATGCCGCCGTCGCCGCACAGGACCCGGACGACCCCTTCGACATCGACGATGTCGCCCGCACACTGACCGAGAAGATGGTGCGCCGGCATCCGCACGTCTTCGCCGGCGAGGTCGCCCGCACCCCCGAAGAGGTGCTCGTGCACTGGAATGCGGCGAAGGCGGCCGAGAAGCGCGAGCGCCGCAGCGCCCTGGACGGAGTGCCCCGGGGGATGCCGGCACTCGCCCTCGCGCAGAAGCTGCTGGGCAGGGCGGCGTCGGTCGGCGTCTCTCGTGAGCCGGCCGCCGGACCGCAGTCCGAGGCAGAGCTGGGCGACGCCCTGCTCGCGCTCGTCGCCGAGGCGCGCACCCGGGGCTGGGACGCCGAGCGCGCCCTCCGCGAGCGCCTGCGCGCCCTGGAGGACGAGGTGCGTGCGGCGGAGCGAAGCTCCGACCTGGAATGATGGACCCGTGGCAAACGTGAACCCGCCGCGCGGCATGCGCGACATCCTCCCCGGTGACAAGTCCCGTCGCGAGCGCGTGCTCGCCGTCATCCGCGACCGTTACCGCGCCCACGGCTTCGACGAGATCGAGGCGCCCGTGCTGGAGGAGTACTCGCGTCTGCACGCGGGGATCGGCGGCGACAACGAGAAGCTCGCCTACAACGTGCTGCGCCGCGGGCTCGACGCCGACAAGATCCGCGCGGCGGCCGACGACCCGGCCGCCCTCTCCGATCTGGGCCTGCGCTACGACCTGACCGTGCCGTTGGCGCGCTTCTACGCGAGCAACCGCGGGCAGCTGCCGGGCGTCTTCCGGGCGATCCAGATCGGTCCGGTCTGGCGCGCGGAGCGCCCGCAGAAGGGCCGTTACCGCCAGTTCGTCCAGTGCGACATCGACATCATCGGCGACGACTCGGCGCGCGCCGAGGCCGAGCTGTTGGTCGCCTCGTTGGACGCGTTGGACGCGCTCGGCCTGGACGGCGGCAGCATCCGCATCAACGACCGGCGGGTGCTGGACTGGATGCTCGACTCCTTCGGCTTCGCCGCCTCCGAGCGGCCGGGCGTGCTCATCACGATCGACAAGCTCGACAAGATCGGCCCCGACGGCGTGGTCGCCGAGCTCGCCGAGCGCGGGCCACGGCATCCGCGGTGGAGGCCTTCGGCGCGTTCCTGCGCCGCCCGCAGACCCTCGAGTACCGTCCCTACGGCGAGGGTCAGATCCGCAAGGCGCTCCCGGAGGGCGCGCCGGAGGAGATCGTCGCGCACCTGGTCGCGCTCGGCGAGGCGGTGCGCGCGGCACGCCCTTCGACAAGCTCAGGGACCGCGACGAGCGCGGGGTCGAGTTCGACATCCCGCTCGCCTTCGATCCCTTCCTCGTGCGGGGATGGGCTACTACACCGGCACGATCTTCGAGGTCGCCCACCCGAGCGTCGACTACTCGCTCGGCGGCGGCGGCCGCTATGACGGCATGATCGGTCGCTTCCTCGGGCAGGACGCTTCGGCGGCGCTCAGCGCAGGGGTGCCCGCGGTCGGATTCTCCCTCGGCTTCGAGCGTCTCGTCGACCTCGTCGCCCTCGGCGAGGATGCCGGGGCGGATGCCGTCGTCCTCGTCCACGACGCCGATGTGCCCCTCGCGGAGCTCGCTGCGCACAAGACGGCGCTGCTGGGCGCGCTCGGTCCGGGCGCCCGCGTGCGGCTGGAGCGGCGCGCCAAGAACATGAAGGCGCTACTGGAGCGCGCGGCATCCGATGGCTACACGGCCTTCGCCACGCTGTCTGCGGGCACCGCCCCCGGAGACCTGGAGACCAAGCCGCTGTCCTGATCGTTCCGACCGCGGTTCACCCCGCGTTCACGCGGAGACGGTGTCATCGAGGCATGAGGTTTGCGCGGGCGGTCGCTCTCCTGGTCGCGGCGCTGGCCGTGCTGCTGCTCGGAGTGCGGATCGGGCTCGGCCGGCAGGCGGCGATCGCCCGGCGTCGCATCGGCAAACCGCTCGGCGAGGATGCGATCCCCGCCGATCGCATCTGGCGGCGCGCGCTCGAGGGGATCCGATCGACTTGCTGCTCCTGGGCGACTCGCTCGCCGCGGGCCTGGGGCCACGCGCCGCAAGGACACCCTGGGCGGCCGGCTGGCGCGCAAGCTCGCCCGTCGGATGCGGCGCCCCGTGCGCCTGCGCACGGCCGCGGTCGTCGGCGCCGAGTCCGGTGACCTGCCCGCGCAGCTCGCGACCCTCGCCGACGAGTACGCGGCCGATGTGGCCGTCATCGTCGTCGGCGGGAACGACGTCACCCATCGGGTTCCCCTCTCCGCCTCGGTGGCGCACCTGCAGGAGACGATCGCGCAGCTGCGCTCGCGCGGCACGGAGGTCGTGGTGGGGACCTGCCCGGATCTGCGCGCGCTCCGGCCCGTGCCGCAGCCCCTCCGGAGCCTCGCGGCACGGTGGTCCCGCCAGCTCGCCGCCGCGCAGGCGATCGCCGTCGCCCGGGAGGGTGCGACCGCGGTCGACCTCCGTCGCAGCGTCGGGCCCCTTTTCCTCGCTCAGCCCAACGAGATGTTCAGCATGGACCGCTTCCACCCCAGCGCCCTCGGATACCGGCGCATGGCCGAGGCGCTCCTGCCCGCGCTCGTGGCGGCACTGCGGACGCCTGACCGCTGAGTCGAGGAGTGCGGCTATCGCTGCGGGAGGCGCAGGCGCAGCATCCGATACCCGATGCCGATGAGCACCACGACGATGCCCACGAGGGACGCGACCGCCGGCAGCGTGCTGACGAGCACCAGGCATCCGACGGCGCCGATGATCTGCAGCAGCCGTGGGTATCGGCGTGCCGCGCCCCGCTGCCGGAACGCCGACGCGTTCGCGATCAAGTAGTACAGCAGCACCCCGAAGGAGGAGAACCCGATCGCGCCGCGCAGATCCGCCAGGAGGACGATGAGGACGACGATCGCGGCGATCGTGACCTCCGCCCGGCGCGGCACCTGCCAGCGCTCGTCGATCACGCTGAGGAAGCGCGGCACATCCGACTCGCGGGCCATGGCGAGCGTCGTGCGTCCGATGCCGGTCAGCAGTGCCAGGAGCGCCCCGAGCGAGGCGGCCGCGGCCGCGATCCGCACGAGCGGGCCCGCCGCCGTCCAGCCGGCGGCCTCGACCACGCCGACGAGCGGTGCGGGGTGGGTGGCGGCATCCGCTCCGAGGGTCACGACGACCGCCGCGCAGACGAAGACGTACACCAGGAGCGTGCCGGCCAGGGCGAAGACGATCGCGCGGGGGATCGTGCGGGCGGGGTCCTGCACCTCCTCGCCCATGGTCGCGATGCGCGCGTAGCCGGCGAAGGCGAAGAACAGCAGGCCCGCACCCTGCAGCACCCCGTAGACCGTCGGGTCGGGGAGCGGGGGTGCCGCGGCATCCGGGGCCGCCGCCATGCCCGCCGCGACCACGACCGCGAGTCCGAGCAGCGTCACGACCACGAGGAGACGGGTCGCCAGGGCCGTGCGTGTCACGCCGAAGCAGTTCACGAGGGCCAGCGCGGCGACCGCGCCCACGGCGACGGGGTCTCCCAGCCCGCGGGAGCGGCGTAGGCGGCGAAGGTCATCGCCATCGCGGCACAGCTGGCGAGCTTGCCGATCACGAAGCACCACCCGGCGACGAAGCCCCACCAGGGCCCGATCTCGGCGCGCGCATAGGCGTAGGTGCCTCCGGCGACGGGGTGCACGGCGGCCAGCTGGGCCGAGGCGGTCGCGTTGCAGTAGGCCACGAGCGCGGCGATGGCGAGCGCGATCAGGATGCCGGAGCCGGCCACGCCGATCGCCGGAGCCCACACGGCGAAGACGCCGGCGCCGAGCATCGAGCCGAGGCCGATCGCTACCGCGTCGCGCTGCGTGAGGCGCCGGGCGAGAGACATTCCCGGATCGTGGCACCGTCAGGTGAACGGCAGGTGACATTCCCCGCGTGTTTCTATTATTCTAGTTTCATTAGAACTAGTGAATAGCGTGTTCGCGAAGGAGGTGCCATGCTCATCAGGATCGACCCGGAGAGCCCGGATCCGCTCTACGAGCAGGTCGCCGCCTCGGTGCACATCGCGATCCTGGACGGGCGCCTCGGTCCCGGCGACCGGCTCCCCACCGCCCGGGAGATCGCCGATCTGCTCGAGATCAACCTGCATACGGTGCTGCGCGCCTATCAGACGCTGCGCGACGAGGGTCTCATCGAGCTTCGCCGCGGTCGCGGAGCCGTCGTGACCGCCTCCGCAGCCAGGGTCACCGAGCTCGCCCGCGACATCCACGTGCTCGTCGCCCAGGCCGCCGCCCTCGGCATCTCACCGACCACTCTCGCCGCCCTCGTGAAGGAGACCTCCCTATGACCCCCGACGTCCGCCGCGCCCGCACCGCGTTCCTCTGGGTGGGGTGATCGTGCCGCTCGCGGTCATCGCGCTCGCGACCGCGATCGTGCTGGCCTGGCTGCCGCAGATCCCCGATCCCTCGGCGACGCACTGGTCGGGCGGCCATCCCGACGATTTCGGTCCGCCCTGGGTGCACCCCGTCCTGCTCGCGGGCGCCGGCGGAGGGATCGTCGCGCTCTTCGCGACCATCACGCTTCTCGCGCATCGCGCGACGCGGGGACGGATGCCGCGCGTCCGCAGTGGTCGGGCACCGCCCGCCTGCTGGGCGCGAGCGCCCTCGGCCTCTCCGCGTACCTGTCGTTCCTCACGCTCGCGGCGGTGGGGATCCAACGGGGCCTCGACGACGCCGCCGACGCCGCGAGCATCACACCGTGGGCGCTGGGCGGACTCGCGCTGCTGGTCGGAGTGACCGTGCTCGGCTGGTTCCTGCAGCCGAAGGCGGCGGGCGTTCCGCGGGAGACCGCGGTCGACGCCATCCCGCTCGCGCTCCGCGACGGGGAGCGCGCGGTGTGGGTCGGCACCGCGGCGATGGCCCGCAGCGGGATGATCGTGCTCGGCGTGAGCCTGTTCGTCCTCGCGCTGGCGACCGTCTTCTCCTTCGCCGCCGGCGGGGAGGCCGGCTGGATCACGGCGATCGTGCTGATCCTCGTCGCCGTGCTCGTGGCGACCATGCTCGTCTTCCGTGTGCGCATCACCGCTGACGGGCTCCTCGTTCGTTCTGCGGTCGGCTGGCCGCGCACCCGGATCCCGGCGGGGAGGTCGCCTCCGTCCGTGCCACCGAGATCGACCCCTTCGCGGAGTTCGGCGGATGGGGCTGGCGCTACGCTCTCGACGGTCGTCGCGGTGTCGTGCTCCGCAAGGGCGAGGCGCTGGAGGTCACGCGCCGGAACGGCACGGTGTTCGTCGTCACCGTCGATGACGCCGCCACCGCGGCATCCGTCCTCGCCGCCGCCGTGAAGAAGGGAGAGCCCGCCGAATGACCACCGCACCCGCCGTGCCCTGGCGCGCGGTCATCGTCTTCATCGTCACCGCCTGCGCGCTGGCCTGGCTCGTGGTGCTCCCGCTCTGGCTGGGCGACGGCCTCGCCGAGCCCTGGGCCGCTCTGATCCTCCCGGCGATGATGTTCACGCCGCTGCTGGCCACTCTGCTCGTCGTCTTCGCACTGCGGACGCCGCCGGACGGCCGCCTGCGGTTCCTGGGGATGTGGCCGCTGCGTCCGGCCAAGCGCGTGGTCTGGATGAGCGTGCTCGCCATCTTCGGCCCGCCCGTGATCGTCGCCACGACCATGTTCGCGGCCGCGGCGCTCGGGCTCGTGACCCTCGATCTCACTTTCGGCGCCCTCGCCGCCGAACTCGAAGCCGCGGCCCCGGGCATGCCGTTCCCGCCGGTCGAGCTCGTCGTCGCGCTCCAGCTTCTGCTGATCCCGTTCGGGGCGATCCTCAACAGCGTCCTCGCCTTCGGTGAGGAGATCGGATGGCGCGGCTGGCTCGTGCCGGCGCTGCGGCCGCTCGGCACCTGGCCCGCTCTCCTGCTCAGCGGTGCGATCTGGGGTCTGTGGCACTCGCCGATCATCCTGCTCGGCTACAACTTCGGGCGCACGGATGTCGTCGGCGTTCTGCTGATGACCGGCGGCTGCGTGGCCTGGGGCGTGCTGTTCGGATGGCTGCGCCTGCGGACGGGCTCGGTCTGGCCCGCGGTCTTCGCGCATGGGGCGCTCAACGCCGCAGCCGGAATGGTGCTGCTGTTCGCCGCACCCGGCGAGGCGATCGACCTCGCCCTGGCCGGCCCGCTCGGTCTCGTCTCCTGGGGCGTGATCGCCGTCATCGTCGTCGTCCTGGCGCTGACCGGGCAACTGCGGAGGCAGCCCGGGCTCGCGGCGCCGGCGGCGCCTCTTGACGGGCCGCCTCCCGGCGGGGTTGGCTGAAGGCATGGTCGATTCCACGCGTGAGAACTGGCGAGCCGTCGATGCGTTCCTGGCGGAGACGCTCGTCGGGAACGACGAGGCTCTCCAGGCGGCGCTGGCGGCGCAGGAGGCGGCAGGACTGCCGGCGATCGAGGTCGCCCCCGTCGCCGGAAAGCTCCTGCACCTGCTGGCCCGGATGTCCGGGGCGCGCCGCGTGCTGGAGATCGGCACGCTCGGCGGCTACTCGACGATCTGGCTCGCCCGCGCCGTCGGCGAGGGCGGAGGCGTGACCTCGATCGAGGCGGAGCCGGCCAACGCCGCCGTCGCCCGGGCGAACATCGACGCCGCCGGCCTCGGCGACCGGGTGGAGATCCTCGTCGGGCGGGGCGCGGACGTGCTGCCGACGCTGGACGGGCCCTTCGACCTGGTCTTCATCGATGCCGACAAGCAGTCCAACACGATCTACCTCGACCACGCCGCGCGCCTCGGCCGGCCGGGGACGGTGATCGTCCTCGACAACGTCGTGCGCGACGGCGAGATCGTCCGAGACGACACCGATGACGACATGGTCATCGGCACGCAGAACGCCCTGCGGATGCTGGGGAGGACCCGCGCTTCGAGGCGACCGCCCTCCAGACGGTCGGCGTGAAGGGCTGGGACGGCGTCGCGATCGCGCTCGTGCGCTGACGCCCGGCCTGTGGCGGAGCGGGGCGCCTGACTAGACTGAGGGCGGACCGACGTCGCTCCACTCCACATCCCCCTTTGAAGAAGGAGTCCTCCTGTGGCATTGATCGAGGCTGTAGGCGCGCGCGAGATTCTCGACTCGCGCGGAAACCCGACCGTCGAGGTGGAGGTGCTGCTCGACGACGGCATCGTCCAGCGCGCCGCTGTCCCCTCCGGTGCCTCCACAGGTGCCTTCGAGGCGTATGAGCTCCGCGACGGAGACAAGAGCCGCTACGGCGGCAAGGGCGTGCTCAAGGCGGTCGAGGCCGTCATCGACGAGCTCGGCCCGGCCATCGAGGGCGTCGAGGCGAGCGAGCAGCGCATCGTCGACGAGATCCTCATCGACACCGACGGCACCGAGAACAAGAGCCGTGCCGGCGCGAACGCGATCCTGGGCGTCAGCCTCGCCGTCGCCAAGGCCGCCGCCGACAGCGCCGACCTGCCGCTGTTCCGCTACCTCGGCGGCCCGAACGCGCACCTGCTGCCCGTTCCGCTGTTCAACGTCATCAACGGCGGCGAGCACGCCGACAACGGCATCGACATGCAGGAGTTCTTCCTCGCGCCGATCGGTGCCGAGACCTACTCCGAGTCGCTGCGCTGGGGCACCGAGACCTACCACGTGCTCAAGAGCGAGCTGAAGGCCGCCGGATACGCCACGGGCCTGGGCGACGAGGGCGGCTTCGCCCCCGACCTGCCCAGCAACCGCGAGGGCCTGGACTTCCTGATCACCGCGATCGAGAAGGCCGGCTTCACGCCCGGCACCGACATCGCGCTGGGCCTGGACGTCGCCGCGACCGAGTTCTTCGAAGGCGGCGTCTACCGCCTCGAGAACAAGGACTGGTCGGCCGACCAGCTCATCGAGTACTACGCCGGCCTCGTCGCCGACTACCCGATCGTCACCATCGAGGACGCGCTCGCCGAGGACGACTGGGACGCCTGGAAGGCCCTCACCGACACGCTCGGCACGAAGGTACAGCTCGTCGGCGACGATTTGTTCGTCACCAACCCGCAGCGCCTGGCAGACGGCATCGCCCGCGGCGTCGGCAACTCGCTGCTGGTGAAGGTCAACCAGATCGGCACGCTCACCGAGACCTTCGACGCGGTCAGCCTCGCCCAGCGCTCCGGCTACACGGCGATGCTCTCGCACCGCTCGGGCGAGACCGAGGACACCACGATCGCCGACCTCGTCGTGGCCACCAACGCGGGCCAGATCAAGGCCGGTGCGCCTGCTCGCAGCGAGCGCGTCGCGAAGTACAATCAGCTTCTGCGCATCGAAGAGGAACTCGGCGATGCCGCCGTCTTCGCGGGCCGCTCGGCGTTCCCGCGCTTCAACGGCTGACGCACAGTTCTGAGAAGGGGAGTCATGGTCAAGCGCCCGGCTCCCCCTTCGTCGTCCCCGACGGCGTCGACATCGGATGCCGCAGGCCGCCCGAGGGCGCCGCGGCGCGAGGCGCGCAGGGTCGACGTGGGGGAGTGGACCAGCGGCATCCGCCTGTCCACCTTCTCGGTGATCATGCTGTCGCTGGTGATCCTCGCCGCCTGGGTGCTCGTGCCCACATTCGGCACCTACATCGATCAGCGTCAGAAGATCGCGGCGCTGGAGGAGTCGGTGCAGGTCAGCCTCGAGGAGATCGCGGCGCTGGAGCGCGAGCGCGAGCGCTGGCAGGACCCCGCGTACATCACGACGCAGGCGCGGGAGCGGCTGTACTATGTGCGGCCGGGCGAGGTCGTCTACCTCGTCGAGAACGACCTGGACCCCTCGGATCTGCCGAGGGAGCAGGAGCCGGTCAGCGACGAGCTCGAGGCCAAGGCGTCGGAGTGGATGCCGCAGCTGCTGCGCAGCGTCACCGCGGCGGGCCTGGCGCGTACGGCCGTGCCCGCCGAGGACGGCTGATCCTCAGACTCGATCGGTACGCTGGATGAGTGACCACTCCGCCTTTCGCCGTGCCCACCGACGCTGACATCGCGGTCGTCTCCGCACAGCTCGGACGCCCCGCGCGCGGCGTCGTGGGGATCGCCGCCCGGTGCACGTGCGGCAACCCCACCGTGGTCGCCACGACCCCGCGCCTCCCCGACGGCACGCCCTTCCCCACCTTCTACTACCTCACCCACCCCGCGGCGACCGCGGAGATGTCCCGGCTCGAGGCGAACCAGGTGATGCCGGAGCTCGCGGCCACGCTCGACGACGAGGACATTGCGGCGGCGTATCTGCGCGCGCACGAGGCCTTCCTCGCCGATCGCGCGCAGTTCGGCGACGTCCCCGAGATCGAGGGGATCTCCGCGGGGGCATGCCCACCCGCGTGAAGTGCCTGCACGCACTCGTCGGACATGCCCTGGCCGCCGGAGCCGGCGTCAACCCGATCGGCGACGCCGCACTGGCGCGATCGGCCTGGTCGCCCGAGCGCTGCGCCTGCGACGACCCCGGCGCGGCCCTGCGTCCCGCGGAGAGTCCGGGGCGGGCCACGTATGACGGCACGTCGGGGGCGTTCCGGGGTTCGTGGCCGCAGCGGCGGTCGCGGCATCCGTTCTGCTGACCGCCGCCGCCCCGTCGGAGGACGAGGAGCTCGAAGAGCCCATGGATCCGGTCCGCGCGGCGCAGTACTGGCTCGACGGCGCCCGCATCACGGAGGCCTGGGAGGTCACGCGCGGCAAGGGCGTGACGATCGCGATCATCGACACGGGCGTGGGGAACGTCCCTGAAGCCTTCGGCAACGCCGTCATCGGCGGCACGGACGTGTCGGGGATCGGCACGCCCGACGGGCGCACGCCCCTCGGCGCGGTCGACGGCGATCACGGCTCCTGGGTCGCCTCGCTCGCGGCGGCACGGGGTCGCCCTGACGGGACCGGGATGATCGGGGTGGCCCCCGAGGCGGATCTGCTGTCGATCTCGGTCGGCTTCGGCGCCTCGGCGGCGGTGCCCTTCGTGGACCAGATCGCCGAGGCCATGGTCTGGGCCGTCGACAACGGCGCCGATGTCATCAACCTCTCGTTCACGACCAACACGCTCGACTGGGATCCCAGTTGGGACGACGCCTTCCTGTACGCCTTCGAGAACGACGTCGTGGTGGTCGTCGCCGCCGGGAACCGCGAGAGCGGCACCACGATCGTCGGCGCCCCCGCCACGATCCCGGGCGTGCTCACCGTCGCCGGCGTCGACCAGACCGGCCAGGCGAGCGAGGCCGCCTCCACCCAGGGCATCACGATCGGCATCTCGGCGCCCAGCGAAGGGCTTCTGGGGTCTCCGCCAACGGCGAGCTGGTGTCCTGGCGCGGCACGAGCGGTGCGGCACCCATCGTCGCGGGGGCCGCGGCGCTCGTGCGCGCCGCCCACCCGGAGCTGGACGCGGCCAACGTCATCAACCGGATCCTGAAGACCGCGATCCCCGTGCCGGGCGGGGCGAGGTCCCGCGTTCTCTACGGGCAGGGGCTCCTGGACGCGGCGGCGGCGGTGTCGGCATCCGTCGCTCCCGTCGCGAAGAATCCGATGGGGGATCTGAAGGAGTGGATCCGGCTCTATCGGCGTGCGGAGGCCACCCCGCCGAGCATGGAACCCGAGGAGACGACCGTCGAACTGCCTCCGCTGCCGGCGGCAGAACCCCCGGCGGAGCCTGCTTCTCCGCTGCTGCCGAGCGAAGAGACGCTGCTGTACGGTACGCTTCCGCTGGTTGCGCTCACCGTCCCTGGTATTCTAGTTGCGCTCGGCGTCACTGCAGCTGCCCGACGCATTCGTCTGGCGCGCTCGCGCACGCCTTCGCTCACCGACAACTGAGGAGTTGTTATCCCCGTGCCCAAGATCCTGATCGTCGGTGGCGGCTACGCCGGCTTCTACACCGCATGGAAGCTCGAGAAGCACCTTCGCAAGGGCGAAGCCGATGTGACGCTGGTCGACCCGCTTCCGTACATGACCTACCAGCCGTTCCTGCCGGAGGTCGCGGCAGGCTCGATCGAGGCGCGTCACTCCGTCGTCGCGCATCGTCGGCACCTCAAGCGCACGAACGTCATCACCGCGAAGGTCACCGGCATCGATCACGCGAACAAGGTCGCCACGATCACCCCTTCGGTCGGAGACCCCTTCGAGCTCGAGTACGACCAGATCGTCGTGACCGCCGGTGCGGTCTCGCGCACCTTCCCGATTCCGGGCATCGCCGACAACGCGATCGGCCTGAAGACGATCGAGGAGGCCGTCGCGATCCGTGACCGCCTGATGTCGAACTTCGACCGCGCGGCGTCGCTCCCCGCCGGTCCCGAGCGCGACCGCCTGCTGTCGGTCGTGGTCGTCGGCGGCGGCTTCGCCGGCATCGAGGTCTTCGCCGAGCTGCGCTCGCTCGCCTCGGCGCTCGTGGGCAAGTACCCGCAGCTGACCTTCGACGACACCCACTTCCACCTCATCGAGGCGATGGGGCGCATCATGCCCGAGGTGTCACTCAAGACGAGCGAGTGGGTGCTCAAGGACCTCGCCAAGCGCGGTGCCTACGTGCACCTGGACACGCAGGTCACCGGCGCCATCGACGGCAACGTCGAGCTCTCCACGGGCGAGGTCATCCCGACCGACCTGATCATCTGGACCGCCGGGGTCATGGCCAACCCCACCGTCGTGCGCGGCAGCGATCTCCTCGTCGAGGAGCGCGGCCGCATCCAGACCCGTGCCGACCTGCGCGTGGGCACCGAAGACGAGATCGTCGAGGGCGCCTGGGCCGCCGGCGACGTCTCGGCCGTTCCCGATCTCTCGGGCGGCGGCGTGGGCGGCTACTGCGTGCCCAACGCGCAGCACGCCGTGCGCCAGGCGAAGCTCCTCGCGAAGAACCTCGTGGCGGTGCTCCGCGGCGAGGAGCCCCGGGAGTACTTCCACAAGAACATGGGTGCCGTCGCCGGTCTCGGCCTCTACAACGGCGTCTTCCAGTCCGGCAGGCTCGCACTCAAGGGCTTCATCGCCTGGGTCGCCCACCGCGGCTACCACGGCCTGGCCATGCCGACGTGGGAGCGCAAGTGGCGCGTGCTGTGGGGCTGGTGGAACAACCTCTGGCTGGGTCGCGACCTGGTCAACCTCCAGCGCGTGCAGCACCCGCGGTACGTCTTCGAGGAGTTCGCGGCGCGTCCGCGTCCGGCCAGCGCCGCTGCTGCCGCGCCGAAGCCGGCCAAGGCCGAGAAGGAGCCCGTCAAGGAGAGCGTCGCCTCCTAGCGTTCCCGCCCGCCTCGCTGGTTGAGCGGCACCGCTTTGTCGTCGGCCGCGGGTTGAGCGGCGGCGCAGCCGCCTGTCCGCCCTGCTGGTTGAGCGGCGGCGCAGCCGCCTGGTCGAAACCTGACGGTCGTGGTTTCGACCAGTTCGCTTCGCGAACGCTCAACCACCGGGTGGTGTGGTTTCGACCGGTTCGCTTCGCGAACGCTCAACCATCGGATGACTGGTCGCGGTTTCGTGCGTTGCGGGAGAGTTCGGGCAGCAAGGAGAAGCGTCCTTCGACGAGTGCCTTGCGTTTCGCTCGCGACCATCCCTGGACCTGCTTCTCGAAGTAGTACGCCTCATCGACGCGTTCGAACGGCTGCGAGAAGACCACACGCACCGGGCGGCGGCGTCGAGTATAGGCGGCGCCCTCGCCGTCGGCGTGCTGGCGAAGTCTCCGCTCCAGGTCGCGAGTGCTGCCGACGTAGTAGCTCCCGTCGGCGCATTCGAGGATGTACATCCAGGCTGTGGTCATGCGGGCGAATGTAGCCGGTCGACGCCTCGCCCAGGATGGGGTGTGGATAACCGGGTGGCCGGTCGGCCGCTGGTTGAGCGGCGGCGTAGCCGCCTGTCTGCCCTGCTGGTTGAGCGGCGGCGCAGCCGCCTGGTCGAAACCTGACGGTCGTGGTTTCGACCGGTTCGCTTCGCGAACGCTCAACCATCGGGTGGTGTGGTCTCGACCGGTTCGCTTCGCGAACGCTCAACCACCGGATGAGGTCTTCAGTGCCCCTGCGGGGATTCGAACCCCGACTGAAGCGATTTTAAGTCGCCTGCCTCTGCCGGTTGGGCTACAGGGGCGCACCACGAAGGTAACTTCAGCGTAGCCGTCGTATGGTGGGGGAGTGCTCGATCTCATCGCCGAACCGACCGCACCGCATCAGGGCTGGAACGACCCCTCACGGTGGTGGCCGCGCCTGACCGCGGCGACGTCGCACCTCGCCGCGCCGGTCGCGGTGATCGACCTCGACGCCCTCCGGCACAACGCGATGGACCTGCTCGTGCGCGCCGGCGGCGTGCCGATCCGCGTCGCGACGAAGTCGGTGCGCGTGCGCGCCGTCCTCGATGCGGTGCTGCAGATCCCCGGCTACCGCGGCCTCCTGGCCTTCCAGCTCTCCGAGGCCCTGTGGCTGGCCGAGACCTACGACGACATCGTGCTCGGCTATCCGACCGTCGATCGCGCGAGCCTGGAGCGGCTCGTGCGCGACGAGGTCGCCGCCGCCCGCATCACCCTCATGGTGGACGACCACTCCCAGCTCGACCTGATCGACGAGATCGCCCCGCCGGGAAAGCGCCCGAGGATCCGCGTCGCGATCGACGCCGACGCCTCCCTGCGCGCGCCGATCGTCGGACATGTCGGGGTGCGCCGCTCGCCGCTGTTCACGGCATCCGATGTCGCGCGCTTCGCGCGCTCTGTGCACGAGCGCGACGGCTTCCGGCTCGTGGGCCTGCAGATGTACGAGGCGCAGCTCGCGGGCGTCGGCGACGACGCGGGCAGCGATGCGCCGGTGATCCGGATGCTGCAGAAGCGCTCCCGCGAGGAACTGCGCGTGCGGCGGGCGGAGATCGCCGACGCGCTGACCGCCCTCGCCCCGCTGGAGTTCCTCAACGGCGGCGGCACCGGATCGCTGGAGTTCACCGGCAGCGACGAAGCGGTCACCGAGGCGACCGCCGGCAGCGGGCTGCTGGCCGGTCACCTCTTCGACGGATACCGCTCCTTCCAGCTGGCCCCGGCGTCCGCCTTCGCCTTCGACGTCGTCCGCCGTCCCACGGGCGACATCGCCACCGTGCTCGGCGGCGGCTGGATCGCCTCCGGACCGGCGGAGCAGTCGCGTCAGCCGCGGCCGGTCTGGCCGCAGGGCTGCGCGCGCTGCCGCGCGAGGGCGCGGGCGAGGTGCAGACGCCGCTGCAGGGCCTGGCCGCCGCGGCGCTCCGGCCAGGCGATCGCGTCTGGTTCCGCCACGCGAAGAGCGGGGAGCCCGCCGAACGGGTCAACAGCTACCACCTCGTCGCCGGTGACCGGGTCGTCGACGAGCTTCCGACCTATCGCGGCGAAGGGAAGGCCTTCCTGTGACCAGGCCCGGCGGCACTTGGCGCAACTGGGCCCGCTCGGCCTCGATCCGCCCGATCCGCGTCGAGCGACCCCGCAGTCCCGAAGGCGTGCAGCGGGCGGTGCGCGCCGCCGCGGGCAAGGGCTGCGGGTCAAGGCCGTCGGCGCCGGGCACAGCTTCACCGGCATCGCCGCGGCACCCGACGTGCTGCTCGAGCTCGACGACCTCCAGGGGCTCGTCTCGGCGGATGCCGCCACCGGCCGGGTCACACTCCTGGCCGGGACGCGTCTGCACCGCATCCCCGCACTCCTCGCGCCCCACGGACTCGCGATGGAGAACCTCGGCGACATCGACCGGCAGTCGATCTCCGGGGCGATCTCCACCGGGACGCACGGCACCGGAGCGGGATTCGGCGGCATCGCCGCCCAGGTCGTCGGGGTCACCCTCATCACGGCGGCCGGCGACTTCCTCCGCATCGATGAGGACAACAACCCCGAGCTGCTCCCCGCGGTCGCACTGAGCCTGGGCGCGTTGGGCATCCTGGTCGAGGTGACGCTGCAGTGCGTCCCCGCTTTCGTCCTGCACGCGATCGACGAACCGGTCGCCCTGGAGGAGCTGCGCGAGAGCCTCGACGAGCGGGTGGCGGCATCCGATCACTTCGAGTTCTACTGGTTCGCCCACACCGACGTCGCGCTCACGAAGCGGCAGCAGAGGCTCGCCGCGGATGCGGCCCTGCAGCCCCTCCCGGCGGTCGGGAAGTGGATCGACGAGACGCTGCTCTCCAACGGTGTGTACCGGGCCGTGTGCGGGGCATCGCGATTCATCCCCGCGATCACGCCGCCGTTCAACCGGCTCGCCGTGACGCTCACCGGCGACCGTGAATACACCGAGCGGTCGCACCGCGTGTTCACCCAATCGCGCACGGTGCGCTTCCGGGAGATGGAGTACGCGCTGCCCGTCGAGCACACCCTCGCCGCCTTCGACGAAGTGCGGGCGCTGATCGAGCGGCGCGGGTGGCGCATCGAGTTCCCGATCGAGGTGCGCTTCGCCGCATCCGACGATCTCTGGCTCTCCACTGCGCACGGGCGGACGAGCGGCTACATCGCCGTGCATCGCTATTGGCGCGTCGATCCCTCGGAGTACTTCCGAGAAGTCGAGCAGATCATGCTCGCCCACGGCGGCCGGCCGCACTGGGGCAAGATGCACACGCTCACCGCCGAGGATCTGCGTGAACGCCATCCGCGCTTCGACGACTTCCTCGCCGTGCGCGACCGCCTCGACCCCGAGCGACGGTTCGCCAACCGCTATCTCGAGCGGGTGCTCGGCGACTGACGCCGATTCGCAGGCACTGCCCAGCGATGCGTGTCGGGCGCACGGCTAGGATGGACGAAAGGCTGAAGGGGGTCTCCGACCATGGAGTGGCTTGTACCGGTACTGATCGTCGTCGGGGTGCTCGTCCTGCTCGGAATCTATCTCTGGGCGACCTACAACTCCCTCGTGCAGCTGAACGTCCGCGTCGACGAGGCGTGGAGCGGCATCACGGTGCAGCTCAAGCGTCGTGCCGATCTCATTCCGAACCTCATCGAGTCGGTCAAGGGCTACGCGGCGCACGAAAAGTCGGTCTTCGAGAACGTGACGCGCGCCCGGGCCGAGACGCTGAACGCCTCCGGACCGGCTGAGGCCGGCATCGCCGAGGGGCATCTGCAGCAGGCGCTGCGCAGCCTCTTCGCCGTCGCCGAGGCGTATCCGCAGCTGCAGGCCAGCCAGAACTTCCTTCAGCTGCAGCACTCGATCGTCGACGCCGAAGACAAGATCCAGGCGGCCCGCCGTTTCTACAACGGCGGCGTGCGCGAGCTCAACACCAAGATCAAGGTGTTCCCGAACAACCTGTTCGCCCGGGGGCTCGGTTTCACCGAACGCGAGTTCTTCGAGGTCGCCGATGGTGCGGCGATCTCCGAGCCGCCCGCGTGCAGTTTTGACACGAGAAGCCTCAATGCGCCGCAGGCGCGTTGAGGCTTCTGCGTGTCAAGGTTGAGCGAGCCGTAGGCGAGTCGAAACCTCAGGCCGATCCCGCGCCGCAGGCGCGTTGAGGCTTCTGCGTGTCAAGGTTGAGCGAGCCGTAGGCGAGTCGAAACCTCAGGCCGTTCCCGCGCCGCAGGCGAGAAACCTCATCGTCCGACGGTCCCTGAGCCTGTCGAAGGGTCACCACACCTGCAGCACGACCTCCTCGGGGTCAGCAGCACATCGCCGCGCACGCCCCACTCGCTCGCGCGGTAGGTGAACGAGGCGGCGTCGCCGGCATGATCGATGCCGGACACCGTCGTCACGAGCGTGCCTCCGGTCGCATGGAACCGCTCCGGATCGAGCGCCACGGCCGGGTACTGCTCGATCCGATGGCGGAACTGCTCGGCCACCACGAGATCCGCGCCCCAGGGGATGCGGATGCCGCAGTTCGCGGGGACCTCCCGGGCGCTCACCGTGCACGCCTGCAGATGCGCGTCCAGCTGGGCCTGGGCCGCCGCGATCAACGTCTCGTTCACCGGCGACTCGAGTGTGACGGTGTGCGCCCGGCCGGCGAGCACGGCGACGGTGGGGACCTCGTCGAGCAGCATGCGGGGCGAGGCGTGCACCTCGTAGCGCGCAGGCAGGAGTGCTGTTGGCACACCGAGCGGGATGAGCGATGCGCCGACGGCGGCATCCGCGCCCCAGTCGGCCTCGACGGTGACGGTGCCCAGAAGGGTGTCGGATGCCGCGATCCACCCGTCGTCGCCCCGGTGGAACCGCACGTCCGCCCGGTGCTCCTGCCCGCCGAGCTCGTAGACGACCGTGACGATCGTGGCCGAGTCCGAGGCCTCCGAGCCGGTGACGGCAGAGGAGGAGAGATACTCGTCGGCGTGGGCGAAGGCGGTGCGCGCGGCATCCGACACCTCGACACCCGTCGCGGCGAGGAGGTCGGTGTCACCGGTCTCCAGTGCCAGGAGGAGTACATGAGCGGTGTCTTCGGCCGTCAGGGTGCGCGACGCGGACCACCAGGCGGCGCCGGCTCCGATCGCCACGGCGCAGACCCCGGCGAGCACCCACCATCGCTTTCGCGTCTGCCGCGTCTCGCTCATCATGCGCCCGGCCCCTGCTCATGGCGACCGACCGCACGAGTCGCGCGCAGGGCGTCGGCGACGGCATCCGTGGCCGTGCCCCAACCCGACACCGAGATGTCTTCCAGCTGCTGCCAATCGGCGGCGTGGGCGAGCTCGGCGGCGATGTGCACCGCGTCGCCGGGTGCGGCGGAGGGCTCCCACCACGCCGACTGCACGAGCAGGGTCGAGGAGGCGCGGTCGGCCTTGAGGTCGACACGGGCGGCGATGCGGTCGCCCACGAGCACGGGGAGCGAGTAGTAGCCGTAGCGGCGCTTCGCGGCCGGCGTGTAGATCTCGATGCGGTAATCGAGGTCGAAGGCGCGCAGCGCCCGCTCGCGGAACCACACGACCGGATCGAAGGGGGAGAGGATCGCCGCCGTCTCCACCCGCCGCGGCCGCGCCGCGTCGCGGTGCCGCCAGGCCGGAATCGGTCGCCCGTCGGCCTCCCAGCCGCGCACGCGCACCGGCACGAGTTCGCCCTCCTCGACGAGAGCGGCGATCGCGGGCTTGGTCTGCGCGTGCCGCAGCCGGTGGTAGTCGGCGAGATCGGAGGCCGTGCCCACGCCGTAGGCGCGGGTGGCGCGGCGGACGAGCTCGTGCACGGCAACCGTCTCGGGCACCTCCGCCGCGAGGATCTCGGCGGGGATCACGTGCTCGGCCAGGCCGTAGCGGCGCTCGAATCCGTTGCGCCCTGCCACCGCGACGTCGCCGGTGCGCCAGAGATGCTCGAGGGCCAGCTTGACGTCGTCCCAGTCCCACCAGGTGCCACGGACGCGCGGCGCATCGGCCCGGATCTCGGCGGGGCGCAAAGGGCCGCGATCGCGCAGCTCATCGAGCACCCAGTTCATCGTGCGGGCGTTGTGCGCGAACCAGGACTGGTCGTCGGCGAGCCATTTCTTGCGGAACTGCTCCATGCGGAAGCGCCACAGCGGCCAGTCGTCCACGGGGATGAAGGTCGCCTCGTGTGCGACGTACTCGACGTAGCGGGTGGTGCGGGCGAGGAAGGACCGGTCCAGGAGCGTCGGGTCGTACGCCCCCAGCCGGGCGAAGGCCGGCATGTAGTGCGAGCGCGCGAAGACGTTCACCGAGTCGATCTGCAGGACCCCGAGCCGATCCATCATGCCGTGCAGGTGCCGCGGTGCGACGCGCGCGGGGCGCCGGCGGGTGAACCCCTGCGCGCCGAGCGTCATGCGACGAGCTGCGGCGGCGCTGAGGGATTCGGTCACGACGGCCAGCGTACCCGGCGGGTACGACACAGGAGACTCCCGGCCCGCCCCGTAGACTTGCGTCATGAGCGACGAGAAGCGACCCCGGATGCGGGATCTCATCCAACGCCGCATCTTCACCGCCGAGACCGACCGGGGCGTTCCCCCGCGCTGCAGTTGACGGCGAGCTTCGCCTGGCGTTTCATCGTGATCGCCGCGGCGGCCGCGATCCTCGTCTGGATCGTGATGCAGCTGAGCCTTCTGGTCATTCCGCTGCTGCTGGCGATCCTGCTCACGGCCCTGCTCTGGCCGATCTTCGAGCTCATGCTGCGTGCCCACTTCCCGCGCTGGCTCGCGGTCGTGCTGGCGATCCTCGGGACGATCGCGATCGTGACGGGCCTGCTGTGGCTGGTCGGCTGGCAGATCGCGGTGGAGTGGCCCTCCGTGCGCGAGCGCTCGATCGAGGCCTACGAGGACTTCCGGACGTTCCTCATCGAGGGTCCGCTGCACATCTCGCCCGAGCAGATCAGCGCCTTCCTCGACGAGATGGTGGCGCTCATCCAGGAGCAGTCCCAGCTGCTGTGGACCGGCGCACTGGCGATCGGCTCGACGGCCGGGCAGATCGCGACCGGAGCCCTCCTGGCGCTGTTCATCCTGATCTGCCTCCTCGCCGACGGCGCCGGCATCTGGCGCTGGACGGTCAAGCTGTTCCCGCGCGCAGCCCGGCCCGCCGTCCACACGGCAGCCCTGAACGGCTGGGCCACGGTCATCAACTACGCCCGCACCCAGCTCCTGGTCGCCACGATCGACGCGATCGGCATCGGGCTCGGTGCGTTCCTGCTGGGCGTCCCGCTGGCCATCCCCATCGCGGTGCTGGTGTTCCTGGGCTCGTTCATCCCCTTCGTCGGTGCCGTCGTCACGGGCGCCCTCGCCGTCTTCCTCGCCCTCGTCTACAACGGACCCTGGATCGCGTTCTGGATGCTGGTGGTCGTGCTCGGCGTGCAGCAGCTGGAGGGCAGGTCCTGCAGCCGCTCATCATGGGCTCGGCCGTCAAGGTGCACCCGCTGGCCATCGTCCTCGTCGTGACCGGCGGCGCGATGGTCGCCGGCATCGCTGGGCCCTCTTCGCCGTGCCGCTGGCCGCTTTCGTCAACGTCGTCGCCGCGACCCTCTCCTCGGGCTCCTGGCGCACCGGGCGACAACCCGATGCGGAGCTCATATGGAGCACCGTTCCCCGCCAGGTCCGACGGAGGCATCCATGACCACAGCGCCCGAGCTCGGCGAGTTCGAGGAAGCGGCGCGAGGGCTGGCGGGAGTGATCCTGCACACCCCGACGCTGCCCTCGCGCGCCCTGTCCGATCTTCTGGGTCGCCCGTGCTGCTGAAGATGGAGAATCTTCAGCGCACGGGATCCTTCAAGATCCGCGGCGCCGCGCACCGGCTGTCGCGTCTGACCGAGGAGGAGCGCGCCCGCGGCGTCGTGGCCGCCTCGGCGGGCAACCACGCCCAGGGCGTCGCGCTGGCCGCGCAGGCCCTCGGCATCCCCGCGACGATCTTCATGCCGCTCGGGGTTCCCGTGCCCAAGCTCCTGGCCACGCGCGACTACGGTGCCGAGGTCGTGCTCGAGGGCGAGACGGTCGCCACCTCGCTGCGGCTCGCCGCCGACTTCGCCGAGCGCACCGGCGCCGTCCTCATCCACCCTTCGACCACCGCGACATCGTGGTGGGGCAGGGCACGCTCGGTCTCGAGCTCATCGACGACGCTCCGGATGTCGACACGATCCTCGTCGGGATCGGCGGCGGCGGGCTCATCGCGGGTCTCGCCGCCGCGGCGAAGGCCAGAGCCCAGGCCGCCGGACGTCGCATCCGCATCATCGGCGTCCAGGCGGAGAACGCCGCCGCCATCCCGCCCTCGCTCGAGGCCGGGCATCCGGTGGAGATCGAGACCCAGCCGACGATCGCCGACGGCATCCTCGTCGCCCGCCCCGGCGATGTGCCGTTCGACCTGATCAAGGAACTCGTCGACGAGGTCGTCACGGTCACCGACGACGACATCGCCCGGGCGATCCTGACACTCCTGGAGCAGTCGCGCGTCGTGGTGGAGCCCGCCGGCGCCGTCGGCGTCGCCGCGATCCTCGCCGGCAAGGTGAAGGACTCCGGCAACACCCTCTGCGTGCTCTCGGGCGGCAACATCGACCCGCTGCTGCTGCAGCGCGTCGTCGCCCACGGACTCGCCGCATCCGGGCGCTACCTCACGGTGCGCATCCCGCTGCCCGACCGCCCCGGACAGCTCGCGCGCGTCTCCGCCCTCGTCTCGCAGGCCGGCGCCAACGTCATGGAAGTCATGCACACCCGCCACGGGCAGGGTCTGCAGATCAGCGAGGTGATCCTGCAGCTGAGCATCGAGACGCGCGGGGCCGAGCACACCGAGCTCACGCTCGACACGCTCCGCCGCGCGGGCTTCGACCCGGAGGTCGTGCCGGATTAGACACGACTCGGGTCGATGCCGCGCAGCGGCGTTGACGCGAGGGCGTGTCCAGGGTGAGCGAGCCCGCGCAGCGCGCGAGTCGAAACCCTATCCCTTGTACGTCTCGACCTTGAGGACCTCGACGGCGATGGAACGGCCGTTGGGGGCCTCGTAGGAGGCCGTGCCGCCGACCTTCAGGCCGAGGATGGCCTGACCGAGCGGGCTCGCCTCGCTGTACACGTCGAGGTCGGAGCCGGCGGCGATCTCGCGGCTGCCGAGGAGGAAGACCTCCTCGCCGCCGGCGACGGTCGCGGTGACGACCGTGCCGGGCTCGACGATGCCGCGGCTCTCCGGAGCCTCGCCGACGCGGGCGTTCTTCAGGAGCTCCTGAAGGGTCCGGATGCGGGCCTCCTGCTTGCCCTGCTCGTCTTTGGCGGCGTGGTAGCCGCCGTTCTCCTTGAGGTCGCCCTCTTCGCGAGCGGCCTCGATGCGCTTGGCGATCTCGTCACGGCCCACGGTCGAGAGGTGCTCGAGCTCGGCGGTGAGGCGATCGTGCGCCTCCTGCGTGAGGAACGGAACCTGGGTGTCATCGGACACGGCGATTCTCCTTGGATCGGACCCCGGCGCCGCAGCGCGGGGATATGTCAAAACGCCCTGGCAGTCGGCCAGGGCGTCGGTCATCTGCGCACAAGTCTAGGAGACCCAGCAGGTGTTCACCAAACCTGTCGTGGCCAGTGCGACCGTCGGGATGCGCTCGGTGAACCCTCGTGTGTGCTCGTCGCTGGCGGGCAGGCGGATGATCTTCCATCCGACGATCCCGAACTCCTCGTCGAGGGCTTCGAGCGCGCAGTGCACCTCACGACCGCGCGGCGCGGTCACCGCGAAACGCAGTTCCACCGCGTGATCGTCGACGACGACGTAACCGAGATCGTTCGCGTCGACCGACTCGATCGTGGAGCCGCGCATCCACCAGAGTCCGACGGCGACGATCGCGACGGCCGTCGCACCGCCGAGCACGGCGATCCAACGGCGCGGCGCGCGACGGCCGTAGCGCTCGTCGAGCTCTTGCGGGTGGTCACGTCAGCGGCATCCGATCGTTAGGCTGGTCTTACAAGGCTACGCGCTCTGCGCACGAAAGGCGGACACATGCCCTGGATCCTCGCGGAAGCGACACCGGTGCCGATCCCGACGATGACCGTCGACCCCGAGAGCGTCACGCCGGGGCCGGTCGGCTTCGTGGCGATCGCGCTGCTGGCCGTCATCGTCGTCTTCCTCATCTGGGATCTGCTGCGACGCGTACGCCGGGTCCGCTACCGGGCCGAGGTCGCCGAGGCACTCGACGCCGAAATCGCCGCGCAGGAGGCGCAGGACGGTCCGGTCGAGTCCGAGGACGAGCCCGGGGACCCGACACCGCGCGCGTAGCGCCCGTTCACGCTCCCAGCGACGGGGAGAGCGGGTTCAGCGCGATCAGCAGGCATGCCGTCCAGTGGCACAGGAACGCGAGCACCGTGCACACGTGGAAGATCTCGTGGAAGCCGAAGTGGTTCGGCCAGGGGTTGGGCTTCTTGATCGCATAGATGATCGCGCCCAGCGTGTAGAGCAGTCCGCCGACGACGACGAGCACCATCATCGCGACGTTCGCGTTGAGGAGGTCGACGAGGTACATGACCGCGGCCCATCCCAGCAGCAGGTACAGCGCGACGTACAGCCAACGAGGGGCGTTCAGCCAGAAGACCCGGAACAGGATGCCCAGCAGCGCGCCGCCCCACACCAGGCCGAGCAGCAGCGCGCCCTTCTGCGGCGGCAGCGCCAGCACCGAGATCGGGGTGTAGGTGCCCGCGATCAGCAACATGATGTTGGCGTGATCGATGCGCTTGAGGGTCTTCTTGACCTTCGGGCCCCAGTTGAAGCGGTGGTACACGGCCGAGTTGCCGAACAGCAGCAGGGAGCTGGCCATGAAGACCGCCGCGGCCCACTTGGCCGCCGCGCCCTCGGCGAACACGATCAGCAGCACGCCGCAGGCGATCGCGACGGGGAAGGTGCCGGCGTGGATCCAGCCGCGCCAGCTGGGCTTCAGCTCGACCTCGGCGTCGCGGCGCGCCGCATCCAGCAGCGGCAGCTGCGGCATCTCGACCGAGTCTGTCTGCGGGGACGGGTTCTCTGCGCTCACAGTCTCACTCTAGGCGTCCGCGCATTCCCTCCGGCGTACGTATCCGCCCGGCGGAGCCTCAGCAAGCTCCTGGCTGCAGCGCGGTAGCGTATGCGTGTGAACGCACGATCGAGCACGGGGCGGGGGCTGCTGTACCGCCTCTACGGCAATCGCCTCCGGCGACGTATCGATGCGGCCTCCGTCCCCGATCACGTCGCGATGATGATCGACGGCAACCGGCGCTGGGCGCGCCAGCTCGGCTACGACTCCGCGGCCGACGGGCACCGAGCCGGCGCGGCGAAGATGCGCGAGTTCCTCGGCTGGTGCGACGACCTCGGCGTGGGCGTCGTCTCGCTCTACCTGCTCTCCAGCGACAATCTCCTCAAGCGTGAGGCCGGGGAGCTCTCCGACCTCATCGAGATCATCGCCGAGCTCGCCGACGCGCTCTCCCACGAGGGCGACTGGCGGGTCAAGCACGTGGGCGCAGTGAGATCCTTCCGCCGGAACTAGCCCGCGTGCTCTCGGATGCCGAGGCCCGCACCGCCGGCAACACCGGGCTTCATGTGAACCTCGCCGTCGGCTACGGCGGCCGCAACGAGATCGTCGACGCGGTGCGCAGCATCGTCGCGGCGCATGAGGCCTCCGGAGGCTCGCTGGAGGATCTGGCCGCCCACCTCACGCCCGAGATGATCGGCGAGCACCTCTACACCGGCGGGCAGCCCGACCCCGATCTCGTCATCCGCACGAGCGGCGAGCAGCGCCTGAGCGACTTCCTGCTGTGGCAGAGCGCGCACAGCGAGTTCTACTTCGTCGAGGCGCTGGGGCCCGATCTGCGTCACGTCGACTTCCTCCGCGCCATCCGCGACTACGCCGACCGCGACCGCCGCTTCGGTCGCTGAGCGCCGGCGGCCGTGACTCGTGGTCCGGGCGGCTCCGGTCCATGCCAGAATGTCGCCATGGGGAGCTTCTCTGACTATGCCGCCGCCTTCGGCAGCAATCCAGGATTCCTGAACTGGGCGTCCTTCGCCCCGTTGTCCGCATCGGTGTTGTCCGAGGTCGCTGCCGACGCGGAGATGCTCAGCACCGGCAGGCCGGCGGCCTTCACGCTCAGCCGGGAGCGGATCCAGGAGGCACGGGGTCTCGTGGCCGAGCTCCTGGGCGCGCCGGCACGCCTCGACGACGTGACCCTGCAGCCATCGACCACGCACGGGCTCATGCACGCCTTCTACGGGCTGCGGGGGACGGTGCTCGCGTCGCCTGCCGAGTTCCCCAGCGTGAGTCACACGCTGGACCGGGCGGCCAAGGCCTCCGCAGGCGGGCTCACCCCGCGATGGATCGAGCCCGCGCACACCTTCGTCACGCCCGAGGCGGTCGCCGAGGCGCTCGATGACGAGGTCACCGCGCTCGCCGTGAGCCATGTCGACTTCCGCACCGGCTACCGCACCGATCTTGCCGCGCTCCGCGACGTGCTGGGCCCGGACCGGCTGCTCATCGTCGACGCCGCGCAGTCCTTCGGGGTCGTCGACGCCGACTACCTGGTCGCCGACGTGGTCGCCGGGCACGGGTACAAGTGGCTGCGCGCCGGGCGCGGAACGGGGTTCGCCTGGTTCTCGGCGCGGGCGCGCGAGCGCATCGAACCGGTGCTGTCCGGATTCGGCGGGGTCGAGGGCGGCGAGCTCGTGCTCGACGAGATCGCGCCGCCCGCGGCATCCGCCCAGGCGTACACGGTCAACTTCCCCGACTCTCTGGCCGTCGCGCGACTCGCCACGGCGCTGCGCGACGTCCGCGACGCGGGCGTGCCCGCGATCGAGGAGGCCATCCGGGCCACGTGGACACGATCCTCGAGGTCGCCGCACGGCACGGCGTGCCCGTGCTGACTCCGGCCGAGCCCGAGCGGCGGGCGGGAATCGTCGCCCTCGCCCCGGCGGAGCCCGCGGTGCTGGCGGCGATGCTCGCCAACGTCGGGATCTCGGCCACGACGCGGGGCGCGACGATCCGGGTCGCCCCGCACGTGGGCACCGAGCCCGAGACGTTGGCGATGCTCGACCAGGCGATCACCTCCGTCGGTCAGGAGACGTTCATCTCCGGGTAACACACCCGTGGCGTGTCGTGTCGCGATTCTGCCGGGCACGCGTCGTACCGTCGAGGCATCGGGCACCGTGCCCGGTCGAGTCGGCCTTCTGGATCGCGACTCGTGGCCCTGGTCGACTCGCGGTAAAGCCGGGAACAACCCGGGTCGGGAGTGGGTCGTGACCTCACCTACAACGCAGCAGTCCACCCGTCGCACCACCGCGAAGAAGCCGGAGACGGACCTTCGCACCTACGTGCTCGACACATCCGTCCTCCTCTCGGATCCGCAGGCGTTCTTCCGCTTCGCGGAGCACTCGATCGTGCTGCCGGTCGTGGTGATCTCCGAACTCGAGGGCAAGCGACATGATCCTGAGCTCGGCTACTTCGCCCGTCAGGCGCTCCGCCATCTCGACGAACTGCGCATCGAGCACGGGCGCCTCGACTTCCCGGTGCCGATCGGCCAGGGCGGCACGCTCCGGGTGGAACTGGCGAACACCGACACCGGAATTCTCCCCTCCGGCATCCGACTCGCCGACAACGACAGCAGGATCCTCTCGGTGGCCATGCATCTGGCCGAGGGCGGCCAGGAGGTGACGATCGTCTCGAAGGATCTGCCGATGCGGGTCAAGGCGGCCTCCCTCGGCCTTCGCGCCGAGGAGTACCTCGCCGAGCAGGCGGTGGACTCGGGCTGGACCGGGATCACGACCCTCGCGCTGTCGGGCGACGAGATGAGCGATCTGTACGAGACCGAGGTCGGGATCAGCGAAGACGTACGGGGCTCCCCGCGAACACCGGGCTGATCATCCAGTCCGAGCGGGATCGGCCCTCGGCCGGGCGACCGGCGACGGTGAGTTCCGGCTCGTCCGCGGCGACCGTGAGCTCTTCGGCATGCACGGCCGCTCGGCCGAGCAGCGGATCGCGATCGATCTGCTCCTGGATCCGGATGTCGGCATCGTCTCCCTCGGCGGCAGGGCCGGCACCGGCAAGTCGGCGCTCGCGCTCTGCGCCGGGCTCGAGGCGGTGCTGGAGCGCCAGCAGCAGAAGAAGATCATCGTCTTCCGTCCGCTGTTCGCCGTCGGCGGGCAGGAACTCGGTTACCTCCCGGAGACCAGGGCGAGAAGATGAACCCTTGGGGACAGGCGGTCTTCGACACGCTCGGCTCGGTCGTCTCCGGCAATGTGCTCGAGGAGGTGGTCGAGCGCGGCCTCCTGGAGGTGCTGCCGTTGACCCACATCCGCGGCGATCGCTGCACGACGCCTTCGTCATCGTCGACGAGGCCCAGTCGCTTGAGCGCAACGTGCTGCTGACGGTGCTCAGCCGCATGGGCCAGAACTCCCGGGTGGTGCTCACCCACGACGTCGGCCAGCGCGACAACCTCCGCGTCGGCCGCCACGACGGCATCGCCTCCGTCATCGAGACGCTCAAGGGCCACGACCTGTTCGCGCATGTCACCCTCACCCGTTCCGAGCGCTCCGCGATCGCGGCACTGGTGACCGAGCTCCTGGAGGGGCACGAACTGAGCTGAGCTGAGGGGTATCGGGTCGGATGCGGGGGCTTGCGGCATCCGACCCGATCCTCTCGATCGGTTCGCAGCAAACCGCACATGACAATTTCCTTCCTCTCGCGTCACTTCTGAGACCACTCGCACTCTCCCTTTAGGGGAGGTGATGCTCGCGCTGCGACGTGAGCGTCGTTCTCCCGGAACCGGAGGCCTGATCGGACTCCCCGTCATGCCGGGTTCCGGGTGCTCCGGCGCGCACTCGCCCCTCCTCGGAACACGCGACTGAAAAGTGGAGGGAACTATGTCAGAGCACCGCGTATCACAAAGAAGATCTCGAGAACCGGGAGGGCTTCGCCGAAGTCTGAGGAAGTTCACCGGCATCCTCGGCTCGGGGTCGATCGTCGCCACCGCACTCGTCGTCGGCGGTCTCGGAGCGGGTGCGGCCCACGCGGCGCCGCTCAGCGACAACGAGAACAGCATCTACGGCGTTCGGGGACCGGCGAGCACGAGCCTGAACGGCGGGGTGTTCCGTATCGACACCGACACCATGCAGGTGGTCACCCCGCCGAGGTCACAGATCAGCGAAACGGGAACCGCAGCTCGAACGCGCTCGGTGTCTCGGCCGACGGTGTCTACGTGTACACCGTCGACAACGGCCTCACAGGGCTGCGCAGCCCGCAGGCGCCGTGCAGCTGCGTCAGCACAACACCGAGACCGGGGAGACGAACACTTTCACCGTGCCCACAGGGTTCGGCGTCACGGCGCTTCGCGGCGCTGTCTCGCCGGTGACGGGGATCTTCTACTTCTCCGGTGCCAACGCGGTGTACGCCTTCGACCCGGCCACCGATGAGATCTTCGCGGCGGGCAGTCTTCCGGCGGGCAATGCCACGTCCAACGGCGACTTCGCGTTCGGCCGCAACGGGGCGCTCTACACCTTCGTCGCAGCGAACCTCTACGAGACGCCGGCCTCGGCTCTGCCGACCAGCGCGAGCTCTGATGCGTGGCCGATGAAGCTGGTCGCCGACGTCACGGCGTTCACCGATCTGTCCGCGCAGGGTGCGAACGGCATCGCCTTCGGCGGCAACGGCAACGTGTACGGCACGACGACGAGCGGTAACACCACGTATCTCATCGAGTACGACATGGCGCGCGACTCCTTCGTCCAGCAGCAGACCATCAGCTCCGATGGCAACAACTTCGTCGATCTGGCGAGCCGTCACTTCGTGAACACGCTGACGATCAGGATCGACCTTCCCGAAGGCCGATTCGCCGATGGCGATCAGTTCGACTTCGATCTCGTCGGTGAGGGCGATCTCGTCGGCGGCGAAGCCACGACGAGCGGGAACTCACCGGGTGTGCAGGACGAATATGCCGGTCCGGTGGTCGCATCTCCGGGCGGGACATACGAAGTCTCGACGTCACCGGCCGGCAGCACCGATCTGTCGAACTACATCACTTCGATCGAATGCGTCGACGTCTCGGGCGCGCCCGTCGAGGTGACCGGCACGTCGCCGGCGTGGAACGTCGTCTTCCCGACGGTCACGAGCGGCACGGACGTCGAGTGCACCATCACAGCGACCCCATCGATCTGCCGGTGACCGACAGCGGAACGACGACGGGTCTGCAGGGTCAGCAGCAGCGCTGGCAGCCGGAGTCGACCCCCGGAACCTTCCCGATCGACGGGGACACCTTGACGCTCGTGGATGCCGCGGGCGAGCCCGTCTCGGAGATCGTCATCGACGGTGTGGGCCGCTACGAGGTGGTGGGCGAGGAGATCGTCTTCACGCCGGAGCCGACCTTCACGGGTGAGGCGCCGACCGTCGGCTACCGGATCTCGGACGAGGCCGGTCATCACGCGACGGGCGAGTACACGCCGACGGTGACGGCGGTCGAGCCGGTCGCCGAGGACGACGCGTCGACGGGCGGCCCGAACCAGCCGCAGTCGGTGGACCCGCTCGCGAACGACGAGCCGGGGACCCGGAGGTGCCGCTGGTGCCGGAGTCGCTGACGCTGCTCGATGCCGAGGGCAACGAGGCCGAGACCGTGACGGTGCCCGAGGGCGTCTACACGATCGATCGCACGGATCCCGATGCGCCGCGGATCGTGTTCACGCCGAACGAGAACTACTTCGGCACGCCGACCCCGGTCGAGTACACGGTCGAGGATGCGAACGGTACTCCGACCGGCGCCGAGTATCAGCCCGAGGTGATCGCTGAGGCGCCGACGACCGACGACGGCACCAGCACCGGTCCGCAGGGTGTGGCGCAGTCCTGGGAGCCGACGCCGGTCGCCGGTGAGGACTTCCCGATCGCCTGGGACACGCTGACGCTGCTGGACTCCGCGGGTGACCCGACCGACGAGATCGTCGTCGACGGCGTGGGCCGCTACGAAGTGGTGGGACAGGAGATCGTCTTCACCCCGGAGCCGACCTTCACCGGAGAGGCACCGACCGTCGAGTACCGGATCTCGGATGAGGCCGGCCAGCACGCGACGGGCGAATACACGCCGACGGTGACCCCGGTCGAGCCGGTCGCCGAGGACGATGCGTCGACGGGCAGCCCGAACGCGCCGCAGTCGGTGGATCCGCTCGCGAACGACGAGCCGGGTCACCCGGAGGTGCCGCTGGTGCCGGAGTCGCTGGCTCTGGTCGACCCGGAGACGGGCGACCCTGCAGAGTCGGTGACGGTTCCGGAGGGTGTCTACACGATCGATCGCACGGATCCCGATGCGCCGCGGATCGTGTTCACGCCGAACGAGAACTACTTCGGCACCCCGACTCCGGTCGAGTACACGGTCGAGGATGAGAACGGCACCCCTCGGGCGCTCAGTACCAGCCCGACGTGCCCGCAGAGGCGCCGGTGACCAACAGTGGCGAGACCACGGGTCTGCAGGGCCAGACGCAGCAGTGGCAGCCGACGCCGACACCCGGCGCCGACTTCCCGATCGACGGGGAGACGCTGACGCTGCTGGATGCGGCCGGTGACCCGACCGACGAGATCGTCGTCGACGGCGTGGGTCGCTACGAGGTGGTGGGCGAGGAGATCGTCTTCACCCGGAGCCGACCTTCACCGGAGAGGCACCGACGGTCGAGTACCGGATCTCGGATGAGGCCGGTCAGCACGCGGTCGGTGAGTACACTCCGACGGTGACCCCGGTCGAGCCGGCCGCTGCACCGGACTTCTCGGTCGGCAGCCCGAACCAGCCGCAGTCGGTGGATCCGCTCGCGAACGACGCGCCGGGTCACCCGGAGGTGCCGCTGGTGCCGGAGTCGCTGGCTCTGGTCGACCCGGAGACGGGCGACCCTGCAGAGTCGGTGACGGTTCCGGAGGGCGTCTACACGATCGATCGCACGGATCCCGATGCGCCGCGGATCGTGTTCACGCCGAACGAGAACTACTTCGGCACCCCGACTCCGGTCGACTACACCGTCGAGGATGAGAACGGCACCCCGACCGGTGCTCAGTACCAGCCCGACGTCGTGACCGACCCGATCGCGGTGAACGACGGTGCGACGACCGGCCCGCAGGGGCTTCCTCAGTCGTGGACTCCCGAGCCTGTTCCGGGCGAGGACTTCCCCGTCGACTGGAGCACGCTGACGCTGCTGGACTCCGCGGGTGACCCGACCGACGAGATCGTCGTCGACGGCGTGGGCCGCTACGAGGTGGTGGGACAGGAGATCGTCTTCACGCCGGAGCCCGGTTTCATCGGCGAGGCGCCGACGGTCGACTTCCGGATCTCGGACGAGGGGGTCAGCAGGCCTTCGGCGAGTACACGCCGTCGATCTTCGCGGTGACCCCGGTCGCCGACGACGACACCTCGACGGGTGGTGGAACACCCCGCAGTCGGTGAACCCGCTGCTGAACGACGCGCCGGGTCACCCCGACGTGCCGCTCGTGCCGGAGTCGCTGACGCTGCTCGATGCCGAGGGCAATGAGGTCGAGACCGTGACGGTGCCCGAGGGCGTCTACACGATCGATCGCAGCGACCCGGATGCACCGCTGATCGTGTTCACGCCGAACCGTGGGTTCACCGGCATCCCGACCGCGGTGGAGTACCGTGTGCTCGACGCCAACGGAACTCCCGCCGAGGCGGAGTACCAGCCGTTCGTCCGCGGTCCGGTGGGCGACGAGGATCTCGCCCAGACCCTCGTCTGCACGACCCCGATGGTGTTCGACCTGGCGGCCGACGTCGACGGACTCGACCCGCGCAGCGTGACGCTCGTCGACGGGGCCGGTGAGCACGTCACCGAGATCGTGGTCGACGGAGAGGGCACGTGGCGCCTCGATCCGGAGACCGGCGTGGTGACCTTCACCCCGGCGGGCTGCTTCCTGGGTGATCTCACCCCGGTGAACTGGGAGGGCTGGCTGCTCGACGGCACGCCCGTCTCCGGTGTGCTGAGCGGCACCTACGTGGAGGAGATCGCCGAGACGGGTGGTGACGCGACGCCGCTGATCGCGCTCGGCGCGCTGAGTGCCCTGCTGTTCGCAGCCGGCAGCGCGCTGCTGATCCGTCGCCGCCGCGTCCTCGCCTAGCGGGAGCGCGACGACACCGCACGAAGGGCGGCCATCCGAAAGGGTGGCCGCCCTTCGCCGTGCGCCGCGCGACGGTGAGTGTTGCAGATGTCGGACGAATTCCGGGTGACAGTCCGACGGATGCAACAACGCCCTGCATCCGGCTCACCGGCGGGCGCCGAGGCGATGCAGCGCGGCGAGGACGGCGGCCTGCACGGTCGGCCAGTCGTGGATGATCTGTGCATAGTCGAAGTGGAGCGTCTCGTATCCGAGGGCGGATGCCGCAGCATCCCGCTTCAGGTCTTTGTGGCGGTTCGCCGCGCCCTCGTGGTTCTCCTTGCCGTCGGCTTCGAGGATGAGGGCGCCTGCCACCACGAAGTCCACACGGCCGACGCCGGGGAGGCGCACCTGGCAGTCGAGGTGGAGGCCCAGAATGTGCAGCCTGAGACGCAGAAGCGATTCCAGACCGCTCTCGGCATCGCCGCGGGCGAAGTCGACGAGCCAACGAGCGGAGGCCGGAAGCCGCGCCCGGATCCGCGCACGCGCCGCTCGCGAGAGCGACCGCTGGTTCCATGCCGATTCGAACGCGGCGAAGAAGGCCTCATCGCCGGCGCAGCGTCGAAGGTGCAGGAGCGCCGTGTCGATGCTTGCGGAGCCGAGCGGCGGGACGCCGGAGAAGAAGTGCGTGACGCAGGTGCAACCGGGATGATCGTGTACCCGGCCCTTGGCGCCGACCCAGACATGCAGAGCGGCATCACCGGGCAGAACCCAGATTCCGTGGGCACGAAGGGCGGACCCGCAGGTGATCGCACCGCCGTGCGCGATCGCTTCTTCGAGCGCGGGAGGCAGTTCAGGGATCGCGAAGACCCCGGTACGGATGCGACGGATCGTGCCGGCCCGGACCAGGCGGGAAAGCTCGGTACGGGTGAAACCCAGCTTCTGCAGGCGGGATCCGCGGGCGACGCCGCCGAGACGGGTGAGGGTCTGTATGGGGTCGAGCATGCGTTCAGCGTGCCGGAACTCCGAGGGTGAGGCGGGGTCGTTGCATCCGACTGTGGAGAAAGGGGGAACTGTGGAGAACGAGTCGTGGCGTCATCCGTCGGAGAGTGTTGCAGATGTCGGATGGATTCCGCAGATGGGTCCGACATCTGCAACAGTCACCGGCGAAAGGGCGAACACCGGATGCCGGAGACGACGGATGCCGCGAGGAACCCGTCCCCGCGGCATCCTGAGCCTGTCGAAAGGTTATCCGGGGTGGGTCATGGAGAGCAGGTCGAGCTTCTCGTCCAGCTGCTCCAGGGTGATCTCGCCGCGCTCGACGTAGCCGAGGTCGATGACCGCGTCGCGCACCGTGATGCCCTTGGCGACGGAGTGCTTGGCGATCTTCGCGGCGGCCTCGTAGCCGATGACCTTGTTCAGCGGCGTGACGATCGAGGGCGACATGCCCGCGAAGGCGGCGGCCCGCTCGAGGTTGGCCTGCAGACCGTCGATCGTCTTGTCGGCGAGCACCCGCGAGGCGTTCGACAGCAGGCGGATCGACTCCAGGAGGGCGGTGCCCATGACCGGGATCGCCACGTTCAGCTCGAAGGAGCCCGAGGCGCCCGCCCAGGCGACGGTCGCGTCGTTGCCGATGACGCGCGCGCACACCATGAGCACGGCCTCGGGGACGACCGGGTTGACCTTGCCCGGCATGATCGAGGAGCCGGGCTGCAGGTCGGGGATGTGGAGCTCGCCGAGCCCGGTGTTGGGGCCCGAGCCCATCCAGCGCAGGTCGTTGTTGATCTTGGTGAGCGACACGGCGATGGTGCGGAGGGCGCCGGATGCCTCGACGAGACCGTCGCGGTTGGCCTGCGCCTCGAAGTGGTCCTTGGCCTCGGTGATCGGCAGCTCGGTCTCGGCCGCCAGCAGCGCGATGACCTTCTGCGGGAAGCCGAGCGGCGTGTTGATGCCGGTGCCGACGGCGGTGCCGCCCAGGGGCACCTCCGCGACGCGGGGGAGTGCCGACTGCACGCGCTCGATGCCCAGGCGCACCTGGCGGGCGTAGCCGCCGAACTCCTGGCCGAGGGTGACGGGGGTGGCGTCCATGAGGTGGGTGCGGCCGGACTTGACGGCGTCCTTCCACAGCTCGGCCTTCGACTCGAGGGAGACGGCGAGGTGGTCGAGCGAGGGATGAGCGTGTCGATGAGCGCCTGCGTGACGGCGATGTGCACGGAGGTCGGGAACACGTCGTTCGACGACTGCGAGGCGTTGACATGGTCGTTGGGGTGCACCGGAGCCCCGAGGATGCGCGTGGCCAGGGTCGCGAGCACCTCGTTCATGTTCATGTTCGAGGAGGTGCCGGAGCCCGTCTGGTACGTGTCGACGGGGAACTCGCCGTCATGCGCGCCCGAGGCGACCTCGTCGGCCGCGGCGGCGATCGCGTCGGCGATGGCGCCGTCGAGGGTGCCGAGCTCCTTGTTGGCGAGGGCGGCGGCCTTCTTGATGCGGGCGAGGGCGGCGATCTGCGTTGACTCCAGCCCCTTGCCCGAGATCGGGAAGTTCTCCACGGCACGCTGCGTCTGGGCGCTGTAGAGCGCGTTCTTGGGCACGCGCACCTCACCCATGGTGTCGTGCTCGATGCGGTAGTCCTGCGCGCTTTCGCCGCTGCGCTGGTGTGTGTCGGTCACTGCGATCCCTCCTGAGATGCGGCTTCGGGAACATCGTCGATTCCCACGGTGATGACGGGCACGGCCGTGCCCTCGGCGAGACGATAGTTGGCGCCCACGATGCCCAGGCGCCCTTCGGCGACGGCGGCGCTGATGAGCTCGGACGACTGCAGCAGGTTGTCGACCGTGTTGCGCAGGTGCTCGCGGCCGACGAGCTCGGCGTCGATGTCGGCGGGCGAGGTGCCGCCGTTCGCGGCCAGCACCTTGCGGGCAGCGGGGATGATGGGGGCGATGAGCTTCCAGATGTGCGGTGGGAGCGGGGCGGCATCGATCGCGGTGCCGTCGATCGCCGCGCGCACGGCACCGCAGGAGTCGTGCGCGAGCACGACGATGAGCGGCACGCGGAGGATCTCGACCGCGTACTCCAGGCTTCCCACGATCGACTCGCCGATCACCTGGCCGGCGTTGCGCACGACGAAGAGGTCGCCGAGCCCGAGGTCGAAGATGATCTCGGCGGCCAGGCGCGAGTCGGAGCAGCCGAACAGCGTGGCGACCGGATGCTGCGAGCCGGCCAGATCGTGACGCGTCTCGACGTTCTGGTTCGGATGCTGCGGCTCACCGGCGACGAAGCGGCCGTTGCCCGCGAGCATCAGCTGCCAGGCCTGGGTGGGCGTGAGGTCCTTGCCGGTCATGGCGTCTCCGTGAGTGCGTCGATCTGGGGTTCCAGGGTGGCGGCGAAGGCGGCGGTCTCCTCGGCGGTGAGGGCGCCGTAGACGAGCACGTAGTCGGGGCCCGCCTGGGTCCCCAGCGCATAGGAGATGTTGGCGGACTGCTCGGGGTTGCGCAGCACGTACTCGTCCCAGGCGCGTCCGTCGATCGTGACGGTTCCCGTGGAGGCGGTGCTGGACAGGCGCAGCGGGGCCCAGGCGGCATCCGCATCGAAGGCCTGGGCGATGCGCAGGAATCCGCGATCCTCCTGCGCGGCCGGGCCAGGGTGACGTCCCAGACGGCGACGGGGCCGCCCTCGAGCTCGGCGCGGTTGACGATCCACTGCGCGGTGACCTCGGGGACGAGGACCGGGCGGTCCATCGCGGTGGAGGCCTCGGCGGCGATGCCGGCGAGGTCGACGGGCGGCGGCTCGGTGATCTGCCCGCGCGGGACGGCGAACATGATCACGGCGAGGGCGCCGATCGTGACGACGAGAGCGGCGATGAGGTTGCGGAAGGTCTGGCTGGAGCGGTAGGCCTTGGAGGACGCGGCCTTGCGGGCGGCGGTCTCCTCCGGGGTCTCGGGGCGGCCGAGTTCGGCGACGACGGGGGCGTGCTTGTTCATGCGTCGTCCTCGGCGTCGGATGCCGCGGGTCGCGCTTCCTCCAGGCGGCGCTTGGCGCCCAGCAGCCACTCCTCGCAGCGGGCGGCGAGGGCTTCGCCGCGCTCCCAGAGGGCGAGGGACTCCTCCAGGGTCGGTGCGCCCTGCTCGAGCTCGGCGACGACGCGGACGAGCTCGTCGCGGGCGGCTTCGAAGGAGAGCGACTCGACGGGGCAGGGGCTTCGCCGGAGACAGTCACCCCTCCAGTCTAGGCGCTCGTTCCCTCGGTCGTTTCCGGGAGCTCGCCCTCGGAGACCGCCGTGAGCGACCCGCGGTCGACCGTGATGGCCAGGCGCGCCCCGGCAGGGGCGTCGGCCGCGTCGCGGAGGATCCGGTCGCCGGTCTGCACGATCGCGTAGCCGCGGGCGAGCGTCGACGCCGGCGACAGGGCACGCAGCGAGGCGCGCAGCTCGGCGGTGCGGCGTCCGGCCGTCTCCACGGCGCGGTCGACGGTGTCGCGCCCGCGCGAGACGAGCAGCCACACCTCCTGCGCCCGCTGGGTGATGATCGGCTCGGGGGAGCGCAGCGCCGGGCGCGAGCGCATCTGCTCGAGCTGGGCGATGTCGTGGGCGAGGCGCCGGGTGACGGTCGATGTCGCGCGCGAGCGCAACTGGGCGACGATCGCGCGCTGCTCGCCGACATCCGGGACGACGCGTTTGGCCGCATCCGTCGGCGTCGAGGCGCGAAGGTCGGCGACGTCGTCGAGGATCGGGTGGTCGTTCTCGTGGCCGATCGCGCTGACGACGGGTGTGGTGGCTGCGGCCACGGCGCGCACGAGCCGCTCGTCGCTGAAGCCGAGGAGTGTCTGAGGGTCGCCGCCGCCGCGGGCGATGATGATGACGTCGACCTCGGGGTCGGCGTCGAGCCGGGCGAGGGCGGCGAGGATCTCGGGCACGCTGCGCTCGCCCTGCACCGAGACGTTCTCGGTCCGGAACCGCACCTGTGGCCAGCGCAGTTCCGCATTGCGATGGACGTCCTTCTCGGCATCCGATCTCTCGCCCGTGATCAGACCGATCAGGTGGGGAGGAACGGCAGGGGCTTCTTGCGCGCCTGCTCGAAGAGCCCCTCGGCGCGGAGGTCGGCGCGCAGCTTCTCCAGACGGGCGAGCTGGTCGCCGAGCCCGACGTGCTTCATGGCCGAGACGACGAAGCTGAAGCTGCCGGCCTTGGTGAAGTAGTCGGCCTTGACGCCGGCGATCACGTGGTCGCCCACGGCGATATCGGCGGGCACGCGCGAGCGCGAGCTCGACCACACGTTGATCGAGATGTGGGCGTCGGATGCCGTGTCCTTGAGGCGTCCGAAGATGTTGCCGCCGCGCACGTTCCACCCGACGACCTCGCCCTCGACCCACACCATGCCCCACTTCGAGATCGCACCGTTGATCGTGGCATTCAGGCGGGTGACGGATGTCGGCGCATCCGGTGTCGATTCGCCGGGCGCGACGGAATCGGCGGGCGGGGTGTCGCCGGCGGGCGGTTCGAAGGCTGCCATGGTCTCCGTCGTGTCGGGCGGGTGCAGCCGCACCCAGGCCGTGCTGAGGTGCGCGCCGGTAGAATCAGGACGTGACTTCCACGACCGTGCATCTCCCGGCTCCCCGGATCCCTCGATCCCGGGCGACCTCGGAGGCCGCGCGTCTCCAGGATATCCCCGTGGGCGGACCCAAGCGGGTGCTGCTGGCGGCTCCCCGCGGCTACTGCGCCGGCGTCGATCGCGCCGTCGTCGCCGTCGAGAAGGCGCTCGAGCGCTACGGGGCGCCGGTGTACGTGCGCAAGCAGATCGTGCACAACATCCACGTGGTCACCGAGCTCGAGCAGAAGGGCGCGATCTTCGTCGAGGAGGTCGAAGAGGTGCCCGAGGGCGCGCATATCGTCTTCAGCGCGCACGGGGTCTCTCCGGCGGTCGTCCAGGCCGCCGATGACCGCGGACTCCACGCGATCGATGCGACCTGTCCGCTCGTGACCAAGGTGCATCGCGAGGCGGTGCGCTTCGCCCGCGACGACTTCGAGATCCTCCTCATCGGCCACGACGGCCACGAAGAGGTCGAGGGCACCGCCGGCCATGCGCCGGAGCGCGTGACGATCGTGAACAACCCCGAGGAGGCCGACACCGTCGAGGTGAAGGACCCGTCGAAGGTCGTGTGGCTGTCGCAGACGACGCTCTCGGTCGACGAGACGATGGAGACGGTGAACCGGCTGCGCACGCGGTTCTCCGAGCTGCAGAATCCGCCCTCGGACGACATCTGCTACGCGACCCAGAACCGCCAGGTCGCCATCAAGAAGGTCGCGAAGGACGCCGATCTCGTGATCGTCGTGGGCTCGGCCAACAGCTCCAACAGCGTGCGCCTGGTCGAGGTCGCGCTCGAGTACGGGGCGAAGGCGGCCTACCGCGTCGACTACGCCGAAGAGGTCAAGCAGGAGTGGCTCGACGGCGTGCAGACCGTCGGCGTCACCAGCGGCGCCTCGGTGCCCGAGGTGCTCGTGCAGGAGGTGCTCGAGGCGCTCGGCCATGCCGGCTACAACGACGTCGATGAGGTGCGCACGGCCGAGGAGGACCTCATGTTCTCCCTGCCGAAGGAGCTGCGCCAGGATGCCGCGGGCAAGCGCGACGCGCGCGGCCTCGGCGGCCGGGTCCGCACCGGGGGAGCAAGCGCATGAGCGACACCCGGCCCCGTCCGCAGTTCGGGGAGTACGCCACGCCCGAGCAGCAGCGTGCGGCGATGGGCCTGCCGCCCGAGACGGTCGCACCCGCGCCGGCCCTCGCGCCCGAGCCCGTCGCGCCGTCGGATGGCGCGGCATCCGCTCCGCCGAAGCCCCGCCGTCGCTGGGATCGCTTCCTGACCTTCGCGCTGCTCGCCTACGGGCTGATCACTGTCATCTCCGCCGGCATCTCGTACATGAACATCGCCCCGTCATGAGCGAGGCGATGGCGATCGCCGGCATCGAGGGCGAGTTCACCAACTACGCCGCCGGCCGAACGTGGGGCATGATCGCGACGATCATGCTCGTGACCGGGTGGACGCTCACGGCGATCCTGTCGGTACGACGCCTGCGTTCTGAGAGGCTCACCTGGTGGGTTCCGATCGTCGGCGGCGCGGTGACGATGATCGTCGCCTCGACATGCCTGATCGTGCCGCTGCTGGGCGACCCGGCCTTCCTCGAGCACATCCGTCAGGCGGCGCTGCCGTAGCCCGGTAGCATCGTCGGATGCCTGAACTCGAGTTCTCCGTTCACGTCTCCTACGCCGGCGTCGATCGCGGCGACGGCACTGATCCGCGTCCCGACTCGCTGGCGCTGCTGCGCGAGCTGCGGGTGCTGGCGGCACTGCGCGATGCGAGCGCGGAGTGGACGGACGCCGACGAGGAGTCCGCTCTACTCATCGCCGTGAGCGACGACGGCGGCGTGCTCACGCTGACCGCGGACGACACGATCACGCGAGGGCTGCGCGTGGCGGAGCTGCGGGAACGGTTCGCCGCGGCAGGGCTGACGCTGTGGCTGGACGATCCCGCCGACGGGGGCGAGGACGCCCTGTTCGGCGACGCGGACGCGGTGCTCGCCGCGGCGGCGCAGGAGAGTGAGGCGCTGCTCGAGGAGGAGGCGGTGTTCGACGAGGATCCGGATGCCGGCGAGCTGCTCGACGAGACCGACCTCGAGGAGCTGTTCGCGCCGACTCCCGTGCGGGTGCGCGAGTTCTCGCACCGTGGCCCGATGGAGGCGCGCGTGCGCGCGACGCTCGCGGCGGCGGAGGTCGACTACGCCGAGGTCGGAGAGTGGTCGCTGTACGCCTTCGCCTCGAGCGAGTCGACATCGGTGTGGCCTCCCGCGAAGGCGGAGGGTCCGGTCATCGTGCTGAATCTGCCCGAGGACGGTGACCCCTGGGTCGAGGTCACGCCTCCCGGAGTGCTCGCGAACTCCGGGTACTTCTGGCCGAACGCCGAGCGTGACACCCGGCCCGTGCTCGACATCGACGCGATCACGGTCCCGGCGGCCGCCGAGACCTATCGCATGCTTCTCGCCGAGGGCGACGGCACCCGCGATGAGCTCATCGCCCTTGCCGAGCGCTGCGCCCTCGACGTGGACGCCGCGCACGCGGCGCTGCGCGCGGAGGCACTGGGCGGTGTGGAAGGGGCCGATGCCCGCATCCGAGCGTTCCTGCGCGCCTTCGGCGTGCCGGCGCCGCTGATCGACGCGGCGATGTCGGATGCCGGCACCAGCGTTCTCGCGGACGCACGCCGTTTCGCCCCGAAGCGCTGGCTGCACACGCTCGGCGACATCCTCGTCGGCGGGCTGTACGAGACGATCCCGCTGACCCGGCGTGAGCGTCCGCTTGCGCGCGCCGTGCGTGCGGTGCGGAAGAACCCCGCTCTGGGTCTTGCGATCTCTGTGGCCGAGCTCGCCGTGGGCCTGGTGCTCACCGCGGTGCTGCGCGGCGGATGGAAGGCGCTCGGCATCGCGCTCATCGCCGACGCGACCGGAGATCTGGCCGTGCTCTGGGCGCGTGCGCGCCGCAGGTACTGACGCGGCATCCGACCCAGACGAAGCGGCCCTCACCGTGACCGGTGAGGGGCCGCCGTGCGCGTGTGCGAGCGGGTCAGCTCTGCGACTTGCCGTACGAGCCCAGCTGGCGGGTGGCCTCGACGACGCGGGCGGCCATCGCCGACTCGGCGATCTTGCCCCAGGCGCGCGGGTCGTACTGCTTCTTGTTGCCGACCTCGCCGTCAACCTTCAGCACGCCGTCGTAGTTGCGGAACATGTAGTCGGCGATCGAGCGGGTGAAGGCGTACTGGGTGTCGGTGTCGATGTTCATCTTGATGACGCCGTTGGCGACCGCTGTGGCGATCTCTTCATCGGTCGAGCCGCTGCCGCCGTGGAAGACGAGGTCGAGGGGCTTCGGGCCGGTGCCGTACTTCGCGGCGATGCCCTCCTGGATCTCGCCGAGCAGCTCCGGGCGGAGCTTGACGTTGCCGGGCTTGTAGACGCCGTGGACGTTGCCGAAGGTCAGCGCCGAGATGTAGCGGCCCTTCTCGCCCAGGCCCAGGGCCTCGACGGCCTGGGTCACATCGCCCAGCGTCGTGTAGAGCGCGTCGTTGGAGCCCTCGTGCGTGACGCCGTCCTCTTCGCCGCCGACGACGCCGATCTCGACCTCGAGGATCGCGTTGATGTTCTTCATCCGGGGAGCAGCTCGGCGGCGATCTCGATGTTCTCGGCGAGCGGCACGGCCGAGCCGTCCCACATGTGCGACTGGAAGATCGGGTCGCGGCCGGCCTTGACCTCCTCTTCGGATGCCGCGATCAGCGGCAGCACGAAGCCCTCCAGCGCATCCTTCGGGCAGTGGTCGGTGTGCAGCGCCACGGTGATGGGGTAGTTCGCGGCGACCTCGTGCACGTAGCGGGCGAAGGCGAGCGCACCGGTCGCACGGCCCTTGACGGTGTGGCCGGCGAAGTAGTCGGCGCCGCCGGTGGTGACCTGGATGATGCCGTCGGAGCCGGCCTCGGTCAGTCCCTGCAGCACGGCGTTGATGGTCTGCGAGCTCGAGACGTTCAGCGCCGGGTAGGCGAAGCCGCCCGCCTTGGCGCGGTCGAGCATGTCGGCGTACTGATCCGGTGTGGCAACGGGCATGGCGTCTCCTGTGGTGTTCAGGGTGAAGGGGATACGCAGTCACTCTACCGGGCGCCCTTCTCGCCGACACGGGAGGGCGCCGCAGAGCGAGGGCCCTCTTGCGCACGGTTAAGAATCGCGGATCTTTCGCGGTATCCGAACGGAAACTGCCCCTGGTTTGAACTCGTGCCGAGTAGCCTGAGGGCATGGTGAGTCTGACGGCCGAATTGAGCCCGCTGCATCCCGACCGCAACCTCGCACTCGAGCTGGTGCGCGCGACCGAGGCCGCCGCGATCCGGGCCGTGCCGTTCATCGGACGCGGCGACAAGGAGGCCGCCGACGGCGCCGCCGTCGACGCGATGCGCGCGTTCCTCGGCACCGTCCACTTCCAGGGCAAGGTCGTCATCGGCGAGGGCGAGAAGGACAACGCCCCCATGCTGTTCAACGGCGAAGAGGTCGGCACCGGCCGCGGCCCGCTCTGCGACATCGCCGTCGACCCCATCGACGGCACCTCGCTGACCGCAGCCGGGCGCCAGAACGCCCTCGCGGTCATCGCCGTCTCCGATCGCGGCACGATGCTCGACGCCTCGAGCGTCTTCTACATGGACAAGCTCGTGACCGGGCCCGCCGGAGTCGGGGTCGTCGACATCCGCCTCCCCGTCAAGGAGAACATCGAACGGCTGGCGAAGGCCCTCGGCAAGCCCGTCGAGGAGATGGTGGTCTCGGTGCTCAACCGGCCCGGCACGAGAAGCTGATCGCCGAGATCCGGGAGGCCGGCGCCGGGACCCGCCTCATGAGCGACGGCGACGTCGCCGGCGGCATCAACGCGGCCAGCCACGCGGCACGCACCGACATGTGCATCGGCGTCGGCGGGAGCCCCGAGGGCATCGTCACCGCCTGCGCGATCAAGGCGCTCGGCGGACACATCCAGGGCCGGCTCTGGCCCCGCGACGACGAAGAGCGTCAGCGCGGCATCGACGCCGGACTCGACATCGACAAGGTCTACGAGGCCGACGACCTGGTCAAGGGCAGCAACACGATCTTCGTGGCGACCGGGGTCACCGACGGCCAGCTCGTGAAGGGCGTGCGCCGCGAGGGCGGATACCTGTTCACCGAGAGCGTCGTGCTGCGCGGCGCCTCCGGGACGCTGCGCCGCATCTCCTCCGAGCACCTCGTCTCGAAGTGGCTGTGAGCCGCCGGTCGCGGTGGATTCACGGGGGAGGTCTGGCACAATAGGTGCCGGACCCCGACCCATCCCGTGGGGGCAGACCGCGAGGAGCGCAGCGCATGACGCAACCGGCAGCAGGTGACAAGAAGAAGCCGACCTTCGTCACCACCGACACCGGGCGGATTCTGCGTGTCGATGCCGCGAACGCCGCACCCGTCATCCCCGAGTCCGCTCCGGCCGTGCACGCCGACCCGGCCCGGCGCAAGGACGTGCTGTTCCGCGTGCGCCGCGAGCACGGTCAGGAGGCGAGTACCTGGTGGGCGTGGGGCCTTCTTCGTGATCTCCGCGCTCGTGATCCTGCTTCTGGGCTGGGTTCCCGGCGACGCCTGACGGATGCCGTCGAGGTCGTCTACCGGGCGGCGTACTCGTCCAGCACCGCGCGCATGCCGGTGAGCTGGAACTGATCGGCGATCTGGGCGGCGGTGCTGCCTCCGGCATCCGGATCGGCTCCGGCGTCCAGAAGCAGCCGCAGCAGCTGCTCGTTCTTGCGGAACACCGCGCACGCGACCGCCGTCTGGCCGTTGAGGTTGACCGCATCCGTGTCGGCGCCGCGACGCAGCAGCTCGGTGACTGTCTCGGCGCGTTCGGCGTACGTCGCCACGATGAGGAAGGTGTCGCCGCGCGGGTTGCGCAGGTCCACCGGGACACCGGCGTCGATCATCTCGCCGAGCGGACCGGTCTGCCCTGCCGAGCGAGGTCGAAGGTTCCCTCGATGACCTCGTCGCTGAAGCCCTGGTCGGATGCCGTCATGCAACCATTCTGTCGGATGTTGCAGCATCCGACACCCGGATCCCCAGGGCAAGCGCGAGGGAGTCGACGTCCTGCGCCCGGGCACGGCGTGCTGCGTCGATGACGATCTGGGCGCAGGCGCGGGAGTCGGCGAGCGCGTCATGGTGTGCGAACTCACCGAAGCCGGCGGCGGCCGCGGCGGACGGCAGCTTGTAGGAATCGAGATCGTACGCCTTGCGGGCGACCTGGAGGCTGCAGAGGGACCGATAGGGCGGACAGGCGAGACCGGTGACCTCCGAGGCGAGGCGCAGGACGCTCAGGTCGAAGCCGGCGTTGTGTGCGACGAGCACATCGGCGCCGGCGAACGAGGTCAGCCGGTCGAACTGCTCCTCCCAGGTCGCGGCGTGCTCGACGTCTTCGGCGTGGATGCCGTGGATCCGGGTGTTCCAGGTGTGGAACTCGTCATGCCCCGGCGGGGGCTTGATCAGCCAGCCCGCGGTCGCGACGACCTGGCCGGCGCGGACGCGCACGAGCCCGACGGAGCAGGCGGACGCACGGGAGGAGTTCGCCGTCTCGAAGTCGATCGCGGTGAAGTCCAGGGCCACGTTCCCACCCTCTCCTGCTCCTGTCGTCTTCCGCCCGAGGCGCGCCGTATGCAGGAGCAGTGTCGCCGTATGCAGGAGCGTCGCCGCTTTCAGCGCTTCTACGGCGGCTGTGGAGGCTCTGTGGATCGATCGCTCCTGCAGACAGCCGTCACCCTCCTGCAGACGGCTCGCTACTCCTCGCGCAGCCGCGGCTCGGTGCGCAGCTCCGGCCGCAGGCCCGCCTTGTCGGCGTAGAAGGCGCGGATGCGATCCATGTCGGCGGCGACGTCGCCGGTCAGCTCGATGGTGGGGCCGAGCCCGGTCGTCATCGTCGTGCGGTCGACGTAGCCGAGGGTGACGGGCATGCCGGTCTCGCGGGCGATGCGGTAGAAGCCCGACTTCCAGTGCGTGTTGTCGCCGCGCGTGCCGTCGGGGTGACCACGAGCCCGAAGACGTCGCCGGACTCCACCTGCGAGATGACCTCGCCGACGACGCGGCTGGGGTCGGAGCGGTCGACCGGGATGCCGCCGAGCCGCCGCATGAGCGGTCCGCGCCAGCCGCGGAACAGGCTCTTCTTGCCCAGCCAGTGCACGTCGATGCCCAGTCGCCAGGCGATGCCGAGCATGAGCACGAAGTCCCAGTTCGAGGTGTGCGGGGCGCCGATGAGCACCGTGGGCCGCGCGGGTACCTCGTCGCCGACGAGCGACCAGCGGCTGAAGGCCCAGTAGATGCGGGCGATGAGGCGTCGGAGCATCAGACAACCGTACGCCACCGCGCCGGTAGACTGTCATCCCGTGGCTCTCACTATCGGCATCGTCGGCCTGCCCAACGTCGGCAAGTCCACCCTCTTCAACGCACTCACCAAGAACGACGTGCTCGCGGCGAACTATCCGTTCGCGACGATCGAGCCGAACGTCGGCGTGGTGAACCTGCCCGACCCCGGCTGAAGGTGCTCGCCGAGATCTTCGGAAGCGAACGCATCCTCCCGGCAACGGTGTCGTTCGTCGACATCGCCGGCATCGTGCGCGGTGCCAGCGAGGGGAGGGGCTGGGCAACCAGTTCTTGGCGAACATCCGTGAGGCGGATGCGATCGCCCAGGTCGTGCGCGGCTTCTCCGACGGCGACGTGGTGCACGTCGACGGCGATGTGAATCCGGCATCCGACATGGAGACGATCAACGCCGAGCTCATGCTCGCCGATCTCCAGACGATCGAGAAGGCCCTGCCGCGTTACGAGAAGGAAGTGCGCGGAAAGAAGCTCGAGCCTGCCGTGCTTGACGCGGCGCACGCCGCGAAGGAGGCGCTCGAGCGCGGTGAGCTGCTCTCGGTGTCGGGCATCGACCTGGAGCCGATCCGCGAGCTGGGGCTGCTGACCTTCAAGCCCGTGATCTTCGTCTTCAACGTCGACGAGGAGGTGCTGACGGATGCCGAGCGCAAGGCCGAGCTGGCCGCCCTCGTCGCCCCGGCGCAGGCGATCTTCCTCGACGCCAAGATCGAGTCCGAGCTCATCGATCTCGACCCGGAGGATGCCGCGGAGCTGCTGGCCTCGACCGGCCAGGACGAATCGGGTCTGGATCAGCTCGCCCGCATCGGCTTCGACACGCTCGGCCTGCAGACCTACCTGACCGCCGGGCCCAAGGAGGCCCGCGCCTGGACGATCGGGAAGGGGTGGAAGGCCCCGCAGGCCGCCGGCGTCATCCACACCGACTTCGAGAAGGGCTTCATCAAGGCCGAGGTCATCTCCTTCGACGATCTCGTCGAGACCGGCTCGGTCGCCGAGGCGCGTGCGAAGGGCAAGGCCCGCATGGAGGGCAAGGACTACGTCATGCAGGACGGCGACGTGGTGGAGTTCCGCTTCAACGTGTGACGCCCTGGGCGGAGTGCGGCGCTCTCACATGGGGCGGGCGGTGGGCGTGTTATGTTCCACCGGTGGGCGAGAATGCTGTGTACGACCCACATCGACATTAGGAGCAGCGCGAATGAGCAGCAGCCTTTCCCGTAGTGAGATCCACGCTCTCGCCGGCGAGGCATTCACGTACCTGTATCCGCTCGTGACGATGGACATCACACGCGCGCAGCTCACTGACGGGCAGCCGAAGGACATGCACGGTGACCCGAACGCGTTCGCGCATGTGCGGACGTTTCCGGCCGCTGAGTTCCGCGATGTCGTGCGGCCGAATTTCGACACGCTGTACTCGTCAGCGTGGTTCGATCTGACTGATGGGCCTGTCATCATCCGCGTGCCTGACTCGGGGGACGGTATTACCTTCTGCCGCTGCTGGACATGTGGACCGACGTCTTCTCCGCGCCGGGTGCGCGCACGACCGGCACCGGGGCCCAGTCGCTCGTACTCACCCCTCCGGGATGGGCGGGCGAGGTCCCCGACGAATGCGTGCACATCCCCGCACCGACGGTGTATGTCTGGGCGATCGGGCGCACCCAGACCAATGGGCCGGCGGACTTCGCCGCGGTGAACGCTTTCCAGGACGACCTGCGCATCGAGCGGATCGATGGCGGGGATGCTCGAGTGCACGCAGACATTGCCGACCTGCCCTCGGGAATCGACATGACGCAGGAGCCGCTCACGATCGTCAACACGCTCAGTGCGGTCGACTTCTTCGCCTACGCGATGCGGCTGCTGAAGGTCCACCCCCGCACCTCACTGACGGCTCGGTGCTCGCCCGCATCCGCCGGATCGGCATCACGCCCGGCGAAGACTTCGACCCTTCGAGGTTCAGCGAGGACGAGCTCGTCGCGCTCGGTGAGGGCGTGCGCGCGACCTTGCAGTCGTACCCGAAGTATGTGCCGCTGCTCGGCAAGATGGACAACGGCTGGGCACTCTATACGACCGGCATCGGGGTCTACGGCAACGACTACCTCAAGCGCGCCGTCACGGCATTCGTCGGGCTCGGTGCGAACCAGCCAGAGGATGCGGTGTACCCGGTGAACGTGCGGGACGCCGCGGGTGAGCTCCCCGTGGGCGAGAACGACTACGTCATCCACTTCGAGGCAGAACACCTGCCCCCGGTCGATGCGTTCTGGTCGCTGACCATGTATGACGCGGAAGGGTTCCAGGTGGCCAACGAACTGAACCGCTTCGCGATCGGCGACCGCGATCCGCTCGTGTACAACGCCGACGGTTCGCTCGACATCTACATCCAACACCGGAACCCGGGACCGGGGAAGGAAACGAACTGGCTGCCCTCCCCGCTCGGGCTGCTCGGTATGACGCTCCGCCTCTATGCGCCCAAGCCCAGCGTTCTCACGGGGAGTGGCACTGCCCCCGCTCGTCCGGGTTTCGGAGTTCTCCTAAGCCGGTGCGAGTAGTGTGACCCGGCCACATGACCAGCACGGACGCCCGTGATGCCTTTCGCAACGGGACACGGTGGAGTTCAGATTTAACGTGTAGCCCATTCGTTTCGCTTCTGCCAGAGTGGCGATGTGGAGCATGTCGAAGCACAGCGTCTGGGACTGACAGCGAGGTGGCTGCCGGCAATTGTCATCCTGCTCGCGACGTGGCTGCTGATGTGGCTGTCGCAGGGCATTCCGACGCTATGCGCGCTGGCGAATCCGTGCCCTGCTCCTGATGTGCGTGTCTCGCCCGCCTTGCTGTTCGGCGGTCTGATGATCGTGCCGACGATGGTCTTGATTCTCACGGCGCGCGCCGGGCAGCAGTGGGGGTGGATGCGCGCTCTCTCGCACATCGTGCTCGTTGGACTGGCGGTCGTCGGTCTGGGGGCAGTTCTCTTCTCGGGCGGGTTCACTGTCCCGCTCGTGTTCTAAGGGGCGATCGGGAGGCCGTGATGCCTATCCGTGACGTAACTCGGTCGAGCTCCGTTTCAACGTGTAAGACCTGGGCGGACGCCGCGGCCGAAGCGGTGCGCGATGTCCCGTCGCGGGTGACCAAGACCTGCCGCGGCGTCGGCGATGAGTCCGTCTCGATTCTGGAGAGAATCTCCGAGATGATGTCGTATCAAGGCATCGGCGTTCGTGGAGTGGATGAGCAGGAGCCGCCGGGGCTGCTGCGCGTCCGGAGCCGTGATGACCCTGGTCAGGACGGAAGGGAGACGACGATGGCGGAATACCTGATCGCGTTCAACGACGAGTGGGTGCCGACCCACACGCTCGAACTGCTGCGCAAGAAGGCCGTGGCCAGCTTGGCCGTGATCGAGGAGATGAAGGCCGCCGGCGTCTTCGTGTACGGCAACGGAGCACTCGACGAGTCCACTGCGATCTGCAGCGTCGAGGCGGAAGAGGGCGAACCGGTGTTCTCCGACGGTCCGTACGTCGAGACCAAGGAGCACCTCGGCGGCTTCACTGTCGTGGACGTCGCCGACGATGAGGCCGCCCGGTACTGGGCCGGGCGCCTTGCCGTCGCGCTCGACTGGCCCCAGGAGGTGCACCGATTCCCGCCGCCGCCGCTCGATCTGGACGACCTGGACCCGGGGCGCCCCGCGGAGGCGTGACCCGAGGCCCGGCGACCGGACGGATCCGAGCCCAGGGGAGCGAGGAGATGTCGTGAGCACGATCGTCTTCTGCCCGATCACGTTCAACCTCGCCGAGGTGACGCGCATGATCGAGGTCGCCCGGGCATTGGACCCCCGGCATCGTGCCGTGTTCCAGGGCTACGAGTTTGACTTCGCGCATCTCATCACCGAGGCGGGCTTCGAGTACCGCCCGAGCGAACCGGCTTTCACCGAGGCGGAGCGTGTGCAGGCGCTGCGCTTCGACCAGGGAAAGACGCTTCGGAGCCCTTTCACCGACGAGCTCGTGGCGGCGCGGGTCGACGCCGAGCGGCGCCTGATTCGCGAGGTGGATGCCGCGGCCGTGGTCATCGGCACGAATCCGACGTCGATGATCTCAGCGCGTGCCGAAGGCGTGCCCCTGTTCTACCCCGTTCCCTTCGCCCTGACCCGCCCGCAGGTGGAACAGGCCGGCCGGCTCGGCCTCGTGCGCGGGACGAACGGCGTTGCCCGCGCCGCCGACGCGGTGGCAACACGCCTGCTGCGCTGGGCGTACAACCACGCGCCGCTCGCCCCGAAGGCCTTCGCTCGCGTCGCCGCCGCGAACGGCGTGCCCCCGCTGCGCACCGTCGTGTCGCTGCTCGAGGCCGACCACAACCTGCTCACGGTCATGCCGTGGGAGCTGGAGGGTTTCTCGCTCCCACCGGGCTACGCCCGGGTGGGCCCGATCTTCGCGCACCTCGACGGCGAGCTCCCGTCGGTCGTCGCGGAGCTCGCGGCCGAGGAGAAGCCGCTCGTCTACCTGGGCCTCGGCTCGTCGGCGCACCGCGACCTCGCCCTGGCCGCGGCGAGGAGGCTGAGTGAGCTGCCGGTGAACGTCGTGGCGCCGATCCGGCACTATCTCGATCCCGAAGACCGGCTGCCCGCGAACGTCCACGTGACAGACCTCCTCCCCGCGCACCGCCTGGGCGGTCTCGTGGACGCGGCCGTGCTGCACGGCGGGCAGGGCACCGTCCAGACGGCATGCGCGACCGGCATCCCCTTCGTGGGGATGGGGCTGCAGCCCGAGCAGGTCTGGAACATCGACCAGTGCGTCGCACAGGGCAATGCGATCGCGCTCTCGCCGAAGCAGGCAGGCACTCGTCATCTGACGGATGCCGTCGAGCGCATCCTCGCCGACGAGAGCGTCCATGCCGCGGCCGCCCGCGTGGCGCAGGCGTTCCGCGACGAAGACGGCGCTGCCGCCGCGGCGCGCTACATCGAAGCGGAGATCGCGTGAGCCACGGATGTCGGGAGTCCCTACGTCTGTCGGACGATTCTCCGGCGCGCCATCCGGCATCCGTCAGATCTCCTGACATCCGTAGGGACTCGGTGTCGGAGGGGTGACTTAGTCTCGGGTCATGCCCACCCTCGATGACCTGCGCCGTATCACCGCAGAGCTGCCCGGCAGCGAGGAGCGCGCGATGACGGGCGGTGCGGCCTGGTTCGTACGACGCAAGCTCTTCGCCTGGGAGTGTCACCCGTGGCCGAGCATCGCGGAGGACATGCGAGAGATCATCGCCCGCGAACTCGTCGTCGGGGTGAAGGTCGCCGAACCCGACGATGCGCTCGCGCTCGTCGAGATGGAGCCAGGAGTCTTCCTGCGTTCGACGACGCGGTGGGGCGAGCCCAAGGTCGCCTTCCGCATGGCGGCGATCGACGCCGACCATCTCCGCGAGCTCGTGATCGAGGCCTGGCGGGTGCAGGCGCCGAGATATCTTCGCCGTGAGTACGACGAGTCCCCGTTAGGCTGGAAGCCGTGACAGAGATCCAGACTTCTGACCCCGACGGCCGCGCGATCCCCTATGTGGATGAGGGCGAAGGCCCCGTCACTCTGGCGCTGATCTCGGCGCGCAGCCTCGAAGCCGACGGGCTCGGCGTCATCTCGCACTATCTGGCCGAAGAGGCCGGTTTCCGCGTCGTGCGGGTCGGGGCGCGTCCGGGCGCCGACACCGCTCAGGAACGCGCCGACGACGCGCTCGCGGTGATCGACGACCTCGGCATTGCCGACAGCTGGATCGGCGGCCACGGTGCGGGCGGCACCGCCGCACGGGTCTTCGCCGCAGACCACACCGATCGTGTCAACGGGCTCCTGCTGCTCGGCGTCGAGGATGAGCAGATCGCACTCGCGCCGCTCATCCCGGTGCTGATCATCCAGGGCACCGCCGACGAGGTCACGCCCGCCGGCCACGCGGAGCGTCTCCAGGCGACCGCACCCGAACGCGCGAGCATCAAGACGCTCGAGGGCGCGGATCACCTGTTCCCGGTGACCCATCCGATCGATGCCGCCGTCATCATCGAGGAATACCTCGACTGGGACTGATCGGCGTGGCCCATCATCTGTTCTCCTACGGCACGCTGCGACAGGCGGAGGTGCAGCGCGAGCTGTTCGGCGGGCCGGTCCCGACCACCGACGACGCGCTGCCGGGGTGGCGTCTGGACTGGGTGACGATCACGGATCCGGCCGTCATCTCCACGAGCGGCTCTGACCGGCATCCGATCCTCCGGCCCGGTGTGCCCGGCGACGCCGTGCCCGGAGCGTGTCTCGTGCTCGACGACGCCCAGCTCGCCCGCGCCGACGAGTACGAGGTCGACGACTACGTGCGCGTGCGGGCGAGGCTCGCATCGGGAGCAGAGGCGTGGGTGTACGTCGCCGCGATCGATGCGCTCGCGCTCGACGAACGTTCCTGATCCGACCCGCGTTCGCTCTAGCATGGGAGGATGACCGAGAGCGAAGACGTCGCCCGCCGCGTGGGCCGCGTCCTGATCACGGAGGAAGCCGTGTACGGCCTCATCCTGGTCTCGGGCATGATCGTGGTCAGCAACAGCCTCGTCGGCACTTCGATGAACGCGCTGCTGACGGTGGTGGTCACGGTCATCGTCTTCTTCGCCGCTCACGTCTACGCGGGCACACTCGCACGCTTGGCGAAGGACGGCGCCGACGGCAACCTGCGCGCCAGCATACGAGCTGCCGCCCACCACTCCCAGGGCATGCTCTTCGCCTCGGTCGCCCCGCTGCTGATCCTGTTCCTCGGCGTCATCCGCGTGTTCAGCGATGAGACCGCGATCTGGACCGCTCTGATCGTCGACACGGTGCTGCTCGGTGCTCTCGGCTGGCTCGCGGTCGCGCGCTGGACGCGCAATGTCTGGCATCGGCTGCTCAGCGCGCTGATCACCGCCACGTTCGGCGGGGTCATCGTGCTGCTCAAGGCCGTCATCCACCACTGATCCGATGAGCGCCGAACCCGAGACCGCAGAAGAGCTCATGCGCTCACGGTTCGAGGCGTTCCGGAGAGCGGATGCCGCATGGCTGCTGCGCACGTGGCATCCGTCTACACGGCCCACACACCTCGACCTCGCCGACAATCCGCGCTGGCGTGGTCTTCAGATCGTCGACACCGTCGATGGCGGTCCGGACGACCACGCGGGCGTCGTCGAGTTCCGTGCGACCTATCTCGAGGACGGCGGGGGCATCGGCATTCTGCACGAGAGGTCGCGCTTCGTCCGGGAGGGCGGGCGCTGGTTCTATATCGACGGCGACATCGACGGGGACCGGGGGAGCGAGGAGCGGTGACATGACGACCGAGATCATCGACGGCGAGTTCCGCGTGCCGCGGCTGGCGGCTGTGTACGACGCGCTGGACGCGGAACGCGTGGACCTCGACATGTACGATCGCGTCGTCCGGGACGAGTTCGGGGCGGCATCCGTCCTCGACATCGGATGCGGCACCGGAGTGTTCGCGCTGCGGCTCGCCGAGCGGGGTCTCCGTGTGACCGGCCTCGACCCGGCTGAGGCCTCGGTGGAGGTCGCGCGCAGCAAGCCGGGAGCCGACGACGTCACCTGGATCGTCGGCACCGCGGCGGATCTCCCGCGCATGCAGGTGGATGCCGTCACCATGACGGCGAACGTGGCGCAGGTCTTCCTCACCGACGAAGCCTTCGGCGAGGTCCTCCGTGCAGCTCATGCCGCGCTGCGCCCGGGAGGGTCATCGTCTTCGAGGCGCGTCGACCCGAAGACCGGGGGTGGGAGCGATGGACGCCCGAACGGACGCGCGGAACCGTCGAGGTCCCCGGAGCGGGGCTCGTGGAGACCTGGGCCGAACTGCGAAGCGTCGACGGCGAGCTCACGACGCATGCCGTGCCGGTCGTCTTCTACGAGGACGGTGCACGATACGACTCCGTCTCGACGCTCAGGTTCCGTTCGCGTGAGGCGATCGAGGCGGCGCTGCAGGACGCGGGCTTCGCGGTGCACGACGTCCGCGATATCGACTATGCGCCCGGGCGCGCCTGGCTGTACATCGCGACGACGCCCTCACCGGGGCGCCTCACGGATCGGCCGCGGGGCTAACCTCGTTGACATGACCGAGCAGGCGGACACGCGTACAGCGCACATTCTCCGACGCGGCACCGGTACCCCGCTGCTGTTCGTGCACGGCAACGCGGTCGACCACCGGTACCTGCTCGGCCTCGATGACCTGTTCGACGGATGGGAGCGCATCTACCCGGACCTTCCGGGGTTCGGCAGGACTCCCGCCCTCACCGACCCGGGAGGACTGCCCGAGATCGCCGGCTGGCTGGACGCCCTCGTCGAGGAGGTGCTGGGGGCGACGCCGTTCGCCATCGTCGGAAACTCGCTCGGCGGGCTGCTCGCACGCGACCTCGCCGCACGCCGCCCCGCTCAGGTGCTCGGGTTCGCCCTCCTCGCACCGGTCGTCGACTCGGTGCGCGAGAATCGCATCCTGCCGGACCCGCTCGTGCTCGTCGAAGACCCGGTGCTGCTCGCCCGTCTCGATCCGGTCGACCGCGCGGCCTATGAGGAGATCGCGGTCGTGCAGTCCGAGGCGAACTGGGCCGCGTTCCAGGAGGCGGTGCTGCCCGGCCTGCGCGCCGGTGATCCGGATGCCGCGGAACGTCTTTCCGCGCGCTACGCGCTGGCGGAGCTCCCCGACGAACGGCTCGACGGCTACGACCGCCCCGTGCTGATCGTCGCCGGGCGGCAGGATGCCGTCGTCGGATTCGAGGATCAGCGGGCGCTCGCCGTCCGTTTCCCGCATGCCACCTTCGCGGTGCTTGATCACGCGGGGCACAACGTCCATCTCGACCAGCCCGTGGTCGTCCGGACGCTGCTGGCCGAGTGGGCCGCGCGTGTGGCCCACTCGGCGCAGGGGTGATGCTCCGAGCGCTCAGGGCTGCGGCAGCAGGGTGAAGTTCACCGCGCCCGCATCGTCGACGCCGGCGTCGAGCACCTTGTCGGTGAGGGCTTCGGCGGCGTGCTTCTCCAGGAACACCCGCGCCTCCGGCGTCTCGATCACCTCGTCGGCGGGCTCGGGAGCGGCGACGATGTTCACCGCGAATCGCTGCTCGGTCTCGGGGCGGTGGCCATCGACGATTCGATGCGGAGTCCGGCATCCGACCCCTTCTCCTCGTTGTGGACGAGAGAGGCCACGACGGCGCGTGCATTGTCGGTCAGGGTGAGCACGAGGCTCTCCTTTCGCTGGCGGACACGTCCCGGTCGGAACATGTCCGGGCCACGATTCACGACCTGTGCGCGTGCTTCAACCCGGAGGGGGTGATTCGGAGGGAGTTCACACCTTCGGCGGTCCGAGTGCCCCGGCGCGTCAGGCTCCGGCGTCGCGGCGGGCTCGGTAGGCGGCGACGTTGGTGCGGTTCGCGCAGTTGCGCACATCGCAGTAGCGCTTGGAGCGGTTGCGGGTGAGGTCGGCGAGGGCGGCCGTGCAGTCGGATGCCGCGCAGCGGCGCAGTCGGGAGAGGTCTCCGGCGCGGATCAGATCGATGAGCACGAGCACGATGTCGGCGGCGATCCGCTCGCTCAGCGGTGCGTTGCCGCGCGTGAAGTGGATGTGCCAATCCCAGGGCTCGTGCCGCACGAGCTGGGGGAAGGTGCGGATTTCTTCGAAGGTCTGATTGATGGCGTCGGCGACGGGGGGAATCTCGTCGTCCAGAGCGACCTCGAAGCGCTCCCGCAGGGTGCCGATCGCGGCCACGTCGAGCGGCGTGGCGTGCATGTCGCCGCTGAATCCGTGGCGGGCGGCGAAATCGACGAGGTCCTGAGGGCTTGCCAAGGAGTCCTCGCCGCTCACGTCGGGGGAGGAGTTGAGCAGATCGACCAGAGCGAGCAGGTTCGTGCGCACGTCGTAGCTGAGATCCATGACTCCCATTCTAGCGAGACATGGGCTAAAGTGCGTTAAGCAGTGACAATCATGTCTTACGGTTGCCAAAGACATGAGCTAATTCGCTATGAAAGGGTACGGAGAGAGAGCATGCGACTACGTTTCGGCGCCGTCATCGGCTTCGCCTTCGTCGTCCTGTCGGCGTTCTTCTTCGCCGTCTCCGGGCCGGTCGCCAAGGCGCTCTACTCGATCGGGTGGACGCCCGGAGCCGTCGTGCTCGTCCGGCTCACGGGCGCCTCGCTCATCCTGCTGATCCCCAGCCTCATCGCCCTGCGCGGTCGCTGGGGCGAGGTCCGACGAGGCTGGAAGACGGTCGTCGCCTACGGCGTCGTATCGATGGCCGGTGTGCAGGCGTTCTTCTTCCTCGCCGTCGAGCATCTCAGCGTCGCGGTGGCGATCATGCTGGAGATGATGGGGGCGCCGGTGCTCATCGTCCTCTGGCTGTGGTGGCGCACCCGCATCCGACCGGCGACGCTGACCTTCCTCGGGATCCTCATCTCGGTGGTCGGCGTCGTCCTCGTGCTCGGGTGGGCGGGGAACCCTCAGCTGGTGGGGCGTCGCCCTGGCGCTCGCCGCGGCGGCATGCCTGGCCGGTTACTTCCTGGTGTCGGCGAACCAGACGATCGCTCTGCCGCCGATCGGGCTGACGGGCCTGGGGATGGGGATCGGGGCGCTCGCGATCGCGGTGATCAATCTGATGCAGGTCATGCCGACCCGGGTCGTGTTCGATGGCCTCGACTTCGCCGGCATCCGGGTCTCCTGGCTCGTCCCCACCGTGCTGCTGATCGTCTTCACGGTGGGCGCCTACGTGTGCGGGATCGTGGGGCTGCGCCTCATCGGTGCGACCGTCGGCTCGTTCGTCAACCTCTTCGAGGTGCCCTTCTCAGTGATCGCGGCCTGGATCATCCTCTCGGAGGAGCTGGGTCCGCGGCAGCTGATCGGTGGGGCGGTGATCATCGCCGGCATCGTCTTCATCAAGTGGGGCGATGTGCGTCTCGAGCGGCGTCTGGCGCGGCTGCAGGGCGAGAGCGTGCCGCCAGCGGCGTCCGAACCGCCGCCCATCGCGAGCGTGAAAGAATCGTCGGCGTGACCGTGACGATCGCCGGCGAGCTGCCCTCCCGCGAGGAGGTGCTCGCGCTGTACGCGGCGGTCGGCTGGGGCGCGTACACCGACGACGCCGATCGCCTGATGGCCTCTCTGCGGGGATCGTACGCGGTCTTCACCGCCCGAGACGATGCGGGTGGGCTCGTCGGACTCGCACGCACGATCTCCGACGGCCACACGATCGTCTACCTCCAGGACATCCTGGTCCACCCCGACGCGCAGAGGTCGGGGGTCGGCGGAGCGCTGCTGGACCGGGTGATCTCGGATGCCGCCGGCATCCGCCAGCTGGTCCTCCTCACCGATGCGGAAGGCGGCCAGCGCGCCTTCTACGAGTCGCGCGGCTTCGTCGAGGTGCACGAGGTGAAACCCGCGCCGCTGCGGTCGTTCGTGCGGCTGGGCTGACGCCTCCTCACCGGCCCACCCGGCGCACGATCTGGGGGAGCGCGACCCACAGCGCCCCGACGGTCACCGCGCCGAGGACGACCGTGACCACCGCTGCGGGACGGCTGAGCGTGAAGTCGACGATGAGGGTCGTCACCCCGATGCTCAGCACGCCGACCGCGACGAGCGCGATCGTCACGATCCGCGAGGCGAAGCGCACGAGTTCGGGCTTGCGCCGGGTGCCGAAGAGCATCCGGTGCAGGCCGACCGGCGTCAGCGACAGGACGGTCGCAACCGCCGCCAGAACGACGAGGACGATGTAGATCGTGCGCTGCAGTTCGTCCATCTCGGCGAAGCGCGGCTGGAAGGCCACCGCGAGCAGAAATCCTGTGAGCACCTGTGTGCCCGTCTGCATGACCCGAAGCTCCTGCATGAGTTCGTCCCAGTTGCGGTCCGCGCGTTCGTTCGGAGTCTCGTCGCGGCCGTCTTCAGGGCGGGCCGCATGATCGGTGTCGTTCATGCCTTCGAGTCTGCGCGCGATGCGCGGTGCGGGAAAGGGGGTTGCGCGCCGTACGTCAGCGACCAGGCGTAACATGGGGGCATGACGACTTCGACTTCGACCACCCCCGTCCAGCCGCTCCAGCCGGTCAGCGACGACAAGAACCTCCTCGCCCCGCCGAGGGCGCGAGCTGCTGCGGCGGAACCAGCTGCGGCTGACCCCGGCCACGGCCTACGGCGTCCGGACCCTCGCATACTGCGAGCCGGACGCCGTCCTCTCGAGCAGTTCGGCGTCCACGAGGTAGCGCCGCAGCACTGCGGTGTCGTCGCTGAAGCGCGACAGCCGCTCGTTGATCTCCGCCTCGTCCAGCACCTCACCCGGCTCGAGCGCCTGCGCGACCACATGTCGCAGTAGTTCTTCGCGCTCGCCGAGGTTCGCCGGATAGCGGTCGATGCGGCCTTCGGCGGTGAGGAATCTCTCCACGCCCGTCCGCCGCGGCGGTCTCGGCGCGGAGGCGAGCACCTCGGTGAACACCTCGCCGACGATCCAGCCGTCGCTCTCGGCGACGATGAGTCCCGCCTTGGCGAGAGCATCCAGCGCGTGCCGGCGGCGCGACGGGCTGAGGTCTGAGCCCGCGGCATCCGACCCCAGCACGATCTCGGCATAGACGCGACGGGTCGCCTCGTTCGCGAGCGCGGCGAACACCGGACGCCAGGCGGAATCGGATGCGGGCATGGCTGCTCCTTCCGGGTCAGTGCGCGGGCGGCGCGCCGATGCTGTCGGCGGGCTTGCGGATCAGCACCGCGCCGACGATGAGCGGGATGGCGATGACCGCCGCGATCGTGAACGCCGCCTGGGCGCCCAGGGTCCCCGCCGTGAGAGCGGAGGCGCCGGAGGCCTCGGCGCGGGTCTGCACCGCCGACATCACCGTGATCATGAGGGCCACGCCCGCGGCCCCGGCGACCTGCTGCACGGTGCCGACCACCGCGCTGCCATAGGAGTAGAAGCGCGGCTCGAGCGACCCGAGCGCCGCCGTGAACAGCGGGGTGAACGACAGGGCGAGCCCGATCGACAGGATCGTCTGCGCTCCGGCGACGAGCCAGATCGAGGTGTTCTCGCCGAAGGTCGTGTAGAACCACAGCATGCCCACCACGATGATCGCGCCCGGCACGAGCAGGATCTGCGTGCCGCGCGCGTCGTAGATGCGGCCGATCACGGGGCCGAGCAGACCCATGAGGAGAGAACCGGGCAGCACCGCCAGCCCTGCATCGAGCGCCGTGAACTCCAGGACGTTCTGCATGTAGAGCGGCAGCACGGTGATCGCACCGAAGAACGCCAGCGACATGAGCGCCAGCTGCGCGACCGACAGCGAGAAGTTGCGTGAGCGGAAGACGCGCAGATCCAGCAGGGCGTCATCGACGCGCTGCAGCAGCACCTGCCGCCACAGGAACAGCCCCAGCGCCACGAGCCCGATGCTGAGCGAGACGATCAGGCCCACCACGGCGCCGTTCCCGACATCCGACGCGGCACCCGCAGCACCGTGCGCGGCCGCGCCGCCGATCTGGCTGAGACCGTACACGATCCCGCCGAAGCCGAAGGCCGAGAGGATCACGGAGAGCACGTCGATCGGCGCATGCGTCGTCTCGCCGAGGTTCTGGATCCACTTCGCCCCGGCCGCGAGCGAGAAGAGGGCGATCGGCAGCACGACGCCGAAGATCCAGCGCCAGCCGACCGTGTCCAGGAGAAGCCCGGACAGCGTCGGGCCGATCGCCGGGGCGAGCGCCATCACGATGCTGACGCGTCCCATCATGCGCCCGCGCGCGTGCGGAGGCACGACCGTCATGAGCGTCGTCATCAGCAGCGGCATCATGATCGCCGTGCCCGAGGCCTGTACGACACGGGCGACCAGGAGCACGGGGAAGCCGGGTGCGAGCATCGCGATGAGCGTCCCGGCGGAGAACAGCGTCATCGCGGCGATGAAGATCTGCCGCGTGGTGAAACGCTTGAGCAGGAATCCCGTGATCGGGATGACCACCGCCATGGTCAGCATGAACGCGGTCGTGATCCACTGCGCGGCGTCCGCCGTGATCCCGAGGTCGCCGATGAGGTGCGGGATCGCGATCCCCATCGTCGTCTCGTTGAGGATCGCGACGAAGGCGGCCGCCAGGAGCAACCAGATCACGCGGGTCTCGCCGGAGGTGAGACCCGTCGAGCCCGTCTGGGGTGGGCGTCGGATGCCGCGGGGCGGCCTTGAACGGGAGTCGATCCGGTATCGGTGGTCATGGGTTCTCCTCAGCGGATCGTCGTGTCGGCGGATGGCCCGGCAGGTTCGTGGTCGGGGTGAGCACCGCAGCGCGGATCGGAGAGCGCGCATCGACCGGAGTGCACGAGGGCAAGCCTCACAGCATAACGTGCGGATGCGGCGTCCGATTCCCGGATCCGGGAAAACGGATGCCACCGGTCGTTAGGCTGGCGGGCATGAGCATGGGTGGAATGGGCGGCGGACGCGGGATGCGCGGCATCGATGAGGCCGCGCAGCGGAAGGCCAACGCACAGGCCCCGAAGGTCGAGAACCTCGGTAAGCGTGTCGTGGGGCTGTTCTCCGCCTATAAGGGCCGCATCATCCTCACCGGTCTCATCGTCATGGTGGGGGCGGCCGTCGCCGTGATCCCGCCGCTGATCGTCCAGCGCATCTTCGACGACGCGCTGTTCCCCGTCGACGGGGGCTCGCCCGATCTCACGCTGCTGCTTCAGCTCGTGCTGGCGATGGTGGGCCTCTTCCTCTTCTCGGCGATCCTCGGCGTCGGTCAGACGTGGTTGACCTCCACGGTCGGCAACAGCGTCACGGGCGATCTGCGTGTGAAGCTCTTCGAGCACCTGCAGGCGATGGAGCTCGGCTTCTTCACCCGCACGAAGACCGGAGTCATCCAATCGCGTCTGCAGAACGACGTCGGCGGCGTCTCGGGCGTGCTGACGAACACGGTCACGAGCATCCTCGGCAACGTCGTCACCGTCATCGCCTCGCTCGTGGCGATGATCCTCATCGACTGGCGTCTGACGATCATCGCGATCGTGCTCATGCCCTTCCTCATCTTCGTGCAGCGCCGCGTCGGTCAGGTGCGGGCGCGCATCGCGGGGGAGACCCAGGAGTCGCTGTCCGAGTTGACCGCGATCACGCAGGAGACCCTGAGCGTCTCGGGCATGCTGCTCTCGAAGGCGTTCAACCGGCAGCGCACCGAGTCCGCGCGTTACCAGCAGGAGAACCGCAACCAGGTCAAGCTCCAGGTGCGCCGGGCGATGAGCGGCCAGGGCTTCTTCGCCGTCGTGCAGGTGCTCATGGCATCCGTTCCCGCGGTCATCTACCTCGTCTCCGGGTATCTCATCGCCGGGGTGCCGGGGCGATCACCGCGGGGACGATCGTCGCCTTCACGACGGTGCAGGCGCGACTGCTGCAACCGCTCATGGGGCTCATGCGCGTCGCGCTGGACCTGCAGACCTCGGCGGCGCTGTTCGCCCGCATCTTCGAGTACCTGGACATGGTGCCCGAGATCCAGGACGCCCCGGATGCCGCCACGGTCCAGGACGCGCCCGGCCCGGTCGGGCAGATCGAGTTCCAGGACGTCGTCTTCCGGTACCCGGACGCCTCGCCCGAGGCGCGGGCGACCCTGCAGGGGGTGTCGTTCGTGGCGCGCCCGGGGAGCACGTCGCCTTCGTCGGCCCCTCGGGTGCGGGCAAGACCACGGTGCTGTATCTCGCGCCGCGGCTGTACGAGGCCTCTGACGGCGCGGTGCTCTTCTCCGGCGCCGATGTGCGCACGCTCACCCAGGAGTCGATCATCGACCACGTCGGCATCGTGTCGCAGGAGACCTACCTCTTCCACGCGACGATCCGGGAGAACCTGCTGTACGCGAAGCCCGAGGCCACGGAGGAGGAGATGATCGCGGCGTGCACCTCGGCGAACATCCACCACATCATCGCGGGCTTCGAAGACGGCTACGACACGATCGTGGGCGAGCGCGGATACCGGCTCTCCGGCGGCGAGAAGCAGCGCATCGCGATCGCGCGGGTGCTGTTGAAGGATCCGCCGGTACTGCTGCTGGACGAGGCGACCTCCGCCCTCGACACCGTCTCCGAGCGCGTCGTGCAGGAGGCGCTGGACGCCGCGGCCCGCGGGCGCACGACGCTGTCGATCGCCCACCGGCTCTCGACGGTGATCGGCGCCGACACCATCCACGTCATCGAGGCCGGCCAGATCGTCGAGTCCGGCACGCACGCCGAGCTGCTGGCGGCGGGCGGGCTCTACGCGGAGCTCGCCGCGCAGCAGATGGCCGCCTCGCGCATCGAGGGCATGGAGGAAGGGCAGGAGCCGGCCCCGCTGCCGGATCGCCGCGCGGACAAGGCGCCGGCCGGTTCGGCGGTGGAGGACGCGGTGTCGACCATGACCGCCGCCGTGACCTTCCTCGCCGCGCCGCGGCCCGATGCGCGGGTGTATCCCGACGAGGGGTGAGCCGCGGCATCCGCCTCAGTGGACGGAGAGTCCTCCGTCGACGAAGAGGGACTGGCCCGTGACGTAGGCCGACCCGGCACCGGCGAGGAACACGGCGGCCGCGGCGAAGTCGCCGGGAACCCCGTTGCGCCCGATCATCGTGCGTGCGGCGAGGGCGGAGACCTTCTCGGGGTCATCCTGGAGGCGCGCGTTGAGCGGGGTGAGCACGAACCCCGGCACGAGGGTGTTGCTCGTCACACCGGTCCCGCCCCAGGCCTCCGCCTCCGATCGCATGAGCGACTCCAGGGCGCCCTTGGAGACCCCGTAGACGCCGCTGCCGACGAAGGCCCGGTGCGCCTGCTGCGAGCTGATGTGGATCAGTCGCCCATAGCCGCGTGCCGCCATCCGCGGCGCGAAGCGCTGCCCCAGGAGGAAGGGCGCCAGGGCGTTGACGGTCATCGTGGCGTCCCAATCGCCTTCGGTGATCTCGGCGAAGGGCGGGCGGACGTTGATGCCCGCGGAGTTGACCAGGATGTCCGGCTCGCCGTAGGGCTCGCAGACCGCCTCGGCGGCGGCGCGGATGCCCTCGCGGGTACTGAGATCGCCGACCACGCCGGAGGCCTCGCCGGAGACGGCCCGCAGCTCGTGGACCGTTGTGCCGACGCGGTCCGCGCCGCGGGCGAGCACGACCGTGCGCGCGCCCGCCTGAGCGAGCGCCGTGGCGATCCCGCGACCGATGCCCGAACTGCCGCCGGTGACCACGGCGGTGCGACCGTCGAGCGAGAAGAGTTCTTCGAGATAGGCGTTCATGGGTCTCCGGAGGCTGTCACCAGCTGAGCGCGGTGCGCAGGGTGGGATCGGGGCGTACGGCGGCGGACTCGGGGAGCGCGCGCAGGTCCTGGAGGAACGCCTCGAGGGTCTGGGCGTAGGCGGGGTCGGGATGCGCCGCGGCGATCTCCTCCAGCGGTGGCACGTCCATCGCGAGGATCAGGGCGATGCGGGCGGCCACGGCATCCGATGCCCCCGCCTCGTGCAGCACGTCGATGCCGCCCCGGAGCGCCGCGAGGTAGTCGCACAGCACGGGGAGCCTGCCCTTGCCCTGGGTGATCGAGGTGCCGTCCTCGCGCACGCGCCAGTGCACGACCACGTCCGGGATCACGTCGAAGGCGCGCGCCTGCGTGTACATCTCCTGCGCGACGATCTGGTCCTCGTAGGCGACGCCCTCCGGGAAGCGACGTTCCCTCCAGAAGTCGCTGCGGCTGAGCTTGGACCAGGCGACGATGTTCCCGGATGCGGCGGGGTGCGCATGGACGGTCGTGCCGAGGCGCGCGGGAGCGGTGCTCGCGGCCACCCAGGGCTGGACGCGTCCGGGTTCGTAGCGGCCGCCGTTCAGGCGCGAGCGCACATAGGCGCCGACGGCGAAGTCGCTGCTACTGGACTGCAGCGTGGTGAGAAGCCGTTCGAGGGCCCGGGGCGTGAGCTCGTCGTCTCCGTCGAGGAACCCCAGGAACGGGGTGTCGACGAGGGCGAGCCCGGCATTGCGGGCGGCGCCCAGGCCTCGCGAGGCCTCGTGGGTGAGCACGGTGAAGCGGGGATCGGATGCCGCGGCGTCTGCGAACACCGCGCCCGTGGCATCCGTCGAGCCGTCGTCGACCAGGATCGCCCGCCAGCGCGGCTCGGTCTGCGTCCGCAGGGACGCGATCGCGTCGGGCGCGAAGGCGGCGATATCGCGTCCGGGCACGATTATCGTCACGAGCGGAGCGGTGGGCATGGGGCGAGTCTACGGCGCTCAGACCCCGGTGACGGCGGCGACGGCCGCCGCGACGTGTGCGGCGAGGTCGTCGGGCACCGGCGTGCGGCCGAAGGTGAAGCGCACCGAGGTCTGGGCGATCTCGGGGGCGATGCCGAGCGCCACGAGCACGTGCGAGGGCTCGTCGCTGCCGGCGGCGCATGCCGATCCGCTCGACGAGATGATCCCGCGCCGCTCCAGCTCCAGCAGCACGGCCTCGCCGCTGACGCCCGCGAAGGTGAAGCTCGCCGTTCCCGGCAGGCGCTCGCTCGGGTGCCCGGTCAGCGTCGCCTGGGGGACGGCGTCGAGCACGCCGGCGATGAACCGGTCGCGCACCGCGGTGAGGTGATCGGATGCCGCGACGCGTTCACTCTCGGCGAGCTCGAGCGCTACCGCGAAGCCGACGGCGCCGGCGACGTCCTGCGTGCCGGATCGGCGCCCGCGCTCCTGCCCGCCGCCGTGCAACAGGGGTTCGAGCGGCACACGCCCGCGCACGGCGAGCACGCCCGTGCCCTTGGGGGCGCCGAGCTTGTGCCCGGCGAGCGAGAGGGCGTCGGCGCCGAGCCCTGTAAGCGGGAGCCACCCCGCCGACTGCACGGCGTCGACATGCAGCGGCACTCCCGCCTCCCGGGTGACCGCCGCGATCGCGGCGATGTCCTGCACCGTCCCGATCTCGTTGTTGGCGTGTCCGAGGCTCACGAGCGCGGTGTCCTCCCGGAGCGCGGCGGCCACGGCATCCGGTGTCGCCCGACCGTATGTGTCGACCGGAATATAGGTGACCGCGACCCCGTGCAGGCGCTGGAGATAGTCGGCCGATCGCAGGATCGACTCGTGCTCGACCGGCGTCGTGACCAGGTGCGAGCGTCCGGAGGCCAGCAGGATGCCCTTGACCGCGAGGTTGTTGGCCTCGGTGCCTCCGGAGGTGAACACGACATCGCCTGCCCGCATGCCGAGCACCCGGGCGACGCGCGAGCGCGCATCCTCCAGCGCGGCCAGGGCCTCCTCGCCCACGGTGTGGTGGCTCGAGGGATTGCCGAAGGCGCGCCCGAGGAACGGTGCCATCGCCGCCAGGACCTCCGGGCGCACCGGGGTCGTCGCGGCGTTGTCGAGATAGAGCACGCTCAGTCCCGCCGGGTGATGCGCACGTCCAGGCCCAGGTCGATGCTGCGCACCGAGTGGGTCAGCGCCCCGACCGAGATCACGTCGACCCCGGTCTCGGCGATGTCGCGGACGGTCTCGAGCGTCACGCCGCCGGAGGCCTCCACCGTCGCACGGCCAGCGACCTGCTCGACGCCGCGGCGCAGATCCTCCAGAGAGAAGTTGTCGAGCATCACGGTGCCCACGCCGGCGGCGAGCACGGCCTCGAGCTGATCGAGCCGGTCGACCTCCACCTCGACATGCGTGGTGTGGGGGAGGCGCGCGATCGCGGCCTGCAGCGCCGCCGTCACCGAGACGCCCTTCTGCGCGAGCACGGCGAGGTGGTTGTCCTTGGCCATCACAGCATCCGACAGCGAGAAGCGGTGGTTGTGTCCGCCCCCGTTCGCGACGGCATGGCGCTCGAAGGCGCGCAGACCCGGCGTGGTCTTGCGCGTGTCGGCGATGCGGGCGCCGGTGTGTGCGACCTCGGCGACGTAGAGGTTCGTCAGGGTCGCGATCCCGCTCATGCGCTGGACGAAGTTCAGCCCGATGCGCTCGGCGGTCAGCACCGGTCGGGCAGGGCCGGTCACGACGGCGAGCACGGCACCCGGCCGGAAGAACTCGCCGTCCTCGGCGAGCACATCGACCTTCACCGCGGGATCGGTCAGCCGGAAGGCGGCGGTGAACACCGCGCCGCCGCTGAAGACGCCCGCCTCGCGCGCGACGAGCTCGGCCTCGGCGGTGGCGTTCTCCGGGATGAGGTACTCGCTCGTGATGTCGCCCCAGGGCGCGTCCTCTTCCAGGGCCGCCGCGACGACGCGGTCGATGGTGGCGGGAGTCAGCATCATCGGGCTCCGATCAGTTGCGATTCGTGAGGAGTCGGTCCCTGTGCTTCGACGGGCTCAGCAGCCGGGTGAAGGGCGCGGTAGTGCGCCCCCGCCGATTCCGTGCGGGCGAGGGCCGCCCGGGCGGACGCCGCCGCGAGCAGCAGCAGGTTCGCATCCTCGTGCTCGCGGACGGTGAGCGGATGCCGCGCCTCCGCCTGCCAGGCGTCGAGCTGCGCCACGGCGGCAGACAGCCCGTCATCCGTGCGGAGCAGGCCGACGTTCTCCCACATGAGGTGCTGGAGGGCACCCCTTCCGGTCGCCTCGCGAACGAAGCGAGTCGAAACGCGGTTGCGCTGACCGGAAAGGTCACCACGTTTCGTCTCGTCGCTGCGCTCCTCGCGGGGCGACCGGGGGTGGGCGTTCGCACGGACCGACGCCACGTCGGGGCGACTCCCCAGGGCCGCCGCGGCGCGCGCCCCGAAGACGGCCGCCTCCAGCAGTGAGTTCGACGCGAGGCGGTTGGCGCCGTGCACGCCGGTGCGGGCGCACTCGCCGACGGCGAAGAGGGCCGGAAGCGACGTGCGTCCGTCGAGGTCGGTGACGACTCCGCCCATGAGGTAGTGCGCGGCGGGCGTCACCGGGATCGGCTCGCGGGCCCAGTCGAAGCCGCGCTCGCGGGTGACACGGGAGATCTCCGGGAAGCGTGCGGCCAGGCGCTCCGCGCCCAGCGCGGTCGCATCCAGCAGCACCGGCGCGCCCTGCGCCGCGGCCTTCCGGGCGATCGCGCGGGCGACGACGTCGCGGGGAGCGAGCTCGGCGTCCGGGTGCTTGTCGAGCATGAAGCGGCGTCCCTCGGCATCGCGCAGTACGGCGCCTTCGCCGCGCACGGCCTCCGAGACCAGGAAAGGTGCTCCGGGGGCCGCGAGGATGGTCGGATGGAACTGCAGGAACTCCAGATCCGCGACCTCGGCCCCGCCCGCAGCGCCGCGGCGATGCCGTCGCCCGTGGCGCCATCCGGGTTCGTCGTGCGCGCGTGGAGCCGGCCGGCGCCGCCGGTGGCGAGGATCACGGCATCCGCCTCCCAGACCTCCGCGCGTCCATCGATGAGCAGGCGGATGCCGTGCACCACCCCGTCCGTGACGAGCAGGTCGCTGAGGAAGGCGTGTTCGCGAAGCACCACGCCCGAGGCGCGGACCGCCGCGATCAGCGCCGAGGAGATCGCGGCACCCGTCTGGTCGCCGCCGGCATGCACGATCCGGGCGTGGCTGTGCGCGGCCTCGCGGCCGAGGAGGAGGGTGCCGTCGGCGTCGCGGTCGAAGGCGACCCCGCGAGCGATGAGCTCGGCGATGCGGGTGGCGCCCTCTGCGACGAGGACCTCGACGGTGGCGGGATCGGAGAGCCCGGAACCGGCGACCAGCGTGTCGGCGGCATGGCTCTCCGGCGAGTCGCCGGGGCCGTAGATGCCGGCCACCCCGCCCTGCGCGAGAGGCGTGCAGCCCTCGCCGAGCGCCCCCTTGGTCACGAGCGTGACCTCGTGGCCCGCCTCGTGCGCGTGCAGCGCCGCGGTGAGGCCCGCGATGCCGCTGCCGACGACGAGGATGCTCATCAGCCGGCCACCGGGGCTTCGCCGCCAGCATCCGCTCCAGGGCGACACGGGCGGGCTCGGCGACATCCGATGTCACCTGGATCCGGTTCGGCGTGCGCCCGGCGACGAGCTCCTCGAGCACCCAGGCGAGGTAGCCCGGGTGGATCCGGTACATCGTCGAGCAGGGGCACACGACGGGGTCGAGGCAGAAGATCTCGTGCTGCGGGTACTGGGCGGCGAGGCGCCGTACGAGGTTGATCTCGGTGCCGATCGCGAAGGTCGTGGGCTCGGTCGCGGCGTCGATCGCGCGGCGGATGTAGTCGGTGGAACCCGCCTCATCGGCGGCGTCGACGACCTCCATCGGGCACTCCGGGTGCACGATCACGCGCACTCCCGGCTGCTCGGCGCGCGCCTGGTCGATCTGGGCGACCGTGAAGCGGCGGTGCACCGAGCAGAAGCCGTGCCAGAGGATGACGCGGGCCTCGGCCAGCTCGGCCTCGGAGGAGCCGCCCAGCGGCCGGCGCGGATTCCACATCGGCATCTGTTCGAGCGGCACGCCCATGGCCTTGGCCGTGTTGCGGCCGAGGTGCTGGTCGGGGAAGAACAGCACGCGCCGCCCGCGCTCGAAGGCCCACTCCAGCACCGTCTGCGCGTTCGACGAGGTGCAGACGATCCCGCCGTGGCGGCCGACGAACCCCTTGATCGCGGCGGAGGAGTTCATGTAGGTGACGGGGATGACGGGAACGCGCCCCTCGGCGTCCTTCGCGGAGAGGTCGCCGTAGACCTCCGCGAGCTGCTCCCAGCACTCCTCGACCTGGTCGATGTCGGCCATGTCGGCCATCGAACAGCCCGCGGCGAGGTTGGGCAGGATGACCGACTGCTCCGGCTGCGAGAGGAGGTCGGCGGTCTCGGCCATGAAGTGCACGCCGCAGAAGACGATCGCCTCGGCATCGGGGTGCTCCAGCGCGGCGTTGGCGAGCTGGAAGGAGTCGCCCACGTAGTCGGCGTGCTGCACGACCTCTTCGCGCTGGTAGAAGTGCCCGAGGACGACCACGCGGCCCGCGAGCGTCTCCTTCGCCGTGCGGATGCGGGTGTGCAGCTCCTCCTCGCCCGCCTCGCGGTACTCGGCCGGAAGCTCGCCCTGGCGCGGCGCGCCGGTCGGGATCACGTCTCCCATCGACGAGCCGGGGCCGTAGCCGGGGCGCGCGTCGAAGGTCCAGGGCCGGCGGCCAGATCGGTGCTGCACGTGGCATCCGTCGACGTCCCCGAGACGATCGCCTGGATGGCGTGGTCGACCGAGGGGTCGGTGAGAGTGAGAGGGGTCATGGCGTCCTCGTTTCCGGGCGGGAGAGCGGGCCGTGGTCGGCGAGCTCGACGGCGGTGTTGTAGCGGTACAGGCGTGCGGGGCGGTGGCTGCCGGTGCGGAAGTGGTCGGTGGGCAGCACCGTGCCGGAGGCCTCCACCTGGCGCCGGAAGTTCGCCGGATCCAGGCGCCGGGCGAGGATCGCCTCGTAGGCCTCGCGGAGGTCGGCGAGCGTGAACTCGGCGGGAAGGAAGCCGTGGGCGACGCGGCTGTAGCCGACTTTGTTGCGCAGGCGCCACAGGGCGTAGTCGATGATCTGGTTGTGGTCGAAGGCGAGCGCGGGGAGGTCGGCCGCATCGAACCACTGCACGTTCTCGGGTGCCTGCCCGGAGGCCCGGTGGACGGCGATCTGTGCGTCGACCTCGTCTGAGCGCAGCAGCGCCCAGTTCACGATCGAGACGACGCGGGTGGGGAGCGGTCGACGGCGCCGAACGCGTAGAGCTGCTCGAGGTAGCTGGGGCGAGGCCGGTCGTCTCGGCGAGCGTGCGCGCGGAGGCGTCCTCCAGGCTCTCGGTCGCCGTGAGCCAGCCGCCCGGCAGCGCCCACTGGTCTTTGAAGGGGTCGCGCGTGCGGCGCACGAGGGGAGGTGCAGCACCGGGAGCTCACCGGCACCCCTGCGGCGCAGGGTGAGGATCACCGTCGACACCGCGACGCGGATCTCCTCAGTTCGTGTCATCATGACTCTAACCTCCGGACCATCTTAGGGTGCAACTGACCAGAAGGGGAAATCGTGTGACGGATGAAGCGGTAGGATGGATCCGACAATTCAAGACAGGCCGCATGGTGTGTGCGGGAGAGCCTCGGCGATCGCAGCCGGGCACCGAAGGAGCAAGCCTCCCCGCCAATCTCTCAGGTACCGCGTACCGCCCACCCCGGCCGCTCTGAAAAACGATCTTCGAGCGAAGATCTGCCGACGGTGAAAACCTCTTGGGGTGAAACTCTCAGGCCGATGACAGAGGGGGAGTTCCACGGGTAGCGTGCTGTCCAGCGCGTGATCCCACCCGATTCCATCCGGGAGAACTCCATGTCAGATCCGTCCGCCGCACCGCGCTACACCGTGCTGCGCGAGCGCCACGAGGCCCTCGGCGCCTCCTTCACCGACTTCGGCGGCTGGCAGATGCCCGTCCGCTACTCCTCCGATCTCGCCGAGCACCATGCCGTGCGTCAGGCCGCCGGTCTCTTCGACATCTCGCACATGGCCGAGTTCCGGATCGAGGGAGCGGATGCCGCCGCCTACCTCGACTACGCCCTCGCCGGACGCCTGTCGACCATGGCGGTGGGCAAGGCGAAGTACTCGCTGATCCTCACCGAGGCCGGCGGCATCGTCGACGACGTCATCGTCTATCGACTCGGCGAGGAGCGCTACCTGATCATCGCGAACGCAGGCAACCGCGACGCCGCCTCCGCCGCGCTCGCCTCGCGCACCCGGGACGTCGATGTCGTCGTCTCCGATGTCTCCGACGACTACGCGCTCCTGGCCGTTCAGGGCCCGGCGGCCGAGGCGATCGTGGCCGCCACCGCCGGCATCGAGGACGTCAGCATCCCCTGGGCCGAGCAGAAGTACTACGCCTGGGCCTCCGCGACGTTCGCCGGCAACGCCCTGCTCCTCGCCCGCACCGGCTACACCGGTGAGGACGGATTCGAGCTTCTCGTGCGGACAGCGGATGCCGGCGCCCTCTGGGACGCCCTCCTCGCCGCCGGCGAGCCGCACGGACTCGTCCCGGCGGGCCTGGCCGCCCGCGACACGCTGCGCCTGGAGGCGGGCATGCCGCTTTACGGCAACGAGCTCTCGGTCGACACCCGTCCGGCGCAGGCAGGACTGGGGCGGGTCGTGGCATCTGACAAGGAGGAGTTCGTCGGCAAGTCTTCGGTCCCTGTGCTTCGACAGGCTCAGCAACCGGGCGAAGGGTCCGACGCTCCCGTGCTCGTGGGCCTGGAGGCCGAGGGTCGCCGTGCCGGGCGCGCCGGCTACGCCGTCGTCGACGCCGACGGGCACGCGCTCGGCATGATCACCAGCGGCGCACTCAGCCCGACACTCGGCCACCCCATCGCGATGGCCTACCTCGCACCCTCTTCTGCCGAGGTCGGAACCTCGGTATTCCTTGATGTACGCGGAACGAAGATCCCCGCGACCGTGACCGCACTGCCTTTCTACCGGAGGAAGAAATGACTGATCTGAACGCGCTGCACTACAGCGAGGAGCACGAGTGGGTCGCCGTGGCGCCCGCGGGCCCTTCGACAGGCTCAGGGACCGCGGGGCCACGGCGATCGCGACCGTCGGCATCACCGACTTCGCCGCTGACGAGCTGGGCGACATCGTCTTCGTCGAGCTCCCCGCCGTCGGCACCGAGGTCGAGAAGGGGGCGATCTTCGGCGAGATCGAGTCGACGAAGTCGGTCTCCGAGCTCTACGCTCCCGTCGCCGGGACCGTCACCGAGATCAACGACGCCGTCGTCGACGACCCCGCCCTGGTGAACTCCTCGCCGTTCGAGGACGCCTGGCTCATCAAGGTCGCCGTCGCCGAGGGTGCGACCGACGGCCTGCTCGACCGCGACGCCTACATCGCGCACACGGAGGGCTAGGAGTTGAGTTCCGCACGCCGCCCTGAGCCCGTCGAAGGGTTCGCCGATCGTCACATCGGGACCACGGACCAGACCCAGCGTCAGATGCTCGACGCGCTGGGCATCGAGACCTCGACGGCCGAGCGGCCCGTCGAGGCGCTCATGCGCCAGGCCGTGCCCGGCTCGATCTTCACCGCCCCTTCGTCGGCCTCGAGCATTCCCCCGCGGCATCCGAGTCGGAGGCGCTGGCGGAGCTGCGCCTGCTCGCCTCGCGCAACCGGGTGAACACGACGATGCTCGGCCTCGGCTACTACGGCACGATCACCCCTCGGTGATCCAGCGCAATGTCCTGGAGAACCCTCCTGGTACACCGCGTACACCCCGTACCAGCCCGAGATCTCCCAGGGCCGCCTGGAGGCGCTCATCAACTTCCAGACGATGGTCTCCGACCTCACCGGGCTCGAGACGGCGAACTCCTCGATGCTCGACGAGTCCACCGCGGTGGTCGAGGGCATGCTGGTCGCCCGCCGCGCCTCGAAATCGAAGAGCACCGTGTTCCTCGTCGACGCCGACGCACTGCCGCAGACCAAGGCGCTGCTCGCGCACCGGGCCGAGGCGCTGGGCATCGAGCTGCACGAGACCGACTACTCCGCGGCATCCGACGTCGAGGCGTTCGGCGCCTTCATCCAGTACCCCGGCGCTTCAGGGCGCGTCTGGGATCCTTCCGAGGTCATCGCCGCGGTCAAGGAGCAGGGCGGCCTCGCCGTCGTCGCCGCAGACCTGCTCGCCCTCACGCTGCTGCGCTCGCCGGGGTCGCTCGGCGCCGACGTCGCGGTCGGCACCACGCAGCGCTTCGGCGTGCCGATGGGCTTCGGCGGCCCGCACGCCGGCTACATGGCAGTGCGCGCCGGGCTCGAGCGTCAGCTCCCCGGGCGCCTCGTCGGCGTCTCCCAGGACGCCGAGGGCTACCCCGCCTACCGTCTCGCGCTGCAGACGCGCGAGCAGCACATCCGCCGGGAGAAGGCGACGTCGAACATCTGCACCGCCCAGGTGCTGCTGGCGGTCATGGCCTCGATGTACGCGGTGTATCACGGGCCCGACGGGCTGCGCGCGATCGCCGCGCAGGTCGCCTCGAAGGCCTCGCTGCTGCGCGACTGGCTCGTCGAGGCGGGGGCGGATGTCGTCCACGACGCCTTCTTCGACACGCTGCGCGTGCGGACCCCGGATGCCGCGACCCTCGTCTCCCGCGCCCATGACGATGCCGGCATCCTGCTGCACCTCGCAGACGACGAGACGGTCGGCATCGCGGTCGACGAGACGACCACGGTCACCGATCTGCACCGCGTCGCGCAGCTCTTCGGCGGGCCGTCCGAGCGCGCCTTCGGCTTCGTCGCCGGCGCGGGGAACGCGCTTCCCGCTGACCTGCTCCGCACCGACGAGTACCTCACCCATCCGGTCTTCCACAGCCACCGCTCCGAGACCGCCATGATGCGGTATCTGAAGACGCTCGCCGATCGCGACTACGCCCTCGACCGCGGCATGATCCCGCTCGGCTCCTGCACGATGAAGCTCAACGCCGCGACCGAGATGGCAGCGGTCACGTGGCCCGAGTTCGCGCAGATCCACCCGTTCGCACCGGCATCCGACGTCGCCGGCTACCTCGATCTGATCGAGCAGCTCGAGACCTGGCTGGCGGAGGTCACCGGGTACGACGCCGTCTCGCTGCAGCCGAACGCCGGCTCGCAGGGCGAGCTCGCCGGGCTCCTCGCGATCCGCGGCTACCATCGCGCGAACGGCGACACCGGTCGCGATGTGTGCCTGATCCCCTCGTCCGCGCACGGGACGAACGCGGCGTCGGCCGTCCTCGCGGGCATGAAGGTCGTCGTCGTCGCCTGCGACGAGCTCGGCAACGTCGATCTCGACGATCTGCGGGCCAAGGTCGCGCAGCATGCCGCTGCGCTCGCGGCGCTCATGATCACCTACCCGTCGACGCACGGCGTCTACGAGCAGGACGTGGTCGAGATCACCGCCGCCGTCCATGGGGCCGGCGGGCAGGTGTACGTCGACGGCGCGAACCTCAACGCGCTGCTCGGCTATGCGCGCTTCGGCGATCTCGGCGGCGACGTCTCGCACCTGAACCTGCACAAGACGTTCGCGATCCCGCACGGCGGCGGCGGCCCGGGTGTGGGCCCCGTCGCGGCGAAGGCGCATCTCGCGCCCTATCTTCCCTCGCATCCGCTGGCGCAGCGCTCGGAGCACGCGGGCGGGTTCGAGTTCGCGGGCGGGCCGATCTCGGCCGCGCCCTACGGCTCGGCGAGCATCCTGCCGATCTCCTGGGCCTATGTGCGCATGATGGGCGCCGCGGGCCTGCGCGACGCCACCGCCGCGGCGGTGCTCTCGGCGAATTACATCGCCGCGCGCCTGGGCGATCACTATCCGGTGCTGTACACGGGGGAGTCGGGGCGGGTGGCGCATGAGTGCATCCTGGACCTGAGGCCGCTCAAGGAGGCCACCGGCGTGACCGTCGACGATGTCGCCAAGCGGCTCATCGACTACGGCTTCCACGCGCCGACGATGTCGTTCCCCGTGCCGGGGACGCTCATGGTCGAGCCCACCGAGTCGGAGGACCTCGGCGAGATCGAGCGCTTCATCGAGGCCATGATCCAGATCAAGGCGGAGGCGGATGCCGTCGCATCCGGTACCTGGCCGGCCCACGACAACCCGCTCGTGAACGCGCCGCACACCGCGGCCTCGCTCCTTCGCGGGGAGTGGTCGCACGCGTACACGCGCGAGCAGGCGGCGTATCCGGTGCCCTCGCTGATCGCGGGCAAGTACTGGCCGCCCGTGCGACGCATCGACCAGGCCTACGGCGACCGCAACCTCGTCTGCGCCTGCCCGCCGCCCGAGGCGTTCGCGTCCTAGGCCGTGTTGATCAAGTCGGTCTTGATCCAGATCAGGGTGGCGGCGAGGCAGATCGCGGCACGGTAGTTGCGAGCGAGCTTGTCTGATCGCATCGCGATCCCGCGCCACTGCTTGAGTCGGTTGAAGCAACGCTCGACGACGTTGCGGCCCTTGTATCGTTCCTGCTGCTGGTCACCGAAGTCGATCGGCCGGCCCGGCTTCTTGCGGCGGTGCGCGATCTGGTCGTCACGTTCGGGGATGGTCGCGGCGATCCCGCGCTCGCGCAGCCACGCCCGGTTCGCCCTCGACGGATAGCCCTTGTCGGCGAGCACCCTGTCCGGGCGAGTCCGCGGCCGACCCTTCCCCACGCGTGGGACGCGGATGTCCTCAAGGACGGCGGTCATCATCGTGGTGTCGTTCACGTTGCCGCCGGTGATCATCATGCCCAGCGGTCTGCCTCGCCCATCGGCAACCAGGTGCAGCTTGGTTGTCAGCCCGCCGCGGGAGCGTCCGATCGCGTGGTCAGGCGGCTCGACCCGCGAATTCTTGTGATTCGACAGAGCCCCTGTGTCCCGGCTGAGGGTCGCGCCGTGCTGATGAACACGCGCGATCGTGGAGTCGATCGAGACGACCCAGTCGATCTTCCCCGCCGCATCAGCCTGCTTCTGCACCTCGGCGAGCAGTTTCTCCCACGTGCCGTCCTCAGCCCACCGATTGAACCGCTTGTAGATCGAGTTCCACTTCCCGAACCGCTCCGGCACGTCACGCCAAGGTGCGCCGGTGCGGTACTTCCACGCCATCCCCTCGACAGCGAGCCGGTGATCCGTCCACGGCCGCGAACGGCCCGACACCGTCGGCATCAACGGCTCCATCACCGCCCACACAGCGTCAGAGATCTCGTGTCGCGTCACCGCTCAAGACTCGCCCACCGAAAGCCGAAACCTCTTGATCAACACGGCCTAGCGCCGCGTCAACCGGGGAGGCCGAAGAGGGCGGGCCACCAGCCGGCGGCCAGCGGGTAGCCGACGAAGGCGACGATGTCGATGAGCGCGTGCGCGATCACGAGCGGCATCACCCGACCCCACCTCTTGTATACCCACCCGAAGACGATGCCCATCGCGAAGTTGCCGATGATCGGGCCGATGCCCTGGTACGCGTGGTAGCCGGCGCGCAGCGCCGCGGAGGCAAGGATGATCGACCACCAGCTCCAGCCGAGCCGGCGGAGGCGGTCGAAGAGGTAGCCGATCATGATGACCTCTTCGGTCAGGCCGGCGCGGAGGGCGGCGATCACCAGCAGCGGGATCGTCCACCAGGAGGGGTCCAGCGGCGAGGCGCTCACCTGCACGGTGAGCCCGAGCGCGCGCCCTGCCGCGTACAGCCCCAGGCCGGGGATGCCGATCACGAGCACGAGCAGCACGCCGCCGCCGAGGTTGCGCCCGAAGCGGCGGAAGTCCAGCCCGATCGCGCGGAAGGCGTTGCGGCCGGGCTCCCACAGCAGGTAGACCGCCAGTGCGATCGGCGCCAGCGCGAAGAAGTGCCCGAGGAACTGGTAGAGCACGTCCCAGAACTCCTGCGCGTTCGCGCCCGGGTTCAGCGCCGTCGACTGCGATCCGAGAGACTCCTCCCGCGTAAGCGCTTGCACGAGAGCGAGCACCGAGTACACCGCAGAGCGCCCCACAGACAGCGCGAGGACGATCGCGATCTCCCACCACAGGCGCCGCCGACGGCGCAGACCGTCGGATGCCGAACCTTCCCCGAACCGGGGCAGAGGGGGCATGTTGGCGGCATCCGACGCGTGCATCTTGTCAGAATGTCACACTCTTGTTGCTCCGAGTTAAGGCTCTGTAACGTTTTCCACAGGGTGTTGGATCAGGGCGGCCAGCGTGCATAAGGTGTGTCTATCCGCGCCGACGCACTCTATCCAGATGCGTGGGCGCACCACCCTGCACAGGAGGAAATAGCGTGAAAATCACACGTCTGACTGCGGGCGTGGGCATCGTTGCGGCTGGGGCCTTGGTCCTCGCCGGATGCTCGAACCCGTATGAGTCGGAAGTCATCGAGAACACCGAGATCACGGTGTCCTGGAACGACATCATCGACAACTTCAACTCGAACAGCACGTCGGGTAACAACGTCGCCAACGGCATCATCACCCACATGACGACCAGCGGCTTCAACTACTACGACGACTCGCCGGCTCTCATCCAGAACACCGCTTTCGGCTCTTACGAGAAGACGAGCGACGAGCCGCTCACCGTCGAGTACACGATCAACGACGAGGTCGTCTGGTCGGACGGTGTCCCCGTCGACGAGGCCGACATGCTGCTGTCGTGGGCGTACATCTTCGCCGGCGTCAAGAACGCCGACGGCGCTCCGCTGTTCAACTACGCGAACCCGCGTCCCGACCTGGCCTCGGCCCTGCCGGAGATCGACGACAAGAAGCTGACCCTCGTCTACGACAAGGCATACGTCGACTGGGAGATCCAGTTCGGCGTCGGCAGCAACGCGGCACACGCGGTCGTGCAGCTGGCCTACCCCGAGATCGAGGACCCGCAGGAGGCCAAGGACCAGCTGGTCGAGGCCATCCAGAACGGCGACATCGAGTGGCTGACCCCGGTCGCCGCGGCATGGGAGGCCGACTTCCAGCACGCGAACACCCCGGAGAACCCGCTGGTGACGCTCTCCTACGGCCCGTACATCGTCGAGGAGCTCGTCGAGGAGGACTACGTCACCCTCGTCGCGAACGACGCCTTCGCCTGGGGCGAGTCGCCCAAGTACGAGCGCATCACGGTGCGTCAGATCGCCGACCCGACCGCTCAGGTCCAGGCGCTGCAGAACCAGGACGTCCAGGTCGCCTCCGGCCAGCCGACGCCCGACGTTCTCGAGCTCGTTCAGGGCACCGCCAGCGCCGACTACCACACCGGTGACGAGGCCACCTACGAGCACGTCGACCTGACGTTCAACAACGGCGGTCCCTTCGACCCGGCCACCTACGGTGGCGACGAGGCCACGGCTCTCGCCGTTCGCACCGCGTTCCTCAAGACGATCCCGCGCGACGAGATCGTCGAGAAGCTCATCCAGCCGCTGAACCCGAACGCCGAGGTGCGCAACTCGCTCCTCACGATCCCGGGCTCGCCCTCCTACGCGCCGATCGTCGCGGAGAACGGCTCGGCCGAGTTCGCCGAGGTCGACATCGACGGCGCCAAGGCCCTCCTCGAGGAGGCCGGTGTCGAGGGTCCGATCGACGTTCGATTCTGGTACCCCGAGGGCAACGCCCGTCGCGCCGCTCAGTACGAGCTCATCGCGACGTCTGCCGCCCTCGCCGGCTTCAACGTGATCGACGACTCCGAGCCCAACTGGGAGTTCACCGACACCGCGGCCAACCCGATCAACCCGCACGACGCCGTGATCTTCGCCTGGGCCTCGACGAGCCTCGCCCTCACCGGCAGCGACCAGATGTTCGGCACCGACAAGCCGTCGAACTTCGGTGGCTACTCGAACACCGAGGTCGACCGTCTGCTGGCCGACCTGGAGACCGAGCTCGACCCGGCGAACCAGACCCAGATCCAGCTGGAGGTGGAGCAGCACCTGTGGGCCGACGCCTACGGCATCACCATCTTCCAGTTCCCGGGCCTGACCGCGTGGGACAAGGGCGTCGAGGGCATCTCCCCGGCACCGCTGTCGCCGTACTACTTCTGGAACTTCTGGGAGTGGGCTCCGGTCGCCGGAGCGGCCACCGAGTAAGGCGGATCCTGCATCACACCGGTGGGTCGGATGCCCCTGCATCCGGCCCACCGGCCATGCCGGTAGCTCTTGTTCTAAGGACCCCAGGTGCTCTCCTTCGTCGCACGGCGACTCGTCGCCACCCTCATCGTCCTGTTCGTCGCATCGTTCATCGTGTACGTGCTGACGGCCAATTCGGGCGACCCACTTCTCGAACTCCGACAGAGTCGCGATCCGAACGCGCAGTTCCTCATCGCCGACCTGACCGAAAAGCTTCAACTCGAAACCCCTCCTGTACTTCGCTACTTCTCGTGGCTCGGCGGCGCTGCCGGGTGCTTCATCGGGCAGTGCGATCTCGGGATCTCCGTCGCCCGCGGTGAACTTCCCGTCACCGCCGTCATCGCGACCGCGATGGGCTCCACGCTCCAGCTGGTCACCGCCGCGACCGTCCTCGCCATCCTCTTCGGTGTGGCCATCGGCATGACCACGGCGCTTCGCCAGTACAGCGGCTACGACTACACAGTCACCTTCGCGACCTTCGTCTTCTACTCGCTTCCCGTGTTCTGGGTCGCGGTGCTGCTCAAGCAGTACGGGGCGATCGCCTTCAACCAGTTCCTCGGCGACCCCTACATCCCCTGGTGGATGTTCATCGTCATAGCACTCGCCTCCGGCTTCGTCTTCATGTCGATCGTCGGCGGGGGCTGGAAACCCGGATCCGCACGTTCATCTTCACCGGCATCGGCGCCGGACTCCTCCTCCTGCTGCTGGACCTGACGAACTGGTTCAAGGAGCCCTCGATGGGGCTGGTGGGCATCGCGCTGTTCGCGATCGCGGCCTCGCTGATCGTGGCGAGCCTGACCACAGGGCTGCGCGATCGTCCTGCGCTGGTCGCCTTCGGGCTGGCCGGCGTGGTGGCGCCGCTCGCGCTGTACTTCCCGTTCCAGTACCTGTTCTTCCTCGGCAACGCGTGGTGGACGATCGCCGTGGCCGCCCTCATCCTCGCCGTCATCGGAGGGGTCATCGGCTTCGCCCTGGGCGGCGACCGGAAGATGAATCTGGCCCGCCTCGCCGCCTTCGCCGGCGCACTCGGCGTCCTGCCGCTCGTGCTGGATCAGATGTTCCAGCGCTGGTCGACGTTCACTTCAATCATCCCGCTCTCCAGCGGAGTGATCTCCACGATCGGCGCGACGACGCCGGCGATCGACCGACGCGACGACTACTGGCTGCAGATGTTGGACTCGGCGACGCACCTGATCCTGCCGACGCTGACGCTGATGATCATCTCGCTGGCCGCCTACACGCGCTACTCGCGGGCGAGCCTGCTGGAGGTCATGAACCAGGACTACGTGCGCACGGCGCGGGCCAAGGGCCTCTCCGAGCGCGTCGTGGTCATGCGCCACGCCTTCCGCAACGCCATGATCCCGATCGCGACGATCGTCGCCTTCGACTTCGGCGGACTCATCGGCGGGGCGGTGATCACCGAGACGGTCTTCGCCTGGAAGGGCATGGGTGCGGTCTTCACCGACGCCCTGGGCAGAACCGACGTCAACCTGATGATGGGCTTCTTCCTCGTCACCGGTGCCCTCGCCGTCATCTTCAACATCATCGCCGACCTGCTGTACTCGGCACTCGATCCGCGAATCCGGGTGAGCTGACATGAGCACTCCTACTGAACCGAACAACGAACCAGAGTTCGACCCGAACCCGATCGGCACGCTTCCCGGCGAGGACGTACACGAGTCACGCGGCAGTGAGCTGTCGATCGAGCAGCGGCAGGTCGCGGGCCTGAGCCAGGGCAAGATCGTCCGCAAACGTTTCTTCGGCCACCGTGCGGCGATCGTCTCCCTGATCGTCTTCGGATTGGTGGTGCTCCTGGCCTACACCTCCGTCGGAGTCGTCATCGGTGGCGACGGGCGACTCGTGGTCGATCCGGCCGCGGGCGTCCTGGTCATGGACGGCTTCCGCATCCACGGTTGGTGGCCCAAGGACTGGTGGTCGCGCTACGACATCGTCAACGGACGCCAGCCCACGATGACGCTGTGGCCGCTGTCGGCGGGGAGCACCCCTTCGGTCAGGACGACCTGGGTCGAGACATGTTCGCCCGCACGATGCGCGGTGCACAGCAGTCCCTGCTGGTTCTGTTCCTCGCGGGCATCATCGCCACGGTGCTGGGCACCGTGATCGGCGCGATCTCGGGCTTCTACCGCGGCTTCATCGACTCGGCGCTCATGCGCTTCACCGATGTCGTCATCATCATCCCGATCCTCGTCCTCGCCGCGGTGCTCGCTCTCACCTTCGGCGGCAACGCCTTCACGATCGGCGTGCTCCTGGGGGCACTGGCATGGACGGGTCTGGCCCGTCTTGTGCGTGCCGAGTTCCTCGCGCTGCGAGAACGCGAGTTCGTCGATGCGGCGAGGGTGGCCGGAGCCAGTGATGCGCGCATCATCTTCAAGCACATCCTCCCCAACGCGGTCGGCGTGATCGTCGTGAACTCGACGCTGCTGATGAGTGCGGCGATCATCATCGAGGTGTCGCTGAGCTTCCTGGGCTTCGGCATCCGCACGCCGGACATCTCCCTGGGGCAGCTCATCAACGAGTACCAGGGCGCGTTCTCCACGCGGCCGTGGCTGTTCTGGTGGCCGGGCATCTTCATCGTCGTCATCGCGCTGTGCATCAACTTCGTCGGCGACGGTCTACGAGATGCCTTCGACCCGCGCCAGAAGCGCGTGCCGAACTTCGACGGCCCGATGCAGGAGCTGCGCACCTGGTGGCAGAACCGCAAGGCCGGCCGCGGCACGGCCGACTCGACTGCTGCGTCAGAGACACCCAGCAGGACGTGATCCGGATGCGGCTAGAGCAACGCTCCCAGCGCGACGGCGGTCACGAGCACCACGGTGATCGCGATCGTCAGGGTGTGCACGCGGATCCGACGGGGCGAGCCGTCGTCGACCAGCCGGTCGGCGTCGCGCAGCTTCTCCCACTGCCGGCGCACGACGTAGGCGGCGGCGCCCGACTCGCTGTTCACGAGATCTCCCGGACGGACGGATCCGGCGACGTAGCTGGATTCGGGCAGGTGCTCGCCCTGCTTGCGGTCGGCGAAGAGGATCGAGTGGCGGCCGGGCGCCGGAGCCGCCCACGCGGTCACACGGCCGTTCGAGGTGTACAGCGTCAGCGCGTAGCGCGTGTCGATGCGGGCGATCTGCCCCCACGGCACGTGCTCGGTGTGGAAGACGTTTCCGACCGTCACGCCGTCGTCGGCGACGCGGACGCTGGGCTGCCAGTACGCCGCCCACGTCACGAAGGCGAACAGGGCGGGCAGCGGCAGCACGCGCCACGCGTCAGCGGGCGACTGCACGACGATCATCACCGCGGCCACGGCGCACAGCGCGCCGACGACGACCGCCAGAATACGACCGAACCGGGGACGGAGTACGAGAGCATCGGACATCCCCCATCGTCGCAGACGCGGCGTGAACTTTTCTGAAAGGCCGAAGCCAGTGACGAACACACAGACGGGTACCGCACCGGTCCTCGAAGTGCGCGATCTCGCGGTCGACTTCTGGGTCGACGGCGAATGGGTCTCCGCCGCGCGCGGCATCAACTACACGCTCAACCCGGGAGACGTGCTCGCCGTCGTGGGCGAGTCGGGATCGGGCAAGAGCACGAGCTCGATGGGCATCCTGGGGCTGCTCCCCGCCAACGGCCGGGCGACCGGCAGCGCGAAGCTCAGTGGCGACGAGCTCATCGGCGCGCCCGTCAGCAAGCTGCGCAAGGTGCGGGGCCAGGGCATCTCGGTGATCTTCCAGGAGCCGATGACGGCGCTGAACCCCGTCTACACGATCGGGTTCCAGATCGTCGAGGCGCTGCAGGTGCACCACCCGAACATGCGTCGCAAACAGGCGACCGAGCGGGCGATCGAGCTGCTCACGCAGGTCGAGATGCCCAACCCGCGAAAGGCGTTCGACTCCTTCCCGCATCAGCTCTCGGGCGGACAGCGCCAGCGCGCGATGATCGCGCAGTCGATGGCGAACGACCCGAAGCTGCTCATCGCGGACGAGCCGACCACGGCGCTCGACGTGACGGTGCAGGCCGAGATCCTCGATCTCATGCGGCGTCTGCACACCGAGATGGGTTCGGCGATCGTCCTGATCACGCACGACATGGGCGTCGTGGCCGACCTCGCCGACCAGGTCATCGTCATGAAGGACGGCGCGGTCGTCGAGCACGGCAGCGTCAACGACATCTTCACCGCACCCACGCACCCCTACACGCAGGCGCTGCTGGCGGCGGTGCCGCACCTGGGCACCGGGGTGACGGATGCCGCAGAGGCCGCCGAGCGCATCGAGTCCGATGCGGTGCTGAAGATGACCGATCTGGTCATCGAGTACCCCAAGCGCGGCCGGGTTCCGGCGTTCCGTGCCGTCGACGGCGTCGACCTGGAGATCCGCAGCGGCGAGGTCATGGGCCTGGTGGGCGAATCGGGCTCGGGCAAGACGACGATCGGCCGGGCGGCGATCGGCCTGCTCCCGGCGCACTCGGGGACTCTGGAGGTCGCCGGCCGCAACATGGTCGGCGTCTCCGCGGGCGACCTGCGCAAGATCCGCCGCGACATCGGCATCGTCTTCCAGGACCCGGGGTCGTCGCTGAACCCGCGCATCCCGATCGGCGAGTCGATCGCCGAGCCGCTGCTGCTGGCGGGGGAGTACTCGCAGAAGGAGATGAACACGCGGGTCGAGGAGCTGCTGGATGCCGTGGAGCTGCACCGCTCGATGCGCAACCGCTATCCGCATGAGCTCTCCGGCGGTCAGCGCCAGCGCGTCGGCATCGCCCGCGCACTGGCCCTCAAGCCGAAGCTGCTCGTCGCCGACGAGCCCACGAGCGCCCTGGACGTGTCGGTGCAGGCCCGCGTGCTGGACATCTTCAAGGAGCTGCAGCGCGATCTCGGGTTCGGCTGCCTCTTCGTCACGCACGACCTCGCGGTCGTGGACCAGCTCGCCGACCGGATCTCGGTGATGCACAACGGCAAGCTCGTCGAGACGGGAACGCGCGACCAGATCCTGCGCAACCCGCAGCATCCTTACACTCAGCGACTGATCTCCGCCGTTCCGGTGCCGGATCCGTCGGAGCAGCGCGAACGCCGTCGCCTGCGGCAGGAAACCCTCGGCCTCTGACCATATGACACCGAGACCTCCCTCCTCGTCGCGCTGATGACGCAGCGGCTCGGCTTTCTTCGCGAGCGGGCGCGCTCCGGCGCCGGTTCGCTGCTGGCCCTTGCGCTGATCGCGGCGATCGCGGCGATGCTCGTGACCGGCATCGTCGGCGCCGTGCGCGCTTTCGAGTCGGCGGCAGCGCTGGAGGCGATCGACGAGGCATCCGGCGATCGGGACCGGGTCGTGGTGCGCTTCGAGTCGGGAGCGGGTGACTCCGCGGAACGCCTCGCCGCGATCGACCGTGCCCTGGCCGAGATGGGGCCGCGGGGGCGCTTCGCGCCGAGGACGAGGGCGAGGGCGTGTTCGTCCTCCGGCCGGATCCGGCGCGGTTCTCGGGCGACTCGGCCGCCGTCCTGTCCGCGACGCTTCCCGATCTGCCGCGGGAGGTGCGGGCGGCGTCGGGCGAGACGGTGCAGGTCTCCGGTGGGCTGCGCACGACGCTGCGCGCGCTCAGCGAGGGCATCGAGACGCGGCGAGGGCCGACATCCGTGGCGATCGGGGTGGTCGGGCTGCTGGCGCTCGTGGTCGTCGCCGCGGCATCCGTCGAGCCCGTCCGCACCCGGCTGGAGGAGCGGGCGCTGCTTCGTGCGCGCGGGATGTCCAAGGGTCGTCTGACGCGGATCGCCGTGGCCGAGGCGCTTCCCGTGCTGGTGGCGGGCAGCGCCGTGGGCGCGGCGGCGGGGATGCTGCTGACCTGGCTGTGGAGCGGCACGATCATGCCGCTGCTCACGGTCGCCGCGGCCGCCGCGGCGCTCGCGCTCGTGGGGCTGCTCACGATCACGATCTCGACCCTGCGCGGCGTCGATCGCCGCTCGGTGCGCGGGGACGTGCTGACGGGGATCTCGGCGGTGCTGTTCCTGACGATCGTGACGGGCCTGGCGGCCTGGCAGTTCTGGCAGGCGGGCACCCCGTGATCGTCCAGGGCAACGGGCAGAGCGCGATCGATCCGCTCATCGCCGTGGCGCCCGCGCTCGTCCTGGCGCTGTTCGCGTTGATCGCCGTCGTGCTGGCCGGGCCGCTGGCCGCCCTCGCCGCCGCGCTGACCTCCCGCAGCCGCGGACTCATCCCGTACTGCCGCTGCGCCTTGCCGCCCGGCGCACGGGACGGCACGCGCTGACGACGGGGACGGTGGCCTTCGCCGCCGCGACGATCGCGCTGTCGCTGGCGTACTTCGGCAGCCTCAGCGCTCTGGGCGACACCCCCGAGGAGATCCGGGTGGGGGCGGACGTGCGGGTGACCTCGGTGCCCGAGGACGCGGATCGGAGCGCGATCACGGGGTGGAGGGCGTCGACGCCTCGATGCGCGTCCGGACGGTGATGGCACGCGGCGCCGACGGCCAGATACCGATCCTCGCCGCGCAGTCGTCTCAGCTCGGTGCGACGATGCTGGACGGAGACGGGCTCATCGATCCCGCGGCGCTCGGCGAACGGCTGGCCTTCCCCGCCGCGGGGGTAGCCCTCCCGGATGACGCCACCTCTCTGGAGATCATGCTCCGTGTTCCCGAGGGCGGAACGTACGAGGATGAGGAGGGAACGTCTGGCAGGAGCCGGCACAAGCGGTGACGGCGACGGTGCACCTGGTCGCGGGTGACGGAGCACTCGTCCGCGCACAGGCGACGAACCTCGAGATCCTGGACCGGGACGAAGAGGGCGGCGACGTCTTCGTCAGTTACGAGACGTACTCCGAGCGGACCGTCGAGGTCGAGCTCCCCGGCGCGGGCCCTGGCGGGTCGTCGCCGTGGACGCCGCCATCGATGTCGACCGGGGATGGTACGACAGCACCGTGGATGTCGGCGTGGCGGCCTCCGGCGAGCGGCTCGACTTCGACGGCTTCCGCGGCATGGGCGGCGCGATCGAGCAGACCGAGGAAGGTCTGAGAATGGAGACACGGGCACCCGCGTGGAACGCCACCAAGCCGGATGCCACACGCGCTGTCGCCGGTGACGTGCCCGCCCGCACGCCCGCGGTGATCACGGAGTCCGTGGCCGCGTCGATGAACGTCCAGGAAGGATCGCACGTCTCCCTCCGCATGTCTTCCTTCGCCTTCACCCTCGACGTCGAGATCGTCGAGGTCGTCCCGATGCTCCCCGGCGCACCGAACGGCTCGGGCATCCTCGCCGACCTCACCTCCGTCGCTCTCAGCACCGCCGAGGCGTTCCTCGACAACGAGCTGTGGCTGGCGACGGTCGACCCCGTCCTGGTGGCGGAGGAGGCGGATGCCGCCATCGGCGGCGTCCGGGTGGCGATCACCGATCCGCGGGCAGCCGCCAAGGCCTTCGAGACGGCCCTGGCCTTCCTCCTCGCCGCCGCGGGAGCGGTGCTCCTCGCCATCGTCGTGCTGGTGCTGCGTCGCTCCCGGGGTGACGGGTCCGCCCGGGAGCTGGGAATCCTGGCGGTCCTCGGCACCGGCCGTCGGGGAGCGGTGCGCGTGCGTGCGACCGAGGACGCCTTCGCGATCGCGCTCGGCGTCCTGGGGGTGTCCTCGCCGGGCTCCTGACGGCCTGGCTCATCGTGCCGAGCCTGGCGCGTGCCGCCTATGCGGGCATGGCCGAGACGTATCCGATCGCGCTCGTCGTGCCGCCGGTGCTCTTGACCGCAGCCGTCCTGGTCGCTGCGGCCGCCTTCATCGCGATCGCGGCGAGCGTGCGCGCGCCGCGACTTCTGGCAGCCGTGATGAGGGAGGCGGAATGAGCCGCTCTCCGGGCCTTGTCGCGCTGACGCGCCGACGCGTGGCGACCCCGCGCAGCGCCGCGCTGGTCATCATCGTGCTGACCCTGCTCGCGGCCTTCCTCATCGCCGCCGCCGCGGGTGCTCGCCGGCGTCGTCCAGGACGAGGTGGCCTTCCAGATCGATCAGCTCTCGACTCCGTCGCGTGACCTGACCGCACCGGTGCGCAACGCGCCGCCGAGTTTCGGCCCGAGTCCCGATCCGTCGCTCACCGAGGGCTGGACGGAGGGCGCGGACGAGGTCTTCGGAGCGCTGGAGAAGCGGCTGGGCGACATCCGCTCGGACGCGAGTGACGCGGTGCAGGCGATCACCTCGCCCCCGTCCTTCTACGCCTACACGGATGCCTTCGAGGTCGTTCCGGAGGAGTTTCCGCCCACATCGCCGACCGGGCAGGTCCAGTTGCTCGCGGACCCCGTCTATCAGCAGCACCTCACCCTGGTCGAGGGAGACTGGCCCGCGCCGTGGCAGGGGATGACGGCGAGCCGATCGAGCTCGTACTGACCCGGCAGTCCGCAGAGCTCATCGCCTGGGAGGTCGGGAGGTGCGCGCGGCGGGCACCGAGCACGACGTCGTCCTCGTGGGGCTCGTCGAGGCGACGGATCCGGAGGACGACCGCTGGAGCCACCACGTCCCCTCCACGCTGACGGGCACGTTCTTCGACGACGGCAACAGGCGCCCGAGCGCCACGGGCGGTGCCTATGTCGATCCCGGATCCTGGCCGGCGATCCGTTCAGCGACGGCATTCCTCCAGTATCCGAATCCGCGTGACCCGGACGGCGGCGGGCGCGCGCAGGACGTCTCTGCGGAGATGCTGATCTGGTACCCGATCGACGCGCAGGCCGCATCCACCCAGGATCCCGACGAACTGCTCGCGGGCCTGCGCGAGGTCACGGCGCAGTCGCTGTCCGTCAACAGCGAGTTCGACACCCGCGCCCGCTTCGGCACGGAGGTGACCGCGGTGCTCAGCACGGCGCTCGCGCGCTCGAACTCGACCAGCGCGACGCTCGCGGTCGCGGCCGTCGGTCCGATCGCGGTGAGCGTCGCGCTCATCGTGCTGGCCGCGAGCCTCATCATCCGACGGCGTCGTGGCGACCTGCTGCTGCTGTCCGCGCGCGGCACGTCCCTCGCCCGACTGCGCGGGCTCCTGCTCCTCGAGGGGCTGTTGCTGGGCGCCATCCCGGCGGTCGTGGCGACCGCCGCCGCGATCGCGCTCGTTCCGCAGAGCGCCGGAGCGCTGCCGACGGTGCTCGCCGTCGCCGTGGGGCTCGTCCCCGCCCTCGCGCTCGCCCTCGTGCTCCGCCCGCAGACGCTCGCGGGCGGGCGCGCCGATCTCGATGCGCCGGTGCGCAACCGCTGGGCACGCCTGGCGGAGCTGCTCGTCCTCGTGCTCGCCGGCATCGCCGTGGGGCTGCTCGTCTTCCGCGGCATCGGGCGTGCCTCGGCATCCGCCGATCCGCTCGTCATCGTCGCCCCCATGCTCGCCACCGTCGCCCTGGGACTGTTGGCGGTGCGCCTGCACCCGCTGTGGCTGGCCCTCGTGCTGCGCGGATCCCAGAAGGGCAAGGGGCTGGTGAGCCTCGTCGGCTCCGCACGGAGCCTGCGCGACCCCGCCGCCGGGACCACCGCCGTGCTGGCGATGCTCGTCGCCGTCGCGATCGCCGTGTTCTCGTCCCTTGTGCTGGCGACCGTGGATCGCGGCGCGGTCGCCGCGGCGGAGCGCTCGGTGGGAGGCGACCTCAGCGTGTCCGGCCCGTTCTTCGACGCCGAGACGATCGAGGCGATCGGCGACCTCGACGGCGTCGATCATGTCACCGGCTTCTTCGTCGCCGATCGCGTCTCCGTGGCGACCGCGCAGGGTCGTGTCGTCGCGGCACTCCTGGTGACGGACGTGGACGAACTCGCCGCGATCCAGTCCGGGCTGGCAGAGGGCTTCTCCGCCGGGGCGTTGGCCACCGATCAGGACCCGCCGCAGGTGCTCGCCTCGCCGGACGTCGTCGAGGCGGTCGGACTGGGCGCGGCATCCGAGCCCTACTCCGGTGTCGAGATCGTCGGCGAGATCGCCTCGCTTCCCGGCGCGACCGCGGGGCGAGCTACATCGTGATGGACGCCGCCGACTACGCCGCGCTCACCGACAAGGGCTTCTTCCCCCGTACGCTCGTGATCGATGTCGCGTCGGATGCCGACATCGCCGACGTCTCCGAGGCCGTCAGCGCGCAGGTCGGCGGACCGCACACGGTGCAGAGCCTGGACGCCCGTACCGCGGCGATCCAGTCCTCGCCGGCGGTGAGCGCCCTGCGCACAGCGCTGCTGATCGCCCTGGTGCTCGCCGTCGCGCTGTCGGTCGTCGCGGTGCTGCTCGTCGCCGGCGTCTCGCGCGACGCGCGCTCGCGTGTGATCGCGCTGCTGCGCACGATGGGCATGAGCAGGCGCCAGGGTCGCGGGATCGTGGCGTGGGAGTTCGCGCCGCTCGGACTCTCCGCCCTCGTGGGCGGGCTCATCCTGGGCGTCGTGCTGCCGCTTCTCGTGCTCGTCTCGATCGACCTGCGGCCGTTCACCGGCGGCATCCGACAACCGGGGCTCACCGTCGACCCCGTCCTCACGGCCGGGCTCATCGCCGCTGTCGTGATCGCGCTCGTGATCGCGGTGATCGGCGGCGTGCTGACGGCCAGAACGACATCCCTCGTGACCGTGCTCCGCACAGAGGAGGACCGATGAACACCACAGCCACCCCCGCCCCCGCGCACGCGCGGGCGGACACGGGCCCCGACATCGAATGCCGCGGCCTCGTGCGCATCTTCACCGTCGCCGACATCGAGGTGCAGGCGCTGCAGGGCCTCGACCTCGTCGTCGAGCAGGGGGAGCTCGTCGCCCTCATCGGCGCCTCGGGCTCGGGCAAGTCCACACTGCTGTCGATCCTGTCGGCGCTGGACGTGCCCACGGCGGGCCAGGCGACCGTGGCCGGCCGTGACCTGCCGGCGCTGTCCTCCCGGGAGCGGGTGACCTACCGTCGTGAGGTCGTGGGCTTCGTCTGGCAGCAGACCGGCCGCAATCTCCTGCCCTACCTGTCGGCGCTGGAGAACGTGCAGCTGGCTCGGGCGATCGGCGGTGATCGCACCCACCCCGAGCGGGCGACGGAGCTCCTCGATCTCGTCGGTGCGGCCGACTTCGCCGACCGCCGGCCCGCGGAGCTCTCCGGCGGCCAGCAGCAGCGCGTCGCGATCGCGGTGGCGCTGGCCAACAACCCGCGGGTGCTCCTGGCGGATGAGCCGACGGGCGACCTGGACGAGCACGCCTCCGAGGAGGTGCTGCGCACCTTCGAGGCCGCCAACCGCGAGCTCGGCACGACGGCGCTCATCGTCACGCACGACCCCACGGTCTCCGAGCACGTCCAGCGCACGGTGCAGATCCGTGACGGGCGCACCTCGACCGAGGTGCTGCGGTGGACCCACACCGACGACGAGGGCCGCGAGCACGCGATGGCCGAGGAGTTCGCGGTGCTCGATCGCGTCGGCCGCCTGCAGCTGCCCACCGAGTACATGGACCAGCTCTCGCTCCGCGAGCGGGTGCGTCTGCGCCTCGAAGAGGACCATGTGGGCGTGTGGCCGGGCGACCGGGCGACGCGGCAGAAGGCGCCGGAAGCAGGTGCTGCGCCGGAACCGGGTGCCGCACCGGCATCCGATGCCCCGGCGACCGAGACGGATGCCGACGGGCAACCGCTCACCCGCCGCCAGTTGAGGGAGATGGGACAGTGACCGAGACCACGGTGGACACGGTTCTGGAGGCGACCGGCCTCTCGGTCGTGCACAAGACGCCGGCGGGAGAGGTCACCGCCCTCGCCGAGGCGACCCTGTCGCTGCGGCCGGGGGAGTTCGTGGTGCTGGTCGGCCCTTCGGGCGCCGGCAAGACGACCCTTCTGCATGTGCTCGGCGGCATCCAGCCGCCGACGACCGGAACCGTGCGCGTGGGCGGGACCGAGCTCACGACCGCGAAGGAGAGCGAGATCGACGTGGTGCGCCGCGATCGGATCGGATACGTCTTCCAGTCCTTCGGCCTCATCAGTGCCCTCTCGGCCCGGGAGAACGTCGAGATCCCGTTGCGGATCCAGGGGCGACGCCCGCCGAGCGCGACGAAAAGGTCACGCATCTGCTCGAGCGCGTGGGCCTGGGCGATCACGCCTCGCAGCGGCCGGGCGAGCTCTCGGGCGGGCAGCAGCAGCGCGTCGGCATCGCGCGGGCGCTCGCGGGGAGCCCGCGAATCCTCCTCGCCGATGAACCGACGGGCCAGCTCGACTCGGCGACGGCGGCGGCGATGACCGACCTGATCGCCCAGCTCGCCCATGAGGACGGACTGGCGGTGCTGCTGTCGACGCACGATCCGTCGATCCTGGAGCGGGCCGATCGAGTGCTGGAGATCCACGACGGCCACCTCTCCGAACGCGCACCTGCGTAGCCGCTGAGAGAGCGACGGCGCTGCACTTGTAGAATGGAACGTCGGCCCTTCGACGAGCTCAGGGACCACAGTCCCTTTTCCCCACAATCCCTCGAGGACACCCTCCATGGCGCACGCCCTTCGCTCTGACCTCCGCAACGTCGCAATCGTCGCCCACGTCGATCACGGCAAGACCACGCTCGTCGATGCGATGCTCCGCCAGACCGGCTCCTTCGGCGAGCACTCGCACGTCGAGGAGCGCGCGATGGACTCCAACGACCTGGAGCGCGAGAAGGGCATCACGATCCTCGCGAAGAACACCGCGATCACCTACAACGGCGCCCACACCGACGTCCCGGTCACGATCAACGTGATCGACACCCCCGGCCACGCCGACTTCGGCGGCGAGGTCGAGCGCGGCCTGTCGATGGTCGACGGCGTCGTCCTGCTCGTCGACGCGTCCGAGGGGCCGCTGCCGCAGACCCGCTTCGTGCTGCGCAAGGCGCTGGAGGCCAAGCTCCCCGTCATCCTCGCGGTCAACAAGACCGACCGTCCGGACGCCCGCATCCCCGAGGTCGAGGAGGAGGCGCACGACCTGCTGCTGGGTCTGGCCTCCGACCTCGTCGACGACGTTCCCGACCTCGATGTGGACGCGCTCCTCGACGTCCCCGTCGTCTACGCCTCCGGCCGCGCCGGCGCTGCCTCGCGCAACCGCCCCGCCAACGGCGAGCTGCCCGACAACGACGACCTCGAGCCGCTCTTCGACGCGATCCTCACGCACGTGCCGGCGCCCTCCTACGACGACGAGGCGCCGCTGCAGGCCTGGGTCACCAACCTCGACTCGAGCCCGTTCCTCGGTCGCCTCGCGCTCCTTCGCGTCTTCAACGGCACGCTCAAGAAGGGCCAGACCGTCGCCTGGGTGCGCCACGACGGCTCGCACTCCAACGCCCGGATCACCGAGCTGCTCAAGACCCGCGCCCTCGAGCGCTATCCGGCCGAGTCCGCCGGCCCCGGCGACATCGTCGCGATCGCCGGCATCGAGGAGATCACCATCGGCGAGACCATCGCCGACCCCGAGGACGTGCGTCCGCTTCCGGCCATCACGGTCGACGAGCCCGCGATCTCGATGACCATCGGCACGAACACCTCGCCGCTGGTCGGCAAGGTCAAGGGGCACAAGCTCACCGCGCGCATGGTGAAGGACCGCCTGGACCGCGAGCTCATCGGAAACGTCTCGCTCAAGGTCGTCGACATCGGGCGTCCGGACGCCTGGGAGGTGCAGGGCCGCGGCGAGCTGGCCCTGGCGATCCTCGTGGAGAACATGCGCCGCGAGGGCTTCGAGCTGACCGTCGGCAAGCCGCAGGTCGTCACGCGCAAGGGCGAGGACGGCAAGGTCAAGGAGCCCTTCGAGCACCTGACGATCGATGCCCCCGAGGAGTACCTGGGCGCGATCACGCAGCTGCTCGCCGCCCGCAAGGGCCGCATGGACGGCATGACCAACCACGGCACCGGCTGGGTGCGCATGGAGTTCGTCGTGCCCTCGCGCGGTCTCATCGGCTTCCGCACCGAGTTCATGTCGGTGACCCGCGGTACGGGCATCGCGAACGCGATCTCGCACGGCTACGACGACTGGGCCGGGCAGATCGTCGCCCGCGCATCCGGGTCGATCGTCGCCGACCGTGCGGGCGTCGCCACGCCCTTCGCGATGATCGCGCTGCAGGAGCGCATGAGCTTCTTCGTCCAGCCGACCGAAGAGGTCTACGAGGGCATGGTCATCGGCGAGAACTCGCGCGGCGAGGACATGGACGTGAACATCACCAAGGAGAAGAAGCTCACCAACATGCGCTCCTCCACGGCCGATGCCTTCGAGTCGATGACGCCGCCGCGTCAGCTCTCGCTCGAGGAGAGCCTCGAGTTCGCCCGTGAGGACGAGTGCGTCGAGGTGACCCCGAGAAGGTGCGCATCCGCAAGGTCATCCTCGATCAGACGATCCGCGCCCGCGAGACCTCGCGCCTGAAGCGTCAGGACGCCAACGCCTGAGCACGGCGTGACCTCGCGCCGCAGCGCGTCTGTCAGCGCAGCTCGGAGATGAGCACCGCCCGCGTGCCGGGCTCGGTCGCCTCGAAGGTGTGCGGGGCGTCGCCGGGGTAGGAGAGGTAGTCGCCGGGCCGGAGCGCCACGGGCGTGTCGACCGGGCCGACGAGCGCCCCACCGCTGAGGAGCACGATGTGCTCGGTGGTTCCGGGGTGATGCGGGTCGGAGAGGCGCGGGCTGCCGGGATCGGCCTGGATGAGGTAGAGGTCGCGGCGGGCTCCGGGAGGGCTGGCCGAGAGCAGCGTGGCGCTGTAGGGCGCGGCCGCGGCGGGCACCGAGGGCAGGTCCTCGAGGCGGATGAGCGTCGGGCCGCTCGCGGGCTGATCCACGAGCGCGGAGAAGGGGATGCCCAGCGCCACGCCCAGGGCCCACAGCGTCTCGACGCTGGGATTGCCCGAGCCGTTCTCGAGCTGGGAGACGGTCGCCTTCGAGATGCCGGCACGCCGCGCGAGTTCGGAGACCGACAGCCCCGCCGACTCCCGTTCGCGACGCAGCGAACGGGCGATGTGTGCGCCGAGATCGTCCATTCGTTCATTCTCGCAAACATATGTTCACTTTGACAAACACTCGTGCAGTGTTCAGACTGATCAGCATGCGTTCAGTACAACGAACGGATGCCGCGTCCGCTCCCGACCCCGCCCGCCGTGCGGTCTGGAAGGAGGGCCTCGCCGTCGCCTTCGCCACGAGCGCCTACGGCGTCTCCTTCGGCGCCCTCGCCGTCGCATCCGGACTCGACATCTGGCAGACCTGCGTGCTGAGCCTGCTCATGTTCACCGGCGGCTCGCAGTTCGCCTTCATCGGCGTGCTCGGCTCCGGGGACTGGCGGCGCTCCCGGCCGCCGTCACCTCGGCGGCGCTGCTGGGGGTGCGGAACATGGCCTACGGCATCCGGATGTCGCCGATCATCGGGCGCGGCATCGCCCGCCGCGCCGCAGCCGCCCACCTCACGATCGACGAATCCACCGCCGTCGCGCTCGCCCAGCCCGAACTGCACCTGAAGCGGCTGGGCTTCTGGGTGACGGGGCTCGGCGTGTTCCTGGGGTGGAATCTCACCACGCTCCTGGGGCGCTCCTCGGCGACGTCCTCGGCGACCCGAAGACCTACGGACTGGATGCCGCCGCGGCCGCCGCCTTCCTCGCGCTGCTGTGGCCGCGCCTGAAGCAGCGCCAGGCGATCGTCGTGGGCATCGCCGCCGCGGTCGTGGCCACGGCGGTCATGCCCCTCGTGATGCCCGGCATGCCGGTGCTGATCGCGGCATCCGTCGCCCTGATCGTCGGCTGGTTCAACTGGTTCGGGCGCGACGAGCGGCTGCGGGAAGCGGAGGCCGGCGCATGAGCCTCTGGACGGCGATCCTCCTCGCCGCGACCATCTGCGTCGCCTGGAAGGCCTTCGGGTACCTCGTGCCCCCGAGCCTGCTGGAGGCGCCGCGCCCGGCGCGCATCGCCGATCTGCTCACCGTGGCGCTGCTGGCGGCTCTCGTCGCGGTGCAGTCGCTCGGTGACGGACAGGCCGTGACGGTCGACGCCCGGGTCCCGGCCGTCCTCGTCGCCGCCGGACTTCTCTGGCTGCGGCAGTCGTTCCTCGTGGTGGTCTTCGCCGCCGCCCTCGTCGCGGCGCTTCTGCGGCTGCTCGGCTGGGCGGTCTGAGGCGCGGAAGCGGGGCACGAAGAAGGGGCGCCCTCGCGGACGCCCCTTCTCACCGTTCAGAGCCGATCAGCCGGATGCGACGCAGGCCGAGGAGTAGTCGGTCTGGTCGAAGGAGGAGCCGGTGAAGAAGCTCTCGATCGTGCGCATGCCGAGCTCGACATCGGGATCGGGCGATCCGACGTTGACGGACTGGTTGGCGTTCGCCTGCGGGTCGCCGCCGTAGGTGTGCGGCTGCAGCATGCCCTCGAAGTCGACGGTCAGGCCGTCGACCACGGCGGCGATGCCCTGCGGGGTGAGGTCGCCACTGGCGGCCGCGGCCTCCAGCGCCGCCTTCAGCGGGTAGTTGAGCGCCCAGCCGATGATGTAGCCGCCGTTGTCGGGCAGCCCGCCGCCGAGCGAGGCTTTGAGGTTCTCGATCGCGGCGCTCGAGCCGTCCCAGTTCTCATAGGGGCTCAGGTGGTTGTAGAGGCCGATGAGCGCCGGAGCCGCCGCCGAGCCCAGCAGAGCGGGGTTCCACGTCGGGAGCGATCCGAGGAACCGGCCCTGGAAGCCGCCCGCGGCGAGCTTGCCGACGATCTCCGCCGTCTCGGCGGGACCGACCGCGAGCACGACGACGTCGGCCCCGCCGGAGAGGACGGCCGCGACCACGGCGTCCTGGTTGCCGACCACCTGGTTCGGGCCGGTGCCGATCGCGTCGAGCGCCGTGGCGCCGTTGACCTCGGCCCAGCGCCGCACGCCCTCGGCGGAGTCCCCGCCGTAGTCGCCGGGGTAGCCGACCGCCTGCACAGTGGCGGGCTCGCCGTGCTCGATCGCGAACCAGTCCAGACCCACGAGCGCCTCGGTGCAGTAGGAGTAGCCCGTCTCCATGACGATGCCGTTGTCGTAGTCGTCGAAGGCGTAGCCCGACCACCACGAGGCGGGCACGGTCACCAGGCTCCGCTGGATCATGTCCGGAAGCACCGACTCGGTGTTGACCGTTCCCAGCGACTGCGCGATGCCGGCGATGTTGCCGGCGATCTGCTGGTACTGGGCGGCGTGCTCGGCCGCCTGGTACTTCGTGTCGCGGGTGTAGGTGTCGATGTCGATGTCGAAGCCGCCGATGCCGCCTGACTCGTTGACCTGCTGCCAGAAGGCGCGCTGGCCGTCGGTGATCGGCACCGCGAGCGCCGCGAACGGCCCCTCGGTGAGATCGGAGAGGACCCCCAGGTAGATGCAGCCGTTGTCGGCGTTGACGGCATCCGGGCAGGGTCGCTGGTCACGCCGGCACCGGTCGTGATCGTGTCGTCACCGGGATCCGCTGGATCGCCGGGTTCGGTGGGTTCCACTGTGCTGCACGCGGTGAGTGCCAGCAGGGCTGCCGCGGATAGCGCGATGGCCGCGCGGCTTCGTCGACGCAGAGTCATTTCGTGCTCCTTGGATCGGTGTGTCGGTGTTCAGTTTTTCGGTCAGTACGAGAACGGCCAGGCCTTGAAGTAGTTGCGCACGCGCACCCACAGCCCGTACAGTCCTCGGGGTTCCAGCGTGATGAACAGGATGATCAGCACGCCGAAGATGATGGTCTGCAGCTGGAAGACGTTCAGGATCCCACCGCTGGAGACGCTGATCCAGGGATCACGTCGGTCAGCTGCTCCAGGAGCCGGGGAGCAGTACCACGAAGCAGGCGCCGATGATCGTGCCGGAGATCGTCGCGATGCCGCCGATGACGACGACGGCGAGGAAGTCGATCGACAGGAACAGGTTCCATGCCTCGGGGTTGATCCGGCCCACCAGGATCGAGAAGAGCGCACCGGCGATCCCGGCGTAGGCCGACGACAGCGTGAAGGCGAGCGTCTTGGTCCGCAGAAGGTTGACGCCCATGACCTCGGCGGCGATGTCGCGGTCGCGCACAGCCGCGAAGGCGCGCCCGTAGCGTCCGCGGACGAGGTTGCGGGCTCCGATCCCGAGGACCACCAGCAGAGCGAGGGCGAGCAGGTAGAGCGAGATGTGCGGCGGCACGTGCAGCGGGCCGATCGCATAGGTCGCGGTGAGATCGACGCCGAAGAGCGTGCGGTTCGCGACGCTGCGCCCCACGCCCTGACCGCCGGTGATCGGGGTGAGCGTCTTGAAGAGGTGCTCGCCGAGGATCAGCAGGCCCAGCGTCAGCACCGCCAGGTACAGGCCGCGCACCCGCGTGGCCAGGGGCGCGACGATGAGGCCGATGAGTCCGGCCACGATCGCGGCGGCGGGGAGGGCGAGGGCCAGGTCCAGCCCCAGTCCCCAGGTGGTCGGCCCGGCGTTGCCGCCGACGATCGCGGCGGTGTACGCGCCGATCCCCAGGAAGAAGGCATGGCCGAGCGACACCTGGCCGGCGTAACCGGTCAGCAGGTTGAGGCCGATCCCGCCGATCGCGTAGACCACCGCCATCGTCAGCAGGTAGGTCAGATCGGCGGCGATGAGGAAGGGTGCGGCCACGGCCGTCACCACCAGCACGCCCGCCCACCAGCGCTTGGCCGGCGTGTTCCAGATCGCCTGGTCTGCGGCATAGCTGGTGTAGAGGCCGGCCCGGCCGCGCCGGACCTTGCGGTGCACGTGCCCGCGGACGTCCTCGAAGTTCAATCGCCGGGACTGGCCGGTCAGTCGCGCCGCCTGCTGCGGCTTGTCGATGAGGCTCATACTCGCTGCACCTCCCGTGTGCCGAAGATCCCATAGGGCCTGATCAGCAGCACGACCACCATGATCACGTAGGGGACGACCAGATCGAAGTTCGTGCCGAGCCACGGCGCGAACAGAGGCTGATAGCTCTTGGTCAGGGCCATCGAGACGCCGACGATGAGCCCGCCGACGACCGCGCCCTTGAGCGAGTCGAGACCGCCGATGATGATCGCCGGCAGCGCGACGAGGGCGAAGAGGGCATCGGTGGCCTGGATGACCGAGCCGTTCGCGGCCATGAGCGCCCCGGCGAGGGCGACCATCGCCCCCGAGATGCCCCAGGCCGCCGAGAACATCCGGCCGACGTCGATGCCCTGCGCGAGCGCCGTCTCCTGGTCGAGCGCCGTCGCCCGCATGGCGAGGCCGAGCTTGGAGCGGGCCAGCCACCAGCCGAGGAGCCCGATGACCGCGAGGGCGATGACGAAGCGTGCGACCGCGTTCTCGTACACCTGGATGCCGCCGCCGCATCCGCCGAACTCGCCCGCCTCGCCGCCGAGGCAGAAGCTGCTCAGCTGCCAGGGGTCGGCGACCGTGCGCGGCTGGGAGTTGAACAGACGGAAGGCGAGGATGAGCAGGATGATGAACAGGCCCACCGTGACGATCGCCGCGGCGAAGGGAGGACGGCCGACCATCGGGCGGATCGCGACGCGCTCGATGCCCACCGCCAGCGCGGCGATCACGAGCATCGCCAGCAGCACCGCGGCGAAGAAGGGGAGCCCGACCTGCGTGGCGAAGACGCTCGTCGCGAAGGCGCCGAGGATCATCAGCGCCGGCTGGGCGAAGTTGAGCACGCCCGTGGCGCGATAGATGATCACGAAGCTCACGGCGATCAGGGCGTACACGGCGCCCTGGCCGAGGCCGGTGATGAGGGACGAGAGCAGCGTCGTCATCCGTTCCTCCCGAGGTCGGCGCCGGCGTAGGCGGTGGTATCGGCGTACATGTCGTCGACCAGGTGCGGCACCGTCGCCGCGAAGGCCGCTCTCTTGAGCTTCTGCGTGGCCGTCAGCTCACCGTCCTCATGATCGAGCTCCTTCGTCAACATCCGGAACTTGCGGATCGACTCGACCCGGGCGAATCGGGTGTTCACCTCGTGCACGATGCCCTTCACGAGGGCGATCACCTCGTCTTTGGTCGACAGGTCGCGGTAGGTGGTGAACTCGATCTTCTTCCGGGAGGCCCAGTCGGCGACGGTGTCGTACTCGATGCCGATGAGCGCGGTGAGGTACGGGCGCTTGTCGCCGATGACGACCGCCTCTTTCACATAGGGCGAGGCCTTCAGGGCGTTCTCGATCTCGCTGGGGAGATGTTCTTGCCTCCGGCGGTGATGATGATGTCCTTGATGCGGTCGATGATGCGCAGATGCGTGCCCTCGACCCATTCGCCGACGTCGCCGGTGCGCAGCCAGCCGTCATCGAGCATCGTGTCGGCGGTGGCCTCGGGCTTGTCCCAGTAACCGGCGAAGACTCCCGGATGCCGGGTGAGCACCTCTCCGGTCTGCTCGTCGAGGCGCACCTCGGCGTGGGGCTGGGGCTCGCCCACGGTGCCGACGATCATCCTTCCGCGACGGTTCGTGGTCGCGATCGCCGAGTTCTCGGTCATGCCGTAGGCCTCGAAGAGCGAGACGCCGATCCCCAGGAAGAACGACAGCACCTCCGGGCGATGGGCGCCGCCCCCGAGACCGCGTGGCGCACGTGGAGGAGACCCAGGCGCTTGCGCAGCGGGCGGTACAGCGGCAGGTACCCCAGGGCGTAGAGGAGGCGCGCCCGCGGCGTGAATCGTCCGGCGTTGGCGATGCGGTCGGCGCTGATGCGCTGGCTCCACCGCATCCCGAGGGCGAAGACGCCCCGCTTCAGGCGCGAGGCGCCGGCCATCTTGATCGCGACCGTCGCCTGGATCTTCTCCCAGATGCGGGGCACGGCGAACAGGATCGTCGGCTGCACCTCGGCGAGGTCGGCCGAGACGGTGTCGATCGACTCGGCGAAGTGCACGACGGTGCGCGTGGCGAGGTTCGCCCAGATCGAGATGCCGCGTTCGACGACGTGGGAGAGGGGCAGATAGCTCAGCAGGGTGTCCTGCGGGCTCGGGCGCGTGCCGAGGATCCCGTCGTCGATCGCGAGGATCTCCGAGGCGAAGGAGACGTTGCGGGCGCTGAGCATGACGCCCTTGGGTGGGCCGGTGGTGCCCGAGGTGTAGATGAGCGTGACGATGTCGTCCGGGCTGCGCTCGGCGTCGAGCTCTTCGAGGAGTCGCGGGTGGGCTTGGCGGTGGGCGGCGCCCCGATCGATCAGCTCGTCGATGGAGAGCAGCTTCGGATCGTCGTAGGAGGCCATCCCTCTGCCGTCGAGGTAGACGATCCAGTCCAGATGCGGCGCTGCGGCCTGCGCCTCGAGCGCCTTGTCGACCTGCTCCTGATCCTCCGCGATGAGCACGCGCGCGCCGCTGTCGGTGAGCAGGTAGGTGATCTCGGAGACCGGGTTGGTCGGGTAGAAGCCCACGATGGCCGCACGCAGGCTTGTCGCGGCGAGGTCGGCGAAGAGCCACTCCGGCCGGTTCTCCGACTGGATGGCCACGCGGTCGCCGGGCGTGACGCCCAGCGCCGCCAGGCCGAAGGCGACGGCCTCCACGGAGGCCAGGTACTCGCTCCAGGTGATGTCCTGCCAGATCCCGGACTGCTTGACCCGCAGGCGGTGTCGTTCGGGACCTCGGCGGCGGAGGCGCGCAGGAGGCGGGTCAGGTAGGTGGTCTCGCTCACTTCTCCTCCACCCCGATCTCCAGGTCTTCGACGGCCACGTCGAGGTCGGCGGCGACCTCGGCGGTCACGCTCTCGCTGGCTCCGCCCAGGTAGGCGGCGATGACAGCGGGGTCGCGCTGCACCTCCTCGGGCGTTCCCAGGGCGATGCGCTTGCCGAAGTCGATGACCATGATGCGGTCGGCGAGGTCCATCACCAGGCGCATGTCGTGCTCGACCATGATCATCGAGGTGCCGAGCTCGGTGCGGATGTCGAGGATGAACCGGGCCATGTCCTCGGTCTCCTCGGAGTTCATCCCCGCGACCGGCTCGTCCAGCAGGAGCAGGAGCGGGTCCATGGCCAGCGCGCGACCGAGCTCGACGCGCTTCTTCATCCCGTAGGGGAGGATGCCGACCGGGAGGTGCCGGACCGAGGCGAGGCCGAGGAACTCGATGAGGTCCTCGATGTGCCGGCGGGCGGCCAGCTCCTGCTTCCGGGAGCGGCCGATCCACAGCAGCGCCTCGGGCCAGGAGTAGGAGGTCTTCTGATGGCGGCCGAGGAGGAGGTTGTCGAGCACCGACAGGTTGTCGAAGAGCTCGACGTTCTGGAATGTGCGGGCGACACCGCGGCGGGCGATCTCGTCGGGGAGTGGCCGAGCAGGGACTCCCCTCCAGCGCCAGGCTCCCCTCCTGCGGGCGGTAGACGCCGGAGATGCAGTTGAAGGTCGAGGTCTTCCCCGCGCCGTTCGGACCGATGATCGCGAACAGCTCGCCGCGCTGCACGTCGAAGGAGATGCCGTCGAGCGTGGTCGCCCCGCCGAAACGCAGCGTGAGTCCCTGGGCCTCCAGGAGCGCGGTCATGACAGCCACCTCTTCCGTCGCTTGTAGTGTTTGACGTCGCGCAGGCTCGTCGCCGCCGCACCCGTGCCGAGGTAGAACTCCCGGATGTCCTCGTCGTCGCGCAGCGCCTGGGCGGGGCGTCCATCACGACCTTCCCGTTCTCCATGACGTAGCCGTGATCGGCGATGGACAGCGCCATCGCGGCGTTCTGCTCGACCAGCAGCACTCCGGTGCCGCTCCGACGGATGTCGACGATGAGATCGCGGATCTGCTCGACGATCTGCGGGGCCAGTCCGAGGCTCGGTTCGTCGAGGAGGATGTACTTCGGCTCGGCCATGAGGGCGCGGCCGATGGCGAGCATCTGCTGCTCGCCGCCGGAGAGGTAGCCCGCCCGCTGGCCCCGGCGCTCCCCGAGCACGGGAACATCGTGTAGATGCGATCGAGCTTCTCGGCGAGGTCGGCGCGCGTGCGCGTGTAGGCGCCGACACGGAGATTCTCGTCGACGGTGAACTCGACGAAGACGCGTCGGCCCTCCATGACCTGGGAGACCCCGGCGCGCACGACGTCGGCGGCGCGCTTCGTGTTCAACGGCGCCTCGTCGATCGAGATGTGCCCGCGGGTGATGCGGCCGCGGTGCACGTCGAGCAGACCGGACATCGCGCGTAGCAGAGAGGTCTTCCCCGCGCCGTTGGCGCCGAGGAGCGCGACGATCGAGTCGCGCGGGATGCGGATGCTGGCGCCCTTGACGACGAGCATGACGTCTTCGTAGACGACTTCGACGTTGTGTACGGCGAGGGTCATGGGTCCCCTTCGACTGGTCACTGCACTGTGATCACGTGCGACAAACCTATCCACAAGAACGGCGCTGTCGAGGTTTCGTGATGAAACTGAGATTCATTACTCGTGAATCTCAGTTTCGCCCACGAAGAGCGTCGGTCTCACACGTCTAGAATTGGCGGACGGCTCGATTCCGGACGGGCCGGCTCCATGTTCGACTGCCCGTGAGATGAGGAACGCGATGCGCTCTGGCTGGCTCATCCGCGGCCTCTCCTGGATCGCCGCGATGCTCGTCGGCGGGTTCTACGGCGTCGCCGGCACGGTCGCGCACAGCGTGATGTGGGGTCCTGTGCCGATCGGGCTCATCGTCGCCGGGACCGCCTGCCTCGCACTCCTGGTGGCGATCCGCGCGCTCACGCACGACCGGGGCGCGACGCTGGCCACGGGGCTGGGCATGATGGGCATGCTGATCCTGATCTCCGGTCCCGGACCCGGCGGCTCGGTGATCGTTCCCGACACCCCGCTCGCGCAGGTGTGGCTGTGGGTGGTCGCCGGCTCCGTGCTGCTCGTGGTAGCGTGGCCCGCCGTGTCGAGATTCGCGCCGCCGGCCGTCGCGCCGCCGTCGACCGAACCGCCCGCATCCGGAGCCGACGACGCCGCGGGCGGAAGTAGACTGAACCCGTGACGTATGTGATTGCCCTGCCGTGCGTCGATGTCAAGGATCGCGCCTGCATCGACGAGTGCCCCGTCGACTGCATCTACGAGGGGGATCGGATGCTGTACATCCACCCCGACGAGTGCGTCGACTGCGGAGCCTGCGAGCCGGTGTGCCCGGTCGAGGCGATCTACTACGAGGACGATCTGCCCGAGGAATGGGCCGACTACTACAAGGCCAACGTCGAGTTCTTCGAAGAGGTCGGCTCTCCCGGCGGTGCGGCGAAGGTCGGGGTGATCCACCACGATCACCCGATCGTCGCCGAGCTTCCGCCGCAGGCCGAGTGATGGGTGTCACCGACCTCCCGCCCTACCCGTGGGATGCGCTGGCACCGTTCGCGGAACAGGCCCGTCGGCATCCGGACGGCATCGTCGACCTCTCCGTCGGCTCTCCCGTCGATCCCACCCCGAAGCTCGTGCGCGAGGCGCTCGCCGCGGCGACGGACGCACACTCCTATCCCGCCACGATCGGCACCCCCGCGCTGCGCGAGGCCATCGTGGCGTGGTTCGCCCGCCGCCGCGGCGTCCCGGGCCTTGTCCCGCCCAGGTCGTGCCGACGATCGGATCGAAGGAGCTCGTCGCGCTCCTGCCGTTCCTCCTCGGCATCGGCGAGGGCGACACGGTCGTCTTCCCGCGCACGGCCTACCCGACCTATGAGGTGGGCGCGCGCATGGTCGACGCCACCCCCTTCGCGAGCGACGACCCCGCCGAATGGCCGGAGGGCACCCGGCTCGTCTGGATCAACTCGCCCGGCAACCCCGACGGACGGGTGTGGAGCGCCGAGGAGCTGGCCCGCGCCGTCGCCCGGGCGCGAGAGCTCGGCGCGGTGATCGCCGGCGACGAGTGCTACGCCGAGCTCGGTTGGGAGGCGCCCTGGGACGCCGAGCCGATCCCCTCGCTGCTGGACCCGCGCGTGACCGGCGGCGACGCCACCGGTGTCCTCGCGGCCTACTCGCTCAGCAAGCAATCCAATCTCGCCGGCTATCGCGCGGCTTTCCTCGCCGGTGACGAGCAGCTGATCGCGTCGATCGGCAACGCCCGCAAGCACTTCGGCCTCATGACGCCCACGCCCGTCCAGGCGGCCATGGTCGCCGCTCTCGGCGACGACGCGCACGTCGAGGAGCAGAAGGAGCTGTACCGGCAGCGGCGACGGGTCCTGCTCCCCGCGGTGCAGAACGCGGGGTTCTCCGTCGACCGCTCCGAGGCGGGGCTCTACCTGTGGGCGACCGAGGGGCGCGACGCTTGGGACTCGATCGGACGACTGGCCGAGATCGGGATCCTGGCCGGGCCGGGCCCTTCTACGGTGAGTCCGGCGCCCGCCACGTGCGCCTCGCCCTGACCGCGCCGAGCGAGCGGATCGCGGAAGCCGCCCGTCGGCTCGATGCGCAGGTTCTGTAGCATCCGACGAGGAAAACCCGCGATCCCTTGGTGGTTGTCACAGTAGGCCTGTGTGGCCAGTAGGCTGTAAGGGCGATCCGGCCGTATGGCTCCCGCGCTCTGCGCAGGCACATCGCCCCCCGACTCAACTACGGTGCAAGGAGGTCCGCGTGAGCGCAGCGGGAGACCAGCCGACCAAGGCGACTCTGACGATCAACGGCCAGGCCGCAGAGTTCCCGGTGCTGCGGAGCGTCGACGGCGCCAGCAGCATCGACTTCTCGACCTTGACCCGCCAGACGGGTCTGACCGGACTCGACTACGGCTTCGTGAACACCGCGTCGACGAAGTCGGAGATCACGTTCATCGACGGCGACAAGGGCATCCTCCGCTATCGCGGGTATCCCATTGAGCAGCTCGCCTCCCACAGCTCCTATCTCGAGGTCGCCTGGCTCCTCATCTACGGCGAGCTGCCCACCGCCGTCGAACTTGCCGCCTTCGACGAGCGCGTCCGCCGTCACACGCTCCTGCACGAGGACCTCAAGCGCTTCTTCTCGGCGCTTCCCCCCACCGCGCACCCCATGTCGGTGCTGTCGTCGGCGGTCTCGGCGCTGTCGACCTATTACGAAGACCAGTCCGACCCGCACAACCCCGAGCACGTCGAGCTGAACACGGTGCGGATGCTGGCCAAGCTCCCCGTGATCGCCGCCTACGCGCACAAGAAGTCGATCGGGCAGGCCTTCCTGTACCCCGACAACTCGCTGGGCTTCGTCGAGAACTTCCTCAAGCTCAACTTCGGCGTCATGAGCGAGGACTACGAGATCAACCCGGTCGTCGTGCGAGCGCTCGAGCGACTGCTCATCCTCCACGAGGACCACGAGCAGAACGCCTCGACCTCGACCGTGCGGCTGGTCGGTTCCACCGGGGCCAACCAGTTCTCCTCGATCTCGGCGGGCATCAACGCGCTCTACGGCCCGCTGCACGGCGGAGCCAACGAGGCCGTGCTCGACATGCTCGGCCGCATCCGCGAGTCGGGTGAGTCGGTCGCACGCTTCGTCGAGCGGGTCAAGAACAAGGAAGACGGCGTGAAGCTCATGGGCTTCGGTCACCGCGTCTACAAGAACTACGACCCGCGCGCCAAGCTCGTGAAGGAGTCGGCCGATGAGGTGCTCTCCGAGCTCGGTGTGCACGACCCGCTTCTCGACCTCGCCAAGGAGCTCGAAGAGATCGCCCTGGCCGACGACTACTTCATCCAGCGCCGCCTCTACCCGAACGTCGACTTCTACACCGGCGTCATCTACAAGGCGATGGGCTTCCCCACGCGTATGTTCACGGTGCTCTTCGCGATCGGCCGCCTGCCCGGGTGGCTCGCGCAGTGGCGTGAGGCCGTGAACGACCCCCAGACGAAGATCGGGCGCCCGCAGCAGCTCTACGTCGGTCCCGACGAGCGTCGCTACCCGGGAGCCTGAACACTGCCGCGCAGAGGGCGCGCAGAGGGTAGCGTCTACCCCATGGCAATCCTCTTCGGCCTGCTCTCGGGCCTGATGCTGATCGTTCTCATCGTCATCGGGGTCGCCGTGGCGGCCGTGATCGCGGTCCTCGTCGTCTGGTCCGCGCGTCGTTCTCGGGCGGGAGCACAGGCGCACGGCGACCCGCTCTCGGTGCCGACCGAGGAGCCGCCCGGTCAGTGAGACCGAGCGGCCCGGTCAGCGACTGGAGCCGGTCGTTCAGCGGGTTGCGGCGCGTGCGCCCTGGGGCGCGGGCGGCGACGGCGACGGTTGTTCGACGCCGAGCCGTTGCCGGAGCCGCTCGTACGGCCGCCCGAGGGGCGCTGCTTCGCCTGCTGACGCTGCGCCGGCTGCGTGGGCGGAGCCGGCTTCACGTGCGGGGCGCGCTCGCCGACGAGGGTGCTCACGGCATCCGATGTCGAAGGCTCCAGCGACGCGGTGATCTGCGCCTTGCGGAGCAGTCCCTTCACGTCCTGACGCTGCTCGGGAGGACGATCGTGACGACCGTCCCGGCTGCGCCGGCACGGGCCGTACGGCCCGAGCGGTGCAGGTAGGCCTTGTGCTCGAGGGCGGGTCCACGTGCACGACGAGGTCGACCGCGTCCACGTGCACGCCACGGGCGGCGACGTCGGTCGCCACGAGGACGCGCACGCCGCCGTCGGCGGGGTCGGCGGAGAAGGCGCTGAGGTTGCGCTCACGGGCGTTCTGCGAGAGGTTGCCGTGCAGGTCGACGGCGGGGATCCCCGCGGCGGTGAGCTGCTTGGCGAGCTTCTTGGCCTGGTGCTTCGTGCGGGTGAAGAGGATGCGGCGCCCGGTTCCGGAGGCGAGCTCGCGCACGAGCGTGGTCTTGCCGGCGGGGGAGTCGACCGTGAGCACACGGTGGGTCATCTCGCCGACGGGGACGCTCGCCTCATCGACCTCGTGGCTGACCGGGTCCTTCAGGAAGCGGCGCACGAGCGTGTCGACACCGCGGTCGAGCGTCGCGCTGAACAGCAGGCGCTGGCCGGTGCCGGGCGTGGCGTTGAGGATGCGGGTGACACCGGGGAGGAACCCGAGATCGGCCATGTGGTCGGCCTCGTCGAGCACCGTGACCTCGATCGCGTCGAGGTGCGCGATCTGCTGCTTCATGAGGTCTTCGAGCCGGCCGGGGCAGGCGACGACGATGTCGACGCCGGAGTGCAGCGCGCGCTCCTGGGGGCGCTGGCTCACGCCGCCGAAGATCGTCGTGACCTTCATGCCCACGGCACCGGCCAGCGGCGCGAGGACCTCGGAGATCTGGGTGGCCAGCTCACGGGTGGGAGCGAGCACGAGTGCGCGGGGTGGCCGGGACGCGTGCGCTTGGGCGTGGCCGCGAGGCGGGCCACGAGCGGCACGGAGAAGGCGATGGTCTTGCCGCTGCCCGTGCGGCCACGACCGAGGAGGTCGCGTCCCGCGAGGGAGTCGGGCAGCGTGTCGCGCTGGATCGGGAAGGGCTCCGTCTTGCCGGAGGCGGCGAGGACGGAAGCGAGGGCAGAGGGCACACCGAGGTCGGTGAATGAAGTCATGGATGTTCTCCGTGGGCGCACAGCACGACAGGCGTGCGAGAGCGGGAAGGTGGGCGACGGCGGGGGATCCCGCATCGTTTCGCCGTTCGAGAAGATAAAGAACCGGATGCCGGTGCAAGAGCGTATCGACGACGCAGACGCATCACAGGAGTGTGGCGTCGATCGAGACTAGCACGCCGCGTATGCCGGAAGCTGAATGCGCAGCCGTACCGGGCGTGTTTAGGCGTGCAGCGCCTCGTTGAGGGTCACGCCGACGCCCTCCCTCGGCACGGCCTCGATGGCGCCGGAGAGCGAGTTGCGGCGGAACAGCAGGCCGTCGCGCCCGGAGAGCTCGCCGCCCTTGACGGTGCGCTTGGCGGCGTCGGCGGTCTGCGGGTTGTCGGCCAGGCGCACCTTCGAGCCCGCGGTCACGTAGAGGCCCGCCTCGACGATGCAGTCGTCGCCGAGGGAGATGCCGATGCCGGAGTTCGCGCCGAGCAGGCAGCGGGCGCCGATCGACACCTTGTGCGTGCCGCCGCCGGAGAGGGTGCCCATGATCGAGGCCCGCCGCCGATGTCGCTGCCGTCGCCGACGACGACCCCCTGCGAGATGCGGCCCTCGACCATGGAGGCGCCGAGGGTGCCGGCGTTGAAGTTCACGAAGCCCTCGTGCATCACGGTCGTGCCGGGGGCGAGATGTGCGCCCAGGCGCACGCGCGCGGCATCCGCGATCCGCACGCCCACGGGGTGACGTAGTCGGTCAGGCGCGGGAACTTGTCGACGCCCTGCACCTGGATGCCGGCGCGCTTGAGGAACGGACGCCGGATCGCCGCGGTGGCGGGATCCATGGGGCCGGTGTCGGTCCAGGCGACCGTCGGCAGAAGGCCGAAGATGCCGTCCAGGTTGATCTCGTTGGGGCGCACGAGCAGGTGCGAGAGCGCGTGCAGGCGCAGGTAGGCGTCTGCGGTGGAGGCGGGCGCGGCATCCGCATCGATGCGGAGCGTGACCCGCTCGACGCGCACATCGCGGATCTCGTCGACGCCGGCGGCGTCGAGCCAGGTCGGCGACGGGTCGACCTCGACGTCCTTCCCGGGCACCGGCTCGGGGAACCAGGCATCGAGCACCGTGCCGTCGGTCGTGATCGTCGTGAGCCCGTCGCCGGTGATCCATCGCGCGTCCATGCCCTCAACGGTACCGTCCTTCGACAAGCTCAGGAACCGAGGAGAAGTCGTTCTAAGCTGACAGGATGACGATCGATCTGTCCCAGTCCTCGGCCGAACTCACGCGCATCATCTGCGACATCCCAGCGTGTCGGGTGACGAGCAGGTGCTGGCCGATCTGATCGAGGATTCGCTGGCGGGCCTGCCTCACCTCGAGGTGATCCGGCACGGGAACACCGTCGTCGCCCGCACCGACCTCGGCCGCGCGCAGCGCGTGGTCATCGCCGGGCACATCGACACGGTCCCGATCAACGGCAACGTGCCCACGCGCCCCGTCGAGATCGACGGTGACGACTATCTGTGGGGACGGGGCACCGTCGACATGAAGGCCGGTGTCGCCGTGCAGCTCAAACTCGCCGCCGAGCTCACCGACCCCGCGATCGACATCACCTGGATGTGGTACGACAACGAAGAGGTCGAGGCGGCGCTCAACGGGCTGACCCTCTTGGCCGCGGCCCGCCCGGATCTCTTCGTCGGCGACTTCGCGATCCTCGGAGAGCCCTCGAACGGCGAGGTCGAGGGCGGATGCAACGGCACCCTGCGTGCGGTCGTGCGGACGACAGGTGTCCGGGCGCACAGCGCGCGCTCCTGGATCGGCGAGAACGCGATCCATGCCGCCGGCCCCGTGCTGCAGCGGCTGGCCGAGTACCGCCCGCGGAGGTCGTCGTCGAAGGGCTCGCCTATCGCGAGGGTCTCAACGCGGTCTTCATCAGCGGAGGAGTGGCCGGCAACGTCATCCCCGACGCCTGCGAGATCGAGGTCAACTACCGCTTCGCGCCGAGCAAGTCGCCCGAGGAGGCCGAGGCCCACGTGCGCTCGGTGTTCGCCGGTTTCGACGTCGAGATCACGGATGCCGCCCCGGTGCCCGCCCGGGCCTGGACGCCCCGATCGCGAAGCACTTCGTCGAGGCGGTCGGCGCCGAGCCGCGCCCGAAGTACGGGTGGACCGATGTCGCCCGCTTCTCGGCGCTCGGCATCCCGGCGGTCAACTACGGCCCCGGCGACCCGCACCTGGCCCACCATGACGAGGAGCGTGTGCCGCTCGCCCAGATCGAGGCCGTCGAGCACGGACTGCGGGCGTGGCTGACGCGCGCCTGACGCGCGTCTCGCGCCGCGGGGGCGCGTCCCCTGGTCGTGCGCATCGGCGTGATCTACCTCGTCGCGCGCATCGTCACCACCGGGTTCTTCCTGCTGGCGGCGCAGCTGTCGACGCCAGCGTCGCGCTTCGGCGCCACCCCGATCTCGCCGACTTCGTACTGGGATGGGACGCCCAGTGGTACTGGCTCGTCGCGTTCGCCGGCTATCCGCGCGAACTCCCTCTGACGGATGCTGGGCACGTCGCCGAGAACGCCTGGGCCTTCATGCCGGTGTACGCATATCTCGCCGAGTGGGTGGGCCTGCCCTCGGCGCCTGGGGCGCCGGGGCGCTCGTCGTCTCGCTCGTGTCGGGGTACCTGGCCTGCCTCGCGCTGCATCGCCTCCTCCGCCCGAGGATCGGGTCGGATGCCGCGCTCTGGGCCGTGATCTTCTTCTCCTCGGGCCCGCTGGCCGCCCTCTTCCAGATCGGCTACGCCGAGTCGCTCTTCCTGCTGCTGCTCTTCCTCGCGCTCGACGCGCTCGCCCGGCGCCGGTTCTGGCTGCTGTACCCGTTGCTGACCGTCATGGCGTTCACCCGTCCGGGCATCCTCGCCTTCGCGCTGCTCCTGGGCCTCTACGGGATCGCGCGATGGGTGCGCAGGCGCGAAGAGGAGCTGCCGGCATCCGATGTCGTCCACATCATCGCCCTCGGCGCGCTGTGCACCGTGAGCGGCTTCGGCTGGCAGGTCATCGCCGGCGCCGTGACCGGGCAGCCCGACGCCTATCTCGCGACCGAGCTCGCCTGGCGGCGCAACTGGGGGATCGCGCACGAGGGCTTCGTGCCCTTCGACGGCTGGGTGCGTGCGGGGGAGTTCTGGTTCGCGTTCTGGGGGCTTCCGGTCTGGCTCGGATTCGTGGCGCTGGCGGTGCTCGTGGGAGCCGCGGCATCCGCGCTGCTGTTCCTGCCGCAGGTGAAGGTGCTGGGGCGCGAGGTGAGGCTGTGGAGCGCCTCCTACCTGCTGTACCTGCTGGCGGTCTTCTTCCCGCAGTCGAGCACGTTCCGGCTTCTCGTGCCGCTGTCGCCGCTGTGGGGCGCGGTCGCCGTGCCGCGATCGCGCGTGTACCGGCTGTGCGTGCTGGGGCTGTGCCTGCTCGGGCAGTGGGTGTGGATCCACCAGATGTACGGCCTCGGCAACACCTTCTGGCAGGTGCCGTAGCAGACCCTTCATCCACACGAAACGGCGGCCGCCCTCTCCGAACCGATAAACTGGTTGCATACTACCGAGGAAAAGGAGCCACGATGGCAGCGATGAAGCCGAGGACCGGAGACGGACCCATGGAGGCTGTGAAAGAGGGGCGACTCATCATCGTGCGAGTTCCGCTCGAAGGCGGCGGTCGACTGGTCGTGTCGGTGAACGACGACGAGGCGAAGGAGCTTCACAGCGTGCTCGACGCCGTGGTGAACGCAGCCTGAGCAACGACACCGAGAGGGCGGCGCGATCTTCGGATCCGCCGCCCTCTCGCGTATCCGGAGAGACTCAGTCGGATGCCGCGATGCTGACCAGCTGCAGCAGTCCTTCGCCCGTGTTCGACAGGGACGCCAGGACGGCGGGGGACTGCTGGGTCTCCTGGATGAGCGAGCGGTAGGCCTTGGTGACGTCGTCGCGCTGGACGGGGTCGGCGACCTTTCCCCCGCCGAGGATGCGCGGCACAAGCACGAGGCCGCCGGTGCGGGCCAGGCGCAGCCCGTGCTCGACGTACTCGATGACGTTCTCGGGATCGGCGTCGACGAGCACGATGTCGTAGGCGGCCTCGTTCATGCGCGGGAGCACCTCGGTGGCGCGGCCCGTGATGAAGCGGGCGCGGGTCGAGGGGATCTTCGCCTCGGCGAAGGCCTTGCGCGCCGCGGCGAGATGCTCGGGCTCCTTGTCGATGCTCGTGAGCACGGCGCCGGGGCGCCGCGCAGCAGCCACAGGCCCGAGACGCCGGCGCCCGTGCCGATCTCGACGATGGACTTCGCCTCGACGGCGGCGGCGAGGACGGCGAGCTGGGCACCGATCGCCGGGCTCACCGGCTGGGCGCCGATCTCTACCGCGTGGGCGCGCGCCCGGACGATCGCGTCGGGCTCCACGGTCGCCTCGCGGACGTACCTCTCGTCTGCGGCCTGCTCGCTCACGGTTCCTCCTGAAGTGCTGCTTTCCAGGGTAAGCGCTCGCGCCGCCCGTCGGAGCAAGGCGCGGCGGGTAGCCTGGAGACATGATCTTCGGGCTGACGTGGGAGAAGCTGCTCCTCATCGGTCTGCTCGCCGCCGTCATCATCGGCCCCGAGCGGCTTCCGCGCATGGCGGAGTCCTTCGCGAGGATCGTGCATCGCGGCGGTCAGTATCTGCGGGGTGCGCGCGACCGGATGCGTGAGGAGATGGGCCGGAGATCGACGAGGTCGACTGGCGCAAGCTCGATCCGCGTCAGTACGATCCGCGGCGGATCATCCGCGATGCGCTCTTCGAGGAGCCGACCATCGCGCCGGCCGGCGCCGGGGCGCTGCTGCCGGTGTCGCCGCTGCGGCAGCCGCATCCGCGCCGGGGCGGCGGAGCGCATGTCGAAGCACGCGGTTCCGCGCGGTCCGCAGGAGTTCAGCGCCGAGGAGCCCCCACCCTACGACGACGAGGCGACGTAGCAGGAGCTGTCCTCATCGCAGGGTGACCGGAAGCGACCTGCCGGCGAGCCCGCGACCTCGGGCGGCGAGGTGAGTGGCCAACTGCGCGATCGCCTGGGCCGCGGCATCCGACGGCTCTCCGATCACGACCGGGACGCCGGTGTCGCCGCCGGTGCGCAGCGCCGGGCTCAGCGGGATCGACGCCAGAAGTGGCACCTCGTCGCCGCTTGAGGACAGCGCCTCGGCGACGCGCGCGCCGCCGCCCGAGCCGAACAGATCCATGACGGTGCCGTCGGGCAGCGCGAACGCCGCCATGTTCTCGACGACGCCGATCACGCGCTGCCCGGTCTGGCGGGCGACCTTGCCGCTGCGGATCGCGACATCGGATGCCGCCGGCTGCGGCGTCGTGATGACGAGCACCTCGGCGTGGGGAGGAGCTGCCCGATCGAGATGGCGATGTCGCCGGTGCCGGGCGGCATGTCGATGAGGAGGACGTCCAGGTCGCCGAAGAAGACGTCCGTGAGGAACTGTTGCACGGTCCGGTGCAGCATCGGGCCGCGCCAGGCGACCGCGGCCTCCGGGTCTTCCAGGAACATCCCGATCGAGATGGTCTTGACCTCGTGGGCGACCGGCGGGAGCATGAGGTCGTCGACGCGGGTCGGCTGCGTGCCGGCGGGGATGCCGAGCAGTCCCGGGATCGAGAAGCCGTGCACGTCGGCGTCGACCAGGCCCACGGCCAGCCCTTGCGCGGCCAGGGCCACGGCGAGGTTCGCCGTCACGGTCGACTTGCCGACACCGCCCTTGCCGCTGGAGACGAGGATGACACGGGTGAGTGAGTCTGGGCCGAAGGGCATCTGCCGGCCTGCGCGTCCGCCGCGCAGGCGCTCGGTGAGAGCCTTCCGCTCCGCGGGCGTCATGACGCCGATCCTCAGCGCGACCTCGGAGATCCCCTCGACGGATGCCGCGGCCGCCCGCACATCGCGTTCGATCCTGTCCGCGGCGGGGCATCCCACGATCGTCAGGGCGATCGCGACGTGCGCCGTGGCGCCCTCGACCGAGACGTCGCGCACCATGTCGAGCTCGGACAGCGGTCGACGCAACTCCGGGTCGGTGACGGCGCCGACCGCGGAGCGCACGGCATCCGACAGGGTCATGGCCTCTCCGCGGTCTCCTTCGTGTCGTCGCCCTCGGGCGGCGTCATCTCGACCAGCAGCGCCTTCAGCTCCTCGCGGAGGGTGTCGCGGGTCAGCTGCTGGGTGTTGCGCTCCTCCAGCGCCATGCGCAGGGCGACGATCTCGCGTGCCAGGTACTCGGTGTCGGCGAGGTTGCGCTCGGCGCGTTGGCGGTCCTGCTCGATCTGGACGCGGTCGCGGTCGTCCTGACGGTTCTGCGCGAGCAGGATGAGGGGCGCCGCGTAGGACGCCTGCAGGGACAGCATGAGGGTCAGCGCGGTGAAACCGAAGGCGGCCGAGTCGAAGCGCCATTCCTCCGGGCCCCAGGTGTTCCAGCTGAGCCAGGCGACGCAGAAGACCGTCAGGATCCCGAGGAACATCGGCGTGCCCATGGCGCGGGCGATCCACTCGGTGAAGCGGCCGAAGCGGTCGCTGTCGTCCTGCCTCTTCGGGCGGGTGCCGGTGCGCGGCGCGTCGAAATTGTCGCGGCGGGCCATCAGCGCTCACCTCCCTGGGGGATGCGATCGTGGGAATGGTCGGGATCGCACCGGTCGCGGTCGTCGGATTGTCGAGGGAGCGCCAGTCCTCGGGCAGCAGGTAGTCGAGAACGTCGTCGACGCTCACCGCGCCGACCAGGCGATGGGCCTGGTCCACGACCGGGAGCGAGACGAGGTCGTAGCTGGCCAGCAGCCGCGAGACCTCGGCGGCCGAGGCGTTGACGGGCACCGGTTCGAGCGTCTCGTCGATGATCGCCCCAGGCGTTCGTGCGGGGGTAGCGCAGCATGCGCTGGAAGTGCACCACGCCCAGCAGACGTCCGGTGGGCGTCTCGAACGGGGGAGGGTCACGAAGACGGATGCCGCGAGCGCCGGATGCAGCTCATGCCGCCGGATCAGCGCGAGGGCCTCGGCGACCGTCGCATCCGCCGACAGGATGATGGGTTCGGGCGTCATGAGTCCGCCCGCGGTGTCGGGGTCGTAGCGCAGCAGGTTGCGCACGTCGTCGGCCTCTTCGGGCTCCATGAGGTCCAGCAGGTGCTCGAGGCGGTTCTTCGGGAGCTGTGCCAGCAGGTCGGCGGCGTCGTCCGGATCCATCTGGTCGAGGATGTCGGCGGCGCGCTCGTCGCCCAGGCGCTCGAGGATGTGCGCCTGGTCGTCTTCGGGCATCTCCTCGAGCGCGTCGGCGAGGCGCTCGTCGGGAAGCTCTGCGGCGACCTCGATCATCCGCTGCTGGGGGAGATCGAGGAGGGTGTTGGCGAGGTCGGCCGGATGCATCTCCGACATGCTCGCCACGAGCTGCTCTGCCGACTGCGCCTCTCCGGGCGTGTGTTGCTGGCGCACCTCGTTCCAGTTGGCGAAGGCGGTCGGACCCTTCGCGAACGGTGAGGCGCTCGTCTTGGGCTTGCGCAGGAACAGCTGCGAGATCGACCATTCGCCCAGGCGGTTGGGCTCGATGGACACGTCCTCGATGATCGCCGAGCCGCTGCCGTCGGTGAGTTCGACCTTGCGGCCGAGGAGCTCGGCGATCACGCGCACCTCGCCCGCGCGCGGCTGGAAGCGGCGCACGTTCATGAGTCCGGTGGTGATGACCTGGCCGGACCGGATCGAGGTGACGCGCCCGATGGAGAGGAACACCTGTCGACGCCCGGGAATCTCGCACACGAGCCCGATGACCCGGGGCGAGCCGCTACTTCGGAACACGACGACGACATCGCGGACTCTGCCCAGCCGGTCGCCAGCCGGGTCGAAGACGGCGCAGCCGGTCAGGCGCGCGACGAATACCCGTTGTGTGCTCACGCTCTCAGCGTAGTCCCCGCTCGTCCGGGAGGTGCGTGGGACAATGGGGTGATGAGCATGATGAACAGGCCGATGGGCGCCGCCGACACGGGCGAGACCGTGCTGTCGGTGACCGAGTACGAGGCGGCGCAGAAGGCGGTCTCGAAGCTCATCGCCGGCGAGGTGCCCGCCAAGGAGATCGCGATCGTCGGTCTCGGCGTGCGCACGATCGAGAAGGTCACCGGCCGGCTCGGCTATGCGACGGCGGCGCGCACCGGCGCGATCAACGGCATCCTCATCGGGCTCTTCCTCTCGGCGATCCTCGTGCTGACCATGCCCGAGGCGCCGATGCAGCTGTTCGTCGGCTTCCTCTTCATCGGAATCGCGATCGGCATGTGCTTCGCCCTGATCAGCTACACGATCCTGCGTCGTCGCCGTGACTTCGCCAGCGTCATGCAGCTGGCGGCCGATCACTACGAGGTGCGGGTGCAGTCGTCTTCGCTGGGCAAGGCTCGTGGTGTGCTCGGCCAGAACCGGGCTCCGGCACCGCCGCCGGTGAACCTCGACGAGCCGCCGCAGTTCGGCGAGCGGATCCCGCCGGGCGCCGACCCGGCCGCCTATACGCGACAGCCGGGGTCGGACACGCCTCCGGCATGATGGCGGGCGAGGTTCACACCTTCACGCGGACCAGGCGTTCCTTGAACGCACCTTGAGTCCGCCCTTCCGGAAGGCTCACTGTGATGTGGGCCGCAGCGACCGACGCGCGGTATCTGCGCATCCGTGAGGAACGTCGACTCGACGCCTACGCCGCCAAGAAGAATCTTCGCGGAGGTGGATCGATCCCGGCCCAGGCGTAGGTGAGGGCGAGGGAGGTCTGAGCGGTAGGGGCTCCCTGCCGCCGGGCGGATGCAGCAGGAACTCGCCCTGCCCTCGCGGGTGATTCGCCAGCCGCCGTTGTGGAGGGCCATGTGGTGGTAGCGGCACAGCAGGATCCCGCGATCGATATCGGTGCGACCGCCTTCGGAGTAGGGGTCGATGTGATGCGCCTCGCAGTAGGACGCGGGCCTGTCACAGCCGCGCCAGCGGCAGCCGCCGTCGCGAAGGGCCAGGGCGATGCGCTGGCGCGGGGTGAAGAGGCGATGTTCGCGGCCGACGTCGAGCGGATTGCCGAAGGCGTCGAGTCGGCACGGCAGGGTGCCGCTCTCGCAACGGTGCTGCTCGGCGATCCAGCCGGGGAGCGCGTGGAGGCCGTCTTCTGTGTGCGCCGGGCCGGCGGTGGTGCTCTCGGCATCCACCACCTGCACGAGGCGAACACCGGGCTGTCGCGCTCCGAAGACCTTCTCGGTCTCGGCGAGCGACCCTGCCCGCAGCACGTCCAGGATGAGGTCGTAGCTGAGCTGCTTGTTGGTGCGGGGATCCTCAGCGAGTTCGTCGGCTCGCTCCTTCTCTTCAGGATCGACGAAGCGCGGTCCGCCGCGGCGTGGACGCAGGGTGGCGTCGATGATCGACCGCACCCAGGCGGCGCCGTGGTCGTCGAAGACGAGATGGCCGTGGTGGATCCCGTCGCCATCGGTCCACATCTGGAATGATCGCGCCTCGAACCGCGGGTCGAAGCGGCGCTCGGCGCCCTCGGGATCGAGTCGATCGCGCACCGTGCGGGCAAGCTTTCCGAGTGCCTCGACCTTCAGGTCGGGGGCTTCTGCGATCAGCTCGATCGCGGCCAGTGACCAGGCCTCGCGGCAGACGCGGGCGGCTTCGGCGGCGTCTGCCTCGGTCGCATCCGGCGCTTCCGGATCTCTCACGACAGGGGGTTCGCCGAGCCCGCGCAGGATCGCATCGTGTTGCGCGGCGGTGAGGGTCCCGTGCAGCAGGGCGTCGGAGAGCGGCGCATGCCAGGGCGCTCTGCGCCGGCCTCTGCCGGTGCGTCGGCAACCGCGGAGGAGGTGTCTGCGGAGGGCGTGTCGGCGGTCAGGGCCGGCGCCTCGTGCATCGCCTCCCCGATCCGAAGCTGCTTTTGCGCCTCGGCGCGGGTCACGCCCGTCATCTCCTGCAGGAGCGAGAGGGGCGTGCTGTGCCCGCGCGACTGGGCGAGCCCTGTGTGCCCGCGTCTCTCGTCGATCGGGCCGCCACGACCCCGCGGCGGCGATGCGCAGCCGCTCGGCGCCCCGGGCGAGCGCATCGGAGGACGACAGCAGCGCGAGGACCTGCTCGTCGTCGAAGGATTCGATCGCCTGCGCGAGTGTGGTGGTCGTGACATCATCGCCGAGCACGGCAGCCACAGCGGTGAGCTGCTCGTGAAGTTCGGTGATGATCGCCATACTTCTACTCTGGCACCGACCTCCGACATTCGAACAGAAATACGAAGGCTGCGAGATGAAAGAAGATCACGGAATGATCACGTGTGCTCGGCGTCGCCGGGGTCTATCCAGAGGATCCGACATCACTCACCCATCCACCAGGTGTCCATGTCGAGCAGCCAGTGGTGGCGCAGGCGCTGGGCGCGCTCGATCCCGGCGAGCACTCCCGCCACGGTGAGCGCGATGTTCGCCTCCGGAGGCAGGGCGATGGGCGAAGTGAAGGTTCCGATGCTGTCGGCGATGATCGGCAACCGGCTGACCCACTCGGCGACCTGCGGTGCGAGCACCACCAGCGACACGGCGAGCACCGTGAACGACGCCCCGGCGAGGACACGGCTGAGCATCGGACGCCTCTGCGCCAGCCGCGCGCGCCACGCCTCTCCGGTCAGCGGATGCGGCGTCAGCTGTCGCTCGGCGCCGTCATCGCGCACCGCGTGCATCCGCCGCACCCCGTAGGTGCTCGTCGCCGCTTCGATCGCGCCGCCGGGGATCGGGAAGGACGCGGGCGAGCCCGCCCTGGCCACCTGCTCCCCGTTGCGGTACAGCCGCAGCTCCTCCTCCCAGGCGAAGAAGTCGACGTCGACGGCGTAGGTGTCTGTGCCGCCTTCGGGGCGGCACAGCTCGATCCGGAAGAGGCTGCGCCACAGCGAGTGCCATCGGCGGTAGGGCCTCAGAGCGCTCCCATCGCCCGGCGTGACCTTCTTCTCCGCCATGCTGCGCGTCGTCTCGCCGCGCTCAGCCCTGCAGTCGTGCGATCCAGGCCTCGACCTCGTCCGCCGTCCGCGGGATGTCGGCCGAGAGGTTCACCGGCCCGTCCTCGGTCATGAGGATGTCGTCCTCGATGCGCACGCCGATGCCGCGGTACTCCTCGGGGACGGTCAGATCGTCGATCTGGAAGTACAGGCCGGGCTCGATCGTGAAGACCATGCCGGCCTCCAGGACGCCGTCGTAGTACATCTCGCGCCGCGCCTGCGCGCAGTCGTGCACGTCGATGCCGAGGTGGTGCGAGGTGCCGTGCACCATGTAGCGGCGGTGCTGGCCGCCGTGGTCGGCGTCGAGCGCCTCCTCGGCGGTGACCGGCAACAGCCCCCACTCGGCGGTGCGCGCGGCGATGACCTCCATGGCCGCCTCGTGCACGGCGCGGAACTTCACCCCGGGACGAGCGGCCGCGAAGGCCGCGTCCGCCGCCTCGCGCACGGTCTCGTACACCCGGCGCTGCACCTCGGTGAAGGTGCCCGTGACCGGGAGCGTGCGGGTGATGTCGGCGGTGTAGAGGCTGTCGGCCTCGACACCGGCGTCGACGAGGATCAGGTCGCCGGGGACGACCGCGCCGTCGTTGCGGGTCCAGTGCAGGTAGCAGGCGTGGGGTCCGGATGCCGAGATCGTGTCGTAGCCCTCGCCGTTGCCGTCCTCGCGGGCGCGGCGGTGGAAGACGCCCTCCACGACGCGCTCGCCGCGGGAGTGGGCGACGGCATCCGGCAGCGCCCGCACGATGTCGTCGAAGCCGCGCGCGGTGACCTCGACCGCGTGGCGCAGCTCGGCGATCTCGTACTCGTCCTTGACCAGGCGCAGCTCCGAGACGAAGCGGGTGAGATCCTCGTCGGCGTCGAGGGTCACATCCTCATCGGATGCCGCGAACTCCTCCAGGTGCGCGGTCGCCACGCCCAGGTCGGCCGCGACCCCGGCCAGCGACGGACGCGGTCCGATCCAGAACTCGCCGATCGTGGCGTCGGAGTAGAACTCGCTCGTGGTGCGGTCGGCGCGCTCGCGGAAGTACAGGGTGACGTCGTGTCCGGCATCCGTCGGCTCGAAGACGAGCATCGAGTCGGGCTCGGCATCGCTCGCCCAGCCGGTGAGATGCGCGAAGGCCGAGTGCGCGCGGAACGGGTAGTCGGTGTCGTTGCTGCGCTGCTTGAGGGATCCGGCCGGGATCACCAGGCGCTTGCCTGGGAACGCCTCGGAGACCGTCGCGCGGCGCGCGGCGGCGAAGGGAGCCTGGGCGCGGGGAGTCGGCAGCGACTCGGGGCGCTCGGCCCACCCTTCGGAGATCGTGTCGAGAAAGCCGCGGGGGAAGGGCTGCTTGCGGTTCGTGACCTCGGCGGGGGCCTCTTCGGTGGCGGTGTCGTGCTCTGCGGTGCTCATCCTTCGATTCTTCCACGCCTCCGGATCATTCGGCGGGGGAGAGCTGCACGACCAGGGCGCGGTGGTCGCTGCCGCCGTCGTCTCCCAGGACCAGCGAGCCCTCCGGATGCCAGTTCGCGGTCGCGAGGATCCGGTCGATGGGGGCGCCCAGGAGCGAGGGGAGCGTCGTGGGCCAGGTGCCGGCCTGCCCGGTGCCGGTGCGTGCGGCGACGTCGAAGCAGGCACCCATGTCGCCGCCGCGCGTGCCGAGCGAGGCGGTGTGGTCGATCGTCGCGTTGAAGTCGCCTGCGAGGATCACATCGCCCGACGGGCACTGATCGGCGACCCACTGCAGGTCGGCCCGCCACTGATCCATGGCCGACTGCCGGGGTGCGACGGCGTGCACGGCGACGATCGTCGGACCCGTGCCGTCGACCGGCATGACGACGGCGCTGGGCACCTGCCCGGTGTTGCTCGTGCGGTCGAGCGAGGAGTCGATGACCGAGTAGTCGCCCAGGTCCGGCGAGATGAGGATCGTCGTCTGCCAGGCCTGAGGGCCGTTGACGACATCCGGATAGAAGTCGACGTGGTGCACCCACATCCGGTGGCCGCTCTCGCGCAGCATGAGGGCGATCTCGCGTCCGACCGAGTCGGCCGTCTCCGGCAGGGCGACCACGTCGGCGTCCTGCTCCACGATGGTCGCGGCGATCTCGGCGGCAGAGACCGCCTCGCCGTTGGTGTTCCAAGTCATGACCCGGATGCTGCCGTCCGACTTCTCCGGCAGCGCGCCCGGGCCGACGCCCCGCAGGTACAGCACGGTGCCGTGGGCGAGGGCGCCGAGGAGGGCGACGACGAGGATGGATGCCGCGAAGCCGCGCAGCGGGCGGGCGAGCAGGAGCAGCAGCATGAGGACGGCGAGAGCGAGATAGCCCGCGATGAGCACGCCCCGCATCGCCACGAGCTGGGCGACGGGGAAGAGCTGCTCGACCCGGAAGAACTGCGGCCAGACGACGATCGCGGTGGCGATCGCGAACAGGACCGTCAGCAGAACACCCAGGAGTCGGAACACACCACGAGCCTAGGCGAGCCTGCTGTGCGCGGGCTGTCGGTAGGCTCGAGAGTCGAGGAGGAAGCATGGCGCGATTCACGGGGCCGATCGACCTCCACCTGCATTCGAACCACTCCGACGGCACCGAGGCACCCGCAGAGGTCATGCGGCAGGCGCACGCGTACGGGGTGCGCACCGCGGCCCTCACCGACCACGACACGACTTCGGGCTGGGCGGAGGCGGCGGAGGCGGCATCCGATCTGGGCATGACCTTCGTCCCGGGCATGGAGCTGTCGGCCAAGCACGGCTGGCGCAGCGTCCACATGCTTGCCTACCTCGTGGACCCGTCGGATGCCGCGCTCCTGGCCGAGTGCGCGCGTATCCGCGACGACCGGATCGGGCGCGCCGAGAGGATCGTGCGCAACATCGCCCGCGACTTCGATCTGCACTGGGATCACGTGCTCGCCCAGACCACCGGGGATGCGACCGTCGGGCGCCCGCACATCGCCGATGCGCTCATCGCGCAGGGGATCGTGCGCGACCGCACCGAGGCGTTCGAGGGCATCCTGCATCCGCGCACCGGCTACTACGAGCCGCACTATGCGCCCGACCCCTTCACCGCGATCGAGCTGATCCTGGGCGCGGGCGGGGTGCCGGTCATGGCGCATCCCGCGACCGTCAGCCGCGACCACATGCTGCCGGTCGCCGTGATCGACGAGCTCGTCGACGCGGGGCTCGCGGGGCTGGAGATCGGGCATCGCGAGAACACCGAGCGCGGCAAGAAGGCGCTGCAGAAGATCGCCGACCGGCGCGATCTGATCGTCACCGGTTCGAGCGACTATCACGGCGCCGGCAAGCCCAATCGGCCGGGGGAGAACACGACGACGGATGCCGCGCTCGCGCGGATCGTGGAGCGGGCGACGGGGAACGCGCCCTCCTTCCCCTAGGGCTGCCGGCTCTCTCCTGCAGAAGCCGGGGTTGACAATCGCTCCGGCGGTCCGGCAGAATCTCACACACAATGATAAATCGATTAAGCATCTAGATAAATCGATTAGTCATCTCATCCGACGCAATGGAGCAGAAGAATGGCGAGAGTGCGGATCGCAGACGTCGCGAAGGCGGCGGGCGTATCCTCGGCGACAGTGTCGCTCGTGCTCAACGGTGCCGAGGCGCGGATCTCTCCCGACACCCGTGAGCGCGTGCGACGCATAGCCGAAGAGATCGGCTATGTGCCCAATCCCATCGCCCGGAGTCTGCGCACGCGTAGCACGCGCACCATCGGTCTCGTCTCCGACCGCATCGCGACGACCCCCTTCGCCGGACGCATGCTGGCGGGGGCCCAGGAAGTGGCTCGCGAGCACGGCCACCTCGTCATCCTCGTCGACACCGACGGCCATCCCGAGGTGGAGGCCGACGCGATCCGGACGCTCGTGAACCATCAGGTGGACGGCATCATCTACGCGAGCATGTGGCATCGTGTGCTCCGCGCTCCCGCAGGTCTTCCCCCGGCGCGGTGTTCCTGGACTGCCGCCCCGAGGACGGCGGCTTCCCCGCGGTCGTGCCGCACGACTACGCCGGCGGCCGGGCCGCGGTCCGCGAGCTCGTGGAGTTCGGGCACCGGCGCGTCGCCTTCATCGACACGGACGAGGAGCGCCCCGTCGCCGCGGAGCTGCGCTATCGCGCGTATGTCGACGTGCTCACCGAAGCCGGCATCGATCCGGACCCCGATCTACACGTGAGCGTGCCCACCTCCGCGGCGGGCGGCCGGGCTGCGGCCGAAGCGCTCTGGGCACTGCCGCCTGACCGCCGCCCCACCGGCGTCTTCGTCTTCAACGACCGCATCGCAGCGGGCGTGTACTCCTGGGCGAACCGCGCCGGACTGCGCGTGCCCGACGACCTCTCGGTCGTCGGCTACGACGACCAGCAGCTCATCGCCGCCGAACTCGACCCGCCTCTGACGACGGTCGCGCTTCCGCACGCCGCGATGGGCCGCTGGGCGATGGAGGTCGCCCTCGGCATCCGCGACGCATCCGACTCCCACCCCACCTCATGGACTGCCCGATCATCCGTCGGGCCTCCGTGGGTCCACCGGCACCCCTCGGCAGCGTGCCCGGCCCGGCCCCGCGGACGACGACCGCCCCGGCGGTCACCCCTCCCGGAGCGACGTAGACGTCGCTCCCGCACCGAAAGGAATACCGATGAAGCGCTCCTTCATCCCGCTGGCCGCGACCGGCGTGGCTGCCGCGCTGGTGCTGACCGCATGCGGTCAGGCCGGTCAGGGCACGACGACCGAAGACGGTCGCACCGTCATCTCGATGTGGACCCATTCGGCGGGAAACCCCGCCGAGCTGGAGGTGTACGAACGGATCATCTCCGACTTCAACGCCTCCCAGGAGGCCTATCAGGTCGTCCACGAGTCCTTCCCGCAGGGCGCGTACAACGACGCGATCGTCGCCGCCGCAGCATCCGGCGACCTGCCCTGCCTCCTGGACCTCGACGGTCCGATCATGCCCAACTGGGCGTGGGCGGGCTATCTGCAGCCGCTCGGCCTCTCGCCGGCGATCACCGATTCCCTCCTTCCCACCGCCGTCGGCGTCTGGGATGGTGAGATCTACTCGGCCGGCTACTGGGACGCCGCGCTGGGCATCTTCGCCCGCGAATCGGTGCTGGACGAGAACGGGATCCGCATCCCGACGGTGGACGCGCCCTGGACCGAGGACGAGTTCACCTCGGTGCTGTCCACGCTCCAGGACGCCGGATACGACACGCCGATCGACATCGGTGCCGAGGACACCGGCGAGTGGTGGCCCTACGCATACTCTCCCTTCCTGCAGAGCTTCGGCGGCGATCTCATCGACCGTTCGACGATGCTGTCGGCTGACGGGGCCCTCAACGGCCCGGAAGCGGTCGCATGGGGCGAGTGGTTCCAGAGCCTGTTCGCCGAGGGATTCGCGAACAACAGCGGCACGATCGGCAACCAGGAGTTCATCGACGACGAGGTCGCACTCAGTTACACGGGCGTATGGAACGGCCTCGACGCCGTCGACGCGGTCGGCGACGACCTGCTCATCCTGCCTCCGCCGGACCTCGGCCACGGTCCCAAGATCGGTGGCGGCTCCTGGCAGTGGGGCATCTCCTCGGGCTGCAACGACGCGGACGGCGCTCGTGCCTACCTCGAGTTCTCGTTCAAGGACGAGTACATCACCGAGTTCGCCGACAAGCAGGTCGTGATCCCGGCCACCGAGGCGGCTGCGGCGGCATCCGAGCACTTCGGTCAAGACGGCGCGCTGCGCCCCTTCGCGGAGTTCTCACAGCAGTTCGCGGTGCTGCGGCCGGAGACGCCCGCCTACGCCGTGATCTCCTCGACGTTCGAGACGGCCGCGAAGGACATCATGAACGGCGCCGACGTCCAGACGGTCCTCGACAACGCCGTCACCGAGATCGACACGAACATCGCGTCGAACGACGGCTACGGATTCCAGTGATCCTCCGGATGGTGGGGGCACACGCCCCCACCATCCTCCGAGAAAGCAGACGTCCATGACAGTCACACCGCCGACGGTGGCGGCGGAGAAGCCCCGGCGCGCGCTCCGTCGCTTCCGCTCCTCGAAGGGCAGGCAGACGTGGGCCGGCCTGGGGATGATCGCCCCGGCCGCCGTCCTCCTGATCCTGTTCCTGATCATTCCCGTGCTCCTCGCGTTCACGCTCTCGTTCACGAACGCGCGGCTGATCTCGCCCAACCCGCCCCGCTTCGTCGGGTTCGACAACTTCCTTCGGGCGTTCACCGCGGATCCGATCTTCCTCCAGTCGGCCTGGAACACCTTCCTCTTCGCGCTCGTGGTCGTGCCGGTGCAGGCCGGACTCGGCCTCGTGCTGGCCGTCCTGGTGAACAGGCGCCTGCGCGGCACGACGGCGTTCCGCGTCATCTTCTTCGTCCCGGTCGTCACCTCGATCGTCGTCGTCTCGATCCTGTGGCGGTTCATGTTCCAGGCCGACGGCCTCATCAACTCGATGATCGACACCCTCACCTTCGGGCTGTGGGGCGGGATGGACTGGTTGAACGATCCGCGGACCGCTCTCGGCGCGATCATCGTCGTCTCGATCTGGCAGGCGGTCGGGTTCCACATGATCATCTGGCTCTCGGGCCTGCAGACGATCCCGGAGGAGCTGTACGAGGCGGCCCGCATGGACGGAGCCAGTCCCTGGCGGCAGTTCACGAACGTCACCTGGCCGGGACTGCGCCCGACGATGGTCTTCGTGCTCGTGACCATCACGATCGCCGCACTCGGGCTGTTCGTGCAGATCGACGTCATGACGCAGGGAGGACCTGTGGGCTCGACCTCGACGATCGTGTACCACGCGGTCCGCAAGGGCTATGCGCAGCAGGAGATCGGCTATGCCGCCGCGATCTCGCTGATCTTCTTCGTCGCGGTCCTCATCATCGCCCTCGTCCAGCGGCGCCTGACCAGGGAGAAGGACTGACATGACCGCCATGGCCACCGCCACAGAGAGCAGGCGGCGCCTGCGCAGCAAGGTGCTCACCTACCTCGCCATGTCGCTGCTCGCGCTCGTGTTCCTGTTCCCGCTCGTGTTCATGTTCGTCTCGAGTCTCAAACCCGACAGCCAGATCCTCCGGGACATCGGCTCTCCGGCGGCGTTCCTGCCGGTGGGCGACATCAGTCTCGACAACTACTTCGGCGTCTTCGACCGCGTGCCCGTCGCGCAGTTCCTGTTCAACTCCGTGCTCGTGACCGTGCTGACGGTGGGGCTGGGGCTCGTGGTCAACTCCATGGCCGGCTTCGCCCTGTCGCGGCTGGAGTGGAAGGGGCGCGTCGTCGTCCTCGCCGTCGTCATCGCCACACTCATCGTTCCCTTCGAGACCATCGCGGTGCCGATGGTCTACTGGGTCAACCAGTTGCCGACGCTCGTGCTGGAGGGCGGCATGCTCAAGTACGACTTCGGCTGGCTGAACACCTACGAGGTGCAGATCGTGCCGTTCATCGCGAACGCCTTCTCGATCTTCCTGTTCGCGCAGTACTTCTCGACGATCCCCAAGTCGCTCGACGAGGCCGCCCGCATCGACGGCGCGAGCTGGTTCGCGATCTACCGCAGGATCATCGTGCCCCTGTCGGGACCGGCCTTCGCGACGGTCGCGATCCTGACCTTCCTGCCCGCGTGGAACCAGTATCTGTGGCCGCTCATGGTCGTGCAGCGTGAGGAGTTGCGGCCGGTGATGGTCGGCATGCAGTACTTCTTCCAGCTGAACACGGCGTGGGGCGAGGTCATGGCCTACACCTCGCTCATCACGATCCCCGTTCTCATCGTCTTCCTGGTCTTCCAGCGAGCCTTCGTCAGCAGTATCGCTGCCAGCGGGGTCAAGGGATGACCGGCACCATGCTCGATGTCGTCGTGCTCGGAGAAGCACTCGTCGACATCGTCAGAACTCCCGCCGGGGCGGCCGAGAGCCCCGGCGGGAGCCCCGCGAACGTCGCCGTCGCCCTCGGACGCCTCGATCGCCGCGTCGTACTCGTCACGACCCTCGCCGCCGATGAGCGCGGAAGGCGCGTCGGCGAGTGGCTCGCGGCATCCGGCGTCGAGACCGTGCTGGCCTCGGTGCCCGGAAGGACGGGGACCGCGGATGCACTCATCGGCAGGACGGGGGATGCGGAGTACTCCTTCGACGTCGAGTGGAATCTGCCCGCCGCGCTCGCCCTGCCTCCGGCGCGCATCGCGCACACGGGCTCCGTCGCGGCATCGCTCCCGCCCGGAGCGGACGTCGTCGCCGACGTCGTCGAGACGGTCGCTGCAGAGACCCTCGTGACCTTCGACCCCAATATCCGTCCGGCACTGGCGGAGGACCTCGTCGCTGCGCGCACACGGGTCGAGCGTCTCGTGCGCGTCGCCGACGTCGTCAAGGCGAGCGCGGACGACACAGCATGGCTGTATCCCGGTCTCACGTCGGAGCGGGTCGCGCGCCTGTGGCTCGGGCTCGGCGCGACGCTCGTCGTCGTCACGGAGGGCGCCGAGGGCGCCCTGGCGGCGCACGGCTCGGCGATCGTGCGCGTGAGGGCTTCGCGCGTGCACGTGGTCGACACCGTCGGTGCGGGCGACACCTTCATGGGTGCCATCATCGACGCTCTGCTCGCTCTCGGCGACGATGCCGACGAGATCCGGCGGGCGCTCGCGGCATTCACCGCGGACGATCTCGACGGGCTTCTCTCCCGCGGCGTGGCCGCCGCGGCCGTCACGGTGTCGCGGGCCGGGATGGATCCCCCGCGACGCGCCGACCTCGCCGACCTCGTTCGATCGAAAGGACATCTCTGACGTGTTCGACCTCCCCGACTCCTGGGTATGGGACTTCTGGTTCGCCGACGACGGGACGCGGTACCACCTCTTCTTCCTCTATGCCTCACGGGCGCTGCACGATCCGGATGCGCGGCATCATCGCGCCTCGATCGGGCATGCCGTGTCAGACGACCTCGTGTCGTGGACACGCGTCGCCGACGCGCTCGTCAGGGGAGACGCCCCCGCCTTCGACGAGCTCGCCACCTGGACCGGCTCGGTGGTGCGCCACCCCGACGGACGCTGGTTCATGTTCTATACGGGCGCGCGACTGGAGTCGGGCGGACGCAACGTCCAGCGCATCGGCTACGCGATCTCGCACGACCTCCACACCTGGACCAAGTCGCCGGATTCCGTGCTCGAGGCCGACGGCCGGTGGTACGAGCGCATCGACTCCTCCCAGTGGCACGACGAGGCCTTCCGCGATCCCTGGGTGTTCGCCGATCCGGACGGCGAAGGCTGGCACATGTTCGTGACCGCGCGCGCGAACGAAGGTCCGGTGCACGGACGCGGTGTCGTCGGACACGCCGTTTCGGACGATCTTGAGACCTGGAGGCTCCGTGAACCTCTCAGCTCGCCGTCGGATGCGGGGTTCGGCCAGCTCGAAGTCATGCAGAGCGAGATCGTCGACGGCAGGCCCGTGCTGTTGTTCTCCTGCCTCGGCGAGCACTCCTCGCCGACCCGGAGGGCACGATTCCCTAAGGGCGCGGTGTGGGCGGTGCCGTCGAACTCGCTGACGGGCCCGTTCGACGTCGGAGCGGCCCATCCGATTGCGGACGATGAACTCTACGTGGGCCGTCTCGTGCGCCGCCGCGACGAGGAGAAGTGGTTGTTCATCGCTTTCCGGCATCTCGATGACGAGGGGCGATTCGTCGGCGGCGTGACCGACCCGCGGCCGGTCGCCTGGGAGGGTGATCGACTGGTCGTCGGCTAGCGTCGAGGGGTGCAGCAATCCACCGCCCTTGAGCGACGCATCGACGCCGTCGCCCATCGCCTCCTGCGCGATGCCTCGGACCGGGGCGTGCGGGCGGGGCTGATCGAGTTCGGCGTCTTCGTGCTCAAACAGGCGTGGGCGTGCATCTTCGGGGCCGCACTGCTTGTGGCCATCATCGCCGCGCGGCTCTGGTACCCCGACGACGCCCTGCTGGCGCGCAACGACTTCCTGACGATCGTGGCCGTGCTCATCCAGGTCGCGATGATCGCCGGGCGCCTGGAGACCGGGCGCGAACTGTGGGTGATCGTGCTCTTCCACGTGACCGGGACCGTGATGGAGATCTTCAAGACGGATGTCGGCTCCTGGGCCTATGCCGCCGACGGCATACTGAGGATCGGCGGCGTGCCGCTGTTCAGCGGGTTCATGTACGCGGCGGTCGGCTCGTACATGGTGCGCGTCTACCGGCTGCACGACCTGCGCTTCGATCGCTATCCGAAGCGCTGGCTGACCGCGATCGTCGCCGCCTTGATCTACGTGAACTTCTTCACGCACCACTTCTGGTGGGATGCGCGGTGGGTGCTGCTCATCGCCGTCGTGGTCCTGTGGCTGCCGACCGTCATGCACGCGCGCGTCTGGCGGCGGGTGCTGAGGCTTCCGCTGCTGGCGGTGTTCGCCGGCGTCGCGGTGTTCATCTACCTCGCCGAGAACATCGGCACCTGGGCCGGGGCCTGGCTGTACCCGAATCAGGCCGACGGCTGGGAACTCGTCTCGCTCTCGAAGCTGAGCTCGTGGTTCCTGCTGATGATCATCTCGGTCGTGCTCGTGGCGTGGGTGTACCCGCCGTCACGCGCTCTGGACCGGAGCACCGCCGCCCGCACCGCCTGAGCCGCCGCGGCGACGGCGACGCCGGCGCGAGGGCGCGGGGCGCCCGTCGTGGTGCTCCTTGCCGGCGCCGTCGTGCGTGCCCGCGCCGTCGGAGTCGCGGTCGACGGTCGCCACAGGAGCGGCGGTGGAGGAGGTGTCGGCGACGGCATCCGTTCCCTGGGCGAAGGTGTCGCCGGTTCCCGAGGCGCGCCGCCGCCGGCGGCGCCGGCGGGTCGTGCCGTCGTCGGTGCCCTGCTCCGCGGCATCCGATGCCTTGGACGGACGCTGCGAGCCTCGCTGACCGTCGCGCTGGGCCTTGGGAGCCGTCGTCAGGCGGCCCTTGGTGCCCTCGGGGATGTCGAGGTCGGTGTACAGGTGCGGGCTCGAGGAGTAGGTCTCGATGGGCTCGGGCTGGCCGAACTCGAGGGCGCGGTTGATGAGAGCCCACTTGTGCAGGTCGTCCCAGTCGACGAAGGTCACGGCGATGCCGGTCTTGCCGGCGCGGCCGGTGCGGCCGGCGCGGTGCAGGTAGGTCTTCTCGTCGTCGGGGATCGTGTGATTGATCACGTGGGTGACGTCGTCGACATCGATGCCGCGGGCGGCGACGTCGGTGGCGACGAGGACGTCGCGCTTGCCGGCCTTGAACGCGGCCATCGAGCGCTCGCGCTGCTCCTGACCCATGTCTCCGTGCACGCCGCCGACGTTGAAGCCGCGGTCGCCCAGTTCGTCGACCAGCCGCTGGGCGGCGCGCTTGGTGCGCGTGAAGATGACCGTCTTGCCGCGGCCGTTCGCCTGCAGGATGCGGGCGATCACCTCGTCCTTGTCGAGCGAGTGGGCCCGGTAGACCAGGTGGTTGATGTTGGCCTGGGTCAGACCCTCATCGGGATCGGTGGCCCGGATGTGGATCGGGTTGCTCATGAAGCGGCGCGCCAGGGCGACGATCGGGCCGGGCATCGTCGCGGAGAACAGCTGGGTGTGGCGGATGGCCGGCACCTTCTGGAAGATCTTCTCGATGTCGGCGAGGAAGCCGAGGTCGAGCATCTTGTCGGCCTCGTCGAGGACGACCTCGGTCGCGTTCGAGAGGTCGAGCAGGCGCTGACCGGCCAGGTCGATGAGTCGTCCGGGCGTACCCACGACGATCTGCGCGCCGGCCTTGAGCTGCTCGATCTGCCCTTCGTAGGCCTTGCCGCCGTAGATCGCGACCACGCTCGTGGAGCGGTTGCTCGTGAGCAGGTCGATGTCTTCGTAGACCTGCACGGCCAGTTCACGGGTCGGCACGACGATGAGCGCCTTGACGCCGGGCTCCGGGTCCTGACCCAGACGCTGGACGACCGGGATGCCGAAGCCGAACGTCTTTCCGGTGCCGGTCTTGGCCTGTCCGATGATGTCCTGCCCGGGAAGCCCCAGGGGGATGGTCTGCTCCTGGATGGGGAAGGCGTCCACGATCCCGCGGGAGGCGAGCGCGTCGATGATGTCCTGATCGATACCGAGATCAGCGAAAGTTGTCACTGCAGTTCACGTGCCTGTCCGGCGGCCGCGCCGCCTCGAAATGAAGTTCCACGCCGTTCATGGATTCTCAGGCGCGGGGCCCTGCTCCGATGGCAGGGCGTGACAAGCCTACCCGAGGCCGCCCGGTGGCCGAGTAGTCTGAACACGTGGTCACCTGGTTCTGGCAGCGCAAGAAGCCGCGGCGTGCTCTCAAACTGCGTTCGCGCGGCGAGCTGGGCGACGCGACCCGTGTCGATTTCGCCGAGCTCGCCCCGGAGCTGGATCGCTTCCTCGGACAGGCCGCGTATCTCCAGCTGGGCTACTTCGAGACGCTCTCGCGCATGATCCGGGCCACTCCCGACCTCGTCGAGAAGGAATCGATCTCGCGTGCCGCCGCGGCGGCCCTGGACAAGCACCGTCAGATCGTGGAGGTCATGCGGGAGCGCGGAGCGGATCCGACCGAGCTCATGCTTCCCTTCCAGGAGGGGCTCGACGCCTTCCGCCGGAAGACGATCGGCGCTCGCCAGCGCGAGACGCTGCTGGCCGTCTACATCACCGCCGGGATCCTCGACGACTTCTATCTCGCCCTGGCCTCCAGCTACGGCGACACGGGGGAGCGGGTCGCGGAGATCCTCAGCGAGGACGATGCCCACCAGGACGTCGTGCGGATCCTGCGCGCGACGATCGACTCCGACCCGGAGTGGCGCTCGCTCCTGTCGATGTGGGCGAGGCGCCTCGTCGGCGACACGATCCTCGTCGCGCGGGCGCGCTGCGGGCAGAGCGGCTCGCCCTCGCGGACGAGGAGCGCGTGGAGCCCGTCTACACCGAGCTCATGTCCGCGCACGCGCGCCGGATGGACGGACTCGGACTGGCCAGCTAGTCGATCGAGACGAGGACCGCGCTCCAGGGGCAGTAGTAGGGCTGGTCACGGTCTCGTCCTCTACGAAGGAGGGGAGCCCGTCGCAGACCTCGGTCGTCGCGCGCGCGAACTCGAACTGCGCGGGTCGATGTGCCACGACCACGGTTCGTTGACGCTCGCTTCGCCGCGCACCACGATTCCGTTGGGGATGGCGGCGACGTCGTCGCCGGCAAGGAGCCTCTCGGCGTGCTCGACCAACTCCGGGGTGACCAGCTCGACTTTGAAGGTCTCAGAGCCCGCGACCTCGAAGGTGGCGACGGGATTGGCGGGCTCGGAGGCGCAGCTCGAGAGCGCGAGCAGGCCGACGGCGAGCAGGGCGAGCGTGCGTCGAGAGGCGTTCATGACGCGAGCCTAACCGATGCGCCGGCGCGCCCGCGGAGGGCCACATGCCGTCTCAGCGGGGAGTGAGTCCGAGCTCCTCGGCACGGGCGGCGTCGCGCTGCTCGCGCGAGCGGGTGAGGGCGATCGTGGCGCCGACGCCGATCGCGATGCCGCCGCCGACGCTGGCCAGCCACAGCCAGAAGTTGTTCTCGGCGACGCCGGCCCACTGCAGGCCCGTGTAGATCGCCCCGGCGGCGACCGTGGCGATCGCCGGGCTCACGACGACCCGCGCAGATCACGGCCGGGAAGCGAGTAGTGCGCGGCGATGCCGACCGAGCAGGCCAGGACGAGCGCGATGAGGATGTACATGCGCGATCAGGCGACGAAGCCGACGCGGCGGGACTCTTCGGTGCCCAGCTCGATGTAGCCGAGGTTGGCGGTCGGGACGATGTAGGAGTTGCCCTTCACATCGCTCAGCGTGATGTGCGTGGCGTTCTGGTCGAGAGCGTCGGCGACCTGCTTCTGCACCTCGGCAGAGGTGGCGCCGGTCTCGAAGTTCAGCTCACGGCCGCTGTTGATGATGCCGATGCGGATTTCCACTCGTGCTCCTCGCGTAGATCGGGATGCCCCAACTCTACCGCCCGTCCGGGAGTGTCGGCGCCGCCCGATAGCGTGGAGAGCATGACACCGGATGCCGCGCAGAGACACGTGATCGATGCGGCCGTCTCGGCATCCGGCGTCGTGATCGGGGCACCGGGAACGGGGAAGACGACGACGCTCGTCGCGCGGGTGATCGCCCTGCTGGAGGTCCATGCGCTCCCGCCCGAGGCGCTCCTCGTGCTGACGCCGAGCAGGCAGGCCGCGACGCACCTGCGCGACGCGATCGGTGTGCGCATCGGCCAGGCGACGCCGGGGCCGTTGGCGCGTTCGCTGGCGTCCTTCGCGTTCCAGGTGGTGCGCGCGGCGGCGGTGCGTGCCGGCGAGGAGCCTCCCGCACTGCTCACCGGCGCCGACCAGGATCGCATCATCGCCGACCTGCTCGCCGGGGATGCCGACGACGAGGCCGACGGCGCGCCGAGTCGCTGGCCGGCGCAGCTCAGCCCCGCCGTGCGGGCCTCGACGGGCTTCCGCTCCGAGCTGCGGGCCTTCCTCGCCGAGTGCACGGAGCGTGGCGTGACCGCCGCCGAGCTGCGCGCCTCCGACAACGAGACGTGGCGTTCTGTGGGTGACTTCCTCACCGAGTACCGGGCCGTCCAGGAGCACATGCGCTCCGCGCACCGCGACATCCCCGACCTCGTCAGCGAGGCCGCGGCACTCCTGCGCCGGGTCGACGATGCGACCCTCGGCCCACTGTCCGACCTGCGCATCGTGCTCATCGACGACGCGCAGGAGCTGACCCCCGGCGGCGTGTCCCTCGTGCGGGCGCTTCGCGCACGCGGGATCGCGGTGCTCGCCTTCGGCGACCCCGACATCTCCTCCGGAACCTTCCGCGGCGCGAGCCCGCAGCTGTTCGACGAGCTCGTCACCTCCCTCGAGCGGGTGTTCGTGCTGGAAGAGCCCACCGTCAGGTCCCGGCGCTGACGGCGCTCACCCGCACGCTCACGCAGGCCATCGGCGTCGCCGGCCGGGTCGAGCACCGGAGGCCGCCGGCGCCCGCATCCGACGACGAGGATGCGGCCGTCTCCACCTTCCTCGCGGCCTCCACCTACGAAGAGGCCGACCGGGTCGCGGGCGTCCTGCGCGACTGGCACCTCAGCGGCGGCATCGCCTGGGGCGACATGGCGGTCATCGCCCATGACACGCGCCAGATCCTCGCACTGGAGGCGGAGCTGGCGGCGCGTGAGGTGCCCACACGATCCGCCGGCGTGCAGCGCCCACTGGCGAGCGAGAACGCCGTGCGCGACATCGTGCGCATCGTGGCCCTCGCGCTGAAGCCCGCGGGGGAGCGCACGGCGCAGGAGCTCGCCGAGGCGCTGTGCTCGCCCTTCGGCGGCCTGGACGCGGTGGGGCTGCGCCGGCTGCGCGCCCGGCTGCGGCACCGGGAGCTCGCCGACGGGGGGACGACACCCGCCATGGAACTGCTGCGCCAGGCCATGGAGCATCCCGCTCATCTCACCCTGATCGACGCTCCGGAGGCGCGCGTCGCGGGGCGCTTCGCGACGACCCTCGCCGAGACCGCCGCCGCCGCGGCGGCGGGAGAGACGGCCCATGACCTGCTGTGGCGGGTGTGGGAGCGGTCAGGACTCCAGAACAGGTGGCGGGCGGCCGCCGAGCAACCCGGGGCGCGGAGATCGCCCGCGCGCTCGACAGTCTCGTGGCGCTGTTCGATGCGGCCAAGCGCTTCGTGGAGCGCACGCCCGACGAGCGCCCGGCGGTGTTCATCCACGACATCCTCGGCAGCGAGGTCCCCGAAGACAGCCTCTCCGCCCCGACAGGCCCGGCGTCGTGACGCTTCTCACCCCGGCGTCGGCGCTCGGCACGGAGTACGAGGCCGTCGTCATCGCCGGCGTGCAAGAGGGGGTGTGGCCGAACGTTCGACTGCGCGGAGGCATGCTCTCGGCCTGGCGACTGTCGGGCCCGGATGCCGCCCTACTGGACCGTCGCAGGGCCGCGCTGCACGATGAACTGCGGCTGTTCGTCCGCGCGCTGACGCGGGCGCGTCGCCTCTTGGTCGTCACCGCCGTCGACGATGACGACACGGGCCCGAGCCCGTTCTTCTCCTTCCTGCCCGAGCCGCCTCCGGCATCCGACCATCCCTCGGCGGAGCATCCGCTGACGCTGCGCGGGCTCGTCATGCGGCACCGGCGCACGCTGACGACGTCCTCGTCCGAGCAGGAGAGGAGCGAGGCCGCCCAGCAGCTCGCCGTGCTGGCGCGCGAGGGCGTGCCCGGCGCGGATCCCGAGGAGTGGTACGGCATGGCCGCGCCGTCGACGCAGGCGCCCCTGCGCGACCTCACGGCCGAGGCGGCGCATGTGTCGCCCTCGCGCATGGAGTCCTTCGAGGAGTGCGGCCTGAACTGGGCGGTCTCCGCCCTCGGCGGAGACACCGTGCTGCCGCCGTCGGCCGGCATCGGCACGATCGTGCACGAGGCGATGGAGAGGGTGCCCGACGGCGACCTGGAGCGGATGCGGGCGATCCTCGCCGAGCACTGGCCCGAGCTCGACTTCGAGGCCGAGTGGATCGGGCGGAAGGAACGCCGCCGCGCCGACACCTACATCGACCGTCTCCACGGCTACCTGGGCGATGCCGCGCGCCAGGGCGGCAGGCTCATCGCCGGCGAGGTCGAGTTCCGCTTCGCCGTGGCGCTCGAAGAGGCGGACCCCGAGGGGGAGAACTCCGTGCGCGCGATCGGAGAGGGTGACGCCGCCGCGGCGCAGGAGGCGATCATCCACGGCTTCATCGACCGGGTGGAGGCCTATCCGTCCGGGGCCGGCGAGTTCCCCGACGCCCGCGGCAACGGATGGACGGGCATGGGCGGCGACGGGGAGCGCGTGGTCGTCGTCGACCTGAAGACCGGCAAGTACGAGCCCGAGACCGACGCCAAGGTCGCCGAGAACGCGCAGTTGGCCGCCTATCAGATCGCCGTCCGGCACGGGCTGATCGACGGCGCCGACCCGGCGGCGCTCGCCGGCGCCCGCCTGCTGCTGGTCGCCAAGACGCTCAGCAGGAGCGACTTCCGCATCGCCCATCAGCACCGGCTCGACGACGACGCCCGCACCGCCTTCCTGCGGCGGGTCGCGGATGCGGCGCGCGGGATGTCCGCGAGCAGCTTCACCGCGCACGTCGAGGCGCACTGCGCCGACATGCAGGGACGCGGCAAGCCCTGCCGGATCCACACGATCCCCGCGGTGAGCGCATGACCGCCTGGGAGGGTTCGCGGGGATCAGCGCGACCGACGTCGCCGCAGCGCTCGGACTGCCTTCGCCCACGCCGGCGCAGCAGAGCGTGATCGAGGCGCCGCCGTCGCCCGCGCTCGTCGTCGCCGGGGCCGGCAGCGGCAAGACCGAGACGATGTCGGGGAGGGTCGTCTGGCTGGTCGCGAACGGGCACGTGCGTCGCGATGAGATCCTCGGGCTGACGTTCACGCGCAAAGCGGCGGGGGAGCTGGCCGAACGCATCGGGGCGCGGCTGGCGGTCATCGACGAGTACGGGCGGCGAGGGCTCCTCGCCCATCTGCCGGAGATCGTGGCATCCGGGGCGCTCACGAGGGTCGACGACGCCGCCCCCGGTCGCCAGCGCGCCCTTGTGCGCCGACACGTGCTCGATGAGCTCGCGGTCCGTTTCGACACAGGGTGGGATCCGGCGTCGACGCCCGCGGCCGAAGACGTGCTGATCCGTCCGCGGGTCTCGACGTACAACGCCTTCGCCGACGGGATCGTGCGCGAGCATGCCGCCCGGATCGGGCGGGATCCGGATGCCGCGATGCTGAGCCAGGCGGCCTCATGGATGCTCGCGCGCGACGTCGTGCTCCGGGCGGATCTTCCGGGGCTGGAGGACATCGACCTGGCCGTGGGCACTGTGGTCGATGCGGTGCAGCGTCTGGCCGGCGACGCTCTTGATCATCGCGCCGACCTGGACCGCGCGGATCGGATCGCCGTGGAGCAGGCGGCGGCGTTCGCCCCGGGCGCAGCAACGGCGACGTCGACAAGGCGGCGGGCAACCTGCAGGCGCTTCCGGCGCTCACCGCGCTCGTGCGCGAGTACCTCGTCGAGAAGCAGCGCCGCGGGGTGCTCGACTTCGCCGACCAGGTCGCCGGCGCCTACGACATCGTGGAGTCCTCGCCGGATGTGCGCGAGGAATTGCGCGAGCAGCACCGGGTCGTGCTGCTGGACGAGTACCAGGACACCTCGGTGATCCAGACGCGCTTCCTCGCGGAGCTCTTCCGCGACAGCGCCGTGATGGCCGTGGGCGACCCGCATCAGTCGATCTACGGCTGGCGCGGCGCGAGCGCCGACAACCTCTACGCGTTCTCCCGGTCGTTCGCCGAGGCGCTGCCCGCACAGACGCACAACCTGATGACGAGCTGGCGCAACGAGCGGCGCATCCTCGACGTCGCCAACCGGCTGCTCGTGCCGCTGCAGCGCCCGGGCTCGACGTGCCCCCGCTCGAGCCGCGGCCCGGCGCCGGGGAGGGCAGGGCCGAGATCCGTTACGCGCTCACCGTCGACGACGAGGCCGAGGCGGTCGCAGAGTGGTTCGCCCAGCGGCGCGCCGCGCACGAGGGGCGCACCCCGATGCGCCGCGCCCGCACACGGGGCGATCCTGTTCCGCTCCAAGCGGCACATGCAGACCTTCGCCGCGGCGCTGGCCGCACGCGGCATCCCGCACCGCATCCTCGGGCTCGGCGGACTGCTCGCCACGCCGGAGGTCGTCGACGTCGTCTCGACGCTCCGGGTGATCCATGATCCGACCGCGGGCTCGGCGCTGATCCGGCTGTTGGTCGGCCCGCGCTTCGGCGTCGGGGTGGCAGACATGGCGGCGCTGCACGATCTGGCCCGAGAGCTTTCCAAGCGCGACGCGGGGCTGCTGCCGCTTCCCGAGGAGCTGCGGGCGCGCGTGCGTTCCTCGCGCGGCGCCGATGAGGCCGTGTCGATCATCGACGCCGTCGACGTGCTGCGCGGGCTCCGCGACGGCTATCGGCTGATCGAGCGCATCACGCCCGAGGGCGGGCGCGCATCCGGGCGGCGGGAGAGATGCTCGAGCGGCTGCGTCATGCGATCACCCAGCCGCTTCCCGAGCTGATCCGGCTCATCGAGCTCGAACTGCGCCTGGACATCGAGCTGGCGGCGAACGAGACGCGCGGACCGGCGCGGGTCGCCTCCACGCAGCTGCGTGCCTTCGCCGACGAGGTGCGCGCCTTCCTCGCCGCCGACGAGCGCGGCACGATCGGGAGCCTGCTGGCATGGCTGGAGAAGGCCGAGAGCAGCGACGAGCTCATGCCTCGCGCGGAGCCGCCCGAACCCGGTGTCGTGCAGCTGCTGACCATCCACGGCTCCAAAGGGCTAGAGTGGGACGCGGTCGCCGTCGTACGGATGGTCGCGGACGAGCTTCCCTCCCGGCCCACCGACACCTCGGGCTGGTTCGGCTTCGGCGTGCTGCCCTTCCCGCTCCGCGGCGATCGCGACGCCCTGCCAACCTTCGAGTGGATCCCTCCCGACGACACCGAGACCGACCCCGCCAAGCGGCAGAAGGCCTTCGTGGCCTCTCTGACGAGCAGGAGCGCCTCGGCCCGGGCGCACTCACGCGGTTCAAGAACGACTACCGGGACTATCAGCAGCAAGAGGAGCGACGGCTGGCCTATGTCGCGGTCACGCGCGCCCGCGAGGATCTTCTGCTCACAGGCTCGCACTGGGCCGGGCAGAAGAAGCCCCGTTCGGCGAGCCCGTTCCTGCTCGAGGCGATCGACGTGCTCGGCGCCGAGCCGATCGCCGAGGTCGACGGCGAAGAGAACCCCTACGAGGGCGCCGAGAAGACCCTGCTCTGGCCGCAGGACCCGCTGGGCGCGCGTCGCGCAGTCGTCACCCGGGCGGCGGAGGCCGTGCGGCGCGCGCAGGCCGAACCCGCCGCCGCTGCCACACCGGAGCTGTCCCGCCTGCTCGCCGAGCGCGCCGCCCGCCGGGCCGGCGTCGTCGCCGACGCGCCGACGCGTGTGCCGGCCTCTCGTTTCAAGGACTACGTCGCCGACTACGCCGGCACGGTGCGCAGCCTCGTCCGGCCCATGCCCGAGCGCCCGTATCGTCAGACACGACTGGGCACGCTCTTCCACGCCTGGGTGGAGCATCGCTCCGGCCTCGTGGGACGGGCGCCGCGCCGGATGCGGCGCTGTGGGAGATCGATGAGGAGGAACCGAGTGCGGCGGATCACTCGGCCGCGATCTCCGCAGACGACGAAGCGGACCTCTCACGCCTGCAGGAGATCTTCGAGAGGAGCGAGTGGGCACAGCTCTCCCCGGTGGAGGTCGAGACCGAGATCGACTTCGCCCTCCCCGGGCGGCCGGGGCGCCCGATCACATCGTGATCTGCAAGCTCGACGCCGTCTACCGTCGGACCGATCGCGGCGGGCGCCTCGAGATCGTGGACTGGAAGACGGGTCGTCCGCCGCGGAACGCCGCCGAGCGCGAGGAACGGATGCTGCAGCTGGCCCTCTACCGGCTGGCCTATCACCGCCGTCACGGGGTGCCGCTGGAGGAGATCGACGTCGCCCTGTACTACGTCGCCGACGATCTGGTGATCCGCGACGATCGGGTCTACTCGGAGGAGGAGCTGGTCCAGCGCTGGAGCGCCGCGCGGGCGGCCCGCTGAGCCTCGGTCTCCTCGGGGTCGACCTCGCCCGCCTTCTCGCCGTCCGCCGACGGGGCGGGTTCCGGCCGCTCCGACTCCGGCGCCTCGGCCTCCGCGACCCAGGCCAGCTCCTCGGGGAGTAGGTGTCGGTCTGCATGGACGTGTCGATCGATGGCGCCTCACCGGTGGGCAGACGCTCGGCGGCGCCCAGGGCCGACTGGAGCGCGGCATCCGCTCCGTCGTCGGCGATCTCGGCGAGGTCGTTCTCGCGGACGGATTCGGCGAGGGCCTCCAGCAGGGAGGCGGCGTCGTCGATGATGTCGTCCCGGCGCAGATCCTCGCCGTGGACGAGCCATCGGGCGAACTCCAGCTCGGCGCGGAGCCTGCCGCGGGCGCCGATCGCCTCGTCGGGCGTGCGGTCCGCGGCGACCGCATAGGCGCTGCGGACGTCGGATGCGGCATCCGGCGCGCTCGAGAGCCACGAGAAGTCGACGGCGGGGTCGCCGATGGAGAGACCGTGCCAGCCGACGATGCCCACGACGACCGGGCCGGCGGCGGGGTCATCCTCGAAGAGGAAGGACGTGGACTGCGTCCCGCCCAGGGTCACGGTGGACTCGAAGCGCCACAGCGCCTCTTCGTCGAGCGCCTCGCGCCAGCGGACGATGAGCCGGGCGGGCACGCGTCCTGTGGCCGCTGCCCGGTCGACGAGGGTGCGCAGCTCGGCGCGGGCCTCGGCGGCGGTGCGCTCGGGGAGCCCGGCGTTGCGCACGACCGCGGCGGGCAGCCCGTGAACGGCGGCGATCGCGGCCCCGGCGGAGTGGGCGGCGCCCGGCCCCGCGGGCAGGTGGGCGGCTTCGACCTGGAATCCGGGGACGAGCTCGGTCACGAGGGCACGTCCCTCGCCGACGGTGGTCTCTCCCACGTACTCGGGGCCTGGAAGGGCAGCATGGCGCGGGCGCCGGGGGTGAGCGCGCGCAGCGCGAGGGCCTCCGCGGCCAGTTCTCGGGCCGTCTCGTCCTCGTCGGCGACGCGGATCGCGAGCTCGCGGCCGTCGCGGAGCGTCGCGACCGCCGAGTCGAAACGGCCGTCGCCGCCGGCGCTGAGGGCTCGTGCCCCCGCGACCTCCGCACCGGGCAGAGCCGCGGTGACCGCCGCCGCTAGAGTGAAGGGTGAGCGTGCCATGACCCCAGGTTAGGGTGGGTCCTCCATGCTCCCGCCCACGCCACGCCCCGAAAGAGGGAGTCGATGACCATCCTCCCCGCACAGCCTGCACTGCTCGATCGCTGGAACGCACGGCGCAGCGAGCCGGGTCTGCTGGAGGCGCTGCGGGCCGATCCCGCCACGCGCGTGCTGCTCGTGCACGAGGGCCGCGCCCGCGTCACCGGCGGCGCGCTCGTACTCGTGGGCCCCGACGACGTGCCGTCGGATGCCGCGTGGGCGCTCCTCGGCGCGCGCGCGGACGAGACGCCCGTGCTGCTCGCGGCGGTGGCCGAGCAGGCCGAGGACACCGACTGGGAGGGCGGGCAGTGGGCAGGGGTGCGCGAGGCGGCCACGAGCCTGGACGCGGAGAGCGCGGAGCTGCTCACCTCGGGTGTGGCCCTTGCCGCCTGGATCCGCGACGCCCCCTTCTGCCCGCGATGCGGGGCGACGACCGAGCTGCGCGCCGCCGGCTGGTCCCGTTGCTGCACGGGCTGCGGTCGGGAGCACTTCCCGCGCACCGACCCGGCCGTGATCGTCGCGATCGCCAGCCGCGATGGCGAGCGGCTGCTGCTGGGGGCGAACGCGCTCTGGAAGGGAGGATGTTCTCCTGCTTCGCCGGTTTCGTCGAGGCGGGCGAGTCGCTCGAGCAGAGCGTGCATCGCGAGATCGAGGAGGAGGCCGGCGTGCGTCTGAGCGCGGTGCGTTTCTTCGGCTCTCAGCCCTGGCCGTACCCCCGTTCGCTCATGATCGGCTTCCATGCCACGGCGACGGATGATGATCTGGCCCACCCCGACGGCGAGGAGATCGTCGAGGTGCGCTGGTTCACCCGCGCCGAGATCGCCTCGGCGCTCGCCGGCGAGGGTCCCGTGGGGCTTCCCGGTCCCGCCTCGATCGCCCGGCGCCTCATCGTGGACTGGCTGGAGAACGAGGACGGACGGGAGAGCGGGGCGTGAGCGCGCTCGACGGACTCGACGAACGACAGCGTGAGGCGGCATCCGTCCTCCGCGGTCCCGTCGCCGTGCTCGCCGGTGCGGGTACGGGCAAGACCCGGGTGATCACCCACCGCATCGCGCACGGCGTCGACGTGGGCGCCTACTCGCCGCAGCGCGTCATGGCCCTCACCTTCACCACGCGCGCCGCCGGTGAGCTGCGCGGCCGGCTGCGCGCCCTCGGCGTCGAGGGCGTCGCCGCGCGCACCTTCCACTCCGCCGCCCTCGCCCAGCTGAACTTCTTCTGGCCGACGCTGGCGGGGTCTCCTGCCCCTCGATCGTCGACAACAAGGTGCGTCTGCTGGGGCAGGCGGCCGATGCCCAGCGTCTGCGCCTGGACAAGGCGACGCTGCGCGACATCGCCGCCGAGATCGAGTGGCGCAAGGTCTCGATGCTCTCGATCGACCAGCATGCCGCCCTCGGCCGTGCCGTCGGCCGGGTCGGCGCCGAGCAGCTCGCCGCGCTGATGCGCTCCTACGAGGCGCTCAAGGACGCGCGGCATCAGCTCGACTTCGAGGACGTGCTGCTCGCCTGCGCCGGCATGATCGAGGCGGAGCCGCGCGTGGCCGCCGCCGTCCGCGAGCAGTACCGGCATTTCACGGTCGACGAGTACCAGGACGTCTCGCCGCTCCAGAACCGTCTCCTCGAGCTCTGGCTGGGGGAGCGCCACGATCTGTGCGTCGTGGGCGACGCGAGCCAGACGATCTACTCCTTCGCGGGAGCCGATCAGCGTTTCCTCCTGGAGTTCGAACGCCGGCATCCGGGAGCCCGGCTCGTGCGCCTCGAGACCAACTACCGCTCCCGAGCGCCGATCCTCGCCGTCGCCAACGCGCTCATGCGCGGGCGCCCCGGAGCGCTGGAGCTCTCGCCGGCATCCGACTCCGCAGACGCCGAGACCCCGTGGTGACCGCCTATGCGAGTGAGCACGAAGAGGCCGCGGGAATCGCGGCCGCGATCGCCGCGCGCATCGCAGACGGCGTCTCGCCCTCCGACATCGCCGTGCTGTACCGGGCGCACTCGCAGTCCGCGGTCATCCAGCAGGCGCTCGCCGCCGAGGGCGTCGCCACGAGCGTGCTCGGCGGCACCCGCTTCTTCGACATGCCCGAGGTGCGCCAGGCGATCCTCGCGCTGCGCGGGGCCGCCGTGTCACCGACGAGTGCCGGGTTCCTGGACGCGGTGCGCGACGTCCTGCGCAGCATCGGCTACACCGACGAGGCTCCGGATGCCGGCGGCGCGCTCCGTGACGGCTGGGAGGCGCGGCGGGCGATCCTGACCCTCGCCGAGGAGTCGGGCCCGGATGCCACCCTCCGCTCCTTCGCCGACGCGCTCATGGCGCGCGCGAAGGACAAGCACGAGCCGACCCTGCAGACCGTGACGCTCTCGACGCTGCACGCCGCGAAGGGCCTCGAGTGGCCCCATGTCCACCTGGCGGGTGGAACGAGGGCGCGCTGCCGATCAGCTACGCGACGACCTTCGAGGCGGTCGACGAGGAGCGGCGCCTGGCCTACGTCGGCATCACGCGGGCAGCGCGCACTCTCGCGGTGTCGTGGTCGCGGACCTCGGGCCGCGGGATCGGGTGCCGTCGCGCTTCCTCGCGGAGATCGGGACCACCGCCCGCGGCACCGGCATTCTTCGTGAAACGCGACCGGGTGCCACGCCCGCGTCCCGTCCGCGCTGAGTCGCACATACCGGAATCCGGGGGTCTTCTCGCGGAGCAGCTCGGCGACGAGCGGGGCGGCGTGGGCGGCGCGCACGGAGGAGATCGCCCTCCGGCGCGGCCGATCAGCTGCGCCTGCAGGCGCGGCCACGCGGCGTCGGCCGCCGTCTCCTGCGCGTCGCGGCAGGCCAGGCAGGGGTGCGCCCGGGGACGACGAGCGGGCCGATCACCGCGCCGCCGGCATCGAAGGCGATCGGCAGATGCGCGCGGTCGGCGGTGAGGTCTGCGGCGAACTGGGCGGAGACGGCGGTGCCGCGGACGACACGGAGCGCCACCGTCTCGGGCCTGTGCGCATCCGATATCGGGAACCCCGCTTCGCGGAGCAGCTCGGTCAGCCACAGCGCCCCGCTCCATCGGAGGGTCCTGCGCCTGCACGTGCACGGGAGGCGGCAGCAGTGGCGCCAGGTGCAGAACCGGGTCGAGGGCGGCCAGGAACTCGCGCGCCGAGGCGCGCGGTGCACCGAGCCTATGTGCGACGACATCGAAGGACTCCTCGCGGATGCCGCGGCGCAGCTCTGCCAGAAGCGGCTCGCTCCAGGGCTCGCGCAGAGCGACCTCGGCGCGCCGGTCGAGGCCGAACTGGAGCGTCTCATCGTCGCGCCACAGCGGCTGGTGCGCGGGATCGAGCCGGAGGACGGATGCCGAGCGAACGGGTCTCATGCTGCGATTGTGGTCGCCGGCGCGCCCCTCTGCGGCCGGAATCCCGCGATCGTGGAAAACCCGGCAGGATCCGACCCCTGTGGAGGACTAGACGGGCATGCCGCCGGAGGGCTGTCTCCCGGGTTCTCCCCGGCGTCCTCCTCGCCCTCCAGGAGGCGCGCGAGCGCCTCGTCGATCTCGTCCGGCTGGGGCTCCTCGCCGCGGGCGCGGGCCTGCAGACGCGCGACGAGAGCGGAAGGGTCGTCGATGTCGGAGGCCTGCGGCATGAGGTCGGGGTAGTCCCAGAGGGCGTCGCGGGCGGCGACGCCGACGGCATCCGTGACCGCCTGCCACATCGCCGCGGCCTCGCGCAGGCGCTTGGGGCGCAGTTTCAGCCCGACCAGTGCCCGAGCGCATCCTCCGCCGGGCCTCCCGCCGCACGACGGCGCCGGGCCGCCTCGGAGAGTCGGATGCCATCCGGAAGCCGCTCGGTCGCCTGCGCGGTCACGACATCGACCCAGCCGTCGATCGTCGCCACGAGATTCTCCAGGCGCGCGAGCGCCTCCTTCTGGGTCTCGCTCTGCTCCGGCAGGAGGGCCCCGCCCTCGATGGCGGCGCGCAGTTCCTCGGGGTTGGAGGGGTCGAGGCGCTCGGCGACCTCTTCGAGCGCCTCCATGTCGATGGAGACGCCCCGGGCGAACTCGGTGATCTGCGTCATGACGTGCAGACGCAGCCACTTCGCGTGCCGGTAGAGACGCGCGTAGGCGAGCTCGCGGGCCGCCAGGTACAGCGCGATCTGGTCTTCGGGGATCTCGAGCCCTTCGCCGAAGGCCGCGATGTTCTGCGGGATGACGGCGACGGTGCCCGCCGGCAGTACGGGGATACCCACGTCGCCGCCCGTGACGACCTCGAGCGACAGGTTGCCGATGACCTGGCCCAGCTGCGCGGCGAAGAGCGAAGTGCTCAGGGTCCGCATGAACCGCCCCGCCCCGTCGACCACGCCGCGCATCTCTTCGGGGACGTGGCCGTCGAGGGAGCTCAGCAGGGCATCGGCGATGCTCGTGGAGACGGGCGTGGCGATCTCCTGCCAGGCGGGCATCGTCTTCTCCACCCATTCGCCGCGCGTCATCGGCGTGGGCACCTCGGCGAGCTCGGAGATCGTCGTCGCCTCGCTCAGCCAGAGGTTCGCCAGGCCGAAGGCGTCGGCCAGCGAGGTGCGTGAACCGGCGGTGAGGCCCTGGCCGTCCTTGTTGGCGACGTGCAGGGCCTGACGTAGCGACTGCTCCCAGGGGTCGCCGGCGGTGGCGCCCTGGAGCTGCTGGAAGAGCGCGCCGAGCATCGAGGGTCGATGCCGAGGCCGGACATGTCGGGGAGGTCGGACATGTCCGGGAAGCCGGGCATATCGGGGAGCTCTCCGCCCTCACCGCCGAGCATGCGCCGCAGGAACTCCTGGAAATCGTCCGGGTTCGGACCGTTCTCTGCCATGTGGACCGCCCTCTCAGCACGCGAACAGCTGTGGGAACTACGCTAGTTGCAGGTTTCTGGGTGCGGCCCGACAGTGCGCAGATCCGTGTACGCCGCTCGCGAACGGCATCCGAGGAGGACTCTTGGCGCAACCCCCGCCCGTCGGTTCGGCATCGGCATGTGGGCGCTCGTCGTGGCCTTGGTGGGCTTGGTCGTGCTGACCTTCCTGCCGACGCCGTACGTGATCCAGCGCCCCGGTCCCGTGTACGACACCCTGGGCGCCGCCAGGGCGAGCGATGGTTCCGAGATCCCGCTCATCCAGGTCGACGGCGCCGAGACCTTCGAGACCGGCGGCGCCCTGCGCCTGACGACGATCGAGGTCGTCGGCAACCGCGAGCGGCCGCCGTCGTGGTTCGAGCTCGCGCTCGCCTGGGTCGACTCCTCCCGTGCCGTCGTCCCGATCGACACGATCTTCCCGGAGGGCGTCACCTCCGAGCAGCGCAACGAGCGCAACGCGGCGCTCATGGACGAGTCGCAGAACGAGGCGACCGCCGCGGCGCTGCGCGAGCTGGGCTTCGAGGTCCCGCCGAGGTCGAGGTCCTGGGTCTCGCCGAGGGTTCGCCGTCCGAGGGCTGCTGGAGGAGGGCGACCTGCTGCGGTCGCTCAACGGCCTCCCCTTGACCTCGTCGTCGGACCTGCGCGCCCAGATCCAGGAGCACGGGGGAGAGCGCCTGACCTTCGCGGTCGCCCGCGGCGGCGAGGAGATCTCCGTCGAGGTCGTGCCGGAGCAGGCGACCCAGGCCGGGGAGACCTCCTGGGTCATCGGCGTCTACCCGCTGACCCACTACGAGTTCCCGATCGACGTGACGATCCAGCTCGACAACGTCGGCGGCCCCAGCGCCGGGCTCATGTTCGCCCTGGGCATCATCGATCAGCTGACCCCGGGCGAGCTCACCGGAGGCGAGGACTTCGCCGGGACCGGCACGATCGACTCCGACGGCGCCGTGGGGCCCATCGGCGGCATCCGACAGAAGCTCTACGGGGCACGGGATGCCGGCGCCGAGTTCTTCTTCGCCCCCGAATCCAACTGCGGCGAGGTCGTCGGGCACGTCCCGGACGGTCTGCAGGTGATCCGCACGGCCACGCTCGAAGAGGCGCTCGAGGCGCTCGAGGTCATCGCGAACGACGGCGACGTCGAGGCGCTTCCCTCCTGCTCCACAGCCGACGCATACTGATCACGCATAGGATGGAACCGTGACCACGACCTCAGCGCCGAACACGGCCACGCCCCAGCCCTCCCGACGTATCCTCACGATCTCGCTGGCGATCATCGCCGCCCTGATCGTGGCGTTCTTCACGTTCGCCTCGCTCTTCACCGAGTACCTCTGGTTCGACCAGCTCGGCTTCGAGCGGGTCCTGACGACGCAGTGGATCGCCACGGCCGTCATGTTCGTGATCGGCTTCCTCGGAATGGCGATCCCGCTCTTCGTCGCGATCCAGCTCGCCTACCGGCTGCGCCCGGTCTACGCGCGTCTGAGCTCGCAGCTGGACCGCTATCAGGAGGTCGTCGAGCCGCTGCGGCGCCTGGCGATGTGGGGCATGCCGATCTTCTTCGGCCTGTTCGCGGGCTTCGCCGCCGCCGGCAACTGGCAGACGGTGTGGCTCTGGTTCAACGGCGTCGCGACATCCGATCTCGACCCGCAGTTCGGCATGGACACGGGGTTCTACCTGTTCGCGATGCCCTTCTACTCGAGCCTGCTCGCCTTTATCTCGGCGGTGCTCCTGCTGAGCCTGCTGATCACGGCCTTCGTCTCCTACCTCTACGGCTCGGTGCGCATCGGCCAGGGTGAGCTGCGCATCTCCAAGGCCGCCCGCATCCAGCTCGCGGTGCTGGCAGGTCTCTACCTGATCGTGCAGGCCGCAAGCCTGTGGCTCGACCGCTACAAGACCCTCGTGACCCCCGAGGACCGCATCACCGGTGCCGCGTACACGAGCGTGAACGCGACGATTCCGGGTCTGGCGATCCTCACGGTCCTGGCCGCCGTCGTCGCGATCCTCTTCTTCGTCACGGCCGTCATCGGTCGTTGGCGCTTCCCGCTGGTCGGGACGGGTCTGCTCATCGTCGTCGCCCTCGTCGTCGGCGTCGGCTACCCCTGGGTCGTCAACACCTTCACGGTGCGTCCGAACCAGAACAGCGTGCAGGCGGAGTTCTACCAGCGCAACATCGACGGCACCAAGAACGCCTACGGCATCGACGGGCTGACCAAGACCCCGTTCCAGGCCGCCACCGAGGCCGAGGCGGGTCAGCTGCGCGAGGACGCCGAGACCACCGCGTCGATCCGCATCATCGACCCGGCGATCATCAGCCCGACCGTGCGCCAGCTCGAGCAGTACCGCGCCTACTACCAGTTCCAGAACAACCTCGACGTCGACCGCTACGAGATCGACGGCGAGATCCAGGACACGGTCGTCGCCGTGCGCGAGCTCAACCTCAACCAGCTCGGCGACGGCGACAGCTGGAACAACCGCGCCGCGGTGTACACCCACGGATACGGCCTCGTCGTCGCCGCGGGCAACCAGCGCACGAGCGACGGCGAGCCGGTCTTCCTCGAGCGCGGCATCCCGACCGCGGGCTTCCTCACCTCGAGCGAGAACTTCGAGCCGCGCGTCTACTTCGGCGAGGCCTCGCCGCTCTACTCGATCGTCGGTGCGCCGGAGGGCTCGGAGCACGTCGAGATCGACTTCCCGCGCGGTCAGGACGGCGCCAGCGAGACCAAGACGACCTTCACCGGCGACGGCGGTCCTCGCATCGGCAACACCTTCGTGAAGATGCTCTACGCGCTGAAGTTCCAGTCCGAGCAGATCCTCTTCTCCGACCTCGTCAACGAGGAGTCGCAGATCCTCTACGACCGCGACCCGCTCACCCGTGTGCAGAAGGTCGCCCCCTACCTCGAGCTCGACAAGGACCCGTACCCGAGCGTCGTGGACGGGCGGATCGTCTGGATCGTCGACGGCTACACGCTGGCCTCGACCTACCCCTACTCGACGAGCGTGAGCCTGTCGGAGGCGATCTCGGACTCGAACATGCCGCAGCCGAGCTTCACGATCGACGACATCAACTACATCCGCAACTCCGTCAAGGCCACCGTCGACGCCTATGACGGCGCGGTGACGCTGTACGCCTGGGACGACGAGGACCCGATCCTCCAGGCCTGGCAGAAGGTGTACCCCGGCACGATCAAGCCGATGTCGGAGATGTCCGGCGAGCTCATGAGCCACGTGCGCTACCCGACCGACCTGTTCAAGGTGCAGCGCAACATCCTGGGCGTGTACCACATCGACGACGCGCGCTCCTTCGCCCAGCAGGACAACCGCTGGCAGACGCCGAACGATCCGCGCAGCGAGCAGAATCTGCAGCCGCCGTATTACCTGTCGATGCAGATGCCCGGCCAGGACTCGCCGCGCTTCTCGATGTTCTCGACGTTCATTCCGGCGTCGCAGGGCGCACAGAGCCGGAACGTGCTCATGGGCTACCTCGCGGCGGATTCGGATGCCGGCTCCACTCCGGGGGAGAAGGCCAACGGCTATGGTCAACTGCACATGCTGGAGATCGACGCCGACACGACCGTGCCCGGTCCCGGTCAGGTGCAGAACACCTTCGACTCCGACACGGCGATCGCCCAGCAGCTGAACGTCCTCCAGCTCGGCCAGTCCGAGGTGCTCTACGGCAACCTGCTGACCCTGCCCGTCGGCGGCGGACTGCTCTACGTCCAGCCCGTCTACGTGCAGTCCTCCGAGGGCACGCAGCTTCCGCGTCTGCAGAAGATCCTCGTCGCCTTCGGCGACAGGATCGCCTTCGAGGACACCCTCACCGAGGCGCTCGACGTGCTCTTCGGCGGAGACTCGGGAGCCTCGGCCGGCGATGGCGACATCGAGCCCTCCGACCCGGAGGAGCCGACGGATCCCGAGACGCCGACCGAACCCACCGACCCCACCGAGCCGACGGAGCCGACGGTTCCGGCGACGGACTGGGACGCCGCGCTCCAGCAGGCGCAGCAGGCGATGATGGACCGCGACGCGGCCCTGCGCCAGGGAGACCTGGAAGCCTTCGCCGAGGCCGACAAGCGCCTGACGGAGGCGGTGACGATCCTTTTGGAGCTCGCGGACTGATCGGACGGTACTTCCCCTGTCGGCGGTGTCTTTTGTAGTGTGAAGGACAACGCCGACAGCCTGTCTAGGGGAGAGCATGTCCAGTATCGTCTCGGGGGTATCGTCGGCGGCGCGCTCCATGCGCAAACGCGGAATGCTCGTCTGGGGGATCATCATCCTCCTCATCTGGCTGGCGTGCTCGCTCGGGTTCGCCGCGCTGATGGTTCAGACCGGAGCGGACTTCCTCTCGGGGTTCGTGTTCGGTCAGACGATCGGGTTCATCTTCTTCCTGCTCGGGCTCATCCTGTTCCTCATCGGGTTCTTCGCCGAGCTCAAGGCGAGCCGGTTCAATCGCCGCGACATCGCTCAGGCGAACGCGCTGCACCACCGGCTCGTGGAGTTCGCGCAGACTCCGCGTCAGGTCATGTACAGCGTTCCGGATGATGTGAGCGTCAGCGGTGCCCGGATCATCGAGATCGAGCGGCACTTCGATCAGCAGACCGAGGGCGCCATCACCGGAGCGATGGAGACGAGCATGAGGATGTTCGCCACCTCCTTCGGGGCATCGTCGTCGAGCACGTATGCGACAGGCGATGACACGGCGCGCAGCTTCGGCACGAGCGTGTCGACGACCTCGGGCAGTCTCAGCGGGACGACGATCGCCAATCTCTCCCTCAGTCAGACGACCCGCGCCAATCTCATGGGTGATGCGCTCTTCGCCGTCTTCGAGGTGGACGGCAACGACACCTATCGGGTCGTGTCCATGTCGGCGCCGGGCGTACGCGACTGGATGGCAGAGATGATCACCGCCGTCTCGGAGTACTACGGCGGGCAGGCGACGCACTCCGGCGGCGTCGTGGCCGCCTGGGTGCCGACTCTGACCCAGAACTACGGCCCGCAGGACGTCTCCTACGCGACGGACCGGCTGAAGGCGCTCGCCGCACGTCCTTACGAGGACCGCGACGAGGTCCTGCTTTCCGGGACGACGATCGGCCGCAACGCCATGATCGCCACGCACATGCGCATCGGGGAGGCGGCGCCTCTGGAGCTTCTGCCGGCGGCCTTCCCCTCGGCGCTGGGCGCGGCGCTGGGGACGGCGAGTGCGGGCGCCGTGGGCGCGGCCGTCGCCGCACACGCGATCGGTCCCGCGGAGACGCGCTGATGCGGGCCGCCGTCGCGCCCGTGGTCGCCGGCACGTGCGCGCTGGCGCTTCTGTTCGTGGGATGTGCCGGCGGATCCGTGCCGGAGACGCCCATCGAGGAACCCACCGTCACTGCGGCACCGGAGGCACCCGTCGAGGAACCGGTCGTGACGAAGGCGACGATCGTCGCATGGGCGGAGAACGCAGAGTGGTCTTTCGCCGCCGACGGCCTCTGGGAGCCCGAGACGGTCGCGCTGCAGGACGGCGAGGGTGACGACGAGTACCTGCGCACCTACACGCTCGGCGAGGCCGTGGAAGGCGATGCCGATGGCGACGGCGTGGTCGACGTCGTGATCCCGATCACCCAGCTCGACGGCAACGCCATGCACGTGCTCTGGTACGTCTGGCTCGGCCGGGACGACGCGGCCTCGGGGGAGCAGCCCGCCGACCAGCTCGTCTACCCGATCGCACGCATGAGTCGCTGCGGCGACACCGTGCACGAGGTCACCGCGCTGGACGTCGGCTTCCGCATCGAGCAGACGCTCTGGATGCCGCACACCGACGCCGGCCGCGACTGTGCGAGCGGGGGAACGGGGGAGCAGACGCGTGACGTCGTCGTCTCCGAGATCGACGGGGATCCCTACCCGATCCAGGTGGCGCCTCTCGAGGCCTGGGGAGGCGTCTGCCCGCGCAGCGAGTGGCTCGACGGCATCCTCGATGAGGGATTCGACATCCGGGCGGCTGCCGCGGCATCCGCTCCCGTGGTCGTGGACGCGAGCGAGACCGTCGGGCTCTACGAACTGCCCGAGGCGCCTCTCCTGACGGCCGGCGGGCAGCGGTTCTTCGGATTCCAGACGGAGGAGCTCATGGCGGACTCGGAGAATCCGATCCGGATGCACTGCGGCTTCTACGGCTGAGAGTGGGGTTTCTTCGGCTGAGAGCGGCCCCGAGATGCTGCATCTCGTTTCGCATGCTAGAGTTAATTCTTGTGCCGCGGGGTGGAGCAGTTCGGTAGCTCGCCGGGCTCATAACCCGGAGGTCGTAGGTTCAAATCCTGCCCCCGCAACGAAAAGGCGAAGGCCCGGTCCGCAAGGATCGGGCCTTCGCCTTTTGGCTCGTGGGTGTCGCTTTGGGGATGCTGGGCCCGCAGCGCCGAGAGGCTCCGCGTGGCGCGAAGCGACACGGGGAGGGCGCTGTGGTGCTTCAAATCCTGCCCCGCAACCAAGGGAAAGACCCGGTCTCGTATGAGGCCGGGTCTTTTTGTTGGCAGGATGGTGCCATGCCCACCGTCGCCGTCTGCCAGTTCGCGCCCACCGCCTCGAGGGACCAGAACCGTGCGCGCATCGCGGAACTGACCGCGGAGGCGGCCGCGCGTGGGGCGACGCTCCTGGTCTTCCCCGAGTACTCCAGCTACTTCGTCGCGACCATGGACGAGACGCTCGCCGAGAACGCCGAGCCGGTGGACGGCCCGTTCACGCAGGCGCTGCAGGCGCTGGCCGCCGAGCACTCCGTGACGATCGTCGCCGGCCTCGTCGAGGAGGCGGCGGTCGGCCGCGTGCGCAACACCGTCGTCGCCGTCGATGCGAGCGGCATCCGCGCCTCCTACCGCAAGCAGCACCTCTACGACGCCTTCGGGCAGACCGAGTCGGACTGGGTGGAGCCGGGAGAGCTCACCGCGCCCGAGACGTTCGAGTTCGACGGGCTCCGCATCGGGCTCATGACCTGCTACGACCTGCGCTTCCCCGAGGTGGCACGGACGCTCGTGGATGCCGGCGTCGACGTCCTCGTCGTGCCGGCCGAGTGGGTGCGCGGTCCGCTCAAGGAGCACCACTGGGAGACGCTGCTCACCGCGCGTGCGATCGAGAACACCGTGTACGCGGTCGCGGCCGATCACCCGGCCCGGTGGGAGTGGGGCACTCGATGGTCGTGGATCCGCAGGGCGTGAAGACCGCCTCGGTGGGGACCGAGGAGGGGATCGCGGTCGCGGCGCTCGATCGGACGGTGATCGAGCGGGTGCGGGAGGTCAATCCGGCGCTCAGGCTGAGACGGTACAAGGTCGTTCCGGGCTGAGGGTCTTGAGGTCGCTTCGCGACCCGTTTGCCGTGCGTTTCGACGACGCCCTCTCGGGCTTCGCTCAACGACCGGGGGCGACCCTGAGCCCGGCGAGTCGCTCGGCCGCGTCCTCGAGCACCTCGACGCGTTTGCAGGCGGCGAAGCGCACGAGTCCGGCGTACTCGGCCTGCCGCGGCGCACCCACGAACGCCGTGAGCGGAATGGCCGCGACGCCCGCCCGTTCGGGGAGGGTGCGGCAGAATGCGGCGGCATCCGATCCTCCGACCGCGGAGGCGTCGGCGACGGTGAAGTAGCCGCCCCGCGGGGGCACGACCTCGAATCCGGCCGCCCGCAGTCCCTCGCCGAGCACCTCGTGCTTGCGGGCGAGGGTCTGGGCGGCCTCTGCGAAGTACTCGTCGCCCAGCCGCAGGCCCACGGCGATGGCCGGTTGGAAGGCCGAGCCGTTCACATAGGTCAGGTACTGCTTGACGGTCAGCACCGCGGTGATGAGCTCCGCCGGGCCGTGCACCCAGCCGATCTTCCACCCCGTCGTGTTGAAGGTCTTGCCGCCGGAGGAGATCGTCAGCGTGCGCTCGGCGGCCCCCGGGATCGTCGCGATCGGCACGTGAGGTTCTGCGAAGGTCAGATGCTCGTAGACCTCGTCGGTGACGATCACGGCGTCGTGGAGCGCGGCCAGGCGCACGATCTCCGCCCGGGCCTCCGGCGAGAAGACCACGCCGGTGGGATTGTGCGGGTCGTTGACGAGGATGATGCGGGTGCGGTCGGTCACCGCATCCGCCAGCGCGTTCAGGTCCGGCTGGAAGTCCGGACGCCGCAGCGGCACGGGCCGCAGCCGCGCGCCGGCCAGGGCGACGGCCGCGGCGTAGGAGTCGTAGTAGGGCTCGAAGACGACGATCTCATCGTCGGGGAGTCGATGAGGGCGAGGAGCGTCGCCGTCAGCGCCTCGGTCGCCCCGGCCGTGACGATGACCTCGGTGGCCGGATCCACGTCCAGGCCGTAGAAGCGCCGCTGATGCTCGCTGATGGCGTCCAGAAGGTCGGGGATGCCGCGCCCGGGCGGGTACTGGTTGACGCCGCGTGAGATCGCCTCCCGGGCCGCCTCGAGCACCTCGGCCGGGCCGTCCTCGTCGGGGAACCCCTGCCCGAGATTGATCGCGCCCGTGCGGGCCGCGAGGGCGGACATCTCTGCGAAGATGGTGGGCGCGATGCTGCCATCGGCGGAAAGCAGTCCTGCTCCCGCGGCGGTGCGGCGCCAGGCTCCCGGAATCTCACTCATGCGATCCAGGGTATGGCCATAGGAGAATTTCACCACCGGCATAAGAAACACACAGCCTGACCCGTCAGTCTGAGAGGGCATCGTAAGGAGCACACATGAACGAGACCAGCCCGCAGCCTGACTTCCAGAGCCAGCCCACGGTTCCGCTGAATCCCGAGTATCCCGGGCACCGGATCCCGGCGACCTTCGGCTCCACGCCCGCTGCTGCTCAGGCCGAGCCGAAGAAGCCCTCCGGGCGGGCAAGGCGACGGCGCTGCTCGTCGCGGCCGCGCTCGTCGGCGGTGCCGCCGGCCTCGGCGGCAGCTATCTCGGCCAGGCGCTGAACCCGACGCCCGGCTCGAGCGTGGTGAGCGGCCCCGGCACGGTCACCGTCAACAACCCCGGCTCGGTCAACGAGACCACCGCGATCGCCGCGCGGGTGCTGCCCTCGGTCGTGACGATCGAGGTGTCGGGGCGCTCCTCCGGCGGCAGCGGTTCGGGCGTCATCCTCAGCGAGGACGGCTACATCGTCACGAACACCCACGTGGTGACCCTCGACGGCGCCGCGGCCGACCCCCGCATCCGCGTCACGACCTCCGACGGGCGCATCCTCGAGGCGACGATCGTCGGCACCGACCCCGTCTACGACCTCGCCGTCATCAAGGTCGAGGGCGTCAGCGACCTCACCCCGATCGAGTTCGCCGACTCCTCCGCGCTCAACGTCGGTTCCACCGCCGTGGCCATCGGCGCCCCGCTGGGTCTGTCCAATTCGGTCACCACCGGCATCGTCAGCGCCCTGAACCGCAGCATCTCCATCGCCTCCTCGGCGCTTCCCGACCGCGGCACCTCGGAGGACGAGAGCGACGCGACGGAGGAGGACGACCTCTTCGAGTTCCGCTTCCCGGGGCAGCAGGGCAGCTCGGGCGAGCGGATCTCGATCGCCGTGATCCAGACGGATGCCGCCATCAACCCCGGGAACTCCGGCGGTGCGCTCGTGGACAGCGAGGGCAGGCTCATCGGCATCAACGTGGCGATCGCGACGGCGAGCGGAAACTCGACCGAGGCGGGCTCCATCGGCCTCGGCTTCGCGATCCCCTCCGACATCGCCCAGCGCGTCGCCGCCGAGATCATCGAGACCGGCCAGGCCACGCACGGCCTGCTGGGCGCGGTGGTGCAGTCCGCGTCGACCGTCGACGGCACGACCGTGGCCGGCGCCTACATCGCCGATGTCACCCGGAGGGTCCTGCGGCAGGGGTGGGCCTGCGCACGGGCGACATCGTGACGCACTTCAACGGCGTGCCGATCACGAGCGCGAACGACCTGACCGCCCAGGTGCGGGCCGTCGCCGCGGGCAGCGAGGCGACCGTGACCTATGTGCGCGATGGCCGCAGCCTCGAGGTCGAGGTGACCCTCGGCACGCTGGAGCTATGAGCACCCGCGTTCCCTGAGCAAGGGCGCCCTCCGCGATAGGCTCGCGGGTGGCGTCCTTCTCTTTCGGCGCGGGCAACCTCGGCAAGCTCCTGCGCATCCCGTTGTACCTCGCGGGCCGCATCGGTGTGCTGCTGGTCCCGAGAGGGCGTGTGTGGGTCTTCGGCTGCGGGCCGGCATCGGTGATGGTGCGCTCGCGCTCTGGAACGTCGTCCGCGCCCACGGGCACGACGCGGTGTGGTTGACGGGTTCGGATCAGGAGGAGTCGGATGCCGCGGCACTCGGCATCCGGACCCTCCCAAGAACGGGCTGCGGGGCTGGTGGGCCACCGCCCGTGCCGGGGTCGTCGTGGTCACGCACGGCTTCGGAGACGTCAACCGCTACGCGACGGCCGATGCCTTCGTCGTGCAGCTGTGGCACGGCATCCCGCTCAAGCGCATCGGACTGGATTCGCCCGAGACCACGCGGCTCCCCGCCTTCCCGGGGTCGCGCTTCGGCGAGCGGCTGCTGCGGGCGCTGTACCGCCGCGCCGCGCAGCGGATCCAGGTCCTGCCGGCCGCCTCGCACCGGTCCCGCGGGCGCCTGGAGTCGGCGTTCGGGCTTCCGCCGGGCGCGTCGTGGTCACGGGGAGCCGCGCGTGGACGTGCTCTCGGCCGGGGCTCCCGCACAGCGGCGGAAGGCGGCATCCGATCGCCTGCACGCTGTGCTCGGAGACACCGGCCCGCGGGTAGGAACACCCGCCATATCCTGTACGCGCCGACCTGGCGCGATGGCGCACCCGATCCGGCGGTGCCGAGCGCGGCGGAATGGGTGCAGATCGTCTCGCTGTTGGAGCGTCGGGAGGCCGTGCTCCTCGTGCGGCCGCATCCGCTCGGTGCCGGGGCGTACACGCCGCCGTTCCCGACCCGGCGCGTGCGCATGCTCACCTCGGACATCGTCGCCGATGTCGCTCCGCTCCTGCCGGCGATCGACGTGCTCGTGACCGACTACTCCTCGCTCGTCTTCGATGTCGGCCTGCTGGCGATGCCGGTCGTGCTTCTCGCGCCGGACGCGGCCGAGTACGCGCGGACACGCGGCTTCTACGGCCGTTTCGAGGATGTCGCGGGGTCGGATGCCGCGGGGCCTGGCCGGAGGTCGTCGCCGAGCTGGAGCGACTGCTCGGTCACCCGAAAGTCTTCACGGCCCGTTCCGCGCGATCGCGTACGCTCAGCGAACAGATGCATGCGTATCGTGATGGACGAGGCGCTGAGCGGGTGTACGAGGTGGCGCTGCGCCGCAGCGGCCTCGCACCGGAGGGAGCACGATGACCGCCGTTCACATCGACGAGACCGCTGAGACCCTGGTCGTCTCCGGCCTCGGGCCCAAGCCGGCCTCGGCGGCGCTCGACGGGCCGCGGGCCCGCGTCACCGCGCGGGTGACCGGCGGCGGAAAGACCTGGAAGGCGACGTTCCCTCTCGTCGCATCGCGCTGGGGCGGACCCGAGCTGCCGTTGCCGGCAGGCGTCTACGAGCTGTCGATCGAGGGCGAGGCGCTGGATGAGCTCTCGGCGCCGCCGACGCTCCTGACGGGCCTGCGCGTCGCGGTCGAGGGTGCCGCCGTCATGATCGCGCCGCCGATCGCCGTCGAGTACGAGTCGCCCGAAGGGCAGTCCACGCTCGAGCTGCGCTATGCGGCCGCATCCGGGGGTACGGAGAACGCGGTGTTCTTCGAGACGTTCTACGGGCGTTCGGTGGGGTGCAATCCGCTGGCGATCGACCGCGAGATCGCTAGGCGGATGCCGGAGGTCACCCGCTACTGGAGCGTCGTGGACCTGTCGGTTCCGGTGCCCGAGGGGCGATCGCGATCGTCGAGGGGACGCCGGAGTGGTGGCGGGCGCGGGGGCGGCACGCCTTCTCGTCGTCAACGAGTGGCTGCGGCGCCGTTTCACGCGCAAGCCCGGCCAGAAGGTGCTGCAGACCTGGCACGGCACGCCGCTCAAACGCCTGGGCCTGCACCGGCCGGGGTTCGATCCGCGCCGGATGGCGGCCGTCGTGAAGGAGTCGCGCCGCTGGGACGTGCTGCTCGCGCAGAACGTCTACGGTGCGCGGGTGCTGGGCAGGGCCTACGCGTTCCTCGGACTGCTCGGCGTGGGGAGCAAGCCGATCTGGGTCGAAGGGTACCCGCGCAATGATGCGCTCGTCACGGGGGACGCCGCCGCGGTGCGGGCGTCTCTCGGCATCCGATCCGACGAGCGGGTGATCCTGTACGCGCCCACCTGGCGCGACGACCGCGAGGAGATCGTCGACTTCGTGGATCCGGAGGAGCTCGCCGAGCAGGCCGACGCCGTCGTGCTCGTGCGCGGGCACTCGCGGACGCTCCTGCCCGGGCGGGATGCGACGGGGCGCGGGTGATCGATGTGACCGGCTTCCCCGAGACCTCCCTGCTGCTGCTCGCGGCCGATGCGCTCGTGACCGACTACTCCTCGGTCATGTTCGACTTCAGTGTGACGGGCAAGCCCATGTACTTCCTCGTTCCCGATCTGGAGCACTACCGCGGGAAGCTGCGCGGGTTCTACTTCGATCTGGCCGAACGCGCCCCCGGTCCGCTCGTTCGCTCGCAGTCCGAGCTCGTCGAGGCGCTGGGTCAGAGAGGGCTGGAAGACGCGTACGCGGAGCGCTACGCCGCCTGGCGACGCCAGTTCAACGCGCACGACGACGGAAGGTCGGCGGAGCGCGTGGTCGATCGGATCATCGACCAGGGGATGCTGGGTTAACTCTTCTCCGCCACGCGCGACCAGTCGGTCGGCACGGCACGGAATCCGTCGCGTCCCAGCTCGACGACGGTGGCGATGGCGCCCCAGAGTGCGAGGGCGGCGATGAGGATGACAATGAACATGGCAGAAACGCTACGCTTGAACAAATCGTGCCAAAAGTGGCAGACTGGACATAGTCCGTAGGAAAACTGCCAGCTTGGTGACTGAGGAACGGGGAACCATGAAGACCGTCGCGTGCATCCTTCAGGAGGGGTTCGCCCCGTTCGAGTTCGGCGTCGCCTGCGAGGCGTTCGGCCTTGACCGCTCCGACGACGGCGTGCCGAACTTCGACTTCCGCGTCGTGACCGCCGAGCCCGGGGCGGTAGCGTCGAACGTGGGCTTCTCCGTCAACGTCGAGGATGATCTGTCCTTCGCCTACGAGGCCGATCTCGTCGTGGTGTGCCCGCTGCCGCGCACCAAGTGGGCGTCGAGCGATCCGCGCGTCCTCGATGTCGTCCGGCATGCGGCCGCCCGCGACGCCTGGCTGCTCAGCGTGTGCAGCGGCTCCTTCGTCCTCGCCGCCGCGGGCGTGCTGAACGGACGGCGGGCGACGACCCACTGGAAGTACGCCGACGCGATGGCGAGGATGCATCCGCAGATCGCGGTCGATCCCGACGTCCTCTTCGTGCAGGACGGGCGCATCATCACCAGTGCGGGTACGGCGGCCGGCCTCGACGCCTGCCTGCACCTGCTGCGCCAGGAGATCGGCGCCGAACTCACCAATCGTGTGGCCCGGCGCATGGTCGTGCCGCCGCAGCGCGACGGGGCCAGGCGCAGTACATCGACCGGCCCCTTCCGGAGGGGCAGGGCGACTCTCTCTCGGTCGTCACCGATTGGGCGATCGAGCACCTGCGCGAGGATCTGACCGTCGAGAGCCTGGCAGCGCATGCCCACATGTCCCGCGAACCTTCGCGCGTCGGTTCAAGGCCGAGCACGGGGCGACTCCGGCGGCGTGGCTCGCGCGTCAGCGCATCATCCAGGCCCAGCGGATGCTGGAGCAGACCGATCTCGGGTTGGACGCGATCGCGGTGGAGTGCGGGTTCGGCTCGGCCGCGGTGCTCCGGCAGAACTTCGCGCGCGTGCTCGGCACCACCCGACCGCGTATCGCATGACGTTCTCCTGCACGAGGAGCGAATCGGCCGCGTGAGAGCGCGGGTCGGGAACGCGCCCGACCTGCTCAGGGAGGGGTGTGTTGCGGGTGCCCAGGCGCGAGGTGTCGACCGTGTCGTCTGCACCGCGCAGCACCCCGACGAGGAATCCCGCTCCCCACGCCAGATGCATCGTGGGCAGCACCACGAGTGTCCACGCTCTCTCGAGGGGGTGCGCGGCGGGTCTCCGCGACGGGCGGGCACGGCCGCCATCACCAGGACCAGGGCGACATATGCCACGAGGGGATATAGGCGGCGCTCGTGAGGATTCCGGTCAGTCCGCTCAGCACGCCGGTGATCTGCAGCACGGCGATGACGAGGGCGACGGCGAGGTTCAGCACGAGGGCGGGTGGTGCGAAGAACCGGATGCCGTTGCGCCGGCCGTAGCGGCGGACGAGCTCGCCGCGCCAGGTGCCGGTGGCCCGGAACTGGCGCGCCAGGCGCCACCAGCTCTCGCGGGCCAGTAGGTGACCGCCAGTGTCGGGTCGAACCAGACGCGGTGGCCGGCCTGTCGGATGCGAAGGTTGAGCTCCCAGTCCTCACCGCGGCGGATCGTCTCGTCGAAGAGCCCGACCTCGTCGAGAACCTCCCGGCGCATGATGCCGAGATAGGCCGACTCGGCCTCACCCTCGCGGGCACCGCCGTGATAGGCGCCGCCCCGAGGCCGGCGGGGAGTTGTAGGCGCGGGCGACGGCGCGCTGGAAGGCCGATCTGCCGTCGGCGCGCATGATGCCGCCGACGTTGGCGGCGCCCGTGCGCGCGAGCGTCTCGAGCCCGCGCCGGGCGTAGCCGGGCGACAGCTCGGAGTGCGCGTCGACGCGGATGATCGTCGGGTGACGGCTGGTGCGGATCGCGGCGTTGAGCCCGACCGGGATGTGCGCGGCGGGGTTGTCGACGAGCACGATGCGGGCATCCGATTCCGCGAGTTCATGGGCGAGCTCGGTCGTGCCGTCGGTGGAGGGGCCGAGCGCGAGGACGAGCTCGGTCGGGCCGTCGACCTCCTGCGAGAGCACGGAGGCGACCGCGTGCTCCAGGTAGTCGCGCTCGTTGAGCACGGGCATCACGAAGGACACGCCTCCGGGGTGGGGATTCTCGCCATCGTGCACCCGTCGATCATGTCACGTGGAGCGCCTCGCAGCCTGAGTAGGCTGGAGGGATGGGATTCGTGTCGGATGCGCGCAAAGGCTATCGGCTGCTGAAGAGGGCCGTCGCAGCGCGGGCTTCGGCGCAGCGTATCCGGCAGCGGTTCGCCGATCAGGAGCCGCACGCGCCGGGTCGATTCCGGATCGCGGTGTACTTCGCCGATTCCTCGGTGAACATGTACCAGATCCGCCAGTGGTACCGGCCGTTGCAGGAGCTCTCCCACACCCACGAGGTCGTCGTGCTGGCCCGCTCCGCGGTGGGTGCCGAGGCGCTGCTCGATGACGGCGAACTGCCGGTCGTGCACCTGCCGACCATCCGTGATCTGGAGGCGTACATCGCCACCCAGGACATCCGGATCGTCCTGTATGTGAACCAGAACACCCGCAACTTCCAGATGTTCCGCTACGGGCATCGCTGGCACGTCTTCATCAACCATGGCGAGTCCGACAAGGTCTACATGGTCAGCAATCAGTTCCGCTCCTACGACTACGCCTTCATCGCCGGGGAGGCGGCGCGTGCGCGCCTCTCGAAGGCGCTGTGGAACTACGACGTCGACACCCGGACGATCCAGATCGGGCGGCCGCAGGCCGACCACTTCTCCGCGACGGTGCCGTATCCCGACGACGACCGCACGGTCGTGCTGTACGCGCCGACCTGGGAGGGCGATCGCGCCTCGATGAGCTACGGCTCGATCCGCACGCACGGCACCGAGCTCGTGCGACAGGTGCTTGCGAGCCCCGGTCATCGCCTGATCTACCGCCCGCATCCGCGCAGCGGCGTGATCGACCCGGAGTACGGTGCGGCGAACAAGGACATCATCCGCGCGATCGCGGAGGCGAATGCGGCCGACCCCTCGGCGCACCATGTGTACGACGACGGCCCGGAGGTGGGCTGGCAGCTCGCCGCGGCCGATGTCGCGGTCCTCGACATCTCGGCGATGATCTACGACCGTCTGGCCACGGGCAGGCCGCTCATGGTGACCCGCCCGCCGATCCGGAGGCCACGGTCGACGAGACCGGCTATCTGTCGGTGTGCGAATGGCTCACGGCGGAGGCCGCGCGCGACTCCCTCGCGGAGATCGAGCGCGTGCGGACGGATGCCGCGGCCACCGAGCGGCTCGCGACCTGGTCGCAGCACTACTTCGGCGACACGACGCAGGGCGTCGCGACGGAGAAGTTCCATGCGGCGATCGAACAGCTCCTGGCCGAATGGGACAAGTGGTACGCGCTCATGCCCGCCGTCGTCATCGATCAGGACGACGACGCCGAGGCGGCCGCGGAGGAGTCCGACGTGCCGATCGTGGAGCTGTAGGCATCCGCCGCCCCTGAGTCATCCGCCTCAGACGTGCAGCGCGAGCTCGCGGCGCTTCGCCCGCGCCCGCCGCATGTGCTGCACGACGCTGAACGTCACGGCGATCGCGAGGATCACGTAGAGCACGACCGGCACGGGCGACGACACCAGGATCGACAGGTTCCCCTCGGAGACGGCCAGGGCGCGGCGCAGCTGGGTCTCCGCCACCGGCCCCAGGATCGCCGCGATCAGCACGGGGCGAGCGGGATCGAGAAGTGCCGCATGACGAGCCCGACCACGCCGATGATCAGGGCCATCCACAGATCGGCGATGCGCGAGGCGATCGCGTAGACGCCGAGCATCGCGACGACCGTGATCCCCGCGTAGAGGTAGTGGCGCGGGATGACCAGGAGCTTCGCCCAGAGCGCGGCGAAGGGCAGGTTGATGATGAGCAGGATCACCAGCCCCAGGAAGAAGCTCGCCATGAGCGGCCAGACCAGGTGCGCACCGCGCTCGAAGAGCAGCGGGCCGGGCTGCATGCCGTACTGCTGGAAGGCGGCGATCATCATGGCCGCGGTCGCCGAGGTCGGAAGGCCGAGGGCCAGAAGGGCGCCCATCGCCGTGCCTGCCGTCGCGTTGCCGGCCGCTTCTGGGGCGGCCACCCCTGGATCGCGCCGCGTCCGCCGAAGTCGGGGTCCTTGCGGCGCTGGGCGAGGCGCTTCTCGGTGCCGTAGGCGAGGAAGGTGGGCACCTCGGAGCCGCCGACCGGGATCGCCCCGAACGGCACGCCGTATCCGGTGCCGCGGAGGAACGCGGGCAGGGCCTTGCGCCAGTCGCTGCGGGTGAGGAAGGGCGAGCCGTGCGCGTCCAGCGGTACGGCCACGCCGCCGCGGCGGCGGATGTAGGTGCCCACGTGCAGCACCTCGCCGATCGCGAGGAGTCCCACGGTGATGACGATGATCGAGATCCCGTCGAACAGGATCACCGAGCCGAAGGTGAAGCGCTCGGCGCCGCTCATCCCGTCGATGCCGACGAGGGCCAGGGCGAAGCCGATGCCCAGGGCGATGAGGCCGCGCACGATCGACTCGGCCACGACGGCGGAGATCGCGACGAAGGCAAAGACGGTGAGGGCGAAGTACTCGGCCGGGCCGAAGATCTTCGCCAGCTCCACGATGTAGGGGAGAAGAAGACGACCAGGGTGCAGGCGATCATGCCGCCGATGAAGGCGCCGATCGCCGAGGTTCCCAGGGCCTTGGCCGCGTACCCCGATTTGGCCATGCGATGGCCCTCGAAGGTCGTGGCGATCGCGGAGGAGTTGCCGGGGGTGTTCAGCAGGATGCCAGCGGTGGAGTCTCCGAACAGGCCGCCGAAGTAGATGCTGGCGAACATGATGAACGCGCCGGTCGGGTCGAGGCTGAAGGTGACCGGAAGCAGAAGCGCCACCGCCATCGCGGAGCCGAGGCCGGGGAGGACCCGACGGCGGTGCCGAGGACGGCGCCGATGACGAGGAAGAGGAGGTTGGACGGGGTGAACGCGACGGCGAAGCCCTCGGCCAGGTTGCTCAGCTGATCCACGGGAACGCTCCTTCCAGGATGCCCGAGGGCAGGGTCAGGCCCAGGCCCGCCGAGAACGCCAGCTGCGTGAGACCGGCGAAGAGTGCCGAGACGGCGATGTCGAAGAGCGGGCGCGTGCTTCCGAACGCCCGGGCGACGACCCAGAAGAGCGCCGTCGAGGCGATCAGCCACCCAGGAAGGGCAGCAGGACGATGAATCCGGCGAGCCCCGCGACCAGGACGGCGAGGGTCTTCCAGTCGATGCCGTCGGTCTCGCGCTGCGCGGCGGCGGCGATCGAGGCCTCGGGACCGACGACCCGCAGTTCGCCGGTGGCATCCAGCGCTCCCAGGTCGCCGAGCAGCTCATGCGAGATCTCGGTCGGGTCGTCGGCGACATGCGCTCGCCGTGTGGACCGCAGGACCTCGACCACGAGCGCGATGCCGACGAGGGCGAGGAACCCGGTCACGATCGCCGGGAAGAACTGCGGGCCCGGGGCGGCGGTGCCCTCGGGGACCTGCATCGTGATCGTGCCGTAGGCGAGCACCGCGGCGAGGGCGAGGACGCCGCCGGCGACGATCAGCTCGCTGCGGCCGGTGAACCACCGGGGCATGCGCTGGACGCGCAGCGCCGAGGTCGAGAGCTCTGTCGTATCGGTCACAGTCCCAGCTCCTTCATCAGTTGTGCAGTGAGGGCGTTCTCGCTGTCGATGAACGCGGCGAACTCGTCTCCGGTCATGAAGCTGTCGACCCAGTTGTTGCGCTCGAGCGTGTCCTGCCATTCCTCGGTGTCGCGCAGTTCGGTGACGATCTCGATGAGCTCGGTGCGGACCTCGTCGCTGATCCCGGGAGGGGCGACGTAGCCGCGCCAATTCGACATGGCCACATCCACGCCCTGCTCGATGAACGTGGGCACGTCGATCCCGTCGATCGGTTCGGCGGCGGAGATCGCCAGTGCCCGGAGGTTGCCCGAGTCGATCTGGTCGCGGAACTCGTTGTAGCCCGACATCCCCGCCTTGGCGGTGTGGGAGAGGAGCGAGGTGACGACCTCGCCCCCGCCCGGATAGGCGATGTAGTTGAGCCGGCGGGCGTCGATGTCGGCGGCCTGGGCGAGCATGCCCGAGAGCAGCTGGTCGATGCCGCCGAGCGAACCGCCGGCGATCGCCGTGCCGCCCGGATCGGTGGCGAGTGCCTCCATGAAGTCGTCGAGCGTCTCGAGCGGAGAGTCGCCGGGGACGACGAGCACGTTGAAGTCGTCGGCGAGCCGGGCGATCGGCACGGTCTGGTCCAGCGTGACGGCGGACTCGTTGAGGATGACGCCGCCGACCATCACGCCGCCGGTGACCATCATCACGTCGTGCCGGTCGCCCATGGTCGCCAGCTGCGCGAGGCCGATCGTGCCGGCGGCGCCGGGGATGTTGATGACCTGTGCCCCGCCGACGATGCCGTTCGCACGGAGACCCTGCTGGGCCTCTCTCGCGAAGGAGTCCCAGCCGCCGCCGGGAGCGGCCGGGGCGATGAGCGTGAGCTTGGTGCGCGGGCTCTCCGCGCCGCCGGATGTGCTCGCGTTCACGGCGGCGAGCGCGAAGACGGCAGCGGCGGCGACTGCCGTGCTGATGGCGATGACCCTGCGACGCGTCATGATCCTCCTTGCGGGACGACGGTGTGACCGCTTGTGTGCGAAGTAGGATTGCAGTCACATCGGAGGGCGGCAATGCGATTCCGAGTTGTGCTCTTTGATGCTCACGGGAGAGACGATGACGTCGGGACGACGAGGGCGGACGCGCAGCGCGGTCGTCGTCCTGCTGCAGTGCCTCATCGTGCTGGCCTGCGTCGGCGTCACGACCGCGATCGCCGTGAACGTGCAGGAGCGCAGCATCCGATCGGCGACGGCGGAGCGGGTGCTCGATGTGGCCTACAGCCTTGCCGAGCTCGATCAGGTGCACGAGGCGATCGGTCTCGAGCGTGCCGAGGCGACGGCGCAGTTGCAACCGCTGGCGACGCTCATCGAGGAGGCGGCGGGCGTCGACTATGTCGTGATCGCCGACGTCGAGGGGGTGCGCCTCACGCATCCGGTTCCCGCGCAGCGCGGAGAGGTCGTCTCGACGGACCCTGCCGAGGTGCTGGCCGGCGAGGTGTTCGTCGGCACCGAGGAGGGGACGCTCGGTCCGACCCTGCGTGCGAAGGTGCCGGTGGTCGTCGGCGGGGAGATCGTGGGGGCGGCATCCGTCGGCATCCTCGAGTCGGAGATCGCGGCGCAGTTCACGCAGGCGTGGTCGAGCCTGATGCCCTGGGTGATCGCCTCGGCGTTGCTCGGAGCGCTGCTCAGCGGCATCCTGAGCGCGGTGCTGAACCGGCGCATCGCGGGCCTGGAGAGGCAGGTGCAGGAGCTGGGGGTGCAGCGCCGGATCGCGGAGGCGCTGCGGGAGCAGACGCATGAATTCCGCACCCGCATGCACATCGTGCACGGTCTCGTCTCCGCAGGTGAGCGGGAGGAGGCGCTGGAGTACATCGCCTCTACTGTACCGATCGATGACGGCGTCGAACGCAGTCTGCCGATCGCGGATGCGCGTCTGCGGGCGCTGTTCGGGGCGTTGGCGACGGAGCTGTCCGAGTGGGGTGCGCGGATGCAGGCGGATGTCCCCGACGATCTGGGCATGCCGACCTCGGTGACGACGGGATGGTGGTCGTTGCGAATCTGTGCCGCAATGCGGGAGAGGCCGGGGCGACCAGCGTGCGGGTGACGCTGGAGCGCGCGGTGGGCGGCGTGCGTGTCGTCGTGGACGACAACGGCCCGGGCGTGCCGGCGGAGCTCGGCACGAGTATCTTCCAGCGGGGCGTGAGCACCAAGGCCGATGCGACCGGGATGGGTCGCGGGTGGGGCTGGATGCCGTGCACAGCGCCGTGTCGGCGCGTGGCGGCACGATCGAGGTGGGGCGGTCGTCGCTGGGCGGGGCGCGCTTCACGGTCGAGCTGCCGCCGCCTGGGGTGCGGCATGAGCGCGGTCCACGATGCCTCGGAGATCCGCACGCTCATCGTCGACGACGATCCTGCGGCGCGGCGGCTGCACTCACGGTTCGTGTCGGATGCCGAGGGCTTCGTGGTCGTGGGCACCGCCGGGCGCGGTGAGACGGCGGTGCGGGAGGCGTCCCGGGCGGACGTGGACCTGGTGCTGCTGGACATCCAGCTGCCCGACTACAGCGGCGTGGAGGTGCTCAACAGGCTGCGGGCGGTGCGCGGGGGAGCCGTGGACGTGATCGTGGTGAGCTCTGCGCGGGACCGGGTCACGGTACGTCAGGTGGCGTCGGCGCATGTCTTCGGATACCTCGTGAAGCCGTTCACGCGGGAGGCGCTCCTGGCGCGTCTGGAGGAGTATCGGGAGTCGCGGCGGTCGCGTGCCGAGGAGGAGCGGGATCTTGCCCTGGGACAGGGGGAGATCGATCGGCTGATCGGGGGACGCGCTCCGGAATCGGCGGTCGGTGGTGCGATATCTCGGTCTGGTGCTGCGCGGTCTGGGGCGGCGTCTGGTGCAGCGTCGTCTGGTGCCGAATCGTCCGCCGCATCCGGGTCCCCGCTGCCGAAGGGACTGTCGGAGGTGACGCTCGCGCAGGTGGTCGCGCAGCTGGATCCGGTGAGCCCGGTCACGGTGCTGGACCTCGCCGCGCGTGCGGGTCTGTCGCGGGCGACGGCTCGTCGCTACCTCGACCACCTCGTGCAGATCGGTGCCGTGGACATCTCGCATCGCTACGGCAGGCGGGGGCGTCCCGAAGTGCTGTACCGGCGCGCGCCGGGATAGCGCCGTGCGCCGAGATCGCGCCGCGCACCACGGGGAAGCCGCCACCGGGCACGCAGAATCACGTGTCGGCGCGGAGCATGACTTCGGCTCTCAGGCGAAGACGACGCGCGCGGGCGGTTCGTCGATGTAGATCCTGCCGGCAGGGCTGATCCACTCGAGCACGCCGTGGGAGAGTTGTCGAACCGACCATCGATGTCGGTCGGGCAGATCCGGATGCTTGAGCGTGTGGTGCCCTTTGCAGAGGTGACAGAGATTGCATACCGCTGTCGGTCCGCCTCGTGCGTGGTCGTGATTGTGGTCGATTTCGCAGCGGACGGCCGCCAACCGGCATCCGGGGAATCTGCAGTGCTGGTCGCGGGCGCGGAGGAGTCTTCGCATCTCCTCGGTCGGACGATAGCGATCGGTGCTGACCACGGCATCCACGGTCGGATCGATGAAGAGCCGATCCCAGCCCGTGGCCTGAGCGGCGAGTTCGCGGACGAGTTCGGGATCGATGAGCCCCACGCCGTCGAGCTCGGCGACAGCGACCTCGTCATCGCCCGTGAGGCCGGCGAGGGAGCGGATCGGGATCGTCACCTGCACGCGAGGACGGATCGCCTCGATCGCCGTGCTGTCGATCGTGCTCGGGTCGACCGTGAGCAGGATGTCGGCGGCGATGTCTGCACGGATCTGGTCGAGCGTGCGCCGGTCGCGATCGCGGTTGCCGTCGTCGCCGACTGTCGTGCCGAAAGCATCGGCCGCGGCCTTCTGGACGTGCTTGGCGAGTTGCGTGACGCGGTCGACGGCCGCGTGGGCGAGGAGGGTGGGCAGCGTGAGGGTGAGATCGCTCATCCCGTCGTCGAAGTCGACGATGCGGACTCCGCGCTCTTCACGGGCCTTGCGGTGTCGGGTGGGCAGATCGACGGGGAACATCTTCTGTGCGAGCGCGCGTGCGTGGGCGCGGGTGCGGCGCGCAGTTGTCAGGGAGGCGCGATCGAGCACCAAGGCCTCGAACTCGGCGACCTTCTGCTCGGGAGCGTCAGGCGGCAGGGGCACCTGCGCGATCTCGCGTGCGTGTTGGATGGAGATCTCGCCGTCGGCGAGTGCCTGATGCGTCTGCGGCAGGCGGTTCACGAGATGGTGCGATTCGTAGGCCATCGCCTCGACCGTGCGCTGCGGCATCTGGGCGGTCGCGGCGAACTCCGCCGTCATCGAGCGGATCGGGATCTCTCGGGCTTCCGACCCGCCGGTGAGCTGGCTCGACTCGTCGATCGCGGCGTCGAGCGCGGAGGCGAGGATCTCTGCGCACTCGGCCTCGAGCCGCGCGATCTCGGCGCGCTTGGTGGCCCACGCGCTCAGCTGCCGGTCGCGCTCGACCTCTGCGGCACAGCCACCGCTGCTGTCGGAGTAGCCTCGTTTATCCATGCGTCAATGATGACAGGGTCCTCCGACATTCATCGAAGATAAATACGAAGTCAATTGGATCTCACACCACGAACCGCCACACATACTCAAGCCCGTCCGACGGCCGGAACCACGCGACCGCCACCACGATCGAGTCGAGGTCGGCGCCGCAGAGACACAGTTCGAAGGACTCGCCGGGCGCGAGCTGCCCGAGCAGGTCGGTGTCGCCGACGCATCGCGCATCGTCGTAGGTGACGCGCACGAAATCGGCCGGCTCGGCGCCATCGTTGTGGACGATCGGATGCGCTTCGTCGCCGCGATCGACGCGCCACGGCACGCGATAGGCGAGGGGAGCGGGGGACTCGAAGGGGTCAAGAGGTCTCAGCATGCCGCGACGCTATGAGCGGGCACCGACAGCTCTTACAGCGAGAGGAGACCCGCCGCCGGGACCTGGGGAATACTCGGCGAAAGCCGCGATGGTGGAGAGGACGTCGGGACCTCTCGCGGCGTTCTCACCGCGTTTCGTCACTTCGACGCGCTGCGCTTGCTCAGTACACCGCTCGGTCGCCTGCGGCGTCCTCGCTCAACGACCGGGAAGAGTCTGGTCGCGGGTGGTCTCGTCCGACGACCGGGAGGAGTCCCGGTCATCGGTGCCGTCGCGGGGCACCCGGAAGGACCCGTGTTCCTCGGCCTCCGCGGTGAGTTCGTCGTGCGAACCGCGCCTGCCGACCTTCCGCGCTGCGGATCCGACACCGCGCGCCGCCGCACCCACACCGCGCGCCGCGACCCCGGCGGCACCGGCGACGGCGCCTCCGACGAATCGGGCGCCGTTCAGCATCCGATACTCCAGACGCAGGGTGCCCGGCACCGGTTCGAGGTCGGCGGGAAGCTCGGCCGGCGCCTGTCCGAACGCGCGCCGCGAACTCGTCAGCACGCGGCGGCCCAGGATGTTGTTGCCCGCGCCGCCGATCGCCGCACCCACGCCGAAGGGCAGCGCCTTGCCGATGAAGGAGGCCCCGCCCTTGCCGGCGAACTGGCGGATGAAGCTCTTCTTGAGCTGATCGGCCAGCGGCCCGACCGCCGCGCGCGGCAGCGATGAGGTGACGATCTCACCCCAGTAGGAGGAGCGCACCGCGCCCTTGCCGGCGGCCTGCTTCGCGAGCTGCGCGACGAGGTCGACGCCCTCCTTGCCGAGCATGAGGGTCATCACGAGGGCCCGGGCGCGGTCGGGGTTGTTCACGGGGATGCCGTGCACCTCGGCGACCGACTGCGCGAACAGCGTCGTCGATTCGACGAAGCCGACCGTCTCGACGCCCGACAGGGCGAGCGTCACGCCCGTGCCGATGCCGGGGATCACCGCCGTGGCGCCGACCGCGGCACCGCCCGTGGTCACCGCGGCCAGATAGCGACGCTCGAGGATGCGCACGATCTGGGCGGGTGTCGCATCCGGATGCCGGAGACGGATGCTGCGGATGTGCGCCAGCACGAGCGGTCGCTGGATCGCCAGCACCCGATCGAGTCCGCGGATCGTCAGCGGATGCTCGGGGGAGCCGTGCGGAGGCACGCCCTTGTCCCACGGCGCGTCGCCGGGGAGGGAGTGGATCGTGTGCACCTTCTTGGCCATCAAGAGGAAGTCTAGAGACGGATGCCGGAAAGTTGCCCACAGCGTGCTTGCGCTGCGTGCCGACTCGCCTTCGACTCGCCCGGTGAACGCGGGTCGCTCAGACGAACTGGTTGGCGCGCTCGAGATCCTCGGCGAAGTCGACCTCGACCGCGTACAGGTCGGAGATGTCCATCGGCTCGACGAGCAGGCCGTCCTCGGCGATCGCGAGCTCCAGGCCGCGCTCGAAGTAGTCCTGGTCGTCGACGCGCTGAAGCTGCCGCATGAACGCCCGCTTGTCGGACGAGGAGATGTAGTTGATGCCGACGGCCTCCCCGATCCCGCCTTCGACGGTCTTGGAGAGCTCGTCGATGAAGCCCTCGGCGGTCACGGTGTACTTGACCTCTTCGTCGCTCACCTTGGCGGTGTTGACCGTCACGAACGACTGGTCGCGCTCGATGAGCTCGATCGCGCGGCCGAGGATCATCGGGTCGAAGACGACGTCGCCGTTCATCCAGAGCACGCCGCCGCGGCCCGTCGTGCTCAGCGCACGCAGCAGGCTCTTCGAGGTGTTCGTCTGGTCGTAGCGCTCGTTGTGCACGTACGAGACCTTGGGGAAGGCGTCGATGATGGTCTCGGCGCGGTAGCCGACCACCGTCGTGATGCGCGCATCGGTGCCGAAGGCGGCACGGATGTTGTCGTGCTGCTGCTGCATGATCGTGCGGCCGTCGCTGAGTTCGGTGAGGGGCTTCGGCAGGGCGCGCCCGAGGCGCGAGCCCATGCCCGCAGCGAGGATCACGGTCTGAAGTGTCACGAAGAAGCTCCTTGTAAGAGGTGGAATTCACCGCCCATTCATGAGCGGGACACCTCATCGTGCCGTCGCCATGTTAGCGATTCAGGCTGGGAGGGCAGGGAGAAGGTGTGCCGGCGTTGCCGTTTTGTGATCGAGTGCACGGGGAACACTCAGGAATCGGATGCCGCAATGCGTTTCCTGTGAGGATGACGAATAGTCACGGCGACCAGGGGAGGAACAGGCCGGGCGTTGCTACCTTTGGATGTGTGACGGATTCGCTGCAGGACCAGGCTGACGCCGCCGAGATCATCGACCAGCCGTTCGCGGCTGAGAAGCCGGCGACGAAGAAGCCGGCGCGCAAGCGCGCGCCCCGGAAGACCCCTGCACGCAAGCCCGCCGCCGCACGCAAGCCCGCGGCGAAGGCCGTCGAGGAACCGTCGGAGGAGCCGGAGGCGACGACCGCGCCGGCGGCCGGGCCGATCGACTATGACGCGCTCGTGCCGCCTCCGCTGCCGGCGACCGTTCCGGCCGTCAAGGACGAGCCGGCCGCCGAAGACGTGCTCGAATCCGTGGCGGAGGACGACGTTGTCGTCGAAGAGGGGCCGATCGATGAGGTGCCGGTGGTCGACGAGACGCCGGTCGCAGAGGAAGCACCCGTCGACGAAGCGCCTCCCGTAGAGGAGGCACCTCTCATCGAAGAGGTCCCTCTCATCGACGAAGTCCCGCTCGCGGAGGAGGAGTCGGACACTGCTCCCGAGCCCGAGCCCGAGCCCGAGCCCGAGCCCGAGCCCGAGATCTTTCGGGCGCCTGCGGCATCTGCTGCGGCATCCGTCATCGATCCCGACGCACCCCCGCGCTCATCGCGCGCGGTCTCGTCAAGCGCTTCGGCGACTTCACCGCGCTCAGCGGCATCGATCTGACCGTCCCGGCGGGCAGCTTCTACGGCATCGTCGGCCCGAACGGCGCCGGCAAGACCACGACGCTCTCGATCATCTCCGGATTCCTCCGGGCGGATGCCGGCACCGTCGAGGTCGTCGGCATCGACCAGGCCACCGATCCCCAGGGCGCCAAGCGCATCATGGGCATCCTGCCCGACCGCCTGCGCACCTTCGACCGTCTCACGGGGCGTCAGCTGCTGCGCTACTACGGTCTTCTCCGCGGACTCGACGCCGAGGTCATCGACCGCCGCACGGCCGACCTCGCCCGGGCCTTCGACCTGAGCGACTCGCTCGGCCGGATCGTCTCCGACTTCTCGGCGGGCATGACCAAGAAGCTCATGCTCGCGGGCGCCATGATCCACTCGCCGCGCGTGCTCGTCCTCGATGAGCCCTTCGAGTCGGTCGACCCGGTCGCCTCGGGGGTCATCCTCGACATCCTGCGCGCCTATGTCGACCACGGCGGCACGGTGATCCTCTCCAGTCACGGCATGGACCTCGTCGAACGCGTGTGCTCGCGCATCGCCGTGATCGTCGACGGCGAGCTGCTCGCCGAGGGCACCGTCGAGGAGATCAGCGACGGCCAGTCGCTCGAATCGCGCTTCCTGGAACTGGCCGGCGGAATCGGAGAGGTCGAGGGCTCGAGTGGTTGCACACGTTCTCCGACTGAGGTTCGACCTGCTCATCGGCGCGCTGCACGGCGAACGACGCACGCGCACGATCTTCGGACTCATCGCCGTCGTCGCCGGCACGGTCGCGGTCTGCCACGGCGTGCTCTCGCTGCGCGATGCGCCCACCGCCGTGGCGGGCACGGTCATCGTCCTCGGGTCGGTCGTCCTCTTCCTCGCGTTCTTCCTCGTGCCGATCCTCACCGGCGCACGCGATCCCCTCGACCCGCGCCGCTTCATCGTCTTCGGCGCCGACGAGCGTCGGATGCCGCTGCTCCTCGCCTTCGCCGGGCTGATCAGCGTCCCGGCCGCCGCGCTCCTCGCGACCGCCGTGTGCGCGTCGATCGTTGCCGTGGCGCACGGCACGCCCTGGCCGCTCGCGGCGCTCCTCGGAGCGATCGGCACCGCGTCGGTTCTCCTCGCCGCCCGGATCGGGATGGGCGTGGGGGCGATCCTGCTGCCGGAGCGCCGGCCGCGCGAGCTGACGACGCTCTTCGCGCTCGGGGTGACGGTGATCGCCTTCCCGGTCGCGATCTTCCTCGCCTCCCAGGAGTGGGGCAGCAGGATCCCGGACGCCGTCGCGGCGGCCACCCTCGCCCTCGGCTTCACACCGCTCGCACCTGCTGCGGCATCCGTCTTCGCCATCGCCGCAGGCGACCCCGTGGTCGCCTGGATGAGCGGGACCATCGCGGTCGTCACTCTCGGGCACTGTGGGCGCTGTGGTCGTGGGTCGCACGGTTCCTGCTCACCTCGACCGAACGCCCGACCACGGTCAAGGAGCGCTCGGGTCTCGGCTGGTTCGCGGTGCTGCCCTCGAACGCCTTCGGCGCGATCGCGGCACGCAGCCTCATCTACTGGCTGCGCGACCGTCGCTACATCGTGAACATGTTGGTCGTCCCAGTCGCCGGGGTGCTCGCCGTGCTGCCCCTTCTGGTCGCGGGCTTCCCGGAGCGGCTCGTGATGGTCGTGCCGGTGCTGGTGATGGCGCTCTTCTTCGGATGGCTGCCGCACAACGACGTCGCCTACGACTCGACCGCCTTCTGGATCCACGTCGCCAGCGGCGTCGGCGGCGTCGCGGATCGGCTGGGCAGGCTCGTGCCCATCGTGCTGGTCTCGGTTCCGACGCTCGCGATCGCGCTCTCGGTCACGCTGACGATCATGGGGGACTGGAGCCTGCTGCCGTCGCTCATCGCCACGGTCGCCTGCCTGTTCCTGTGCGGGCTCGGTCTGTCCAGCATCGTGTCGGTCAGCGCCCCCTATGCGGTCTCCCGGCCCGGAGACAGCCCCTTCCAGCAGCCGCAGCGCTCCTCCGGCCACGGCGCCTTCGGGCACGCCACGGCTCTGCTGGGGGCGCTGGCGCTGAGTCTTCCGACGCTGTGGTTCCTGTATCTGGAGATCACCCGGGGCGGACACGCCACTCAGACCTTCTGGACGGGCATCGTGACCGGTGGCGGCGTGCTCGTGATCGGCCTCCTTCTCGGCTCGTTCATCTACTCCCGCCGCGGCGAGCGGCTCATGGAGTTCGTCGAAACCAACTGACGCCACCCGCGAGCGCCGGGGCGCGGTTAGAATCTGGGCTATGAGTACTCCGCTGGACAGCCCCGGAGAGGGCGGCACCGCCATCCTCGATCGCGAACTCGAAGAACTCCTGCGCGAGGAGACCATCGAGCCCGGTGACCACGAGCGGTTCTCGCACTACGTGAAGAAGGACAAGATCCTCGAATCGGCGATCACGGGAAAGCCCGTGCGCGCGCTGTGCGGCAAGAAGTGGACGCCGGGGCGCGACCCCGAGAAGTTCCCCGTGTGCCCGACGTGCAAAGAGATCTACGAGTCGCTCACGAAGTGACGCGCGGATTCACTCGACGTCGAGAAAGACAGTCGGGATCGCCGGATCCGACTTGCTGAGCGCGAGCGCCCGCACGGGAAGCTCCTCGCGCGCCTGCAGGTGGTGCGCACGCGCGCGCTCGGTGCCGGCTGCGCCCTCGTACGCGGTGTCGATCTCGCCGGCCTCGACGAGCGTCACCTGCAGCGGGCGGGCATCGGGGAAGTCGGACCCTTCGACCAGGCTCAGGGGAACTGCCGCGCCCAGCGGCTCGAAGCCGTCCGAGACCGTGATCGTCTCGGCCGTGGCCGTCCCGTTCGACAGCGACCGGAACGCGGCCTTGCGGCCGCCCTGGGATCCCTTGTCGGCGGAGGCCTTGGCGACGCCGACCCAGGAACCTGCGGCATCCTGCCGGGCGACGAGCTTGTACACCATCGAGGCGGTCGGGTAGCCGGAGCCGGTGACGACCGAGGTGCCCACGCCGTAGGAGTCGACGGGGGATGCGGCGAGGGCTGCGATCGCGTACTCGTCGAGATCGCTGGTCACCGTGATCTTCGTGCTTGTGGCGCCCAGCGAGTCGAGGAGCTCGCGCACCTCGGCGGCGACCAGCGGCAGGTCGCCCGAGTCGATGCGCACGCCGCCCAGCTCGGTGCCGGCGACCCGGATCGCGGTGCGCACGCCTTCGGCGGTGTCGTAGGTGTCGACGAGGAGGGTCGTGTCGACGCCGAGCTCGGCGACCTGTGCGCGGAAGGCGTCTTCCTCGGAGTCGTGCAGGAGCGTCCAGGAGTGGGCGGCGGTGCCCATGGTCGGGATGCCCCAGGTGCGGCCCGCCTCCAGGTTGCTCGTCGCGTCGAAGCCGGCGATGTAGGCGGCGCGGGCGGCGGCGACGGCGGACTGCTCGGCGGCCCGGCGCGAGCCCATCTCGGCCAGTGGGCGGTCGCCGGCGGCGATGCTCATCCGGCTCGCGGCGGTCGCGACCGCCGAGTCGTGGTTGAGCACGCTCAGCGCGAGGGTCTCGAGCACGACGGCATCGCCGAAGCTGCCCTCGACGGTGAGGATCGGGGAACCGGGGAAGTAGATCTCGCCCTCGTGGTAGCCCTGGATCGACCCCGTGAAGCGGTAGTCCTCCAGATAGCGGAGGGTCTCGGCATCCGCCACTCCCTCATCGCGCAGGAACCGCAGTTCGTCGTCGCCGAAGCGAAAGTCGCGCAGCAGCGAGAGCAGGCGGCCGGTGCCGGCGACGACGCCGAAGCGACGTCCGCCGGAGAGTCGGCGGGAGAAGAGCTCGAAGACGCAGGGGCGGGACGCCGTGCCATCGCGCAGTGCCGCGCTCAGCATCGTCAGTTCGTAGCGGTCGGTCAGCAGGGCCGTGGAGGCGGTCACTTCGACTCCTGCCGTCGCTCAGTGCATCGCATGGCGTCAGTCTAGTGAGCGACCGGCATCCGGCCGGGTAGGCTGGGAAGGTGAACGACGCACCGATCGGCATCTTCGACTCGGGCGTCGGCGGGCTCACGGTGGCCCGCGCGATCCGCGCCCAGCTGCCGCGAGAGTCGATCGTCTACATCGGCGACACCGCCCATTCTCCCTACGGTCCCAAGCCCATCGCCGACGTCCGCCGCTACGGGCTCGAGGTGCTCGACACCCTCGTCGATCAGGGTGTGAAGATGCTCGTGATCGCCTGCAACACGGCATCCGCCGCTCTTCTGCGCGATGCACGCGAGCGCTACAGCGTTCCCGTCGTCGAGGTGATCGGGCCCGCCGTGCGCAGCGCGATCTCCACGACCCGCAACGGCCGCATCGGTGTCATCGGCACGGTCGGCACGATCGCCTCCCGCGCCTATCAGGACATGCTCGAGGTCGACGAGAGGCTCGAGGTGTTCACCGCCGCCTGCCCGCGCTTCGTCGAGTTCGTCGAGGCCGGGATCACCGGTACACCCGAGGTGCTCGCCACCGCCGAGGGCTACCTCGCCCCGCTCAAGGACGCCGGCGTCGACACGCTCGTGCTCGGCTGCACGCACTACCCCTTCCTGCGCGGCGCCATCAGCTACGTCATGGGGAGGGCGTCACCCTCGTCTCCAGCGACGACGAGACGGCGAACAGCGTCTACCGTCAGCTCGTGCGCGGTGGCCTGCTCGCGCCGCCGGATGCCCGGCCCACGATCGTCTACGAAGCCACCGGCGACTCCGCCGCGGACTTCACCGGTCTCGCCAACCGCCTCATGGGCGGGGAGGTGCGCGAGGTGCAGCTCGTGCAGACCGGTGTCATCGACCTGCCCGCTCTGGACTGAACACACCCGAAGGATCCCCATGACCGACATCGTCCGCGCGGACGGCCGCACCACCGACCAGCTCCGCCCCATCACGATCGAGCGCGGCTGGAGCGCGCACGCCGAGGGCTCGGCGCTCATCAGCTTCGGCGGCACGAAGGTGCTGTGCACGGCGTCGTTCACCAACGGCGTGCCGCGCTGGCTCACCGGCAAGGGCAAGGGCTGGGTGACGGCCGAGTACGCGATGCTGCCGCGGGCCACGAACAGCCGCAACGACCGCGAGAGCGTCAAGGGCCGCCTGGGCGGGCGCACGCACGAGATCTCGCGACTGATCGGCCGCGCGCTGCGCGCCGTCGTCGACACCAAGAGCCTCGGCGAGAACACGATCGTGATCGACTGCGATGTGCTGCAGGCCGACGGCGGCACGCGCACCGCGGCGATCACCGGCGCCTACGTCGCACTCGCGGATGCGATCGAGTGGGGCCGGGCGAAGAAGTTCATCCCCAGAAGGCGCAGGTGCTGCACGACTCCGTCGCCGCCGTCTCGGTCGGCATCATCGACGGCGAGCCCATGCTCGACCTCGCCTACGTCGAGGACGTGCGCGCCGAGACCGACATGAACGTCGTCGTCACGGGCCGCGGCCTCTTCGTCGAGGTGCAGGGCACCGCTGAGGGCGCGCCCTTCGACAAGCGCGAGCTCGATGCGCTGCTGGAGCTCGGCGTGAACGGCTGCGCCGACCTGCGTGCGCACCAACTGGCGGCACTGGAGGCCGCTCGGTGAGCGCGCGCGTCGTCCTGGCGACCCACAATCCGCACAAGGTCGCCGAGTTCGCCCAGATCGTCGCACGGGTGCGCCCGGACCTGGAGGTCGTCGGCTACGACGGCCCCGAGCCGGTCGAAGACGGCGTCACCTTCGCCGAGAACGCGTTGATCAAGGCGCGTGCGGCATCCGCTCACACCGGTCTTCCCGCGCTCGCCGACGACTCGGGGATCTGCGTCGACGTGCTCGGCGGGTCACCCGGTGTGTTCTCGGCGTACTGGGCGGGCCATGCCAAGGACGCCACGGCGAACCTCGAGCTGCTGCTCGACCAGCTCTCGGACATCGCAGACCCCCACCGCGCGGCGCAGTTCGTCTCGACGATCGCGCTGGTGGCCCCCGACGGCACCGAGCACACGGTGGAGGGAAGGTGGCCCGGGCGCCTGGCGACCGAGCGCTCCGGGGAGGGCGGCTTCGGCTACGACCCGATCTTCATCCCGGACGGACAGACGGATGCCGCCGAGCGCACGGTGGGGAGTTCACCGCCGAGGAGAAGCAGACCCAGTCGCACCGCGCCCGCGCTTTCGAGGCGCTCGTGCCGTTGCTGGAAGACCTTCCGCGCTACTGAGAATCGTTACCCTTCCCGACTAGGCGGAAACGGCCCCTGACCGGCCTCTCGCGTGCGGAACCGGCCTAGCCTGGTGGCATGCACGATCACGCGCCTGCCGCAGGCATCCGATCGGCGGGCAACCGCCGCCTCCTCGCGATCTCGCTCGCCGTCACGGCGACTGTCATGGTCGTGCAGGTCGTCGGGGCGATCCTCACGGGGTCGCTCGCGCTGCTGGCGGATGCCGCGCATATGTTCGCCGACTCCTCGGCCTTGGTGATCGCCCTCATCGCGAGCACGGTCGCCTCGCGGCCCGCCGATGACCGGCGCACCTTCGGCTACCAGCGCGCGGAGGTGTTCGGCGCGCTCATCAACGGCACGATCCTGCTCGCGCTCGCGACATGGGTGGGTATCGAGGGCATCGGACGGCTCGTGAGCCCCGAAGAGGTCGAGGTCCTCGGCGGGCCCATGCTCGTGGTCGCCGTGATCGGTCTGCTCGCCAATGCCTTCGCGCTGTGGCTGCTGAGTTCGGCGCAGAAGCGCAGCATCAACGTGCGCGGCGCCTACCTGGAGGTGCTGGGCGACCTGATCGGCTCGGCGATGGTCATCGTCGCCGCCGTCGTCATCGTCGCGACCGGATGGATGCCGGCGGATGCGATCGCCTCGCTCGTGATCGCCGTGCTCATCATCCCCGCGCGCTCTCGCTGCTGCGCGAGGTCTTCTCCGTGCTCGCCGAATCGGCGCCGAAGGGCACGCACGTCGGCGAGATCCGCGAGCACATCCTGGGCCTTGCGGGCGTGGAGAGCGTCCACGATGTGCACGTCTGGCAGCTCACCCGCGGTGCGCCCGTCTTCACCGCCCATGTCGCCGTCGACCCCGCTGTGCTCGCGCAGGGCGGTGCCGCCGGACTCCTCGAGCAGTTGCAGGAGTGCCTGGCCGAGCACTTCGACGTCGAGCACTCGACCTTCCAACTCGAACCCGCCGGCCGCGCCGAATGCGAGGACGCGCACGCCTGAGCCCTCATCACTTCTCGGTCGCGGCGGGGAGCCGCTAGCGTAGGGAGCGGCGAGTCCGAGGAGAGAGGGATCCGAATGCGCGGGGTTTTCATTGTGATGAGGCTCGGCACCGCTGTGCTCATCGCCGCAGCCATCGGGGCGCAACTGCAGGTCACGATGGCCTTCTACGCGGACCGGCCCCCGTGGTCCCCACGGCGGCGGCGAACTTCTTCAGCTTCTTCACGATCCAGTCGAATCTGATCGCCTGCGCGGCGCTGCTGATCGGCGGCGTGCTGCTCCTGCGCACGCGCGATCTGACGGTGCCCGAGCCGCGCTGGTTCGCCGTGCTGCTCGCGGCCGCCACGACCTACATGCTCACGACGGGGATCGTCTACAACACCCTGCTGCGCGGGATCGAGCTGCCGCAGGGCGCTACCGTCCCCTGGTCGAACGAGGTCTTGCACGTGATCGCGCCCGTCTACCTCGCGATCGATCTCTTCGTCGCTCCTCGCCGCAGGCGGCTGGGCTGGGGAGCGATCCTGATCATCGTCGGCTACCCGATCGTCTGGGCTGTGTACACGCTCGTCCGCGGCCCGCTCATCACAGCGCCCTCACGGGCGACCCGTGGTGGTATCCCTATCCGTTCCTCGATCCGCACCAGGTGCCGGGCGGGTACCTGGGCGTCGCCGGCTACATCGTCGGAATCGCGGTGCTGATCGCGGCGTTGGCCGCTCTCGTGGTCTGGTACGGGAGAGCGCGCGGCATCGCCCCGGGGGAGACCGCGGTCACCCCCGAGGCGGACGTCAGCGCCCCGCGAAGAGGTTGATGCCGCCGACCGCGAGCAGTCCGCAGGCGATGCCCCACAGGGTGATCGACACCGTCTGCCAGAAGATCACCGCGTTGCGCGAAGCGCCGAAGGACACGAGGGCCACCGAGGTGAGCTGGCTTGCCAGAACCAGCTGGCCGAGCAGGCTGACTCCGGCGACGCCGTAGCGGTCGAAGCGCTGCTTGAGCTTCTGGCGGCGGGGCGAGAGCTCCTGCGGATCGCGGTCGCGGGTGGCGCGGGAGCGGATGCCGTGGGCGGCCAGCACGAAGACGAGCATCGAGAGGACGTTGCCGATGACCGCCGCGGCGATCGCGATGACCGGCGGCACGCCGGCGAAGACACCGATGATCGAGCCGAGGTAGGACTCGACGAAGGGGATCGCCCCCAGCAGGATGAGCCCCAGCCACTGGAGCGCTGTCGGGAGGGACTCGGTGAAGCTCTGGAGGGCCTCGGTCATCTGGATCTCACGTTCTCGTACACTGTGCCAATGGGCAGGATTGATGTTAGCACACCGTACTAGTACGATGTGCTAATCGAAAGGACGGGGCAGTGGTCGATCGACGCAAGCAGATTCTCGCCGCCGCACGTGAGCTCGCCGCAACCGGGGGTCTGGCCGCGGTGAGCGTGCGATCCGTCGCGACGCGGGCCGGCATCGGGGCGAGCACGCTGCGGCACTACTTCCCGACGCAGCAGGAGCTGCACGATGCGGTGCTCGGCGCCACGTTCGACGCGAACCTCCGTGACCTGCGCATCGCCGAGACCGCGGTCTCCGCCGAAGACCGGCTCGTCGAGTGCCTGTGGCAGTTTCTTCCCCGCGCGGTGCGGACGAACTCTCCCTCGCCCAGTGGGTCGCCCAAGTCACGGCCGTGCTGCAGCCCGACGCCTCCCCAGAGGTCCTGCATGTCTGGGCGCTGCTCGTGAGTCGCGGAAGGCATCGGGCCACCCTCTGGTTAGAGCAACTCGCCGAGGAGGGGTCGTGGAGCGCGCTCGCGTCCCGCGACACGTCCGTCTGCTGCTGGCGCTGATCGACGGTGTGGGGATCGGTCTCATGTCGCCGGGCGAGGAACGCCTCACGCACGACGAGGCCGACGCGATCCTCCGAGACGCTGTCGGGGGGATCCTCACGCGGGTGTGATCGTCACGTGGTCTCGCGTCGCACATCCTCGGGTCGCTTGTCGGAGCGGATGCCGCGCCAGCGGGCGTGCCGCAGGACGCCGTCCGGGGTGAACTCGGCGAACTCGACCTCGCCGACGAGATCGGGACGGACCCACACCGCGTCGCGGGCGACGTCGTCCGGCACCTCGACGAAGGGGCTCGTCTTCCGCCGACGGGCGTCCAGGCGTGTGTGGAGGTCGGCGAGCGCTCGGTCGGAGAAACCGGTGCCGACCCGCCCGACATACCGCAGGCCGCCGTCGTCGGGGATGCCGAGCAGGAGGGAGCCGAAGGTCGACGCCCGGCTCTCCTTGCCCGGCCGCATTCCGCCCACGACGACCTCCTGCGTCTGCAGGAACTTCACCTTGAGCCAGTTCTCACTGCGCTCGCCGTCGGCATAGGCGGAGCGCGGATCCTTCACGACGACGCCCTCCAGGCCGAGGCGACGGCTCTCCTCGATCGCATCGTCCACGTCTTCGAAGACCGGGGGAACGGCGAACGGCGGCCCCAGGTGCGCACCGATCTCCTCCAGGGCCACGCGCCGCTCGGCAAGGGGGAGCGGGCGGAGATCCTCGCCATTGCGGGAGAGCGCGTCGAAGAGGAGATAACGCACGGGTGTCTGCGGCATCTCGCGTGCGATCTCCTCCTTCTTGGTGAGGTTCATCCGTTTCTGCAGCAGCGGGAAGCTCGGCCGCCCGCGGGCGTCGAGCGCGACGATCTCGCCATCGACGATGCAGGGCTCACCGAATCCCGGGTCGGACCCTTCGACCCGGCTGAGGGGGACTGCCGTCAGCTCAGGGTACTTCGCGGTGACGTCGCTTCCGGTGCGCGCCCGCAACCGCAGCCGGGAGCCGTCCCAGACGCCGAGCGCACGCATACCGTCCCACTTCATCTCCGCCCAGGCCGCGCCATCGTCCGCCCAACGCTTCGAGGCTGCACGCGCCAGGCCCGGAGTCGCGGGTGTGCTGAGCATCGGCAGAAGCGGCGGTCCATCGGCCTGCACGGATGCCGCGACGGGCCCGCCGTCGCGCTGGGGGCGCCCGCGGCAGTCCCCTGAGCCGGGTCGAAGGGTCCGACTTCATCCGGTGCAGCAGCCACTGCGACTTCTCGCCCTCGCCCTGCGTGCGGATGAGGGCGAGCCGCACCCGGCCCAGCGGCCCGCCGGGCTGCCCTTCGAGCGTGAAGATGACCTCGTCGTCGCGCCACTTCTCGAGTTCGTAGCGGCCCTCGTCCCAGATCGTCATGGTGCCCGCGCCGTACTGGCCCTTCGGGATGGTGCCGGCGAACTCGGCGTACTCCAGGGGGTGATCCTCGGTCATGATCGCGAGGTTGTTGCGCGTCGCGGTCTCGGGGATGCCCCGCGGCACCGCCCAGCTGACCAGCACGCCGTCGCGTTCGAGGCGCAGATCCCAGTGCAGGCGGGTCGCGTGGTGCTCCTGGACGACGAACCGCGGGAGCTCGCCGGGAGGCAGGGCCACCTCGGGATGGGCATCCGCGGGGACCGGTTCCGGAGTCCTGCCCGCCGTGCGCTTGGCGATGTAGGCGGCCAGCGGTCCGCTGTCGGCACCGCGCCCTCCGGCATGGAAGCCCAGCGCGGCCATGGGGTCGCCGCTGTCCTCGACCCGCTCGAGCACCTCGGCGAAAAGCAGCTGGCGCAGATCGGGGTCGTCCAGCTCCTCCCAGGTGCGCGGCGCGGCGACCCACGGCTCCAGGCGCCCGCGCAGCGAGTAGGGGGCCACCGTCGTCTTGGAGCCGTTGTTCTGGCTCCAGTCGAGGAGCACCTTGCCCTCCCGCAGCGCCCGTTTCATCGAACTCACGACGAGATCGGGGTGATCGGCCTCCAGCGCCTGCGCGAGCGCCTTGGCGACGGCGGCGACCTCTTCGCTCGTCTGCGTGCCTGGGAGCGCCGCGTACAGGTGGATGCCCTTGCTGCCGCTGGTCACCGGTACCGGATCCAGGCCCATGCCGGCGAGGATCTCGCGAACCAGGCGAGCCACCTCGGCGCACTCGGTGAGCCCGGCGCCCGGCCCGGGATCGAGGTCGAGCACGAGACGGTCGGGCGGGCGCCTACCGCCGTCGGCCTGGAAACGCCATTGTGGCACGTGCAACTCCAGCGCTGCCATCTGCGCGAGGTGCACGAGAGTGGGGAGATCATCGGCGAGCGGATACTCCTTGACGCCGGTGGCGTGCTCGATCGGCATCCGATGGATCCATTCAGGGGTGCCGCGCTCGAGGTCCTTCGTGAAGAAGGACTTTCCCGGGTTCTCGGCCGTGCCGACGCCGTCGGGCCAGCGCTTGCGGGTGACCGGGCGCCCGGTGAGGTGAGGGATCATGACAGAGGCGATGCGGGTGACGTAGTCGATCACCTCGCCCTTGGTGGTGCCGGTCGCCGGGTACAGCACCTTGTCGAGATTCGTGACGCGCAGCATCCGCCCGCGACCCGCACCGTCTGCTCCTTCGGCATAGCCCATCCCTACCATGGCGGGCGCGCGCCGTACATCCCCCTGGAAATCGGGCGCGAAATGGTGTCTGCTAACGCTATGAGAGCGATCTGGAAGGGGGCGCTCACGTTCGGTCTCGTGAACGTGCCCGTGAAGGTGTACTCGGCGACCGAGGACCACGACGTGCCGCTGCACCAGGTGCACGAGAAGGACGGCGGCCGCATCCGCTACCAGCGCGTGTGCGAGCTCGACGGCGAGGTCGTGCCCTACAAGGAGATCGATCGGGCCTACGACGACGGCGAACGGACCGTGATCCTCACGAAGGACGACCTGAAGTCGCTGCCCTCCGAGCGCAGCCGAGAGATCGAGGTCGTCGAGTTCGTGCCGAGCGAGCAGGTGGATCTGCTCACCCTCGACCGCGCCTACTATCTGGAGCCGGACTCCACCTCGCCCAAGGCCTACGTGCTACTGCGCAAGACCCTCGAGCAGACCGAGCGCACCGCGATCGTGCGGTTCTCGCTGCGGCAGAAGACGAGGCTCGCCGCCCTGCGCGTCCGCGACGACGTGCTGGTGCTGCAGACGCTGCTGTGGGCCGACGAGGTGCGCGAGGCGACCTTCCCGGCGCTGGAGGAGCCGGTGCGGGTCTCGGCCAAGGAGCTCGAGCTGTCGGCGGCGCTCGTGGAGAGTTTCGCGAGCGACTTCGACCCCGAGAACTACGTCGACGAGTACCAGCAGGAGCTGCGCACCCTCATCGAGGCGAAGCTCGAGAAGGGCGATGCGGTCGACACGGTGGAGACCTTCGGCGAGCAGGAGGCGGATGCCGGCGGCGAGGTCATCGACCTCATGGAGGCGCTCCGCGCCAGCGTCGAACGATCGCGCGCCCAGCGCGAGGGAGGTACGAAGAAGAAGGCCGCGAAGAAGACGGCGTCCTGAGCCGGCGTCAGGCGAGAGGCGTTTCGCCCTCGTGCGCCGCTGCCTGGGCGCGCTTGACCTTGCGGCGCTCCTGCAGGTAGTGGATCAGCACGAACAGTGCCGTGCCGCCGACGGCCGCGAGGAGGATGAGGTCGATGTAGGCGGTGACGAGATCGCGGATCCAGGGATGTACGCGATGACATAACCGAGCAGGGTCAACCCGTAACCCAGATCACCGCACCGACGATGTTGTAGAAGGAGTATGTGCGACGAGGCATATGACCGATGCCCGCCGCGACCGGAGCGAAGGTGCGCACGATCGGCACGAAGCGCGCCAGGATGATCGTGATGCCGCCGAAGCGCTCGAAGAACGCATTCGTGCGCCGCACGTTCTCGGTGCTGAAGATCCCGGAATCCTTGCGCTCGAAGATCGCCGGGCCGCCCTTGTGCCCGATCTGATAGCCGACCTCACCGCCGACGATCGCGGAGAGGGCGATGAGGCTCGCGACGATCCAGACGTTCACCCCGAAAACGTTGCTCGTGTGGGTGAGCAGGCCCGAGATCACCAGCAGGGTGTCTCCGGGGAAGAGGAAGCCCACGAGCAGACCCGTCTCGGCGAAGACGATGCCGCACACGACGAGCAGGGCCCACGGGCCGGCCGCGTCGATGATGTTCTGCGGATCCAGCCAGGGGATGAGGTTGAGCGGGTGCATGTGAGCCTGTCGATGGGTTCGGGAACCGTGTGCGGAAGGGGGACTTGAGTCCCTCCGGCCCCTCCACCCGCCGCTGCGCGGCGCATGGAGCCTCTGGCCGGTGGGGCCCAGGCGTACAAGGGCCAACCGTCCGGATGAGCGACGACGCGGCCGATCCTACGGACCGACCCCTCGTCCCTCGTGCGGAAGGGGGACTTGAACCCCACGCCCGAAGGCACAGGAACCTAAATCCTGCGTGTCTGCCAATTTCACCACTCCCGCGGGAGGTCTCAGTCTATCGGCCGGGAACAGGCCCGCGGATGCGGGTTATCCCGACATCTCGGCGGGGGTCATCCGTCGTGTTGTGGATAACTTTCGGACCGTTTCGCGGCGCCTTGGCAGGATCGTTGCGTGACCCAGCCCTCCCTTCTCGTCGCAGAGCGCGTCCGGCACCGGCTGCGCCTCGAGCAGATCGATCCGGCCGCCGCTCCCGGCGAGTCGCTGCGCATCGCTCAGGACGAGGTGCGGCGCCACAACGACGTGACGCTCGCACGGGGCGGCGCGATGATCGACGACGAAGCCGGTTGCGTGCGCGACGTGCTCGCCGCCGTGAGCGGTTTCGGCGCGCTCCAGCCCTTGCTCGACGACCCCACGATCGAGGAGATCTGGCTGAACTCCCCGGAGCACGTCTTCGTCGCCCGCGGCGGCGTGGCCGAGCGCACGGGGCTGCGCCTCACCGAAGCCGTGGTGCGCGACCTCGTCGAGCGGATGCTGCACTCCTCCGGCCGTCGCGTCGATCTCAGCCAGCCCTTCGTCGACGCGTCCTTGCCCGACGGGTCGCGTCTGCACGTCGCGATCGCGGACGTCGTGCGTGGCTCGTGGGCGGTCAACATCCGGAAGTTCCTTCCGCAGTATCGAACCCTCGACGCCCTCGTGGCCCAGGGTGCGCTGCCCGCCGATCTCGCACACACGCTCGCCGAGGCGATGCGAGAAGGGAAGAGCATCCTCGTCTCCGGAGCGACCCACGCCGGCAAGACGACGATGCTGAGCGCACTTCTGGCCAGTTGTGCGGCGACGCAGCGCATCGTGACCGCCGAGGAGACCTTCGAGCTGGCCTTCGAGGCCGCCGACCTCGTCGCGCTGCAAGGGCGCCAGGCGAGCCTGGAGGGCACGGGCGAGATCACCCTGCGCCGGCTGGTGAAGGAGGCGCTGCGGATGCGCCCGGACCGCCTCGTCATCGGTGAGGTGCGCGATGCCGAGGCGCTCGATCTGGTGCTGGCGTTGAACACCGGCGTCCCGGGGCTGCCACGATCCACGCCAACTCCGCGGCCGAGGCGCTCGACAAGCTCTCCATGCTTCCGCTCCTGGCGGGGCGCAACATCGACCGCGCGTTCATCGCCCCCGCGATCGCGATGTCCGTGTCCTATGTCGTCCATTGCGCGCGCGATCAGGGCGGTGCGCGTCGCGTCGAGGAGGTTCTGGCGTCGACCGGGGAGGTCGCCGGCGGCCGGATCAGCACCCGGCCGGTGTATCGCGCGGCCGGTTCGGGCGGAGGAGGCGTCGGCATCCGATGACTCTCCTGATCGGTGCGATGCTCGCCGCAGGCGTGCTCCTGACCGTGTCACCGTGGTTGTGGCCCGCCGGTGAGCAGCGGTCGACGCCGTCGCGCCGTGGCGTCCTCGTGCGGCTCCTGGAGGAGGCGGGGTACGCCCACGTGGCACCGCGCGCCCTGCGCAGCATCATCGTCGCGGCGGCACTCGTGGCTGCCGCACTCGTCTGGCTCCTCACACAGTTGCCGACGCTCGCCGTGCTGGCGGCGGTCGCCGCGGGATGGGCGCCGATCGCGATGCTGCGCGGACGGAGGCTGCGCCTTCGCGCCCAGCGTCGCCAGCTCTGGCCGGATGTGTGCGAGCTGCTGATCGCGTCGATCCGCGTCGGGATGTCGTTGCCGGATGCCGTGGCGAGCCTGGGCGGATCGGCGCCGCCGATGGTGCGTCCGGCCTTCGCCGCGTTCGCGCAGGACGTCCGGGCCACCGGGCGCTTCGAGCACAGTCTCGATCGGCTCAAGGGCACGCTCGCCGATCCGATCGCCGACCGCATCGTCGAGACGCTGCGGATGGCGCGGCAGGTCGGGGGCACCGAGCTCAGCGGGGTGCTGCGGGCCCTGTCGCAGTCGGTGCGTGCCGACGCCCTCCTGCGCGCCGAGGTCGAGGCGCGGCAGTCCTGGGTGCGCGGCGCGGCCGTGCTGGGGGTCGTGGCGCCCTGGGTGATCCTCGCCCTTCTCGCCATGCGTCCGGAGGGTGCGCACGCCTACGCGACTCCGGGCGGATTCGTCGTGATCTGCGTGGGAGCCGCCGTCTCGGTCGTGGCGTTCCGCATCATGCTCCGCATCGGGCGACTTCCGGAGCCGCGGCGGTGGTTCGGATGACGGCCCTCACCGATGTCGCGATCGCGGTCCTGCTCGGCGGTGGCATCTCCGGCGGCATGCTGCTCGTCCTGGCGTCGCTGCCGCGCTGGCGCACCGCCTCGCTGAGCGTGCGCATCGCGCCGTACGTGCGTTCGGTGGTGCTGGACGAGCTGCTTCCGGCCGGTGTGCTCCCGGTGGTCGGCACCCTTCCTGCTCGCGCCCGTTCGGGATGGCGTCGGATGCCGGAACTGCTGGGTCGGATCCTCGGCGGCGATGGCACGATCGCCCTCCGGCTGAGCCAGGCGGGTCAGGAGGCGGACGTGACGGCGTTCCGCGGGCGTCAGCTCCTCGCGGCCCTGCTCGGCCTCCTCGCGGGCGCCGCACTGGTCGTTCTGCTCGCGCTGGGTTCGCGGCTGAGCGCGCCGGTCGTGATCCTGCCCTTCCTCGGCGCGGTCGGGGGCGCGCTCGCCGTCGATGCGCATCTGACCGCCCGCGCTCGGGCGCGCGTGCAACGGCTCCATGACGAGCTGCCGACGACGCTCGAGTTCCTCGCGCTGTGCCTGTCCGCGGGGAGGGCCTCTTCGACAGCCTGCGACGCGTGGCCTCCGTCGGCTCCGGCGAGCTCACCCGTGAGATCCAGCGCGTCGTGCTCGCGGTCAACACCGGCGAGCCGCTGGCGCAGGCGCTGACCGCGCTGTCGTCCCGCCTGGAGTCGCCGGCCGTCGCTCGCGCGATCGACCAGATCGTCGCCGCTCTCGAGCGCGGCGCGCCCCTGGCCGGGGTGCTCCAGTCGCAGGCGCACGATGCCCGTGAAGACGCCAAGCGCGTGCTGATCGAGCAGGCCGGGCGCAAGGAGATCGCGATGATGCTCCCGCTCGTCTTCCTGATCCTGCCGCTGTCCGTGCTCTTCGCCGTCTTCCCCGGCCTCTTCCTCCTCCAGGTCGGCCTGCGCTGATCTGAGCTGACCGTCGATGAAAGGACCCATCATGAATCACCTTCGCACCGCACTCCAGCGCTCCCGCGCCTTCGCCGTGGACCTCGCCCGGGACGAGCAGGGCGATGTCCCGGGCTGGGTGCTCGTCACCTTGATGACCGCCGGCCTCGTCGTCGTTCTCTGGGCCTTCGCGGGCCCCGCGCTGGTGGGCCTGTTCGAGCAGGCCCTGCAGAGCGTGACCGGACTCTGACGTGCGCCGGCCGCGCGTGCTCGCCGAGGAGAGAGGCTCGAGCACGGTGGACTTCGTGCTCGTCGGCACGCTCCTGACGGCGCTCACGCTCGGCGTGCTGCAGCTCGGGTTCGTGGTGTACGTGCGCAACATCGTCCACGACGCCGCCGTCGAGGGCGCACACCATGCGGCGCTCGCCGACACCACTCTGGCCGATGGCGCGGAACGCGCAGGTCTCGTGATCACCCGCGCGATCGGTGCGCAGTACGCCGAGGACGTGACGGCGCGTGCCTCGACCGCACTCGGACATCCGACGGTCGAGATCCGGGTGCGCACGACGCTGCCCCTCCTCGGTCTTCTCGGAGTTCCCGGCGCGCTGGAGGTGAGCGCCCATGCCCCGCAGGAGTCCTTCGATGACTGAACGCATGATGTCGGAAAGCGCCCGCGACGAGCGCGGCTCGGCGCCGCTGGAGTTCATCGGTGTCGGCCTCATCCTGCTCGTCCCGCTCGTCTACCTCGTGATCGCCCTCGGCGCGATCCAGCAGCAGACCCTGGGTGCCGAAGCCGCCGCCCGCCACACTGCGCGGGCGATCTCCCAGGCATCGGATGCCGCGTCGGCCACGGCCCGCGCCGACGCCGTGCTCGCCGCGGTCGTCCGCGAGTATCGGATGCCGCCGGACGCCGTCGGCGTCGCCCTCGCCTGCACGCCGGCGGGCTCGGTCTGCCCCGCCGCCGGCGCCACGGTGCACGTCACGGTCACCACGCGCGTCGCCCTGCCCTTCGTGCCCGCGCTGTTCGGCCTGAACGAGCTCGCGACGATCCCCATCGAGGCCGCGGCCGTGCAGAAAATCTCCCGGGTGTGGAGCGACGGATGAGGCGCGGCATCCGATCCATGCACGACGAGGACGGCAGTACTCTGCTGCTCACCCTCGGCTATGCCGTGCTCGCGCTCGCGGTGATCTTCGTCTGTGTCTGCGCGACCGACCTCCACATCGCGCAGAAGCGCCTGGACTCGCTGGCGGATGCCGCAGCGCTCGCCGGGGCCGACGGGTTCACGCTCTCGGCCAGCGGCGGGAACGTCCGCGCCGAACTCAGCGACGTGGCCATCGCTGAACAGGCGGAGACGATCATCGACGCCTCGCGCACGACCGCTGTGCTGGTCTCGGCGCGCACCCCCGATGGTGTCTCGGCCCGAATCACGGTCGCGGCAACGTGGCATCCGCCGCTGTTCTCCCCGTTCGTCCCCGACGGGGTCCGGCTGGAGTCGACCGCCACGAGCCGGACGGCGTTCCGGTAGCGGCCGGTGTCGGTTCCCCGGCTGCGCCGCATCTTCACGCCTTCGCGACCTCCGCGTCGTGTGCGGCGGACTGTGAGATGGCGGTGAGAGCGGTCTGCGCATCCTGCACGTAGACGCCGCGGGTCATGCGCTCCGAGCCGCCGAGGGCCTTCCTGTGGGCGATGACCGGAAATGTGAAGGTGTCGCCGATGAGGCCGATGTAGAGCCCCTCGTCCGTGGGGTGAACGAGACCACGATGCGTTTGCGGGGCGAGTAGAGCGGCACATAGCCCTTGCAGGGGTTCGCGGTGAGGTCGTGCTGCTCCTGTGCTTCGGCGGCGACCTGCTCGTAGAGGGCTCGCTGTTCAGGATGTCGGGCGAACAGACTGTCGACGAGGCCGTCTCGATCGTCGTAGAGCGGCTGACCTTCGCGTCGGTCGACGACGAGCTGCGCCTGGAAGTGCCCCAGTCCCTGTTCCTTGAGCCATGCCAGCGAGGTGGCGCGGTCCGCGGCACCGGCGCCGTCGAGCGCGGCCAGCCATTCCTCGAGCGTCTTGCCGGTCTTCGTCTTCAGGTTGTGGGCGATGGCCTCACCCATCGCCTTCGGCCCCAGTGCCATGTCGTCTCCTCACCGATCCGGGATATGCTCGCTCCAGCGTAGGCATGCGGTGATCGCGCCCGATAGGATGCCGCCGACACGTTTCCGCCACGTCCTCGACCTCCGGGAGACACCGAAGCGACCGCCCCAGCACTCTCTCCGCGAATGAACTATCTGCACCGACTGATCGACTGCGCGCCGGATGATGAGCGCCTGCTGCTGCCGTCGCCCTACGCGACGCTGCTGCGGGTCGACGGCGCGGTGCGGCTCCTCGGGCCTCACAACGGGATGCGTCGTCTCCGCGGGGTCGACGCGCTGATGTCCTGCACTCCGAGCGTGATCAAGGCCTTCGCGGGGCACCCGCGACTCTTCGTGGGCGACCTCGTCTCGACCGGCGACGTCCCCCTCCTGCGCACCTTCGAGGAACGCCCTCCGTCGCGGTGGCCGATGCTGCTGGACGACCTCCGCGGGTCGGTGGATGTCACCGGCGACGAGAGTCAGTTCGATGCGCTGTGGCAGTCGCTCATGGGCAGGAAGACCTCCGCAGGGGCCAGCGTGCAGCGGCAGGAGGAACGTCTCTGTCGTCGTTATGCCGGCCAGACTCCCACGGCCATCCGGCGCCAGCTGCGATTGTCCGCGCAGCTGGCAGCGGACATCACGGCGGGGCGTCATCGTTCGCTGGGGAGTTCACCGACCAGTCCCACTACGTCCGAGAGTGCAAGGCTCTCACCGGCGCAACTCCCGGTCGGTGGTGGCGGACCTCGGCGGCGTTCCACGCGCCGGGCGGCGCTCCGATCCCGCGAGCAGGGGCCCCGGCGGCGACGAGCCGCACAGCGCCTCGATAGCGCCTGGTCACTCGCCCACGGGGAAGATCAGCAGCGAACCGGATGCCGTGGCGACGGTCTTGCCCGCGGCATCCGTCACCTCTCCCTCGGCGAAGCTCACGCGGCGCCCGGCCTTCACGACGCGGCCGACCGCGGTCAGGGGAGCGCTGGAGGGATGCACCGGGCGCAGGTAGTTCACCTTCAGCTCGATCGAGGTGTAGCCGACGCCGGCGGGCAGCAGCGTGTGCGCCGCGCAGCCGAGGGCGGAGTCCAGCAGCGTGCAGACGAGTCCGCCGTGCACCATGCCGAGCGGGTTGAAGTGCGACTCGTCGGGGTGGCTCTCGAAGGTCACGGTGCCCTCGTCCACCGCGATCGGGCGCATGTTGACGTGCGAGGCGATCGGCGCGCCCGGCAGCTCGCCGGCCATCATCCTGCGCAGGTACTCGATGCCGGGGAGCTTCGGCAGCTGCGCGAGTGCCGGCTGCGGGTCGGCCCAGCGGACCGTGGTCTCTCTCGTGGTCGGGGAGGTGGTGGTCATCGTCGTCCGATCTCTCGCGCATGGACACCTGGCTATGTAAGATGAAGCTAGCTCGCAGAGGCGCAGACGTCAAGCAGGGGAGCGGCCCATGGAATGGCTCGACTACGACACCGGCAACTGCTCGGTGCAGCGCACGCTCGAGGTGATCGGCGAGAAGTGGACGATCCTCGTGCTGCGCGAGGCCTTCAACGGCGTGCGCCGCTTCGATCAGATCCGCGATCACACCGGGATGTCGGATGCCGTGCTCTCCGCGCGTCTGCGCACTCTCGTCGATCAGGGGGTGCTCGCCGCCGTGCCCTATAAGGAGCCGGGCGCGCGCACCCGGTATGAGTACCGGCTCACCGAGAAGGGCCTCGACCTGTACCCGGTGCTGATCGCGCTCCTGCAGTGGGGTGACAAGCACCGTGCCGACCCCGCGGGCCGGCGCTCGAGGTCGTCCACCGTGACTGCGACGCGCCGCTGCGGGCCGTCGTCGAATGCGCTGAAGGGCATGCGGTGGCGGTGCGGGAGACGGCATCCGTTCCCGGACCCGGAGCGCGCCTGCGGACGCAGGTGGCGATGACGTCCCTTTCCCGGTGATCTCGCCACGTTTCGACTCGGTCCCGCGTCTCGGGTCCTCGCTCAACGACCGGAAGCGGTCGGATGGTTCGGGCTGAGGGCCCGCGCCGCACGCGGAGGACGACGGCTCCTGCGAGCACCGCGGCCGCAGCCACGATCGCGGCGACACCCACGACGGCGTCCCGAGGTTCGCCGGTGAGCCGGCCGACGGCGATCCACGCGAGGCCCCACGCCGCAGCCAGGGCGATCGACAACCGTGCTCCGTATCGCTGCGCGAGGAGGAGATTGACCAGCGCGGCGACGGCGATCACCGCGACCGCGACCCAGCGGTTGCCCGTCGCGCCCAGATCCCCTCCGGTGGCGGCGCCGGCGGCGGCGACGTTCGCGCACGTGGCGACCGTCGCCCAGCCCAGATACAGACCGAACGTGACATCCGTGACGACGATGTCGGCGCGGCCGGTCGGCGCTGTCGCGTGGAGTCGCACGAGCACCAGACCCAGACAGACGACCAGCAGCGTGATCACGAGCACGCTGACCCACACCCACCCCTGCTGAGTGACCAGCAGCCATAGCGCATTCAGGATCATCGACGCTCCCGCGAGCCAGCCGATCGCGCGGTGCCGGGGCTGTCGCGCCTGCGAGGGGAACCACTGCCAGACGGTGTAGGCGAGCAGGCCCAGGTAGACGACGCTCCAGATCGAGAAGGCGGGCCCCGCCGGCGCGAGCACCGTCGCCTCGGCGCTGAAGCTCCCACCGGCCTGCTCCTCGACTGGATCCCCGAGAAACCCAGACCCAATGAGGAAGCCCCACAGGCACAGCGCCTGGCTGAGGGTGACGAACAGGCGACGCGCGAGGTCTCGGCTCATTCGCCTAGTCTCGCCGATCGGTGTCTCAGCCGCAGCTGTTGTTCGCCGGATCAGACCGGCGGCAAGGAGACGCAGGGTTCAGCTGCGGTCTTGGCCGAAGACGTGGCGGGTGAGTGCCTGGACGTCTTTGTCGAGGAGTTCGATCTTGGCGCCCAGGCGCGCTTCGAGGGTCTCGAACTTGGCATCGACGACTTCGAAGCGCGCGTCAACGGCTTCGAAGCGGGCATCGACGGCCTCGAAGCGGGCGGTCATCTCGCCGCGGAGGCCGTCAAAGCCCGCTTTCATCGTGCGCTGGGTGAGCGTGGTCATGAGCGTCATGCCGCCGAGCATGATCGCGGTGAAGATGCCGATCAGCGTCCAGATCTGCGGGTCGTTCATGGGCTCCATGCCTCCATTGTCTCCTGGGGTGCACTCAGGGTGCCAGCGGCGGAGAGGCGTGTATCGGCCAAACGGGCCGATTGTGAACAACATCGCCGTAACCCACAGCTGTGCGGAACGAGTCGCGGGCTCGAAAAAGGCCGAACAGGCGGAGTAGGCACGAAACGAGGAGCAGCCCTCGCCGTTCAGAGGCCCTGCAGTCAGATCCGTGCCACGATCGCCGCGGCATCCGTTCCAGCCGGAAGCGCGCCGTAGAGCGCACCCCCGCGCCAGTCGTCACCGAGACGGCTGGCGGCGAAGGCGTCGGCGACGGATGCCGGAGCATGCTGCAAAAGGAGCGCGGCCTGCAGCGCGAGCGCGAGGGAGGCCGTGAGCTCCCGGGCGCGGGCCGCGGCGTCCGGAGACCTGAGGATCTCGCCGGCGAGCCTGCGTGTGCGCTCCCAGTGCGCATCGAGATGCCGGTCGGCGCCCAAAGCGCGCGAGATCTCCGCGTCGAAGGCCTCCAGCGAGTCCGGTTCGCGCTGCAGCGCCCGCAGCACATCGAGCGCGATCACGTTGCCCGAGCCCTCCCAGACGGCCATCACCGGCTGCTCGCAATAGCGCATCGCCAGCGGGAACGCCTCGGTATACCCGTTGCCGCCCAGGCACTCCAGCGCCTCGTAAGCATGGCCGGGACCGCGCTTGCAGATCCAGTATTTGGCCACGGCGGTGCCCAGGCGCGCGAAGGCGCGGTCGGCATCCGAGGCGTCGTCGTCGTGGGCGCGGGCGAGTCTGAGCGCCGTGGCGGTCGCGGCCTCCGTCTCCAACTGCAGGTCGGCGAGCACGGCGGTCATCGCCGGCTGATCGACCAGCAGCGCACCGAACGCCGAACGGTGCCGGGCATGCCAGGCGGCCTCGGCGACGGCCTGCCGCATGCCCGCGGTCGAGCCGTAGATGCAGTCCAGGCGCGTGCGGGCAACCATGTCGATGATCGTGCGCACCCCGCGCCCCTCCTCGCCGACGAGCACCGCCTCGGCGCCCTCATACTCGACCTCGCTGGAGGCGTTGGCCCGGTTGCCGAGCTTGTCCTTGAGGCGCTGGATGCGGATGCCGTTGCGTTCACCGCCCTCGCGCAGCCGGGGAGCAGGAAGCAGCTCAATCCCGCCGGCGCCTGCGCGAGCACGAGGAAGGCATCCGACATCGGCGCCGAGCAGAACCACTTGTGCCCGGTGAGCGCGTAGCGGCCCTCGCCCAAGGGCTGGGCGCTCGTCGTGTTCGCACGCACATCCGAGCCGCCCTGCTTCTCGGTCATCGCCATGCCGAACAGGGCGCTGCCCTTTCCGGGACGCAGCGCGGGGTCGTAGGAGGTGCTGAGCACGCGCGGCAGCCAGTCGGCACCGGCATCCGGATGCTGCTGCAGCACGGGGACGACCGAGTGCGTCATCGATACCGGGCAGGCGTGCCCCGGCTCCACCTGCGCGTACAGCATGAAGGTCGCCGCCCGCGCGACGTTCGCTCCCGGGCGCGGATCGACGTAGGCGGAGGTATGGGCGCCATCGGAGACCGCCGCGGCGATGATGCGGTGGTACGACTCGTCGTAGTCGACCTCGTCGATGCGGTTCCCGTAGCGGTCGTGTGTGCGCAGGACCGGCTCGCGAGTGTTCGCCGCCGCGGCATCCGCCTGGAACTCCGCGGTGCCCACGCGCTGCCCGGTCGCGTGCAGGCGCTCGTGCGCCCACGCGGCGTCGTGCCGCTCCACGCCCTCGACGAGGGCGGTGTTCGTGCCGTACTCGTCGAGCCCGGTGCGTGCGGGCGGCTGGTTGGTCACCTCATGCGTCTTCATCGGCGCGAGACCTTTCCTCGGGTGGTCACTTGTCGGGACGGGGGACGAATCTCGGGATCCAGCGGAGGAACGCGGCGGCGCCGAGCAAGCCGATCACGCCCAGGGCGCCGGTCGCCACCGAGAGCGAGGCGGCCGCCGCGATGCCCGAGACGATGAGCGGTGCCGCAGCCCCGCCGGCATCGTTGAGCGTGCGCCACGAGCCGAGGAACGGCGCCGGATCATGCTGCGGTGCGGTGTCGGCGCCCAGGGTCATCAGGATGCCGCTGGAGAGCCCGTTGCCGACACCCAGCACCGCCGCCAGCATCCCGTACCAGAGCAGCGCGGCGTCGCCATCGTGGGTGAAGGCGAGCACGAAGAAGGCCCCGCCCATCAGGAGCATCGCCGGCATCGCTGCCCAGAGCCTGCCGAAGCGGTCCATCACCTGGCCGCTCGCGTAGAAGAGGGCGAAGTCGATCGCGCCCGAGACGCCGACGACCAGCGCGATCGACTGGGCGTCGAGGCCGAGCGACACACCCCACAGCGGCAGGACGACCTGACGGGCCGAGCGCAGCGCCGACAAGGATGCCGCGGCCAGTCCCAGGCGCGAGAGGACGTCGCGATACCGCCACATCGTGCGGAACACACCCAAGCGCTCATGCGTGGGAATGGAGCCGGTGACCGGCTCACCCGTGTCCTCCACCAACCGTGCAGCCGCGCCGTTGCGCACGATCGGATGCGTCTTCTCCGGGTCCGGTCCGAAGGCGACGAGCAGGATCATCGCCACCAGGCACCCGAGGAAGAACCAGATCGCCGCGCTCTCGTCGTGGAAGAACTGCAGCAGCGCCGCCGAGACGAAGGGGCCTACGAAGATCCCGAGGCGGAACGAACCGCCCAGCAGCGCGAGCGAGCGGGCGCGGATCTCCAGCGGCACGCGCGTGGTCATGAACGCGTGACGGGCGAGCCCGAAGGCGGCGGCACAGAAGCCGAGCAGGAAGACGGATGCCGCCAGCGCCGCGAGCGTGGGGGAGAGCAGGATCGCCACCGCCGAGAGCAGTGCGACGCATCCGGCGATGATCATCGTCGCGCGCTCGCCGAACCTCGCCACAGCCCACCCGGCCGGGAGGTTGCCGCAGAGTTGCCCGACCACGAGCGCCGAGGCGACGAGGGCGGCCGTGGCCAGGCTCGCCCCCATGCCGACGGCGATGACCGGGATGAGCGGGATCACGGCGCCCTCGCCGAGCGCGAAGAGGACGGTGGGGCGTACACCATCGGCCCGAACTGCCGGAGGACGGTCGCCGCGTTCACTGCCATCCCTCCACGCTACCGCTGCCTCCCTGCCGGGAGCGCGTCGCACCCGGTCGGCAGGGAGCGGCGGGCACGTTAGGCTGAAGTGTCATGCTCGAACTGGATATCTCCGCAGAAATCGCCGCCCTCCGCCAGACCTTTGGCGACATCAGCGCGGTCGTCGACGTCGACGCCGTGCGCGCGGACATCGCCCGCCTCAGCGAGGCCGCCGGCGCCCCCGACCTGTGGGACGACACCGAGAATGCCCAGAAGGTGACGAGCGCGCTCAGCCACCGCCAGTCCGAGCTCGCCCGCATCGAGGGCGTCGCCCGCCGCCTCGACGACCTGGAGGTGCTCGTCGAGCTCGCCCAGGAGATGGACGATGAGGATTCCGCGAACGAGGCCCGTGCCGAGCTCGCCGCCCTCACCGAGGTCATCAGCCAGCTCGAGGTGCAGACGCTGCTGGACGGCGAGTACGACGACCGGCCCGCCATCATCACCATCCGCTCCGGCGCCGGCGGCGACGACGCCACCGACTTCGCCGAGATGCTCATGCGCATGTACCTGCGCTGGGCCGAGCAGCACAAGTACCCGGTCAAGGTCATGGACACCTCCTACGCCGAGGGCGCGGGCATCAAGTCGGCCACGTTCGAGATCGACGCCCCCTACGCCTTCGGCACGCTGAGCGTCGAGGCGGGCACGCACCGCCTCGCCCGCATCAGCCCCTTCGGCTCCGCCGACAAGCGCCAGACGAGCTTCGCCGCCGTCGAGGTCATCCCTCTGATGGAGGAGGCCACCGAGGTCGAGATCCCGGAGAACGACATCCGCGTCGACGTCTTCCGCTCCTCGGGCCCCGGCGGGCAGTCGGTCAACACGACCGACTCGGCCGTGCGCATCACGCACCTGCCGACCGGGATCGTCGTCTCGATGCAGAACGAGAAGTCGCAGATCCAGAACCGCGCCGCCGCCATGCGCGTCCTCCAGACCCGCCTCCTCCTGCTGCAGAAGGAGGAGGAGGCCGCGAAGAAGAAGGAGCTCGCCGGCAACATCACCGCGAGCTGGGGCGACCAGATGCGCTCCTACTTCCTCTACGGCCAGCAGCTCGTCAAGGATCTGCGCACCGGCTACGAGTCCGGCAACCCGCAGTCCGTCTTCGACGGCGACCTCGACGGCTTCATCTCGGCCGGCATCCGCTGGCGCAAGCGCAGCGACGAGGACTGAGCGGATGTCGGAAGCTCGCACTAACCTCGCCGCATGAGCGAACTCAGACTGGCCGAGCTGACCCCGAGAACCTGCCCGCGGTCATCCGCATCCCGCCGGCGATGGGGAGAAGGCCTACGTCGCCCCGGTCCTGGTCTCGATCGCCGAGGCGTATGTGACACCCACCGCATGGCCGCGCGTCATCCTCGAGGATGACGAGGTCGTGGGATTCGTGATGGCCAACTGGGACCCCGAGAACGAGATCCCGGAGTTCCGCGGCGGAATCTGGCGCCTCAACGTCGCCGACGAGGCGAAGGGACGAGGGGTCGGCCGCTTCGCCGTCGAGCAGGTGGTGCACGAGGCACGGCGCCGCGGATACTCGCAGATCACCGTGCTCTGGGATCCGGCCGAGGACGGCCCCGAAGGGTTCTATCTCAAGGCGGGCTTCGAGAAGACCGGCGAGCTCTTCGGCGAGACGGTCGGCACGCTCGCCCTGTAAACGTCATTCAGAGACCGCTGGGTGTCGCTCGACGTGAGGGCGGCGGCCCGCGCATAGGCTCGATGCGCCATGATTCGGTTCGAGAACGTCACCAAACGCTACCGGGGCACCCAGAGACCCGCGCTCTCGGGTGTCGACTTCGAGATCGCCCGCGGTGAGTTCGTGTTCCTCGTGGGGCGTCCGGCTCGGGCAAATCCTCGTGCCTCCGGCTGATCCTTCGCGAAGACGTCCCCTCCTCGGGGCGCATCGCCGTTCTCGGCCGCGACCTGCGCACCCTCGCGAACCGCAAGGTGCCCTATTTCCGCCGGCACATCGGCTCGGTGTTCCAGGACTTCCGGCTGCTGCCGTCGAAGACCGTCTCCCAGAACGTCGCCTTCACGCTGCAGGTGACCGGATCCTCACGGGCGTTCATCCAGCAGGCCGTGCCCGAGGTGCTGGCTCTCGTGGGCCTGGACGGCAAGCAGAAGCGGATGCCGCACGAGCTCTCCGGCGGCGAGCAGCAGCGCGTCGCGATCGCCCGTGCGCTCGTCAACCGCCCGCAGGTGCTGCTGGCCGATGAGCCGACCGGCAACCTGGACCCGCGACCTCCATCGACATCATGCAGCTGCTGGCCCGCATCAACGCGGGCGGCACGACCGTGGTCATGGCCACGCACGAGGCCGCCTTCGTCGACCAGATGCAGCGTCGCGTGATCGAACTGCGCGACGGCGAGCTCGTCCGCGACGAGGTGCACGGCGGCTACGGCGACACCTCGAGTCTTCCGCGACTGACGCCCGAGGCGGTGCGCGGGGCGGCCGCGGCCGCGGCCCTCACCGCCGTGCAGGAGGTGCACCGCGAGACGATCGAGAGCGCGGATGCGGGCGAGCCCGACGCACCCGAAGCGCAGGAACAGCTGAGCGAGCCGGGCGACGCGGACGCCGCGGAGCCGGGCGACGTCGTCGAGCAGGCCGATCCGGGCGAACAGGAGGCGCCGGCATCCGTTCCCGCGGACCCGCCCGCGCCGCGCACGCATCCGATCGTGCTGCCGGAGGTGGACGTCGCCGAGCTCGGACTCGCCGACAGCCTCGGACTGTCCCATACCGACGAAGACGACGAAGTGGGGCCGACCTCATGAGATTCGGCCTCATCCTCGGCGAGGCGCTCACGGGCCTGCGCCGCAACGCCTCCATGGTCATCTCCGTCGTGCTCGTCACCTTCGTCTCGCTCACCTTCGTGGGCGCGGCGATCCTCATGCAGGCGCAGATCAGCACGATGCGCGCCTTCTGGGTCGATCGCGCCCAGGTGGGGATCTACATGTGCTCGGCGCTCGCCGTCACCGAGACCTGCGCCGACGGCGCCGCCACCGAGGATCAGGTCGAGGCCGTGCGCGCCGAGCTGGAGGGCCCGACGCTCTCCCCCCTCATCACGAACGTGAACTTCGACACCAAGGAGGAGACCTACGCCAAGGTCCTCGAGGTGGCGGGCGAAGACCTCGGCGACATCCTCACGGTCGACCAGATGTACGAGGTGTTCTGGGTCAGTCTCACCGACCCGGGCGACGTCGACGTCATCGCCGAGGCCTTCGGCGGGGTCGCCGGAGTCGAACAGGTCAAGGACGAGATGCAGTATCTCGACCCCCTCTTCTCCGCGCTGACGATCGCCACCTACATCGCGGTGGGGATCGCGGTGCTCATGCTCATCGCCGCCGTGCTGCTGATCGCCACGACCATCCGGCTGTCCGCCTACGCCCGCAGACGCGAGATCGGCATCATGCGCCTCGTGGGCGCGTCGAACAGGTTCATCCAGACACCCTTCGTGCTGGAGGGGTCTTCGCCGCGTTCATCGGCTCGCTCCTGGCCAGCGGCGCCGTCATCGCCGGCGTGCACTTCGGCGTCAAGCAGTACCTCGCTCAGCGGGTGCCGTTCATCGTGACCTGGGTGGGCGTCGAAGACGCCTATGTGGTCGTCCCGTGCTCATCGGGATCGGCGTGCTGCTGGCCGCGCTCTCGGCCGGCTTCGCGATCCGGCGGTGGCTGCGGGCCTGATAAGCTGGCGGGCTGCTCGACGGCATCCGGCCCCGAGCATTCATCGCACAGGAGAGCACCATGCCCAGGGAACGCGGGAGACGGTCGTCGCGACCAACCGACGCGCTCGTCACGAATACTCGATCGAGAAGACGTACGAGGCGGGCTGGTGCTGACCGGGACCGAGGTGAAGTCGCTCCGTCAGGGCCGGGCTAACCTCTCCGACGGCTACGCCTACATCAAGGACGGCGAAGCCTTCCTCGACGCCGTGCACATCCCGAGTACTCGCAGGGGCACTGGACGAACCACTCCGCCAAGCGCATCCGCAAGCTCCTCCTGCACAAGGACGAGATCGTCAAGCTCTCGCACGCGATCTCCGCCGGCGGGTACACGCTCGTGCCGCTCAAGCTCTACTTCTCCGACGGGCGTGCGAAGGTCGAGATCGCCGTCGCGAAGGGAAAGCGCGAGTACGAGAAGCGGCAGACGATCCGCGAGCGCGAGGACAAGCGCGAGGCCGAGCGCGCCATGCGCACCCGCAACCGGTTGGGGAGTAGTTCCCTTCCGGGCCATCACGCGGTAGCGTCTGGCCATGGGAGCACAGGTCGAACAGCGCACGTTCACCCGGCAGGACCGGCAGCGGTTCCGTGCCAAGGTCACCGACTGCCTGGACGTGCTGGCCAGGCTCCTGGCCGACGGCCACTTCCAGGTGTCCGAGCCCCGGCTCGGCCTGGAGATCGAACTGAACCTCGTCGACGAGAACGGCGACCCGGCGATGTCCAACGCCGAGGTGCTCGACGCCGTCGCCGACCCGGCATTCCAGACCGAGCTCGGGCAGTTCAACGTCGAGATCAACGTCGCACCGAGGCCGCTGCGCGGAACGCATGTCGCCGAGCTCGAGGAGGCGCTGCGCAGTGCGCTGAACGAGGCGGATGCGCAGGCCCGCTCGGTCGGCAGCGGCCTCGCCATGATCGGGATGCTGCCGACCCTCACCGAGCATCACTTCGACGCCAAGTGGCTCTCCGAGGATCCCCGCTACGATCTGCTCAGCCAGCAGATCCTCGCGGCGCGCGGAGAGGACATCGAGCTGCGCATCGACGGCGTCGCCCTCCCCGGCAAGATCCGGCGGGAGCGGCTCGGCATCATCACCGACACGATCCTCCCCGAAGCGGCCTGCACCTCTGTGCAGCTGCATCTGCAGGTCGTGCCCGAGGAGTTCGCCGTCTACTGGAACGCCGCCCAGACGATCTCCGGCGTGCAGGTGGCGCTCGCGGCGAACTCGCCGTTCTTCGCGGGCCGGGCGCTCTGGCACGAGACCCGCATCCCGCTGTTCGAGCAGGCGACCGACACGCGATCGCCGGAGATGCAGAACCAGGGCGTGCGGCCCGGGTCTGGTTCGGGGAGCGGTGGATCACCTCGATCTTCGATCTCTTCGAGGAGAACTCCCGCTACTTCCCTCGCTGCTCCCGGTGTGCTCCGAGGAGGATCCGCGAGAGGCGCTGGAGAGCGGTCGGCCCCCGCTGCTCTCGGAGCTGACCATGCACAACGGCACCGTGTATCGCTGGAATCGTCCGATCTACGACTGCGCCGACGGCGGATACCACCTGCGCCTGGAGAACCGCGTGCTCCCGGCGGGGCCGAGCATCGTCGACGTGCTGGCGGATGCCGCGTTCTACTACGGGCTCGTGCATGCCCTGGCGCGCTCCGAGCGGCCGCTGTGGACGCAGATGACCTTCGATGCGGCGGAGGAGAACCTGCACGCCGCCGCCCGCGACGGCCTCGAGGCGCGATTGTACTGGCCGGAGGTCGGCTGGGTGGGGCCGCGGGAGCTCGTGCTGCGCCGCCTGCTGCCGCTGGCGGAGGAAGGTCTCGCCGACTACGGCGTTGCCGCCGAGGTGCGCGATCGCTACCTCGGAGTGATCGAGGCGCGCTGCCTCGCCGGGCGCAACGGCGCCACCTGGCAGCGCGAGGCCGTCGCGGCCCGTGAACGCGCCGGCGAGCGGCGTCGCGCGGCGCTGCGGGGCATGATGCGCGACTACCTCGTGCTCATGCACGAGGGCGAGCCCGTGCACACCTGGGAGCAGTGAGTCAGAACCGCGGCTCGAAGCCGAAGACGCGTCCGAGGAAGGCGAGCTCGGTCTCCAGCGCCTGCACGATCGTCTCGGCGCGCCGGAAGCCGTGCCCCTCGCCCTCGAAGAGGACGTACTCGTGGGGTACGCCGCGGGCGGCGAGAGCGTCACGGATGCTCTCGGACTGCGAGGGCGGCACGACCGCGTCCTCCGCGCCCTGCAGCAGCAGCACCGGTACGTCGATCCGGTCGGCGTGCGTCAGCGGTGAGCGCTGGATGTAGACGCTCTCTGTCTCGGGAAGCGGGCCGACGAGCCCGTCGAGGTAGTGCTTCTCGAAGTCGTGCGTGTCGGCGGCCAGCGCGCGCAGATCGCTCACGCCGTAGCGGCTGATGCCGGCACCGAACACGCCGCCGCGCACGAGGCACGACAGCACCGTCCAGCCGCCCGCCGAGCCGCCTCGGATCGCGAGGCGTGCGGGGTCGGCGAGTCCGGCATCCGCCAGCCCCGCGGCCGCCGCGAGCACGTCGTCGACATCGACGATGCCCCACTGCCCGGCCAGGCGCTCGCGGTAGGCGCGGCCGTAGCCGCTGGAACCGCCGTAGTTGACGTCGAGCACGCCGATGCCGCGGCTCGTGAAGTAGGTGATCGCGGCGGATGCCTGTCCCGAGACATGCGCGGTGGGGCCGCCGTGGACGAGGACGAGGTACGGCGGCAGCTCGTCGTCGGGGCGGCCGCCTCGGGATGCGTCGGCGGGTAGTCGAAGGCGTGTACGGGGCCGTGCGGGCCGTCGACGGTGATCTGTCGTACGGCCGGCGTCCAGCCGGACGCGGCGGCCACCCCGCCGCGGAGGAGCTGGGCGTCGCCGTCGATGTCGATGAGCCACAGGCCGGCCGGGCGCGTCGCCCCGGCCCGGAGACGAGCACCCGGCTGCCGCGGGCGTCGTCGATGCTGAGCCCGGCGCTCAGCGGCAGATCCAGGGTGCGCTCCGTGCCGTCCGGTTCGATCACGACGAGCTCATCGGTGCCGTTCGTGCGCACCGCGACGATGCGGCCGTCCTCGAGCGGGCGGTACCAGCGGTTGCCGAGGACCCACAGCCCGCCGCCCGTGTCGGCGTCGGCCGGGGCCACCGGAATCGGGTTCCCCTCGCCCAGGCGCAGACGGAAGAGGTTCCAGCGGCCGCTCGGATCGTCGGCGAAGAGCAGCTCGCCGGTTCCGGTCCACTCGGGCTGCAGCGCGGCGGTGGTGGCGATCTCGACGACCTCGCCGGTGCCGTCGGTCCGCGCGATGCGCAGAGCCGCCTTCTCCCAGGGCATGTGGGGGTGATCCCACGCGACCCACGCGAGATGGGCGCCGTCGGGGAGAGTGCGGGGTGGGCGAGGAAGGTGCTGCTGTCGGCGAGCGTGCGCACGGCGCCGAGATCGGATGCCGCGGAGCCGTCCGTCGGCACCTCCACGATCGAGCGGGTGATGCCGTCGCCGTCGTGCGTCTCGCGCACCGCGAGCAGCCGCCCATGCTGGAAGGTCAGGCCGCCGTGCCGGGGCCTTCGGCGGTGAGCGGCTGCGGCTGCCCGCCCGGGCTCAGACGGTAGACGCGTTGGTCGGCGTTCTCGACGAAGTACAGCGTGCCCGCGGCAGTTCCCCTGAGCCCGGTCGAAGGGTCCGTCGTCCAGGACCCTCCGCCGTACTCGTGCACGCGCGAGCGCGCGTTCCACGGATCCGGCAGCACCGGCGTCTCGGGGCCGCCCGAGCGGCGGACCGCGATCCGGCCGCCCTCGGCGGGAACCGACTCTCCCCACCAGACCTCGTCGCCGACGAAGCGCGCCCCCTCGATGCGGGGCGAGTCGGAGGCGATCGACGAGGCGGTCAGCGGCGAGGGCCAGGAGCCGTAGGGCAGGGGCATGGGTCTCCTTCTGCGGTCGGTTCTCTTCGAGCCTAGCCCGGGGAATGTGACACCGGATGACGAGGGCTCTGGCATGCGGCGCCGGCCTGTCCTACCGTGAAGGGAACGCCCGGTTCGTCCCGGGCGTGGTGCGACAGCCGAGCCCGGCACCCGCCCGCAGACGACGCCTGTGCGTCGTGCGCGGATGCCCGGCAGAACGACTATCCACCAGGGAGCACGATGTCCCACGACACTCCTCAGACCTCGGACGAGGACTGTCGCGCCCTGCCCGCCGTTCCCTTCTCCTTCGAGCTGTATCCGCCGCGCACCTCGGCCTCGGAGGCCGCCCTGCACGAGACCGTGCGGCGTCTCGCCGCGGCGGGGCCGAGCTTCCTCTCCGTCACCTACGGAGCCGGGGCTCCACGGGAGGCCGTTCCCTCGAGGTTCTGCGGTTCATCCGTGAGCAGACGGATGTCGAGCCGCTCGCGCACCTCACCTGCGTCGGAAACACCTATGCCGGCGCGGCCGCGCTCATCCGGGAGTTCCTGGATGCCGGCATCCTGAGCTTCCTCGCCCTCCGCGGCGACCCTCCCGCAGACGGCAGCTCGCCGTTCCTCGGCGACCTGGAGAGCGCGGCCCAGCTCGTGCAGCTCATCGACCGGGTCCAGGCCGAGCGGGCACCCTACGGGGAGGAGCCGGTTCCGGGCATTCCCGGTGCCGTGCGCGTCGTCCGGCGGCGCAAGACGAACATCGCCGTCGCGGCCTTCCCCAAGGGGCACCCCCGCGCGGCGCATCGGAACCAGGACATCGAGGCGCTGCTGGCCAAGCAGGCGGCCGGTGCCACCTTCGCGCTCACACAGCTCTTCTTCCACGCCGACGACTATCTCGTCTTCGTCGAACGCGCCCGCCAGGCGGGGGTGACGATCCCGATCCACCCGGGCATCATGCCCATCACCTCACCGGCACGACTGCGCCGGGTGCTCGAGCTCACCGGCGAAGAGCTGCCGAACGAGCTCGCCGTGGCGCTCGAGGTCGAGCCGACCCCGAGGGTCGCGAGGAGATCGGCATCGAGTGGGCCGCGCGCCTCTCGCGTGAGGTCGTCGCCGGCGGTGCGCCCGGCGTGCACCTCTACGCCTTCAACCAGCACCGCACCGTCCTCTCCGTCCTCGCCGAGGCCGGAATCCTTCCCGCGCCGTCCCTGCGCGGCTGACCGCACCCGCACGAAAGGACCGATCATGACCGCATTCCCCGAGGGCACGATTCTCGGATACCCCGCATCGGCCGCCGGCGCGAGCTCAAGCGCGCCGTCGAGTCGTTCTGGGCCGGACGCATCGATGAGACGGAGCTCGAGGCCGCGGCCGCCGCGCTGCGGGCTGCGAACCGCGAACGTCTCGCGGAGCTCGGTCTCGGACGCGACGACTCCTCGATCCCCGAGTCCTTCTCCTACTACGACCAGGTGCTCGACGCCGCCGTCACGGTCGGCGCGATCCCGGAGCGCTTCGAGGACCTTCGCGAGGCCGATGGCACGGTGCGGCTCCCGCCTACTTCACGATCGCGCGCGGCGAGGGCGACCGCGCCCCGCTGGAGATGACCAAGTGGTTCGACTCGAACTATCACTACCTCGTGCCCGAGATCGGCCCCGAGACGTCGTTCTCGCTCGCGAGCGACCGGCTCGTGCGCGAGACCGAGGAGTCCGTCGCCGCCGGCTTCCGCACGCGCCCGGTCATCGTGGGCCCGGTCACGCTCCTCGCTCTGGCCAAGGCATCGGATGCCGCGCTCGAGGGCTTCTCGCCGCTCAGCCGTCTCGAGGATCTGCTGCCCGTCTACGTCGACCTGCTCGCTCGGCTGAAGTCCGCCGGTGCGGAGTGGGTGCAGCTGGACGAGCCGGCTCTGGTGAGCGAGTCGCTGCCGACGGATGCGGCGGAGCTCGCCGCCGCCGCGGAGCGGGCCCTCGCGGTGCTCGGGACACCGCCGATCGCCCCGCGATCCTCGTCGCCGCGCCCTACGCCTCGCTGGGCGCCGCCTTCCCGGTGCTCGCCGCCGCGCCCATCGAGGCGATCGCGGTGGATCTCGTGCGCGGCGACGTGCCCGCCGCGGCTACGGGTCTCGCGGACAAGGTGCTCGTCGGCGGCGTGATCGACGGCCACAACATCTGGCGCGGCGACCTCGCCGGCGCGTTCGCCAACCTCGAAGCGCTGCGGGGACTCGGCGCCCGCGCGGTCGCCGCGACCACCTCGACCTCGCTGCTGCACGTGCCGCACGATGTCGAGGACGAGTCGACGCTCGACGCGCGTCTGGTCTCCTGGCTCGCCTTCGCCGACCAGAAGGTCGGACAGATCGTGACCCTCGCCCGCGGCCTCGCCGAAGGACGCGTCGCGATCGAAGAGGAGTTGTCGGCGGCATCCGACGCCCTCGCCGACCGCCTCTCGGCGCCCGGGGTCCAGGACGGCGCGGTGCGCGCCCGCGCCGCAGCCCTCGGCGAGGCCGACTTCTCCCGCGCGCCCTATGCGGAGCGCGAATCGGCACAGGCGGAGGCGTTGCGCCTTCCCGCGCTGCCGCTCACGACGATCGGCTCCTTCCCGCAGACCGGTGACATCCGTCGCGCCCGTGCGCAGTTCACGAAGGGCGTGATCCCGGCATCCGACTACGAGGACTTCCTCCGCGCCGAGATCGACCGCGTGATCGTCCTCCAGGAGGACCTGGGCCTGGACGTGCTCGTGCACGGCGAGCCGGAGCGCAACGACATGGTGCAGTACTTCGCCGAGAACCTCGACGGTTTCGCGGTGACTGAGCACGGGTGGGTGCAATCCTACGGCTCGCGCGCCACGCGCCCCTCGATCCTCTGGGGCGACGTCTCGCGCCCGGCACCGATCACGGTGCCCTGGTCGACCTATGCGCAGTCGCTGACGGTCAAGCCCGTCAAGGGCATGCTCACCGGTCCCGTCACGATCCTCGCCTGGTCGTTCGTCCGCGATGACCAGCCGCTGGGCGAGACGGCCGACCAGGTCGCCCTGGCCCTGCGCGATGAGATCGCCGACCTCGAGGCGGCCGGCATCGGCGTCATCCAGGTCGACGAGCCGGCGCTGCGGGAACTCCTCCCGCTCAAGAAGGCCGATCAGCCCGCATACTTGGAATGGTCGGTGAACTCCTTCCGCCTGGCCACCGGCGGTGCGGCATCCGCCACGCAGGTGCACACGCACCTGTGTTACTCGGAGTTCGGCGTCGTCATCGATGCGATCCGGGCGCTGGATGCCGACGTCACCTCGATCGAGGCGGCGCGCAGCCGGATGGAGGTCGTCGCCGACATCTCCGCCTCCGGCTTCGATCACGGGATCGGCCCGGGTGTCTACGACATCCATTCGCCGCGGGTGCCCACGGCCGCGGAGGTCGAGGGCCTCCTGCGCCGCGCCGCGGAGGAGATCCCGAACCGACAGCTGTGGGTCAACCCCGACTGCGGTCTGAAGACCCGCGGCTACGACGAGACGGTCGCGTCGCTGCGCAACATCGTCGAGGCCACGCAGCGGGTGCGGGAGGACATCTCCGTCGGCGCCTGAGGCTTCTCACCCGATGCCAAGAACGCGAAAGCGCCGATCCGCTCCCTGAGCCTGTCGAAGGGGAGGACCGGCGCTTTCGTCGTGTTTCAGACGGCGCGGAGCACGGCGACGACCTTGCCCAGCACCGTGGCGTCGTCGCCGGGGATCGGCTCGAAGGCGGAGTTGCGGGGAGCAGCCAGGTGTGACCGTCGCGCTGGCGGAAGGTCTTGACCGTCGCCTCGCCGTCGAGCATCGCCGCGACGATCTCGCCGTTCTCGGCGGTGTTCTGCGTGCGCACGACGACCCAGTCGCCGTCGCAGATGGCCGCATCGATCATGGAGTCGCCCGACACCTTGAGCATGAACAGCTCGCCCTTGCCGACGAGCTGGCGGGGAGCGGGAAGATCTCCTCCACCTGCTGATCGGCGGTGATCGGCACACCGGCGGCGATCTGACCGACCAGCGGCACGAGAGCGGCATCGCCGACGGGCGTCTGCGTGTCGGCAGGGTTCTCGGTGCTCTGGCCCGGGAGGTCGATGAGGACCTCCATCGCCCGGGTCTTGCCCGGGTCGCGCCGCAGGTAGCCGCTGAGCTCGAGCTGGCCGAGCTGGTGGGTGACGCTGGAGAGCGACTTCAGGCCGACGGCATCGCCGATCTCGCGCATGCTCGGCGGATAGCCCTGCTGTGCGATGGACGTCTGGATGACCTCCAGGATCGCCATCTGCTTGGGACTCAGGCTCTTCCGACGCCGGGTGCGCGGGGCCTCGGGCTCTGGTGCGGCGGTGTCGCTCATGGTGCTCCTGGGCTCTCGTCTTCGAATGTCGGAGGTTCATGATGAGCTTCCGATATCGAAACCGTATCCGATAATCAGGGCGAAACGGAAGATTTGTTCGAGCGTGTCTCCCAAGGCGTCGAATCGGTTCTCGAAGAAAGCTTGACAAATATTCGAGATCGAAGATATCTTCGGTACGAAGCTTCGCATTCGGCTCTCCCGGCCGAGGGCCGGATGCGAAAGCTCCACCACACAGGAGGCAGAGATGAGCAGCATCAGCGTCACGACCGCACCGGCGTTCCCCGCCGTAGGCCCGGCCACGCGCCTGCGCATCACCGCTCGGGGCCGTCGGGCCCTCGCTGCACTCGTCGCGCTGCCGCTGGCCGCGTTCCTCGCCGTCGCCGCCCTCAATGGTGCGGCGGCGATCGCCTCCTCCGACGCGTCCGAGTCGGTGACCTTCACCACCGTGACGGTGCTTCCCGGTGACACGCTGTGGTCCCTCGCGGGCGAGATCGCGCCGGCATCCGACCCCCGCGATGTCGTCGACGCGATCATCCGGCTGAACATGCTTGGCGGGGGCGAGATCTTCGCTGGTCAGGAGCTCGCGATCCCGCTGGAGTACGCGACCCCGCCCCCTGAGCCCTCGGTCGGTGACCCGACGACGCCCGCACCTCGCCTTCCCCGCATCGCGTCAACAGCTCGCGCGCGCTCTAGCATGGAACATGTGACTGCTTCTCTCGAAGACCTCCCTCTCCGTGACGATCTGCGCGGACTCACCCCTTATGGCGCGCCGCAGGCGGCGCTGCCGGTGGCGCTGAACGTCAACGAGAACACGCATCCGGTCCCCGATGAGGTCGGAAGCAGCATCCTCGACGACATCGCCGTCGCGCTGCAGCAGGTCAACCGCTACCCCGACCGGGAGTTCACCGCGCTCCGCGAGGGCTTCGCCGACTATCTCGGCCACGGGCTGCGCCCGGAGAACATCTGGGCCGGAAACGGCTCCAACGAGGTGCTCCAGCAGATCCTCCAGGCCTTCGCCGGGCCGGGCCGCACGGTCTTCGGCTTCGCGCCGACCTACTCGATGTACCCGCTGCTCACTCAGGGCACGGGTGCCACGTGGGTCGCCGGCACGCGCGAGCCCGACTACACCGTGACCGCAGAGAGCGCTGCGCGCCAGGTCGCCGAGGCCGATCCCGATGTCGTCCTGCTCTGCTCCCCGAACAACCCGACCGGCACCGCGCTCGGCCTCGACGTTGTCGAAGCCGTGTACGACGCCGCTCGCGGCGTGGTCGTCGTCGACGAGGCCTACCAGGAGTTCGCGCCGAAGGAGTCTCCCTCCGCGCTGACGCTGCTCGACGGACGCCCGCGCCTGGCCGTCTCCCGGACCATGAGCAAGGCCTTCGCCTTCGCCGGCGCACGCGTCGGCTACCTCGCGGCCGACCCCGCCTTCACCGACGCCCTGCGCCTGGTGCGTCTGCCCTACCACCTGAGCGCGCTCACGCAGGCAGCGGCGACCGCGGCGCTGCGGTACGCCCCGACCATGCTCGCGATGGTCGACGAGATCGTCACACAGCGCGATCGCATCTCGGCGACGCTGGAGGCCCTCGGCTACGAGCCGCACGAGTCGGCGGCCAACTTCGTGCTCTTCGGCGGGGTCGACGATCCCGCGGCGACCTGGCGGGCGCTCCACGACCGCGGCATCCTGATCCGCGACGTGGGCATTCCCGGACACCTCCGGGTCACGGCAGGCACCGAGGAGGAGACCACGGCGTTCCTCGACGCCCTGGCGTCGATAGAATCGGCCTCATGACCGATCGCACCGCGCGCCGCACCCGTTCGACCTCCGAATCGACCGTCGAGCTCGAACTGAACCTCGACGGCACGGGCGCGAGCCACATCGACACCTCGGTGCCGTTCTTCGATCACATGCTCACCGCCTTCGCGAAGCACTCGCTGACCGACCTGACCGTCCGCGCCTCCGGCGACACGCACATCGACGCGCACCACACCGTCGAAGACGTCTCGATCGTGCTCGGCCAGGCGATCGCCGAGGCGCTCGGCGACAAGGCGGGCATCTCCCGCTACGGCGACGCGCTCGTGCCCTCGACGAGGCGCTCGCGCAGGCCGTCGTCGACATCTCGGGCCGCCCCTATCTCGTGCACGACGGCGAACCCGCCGGCTTCGAGCACCACCTCATCGGCGGCCACTTCACCGGCTCGCTCGTGCGCCACTCCTTCGAGGCGATCACCTTCCACGCCGGCCTCACCGTGCACGTGCGCGTGCTCGGCGGGCGCGACCCGCACCACATCGCCGAGGCGGAGTACAAGGCGTTCGCCCGCGCGTTCCGTCAGGCCAAGAGTCTCGACCCGCTCGTGGTCGGTATCCCGTCCACGAAGGGTGCTCTGTGACGAGCCGTCCTCGCGTCGCGGTCTTCGACTACGAGTCGGGCAACGTCCACTCGGCCGTCAAGGCGCTCATCGCGGCGGGGCGGATGCCGTCCTCACCTCCGACCGGAAGACCGCCCTCGAGTCCGACGGCCTCGTCGTGCCCGGCGTCGGCGCCTTCGCCGCGGTGCGGGAGGCGCTGCGCGCCCGCGGCGGCGACGAGATCATCGACCGGCGCCTGGCCGGGGGCCGACCGGTGCTCGGCATCTGCGTCGGCATGCAGGTGCTCTTCGCGCACGGCGTCGAAGGCGGACACGCGACCGAGGGGCTCGGCGAATGGCCGGGGGCCGTCACCGAGCTCGATGCCCCGATCCTGCCGCACATGGGCTGGAACACTGTGACGCCGGATGACGGCAGCGTGCTCTTCCACGGGATCGAGGACGAGCGCTTCTACTTCGTGCACTCCTACGCCGCCCACACCTGGGAGCTCGACGTCATCCCGCCGTTCCCGAAACCACGGCTGACCTGGACCGAATACGGTGCGCCCTTCCTGGCAGCGGTCGAGAACGGGCCGCTGTCGGCGACCCAGTTCCATCCCGAGAAGTCGGGGAGGCCGGCATCCGGCTCCTGTCGAATTGGATCGGCTCTCTCCGCGCCGATACGCTCTGAGATCGTGCCCACCCGAGGCGATCGCCACCAACGAGGAACCATGAACGATTTCGCATCCACGCCCGAACTCATCCTGCTGCCCGCCGTGGACGTCGCCGGCGGACAGGCCGTGCGCCTCACCCAGGGCGAGGCCGGCACCGAGACCAGTTATGGGGATCCGGTCGACGCCGCCGGCGAATGGGTCGATCAGGGCGCCGAGTGGATCCACCTGGTCGATCTCGACGCCGCCTTCGGGCGTGGCAGCAACACCGCCATCCTGCGCCGCGTCATCAAGCAGTACCGCAACGTCAGCATCGAGCTGTCCGGCGGCATCCGTGACGACGCGAGCCTGGAGGCGGCGCTGGAGAGCGGCGCGACCCGGGTCAACCTCGGCACCGCCGCCCTGGAGAACCCGAGTGGGCCGCCGACGTCATCGCCCGCTACGGCGAGGCCGTCGCGGTCGGACTCGATGTGCGCGGCACGACCTTGGCCGCCCGCGGCTGGACCGAGGACGGCGGGGATCTCTGGGAGGTGCTCCAGCGTCTCGAGGATGCCGGATGCAGCCGCTACGTCGTCACCGACGTCACCAAGGACGGCACGTTGCGCGGTCCGAACCTCGACCTGCTGCGCGAGGTCGCCTCGCGCACGCCCAAGCCGGTGATCGCCTCGGGCGGCGTCTCGAGCCTCGACGACATCGCGGCCCTGCGCGAGCTCGTGCCGCTGGGCGTCGAGGGCGCGATCGTGGGCAAAGCCCTGTACGCCGGTGCCTTCACCCTCGTCGAGGCACTGGATGTCGCAGGGCACTGACCCGCAGGACTCCTGCAACCACGCCGACTCCGCCGGGTCCCGTGGGAGGGTCGCAGCTTCCAGGAGAATCCGCACGCGGCCGATGACGGAACGGCCGATCCCGCGCTGCTGGCCGCACTCCTGCGGTTCCGGGCGGGGAGGGCTCCCAGAGCGAGGTCGTCGATGCGTTCCGCTCCGCCCGAGTGCTCATCCCGCTGATCGCCGAGAAGGGCGACGAGGGGATCGGCCCGACCGGCCTGTCCGTCGACAAGACCCAGGAGCTGTCGATCGTCACGGTCGCCGCTCCCGACGGGCGCCGCGTGCAGCCGGTGTTCAGCTCGGTCGACGCGATGCGGCGGTGGGATGCCACGGCGCGTCCGATCCCGGTGGAGGCCGTGCGTGCGGCGCTGGCGGCATCCGCCGACGACACCGACCTGATCGTGCTGGACCCGGCATCCGAGACGGAGTTCATCCTGCGTCGCCCCGCGGTCTGGGCGGTCGCGCAGGGGGAGCCGTGGGATCCGAGCTTCCTCTCGCACGAGGTGTTCACCGGACTCCAGGAGTCGGTGGCGACCGAGCTCGCCGTGATCGACGTCGCCGTGGCCCCGGGTGATCCCGATGCGCGCTTGCGCGGACCGGAGCTCATCGTCGAACTCGAGCTCGTGCAGGGGCTGGAGCGTGAGGCACTGGACGCGGTCCTGACCCGCCTCGCTCAGCGATGGTCCGCCGACGACCGCATCGCCGTCCTCGTCGACTCCCTCACGGTGAAGCTCCGCGCCTCCGAGTGAGAGTCAGCGAGAATCGCGCAACGCCTCTCGCTCTCTTACCCTCCCCGGCATTCATGGAACGACCAGGGCGCAGGAGTGTTCTGCCGAGGGCGCAGGGAGACCCCCGTTTCGCGCATCGGGAGGGGCCCCGCGCAGCGGGGAAGGAGCCCGCTCTGCGCGAAACGGGGGTCTCCTGGAGCCCGACCAGAGCAGTCCGGAGCCTGCCCAGCACCTACGTGACCGGACCCGTCCACTTCTCGCCCGGACCCTTGCCGATCGGATCGGGGATGACCGAGGCCTCGCGGAAGGCCAGCTGCAGGGAGCGCAGGCCGTCGCGCAGCGAGCGCGCATGCATGTCGCTGATCTCGGGGGCGCCGGCGGTGATGAGACCGGCGAGGGCGTTGATGAGCTTGCGGGCCTCGTCGAGGTCCTGCTCGGCATCCGGATCGTGGGCCAGGCCCACCTTGACGGCGGCGGCGCTCATGAGGTGCACGGCGGTCGTGGTGATGACCTCGACGGCGGGGACGTCGGCGATGTCCCGGGTGGCGGATGCCGCGGCCTCCTCCTGCTGCTCCCAGCGCTCCTGGCGCTCGTGTTCCTGCTCGTCCTGACCCGGAATCGTCACTGTGGCATGCCTTCTGTTAGACTTGATTGGCTCCGGAGCATTGCGCTCCGGCACGAAAGAGGATTCACTTCCCACCCGCGCTTGCCGTTCCAGGCTACCGGGTCTTGCACTCCGCCGATTCACGTCGGTAGACAGGGGGCGCCGACGTCTGTAAGTCGGCCGGGTGGGGATGAGTGTCTCGAGAAGACCTATTCACCCACTGAAGGAGTTCCGCATCAGCGATCCCCGCACCAATGAGCGCATCCGCGTGCCCGAGGTCCGCCTCGTCGGCCCCGCGGGTGAGCAGATCGGCGTTGTCCGCATCGAGGCCGCGCTGCGCCTCGCGCAGGAGGCAGATCTCGACCTCGTCGAGGTCGCACCGAACTCGAAGCCGCCCGTGGTCAAGATCATGGACTACGGCAAGTTCAAGTACGAGGCCGCGCAGAAGGCGAAGGAAGCCCGCCGCAATCAGGCGAACACGATCCTCAAAGAGGTGCGCTTCCGCCTGAAGATCGAGGCGCACGACTACACGACCAAGCTCAAGCGCGCCGAGGGCTTCCTGAAGGCCGGCGACAAGGTCAAGGCGATGATCCTGTTCCGCGGTCGCGAGCAATCGCGTCCCGAGCAGGGTGTGCGTCTGCTGCGCAAGTTCGCCGAAGACGTGGCCGAGTTCGGCACGGTCGAGTCGAACCCGACGATCGACGGCCGCAACATGGTGATGGTCATCGCACCACTGAAGAACAAGTCCGACGCCAAGGCCGAGCAGAACGCTCAGCGCGCCGCCAACAAGCAGGCCGCCCGCGAGGCGAAGACGGCCGCGAAGGACACCGCGGAGTAACTCCCGCCCCGACCTCCCGCTCCGGCGGGCTGACACCGTCGCCTGAGAAGGCGCCACACGAAAGAAGAGAAGATGCCGAAGCAGAAGACCCACTCGGGTGCCAAGAAGCGCTTCAAGATCACCGGTTCCGGAAAGCTGAAGAAGCAGCAGGCCGGCATGCGTCACAACCTCGAGCACAAGTCGAGCCGTCGCACCCGCCGCCTGAACCAGGACCAGGTGCTCTCCAAGGCCGACACCAAGGTCGCCAACAAGCTCCTCGGCCGCGGCTGACGCGCCCGATCGCACGATAGGAATACAGAGAAATGGCTAGAGTCAAGCGGGCTGTCAACGCCCACAAGAAGCGTCGCGTCATCCTCGAGCGCGCCTCCGGTTACCGCGGGCAGCGTTCGCGCCTGTACCGGAAGGCCAAGGAGCAGGTCACGCACTCGCTCGTCTACGCGTACCGCGACCGTCGCAAGCGCAAGGGCGACTTCCGTCGTCTGTGGATCCAGCGCATCAACGCGGCGAGCCGCCAGAACGGCCTCACCTACAACCGCTTCATCCAGGGTCTGGGTCTTGCCGGCGTTCAGGTCGACCGCCGCATGCTCGCCGAGCTCGCCGTGAACGAGCCCGCCACCTTCGCCTCGCTCGTCGAGACTGCGAAGAAGGCGCTGCCCTCGGACGTGAACGCACCGAAGACCGCCGCCTGAGCGACTTCTTCGTCGAACGGGCGCTTCCCTGCGGGGGAGCGCCCGTTCTGCGTTTTCGGGAGGCGGTGCGGCATCCGATCTCTCTAGACTGAGAGCGTGCTGGAGAATCCCCGATCCCCTCGCGTCCGCGCGGTGGCCAAGCTCACCAAGCGCAGCGCCCGCAGCGACACCGGCCTCTTCCTCCTGGAGGGGCCGCAGGCGGTGCGCGAGGCACTGGCCTACAAGCCCGATGCGATCGCCGAGCTGTTCGCGACGCCCACCGGCTGGGAGAAGCACGCCGACATCCGCGCGGCGGCCGTCGAGGCGCAGGTCGAGGTGCAGTACGTCTCCGAGGGCGTGCTGGCGGCGATGGCCGACACCGTGACCCCGCAGGGCCTGCTCGCGGTGGCACGGCAGACGCCCACCGCGGTGAAGGACATCCTGGCGAGCTCGCCCATGCTCGTGACGATCTGTCAGGAGATCCGCGATCCCGGCAATCTCGGCACGATCATCCGGGCATCGGATGCCGCGGGGGCCGACGCCGTCATCCTCACCGGTCGCACGGTCGACCCCTACAACCCCAAGGTCGTCCGTTCCACGACCGGATCGCTCTTCCACCTGCCGATCGCGGTAGGCGGGGAGCTCCCGCTCGTGCTCGAGGGGGCCCGCGAGGCCGGGCTCACCGTGCTCGCCGCGGACGTGAAGGGCGACGACTTCATCGAGGCGCGCTCCTCCGGAACTCTGGAGGGGCCGACCGCCTGGCTGTTCGGCAATGAGGCGCACGGACTGGAGGAGTGGTCGCTGAACCTCGCCGATCACGTGCTGAAGCTGCCGATCTTCGGGCGGGCCGAGTCGCTGAACCTCGCCACGGCCGCGAGTGTATGCCTCTACGAGAGCGCCTTCGCCCAGCACGCCGCCCGTCGAGGCTGACGGCGCGGCGCGGCACCGCGCGGCTTCACTGGTAGTTTGTATGGGCTGTGCCCCTGGCAGCGCCGTTCACCCGAGGAACAGGCTCGATGAAGATTCTGATTGTGGAAGACGACGATCGCGTCGCCGACGCGCTCGGTGCGTTCCTGCGGAAGTCCGGCTACGCGACGGCACGGGCCGCGCACGGGCCGGCGCACTGGAGGCGCTCGGCTCGGACACCGAGGTCGTCCTGCTCGATCTCGGTCTGCCCGACATCGACGGGATCGATCTCTGCCGACGGATCAGGGCGCGCACGGGCGTGCCGATCATCATCGCGACCGCGCGCAACGAGGTGCGGGACCGGATCACAGGCCTGCGGGCGGGCGCCGACGACTTCCTCGTCAAGCCCTACGACGTCCGGGAGCTGGTCGCCCGCATCGAGGCCGTCACGCGGCGTTCGCGCACCATGCCCACCGACGTCGAGCGTGAGCAGAGCGTCGACATCGGCGGTGTCCGGTTCGATCTGGTCGCCCGGCAGGTGCTGGTCGACGGGGTCGCGGTGGAGCTGACGCGCAAGGAGTTCGACATCGTCGCGGTGCTGGTGCGCTACCCGGGCGTCGTCGTGCCGCGGGAGCGCATCATCCGCGAGGTGTGGAACTCCGACTGGCATTCGTTCAGCCGCTCCCTGGAAGTGCATGTGGGCTCGATCCGCCGCAAGATCGGCCCCGGTGCGCCCATCGAGACGGTGCGAGGTGTCGGCTATCGGCTGGCGGGAGCCTGAGGCATGCGCACACGCCTGATGATCGTCTTCCTGGTGCCGCTCGTCGGGGTTCTCGTCGTCCTCGGGGGTGCCTACGCATGGTCGGCGGCACGCAGCATCCAGCAGGAGTTCTACGCCGAGCAGCTCGGGGATCTCAGCTACTTCGTCACGAGCGCCCGGCAGGCGCTGCGAGCGGGCAATCCCGCCGTCGTCGACAGCGAGGCGGCGCGTTTCGAGCAGCTCTACGACATCCGGGTCGTCGTCGTCGATCGCTCGGGCGAGCCCTGGGCGCACGGCGGAGAGCCTCCGGTCGTCCTCGAAGAGGCCGTCTCCGCGCAGGCGGCGCTCGCGCTGTCAGGCCGGCGCAGCGAGCTGCCGCCGGCGGCGCTGCCGTGGCTGTTCACCGATGCGGTACTGGTCGAACCCGTCTTCGACGACGGCGACGTCATCGGCGCGGTGATCATCTCGGCGAGCGTGGAGGCCCCGCGCGTCGCGATCATCCGGCACTGGGTGCTGCTCGTGGTGATCGCCGGCCTCGCCGCCCTTCTCGGCCTCTTCGTCGTCAACCGGCTGGCGGGCTGGGTGCTCAGGCCCGTGCAGCGGGTGGATCTGGCGATGGAGGCGATCGAGAAGGGCGACATGGAAGCGCGGATCGCCGACGACACCGGGCCACCGGAGCTGCGCCGGATGATCCTGATCTTCAACAGTATGGCCGAGGAGATCGAGCGGGCGCTCTCCCGCCAGCGGGAGTTCGCCCTGAACGCCTCGCATGAGCTCCGCAATCCGCTCAACGCCCTGCTCGTCCGCGTCGAGCTGCTGGCGACCGGCCTCGATGAGGGATGGATCGACGACATCGAGGCGACCCGCGAGGAGGGGCGGCGGATGACGAGGATCCTCGACACCCTGCTGAGCCTGGCCCGCAGCGGACACGGCGACGCGGAGCCGGCGGTGGTGGATCTGGCCGCGCTCGCGCAGCGTCGCGTCGAGGCCTGGCAGGACGTCGCTGCACAGCGGGGGATCTCCTTCGTGCGCTCGGGCGAGACGGAGGTGCTCAGCCTCACCGACGACACGATGGTCGAGAGCGCCCTCGATGCGGTGATCGACAACGCCGTGAAGTTCTCCCCGGCGGGCACGTGCGTCGAGGTGTCCGCCTCCCGGCAGGAGAGCGGATGCGTGGTGGCGGTGCGCGACCACGGCCCGGGCGTGCGCGACGACGAGCTGGAGCATGTCACCGACAGATTCTGGCGAAGCCCCGGCAGCCAGAATCAGCCGGGTTCGGGCCTGGGGCTGGCGATCGCGACGGATCTCCTGCACGCGCTCGACGGCGAGCTGACGGTGACCTCGCCGGAAGACGGGGGACTCATGGTCTCGCTGAGACTGCCGGAAGGATACGTGCGATGAGCGGGGCGAAGCGGGCGTCGCGCGCGCTGGCCCTGGCCGCGCTGGCGGGTGTCGTGCTGGCGCTGGCGGGATGCGGCGTCGCGGAGCAGGAGGACGACGCCGTCCCGTACGTGATCGCGGGCGGAAGCACCACGGGGGTCTACTACGGCTACGGCGAGCAGCTCGCCGCCGTGCTCACCCGGGATCTCGACGTGCCGGTCGTCATCGCGGAGACGAACGGCTCGGTGGACAACCTCCTGCGCATCGGCAGCGGGGAGGCCGTGGTCGGGTTCGCGCAGAGCGACGCCGCCTCCGATGCCGTGCGCGGCATCGGCGCCTTCGCGGAGCCGCTGCCGATCCAGGCGGTGGCGCGGCTGTACGACGAGTACGTGCACGTCGTGGTCCGCGTCGATTCGGACATCGAGCGCATCGCCGACCTCGAGGGTCGCGTCGTCTCCCTGGGATCGAGGAACTCCGGCGTCAACGTCGTCGCCACGAGGATCCTCGACGCCGCCGGCGTGGACGCCGAGGCGCTCGAGAACCGCGAGCTCGGGCTCGAGGCGTCCATCGAGGCGCTCGAGCGCGCCGATATCGAGGCCTTCTTCTGGGTCGGCGGCGTGCCGACCCCCGGCCTGGAGGATCTCACCGATCGCCTGCCCGTGCGTCTGCTGTCCGTCGATGCGGACGCGGTCGAGGGGATCAACTCGCGGTTCGCCGGCGTGTATCGCTTCGCGGAGTTCCCGACCGGCGCCTACGGCGGCGAGGAGCCGACGGTGACCCTCGCCGTCCCGAACTATCTGGTCACCTCCGAGGCGGCATCCGACGAGTTCATCCATGCGGTGCTGGCGTCGCTCTTCGATGCGCGGGTTCACCTCGCCCAGCATGTCCCCGCTGCCGCTCTGCTGGATCGGCGGTCGGCGATCTTCACGGATTCGATCGACCTTCACCCGGGTGCGATCTCCTACTACCGGCAGGCGAGACGCCGAACGACGGTGCGTGTGGAAAGCGGTGGGCGCACGCTCAAGAAACACTCAAGGACGATGACGAGCCGCCTGGCGCGGCCCTAACGTGAGGTGTTCTTACTTTGGTTACAAAGACGTAAACCTGCTTCAGGTCCTCTGGAGAGCGCACAGGACCTGACCTAGGTTGGAGGCATGATGAACACGGGTGCACCGCTTGTCGTGGTGGAGAACGTCCAGAAGCACTATGGCGATTTCCAGGCGCTGACCGACATCAACATGACGGTCTCCAAGGGCGAGGTCGTCGTCGTGATCGGGCCCTCGGGCTCGGGCAAGTCGACGCTCTGCCGAACCATCAACCGTCTCGAGACCATCACGAGCGGCGAGATCCGGATCGACGGCGAGGTGCTGCCGGCCGAGGGCAAGGGTCTGGCGAAGCTGCGAGCCGACGTCGGGATGGTCTTCCAGTCGTTCAACCTGTTCGCTCACCTCACGATCCTCGAGAACGTCACGCTCGGGCCGATCAAGGTCAAGGGCATGAAGAAGGCGGATGCCGACAAAGAGGCCATGGCGCTTCTGGAGCGGGTGGGCGTGGCGCAGCAGGCGGCCAAGCTCCCCGCTCAACTCTCCGGCGGACAGCAGCAGCGCGTCGCGATCGCACGGGCACTGGCCATGCATCCGAAGGTCATGCTCTTCGACGAGCCGACCAGCGCCCTGGATCCGGAGATGATCAACGAGGTGCTCGACGTCATGGTCGGCCTCGCCAAAGAGGGCATGACCATGATCGTCGTCACCCACGAGATGGGATTCGCCCGCAAGGCGGCCGATCGCGTCGTCTTCATGGCCGACGGGCAGATCGTCGAAGAGGCCACCCCGAGGAGTTCTTCACCAATCCGAAGAGCAACCGGGCAAAGGACTTCCTGTCGAAGCTCCTCACCAACTGAACAAGTTCTGATCACACAGCAAAAGGAGAAGAAAATGCGACGCACACGTGCACTGGGCGGAATCGCCATCGCGGCGGCCTCGATCATGGCTCTCACCGCCTGTGGCGGTGGCAGCGGCCCCGGTGAAGAGGTTCCGCCGCCCGCCGACGATGTCACCCTCGAGGGCAGCCCGACATTCGATGCCATGCAGGCCCGCGGTGGCGTGATCGTCGGCGTGAAGGACGACCAGCCCGGTCTCGGGTATCTGGACGCGGCGACCGGTGAGCGCACCGGCTTCGACGTCGACATCGCCCGCTGGATCGCGGCCGAGCTCGGCTTCTCCGAGGAACAGATCACCTATGAGGCGATTGCTTCGGCCAACCGCGAGCAGGCGATCGTCAATGGTCAGATCGACTACTACGTCGGCACCTACTCGATCACCGACTCCCGCAAGGAGCAGATCGACTTCGCCGGTCCGTACTTCATCACCGGTCAGGGTCTGCTCGTCCGGCAGGACAGCGCGATCGAGAGTGACGCCGACCTCACCTCGGATGTCACGGTCTGCTCGGCGACGGGTTCCACGCCGATCCAGAACATCCGCGACAACTACGACGCCGACACGGTCGAGTTCGACACCTACTCGCTCTGCGTCGAGGCTCTCCGCAACAACCAGGCCGACGCGGTCACCACCGATGCGGCCATCCTCATCGGCTACGCGGCGGCCTACCCCGACGAGCTGCAGGTCGTCGGCGAGCCCTTCAGCGTCGAGGAGTACGGAGTCGGCCTTCCCAAGGGCGACGACGTGCTGCGCGGTTTCATCAACGACCTGTTCGAGAACGGTGGCGACACCTGGCAGGCGATCTACGATGCCAACCTCGGCGCCTCCGGCACGGTCGTCGAGCAGCCCGCGGTCGACCGCTACTGATCCGGCCCGTGGAGGGGCGGCCGACGAGTCGCCCTCTCCACGCTAGGCCACGCACACCAGAACACACGAGAAAGGGGCACAGGTGGGTTCCATCCTGAACAACCTCGACCTGTGGTGGGATGCGCTCCGCGGAACGCTCATCCTCTTCGCCGGTGGCGGTCTCATCGCCCTGGTGCTGGGGTTCATCGTGGGCGCCATGCGCGTTTCGCCGGTTCCCATCGCGCGCGCCGTGGGCACGTTCTACGTGAACACGATCCGCAACACGCCTCTGACGCTCGTCTTCTTCGCCTTCGCCTTCGCGCTGCCGATCATCCTCGGTCTGCGCGATACTGACTATCTCGTGCTGGGTGTCTTCGCGCTCGGCATCTACACCGCCACCTACGTCGCCGAGGTGCTCCGCTCGGGCATCAACACCGTGCCGGTCGGCCAGGCCGAGGCAGCACGCGCCCTCGGCCTCACCTTCGGGCAGGTCATGTCTCAGGTGGTCCTGCCACAGGCCTTCCGTTCGGTCATTCCGCCGCTGATGTCGGTGATCATCGCACTTCTGAAGAACACCACCGTCGCCTCGGGATTCGCCGTGCTCAATCTCGGTTCTATCCGGGCCAATCTCTCCGAGCGGGCGAGAACGCGCTCGAGGTCGTGCTGTGGGTCATGGTGATCTTCGTCCTCATGGTCTTCGTCCTCGGCTGGATCCAGCAGAGACTCGAGCGTCGATGGAGGGTAGCCCGATGACTTCCGTTCTCTACGATGTCCCCGGTCCCCGCGCGATCGCGCGCAACCGCATCCTGGGCATCGTCACGGTCCTCGTCGTCATAGGCGTCGCCGGATTCCTTGTCTGGCGCCTCTTCGCGACGGGTCAGTTCACGGCCTCGAAGTGGGAGGCCTTCACCTACCCTATGTGTGGACGCAGGTCGCCCTGCACACGTGGAACACGGTCGCCGCCTTCCTGGTCGCCGCCGTCGGCTCCCTGGTGCTCGGCTTCGTCCTGGCGATCGGGCGCCTGTCCGACCACGTCTGGGTCCGCGCGCCGATCACTGCGATCGTCGAAGTGCTCCGTGCGGTGCCGGTCCTGATCTTCATGATCCTGCTCTACTACGGTCTTCCGGTGATCGGGATCTCGGTCGGCAGCTACTGGTCGGTGGTCATCGCGCTCATCGCGTACAACGGCTCTGTGCTCTCCGAGGTGATCCGCGCCGGCGTCGAGTCGCTGCCGCGTGGCCAGAAGGAGGCCGGCTACGCGATCGGGCTGCGCAAGGCCGGCGTCATGCGGCTCGTCCTCCTGCCTCAGGCGATCCGCGCGATGCTCCCGGCGATCATCGCCCAGCTCGTGGTGACGTTGAAGGACACCGCGCTCGGCTTCATCATCACCTACCCCGAACTGCTGCGCTACGCACGCTACCTCGGCAGCCAATCGAGCCTGGACAACCCGTGGATCCCCGCGATGATGGTCGTCGGCGTGATCTACATCGGCCTCTGTCTGCTGCTCTCGCTCGCGGCGAACATCGTCGAGAAGCGGATGCGGCGCAGCTCGAAGCTCACTGGGATCCCCGTCGTGACCGGCCCCGCCCAGGAGGTCACCGACACCGAGCTCATCGTCGCCCAGAAGGGCACCGATGGGACTACCGGCAACGCCCAAGGCAGCCAGTAGCTCTGAACGAGGGGAACTGCCGGCGCGCACGTTGCAAGCCTGCGCGCCGGTAGACTCGTCTCTCGTGTCTGATACTCCTTCGATCACGCCCGAGGCGGTGGAATCCGCCGTGTCGGCTGCGCTCGCCGCGATCTCTGCGGCATCCGATACCGCAGAGCTCAAGGCTGCCCGCAATGCGCACACCGCCGAGGGTTCGCCCCTGGCCGCCCTGAACGCGGCAATGCGTCATGTCGCCCCTGAGGACAAGGCCGCGTTCGGCAAGCTCGTGGGGCAGGCGCGCGGCCGCGTGAACCAGGCGCTCGCAGCGCGCGAGGCCGAGCTCGCCGAGGCCGAGACGGCGGCCCGCCTCGAGGCCGAGCGCGTCGACATCACGGCGCTGCCGAGCCGGCATCGCGTCGGAGCCCGGCATCCGCTGACCCTCCTGCAGGACCAGATCAGCGACATCTTCGTCGGCATGGGCTGGGAGATCGCCGAGGGGCCCGAACTCGAGCACGAGTGGTACAACTTCGACGCCTTGAACCTCGACGCCGACCACCCCGCGCGACAGATGCAGGACACCTTCTACGTCGACCCGGTCGCGAAGCACCTGCTGCTGCGCACCCAGACGAGCCCCGTGCAGATGCGCTCGATGCTCACGCGCGAGCTGCCGATCTACATCATCTCTCCCGGCCGCGTCTACCGCACCGACGAGTTCGACGCGACGCACCTGCCGGTCTTCACCCAGTTCGAAGGGCTCGTGATCGACAAGGGCATCACGATGGCCAACCTGAGAGGCACCCTCGACCATGTCGCCCGGGCGCTCTTCGGCGAGGACGCGAAGACGCGCTTCCGCGCCAACTACTTCCCCTTCACCGAGCCCTCCGCCGAGCTCGACCTCTGGCATCCGACCTTCAAGGGCGGCGCCCGCTGGATCGAGTGGGGCGGCTGCGGTGTCGTGAACCCCAACGTGCTGCGCGCGGCAGGGATCGACCCCGAGGAGTATTCGGGCTTCGCCTTCGGGATGGGGATCGAGCGGACGCTCATGTTCCGCTCGGATGTGCAGGACATGCGTGACATGGCCGAGGGCGATGTGCGCTTCAGCGAGCAGTTCGGGATGGTGGTCTGATGCGCGTCCCGCTCTCGTGGCTGCGTGAATACGTCGATGTCGCACCGGAGGCGACCCCGAGGACGTCCTCGCGGCGCTCGTCTCGGTCGGCTTCGAAGAGGAGGACGTGCACGGCTTCGGCCTGACCGGCCCCATCGTCGTCGGGCAGGTGAAGGAGTTCGTCGAGGAGCCGCAGTCCAACGGCAAGACGATCCGCTGGTGCCAGGTCGATGTCGGCCCTTCGTACGGGGAGTCCGCGGCATCGTCTGCGGCGCCCGCAACTTCTTCGAGGGCGACAAGGTCGTGGTGACGCTGCCGGGCTCCGTGTTGCCCGGACCCTTCCCGATCGCGGCGCGCAAGACCTACGGGCACGTCTCCGACGGCATGATCGCCTCCACGAAGGAGCTCGGTCTCGGCGAGGAGCACGACGGCATCCTGCGTCTGTCCGAGATCGGCCTCGATCCTGAGGTCGGCGCGGACGCCATCGCGCTGCTGGGCCTGGACGACGTCGCCGTCGAGATCAACGTGACCCCCGATCGCGGCTACGCGCTGTCACTGCGCGGCGTCGCCCGCGAGTACGCGCACGCGACCGGCGGCGTGTTCCGCGACCCCGGTCTGCGGGAGTGGGGCGAGGTCGAACCCGGCGCGGGCTTCCCGGTCGCCGTCGTCGACGAGGGCCCGATCCGCGGCAATGTCGGCGCCACCGAGTTCGTCGCACGCATCGTGCGGAACGTGGACGCCACCACGCCCACGCCGGAATGGATGGTCGCGCGCCTGACGCTCGCCGGCATCCGACCTCTGGGCATCCTCATCGACATCACCAACTACGTCATGCTCGAGCTCGGCCAGCCGATCCACGGCTACGACCTGGATCTGCTGCAGGGCGGGATCACCGTCCGTCGCGCGCACGAGGGCGAGAAGCTCACGACGCTCGACGGCAAGGAGCGCGACCTCAGTGTCGAAGACCTCCTCATCACCGATGAGTCGGGTGCCATCGGCCTGGCCGGTGTGATGGGCGGCGGCACGACCGAGATGTCGGATGCCACGCGCAACGTCCTCATCGAGGCGGCGATCTTCGACCCGGTCTCGATCGCCCGCACCGCGCGCCGGCACAAGCTGCCCAGCGAGGCCTCCAAGCGCTTCGAGCGCGGGGTGGACCCGCTGATCCCCTTCGTCGCCGCCCGGCGCGTGGCGACCTCATGGTCGAGTTCGCCGGCGGCACGCTCGACACCGAGGTGGGCGGCGCGCTCTTCGCGGAGGTGGCGACCTCGGGCATCACCCTCCCGAAGGGCTTCATCTCCGGCCTCATCGGCGTGGACTACACCCCGAGCAGATCACTGGCGCGCTGGAGCTCATCGGCTGCGAGATCGCCTCGGACGACGTCGATGCCTGGTTCATCCTCCCGCCGTCGTGGCGCCCCGACCTCACCGACAAGTGGACCCTCGCCGAGGAGGTCGCCCGCATCGACGGCTACGACCGCATCCCCTCGGTGCTGCCGGTGCCGCCGTCGGGTCGCGGCTTCACCCCGGCGCAGGCCGGTCGCCGCCGGGTGGCGAATGCGCTCGCCGCCGCGGGCTTCGTCGAGACGCCGTCCTTCGGCTTCACCACCGAGGAGGCGAACGACCTGCACGGCTCTGCCTCGGGCGAGCACCTGCCGAGCGTGAAGCTCGCCAACCCTCTCGACGGGCAGGCGCCGTTCCTGCGTCGTTCGCTCGTCCCCGGCCTGCTGCAGGTCGCGCATCGCAACGTCGCCCGCGGTTTCACCGATGTCGCGCTCTTCGAGGCGGGGACCGTGTTCCTGCCCGAGCCCGGCGTCGAGTACGGAACCGACACGGTGCCGGCCGCCGCCGAGCGCCCGGATGCGGCCACGCTCGCCGCCCTCGACGCGGCGCTCCCGCCGCAGCCGCGCCACGTCGCCGTGCTGCTGACCGGAAACCTGATCGCCAAACAGCCGGGCCAGCCGGCCGTCGCCGCTTCGCTGAGCGACGCCCTGGACGCCGTGCGCACGATCGCCGTGGCCGCCGGCGTCGAGATCGACGTCGCCCAGTCGCAGCGCGCCGCGCTCCACCCGGGCCGCACCGGCGTGCTGACCGCGGGCGGCGTCGAGGTCGGCTACGTCGGTGAGCTCCTTCCCGTCGTCGCCGCCGAGGCCGATCTCCCCGGCCGCGTCTACGTGGCGGAGCTCAACCTCGATCTCCTGCTCTCGCTCGCCGGTGGCCGCGTCGTCGCCGCGCACCTCTCCGGGTACACGCCGGCCACGCAGGACGTCTCGCTCGTCGTCCCGGCGGAGGTTCCGGCATCCGATGTCGGCGCGGTCTTCGCCACGGGGCGGGGAGCTCCTGGAGTCCTCGCGTCTGGTCGACGACTACCGCGGCGAGGGCGTGCCCGAGGGTCCAAGAGCCTGACGTTCGCGCTGCGCTTCCGGGCCGCCGACCGCACGCTCACGGCCGCCGAGGCGACGGAGGCGAAGCTCGCCGGGGTGGCCGCGGCATCCGAGCGCTTCGGGGCGACACTGCGCGAGTAGCCTCGTCCTCGCCTCGCATCGCGCAGGTCTCACAACTCGTGGCCTGTTCTGCGTTGGGGACGCATCTTCTGAGACCGTCATGATCGGCGGTCTCACAAGGTGTGGGATCTGACGCCGCGCACCCGCAACAAGTGAGACCGCCGAGGAAGCGGCTGTGGTGTTCCTCCGTGCCGGATACCCTCGGAGCATGCCGGATGCCGAGACGCCGCTGAGCGGCGGCAACATGGATCCGGTCGTGCGCGTCGGCGACACCGTGCGGCGGGTCACGGGGAGTGGACGCCCGCCGTCCACGAGCTGTTGCGCGCCTACGAGGCGGCGGGCATCGTCGAGACTCCGCGCGCGCGGGCATCGACGAGCGCGGCAGGGAGATCCTGACGTTCCTGGAGGGCGTGCCGCTGGTCGAGCAGCCTGCGGATCTGCAGTGGGACCCCGGATTGCTCCAGGATGCCGCGCGCCTCCTGCGTCGACTGCACGAGGCCTCACGGCCGCTGCTCGGCCCGGGCGGGAGTGGCGAAGCCCGCCGCGCTCACCGGCCGAGGTGATCTGCCACGGCGACTTCGCGCCGTGCAACCTGCTCGTGGCCGAGGGCGGCTGAGTGGCGTCATCGACGTCGACTTCGCCGGGCCGGGACCGCGACTGTGGGACCTGTCCTACCTCGCCTATCGGATGGCGCCGTATGCCGAGGATGCCGCCGGGTTCGACCCGGCCCGTCACGGTGAGCGCGAGGAGCGCCTCGCGACGCTCGTCGCGGCATACGGCATCCGATACTCGCCCTCATCGGTGCGCGAGGCGATCGTCGAACGCCTCGACTGGCTCGCGGAGTTCACGGAGGCGCGCGCCGCAGAGACCGGGCGCGCCGATCTGTCCGCGCATGCTGAGACGTACCGGCGCGATGCGGCGCGAGTCATCGGCTCGTCACCCACATGGTCCGAGTAAATGGATTCTCACGCTAGTCCGTCAGCAGTGTCTCCGGACTCTTCGCCAATTAGGCAGTCAGATCGAGACCCGCGAGCCCTTCAGCGTCCACCTCGTCGGGTGTCGGGGACAGCGCGCGGTTTGGAGCCGAGAAGTCGGCGGCAGGACCGGCGACCGCGAGCAATGCGTCGTGTAGGTAGCGCCTGGTTGAGTGATCGGGGAATGATGAGAACATGCCCGAGTCTTCGATTCTCCTCTCTGGGAGCCCATACCTCGTTGAAGGTGATGCCATCTCTCATGCCAGGTACGAGCGAGCACGGGACAAAGCTACGGCTACCCAAAGTCGGGCTCAGCAGACGAACGCGCGTATTCGTGCGGAGGCAGAACACATCCTCGGCCCTACCTCGACGTAACACGAATGGATCTGGTGACGGAGAGCAACCGTATTGAGGGCATCCAGTGGGATCCGCGAGAGGTGCGTGACGTGGTTCGGAGGAATTCCGTACTCCTCACCGGGCCGGAGCACTCCCTAACCGAAGTTGTTGTCGCGGACCCAAAGCTTTATGAGGTGCTTGGTTTATATCGCGCGCATGAGATCGCGGACGCCTGGCTCGCGGACGAGCATGTGCCTCGTGCGGCGGAGATCCGAGCACTCCATCGCCTGATTCTGGGTAACGTGCGAACCGCGGGCGCGTACAAGCAGTTCGACAATGAAATCAGCGGAAGGCCGGACCACCGGACTACGCCACCCGGCGAGGTTCCTCGGGTCATGCTAGAACTCGCGGACTGGTGGGGCGCTACCGACGGCGATCCGTTGCTCGCCGCTGCGGTTGTCCATGCGTGGCTCGCTCACATCCATCCGTTCGAGGATGGAAACGGGCGCATCGCGCGAATTCTCGCGAATCTCGAACTGTCTAGAAACGGCTATCCGCCGCTTGTGCTGCGGGCTCAGGATGATCGCGGGAGTACTACTCGGCGCTTCAAGCCAGTGATGATGGCGACATTCTGCCCCTATATGAACTCTTCGAGCGGGCAGTACGGAGACAAGCAAAGCTGATGGCGCGCCCCGAGTATGTCCAAGACATTATTAACGATCGCTTGTTGTCGAGTGACCAGCAGCGCTTCCAACTTTGGAGCGCGACCCTTCACCAATTCACGCAAGAGCTCGAAACAGAGCTCGAAGCCCTCGGAGCTAGCTTGTTGCTCCAGGGAACACTGAGTCTCCCGGCCTTCTCCTTGTTGAGTGCGCGAGATCCTGACGGAAACGCTTGGTACGCAAAGATTATGGTCAACGGTCGGCCCGAGTGGCTACTTTGGTTCGGCTTCCGGTCAGATCAGTGGGTGGATCTGAGTGGAGGGGGCGATGACTTCCCGTCAATATTCGTCTCACGTCGTGATCGGAGTCCAGATGCCTTGCACCCCTACTCGCACGACTTCGAGACCGCAGACCTAAGCAAACCTGTGCCAGATGAAATTCATCTGTTGCCCGCGCGAGTGCTCACCGTGTGTTTCAGACGGCGCTACGACAGCGACGACTACCGTCCGCACGAGGCTGCGCGGGAGCTGGCGTTGTCGTTGACCACGTTCCGGTCGGCGGTCTGAGTCGCTCGATGCTCGGCGGACCTAGCCATGGAAGCGTGCTCAGAAGCGTACGGATTCTCCGCGGACGGTAGGTTACCAGAGCGCATACCAAAACGGGATGCATTCTGGTAGCATCGTTCTATGAGCACTCAGATCGCGGTCCGCCTGCCGGAGCAGCTCGTCGCACAGATGGATGACCTCGTCGCGGCCGGAGCTGTGACGAGCCGGACAGCGCTGGTCAGTTCCGCCATCGAACGTGAGCTGCGTCGCCGGGTCGCCGAGCGCGACGCCGCGATCCTTCGCGCTCAGGGAGCGAACGACGACCTCGACGCCCTCGTCGACTGGACGATGGGGCGCATCGAGATCGAAGCGGATGATGCGTGAGATCTGCCTTGCGAGGCTCGACAAGACGCGGCCGGTGGTCATCCTCACCCGTGACGCTGCCCGCGTGGCGATGACCAAGGTGACGGTCGCGCCGATCACGTCGACGATCAAGGGCTCAGCAGCGAGGTTCCACTCGGACGGGAGAACGGTCTCGACCACGCCTGCGCGATCTCCGTCGACAACATCCTGACCGTTCCCGTATCGGTGCTGGGGCGCACCGTCGGGTTCCTGACAGAGGAGCAGGAGGAGCAGCTGGCGACCGCAGTGGTGCTCGCCTTCGACCTCGACGTGCCGAGAGCCTGAGCGGCGATAGACTTCTGGCAGTGACACGGGGTGCCGCGACCTGCGGCTGAGAGAACACCCGTCGAACCTGATCTAGTTCGTACTAGCGAAGGGATGTCGCATGAGCGATCTTCTGCGTCCGCCGTCCACCGATTCCACCGTCGCCGAGGAGGCCGCCCGACTGCTGGCGGGCCTGCGTGCGGCGCCTTCTCTCACGCACTGCATCACCAACGCCGTCGTGACCGGCTTCACCGCCAACGCGCTGCTGGCCGTGGGCGCGGCGCCCGCGATGGTCGACATCGTCGGCGAGTCCGAGCTCTTCGCCGGCATCGCCTCGGGTGTGCTCATCAACCTGGGAACGCCGACGCCCGAGCAGCGCGCGGCGAGCCTCGAGGCCGTCGCCGGCGCTCGTGCCGCCGGCACCCCGTGGGTGCTGGACCCCGTCGCGATCGGGGTGCTGCCGGTGCGGACCGCCCTGGCGCAGGAACTGGTCGAGCAGCGCCCGACGGCGATCCGCGGCAACGCCTCGGAGATCCTGGCGCTGGCGGGGATGAGTGCGGGAGGGCGTGGCGTCGACGCCACCGACACGACCGAGGCGGCGGCGGATGCCGCGCAGGTGCTGGCCCGCCGGCACGGCAGCGTGGTGGCCGTCTCCGGTGAGGTCGATCTCGTCACCGACGGCGACCGCGTGATCCGCATCGCGGGAGGAGACGTGCTCCTGACCCGCGTCACCGGCGGAGGATGCGCGCTCGGCGCGATCATGGCCGCCTTCCTCGGCGCCGCGCGCAGCCTCGAGATCTCGCCGCTGCTCGCCGTCGCGGGAGCGAGCCTCGTCTATGCGCGGGCCGCTGAGCGCGCCGCCGGGGAGGCCTCGGGACCGGGCAGCTTCGCGGTCGCCCTGCTCGATGCGCTGGCCGCCATCGAACCCGCCGACATCGCCGCGGAGCCCGCGGTCCTCGCTGCCGGCGGAGCGTCGGCGTGAGCGCGGACCTCTCGCTCTACCTCGTCACCGATCCGGTCCTCTGCGGGCCGCGCGGCGTCGTCGAGACGGTCCGCGAGGCGGTGGCCGGCGGTGTCCGCATCGTCCAGCTCCGGGACAAGACCGCCTCGGATGCCGAGATCGCCGACCAGCTCGTCGAGCTCTCCGCGGCGATCGACGGACGCGCCCTCCTCGTGGTCAACGATCGTCTCGACGCCGCCCTGGCGGCCCGGGAACGAGGCGCCCGCGTCGACGGCGTGCACCTCGGACAGTCCGACTCCTCCGTCGAGCGCGCACGGGAGCTGCTCGGGCCCGACGCGATCATCGGCCTGACCGCGAACACCCCGGCGCATCTGGCGGCCGTTCGCGCCCTGCCCGCCGGGACCCTCGACTACCTCGGCGTCGGAGTCATCCGGCCGACCAGCACCAAACCGGATCATCCTCCGGCCCTGGGGATCGAAGGATTCCGCGCCTTCGCCGCAGACAGCCCTCTCCCGTGCGTCGCGATCGGCGGCGTCGGTCTCGACGACGTGGAGTCGCTGCGGGATGCGGGGCGGCCGGCATCGCGGTCGTCTCGGCGCTGTGCGCGGCCGAGGATCCCCGCTCGGCGGCGCGAGGGTTCCGGCGCCGCTGGAACGGTGCCCCGCGCGTTCCCGGGTGCTCAGCATCGCCGGAAGCGACCCCTCCGGCGGTGCCGGCATCCAGGCGGATCTGAAGGCGATCGCCGCGAACGGCGGCTACGGCATGGCCGCGATCACGGCCCTGACCGCGCAGAACACCCGGGGCGTGTGCGCCGTGCACGTGCCGCCGGTCGACTTCCTGCGCGCGCAGCTGCGCGCGCTGTCCGACGACATCGAGATCGACGCGGTGAAGATCGGCATGCTCGCGAACGCGGAGGTGATCCGCGAGGTGACCGCTTGGCTCGACGAGGTCCGTCCGCCGGTCGTCGTGGTCGACCCGGTCATGGTGTCCACGAGCGGTGATCGCCTGCTCGACGCGGAGGCGGAGTCCGCTCTTCACGAGCTCCTCATCCGGGCCGATGTCGTGACGCCGAACCTCATCGAGCTGGCCGTGCTGGCCGGGGAGCCGGTCGCGGAGGGGTGGCCGGCGGCGATCGCCTCGGCCGAACGGCTCTCGGCGGCGATCGGCACCGCGGTGCTCGTCAAGGCGGTCACCTCCATGGCGCGGAGGCGCCGGATGCCCTCGTCGACGCGACCTCCGCGACGATCCGGGAGTTCGCGGGCAGCCGTATCGACACGACGGCCACGCACGGGACGGGCTGCTCGCTCTCCTCGGCGCTCGCGACGCGCCTCGCCGCCGGCGACGACCGGACGGAGGCCGTTGCCTCGGCACGCGCCTGGCTGCGCGAGTCGCTCCGAGCGGGAGCCGATCTGGCGGTCGGACGCGGGCACGGGCCGATCGACCACTTCGCGGACTGCGCCGCCGCGGCGGGCTGGAGGCGTCGCCGGTGGCAGAGGAGGTCGCGGCGGACTGGTGGGAGGGCATCGCCGGCATCCGCACGGACATCGACGCCCTTCCGTTCATCCGCGGGCTCGCGGACGGAACCCTCGCCGAAGAGCCGTTCCGCTTCTACCTCGCCCAGGACGCGCTGTACCTGCGTGACTACGCCCGCGTGCTCGCCGCCGCGGCGCGCCTGGCGCCGACCTCGGCGGAGCAGGCGTTCTGGGCGCAGTCGGCGCACGGTGCGATCGCGGGCGAGCTCGAGCTGCACGCGTCGTGGCTCACGCCTGAGCGGGGAGTGACGGGGAGACCTTCGCCGCGGAGCCGTCCGCGACGACCACCGCCTACCTCGACCACCTGCGCTCCGTTGCCTTCGGCGCGGACTACGCGGAGCTGATCGCGGCGCTCCTGCCCTGCTTCTGGCTCTACTCCGACCTCGGCACGCGCCTGCACCGAGGAGACTTCGGCGCCTACGCGCTGGACCCGCAGCATCCTTACGCCTCCTGGCTCTCCACCTACGCCGATCCGGCCTTCGAGGAGGCGACCGTCCAGGCGATCGCCTACGTCGGCCAGGCGGCGGCTGTCGCCGATCCCGACACCCGGGAACGGATGCGGCGTGCCTTCGAGTCGTCGTCGCGGCACGAGTTCGCGTTCTTCGCCGCGCCGCTGGCCGAGGAACTGCTTCTCCCGCCCACCCCGCCGAGAGAGCGCACAGACCGTTCCTCCGTCGACGCCTGAGCGACGTCCTGCGCGTTCTCGGCGGGGAAGAGGGGGAGGCCGGGCGATTTGCGGATGCCGGGGCGAGGGCGCTATCGTCGCGGCATGGCCTCGAACGCACCCGCTTCGCCGACGCTCCTCCCGAGCGTCGCTCCGGTGCGTCGACGCCGTCCGGGCGGCCGCCGACTCTAGGCGACCCCGCGCTCCACGCCCGGCGTGGACCCCGGTGTCGCCGCGATCTGCCCCGACCCTCTGACCGTTAAGGTAGAACCATGACGTATACCGTCGCCGTCTCCGGCGCATCCGGCTATGCGGGCGGCGAGATCCTCCGCCTCCTCGCGAGCCATCCCGATGTGGAGGTCCGCACCGTCACCGCGCACTCCAACGCGGGGCAGCCTCTCATCGACCATCAGCCTCACCTGCGCTCGCTCGCGCATCTCACCCTGCAGGAGACGACTCCCGAGATCCTCTCCGGGCACGATGTCGTCTTCCTCGCGCTGCCGCACGGGCAGTCCGGGCAGTACACGGATGCGCTCGGCGACGCCGCCCTCATCATCGACGCCGGCGCCGACCACCGCCTCGAGTCCGAGGAGGACTGGGCCGCGTTCTACGGCGGCGGCTTCCACGAGCCGTGGACCTACGGCGTCCCCGAGCTGCTCACCGGCGCGGGCAAGCAGCGCGACCGTCTCGTCGGTGCCCGGCGCATCGCCGCCCCGGATGCAACGCCTCCACCGTCTCGCTGAGCCTCGCCCCGGGCGTGGCCGCCGGGGTCATCGATCCGGGCGACATCGTGAGCGTGCTCGCCGTCGGCCCCTCCGGTGCGGGCAAGAGCCTGAAGCCCAACCTGCTGGCATCCGAGATCCTCGGCACCGCCAACCCCTACGCGGTCGGCGGCACCCACCGGCACATCCCCGAGATCCGGCAGGCACTCCGGCAGGCGCAGCAAGCCGCCGGCCCTGCGACGGGCTCAGGGTCCGCAGACATCCGCATCTCCTTCACCCCGGTCCTCGTGCCGATGGCCCGGGGATCCTCGCCACCAGCACGGCGCCGATCGCGAACGGCGCGACCGACGCGCAGATCCGCGAGGCGTGGGAGTCCGCCTACGCCGGCGAGACCTTCGTGCAGCTGCTCCCCGAGGGGCGCTTCCCGCGGACGGCCGACGTCCTCGGTGCGAACACGGCGCTGCTCGGCCTGGCGGTCGACCGTGCGGCGAACCGGGTGACGGTCGTCGCCGCCGTCGACAACCTGGTCAAGGGCACCGCGGGTGCCGCGATCCAGTCCATGAACATCGCGCTGGGGCTCGCCGAGGGCACCGCACTGACCGTGAACGGAGTGGCACCGTGAGCGTCACCGCAGCCCAGGGCTTCGAGGCGGCCGGCGTGGCCGTCGGGCTCAAGAGCACCGGAAAGCCGGATGTCGCGGTCGTCGTCAACCGCGGGCCGCGGAAGGTCGGCGCGGCCGTCTTCACGAGCAACCGCGCCAAGGCGAACCCGATCATCTGGTCGCAGCAGGCGGTCGCCGACGGCGTCGTCGAGGCGATCGTGCTCAACTCCGGCGGGGCGAACTGCTTCACCGGCTCCTTCGGCTTCCAGACCACGCATCAGACGGCCGAGAAGGCCGCCGAACTCCTCGGCGTGAGCGCCGGCGACGTGCTCGTGTGCTCGACCGGGCTCATCGGCACAGGCGACGAGGTCTTCCGCCAGCGGGTCCTCGACGGCACGGTGGGCGCCATCACGACCCTCAGCACAGACGGGGAGAGGCGGCCTCCGAGGCCATCATGACGACCGACTCGCGCCCGAAGAGGGCCGTCCACAGCCAGGGCGGCTGGACGATCGGCGGCATGGCCAAGGGTGCGGGAATGCTCGCCCCGGGCCTGGCCACGATGCTCGTGGTCATCACGACCGACGCCGACCTCACCGCCGAGGAGGCCGACGCCCACCTGCGGGCCGCCACCCGGGTCAGCTTCGACCGGCTCGACTCCGACGGCTGCATGTCGACCAACGACCAGGTGACGCTGCTGGCCAGCGGTGCCAGCGGCATCCGTCCCGATGCGGAGGCGTTCCGCGCGGCGCTCGCCGCGGTCTGCAACGACCTCGCCGAGCAGCTCCAGTCGGATGCCGAGGGGCGAGTCACGACGTCACGATCCGCGTCGAGAACGCCGCCAGCGAGGACGATGCGGTCGAGGTCGGTCGCTCGGTCGCCCGCAACAACCTCTTCAAGGCCGCGATCTTCGGCAACGACCCGAACTGGGGGCGGGTGCTCGCCGCGATCGGCACGACGCAGGCCGCCTTCGACCCCTACGACGTGGACGTCTGGATGAACGGCGTGCGCGTGTGCACGGCCGGTGGTCCCGACCGCCCCCGTGAGGACGTCGACTTGACTCCGCGCGCGACGGACGTGCTCATCGACCTCAAGGTCGGTCACGCCGCCGCTCGCATCCTCACCAACGACCTCACCCACGACTACGTCCACGAGAACAGCGCCTACTCCTCATGACCGACATCCAAGACACCTCGCCGGAGGTCGCCGCCGTGAAGGCGGCGACCATGATCGAGTCGCTGCCGTGGCTGAAGAAGTACCGCAAGCGGATCGTGGTCGTCAAGTACGGCGGCAACGCCATGATCTCGGAGGAGCTGCAGGACGCCTTCGCGCAGGACATCGCGTACCTCCGCTACGTAGGCGTGCTCCCGGTCGTCGTGCACGGCGGCGGCCCGCAGATCTCGAACATGCTCGACCGCCTGGCGATCCCGAGCGAGTTCAAGGGCGGCTACCGGGTCACCAGCACCGAGGCGATCAGCGTCGTGCGGATGGTCCTGACCGGCCACATCAACCCGCAGCTGGTCGCGAAGATCAACTCGCACGGGCCGATGGCCACCGGGCTCAGCGGTGAGGACGCCGGACTCTTCGGGGCCGTCGCCGCTCGGCGGTCATCGACGGCGAGCAGGTCGACCTCGGACGGGTGGGCGATGTCGTCCAGGTCGATCCGACCCCGGTGCTCGACCATCTCAAGGCGGGCCGCGTGCCGGTCGTCTCCAGCATCGCCCCCGACCTCGATCACCCGGGGCAGTCGTTGAACGTGAACGCGGATGCCGCGGCATCCGCTCTCGCCATCGCCCTGGGTGCGGCGAAGTTCGTGATCCTGACCGATGTCGCCGGCCTCTACGCCGACTGGCCGAACCGCGACTCGCTCGTCTCGCATCTGACCTCCTCCGAGCTCACGGCGATGCTGCCGAAACTGGAGTCGGGCATGATCCCGAAGATGCAGGCGTGCTTGGATGCGGTCGAGGGCGGCGTGGATGCGGCGGCGATCATCGACGGACGGGTGCCGCACTCGGTGCTCGTCGAGCTCTTCACCAGCAAGGGGATCGGAACACAAGTGGTGGCCGGAAACGGGACGGTGGCGCAATGACTCTCTGGCAGGACGATGCGGCGCGGGATCTGGTGCGCAACGCCGGTCCCCGCCTGGCGATGCTCACGCGCGGCGAGGGCTCCTATCTCTGGGACGAGAAGGGCACGCGCCACCTCGACTTCCTCGCCGGCATCGCGGTGACCTCGCTGGGCCACGCGCACCCCGTCTTCGTCGACGCGGTCTCTCGGCAGGCGGCGACCCTCGCGCATGTCTCGAACTACTTCGCCACCCCGCCGCAGCTCGCCCTCGCCGCCCGCATCAAACGGCTCGCCGGCGCCGGCGCCTCCGGCCGGGTGTACTTCGGCAACTCCGGCGCCGAGGCCAACGAGGCCGCGTTCAAGCTGGCCCGCCTGCACGGCGGCGCCGACCGCCCGCGCATCCTCGCGCTCGAGAACGCGTTCCACGGCCGAACGATCGGCTCGCTCGCGCTGACCGCCAAGGTCCAGATGCGCGCACCCTTCGAACCGCTGCCCGGGGGCGTCGAGCACATCCCCGCCACGATCGAGGCGCTCGAGGCGGCGCTCGACGACCGCGTCGCCGCCCTCTTCGTCGAGCCCATCCAGGGCGAGGCCGGCGTGGTGGAGCTGCCCGAGGGCTACCTCGAGGCCGCACGCGCGCTCACCCTGAAGCACGGTGCGCTGCTGATCATCGATGAGATCCAGACCGGGGCCGGGCGCACGGGAGAATGGTTCGGCTTCACCTCCTCGGGCATCACACCCGACGCGATCACCCTCGCCAAGGGCATCGGCGGCGGCATCCCGATCGGGGCCCTGCTCACCTACGGCGCAGCCAGCGACCTCTTCACCCCCGGCTCGCACGGCTCGACCTTCGGCGGCAACCCCTTGGCGACGGCTGTCGCCGATGCCGTGCTCGCCGAGATCGAGAACGCCGGGCTCGTGGAGAACGCCGCCGCACGCGGCGCGCAGCTGCGTGAGACGATCCTCGCCCTGGACTCGCCGCTCGTCGAGGGCGTGCGCGGGCGCGGTCTCCTCATCGGCGTGGGGCTCGCCGCCCCGGTGGCGAACGAGGTGGTGGCCGCCGCCCAGGAGCGCGGACTCATCGTCAACGCCGCCAACCCTTCGACGATCCGCCTCGCGCCGGCGCTCACCATCGGCGATGCCGAGATCGCCGCGTTCCGCACCCTGTTCGCCGATGCCCTCGCCGCCGTCGCCGCGGCATCCGCCCTCGGAAAGGCCACCGTATGACCCGCCACCTCCTGCGCGATGACGACCTGACCCCGGCCGAGCAGGCCGAGATCCTGGATCTCGCGGTCGAGCTGAAGAAGGACCGCTGGGCCGACAAGTCCCTCGCAGGGCCCCAGACGGTCGCGGTGATCTTCGACAAGTCCTCCACACGCACGCGCGTGTCCTTCGCGGTCGGCATCGCCGACCTCGGCGGCGTGCCGCTGATCATCTCGACGGCCAGCAGCCAGCTCGGCGGCAAGGAGACGCCCTCCGACACCGCCCGGGTGCTCGAGCGTCAAGTGTCGGCGATCGTCTGGCGCACTTACGCGCAGGCAGGGCTGGAGGAGATGGCGCGCGGCACGACCGTGCCCGTCGTCAACGCGCTCTCCGACGACTTCCACCCCTGCCAGCTGCTCGCCGACCTCCTGACGATCCGCGAGCACAAGGGCGACCTGGCCGGCCTCACGCTCACCTTCTTCGGCGACGGACGCAGCAACATGGCCCACTCCTATGTGCTCGCCGGGGTCACCGCCGGCATGCATGTGCGCGTCGCCGCGCCGGAGAGCTATGAGCCGCGCGACGACGTGCTCGAGGCGGCCGCGGCGCGCGCGGAGGAGACGGGCGGCTCGATCACCCTCTTCACCGACCCCGCCGAGGCGGCCGCGGGGGCGGACGTGATCGTCACCGACACCTGGGTGTCGATGGGCAAGGAGGAGGAGAAGATCGCCCGCATCCGCGATCTCGGCGGCTACAAGGTCACGAACGAGACGATGTCTCTCGCCGACCCCGAGGCGATCTTCATCCACTGTCTCCCGGCCGATCGCGGCTATGAGGTCGACAGCGAGGTCATCGACGGCCCGCAGAGCGTCGTCTGGGACGAGGCGGAGAACCGCCTGCACGCGCAGAAGGCGCTGCTGGTCTGGCTGCTGCGCCAGGGATGATCGGATGCCGGGGTCTCGGGTCGACGGGGTCTCCTCGTATCTGAGCGCCCGCTGGCAACGACTCAACGGGCCGGAACGCATCGCCGGCGTCGACCTGGCGCGGGGTCTCGCCGTGATCGGCATGTTCGCGGCGCACCTCCTGGTCATCGCCGACGTCTGGCTGTGGTCGGATGCCGCGACCTGGCTGCACGTCGTCGACGGACGCTCCTCGATCCTGTTCGCCACCCTCGCGGGGGTCTCGATCGGGCTCGTGACAGGCGGCGAGGTGCCGGCGGCATCCGCTCGAATGGCCGTCGTGCGCCGACGGCTGGTCGTGCGCGCGGGGATCCTCTGGGTTCTGGGCGTGCTGCTCGTGCTCACCGGCGTGCCCGTCTACGTGATCCTGCCCGCCTACGCGATCCTCTTCCTCCTCACGCTGCCGTTCGTGAGTCTCGGCAGTCGCGCGCTTCTGATCATCGCCCTGGCGCTGGGGCTGCTCATGCCCTTCGTGCAGCCGCTGCTGGACGGGCTGCCCCTCTGGCACTCCCCGGTCGGCCCCGACCTCGACGCCGTCCTCGGGTGGCACTATCCCTTCCCGGTGTGGATCGCGTTCCTGCTGGCGGGGCTCGCGGTGACGCGCGCCGGCATCCGATCGCGCTGGGTGCAGTGGCGGATGCTGGCCTTCGGTGCTGCCGCCGCGGTGCTCGGCTACGGGCTGACCGCCTTCGGCGACCCCGCCGACCCCTACCTGCAGGCGGTGTGGACGGCGGCGCCGCACTCCAGCGGGGTGGGGAGGTCATCGGCTCCGGCGGCTTCGCGATCGCCGTGCTCGGCGCGTGCCTCCTGCTGTGCACGCGGGCGGGTGGCGCAGGACTCCCCGCGGTCGGCTGGCTCACGCTTCCCCTGCGGGCCACCGGGGCGATGCCGCTGACCGCGTACACGATGCAGCTGCTCGTGTGGGCGGTGGCCGCATCCGTCCTCCTCGGCGACACGGGTGACCTCTCGGGGTTCCGCGCGCTCGACCCGTTCTGGCCGCTCACCCTCGGCGTCGTCGCGTTCTGCACGCTCTGGGCGCTGCTGGTCGGTCGCGGCCCGCTGGAGTGGCTCACCGATCGCGCGGCCCGGGCGCTCGTCCCCTGAGCGCGGCTCACCGCATCCGGATCATCGGTCCGCACGCGGGTCGCTAGGCTGGAGCGATGAGCGAGGCGAAGCACGACGGCACGAACGAGGGCGCACTGTGGGGGCGCGATTCGCGACCGGACCCTCGCCGGAGCTCGTGGAGCTCAGCCGCTCGACGCACTTCGACTGGATCCTCGCCCCTACGACATCGCGGGCTCGCACGCGCATGCGAAGGCGCTCGCCGCCGCCGGCTACCTCGAGCCCGCGGAGGAGCAGCGCATGCACGAGGGCCTGGATGCCGTGGCCCGCGCCGTCGCGGACGGCACCCTGCGGCCCGCGCCCACCGACGAAGACGTGCACGGCGCCCTCGAGCAGGCGCTCATCGCCGAGCTCGGCCCCGAACTCGGCGGGCGCCTCCGCGCCGGCCGCAGCCGCAACGACCAGATCGCCACGCTCGTGCGGATGTATCTCATCGATCACGCGCGAGTGATCGCCCGCAGCATACTGCACCTCATCGACGCGCTCGTCGCACAGGCCGAGGCGCACCCCGGTGCGATCCTGCCCGGCCGGACCCATCTGCAGCACGCCCAGCCCGTGCTTCTCGCACACCACCTGCAGGCGCACGCCTGGCCGCTCGTGCGCGAGCTCGAACGCCTCGTCGACTGGCGCGTGCGCGCGGGCGTCTCGCCGTACGGCGGGGGAGCGCTCGCGGGGTCGACGCTGGGCCTGGACCCCGAGCTCGTCGCCCGGGAGCTGGGCCTGGATCGCCCCGCGGAGAACTCGCTCGACGGCACGGCGGCGCGCGACGTCGTCGCCGAGTTCGCCTTCATCACCGCGATGATCGGCGTCGACCTCTCGCGGCTGAGCGAGGAGATCATCCTCTGGAACACCCGCGAGTTCGGCTTCGTCACTCTTGACGACGGCTACTCGACCGGGTCGAGCATCATGCCGCAGAAGAAGAACCCCGACATCGCCGAGCTCGCCCGGGGCAAATCCGGGCGCCTCATCGGCAATCTCTCGGGGCTGCTCGCGACACTCAAAGGTCTGCCGCTGGCGTACAACCGCGACCTCCAGGAGGACAAGGAGCCGGTCTTCGACTCCGTGCAGACGCTCGAGGTGGTGCTTCCCGCCTTCGCGGGGATGGTCGCGACGCTGCGCTTCGACACCGAGCGGATGGCGGAGCTGGCTCCGCAGGGCTTCTCCCTGGCGACGGATGTCGCGGAGTGGCTCGTGAAGCAGCGGGTTCCCTTCCGCGATGCGCACGAGATCTCGGGGCGCTCGTGCGCGCCTGCGAGGAGCGGGGGATCGGCCTCGAAGACGCCTCCGACGAGCTGCTCGCGGAGGTCTCGGGGCATCTGACCCCGGCGGTGCGCGAGGTGCTCTCGATCGAGGGCTCGGTCGCCTCCCGTGCGGGTGCCGGGGGCACCGCCCCGAGCGGGTCGCCGAGCAGCGGGCGGAGCTCGTGGCGCGTGCGCAGAGCGCAGCGCATGCGCTGGGAGTGTAGGCGCCGGAACAGCGCCGCTTCGGGACTATTCGAGAGATATAGCCAATACGCGCATATTTTCTGAATAGTCGTGATATGGTTATGTCATGGCCATCGCAGTGATCGCCGACATGGTCGGGTCGCGCCGACTCGGTGATCGGGCTGCCTCCCAACAGGTGCTCGATGAGACTCTTCAGCGGGTCGAATCCGCCCACCCGCTGGCGCAGCAGGCGCTCGCCCCACGGTCGGCGATGAGCTGCAGGGCGTCTACCCTCGTCTGAACGACGCCCTGATCGCGCTCCTTCTCCTGCAGCTCGCCCTCCCGGACGACATCGAGCTGCGTTTCGGGATCGGCATCGGCGATGTCCGGCACGTGCCCTCCGCGCATGGCGAGCTCTCCGACGGCCCGGGCTGGTGGTCGGCGCGAGAGGCGATCGATGTCGTGCACGCGCGCCAGCAGCGCGCCGTGCCGCATATGCGCACGTGGATTGTCGCAGCCCCGGGCAGGATGAGGTCATGAGCACGACGGTCGCGACATCCAACGCCTATCTCCTGATGCGCGATGAGCTCGTCGCCCGGATGAGCGCGCGGGAACGACGCCTGATCTACGGGCGCTTCAGCGGCCTCTCCCAGGGCGAGCTCGCCGAGCAGGAGGGCATCACCCAGCCGAGCGTGTCCAAGGCGCTGCGCGGCTCCGCCGCCGCGGCCCTCATGGACGGCGTCGCGCAGCTGAGGGAGGTCGGCGCATGATCCTGGCGGGGCTGCTGCTGACGGCCGTGGGCGCCGTCGACCTCGTCCGTCAGTTCGTGCCCGGCGCCAAGCGGTGGATCGGCCATCTCGCGGTGCTCGGCATGGTCATCGCGCTGGGGATCACCGGCGATGCTCCGCTGGAGACGCTGGCGGCGCTGGCCACCGGCGGTCTCTGGCTCTGGGCGATGCCCGACACGGGCGCGGCGCGGCGCACGTTCTGGCCCGCCGTCGTGCTGGGGCTCGCCTGCGTGCTCGCGGTGCTCGGGGTGGGGGAGCGGGCGGATGCCGGTCCGCTCTCCGACATCTGGCACCTGCAGTCGCCCTTCGGGCCGATCCCTCTCGACCTCGCCGTCCTGGTGCTCGGCGTGCTTCTCTTCCTCCTGGAGTCCGGCAACCTCGTCGTGCGCGCCGCGCTCGCGGGCGAGCGGACATGGCATCCCGAAGACGGATGGCCCCGGCCCGACGACGGAGCGGACGACCGTGCCGGCGGCAGCGGCTTCAAAGGCGGACGCCTCATCGGCCCTCTCGAACGGGTGCTCGTGCTGCTGCTCACCCTCGCGACCGCCTACACCGTGCTCGCGGCGATGCTCGCCGCGAAGGGCATCGTCCGCTTCCCCGAGATATCGAAAGACGGCGAGTCGGGTGCCAGGGCGGAGTACTTCCTCGTCGGCAGCCTCGTCAGCTGGGTGATCGCGCTCGGCGCGGCGTTCCTGGTGTGGTGGGCCGCGCATCTGTGAGCCATGACGCTGATAGCCTGGACCGCGTGTCTGAAACCGTCGTGAGCGCCCTCGCGCCCGCCAACGACCCCACCTTCGAGAACGTGTGGGACGAGATCGTCTGGCGCGGCCTGGTGCACGTGTCCACCGACCAGGAGGCGCTGCGCGCCCTGCTGTCCGGGGATCCGATCACGTATTACTGCGGTTTCGATCCGACGGCGCCGAGCCTGCACCTGGGCAACCTCGTCCAGCTCCTGCTGCTGCGCCGGCTGCAGTTGGCCGGGCACCGGCCCCTGGGCCTCGTCGGCGGTTCGACCGGTCTCATCGGCGATCCCGGCGGTCGCGATTCCGAGCGTGTGCTCAACCCGGTCGAGACCGTGGAGGAGTGGGTCGGATACCTGCGCTCGCAGGTCGAGCGGTTCCTGAGCTTCGAGGGCGACAACGCCGCGCGCATGGTCAACAATCTCGACTGGACCGCGCCGCTGACCGCGATCGACTTCCTGCGCGGCATCGGCAAGCACTTCCGCGTGGGCACGATGATCAAGAAGGACGCCGTGTCCGCGCGTCTCAACTCCGAGGCGGGCATCAGCTACACGGAGTTCAGCTACCAGATCCTGCAGGGGATGGACTTCCTCGAGCTCTACCGCCAGTACGGCTGTGTCCTGCAGACGGGTGGCTCCGATCAGTGGGGCAACCTCACCAGCGGCACCGACCTCATCCACCGTGTCGAGGGCGTCTCGGTCCATGCCATCGGCACGCCACTGATCACCAACAGCGACGGCTCGAAGTTCGGCAAGAGCGCGGGCAACGCGATCTGGCTCGACCCGCGATGTGCAGTCCGTACCGGATGTACCAGTTCTGGCTGAACACCGACGACGCCGACGTCATCACGCGGCTGAAGGTCTTCACGTTCCTCACCCGCGCGCAGATCGAGGAGTACGAGCGGCTCGTCGCCGAGGAGCCCTTCCGGCGCGCGGCGCAGAAGCGCCTGGCTCTCGAGGTGACCACCTTCGTGCACGGATCGGATGCCACGGCGGCCGTGATCGCGGCATCCGACGCCCTCTTCGGACAGGGCGATCTGACCGCGCTCGACGCCGAGACGCTGCGCAGCGCGCTCGACGAGCTGCCGAACGCCGAGGTGGCGGCTGGGACTCCCGTCGCGGAGGCGCTCGTGAGCACGGGACTGGTCTCCAGCCTCTCCGAGGCTCGGCGCGCGATCACGCAGGGCGGGGTCTCGCTCGACGGCGAACGGGTCGCCGACGACTCGGCGGTCGTGGCCGGGACACTGCCCGGCGGCGTCTCGGTGCTGCGTCGCGGCAAGAAGACCCTCGCCGGCCTGTTCGTGAGCTGATCAACTCGGTCCCCTGAGCTGACCCACTCGACCCCTGCGGACCCACTCGGTCCCTGAGTCGACCCACTCCGTCCCTGAGCTTGTCGAAGGGCGCGAGTCATACCGCAAGGAGCGAGATGCCGTTCACCCCCTCGCACGCCGTCGTCGCCCTTCCCTTCGTGCGCACGCCGCTGCTTCCGGCGGCGATCGCGGTGGGTGCGATGGCACCGGATCTGCCATTGTTCCTGCGCGGCACGCCGCTGACCTACCAGGTGACGCACACGAACCTGCTCGTCTCGGGCTGCTCGCGCTCGCCCTACTGACCCTCTGGTACGCCCTGCTGCGCCCGGCTGTCCGGGAACTCTCGCCGCAGTGGCTGGCCCGGCGGCTTCCCGCCGAGTGGGACTCCACGGGTCGGGCCGCCTGGGAGAGCGTGCGGCGACCGCGCTTCGGAGCGAGGCACGCGGTGTGGCGGCATCCGCTCGTCTTCGGCGCCCTCGTCGCGGTGTCGCTTCTGCTCGGCGTCCTCTCGCACATCGTGTGGGACGCCTTCACGCACGAGGGGCGCTGGGGGCTCGCGCTGATCCCCGCGCTGGACGAGCAGTGGGGCCGCTGCTCGGATTCAAGTGGCTGCAGTACGGCTCGAGCCTGTTCGGTCTCGTGGTGCTGGGGTCTTCGCCGTCGCGTGGATCGCGCAACGTACTCCTGAGGGGAGACGACGCGCACGCTGCCGACCTGGGTGCGCCTCGCCTGGCTCCTTGCGCTGCCGGGAGTGCTCGTCGTGGCCTGGCTCATCGGGCTCGCGGTCTTCGGCCCTTTCGACGGGGAGTGGACCCCGCCGCACCTCGCCTACCGGGTCCTCCCGCCGGCGTGCGCGGTGTGGGGTGCCCTCATGCTGGGCGTGTGCGTTCTCGTGCAGATCCGCCGGCGTTGACGGAAATGCCCTCTGACCGGCCCGACACGCCCGGGAGCCGGCCTCGATTTGCCACGATCCCGGAACCCGCGTAACTTATTACTTGTTCGCCCCACAGGGAAGAGCGAGAAGGCCTGAAGGCCTCGCCCCTCAAGCGGAGAACCACCCCCAACCCAAACCTCTCCTAGAGAGAACAGGGCCTTGTGGTCTAGGATGGGGATCCCACTCCTCCCACTGGTCAAGGAGTGCTGCCGGAGACGCTGAAACAGTCACGGACAGCCGATTTGACACAGAGAGCGAGAGGGATAAGATAGAGAAGTTGCCCGGAGCGGGCAGGCCGAACTGGCCGGCAGCGCCCCGGACACGATCTCGATCTTCGTGAGAAGCCTGTCGTTGACAGCGCCCCGAGAACCTCGGAAGCGCCGATTTGACAAGCGAGACACGAAGAATAAGATAGAGAAGTTGCCCTGCGGGCGAGGCCGAGAGGCTGAGCAGCAGGAGCATCCGATCCTTGAGAACTCAACAGCGTGCACTTGTCAAATGCCAAATAACCTCGGCTTCACTTCGGTGAAGCGAGATTCCTTTGGATCAAAGTCCGACCTTCGGGTCGGCAACGGATAGTCAGCAATGACATCCCTTTGGTCAGATCAAACTCGCTGCTTCGGCCCTATTCCGGCTGATTCAGCAAACATTTTCTACGGAGAGTTTGATCCTGGCTCAGGATGAACGCTGGCGGCGTGCTTAACACATGCAAGTCGAACGGTGAAGCAGGAGCTTGCTCCTGTGGATCAGTGGCGAACGGGTGAGTAACACGTGAGCAACCTGCCCCGGACTCTGGGATAACAGTTGGAAACAGCTGCTAATACCGGATACGAGCTGCGAAGGCATCTTCAGCAGCTGGAAAGAATTTCGGTCCGGGATGGGCTCACGGCCTATCAGCTTGTTGGTGAGGTAACGGCTCACCAAGGCGTCGACGGGTAGCCGGCCTGAGAGGGTGACCGGCCACACTGGGACTGAGACACGGCCCAGACTCCTACGGGAGGCAGCAGTGGGAATATTGCACAATGGGCGAAAGCCTGATGCAGCAACGCCGCGTGAGGGACGACGGCCTTCGGGTTGTAAACCTCTTTTAGCAGGGAAGAAGCGAAAGTGACGGTACCTGCAGAAAAAGCGCCGGCTAACTACGTGCCAGCAGCCGCGGTAATACGTAGGGCGCAAGCGTTATCCGGAATTATTGGGCGTAAAGAGCTCGTAGGCGGTTTGTCGCGTCTGCTGTGAAATCCCGAGGCTCAACCTCGGGCCTGCAGTGGGTACGGGCAGACTAGAGTGCGGTAGGGGAGATTGGAATTCCTGGTGTAGCGGTGGAATGCGCAGATATCAGGAGGAACACCGATGGCGAAGGCAGATCTCTGGGCCGTAACTGACGCTGAGGAGCGAAAGGGTGGGGAGCAAACAGGCTTAGATACCCTGGTAGTCCACCCCGTAAACGTTGGGAACTAGTTGTGGGACCATTCCACGGTTTCCGTGACGCAGCTAACGCATTAAGTTCCCCGCCTGGGGAGTACGGCCGCAAGGCTAAAACTCAAAGGAATTGACGGGGACCCGCACAAGCGGCGGAGCATGCGGATTAATTCGATGCAACGCGAAGAACCTTACCAAGGCTTGACATATACGAGAACGGGCCAGAAATGGTCAACTCTTTGGACACTCGTAAACAGGTGGTGCATGGTTGTCGTCAGCTCGTGTCGTGAGATGTTGGGTTAAGTCCCGCAACGAGCGCAACCCTCGTTCTATGTTGCCAGCACGTAATGGTGGGAACTCATGGGATACTGCCGGGGTCAACTCGGAGGAAGGTGGGGATGACGTCAAATCATCATGCCCCTTATGTCTTGGGCTTCACGCATGCTACAATGGCCGGTACAATGGGCTGCGATACCGCAAGGTGGAGCGAATCCCAAAAAGCCGGTCCCAGTTCGGATTGAGGTCTGCAACTCGACCTCATGAAGTCGGAGTCGCTAGTAATCGCAGATCAGCAACGCTGCGGTGAATACGTTCCCGGGTCTTGTACACACCGCCCGTCAAGTCATGAAAGTCGGTAACACCTGAAGCCGGTGGCCCAACCTTTTGGAGGGAGCCGTCGAAGGTGGGATCGGTAATTAGGACTAAGTCGTAACAAGGTAGCCGTACCGGAAGGTGCGGCTGGATCACCTCCTTTCTAAGGAGCATCTGGCACCCTGTGTTGATTCAACTTCAGTGGTGTCCAGGCGCCGGATCGAGACACACGTTCTCGCCGGTTAGCTCATGGGTGGAACATTTGACGAGGTGCGAAGGATGAGGATCCTCACTCAGTACGCTGCTTGCAGCTGGAACGGTGGAGATGTTCGGATCTCGCACATGCACGCTGTTGGGTCCTGAGGGACCGGATGCGCTCGGCCGGCTACTTAGGTAGCGGTCGGAGCAGACGAACCTCAGGGCCTTTCTTGGTTGCCGGCACAACGGCAGCGGGGAAGGCACCGCCCGTACTTTGAGAACTACACAGTGGACGCGAGCATCTTTGAACCGACTTCGGTCGGTTCAGAAAGATGATCTTAAAGATCATTAGTCAATTTCAATTGACGATTCAAACTCATGTGATTTCAAGTCTTTAAGAGCAAACGGTGGATGCCTTGGCATCTGGAGCCGAAGAAGGACGTAGCAATCTGCGATAAGCCTCGGGGAGTGGATAAGCACACTTTGATCCGAGGATCTCCGAATGGGGAAACCCCGCTGGGCGGCGTGCCGACCCAGTGACTCCCGCCTGAATATATAGGGCGGGTAGAGGGAACGTGGGGAAGTGAAACATCTCAGTACCCACAGGAAGAGAAAGCAACCGCGATTCCGTTAGTAGTGGCGAGCGAAACCGGAACAGGCTAAACCGAGTACGTGTGATATCCGGCAGGAGTTGCGTATTCGGGGTTGTGGGACTTTTCAGACAGTTCTGCCGAGCTGTCAGCGTTACAAGATGGTATAGACGAACTGGATTGAAAGCCAGGTCATAGAGGGTGCCAACCCCGTAGTCGAAATGCCTCCCTTGGCGCGAGAAGTATCCCAAGTAGCACGGGGCCCGAGAAATCCCGTGTGAATCTGTCAGGACCACCTGATAAGCCTAAATACTCCCAGATGACCGATAGCGGACAAGTACCGTGAGGGAAAGGTGAAAAGTACCCCGGGAGGGGAGTGAAATAGTACCTGAAACCGTTTGCTTACAAACCGTTGGAGCAGCCCTAGCAGCTGTGACAGCGTGCCTTTTGAAGAATGAGCCTGCGAGTTAGTGATATGTGGCGAGGTTAACCCGTGTGGGTAGCCGTAGCGAAAGCGAGTCTGAATAGGGCGATTCAGTCGCATGTCCTAGACCCGAAGCGAAGTGATCTATCCATGGCCAGGTTGAAGCGTGTGTAAGAGCACGTGGAGGACCGAACCCACTTAGGTTGAAAACTGAGGGGATGAGCTGTGGATAGGGGTGAAAGGCCAATCAAACTTCGTGATAGCTGGTTCTCTCCGAAATGCATTTAGGTGCAGCGTTGCGTGTTTCTTGCCGGAGGTAGAGCTACTGGATGGCCGATGGGCCCCAAAAGGTTACTGACGTCAGCCAAACTCCGAATGCCGGTAAGTGAGAGCGCAGCAGTGAGACTGTGGGGGATAAGCTTCATAGTCGAGAGGGAAACAACCCAGACCACCAACTAAGGTCCCAAAGCGCGTGCTAAGTGGAAAAGGATGTGGAGTTGCACAGACAACCAGGAGGTTGGCTTAGAAGCAGCCACCCTTGAAAGAGTGCGTAATAGCTCACTGGTCAAGTGATTCCGCGCCGACAATGTAACGGGGCTCAAGCACGCCACCGAAGTTGTGGCATTGACATTATTGGTAGGCCTTCGTGGTCCAGCCGTGTTGATGGGTAGGAGAGCGTCGTGTGGCGAGCGAAGCGGCGGTGTAAACCAGCCGTGGACGCTACACGAGTGAGAATGCAGGCATGAGTAGCGAAAGACGTGTGAGAAACACGTCCTCCGAAAGACCAAGGGTTCCAGGGTCAAGCTAATCTTCCCTGGGTAAGTCGGGACCTAAGGCGAGGCCGACAGGCGTAGTCGATGGACAACGGGTTGATATTCCCGTACCGGCGAAGAACCGCCCAAACTAATCCAGTGGTGCTAAGTGCCCGAATCCTCTTTTCAAACCCTTCGGGGCGAGAGTTGAGGCCTAGCGCACGACCCCATGCTGGTGCGGTTAGCGTATTAACAGGTGTGACGCAGGAAGGTAGTCCAAGCCAGGCGATGGTTGTCCTGGTGCAAGTGCGTAGGCTGAGAGATAGGCAAATCCGTCTCTCGTTCGGCTGAGACACGATGCGGATAAAAAGTGGATGATCCTATGCTGCCGAGAAAAGCATCGACGCGAGGTTCTAGCCGCCCGTACCCCAAACCGACTCAGGTGGTCAGGTAGAGAATACCAAGGAGATCGAGAGAATCGTGGTTAAGGAACTCGGCAAAATGCCCCGTAACTTCGGGAGAAGGGGGCCTTCGACGTATTAGGACTTGCTCCGAAAGCGTTTGGAGGCCGCAGAGACTAGTGGGTAGCGACTGTTTACTAAAAACACAGGTCCGTGCCAAGTCGCAAGACGATGTATACGGACTGACGCCTGCCCGGTGCTGGAAGGTTAAGAGGACGGGTTAGCTTCGGCGAAGCTCAGAATTTAAGCCCCAGTAAACGGCGGTGGTAACTATAACCATCCTAAGGTAGCGAAATTCCTTGTCGGGTAAGTTCCGACCTGCACGAATGGCGTAACGACTTCCCAACTGTCTCAACCGCGAACTCGGCGAAATTGCACTACGAGTAAAGATGCTCGTTACGCGCAGCAGGACGGAAAGACCCCGTGACCTTTACTACAGCTTGGTATTGGTGTTCGGTGTGGCTTGTGTAGGATAGGTGGGAGACTTTGAAGCATGGACGCCAGTTCATGTGGAGTCATTGTTGAAATACCACTCTGGTCACTCTGGATATCTAACTTCGAACCGTAATCCGGTTCAGGGACAGTGCCTGGTGGGTAGTTTAACTGGGGCGGTTGCCTCCCAAAAAGTAACGGAGGCGCCCAAAGGTTCCCTCAACCTGGTTGGCAATCAGGTGGCGAGTGTAAGTGCACAAGGGAGCTTGACTGTGAGACTGACAGGTCGAGCAGGGACGAAAGTCGGGACTAGTGATCCGGCAGTGGCTTGTGGAAGCGCTGTCGCTCAACGGATAAAAGGTACCTCGGGATAACAGGCTGATCTTGCCCAAGAGTCCATATCGACGGCATGGTTTGGCACCTCGATGTCGGCTCGTCGCATCCTGGGGCTGGAGTAGGTCCCAAGGGTTGGGCTGTTCGCCCATTAAAGCGGTACGCGAGCTGGGTTTAGAACGTCGTGAGACAGTTCGGTCCCTATCCGCTGCGCGCGTAGGAAGTTTGAGAGGATCTGACCCTAGTACGAGAGGACCGGGTTGGACGAACCTCTGGTGTGTCAGTTGTTCCGCCAGGAGCACCGCTGATTAGCTACGTTCGGGATGGATAACCGCTGAAAGCATCTAAGCGGGAAGCCGGCCTCAAGATGAGACTTCCATGCCTTCGGGCGAGAGGCTCCCAGCCAGACTACTGGGTTGATAGGCCGGATGTGGAAGCGTGGTAACACGTGAAGCTGACCGGTACTAATAAGCCGATGACTTGATAACACTTCCTCGTTTGAATCGAACGAGATGCTTGCGTCCACTGAGTGGTTCTCGATGTACGGTCGAGAACCGCATGACTTGACTAAAGTTATGCAGACTGAAACATCAATAGTGTTTCGGCGGCCATAGCGTGAGGGAAACGCCCGGTTACATTCCGAACCCGGAAGCTAAGCCTCACAGCGCCGATGGTACTGCAGGGGGACCCTGTGGGAGAGTAGGACACCGCCGGACTTCTTTCGAGAAAGGGCCACCCAATGTTGGGTGGCCCTTTCGCGTTAACGCGCAGGAATGCGGGAGGATCGGGAAATGACGGCAGACAAGCGTCCCCAGAGCAGCGGAGGGTCCGCGGGCAAGAAGCCCTACGGCTCTCGCGATGGCGGCAAGAAGCCCTACCCGAAGCGCGATGGCGAGAAGAAGCCGTACGCCCGCAGCGGTGAGGGCAAGAAGCCGTACTCGAAGCGTGACGGCGACAAGCCTTACCAGAAGCGTGAGGGCGAGAAGAAGCCCTATGACAAGCGCGACGGCGGCAAGAAGCCGTATGCGAAGCGCGACGGCGACCGGGGCTCACGTACGAGCCGGCCTCCGCAGAGCGATGAGAGACGCGTCACCGGACCGGAGATCCCGAGGAGATCACCCCGCGCGATCTGCACCCCTCCGCACGCAACGAGCTGAAGACCCTCAGCAAGGAGAACGCCGACGAGGTCGCCCGGCACCTCGCCATGGCGGCCCGACTCATCGACGAGCAGCCCGCGCTCGCCCACGAGCACGCTCTCGCAGCGTCCCGTCGGGCCGGCCGGATCGCCATCGTTCGCGAGTCCGTGGCGATCACCGCCTACGCGATCGGCGATTTCGCCCTCGCACTGCGTGAGCTGCGCACGTACCGGCGGATCTCCGGCAAAGACGACCAGATCGCCCTCATGGTCGACAGCGAGCGCGGGATCGGTCGACCCGACCGCGCGCTCGAGACGGGTCGTGCCGTCGACCGGGCGTCGCTTCCCGTGGCGACCAGGGTCGCACTGGCGATCGCGATGTCGGGTGCCCGTCTCGACCGCGGTGAACTGGAACTCGCTCTGGGCGAGCTCGAGATCCCCGAGCTCGACCCCGACCGCGCTTTCGAATGGAGCCCGGCGCTGTTCTCCGCACGCGCGGCGGTGCTCGAGGATCTCGGGCGGGCCGAAGAAGCGGCGTTCTGGGCCGAGCGGGCGGATGCGGCATCCGACGCATTGGGCGTAGCGACCGCCTCTCAGGACGAGCTGGTGGTCGAGGACGCTCTCGTGGACGAGGAGTCTGCCGATGGCGGCGCGCCGTCGAGGGGTGAAGAGGCGTAATGGCGCTGTTCTCCGCGCGCAGGCCCACGCCGCTCGACGACGTCGATGTCGTGCTCGCCGATCTCGATGGTGTCGTCTACGCGAGCGAGCTCGCGCTTCCCCATGCCGTCGACAGCCTGAACGAGGCGGCACGCACGCGCCGGCTCGGATTCATCACCAACAACGCCTCCCGCACCGATGCGACGGTGGCGGCCCAGCTGAACGAACTCGGTCTGACCGTGCGACCGGACGAGATCGTCACGAGCCCTCAGGCGGCGATCCGCCTCCTCGGAGAGAAGGTGCCCGCTCCCGCGACCATCCTCGTCGTCGGGGCGAGGGCCTCGTCGTCGAGGCGGAGCGCGCCGGGTACACCGTGACGCGCAGCGCACAGGACGAGCCTGCGGCGGTCGTGCAGGGCTTCGACCCGACGGTCGCCTGGACCCACCTCGCCGAAGCGGCCTTCGCGCTGCAGGTTCCGGAGGAGGAGGGCGGCATCCCGTGGATCGCCACGAACACCGACTGGACGATTCCGCGTTCGCGCGGCGTCGCCCCCGGAAACGGCACGCTCGTGTCGGCGGTGCACACGGCGATCGGGCGCCTGGCGACGGTCGCCGGCAAGCCGGAGGTGCCGATCTTCACGGAGGCGGTGGCCCGCTTCGATGCGCAGCATCCGCTGTTCCTCGGTGACCGGCTCGACACCGATATCCTCGGCGCCTGCCGAGCCGGCATCGACTCGGCGCTCGTGCTGACCGGTATCGACCGGCCCAAGCACGTCCTCGCCGCTCCCCAGGGATCGCGTCCGACGTACATCCTCAGTGACCTTCGTGAGCTGCACGAGCCGTATCCGCAGGTGAAGCGCAAGGGCGCGGTGACGAGCGTCAACGGCGCCGCTGTGCGCGTCGAGGGCGCCGAGATCGAGGTGCTCTCGGAGGGCTCGCGCCAGATCGATCTGCTGCGTGCGGGGCGACGGCGATCTGGGAGAGCGGCGTGGCCATCTATGCCTTCCGCGTTCCCGAGATCCTCTACGCGGACCCCTTCCACCGTCCCTGATGCCGATGCGCGTTCCCGCGTCATATTCGTTCACACAGCGTCATCCGATCGCACATACGCCCGCGGCCGGGTCGCGATCGTCTAGCCTCGCAGGCATGCCCCAGACCGCAACACCGCCCGGCGAGCAGCGCTCCTTCGACCCGTCGCTGTCCGCCGACGACTTCAAGACGCTGTTCCGCGGGCACCCCGGCGGGTGGCCGTCATCACGGCCGACGACGGCACCGGCCCTGTCGCGCTGACGGCGACCTCGGTGTCGTCGGTCAACGCCGAGCCGCCGCTGCTGGTCTTCTCGGTGTCGGCGCAGTCGTCGGCATCCGACGTTCTGCTGCGGGCCGAGACCGTCGTCGTGCATCTGCTGGACGCCCATGATCTCGAGATCGCCCAGCTCGGCGCGACCAGTGGCGTCGACCGATTCGCGCAGACCGATCGCTGGTCGCGTCTGGTCACCGGCGAGCCCGTCTACCACGACGTGCGCGCCTGGGTGCGCTGCAGCGTCATCGGCAGGATGGATGCCGGCGGTTCGACCGTGATCGCCGCCCACGCGCTGCAGTCGCACGTCGCCCGCGACGGTGAAGGCGAGCAGGGCGGTGCGCTGGTCTACCACAACCGCACCTGGCACCGACTGGGGAGCACTCCCTCATCGGCTGATCCGGCACGCGATCCGTCGCTGCCGCGGACAGATGTGCGACGTCCTCCTCTACCATCGTGACCATGGGCGGCTGGGAGAGCGGTACCGGGGTGGTCGAGTTCCCCGATGGACGACGCGTCCGGGGCAGAGGCCTCCTGCAGCCGGACCCGGAGGGGCCCGCCCCCGAGTTCGGGCTGTACCTGCTCGGGCGTGATCCTCGGCTGGGCGATTGGCCGCACCGATGGGTCAGGTGGGGCGACTTCGGCCTGCCCGCATCGTCCGACGAGGCGATGGCGGCGATCACCGAGGCGCATACCCGTGCCGCATCCGAGCGGGTGGAGATCGCCTGCGCCGGCGGAACAGGGCGCACCGGCACCGCCCTGGCCGTCATGGCCGCCCTGAGCGGGGTCGCGCCGGAGGAGGCGATCGCCTGGGTGCGAGCGAACTACCGCCCGCGCGCTGTGGAGACGCGGGGCCAGCGGCGGTGGATCACCAGGGTTCTGGCGTCGGAGCATCGGGGACGATCGGGGCAGACCCGGTCCCGGTGACCGAAGCGCTCGACTCGCGTTGCCGCTCGGCCGCCGAGATCACGCCGCCGCGTACAGTGGAACCGTGAGCGAGGAGAGCACCCCGGAACCGACCGACGCGCTGTGGAGTCGTCTGCGCGTGATCGAGGGGCAGGCGCTGACCTCGCGGGCGGCGGCGTACTCGGCGCTCCATGACGAGCTCTCGCGTCGCCTGGACTCGGGGCCGAAGGCGCCGGATGCCGGCGCACCCGTGAGCGGGGATGACCCGTCTCGATGCCGCCCTGGCGGCGCGCGGACTTGCCCGTTCGCGGACGCATGCGGCCGCGCTCATCGCCGAGGGACTCGTCAGCGTCGACGGACGACAGGTCGTGAAGGCGTCGCACAAGGTGTCGGATGCGGCGGAGATCACGGTCGCGGCATCCGACCAGTACGTCGGCCGGGCCGCGCACAAGCTCATCGCCGCCCTGGACGGTTTCGGCATCGACGTGAGCGGCAGGCTCGCGCTGGACATGGGCGCCTCCACCGGCGGGTTCACGCAGGTGCTGCGCGAGCGCGGGGCGCGCAGAGTCCTCGCGGTCGACGTGGGGCACGGGCAGCTGGCGGCATCCGTCCGCGAGGATCCCGGTGTCGTGAACGTCGAGGGCTTCAACGTCCGGTACATGACCCCCGAGTCGCTCGCGGAGGCGACGGGGAGCGGGCAGCGCCGGAGGTCGTCGTCGGCGACCTCTCGTTCATCTCGCTGGCGCACGTGCTGCCGGCCGTGGCCGCGGTCGCCGCGCCCGGCGCCGATGTCGTGCTGCTCGTGAAGCCGCAGTTCGAGGTCGGTCGCACCGCGGTGCGCGGCGGGCTCGTCACCGACCCGGCGCTGCGCGCGGACGCCGTGTCCGGGGCCGCGTGGAGCGGGTGGGATGCGGGTCTGGGCATGCGCGGCGTCCTCTCCTCCCCGATTCTCGGTTCGCACGGGAATGCCGAATACCTTGTGCACTTCTCACCCGGCGGCGGAAGCAATCCGACAGAATGGATGGAACGCATCAACACAGTCACGGGAGGGCGATGAGCGAGCGCAGCATTCTCGTGGTCGTGCACGCCGGCCGCAGCGACACGGTCGAGGCGGCCCGGCGGGTCATCGAGGCCCTCCGTGCGGCGCAGGCGCGCCCGGTGTTCGCCCTCGAGGACCACGAGGCGCTCACCGGTGTCGACCCGGCCTTCTCCGACGTCGCCGTGCTCGGCGAGAGCGTGCAGATCGATGAGTTGGAGCTCGCGATCGTGCTGGGCGGCGACGGCACCATCCTGCGGGCGGCGGAGCTCGTCCGGGGCAGCGCAGCGCCCGTGCTCGGCATCAACATGGGGCACGTCGGCTTCCTCGCCGAGATCGACCGCGACGCGATGGACGAGGCGGTGCGCCGCGTCATCGACCGCGATTACGAGGTCGAGGAGCGCCTGGCGCTCTCGGTGTCGGTGACGGATGCCGCGGGCGCGGTCGTCTACGAGACCTGGGCCCTCAACGAGGCCACCGTCGAGAAGGCCAGCCGCGAGCGCATGATCGAGGTCGTCCTCGAGATCGACGGCCGTCCGCTGTCGAGCTTCGGCTGCGACGGCATGGTCGTGAGCACGCCGACGGGTTCGACCGCCTACAACTTCTCCGCCGGGGTCCGGTGATCTGGCCGAGCGTCGAGGCGATCGCCGTCGTGCCGCTGTCGGCGCACGCGCTGTTCGCCCGTCCGCTCGTCGTCGGTCCCGAGGCGACGGTGGTCATCGAGATGCTCGAGCGCACGCAGGGCACGGGCATCCTCTGGTGCGACGGGCGCCGTTCGCACGAGCTTCCGCGTGGTGCGCGCGTGGCCGTTCGGCGGTCGACGTCGCCCGTGCGGCTGGCGCGTCTGCATCCGACCGCCTTCACGAACCGCCTCGTGCAGAAGTTCCACCTCCCCGTCGAGGGCTGGCGAGGCCAGGCACCCGGAGCGCCGGCATGATCGAGGAGATGCGCCTGCGCGACCTCGGCGTGATCGCCGACGCGGCACTTCCGCTGGGCCCGGGCTTCACCGCGATCACGGGTGAGACCGGCGCGGGCAAGACCATGGTCGTGACCGGGCTCGGGCTGCTGCTGGGCGCCCGCGCCGACTCGGGCGCCGTGCGCGCCGGAGCCGCCCAGGCCTCGGTGGCGGGCGTGTGGATCGTTCCCGAGACGGGCACGATCGCCGAGATCGTGTCGGATGCCGGCGGCGAGCTCGAACCGACCGGTGACGGCACCGCCGAGCTGTACGTCTCCCGTACGCTCACCGCCGAGGGCGCAGCCGCGCGAGCGTCGGCGGCCGTGCCGCCCCCGCCGGGGTGCTGGCCTCGCTCGCGGAGGAGCTCGTGGTCGTGCACGGGCAGTCGGAGCAGCTGCGGCTGCGCTCCGGCGCCGCGCAGCGCGACGCCCTCGACAGATTCGGGGGAGAGGCGATCGCGCAGGTCAAGGCGCGCTACTCCGAGGCGTTCACGCGGTGGCGGGCGCTCGACGCCGAACTCGCCGAGCTGCGCGCGACGACGGATCAGCGCCGTCGCGAGGCCGAGGAGCTGCGTGAAGCGCTCGCCGAGCTCGACGCCGTCGCCCCCGAGGAGGGGAGGATGTCGCACTGGCCGAGCGCGCGGAGCGTCTCGGGAACGCGGAGGAGCTGCGGCTGGCCGCATCCCGCGCCCACGAGGCGCTCTCGAGCGACGAGGACGTCGCCGATGTCGCTCTGCTGCTGGCCGAGGCGAAGCGCTCGATCGAGCGGGTCACCGACCCCGCGCTCGCCGAGATCGCCGAGGCGCTCGCCGAGCTCGGCTACCGGGCGGCAGACCTCGCCGTGCAGCTGTCGGGCTATCTCGCCGACCTCGACGAGTCGGGTCCGCACGAACTGGCCGCCGTCGAGGAGCGCCGTGCGGCGCTGAACGGTCTCATCCGTGCCCACGGGTCGCTGGAGGCGGCGCGCGAGCTCTGGGAGACCGGCTCGCAGCGGCTGGCCGAGCTCGACGACGACGGTGAACGCATCGAGCGGCTCGAAGCCGAGCGCACCGCGGCACGGGCGGCGGCCGACGAGGCCGCTGAGGCGCTGACCGCCGCGCGCACCGCTGCCGCCGCGCGTCTGGGAGCAGAGGTCACCGCTGAGCTCCACGACCTCGCGATGCCCGACGCGCACCTCGAGGTCGCCGTCACCGCGGGCGCCGAGAGCGTGCACGGCCGTGACGACGTCGCCCTCCTGCTCGCCCCGCACCCGGGCGCCTCGCCGCGTCCGGTCGCCAAGAGCGCCTCGGGCGGCGAGCTGTCGCGCGTCATGCTCGCGATCGAGGTGGTCATCGCCGGCACCGACCCCGTGCCCACCTTCGTCTTCGACGAGGTCGACGCCGGCGTCGGCGGCGCCGCCGCGATCGAGGTCGGCAAGCGCCTCGCACGCCTGGCCGAGAACTCCCAGGTCATCGCCGTCACCCACCTCGCGCAGGTGGCGGCCTTCGCCTCCAACCACCTCTCGGTGGTCAAGTCCAGCGACGGACAGGTCACCGCCTCCAGCGTCCGGCGTCTCGAAGGCGCCGAGCGCGAGGAGGAGATGGCTCGTCTGCTCTCCGGACTCGCGGATTCGGATGCCGCTCTCACACACGCCCGTGAACTTCTCAGCCTCCAGGTCTGACCCACTGATAGGATCAAAGCCCGTGATGCAGACTTCTGATGAGCGGCCCAAGAACGACACCACCAAGCACATCTTCGTGACGGGCGGTGTCGTTTCCTCGTTGGGCAAGGGCCTCACGGCCGCCAGCCTGGGCAACCTCCTCACCGCCCGCGGTCTCCGCGTCGTCATGCAGAAGCTCGACCCCTACCTGAACGTCGACCCGGGCACGATGAACCCCTTCCAGCACGGAGAGGTCTTCGTCACCGACGACGGCGCCGAGACCGATCTCGACATCGGCCACTACGAGCGCTTCCTCGACATCAACCTGAGTCAGGCGGCGAACGTCACGACCGGCCAGATCTACTCGCAGGTGATCTCACGCGAGCGTCGTGGCGAGTACCTGGGCGACACCGTCCAGGTGATCCCGCACATCACCGACGAGATCAAGCGCCGGATGCGGCTGCAGGCCACCGAGGATCCCCGTCCCGACGTCATCATCACCGAGGTCGGCGGCACGGTCGGCGACATCGAGTCGCAGCCCTTCCTGGAGTCGGCCCGCCAGCTGCGCCACGAGCTCGGCCGCGACAGCGTGTTCTTCGTGCACGTCTCGCTCGTGCCGTTCATGGGCGCCTCCGGCGAGCAGAAGACCAAGCCCACCCAGCACTCCGTCGCCGCTCTCCGCTCGATCGGCATCCAGCCCGATGCGCTCGTGCTGCGCAGCGACCGGCCCGTGACCGAGTCGAACAAGAACAAGATCGCGCTCATGTGCGACGTCGACGCCGAGGGCGTGGTCAACACCGTCGACCTGCCGAGCATCTACGACATCCCCTCCACGCTGAACGAGCAGGGGCTGGACTCCTATATCGTCCGCCGCCTCGGCCTCGACGCCCGTGCGGGCGAGGTCGACTGGACCCGCTGGCAGAAGGTGCTCCAGGCGGTGCACAACCCCAAGCACGAGGTCACGATCGGGCTCGTCGGCAAGTACATCGACCTGCCCGACGCCTACCTGTCGGTCACCGAGGCGCTGCGCGCCGGCGGCTTCGCGCACGAGGCGCATGTGAACCTGCGCTGGATCCCCTCCGACTCCTGCGAGACGCCCGAGGGCGCGGCGAAGGTGCTCGGCGATCTCGACGGCATCTGCGTGCCCGGCGGCTTCGGCATCCGGGGCATCGAGGGCAAGCTCGGGGCGCTCCGCTTCGCCCGTGAGCAGGGGATCCCGGCACTGGGCCTGTGCCTCGGGCTGCAGTGCATGGTCATCGAGTACGCCCGCAACGTCGCCGGGATCGAGGGCGCCTCCTCGTCGGAGTTCGACCCCGACACCGCCGAGCCGGTCATCGCGACGATGGCCGAGCAGGTCGACATCATCGACGGCGGCGACCTGGGCGGCACGATGCGACTGGGGCTGTACCAGGCGGCCCTCGCCGAGGGCTCGCTCGCCCACGAGGTGTACGGCGACACGGAGGTCTCCGAGCGCCACCGGCACCGCTACGAGGTCAACAACGCCTACCGTCAGCGCCTGTCGGATGCCGGACTCGTCTTCTCGGGCCTGAACCCCGAGCTCGACCTCGTCGAGTTCGTCGAGCTGCCGCGGGACGTGCACCCCTACTACATCTCGACCCAGGCCCACCCCGAGCTGCGGTCGCGCCCGACCACGCCGCACCCGCTGTTCCGCGGGCTCATCGGTGCGGCGATCCAGCGCCACAGCGCCAGCGAGCTGTTCGACGTCTCGGATGATGACTGAGGTCGGGGCCTCGAGCCCTTCGACGGGCTCAGGGACCGGATTGCGCGACGAGCCCTTCGAACCGGAGGTCGTCCGCAGCGACATCGCCTTCGCCGGGCGGGTGTGGGACATCCGCTCCGAGACCTTCCGCTACGGCGACGAGGAGCTGACCCGCGAGTACATGGACCACCCCGGTGCGGCGGCGATCCTCGCGCTCGACGACGAGGGGCGGGTGCTCCTGATCCAGCAGTACCGGCATCCGATCCGCCATCGCGACTGGGAGCTGCCCGCCGGGCTCCTCGACGTGCCCGGCGAGGCGCCGGTCGAGGCGGCCAAGCGTGAGCTCGCCGAAGAGGCCGACCTCGAGGCGGAGCACTGGGAGCCGCTCGTGGCGCACTTCCCGACGCCGGGCGGCTGCAACGAGGTCATCCACATCTTCCTGGCCACCGGGCTGCGCCCTGCCGCCGTCGCACACGACCGCGAGGCGGAGGAGGCCGACATGCGGCTGGAGTGGGTGCCGCTGTCGGATGCCGCCGACGCCGTGCTCGACGGACGCATGCGCAACGGCGTGCTGGCTCTGGGAGTGCTCGCCGCCGAGCGGCGTGCCGGAGCACGGCGTGGAGCTTGACCGGGCGCTGGACGCCTATCTGCGACACGTCACGATCGAGCGCGGGCTCTCGGAGCACACCGTCGCGGCCTACCGGCGCGACCTCGGCGGCTACCTCGAGTGGCTCGATGCGCAGGGCTCTCGGACACCGCGGAGGTGACCCCGGCCGTCATCGGTCGTTTCGTCGCCGAGCGGGCGGGTGCCGAGCCGGCGCCGGCCGCCTCGAGCCTGTCGCGCCTGCAGTCCTCGGTGCGAGGCTGGCACCGCTTCCTCGCGCAGGAGGGGATCGAGGCCGACGACCCCGCCTCGCGCCTCCGGCCGCCGAAGATGCCGCGCAAGCTCCCGAAGGCGCTGACGATCGGCCAGGTGGAGCGGCTGCTGGCGGCGCCGTCACCGGATGAGCCCGCCGGCATCCGGGATCGCGCGCTGCTCGAGCTGCTGTACGCGACCGGTGCGCGCGTCTCCGAGGCGATCGGCCTCGACGTCGACGACCTCGCCCACGGCGACGTGCTGCGGCTGCGCGGCAAGGGGAACAAGGAGCGGATCGTGCCGCTGGGCTCCTATGCGCGCGCGGCGATCGACGCCTATCTGACCCGGGTGCGGCCGGGCCTGGCGGTGCGCGGGAAGGCGAGCCCGAGACTCTTCCTCGGCACCCGAGGAGCGCCGCTGTCGCGGCAGAGTGCGTGGCTCATCATCCGGGCGGCCGCCGAGCGCTCGGGGATCGCCGGAGAGATCACCGCGGAGGTGTCGCCGCACACGCTGCGGCACTCCTTCGCGACCCATCTGCTGCAGGGCGGCGCCGATGTGCGCGTGGTGCAGGAGCTCCTCGGCCACGCGTCGGTCGCGACGACCCAGATCTACACGCACGTCTCGGTCGACACCCTCCGCGACATCTACGCCACTGCGCATCCGCGCGCCCGATAGAGCGGATGCCGCGGCGCCCGGTGTGCTCGTCCCGATTTGCGGATGAAGTCCCGAATCGCGGCAGTTTCTGCGGCATCCGTCCTCAGATTGGGACACTGTCCGCAGATCGGGCGGGGTAGGTGGGCGGAGGCGAGAGATGGGTGGAAGCCTGGGCGTCATTTCGTCGGATCGCCGCCCCGGGCGCGGGGTTTGAGCGGGGCGATCGCTAGAATCGAGCAAGCACGATGAACCGGGAGAGCTGGTGGCCGCGAAAACTGCAAGGTCCAAGAAGGACGATGCCCCGATCGGGCCGACGGGGCGCCCATATACCAACTTCCCGACCCCGCCGGCGCTGAAATCGCACGGGCCGGCGCGCATCATCGCGCTGTGCAACCAGAAGGGCGGCGTCGGCAAGACGACGACCTCGATCAACCTGGCCGCGTCCCTGGCGCACTACGGCCGCCGCGTGCTCGCCGTCGACTTCGACCCGCAGGGTGCGCTGTCGGCGGGCCTGGGCATCCCCACGCACGACGTCCCGACGATCTACGATCTGCTGCTGGACACCAAGCGCGACCCGCGCGGCGTGATCGTGAAGAGCGCCGTTCCGGGGCTCGATGTCCTCCCGGCGAACATCGACCTGTCGGCATCCGAGGTGCACCTGGTCAACGAGGTCGCCCGCGAGACGATCCTCGCGCGGGTGCTGCGCCACGTGCAGGACGAGTACGATGTCATCCTCATCGACTGCCAGCCCTCGCTCGGGCTGCTCACGGTCAATGCGCTCACCGCGAGCCACGGAGTGCTCATCCCGCTCGAGTGCGAGTTCTTCGCGCTGCGCGGTGTGGCGCTGCTCATCGAGACGATCGAGAAGGTGCGCGACCGGCTCAACCCCTCCATCAAGCTCGACGGGCTGCTCGCGACGATGTACGACGCGCGCACCCTGCACTCGCGCGAGGTGCTCGAGCGCGTCGTGGAGGCCTTCGGCGACGATGTGCTGGAGACGGTCATCGGCCGCACTGTGAAGTTCCCCGACGCCTCGGTGTCGGGCGTCCCCATCACCGAGTTCGCGCCGGAGCACGCCGCCGCGCAGGCGTACCTGCGCCTGGCGCGGGAGCTGGTCGCGCGTGGCGCCGTCGCCTGAGCTGATCCCGGAAGCGAGCCAAGGCGTTTCGTCTCGGTCGCCTGCGGCGTCCTCGCTCAACGACCGGAAAAGCCAGCCTCCGGTCGTTGAGCGAGCCGAAGACGAGTCGAAACGCAGTGAGGAACCGGTGACGGCGGATGCCGCATCCGACGGCTTCCGCGTCTCGCTGGCGAACTTCGACGGCCCCTTCGACCTGCTGCTCTCGCTCATCTCGAAGCACGAGATGGACATCACCGAGGTCTCGTTGAGCGCCGTAACCAACGAGTTCATCGCGTATCTGGCCGAACTCGACGCCGATGAGGAGCTGGAGCAGGCATCCGAGTTCCTCGTCGTGGCGGCGACCCTGCTCGACATGAAGGTCGCCGGCCTCCTGCCGCAGGGCGAGCTGGTCGACGCCGAGTCGGTCGCGCTGCTCGAGGCGCGCGACCTGCTCTTCGCGCGCCTGCTGCAGTACCGGGCGTTCAAGGAGGTCTCGGCCTGGTTCGCGCGGTGCCTGCAGCGGGAGGATCGCCGGCACGTGCGCGCTGTCTCCCTCGATGAGAAGCACCGCAAGCGCACGCCCGAGCCGGTCTGGACGCTCAGCAAGGACGACTTTGCGGCGCTGGCCCTCCTCGCCTTCGCGCCGAAGGAGATCCCGCACGTCGGCCTCGACCACCTGCATGCGCCGCTGGTGAGCATCCGCGAGCAGGCAGCGGTCGTGGTCACCTTGCTGCGCGACTCCGAGACGCTGTCGTTCCGCGAGCTCGTCTCGGGGGTGAGTGAACCGGGCATCGTCGTCGCGCGCTTCCTGTCGGTTCTCGAGCTGTACCGGCACGCCGCGCTCTCGTTCGAACAGCTCGAACCGCTGGGGGAGCTGACCCTCCGCTGGACCGCCGAGAGCTGGTCCGAAGACACACTCGCGACCCTGGGGGCCGATTATGACCGATGACGTTCCGACGACCGAGACGGGGGATTCCGCAGAGACGGATGCCGCGGAGCAGCCGCCCGCATCCGTTCACGAAGGGCCGCTGACCGAGAAGCTCGAGGCGATCCTGATGATCCTCGACGAGCCGCTGGGGATCGTCGCGCTCGCTGCGGCCGTGGGCTCGCCCGTGCCGGCGGTGCGCCAGGCGCTGGAGACGCTCGTCGAGGACTACGACGGCGCAGGCCCCACCGGTCGCCGTCGCGGCTTCGAGCTGCGCGAGGTGGGCGGCGGATGGCGCCTCTACGTGCGCGAGGACTACGACGACCTCGTCGCCGACTACGTCGGCGGGCAGGCACCGGCGCGGCTCTCGCAGGCGGCGCTGGAGACCCTCGCCGTCATCGCCTACAAGCAGCCGGTCACGCGCAGTCAGGTCGCCTCGATCCGGGCGGTGAACGTCGACTCGGTCGTGCGCACGCTCGTCGCGCGCGGTCTCATCACCGAGCTGTTCACCGATTCCGAGACCGGGGCGATCAACTACGGCACGACCGACGCGCTGCTGCAGAACCTCGGCATCAACTCGCTCGACGAGCTGCCCCCGATCTCGCCGCTGCTCGACGACGGCACCGACGGCTTCGACGAAGGGGGATCCGGTGAAGGATCCGGATGCGGGTCGCCACGGGGATCGCCACGCCCCGGCCGCCCCGCGAGCCGAAGGCGAGACGAAACGCAGTAAGGATGCCGAGCCGGAGGGTGTCCGCCTGCAGAAGGTGCTCGCGAACGCCGGTGTCGCCTCCCGGCGCGTGATCGAGAACTACATCGTCGAGGGGCGCATCCGCGTGAACGGCGAGACGGTGACCGAGCTGGGACGGCGGATCGATCCGGCATCCGATCTCGTCGACGTCGACGGCGTCGCGGTGCAGCTCGACGCGAGCAAGCGCTATGTGATCCTCAACAAGCCCACCGGCGTCGTCAGCACGATGAAGGACGAGCGCGGGCGGCCGGACCTCCGCCGCTTCACGAAGGACTGGCCCGAGCGGCTGTACAACGTCGGGCGTCTGGACGCCGAGACGAGCGGGCTGCTCATCCTCACGAACGACGGCGAGCTCGCGCATGTGCTCGCGCACCCCTCGTTCGGCGTCACCAAGGTCTACATCGCCAAGGTCGAGGGCACCGTGACGCCGCAGACGATCGCGACGCTCACCCGGGGGATCGAGCTCGAGGACGGGCTGATCACGGCCGACAAGGCGCGGCTGCTGGACACTTCGACGGGCTCAGTGACCGGTAGAGGGGGCTCGGCAACCGGAAATCGGTCGAGTCTCGTCGAGCTCACCCTCCACTCCGGCCGCAACCGCATCGTGCGCCGCATGATGGCGGCGGTCGGGCATCCGGTCACCGAGCTCGTCCGGCGCCAGTTCGGCCCGCTCCACCTGGGAACCCTCCCAGTGGGAAAGGCCCGGGAACTGACTAAAATCGAGAGAGGCGCGCTGCTGACTCTCGCGCGCCAGGAACCCGATGCCTCCGCAGACCCGCGGCCCGGCGAATCGCAGGAGAACGCGTGAGCGAAGCCATCAGCCGGGCGCAGGTCGCCCCCGTCTTTCGGGGACCGTGCGCATCGTCGGCGCCGGCCTGCTCGGCGCGAGCATCGGGCATGCGCTGTCGGCCAAGGGGATCGACGTCGTCCTCCACGACACCTCGCCCGCGCAGCTGCGCCTCGCGATCGACTACGGGGCCGGGCGCGCCGCCGCATCCGACGACGCGCCCGCGCTCGTCGTGGTCGCGGTGCCGCCCGATGTCACCGCCGAGGTGATCGCGCAGGAGCTCTCGCAGTATCCGGATGCCGTCGTCACGGACGTGGCGAGCGTGAAGCTCGAACCGCTGCGCACCCTGCAGGAGCGCGGTGTCGACATCCGCCGGTACATCGGCTCGCACCCGCTTGCCGGACGCGAGCGCGGGGGAGCGATCTCGGCGCGCGCCGACATCTTCATCGGGCGGCCCTGGGTCGTCTGCCGGGATGAAGAGACGAGCCCCGCCGACCTCGCGCTCGTCGAGGATCTTGCCCTCGACGTGGGGCGATGCCGTTGGAGATGACCCCGAGGAGCATGACCGTGCCGTCGCGCTGACCTCGCATGTGCCGCAGGTCGTCGCGAGCCTTCTGGCCGGGCGCCTGGCCGAGGCCGAGGAGGGCGCGCTGCGCCTGGCCGGCCAGGGCGTGCGCGACACGACCCGCATCGCGGCCTCCGCCGCCGAGCTGTGGGTGCAGATCCTCGGCGCCAATGCGACGCCGGTCGTCGAGGTGCTCGACGCGCTCGCCGCCGATCTCGGCGAGGTGTCGGAGGCGCTGCGCGACCCCGAGCGCTCGGGCGCCCGCCGCGTGCTCGCCGACGCGATCCGGCACGGCAACGACGGTGTCGAGCGTCTTCCCGGCAAGCACGGCCAGAACCGCCGCTTCGAGCAGCTCGTCGTCATGGTCGACGACCGCCCGGGGCAGCTCGCCCGCCTCTTCGCCGATCTCGGCGAGCTGGAGGTCAACGTCGAGGACCTGCGCCTGGAGCACTCACCGGGCGCCCAGTTCGGACTCGCCGACATCAGCGTGACACCGGTGGCCCTGCGCGGCGCCATCGAAGGGCTGCAGGATCGCGGCTGGAGAATCGCAGGAGAGACCTATGACTGACTCTTTGCCCTCTTCACCCTCTTTGTCGGACCCGACGAACTCGGCGAGCCCGACGAACTCGGCGAGCCCGACGAGGTCGGTCACCGGTGCCGAGCGCTTCGTGGCGATCGACGGCCCCGCCGGCAGCGGCAAGTCCAGCGTGTCCAAGGCGGTGGCCCGCCGGCTCGGCTACGGCTACCTCGACACAGGCTCGGCCTATCGCGCCCTCGCCTGGCACGTGCTCGACCGGGGCGCCGACACCGCCGACGCCGAAGCGGTGCGGGCTGCGGCATCCGACTTCGACCTGCGGCTCAGCATCGACCCCGATGACCGCACCGTGAAGGTGGGCTCTGTCGACGTCACGACCGCGATCCGCGAGCCGCGGGTCGCCGCCGCCGTGAGCGGGTGGCGCGGGTGCCCGAGGTGCGTGTGCAGGTCAACGAGCTGTTCCGCCAGATCGTGGCGGATGCCGCCGAGCCCGCCGTCGTCGTGGAGGGGCGTGACATCACGACCGTCGTGGCGCCGGATGCGCCCGTGCGGATCCTGCTGACCGCCCACCCGGACGTGCGGGCGGCGCGCAGGGCCGCAGAACTCGATGGCGACACCGTCGCCGTCGCCGAGGCGATGCGCAAGCGCGACGCCTCCGACAGCACCGTCGTCGACTTCCTCACCGCCGCACCCGGCGTCGAGGTCGTCGACTCGACCGAGCTGGATTTCGAACAGACCATCGACGCCGTGCTCGCGGTGATCGAGAAGAAGCGATAGAGATGATGCAAGGAGCCGGCCATGGCCGCTGACGAAGAATATGAGGGCGGTCCTGACCAGCTCGCCGAGAAGATGGCGACGCTGGACGAAGGACTCGCCGAACAGCGCGCGGAAACGCTGCGCGCGAGCCTGGGCGACTATGAGCTCGACGACGAGGACGCCGCGCTCCTTGCGGGCGTCACGCTCGGCGAGGACGGCATCGAGTACCTGCCGGCGCTGCCGGTCGTGGCGATCGTCGGCCGGCCGAACGTCGGAAAGTCGGCGCTCGTGAACCGGATCCTCGGGCGCCGCGAGGCCGTCGTCGAGGACACTCCGGGCGTGACCCGCGACCGCGTGACGTACAAGGCCGAGTGGAACGACCGGCGCTTCTCGCTCGTCGACACCGGCGGCTGGGAGCCCGACGCCCGCGGCATCGACCGCTCCGTGGCGGCGCAGGCCGAGGTCGCGATCGATCTCGCCGATGTCGTGCTGTTCGTCGTCGACGCGATGGTGGGGGCGACCTCCACCGACGAGCACGTCGTGCGGCTGCTGCGCAAGAGCGGCAAGCCCGTCTTCCTCGTCGCGAACAAGATCGACGACGCGCGCCAGGAGCCCGAGTCGGCCGCGCTGTGGAACCTCGGGCTGGGCACGCCCCATCCCGTCTCGGCCATCCACGGCCGCGGCGTCGCCGACCTTCTCGACGAGGTGCTGAAGGTGCTTCCCGAGGTCTCGGCGGTCGCCTCGCACGAGATCGGCGGCCCGCGTCGCGTGGCGATCCTCGGTCGCCCGAACGTCGGGAAGTCCTCGCTGCTGAACAAGGCGGCGGGGAGGAGCGCGTCGTGGTCAACGACCTCGCCGGCACCACCCGCGACCCGGTGGACGAGGTCGTCGAGCTCGGCGGCAAGATGTGGCGACTGGTCGACACCGCCGGCATCCGTCGTCGCGTGCACCTGCAGCAGGGCGCCGACTTCTACGCCTCGCTGCGGACCTCTGCCGCGCTGGAGAAGGCCGAGGTCGCCGTCGTCGTGCTCGATGTCACCGAGCCGCTCAGCGAGCAGGACGTGCGCATCATCGACCTCGTGCTCGAGTCGGGCCGCGCGCTCGTGATCGCGTACAACAAGTGGGATCGCCTCAACGACCCCGACATGGACGGGCAGGATCGCCGCCGCTACCTCGAGCGCGAGATCGAGCAGGACCTCGCGCACGTCGCCTGGGCGCCGCGCGTGAACATCTCGGCCAAGACCGGCCGTCACCTCGACAAGCTCGTCCCGGCGCTGGAGACCGCGCTGGAGAACTGGGATCGCCGCATCCCGACCGGAAAGTTCAACGCCTTCCTCAGCGAGCTGGTCGCCGAGCACCCGCATCCGCTGCGCGGAGGCAAGCAGCCGCGCATCCTGTTCGGCACGCAGGCCGCCTCGCGTCCGCCGACATTCGTGCTGTTCACGACCGGATTCCTCGACCCGGGCTACCGCCGCTTCATCCAGCGGCGCCTGCGCGAGCTCTACGAGTTCGAGGGTACGCCGATCGTCATCAATATGCGGGTGCGCGAGCGCCGCAAGCGCTGACGCCGGGGCAGGTCGGTCCCTGAGCTTGTCGAAGGGCCCGACGCCGCGCGCTCCTCAGCCGTCGATGCGTGCGAGGGTGCGCAGCGGCGTGCGCAGCTGCGCCGAGAGCGCTCGGTCGTGCTGCTCGATCTCACCGTCGAGCAGTTGGAGAAGCTCCCTGTGCGAGCGAGTGAGCTCTGCGCGCTCGACACCTGTGGCGCGTGCCGCGGCGAGAGCATCGAGCACGACCGGTGGCAGCTGGTCGGCCTCGCGGCCGTGATGCGGGTTGAGCCCGTGGCGGATGCAGGCGAGCACGAGGATCTGGTCGCGGAGATGATCGAGCATCATGACCGCCTGCCAGGTCCGTCCGCGCGCGATCGCGGAGCGGGAGTGCAGCGCGTAGAGCCAGGCCATGCCGGTCGCGTGCGAGACGCTCGGGTCGGCGGGCTCGGTGGACGGCTGTGGAGTGCCGAAGAGCAGGGTGAAGCCCTGCTCGGTCGCACGGAACTCGTGCTCGGGCCAGAAGGAGATGTCGATCTGGAGCGACGAGGAGAGCAGGAACACCCGGTACAGCACACCGCCGGCGATGACGTCGAGGTGGTGGGCGGCGCCGTGGATCTCGTAGAGGTCGGCGGTCCAGCGCTCCGCGACGTCCGCGGGGTCGGCGTCTGCACGGATCTGCAGCACCAGGTCGACGTCGGACCAGGGGTCCTCGTGCCCGGTCGCCGCCGATCCGACGAGGGCGGCGCCGACGACGTCTTCGTCCGCGTGCGCGGCGTCGATGAGGGCCGCGCGAAGACGCGATCTCTCGGGAACTGTGAACATGCCGCCACTCTACGCGGCGACGTCGGCGCCTGAGCCTGTGATCGGAGACGGTGCAGTGACGACTCCACGTTCATGTGACCTCGGATGCCGCGCCTGCGTGCCCGTTCCCGCTCGCTGTGAAAGGGTGGAGAGGTGACGATCGTCCCTCCTTCAGCCGGTGAGCCGCGCCGTCCCTTCGGGCCGCGCAATCCGGGTGATGCATGGGTGGTCGCCGAGAGCGGCGAACGGTACTGGGGACGCTTCGGCGCCGCAGGGCTCCTCGCCATCGATGCCGAGCGCGGCATACTGCTGCAGCACCGGGTGGGCTGGAGCCACTTCGGCGGCACCTGGGGTCTGCCCGGCGGTGCGCTGCACGAGGGGGAGAGCGCGGTCGACGGTGCCCTTCGGGAGGCGCAGGAGGAGGCAGGGGTTCCGGATGCCGCCGTCCGCCCGCGCTTCACGAGCGTGCTGGATCTCGGTATCTGGTCGTACACGACGGTCGTCGCCGATGTCGTCGTGCCCTTCGAGCCGACGATCAGCGACCCCGAGAGCGTGGCCCTGGAGTGGGTGCCTCTGGATGCGGTGGCAGAGCGGCCGCTGCATCCGGGTTTCGCGGAGGCCTGGCCCGCGCTGCGTGCGCGGTTGGAATCGTAGGTAACGTTCGGCGATCGTCGAAGCCGGGTCGTTAGGGTATGGGTGTGGACTCCAAGACCTTCGGCGCTCTCGCCGCCTGCATAGCCGGGGACTGTCTGATTAACGGTGGATCTGGTCTGGCCTGACCGAAAGGAAGGGCGATGACCGATGTCATCGAGATGATCGATCCTGTGACGGGAGAGATCATCGATGAGCAGCAGCTCGCGGAGCAGCTGCTGAAGCAGGCGAAGGAACAGGGTGTCGACCTCGTCGGCCCCGACGGGGTGCTGAACGGGCTCACCAAGCGGGTGCTGGAGACAGCGCTCGAGGCGGAGATGACCGAGCATCTTGGCTACGAGAAGCACGGCCACACGATCGCCGAGAACGCTCGCAACGGGATCCGATCGAAGACGGTGCTGACCGAGGTCGGTCCCGTCGAGATCGACGTTCCCAGAGACCGTGAGGGGTCGTTCGAACCGAAGATCGTCAAGAAGCGGCAGCGGCGCCTGACCGGCGTCGATGAGATCGTGCTGTCGTTGACCGCGCGGGGGCTGACGACCGGCGAGGTCGCGGCGCACTTCGACGATGTCTACGGGGCGTCGGTGTCGAAGGACACGATCTCGAGGATCGACAAGGTCATCGAGGAGATGACCGAATGGCAGAACCGTCCGCTGGATCGCGTCTACCCGGTGGTGTTCATCGATGCTCTGGTGGTGAAGGTCCGAGACGGGCAGGTGCGGAACAAGCCGTTCTATATCGCCGTGGGCGTTACTGTGAACGGGGAACGCGACATCCTCGGGATCTGGGCCGGCGACGGCGGCGAGGGCGCGAAGTTCTGGCTCGGTGTGCTCACCGAGATCAAGAACCGTGGCGCCGAGGACGTGTGCATCGTCGTCTGTGACGGGCTGAAGGGTCTGCTGGAATCGATCAACACCGCCTGGCCGCTCGCGACGGTGCAGACCTGCATCATCCATCTGATCCGCAACACGTTCCGGTTCGCGTCCCGCCACTACTGGGAAGAGATGGGCAAGGACCTGCGTCCTGTCTACACGGCGCCGACCGAAGCGGCCGCTCGTGAGCGATTCGTGGAGTTCGACGCGAAATGGGGTCAACAGTATCCGGCGATCAGCAAGCTCTGGCAGAACGCCTGGTCCGAGTTCGTGCCGTTCCTGGACTGGGACGTGGAAATCCGCCGGATCATCTGCAGCACGAACGCGATCGAGTCACTCAACGCCCGGTACCGCAGAGCAGTCCGGGCGCGCGGGCACTTCCCGAACGACGCCGCCGCGCTGAAATGCCTCTACCTCGTGACCCGCTCGCTTGACCCGACCGGGCGCGGCAGGGCACGCTGGGCGACGAGATGGAAGCCGGCGCTGAACGCGTTCGCGATCGCATTCGAAGGCCGAATCAACTAATGAACGCCAAACCAGATCCACCGTTTATCGGACACACCCCGACGATGCGTCCGGGTTCCGGGTCCCGGGTCCCGGGTTTCAGGTCCGGGTCCCGGGTTTCGGGCTCCCGGTTCCGGCCTTCCGGGGCGTGGTGGGACGCGCGGGCACGCGCCGCGGCCCGCGTCACACGAACATGACGCGGCGAGGCGGATGATCGAGGTAGTCCCGTCCGAGTGGGCTGCGCCAGATCACCGAACCGTCGGGTGCGAGTTGAGCTGTCCAGCGATCTTCGTCTCGCAGGTCCGGATGCTTCAGTGTGTGGTGTCCGCGGCAGAAGTGACAGAGATTGCAGATGTGGGTCGCGCCGCCCTCGGCGTGATCATGATTGTGATCGATGTCGCATCTGGCCGCGGGCACATGGCATCCCGGGAATCGACAGCGCTGGTCACGGGCGCGAAGGAATCGCCGCATGCTCTCGGTGGGGGAGTAGGTGTCGGTCTCGACGACCATGCCCGTCGAATCGAGGAACAGACGGGTCCAGCTACCTCGACGGCCGGCGAGCTCTCGGGCGACATCGGGATCGAGTGGCCCGTGCCCGTCGAGTTCGGCGAGGTGCTCGTCGAGGCCGGCGAGGGTGGTCGCGGCGACGGTGACCTGGATGTGAGCCTGGATCGAGTCAAGTCCTGTGCTGTGTACTTCGCTCGGGTCGGAGGCGAGGAGAAGATCGGTCAGAACGTCGGTACGGATCTGGTCAAAAGTGCGGGTGTCACGGGAAGGGGCCGCATCGGTCGTGCTGCGGTGTTCTGCGTCGGCTTCGTTCAGCATCCAGTCGGGAATGGTGGAGGGGATCGTTTCCGCGACGTCGAACAGTACCGCCGCATCATCAATGTCGCTGATGTCGTGCAGCACCGCGAGGAGTTCGTCGCCGGCGGTGTCTGCAGGGGTGGACGCGTCGGGGTGCACAGCAACGGTCGGGATCGGCTCTGAGCGGGTGCGAACGATCTGCGTGGTCATGCGGGTGAGGCGGTCGAAGATCGCCACACCGAGCGCCTCGGGCAGGACGATCGACAGGAGTACGAGGCCGTCTTCGATCGACCGGAGGGTCACCGTGCGCTCTTCCGCGGCGCTGGCGTGTCGCTCACGCAGTGTCTGGTCAGCCAAGGTCGAGGCGACCTGCCGTGCGTGCGTGCGCGTGCGCGCAGGAGTGTCGTTCTCGGCGACGACGAGCACCGCAGCCTCGTACAGCGCGTACGTCTCTTCGCTGATCTCCTTGTTCCGGACGGCCTCGTGGACGATTCGGCCGGAACGGACGATTTCGCGGACATGCTGCACGCTGATGGCGCCTTCGGCGAAAGCCGCTTGGACGGCCGGGTAGCGCTCGTTGAGCGACTGCGCGTCGGCGAGGGCGTGTTCGATCGTTCCCTTGGAGACGCGGCCGGCGGCGGCGTATTCCGACACCAGGGAACGGTAGATCGTGTCGCGATGCGCAGGGTGATTCTTCACGTCTTCATGAAAGACCCGCATCCGCTCGTCGAGCAGCGAGGACGCCTCTGCCTCGAGGCGTGCAATCTCACGACGCTTCTCCAGCCACTGATCAAGCAGCGCCGAACGGTGCTCGAAGTCTGAGGGAGGCGGCTGCGTCATACATCCAGATTAGAACAAATGTTCGAGAGTCGCAAGGGTCATTCTGAAGATTCTCGTCCGCGCAGCCGATCGATCTCTCGCCGTTCCCTCTTCGTCGGCCGCCCCGCACCACGATCACGCTGCGCGATGATCGCCATCGGCTCGCGAGGCGGCGTGCGGTCGTCGTAGGCGGTGACGGCGACGGGCGCGCCGACCCGCTTGACGAGCGTCTTGCGGACGATGAGCATACGATCGAAGCCCGAGATACGCACGCGTACCTCATCGCCGGGCTTCACCTGCTGCGCCGCCTTGACCTTCTCGCCGTTCAGGCGGATATGCCCGGCCCGGCATGCGGTCGTCGCGGCGGAGCGCGTCTTGTAGATGCGGATCGCCCAGAGCCAGGAGTCGATGCGTACCGGCTTGTCGTCGGTCATCGCTGCTCCTTGCGGCGGAGGGTCAGAAGGGCTCCGGCGACGATGAGGCCTTGGCCGAGTGTGTAGGTGAGCATGACGGCGGGGCTCGTCCAGTGGGGGAGCTCGGTGGGGAGGAACAGGCGCAGAGCGAGGATCGTGTCGCTCAGGAGGAAGAACGCGCCGCCCCAGGCGACGACTGGGTGGCAGCGTGCGGCGAGAGCCGCTGTGCCGCCGAGGACGAGACCGTACGCGGCGACAGCGAAGAAGAGCAACCCGGCGTGTGGGCCGACGATGGCGAGCATGGCAACCCACCATGCCGCGTAGACGAGAGCCCACCAGGGGAACTTCTTCACGCGCAGATAGCGCCAGAACAGCACGATGTAGGCGATGTGCGCGAGGCCGAAGAACAGCAGCATGAGGGGCAGTTCGTCGTCGACGGGGAAGAAGGTGCCGGCGCCGTCGCCGAGCCAGGAGAACAGGATCGCCGCGAGGAGGAGCGCGATCGTCACGCGGGGGCGCAACCGCGATGCGAACACGAGCACGGGGAGGGCCAGCAGCGGCATGAGGGCGAGCTTCGTCGGCGGGCCGAGCGGGCTGCGGAGAGCCAGCGCGGTCACATGGACCACGGAGATCAGGATGTAGGGGAGGAGCGCCCAGAGCAGAGGGCTGGAGAGGATGCGGCGCTGCATCCGTCCATCGTACGAGGGATTCACGCGGCCAGACTCAGTGCCACCAGGGGCCGCCCGGGCTTGCGGAGCCCTGTCTCGGTGAAGCCGGCCGCGAGGAAGGTGGCCAGTGTGCCGATGTAGAGCTCGTTGGAGCGGTGCGTGCCGGTGGAGGTGTCGACGGGGTAGGCCTCGATCATGCGTGCTCCGGCATCCTTCGCGTAGTCGACGGCGGCCTCCAGCAGAGCGGTCGTCAGACCCTGTTTGCGATGCTCGCGCCGGACGACGAAGCAGGTCACCGCCCAGACCGAGGGGTCGTCGAGTGGCTCGGTCGTCGTGCTGACGATATTGCGGGTGCGACTCAGCCGTACCTGCGCGGTGCGCGGGCCGATCCGCACCCAGCCGGCCGGTTCTCCGTCGACGTAGGCGATGAGTCCCGGCGGCGGTCCCGCCTGGATCTCGTCACGCAGCAGCTCGCGCCTCTCGTCGGCACTGGTCTTGTTGAAATCGGCGTTCGTGAGCGTCCACCACGCACATTGGCAGCTCTTGCCGTCGCCGCCTCCGGTGAGGGCGTGCTGCACGTCGTCCCACCGCTCGGCGGTGGCCGGCTCGATCATCACTTCGCTCATGCGGGCACGCTACCGGCGGCATCCGACACCGGCAACCGCTCGGTTCGCGGACTGCCCTGGTGTGCGGCTAAGATAGGGGAGTTGCCCGCGTTTCGGCGCGGTCGTCCACGGGCTGTGGCGCAGCTTGGTAGCGCACTTGACTGGGGGTCAGGTGAGTTAGAGCGGCGGGACTGTCCGAAAACTAAACAACGGGATGTGGCGCAGCTTGGTAGCGCACTTGACTGGGGGTTAAGGGGTTTACCCCGCTCTGGTCGGCCTGAACAACTGAAAATCCATGCCACGGGCTGTGGCGCAGCTTGGTAGCGCACCTGACTGGGGGTCAGGGGGTCGCAGGTTCAAATCCTGTCAGCCCGACGTAAAAGCCCAGGTGAGAGTAGGTTTCTCGCCTGGGCTTCATCATGTCCGGGGGTCGTTCTCTGTGGTCCCCCTCTGGTCCCCCGGCGCTCTCGCCGGTGGTCGCCTGTGGACGAACTGATCGCCCAGAACCCGCGTCCTGTGGATAAGGGGACCAAAAGGGGACCAGAACGCTTCCGGGAGCACTCCCGCGGGCGTCGGAGCGCATCACAGGCCCCTGGTCGCGGGGCTGCTGCGCCGGGCGTTCTTGCGTTGTCCGGCGGTGGAGAGGAAGGCGTTGGCCTGCTCGGCGGCGGAGGCGAGGTGGCGGTCGTCGGGGTGGAGATAGCCGCGCGTGGTCTCCATCGAGGCGTGCCCGAGGATGTCTTGCAGTACGTGCAGCGGGATGCCCGCGTCGGCCATCCAGGTTGCCCCGGTGTGGCGTAGGCCGTGCCGGGTGAGGTCGGGCAGTCCGAGCTTCGCGACGATGCCGTCCCAGTTGGTGGCGTCGCGGACGGTCGCGGTGGTGAGATAGCCGCCCTTCGGGCCGACCAGCAACGAGTCCTCGGGCTCCTTCCCGTCGGTGAGGCGTTCGAGCACTGGCCGGAGTGGTTCGAGGATCGGCACGCGGCGTTCTTTGCGGCTCTTGGTCGGTTTTGTAACCAGGCCGCCTTTGCCGGGGAAAACCTGCCGGCGGATCACGACGAGGTTCTTGCCGTAGTCCACGTCCCCGACCTGCAACCCGGAGACCTCCGAGGACCGTGCGGCGAGTAGCGCGGCGAGCATCACGAAGTCGCTGTAGGACTGATTCACCTTGCCGCACGCCCTGGCGAGGCGGTTGAGGGTCTTCATGTCCGGGATTGCGTGCGCCCGTGGGGAGGTGTGTTCGGCGGACTGGCCGCGGAAGGCGTTGCGGTTCAGGCTCCGCTTGGCGCGGTTCTTCGCAGGATTGATCTGGATCAGCCCGTCCCGCACGGCCTCATCGAGCACCCGCACGAGCGGGGCGATGGTGTTCTTGATGGTCGACGCGCCGTGACGCTGCTCCCACTCATCAATGGTGCGGTCGATGATCCCGGCGGTGATCTGGGTGACCGGCAGGTGCCCGAGCGCGGGCAGCACGCGCAGTTTCAGCCCGTACCCGTAGGTCTCGCCGGTGGAGGTCGGGTCCAGGCCCCGCGCCCACCGGTCGCCGATGGAGGTGACGAACTCCAGCAGCGTCATGGACACGTCCATGCCCTTGGTCGATGAGTTGCGGAGCTGGTCGAAGAACGCGTGCGCGGCCGCTTCGTCTCGCACGATTTCCGAGCGGATGACACGCCGCTTGGTGGTCGGGTCGGTCCACCGGGCTCGGGCGCGGATGCCGTAGGAGCGGCGCTCCATGTCTGTGGAGACCTTCACGCCGAT